>NZ_LMSH01000009.1 GCF_001428365.1 Arthrobacter sp. Soil763 | reverse complement strand
TGGGAGAGTAGGTCACCGCCGGAACATCATTCAG
Organism: Arthrobacter sp. Soil763; assembly: GCF_001428365.1. Lineage (GTDB taxonomy): Bacteria > Actinomycetota > Actinomycetes > Actinomycetales > Micrococcaceae > Arthrobacter. The sequence goes on along the minus strand of NZ_LMSH01000009.1, from coordinate 3,302 downwards.
GTCGAGAGCCTCCAACCACCAGGTTGGAGGCTCTCCCACTTTAACCACCAGTAGCCCCACCCAGAACCGGAACGATAAGGCCCCACGCTCCCTCAGCTCTGGTGGGTGTGAAACGGACGCTCCCTCACGTCCGAAGCAAATACGCCGGATCGTCTCTCACCTCCTGCAGCTGCGGAGTTGACGCTTCGGCGGATCAGATCATGCCGGGACACCAGTGGTGAGGGAGCGTTGGTTGGGAAGGCGCCGAAGGTGAGGGAGCGTCGGGTGGGGGCACGTTAGCGGGGGAACTTTCGCCGGTGCCACCAGGCCAGCACTTCGATGGCCAGCCCGCCGCCGGCACCCGCCAGCAGGGCGGCGGACATCAGTCCTGCGGGGGGCCAGCTGAGCAGGAAGAAGTCCTGGGCGAGGGGCAGGTTGTACAGGACGATGAGGGCCGCGCACATTGCGGCCAGGACGGCAGCCCTTCCCGCGGTGAGTGGCCGGGAAACGACGGCCAGGATCCAGAGGCCCACGATCGATAGCGTGAGTACGGCCGCGGAGCGCAGTTCCCCGTTCCCCGCCGGCCCGTCCAGTGCCGCAACGGCAGTCAACACCAAGAGGCTTGCGGCGACGATCAGTCCGGCCGGCAGTGAGAACGCGAGTGAGCGCCGCAGGAAGCCGGCGCGGTACCGCCGGGCATTGGGCATCAGGGCGAGGAAGAAGGCGGGGATCCCGATCGTCAAACCGTCCGTAAACGAGAGTTGGCGGGGCAGGAAGGGAAACGGCCACTGCAGCAGCCCGAAGGTTACGGCGATGGCGATCGAATAGGCCGTCTTGCTCAGGAACAGGCCGGATACCCGCTCGATATTCGCAATGACGCGCCGGCCTTCGGCCAGCACCTCCGGCAGCCGGTCAAACCGGCCGTCCAGCAGGACCAGGCGCGCCACAGCTTTGGTGGCCGGGGCGGCGGAGTCCATGGCGATGCCAAGGTCCGCCGTCTTCAGGGCCAAGGCATCGTTGACCCCGTCCCCGGTCATGGCCACGGTGTGCCCGCGCCGCTGAAGGGCGGCCACCATGTCCTTCTTCTGCTCGGGGGTGACCCTGCCGAAGACTGTGTGCCGGGCCATGGTCTCTTCCAGCTCGGTGGGATCCACGGGGAGCCTGCGGGCGTCGAAACCATCGGTTATTTCGAGGCCTACGTGCCGTGCGATGGCCGCCACGGTTCGGGGGTCGTCGCCGGAGATGATCTTTAGCTCGACGCCCTCGGCGCGGAAGAAGTCCAGCGTTTCCCGTGCGTCGGGACGTGCCTGCTCTCGGAAAGTCAGCAGGGCCACGGGCTGCAACTTTCGGGGAAGCGCCGGATCCTCGCCGGACGCGGAGAGACCGTCAGCGGAGGCCGCGAGGAGCAGCGTGCGCAGCCCGGACCGCGCAAGCTCCCCGGCCTGATCCAGCACCTGCTCGGGCCCCGGCTCCGCCTCCAAGCAGGCAGCTGGCGGGGCTTCGCCCGACATCCGTGCCGGCGAATTTGCGCCGGCACCGCCGCCCTGGCGGGCCGCAGCACCCAGAATCATCTCCGGGGCGCCGAGGATCCACGTCGGCGTCGCTCCGCTCCCGCCGCCGAAGCTGACCCCGCTCCACTTCCGGGAGGAGGAAAACGGAATGTAGGACACGGACTGGAATCCGCCGTCGTCCTCAAACGCTGCGGCCAGGCTCCGGGCAGTGGCGTTCGCCTCCGGTTCGGTGGCGAACCAGCCGAGCGCCTGCTGCCAGCCCGGAGCCGGCGCGGGCGTCAGCTGATGGATATCCTCGAAGCGGAGGCCGCCCTCGGTCAGGGTCCCTGTCTTGTCCATGCATAGGACGTCGACACGCGCCAGACCCTCCACCGCGGCGAGCTCCTGGATCAATACCTTGTGGCCGGCCAACCGGAGCCCGCCGACGGCGAACGCGACGCTGGTCAAAAGGACCAGGCCCAGCGGGACCATGGCAATCACACTGGCGATCACGCCTACGGCGGCGGCCGTCCACGTTCCCGTCGTGACCGCCGCGTGCCAGCCACCCCGGGCCTGGATTTCGCCGTTGATCACCACCGCCGCGACCGGCAGGATGGCCCAGGCGATCCAGCGCAGCACGCGGTTGAGACTGTTGCGGATCTCGGAGTTGACGAGCGAGAACCTCCGCGCATCGGCCGTGAGACGGCTTGCGAATGATTCGGCACCGACCCGCACCACCCTCGCCTTGCCATGCCCGGCCACAATGATCGACCCCGAAAGCACCTCGGCGCCGGCGTCCTTGGCCACCGGGTCCGACTCTCCCGTGAGCAGTGACTCGTCGGCCTCCAGCCCCGACTCCTCCAGGACCGACGCGTCCGCCGTGACCTGGTCGCCCGCGCGCAGCACCAGGACGTCGTCGCGGACGACGTCGGCGGTTGCGATCTCCCGGATGCTGCCGTCCCGCAGCACCCTGGCCCGCGGCGCGTCCAGGACCGCCAAGCGGTCCAGGGAGCGTTTGGCCCGGAATTCCTGCACAACGCCGATCACCGCGTTTCCTGCGGCGGCAAGTCCGAAGAGCGCATCCTGCCAGCGGCCCAGAAGCAGAAGAACCAAAAAGCTTGAGCCCACGATTGCGTTGAAGAGGGTGAGGACGTTGGCGCGGAAGATCTGCCAGAGGCTTCTGCTGCTCTCGTCCGGCACACGGTTGTCCAGCCCGCTTTGGAGGCGCGCAGCCACGTCGTCCTCGGAGAGCCCGTTCGACGCCGGCCCGCAGACACGGCGATGAAGCGGGAGTGGGATGCGGTGCCATTGGTGTGCCCTCACGCCTCCGATGGTATCCGCGCCGGGAAGAAAGGTGACGGACGATACAGCTGTCTGTCCGGGCTCTTAGCCAGGGGAGGATGCACGGCGAGGGTGCCGCTGCCGCGGGCTGGCGCGGTTTTCTCCGCTGCCGCAGCCCGACCACGGTCGTCCGATGGAGGGTTTGCAGTCGGGACCTTCTGGGTGTATTGTTTTCTAAGTCGCCGCGAGGGAGACCAGCCGAAAAGCTGGAGTACCGGAGGCGGCCAAACCCCCAAAACAATTCAAACCAAGGTTCTCGCGACTCTTCAGTTGCAGGAAATTCTGGTGAGGCTGGTTCGTCTGCTGATTTAGGTCCGCAAGAATGAATTTGCTTCAGGATATGGTTTCGGGTAAGTTTGAAAAGTTGCTCCGGAGCGAGCCGGGACCCTTGAGGGGTTGTGGTGGTGCCGGGTGTGTCTGTTGTTTGAGAACTCAATAGTGTGCCAAGTTTGTTGATACCAATTGTTTTATTGATTGGTTGTTTTGGCTGTG
>NZ_LMSH01000008.1 GCF_001428365.1 Arthrobacter sp. Soil763 | reverse complement strand
CACCGCACCATCAAGAACCCGCGACGGATAATTCAACCGCCCCACCGCGTTCTTCGACTTCGACACCACCCACACACCGCCGTCGTTCAACTCCACCTCAGCGGTCTTAAACCCCGGATACAACACCGCAGCCACCACCAACACCACACCCGCCACCACAAAAGCAGCAACAGACAAAAGGTTGCGGCGCGCCCGCAAGCGCGGCGTCGACAAAACCGGCTTCCTGGTTCCCAGCATGGCAAAAAGTCGTGTCACAGCGTCAAATTTTCCCTCAGAATTGCAGTGGTAGCTCCCCCGGCGGGCCTTAGACCAGGCCCCCACGTCCCGCGACAGCCTACCCAACGAACTCCGGGAGCGCGATGGGGAGGACTGCCCGCGGGGCCAGTCCGCGGGGCCGCCCCGCTACGGCGTGGCACCGGTGGGGAAGGTGCACAGCGGGATGCCGCTCTGCGCCGGGGAGCCGAGGGTGGTGTGCAGGGACTGGATCCAGCGGGTCTGGTTCGGGGAGCCGCGCATGATGTAGTACCACTGCCCGTCGCCGCCGTAGGTGGTGCCGTGTGGCTTCCAGCACATGACGTCGAAGGTGTCGAAATGGGACATCCACGGCCGGTCGTAGCCGCCCTGGCCGTCGCAGGTGTGCTTCACGGGGTCGTAGGAGGTGGCGCCGGGCAGGTCGGTGCAACTGCGGTCCATCCCGGAGTTCAGCCTGGTGGTCCATCGTGTCTTTTCGGCTCCGGACGCGGCGGACGCGGAGACGACCGGGCTTCCGGTGCCTCGGGAGTTGACGGTTTGGACGTCGATGGTGTGCCGTTCGTTGAAGCCGTTGGTGTTGACCGTGCGGCTGCCGGAGGCGGCCACCCGTTCCCAGCCGCCGCCGTCGATCCTGATCTGCGTGTAGGCGATGTCGTGGCTGCCGGCGTCCGGCGAGGCCCAGTTCAGGGTCAGGTTGCGCTGGTTTTCGGCGCCGTCGGTCCCGGACGCTGACGGTCTGCCGGGTGAGCCGTACGGGTTGGCGTTGGCCCCGGCGCTGGCATCCGAGCTGGGGGCGACGGTGGAGTTGGCGGTCACGGTGACCGTGGTGGGGGTGCCGTTGGCGAAGCCCCCGACGGTCTGGCCGGAGGTGATCGGTCCGGACTGGCCCGTGCTGGCCCGGTAGGTGTAGCCCACCTCGGAGGCGGCGGAGCCGTTGCGTTCGGCGGCGGTGAGCTCGCGGAAGGTGATGGTCAGCGCCCGGCCGGCGCCGCCGGTGTTGGCTTCGGTGGCGCTCACGCCGGAGACCTGGCCGAGTTTGCCGGTGGCACGCCGGGGTGCGGAGGGTGCGCTGACGGCGCCCCGGCCGGCCTTGTTCTCGGCCTGGACGGTGAAGCTGTAGGACGCCTCGGAGTTGGCGGCGGTGAAGTTCGCGGTCCGGACGGTGCCGGACACCACCTGGGTTTGCGCGGCGCCGCCGCCGCCGCTCATGGTGACGTAGTAGTTCCTGATCGCGTCACCGTTGGTGTTCGGTTCGTTCCAGTCCACCTTGAGCTGGTTGGAGGTTCCGACGGCGGAGGCGACCGACGTCGTCGGCGCGGCGGGGGCGGCCGGGACGCCGGCGGGGTTGTCCTCGGCGGAATACTGGCCCCAGTCCGAGGAGCCGAGCTCGTTGACGGCCTGGGCGCGGACCTTGTAGCGCACGCCGTTGGTCAGCCCTGGCCAGGTGTAGTTCAGCCCGGTTACGCCGTTCTTGACGGCGACTCCGCTGGCCGGGGGCGGCGAGATTTCCAGGTTGTAGTTCTTCACGGCGGAGCCCTCGGTCTTGGCGGCCGGCCAGGTGATGACCATGTTCTTGTCGCCGGCTTTGACCGTGGGGGCGTCCGGCGGGGAGGGTTTCTCGTCCGGCCGGATCTCGTTGGACGCCGCCGACGGGACGGAGTCGCCTACCTCGTTGGTGGCGGTGACGGTGAAGACGTACTTCACGTCGTTGGTCAGGCCGGTGAGCGTGCAGGTGGTGGTGGCGCAGTCCTGGCTGAAGCCGTTGCCGGAGCGCACCGTGTATTTGCTGATCGCGGCGCCGTTGTCCGACGGCGGGGTCCACTTGAGCACGGCCGTCCGGCTGCGGACGTCCGTGGCGGAGGGCGCGGAGGGGGCGTCGGGTTTGTCCCGGACGGTGATTCGGATCCGGCCGTCGGTCTGCCGGGACACGTCCCCGGTCTTGTCCATCACGGTGTAGCGGACCACCATGACGCCTTTGGACCCGGGGGCGGGGGTGACGGTGATGGAATCGCCGGAGACCGCCGGTTGCCCGGCGGCGGTCCCGGTTTCCACGCTGGCGGCGACGATCCGCAGGGACGTGTCGGCGAACGGGTTGAAGTCATTGGCCAGGACGTTGACCTTTTCGGTCTTGCCGGCGTTGGCCTTTTCCACGACGTCCTCGTTGGCCACCGGCATCGGCCGGTTGGAGGCGGTGACGGTGGCGGTGACGGTGGCCCGGACCGGGTCGGAGCGCCCGTCGGTGACCTTGAGCGGGATGCTGCCCTTCCAACCAGCGGCCTTGCCGGCGTCCGCCGTGACCTTCAGGGTGCCGGCCTGGACGGTGGCGGTGAAGCCCTCGGGCAGGGTGCCGTCGAGTTCGAAGCGGAGTTTGTCCTGGTCGCCGGTGTCCACGTCCTTGGCCAGGTTCGCCAGGTCCAGGCTCGCCGAGTCGGCCCGGGGCACGTCGAGGGTGGCGCCGCTGAAGCTCGGCGGGTGGTTGGCGTTGGGGTCCGGCAGGACCCTGGTGACGATGGTGAGGGTGGACTTCAGCCCCTGGGGGTCCTCGGGCCCTGTCCCGTCGGTGACTTCGAAGGTGACCGATCCGGGGCCGACGTAGTCCTTGAGGGCCGCGTAGCGCAGGGCGCCGCCGTTGCGGGCGACGACGTTTTCCGGTTCGGCGCCCTGGACCTTGACGGCGTCGACCTGGGTGATCCGCGGAGTGCGGCCCTCGCGGACGCGGACGTATTCGGCCAGGTCCAGGGTGGCCTCCTTGCCGGCCATCACCTCGACGACGTCGGTTTTGGCCAGGGTGGGGTGCTGTTCGCCCTGGCCGGGGACCCAGATGACCGCCGTCGCGCTTTGGCCGTCGACGTCGGTGACGGTGTAGGGCACCAACTGGTCCTGCGCGGTGAGCGCCACGCGGACAGTGCCGTCCCCGGCCACGCGGGCGTTCGGGTTGGCATCGGGCAGGCCGATTTTCAGGTCGGCGGCGACGCCGTCGGGGTCCTCGTCGTTCTTCAGGACCGGCACGTCGACGGCGGTCTTGCCGAGCGTCTCGGCCGGGGTGACGACGTCGTCCTTCGCCACCGGGGCCTTGAGGGCGGCGTCGGGGCTGGTCCGGACCCGGATGACGGCGCTGCCCTGGGCCTTCTTGTCGTCCTGGATCTTGTAGCTGACGCTGTCATTCCCGGCGGCGCCCGGAGCGGTCAGCAGCACCTTGCCGCCGTCGGCGGCCTCGACCGCGAGCTCGGGGCGGGCCTCGAAGCCATTGCGGACCAGGCTGACGGGGTCGCCGTCGGGGTCCGAGTCGTTGGCCAGGGCGTCGACGGCGACCTTGCGTCCGGGCCGGACGTCCACGGCGTCGTCCACGGCGATGGGTTTCTGGTTGTTCGTTTCCTGCGGGGCGATGCCGACGATCACGGTGCCGGTGTTCTCGGCGCCGATCCGGTCGCGGACCCGGTAGCTGAAGGTGTCCGTGCCGGCGGCATTGCCCGCGGCGGTGAACTCGAGGTAGCCGTCCCTGACCAGGGCCGTGCCCATGGCGGGGGCCTTGTCCACGCCGATGAGCCGGACCGAGTCGCCGTCGGTGTCGATGCCGTCCAGGGGCACCGGGATCCGGACGGTCATCCCGGCCACGACGCGGGCGGTCAGGTTTTTCGGTTCGGGCCGGGTGTTGCGCTCATCGTCGCGGGCCCGGATCCGGATGGCGACCTGCTGGGAGTCGGCCTGCCCGGAGGCGTTGGTGACTTTGTAGATCGCGTAGACCGTTTTGGGAACCGGACCGGCGATGAAGCGCAGGGTCCGTCCGGAGGTGAAGATGCGGCCGTCGGCGGCGTCGGGCTTTTGCGCCAGTGCAGGTTCGAGGCTGAGCTGGCCGCCGTTGGGGTCGGTGTCGTTCTCCAGCACGGGGATGGTCATGACGTCGCCGGCGCGTACGGTGGCCTCGTCCGGCTTGGCCTGCGGGGCCTGCAGCTTGGCGGGCGCCGGGACCACCAGGACGGCAATCTCGCCGCTGGCGGACGCCTTCCCGTTGGAGATGGTGTATTTGACGTTGAGCTGCCCCTGGGCGCGGGTGTCGGTGATCCGCACGACCGAGTGGTCCAGGACCGCCACGCTCAGCGGCAGGCCGTCCGCCGCGGTGACCGACTGGACGACCAGGACGCCGCCGGAGGGGTCCGAGTCGTTGCCGAGAACGTCCACCAGGACGCTGCCGCCGGCCGGCAGCAGGGCGGTGTCGCGGACCGCGACCGGCGCTCCGTCGCCGCCGCCGGGGACGACGTCGACGCGGACCAGTTGCTGGGCGCTGGCCGGCCCGTTGGTGGCCAGGTAGCTGATGTAGTGGGCGCCGAGGGCGGTGGAGTTGAAGGTGAAGGTCTGCTGGTCGGCGCCCATGGTGGCGGTGGAGTTGCCGTCCGGGGTGACCTGGGCGAGGCGGAGCGCGCCGCCGAGGGGGTCCGAGTCGTTCTTCAGCGGGGAGATCACGGTATTGACCCCGGCGACGGCCACGAGGTGGTCCGCGTTGGCGATTGGCGGCAGGGCTCCGGCCGGGCGGACCTCGACGGCGACCTTGCCCTCGGCGGTGGAGCGGCCGTCGGAGACCGTGACGGTGATGAGCTTGCGGCCGGGTTCGGAGCCGGAGTCCTGGAAGCTGAGCAGGCCGTCGGGCCGGACCTTGACCTGGTCGCGGGGGTCGCTGCCGGTGGCGCCCACAACGAAGAGGTCGTCGCCGTCGGGGTCGGTCCAGTCTGGCAGGATGTTCTGGCTGACGGCTTTCCCGGACTGCACCACGAGGGTGGTGTTGCGGTTCGGTTTCTGCTTCGGCGCGGTGTTCTGCCCCGGCGGGACGATGTTGAGGGTGACGTCGGTGCCGGCGGAGAGTCCGCGGCCGTCGTCGACCGTGTATTTGAAGGTCTCGGAGCCGGTCTTGCCGGCGGCAACGCTGACCTGGAAGCCGGTGGCGCCGTAGATCGGTGCGAGGGTTCCGGACTTGAGCGGGTCCGGGGAGCGGACGGTGAGGATGTCGCCGTCGGGGTCGGTGTCGTTGTCGAGTACGGGCAGGATGGTGGTCTTGCCCGCGCGCACCCCGAAGGTGTCCGGTTTGGCGGCGGGCGGCCGGTTGGGTTTGGTGCGGTCCGGCAGGACGGTCTGCTGCACCTCGTCGGCGGAGTCCTGGTTCGCGTCGTCGGAGGTCTGCTGCGGCGGGATGACGTCGTCCCAGTTGTTCACCAGCTGCATGTTCTGGTTCACCAGCCACACATTGCCCGAATTCACATCATTGAGCACCACCAGGTCCCGGTTCACCCGGAACACATACGACGGTGAAGCCGACGCCTTCGGCACCGCCACGTTCTTATCATCAGCATCGTTGGAGCAGTCCCGGACGTACTTGTTCGCACCCGACCACGCCGCATGCACACAGCCGTTCAGCTGCACCGGAGCCGCCGGCACCCCCTGCCCGCCGAAGGTGACAGTCTTGGCCGTCGACCCGTCCAGCGGCTGCTCGACCAACGCCTTCGACGTCGCCACGGCCACCGCGTCCCCTCACACAAACTATCTGGGGG
>NZ_LMSH01000007.1:1303-69913 GCF_001428365.1 Arthrobacter sp. Soil763 | reverse complement strand
GCACCCGGGAGGGTGTGGGAGAGTAGGTCACCGCCGGAACATCATTCAGGTCGAGAGCCTCCAACCACCAGGTTGGAGGCTCTCCCACTTTAACCACCCAACCACCGCCGGTACCGCCCTCAGGCGGTGCCGGCACAACACCCGCGCGGGAGCCTCGGGTGGGAACGCGCTAAAGGTGAGAGAGCATCGGATGAAGAGGAACAGTTGTCGCGCCAACGCGAAGCTGGCCAACATCCTGTTCACGGCTGAGCTGCACCACCGCTTCCACACCGCCGGCATCTCGACCGCTGCCCTCCACCCCGGCGGCGTGGCCACCAACTTCGCCGCAGAGGCGGCCAGCCCCATGCGCCTGGCCTACAGATCGTTCCTCAAACGATTCATGCTGACACCGGAGCAGGGCGCCGACACCCTCGTCTGGCTCGCCACGGCTGTACCAGGGAAGGACTGGACCTTCGGGGGCTGCAGCGCGAATCGGAAGCTCTCCAAGGCCAACAAGCAGGCCGATGACGCTGCCCTGGCCCGCGAGCTGTGGGAGCACAGCGCCGAGATGGCGGCAGAGGACTCCGACAGGCTCGACCCGCACGCCTAGTCATCACATGCGCGGCCAGCCCCATAGGCCCCGCCTGCCCCGTTGAGCAGTCCGTGAGGGCGGCCACGAAGGGGCCATCCGCGACGCTCCCGCCCAGTTACCTTGCCGGGCAGCCGTGAGAGTCCGCGCCATCTCGGGGATTGCCGAAGGAGCCAAGGCCGCGAAGCAGCGGTAACCGGGCTGGAGCGTCCGAGGTGGGGTAGCCGGAGGTGAGGGAGCGTTGGGGGCGGGTGGGGGCTAGTAGAGTTGATGCCCATGGATAGCCTTTTCAGCCACGCCTCCGCAGCTCCCGAACCGGGACCCGATGAGGGGCTGGAGCCGGTGGTGTGCACTGTCGTCGTCCCTGGGGCGGTGGCGCGGGCCTTTATGGGCTTTACCGAGCACACGCACCTCTGGTGGCCCCTGGAGGGCCACAGCGTCTACGGAGCAGGCTCCTATGTGGAGTTCGAGGAAAGCCTCATTCTCGAGACCGCGGACGACGGACGGAGCTCCGTATGGGGCACCATCGATGACTGGCAGCCTCCGCTGTCCTTCCATGCGAGCTGGCATCCCGGATCCCAAGCACTATGGTCCACGGAACTGCGGGTCGCGTTCCGCGCCGTGGAGGGCGGCACCGAGGTCCGCGTCGTCCACAGCGGCTGGGAGGGTGCCAAGGACCCGGCCGCCACCCGCGCCGACTATGAGGCCGGCTGGCCGGACGTGCTCGACCGTTTTGTGCGGTTCATGGGCGGTTCGGGAACGTAGGCGTTCCGCTCCGGAGACGGCGGCCCGGCAACTCCCGCGACGGCCCTGAAAACCAGCTATCCCCGCAACGGCGCTGCGTCGACCGGGGGGACGGCCGTGCTGGACCGGATCACGAACCTCGTCGGATACTCGGTGTCTGCTGCCGCCGTGTCTGCGTCGCCCTCGAGCCCTGCCAGTAACCGACGGACCGCCATGGCGCCCTGACCGCGGGGATCCTGGTCGATGGTGGTCAGGCCGAAGAGCTCGCCGAGTTCGTGGCCGTCGATCCCGATGACCGACAGGTCGTCGGGCACCCGCAGGCCGAAGTCGCGGGCGGCGAGGATGGTGCCGATCGCCATTTCGTCCGAGGCCGCGAAGACCGCCGTCGGACGCTCAGGTGAGCTGCCCAGCAGCTGCCGCGCGCTGGCGTACGCGCCCTGGATAGTGAAGTCGGCGGAGACCAGCCATTCCGGCCGGACAGTGTGCCCGGCGTCGCGCATGGCCTTGGTGAAGCCGCCCTGCCGGGTTCCCGGCAGCCGGAAGTCCTTCTCGTAGGCGGCGTCACCGGTCATGTGCGCGATCCGGCTGTGGCCCAGCTGGATCAGGTGGCGGGCCGCCGCCTCCGCGATGCCCGAGTCGTTGATTCTGATCGTCGAGGCTCCCGGCAGCGGACCGCCGATCCCGACGATCGGCCGGTGAATGGCCAGCAGCTGCTGGATCTCGGCCTCGCTGAGCTCCAGGGACACCGCAATCACCGCATCCACGCGTTTGCGCAGCAGGAAGTCGTTGAGCACGCTGTGCCGGCGTTCCTCGCCCTCGCTGACGTTGTACAGAGTGAGGTCGTAGCCAGCGTCAAGCAGGGTCGCGGAGACGCCCTCCACCACCGAGGAGAAGAACCAGCGGTGGACGGACGGAACCACGACACCGACGTTGTGGTTCCGCCCGGACGCCAGGCTGGAGGCGTGGTAGGAGAGTACGAAGCCCAGTTCCGCGGCGGCGGACTGTGCCCGCTCGCGGCTCCGGGCCGACACGTTGCCCTTGCCGCTCAAGGCACGCGAAACGGTGGCGATGGAGAGGCCGGCCCGTTCCGCGACGTCCTTGATGCCGGGCATTTTCAGTTCTCCGTGTCCTCGGTGTAGATCTCCAGCCAAACAGTTTCACCTGAGCTTAACTGATGGGCGCCGTCATGCTGGGCAGATGTGGAGCTGCGCAGCAGCACCTGTCCGGCGGGCAGTTCGAGTGGGTCCCCGCCAAGGTTCATCAGCACCGCGGTGCTGCCGTTGAGGAAGGCCAGGGAAGAGTCCGTGCACCAGTCCTCGATCCAGGCCAGTGAGCCCTGGCCGAGGCGGAGTTCCCGCCGGAGTTCCAGCATCCGCCGGTAGAGGTTCAGGTGCGACGACGGCGACGCGGCCTGGGTGTCGCGGGCCAGCGCCGTGAAGCTCGCCGGCTGCGGCAGCCACGGGTCGGCCCCGGCGCCGAACCCGGCGTGCGGTTCGGCGGCGCGCCACGGCAGCGGCACGCGGCAGCCGTCGCGGCCCAGCCGCTCCCCGCCGGTGCGCCCAAAGGTGGGGTCCTGCCGCTTGTGGTCCGGAATGTCGATGCCGTCGGGAAGGCCCAGCTCCTCGCCCTGGTACAGGTAGGCGCCGCCGGGCAGTCCCAGCATGAACATCGAGGCGGCCGCGGCGCGGGAACGCCCCAGTTCCTCGTCCGGCTGCGCATCGGCGGGGCCGATGCCGTCGCCGTCGCGGGGTGCCGGCCCGTTGTAGCCGAAGCGGGTGGCGTGGCGGACGACGTCGTGGTTGGACAGCACCCAGGTGCTCGGTGCGCCGACGGCGTCCAGGGCGGTCAGGGAGTCGGTGATCACGCTGCGCATCCGGTGCGGGTCCAGGCCGGCGTGCAGGTAGGGGAAGTTGAAGGCCTGGTGCATCTCGTCCGGGCGCACCCAGTCGGCCAGCCGGGGGAGCGGGTCGACGTTGGCCTCGGCGCACAGGATGCGGTCGGGGCCGTATTCGGCCAGGATCCGGCGCCAGGCGCGGTAGATGTCGTGCAGGGCGGGCTGGCCGAACATCGGCGCCTCGTGGCCGGGGAAGCCGTGCGAGCTGTTGCCGTCGGCGCGGCCGCCCCATTCGGGCAGGCCGGGAGCCTTGACCAGGGCGTGGGCGACGTCGACCCGGAAGCCGGAGACGCCGCGGTCCAGCCAGAACCTCAGGACCCGCTCGAATTCGGCGTGGACGGCGTCGTTGTCCCAGTTGAAGTCCGGCTGGGAGGAGTCGAACAGGTGCAGGTACCACTGCCCCGGGGTGCCGTCCGGTTCGGTGATCCGGGTCCAGGCGGGGCCGCCGAAGTGGGACTGCCAGTTGTTCGGGGGCAGTTCGCCGGAGTCGCCGCGGCCGTCGCGGAAGATGAACATGTCCCGTTCCGGGCTGCCGGCGGGCGCGGCCAGGGCGGCCTGGAACGCGGTGTGCTGGTCCGAGCAGTGGTTCGGCACCAGGTCCACGATCAGCCGCAGGCCCAGCCGGGTGGCTTCGGCCATCATGGCGTCGAAGTCGGAGAGCGTGCCGAACAGCGGGTCGACGTCGCAGTAGTCGCTGACGTCGTAGCCGGCGTCGCGCTGCGGGGAGCGGTAGAACGGCGAGAGCCAGACGGCGTCGACGTCGAGCTCGGCAAGCTGCGGCAGTTCGGCGGTAATGCCGGCGAGGTCGCCGACGCCGTCGCCGTTCAGGTCCCGGAAGGAGCGGGGGTACACCTGGTAGATCACGGCCGAACGCCACCAGCCGGGGGCGTCATCGGCGGCGTGCACCAGGGTCAGCGGGCCGGCCAGCGCGGCGGGGGCGGTGAGGACTGAGTCAACGGACATGCCGGTAATCGTAAAGGCATGATGCCGAAATTGAAAACGCTTCCAGCCGCGCGCCGCCGACCCGCAGTGCGGGCCGCCGGGCCGCCGCCACGGCCGGATGGCCCCTATTGGCCCCTGAAACAGCGGTTTGCCACCCCTCAACCCCCTCGGGCTGGTCAAAGCGGCGCAACACGCCACGCTAGAATGACTTTTCAAAAGCGTGCATCACCGTGTAGCTTGGAAGCGCTTGCAGCTGTGAGCCACATCACCGACGATGCCACCGGGCCCCGGGACTTCCCAGGGGCCCTCCGCGTGGATGCAGGATTTTATGAAAGGGACACCAATGAAGGTGCAGAACACCCTCACGACCGGAACCAGCCGCCGCGTCTTCACGGCCGGCGCGATCTCCGTCGTCGCAGCGCTGGCACTCAGCGCCTGCGGCGGGGCTGCGGCAACCGGCCCGGCCACGGCAACGGCCACCGCCAAGCCGGATCTCAAGTCCGGCGGCGCCGGCACCATCACCATGTGGGTCGACGCCGAGCGCTCGCCCGCCCTGAAGGACATCACCGCGAAGTTCAAGGCCGACACCGGCATCGAGGTCAAGCTCGTGGTCAAGGACTTCGCCGCCGTCCGCGACGACTTCATCACCCAGGTCCCGACCGGCAAGGGCCCGGACCTGATCGTCGGCCCGCACGACTGGGTAGGCAAGTTCGTCCAGAACGGCGTCATCGCCCCGGTCGAGCTCGGCGACAAGAAGGACGCCTTCCAGGAGTCCTCGGTCAAGGCCATGACCTACAACGGCTCGGTCTACGGTGTGCCCTACGCGGTTGAGAACATCGGCCTCCTGCGCAACACGGCCATCCTCCCGGACGCGGCCAAGACCATGGACGAAGTCATCGCCAACGGCAAGAAGGCCGTCGCCGACGGCAAGGCCAAGTTCCCGTTCCTCGTCGGCATGGACCCGAAGCAGGGCGACCCGTACCACCTGTACCCGCTGCAGGCCTCCATGGGCTCGCAGGTCTTCGGCAAGGCGGCCGACGGCGGCTACGACCCGAAGCAGCTGCTGATCGGCGACGCCGCCGGCGTCGAGTTCGCCAAGAAGCTTGCCGCCTGGGGCGACAAGGGCGAAAAGATCATCAACTCCAACATCACCGGTGACATCGCCAAGGAGAAGTTCCTCGCCGGCGAGTCCCCGTACTACCTGACCGGCCCGTGGAACGTTCCGGACGTGCAGAAGAAGGGCATCAAGTTCGCAGTTGACGAACTGCCGACCGCCGGCGACCAGCCGGCCCAGCCGTTCATCGGCGTCAACGGCTTCTTCATCAGCGCCAAGAGCGCCAACGCCCTGGCCACCAACGAGTTCGTCACCAACTACCTCACCTCCGAGGATGCCCAGGACTCCATGTACAAGGCCGGCGGACGTCCGCCGGCGCTGAAGGCCTCCTTCGAGAAGGCCGCCAGCGACCCGGTCGTTGCTGCGTTCGGCAAGATCGGCGCCACCGGCGTCCCGATGCCGGCCATCCCGGAAATGAGCGCGGTCTGGGCTGACTGGGGCGCCACCGAACTGGCCCTGATCAAGGGCCAGGGCGACCCGGCCGCTGACTGGACCAAGATGGCCGCCAGCATCAAGGCGAAAATCAAGGGTTAGTCCCCGCATCCGGGGAGGGGTGCCACGCGCCCTTCCCCGGATGCACCGGGCCGGGCGGCCACCAGGCCGCCCGGCCCTTCCTGCATCACCCAGCTTCCCCCAAGGACTGTAAAGAGCCATGCCAGATACCGAACTCCGCGAGGACACCGATCCCGCCGCGTCGTCCGCCCCAACCGACGCCCCCGCAACCTCCAGCCGGAAGGCCGGCGTCCGCCGGCGCCGGACCGGCCCGGAAGGGATCAAGGGCACCATCGCCAAGATCGTCCTGCTGGGCCTCGTGGATGCCCTCGCCGTCTACGTCCTGATCATGCTTTTCCTCAGCGAGTCCTGGCTGGCGCTCGGAGTCTCCTCCCTGGTCGCCCTGGTGATCAACTGGATCTACCTGCGCAGGGGCGGCCTGCCCGCCAAATACCTGGCCCCCGGCGTCCTGTTCCTGCTGGTCTTCCAGGTCTTCGTGGTCCTGTTCAGCGGCTACATTGCGTTCACCAACTACGGCGACGGCCACAACAGCACCAAGGATGACGCAATCAACGCCATCCAGCTCACCGCGCAGAAGCGCGTCCCGGATTCACCGGCGTACAAGACCTCCGTACTGGCCAAGGACAACTCCTTCTACCTGCTCTTCACGGACCCGCAGGGCAAGGTCTCGCTCGGAAGCACCGACAAGCCGCTCGAGGAAGTCCCCGGCGCCGGCAAGGACTCCACCGGCAAGGCCAAGACGCTGGACGGCTACCAGACCCTGAACTTCCAGGAAATCGTGGCCAACCAGCACAGCATCCTGGACATCACCGTGCCGGTCTCCGCGGACCCCGCGGACGGCACGCTCCGCACCGCGGACGGCAGCAACGCCTACCAGTTCAAGCCGGCACTGAAGTACGACCAGGCAGCGGATACCTTCACCGACACCACCACGGGCGCGGTCTACCGCGACAACGGCAAGGGCGCCTTCGCCGCGGACAACGGCGAGACGCTCTCCACCGGCTGGAAGATCGATGTCGGGATGGAGAACTTCGCGCGCGCCTTCACCGACCCCAGCCTGCGCGGACCCCTGCTGGGCGTCATCCTCTGGACCTTCACCTTCGCCATCGCCTCCGTCGCCCTGACGTTCGCGCTCGGCCTGTTCCTGGCCATCACCTTCAACCGGGAAGACCTCAAGGGCAAGAAGGTGTACCGGATCCTGATGATCCTGCCCTACGCCTTCCCCGCGTTCCTCACCGGCCTGGTCTGGTCCGGCATCCTCAACCCGGAGTTCGGCTGGCTCAACCAGACCCTGCTCGGCGGCGCCTCGATCGGCTGGCTCACCGACCCGGTCCTGGCCAAGATCAGCGTCCTGGTGGTCAACCTCTGGCTCGGCTTCCCCTACATGTTCCTGGTCTGCACCGGCGCCCTGCAGTCGCTGCCCTCCGAACTCGATGAGGCCGCCCGGATGGACGGCGCCGGCCCGTGGCGGGTGTTCCGCTCCATCAAGCTGCCGCTGCTGCTGGTCTCGATCGCCCCGCTGCTGATCTCCTCCTTCGCGTTCAACTTCAACAACTTTAACGTGATCTTCATGCTCACCGGCGGCGGCCCGCGGTTCGCCGACACCGACCGGGACATCGGAGCCACGGACATCCTGATCACCCTCGTGTACAAGGTGGCCTTCGGCCAGGGCACGGGCCGCGACTACGGCCTCGCCAGCGCCCTGGCGATCATCATCTTCATCATCGTGGCCACCGTCTCGGCCATCAGCTTCAAGCAGACCAAGGCACTCGAGGACGTGAACTCATGAACGGGTCAGCACCGCACACCACCGCCCCGGCAACCCCCGCCGGCACCGGCACCGGCACCGGCCCCGCCGGCCCCACCGACGTCGACTACCTGAAATCCCTGCAGCGCCGGCGCCCTTTCGGCGTCTGGTTCAAGGACAAGGGGTGGCGCCACCTGGTGGGCATCATCGTCACGGTCTTCGCCGTCTTCCCGCTGCTCTACGTCCTCTCCGCGGCGCTGAACTCCACCGGCACCCTCGTCGGTTCCAACGCCCTGTTCAGCAAGATCGACTTCGGCAACTTCACTGCCCTCTTCGACATGCCCTCCCGGCCGTTTGCCCGCTGGTTCCTGAACACCATGGTCGTCGGCGGCGTGACCTCCGCCGCCACGGTGTTCCTCGGGGCGATGGCGGCGTACGCGTTCTCCCGGATGCGCTTCACCGGCCGGCGGTTCGGCCTGCTGAGCCTGCTGCTGCTGCAGATGTTCCCGCAGCTGCTGGCCGTCGTGGCCATCTTCCTGCTGCTCAGCGGCATCTCCGAGGTGATCCCTGCCCTGGGCCTGGGCAGCCAGCTGGGCCTGATCATGGTGTACCTGGGCGGCGCCCTGGGCGTGAACACCTACCTGATGTACGGGTTCTTCAACACCGTCCCGCAGTCCCTGGACGAGGCCGCGAAGATCGACGGCGCCAGCCACACCCAGATCTTCTTCGGCATCATCCTTCGCCTGGTCACGCCGATCCTGGCCGTCGTCGGCCTGCTGTCCTTCATCGCGATCTCCGGTGAATTCGTGATCGCTTCCGTGGTGCTCACCGACCCGGACAGCCAGACGCTCGCCGTCGGGCTCTACTCCTTCGTGGCGCAGCAGCGCTCGGAGAACTGGGGCGTCTTCGCCGCCGGCGCCGTGATTTCCGCGATCCCGGTGATGGCGCTGTTCCTGTTCCTGCAGCGCTACATCGTCAGCGGGCTCACGGCGGGCTCGGTGAAGGGCTAGGCATGTCAGGCGCCGCCCCGGCCGGGCTGCTCCCGCACCACGACGGCTCCGCCCTGCACGCCCCGCAGCAGCCGGCCCTGGGCGACCAGGTCCGGCTGCGGCTCCGGATCCCGGCCGGGTGGGGGCAGGCCAGCCGCGTCTGGCTCCGCTCGGTCCACGACGGCGAACCCCGCTACGGCGCCTGCGTGGCACTCGGCGAGGCCGACGGCTGGACCTGGTGGGAAGCGGACATGCCCGTCACAAACCCGGTCGCCCGCTACCGGTTCCTGATCGAAACCGGGCAGCGGTACTGGCACTTCAACGCCCAGGGGCTTTTCAGCCGGGACGTCTCGGACTATGCGGACTTCCGGCTGACGACTTTCCCGGCTGCGCCGGAGTGGCTGCGCCGGGGCACGCTGTACCAGGTCTTCCCGGACCGCTTCGCCCGCTCGGCCCGGGCCGCCGGCCGTCCCGTCCCGGACTGGGCAGTGCCGTGTGAGTGGGACACCACCGAAGTGCAGGGCGCCTCGGCGGAGACCCCGTACCAGTACTACGGCGGGGACCTGTTCGGTGTCACGGAGCACCTCGACCATATCCAGGCGCTCGGGGCCGACGTCATCTACCTGACACCGTTCTTCCCGGCCCGCTCCAACCACCGCTACGACGCCGCCACCTTCGCCGCCGTCGACCCCCTGCTGGGCGGCGATGAGGCCCTGATCGAGCTGGTGGAGGCCGCGCACGCCCGCGGCCTGAAGGTGATGGGCGACCTCACCGCCAACCACTCCGGCGACGCACACGAATGGTTCCAGCGGGCCCTGGCCGAGCCCGGCTCCGAGGAAGCCGGCTACTACTACTTCAGCAAGGACCACGCCGCCTACGAGGCGTGGTACGGAGTGGCCTCGCTGCCCAAGTTGAACTGGGCTTCCGCGGCGCTGCGGCGCAAATTCGTGCTGGACGACGACTCGCCCGTGGCCCGCTGGCTGCGGCCGCCGTTCAACCTGGACGGCTGGCGGATCGACGTCGGCAACATGACCGGCCGGCTCGGGACGACCGACCTGAACCAGGACGTGGCCCGGCTGATCGCGGACCGGGTCCGCAGCATCAACCCGGACGCGGCCCTGCTGGCCGAGGCCACCAACGACGCCGCACCGGACTTCAGCGGCGAGCACTGGCACGGCGCCATGACGTACTCCAACTTCACCCGCCCGCTGTGGGCCTGGCTCGCCGGCGACGCCGGGCACGTGAACTTCTTCGGCACCCCGCTGCCCGGACCGCACCGGATCGCAGCAGAAGAATTCCTCGCCACGCACCAGGACCTCGCAGCCGCGTTCAGCTGGGACGTCCGGCAGCAGAACATGAACGCCCTCAACAGCCACGACACCGCCCGGGCCGCCACAGCCATGATCGACGGCGGCCAGGCGCTGGGGGCCGTGCTGATGTTCACCTTCCCCGGGGTGCCGGTGATGTTCGCCGGCGACGAGTTCGGGCTCGAGGGGGACAACGGCGAGTATTCCCGGACCCCCATGCCGTGGAACGACCCCGGCCGGATCCGCGCCGATCTCCGCGGGCTCTACGCCGGCCTGACCGGGCTGCGGAAGTCCCAGCCCGCCCTCACCGGCGGCGGCATCCGCTGGCTCCACGCGGCGGGGGACACCCTCGCGTTCGTCCGGGAAACGGCGGACAGCGCTGTGCTCGTGGTGGTGGCCCGCGCCGCGGCGGAGGTGGTCCTCGCACCGGGTCTGCTGTCTGCCGCCCAGGCCGCGGCCCTGTCTGCCGCTCCGGCCCTGGCCACCGGTCCGCTCTCCGCCGCGCCGGCGGGGGACCGAACCGCGTTGCGTGCCGGCGGCCCCGCCGCAGCGGTCTGGGTCCTGCCCGGCGCCGCCCTTCCGGAGTCAATGCATCCGGCACGGGGACGTACCAGCCTAGACTGAAGGCCGGACTGAACACCGGATTCAACGGAGAACTGGAGACCATCATGCGCGGCATCATCCATGACCTGACCTCTGCCCTGGGTGCGGAGAAAGTCGCCGTCGATGAGGAG
The DNA here is from genome assembly GCF_001428365.1 of Arthrobacter sp. Soil763. Taxonomy (GTDB): domain Bacteria; phylum Actinomycetota; class Actinomycetes; order Actinomycetales; family Micrococcaceae; genus Arthrobacter. The sequence continues at coordinate 59,361 of NZ_LMSH01000007.1, read as the reverse complement.
ACGCTCACCGCCTACGCCGTTGACCAGGCGCCGGTGCTGGACTACCAGCTGCCGCAGGCCGTGGTCCGCGCCGAGACCGTCGAGGACGTCCAGGCCGTGGTCCGGGCGTGCGCAGCCCGCCGCATCCCGCTCGTGGCCCGCGGCGCCGGCACCGGAGTTTCGGGCGGCGCCCACGCCACGGAAGCCTGCGTGGTGCTCAGCCTGGAACGGATGAACCGGATCCTGGACCTGAACCCGGATGACGAGACCGCCGTCGTCGAACCCGGCGTGGTCAACGCGGACCTCAATGCTGCCGCCGCGGTGCACGGGCTGATGTACGCCCCGGACCCGGCCAGCTACAAGCAGTCCACCATCGGCGGCAACGTCGCCACCAACGCGGGCGGCCTGCGCTGTGCCAAGTACGGGGTGACCCGGGACTCGGTGCTCGCCCTCGACGTCGTCCTGGCCGACGGCAGCCTCATCCACACCGGGCACCAGACTTTCAAGGGTGTGGCCGGCTACGACCTGACCGGGTTGTTCGTCGGTTCCGAGGGGACCCTGGGAATCGTCGTGGGAATCACGGTCCGGCTCAAGTACTTGCCGCGCGAGGTGCACACCATCGCCGCGTTCTATCCGGACTTCCGCAGCGCCGCGGCCGGGGTGCTCGCGGTCGGCAGGGCGCGGGTGCAGCCGGCCATCATGGAACTGCTCGACGGCGGCTCACTCGTCCAGCTCGACGAGGCGCACGGCTCGGACCTGGCCTCCCGGGGCGCGTCGCTGCTGCTGATCCAGACCGACGGCTTCGGTGCCGCCGCGGAGGCCGCAGCCATCCGTCCGGTGCTCGCCGCCGGCGGGGCCGTGGTGACCATGGAACCCAACGCCGAGGCCGAGCAGCTGGTGGAACTGCGCCGCCACAGCCGCGGCGTCGAAGTCGATGACCAGTACCGGGTGGGCGAGGACGTCGCCGTCCCGCGCTCGCGGCTGGTGGACTACGTCGCAGAACTGGAAGCGATGGCCGTCAAACACGCAGTGCGGCTCAAGGTGGTGGCCCACGCGGGCGACGGCAACCTGCACCCGACGTTCTGGGTGGAACGGGCGGACGAGGGCGTCGACCCCGGATCGCTGGAGCGCCTCGGCGCCGCGCTGGACGAATCCGTCACGGTGGCGCTCGCAATGGGCGGGACCATCACCGGCGAACACGGCGTGGGCCAGTACAAGCTGCGCTGGCTGGGGCTGGAACAAAAGGAACCCGTGCGCGAACTGCAGCGCCGGATCAAGGAACTCTTCGACCCGGCCGGGATCCTCAACCCCGGCAAGGCCATCTAGCGCCGCTACCGGGCCCGGACCGCCGGGTCCGGGGCCGCCTAGTCGTCCGAGTCCGGGTACTCCTCGTCGGACTCGCCTTCGCCGTAGCGCGACTCCTCCGTCTCGACCTCGAGGATCTTGAGCAGCTCGGTGTCCGGGTTGAGCATGATCGCGGCCTCGTCCCGGCGGTGCCGCAGCTCCGAATCGATGTACGACTGCACGGCCTCGGCCAGCGGAATGTGCCGGTTTTCCTTCTCCGACATGTACCAGCGGTGTTCCAGGATCTCGTGCACGGCCTCGGCCGGCTCCAGCTTCCCGGACAGGTCGCGGGGAATGGCGCGGACGATTGGCTCGAAGATCTGGCTCACCCAGAGGTGGGCGCTGTATTCTTCATCCATCCCGGGGTTGTTGTCCGCCCGGAAGGAATCCATGTCGTTGAGCAGGCGCCGGGCCTGGTTTTCCTGGGCGTCCAGGCCGGTCAGCCGCAGCAGCCGCCGCTGGTGGTGGCCGGCGTCGACCACCTTGGGCTGGAGCTGGATGGTGGACCCGTTCTGGGTCGTCTTGATGGCGTACTCCTCGACGTCGAACCCCAGTTCGTTGAGCCGCCGGATCCGCGCCGCGACCCGCCAGCGCTCGCCGATCTCGAAGGATTCCTTGGCCGTCAGCTCGCTCCAGAGCCGGCGGTAGCTCTCCATGATCAGCTCGCTGGTGGCGACGGGGTCCACCTTTTCTTCGATCAGGCCGCCGTCGAGCAGGTCCATGAGTTCGCCGGCGATGTTGACGCGGGCGATTTCCAGATCGTACTCCCGCTGCCCGGTGGACAGGTCCGGGTACAGCTCGCCGGTCTCGGCGTCCACGAGGTAGGCCGCGAAGGCGCCGGCGTCGCGGCGGAACAGGGTGTTGGAGAGCGAGACGTCGCCCCAGTAGAAACCGATCAGGTGCAGCCGGACCAGCAGCAGCGCCTGGGCGTCGATCAGGCGGGTCAGGGTGTCCTTGCGCAGCATCTGGGAAAACAGGGCCCGGTACGGCATGGAGAACTTCAGGTGCCGGGTGACCAGTACCGGGTTCAGCGGCCTGCCTTCGGGCGTGGTGCGGCCGGTGATGACCGCGACCGGCTCCACGCAGGGCACATCGAGCCGGGCGAGCTTGCGGAGCATGTGGTACTCGTGCCGGGCGATGTGTTCCGAGGTTTCCTTGATGGCAATCACCGAGCCGCCCAGGTGCGCGAACCGCACGATGTGCCGGGAGATGCCGCGGGGGAGGGCAGCGAGGTATTCGGCCGGCCAGTCCTCCAGGGCAATGTGCCAGGGCAGGTCCAGCAGCTCGGGCTCCGTGGCGGCGGCGGTGATGCTCAGCGAGCTGGCCACCATCTTGGCGTCGTGGGCGCTGGCGGCCTCGTACCGCGGCAGCTTGCCGATCTGGCCGTAGTCAGTGGGTTCGTCGTGCCACTGGGCGCCGTTGTCCTCGGTCATGCGGTTTTCCTCGGTCATGGTGCAATTCTCCCGTACGGGAGCGGCCGCTGCCTAAAGCCGGCGGGCTAAACGCCGACGGCGGCCCTCCAGGAGGAGGACCGCCGCCGGGGAAGAGCGGTTAGTCGCCGAGGCGCAGGCCGGTCTTGGTGTCGAACAGGTGCACGTGGCCCGACTGCGGACGGACCCAGATGGTCTCGCCCTTCATCGGGGGACGGCGGCCGTCGACACGGGCCACGATGTCGTGGTCCTTGCCGTCCAGCGTGGTGTGGCCGTAGACGTACGCGTCGGCGCCGAGTTCTTCAACGACGTCGACCTCGACCTGGAGGCCTTCGCCCTGCGGCGCGGTCTCGAGGTCCTCCGGGCGGGTGCCCAGCGTGACGGTGGAACCGGAGGCGTCCTCGAGCACGTCGCGCGGCACCGGGTAGACGGTCCCGCCGAACTGCACGCCGCCGTCGACGACGGGGAGCTCCAGCAGGTTCATGGCGGGGGAGCCGATGAAGCCGGCGACGAAGACATTCTTCGGCTTGTCGTACAGGTTGCGCGGGGTGTCTACCTGCATCAGCAGGCCGTCCTTGAGCACGGCGACGCGGTCGCCCATGGTCATGGCCTCCACCTGGTCGTGGGTGACGTAGACAGTGGTGACGCCGAGGCGGCGGGTCAGCGACGCGATCTGGGTGCGGGTCTGCACGCGGAGCTTGGCATCGAGGTTGGAAAGCGGTTCGTCCATCAGGAAGACCTGCGGGTTACGCACGATCGCGCGGCCCATGGCGACGCGCTGGCGCTGGCCGCCGGAGAGGGCCTTCGGCTTGCGGTCCAGGTACGGCTCGAGGTCCAGGAGCTTGGCGGCTTCGCGGACGCGCTCGGCGCGTTCTTCCTTGCTGACGCCGGCAATCTTCAGGGCGAAGCCCATGTTGTCGGCGACCGTCATGTGCGGGTAGAGCGCGTAGTTCTGGAAGACCATGGCGATGTCACGGTCCTTCGGCGGAACATCGGTGACGTCGCGGTCGCCGATCAGGATCCGGCCGGAGTTCACATCCTCGAGACCTGCGAGCATGCGCAGCGAGGTGGACTTTCCACAGCCGGAGGGTCCAACGAGGACCAGGAACTCGCCGTCGGCGATTTCAATGTTGAGCTTGTCAACAGCGGGCTTCTCTGTGCCCGGGTACAGACGCGTAGCGTTGTCAAAAGTAACTGTTGCCACAGTTATCATCCCTTCACCGGCAGGTACGTGCCGGACGATCCGTAGTGAATGGTTCTTTGTATTCAGTTGTGGCATCCGCTCAGCGGATGCGCGTGCTCCCCGGCCGAAGCCGAGGAGCAGCCGCGACGCCGCGCGGTAGCTGTGCGCCACATCACATACAGAGTATGTCAGATTTTTCGGTTTGGGGTCGAAACGTTACGGATCTCACGTGTGATCCGCCTAACCGGAGGCCCTTCGTCCGCGGATGAGGCGTCTGTAGGCTGTGCCCATGACCTCACTGCAGATCTACGTCAGTTTCCCCGGTACCGCGCGTGAAGCCCTGGGCTTTTACGCGGATGTTTTCGGCGGCGACCTTGCCCTGTTCAGCTACGAAGAGTTCAACCGCACGGACGGTCCGCCGGATGCCATCGCGCATGGCCAACTGAGCGGCGTCGTGGGCCTGGCGGGCTCGGATGCGCCGGCGGGGGAGAAGACCGTCCGGTTCGAGGGCCTGATGCTCTCCCTGCTGGGGGCCGCGGAACCGGCAGTCCTGCACGAGTGGTTCGACAAGCTTGCCGACGGCGGCCGCGTGGTGGACCCCCTCGCGGAGAAGCCGTGGGGCGCCTCCGACGGCCAGGTCATCGACCGCCACGGGCTGCACTGGCTGATCGGTTACGAACCCGAGTCCGCCGCTTAGCCGCCGACGGCGTTTGTCCTCTCGCGCAGGAGCGCCTCGAGGAAATCGGACACCTGCTCGCAGTCCTGCACCCGGAATTCGGCCTGGGTAAAGTCCTGGCCGACCTTGACGCCGAGGTCGCCGCGGATGAGGCTGCCCAAGGCATCCTCATCGGTGGTGTCATCGCCGGCGAAGACGACGGCGGTGGCGCCGGTCGCCTGCCGCAGGAAGGACACGCCCTCCCCCTTGGACGCGTGGATCACCGACGTCTCCAGCACCCGGTTTCCGGTCTTCAGGAAGACGCCGGGGCGGTCCTGCAGCACGGCTTTGGCCGCCGTCACCGCATCCTCGGCGACGTCGTCCGCCGCCAGCCGCGTGTGCAGCACGACGCCGGCCGGCTTGTCCTCCAGCAGGGTGCCGGGGGCGACGTCCACGATCTCCGCCAAAACGCGCCGCACCTCGGCGAGAAGTTCGCGCTGTCCTGCGTCGAGCTCGATTTCGGCGGACCCGGGACCCATCCACACCTCGGCGCCGTGGCTGCCGATCAGCAGCGTCCGCTCCGGGGGCAGGGCGACCGCGCGCAGGCTGTCCAGCGCCCGGCCCGAGATGAGCGCCGTCGTCGTCCGCGGCAGCTCCGCCAGGGCGGCGAATGCGGCGGCGGAGCGGGGGAGCGCCCGCGAGTCCTCCGCGTGGTCCACCAGCGGGGCCATGGTGCCGTCGAAGTCCATCGCCACCAGGAGCTGGTCCGTGCCGGCGACGCGGCGGACGGCGGCGAGCAGTTCGGGGGAGAGCGGGCCGTCGGTTCCGGGGGTGCTGGGATCAGGAGTCATCGCGGACCACCTTTTCCTTGAGCGCGCTCAGGAAGTCCGCGGACCAGAGGTCGACGTCGTTGGTCAGGATCTGCTTGCGCATGGCACGCATTCGCCGCGCGGCTTCCGCGGGCTGCATGTTGACCGCGCGCATGATGGTGTCCTTGAGCCCGTCGATGTCGTGCGGGTTCATCAGCAGGGCCTGTTTGAGCTGGTCGGCCGCGCCCGCGAACTCACTAAGCACCAGGGCGCCGTCGTTGTTGGTCCGGGCCGTGACGTACTCCTTGGCCACCAGGTTCATGCCGTCGCGCAGGGCGGTGACCAGCATGACGTCGGCGGCCAGGTACAGGGCCACCATCTCCTCGATCGGGTAGCTGTGGTGCAGGTAGCGCACGGCCGTGTTCTGCATGGTGTCGAAGGTGCCGTTGATGTGCCCGACGGTGCCCTCCACCTCCTCGCGCAGCAGCCGGTACTGTTCGACGCGCTCGCGGCTGGGGCTGGCGACCTGGATCAGGGACGCGTCCTCCACCGTGACCTTGCCGTCCTCGAGGAGCTCCTCGTAGGCCTTGAGCCGGTGCCGGATGCCCTTCGTGTAGTCCAGCCGGTCCACACCCAGCAGGATGGTCTTGGGGTTGCCCAGGTCCCGGCGGATCTGTTTGGCCCGCTCGATGATCTCCGGGCGCTGGGCTAGTTCGCTGATCTGCTTGACGTCGATGGAGATCGGGAACGCCTGCGCGCGGGCGATGTGGGTCGTTTCGCCGTCGGCGCCCTTGACGTGGACCTGCTGCTGCTTGACGCTGGCGCCGAGGAAACGGCGGGCGGAGCGCATGAAGTTGCCGGCGTCGCTGCTGCGCTGGAATCCGACCAGGTCCGCGCCGAGCAGGCCGTCGATGATCGCGCGGCGCCACGGCAGCTGCGCGAAGATCTCCGGCGGCGGGAAGGGGATGTGGTTGAAGAAGCCGATCGTCAGGTCCGGTCGTGCCTCGCGGAGCATCTTGGGCACCAGCTGGAGCTGGTAGTCCTGCACCCAGACAGTGGCGCCCTGCGCGGCGTAGCGGACGACGGCGTCGGCGAACCGCTTGTTGACCTTCCGGTACGTGTCCCACCAGGCGCGGTGGAACTCCGGCGGGGCGATCACATCGTGGTACAGCGGCCACAGGGTGGCGTTGGAGAAGCCCTCGTAGTAGAGCTCGACGTCGCGGGTGCTTAGCTGGACGGGAATGAGGTCGATGCCGCCGTGGCTGAATGGTTCGAGGTGCTCGTCGGGGGCGCCGTGCCAGCCCACCCAGGCGCCGTCGGTCTTGGTCATCATCGGCGCCAGGGCGGTCACCAGCCCGCCGGGGGAGCGGCGCCAGCCGTCCTCGCAGCCCGGCTCGTCAGGCGAGCAGCGGTCCACCGGCATCCGGTTGGAAACCACCATGAAGTCGAAGGTGGCCCCTGGTTCCGATGCGTCGGTATGCTTGTCGGCGGCGGGCTCGGCGTGCGGCCCTCCGTCAGCTGTCTGTGCAGGTTCTTGCTCGGCGCTCTGCTCGGCGCGCTCCGTTGCTTGCATTGGTGCCCCCTGGGTCGCTTGTGGCTCTTGTCCACCCTAGCCGCGCGGAATCTTCCGTGCTATTCGTCCGTTGGGCACACGGAGGAAACTTGAAAGCGCAAGCTCCCGGGTTTCTCCCCTAAAATGATGAAGTTGCCACCCAGTGGACCATCCCAGGCCGATCGACACGAGGAACTAATGAGCCCCGCAAACGAACCCCGTCAGTCCAAAGCGGAACGCACCGCCGCGGCACGCGAAAAAGCCCGAGAGATCCGCGAAGCCCAGCTGAAGAAGGAAAAGCGCAACAAGCTGCTGATCGGCTGGGGCATCGTCGCCGCCGTCGTCGCCATCGTGGTGATCGTGGCACTGGTGGTTACCTCCAACATCAAGAACAACGCCCCCGTGGCGGATTCCGGCCCGACGCCGGCCAACGGCAATGTCCACGGCGGCGTCACCCTGTTGGCCAACACAGAGGTAGCCAAGACCGAACCGGCCACCGTCAACGTCGCGGACCTGCCCTCGCCCGCGGCCACGCCGCCGGCGGACATCAAGGCCCCGGGCGCCGAGGCCGAGGCCGGCAAGCCGGTCAAGGTGGTCCTCTACATCGACTTCATCTGCCCGGTCTGCAAGAACTTCGAAGCGCAGTACAACAGCACCCTCACCGAGCTGCGCAACGCCGGCAAGATCACGGTCGAGTACCGTCCGCTGGGCTTCCTGGACAGCCGTTCCAGCACCAATTACTCCTCCCGCGCGGCCAACGCCGCCGCCTGCGTCGTGAACGAATCGCCGGAGAAGTACTCCGCGTTCGTGGACGAGCTGTTCGCCAAGCAGCCTGCCGAGGGCGGTGCCGGCCTCTCCGATAACGAGCTGAAGAAGATGGCCACCGACATCGGCGCCAAGAGCATCGACAAGTGCGTGGATGACAAGACCTACCGCCCGTACGTGAAGTACACGACCCAGGAGGCCGCGGCGATCGGCGTCACCGGCACCCCGACGGTCTTCGTCGAGGGCAAGCAGTGGGGCAAGGGCGCCAGCGCCCAGACCCCGTTCGAGCAGTTCCTGCAGGCAGCGGTCGACGCCAAGAAGTAACCGGCGCCGCACGCCAACAGCCCGGCACCGGTTTTCCGGGCCGGGCTGTTGCGTTGCCGGTGCGTTGCCGGCATTTTTTACCGGCAGGCTTCCGTGGGCTACCCTTGTCTAGCGCCCAGCGTCCGGCCCTTCACGAGGCCAGCGGACGACGGCGGATTGCCTCCTTAGCTCAGTTGGCCAGAGCACCGCTCTTGTAAAGCGGGGGTCGTCGGTTCGAATCCGACAGGGGGCTCCACGAACCCCTCCGTTCCGGTGATTCTGCCCGGGGCGGAGGGGTTTTTTGCTCTTCCTCGCGAAGTTGCCCGCGGCGGTCCGGGGGCACTTTGACGCGGACACGCCGGGTCTCCAGGCCTGAAGACGCCGAACCGGGCCCGAAGGCGCCCCGGAGGGCTGGAGTGGGGGACAGTAGAACCGCCACATGCCAGCCCATAAGCTTCATTCGGCGGTGATCCTGAGCCCGGCAACCGCTCCGGTCCAGGCGCCGCCTAGGTGAACGCGGGTGAGTTGGGCGCCGACGGGCCCCGCAGCCAGCTCAACGACCTGGGTCCGGGTTTCCGAGCAGTCGATCTCAAGGACCGTGTACTGGTTTCCGCCAGAGATGTTCTGGGTGAGGTAGATCTGGGCGTGCGGGAGGCCGACGCAGGCCGCCGTGACGGAGTGGGGCCCGGCCGTCTTGACCGTGCCTGACTTCTGGAAGCCGACACCCGGGCCGTCGGCGGGACCTGAATCCGCCAGCAGAGCCTCTCCGGGTGCTATGGCCAGGCGCCGCTCCAGCTCCGCGTAGTTGCGGGTTTCGACAGACAAAACGTCAGGGTCCTTGGCCGGGACGGTGAACCCCGGCCGGCCGCTGGAGCCGGCCGCCGAGGGGCGGGGGCCGGCGTCGTCCTCGTAGGCGCAACCGGTCAGCGCGGGTCCCAGCACCAAGCAAGCGGCCAGCGCCGCTGTCCAACGCGCCGTCGTCATTCCCCCAAGAATAGACATGCGCCGAGTCTACGGACCACCCGCCGGAAGGCAAGCGGGCCGCGCTCACCCCACCGGCCGGGTGGCCTCCTCAAGGATTTCCAGCAGGTGCCGGTAGGGCCGGCCGGTGGCCTTGGACATGCCCAGTTCGCAGGTGCGGTTGGTCGAGGCGTAGGCCTCGAAGTCGCGCTCGTTGATTTCGGCGGCCTGGGTGCGGGTGGCGGAATCCGTCAGCTCGGGGTGCAGCAGGCCGCGGTCGCCGGCAAAGGCGCAGCAGCCCCAGTTCAGCGGCACAAACACGTCCCCGGCCACGGCCCGGGCGATGTCCATCAGCGCGCCATTGGTGCCCAGCTGCGTTGAGGAACAGGTGGGGTGCAGGGCCATCGACCCCACCGGCGCGGTGACGGTCAGCTGCCCGAGCACGTGCTGGTGCACGAACTCCACCGAGTCCACGAACCGCAGCCCGGCGTAGCGCTCCGCGGATTCGGCCGCGAGCCGCTTCATCGTTTCGAGGCCTTCGGTGCAGGACGCGGCGTCGCACACCACGGGCAGGCTGCCCTGTCCGCTGGCCTCGTACAGGCGGTCGAGGACCTTGACCGACATCGCCGCGTAGCCCTCGGAGAAACCTTTGGACTTCCAGGGGGTGCCGCAGCAGAGACTGCCGATGCCTTCCGGGATGGTCAGGGCGACCCCTGCGCGCTCGCAGAGGTCCAGGAAGGCCTGGGCGGAGCCCTTGGCAGCCCCGCCGGACCCGCCGGGTGGGCTGCCCGGCGCGTCGGCCGGGCCGAACATGGTCCCGATGCAGGCCGGGAAGAACACCGCGACGCTGTCCGGGTCTTGCCGGGACCGGCGCCTCGAACCGCCGGATGGCAGGACGGCGTCGTACGCCGGGACGGTCTCGGCGCCCAGTACCGCCCGGCCGACGGCGGTCGCGGCCTTGGCCAGTGGTGCCGGCACCTTCTTCGCCACGGTCAGGGCGAGGCCGCCGCCGGCGGTGACAGCGCCCCAGCGGTCCGCGGCAGCGCTCCAGCCGGCCGCGGCGACGGTGTTGGCATTTTCCTGGCGCAGCCGCCGGACCAGGTCTCCGGTATTGATCAGCACCGGGCACGCGGTGACGCACATGCCGTCGGCCGCGCAGGTCTGCACGCCGTCGTAGTCGTAATCCTTCCGCAACCGGGTGGCGAGGGCGTCGTCGCCGCGCTGCTCCGCGGCGGCGATCTCGCGCCGCAGCACGATCCGTTGCCGCGGCGTGAGGGTGATGTCCTTGCTCGGGCAGACCGGTTCGCAGTAGCCGCACTCGACGCAGCGGTCCACCTCTTCCTCCACGGTCGGCGCCACCTTGAGGTTTTCGATGTAGGACAACGGCTCGTCCGCGAGCAGCACGCCCGGGTTAAGCAGGCGGGCCGGGTCGATCAGCCGCTTGATTTCCTGCATGACCTCGTACAGCTCGTCGCCGTACTGGCGGCGGACGAACGGCGCCATGATCCGCCCGGTGCCGTGTTCGGCCTTGAGCGACCCGCCTGCGCCGAGGACCAAGTCCACCATGTCGTCGGTGAAGGCCTGGTAGCGCAGCAGCTGGTCCGGGTCGTCGAAGCGCTCGTTAAGCATGAAGTGGACGTTCCCGTCCTTGGCATGGCCGAAGATCACAGAGTCCTCGTAGCGGTGCTCGGTGAACAGCCGGGTCAGTTCGCTGCAGGTGTCCGCCAGCGCCGGGACCGGCACCACGATGTCCTCCAGCAGCGCGTTGGTGCCCGACGGCCGGGCGCCGGCCACGGTGGTGTAAAGGCCCTTGCGGACGTGCCAGAGCGCGGCCCGGTCCTTGGGGTCCGTGGTCAGGGCGAACGGCGCGGCCAGGTCCAGCGACCCGAACAGCGGCTCGGAGTCCTGCCGCCGGGCGGACAGCTCCGCGGCGTCCGCGCCCTGGTGCTCGACCAGCAGCGCCGTGTGCCCGCGGACCGGCAGCGAACGGATGGCCGCGGGGGCGTCCGCGGCGAGCTGGGCGACCTTCAGTGCGGCGGCATCCATCAGCTCGATGGTCGCCAGGCCGGAAGCCACCAGGTCGGGCAGCGCGGCCGTGGCGGCGTCGAGGGCGTTGAAGACCAGCAACCCGGTGGCCACGGCGGGCTTGACTTCGACCGTCCGGAAGACCGCCTCCGCGACGAAGCCGAGAGTGCCCTCGCTGCCGATCATCAGGTGCATCAGGATGTCGACGGCGCGTTCGTAGTCGAGGAAGGCATTGATCCCGTAGCCCATGGTGTTTTTCATCGAGAACAGCGAGGTGATGATGCGCACCGAGTCCGCGTTTCCGGCCACCCGGCGGCGGAGCCGGAGCAGGCCTTCGTGGAGGTCGGGTTCGAGGGCTCGCAGCCGCGTGTCGGCGTCGGTGTCGCCGGTGTCAATCACTGTGCCCGAGGGCAGCACAAGCACCATCGACTCCAGCGTCCGGTAGGTGTTGAACTCGGTACCGCAGGCCATCCCGGAGGAGTTGTTGGCGATGACGCCACCCACCGTGCAGGCGATTTCGCTGGCCGGGTCGGGCCCAAGCTTGCGTCCGAAGGCCGCCAGCCGGGCGTTGACGCTGCGCACGGTGGCGCCGGGCTGGACCCTGACGCGGGCGCCGCCGTCGAGGACCTCGATGCCGCGGAAGTGCTGGCGGGTGTTGATGAGCAGGCTGTCGCTGACGGCCTGGCCGGACAGGCTGGTGCCGCCGGAGCGGAAGGTGGCGGGGAGGCCGAGTTCGCGGCTGCGCCGCAGGATGCGCCCGACGTCGTCGGCGCTGCGGGGAGTGGCGACGCCCTGCGGGATGAGCAGGTAATGCGAGGCGTCGTGCGCCATGGCCCGCCGGTCCAGGTCCCGGCTGCTGACGGTTTCCGGGTCCAGCTGGTCGATCAGGGATGTGGCGGCTGCCGTGGCTGTCATGCGCTGCTCCAGGGTCGTGCGTGGTGTTAGGGGGTGGGGAGGGGCGGGACGGCTTCGCGTGCCCGCTGGTAGAACCATTCGATGTGTTCGCGCAGCCGGCGGGCCGCGAGTTCGCCGTCGCGCGCCTCGACGGCGTCGAAGATGCCGTGGTGCTGGCTCCGGAGCACCGCCAGGACCTCGGGCCAGGACTCCATCGCGTCCATGGCGCCTTTGACGTAGCCGACGATCGACCCGCTGAGGGACTCCATCATGGTGGCTACCACGGCATTTCCGGCCAGCGAGCTGAGGGCCACGTGGAACCGTGCGTCGAGCTCGTGGAAGGTGGCCCGGTCGATAGCGGGGTCGTCCATGGCCTCCAGCAGCCGGGCGGCCTGCTCCAGTTCCGCCTCGCCGCCGCTGCGGGCAGCGCCCGCCTGGGCGGTCCACGTTTCCAGCAGGATGCGGGTCTGCACGATGTCTTCGACCGGGAGCCGGCTGCTGGCCACATGCAGCCGCAGCGCCGAGGACAGGCCCGCGGACGGGTCGGAGATGACGATGGCGCCGGAGGTGGGGCCGGAACCGACCGAGCTGCGCACCACGCCCATGGCGTCAAGGATCCGGATGGCTTCGCGCACCGAGGCCCGGGAGATGCCGTAGTTCTCCGCCAGGGTGCGTTCACCCGGGAGGCGGTCGCCGAGCTTGATCTTGCCCGACCGCAGGTCTGCCTCGATGTCCTGCAGGAGCGCGTCATAGGTACGACGGCGGGGGGCGGCTCCTGCTGCGGCGCTGGTCACAGGCGGATTCCTTCCGGGCGGGGGAGTGCGGGCCGCTGGCGGCCCGCACTCCGGAAGTGGGCGGGGCGGGAGGCTACGGCAGCATCCAGCCGAGGACAGGGGTGGACTGCAGGAAGGCCAGGGTGCACAGCACCAGCAGCAGAGCCACGCTCCATCCGACTACCTTACGTAGGATCACCGATTCCTGGCCGTCCATGTTGACCGCGGTCGCCGCGATGGCGAGGTTCTGCGGGCTGATCAGCTTGCCCACGACGCCGCCGGAGGTGTTGGCGGCCACCAGCAGGTTCGGATCGATGCCGGCCTTCATGCCCGCGGTCTGCTGCAGCTTGGCGAACAGGGCGTTGGCCGAGGTGTCCGACCCGGTCACGGCGGTGCCCAGCCAGCCCAGCACCGGGGAGAGGAAGGCGAAGAAGCTGCCGGTACCGGCCAGCCAGGTGCCGATCGAGACGGTCTGGCCGGAGTTGTTCATGACGTACGCCAGGGCGAGGACCGTGATGATGGTCAGCCCGGCCCAGCGCATCTTGACGATGGTCCGGCCGATCTCCAGGACCGCGTCGCCCACCGAGAGGCGGAACCGGCCGCCGTCGTCGTACTTGGAGTACACCAGTGCGACCAACAGGCCCGTGATCAGCAGCAGCGTGCCCGGGCTGGAGAGCCATTGGAACGAGTAGACGGTGGAGGACACCGGCTTGCCCTCGGCGTTAACCAGGGCGTCGTGCAGGATCGGCCAAGGGATTTTGACGTCCGTGGCGGCGAGGAACGCCGGCAGGTCCACGCCCAGCTTCCAGAGCTTGGCAATGCCGAACACCACGATCACCAGGAAGTACGGGAACAGCGCCAGCCAGGTGCGGGACGGCGTCAGCCCCCCGTCCGCGGTCTTCTCGACGGTGGCGACAGTTGCGTTGCCGCGGTGGTCGTCGCGGCCACCGGCCGCGGTGCCGGCAGCGACGGCGGCGTCACCCAGCCGCCCGCGCGCCGCTTCGCTGCCCTTGGGCTTCCAGAGGCGGAAGAAGACGACGGCGGCGCCGAGGCCCACCAGCGAGGCGAGGATGTCCGTGAGTTCGTAGGAGAAGTAGTTCGAGCAGAGGAACTGGGCGACGGCGAACGACGCGCCCACCACGAGGGCGGCCGGCCAGCAGTCCTTCAGGCCCCGGCGGCCGTCGATGATGAACAGCAGGATCAGCGGCACGAAGGTCGCCAGCAGCGGGGCCTGGCGGCCGACGATGGAGGCAACGTCCGTGGCGTGCAGCCCGGTCAGCCCGGCCGCGGTGGTGATCGGGATGGCCATGGCGCCGAAGGCGACAGGGGCCGTGTTGGCCACCAGGACCGCGGCGGCCGCCCGCAGCGGCGGCAGGCCCAGCGCGAGCAGCATGGTGGCGGTGATCGCGACCGGGGCGCCGAACCCGGCGAGGGCCTCGAGCAGCCCGCCGAAGCAGAACGCCACCAGGACGGCCTGCAGCCGCACGTCGCCGCCGCCGATCGCGTCGAACACCCGGCGCAGGTCCTCAAACCGGCCGCTGAGGACCGTGACCTGATAGAGCCAGACGGCCATGACGACGATCCACAGCACGGGGAAGGCGCCGAAGACGCCGCCCTGGGTCGCGGACAGGATGGCCAGGCCGGCAGGCATGTGGAAGGCGGCGATACCGACGAACAGCGCCACCAGCAGGGCTGCGGCTCCGGCCACGTGCGCCTTGGTCTTGACGACGGCCAGGAGGATGAAGAAGGTCAGCAGCGGCAACAGGCCGACGATGGCCGACCAGGCCACGCTGTTGAGCACCGGATCGGTGGTGGGAGTGAAGTGGTCCACGGAAGTTCCTCTGCGTTGAGAGACGACGGCTTTGGTCTGACCACTGTGGTCGGACCATGAGAGTGTAGCCTACATCTCACTCTCATGTGAGCGCGTTCACGCGGCGGCTGTCTGTTGTGGGTGACGGTGGCCACGTGCTTTACTTTGGTCAGACCACACGTCCAGCGGGCCCCGGAAGGCTGTCATGAGAATCGCATTATTCGCCACCTGCATCGTCGATGCGATGTATCCGCGCACCGCCCAGGCCACCGTGAGCATACTCGAACGGCTCGGGCACGAGGTCGTGTTCCCGGCCGGGCAGGCCTGTTGCGGCCAGATGCACGTCAACAGCGGCTACCTCAAGGAGGCGGTCCCCGTCGTCGCCAACCACGTGGCCGCCTTCGATTCGGCAGACTACGACGTCGCCGTCGCCCCTTCCGGTTCCTGCGTCGCCTCGGTGAAGCACCAGCACCCCATGGTGGCGCGCTCCTGCGGCGACACCGCCCTGGAAGCCCGGGCCACCGCCGTCGGCGCCAAAACCTACGAGCTCTCCGAGCTGCTGGTGGACGTGCTGGGGGTGACCGACGCCGCCGCCCAGCTGGGCTCCTACTTCCCGCACCGGGTCACCTACCACCCCAGTTGCCACGGCATGCGCCTTCTCCGGCTGGGCGACCGGCAGGCCCGGCTGCTGCGCAGCGTCGCCGGCATCGACCTTGCCGAGCTGCCCGAGGCCGACCAGTGCTGCGGCTTCGGCGGCACGTTCTCGATGAAGAACGCGGACGTCTCCTCCGCGATGCTGGCGGATAAGACGGCCAACATCCGCTCCACCGGCGCCGCCCTGTGCACCGGAGGGGACGCCTCCTGCCTGATGCACATTGGCGGCGGCCTCTCCCGCGAAGGCAGCGCCGCGACCACCCTGCACCTGGCCGAGATCCTGGCCAGTACGTTAGAAGCGCCGGCCTCCGTGACCGGGGACGTCCGCGTCACCACCGGAAAGGCCAGCCGATGAGTACCTTCCTGGGCATGCCCTCCCTGCCGGTCTTCGGCTCGGGCAACCTGCACGCCGCCGAATCCTTCCCCAAGGCTGCGCACCGCGAACTGGGCAACGCCCAGCTGCGCGCCAACCTTGGCCACGCCACGCACACCATCCGGGACAAGCGACTCCAGGTGGTCTCGGAGTTGCCGGACTGGGAACAGCTGCGCGACGCCGGCTCCGCGATCAAGGAAAACGTGATGGCGCGCCTGCCCGAGCTGCTGGAGCAGTTTGAGGCGAACTTCACCGCCCGCGGCGGGGTGATTCACTGGGCCCGCGACGCCGATGAGGCCAACGCGATTGTGGCGGGGCTGATCCGCGATACCGGCGAGACCGAGGTGGTCAAGGTCAAGTCGATGGCCACCCAGGAAATCGGGCTCAACGAATACCTCGAGGAACAGGGAATCGCGGCCTTCGAAACGGATCTCGCCGAGCTGATCGTCCAGCTGGACCACGACAAGCCCAGCCACATCCTGGTCCCGGCCATCCACAAGAACCGCACCCAGATCCGGGACATCTTCCTGCGCGAGATGCCCGACGCCGACCCGGAACTCACCGATTCCCCGGCGGTGCTCGCCATGGCCGCCCGCGCCCACCTGCGGAGGAAGTTCCTGACCGCCAAGGTGGCCGTCTCCGGGGCCAACTTCGCGCTAGCCGACTCCGGGACACTCGCCGTCGTCGAATCCGAGGGCAACGGCCGAATGTGCCTGACGCTGCCGGAGACCCTCATCACCGTGATGGGCGTCGAGAAGCTGCTGCCGGGCTGGCGGGACCTGGAGGTGTTCATGCAGCTGCTGCCGCGCTCCTCCACCGGCGAGCGGATGAATCCCTATACCTCGCTATGGACCGGCGTCACGGAGGGAGACGGACCCCGGAACGTCCATCTGGTGCTGCTGGACAACGGCCGCAGCGCCGCGCTCGCCGATGAGATGGGCCGCTCCGCGCTGCACTGCATCCGGTGCAGTGCCTGCATGAACGTCTGCCCGGTCTACGAGCGGACCGGCGGCCACGCCTACGGCTCCACCTACCCCGGCCCGATCGGCGCCATCCTCTCGCCGCTGCTGACCGGCATCGA
Organism: Arthrobacter sp. Soil763; assembly: GCF_001428365.1. Lineage (GTDB taxonomy): Bacteria > Actinomycetota > Actinomycetes > Actinomycetales > Micrococcaceae > Arthrobacter. The sequence continues at coordinate 42,771 of NZ_LMSH01000007.1, read as the reverse complement.
AGCGGAGGAAAACAGCTCCCTGCCCTACGCCTCCTCGCTCTGCGGTGCCTGCTACGACGCGTGCCCCGTGAAGATCAACATCCCGGACATCCTGGTGCACCTGCGCAGCAAGGATGTGGACAGCAAGCGCGGCACCAAGAAGCTGCCCAGCCAGATGGACGTGGGCATGAAGGCCGCGTCCTGGGCGCTGTCCTCCGGCAAGCGGTTGGGCCTGGTGGAGAAGGGCCTTCCCCTGGGCCGCCTCGCGGCCGGGCCGGACAAGAAAATCAGCAAGCTGCCCGGCATCGCCGCGGGCTGGACCCAAAGCCGCGACATCCCCGCCCCGCCGCCGGAATCCTTCCGCAGCTGGTGGGCGAGGGAGCACGGGAATCCGAACGATGGCGTTGTCCCGCCGCAGGAGACTGCGACGCAAGGGAAAGAAGGGCAGGCATGAGCGCTCGCGAGGACATCCTCGGCCGCATCCGCTCCGCACTGAGCGACGCCCCGGCGGCGCCTCCGGTTCCGCGGGAGTACCGGACCACCTCCGAGCTGGATGAGGAAGCCCTGATCCTTCTGCTGGTGGACCGGCTGGTCGACTACAAGGCGCAGGTCTCCGTGGTACCCGCCGCCGAGGTTCCGGCGCGGGTCGCCGAACTGCTCGCCGAGGCGCGCAGCTACGTGGTGCCTGCCGGGCTCGACGCCGGCTGGCTGGCCGCCGTCGACGACGGCACCTCCACCGGCCGCGCCGCAGGCGCTGGCACGGAACGGCGCCGGGTGGACGCAGCCGGCGCGCCGCTGGGGGTTGCGGAACTGGACGGCATCGACGCCGTCGTGACCGCCAGCGCGGTGGCCGTCGCCGAGACGGGAACCATCATCCTGGACGGCAGCCCGAACCAGGGCCGGCGCGCGATCAGCCTGGTGCCGGACCACCACATTTGTATCGTGGCTGCCACGGACATCGCCGGAATCCTGCCGGAGGCGCTGCGCCGCATCGACGGCATCCGGCCGCTGACCATGATCAGTGGTCCGAGCGCCACCAGCGACATTGAACTCGAACGCGTCGAAGGCGTGCACGGCCCGCGCCGTCTCGACGTCATCATCAGCCGCTGACCCCGGCCCCGGCCCGGCGGCGCGGCGGCGCTGCTGCTCCGGGGACCGGCCCGGTCCGGGGCCAAGAGCCCCTTGACCACTCCGCGGCCACGGCGGAGCCTTGCGCTATGACTGATTCGAATCCGGAAACCAAGCGGGAGATCAAGACCACCGACCTGGCGGAGCAGCCCACTGCGGTGCTGCGTGAGACGGTGCCCATGAATGCGCTGCGGGAATTCTTTGACCGCGCCTATAAGTCGGTGATGACCGCGGTGGAGCAACAGAACGTCCAGCTGGCCGGTCCGCCGTTCGCTATGTACCGGGGGATGCCCACCGACGTCGTCGACGTCGAAGCCGGCTTCCCGCTGGCGGCCGCCTATCCCGGCGGGGACGCCCCCGGGGTGAGGGCCGGCGTGCTTCCCGCAGGCCGCGCCCTCGAGGCGATGCATGTGGGCCCCTATGACACCCTGCCGGAAACCTACGGTGCCGTGATGGCGAAAATGCAGGCCGAGGGGCTGACTCCGGGAGAAGCCATGTGGGAGTACTACCTCAGCGACCCGGCCAAAGAACCGGACCCGGCAGTCTGGAAGACCCTGGTGGTCTGGCCGGTCTCCTGAGCCGGCGCCCGGCGCGGCCCCTCGCGGACACGGGGCTAGTCGGCGTCGATCTCCTCGAGGAGTTTCTTGGCCGCCTGGGCAATGTCGTCGTGGCCGTGCTGCGCGGCCCGGCTCTCAAGCGAAACGACGGCGCAGCGGTGGACCTTCTTGAAGTCGCCAAAGGGGAAGGTCACGCTGCCCTTGGTTTCCTTCGACGCCTCAGCATCCAGGCCCAGGTGCCAGTGCGAGAACTCGGTAAAGCCGTTCTTTTCGATGAACTTGTTCTCCTGCTCAGCCGACGGGGCGTGCTCGCTCCAGTCGTCCCGGGTGTCGCGCTGAACCTTGCCGTCTTTGATCAGTTGACGGGCGTGGGAAAGCGCCTGCTTGTTCAGTTTCGTAGCCATCGTTTGCCTCCGGTTTCGTTCGACGCGCGACGCGGAATGTCGCTTTAAGCACACTATTCTCTAACTCCCAGCATCATGCCCTAAACTGCTTCACTGAGGTGCCTGAAATGGCGCTGTGCAGCAACGAAAGTGAACCCCGCTATGGCTACCGATTACGACGCCCCACGCAAGACAGAAGAAGAGTCTCCCGCTGAATCGCTGGAGGCCCTTCAGGCATCCCGTGGCGGCGGTGCCCAGACTGCTGTTATCGACGTCGACGAGAACGACACCGCAGAGGGCATTGACCTCCCCGGCGCCGATCTCTCCGGCGAAGAACTGACCGTCATTGTTGTTCCCGAACAGTCCGATGAATTCACCTGCTCGTCCTGCTTCCTGGTCCGTCACCGGTCCCAGGTCGCCAAGGAAAAGAACGGCCTGAAGTACTGCCGCGACTGCGAAGGCTAAGTCTTCCCCTCCCGGCCGCCCGGCTAACGGGCTGATTCCACGGATTTACACAGAGTTAAAGCAAAGCGCCGGACCCCGCGGGGTCCGGCGCTTTGCTGTCTCCGGGACTGTGCCCGGGTTCTGGCTAGGCGGCGCCAAGCTCCGCGCGCAGCGGATACTCCTTACCGTCCAGCACCAGCTGGGTGCAGCGCCGGGAAGCGGGGTTGAGTACGATCGGCGCCATGAGGTTCACCGTGGTGGCGCTGGGGGAGTGGTTGACCACGACGAGCAACTGCGGTCCTTCGCCGTCACCGAGCTCCAACGCCTCCCGCGCCGCGGCCGGCAGCGGCGGGTTGTACCCGGGGACGAACAGGGCGGCATCCGCGAGGAACAGGCGCACCGGCCCGGACCCCGACTCCAGGGCAAACAGCCCGGGGGCGCTGTCGATGCTGCGCAGGGCAAAGTCCTCGACCATTTCCAGCCCCGGCATCGGGGCGGTGAACGTCACCGGAATGCTGCTCAGGACGGAGTTCATCGCAGGAAATCCATCAGGGTCGGCTGCAGGACCCGGGCCGTGGCGGCGAGGGCCACCTGGTAGTTCGTTTCCTGCAGCTTCAGGTCCATGATCACGCTGCCGAGGTCAGCTTTTTCGATGCCGGTCCGCTGGGCGTCCAAGGATGCCTCCATTTCGGTGTTGACGTTGCCGGCACGTTCCAGCTGTGCCTGCCGTGTTCCAATTTCAGCACGGCCGTTGACGATGTTCTTAAACGCGGTGTCGACGTCGGCGACCCGCGGTGAAACGTCCACCCCGGTCCTTAGGTCCGCAGCCAACTTGCTCACGACGTCGAAAACGGAGCCGTTGCCGTTGCCGAAGATCCCGGCGCCGTCCGCGTCCACCCGCATGGTCTGGGTGGCACTGATCCGCCGCTCTACGGGGTTATAGCCCGTCCCGTTGTACGTGGGCGGGGTGCCGGTGTCGCCGGGGACGTTGGGATCGCGGGGTGTTCCCCGGGTGAACGCGCCGGCGGCGTCCGAGCTCCCGGCAAAGATGTTCCGACCCAGGTGCTGGCTGTTGGCAATCGAGATCAGATCCTGGTTCAGGGATTCCAGCTCTGCGGCGATCGCGTCCTTGCCGGACTGCGGCAGCGAATCGTTCCCGGCCATCACGGTGAGGTCCTTGACCCGGCGCATCACATTGGTGGCCTGTTCCAGCGCGGAGTCCGCGGCGGCGAGCCACGCGTTACCGTCACCGATGTTCCGGCCGTACTGGGCGTTGGCCGCCTGCAGCGAGCGGGTGGCCAGGGCCTGGGCCGTGGCGGCGGGGTCGTCGGAGGGGCGCGAGATCTTGTTCAGCGAGGTGGCCTTATCCTGCAGCTCGGCCAGCTTGGCCTGCTGCGTCTGCAGGGTCCGTTGCGCGGCCGCGCTCATGGTGAGGTTCGTTACGCGGTTCAGCATGGCTACCTTCCTACCAGTCCGGTGCGGTTGATCAGGACGTCCAGTGCCTCGTCAACGGCGGTCATCACCCGGGCGGCCGCCTGGTAGGCGTGCTGGTTGGTGAGCAGGTTGACGTTTTCTTCATCCAGGCTTACCGACGCCTGCGAGGCGCGGCTGGTCACGGCGGAGGCCTGGGCCGCCTGGGTCAGCGCCTCACGCTGCTGGGCGCCGCGGGATTCGACGCCGATGCCGGTGACGATCCCGGACCAGAGCTTGTCCGGCGAGTCCGCAGCCGTGCCGAGCTGCGAGATCTGGTCCGCGATGCTGGTGTCCAGGGCGCCCTTGCCGGGTGCCTTGAGGGCAATGTCGGCGGTGTTGGTTGGGGCCTTGAGACCGAGCGCGGCCGGAACGGCGGCGCCGAAGGTGAAGAAGTCGACGTTGGTGGCGCCGGTTCCGGTTTCGCCGGTGCGGTGCACGGTGTTCACAGCCGTAGCCAGGGCCGTGGCCAGCGTGTTGTAGGACTCCGCGGCGGAGGCGATGGCGCCGCCGGAAGAGGCGGGGGCCAGCACCGAGAGTGCGCCGGCGATCTCCCCGCCGTCGGCCGAGGCCACCCCCGCCGGGTTCTTCCACAGCAGCTGCACGGTGGAACCGAGGGTGTTGGATGCCTGATTGCCGGAGAGTTCAAGGCCGCGGACCGAAGTGCCCATCACCAGGGCGTTGCCGCCGATGTGCACATCGACGGTGCCGTCGGCCTGTTCGCGGACGGTGCCGCCCGCCAGCCGGGAGATGGTCTCGGTGAGCTTGGCCCGCGCGTCGATCAGTTCGTTGGCGGAGCCCCCGGCGGCCAGCGTGGAACGAATGGTGGCGTTATAGGCGGCGACCTGGCTGGCTGCCGCGTTGACGACGTCGACGGCGTCGGCGGCCTGGGCGCGAACGCTGCTCCACTGACCCTGCAGGGACTGGTAGGCGGAGGAAATCTTTTCCGTCAGCGAGGTGGCCGCGTTCAGCAGGAGCCCCTTTGGCCCGTCGTCGTCCGGCTGGTTCGCGGCGCCCTGCCAAGCGGACCAGAAGCCCTGGAGCGCGGCGGAGATGCCGTTGTCGCCCGGCTCCTGCAGGATGCCTTCGACGCCCTGGAAAGCGGTGGAGCGGATGCCGGCATACCCGGCCTGGGCGGCGGCGCTGCGGACGCCGGCGTCGAGGACGGTGCTGCCCAGCCGTGCGATGGCGTCCACTGAGACGCCCTGGCCGGTCTGCGCGATGCCGTTGCTGAACATCCCCGGAGCGGGGGCGCCAATAGCGGACTGCTGGACGCGCTGGCGGGTATAGCCCTCCGTGGCGGCGTTGGCGATGTTCTGCCCGGCCACGTTCATACCCTGCTGGGCGGCGGTCAGTCCGCGGTAGGCGGTATTCAGGGCGCCGAAGGTGCTCATGGTCGCTTCCTTAGAACTGCTGGTCGAAGATGCGGGAGCCGGCGGTATCCCCGGTCCTGCCGTGGGCGTCGTAGGTCCCGGCGGCGGCAGGACGCAGGTCCGCGAGGGATTCCTGGGTGGAACGGACAGCGGTGCGCAGGTACTGCTCGTTGGAGTCGCGGAGTTCCTTGATCAGGGCGGTTTGGCGGGTGAGTGCTGCAAGATGCGCCCGGAGCACTTCGGCCCAGGCCCCTTCCGGCGCGGCGTCCGCGAGCTCGCCGAGGGTGGCATCGGTGGGCAGGCCCCATGTTTCGGCGACGACGGCGGCTTCGATGGTACGGGCCAGGCTCGCCTGGGAGAGGTGGCCCAGGACCTGTTCGACTTCCTTGGTGCCGTGCGGCAGCCAGCGGGACTTGCCGGCGGTGAGCAGCAGCTGTTCTTCCTCCAGCTTGAAGGTCAGAACGTCCAGGAGTTCACGCTCCCGCCACAGCAGGGCGGAAAGTTCGTGGATGGCCATGGTTCGGACGGCTCCCTTTATAGGTGCGAGTGGTGCGGCGGTGCCGAGGCGCAAATTCATCGTGCGGACGATGCAGCCAGCAGCAGGGTTCGTACAAACTATCGGCAGGATTTCCGCACCCGTTAGCGGAAATAAGGCTGATAACAGGCGGAGTATGGGCGGCCCGGAACTCAGAAAAGAATTTTGGATTTCTCCTTACCTATGCCGCTCGGGTGGCGATAGCTACTGCTGAAGGCCCACGGACGGGCCATCGCTTACAGTCCCAACTCACGGAGGAAATACCATGGGCTTCGTTATCAACAACAACCTCGCGGCGAACAACTCGTACCGCAACCTCAACTCCACCCAGACCGACCTCTCCAAGTCCCTGGAGAAGCTGTCCACCGGCCTTCGCATCAACCGCGCCGGCGATGACGCAGCAGGTCTGTCCATCTCCGAGGGCCTCAAGTCCCAGGTCACCGGCTCGGCCCAGGCCGCCCGCAACGCCCAGGACGGCATCTCGGTCATCCAGACCGCTGAAGGCGCCCTGACCGAGGTCCACTCCATCCTGCAGCGTGTGCGTGACCTCGCCGTCCAGGCCGGCAACGACTCCAACAACGCCGCCGCCCGCACGGCGATCGGCAAGGAAGTCACGGCTCTCGGCGACGAGCTGGACCGCATGAGCTCGGCGACCAACTTCAACGGCATCAAGCTCCTCTCCGGCGCCACCTCAGGCGACGGTACGGGCAAGATGACCTTCCAGGTCGGTGCCGGTTCCACCACTGCTGACAACCAGATCACTGTTTCCACCAACTCTGCAGGCATGGACGTCAAGGCAATCGCCACCGCCGTGAAGGGCCTGACCTTCACTGACGCCACCACGTCGGCAGCAGCGATCGCCACCGTGGACACGCACATTGGCGCCGTGTCCGCTTCCCGCGCAGATCTGGGTGCTGCCCAGAACCGCCTCGAGCACACGATCAAGTCGCTGAACGTTGCCGGTGAAAACCTGCAGGCCGCTCAGTCCCGCATCGCCGACGTCGACATGGCTTCGGAAATGGTCAAGTTCACCAAGGCCAACATCCTGTCCCAGGCCGGCACCGCAATGCTGGCGCAGGCCAACCAGTCCAGCCAGGGCGTTCTCTCGCTCCTGCGCTAGTCCGGATCCGGTAGGCCGGCAGTTCAAGCAGTAGGACTGTACGGCTGCCACCGTGATCGGACGAAGAGACACCCCCGATCACTAAACGGCGGAAGGGCCGGACGATGGCGAAACCATCGTCCGGCCCTTACGTGCAACACTGATGCCGCACCCAGCGGTACGGAACATTCTTGCCAGCACATTCTGGACAGCACATTTCGACAGCACTGAAAGGCAGCGATGGGAATCTCACTCGACGGACTGGCCAGCGGGCTCGACACCACCGCCCTCATCAGCTCCATCATGCAGTCGGAAGCCCTGCCGCAGACCCTGCTCAAGAACAAGTCCTACGACCTGCAATCCATGGTCTCCGCCCTGCAGGGCCTCAACAGCAAGGTCGCAGCGCTGGCAACGCAGGCGACCGCCGAGGCTATACCCGGCGCCTTGGACCTCACCACCGCCACCACGACCAGCGACAAGGTCATCGCGACCACCACCGCGGCGGCTAAAACAGGCTCACTCGACTTCCAGGTGACCAAGCTGGCCCAGACCCAGGTGACGGTGACGCCCAAGGTCAACGCCGTGACTGGCTGGCCGTACACCACCATGACCATCAACAGTGGCGGCCAAAACTTCACCATCACCCCGGCATCCAACAACCTTGACGACGTCGTCACCGCGGTCAACGCCGCCGGGGCGGGCGTTACTGCCACCAAGGTCGACGTCGGCGGCGGAGACTTCCGCCTCCAGTTCACCGCCACCAAATCCGGCGCCGCCGGCGCCTTCACCATCACGGACGCCGGAACCACCTACACCAACGTCAAGGACGCCCAGGACGCTGAGATTTCGCTCTGGCCGGGCACCACCGCCGCGCAGACTGTAACGTCCTCCACGAACACCTTTACGAACCTGCTGCCCGGCGTCTCCGTCACCGCCAAGGACGTCACTGCCGCTCCGGTGAGGTTGACCGTTTCCCGCGACGACGCCGGCATCACCAAGCTGGCATCCGACCTGGTGGACGGCGTCAACGGCATCTTCTCGCTGGTGGCGAACAAGACGGCCGTCAGCACCACCACCAACACCAGCGGCACCAAAGTCTCCGCCGGTGTCTTCGCCGGGGACAGCACCGTGCGTTCAGTGAACCAGAGCATCCTTTCCGCAGCATCGCTGCCGGTAGGAACGCCGCCCCGCTCGCCCTCGGAAATCGGGATCAGCATCACCAAGACCGGCACCATGGAGTTCGACGCGACCAAGTTCGGCGCCGCCCTCGCCGCGGACCCGGCGGGAACTGCCGCCAAGGTGCAGGAGTTGGCCGGCCGGATCGCCACCGCAGCCACCAACGCCTCGGACAAGTACACCGGCACCCTGACCACCAAGATCACCGGGCAGCAGTCCGAGGTCCGGGACCTCGCCGACAGGATCAGCGACTGGGACCTCCGGCTCGCCTCCCGCAAAGCCACCCTGCAGAGCACCTACTCCGGCCTGGAGGTGGCGCTGAGCAACATGAAAGCGCAGCAGTCCTGGCTCACCTCGCAGCTCGCGGGCCTCTCCGGCGGGAGCGCCCAGTAATGACCAGCACCCCCTTCGGCTACGGCGGCGGCCTCGGCGGCGCCGCCCAGCGGAACCAGTACCTCGCCGACTCGGTGCTCTCGGCACCTCCGGCCCGCCTGCTGACCATGCTGTACGACCGGCTGCTGCTGGACCTCGGCCGCGCCGAGACCGCGCAACAGACCGGCAACTGGCCGGTCGCCTCCGAGAACCTGCTCCACGGCCAGGCCATCATCGCCGAACTGATCTCCTCGCTCAAGACGGACGCGTGGGACGGCGCGGACGGGCTGCTGGGCCTGTACAACTACGCCTTCACCGCCCTCGTCAACGCCAACATCCAGCGCGACGCCGCCCTGACCCGCGAAGCGATCGAGCTGTTGGAGCCGCTGCGCCAGGCCTGGCACGAAGCCGCCGCGTCCATCCCGGTCGCGCCGGCCACCCAGCCAGCCCCGGCGGCAGCCCCGGCGTCGGCGTTTGCGGCAGCCGGAGCCTGGAACGCCCAAACCGGTGCCGGCAGCGGGAGCCTGGGCTTTGGCTGAGCAGGCTCATTGGGGGAACCGCAGCGCAGAGCCGGCCGGGGCAGATCCCGCACTGGCCGCCTGGATGCTGGTGTTGGACGTACTGGAGATGGCCGTCGTGGCGGCCGAAAAAACTCTGAAGGATCCGCTGGGACCGCTGTCCGCGGTCGCGCAGCCGGTCGCCGCCCTCCCGGTGGAGCGCTGGTCGCCGCCCTCACTGCACACCCCGCTGCCGCCCGAGGCGCGACGCCGGGCCATGGCCCTCTCCGCGGCGCAGGAGCGGGTGGCCCGGCGCCTGGAAGCGGCCAAGCACGACGTCGGGCGGCAACTGCAGGCGGTCAGCTCGGTGCCCGGCGTCGGCGATCCCGCGGGCGCGATTTACCTCGACGTCAACGGCTGACAACGCCCGGAGGGGTACGTAGGAAGAACCCCAAGAAACCTTTCACACTTTTTGCTAACGCGGCGCTGAACTGTGCCGATAACCACAGTAAGAGCACGGATCGCTCGTTTACCGGCCACGGATCGGCCACCCCACAAATTTCCCAGGCAGGACTCTGTGCTCGAATCCGTGACTTCCGCCGCCTTGGCCAGCGCCATGGACGGGTTGGCGCTGCGCCAGCGCACCATCGCGAACAACATCGCCAACGTCAACACCCCGAATTACCACGCCAAGCGGGTCAGCTTCGAGGATGCCCTCGCCGCTTCCGTGCAGTCGGGCGACGGCCACGCACAGGCAACCATCGCGGCGTCGCTGGAGCCCACCCAGCTCAACGGGAACAACGTCAACCTGGACACCGAAACCCTGTCCAACATCGACACCGTGCTGCGCTTCCAGTTCGCCGCCCGGGCCATCGGCGGGGAATTCACCGCCGTCCGTTCCGCGCTGAGGACGAACTAATGACATTTGACGCGATCGGCATCGCCGGTACTGCCCTGACCGTGCACCGCAAGTGGCTCGACGCCGTCTCGGACAACCTCGCCAACATGAACAACGCCTCCGCCACGTCCGGCCCGGCGTTCCGTGCCAAGTACGTCGAGGCCGCCGAGGGCGCCGAGGGGACCGGCGTGTACGTCAAGAGCACGCAACTGGGCGACGGCGCAGGCCGCGTCGTGTACCAGCCGGACCACCCGCTGGCCGACGCCGACGGCAACGTCAAATACCCGGACATCGACATGGCAGAGCAAATGGGCGCCCTGATCATCGCCCAGCGCGGCTACCAGGCCAACGCCCAGGTTGTGGACCGCGCCCGCGAGACCTATCTCGCCGCCCTTGAGATTGGAAGATCCTGATGCCCGTTTCCCCCATCGCCCCGGTCCAGGGTGTCCTGCCCACCGACTACCTTTCCGGCGCCGCCGCGGTCCCCGCCACGGACGGGTCCTCCTTTGCTTCCTCGCTCACCGGCGCCGTCGATAACCTCCAGCAGCTGCAGTCGACGTCGAAGCAGCTCGCGGTCTCGGCCGTCACCGGCAACCTGGATGACATCCACAACGCCACCCTCGCCGCGAGCCGCGCCCAGATCACGCTCGAACTCGTGGCCACCGTCCGGAACAAGGGCGTTGACGCGTTCAACGAGATCATGAGGATGCAGGCCTGATGCCTCCGCAGATAACCGTCTTCTTCCAGCGCTTCGGCGACGGCCTCAAGGGCTTCACCACCGGCCAGCGCACCCTCGCCGCGATCGGCGCTGCCCTGCTGGTGGTCGGCATCATCGCGCTGACCGCCTGGCTCAGCCGTCCCACCCTGGCCCCGCTGTTCTCCGGCCTGAAAGACACCGACGCGAACGGGATCGTCGAGCAGCTGCGCAAGGACAACGTCCCCTACGAGCTCAGCGACGGCGGCTCCACCATCCTCGTGCCGCAGGACAAGGTCTACGACGAACGGCTCAAGGCCGCCGCCGCAGGACTTCCGACGGCGGCGGCGACCGGTTACTCGCTGCTGGACAAAATGGGCGTCACGTCCTCCGAGTTCCAGCAGTCCGTGACGTACAAGCGCGCCCTGGAAGGCGAACTCGCCAGCACCATCGGCGCCATGGACGGGGTCAAGACCGCGGCGGTCCGCCTCGCCATCCCGGAGAAGACCGTGTTCGTCTCCAAGACCCCGGACACCACCGCATCGGTGTTCGTCGAGACCGCGCCCGGCGTCACTCTCTCCGGGGACAAGGTCCAGGCCATCGTGCACCTGACTTCCGCCGCGATCGAAAACCTCAAACCGGCCAACGTGTCCGTGGTCGACTCGCAGGGCAACGTGCTCTCCACCGTCGGAGGCGGCGCCGCGGGCTCCGCCTCGAAGCAGGCCTCCGACTACCAGCAGCGTACCGGCGACGCCGTTCGCGCAGTGCTGGACCGCGTCGTCGGCCCCGGCAACTCCACTGTTGCGGTCGCTGCGGACATCACCGGCGAATCCGCCCAGCAGAAGAGCGAAACTTTCTCCAACACCCCCGGCGCGCTGCCGCTGAGTGAGTCCTCCAAGACGGAGAAGTACTCCGGCTCCGGCGGGGGAGGGGCCGGTGTCCTGGGTCCGGACAACATTGCCGTGCCCGGCGACACCGGCGGCAACGGCAACTTTGACTCCACCACCGCCACCAAGAACAACGCCGTCAACAAGGTCACCGAGGACCGGGTCATCCCGCCGGGTGCGGTCAAGCGCCAGACCATTTCGGTGGCCGTCAGCCAGACCGCCGCGGGCGGGCTGAACCTTGGCTCGCTCACCGCCCTGGTCACCTCCGCCGCCGGCGTGGACAAGGCCCGCGGCGACGTCGTCACGGTCGAGGTCATCCCGTTCAGCACGGCTGCCGCGGACCAGGCCAACGCCTCCCTCGAGGCAGCCAAGGCCGAACTCGAAGCGCAGAAGCAGCAGGCCTTCTTCAGCACCCTGGTCACGGCCGGCAGCATCCTGCTCGGACTACTGATCCTGGCCCTAGTCATCACCGTGATCCTGCGCCGCCGCCAGAAGCGCGAACCCGTGGACCTCGGCGAACGCCTGGACATGCTTCCGGTGATCCCCGCCGTCACGGCCATCGACCCGGCCCCGGCGACGTCGGCCATCCCGCTGGCCGCCCTGCCGCCGCAGCCGCTGCCGGCCCCGCCGCTGGAGGTCCTCGAGGCCGAACGCCGCATGCAGGAGATCGACAGCATGGTCGCGGCCAACCCGGAGAAGGCGGCGGACTACCTCCGCAGCCTGATGGATGACAGGCAGCCGGTATGAAACTTGCCGACTCGACCCTGACCGGCACCCAGCGCGCCGCCGTCGTGCTGATGCAGATGAGCCCGCCGAACGCCGCCCTCGTCATGGCGCAGTTCACGGACTCGGAAGCGGAGGAAATCGCCGCCGAGATCGTCCGGCTCCGCAGGGTCGATCCAGAAGTGTCCGAACAGATCATGAAGGACTTCCACGAGGCCGCCTTGAGCAGCCAGCGGCAGGCGCGCGGCGGCCGTGAGCTCGCCGAGGGCCTGCTCGAGGCCTCCTTCGGCTCGGAGAAGGCCGCGGGCCTGATCAACCGGCTCACCGTCAACATGGCCGGCAAGTCCTTCGAGTTCCTCGAGGACATTGAGCCGGTGCAGATCCTGGCGCTGATCGACGGCGAACTGCCGCAGACCATCGCCCTGGTCCTCGCGCACCTGAGCCCGCGCAAGGCCTCGGCCGTGATGTCCGGGCTGCCCGGCTCGCTCCGCGCCGACGTCGCGCTCAGCATCGCCACCATGGGTTCCGGCGCGCCGGAAGCGATCGGCATCGTCGCCGACACGCTGAAGCTCCGCGGCGGCGCCGCCGTCTCCCAGCAGGCATCCAAGGTCGTCGGCGGCATCCAGCCGCTGCTGGAGATCATCAACCGCACCGACGCCGGCACCGAGCGCTCCGTCCTGGACGGCCTGGACCTGCTGGACCCGGACCTCGCCGTGGAAATCCGCGCCCAGATGGTGACGTTCGACGACATCGTGAAGCTGGAACGCCGCGACGTGCAGCTGGTGCTGCGCGGCCTGGACGCCTCCGTGCTCTCCGTCGCCATGAAGGGCGCCTCCGAGCAGGTCCTGGAGACCATCACGACCAACGTCTCCGGCCGCAACCTGGAAATCCTCGAATCCGAGATCGCGGCGCTGGGACCGCTGCGCGCCTCCCAGATCGAGGAGGCGCGGGCCGCCGTCGTCCGCTCCATCCGCGAGCTCGAGGCCGACGGCCAGATCACCATCCAGCGCGGGGACGAAGAAGACTATGTCTACTGACCGCGCGTTCAGCGGGGCCGCCGTCGCCGACGGCGTCCCGGCCCGCATCGTCTTCCCCTCGCTGCGCTCCACCGGGCCGGCGAACGAACAGGCCGGCTACACCGAGGGCCACGCCGCCGGCTACGCCGCGGGCGTGCGCGCCGCGGCCAAGGAACAGCGCCGCTGGCGGGACCGGATGGCCGCGGAGCAGGCCGCCTCGCTCGCCGCCGGGCAGCAGGACCTGGACCGTGCCGTTCGCGCGCTCACGGTGGCCCGGACCGACTTCGCACACCGCAACGTCCAGGCCCTGACCGACGCCGAAGAGGTGCTGGCACGCACCGCCCTGGAGCTGGCCGAAGCCATCCTGGGCTATGAACTGGCCGAGGGAACCCGCACGGCGCGCGCCGCACTGGCCCGGGCGCTGTCCGGCAGCGACGCCGCGACCGTGCTTGCCATCCGGCTGCACCCTGCTGACATCGACGTGCTCGCCCGCGAAGGCCAGGACGAGCCGGCCGGCCTTCCGCTGCTCGCCGACCCGACCCTGCAGCGCGGCGACGCGAAGGTGGAATACCAGCAGGGGTGGCTGGATGCCAGTCTCGGCAGCGCCCTGGCCCGCGCGAAGGCGGCCCTGCTGGGCGACCAGTGGACGGACGCGCCCGGCACCCCCTCAGGCGGTCAGCCATGATCACCCAGTGGCGCCCCAAGGGCGGGGACTTCGCCGCGGCACTCGCCGCCGCCGCACCCCAGCGCGTCGGCACCGTCACCTCCGTGATGGGTCTTGGCCTGGAGGTTTCCGGCCTGGACTGCGCGCTCGGTGACCTCATCACGGTGGGGGAGAACCCCGGGCTCGACGCCGAAGTGGTCGCCGCCAACGACGGCGCCGTGCGCTGCATGCCGCTGGGACGCCTGGCCGGAATCGCCGCCGGCGACCCGGTCCGTGCCAAGGGCGGCACTGTCCTGGTCCCGACCGGGACGGGGCTCTTCGGCCGCGTCCTCGACGGCCTGGGCCGGCCGATCGACGGCAAGGGCCCGCTGCTCAGCGGCCCCCGCGTGCCGATCGACAACGAGGCGCCCAACGCCATGAAGCGCGCGCGGATCAACACCCCGCTGCAGACCGGCGTGCGGGTCCTGGACACCATGACCACCCTGGGCAAGGGCCAGCGCATGGGCCTCTTCGCCGGCTCCGGCGTCGGCAAGTCCTCGTTGCTGTCCATGATCGCCCGCGGCACCGACGCCCAGGTCTCGGTCGTCGCCCTGGTGGGGGAGCGCGGCCGCGAAGTACGCGAGTTCCTTGAAGACGACCTCGGCCCGGCCGGGCTGGCGCGCTCCGTCGTCGTCGTGGCCACCTCCGACGAACCCGCGCTGATGCGTATGCGCGCCGCCTTCACCGCCACCCGGATCGCCGAATCCTTCCGCGACCAGGGCAAGGACGTGGTGCTGATGATGGACTCGCTCACCCGTGTGGCCATGGCCCAGCGCGAGATCGGCCTCTCCGCCGGCGAGCCGCCCGCGACCCGCGGCTACCCGCCGTCGACCTTTTCCGTACTGGCGCGGCTGCTGGAACGCGCCGGCACAGCGGAGACCGGATCCGTCACCGGCATCTACACCGTGCTGGTGGACGGCGACGACCATAACGAACCAATCGCCGACGCCGCCCGGTCCATCCTGGACGGCCACGTCGTACTGGACCGCAAGCTCGCCGTCACGGGCCACTTCCCGTCGGTGGATGTGCTCGGCTCGGTGTCCCGCGTCGCGTCCAAGGTCAACGCCGGCCCGCACCTGGCCGCCGCCTCCGCGCTGCGCAAGGTGCTCGCGGCCCGCAAGGCAGCCCAGGACCTGATCGATGTCGGCGCCTACCAGGCCGGAACCAACCCCCTGGTGGACGCCGCCCTGGCGCACGAGGACGCCGTCAGCGCCTTCCTGCAGCAGCCGATGGAGGAATCCACCCCGCACCACGAGTCCTGGCGCCAGCTGGGCTACCTCACCTCAACTCTGGGAGCCGCCGCATGAACCGGCAATTCTCGCTCGCGGGGCTGCTGCGCCTCCGCCAGATCCAGCAGGACCAGGCCGCCTCCGGGCTGGCCCGCGCCCGCTCGCGGTCCAGTTCCGTCCGGGCCCGGGAATCCTCCGCCCGCCGGCAGCTGGCCGCCACGGACGGGGACATCGACAGCACCGCGTCGCTGCGCGCCGTGGCCGCGGCCCGGTCCGCGTCCCACAGCATGCTCGCGGACCTGCAGGGCCTGGCCCGGCTGGCCGAGACCGACGAGGCAGCTGCGCGCGAGGAATTCATCGCCGCGCGTACCCGCTCCACCGGCCTGGAAAAGCTGCAGGCGCGGCACCACGCCGAGGTCAGCACCGCGGACCTGCGCGCCGAACAGTCCACCCTCGACGAGATCTCCTCGACCAGTTGGCACCGCGATGACCAGCAGGTGCGCCCATGAGCATGACCGAAGCGCTGGGCCGAATCCAGGGCATCCAGTCGATGATCGCCGAACTGACCAGGCCGGCCCAGGCCGAGAGCAAGACCGCGGCGCTGCAGTCCGCTGCCACGGCCTCCCTCGCCACCGGAACGGGTGACACCGGCTCCTTCACCGAGGCGCTGACCGCAGCCCTCGGCGGAAGCTCCTCGGCCGGCCCGGACGCCGGCACGCTCGCCAGCAGCCTGGGCGGGGGCCTAGGCAAAGGCCTCGGCCTGGGCGGGCTCGCCGGGCTCACTGCCCCGTCCGCCGTCGCCCGGCCCGTCGCTGCCGGGACCGCCACCGGTACCGACGTGGTGGCGATGGCGAAGAAGTACATCGGCGTGCCGTACGTCTGGGGCGGCACCAACCCGGCCACCGGCATGGATTGCTCCGGTTTCACCCAGCGTGTCTTCAAGGACCTCGGCGTCGAGCTTCCCCGCGTTGTCAGCGACCAGATGAAGCAGGGCACCCCGGTGGCGTCCCTCGCGGAGGCCAAGCCCGGGGACCTGCTGATCAGCTTCGGCGGGAACCACATCTCCATCTACCTCGGCAACGGCAAGGCGATCGACGCCCCGGTGCCCGGCAAAACCATCCAAATCCGCGATGCCTGGGAACAGCACTCCAACCTGACCTCCATCCGACGGATCGTCCCGGCTGGAGGCGGAGCGTGAAGGGCGTAGCCGGGCCGGACCTGGCGACTGCGCTGGCGCCGGCCCGGGGTGCGGGGCAGGGCAGCCGCGGCCGTGCCGAGGGCGGGGCGTCCGACGCCGGTGCCTTCGGTGCCGTCCTGAGCGACGCCGTCGGCGCCTCCGCAACCCCGGCCCCCACCCCTGAGGCTCCCACTCCGGACGCTCCCTCAGCTTTGGTGCCTTCCACCACCGACGCTCCCTCAGGTCTGGTGCCTTCAAGCACCAACGCTCCCTCAGGTTCGGCTGCTTCCGTACCCAACACTCCCTCAGGTTTGGGTGGTTCCAGCCTCGTGCCTCCGGCGAATCCGGCCCCGGCCTCCGCAGACGGCACTGAGACGACGACGGACGCGACCCAGTCAGGCCCCGCGCCGGTCGACACGTCGACGGCAGATCCCGCGTCGGCCTCCCTCGCCACCGCCAACGCTATTGCCGCTTTGGGCTGGATGAATCCCGGCGCATACGGCAGCGCGGCCGCAGCTCGCGGCGCCGCTGCGGCTGCCGCCGGTGCGGTAACAGCGGAGGGAGTGAGCGGCCCGGCAGCCACACCTGCCGGCGCTCCGATGGGTTCGAGCCCTGTACCGCCGGGTATTGCTGGGTCCGCGGCCGCCCTGCAGACCGCCCCCACAACGGCGGTGTCGGCGGACGTTACGTCGGTTCCGCCGGCAGCGTCGTCGGCCGTCGCTTCAGTGTCGAACGGCGTTCAGGCCGCATCATCCGCCCCCGACCCAGCAACGGCGCCGGCCGTCGGACAGCCCGGCCCGTCTGCGCCAGCCCCGGCTGCGCCTGCCGTCGCCCTGCCCGGGATGCCCGGGACCTTCAACGCGTCCAGCGCGCCGACCGCCACGCCCGCCGGCGTCGCGACGGCCGGCGGCGGCGTGAACAAACCTGCCGGCCCCACGGGTCGGGCCACGGAAGCCCTCCCGCTGACGGCCGTCCCGGCCGATGGACTCGCCGCGGCCGGCGCATCGGCCCTGGCCGCACCCGGCCCGGCCCCCGCACCCGTGACGCCCGGACCCGGTACGCCCGCCGGGGCGCCCGCGTCCCCGGCGTCCTCGCCGCAGCCGGCACTCCAGCCGCAGCTGGCCAAACCGCTCTTCACCTTGGCGGCCGCGCCGCAGGGCCAGCACGTCATGACCCTGAAGGTCAGCCCGGAAGACCTTGGCCCGCTGACAGTGCGCGCCCACATCGACGGCGCAGGTGTCAGAATCGAACTCTTCGCCCCTGCGGACACCGGCCGCGAGGCGCTGCGGGCAATCCTGCCCGACCTTCGCAAGGAGCTTGCGGATTCGGGATTCGGGGCCAGCCTGGACGTCTCCGACCACAGCGGCCCCTCCGGCGGGGGACAGGACGCCTCCGCGCGGGCGGCAGAACGTGCCGACACCGGCAGCGGCGCCCGGAGCGGTTCCGGAAGCGGCAGCCAGGACGGGCGCGGGGAATCCCGGCCCGGACACCGCTGGGACCAGTTGGCGGACCAGTCATCGCTGCGCACCGCCAGGATCCTCAACGGCCCGCAAACCACCCTCGACATTCTCGTCTGACCAAAGGAACCCGACTCATGACTATCCAGCCCATCGCCCCCCAGCCGGTGACGGCCGCGGGGACGACCCCGGAGGCTGCAGCCGTCCGGGCGCCCGTGCAGACCATGGACGCCAACGTCTTTATGTCGCTCCTTGTGGCCCAGCTGAAGAACCAGAATCCCAGTGCCCCCATGGACACCAACCAGATGATGGCCCAGACCATCCAGCTGTCCATGATGGAAAAAATGACCGAGCTCACCAGCAACAGCAAGGAGGGCTTCTCGTTGCAGATGCGCTCCGCCGCGGCACAGCTGATCGGCCACTCCGTCGACTACACCCTCCCCGACGGCACCACCGGCACCGGGATCGCCAGCTCGGTCTCCTTCGCCGGCGCAGTGCCGACCGTCAAGGTCGGCGAGCTCTCCGTTCCCCTCGACTCCATCAGCGGCCTCACCGCACCGGCCGCTTCCTAGCCGTTTTCCTCCCGTAGAAAGGCAGTTCCCATGCTCCGCTCGCTGTACTCCGGTATCTCCGGCCTCCGCGCCCACCAGACCATGCTGGATGTCACCGGCAACAACATCGCCAACGTCAACACGGCCGGCTTCAAGGCGTCCTCCACGCAGTTCCAGGACACGCTGTCGCAGATGACTCAGGGCGCCTCCGCACCGCAGGGCGAGTCCGGTGGCAGCAACCCGGCACAGATCGGCCTGGGCGTCCGCGTCGCCGGCGTCAGCACCAACTTCGCCCAGGGCTCCTCGCAGAGCACCGGCCGTGCCACCGACATGATGATCTCCGGCGAAGGCTTCTTTATCACCAGCAAGGGCGGGCAGCAGCTCTTCACCCGGGCCGGGTCCATGACGTTCGACGCCGCCAGCCAGCTCGTCAGCCCCGACGGCGGCATCCTGCAGGGCTGGACCGCCAACAACAACGGCAAGGTGGACCAGGCGGGCGCCATCGGCGACATCACGCTCAACCCGAACACCATGATCGCGACCCCCACCACTCAGGTCACGATGGACGGAAACCTGCCCGGTGAAGCCGCGGCAGGAACGCAATTGGAGCGCCTCGTCAAGGTCTACGACGCCACCGGCGCCGCCCGCGACATCACCTTGAAATTCACCGCCAACGGCGGCAACAGCTGGAACGTGGAGGGGCTTGACGGTGCCACGACCGGTTCGACGACCATGACCTTCGCTAACGGCAAGCTCACGTCCGGCTCCTCGCTGGCGGTCGGCGGCGTCAACGTCGACCTTTCGCAGGTCTCCGCTTTTTCCGGCATGAGCTCGCTGACCGTCGCCGGCCAAAACGGAGCGCCGGTGGGAAAGCTGGAGTCCTTCACCCTGGGCAACGACGGCTCGCTGATCGGGTCCTTCAGCAACGGCGTCAAGCAGGTCCTCGCCAAGATCGCCCTCGCCAAGTTCACCAACCCGGCCGGCCTGGAGAAGGCCGGCGGCTCGTCCTACGTCGCCACTGCCAACTCCGGTAACGTCCAGCTCGGTGCCGCGGGCGACGCCGGCATCGGCACCCTGGCCGGCGGCTCGCTGGAAATGTCCAACGTGGACCTGTCCCAGGAGTTCACCAACCTGATCGTCGCCCAGCGCGGCTTCCAGGCGAATGCCCGGATCATCACCACTTCCGACGAGGTCCTGCAGGAACTGGGCAACCTCAAGCGCTAAACCCTCGCGGCCAGGCCGGCAAAAGTCCCGCGGTCGCTGCAACGCTCAGGGCGTTGCAGCGGCCGTATGGCATTTCCGGCTCAGGGCGGGCATAAGTGAGAGAGCAACGGGGGAGCGGGTCGCACGGCGGCTAACGAAACCGCCGGGCCGGCCGACAGTAAAGGGAGAACACCCCCATCCCGTCGTCCGGCCAACCAGCCGGGCAGTCCCAGAGAATCGGCCCATGATCGTTGTCACTCGCCTCAACGGAACGCGCTTCGCGGTCAATCCGGACCTGATTGAACGGATCCACGAGAGCCCGGACACCCACCTGGTCACGCTCGACGGCGCCGCTTACGTGGTGCTGGAAAGCCTCGCCGAGGTGGTGGAGCTGATTGCCGACTACCGTGCCTACGTGCTCAGCAAAGCCCGGGACTTTCCAGCGGTTACCGGTTTCCCGCTGAGCCTGGTCCCGCCGGCCGAGGCGGATGACGACGTCGACCCCTCCGCACCTGAACCACCAAGAAAGTAAGTCATGGATCCCGCAACAGCCGTAGGACTTCTCCTAGCCTTTGGCTCCGTCATTGCCATGGTGCTCATTGAAGGCGGCAGCATCACCGCCCTGCTGCTGCCCGGGCCCCTGATCCTGGTCTTCGGAGCCACCCTGGCTATCGGCCTGGCCGGCAACACCCTCAAGGACGTCATCCAGGCCTTCAAGTCCGTGCCGGCCATGTTCGTCGGCAAGACCGCGAAGCCCCAGGAAAGCATCGACCAGATGGTCCGCTTCGCGGAGAAGGCGCGCGCCGAGGGCCTGCTCTCCCTGGAGGAGGAGGCCGCCAGCGTCAAGGACCCGTTCCTGGCCCGGGCCCTGCAGAACATCGCCGACGGCACCGACGCCGAGGACCTCCGCATGCAGATGGAGGACGAGATCGACACGAAGTCCCGCAGCGACCACGCCTCGTCGAAGTTCTTCGCCAGCCTCGGCGGCTACGCCCCGACCGTCGGGATCGTCGGAACCGTGGTCTCCCTGACCCACGTGCTGGAGAACCTCTCCAAACCGGACGAGCTCGGCCATATGATCGCCGCCGCGTTCGTCGCGACCCTGTGGGGCCTGCTCTCCGCCAACTTCATCTGGCTGCCGTTCAGTTCGCGCCTGGCCCGGCTCTCCGAACTGGAGATCGAACGCATGACCCTCGTGATGGAGGGGATGCTCGCCGTGCAGTCCGGCGCCCAGCCGCTGCTGCTGGCCGAGCGGCTCCGTTCCATGGTCCCCGAGCACCAGCTCAAGAGCGTCGACAAGGGCCGCAAGGCGCCCGGCGGCGACGACCGTGCGGAGCCGATGGACACAGCCGCGTGAGCGGCCGCCGGCGGCCACGCAAGAAACCCGAGGCGCACCACGTCGACGAACGCTGGATGGCCTCCTACATGGACATGGTCACGGTGCTCATGTGCCTGTTCATCGTCCTCTACGCCATGTCCACGGTCGACGCGAACAAATTCGAAAAGCTGCGCAACTCGCTCGCCACGGGCTTCGGCACCGTCGCCTCGGAAACCGTGGACACAGCCTCCGGCACGGTGGTCCCGCCCGAGTTTGTCGACAAGGACCTGGAGGCGTTCGCCGCCGTCCAGTCGGAGGACAAGAAGACCCAGGACGCGGCCCTCGAAGCCGCCAAGAAGGAAGTCGACCGGCTCAAGGCCCTGGAGCAGAAGATGAAGGCCGGGCTGGCGGCGGCCGGGCTGAGCCAGAACGTCGAATTCCAGATCGACCAGCGCGGACTGACCGTCAAGCTCGTCGGCTCGCAGGCCTTCTTCGACCCCGACCGGCCCGAACTGACCCCCCGCGCCTCCCGGGTGCTGCAAATCATTTCGCCGATCCTGCGCCCCGCGGCGCTGGAGATCATGGTGGAGGGCCACGCGGCCAAGGGCGTCACGGCGTACCCGTCCACCTGGGAGCTGTCCTCGGCGCGCGCCGTCAACGTGCTGCGCTACATGGTGGACCGCGGCGGGATCCCGCAGCAGCGGATCGGCGCTGTCGCTTTCGGCTCCGCCCGCCAGGTCAATGACGATTCGACGCCGGCGCTTATGGAACGCAACCGCAGAGTCGACATTGTGGTGATCTCGGACAAGCCCGACGTCGTCCGCGCCCTCATCCCGAAGGCACTGAAGCTCAGCCAGAAATAGGGCCTGCCGCCGCAACGGGCACCCGGCAGGCGACCGGGCAGGACGACGGCGGGGACCCGGCGGGAACTGCCTGCTCCGGATTGCTTACGCCGTCGGACCGGCGGCCGATAGTGGCAACCGTGAGTGTTTTGGATGAGCGGGAAGTGGCACGGGAGCGGACCGTCAGCGTCTATGACTTCCGGCGTCCCGCGACGCTGGCTCGGGAACACAGCCGCGTCCTGGAACTCGCCTTCGAAACCTTCGCCCGCCAGTGGGGCACCCAGCTGACTGCCAAGGTCCGCGTGAAGTCCGTGGTCCGGCTCGAAGACGTCCGCATGCAAAGCTACGACGAGTACGCGGCGTCGCTGCCGGCCGTCACGGCCATGGTCCTGTGCACGGTCGAGTCGCACGACCCCAAACTCGTGGTGCAGTTCCCCGCCCCCTCGGCCCTGGGCTGGATCAACCGCATGCTTGGCGCCTCCGCCGACACGACCATGCCGGACCGGAAATTCACCCAGATCGAACAGGCCCTGGTCAAGGGGCTCATGGACGAGGCCCTCGAGGATCTGGGCTACTCGCTGGGACCGCTGCTGAGCGAAACCATCCGGGTGGACACGGTGCAGTACAATTCCCAGTTTGCCCAGGCTGCACCGCCGAGCGAGCTGATGATCGTGGCCGCGTTTACGATCAACGTCGGCGACATCAGCGCCCCCGCCACCCTGGCGGTGCCGGCCGGCATCCTGTTGGGCCGGTTGAAAAAGGTCAACCCCACGGACGACCGCGGCAACGCGGCGGCCCGCGTCAGCTCCCAGCTGGAACGCGTCCCGGTGGAGCTCTCGGTGCGGCTCTCGACGTCGTTTGTCACCCCCAGCCAGGTGCTCGGCCTGGCGGTCGGGGACGTACTGACCCTCCCGCACCTGGAAAACCGGCCGTTCGACGTCACCCTGGACGGCACCCGGCTGGCCACCGCCGCTCCCGCCCGCAACGGGTCCCGGGCCGCCGCCGTCATTGTCACCATCGAGGAGAACCACCAATGAGCATCACCCTGACCAAGCACGAATCGTCGGCGGCACGGCTTGTTGAGGAGCTGCCCAGCCCGGTGGCGCTGAAGGTCGAGGCGCTGGTCCCGGCCCGCGCCGCCGCCCCCTATGCCCGCCAGGCCGTCACCGCCACCTTCGTCGGGTCGGTCACCGCGGATCTGGCCCTCATGCTCAGCGACCGGACCTTCCTCGACGAGGCGGCCGGCGGCATGGCCGGCGGCCAGCTCGGCGTCGTCTCCGTCACCGACGTGCTCCGCCCGGCGATGGAAAGCGCCAGCTCCGTCTTCGGCGCCGGCGTGCTCTCCGACCTGCGCGAATCCGACGCGTCGGGCCTTCTCACGGACCCGGACACCGCCATCTTCGAACTTTCCGACGGCACCAGCCCGGCGGCCTGGTTTGCCGTCCGGCTGCGCGAGCACGGCGCCGGCCAGGACCGCGGCGGCGACCCCTTCGGCGGCGGCGACACGGTGGCCGGCCGGCTCGGCCGGATCAACAACATCGAAATGGCCCTGACCGTGGAGATCGGCCGCACCCGCATGTCGGTGCGCGACGTGCTCTCGCTGGAGCCGGGCAAAATCATCGAACTGGACCGCTCCGCCGGGGCTCCGGCTGACGTCCTGCTCAACGGGCGGCTGATCGCCCACGGCGAGGTGGTGGTCCTGGACCAGGACTACGCCGTGCGGATCACCCGCATCCTCGACGTGGCCGAGGGGCTTAGCTGAATGGACTCGCTGATCCTCGGGCTGCGGGTAGCCGTAGCCCTGGGCGCGGTGCTGGGCTTGATCTGGCTGTTGCAGCGCCGTCTGGGCAAAGGCACCGGACGACGTCGTGCTGACGCCACCTTGAATGTGGTCAGTCGCCAAAGCGTTGGCCAGCGCGCCTCCGTGGTCGTGGTCGACGCCGGCGGCAAGCGCTTCCTGCTCGGCGTCACCGACCACGCCGTCAATGTGCTGCACACCGGGGACGCACCCGAAGAGGCCGTCGAAGCGGTGCTGCCGGCTCCCGGGCGCGGTGCCGCGGCTGCGTTCGCCCAGGCCCTCGCCGGCGCATCGACCGCCGGCGCCCCTGCCGCCGTGGCCGCCGAGACCGGTTCACCGGACCGGCCGCTGTCCCGCCGCAGTTCCATCCACCGCGAAGCCCACGCCCGGACCGCCCCGGGCCGCGCCGGCCAGCCGGTGGTCCACCCGCCGCTGCACGGATCGATCCTGGCCGGTTCCACCTGGAAGCAGGCCGCCGCCGCTCTCAGGAGCGGACGCCGCAATTGATCCGCCCCCTCACCTCCAGAACACTCCGGGTGCTGGCGTACGGCTTTTCCGCCGTGCTCCTGGCGGTCCTGCTGCTGTGGCTGAATGCCTCCGCCGGCCACGCCGCCCCCATCCCGCCGGTGCCGCCGACCCCGCCGGCCAGCCCGGATACCGGCAGCGTCAACATCGAGATCAACGGCATGGACGGCAAGCCCTCCACCGCCGTCCTGACCCTCATCGGGATCACGCTGCTGTCAGTGGCGCCGGCCCTGCTGTTGATGATGACCTCGTTCACCAAGATCTTCGTGGTCCTGGCGATGACCCGGAACGCCCTGTCGCTGCCCTCCATCCCGCCCAACCAGGTGCTGGCCGGGCTGGCGCTGTTCCTCTCGATCTTCGTCATGTGGCCGGTCATCAACGAGATGAACACACTCGGGGTGCAGCCCTACCTGAACGGGAAGCTCGACTTCAACGGCGCCCTCAGCGCCGGCTCCGGCCCGTTGCAGCAGTTCATGCTTGCCCACACGCGGGAAGAGGACATCGCCCTGATGACCCGCGCCGCCGGCATGGAAAACCCGGCCACGCCCGAGGCCGTTCCGCTGCAGACCTTGATCCCGGCGTTCATGATCTCCGAACTCCGCGCCGCCTTCATCATCGGCTTCGTCATCTTCATCCCGTTCCTCGTGATCGACCTGGTCGTCTCCGCGGCCCTGATGTCGATGGGCATGATGATGCTTCCGCCGGTGATGATCTCGCTGCCGTTCAAGATCCTGCTCTTCGTCCTCGTCGACGGCTGGGGCCTCATCATCACCTCGCTGGTGCAAAGCTATGCGGGCACCGGATGAATGCCAACGCCGTCCTGGACATCTGCCTCCAGGCCATGATCGTCGCCGCCAAGCTCTCGGCCCCGGTACTGGTGACGGCCCTGGTCGTGGGCCTGGCGATTTCGCTGCTGCAGTCCATCACCCAGCTGCAGGAGGCCACGCTCTCCTTCGTCCCGAAACTGGCCGCCGTCGCGGTGGCCCTGGTGGTCTGCGGGCACTGGATGATCTCGGAAATGGTCGCGTTCACCAATGACCTGTTCGCCAAGATTCCGGCCCTGCTCGGAGGTCTGTGAGGTGGGCATCCCGATCGACCAGACGTGGCTGGAAGTCCTCCTGCTGGCCACCGTCCGGATGACGGCGTTCCTGGTCGTGGCTCCTCCGTTCGCGCACCACGCCTTCCCCGGCCGGGTGAAGGCGATGCTCGGCGTCGGGCTGGGCCTGGCAGTCTCGCAGCGGCTCGCCGGCGGTTACACCGCCCGGGACACGGCCGGGTTCTTCACCGGGGTGGTCCTCGAACTCGTCACGGGCCTGGCCCTGGGGTTCCTGGTCATGCTGGTCTTCTCCGCCGTGCAGTCCGCCGGCAGCCTGATCGACCTGTTCAGCGGGTTCCAGATGGCGCAGGCATTCGATCCCCAGATGATGGTCAATGGCGCCCAGTTCACCCGGCTGCTGCAGATGGCCGCCCTGGCCCTGCTGTTCGCCTCAGACGGCTACCAGCTCGTGATCGGCGGCCTGACCGGCAGCTTCACCGCGCTGCCGCTGGCCGGGGGACTGGACCTCGCCCAGCCCGTCCAGGCCATGATCTCCGCCGTGACCGGCATGTTCCTCGCCGCCGTCCAGATCGCGGGCCCGCTGCTGGTGGTCCTCTTCCTCGCCGACGTCGGGCTCGGCCTGCTCACCCGGGTGGCGCCGGCCCTGAACGCGTTCTCGCTGGGCTTCCCGCTCAAGATCATGCTGACCCTGGCTCTCGCCGGGTTCCTCTTCCTGGCCCTGCCCAGGATCGTCTCCACGCTCGCCGGCCAGGCCGCCAGGACAGTGCTGGGGGTGGGCTGATGTCGGATTCACAGGAAAAAACCGAGCAAGCCACCGACAAACGCATGCGGGAGGTCCGTTCCAAGGGCCAGCTCTCCCGCTCGCAGGACCTCACCGCCTGGCTCGCCGTCGGCGCCGCGGCCGTGATGATCCCCGCCACCGTGGACCGCGCTGCCAACGCCGCCACCGACCAGGTCTTCAGCGTCCGGGGCGTCATGGCGGCGCCGGACCCGGCGAAGGCCGTCAAAGCCCTCGAGGACGGACTCGGCTCGCTCGCCGGGATCCTCGCACCCATGCTGATCGTGGTCCTTGTCGTGGTGGTGGCCGGGTCCGCCCTGCAGGGCGGCATCCACCTGAAGAAGTTCCGGGCGGATTTTGAACACTTCAAGCTGCTCAGCGGCCTGAAACGGGTCTTCGGCACCCAGGCGCTCTGGGGCGGCGTCAAAGCCCTGCTCAAGGCCACCGTCGTCGGCCTCGTCCTGTACTCGGTCGTTCAGGGGCTGGTCCCGGTCCTGCTCACCGCGGGCGGCCTCCCGCTCGCCGGGGTCGTCGCGGCCGCCGGCGGAGGCATCTCCTCCCTGGTCCAGTTCGCGGTTTTCGCCGGCATCGCCCTGGCCGCCGTGGACTACTTCGTGGTGATGCGACGGAACCGGAAGAAGACCCGGATGTCCAAGAAGGAAGTCCAGGACGAGAACAAGAGCAGCGAAGGCGACCCGCTGATCCGGTCCCAGCGCCGGGCCCGGCAGCTGTCCATGAGCCGGAACCGCATGATCGCCGCGATCGGGGACGCCGACGTCGTCCTCGTCAACCCGACGCACGTCGCCGTCGCGCTCAAATACGAACCCGGGAAGTCCGCGCCGCGGGTGGTCGCCAAGGGCGCCGGCCACGTGGCCGCCCGGATCCGGCAGGAAGCCGAGGCCAGGGACGTCCCCATGGTCCAGGACATCCCGCTCGCCCGGGCGCTGCACGGCGCGTGCGAGCTGGGCCAGGAGATCCCGGTGGATTTCTACCACGCGGTGGCAGCCGTGCTGGCGTTCGTCATGTCGCTCAAGGCCCGCGGCGCCGGCGCCGGGCTGCACCGGATGGCGGGAGCCGCGCTGTGAACCCGCTTCGAACCAGCGTCTGTGAAAGGACCGCATCATGAACAACAGGCTTGCCCGGCTGGCGGTGCCGATCGGCATTGTCGGCATTGTGCTGCTGCTGGTCGTTCCCGTGCCCGCGCCGCTGCTGGACTTCCTGATCGTCTGCAACATCCTGCTGGCGCTGCTGGTGCTGCTGACCAGCATGTTCGTG
Organism: Arthrobacter sp. Soil763; assembly: GCF_001428365.1. Taxonomy (GTDB): domain Bacteria; phylum Actinomycetota; class Actinomycetes; order Actinomycetales; family Micrococcaceae; genus Arthrobacter. The sequence goes on along the minus strand of NZ_LMSH01000007.1, from coordinate 15,627 downwards.
AAGAAGCCGCTGGACTTCTCCGTGTTCCCCTCGCTGCTGCTCGTGGCCACGCTGTTCCGGCTGGGCCTGAACGTCGCCTCCACCCGGCTGGTCTTGGGCAACGGCTACGCCGGGCAGGTCATTGAGGCGTTCGGCAAGGTCACCGTGGGCGGCTCCATGATTATCGGCGCAGTCGTCTTCCTGATCCTCGTGGTGATCCAGTTCGTCGTGGTCACCAAGGGCGCCGAACGCGTCGCCGAGGTCGGGGCGCGCTTCACCCTCGATGCCATGCCCGGCAAGCAGATGGCGATCGACGCCGACCTCAACGCCGGACTGATCACCGACACCCAGGCCCGGGAGCGGCGTGCCGAGGTCTCCGCGGAGGCCGACTTCTACGGCGCCATGGACGGTGCCTCCAAGTTCGTCAAGGGCGACGCGATCGCAGGCATCATCATCATCATCATCAACTTCATCGGCGGCATCGCCATCGGCATGCTGCAGCGCGGCATGGAGATCGGCGACGCGCTGAACACCTACGGCATCCTGACCATGGGCGACGGGCTGGTCACCCAAATCCCGGCGCTGCTTATGGCCGTCTCCACCGGCATGATCGTCACCCGGTCCAACGCCGAGGCGGACATGGGCCGGACGGCCTCCACCCAGCTGCTGCAGTCACCCAACGCCCTGCTGATCGCCGGCGTCGCCGCCTTGGCCATGGCCTTCATCCCCGGCATGCCGCCCATTCCGTTCGTCCTGGTGGGCGCCGGACTGATCCTGGCCTCTCGCCGCACCAAGGCGAGCCAGCTGCAGGCGGAACAGGCCCGCGACGCCGAAGCCGCGGCCCTGGGCGCACCCGAACTGGACCCCAACGAGAAGCTGCTTGAGGACATGCGCGTCCACCCGGTGGAGATCCTGCTCGCCCCGGACCTGGTCGACATGGTTTCCGGCGCCTCCGATGACCTGCTGGCCCGGGTCCGGTCGCTGCGGCACAAAATCGCCATGGAACTGGGCCTGGTCATCCCGCCGGTCCGCACCCGGGACAGCGTGGACCTGCCCCCGGCCACCTACGCCATCCGGATCGCCGGTGTGGAGGCCGGCCGCGGCACCGCCCCGGGCGGGCAGCTGCTGGCCCTGGGTGACGCGCTGGACTCGCTGCCCGGCGCGGCCATGATCGAGCCGGTCTTCGGCCTCGCCGGCAAGTGGATTCCGGCGGAAATGCGGCACAACGCCGAAATGACCGGGGCCACCGTGATCGACCGGGTCTCGGTGCTGGTCACGCACCTGTCCTCGATCGTCACCGCCAACGCCGCCCGGCTGCTCTCCCGCGAGGACGTCCGGGTGCTCACCGAGGGCGTGCGGAAGCAGAGCCCGTCCGCCGTCGACGAACTCACCCCGGCCCTGCTCACCCTCGCCGAGCTGCAGCGCGTGCTCCAGGGCCTGCTGGACGAGCAGGTCCCGATCAACGACCTCGCCCGGATCTACGAGGCGCTGACCCTGCGCGCCAAGGTCTCCACCGACCCGGAGTCGCTGGTCGAGGCCGCGCGCCAGTCGCTCGGCCCGGCGCTGACCGCCAAATTCATGGACGGGCCCGTGCTGAACGTCATCATGATCGACCCGCTGCTGGAACAGTCCATGCTGGAGGACATGCGTCCGGCCGAGGGAGGCAGCCAGATTGTGATGGGGCAGGACCGGCTCGACGCCGTGCTCCGCTCGGTGCAGAACGCCATGGACTCCGCGGCTGCGGCAAACCGCCAGGCCGTCCTGGTCTGCGCCCCCGCGCTGCGTCCGGCCATCCACCGGCTTGTCGGGTCGCAGCCCGGGTCCCTGCCAGTGCTGTCCTATCGCGAAGTCACTTCCGCCAATGTGCGGATCGAAACAGTAGGAGTAGTGCGCCATGCCGAACCGCTTTCGGCTTAAAGGAGCCTCACTGGAGGAAATCCGCAGCAAGGCCGAGGCCCAGTACGGGCCGTCGGCGCGGATCGTTTCCGCGGAGCGCGTGACCAGCCCCGGCATCGCCGGGCTGTTCGCCGCCAACCGCTACGAGGCGATCGTCGAGGTCCAGCCCACGCACGACGTCGTCACCGGCGAGGTGGTGCCCGACGCCGACATCCTGGCCGAGGGGGAGGACGCGGCCAAAGCGGACAGCGGGCAGAACCGCCGGCTCAACGCGGCCGCGCCGAAGACTGCCGCCGCCCCCGGCCACGAGCTGCAGGGCGACGCGATCGCGGCGCTGCTGGCCGAAGCGGATGCCGCCGAGCTGACCCTGCACCGGACCGCCGCCCCCGGGGTTTCCACCGAGAAGCCCGGCTTCGCCGAGCTGCTGGACCAGCTGGGCTCCGGCCTGCGCCCGGCGGCTCCCGCCCCGGCCACGGTGGCCGCCACCGCCACCGCCACCGCGGGGGAGTCCGACGGCGCCGCCAGGCCGGCGTCCGCCGCCTCCCCGTCCGAGCCACGGACGGCCCCCGCACCGGTGCGTGCTCCTGTTCCGCTGCAGGAGATCGTCCCGGCGCCGCTGCGCGGCACCGGGGACCTGGTCGTGCTGGTCGGCCTCGGCGACGACGCCCTGGACACGGCGCTGGCCATGTCCATCGCCGCCGGCGGAGCGGACGTGCGCACCGCCGGGGAGCTGAGCGCCTACGGCCACCTGCACCTGGACGGGCGCCAGAGCGCCACGGCGGCGCGTGCGCACGCCGTGGAGACCGAACAGACGGTCATGGCCGCTTTCGGGCTGGGCAAGGCCCGCAACACCCTGGCCCGGCTGCAGGCGATCGCCTCGCTGTCACCGGACCAGCTGTGGGTGGTGGTGGATGCCGGCCGCAAGACCGAGGACACGGCCCGGTGGGTCGGCGTGCTGCGCTCCCGCCTGGACGTGGCCGCCGTCGCCGTCGTCGGGGCAACGGACACCGGCACGCCCGAAAGCGTCGAGGCCCTGGGCCTGCCGGTGGGCTGGATCGACGGCCGGCCCGCGACCCGTCCGTTGCCGTGGGCCGCAGCGTCCGGCCACGAAGGGTAGATTGAGAGAATGCTGGTACTTACACGCAAGCCGGGCGAACAGATCATGATCGGCGACGGCATCGTCATCACTGTTCTTGAAGGCCGCGGCGACGGTGTCCGGATCGGCATCGAAGCGCCCCGCGGCGTCCCGATCCAGCGGCGCGAAGTCATCGAAGCGATCGCCGCCGCGAACCTGGCGGCCGCCGAAGCCGGCGCGGAAGCCGGGTCCGGCACCGAGGATGCGCTGCGCGGGCTGCTGCCCCCGCCCGCCCGGGACTGACCCCGCCCGGCTGTCCCGGCTACGGCACCGCCGGCATCGACAATCAGTGCGAGTTCGCGTCGTCGCCCAGGTACTGCATCAACAACGGCTGCGCTGCGCGGCGCGTGATGGACAGGGCGCGTTCGACGTTCCCGGCCATCGTCAGCTGCTCGACCATCGCGGCCGGGTCGCCCGTGCCGGCCGGCAGCTCCAGTCCCAGGATCATGCGCTCGCTGGCCGCAGCAGCGTCCTCGAGCCGGATGAGCAGGGCACGCAGTCCCTCGAGGTGGTCCCGCAGGACATCCGGCCAGGCGCCCGGCGGTGCCGCGGCGATCAATTCGATCAGAGTCGCCTGCGCCGGCAGCCCCCACTCGGCCGCAACCGCCGCCGATTCGACGTTTCTGGCCAGCGCCTCGAAGCGCAGCCGGTCCAGGACGGACTCCACCTCCGAGGCGGTAAAGGACAACCATTCGATGTTGCCGGCGGTGAGGTGAAGGCGCTGGGTTTCCAGCCGGAACAGCAGCAGCTCGAGCTGCCGGCGTTCCTGCCACAGCGCCGCCGAAAGATCCCCTGCACCCATGGGCCCAATTTCCCCCGTCATCCCGGCCAAATTACGGCTTTCCGCATTTTCCGCCAAGCTTTTCCCTGAGGGTACACGCAGATTCCGGATCAGGTGATAGGTTTCGTTCTGGGTGCTGCGCCCGGGCTTCGAACACCGCCTCCCATGGGGGGAGTGCGGGACCGTTTGAGGGTGCGGCTCTCAGGGTTTTAAAACTCCTGATCCGGTCTCATGGGGGGACAACACTATTGAATCGCGTGGAACGCAACGAGATGGTCATCCAGCATCTTCCGCTGGTCGGCTACCTCGTCTCAGAATTGTGCTCGAAGGCGTCCCACCTCTCGCGCGATGATCTGGCGTCGGCTGGCGCCGTGGCCCTGATTACCTCGGCCGACTCCTTTGATCCCGGCCTCGGCGTGCCCTTCGGCGCCTTCGCCCGCCGCCGCATCCTCGGTGCCTTCGCCGACGAGATGCGCGCCAGTGACTGGGCCACGCGCTCGGCCCGACGGCGGATCAAAGAGACCATGTCGGTGCAGGAAACCCTGGCGGCCGCACTCGGCCGCACGCCGTCCGTGGAGGAGATCGCCTCGGCGCTGGGCGTCCAGCAAAGCGTCGTCGAAGCTGCCCTCGCGGACGCCTCCCGCACCCTCACCCCCCTGGACGACGCCGTCGTCGACACGCTGGCCGCCGAAACGCTGTCGCCGGAAAGCTCGGTCCTCGCCGACGAGCGCCTGCAGTACCTCCGGGCGGCTGTGAAATCCCTGCCGGAGCGGATGCGCTACGTCGTCGAAGAAATCTACTTTGGTGACCGGACCGTTAAGGACCTCGCCGCGGAACTGGGCTCCACGCACGCCGCCGTGTCGCAGCAACGCGCGGAGGCCATCCGGTTGATGCGCGACGGGCTCACGGCCCATTACGCGGACGACCCGGACCAGGGCTTTGAGCCGCAGTCGCGGATTACCCCGCGCCGACGCAACGATTACCTCGCCCAGTTGTCGCAGGCTACGGCCGGCGGCATCACCCGGGCCATCTTCCCGCAAGGACCGGTGCTGAACCAGGCTGTTTAGGTGTCACGGCTGCTTAGTAAGCTCGCTTAGTAAGCTGATCGTGAAATTCGCACCGGACCGTCGCCCGCCGCCTCCTCCCTGGGGTAGCGTCTGAGGCATAACGCCCATCCAGACGTTCCTATCAAGGAGGATTCATGAAAGCATCACCTACCCTGGCGAGCAACATGCAGGCCGTTCTCGTGGACCTGATCGAACTCCACGTTCAGGGCAAGCAGGCGCACTGGAACATCGTGGGCACTAACTTCCGCGACCTGCACCTGCAGCTTGACGAGATCATCGAGGCCGCCCGAGGTTTCGCCGACGAGATGGCCGAGCGCATGCGCGCCCTGCACGCCCTGCCTGACGGCCGCAGCTCCACGGTTTCCAAGACCACGGCACTCGCCGAATTCCCCACCGGCCTGATCAACACCAAGGACGCCATCGACAAGATCGTCGCCGCCCTGGAGGCCGCCGTCGGCACCATGCGCAAGGTGCACGACGAGGTGGACGAGGAAGATCCCACCACGGCCGACCTGCTGCACGCGTTCATCGCCAAGTTTGAGCAGTACGCCTGGATGGTCAACGCCGAAACCATGCGCGCCTCGGCCTCCGTCACCACCGCGGAGCCCAAGAAGTAGCAGTACCTCTTCCAAACGTCCGGCGCCAGGATTTCCCGGCGCCGGACGTTTGCCGTTTAACCCTCGACGGCTTCGGGTGGCTGGGATTCCCGGCCTGGCGGGGACCCAGCCGGTAGGTCAGGCCGCCGTCGGCACCTTTCGCAGGACGACGCCGGCCAGCACCGCGGCGCCGGCCATCAGGGCGAATGCGATCGCGGCGGTGATGTGGACGCCCGAGTCGAAAGCGGCCCGGGCGGCGGTCATCACCGCCTCTGCCAGCGGGGCCGGCAGGGCCTGGGCCAGTTCGGAGGCGCCCGCGAGGGTTTCGCCGGCCTGGGCTGTGGCGTTCGACGGCGCTCCGGCCAGTCCGGCGGGAAGCTGCAGGTTGCGCTGATAGGACGCGGTCAGGATCGAACCCAGGATCGCGGTGCCGAGCAGCGAGCCGACCTCGTAGCCCGTTTCCGAGATGGCGGAGGCTGCGCCGGATTTCGCCGCCGGCGCCGCGCCCAGGATCAGGTCGTTGGAGATCGTCTCGGCCGCGCCGACGCCCAGGCATAGCACCAGCAGGGCGCCCAGCAGCAGGCCTGGGCCGCCGCTGTGGTCGCCCAGCGCTACGACGGCATAGCCGGCCGCGCTCAGGAGCAGGCCGCCCGCCACGACGAACCCGGGGCGGACCCGGCGTACCAGCGGCACCACGAGCAGGCCGGCGACGACGGTGGCAACCAGGGCCGGAACCATTGCCAGTCCGGACTCCGAGGGGCTCTGTCCCTCAAGCAGTTGCAGGTGCTGGGCGAGGAACAGGATGAAGCCGTTGTAGGAGAACAGGGCCAGGACGTTGGCCGTAATGGCGGTGCTGAATACGGGGTTGGCGAACAGGCCCAGGTCCAGTAGGGGAGTGGCGGAAGCCGAGGCGGCCAGCGCCCGCTGGCGGCGGACGAAGGCGTATCCCGCTGCCAGGCCTGCCGCCAGGGCAGCCAGCGGCTCCGGTGCCACGCCGTGGGTGGCGAACAGCTTGATGCCGTAGACCGCAGGAATCATGGCCAGCAGGGACAGGGCGATGCTGGGCGCATCCACCCTGCCGGGGTTCGGGTCCCGCGACTCCGGGATCAGCGTGGGGCCCAGGACCAGCAGCGGCAGGATGATCGGCACGGCCACCAGCAGGACCGCGCCCCACCAAAAGTGTTCCACGAGCCAGCCGCCGAAGATCGGGCCCAGGGCGGCGCCGCCGGAGAAGCCCGCCGCCCAGATAGCCACCGCGAGCCGCCGCCGGTTGGGCTGGGGAAAGATGTTCCGGATCAGGGAGAGGGTTGAAGGCATCAGCATGGCTCCGAAGAAGCCCAGCCCCGCCCGGCCGGCAATCAGCCATTCGGCTGCCGGGGCGAACGCCGTCACGGCCGAGACGGCGGCGAAACCGGTGCTGCCGATAAAGAGCAGCCGGCGCCGACCAATCCGGTCGCCCAGGCTGCCCATCGCCACCAGCAGCCCGGCCAACACCAGCGGGTAGGCGTCCACGATCCACAGCAGCTGCACTCCGGTGGCGTCCAGGCTGCTGGCGATGGCCGGGAGTGCGAACGTTAGCGCGGTGTTGTCCACCGCGACGAGGAGTACCGGAAACATCAGCAGCGAGAGCGCCAGCCAGTCACGCCATGGTGCCCGGGGAGGGCTGGCGGACCGGAGGGGCGAGGTCTGGGGTGCGCTGCGCATAAAATAACTGTACCGTCTGGACGGTACAGTTAAGAAGTTCGCCCGTGAGAAGGCATGATGGAAGCCATGGCCAGAAAACCGGTAGCCCGCGAGGCGATCCTCGATGCTTTCGAAGCGCTGCTCATTGCCGAGGGGGAGCGGGCCGCGACGCTGGATGCCGTGGCCGCCCGCGCCGGGGTTTCCAAGGGCGGCCTGCTCTACCACTTCCCGAACAAGGAAGCGATGATCGCGGTGCTCCTGGAGCGCCTCGACCGCCTCCTGGCCGAAGACCTCGCCGCCATGGCCGCCGCGCCCGAGGGGGCTGCGGCCTACTTCATCCGCTCCTCGGTCTGGGCGGATACCCCGCTGGACCGTGTCTTCGTGGCCGCCACCCGGCTGGCCGAAGTCGCCCACGCCGAAACCCTGCGGCGGATGGCCGGGGTTCAGGCGAGCTGGCTGGCGCTGCTGGCGGCCGACGTCGGACCGGCCATGGCCCGGCCGGTGCTCTACATGGGGGACGGGCTCTACTTCAACGCCATGCTCGACCGCGGACCCGGCGGCTCGGCTCCGGAACTTGCCGGCGGCGTCGAGGACCTGCTCGCCGCCGTCGAGCGCCTGCGCAACTAACCTTCCGCCCTCCCGTCCCGCAGCACCCTCCCTCAGGTCCGGTGCGCTTTCGGCGGACGCTCCATCACGTCTGGTGCCCTTCCGGGGCGCTCCCGCAGATCCGGTGCCCTTCCGGGGACCCTCCCGCACATCCTGTGAGGGGGCGTTTCGAAAAAAGCGCCGGAGGTGAGGGAGTGTTGGGGAAATTCGCGCCGAAGGTGAGGGAGTGTCGGGGAAAACCGCGCCGGAAGTGAGGGAGCGTCGGAGGGGGCGGCGGGGTCTGGGGGCGGAGAGGCCGCGCTGGAGAAATGGGGTTTGCGGACGCGCCTCCGGCATAGGACAATGGAGGCTGTGACTGTGGTCACGAGTAATTGAATAGCCTCTGATCTGCGGCGGGAGAGTCCTGCCAGTAGGTACACGCAGGCGCCGTAGGAGCAAACCCTCCCCAGGAATCTCTCAGGCCCATGTACCGCCGCGGCAAGGCAACTCTGGAAAGCAGCAAGCGCGCCATGTAGCGCGCTGTGCTCACCGACGGTGCAAGCGGAGCCTCGCGAAAGCGGCTGCGCGGAAACTCTCAGGTCCAATACAGAGCGGGGAGGAACCCGAATCAATGTGGCGTACCCTGCGCCGCCTTAGTTATGGAGTTCCTTGTGACTGTTACCTCAGCCTCCACGTCCTTCGTCGACCGGCACATCGGCGCCCGCCGCCAGACCGACATCGACACCATGCTGAAGGCTGTCGGCTACGACACCGTCGATGCGCTCGTGGACACCGCCGTGCCGAAGGACATTCGGCAGGACTCCGACCTCGCGCTCGCCGCAGCCCTGAGCGAAGTCGAAGTGCTCGCCGAACTGCGCAAGCTGGCCGCCAAGAACAAGACTGCCGTGCAGATGATCGGCCAGGGCTACTACGACACCGTCACGCCCGCCGTGATCCGCCGCAACATCCTCGAGGCCCCGGGCTGGTACACCGCCTACACGCCCTACCAGCCGGAAATCTCGCAGGGCCGGCTCGAGGCGCTGCTGAACTTCCAGACCATGGTTCAGGACCTGACCGCCCTGCCCATCGCCAACGCCTCGCTGCTGGACGAAGCCACCGCCGTCGCCGAGGCCGTGCTGATGATGCGGAGGGCCAACAAGAACAAAACGGCCCACGACGGCAAAACCGTCCTCGACGCCGACTGCCTCCCGCAGACCATCGCCATCGTCAAGGGCCGCGCCGAGGCGCTCGGCTTCGAGGTCGAGGTCGCCGACCTGTCCCAGGGCCTGCCCGGCGGCGACATCAACGGCATCGTGCTGCAGCAGCCCGGCGCCTCCGGCCGGGTCTTCGACCACTCCGCCGTCATCGCCGAGGCCAAGGAGCGCGGCGCGCTCGTCACCGTCGCCGCGGACCTGCTCTCCCTGACCCTGATCACTTCCCCGGGCGAACAGGGGGCCGACATCGCCGTCGGCTCCGCCCAGCGCTTCGGCGTCCCGCTGTTCTTCGGCGGCCCGCACGCCGCGTACATGGCCGTCCAGAAGGGCCTGGAACGCTCCATGCCCGGCCGCCTCGTCGGCGTCTCCAAGGACAACGCCGGCGTCCCCGCCTACCGGCTCGCGCTGCAGACCCGCGAACAGCACATCCGCCGCGAGAAGGCCACCTCCAACATCTGCACCGCCCAGGCGCTGCTGGCGATCGTGGCTTCCTTCTACGCCGTCTACCACGGCCCGGACGGCCTGAAGGCCATCGCCGAGACCGTCCACGGCCACGCCCGGACCATTGCCGCCTCGCTCAAAGCAGCCGGCCTGGAGGTCCTGCACACCTCGTTCTTCGACACCGTAACCGTGTCCGTCCCGGGCAAGGCCGCCGAGATCATCGCCGCCGCCGACGCCAAGGGCATCAACCTGCGCGCCATCGACGCCGACACTGTCGGCATCTCGGCCGATGAAGCCACGACGGCGGCTATCGTCGCCGACGTCGCCGCCGCCTTCGGTGCCACCGTCGCGGACACTTCTGAAGGCTTCGCCCTGGACACCGCCGTCGAACGCACCTCCGACTACCTCCAGCACCCGGTCTTCAACACCCACCGCTCCGAGACCCAGCTGCTGCGTTACATCCGCCGCCTCTCGGACCGTGACCTGGCCCTGGACCGCACCATGATCCCGCTCGGATCCTGCACCATGAAGCTGAACGCCACGGCCGAGATGGAAGCCATCTCCTGGCCCGAGTTCGCCTCCATCCACCCCTTCGCCCCGGAATCGCAGACCGCCGAAGCTGAACGCCACGGCCGAGATGGAAGCCATCTCCTGGCCCGAGTTCGCCTCCATCCACCCCTTCGCCCCGGAATCGCAGACCGCCGGCTGGCGCGAGCTGATCGAGGGCCTGGAAGCTGACCTGACCGAGATCACCGGCTACGACCAGGTCTCCATCCAGCCGAACGCCGGCTCCCAGGGTGAGCTCGCCGGACTCCTCGCGATCCGCGGCTACCACCTCTCCCGCGGCGACGAGCAGCGCAACATCTGCCTGATCCCGGCCTCCGCGCACGGCACCAACGCCGCCTCCGCGGTCCTGGCCGGCATGAAGGTCGTCGTCGTGGCCACCGCCGCCGACGGCACGATCGACCACGCCGACCTGCAGGCCAAGATCGAGCAGCACAAGGACGCCCTCTCGGCGATCATGATCACCTACCCGTCCACGCACGGGGTGTACGACGCCGACGTCCGTGAGGTCTGCGACGCNCAAGATCGAGCAGCACAAGGACGCCCTCTCGGCGATCATGATCACCTACCCGTCCACGCACGGGGTGTACGACGCCGACGTCCGTGAGGTCTGCGACGCCATCCACGCCGCCGGCGGCCAGGTCTACATTGACGGCGCGAACCTCAACGCCCTCGTGGGCCTGGCGCAGCCGGGCATGTTCGGCGGCGACGTCTCGCACCTGAACCTGCACAAGACCTTCTGCATCCCGCACGGCGGCGGCGGACCCGGCGTGGGCCCGGTTGCGGCCAAGGCGCACCTGGCCCCGTTCATGCCCGGCAACGCGGCCGACCCGGCGAACGGCGCCGAGGGCACCCCGATTTCCGCNGGCGTGGGCCCGGTTGCGGCCAAGGCGCACCTGGCCCCGTTCATGCCCGGCAACGCGGCCGACCCGGCGAACGGCGCCGAGGGCACCCCGATTTCCGCGTCCCGCTACGGTTCGGCCGGTGTGCTGCCGATTTCCTGGGCCTACGTGAAGCTGATGGGCGGGCAGGGCCTGACCGAAGCCACCAAGTCCGCGCTGCTCGCCGCGAACTACATCGCGGCCCGCCTCAACGACCACTTCCCGGTGCTCTACACCGGTGAGGGCGGGCTCGTGGCGCACGAGTGCATCCTGGACCTGCGCGAGCTCACGGCCAAGACCGGCGTGACCGCCGAGGACGTCGCCAAGCGCCTGATCGACTACGGCTTCCACGCCCCGACGCTGGCGTTCCCGGTGGCCGGGACCCTGATGGTCGAGCCCACGGAATCCGAGGACCTCGGCGAGATCGACCGGTTCATCACCGCCATGATCACCATCCGCAAGGAAATCGACCAGGTGGCACACGGCGACTTCACCGTGGAGCACAGCCCGCTGCGCAACGCACCCCACACCGCGTCCGCAGTGATCAGCACCGATTGGGAGCGCGGCTACTCCCGCGAACAGGCAGTCTTCCCCGTCCCAGGCAGTCTTCCCCGTCCACACGCTCAAGCAGGACAAGTACTTCCCGCCGGTCGGCCGGATCGACGGCGCCGCCGGCGACCGGAACCTGATCTGCTCCTGCCCGCCGCTCGAGGCCTTCGAAGATCACTCCGACGACTCCGCAGACTCTGCCAATTAAGGACAGCCAACGATGACTGAGAACTACACCGCGCTCTACGAAGAGCACAAGAAGCTCGGCGCCTCCTTCACGGACTTCGGCGGCTGGCAGATGCCCTTGAAGTACGGCTCGGAGCTCGCCGAGCACCATGCCGTCCGCACCTCCGCGGGCCTGTTCGACCTCTCCCACATGGGCGAGGTCTGGGTCACCGGCCCGGACGCCGCAGCGTTCCTTGACTACGCCCTCGTCGGAAAAATCTCCGCGATGGCGGTCGGTAAGGCCAAGTACTCGCTGATCTGCAACGAGGACGGCGGAATCATCGACGACCTCATCACTTACCGGCGCCCGGCGGCCGCCGACGGCACCGACAAGTTCCTCGTGGTCCCCAACGCGGGCAACGCCAAGGTCGTGGCCGCGGAACTGGCCGAACGCGCCGCAGGCTTCGACGTCACGGTCCAGGACGCCTCCGCCGAGATCTCGCTGGTCGCGGTGCAGGGCCCGAAGGCGGAGGCCATCCTGCTCCGTCTGGTTCCGGCCGCCCAGCACGAACTGGTCACCGGCCTGAAGTACTACGCCGCCGTCGAGGTCCCGTTCATGGTCGGCGGCGCCGGCAAGGACCTCCTCCTGGCGCGCACCGGCTACACCGGGGAAGACGGCTTCGAAATCTTCGTCGCCAACGACGACGCCGCCGCCCTCTGGCAGGCGCTCATCGCCATCGCCGAGGAGGGCGAGCTGACCCCCGCCGGGCTCGCTTCCCGCGACTCGCTGCGCCTTGAGGCCGGCATGCCGCTCTACGGCAACGAGCTCTCCCTCGAGGGCGACCCGTTCGCTGCCGGGCTTGGCCCCGTCGTCGCGCTGTCCAAGGAAGGCGACTTCGTCGGCAAGGCGGCCTTGGCCGCCAAGAAGGAAGCCGGCGCGGGCACCAGCACCGGACGCAGGCTCGTCGGGCTCAAGGGCCTCGGGCGCCGGGCCGGCCGCGGCCACTACCCGGTCCTCAAGGACGGCAACGTCGTCGGCGAGGTCACCTCCGGCCAGCCGTCCCCGACGCTGGGCTACCCGGTCGCGATGGCCTACGTCGATGTCGCTTTCACCGAGCCCGGCACTGCCCTGGACATCGACCTCCGCGGCAAGCCCGAACCGTTCGAGGTTGTGGCGCTGCCGTTCTACAAGCGCCAGAAGTAGCTCGGCGTCTGCCGTCCCCGGTCTGTGGCTGGCTTCGGGGGCGGCGCGCCCTAGTTTTCACGCGTGCTGCTCCTCCGTCGCTTTGACGCACGCTTTCGAAAACTACGGCGGGCCGCCCCCGCGCGTCTCGCACCTCCCGGATCACTTCAGTCTTTTTTAACCCTCTAGAACTTAGGAAATTTCATGGCAAAAGTAGCTCCCGAACTTCAGTATTCCGACGAGCATGAGTGGGTTGCCCGGGATGCCGGATCGGACGTCGTGTCCATCGGCATCTCGGCGGTCGCCACGGACGCGCTGGGTGACATCGTTTACGTTGACCTGCCCGAGGTCGGCTCCGCGGTGACCGCGGGCGAGACCTGCGGTGAGGTCGAGTCGACGAAGTCCGTTTCGGACCTGTACGCCCCGGTCACGGGCGAGGTCACCGAGATCAACGACGCCGTCGTGTCCGATCCGGCGCTGATCAACAGCGACCCCTACGGCGCCGGCTGGCTCTTCAAAGTGGCCGCCGTATCCGAGGGTCCGCTGCTCTCCGCCCAGGATTACGCCTCCAAAAACGGCGGCGAGCTGTGAGCGGCGCCGCGGCCGCAGGCACCAACACCGCAGTGTTCGAGCAGGTCGTGTCCCCGTCGCTGGACGCTGACCTGTCCGCCCTGGACCCGGAGATCGCCGCGCAGATCGACGCCGANAGGCACCAACACCGCAGTGTTCGAGCAGGTCGTGTCCCCGTCGCTGGACGCTGACCTGTCCGCCCTGGACCCGGAGATCGCCGCGCAGATCGACGCCGAACTGGGCCGCCAGCGCGACGGCCTGGAGATGATCGCCTCGGAGAACCACACCTCCCGGGCCGTGATGCAGGCGCAGGGTTCGGTGCTGACGAACAAGTACGCCGAGGGCTACCCGGGCAAGCGCTACTACGGCGGCTGCGAGCACGTCGACGTCGTCGAACAGCTCGCGATCGACCGGGTCAAGGCCCTCTTCGGTGCGGAGTTCGCGAACGTCCAGCCGCACTCCGGCGCGCAGGCGAACGCCTCGGTCATGCACGCCCTGATCCGCCCGGGCGACACCATCATGGGACTGAACCTGGCCCACGGCGGTCACCTGACCCACGGGATGAAGATCAACTTCTCCGGCCGGCTCTACAACGTCATCCCGTACCAGGTCCGCGAGGATGACCACCGCATCGACATGGCCGAGGTCGAACGCCTCGCCCACGAGCACAAACCGCAGCTGATCGTGGCCGGCTGGTCCGCGTACGCCCGGCAACTGGACTTCGCGGAGTTCCGCCGGATCGCCGACTCGGTCGGTGCGTACCTGATGGTGGACATGGCCCACTTCGCCGGGCTCGTGGCGGCGGGGCTGCACCCGTCCCCGGTGCCGCACGCGCACGTAACGACGTCGACGACGCACAAGACCCTCGCGGGCCCGCGCGGCGGCATCATCCTCTCCAACGACGCGGACATCGCCAAGAAGATCAACTCGGCCGTGTTCCCGGGCCAGCAGGGCGGCCCGCTCGAGCACGTCATCGCCGGCAAGGCCGTGGCCTTCAAGGTCGCCGCGTCACCGGAGTTCAAGGAACGCCAGGAA
>NZ_LMSH01000007.1:0-1289 GCF_001428365.1 Arthrobacter sp. Soil763 | reverse complement strand
ACTGCGAACTCAACGGCCAGGAAGCCGAGGACCGGCTCSCCGCGATCGACATCACCGTCAACCGCAACGCCGTCCCGTTCGATCCGCGCCCGCCGATGGTCACCTCCGGGCTGCGGATCGGCACCCCGGCCCTGGCGACCCGCGGGTTCGGCGAGGCGGCCTTCACCGAGGTCGCGGACATCATCGCCGAAGCGTTGACCGCCGACGCCGACGCGGACCTGACCGGGCTCCGCACCCGGGTCCAGGCCCTCGCCGCCGCCCACCCCCTCTACCCGGAGCTGTAGCCCGTCCCTGTCGTTGAGCCCGTCGTTGGAATTGGGGGCGACGGGCTCAACGACAGGCCTTTGAAGCATGACTAAGTGAGGAACCGACAATGGCTGTTGGCGTTTTTGATCTTTTCTCTATTGGGATCGGGCCCTCAAGTTCGCACACCGTGGGGCCGATGCGGGCCGCCGCGGTCTTCGCCGAAAAACTCAAAGCCTCCGGCAACCTGGAGGCGGTGGCCTCGCTCCGGGTTGACCTCTATGGCTCGCTGGCTGCGACCGGGCACGGGCACGGGACGATGACGGCGATCCTGCTGGGCCTGGAGGGCTTCCACCCGGAGACGATCCTGCCCGCGGAAGTCGAAGAGCGGCTGGCCGCGATCGCGGAGACCGGGAACCTGAACCTGGCCGGGACCGTGCCCCTGCCGTACGGGGTGAAGGACATGGTGCTGCGCCCGCTGACCGTGCTGCCCCGGCACACCAACGGGATGACGTTCACCGTCTCCGACGCCGACGNCCCCTGCCGTACGGGGTGAAGGACATGGTGCTGCGCCCGCTGACCGTGCTGCCCCGGCACACCAACGGGATGACGTTCACCGTCTCCGACGCCGACGGCACGGTCCTGCTCGCCGCGACGTTCTTCTCCGTCGGCGGCGGCTTCATCGTCCGCGAGGGCGAGGAAGACGCCGCCCAGCAGGAACTCGATGAGTCCATCCAGGAGCTGCCCCTGCCGTTCCGCACCGCGGCGGAACTGCTCGAGCACTGCCGGGCTACGGGCCTGTCGATCAGCGACATCATGCTCGTCAACGAACGCGCCGCCCGGACCGAGGACCAGATCCGCGCCCGGCTGCTGCACATCTACGCAGTGATGGCCGAATGCGTGCAGACCTCGCTCAAACGCGAGGGCCTGTTGCCCGGCGGGCTGAAGGTCCGCCGCCGGGCCCCGGACTGGCACGAACGGCTGATGAAGGAAAGCTGCAAGGAAGACCCGGACTACCGGGACCCGAAGTACTGGCAGGAATGGGT
>NZ_LMSH01000006.1 GCF_001428365.1 Arthrobacter sp. Soil763 | reverse complement strand
GGAGGCCCGTCTACCCGCAGGGCAAGGGGGAGGAAATTCCCGGAGGAAATCAGCGACGCAGGAGCGCCGGAGGGAAATTCCTGCACCGCAGGCCCCGACGAAGGAGGGGCTAGACGGGCCGGAGCGGACGCCTAGAATCCGCAGGACAGCAACAAAAAAACGTCGCAGACGTAGACAGGGCCAGGGCATCCGGAGCCCTGCGACGGAGGCACTGGACCCAACAGCCGGACGCGCCAGCGGACGCCCCTATTGGGGTGAGCGCTGCGAACCATTTAAGAGCACCCCAGGATCTGCACCTGGTGTGCTGCGGCCGGCTGGCCGCGCCGCCCTGCCTCCCGCTCGTGACCCTGGGCGGTTGGCGGTCCGCCGCAGGCAACCAGAAGCGGGACCCAGCCACGACGGCGGACCGCCAGCGGTGACCGGCCATGAAGGGCCGGTCACTGCTGGGGTGTCAGCTCACCGGCTGGTGTAGTCCGAACAGTTGCTGGGCGAGGTCGATCAGTTCTTCGGGCACGTCGGCCTCGTCGCCGTCTACCGTCTCGCCCAGGAACACCGCGTTCCCGCAGTAGACATCGGTCAGCACTCCGGTTTCTTCAAGCACCAAGAGCGCGGCGCGGCGGTTAGGGGCGAGGTTCAGGATTTTGCCTTCCTCGTTCAGGTAGAAGTGCCAGTCATCGCCGCTCACGGCTTCGATGTTTCCGGCCACGAGGGTTTGCAGGTTTTCCAGGCCGGCGTCGATGGTTTCGACCCGTGCCGGTTCGTGTCCGTCGGCGGGGATGATCAGGGCGGTGCAGGTGCTCATTAGGTGTTGTCCTCTCAAGTGGTTCGGTGGGGTGCGGTGCCCCGCCGCTGTCGGCGGGGCACCGGCTGTGACGCTGGTTAGGCGGCGTTGACCGTGTAGGGCATCCGGTAGCGGGACGGAAGTTCGGCGGCGGCTTCGGGGAGGTCATCCGGGCCGTGGGCCTGTCCGTTCTTCCAGTGGAAGAACGCCTGTTCGGTGATCGCGTCCCACTGCCGGGCCTTGGTCCGGTAGAAGGTGCAGCTGACGTCTCCCTCGCAGTACGTGGCGACTCCGAAGAGGTTGCCGATGCTGTCAGCGGTCCGCGTGGCCGCGACCATGACGTAGGGCCACTGGCCCAGGTCCCAGCCGTCGCAGCCCCAGCTGGGGATGACGGACCAGCCTTCGGCTTCGATGAGTTCCATCCAGTCGTAGCCTCCGTTCATGTGGTAGTCGCCCAGCACGGTCACGCCGTCGATGGTCTCCCCGGTGTCCTTGGTGGTCACCGTCTTGGTGGTTACTGCGTTCATGGTGTTGCTCCTTCTTGTCCGAGAAGTTGGGGTGAGTGGGGCGGCCTTTGGTGACCGGCAGGCCCGTCTACCCGCAGGGCAAGGGGGAGGAAATTCCCGGAGGAAATCAGCGACGCAGGAGCGCCGGAGGGAAATTCCTGCACCGCAGGCCCCGACGGAGGAGGGGCTAGACGGGCCGGAGCGGACGCCTAGAATCCGCAGGACAGCAACAAAAAAACGTCGTAGACAAGACAGGGCCAGGGTCTCCGGAGCCCTGCGACGGAGGCACTGGACCCAACAGCCGGCCGCGCCAGCGGACGCCCCATAACTGGTTGGAGCGCAGCGGAAACCAGAGGCCTTGATACGGTGGACAGGTTCCGCCAGTCACAGCGCACTCCTGTCCCGTGTGGCTCTCCTTACGGGGCATAGACTCCCAAACCTGGAGGATTACCGGAATGAGCCTCAGAAGCTTCTTTCAGCGGAAACCAGCCCCTGGATCATCTGCGACGCCGTCCCCCGCGGACGAGACTCAAGGCCAGGTCCTGTCACCCGAGGACCTGGCTGATCTGGAAGCGGCGTGGGCCGACCTCGCGGCGGCCGCCGAGGCATCGGAGATGACAAATTTCCGTGCCTGCACCCGCACGGGGAAGTCCTGGACCGGAGATCCGGCAGCGGTCAGGGCGGCAGCGGCAACGTTGCGGGAGTTCCCGGCGCTGGAGGACCGGCCGCCACAGTAGCTGCCCCATGGCCCGGTCAGCCCGGCGGGGCAGACCCAGCCCGTGCCGGTCCAAGTTCGCCCGTCCTCCGGGAGGGCCGTGGCAGGATGGGTCCATCATGGACAGGCGGTTGCGGCGCGCTCCGGACGCGGAATGGGTGCTGATGTACCGGCTCGGACTGAGCCGGCAACGCATCGCTGAGCTCGTGCGCGCCGAGCCCGCCACGGTTGGATACCACCTGGTCATCGCCCGCCGCCAGGACCAGCAACTCGAGGCCGCACACCACGCCGCCGCCGGCGCCAAACCCGGCCCCTCCCCCGCGGGCCTTGCCCGCATGGAAGAAATCATCGGCTGGATCACGTCCGAGGGCCGGCTCCCCCGTGACCGCTCCGAGCACAAGGCGGAACGGTCGATGGCCCGGTGGCTCTCCGATCGTCGGCGCGAAGCAGCCGAAGGAAACCTTCACCCGGCCTACCGCGACGGCCTCGCGCGGCTTCCGGGCTGGGCCCGGAATCACCGGACAGCCACGGACGAAGCCAGGTGGCATGACCGGCTCGCCCAGCTCGTGGACTTCCGGGCCGAAGGCCACGACTGGCCCCGCCACCGCCACTATGAGTCAGAGCGGGAACACACCCTCGGCGTGTGGATCCACACCCAGCGGTACAAACACCGCCGGAGCGAGCTCGACCCCGCGAAGATCAACCTCCTGAACGACGCCGTCCCCGGCTGGCAGACCGGGCGGACCCGGGGCCGGCTGGCCCGGCGATAAACGCACGGTTCGGCGCCTCCCGGAAGACACACCCACGAACAATTTGTGCCTGCCAGTAGACTCATCGTGGCTCTCCAGTCCCCCCAGCGTGGAGAGCCGGGAGCCTCCACGCTTGAGTCCATTGATTCGCGCGGAGGCTTCCTCATACCCCGATCAACCCCGCGGCCGACCATCCGGTCAAAACGGCACACCGTTGCGCCGGGTTGTGCCCATTGGGGGCAGGCGGAGCCCTCCGCACAGCTCAGGCTGTCCCCACTGGCGTGCAACCCGTCCTCCTCGGAGGGCCCGGGCAGGGGCACGGACCGCGGAAACGTCGTAGCCGCCCACCATACTTGGAGCTGCGTGGATCGTGCATCAGATGCAACTGGGCGTGTTCTACGCTTTTTTACGCCGCAGCTACTCGAAAGTGTTTTCTAATCAAAAAATATGAACTAGTACATAGGTCCTAAACTAGTCATATGAACCCGGAACAGTCAGCCCGGCTGCAGGCGCAGTATGCGCGGCGGGCCGGCCCGATCGGGCTGACGGTCGAAGAACTCGACTTCGAGCACTTCCCCGCCAAGAACGGGTTTCCCGGGATCCCGGTGAAGGCGTGGATCCGGTTTCCGAACTGCGCCGAGCTGGTGGACGGCGAGGTGTACGCCTGGACGGCCAAAGCCGCCGAAGTGACCTGGCGAGACGGTCCGGTGACCTACCGGACCTGGGTGTGGAGTTCGGCGGTCACCCGTCGGGAAGAAATGATGACCAGAAACTTGGGAGAACGCGTAGACCGTGACAGCAGTAGCGAATGAAACAACCCTGGACGTTGCCGTCGACGTCCGGTTCACCCCGGCCGGCACTCCCCTGGCCGTCCGGCATGAAGGCCGGATCTGGGCCGTGGCCGCGGACCCCGTGCACTGGTTCGCCCGGGACGCCTGGTGGGACACCCGGCGCACCGCGGCCGTCGGCAGCGGCGACCTGGTGAGTATCGAATACTGGCGCGTGCAGGTCCGCCTCAGCTCGAACTCGGCGCTGCGGACCTTTGAGCTGCGCCGCGACCCGCTGTCCGAACAGTGGCTGCTGGAGTCCATAACCGACAACTGAGCCCGGCCTGCGTAGCGGAGTTCCATGGACCTCACAGCCGGTGGTAACCGCCGGGGCTTGCCCCGGCGGTTACCAGTCGCGCTGGCCAGTGCCAGCATCATCTGTAGCTGTGGATGTACTCCACGTCGATAGGTTCGTCGAGCAACACCGCCGGCTACTCCGCATACTGATCTCCACAGTTGCTTACGGGGTGTGGACCATATCTGCAACCGCCAGGATGTCCAGCTCCGGCAAGGCATCTACGATCGCCATCGTCTCAATGCTTACCGTCACGATTCGGGCCAGAAGATCCAGGATGTATCGCGGTTCATCAACCTCTTTGGACCAATCGTTCGGGTCATTTACTATTCCTGAGACCTTGTCAGTCTTCACCCGGTACCGATCGATGATCCACTCCACGGCGGACCGCGCCCCGATCATGTACCGATACGCGTCCTCTGGGATGCCAGTCAACATGATTTTCGAGTTGAATACGATCGCGGTCTTGTCCGCCGACAGCTTGCCGTCCACTCGGTGTTTTCGGAACGCCATCTTCTCCACTCGGAAGAACTCGTACGGGTCACCCGACGGCTCGACGCTTAGTCCGACCAAGGGAAAGCGCTCCACCGACTCATAGCCAAGGTGCAGCTCGGACAGTGCCCTGCCAGCTTTCACGAAGGGCCACGGGTCAGAGACTAACGGGATGCGCGGCAGCATCTTTGTCAGATCCGCGGCGTACGCGTCGCGGTAATCAGGCGAGTGCAGCAGGCCATACACGTAGAAGAAGATATCGTCCTTGCTGATTTGGTCACCGGACACACCTTGGAACTTCGCAAGCAACTGATCGGTGATGTTGTCGATCTTGCGGTACCCGCCGACTATTTCACCGTCCATTTCAAACGAGAACGCACCGTTCCCCTCAACTGGCTCGTAACGGTATCGGGCGAACACAGCTCCCCCGCTGCCCGCGCCGGTCAGGTGGAGGTTGGGAATTTCGTCCGTAATGAGGATCGAGAACGGAACAGCGCTACTCATTCCGACGGTATACAAGATCATGTTCGAGAGTTGAGGAGTGGGAAACAGCTCCCTGTTGCCCCCCATTCGACTGTTCCACAGAGGATCAAAATACATCCACTGCTTGAAGAAAGGTCGGTAGGCACCTACACGCACGTTTTCGGAAAGGAAGGAAGTCTTCTTCCCCCGGCGAATCGCCTGAAGAAGATTGCTCGACCAGCTAATGCGCGTCGAATCTCGATCAGCCCATGCCGTGAGGGCAGCATCCGAAGTTCCGGCAGCTGGGCTTGCGCTCCAACGCCCCACTTCCTTATTAAAGGTACCTATGCAGACCCCGAGGGAGTCCTCAAGGCTTGTTCTAGACGACTGGTACACCCAGGCATCACGCCCAGTGTTGACACCGTGGGTGACGGATCCAAAGGTCTTGTCCAAGGCTGGATAGGCGGTGAAATCATCCCGCCTGTGGTTGATCCAGTCGCCATGCTCGTTGGGCGTGATGATGGAGAAATCGACACCAGCAACACTTTCCGCTGAGCCGACCAGTCCCAGCTTCTGTTCGCGGGTGAGACCGTCGCCGACCTCGGCATAATGAATAGTGGCAGGGCCAGTCTTTGCTGGGTCCTTGACGAGAATCGTGATCGCAACCGTTGCTCGGCTGCCTCCCCCGAAGACATTGCCGGCTTCCTTGCGGCGATCCTCCCCTGACCTGCGAGCATTACCCCGCAGGTTGTACACATAGATGGTGCTGAACTCATTGATAAGTGTCTTACGCATCCCATCGAACTGATTGGACTCCAGCCAGCCCCCGTTGGTCACGTACGCGATGACGCCGCGGTCTGGGATCCTAAGCGACGCCCAGCGGATCGCCCGGACATAGGGGTCATAGAGCTTGTTTTTCAACTTAGCCGTCGAGCGCGCAGCGTAAGTTGACCGGATCGATTCGTCGAGTGCGGGGTATGACTCATTGGCGTTGGCGTCGTTGGCCGTTTCCTGACCTCCCCTGTAGGGCGGGTTTCCCACGATGACAGTAATCGGGAGCTTCTTCAATCGCTCCAGCCGGGCATTGTTATCGCGGAACATCTCGTCGTCGAGGCGGTCACCTTCCTCCCACGATTGGAAGGTATCGGTAAGAACCAGGCCGGGGAACGGCTCGTAGTCGCCGGATTGTTTGTCCGCATGGTCGTGGTAGGCAGACTCGATGTTCACGGCTGCGATGTAGTACGCAAGCAGCAGAATCTCGTTGGCATGTAGCTCTTGGGCATACTTTCGAGGAAGGTCGGCCGCCGTAATTAGGCCAGACTGGAGGAGCCGGACCATGAAGGTGCCGGTACCTGAGAACCCGTCGAGAATGTGTACGCCCTCGTCGGTGAGGCCTTGGCCGAATTCCGAACGCAGTACTTCATCAGCAGAGCGGAGGAGGAAGTCGACGACCTCGACGGGCGTGTAGACGATTCCGAGCTTGTTGACGGTGCGTTTGAAAGCCGTCATGAAGAAGGTCTCGTATAGCTCGACAATGATCTTCTGACGGCCATCTGCGGTGTCGATGCCATCCACACGCATCCGGACCGAGTTGTAGAAGTCCTCCAGCTCGCTGTTTTCGGTGTCGAGCGACTGCTCGTCGAGAATTGCGAGCATCTGCTCCATGATCATTGCGATAGGGTTCTGCTGCGTGAAGTCGTAGCTGCCGAACAAAGCGTCAAACACGGGGCGAGTGATGAGGTGTTGGGCTAACATCTCGATCGCGTCAGAGCGGGTAATTCCTTCGTTGAGATTCGCCCGCAAACCGCTGAGGAACTTATCGAACGCTACGCTGACCTGGCCCTGGTTGCTCTCTAGCAGTGCTGTGATGCGCGTTATGTGGTTCTCGGCAATCTGCGCAACGTTCTTTGCCCAGTCCTGCCAGTACCGACGAGAGCCTACCTTCTGGACGATACGGGTGTAGATTGCATCTCGCCATTCGTCGAGCTGGCGCAGGTCGAGAGGCAGGGCGAGCTGCGTTCCTCCGCTGGTGCCGGCGCCTGAGCCCCCACCGACACCGATCACGTTGATCCGGTCTGACCGGTGCTTCGTCAGGTCAATCTTGTTGACCTCCGCATTGAACCGGTCGTCATGGGCGCGCAGGGCCTGGAGCACTTCCCAGACCACCCGGTACCGGGCGTTGTCTCGCAACGCTACTTCAGGCTCGATCCCTTCCGGGATGGCTATCGGCAGGATGATGTACCCGAACTTCTTACCCGGCGAGAGGCGCATGACCCGACCGACCGACTGGACCACATCCACCACCGACTTACGCGGGGCCATGAACATGACGGCGTCCAACCCGGGAACGTCCACACCTTCCGATAGGCATCGGGCGTTGGTCAGGATGCGGCACTGTCCGTCCGGCACCTCGGCGCGCAGCCAGTCCAACCGCGTGTTGCGTTCCAGGGCGTTGAAAGTACCGTCGACATGGCGGACCTCACAGTCCAGCACGTTGACTGGTTCGCCGTCGTCGTCGGTCTCATGCACCGCTACGTACTGGTCGACCAGGTTGGAGAACATCCCCTCAACCTTCTTGCTGGCTTTGATGGTCCCAGCGAATGCGACAGCCCGGCGCATCGGCTCCAAATCAGCGTCAAAGTTGTGCTCGATATGACCCTTCTTCGCCAGACCGTTCCAGCACCCCACGATCTTCGCCACGTCGTCGAGCTGGAGTTCCCCGCTACCATCGGCGAGCTGGGCCTGGAATGTCGACGCGACCGTCTTCCCGTCAACCGCGAGAACCAGCACCTTGTAGTCGGTCAACAAGCCCTTCGCGACGGCGTCACCGAACCCGAGCCGGTAAAACTCCGGACCGAAGGTTTCCTCGTTGTCCATCGACGCCAGAACGGCCGCGGCCTCACCGGCCTTCGTCTTGGTTGCGTCGTCGTAGATGCGCGGAGTCGCGGTCATGTACAGGCGCTTTTCACCTTGGATGTATGTGTCATCGTGTACTCGCACAAACGGGGACTCGTCCTCATCCGCTAGCGTCACCCCGGTCGTGCGGTGGGCTTCATCGCAGATAATCAGGTCGAACGGCTCGAGTCCAGCCTCGCGTTGAGCCTTCGCCACCACATCAATCGATTGGTAGGTGGAGAACACCACGGTCATCGACGATGAATCCCTTTTGGCTTGACGCAGACGCTCCGCCAGGATCGGGATATTCGTCGTCGCCGGTAGGGCAAGGTCGACCGTTGCAATGTCCTCGACGTCGGCGTTCGCCGAGCGCTTTGTTGATTTGCGGTCAGAGCACACTGCCAGCGGATGCAACCGAGTCTCCGACTCGACCGCCCACTCCCGCAGCGTCTGGGACAGTAGCGAGATTGACGGCACTAGGAACAGAACAGACCCGCCCGGCCCGACCATCTGTTCGGCTAGTCGGAGCGAGGTGAACGTCTTGCCTGTGCCGCAAGCCATGATCAGTTTGCCGCGGTCGTGCTCGCCAAATTTCGCCGTGGCTGCAGCAATCGCATCCACCTGATGTAGCTTTGGAGACTTTCGACCCCTAGTGACCAAAACCTCGGGAGTCTCGATCGAGAACTGTTCCCAGTCGACTGGCGATGCCTCCAGATCGGACATCCCGATTCGCCGCACCGGAACCTGCTGGTTCTTGATGGCATTCTCGGCGTGCAGGTTCCACTTGTCAGTGGTGGACACGAGGATGCGCTCAACGAACCCCTCCTTACCGGATTCGGACAGGAACGTGTCGATGTCGTCCTTGCTGATCGTCGAGGTCGGCGCGTAGAACTTGCACTGGATGGCCACGTACTGATCAGTCACCCGGTCCCGCGCCACCAGGTCAATACCTGTATCGTGCTTCCCACCGTTACCCGGCCACTCCGACCACAGCCACACCTCCGAAAACTGGTCGGCGTACACAGGGTCGGTGGTCAGAAATGCCTTCATGAGGCGTTCAAAGCGGGTCCCCTGGTCTACCTTTGAAAGCGCGGAGTCTCGGAGCTGGTCGAGCACGTTGTACACGGTTGTGGGCATGGATCAATATTGCACGATTTATACGTGCATCAAGGACGCGCCCTTGGCGGGGACGTTCCCCCGCTGATCCTGATTCCGGAATGCCGCGTAATCTGACCGTCCCGTAGGGTGTCCCAAAACTCCCACCCCCTCCAGGGCAAGGCATTGACGCGGGCCGTGAGGTCGGGAGTGTCGCGCAGTTCGTCCAGGGTGTCAGTTTCAGAAGTCGTCTGCACGGAATGTCAGAAGCCGTTTGCACCATTAGCTCGACGAAGCTGGTCCATGAGGTGGAACTCCGCCCGTTGACCGGGGCCTATCCGCGAAGGCAGTGCAGGTCAGTCAGCCCGATCTTGTCTCCGGCGCCGGTATGGTCCTCGAGCTTTACTATGGCGTCCTTGCCTTGGGTGAGAGCGGCAGTGATGCTGTTCGTCATCCCCACCGAGGCGCCTCCCCTATCGATGGTGGCAGCCACGTACAGGCCGCCCGCGCAACCGTTGGGCGCCATTGTCGTTACATGTACATAGCTGCAGTTCGAGTATCCGCAGGTGTATTCGGACTTGTCGGCGTACTGGTAGTAGAAATCTCCGGCGAACTGAGTCCAGCCCTGGGCTTCCATCTGCCTCTTCACGGAATCAGATTGCCGTGTGGCCTGGCTCGCGTTGAAAGCGGCGGCGTCCGCAGCGGCCTTCTCGGACTTCGCCTTGTTGTCCTTTGCCACCTGGGCCCAGAAGGCCGCCGAGTCCTCTTCCTTCTTCTTCTCGTCCGCTTCTGTCTTTGCCTGCTCGGCTGCGCGGGCCTCGGCCGCCTGATTTGCCGGCAACCCCACACCGAACCACCACCCGCCGCCCACAAGCGCCACGAGGGCGACAGCTAGGACGATAGTCAGTGCCGTTCGGTTACGCTTCCGCGGCTTCTGCCCAGGCAGAGGCAGTCCCTTCGTCGGATAGATTTGCATGTTTCCCCCATTGACTGCCGGACGGCGCCGGCGATGACATTTCCTCTGACCATAAGGGACTCGCCGCAATACGCCCCATTAAGGTGGGCCTTCTCGACGTTGCTCCCATTTGTCAGATTCCTACAACGTCTCAACTTGGTCCCAGTTTCTAGGAAATGGAACACCACCGATGTATGCGCCCTGAACCTACCTCTGACGTAACCTCTTCTCATGGCCGACTTCGTCACTCCACGCGATCTCTCTCACGAACTTGGTGTTCCCCAAAAGAAGATTCGGGATTACCTGCGCCAAACGTATGGCCTGCTCGCGACGCGTAACGAGGTGCGCTGGCAGCTGGACGCAGATGAGGCAGCTGCCGCGAGACAGCATTTCCGGGCCATCTGAGGAAGTAGACCAGGATCAGTCTGGCCGAGTTAACTGTTCAGAACACCTGCTTGGATTCCTTCCAAAAGGTCGGAGGTGACACCCTCCCACCCAAACCTGCCGAGCAAACGCTTTGCCGTCTTTACGGCCAGAGATCGTGTTCCCGAAAGAACTGCCTCGTCTGTTATGAGAACTTCCTCGCTCCTCCAGCTGGGTGCGGAGTAGATGTAATCCTGGTGGAATCCGCTGCGCCTATCGTCTGCGACAACGAGCTTTGTGCCTGCGATGTTGTATGCCTCGAACCGAACAACCATCGGTTCGGCAAGTGCCAACTTGGTCTTTAGGCGAGCAGCAAACTCGAGTGCCTCCGTGAAGTTAAGGAGCGGGAACCAAGCGGGCATGTTGCCCGCGGCCTCGGAGTTTCCCCCAAAAGAATCCCAGTCGTTCGGCCAGTCCCCTATTGCCTTAAAATCAGCGAACAATCCGCTGGTGAAGAACCGCCAGGTTTCATTGTGCGTCCCCCACGTCGTTGTCTCCCCGACAAAGACGTCACCGTTGACCGGATTTTCCACGAGCGGGAACGGCCAACCCCTTAACCTAACGGTGGCTTCCCGGACGCAACGCTTCATCTCCTCGTACGGCACCCTGTCGGCTTCAAAGGACTGCGGATAGATCAAATGGCGGAAGTGGGGCTGAGCTGTGATACCGACGAGTTGAGGATCAGCAGCCATTGCATCAATCTGCTCCTGGAACTGTTCGGCGTTTGAGGGTACAGCTGGGGCCGGTTCACCCAGCCTCGTAAAAAGACCGGCTCCAGCGGTAGTTTCCATGAAGCGACGTAGGCCCTTCTGTGTTGCCAGATCGAGGACTTCGCGCATCTCGTTCTGCGTGTGATACATCGAGCTTTCAGGTTTCCGCAGCGATCTCGTGTACAGCTGCCCAAGCGCCAGAGTGTTCTGGTAGTCCTTCATGCAAAGGGACGGGATCTCGCTGAATTCTGATACCTCGATGACCACTACCGGTTTACCGTTTGGATGCTTGCGCTCCTCTATTCGGAGGATCAATGGAGGGTCAGCGTAGCGGTTGAGCTTGTCGGCCACAGTATCCAGATTCTTCCAATCCCGGAGTTGGTTTTCATCAAGGCCATTATTTTCGCCCTGTGGATCCCGGTCATCTACTCCGAGCACGATGTTTCCACCATCACGCTGGTTGGCGAGTGCAAGTGCCGCTCTGGCGACCAACGCCACGAAGGCCTTGTCTGTGACGTCGCCGGCAGACTTGAATTCGACGCTGCGAGTTTCGTGACCAACGGTAAGGACCGCGGCGAGTTCTTCGTTGCTCAACATAAGGCGAAGTGTATCTGTCGCGCTGAAAGCTCTTGGTCTTCGCCGTGACTAATACAGTACAGATTCAGTCAGGAACGTCCGTCCCACTTCCTAGGAAGTGGAACGCCCAAGACCGGTCCTTGCAAAAGTGGCGACACGCGACCAGATTTCGTTCCGCAACTATCTTCTTTCAGACGTCCCGTGCGGAGCGTGCAGAATAAGTATCGGTACAGTGGATACATGGAAATTGGGTACGCCCGCGTCTCGACCGCGAAACAGGACCTCGACCGGCAGATTGACGCACTGCGCGGCGAGGGCATCCCCGCCAAACATATCTATGTGGACAAGAAATCCGGATCCACTACAAACCGGCCCGGACTGCATGAAGCCCTCGACCAGGCCCGCGATGGAGACGTTATCGTGGTGCACACTCTGGACCGGTTGGGACGTACCGTCCGGGACACCCTGAACCTGATCCACGACCTGGCCGGCCGCGGTGTCGGGGTCCGGAACCTGGCTGACCCGATCCGGGTTGATTCCGCCAATCCAGAGGATCCCATGTCGCAGTTGGCAGTTGTGATGCTCGCGCTCTTCGGCCAAATGGAACGAACCTACGCGATCGAACGCGCAGCTCACGCGCGTGCCGTTGCTGTCGCTAAAGGCAAAAGGATCGGCCGGCCCAGCGTGATCGATCCAGCGAAGCTTGCCTATGCCGCCCACCTTCGCGACCAGGAAAATCAGTCGATCTCCGAGATCGTCGAAGCCACGGGTATCGCCCGCTCCAGCCTCTACCGTTACCTGCCGCCCCGTCCGCCGGAGACGCTGACCGCCGAGACCCAGCCGAACGACTAAAAGTCCCGAACGTCGGTGGCGGTTCGTGCAGGCAACTTCAGACAGAATGAAGGTGGGTGCACGCGACTTCAGACAAAACGACGGTTTGTGCACGCGACTTCGAACATTTTCGTGTCAAGAGTCCTCTGCACAAGCCCCGTAGTTCCGCGGAATCCAGTGCAGACGACTTCTGAAACCGACAGTGCCTAGGCTTGCCAAAGTTCTAGGCTTGTCCAGTCATCAGGCACTCCGATGGAATGCTTGGTCAAATGCCCCGCTCGAGGGAACGAGCCGACGAGCTCGACTAGGCGTTCGGTCCAGCCGCCGTTGGGATCGATCACACGAAGCATGTATGCCATCACGGCCAGGGCGTTATACAGACCAAACACCTGCTTCGACGACTCTTCATCTCTTAGATGATCCAAGAGAGGAACTTGCCCCTTACTCGGCCGTTTCGGCGCAGTAACAAGTTTGCGGTTGAAGATCCGGGCGTGGTGGGCAGCCACGTTCCTCACATAGTTCAGACTCGCAATCCAGCTACTCATCACTCGCTTCGACGGTACCGCGTAGGCGGTGGCGATCTCCGTGGCGATCGAGTTCGTCAGTCCAACGTATAAGCGACTGAGGTGCCCCAGCTCCATGATCTCCGTGAGCGCCCAAATCGGCATCTGATCGTCGTATTTCTCTCGGAAATGGGTCACAAAGGCCTCGTCGGATCCGTTCTGTCGCTCTCGCATCCGGGCGATCCATTGCTCGTGTTTGCTCGGTGCTGGTCCTCCCGTGGCTGGATCCACTTGTGTATCCGTGAAAGATCCTACGAACGTGGCAGGTTCGAGATGGGAAAAGGCCGAACGTCTGCCCAACACATATCCGATCTGCATGCGGAGCGAAATTTCAATCCTCTCGATTCCATCAAGGATGAGCATCCGCAGTCGACGGTCGAAGTCGATGAGTTCCGCGGCGTCCCGCATGGAAGTGCCGACTCGATAGTGGTTGAGGACCCGTACCCGTGGACGGCTGTCATCGTCCACGTACTGCTCCGACTCACGGAATGGGTAGAGATAGCCGGTAAGTCGGTAGTAACCAACCGCGCAAAGCAGTTGTACACCGCTCCCGTCCTCGGGAACGCTGACACCGCGTAAGGCAAGCTTTTTGGCTTGGTCCTCGACGGACAGCCATTGCTTTGTGTACTCAGCCACGAATCCCCCGGTTAAAAGAAAATCAGCCCGAGCCGTGAGGCGAGCGGGCTGATCATGATGAACAAACCGTATCACGAACTGTCCAGTAGTCAGGGCATGGCATAGCGCCCCTGGCTTGAGCCATCTGGGAAGCCGAACGCCGATAACAGCGCCTACTTCGTGTCGCCGACAGCGCCCCATTTCACTTCAGGGCAGCGCTTCCGTCTGGGTGTTGGGGCTCTATCCTTGGGCAGCGTCATAGGCTCTTTCGATGGCCTGGCTGATGCGTCCACGAGGGCTGGGGTTGTATCCGTTTTCCGCTGCCCACTTGCGGACCTTCTGAGTCTCGTCCCTACTCATCGACGGGGCACGGCCGGCCCTGGGACCGGTCGGGCCGCGCAGACGCCGGCCCTTCGCCGCGTACCGTTCCAGCGTTCCGCGCAACTCGGCGGCGTTATCTGCTGAGAGGTCGATTTCGTAGTCGGTGCCATCGACGGAAAACCGAATGGTTTCCTGGGCTTCCTCCCCGGAAAGATCATCGATCAGCTGGACATGGATTTTGCGGGCCAACAGGGGTCCTTCGTTCGTGGTTCATGCTGTCGTCTCCCCCACAGCCAACGCCAGCCTTCGCCCTCTACACTATTTCACTTCCAGCATCATCAAGACCGCAGAACAACCGTCAGGCGCGGGAGGCCGCTATTTCAATTTCCCAGCGTGGCCTCGGTTATGAAGCTCGTCTCCCTCTTTGCGCCAATCAGCGAAATAGACAATCTCTAGGGGGCGGCGCCGTTCTTGAACCTTCCATGCACCTAGGCGCTTCTGGGCGTGTTCTACATAAGTACAGGCGAGCCCCCACCAATATCGGTCAAAGGTTTTCGTGGGTGCGCTGTCAGCTGCGGGATCTACAGCGATTGCCGCCGGGGAGCCAAAACAATTCGCTAGCGCCTGACGGATGCTTACGCGCAGGTGTCTAGCTCCTGTTGGCAGCATCGCTTCCCAGTATTGGCACTCCCATTCGAATTCCCGCATGACTTTGCTGATCTCAGCAGCTGACGGGACTCGCACGTCAGCATGCTCGATCAGAACGTGAACGGGCCACAGGGCCTCCGTGATCTTGTCAACGGCCCGGTGTTGGGCCTCATGCGAGGACCGTCGGCGTTGATGGAGCTCTCCCCGAACCAAAGCCACAGCCGATATAAGAACAGCCACAACAGCCACCCAGAATTCCCCGTTCATGGACGAGACTGTACTTGCTCCTGGCATAGATAGTTTGATCCCATCCCAGTTAGTCAAAAACCCCTGCACCATCAGGTGACGCTGCATGATTGCGGAGACGAGTTGTGCCGGGCCGACAGCGGGTTATTCTTCATCCCCACAAGGCAGGTACCAAGTACATTCACAAAGGGTCATTTTTGAGTGTCGCGTATCAGAGTGAGCTGCACCCCCATGTTCCGCTCGGGTGGCTCTGCTCACCGAATCGAAGCTGAGTGACAGGATAGGGACGTGGGCACAATGATCTCGCTGGCACTGAACGATATCGACATTGATTGGGGCAAGAATCGCCGCTGGACCAATCACCACTGGCTTTTTCCGCCGGGGAGCATCACTGACGTTGTGTACACCTACGCCGGCGGTGTCACCGAGACGAAGCCAGGGTTCACAACGACCCTGAACGACGCTTACCTCCGCCTCTGTCATCTCGGCTATTCGCAAACGGAGACGAAAGATAAATTCGAGAGAGTGCTGGGTCGTTGGAACCGAACCTCTGACTTGCGTCTCTCGTATGCAGACTTCCACGAGACCCTGGTCAGCATCGACTTTTCGTCGCTCACGTCGGCGGACATGGAGCCCTTCATCTGGGATTTCCGGCGCTTCCTACTAAAGCGGCTCACCGAACGGGGCATCGAGGATGACCTATCTCTTGAGGATTTCATCCTGGAGGAGCTCGACCCCGTGTTCACCATTAGGGCTCTTGCCGACCGGGTCGAGAATCGCCCCCTACCTCTTTGTTGGCAACATTACGACCTTCTTGAGAACGGCTGGGTTTCGCTCGAGGATCTAACCGATATTGACCGTCCAAGCTACATGGTGAACCACACCGTGCTGTTTGGGCGGCTTCAGGAATACTCCCAGGCAACAACTGTGGCGGCATTCGATAACTGGCTTAGGAATCGCAAAGTCCCTCGGACGATGGTCTATAGGGAGATGAGAAATGGCGTTGTAACCTCGCGTCTGACAACCATGCCCACGGCAGTACGTCACATGATTCATCATCCGGAGAACCCGTACAACGTGTTAGCCGATGAGACCCTCCGCGAGAGTGTTGAGATACTGCTCGGCGTAGCTACGAAGCTATCCGTTCCACTCCCTGGGCTCTCCTAGTGGCTCGGAGCGTGTGTCTTAGGAGGTCTCACGTGGCCTTCATGCGTTGCTCCCCAATCGACGGTAGCCGACAGGAGCGGCAATCCCTCGCCGCAAAAATGTCGGCATGGTGGGATATCTTGCGCATATGACGAAATGGCCACGCGACAATTACACAGGGCCCGGAGGGGGCCTCTACACCGGACCCAAAGGCGGATTCTCCACCGGCCCGGGCGGAGGGGCTTCCACCGGGCCGGGCGGCGGGCTTTCCACCGGCCCGGGAGGCGGGCTTTCCACCGGCCCGGGAGGCGGGCTTTCCACCGGCCCGGGAGGCGGAATGTCCACGGGCCCGGGAGGCGGGCTTTCCACGGGTCCCAAAGGCGGACTCTCCACCGGACCGGGCGGCGGGCTTTCCACCGGCCCGGGAGGCGGGCTCTACACAGGTGCGTGCACTGATCCCTACCGTAGCAATTGGCCCCCCGCACCCCAGCTACTCCAATACTTAAGAAATTCGGGCCGGGCCAACGTCGCCGATCTTCTTGAACGTGCAGGTTGGAAGTAGCCGTTGAAAGCGTTGACCCCAGGGGCAGACTCCCGCGTCGGGTACTGTCATAACCCATGGGAATAACGTACAAAACGACCGAAGTTTTCAGCCCCGGTAAGGCATCGTCGGTCACCTATGTTCACCGCGAAAATCGTGCTGCCGAAAGTCAACTGGCCAAGGAAGTTCGACGTGGCGGCAATATTGTATCCGTCGTGGGGCCTACCAAGATGGGCAAAACAGTTCTGGTGGGGCAGGTCGTCCAGGACAAGCTTTGGTTGGAAGGGCAGTGGCTGGGCGACATCGACGCTTTTTGGACGAAATTAGCCGTCCAGCTGAATATCCCGTCGACTAAGACAAGCTCGAAGTCGAAGAGCGATGTGGCCAAGTGGAGCATCAAGGCGAAGATTGACGTCGGAGCTGCCAGTCTCGCCTCCGACATTGGTGGCGACCATGGAAAGACGCTGCTTGACGGGTGGTCTGTTGATATCCCTCAGGATCAAGCCGTAGTAAGGGCGTTGCAGGACCTCAAAACTGCCGGCCGTACTCACAGCATCGTTATCGACGACTTCCATTTCGTCGCCCCCTCTGTTCGAACGGAAATTATCCGTGCGCTGAAGCCGCTCGTATTTGCCGGCATTCCCGCAATCCTCATCACGCTCCCCCACCGGAAGCGTGATTCCTTCACGGGCGTTGAAGACATTGGAGGCAGGACCCGCACCATCAGCGTCGAAGCGTGGTCCGATCAGGAACTCAAACAGATTGCCCACAAGGGGTTTGAGGCCCTGAACCTCAAGGACGCCGGTGACGCCATTGCTGACCGCCTTAGTCAAGAGAGCTACGGCAGCCCGGAACTAATGCAGCGGTTCTGCCTTGAACTCTGCGAGGAAGTGAACGAAGTCCTCGAAACCGAACGATGGACTGTTCCGCTTGCCTCCCCCACTGGTGATTGGGCAAGTTTTTTCACCACGATCACAGACGAGCAGGCGACCGCCTGGCTGGAGAAGATAGCTCGGGGACCGAAGTCTCGGGGTAAAGCGAGGAATGTTCTTCCTCTCCACGACGGTCGTCAGCTCGATGGCTACCAGATTCTCTTGGCAGCCATGAAGAGCCTAGGACCTCGCCTCTCGATGACGGTTGATGATCTGAAGCAAGAAGTCGTGGCCTTACTTGCGCCTGGAACCGACATTCGGAAGGTACAGATCACCACGAAACTCATCCACATGAGTGGCATTGCGGCGACCTCGCTTCAGGACGCTCCTCCCGAGGTTGATGAGGACGAGGAAGTTATCGTTGCGGCGGAAGCAGAGGAAGACCCGTCGGCAGGATCTGTTCAGCCCGTATTTGAGTACGCTCCAAATGAAGTGCCGGAGACCGTTAACATCGTGGAACCGTTTTTGGCGTTCACGCTCCGATGGCATGGAGACAAGTACCTTCAGACGAAGGCCTGAATGTCCCTTAAATAGATCGGGCCGGCAGTTTTGAACTGCCGGCCCGGTCTATTCTCCCTCTGCAAAGGAAATCCGTGGTTCAGCGTAGCTGAACGGGTTGTGGTGCTGCCGCGGCCCAGTTACCTCGTTGTTCCTGGTGGCGCGGCCGGAGTTTCACCAACCGGGTGGTCGCGGTTGATGGCGGTCCGTCGCTGGTGAGTGGCTGGTGTGGTTCGCCCTGGGCGGCGGACCGCCCGGCTTGCGGGAGGATCCTCGCACCTGGAATGGTAGGGCCGGGCGGCTGCTTCGGGAAGCCCTCACAGCAAAGATCCCGGAGGGGCACAAGCTCCTCGCGATCCGCACCGACCACTGACCCCGGGAAGTGCTCTCTAGGTCAGTGCCGGGATGCTCCTCGCGCTGCGCGTGACAGTCATCGACGGGTGGCACTCTGACGCGAACGCCGCCCTTGAAGTCAATACTGTCTTTGACAGTATTGACTTCATTAGGGTTGGAGCCTCCGTCCCGGCGCCAGCTTCTGGATGCCGCCCGGGAAGTTTTCGCCGCCGTTGTGGACCCGCTCTCTGCGGGCCACTTCCATGAGAACCGCGCGGGAGATGAAGTCCGACCAGCTGCGGTCCGCCTCCTGGCCGCTGGTCGCCGTGTAGGCTGCCTTCGCCCGCTTCAGGTCGTCCGCTGCCATGTAGAAAGTGATCTGTTTGGAAGCAGAGGACGGCAGCGGCTTGGTCGCAGCCGCGGCAGCCTCTGTCTCTGGCGGCGGGGCGACTCGGTTCGATTTGATCAGATTCTGGACAGCGGGAGTGCCGGCATTCCTGCGCGGCGGCGGGCCGATGGGGTTTCGGGTGGACTCGGTCATGATGCGTTCCTTTTCTCGGCTGCTTCCAGGCGGGCGACGAGTTCGTGGGTGACTTGGTACAGATCCTCTGCAACGTTCGCGGCTGACCGCGGCTGGTTCTGCACCGCCTGGGCGGTGCCTTTACGGACTTCCCACCATTTGGGGGCCGCCTTAACCTGTTCTTCGAGTTCGTGCACGAGCACTCCCCTGTCCCGCGCGGCCTGGGCAGGTGCTTCTGCGTGCCGGACCATGCCCTTGAAGAGCACCGAATCGTCGCCGAAGGTCTCCGTGATCGCTTCCCTGGTTGTCCGGTGGACGTTGGTTGCCGTAGGTGACGTCGCGGTGATGATGACGCCCAGGAGGTCGAGGTTGGGGTTGACGTCCAGGACTGCGTCCAGGCGCTTTGCAACACCGACGAGTCCTTCTCGGCCGGCTTTATCCGTCTTTGTGGGCACCACGACGTAGGACGCTGCGCCGAGCGCAGCGACTTGAAGGGGTTCATTGCCGGGCGGGCAATCGATGAGGATGACGTCATAGTCCGCCGCGACTGGGAAAAGCGAACGAGCCAGGGCCAGCTTCGACTTGCTGCTGTCACGACTCCCCATGGAAATGAGGCCGGCGGCGGCTTGGTCTAGCTCGCCGCCACCAGGAACGACGTCCAGGTTTGCGCGAACGTCTTTCAGCGGAGCCAGCGGCACGCCAAACAGAAGGCTTTGGGCGAGGGCGCTGCCATCGTCGTCCTGGGGTTCGTGCCGGTAGCCGAGGTCGAGGCCGAGGTTTCCCTGTGGGTCCATGTCCACGAGCAAAACCTTCCAGCCGAAGCTTGCCAGGAGGGCGCCGATGTTGGCCGTGAGGGTCGTCTTAAGGACCCCGCCCTTGCCGTTAACGAACCCGCAGATTCGCTCCATGCCCGTCCGGTCGAACCCTGTTGGAGCTGCCATCTTGTCCGCCCTACTGTCGCTACTGTCTTTGCTATCATTACTAGCTTTACTGTCTTTGACTTCAATGCCGTCAAAGACTTTTTTACAGTCAACACTGTCTTTGCCGTCTTTGCAAGCGTTACTGTCAATACATGTATTGCCTGTATTGACAGTAACGCTTGCGTCTCACGCGGCCTGCCATACGTGGCCGGCATAGGTCCCGTCGTCTTCATCCGGGGGGATCCAGTACGTTTCCGCCTCTGCGTCGTAAACCTCGTTCTCAGACAGCTCGGGTACGAGGTGCCTGTCCAACCACGCGTGCCAGCGGGCCCGCTGCAGGCGGTGTCGCGTGATCTGCTCAGCAGCATCGTCGAGGGCGCCTAAGCGGCGCGCCAGGTCGGTGAGATTGGTTGCGACCACTACGGTCCAGAGTCCGTTGCTGCGCTGGATCATGTTGTGGGCAGCCATCTCTGCCAAGGCTTTGTCCACGGCTGACCGGCTCAGGGCTGTCGAGCGGACGATTTCTGCTGTTGTGGGGGAGAGGCGGCCGCGTTCGATGGCTTCGTAGGTGAGTGCAGCGACGTCGCCCAGGACACGAAAGACAGGACGGATACCGTAGATCTTTCCGCGCCGCCACGAGAGGTCTCGGGCCAGCTGTTCGAAGTGCGATGGCAGTTGGACGAGGTAGGTGTCCGCGTTGCGGCCGCGGGCGGCCGATACCTTCGTCAGGATGCCGTCTGATGCGGATTGGAGAGCGGGCAGGAGCCTGGCTACGGTCCCGTGGTGCTTACCGAGCGCGCTGGCAAAGGTCCGGCAACCGACGTCGAGTAGGTCAGTTTCCATTGTTCTCATGTAGCCAAGAACCGCACGGAGCAGCAGCCGGAGGCTCAAGCCCTCTCTACCGCGTTCTTTGAGCCGGTGGTCGAGGACTGCGTAGAGCACATTTTCCAGATCGTTCACAAGCTGGTGCGCACCAGCTTTGCTGGTGGTTTTCGTTGCCCCCCCCGTGGGTTGTGGGCGGCTTGTGTCGTTAATAAGGGAACTAGGCGCTCCGGTCTTGGGGGCTGGCTTTTTCTGGACCCAGCCGCAGGCATTCGCCCACTCCTTGTCCAGGAGCCGGTCGCTGTGGCTCTTGTCCTTGTAGAGGGCTGCGAGGCCCGGCAGCTGGCCGGCCATTTCGCGCCGGACCTGCTCCAGGGTCCAGCCGCAGGCCGCGAAATGGTTGAGGACCGCCATGCGGGCCTCTGAGGGGCTGGCGTAGCGGTTGGTGTCGTACAGGCCCGTGCGGGCGAGGACCCGCATGGGTGACTGGCTGCCGCCGAAGGAGAGCGGACTAGTGCCAGGGGCCGCTGCGATAGTAGCGAGCTTGGCCGCTCGGGCTTTCAGGTCACGGCGGCGGCGCAGCTCCGGGGCCAGGGCCCGGCGCAACGCGTTCCATGCCTCGGCCTCGTTACGGCGACGCAGCGTGTCGTAGGCGGTCGCCAGGGGAGTCGTGAGGACTTGATGGCCGCCGGCTTTGTGCGCGGATCCTGGGACTCGGATGCAGCCGTCGGTGATGTTCTGGTGGGGGCCGGGGTCGAGGCTGGGGGCCAGTAGCGTCAAGGCTTCTACTACCTCGCGGGCCTCGGCCGCGGTGACACGGTCCGCGAGCGGGACGTACAGGTGCCGGCCGCCGCTGGGGGAGTAGTCCGCAACGTAGCGGATCCCGCAGCGCTCCAGCAGCTCTCCGAGGCGCCTGGCATCGTCGTCCACAACCCCTTGCAGCGCCTTGGAGGTATCGAGGTCGAGACAGATGGTGGCTACTGAGCCATCCGGCCCGTGAACAAGGACTGCTGCGGGCTGTTTCGGGAGGGTGGCCGTGATTCTTGGTGCCACAGCCGGCCTTGGGTACTGGAAACGGCCCTTGACCCACCGACCCCGCCGGTACATCGGGGCTCCCGCGATCAGCGGGGCGAGACGCCACGCGAGTTCAGGCGTGACTTGACGCGCCGACAGCGGCGCGCCAGTTGTTGACGCCGCGACAGTGGCAGGTACCATAGACAACAGCTACTCCCTTCGGGGTATAGCGAATGGAGCGCCCCTCGCGGGGAGCTTGTGAAAAGTTCAGATCTTTGTCCGGCAAAGATTTCGGATCTGAACGCATACTTTTTGAAGGCCCGCTTCGTGCGGGCCTTCAGTCTTTAACTCGCCTTAGCGATAGGCAGGGTCTCCTGGCCAGTGAGTCGATCTAGGTCAATAGTCTTCAAGTGGGCGTGCACGAGTCGAGCGATGAGGTCGCTCCGGCTCTCCTTGGTCGCATCTACGACGGCGGCCAGCTTCTCGGCATCGGAAATGGGCAGCCGCGCCGTAATGACGTGCCGCTCACCTTTGCTGCGCTGTGGCATGTTCCCTCCCAGGACCGAAGTTACCTCTCCAAGAACACATGAATCAGATTGAATTAAGTGGGAACCTCTGCGGTGTGTCGCTCTTTGGCCCTTTGCCGTATTCCGAGGGCCTTGTTGGATGACGTGCAGCACGTTCTCAATAGTAGTGCATCTGCACTTTATCGCCAGTAGGTGAGGTGCGCATGCACCCCAACTAGCCTTCTCTGGACTTCTCGGAGCGGCGCGACTCCCGGTCCTTGATCCAGGCGGCGATCTCCTCTTCGAAGCGCTCAGGAGCCGAGTTCCACTCGCATTGGTGGGGGACTGGTGGAAATTCAACGAGCGTGGCGGTTTCCGGGTTGCTCTTTGCGAATTGAGCAGATAGCTCGAAAGGCACCTCGGTGTCGCCTCGCGAGTGGAGCACGAGGGCAGGGGTGCGCAGGCGTCCGACGCGATGGGACCAATCCAGAGTGTCGAAGTCAACGGGCTTGGTCAGGGAGGCGAGCCGGCTAACGCCGGGCGTCGAAAGGATACGCGGCACCATCTTTGCAATAGCCCGGGGGAGACCCGCGGTGCGGGCATTTTCGAAGATGACAGCTTCTGTGTTCGGGCCTGGGGACACCAGCACCAATCCGGCTATGACCTGCCGATTGGCGGATGTTTCTGTCAGTAGCAACGAGATCGTTGCTCCCATTGACCAACCAAAAAGATAGACCGCTTTCGCCCCACGCTCTACCGCGTAGGCGAGTGCCTTATCCACATCTTCCGCCTCCAAGCGCCCGTAGTGGCTCACCTGG
Source organism: Arthrobacter sp. Soil763 (assembly GCF_001428365.1). GTDB lineage: Bacteria > Actinomycetota > Actinomycetes > Actinomycetales > Micrococcaceae > Arthrobacter. The sequence continues at coordinate 44,844 of NZ_LMSH01000006.1, read as the reverse complement.
CCCTGGGCGTGGTTCTCTGCGTCTCCGTAGTAGGACGGGACAACCGAAGTTAGCCCCAAGCGCGTTGCGGACTCAACGCTCCGCAGCATGGACTGGCGGGATGAGCGCAGGCCATGGACATGAATGGCCCATACGTCGGTCGATGGAGTGGCAGGGTGGAAAACCCACGCGGGGAGTGCCCCCGGGGCGAGCTGCACTTCCTCAAAGTCGAGGTGCAGCTCTTCAGGGGATGAAAATGCCTGGCCGGTCCAACTTCCGCGAGTGGGTCCTGCTTCCAGGGTCCCTGTCCATCGCAGTATCTCCCGAGTCACCTCAGCAGTATCTGCATCATGCCGGAGAACCTCTCCCACGACGATGTGCGTGCCGGGCATGACGATTCCATAGGTTCCGGAAGCGAGCGTTTTTGAATCCGCTTCCAACACGACGGTGGCGCGATCTTCCGATATCCGGAGGTCTCGCATCTTCGGATCCTTCCATGCCGTCATTTTCTGACCTAGTGCGGCCGTCGCGGCGACCGGAAGTAGAAGGGCAGCCAGGGATGCCGCAGAGACAAGCCAAGGGTTGGGAGCCATATATAAAGATCCTTACGTCGAAGACTTAAGCGGGGAGTCAATTAGAAGTGCGTCGGCCTTGTGGGTCAGGTTTAGCTCAGGCGTGTTCAGGGCAAAGCCCTTTAGTGTCACAAGGTCACGCACGTGGATGAGCATCTGGTAGCACGCAATTTTTGGCTCTCTGGCCACGTCCACGAGCGGACGTTTGTCCAGACCCGCCCGTCCGAGGACCCGACGGAGACGCAGCGCGTAGAAGAGAAATGTGCAGTATTCCCGGAGAGACCGCACGGAGCCTCTGAGAAAGCCCACACAGAGCAGGATTGCGCCCGAGAAAAAGGCCGCGACGTATACCGAATACAGCAGGGTCGAGAGAGGCGCGATGACAACATTGAGATGCTGCATCCAAAGCAAGATGACGTCCACGGTGTTCCCCAAAACGACCAAAGAAAAGCCGGCGTTGAAAATCTTCGATCGCTTGGAGGAGCTCAGGATCGCACCCAGTGAAAGAGCAGCAATGATCGCCACGAGCGATAGGTATGCGGACAGATAGATAGCTGTCCACGGCTGTCCTATGAGCGCTGCGATGAACGTCTCTACGGAGGTAAACCGGTTCTGTTCGCCTGAGATCATGGTAAACGCGACGGAATAGGTGACGATGCCGAGCCCGAGAAACACGCCATAGTAGGGTGGCGAGGCCTTGGACGTGTGGATGAGTATCGCGCGGTACATGAAGTGAAAGGCCAACGTCGTAGACGTTGCTCCCAGCAGATTCCAGTAGCCCATGGAGCCCATTGCCGCATCGAGCGTCGGGACGGGAACAACAAATCCCAAGCAAATGATGGCGATCAGTCCGCACGTACCCGCAAGCCATCCAGGACGGGAGGCCCGGGCGCCTAACGCGTATGGCGCCCGGAGCACGAGAATCAGCCCGGTCAAGTAGAGCATCATCGTTGCGAGTTCCCTCATCATCCGAAGGCCTGAACGCTCCGGGACTTACGGCTGATGAGGGAAGTGATTTTGAAGGCGAGGAACTCTGCTTCTCGTTCGGCTTCGCTCCAGAGCACTACATCCGGGGTCTCCGTCTCGAGCTGCGTGCCGGGGCGAATGCACTCGCTATGGCGGCAAAGAAGATGCCCCAGCTCGTGGAAGAGACTGTGCATCTGGTAGGCCTGAGGGTCAATTCCACGGAAGACAATGACCACAAAGTCCGGCGTAAGCGCAAAGCTGCCGGTGGTTTTCTTGAACCTCTCGTCTACGGTTTGTTCAAGGAAAATGGGTTTTCCTAGGACGACCGCCACGGCATCAACGACGTCCTGGGTAAGCATTCCCGGCTCCAGGTGAAGTTCCGATAAAGCCCTCGTCGTCAGCGTCCTGGATTTGCGGGAAAGGGGGACTGGAATGCCCTCGTAGCTTCGCTCAAGCACCGTCGTTCAGTCTTTTTTGGACTAGTTCGGCAAGTGCCTGAAGTGCGCCGGCGTCCAAAGCCCCTCGACCCCCGAAACCCGTAACGCCGGCCAAAAGCAGGGCATTCTCAGCCCGCATGTGGTTCTCCACGTCCTTCAACACGTTCTCGTCATCGGTTGATAAATAGGCGGGGTTTCCGGTCAAGACATGGGAAAGCTGAGCGAGCACGTGTCGGCTTACAGGGCCTCCGTTTTCGAGAAGCCCAACCCAGGTCCGGTACGGCATCTCAATGCCTCGTTCGGCCAGTTGGGGGCTGTATTTGTCGAAGGCCGCACCGGCGTCCCCTGCGCCTTTCATCTCCAAGGTTTGGCGGAGGCGCGAAGCGATAACAGAAGAACGGTTGATCTGGACTTCATTAGAGGATTTGGCCGCAAGCACCTCTTGCACTGGGCTTTGTTGCGAAGAGAAACGCTGTTCCAGGACTCCCAAGGTAGTCACCTTTCCCTGGAGTGAGCGGAAGAGATGTACCAACTTAGCGGTGCTCTCCGTAGGGAGGTCACCTACGAAGTCCTGCAGGAGAGACAGATCTGCCGAGACGATGTCTGCCGCGGCTTCGGCGCCTGCGTCTGTCAGCGACCACAGCACCTTCCTCTTATCCTCTCCCGATCCACGCTCAACCAAGCCCTTGGCAACCAATGAATCGACGGACCTGAAAGGGTCCCGGTTAAGGAGCAGCATCTGGCCCAAGTCCTGCATGGAGTATGGGCCGGATTCATTTAGCACCAGAAGTATCTCTACCTGTGCGCTGGTTAGATCATGAGCCTGGGCGTGCTCCAAAATCGACCGCTCCCACTCCTTTGAGAGGGCAAGGAACAGGTATCGCAGCTCCGAGGGGGCCACTTTTTCTTCGGACATAGCTCCCTAGCGTCGACGGTTGGACCTCGCAGCTATTCTATCCCGCGCTGATTTCACCTTCTCCGGACCAAAATTCGCCCACGGCTCATGACTTGCATCTGAATAGAACGGGTGCTAGCGCACCGTATTCTTGCGGTTACAGTGCACCTGCACCGCAACGTGGTAAATTTGATGCGTAGTGCTTTCGGGACACGGATCTTCGTCCCACTTTTTCTAAGGGAAGGGGACAGGCCAGTGAAACGGAACACCGCCACACTGGGAGCGGCCGTCATCGTTCCCACGCTCGTACTTGGCCCGGTCTTCTCAATCCTGTTGCTTCTCGGCCCGACCAAACTAGCCGCGGCCGATTGCGGGCCGGTCAGCTCCGTCTCCGTGGATGCCGGAACGAAGGTCGCCGGCTACACCCAGGAACAACTGAAGAATGCCGCGTCGATCATGGGCGCAGGTAGGGCTTTGAACCTTTCCGCGAATGGTCAGATGATCGCGGTAATGGTTGCCCTGGGGGAGTCCGGCCTTCGTGTTCTGGACAACGGCGACGCTGCCGGCCCCGACTCCCGCGGCCTGTTCCAGCAGCGCGGCAACGGCGCATGGGGCTCTTACGAGGACCGCATGACCCCGACCAAGAGCGCAACGAACTTCATCAAGGCGCTGCAGGGTGTGGCGGGTTGGGAATTGCTGGAACCCACGATCGCGGCTAACAAAGTCCAGCGCAATGCCGACCCGTACCACTACCAGAAGTACTGGCCCGAGGCCGTGAAAATCGTCCAAGCTCTCTCCACCTCGAAGTTCTCCCTCCAGGGAAGTGAGTGCGGGATCCCCGGCCAGTCCGGTGCCGGAAATGACTACCCGTGGAAGAACTCGCCGACCTGGTTGCAGGCCGGGGCCACCGCCGCCAGCACCTCCCCGTTGGGCATGTACTACCGGGAGTGCGTGGACTTCGCCCTGTGGCGGGTCAACCAGCAGATGGGCTCCACGAGTGCACCGTTTAGGTTCCTCAACGGCAACTTCCGTCCCGATGGCCAGGGCTTGGGTTCGGCATTGACGTGGAAGGCCGGCTGGGATGCCAAAGGCTGGCCCACCGGCCGCGCCCCCAAAGTCGGCGCCGTGGTCTGGTACGCGCCAGGGGCCGGGGGAGCGGACCCCAACTTCGGCCACGTCGGCGTGGTCAAGGAAGTCAAAGCCAACGGCACTTACGTCGAAGAGGGCTACAACGGCAACCCTTCCCCGGATGACCACAACTACTACACCCGGACCGTGGGCAACCCGGTCCCCTCGGCCTTCCTGTACCTGCCCACCCAAGAGGAGACGAAGTGAAGAAGCCCCTGACCCTGATCGCGGTGGCGCTGCTGTGCGCGGCCTGCGCGCCTGCCGCGTCCACCGGGACAGCGCCGGCGCAGTCTTCCAGCGCCAGCACCACCCCCTCTGCCCCGGTCTCACTGAGCGCCAACAGCGGACCCCAGGCCCCCGGCGGCACGATCCCGGCCACCATCGGCATCGCCTGGGACCAAGCCAGCAAGGATGCCGCCCTGGACGTTGCCGAGAACGCGATGACCGACTTCGCCCGCCCCACCCTGGATGAGAAGCAGTGGGCCAACGACCTGGCACGCTGGCTGACTTCCCAGGCCACGGCGGACTACTCCTCCGTCGACCCCTCCAACATCCCGGCATCCCGCGTCACGGGATCGGCCACCTTGTCCGTCGACGAGGCCAACGGCTACGGCGTCACCGCCGCCGTCCCAACCAACGCCGGGACCTACACGCTGCAGCTGCTCCGCACAGGCAAGGACGCCCCGTGGAAGGTCAACCGACTCACCCCGCCCTCGTCCTAAGCACCAAACCCCTTTTCCCTTCTCACACCTAAGGAACAAGCCGATGGGTACTTCACCAACGCAAGTTATGGCATTCCCCAGCATCAAGGCAATCGTCCGCGACAACGGCACCGCCGAGGTCGTCGTCGCGGGTAACTCCCGCATCGTTCCTGCGGGGGAATCCCTGCAGGACCTCCGCAACAACGCCCTGTCCCTGGTCGTGGGTGAAGCGCAGACGCTCCAGCGCCCGGTGCGGGTCCAGATCGAGGACCCCGAGGGTCACGGTGAACTCATCGTCCACCCGGATGACAAGATCGAGTCCGTCTCCTACGAACCCCGCACGACCCGGCGCCGGGCCGAGGCGCCCGCCACCACACCGGAGACCGCGGCCCCGTCCGTCATTGAAACCCTTACCCTTCCCGCGCCGGAGCCCGCAGCCCTGCCTGTGGAACCCCCGGTTGCTGCTGTCGTGCCCGACGCGCAGCCGTGGCCTCCCGCAGCGGTAGAACAGACCGGGCCGGCCGCGGAGGAGGCGGCTCCGACGCGGCGCAGCCTGAAAGACACCTCGTTCCTGGTCAGCGCCCCGGTCCTCGAACCGGCAACCCGGGGCTGGCGCGGCGCCCTCACGCGCCTGGGCATCCGCATGAACCCCTCGGACGAAGAGCTCTCCGAACGCGAGGACATCCGCACGGTCAGCCAGCACTGGCCCGGGCCCCGCACCATCGCCGTGGTCAACCGCAAGGGAGGGGCCAACAAGACCCCCACCGTCGTCATGCTCTCGGCAATCCTCGCCCGCTACAGCGGCGCCGCCACGGTCGCCTGGGATAACAACGAATCCCAGGGAACCTTGGGCTGGCGGACCGAAAAAGGCTCCCACGACCGCAGCGTGCTGGACCTGATCGATTCATCGACCGAGCTGTTGTCCCCGTCCACGAACGCCGCGGAAATCGCCATGTTCGTCCACCACCAGACGGCCGATAAGTTCGACGTCCTGCGCTCCGATGAGAACGAGGAAGGCGACCACGAAGTCACCGCCGAGGAAGTCGACATCGCCCACCAGGTCCTGACCCGGTACTACCGTCTCGTCGTGATGGACTCCGGCAACACCGCTCGCGCCGCGAACTGGCGACGCATGATCGACCACACCAACCAGCTCGTCGTCCCGGTCACGGCAATCGAGGACCGTGCCGAAGCCGCCCGGCTGACCTTGCAGACCCTCGAATCCCGTGGCGGCCACGAGGCGGAGCTGGCACGCAACGCGGTCGTGATCGTCTCCGAGTCCACCGATGCGAAACGTTCCATGAGCGGGGATGCCCTGAAGCGGGCCAAAGACGAGGCCGAGCGGATCGCCAAGGGCTTCGAACCCTTCGTCCGCGCCGTCGTCCGGATCCCGTACGACCCGGCCCTGGTCAACGGACCTATCCGGTACGAAGCCCTGCAGCCCGCCACCCAGCGGGCCTGGCTCGCGGCGGCAGCCTCCGTGGCCGCCGGCTTCTAAACATCCACTCAACGGATATTCGAAAGGAGGACCCATGCAGCAGACCTTGAATCCCTGGATCACCCGCCCAGTCGTCGAGGCAGAATCGTCAGAGCCGGAGGCACACACCCCGCCGGCGGCGGCGATCACCGCTCCGTTGCGGGGCATGGTCGAACCTGACGCCGCTGACCGATTGGGACGCCGGACCGTCGTTGGCTCCGCGGCTCTCTGGGTGACCGGAGCCCATGGCGGATCCGGTGAAAGCCGGATCGCGGATCTCCTTGACGGGGCACGCGCCACAGGGCACTGCTGGCCCGTCCCGCAGGACGGAAGCACCCCTCAACTGCTGCTGGTCTGCCGCGCCGACATGCGCGGGCTGACAGCGGCCCGCAGCGCCCTCACCCAGTGGGCTGCCGGCGCAGCCCCGGCCGTTGACCTCCTCGGCCTGGCCGTCCTCGCGGACGCCCCCGGCAAGACCCCCAAAGCCCTTCGCGACTTCACCGCCATTGTCGGCGGGGGAGCACCCCGCCTCTGGACCCTGCCCTGGGTCGAAGCCTGGCGGCACGAAGACACCCCCAGCGTCCCTCCAGCCCGCGAATACCAACGCTTCACCACCAACATAGCTGCACTCGTAGCTGACACCAGCACCACCAAATGAAAGGTCTCACCATGAACTCCCTGGCCCTCTTGGACTCAAGCGTCATCCCCAACCCCACCCCGGTTGTCCCGGCCCAGGCCGGCGGCCTGCTCACGATCCTGAACTGGGCTTCCGGCATCGGCCTGGTCCTCGGCGTCCTTGGCGTGATCATCGTCGGTATCGGTATGGTGATCCAGCTCCAGCGCGGCGAGGGCGCCCAGGCCATCGGCAAGCTCGGATGGGTACTGCTGGGCTGCATCATCATCACCGGCGCCTCCGGCATCGTTCGCGCGTTCGTCTAAACCACCACTACTCGGAAGGGTCACCATGAGCCAGTCCACCGAAAGCAACCATGACAGCAGCCCCTTCACCGCACCCGGGTTCCTCATCTCTGCCGGGCTGGTGGCGCTGATCCTCGTTATCGGCATCGTCATCTTCCTGCTACCCAAAGGGGGCACCGCAGCCCAGCCCGCCCCCGCGTCGTCCTCTGGCAACGTCCCCACGCAGTCGTCGGCTCCGGCCGCCGCGGGGGGAGAAAGCATTTGCGGGCTGCCTTCCAGCAACGACACAGCGCTGGGAACGGCACCGACGTCAAAGTGGGAACTCGTGGGAAAGATGGCTGTCCCCACCGAGCCGAAGACCTTCGGCCCGGGGAAGACTGACCCGGACGGATTCCGCTCCTGCTTCGCGCACTCGCCCACAGGCGCTCTCTACGCAGCCATGAATGTGGCCGCGCTCGGCTCCTCGGGTGCGCCTGAGCTTGAAAAGAAGCTCGCTGACAAGCTCCTTGTCCCCGGCGTTGGAAGGGATGCGGCAATCCGCGAGACGAACGCAGGCACCGGCTCGTCCGGGAACAGCACCACTATCCAAGTCCAAGGGTTTCTCATGAAGTCCTACACACCTTCGGAAGCCAACCTTGATCTGGCTTTCAAGACGGACACCGGAGCCCTCGGCCACACAACAATCTCCATGCGGTGGATGGAAGGGGACTGGAAAGTGAAGCCCGCGGACGATGGCGTGACTTTCAGCAACGTGTCACAGCTCAAGGATCTGAGCGGCTTCATCCTCTGGTCCGGGATCTGACATGGCCGAATGCAAGTGGGGGGACCTAGGGTGCGGGTTCGGGAACGCCCTCGAAGACCTGACTAACGACGCCATGGGGAACATGGCGAAGGCGATCATGGAGGGCATGAGTCAGATGGTGACGACTCTGTCGACCTTCTGGGTCTCGATGCCGACGGTGAACCTGACAAGCCAGGACGGGACTGCGGCAAGTCCTGTCGTTTCCATGGTCCATGGGGAACTCATGGCTTGGACGGTCGCCCTCGCCGTCCTCGCCGTCATTATCGGCGGTATCCGCATGATCTGGGAGCAGCGGGGAGCACCCCTTAAGGAGCTTCTGCGCTCACTGGTGACGCTGACGCTTGTGTCCGGGTTGGGCCTGGGGATCATTTCCATTCTTGTGGTCGCCGCTGATGCGTTCTCGGCCGCGATCATCAACCGCTCGACCGACGGTAAAGGCTTCGCGGACGCAATGAAGCTTCTGGTCATGACCAACCAGACCGGGGTTGGGGTCTTCATCCTCATCATCTTGGGACTGATCGGATTGCTGGCTTCCCTCGTCCAGGTCGTGCTCATGGTCGTGCGGAGCGGGATGTTGGTAATCCTCGCCGGCATCCTGCCCACGACCGCCGCGTTCACGAACACGGAAATGGGCAAGCAGTGGTTCCAGAAGGCTGTCGGCTGGACGATCGCCTTCATCCTTTACAAACCCGCCGCGGCAATCGTCTACTCCGTGGCATTCCTTCTCATGGGGAGCAGCGGGAAGAACGCTTTGATCGGCTCGATCACTGGGTTCACGCTCATGGTTGTGGCGCTGTTCGCCATGCCGGCGCTGATGCGCTTCGTGACCCCCATGGTCGGAGCGGTCGCATCCGGCGGCGGCGCGGGAGCCGGCGCCGCCGTCGGCGCTATGGCCACCGGCGCCGTGTCCATGGGCCGCAGTGGCAGCGGACGCGGCAATGCCGCACCCACACCGGCGAGCTCCAACCAGACAGGCTCGGCCCCAAAGGGGAGCGACGGGACCCCCGGCCCCAAGGGCAGCGGCGGGAAACCAACCCCCGGATCGGCCGGCACGGCTGGCGCGCCGGAGGCTGCCGCCGCAGGAACCACGGGAGCTGCAGGTGCCGCCGGAACGGCAGGGGCCGGCGCGGCAGGCGCCGCATCGGGCGCGACGGCAGCAGCCGGCCCGGCCGGTATCGCCGTGGCCGCAGGAACACAAGTAGCGTCCCGGGTTTCCCAGGCCGCCCAACAAACCGCACAGGACTCAACCGGCCAATCAGAATCCATGGAGGGCCCCAGTGGCAGCAATTAACACCGAATACAAAGAACCGTCCTACGGAAACTGGCGTGTGCCCCGCTCGGCCGGACTCGGCAACCTCGGTGCCATCGGCACCGGCATCGTCATGATCGGTCTGCTCCTGGGCATCACCAGCTTCGCTATCTGGGGCCTGCTTCCCGGCCTCGCGGTCCTCGCTGTTGCCGGGATCAGCGCCCTCCTGCTGACGGTCAAGGACAAGCACGGCCAGTCCATTGTTGACCGCACCGCGACCCGGATTAGCTTCCGGATCTCCAAGTCCTCGGGCACCAACCTTTACCGCTCCGGCCCTCTGGGCGTCACGCAGTGGGGCATGTACCAGCTGCCAGGCCTCGCCGCGAAGTCCACGCTGTACGAATTCTCCGACTCCTACAAGCGCCCGTTCGCCCTCCTCCACGTCCCGGCCACGAACCACTTCACGGTGATCTTCTCCACCGAACCCGACGGTGCGTCCCTGGTCGACCCTGAACAGGTCGATGCGTGGGTGGCCAACTGGGGCGGCTGGCTCGCCGGCCTCGCCGATGAAGCCGGACTGGACGCCGCAGCCGTCACGGTCGAAACCGCGCCCGACTCCGGCTACCGGCTCCGCAACGAGGTCGAGATGAACATCGACCCGAACGCCCCGGCCTTCGCCCAGGCGATCCTGCGCGAAGTCGTGGACACCTACCCCGAAGGCTCCGCCACCGTGCGGGCCTGGGTTTCCCTGACGTTCAACGCCTCCCTCCGGTCGGGTTCGAAAAAGCGCACCCCCGAGGACGTGGCCCGCGACCTGGCCTCCCGCATTCCGGGACTTTCGGCCCGGCTGCAGTCCACCGGCGCCGGTATCGCCCGTCCCATGTCCGCGCAGGAACTCTGCGAAGTCGTCCGGATCGCCTATGACCCGCCGGCGGCCCTGATCATTGATGAAGCCCACGCCGCCGGTTCCCCCGTATCCCTGAGCTGGGGCGAGGTTGGCCCGACCGCGACGCAGGCGAGCTGGGACGACTACCGCCATGACAGCGCATTCTCGGCGTCCTGGACCATGACCGGCGCACCCCGCGGGTCCGTGAACTCCTCGGTGCTCTCCCGCCTCCTCGCCCCGCACGGGGACATCGACCGCAAGCGCATCTCCCTGCTGTACCGTCCGATGGACTCGGCCCGCGCCGCGGCCGTGGTCGAACGGGACCAGAACAACGCCAACGTCCGCATCACCTCCGGGACCCGCCCCTCGGCCCGCGCCCTGGTCGATGCCCGGTCCGCCGTGCAGACCGCCCAGGAAGAAGCCCAGGGCGCGGGCCTAGTGAACTTCGGCATGGTCGTCACCGCCACCGTCACCGATAAGGAACGCCTCGCGGACGCTGTCGCCGCTATCGAGCAGACCTCCGGCACCGCCCGGGTGCTCCTGCGCCGGGCCTACGGATCCCAGGACACCGCCTTCGCCGCGTCCCTGCCCCTGGGACTGGTCCTACCCAAGCACAGCATGGTGCCCTCCGAGATTAAGGACGCCCTCTAATGGCCCGCATGCGCCTTTTGACTGCAAAGAAGTCAAAGACAGTAAAGGAACCGGCGGCACGTCCGGAGAAACGCCGCGCCCGGGACGCCGGCCCGGGCGCGCGGGGCTGGACCGGACGCGGCGGCGGCATGGCCGCGCTCGTCCCCTCCGTCACCGAATACCGCGGCACTACGGTCCAGGTCTGCGGCCTGTGGCCGTTCTCCTCGGGCGCGTCCTCGCCCATGATTGGTGTGCCGCTGGGCCGGCACGAGGAAACCCAGGCCACGGTCTGCTGCGACCCGATCAGCTGGTTCCAGCGGGCCCGGCTGATCTCCAACCCGTCCGCATTCATCCTCGGCAAGCCGGGCCTCGGCAAGTCGACACTGGTCCGCCGCATGTTCTTAGGCCTCTCCGCCCAAGGCGTCAACGCCCTCGTCCTGGGCGACCTCAAGGGTGAGCACGTCAAAGCCGTGCAGGCCCTCGGCGGACAGGTCATCAAGCTCGGCCGCGGCGTCGGATACCTGAACATCCTCGACCCGGGCCAGGCCGTCGAAGTCGCCCAGCGCCTCGAAGAGGCCGGCCACCACGAGGCCGCCACCCGGGTCCGCGCCGACGCCCACGGCCGACGCCTGAACATGGTCGTCTCCCTGATCACGATCAGCCGGAACAACCCGCCCACCGACCAGGAACAGACCATCCTCGACCGCGCCCTCCGCGTCCTCGATGACCGGTTCGACGGCATCCCTGTCCTCAAAGACCTGCTCGACGTCATTGTCTCCGCCCCCGACGAGCTGCGCCAGGTCGCGCTGGACCGCGGTGACATCAACGTCTATCTGAAGGAAACCCGGGCGCTGGAGGCCACGCTGCTGGGCCTGACCGGCGGCGGGAAGCTCGGCGAAATTTTCTCCCGCCAGACCACCAACCCCATGAGCCGGGACCGCTCCGTCGTTTTCGACGTTTCCACCATTGATGAGACCGAAACAGACCTGCAGGCCGCCGTGCTGCTGGCCTGCTGGTCCTACGGCTTCGGCACGGTCAATGTTGCCAACACCCTCGCCGACGCCGGCCTGGAACCGCGGCGGAACTACTTCGTCGTCCTGGACGAGTTGTGGCGGGCGCTGCGTGCCGGTAAAGGGATGGTGGACCGGGTGGACGCCCTGACCCGTTTGAACCGTTCCGTGGGTGTCGGGCAGATCATGATTTCCCACACCATGTCCGACCTGCTGGCGCTTCCGGCGGAAGAGGACCGGATGAAAGCCCGCGGCTTCGTGGAACGCTCCGGCATGGTCATCTGCGGGGGCCTCCCGGCCTCCGAGATGCCGTTGCTGACCTCGGCCATTCCGTTGTCCCGGCAGGAGCAGCAGAAGCTCATCTCCTGGCAGGACCCGCCCGCCTGGGACTCACGCGGGCTCGACGTCGAACCTCCCGGACGGGGGAAGTTCCTGATCAAGGTCGGTGGCCGGCCCGGGATCCCGGTTCTGGTGGGACTGACATCTTTGGAACAAGGCCCGGATGGAGTCAACGACACCGAGGGTAAGTGGCGGGAAAACAGTGAGAAGTTCGCGTGAATTCTGACGCTTTTGGCGTGAACTTGAGCATGCCCGGGGGTTGCGGCGGGTGTTGGTGCTCAGGTTCGGGGAACCTGTTCGCCCTCAAGGGTGAGGTCCGGGTGCTCGAGGGTGTTGAGGTAGCGGGTGGCGCCTTCGACGCTGAGCCCGAACAGGTCGCAGATGCGGCGGACGTCGCCGCCGGTCGCGTGGATCTCGTGCAGGATACGGTCCTCGCGCAGCGCCTGGGGCCGCAGCGTCAATCCGGTCCAGGGGTACTGGCGGCTAACGGGGAGGAGCCTGGGCGCCGTACGCCGGTTGATGAGCAGGTGCGGGTTGGCACTGCCTGGCCAGGTCCGGTTGCGCTGGTCGAGCCAGGCTGCCAGGCGGGTGCGCACGGGCGCGGCCAGCGGGATGTCGCGGGTGCCGAGTATCAGGTGTCCGTCGCTGATGTCGGTGAGCCGCAGCTCGCTGAGCTGTTTCTTGGTCAGCGCGTGGAAGGCGACCAAGGCAACGGCGAGGGCGACCACCGGCTTCGGGGAGTTCAACTCCTCGCGGATCACTGCGGCGTCCAGGGCGAGCGGGATAGTGCTGGCCTTCGGGGACGCCTTCATCCCGCGGGTCGGATTCGCGAAGATGAGCCGGCGGCCTTTGAGGGTCGTGAAGAGCGATTTGAGCCCGTTCCCGGCGACGTGGCGGCGGACCCTCGTTTCCTCCAGTGCGGCTGTGATGTCGGCGCGGGTGACCTCGGCGAAAGACTGGAGGCCTGCCTCGGCCCAGGCGTGGATGATGGGTTCGATGCCCAGGATGTGCGCCCTGATGGTCCCTGGGTCGCGCGGGATCTGCCGTGGCGCCTGGAGGGCGCCGTTGGTCAGGACTTGCAGCCACACCTCGAGCTGGTCCTTCATGACCGGCGGCAGGGTGCTGGTCTTGGCAGCGAAGTAGCGTTCGATCCGGGTTGGCCGATCCTCGATAAGCAGGCCTGCCGCGGCCAGAACGTCGATCGTGGAGATGACGTTGCCGGAGTATTGGCGCAGTTGGAGGACGTCGGTGGCGCGGATCTTCGCGGTCGGGCTGAGCCGGAAGCCCTGCAGCAGCCGCAGCGATCGGGTCACGTCGTTGCGTTGCCGCTTGCTCCAGCCGGCCCTCGCGGCGTGTTCACGGACGATGGCGGCGCAGTAGCGGGTCAGGTCTCTGTCTTCGAGGCGGGCACGCGCCGCGACAACCTTCGGATCGGGCGCCATATCGAACAACGTCATCTGCCCGTCGGCCTCCGCCGCGGGCCCGTTGCCGGGCAGGGTGTTCTTGTCCCGCCGCTTCCATGGGGCGCGTTGTTCCGGGCTCAACGGTGGTGCGCCCCGGCGTGCGGAGGTCATGTTGGCGAAGAAGAGCTGGTGCCCGGCCTTATTCGCGCCGGCCAGGTCCAGGCCATGTCCGGGCTCCTGGAGCATTCGGGCCTGTTCCAGACACAGCCGGCAGGCCCGCCGCTCCCCGATACGGGCCGCGCGCCCGCAAAAGTCGCAGATTCCTTCCGGGTTGTGGGAGCGCCACCAACGACACTGCCAGCACGTCCAGTTGTATCGGCGGTAGACGCCCCACGCCAGACAGCCCCTGCACGAGCCTGGGTACTGCGGACTGCCGGGATGGCAGCTGGCGCACAAGCCTTGGCTGAAGTAGCCCGCGTTGGTGCCGCACTTGGAACACGGCGGTGCGGTGAAGGGCCCGCCGGGAAGGCAGTCATAGCAATAGGCCACCCGGGGGAAGGTCCAGGCGGCGCGGTTGATCTGGCAGCGGGGGCACATCGACGGCGGCCGCAGCGCCGCCGCCGGGCCCGGGGCAGGACTCACAACAGCCCTGCCTATAGGGGCGGCTCGGACCGCGGCCTGCCGAAGCGCGGCGTGACGACCGGCGATACCCCGCCGCCACTGCCGTGGTCCTGGTTATTGCCGTTGACGGTCTCGGTCGCGAGTGGACGTCGTGCAGCGACCTTGTCCGGCTCGGGACTCATCAGGTCCGTCGGCGTGCACGCCAGCACTGAGCAGAGCACGTCGAGCTCCTCGAGTCTCATCGTCGCCGGTGTCCCGGCCCACCACGAGGACATCTTCCCGGCACTGATCTCCAGCCCGGCATCGGCGAGCATCCGGCGCATCTGCGCCGACTTCCAGATCCCGCGTTCGGCGGCTCTGATCCGCAGATTCCACAGCACGGCCTCATCCTTCCTTCTGTGTGGTCGCGAAGCGGGACTCGACCCGCTCATTGGCGTTCTTCCAGGCCAGCTCGACGTGCTCGCTGCGCACGTGGATGTAACCCGAGGTAGTCGCGAGCCACTGATGCCCCAGCAACTCCTGGAGGGCCTTGATGTCCATCCCGGCCCCGTACAGCGAGGAAGCACAGTAGTGCCGCAGAACGTGGGGAGTCATCCGACCCGACCATGCCGGCAACCACTGCTCGACCTGCAACCCCAGGCTGCGCCGCAACGCGTTGCCGCCGACCCGGCCGCATCGCCCCAGCTCGGAATCGAACCGCTCCGAGGGGAGCAAAGGTGCATCGGGATCAGCCCAGTCCTCGCCGTACTGGTGTCGGACCTCGCCCAGCCACCAGTCGATCAGCTCTGCCGCGCCATTGATCGCCGGGACCAGGCGCGGCTTCGGGCCACGGCCCTGTGCTCCCTTGCCGAACCGGACATGGAGCTTGCCGAAGCCGCCCAGGTCCGGGCGCCAGTCACGGATGTCGAGCATCACCGTCTCGTTGATCCGCAACCCCAGCCGACGCCACAGCGAGGCAGCGAAGTAGTCCCGCGCGGCGGGCAGATACTTGCGGGCCTGCGGGATCGAGTGCCGCCAACACGTAAAGAACGCGTCGATCTCGGCATCCGACGGCGGCACTCTGACATTGCCCAGCGACGCCCCGGACTGGCGGTTGAACTCATCGATGGGCTGCTCGACCAGCACCCCGGCCACCCGATGGATCCGGCCCTGATAACGGCTGATCATGAACTCGTAAAACAACGCCAGTGTCCCTGCCTTGCCAGCCCTGGTGCTCACACTGCGACCCAGCCTGCGCTGCTCGGCCAGGAACCGGTCGGCGTCCTGACAGGTCGCCGCCCACAGCGGGCCCGTCACCGACCGGGCGAACTCAATAATCGTCGCCCGGGTATTGCGGATATGCGGATCGCTCAAACCAGCCGCCGCCATCGCCAGCGCGTACTGGTCAACGATCTCCTGCTCGAAATCCTCGGCCGCCTGCACACTCCAGAACGCCGGATCCATGGCGCCGCCACCGGGCAACGCCACCAGCACCATCAGCTACCAACTTCAGAAGGAGCGAGCATGCGTCGACATTACGCCCAAACCGTCACTCTCGTCGATGGTTCGTCGATTCGGGCCCACAGGGGCTCCGAACCGACATCACCTGCTCAAACGCGAATCCCGGCCGCAGAACAGGCCAACGAACCTGAGCGAATAGAGATAACCCCGGAAACCCTCCTCGAGCCAATTACCCCTGGCCTACCCCTTGAAGGAGGCACGCTGTGAGCGCACCGAACCGTAAAGGAATGGGCCTCGGGGATGCCCTGCTGGTCTGGATGGCCATCGGCTCCATCGTCGTCTTCGGCGGCGGGACCTACGCGGCCGCCCACCTCGGATCCTGGATGGCCGGCATCGACTCACCCCCCAAACATCCGATTGATCTGATCGCCGGGCTGGTCAAGGGCCGCGTGCCCTGGCCCGTCCAGTCCACCGTCGCGGCCGCCCTCATGGCCGGCGTGGTCCTGGTCCTAACCATCGTCGTGCTCGTGGCCTGGAGGAAGGGTGCGTCCAAGCGTGCCCGCGTCGACAAGGCCGCCCGGTACCTGGGCCGCGGGAAGTCCTTGGCCGCGTTCTCCGAGAAGGGCGCGAAGGCGACGGCGGATCGGCTGGGAGTGACAGGCACGCCGGGCATCGTGGTGGGCAAGGTGGTCTCCACCGGCCAGACGTTCATTCAGTCCTGGGAAGACCTCAGCCTCGATATCTGGGGCCCCCGGACCGGTAAGTCGACCTCCCGGGTGATGCCCGCGATCCTGGACGCACCGGGTGCTGTGGTGTCCACCTCGAACAAGCGCGACGTGGTGGACGGCACCCGTGGCGTCCGCGAGCTCACGGCCCCGGTATGGGTGTTCGATCCGCAGAAGATCGCCCAGGAGGAAGCGCAGTGGTGGTGGAACCCGCTCTCCTATGTCACGGACGAAGAGAAGGCGTACAAGCTTACGCAGCACTTTTCAGTCGGTTCACGGGTCCCGGGTTCCAAGCCGGATGCCTACTTCGACCCTAAAGCCGAAGACATTCTCTCCTCATACTTCCTCGCGGCCGCGCTCGGTGAGCTTCCCATCACGCAGGTTTACCTGTGGGTGACAGAGCAGGTGAACCAGGAACCCATCGAAATCCTGAAAGAACATGACTACGAGCTGCAGTACAAGGGCCTGGAGTCCACTCTGAAACTGGCCGACAAACAGCGCGACGGTATCTTCGGCACCGCCGAGAAAATGATCCAGTGCCTCAAGTCCAGGAACACCCTGCGCTGGGTCGCCCCGACAGGCGGCGCAACGGTCGCCACGGACGCCCGCCGCCAGTTCAACCCACACGCTTTCGCTACCTCACAGGAGACGATCTACATCCTCTCCAAAGAAGGGGCCGGCTCAGCCGCCCCGCTCACCACAGCCCTGACCGTGGCCATCGCAGAGGCAATGGAGGAACGCGCCGAACGCAGCGGCGGCCGCCTGCCCAAACCCGCGCTGTTCGCCCTCGATGAATTGGCCAACGTCGTCCGCTGGGCAGCCCTGCCCGATCAGTTCAGCCACTACGGCTCCAAGGGCCTGATCGTCATGGGCATCCTGCAGTCCTGGTCCCAAGGCGTCGAACTCTGGGGCGAGGCGAACATGCGGAAAATCTGGTCGGCCGCGAACGTCAAGGTCTACGGCGGCGGCGTCGCTGAAGAAGGCTTCCTCCGGGCGCTCTCGGACCTGATCGGGGACTACAGCTACACCAACGTCTCCGTCTCGTCCGGAAAGTCCGGCTCCAGCCGCTCCCGGCAGGAAGGCAAGGAACGCATCTTCGATGTCTCCAACCTCGCCGAACTGGACCGCGGCCGCGCCGTGGTCCTCGCCTCCGGTGCACCGGCCACACTGGTCCGGACCATGCCCTGGTACACCGGCCCGCACAAGGACGCCGTGGAAGCCTCCATCAAGAAGTACAGCCCCCGCCCGGAACAAGACGAAGTGCCCCTCGCTGCAGCAACTGCCGCCAACCCCTGGGTCACTGGGTAGGAAATTCTCAAATGACCATCGACATCGGCCTATTCAGCGAAGCGCCCAGCACCAGCGCAGAAGAGCCCGCCATCACGCCTGGAGACGAGCAAAAGCCACCGGAACTCGTCTACGGCTCAGCCGAAGAGTTCCTGCACGAACAGCTGCTCCCCACCTACGTCCGCGACGTCGACGGACGCGCTGCAAAATGGTGCATCGAATGGTACTTCCACCCCGAAGCGGTCTCCCGTGTAGAAGCGCTGTGGCGCGCCTGGGAACACCTACGACTCGACGGGGCCACCGGCATAAGCGTGTGGTTCAGAGACCACGCAGACCACCACATGAGCGTGCTCCTCGACCCACGCGGTCCGTTCTACAAATGCGACATGCAAAAGCACCGCGACCCCCAGCACCTAGAGCCAAAGAAGGCCCCCGCGGGCTGGTTTCCCGACGTGCGAGTCCCGAAGAGGTAGCTCTGGCAGAACTAGGTGACTCTCAGCTGCCTATGGTTAGGGTCAATCCGGGTTATCCACGGCTGGGAATTGGGAGCCATTGGGGTAGCTCCCTCGACAGCAGCCGCAGTGGGTAACACATGAGGATTGTCCCCGGCTGTGGGCAGCGAGCCCTGCCCTCACCCCCGATACGCGCAATAGCGAAGCAGGCTGTTGCGCAGTTGCCGAGCCCCTTGGCACGCCAGCTTCTCATCGGGCCGACCTGTCAGGTTTGAATCTAAGACTGTTCAGGGGACAGGTACAGGAACTGCCTTTCGGACCCTATTCTGACGATCTTTTCATTCCTTCCTGACGTCAGGCTGGGGCGTAGTCCAATTTGGCGCACCCAAAGTGGAGACAGTAAACAGTCCCGCCGTAGCGGACAGTGGAAGAGGCAATCGCGGTGAGGTGATAGGGCTCCTCGACCACTCGCGCCATCCCTTTTCGTGATCCTGGATTGTCGCAGAAAGACGGGCCAGATCGCTCACGACAGCTTGTATGGCTTCCCTGCGAATCCCTTGCCTGCCCTTTGGTGCCTTTCGGCACCTATGTTCTTTTTTGTCCCTCCCATTTCCTCCTGACGGGCGATATTGTTTTAGCTCCTCGCTTCCGTCCGGGAAGAACGGGTCATAAAAGATGACGGCTGTGTGCTGCCTAACGAAGGCTAGGTCATGAAGGAGGTAAGTTGCTTCCTCGATGGCGGGATTGGAGGGCTGACGTGAGAAGACGTTCGGGGATCCTCGTCTCGACGCAGGCCACCCAACGCCGTGCTTGGCCGGTGCCGGTGACTCGTCTCTAGCGGGACCGGCCGGTAAGCGGCCGATGCGGCAAGGCCGGGATCGGCGTTCCAACACCACCAAAACTACGCCCGTATGTCGCCGTTGTTAAGCTCTTGCCTATGCGGATTGCCGTCAGTGCTGGACGTTCAACGGCATTTCGGGACGCCATAGGTGCTTCGCCGTCGCCGAGTCCTCGGCCTTGAACGGTCCTGCTTCCGGCACTGTCTCTCAGGCGGGAAGCACGCGAGGCACATCGACCAGGCCCAACTCAACTGCGGCGGCGATCTGACTGATAACCGCGAAATTGGTGACGTTGCCGTCGTCCGCCCTACCCGGGGACCGGCCTGCTGGACTTTCACCGCCCCTCACCCCAACGCCCCACCGGCCGGTCCTTCCCGGAGGAGGCGCAGGTGCTCGTGGATCATTGCAACGGCTGTTGAGCCTTCACCGGCGGCAGCCGTTACGCGTTTCACCGATCCACGCCGAACATCCCCGGCCGCGAACATCCCGGGGACGCTGGTTTCCAGGGGCAGCCGTCGGCGGCCCAGATGGCTGAACTCAGGAGGAAGGTCCTCGAGATCAGCCCCGGTGAGAATAAAGCCGTGGTCATCCAGGGCGACGGTACCCTGCAGCCATTCTGTGTGCGGCTTGGCCCCGATGAAAATGAAGAGGTATCGGGAGTCGAAAATGCGCTGTTCGCCTGTGGCTCGCAGATCGACGATGATCCGTTCGAGGGTCCCTGAACCGTCTACGCCCACGATGCTGGCCCCCAGCAGTACCTCTATGCCCGGTTGTTCCTCGATCCGATCCGCGAGGTATCGCGACATGTCCGCGCGGAGGTCCGTCCCGCGCACCACCAGCCGCACTGGTGCTCCCGTGCCAGCCAGGAAAAGCGCGGCCTGTCCCGCGGAGTTTCCACCGCCGACGACGGTCACTGGCTGCAATCCGCAGAGCCTGGCTTCATGGACAGTGGCGGCGTAGAAGACACTGATTCCCTCGAATTCCTCCAGCCTGGGGACCGGCAGCCGGCGGTAGCGGACCCCGGTTGCTAGCAGCGCGGCCCGTGAGGAGGCAGGGCCGCTCTCGTTGAACTCGGCGCGGAACTCGCCGTCCCTCAACTCGATGGTGCGTGCCCGGCAGGCGACGTTGATCTGGACTCTGAACTTGCGGGCCTGAAGGATCGCCCTTTCAGTGAGTTCCCCGCCGGAGATACCGGCGGGGAAGCCGAGAAAGTTCTCGATCCGCGGCGACGTGCCGGCCTGCCCACCCAAGCCGAAGTCTTCCTTAAGGACGACCGACAACCCGTCGGACGCTGCGTAGACGGCGGCCGCCAGGCCGGCCGGACCGGCCCCGATCACCATCAGATCGTACGTGGCCGAATGCTCTTTGACTGCCCGCAGGCCCATGGCGAGGGCCAGGTCTGCGTTGGATGGGTTTCTGAGGACCTGCGAAGCGTTTAGCACCACTGCGGGCAGGTCACTTGCTAGAATCCCGGCCCGGTCCAGGATGGCCTGCGCCTGCTCGTCAACCTCCAGATCGACCAGCCGGTGAGGCAGTCGGTTGGCGGCTGAAAATTCCAGGAGGCGAAGGGTGTCACGGCTGAAGCGGGATCCAACAATGCGGATGCCCGCGCCCGCGCTGATCAGCAGGATTCGGCGCTGAAGATATGCCCGCAGTATGGTCTCGCCCACCGCGGCGTCCGTCAGAACTACACGGCGCAGATCGTCCCCGCTGATCTGGAGCACTTCACCCGCCTCGGCGGACACAGTGCTGACAAAGGCCGGTTGCCCCTCGACCAGGCCCAATTCCCCGAGGAACCGTCCCGGACCGTGAACTTCGAGGATCCGCGTGCCGGGGCCCAGCTCAGCAGGCTGTCTGCTACCGGCGTCAGGCAGCCCCTCCACGACCAGTACCGTTCCCTGCAGTATGACGAAGAAGTCACTGTCGACGTTTCCCTCCTGTATGAGGACTTCTCCGGCGGACGTAGTCCGGCTGGTGCCGGCACGGCCCAACAATTCGATCTGGGCTTGGCCGAGCCGTGGATAGGCGCCGGAGACATCCGGCGTTTCGATCAGCGTCGAGTCTGCGATAGGTTCCATCAGCTGGTTGCGCCTGCCGATACCCTAGACGAACGCCTCATGGGGATAGCACCAGCGCCAGTCCTCGCCGGGCTCCAAAGAACGAACGATTGGATGCAACTCGGTGGCGTGGGCTCGGGCGTGCCGCATGGGTGAGGCATCACAACACCCGACATGGCCGCGGGAGAGACACAAACGCAAATGAACCCACGGAGTGCCCAAAGCCAGACATTCCTCGCAGCCCTGCGGTGTGCGCACCCGAACCGGACGAATCTGCGCGAGATGCGGATCAGGAATTCCAAGAATCATGTTCGCTCCTATGTCGGTCCGGCCAGGAGCCGGCCTCGCCGCGGCAGGCGGCAAAGGGTTTGCGTCGGCCCTGACCGGCGGTATCGGTACCATTCGGACCGGCGAGCGGGGTGCGCCAGATAAAGCACAGTACTAGACCTGGCTCAGTGGCCTGTCAAGTGGCGCATCCGGGAAAATCCGCGTCGAGTAGGGAAATAGGCGGCGGCGGGACCCCCCCGTCGTCGTCGTGCCTTGTGTACCGGAATTGCGGTGAATCCCGCGGCCGCCGCCGTGTGCTGTCAGACGCCGCGGCCCGAAATCCGGCCCCGCAGGCAGCCTTTCAGCCCATCGAGAGCCATCAATCAGGGCTTCCGCCCAACCTGCGCAGTCCGACACCGGAGGCGATCAGGAGTATCCCTAGGACGATTGCGAAGGACGAAAGCAGCCCGAGGAGACTAAGTATGCCTGCGCCGGGAAGAATCACCAGGAAGAGTCCGAAAAGGGTGGTGATGATACCTGTGATCAGCCAGAGCCACCACGAGCCGACGGTCTTTTTAACTTCGAAGGCCAGCACTATTTGGGAGGCACCGAGCATAACCGCCCACACGCCGATGACGAGCGTCAGCGACAGGGCAGTGATGTCCGGCCACACGAACGCGATAATACCCGCGAGCACGGAGATGATGCCGCCCACTAGTTGCCAGACGGACCGGCGCCTCTTGCGCGTGACGTACTGCACGATGCTGGTGACGCCGTCAAAGACAGCGTAGATTCCGAAGAGGATCACCAGTGCCAGTACGGAGGCACCCGGCCAGAGGACAACCAGGATGCCGAAAAGAATGGCCGCAATGCCCCGGATAATCAACGCTGTTCCGGATCCCTTGAACAATTGTTGTGCCATTGGGTCGGACATGGCCGCACCTCTGTTTCTGGAATTGGATTAATCGTAATATTGCCGGCCGGACCACACGAACGGGTTTATCCTGACGTGCTTCCCAGTGTGACTTTCACTGATTTTGTTTCCTGTCCGCGTTGGAACCCGACGTCCGTCTGCTGGCCGGGCTCTTTCTTGCGGACAGCGGCAAGGAGGTCGGTCACACTGGTGATCTTTTGCCCGTCGAACTGGGTGATGATGTCTCCTGGCTGCAGCCCCGCCTTGGCGGCCGGCCCTCCCTTGGCAACTTCGATGATCAGCGCGCCCGAGGTTGTGGGGAGGCCAAAGCGGTTTGCGACCTCGGGAGTGATGTCGGTCGGAATTACTCCGAGGACCGGGTGCGTGGCTACTCCGCTCTTGAGTATCTGGTCCGCTACGTCGGTCACGGTGGCCGCGGGAGTCACGAAGCCGATCGATACTGCGCCCGAGCTGGGCGGCAGATACGCTACTGAGAGCCCGATGACCTCCGCGCTGCTGTTGACTACGGCGCCACCGGAATTGCCCGGGGAGATGGGCGCGTCTGTCTGGATAAGGTCGATAAGCCCCTGGGGCGATCCCTCGGACGGTGGCATATTACGGTGAAGAGCGGAAACAATGCCCGCCGTGACGGTCTGCTCCAGCCCGAGGGGACTGCCGATAACGACCGCCAGCTGCCCGACCTCGGGGAGCGCCGTCGAGAACTTGGCGGCTGGAAGGTTGTCCCGGTCAGCCTTCAACACTCCCACGTCGGTTGAGTCGTCAACACCGACGACGGTGGCCGACGCCTGAGACCCGTCCGCGAAGTGGATCCGGACGCTCTCGAATGGCTTTTTTTGTTGGTCCTCCACGACGTGGGCATCCGTGACGATGGTGCCGTCGCTGCGGTAGATTACCCCACTGCCGATGCCGCCTGGTGTCTGAATCGTGACTACAGAAGGCTCGACTTCTCTTACGATCGAAGGAACGACCGAAAGGTCCCCGGTGGAACTGGAACCCTCAGCGCTGGCGGATTGGGATGCCGGAGCCGGAGCCGGAGCAGGCCCGGTGCACCCCGACCCGAATATGAGTACCCCCGCGCCGAGGACAGCGGCCCACGCCCGCCTGTGTCCCGGCGCCGGGAGCAAGGCCGTTGCCTCGGCGGCCGCTGTTGTGCTCGTACTCATTGGATTCCTGTCGCTTTCTGGCTATCTACGGAAACAAATAACAGGTCGAGTCTCCTCCGGCGCTGTCGCGTCCGCATGGCCCCGGGACGCCTAAAAATCTCCGGCAATTGGATCCGCCAGGTCAACCAGGAACGTCAACCAGGAACAAGGTACGGCCCTGGCAAGCACCTCCTCGGCTGTTAATCGACCGCCCACTGGTTTGACCTGCAGTCTCTGACCCCACCTGAGGAACTGATTCGTGGGCGAGCCGAAAGGCCAATCCCCGAATTACCGCAGCATCGTCGAGGATACGCCTGAGGACTAGGCCTGAGAGGTCAATTCCCTGGAGCATATTTGGACCTAGAGGGTCGTGCCGTCGCTCCCGTCCACGGGGCAGACTAAACGCTACAAGACCCCATGACAAAGCCCGTAGAGCCTCGTGGCCGAGCAGGGCGTGGAGTCATGCGGTGCAACCTTGGGCGGACGACGTCACAGGACCGGTCGCGCCCTCTAGGACCGGAGTGAGTCATGGCCAAAGCAGTAGGAATTGATCTCGGAACAACCAACTCGGTGATCGCCGTCTGGGAAGGCGGGGAAGCCCGCGTCATACCCAACGCGGAAGGAGCCCGGACCACTCCGTCAGTTGTGGCGTACACGGACAGCGGGGAACGGCTTGTGGGGCAACTGGCCCGACGGCAGGCGATTCTGAACCCCAAGGGAACCATCACGTCGGCCAAGCGGTTTATCGGCCGGCACTATGATGAGATCTCGGATGAAGCCAAGGCCGTGAGTTTCGACGTCGTAGCGGACGACAACGGCGTGGCGCGTTTTCAGGTTCAGGGCAAGAAGGTCGCACCCGAAGAGGTGAGCGCGCTCGTCCTCCGCAAGCTAGTGGACGACGCCGCGAAGCAGTTGGGCGAAAAGATAACGGAGGCCGTTATTACGGTTCCCGCGTACTTTAACGACGCACAGCGCACCGCGACCAAGGACGCGGGCAAGATTGCCGGGCTGGAAGTCCTGCGCATCATCAACGAACCCACTGCTGCGGCTCTGGCCTACGGCATTGACAAGCGTGAGCATGAGACGGTGCTGGTGTTCGACCTCGGCGGCGGAACCTTCGATGTAAGCCTCTTGGACGTCGGTGACGGGGTGGTGGAGGTCCGCTCGACCGCGGGCGACTCACACCTCGGTGGCGACGATTTTGACCGGCGACTTGTCGACTACCTCGCCGATGACTTCCAGAAGGAGACCGGAATCGACCTCCGAACGGACCCCCAGGCATTGCAGCGCCTGTTTGAAGCGGCCGAGAAGGCCAAGGTTGAACTCAGTTCTGTCGCCCAGACGCAGGTCAATCTTCCCTTTGTTACGGCCGACGCGACGGGCCCCAAGCACCTGACCACCACCATCCGGCGGTCCGTCTTCGAAGACCTTACCCACGACCTCGTCGAGCGCACGATGGGGCCGGTGCAGCAGGCGATGACGGACGCCAAGGTCACGGCCAATGACATCGACGAAGTGATTCTCGTGGGCGGCTCCACCCGCATTCCTGCGGTACAGAACCTCGTACGGCGGCTGACGGGCGGCAAAGAGCCGAATATGAGCGTCAATCCGGACGAAGTGGTGGCCATCGGTGCGGCGATCCAGGCCGGCGTGCTCAAGGGCGAGGTGTCCGATGTCCTGCTGCTGGATGTTGTACCGCTTTCCCTGGGTGTTGAGACCCGCGGCGGCGTCATGACCAAGATCATCGAACGCAACACGACCATCCCCGCCCGGCGCAGCGAAGTATTCTCCACCGCCGAGGACAACCAGCCCGCCGTGGACGTGGTGGTCCTGCAGGGCGAGCGTGAGCTGGCGGCGGATAATCGAGTGCTGGGACGGTTCCAGCTGAGCGATATCCGGCCAGCGCCTCGCGGGGAACCGCAGGTGGAGGTCACGTTCGACGTCGATGCCAACGGCATCCTGAATGTCACGGCGCGCGACAAGGACACGGGCAAGGAGCAGGGCATCACCATCAGTGAGGGCTCCAATCTCGACGCCAAGGAAGTCGAGCGCATGATTGCCGAGGCCGAGTCCCACAGGAACGAGGACGTGCAGAACCGGGAGCGGATCGATACCCTCAACGAGCTCGATGCGGTGGCCTACCGCGTTGAGCGGGCGGTGAACGAACTCGGTGACGCGGTCCAGGCGCACGACAAAGCCCGGGCGGAACTGCTGATCGGGCAGGCACGCGACGCGGTCAGCAACCAGGCGGAGGTGTCCACCGCGAGGGAACTCATCTCCGAGCTTCAGCAACTGCAGGCGGCGCTGAATGCCTCGGCTGCCTCCGCGGCCACTGCAGGGGCGGCCGAGGGAGCCGCATCTCAACCCGGAGCGTCAAACGCCGTAGATGACGATGACATAGTCGATGCAGAATTCGATCGTGGCTAGGAATGACCATGAGCGACGAGGCAGGGCCGGCTGAACAGGCCCATCCAGGAAGTGACGAGGCAGCCGCGGCCGCACCCGCTGTAAAGGAAACCGAAGGGGCGGCACAGGCGGAGGCGCTGGCCAAAATGGAGGACCAGTGGCGTCGCGCATTGGCCGACAACGACAACCTGCGCAAGCGCGCCGTTAGGGACGGCACGCAGCAACGGGCCCAGGAGCGCGCCGCGGTTTCCTTGGCATGGTTGCCGATCCTGGACAATCTGGAACTGGCGCTGGCCCACGCACCGGCGGGTGCGGAGGATCCGCTCGTGGAGGGCATAGCCGCAATCCGGCAACAGGCCATCGATACCTTGGCCCGTCTGGGCTATCCACGGATCGACGCCGAGAACGTCCCCTTCGATCCGCGCGTCCATGAGGTTGTCAGTGTGGTGGAAACTGACGACGTTCCCCCCGGGACCCTGGTGAGCGTGCTGCGTCCTGGCTACGGTGGCCCGGACAACCCTCTCCGGCCAGCCGCCGTCGTGGTGAGCCGGGCGGTGACCCCCGACCGTGGCTAAGGATCACTATTCGGTTCTCGGCGTCCCGCGCACAGCGAAGCCCGACGAAATCCAGCGCGCCTACCGCAAACTGGCAAGAAAATACCATCCGGACGTCAACCGCGAGCCGGATGCCGCAGACAAGTTCAAGGAGATCGGCGAGGCCTACGACACCTTGTCAGATCCCGAAACCAGGGCGCGCTATGACCGGTTTGGCGCCGACTACCGGCAGTACGCCGGTAGCGCCGCCGGCACGGGGGGCAGCGGCGGGCGATGGGGTTCCGGCGGCCCGCGGCCCGGCCCCCGGCCAGGCCCGCGTCCTGGACGCGGCGGGTACGGCAACGTCGACGTCGAGATGGGAGGCGACGTCGATTGGGAGGATCTGCTCGGCGGCTGGTTCCGGCAACAGGCAGGGGGCCCGGCCCTCGGGGCGGACCACGAAGCAGAGCTGTGGCTGACCCTCGAGGAAGCTGTCCGTGGCGGAAAGCGCACCATCAGGCTCGCTCAGCCGGACGGTGAGACCCGCAATTATGACGTCGACGTGCCACCCGGTGTGCTGGATGGGCAGCGCATCCGTCTGGCCGGGGAAGGCGCGGCAGGCCGCGAAGGGGGCCCACCCGGCGACCTCCTACTGACCGTGCGGATCCAGCCCGACTCCAGGTACCGGCTAAAAGGCCGGGACATCTACTTCGACCTCCCGGTGACGCCCTCGGAAGCCGCACTCGGGTCCAAGATCAAGGCAAAGGCGCCAGCCGGGACGGTGACGATCACCGTACCCGAGGGCTCCTCCAGCGGCCGCAGGCTGCGGCTGCGGGGGCAGGGCATGCCCAACCCGCGGGGATTACCGGGGAACCTGTATGCGGAGATCAAGATCATGGTCCCCCCGAGCCTTAGCAAGGAAGAGCGCAAGCTGTACGAGAAACTCGCCAGCGCCTCCGACTTCAACCCGAGGGAGGAGCAATGAGCGAAGTGTATGCTCTCGCCTACCCGTGGCGCCTGAATCTCGAGGCGGTGGCACGCAGCAGCGGCGTCCACCCCGACATCGTCAGGCGGTTCGTGGAGCTGGATCTGATTCGACCGCTAGGCGGTGATGCTCCCGGCGGACCCTGGTTCAGTCCGCGAACCCCGGAACTGATCGCCCGGGTCCTGCGGCTGCACGCGGAGCTGTCGCTGAACTACGCGGCAATACCGTTGGTACTGGACCTCTTGGCGCGGGTGGACGCTCTTGAACGACGATTGGTTGAAATCACGCAGGTGGAAAGGACTACTTCGCGATGAATATGGAGAGTTTGACGCAGAAGTCGCAGGAGGCCTTGGCCGCGGCCCAGCGGATCGCCCAGCAACACGGCCATACCGAAACGGACGGCGAGCATCTGCTGGCGGCCTTGCTCGAGCAGGAGGGGGGACTGGTTCCGCGGCTGCTCGTGGGCATGCAGGTTGACGTGAACGAGTTGAAGACGGCGGTCGAGGCAGAGCTGAGGCGCAAGCCGAAGGTCACGGGACCGGGGGCGGCGCCGGGCCAGGTGTATGTAAGCCGCAGGCTGGGCACACTCCTCGATGCTGCTGAACGGGAAGCCAAGCGGCTTAAGGACGAGTACGTTTCGGTGGAGCACCTGCTGGTGGCGCTGGCGGAGGAAGGCCGGTCCACGGCGGCCGGCAGGGTGCTGGCCGAGCACGGCATCACCCGCGAGGCGTTTCTCTCGGTCCTGACGCAGATCAGGGGAAACCAGCGCGTCACGTCCGCGACACCGGAACAGACGTACGAGGCGCTGGAGAAATACGGCCGCGATCTGGTGACGGACGCGCGCACCGGAAAACTGGATCCGGTCATTGGCCGCGACGCCGAGATCCGGCGGGTCGTGCAGATACTTTCCCGCAAGACCAAGAACAACCCGGTACTGATCGGGGAGCCAGGCGTCGGCAAGACGGCCATTGTGGAGGGACTGGCCCAACGGATCGTCCGCCAGGACGTGCCGGAAGGGCTGAAGGACAAGACCATCTTTTCGCTCGACCTGAGCGCCCTCGTGGCAGGTGCCAAGTACCGCGGCGAGTTCGAGGAGCGGCTGAAGGCGGTGCTCGCCGAGGTCTTGGCGGCGGAGGGAAGGATCCTGCTCTTCGTCGACGAGCTGCACACCGTCGTCGGGGCAGGAGCGAGCGAGGGGTCGATGGACGCCGGGAACATGCTCAAGCCGATGCTCGCCCGCGGGGAGCTCCACATGATCGGGGCGACCACGCTCGACGAATACCGCAAACACATTGAATCGGATGCGGCTCTGGAACGCCGCTTCCAGCCGGTCCTGGTTGAGGAACCCGACGTGGAGGATGCCATTTCCATTCTTCGCGGGCTCCGGGAGCGGCTTGAGGTCTTCCACGGCGTAAGGATCCAGGATAGTGCTCTGGTGGCTGCAGCCACCCTATCCCACCGGTACATCACTGACCGGTTCCTCCCGGACAAGGCGATTGACCTGGTGGATGAGGCGTGCGCCCGGCTGCGGACGGAGATTGATTCGATGCCGGCGGAACTGGATGAGCTCACCCGGAAGGTCACGCGGCTCGAAATAGAAGAGGCGGCCCTGTCGAAGGAGTCCGATCCGGCCAGCAAGACCCGGCTCGAGGAGCTGAGGCGCGAATTGGCGGACCTACGCGGCGAGGCCGACGCGAAGCGGGCCCAATGGGAAGCCGAGCGCCTGGCGATCCGCAAGCTGCAGGAAATCCGCAGTGAACTCGAGCGGGTGCGGCAGGACGCTGAGGAAGCAGAGCGGAACTACGACCTCAACCGGGCAGCGGAGCTACGCTACGGCAGACTCGCCGACCTCGAACGGCGCCTGGCCGCCGAGGAGGAACGGCTGACCGCGAAACAGGGGGAGAAACGCCTGCTCCGCGAGGTGGTGACGGAGGACGAGATCGCCGACATCGTCGCGGCCTGGACAGGCATACCGGTGACACGGCTGAAGCAGGGCGAACGTGAGAAAGTACTGCATTTGGACGAGATCCTGCGCGCCCGCGTAATCGGCCAGGAAGAAGCAATCAGTGCGGTCACGGATGCCATCATCCGCGCCCGCTCCGGCATCCGCGACCCGCGTCGGCCCATCGGATCGTTCATCTTCCTGGGACCGACCGGCGTCGGCAAGACCGAACTCGCCAAGGCTCTTGCCGCTGCCCTTTTCGACAGCGAAAGCGCGATGATCCGGCTGGACATGAGCGAGTACCAAGAGCGCCACACCGTGAGCCGGCTATTGGGTGCCCCTCCGGGCTATATCGGCTACGACGAGGGTGGCCAGCTCACCGAGGCCGTACGCCGCAAACCGTACTCGGTGGTGCTGTTCGACGAAGTGGAAAAGGCGCACCCGGATATCTTCAACACCCTTTTGCAGGTCCTGGACGACGGCAGGGTTACGGACTCCCAGGGCCGCACCGTTGATTTCCGCAATACCGTGATCATCATGACCTCCAATATCGGTTCCCAATATCTCCTTGAGGGTTCCACCGAAGGCGGAACGATCACCGAGCAGGCACGGAGCCTGGTGATGGGCGAACTCCGGGGCCACTTCCGCCCCGAGTTCCTGAACCGAGTGGACGATATCGTGCTGTTTGCGCCTCTCGGTCTGCCGCAGATCGAACGCATTGTGGACCTGCAGTTCGAACAGCTGCGGCAGCGCCTGGCCGAGCAGCAGGTCGAACTGCACCTGACCGAGGAGGCGCGCCTGCTGATTGCCGAACGTGGCTTCGATCCGATCTACGGAGCCCGACCACTGCGCCGCTTTATCTCCCGTGTAGTGGAAACGGAGGTGGGCCGGGCCCTCCTGCGCGGCAGCATCGCCGAGGGGGGAGTCGTGACGGTGACAGCAGCCGACGGTGAGCTCTCGGTGGACTACACCACTAGGGAAATGGAAGAGGCCGGAACCGCATGAATAAGGCAATCATCAAGTGTCCCCACTGCGGCAAATCCAACCGCGTTCCGGCTGCCGCCGAAGGCCGGCCACGCTGCGGGAATTGCCACCGGGAGCTTCCCTGGGTGGTTGAAGCGGGCGACGACGACTTCGGCGAGATCGCCGAGCGGTCCGGTGTTCCGGTACTGGTGGACTTCTGGGCGGTGTGGTGCGGACCCTGCCGGATGGTGAGCCCGGTGCTGGACCAGTTGGCACACGAACGGGCGGGGCAGATCAAACTTGTGAAGGTCGATGTGGACCACTCGCCGCAGCTCTCGGCCAGATTCTCGATTCAGGCAGTGCCAACCTTGATGGTTATCGTCGACGGCAAGATCGTCGCGAGGCAGGCCGGCGCAGCTCCAGCCCCCGTGCTGAGGTCCTGGTTGGAAGAGGCCCTCACGAAGTAGCTGAAGAACAGCGGACGACGGCGTACGGTTTCCCGCCGTCGTCCCTTATGGGCCGCGCTAATTGGACTGGAGCGAAGAGGATAGCGAGGCAGGCAGAGGTGATTGTGTCAAGTATTTTTGGCCCCAGAGGGGCGATTGAAAGTGGCCCCAGGTTCACGGAACGTTGTTGTGGGTCTCGGGCTCGCGGGACGGTTTTCGCACCGGTTGGCTAAGGGTTCCTGTATCGCCCGGGGGAACGGCAGATGCCGGTCGGGGGTATGGAGTCGGGGCGCCGTCGTTGCTAGCATGTCAGATCTCTTGAGTGGGAGAAATCCATTCTGGAATGGAAAAGGTCCGACCCGGCGTGCGCCGGGCCGGACCCTTTCAGTTAGACGCGCTAACAGTCCAGACCGACTACCCAACCTTGCCGGAGAGTGCGACCAGTACCCCTGCCGTAGCGAAGTATTTGTTGCTTCCCAGATCGCGGATGGTTTTGATTCCCATACCGGCAAGCAGTTCGTCGTGCTTTTCGGTCAGTCCGGCAAGAGCCGAGGGCGGGGCCGAAAGGACCTCGTCCAGAGTCGAGTTCTCGTAGCCCTTGTCCAATGCCTTGCCCAATTCAATCGAAACAGCCATTTTCATGTCCTTTCATCGATGACGGAAAACAAGCCCAGCCAGCCTGCGGCTGCACGAACGCCCGGATTTATCCCTGCGCCGCTGAGAGACACGCTATCGCAGCGTCGGTCTGTGGAACGTGAGCGTGCCGAAGCAATTGCGCCGCGGTTCAGCGCTGACAGCGGATTTTGGCGGGGTTCGGGTACGCCGGCTTGATTAGGGCCTGCGGTCTTGCCGGAGGGAATCCCGGATTTCCGTAAGCAGGGCAATCTGGGGGTCTTCGGCCGCTTCTTCCTTGACGTCCGGGTTGATGCCGAGGCGCCGGTTGCGGCGCTCGACCATGTGGTTCATGGGCACGACGATGACGAAGTAAATGGCTGCCGCCACGAGCACGAAGTTAACAATTGCCGTGAGCAGGACACCGAATTTGATGTCGTTTCCGTTGAGGGTCACGACGGCGAAACTATCGAAGTTCGGAGATCCGACCAGGGCCGCAATGAACGGCATGAGAACGCTTTGGACTAGGGCCGTGACTACGGCACCGAAGGCGGCACCAATCACGACGGCGACGGCAAGGTCTACGACGTTGCCCTTCATGATGAAATTCTTGAATCCGATCAACATAGCGATCAAACTACCCCACGCGGATGCCGTATCGGTTACTTTTGGGGAAAGTTTCGAGGGGAGTCACCGAGTGCCTGCCGGCGCCCGTGGCATGAGGTCGGATTCACCTCCGTGGGGACCTTGGGTTCCTGCAGCGGGGTTGTTCACCTGTTCCGAACTTCTACGCGCGATGCCATGGGCCAGGCGATAGGAGTCGGTGCCGGTTTCGATGATGGTGCCGTTGAAGGTCAGCCGGTCCACGATGGCGGCGCAGAGGCGCGGGTCGGTGAAGGTTTTGGTCCAGCCGGAGAACGATTCGTTGGAGGCGATGGCGATGGAGTTTTTCTCCTCACGGTCGCTGAGGACCTGGAAGAGGAGTTCGGCGCCTCGACGGTCAAGTTCCATGTAGCCAAGCTCGTCGATGCAGAGCAGGTCCACGCGGCCGTAGCGGGCTATGGTCTTGGCCAGGACCTTCTCGTCTGCGGCTTCGATGAGTTCGTTCACGAGTCGGGTGGCGAGGGTGTATTTGACTCGGTAGCCCTTCTCCGCGGCGGCGGTGCCGAGTCCGATGAGCAGGTGGGATTTGCCGGTTCCGGAGTCCCCAATCAGGCAGAGGGGTTGTCCTTTGCGGATCCATTCTCCGGTGGCCAGGGTGTGGATGGTGGCGGAATTGATGTTCGGGTTCGCGTCGAAGTCAAAGTCCCCGAGCCACTTGTCCCGGGGAAAGTTCGCGGCTTTCACGCGCCGGATCGAGGAGCGCCGGTCCCTGTCGTCGCACTCGGCCAGCAGCAGTTCGGCCAGGAAGCCTTGGTAGGAGAGTTGTTCCTTCCCCGCGACGGCGAGGCCTTCATCGAGGACTGCCCGGATGGTGGGCAGGCGCAGTCGGCGGCAGGCCTGGTCCACGGCGGCAACCGCTGCCTGTTCGGTCAGGCCTCGCCGCCGGCGCAGGGCCGGGGTGATGGTGGTCGCCGGTGCGGTGGGGCTCATGAGATGTTCTCCTTTGACGCGGTTCCTGCGGGGTGTTCCGAACGTTTGGCCAGCAGCTCGTCATAGGCGCGGACCGATGGCAGGGGCCGGCTATCAGGTGGCAGCCCGGCGATGACGGCGACGGGGTCCATGAGGCGGCGCTGGGTGAGACTGACAACTCGTTGCACCTTCTCTTCAGCATGAACACGGGGATGACGGTCCGAACTGGCCCCGCCCCGGCAAGATGTCGTGGCGTGTCTGCGGGCTTCGACCGCGACGACGTCGGCGCTGACCGCGCCCACTACGAGGGCCGCGGCGATGCCTGCGTGGATGTCGCAGGCGTCCATGGACCGGTGGAGGAGCAGGACGTCGATGAGTTCACGGGTCCCGTCGGCGTCGCCGTTGACCCGGCGGGAGGCGGCCCAGAATGCCTCGTGCGCGCTGCTGAACGTCCCGGACTCTCGCGCCCGGGCCAAAGCGGTGGAGCCTGGAAGGGCGCCGGGCTTGGTTTTGAGGACCTCGAGATAGTGGTCCAGCTGGACCGACTGCCCGGACCGGGCGGCGAGCCGCTGATGCCTGGCGACCACGGTGCGGCCATCGAACACCACGACCTCGGACGCCCGCAATGACACCCGGACCCTCCGGCCGATGAACCGGGCCGGGACGGAATACTTCACCATCCGGACGGTGACCATCGAGGACCTGTCGACCCTCGGGTTCAGCGCCAGACCCGGATCAAATTCCTCTGCCGGCAACGGGGCCAGGAACGGCCGTTCGATCTCGAAGTCCTGGCCTATGGTGCGGATCCTGTCATTGATCCTCCTGTCCTCGTCCTGGGCTTCCCATTTGCGGATCCGGTCGTTGAGCTCGTCCAGGGAGTCAGCAACCGGCATCGGTGAAAGCCGGTTGCGGCGGAACCAGCCCACCTCACCTTCAACCCCGCCCTTTTCGTGGGCCCCGGCGATGCCGGGCTGGCAATAGAAGGGGTCGAAGCCGTAGTGGGAACGGAACAACACCCATCTGTCGTTCTCCCGGCGCTGCCGGCCCTGGCCGAACACCACAGCGGTTACAGCACTGGTGAGGTTGTCATAGCGGATATGTTTAGTCGGGACGCCGCCCAGAACTTTGAAGGCCTCCACGTGGCCTTCAAGAAAGGCTTCCTGAGCCTGGGTCGGGTAGATCCGGTGGATGGCCCTGCCCGAATGTGATAACCGGAAGATGAACATGTGGCACTTCGTCTTCACCCCGTTCAGCATGATCCAGACTTCACCGAAGTCCACCTCGGCTTCCGCTCCGGGGGCGTGTTCCTGGGGAACGAACACCTCAACCCGGCGGCCGGCCTCCACATCGATCTGGGCGCGGCGGACCCGCACATAATCCCGCACCGTCGAATACGACAGCTCCGGCGCACCGTGCTCTTCGATGAGCCGGGCCAAAATCCTGCGTGCAGTATGGCGCTGCTTCCGCGGCGCCGTCGTGTCCTCGGTCAGCATCGCATCGATCGCGCCCTTGAAGGGCTCCAGCCTCCAGGACACGCCTTGTCTCTGTTTACGCTCCGGAGGGGCAGCTGAATCCAGTGCCTGCCTTACCGTTCGCCTGTGAACCCCGTACCGAACCGCCAACGCACGAACCGACAGGCCCTCAACCCGGGCGTCCCTTCGAATCCGCGCGAACAACTCCACTCTCGACTCCATCCAGACCAGCCTTCCGCCGCATCCATCCAGTGATGAATCCAACGTTGAAGGTGGGGCCACAAATAACCGCCACAGGTGCCCGGCGAGTCATGAAGTGGGGCCGGAAATAACCGTCCTGCCGGGGCCATATAAACCTGTCACAGCCACAGAGGGGAGTCGACGAGGTTTGGCACGCCTCCGAAGGAGGCCAAGGTCCGGGCGGTCTCCACGAACTCGCGTGCCAGCCCGTCATTGACGTCAGTGCGCCATGCAATCGACAGCGGCGAGGGCGGGACGTCTCTGACCGGGATGAAAGACAGCCCCGGACGGTCGTAGAAACGTTGGGTGGAGGCCTGGGTGAACGCAATGCCCCGCTCGCCCATGATGGCTTCGAAACACTCGTCGACGGTGGCTACCTGAGTGCCCAGACGGACAGGCTGCCCGCCGCGGGCTTGGGTTGCGAAACCGAGGTTCAAGGCGCCGCGTCGTTGCAACAGATAGGGTGTTCGTGTTGCAAGGGTTCTCGATCGCCAATAAATTCTACCCCCGGCCGGTCAGCTGGGGCGCGCTGACCGTCGGTTCTCCGGCCGCCGGTCACAACCTGACTGACCTCCTGGCATCCTTCCGCAGGCAACAAGCCGGCCAACGACCCGAGGTCGAGCCTTATCGCGGCCGGGCACGCCGTGAAGGCGACGGTGGGAGAAGCGAAACGAGGATAGGCTGGGCCGTCTCCGGCAAGGCCGGATTATTCGCCTTCGTCGGCCGACTGGCGCCGATGACGTTCCCGTTGGCCGTACGCCGCCCGAAGGATGTCGTCCTTTGACTCGAATCCCGAACCCAGCGCACCACCGATGAGCGCCGCCGAGGTCGTCATCCATGCGACTTCCGCAAAGTCCCAGACAGTTACGGGATGTTGCAGGATCAGCGCCAAGAGGGCGTTGTCGATAGTGAACGCCGCGGCGAGCAGCACGGCCACGAACAGCAGGACGTAGCTGATCACGACGCCGATGATCAATGACCACACTGTAGAGACGTTGTACAAGGAAGCCTTGTATCGTTCGAGTGAATCGTTGCGCCTGGGGCTTTCCCACAGATCGTGCTGGGTGATGATCCAGATCACCATCGAACCGATCGAAAGGACCATCAACAACGTCAGCCTCGGCGCGCCCAGCAGGTCTGCGAGTTGCCAGATAGTGT
Source organism: Arthrobacter sp. Soil763 (assembly GCF_001428365.1). Classification (GTDB taxonomy): domain Bacteria; phylum Actinomycetota; class Actinomycetes; order Actinomycetales; family Micrococcaceae; genus Arthrobacter. The sequence continues at coordinate 9,359 of NZ_LMSH01000006.1, read as the reverse complement.
CCGTGACGAGCCCAAAGGCGCCCGTGGCGATCGCGGCAGCCATTGCGCTTCTCAATCCGAAGACCAGCCGCCAAGGACGGTTCGCCCGCAGCATGCCCGCCAGCAGCCGTCCTCGGCCGAGGCGGGTTGCTGAGACGTAGCGGAACCCGATCGGCCCGTCGTCAAGAACAGCGGTCTCAATACGCCTGGATTGGTTTAGCGAGGGCGGGCCGAATTCTACGGCGTCATCGTCGGGATCGAAGTGGCGGTGCATCGCCCAGCCGAGATCGGCGACGGCGGTACGGACCCGGCGGTCGATGTTGACGGCGCCGAGCGCGGGCAAGGAAACCAGGGAGACCGGCTCTCTAAGCGCAACTTCCGCGACCACGGTCCGGCCCTCCAATCGAATTGGAAGATCGGTCAGGCAGACCATGACATCCCATGCGCGGCGGATCCGATGCTTCGCCAAGGCGTCCAGCATCGGCGCCAGCCCCTCGCCGGCCGTAAAATCCTGGTACTCGATCACCACGGACCAGTTGTGGCTCTCATCCGCAAGGTTAAGCAGATGGCCCACTTCGCGTCCGTTGCGCTCGGCAAACTCGGCGGTGACCTCCGGTTCGGCGAGCACGCCAAGCGTACGGGCACAGTTGGGGTTCACGTCGCCCGATTGTTCCGGCAAGCCCGGCCTCCTATGGTTCGGTGTCTATGACCAGCAAACTGGATGTCCGTCTGCCCCCGTTGAATCAAGGTCGCTCGGCCCGGCCAAAAGACTGCCCATTTTCGAAACTGTCAGTCGGCTCTGCGCAGCCCGCGGCCCATTCGGCCGGTAATTTGAGCATTGGCTAGGGGACGTGAAAAGGAGCGCCGTGCGGGCAAAGACGCCATGCGCGCGTTGCGACGTGCAGGTTCAGGCGGGTCTCGGGGTCGGCAAGGTCGAAGCCGGTGATCTGCCGGATGGACTTCAAGCGGTAACGCAGGGTGCTTCGATGGATGGTCAGGCTTTCGGCCGTATTCTCATAGTTGCCGCCGTGGTCCAGGTACTGGGCCAGGGTTTGCACCAGGTCAGACCCCCGGCTGTCGTCGGTGCGTTGAAGGGTGCCGAGCCACTCGTCGACATAACCGGCCAGATCCGGTTTCCCCCCGGCCGTGTCCAAGATGCGGTAGATCCCCAGTTGATCAAAGCGCGTGGCGCCGTACCGATCGATTGAACCGGCCCGAATGTGCAGCGCGTGCAGGGCTTCCGAGAAGGAGCGCGGAATCTGGGCAATATCCTGGCTTGGACCGCCGATGCCCACGGCGCCGGTGGCACTTCGCAGGGTTTTGGCGATAACGGAAAAGACCTCGGCACCCAACGGATCTCCGTTGACCACGGCAACAGCCATGTCCGAGCGCCGTGAAACGAGCGCGGACAAGCGGAGTTCCGCGAACGTCCTGCGCAGTGCGACCACGACAGTATCGTCAGTTCTTGGCGGCTGCCACTCCGCCACGATGACGTGCTGCGGACCACTGATGTCATATCCCAAGGCCTCCGTACGAACGACTGCGGTTGCGCCATCCATTCCGGACACCAGTTCGTCCACGAGGTCGCGCCCCAGCCGTTGTTCCAGCCGTGCCAGGCTGCGGCGGTGCGACAACTCCACCTCCAAGAGCCGCGCCGCATACTTCAAAGCGAAGACGTTGTCGGCTGTTATCGGCCTGTCCGTTTCCAGCATGCAAATAGCCCCCAACACCTCGTCGTGCAACAGGGCAAGGGCAACAAGCCTTCGCGGTTCGCGGACTGGTGAGCCGGAGGCAAGCCAGAGCTGCGCAGTCCGCGACCTGGCGGCCGCGCCAAGCCTGGGGTAGGGGCGTTGGGACCCGATCCCCGCCGCCGCGCTAATATGCCCGAACGCGTCCTCAGTACAGATGGGCTGCCCCGTCAGCCGTGAAAGGACCTCCGCCAGGCGGCCCTCCCTGGAGGCACTGTCCCCGAGGTCGGGAGTCGCGCCCTGGTCCAGGGCATCCCGGATGCTGGCACGTTCTTCAAGCTCAAGTACCGTCGCCGAGAGGGACAGGAGGCGCTGGTCCCTGTCGTCACGGGAGAGCAGCTGACCGATTGCGTCATTCGGGAGTACCGGGTCCATGCAGCCTCATCTCTACGAATGTCTAGGGAAATATGTAGAACCATAACAAAACACTAGATATCAGTAGACATTGCTAGTACTGGGCTGGAAGAGAAGGACAGGTTGTAGGGAGCCAATAGCCATTGGATGGCTGCTTACCGCACTCGGAAAACCCGGCGCCGGTGCAGCTTCTATTCGCTCAGGAACTTGTTGAGCGCGCGGCTTCTTCGGGTTCGCGTCTCTCTGGCATGAGATCACACCGGCAGGTGTTGCGTGGATCACATTTGGTCTGTGGTTGTCCGGGGCGCCACAGCGTCGTGGCCCCCGACTTAGAGCGGAGACAATTTTCGTGACAGACAAGCTTCGGGTGCTGGTCCGGGTGGACCTCGACTGCGCAACGGCCCAGGTTGCCGCGCAGGGTCATGTGACGTCCAAAAGCGTCCGCGGCCTGTATGACGTGATGAAGCGCGCCAACTCGCTCACCGCGGGCATGACCCTGGAGCTCGATATGACCCGAGCCCGGATCGAACCCGACGCGCTGGAAGAACTCCGGGCCTGCTCGAAGTCCCACCATCTGCCGGTCCGCGTCGATCCGCTCCAGTCCGACTACAGGCTGAGCATCCTCGCCCCCGACACCGCCGCGTCCCTGGCAGCAACGGCTACCCAGGCAGCCTGACCCGCAACACTACTCTCCCGGGAGCAGGCGCCACTCGAGCCGCAGAAGCGACCCCCAAGGTGACGCCTCTCCCCCGCGCTGCCTGGATTCCGCAAACACCGCGCTCGGGAAATACGTCACGCTGCCGGACTGCTCTCAGATGCTGCGTCCACGCGAAGGAACTTCCTAACCTTCGCATTCGATGCAGTACGAGTGGCCGTCGCTTTCGCGTGCGAGCTGGGACCGGTGCCGGACGAGGAAACAGGAATAGCAGGTGAACTCGTCCGCGGCCTGGGGAATGACCTGAACGACGAGCTCCTCGGCGACGATCTCTCCCCCGGGGGTCAGGCCCTCATCGAGTGCATCCGCTTCGTCCAGTTCAGTGACGACGCTGCGTGCATCCGGGGCGTTCGCGGACTGCAGGGCCTCCAGGGAACGGTCCTGGGATTCCTTGACGTCGGAGCGGACTTCGTCGTAATCGGTTGCCACTTTAGGTGCTTCTCATTTCTGACGTTTTCTACGGTGTTCTTTCTGACGAGACTGAAACGTACACCAATTCGTCGTTGTTCCCATGTCATTGGACCCAAGGACGTCAGGCCAACTCTTCAGCGCAGCACGCCGGAGCATTCCCCGAATTACGCAGTGCCGGAGCAATATGCCGCCGCCATATGGTGCAACTCCCCCCACGGGAGCTGCCTCTGGGCAGCCCCCGTCACACAGTTGCGCTGTGTCTACCGGCTGAGGCCGTTTTTACCTCGTTCAGCCCCTACTGCTGCCCCAGTGCGGGACTTTCGGGCTTTGGCTGCGCCCTTGCCCATAGTGACGGCTGCGCTGGGGTGGGTGCCTTCGCTGCGGGCTGCCGCTAGGCGGCCCCGGACCTGGGTTTCGTTCGCCCCGCTGTTTTCCAGTGACTCTGCGAACTTTTCGTGATGGGCAGCTGAGCCGTAGCCGGTGGCCGACGCGGTTTCGGTTTCGGCTTTGAGGCCCTGATCTTTCAAGCGGTTGCTGTCGTTGCCGGTGACTCGGTTTTCGATCTCTCGTCCGACGCCTTCAAGGCGGGTAAAGAGTTCCTTCTCGGCGCGTTCGTACCGGTGTTCCATTGATGCCCACTGGGAGCCTTTGAAGCCACCTTCTGCCAGGAGCTTGGCTTCGTGCATGTCTTTGGCTGCTTTCACGAACTCGGGGTCCTTGAAGTGGGAGTCGCCGGCACCGTTGATGTTCGTGGTGGTTTCTTTGCGCAGCTGGTCAATGTCAGGACCGTTCACGCCGTCCTTGCCGATGAGGAACATGCGTTCCTTAATCTCTGCGTCGGCCGCCGAAGTTGCTTTGGGGGCTTTCGCGTTGTGAGCCCGCTGCAATGCCTGTGCCAGCTCGGGGTTGGCCAGGTATTCGACGGGTACCTGGTGGCGTTCGATTTCCGGTGCCAGCTTCTGGGCTTGGGCGCGGAGTTCTTCCGCCCGGGCAGCCGCGAGTAGCTGCATCGCCTTCTCGTGTTCGGCGGCCGCCTTGCGCTGTGCCTCCCAGTTGAGGGCGACTGCATCCAGGCGCGCATTCTCGGTGGCGATGGTCTGGATCCCCGACTCCAGATACGCGGCATCTGCGCCGACGTCGTGGGTGTCGATGCCATACCGGGCGAGGACTTCATGCCGGATCTTTTCGGAGGCTGCCAGGGCGGTGGGGTCGTGGTCTTTCCAGCCCTCGGCGACCGCGTGTGCCGTGGCAATGTCGTTGGGCTGCGCTTTGTCCCACCACTGCTCCTTCTCCACGGGTGCGAGGGCCGCGTGGGCTGCGCTGCGTTCTGCGGCGAGCCGTGCTTGGGCTTCGTGCGCTGCCTGGGCGTCCAGGTGTTCCTGCTGCCGCTGGGATTCCTGCCGGCGTCGGGCAATGGTCTCGGCAATACGTGAGGCCATCATCAGCGTCTGCCGCAAGCCGCCGTCTACGACGTCATCCATTCCGTCTGATTCACTCATGGTGTTCCCCTTGCACTTGGTAGTGATTTATCGGTCGAGTCCCGGCCCGGTCTCGCCTCGGCTGGGCTGATAGGTTTTGGCCGGCGTTGCCGGCGTTGGAGTCGTCGGCACCACTGATCCCGGACGGATGGGCACCATCCCGCGCCGAGCAATATCAACGGCCCTGGCTGGCATTGCTGCCTCGGTAGAAGGCTGCTGTGCAGCCCCCACCGGTACAGCCTTCGGCATGGTTCCGGTGAACGGGGCCAGCTGGTGCTCGACCACCGAGCGGATGCGCTGGGCTTCGCGGGTCCGGCCGGACTGGGCGTGCATTTCGTACACCGCGAAGGCGGTGTTGATCAGCTGCACCATGAGTGCGGTCTGTGCTGCAGTCTTGCTTTTACTCGAGGCGGCCATGAACAACATCGCCGTACCGGCAATGGACGGTAGAGCGACAGGTTTACTGTGCTGCCGGGGAGCCCGCAGTTGGGCTGTGCGGGACAGTTCAGCAGCGGTGGCGGCCAGCGGCCCCGGCGTCGGTTCCAGCCGGTAAGACCAGGCGGCAAACGCGCCGGAAACCTCACGCGCTGCTTTCGCCCAGGTCGCGTGATCATCCCGCGGGATAGTGCGCAGCTGGTCCGCCAGTGCCGTCGCGTTCCGGGTGTACTCAACCCACGCTTCCGCTGGTGGCGTTGCGTTCTCGGGCCCGGCCTTCGACACCTTCCGCTTGTTGCGGGCAGCTGCATTCCATTCCGCTGCAGCCTCCGTAGCCAGGTGCGGTGAGTCCATCCATTCTTCACGCAGAGCACCGAGCTTCAAGTCGGAAGCGAGGGTGCCGCCGCCGAACCAGATCGGACGCTCCCCGCGTCCGGGTCGTTCGGCTACGGAGTACCCGACGATGACGTCCGTGGTGTTTTTCGCGTAGCGGGGCCGGACCAGCAGTCCTGTGTCACGGGCTCGGCGGACGAACTCAGCTTCCGTTGCTGAGGCACTGGCGCTGGCTCGTACTTTCCGGGCCAACGAGGAACGGTGCATTTCGCGGTCATCCCGGGCAGCGGTCGCCTTCTCCGCCTGGGCGTAGCCGCGGGTGGCGTGCACGGTTGAGAGCTGTTCCAGACCGTACTTAACCTCCAGCTCACGGCACGTCTGCTGGGCTCGTCTGTAGTCACCGTGCGTGGAGGCTTTGGTCCCGTCCTCGCGGACTAGGGACACGGCGATGTGGATGTGGTGGTTACCGTTCTCGGACGTCCCGTGGTTGATCGCCGCCCACCGGCAGCGAGCCTTTCCGCTGGCTTCGGTGAACCCCATGGAGTCCACAAAGTCATTGGCGATATCGCCCCACTGCTGGTCCGTCAATGCACCTTCCTCGGCACGCAGGCTCAAGGAGCAGTGCCATACGCTGGCATCCTTGTGACCGACGTGAACTCGCTCCTTCTTGGCCGCGTCCCACTGCATGTCCTTGATCTGCACCGAGACGCCGAACATCTTTCGCGGCCGGTCCAGGTGCTTGGCTATGGCCAGAGCATCATTGCGGTCCAGTACGCCATCGTCGTACCACGCCATAATGGCCGCATCACCCGCAACCAGGTGCGGCTCACTGTGCGAGTTCTTCGTCTTATCAGCGTCAGTCGACGCGAGGTAAACCATCAGGCCGGCCATGCGCGAACCGCGGGTAATGTTCGGGATCATCCCTACATCAACCCATCAATGGCGTCATCAATCCGCATCGCCACCGCGCGTATGTGCTTCAGCGCTTCGCGGGCCTCAGATGGAAACTCGCTGGTCGCGTTCGCCTGGCGCGCGAGCTGGTTGATGTTGTTCGACGAACGCGCCAGCAGATTGTGCAGAGACATGAGCTCAGCTGCGATGGCACGCCGCTCCGTCGGTGAATCAGAGTGCGACGAGAGTGCCGACGAAATCAGCAGGTTCGGGACAGTCACCTTCTCCCGCTCCGCCCTGGCAACAAGGGCAGCTTCTTCCTCCACCGTGACCCACACGTCACGCCGCTTCTTACTCCCGGCGGGCGTGTTCTCACGACGCCGGCGCGACAGATTGGGACGGTGAGCGTTCCCCTCATCAGACATCCCAATCCCCCAATCAAAGGCCCAGCGCAGCGACCCCAACCGGGGACCCACAAGCCAGTGTGCCAAACGCCGACGCAGGAGCCGTGCAGGACACGCCCATTTACACCCGTGCAAATGTATAGCTTGCTCCGGACGATCGGCTTTGTATGTTTTTCGCCCTGTGTGCGGGGCTTCTGAAAACCCTGCTTCCGACTGTCAGCGGTGGCCGGTAGGGTCTGGGTATGGATATCAACGACATCGCCGCAAAAGCCGCCGCAAAAATCGACGCCGCCAGAGACGCCAAAGTAAACGCCGTCAAGCAGGCCGCAGCCAGCGGTGTCGAGGTTCAGGAAGCTGCTCAGCTGCTCTCTGCGGCGGAACAGAAATACGCCAAGGACTACCAGGCGGCCCTGCGCGCAGACTGGACCGAGTCCGACCTGCGCGGCTTCGGCCTGGACGCTCCGGCCAAGAAGGCCGGCGGGCGTCCTCGGGGCCGGAAGACCACGCAAGAGTCAGCTCCCGTGGCTGGCGTCTCGGAGTAGCAACCCCTCGCCCACATGGGCACGGCAAAAGCTATTTCCTGCGGGCTTTTCCCGCACACATCTGGACGACGGGACCCACCTGACCGGCTGCACACAACCACCACGTCACCCTCCCCGGCGCACGTCACCCTGGGTAAGCGGTGGCTGTGCACAGTCTCCGTAAGGAGCGGGCCGGGTCGGAGAGATTTGCGGATGGGATGTCCGCGTTGCCGTCCGGGTGCGTGCGGTTAAACAGAAAAGGACCGGCCTGGTAGCCGGTCCTTTTCTGCTCCTCGGACAAAGGAAATCTGTGATCCAGCTTAGCTGAATGTTGTACCCAGCCTGAACGGCTGACGGGTCATCGTATTGTGCGCGTGGTGCCACGTTGCGGGTCGCGTGGTCTGCCGGCCGGAGCCGCGGCACCTGGATGGTTCCTGGTGGTCGCGTCAAACGGCGGTCCGCCGCTGATGACCAGCAACTTTGGTTCGCATCGCGCGGCGGACCGCCCGACCTCTGGAAGGTACCTGACCCTCATGTGGTGGGTGGCCGGAGGCCTTGCCGGGCGGCGGGGGTCCGCCCGGCAAGGGGCTCTTATGCGGCTTCGTGTTCCTGTGCGGGTGCGGCGCTGTCGAGGATGATCTGCTCGACCGGGCTTGCCGTGTACCCCCAGGCAACGAGCCGGGTCAGGTAGTCGATGTGGCGTATGTTCGGGGACCGCCATGAGTCCTTGGTGATGGTCTTCTCGTACCCTGCGCAGACCAGGGCGATCAGGGATACCTCGGGCCGGCCCGTGGATTTGGCTACGTGGTCCCGCAACGGGTTCCAGCCCCACCTCTCCGAGGTCTCCCCTGTCTTGGCTCCGGCCATTTCGGCGGCGACGGTTCCTTCGTAGCCGCTGGCCGTTTCGGGGTGGTGGGTGATGGCGTGGACGGTGAAGTGCTGCCAGCCTTTGGGCGGCTGCTTCTTCGCCAGCAGGGTTTTCACGAAGTCGCGGCGGACCACAGTAGCCGACTGCATCAGTTTGTTATTTTCGATCAGGGTTTTCCGCTCGGTCTTCTGCTCCTCGGTCATCGGACCCTTGTTCGCCGGTGATGCGCCGTAGCCGTTGTACCGGAGCGTAAAACCTAGCTCCTTCCACCCGGCCACGACCGGGACGGTGGAGTGATGGCCGTTGTAGGACGTGACGATGTGCACGGCGTTGGCGTCCTCCTCGGTGGCCGGTTCCCCGTCTGCCCGGTTCAGCGAGGACACCCGGACGTTCTCGCTGTCGCCGTCGTATCCGGCGCGTTCCACCACGGTGGTCCCGGCGGCCTCCAGCTCGGCTGTCAGCGCCGCGAGGGCGGCCGCGCGGTCGCGGCGGTCCCGCAACTGCTGGGTGACGTGGGCCAGCATGTCCGGCTCGTCCGCGATGACCGATTCCAATTCCTCCACCGCCTCCTCATCGGAGCCAAACTCGGCCAGAATCAGGGCCGCTTCAATCGTGTATCCCTTGCCCAGGGCGGCGGATCCGGTGTCGGTGGACTTGGCCTTCAGGGCACTCTCCACGGTCGTCTTGGTCCGCCCGGTCTTTTTGGCGATCGTGGCGGCTGAAACGCCGATCAGGGACAGCTGGTGGTATGCCTCTGCCTCGTCCGCTTCCGTCAGCTCGGCGCGCTGGATGTTCTCCACCACCTGCGTCACGATCCGTTCGGCTTCCTCGGGAGACTCGGTGATCATCACCGGGATGCTCGCGCGCCCGGCCTCGACAGCCGCCCGGGTGCGGCGCTGTCCCATCAGGACATGCACCACGCCGTCGTCTTTGCGGTGGGCGATGACGGGTTCCATCACGCCGTGTTCCTTGATGCTGGCAATGAAATCCGGTGTCAGGGCGGCGTCCTTGCGGACGTTGATGTCCACGGTCAGGGTGGCCGGGTCGAGCATTTCAAGGGTGGGTGTGGCGTTCATGGTGTTGCTCCTTCTTGTCCGAGAAGTTGGGGTGAGTGGGGCGGCTTAGGTGACCGGCCAGCTCCCCTGCTCCCCCGTTGTTTTTTTGTTGCTGGCAAGCTTGCTTGCTCGGCGGCCGACGGAGGCCCGTCTACCCGCAGGGCAAG
>NZ_LMSH01000005.1 GCF_001428365.1 Arthrobacter sp. Soil763 | reverse complement strand
GTCTTCGCCCACAACGTCGAGACCGTCCCCCGGATCTTCAAACGCATCCGCCCCGCGTTCCGCTACGAACGCTCCCTGGACGTCATCACCCAGGGCCGCAACCTCGGCATGGTCACCAAATCCAACCTCATCCTCGGCATGGGCGAAACCCGCGAAGAGATCTCCGAGGCCCTCCGCGACCTGCACGAAGCCGGCTGCGACCTGATCACCATCACCCAGTACCTGCGCCCCTCCGAACGCCACCTCCCCGTGGACCGCTGGGTCAAGCCGCAGGAATTCGTGGACCTCCAGCAGGAAGCGGACGAGATCGGCTTCCTCGGCGTCATGTCCGGGCCCCTCGTGCGTTCCTCGTACCGCGCCGGCCGGCTCTGGGCCACCGCCATGCGCAAAAAAGGCTGGGAAATCCCCGCCGAACTCGCCCACATCGAATCCTCCGGCAGCACCCGGCAGGAAGCCAGCTCACTGCTCGCCGCACACTCCTAAACCCCCACCACCAGCTTGCCGCCCAGGGCCGGCGCCGGAGCAATCCGGCGTCCGGCCCTGAGCCGTGCATCACGTAGAATTAAGGCACTATGGCGAATTTCCCTGACTCCAGCACGTCCACTCCTTCAGCCGGTGAGCCGAAGCGTGGCCTCTTCTCCCGCAAGCCCAAGGCTGCAAAGGTGAAGAAGCCGAGCCGGCTGAAGCAGATCAGGGAAGTCTTCGAGATGACCCGCCGCCACGATCCGATGGTTCCGTGGCTCATGCTGCTGGCCTTCCTCGGCGTCGTCGCCGTCAGCTTCGCGGTCGGCTTCCTGCTGGACAACTGGATCACCGGCCTGATCATCGGCATCCCGCTGGGCATCCTCGCCGCCACCCTGATCCTGTCCCGCCGCGCCGAACGTGCGGCCTTCGCCCAGATCGAGAACCAGCCGGGCGCCTCGGGTGCCGCGCTGGGCACGCTCCGCCGCGGCTGGATCACCGAGGACCAGCCGGTCGCCGTGAACCCGCGCACGCAGGACGCCGTCTTCCGCGCCGTCGGACGTCCGGGCGTCGTGCTGGTCAGCGAGGGCCCGAGCCACCGGGTCAAGCCGCTGATCGACGGCGAACGCAAGCGCCTCGCGCGCATCCTGCCGAACGTCACGATCCACGTGATCGAGAGCGGCCGCGGCGAGGGCCAGGTCCCGATCAGCCAGGTGGCACGCAAGATGGGCAAGATGAAGAACGAACTGACCAAGATCGAGGTCAGCACCGTTTCCAAGCGCATCTCCTCGCTCGGCAACCGCCTGCCGATCCCGAAGGGCGTCGACCCGTACAAGGCCCGCCCGGACCGCAAGGCGGCCCGCGGGCGCTGACCCGGACGTTTCGTTCCAGCCACGCTTTTGGATCCGCCCCGGATACCGGCACCCGCCGGCCGCCGGGGCGGTCCGTTTTTATCCCGCTGCTTCCCCGCGCCGCTTCACCACCCGGTCCGCGCCCGGCGCCCCGGCGCGGCCCTCACCCCGACACGATCCCGGAGACTGCCCCATGAGACTGCCCTCGAAGACCACCGTCATCCGGATTTTCCGGATCCTCGCCGTCGCCGAAGCCTTCAGCTGGGCGGCGCTGCTGGTGGGGATGTTCCTCAAGTGGGTGCTGCGGACCACCGAGGTGGGCGTTGAACTCGCCGGACCGGTCCACGGGGCTTTCTTCATCGGCTACGGGCTGGCAGCCCTCGCCGTGTGGCGGCTGCAGCGCTGGCCGTTCCGGGTCGCCCTGTTCGCCGGGCTCGCTGCGGTGCTGCCTTTTGCCACGGTGTGGTTCGAGCGCTGGGCCGGACGGCGCGGCTACCTTGCGGCCGCCACCGGCCCGGCCGCGGCGCGGGTCCAGGAGCCAGCGGAAGTCTAGGCTCCCTGCGGCCGCGCCCGACAGGCACGCGCCGCGTCGGCTACATCCGGACGAGGACGGTATTCATCGCCTTGTCGTGCAGGCCGCGGTGGTCCGGATCGAAAATAACGGCGGGGATCACCAGGCAAAGCAGCACGCTGCGGACCAGGCCGGCGAGCGGCCCTGCGGGGCCGCCGCCCAGCCGGATGACGTGGATGCCCATGATCCGGTGGCCGATGCTGTAGCCCAGCGTGCCGACCAGGAGGGCCTGCTCGATGGCGAAAACCGCCAGGGTGGCCCAGGAATCGCCGCCGAAGGCGAAGTTGCTGATCAACAGCGCGATGCCCCAGTCGATGCAGATCGCAAGGATCCGGCGTCCGGCGCGGGCGATGGAACCCCGGCCGGATTCGGGCAGGCCCAGCCGCTCCCCCGGGTACTTGGAAATGCCGGAGGTGTCCGGTCCGCTGAGCCAGGAGCCTATGTCTTTGCGATCAACCACCCTCCAAGCCTATCCGCTTCACGCCCACCCCGAACGTGTTCACGATCCGGACAATTACTAGCCACTGAGCGGACACGGATAGGCCACAGTGTGGACAGCGACTAGCGTTAACACGTCAGCGCATTCTGTAACCTGCCCGAAACAAAGCGGACACCGTCGGGAAATCCCGCGTCCCTAGGGTGGTAACAGTTGCCGGCAGCACCGTTGGCGGGGACGCACTGCGTTCCATCCGCCCGGCTGCGCTGGACCTCACGGCCTGACGGCCAGATCTTTCATATGCGTAAGGAGCATAGATGTTCAAGACTGCGGACGAAGTCCTCAAGTTCATCAAAGACGAAGACATCAAATTCGTTGATATCCGCTTCACCGACCTGCCCGGCGTCCAGCAGCACTTCAATGTTCCGGCCAAGAGCGTCGACGCTGACTTCTTCGTCAACGGCCAGCTCTTCGACGGCTCGTCGATCCGCGGCTTCCAGGGCATCGCCGAGTCGGACATGCAGCTCATCCCGGATGTCACGACCGCGTTCGTCGACACCTTCCGCATCGAGAAGACCCTCGCGCTGAACTTCTCCATCGTCAACCCGCGCACCGGCGACCCGTACCACCGCGACCCCCGCGGCGTGGCCGAGAAGGCCGAGGCCTACCTGGCCTCCACCGGCATCGCCGACACCGCGTTCTTCGCCCCCGAGGCCGAGTTCTTCGTCTTCGACAACATCCAGTACGAGTCCTCCCCGCAGGGCAGCTTTTACAAGATCGACTCCGAGGAAGCACACTGGAACACCGGCCGCAAGGAAGAGGGCGGCAACCTCGGCTACAAGACCCCCGTCAAGGGCGGCTACTTCCCGGTCGCGCCGACCGACAAGCAGGCCGACCTGCGCGACGCCATGTGCGTGGCCCTGGACGAGGCCGGCCTCGAGGTCGAGCGCAGCCACCACGAGGTCGGGTCCGCCGGCCAGGCCGAAATCAACTACAAGTTCACCACCCTGACCCACGCGGCCGATGACCTGCAGAAGTTCAAGTACGTCATCAAGAACACCGCCGACGCCTGGGGCAAGTCCGTCACCTTCATGCCGAAGCCGGTCTTCGGTGACAACGGTTCGGGCATGCACTGCCACCAGTCGCTGTGGAACGGCGGCGAGCCGCTGTTCTACGACGAAAAGGGCTACGCCGGCCTGTCCGACACCGCCCGCTGGTACATCGGCGGCCTGCTCAAGCACGCCTCCGCCGTCCTGGCCTTCACCAACCCGACGGTGAACTCCTACCGCCGCCTGGTGAAGGGCTTCGAAGCCCCGGTCAACATGGTCTACTCGCAGGGCAACCGCTCCGCCGGTATCCGTATCCCGATCACCGGTTCGAACCCGAAGGCCAAGCGCATCGAGTTCCGCGCACCGGACCCGTCCTCCAACCCGTACCTGGCGTTCGCTGCCCAGCTGATGGCCGGCATCGACGGCATCCGCAACCGCATCGAGCCCCCCGCGCCGATCGACAAGGACCTCTACGAGCTCCCCGCCGAGGAAGCCAAGGACATCCCCAAGGCGCCGGGCACCCTCGAGGAAGCCCTGGAAGCCCTGGCCGAGGACAACGAGTTCCTGCAGGCCGGCGGTGTCTTCACCCAGGACCTGATCGACACCTGGATCGAGTACAAGTACGAGAACGAGATCCGTCCGCTCTCGTTGCGCCCGAACCCCTACGAGTTCGAGCTCTACTACGGCGTCTAGCCGTCCGGGCCGCAAGGCCCCGGAGTAAAAAAGCCCGCCCGGGCCGCCAATCACGGCGGCCCGGGCGGGCTTTTTATATCCTGGGCGCTAGGCCCGGTTGACGCGAATGGTCACGTTCGGGCAGGAATTGGCGAGGCGCACCAGCGCCGCCTTTTCAACGGCGTCCACGCGCAGTCCCCAGCGGATCTTCACCGCCACCCATTGGCCGATATACGCGCAGCGGTTGGCGGGCGGCATCCAGGCCTCCGGTCCCTTGGCTTGCTTGGCGGAGTTGAGCGCGGAGGTCTGGGCGCTGAGCGTCCGCGGGTCGCTCAGGTCGTTGTAGTACGCCACCCGCCGGGCCTGCGACCAGTAGCGGGCTCCGGATCCCCAGGCCTCATGGACGGGTACCGTGTGGTCGATCTGCACGGTGGAGGCTGAGGTGTGGACCCGGTTGTCCCATGGGGTGACCCAGCGGCCCCTGCTGACCGTGCAGCCGCGGCTGGTGAAGGCCAGAGCGGCCCGGGCCTCCTGGATGAGGACCTCCTGCCGGGTGTTCTGGCAGTCGCGGTTGGCGTCCTTCCAGGTGCCGAAGTACCGGTCGCGGTCGTAGCCCGTGTTGACCTCCGGGGCGACGAGGAGCGCCCGCACGGCGGTGCGAAGGGGCGCCTGGTAGACCGTGGCGGCCTCGGCGGGAACGGCCAGTCCGGTCAGCAGCAGACCGAGCACGATCCCGGCTACCCCTGCTCGACTCCCGGCGCGGAGGCCCCGCGGAAGCAGCTTTGGCCGGGGCCGGGCCTGGGCTCGCGCAGGCAAGGGCGGTTGGACGTTCATGTTCCCCCAATAGTGACTCTCAGAAAGTGGCGCCGGTGCGTGGCGCGAAGGTCATTCTGGCACACCAAAAGGAGGACATCCGGCACCGGCCCGCCGCCCCACGTTCCTCGCGCCGCGCCGCTTTGCCGGTTCGAGGCTACGCTTGGTCCTAGGAACTTCCTTGAGGAGCGGTAATGTCCCGGTTCCGGACTTTTATCCAGCGGCATCTGGTGGCCGACGACCCGGCGCCGGGCTATTCGCGCCTGGACCGCCTCGGAGGCCTCGGGGAACCGCCGGCCGTGACGGCGGCCCCGGCAGCCAGTCCCACATCAGCTCCGGTAGCCACCGCACCGTCAGTCCCGGCGGCAGTCCCCCGCGCAGCCGCCGGGGACGCGGAGCTGGCCGCGGTCGAGGAAAGACTTCGGGCCGACGAGCAGGAGTTCGCCGGCGGGGTGGCCGACCGGTCCGCCCGGGACCGGCGCTACCTTCTGGCCCTGGTGGAGCAGCAGCGGGCCCGGCTGGAGCAGGTGGAGGAACTGGCGGAGCGCCTTGATGGCCATGACTCCCAGGGCAGGCACTATGCCCGGCTGATCCGCGCTGCCCTCAGGCCGCCCGTGGACGACCCGGGTTTCAGAACGCCCGGTACATGATCCGTTGCGGCCCGGCGTCGCCGCCCAGGTATTGGCCGCGGTCCTCGAAGCCGGCCTTCCGGTACGCCTTCTGCCCGCCCGGGTTGGCTTCGTTGACGGACAGCACAACGCCGCGCTGGGCCCCGCCCTGCCGGAGCGTCAGCCGGGCCGCCTCGCGAACCGCGGCGTCCGCCGCCGCGGTGCCGAACCCCCTGCCCTGGTGGCGCCGGTCGATCAGGAAGCCGCGGAGCAGCCAGGCCGATTCGTCGTCGGCCCAGCCGGCGGCGCGGGCGGCCCCGGCCTGCAGGGTGGCGACGCCGACGGCGCTGCCGCCGGCGTCCAGGACGTAGGGAAAGCGGCTGTCCTCTTCCAGGCCCAGGAGCATCATCCGCAGCGGATCGCCGACGAACCTTTGCTGTCCCTCGCCCAGTTCCAGCCCGGCGGCCTCGCCCAGCTTGATGGCGCGGGCGTCGCCGTCGAGGTCCCTGAGGCTGATCAGCCAGACGTGTGCAGACATACGGAAAAGCCTAACCGGGGCCCGGGCCGCTCCGCTGCCGGAGGGCCCGGGCCTCGCCGGCGGGTCCGCTAGAGGACCTTGGAGAGGAACTCCTGGGTACGCTGCTGCTGCGGGTTGCCGAACAGTTCCTCCGGGACGCCCTGTTCGCAGATGACGCCGTCGGCCATGAACAGCACCCGGTCGGCCACCTCGCGGGCGAAGCCCATCTCGTGGGTGACCAGGACCATCGTCATGCCCTCGCGGGCCAGATCCTTGATCACCTGTAGCACCTCGCCGACCATTTCGGGGTCCAGCGCGGAGGTGGCCTCGTCGAAGAGCATGATGTCCGGGTTCATCGCCAGGGCTCGTGCGATCGCGACGCGCTGCTTCTGGCCGCCGGAGAGCGACGCCGGCCGGGCGTCCGCCTTCTCGGCCAGACCCACCCGTTCCAGCAGTTTCAGGGCATTGGCGCGCGCTTCTGCCTTGCCCTGCTTCTTCAATTCGACCGGCGCGAGCATGATGTTCTCGATCACTGACATGTGCGGGAACAGGTTGAAGTGCTGGAACACCATGCCGATGTGCCGACGGACTTCGTTGATGTCGACCTTCGGATCGGTCACGTCGAAGCCGTCCACCGTGACGTGGCCGGCGGTGATGTCCTCGAGCTTGTTCAGGCACCGCAGGAAGGTGGACTTGCCCGAGCCCGAGGGGCCGATCACACAGACCACCTCCCCCTCGGCGACTTCGGCGTTGATGCCCTTGAGGACCTCATTGGCGCCGAAGGACTTCTTCAGCTCCCGGACGGAGATTTTGCTCGGTGCGGTGGTTGCCGTGCTCATTTGTTGAACCTCTTATCCGCGACGTTGGCCAGCTTGGTCAGGAGCATGATGACGACGAAGTACAGGACCGCGACGATCAGCAGCGTTTCGGTGATCCGGAAGTTGCCGGCGTAAATCTGCTGGCCCTGGTAGAGCAGCTCGGCGAAGCCGATGGCCAGCAGCAGCGAGCTGTCCTTGAGCATGATGATGAGCTGGTTGATCAGGGACGGGGTCATGATCTTGAACGCCTGCGGCACCACGACCTTCTGCATGGACTTGGCGTAGCCCAGGCCCAGGCTGCGGCTGGCCTCAAGCTGGCCCGGGTCCACGGACTGGATGGAGCCGCGTACGATCTCGGTGATGTAGGCGCCGGCATTGAGGCTCAGCGTCAGCACGCCTGCCACCCAGATATCGATCGGCTGGCCGGTCAGCTGCGGGACGCCGAAGTAGAAGAAGAACGCCCACACCAGCAGCGGGGTGCCGCGGAAGATGTTGACGAAGGTGGTGGCGATGCCGCGCAGCAGCACGGACGTGGAGATCTTCAGGAAGCCCATGAGCAGGCCGATCAGCATGGCCAGGGCGAAGGAAATCGCGGTCACGAGGACGGTGTTGCCCAGGCCCTTCATCAGGGCCGGGAAGCTGTTGGCCAGCAGGTCCCAGAAACTGGACTGCGCCGCCTGTGACGGGTCCTTGAGGTACTTGTCCAGGATCTTCTGGTACTCGCCGCTGGACTTCAGGTCCGCGAGGCCGGTGTTGAACGCCTTGAGAAGTTCGGGGTTCTTGCCCTTGTTGACCGCGAAGCCGTAGGAGCCGCCCTTTTCCTTCTCGGAGACGGCCTTCAGTCCGTTGTTCTGGCTGATGCCGTACGCCAGCACCGGGTAGTCGTCGAAAACGGCGACGGCGTTGCCGGACTTCACGAGTTCGTACATGGTCGCGGACTGGTCCAGGGACTTGACCGTGAAGCCGTACTTGCCGGCGATTGACTTGGCGAAGGTTTCGCCCTCACTGCCGGTCTTGGCCGTGACGGTCTTGCCCTTGAGGTCCTCGTAGCCCTTGACGTCAGTGTTCGACTTGGCGACCGCCATCTGGACGCCCGACTCGAAGTACGGGTCGGAGAAGTCATAGATCTGCTTGCGCGGCTCGGTGATGGACATGCCGGCGATCACGCCGTCGACCTGGTTGGAGGACAGCGCCTGCAGCGCCGCGTTGAAGCCGAGCGACTTGATCTCGACGGAGAAACCCTGGTTCTTGGCGATCTGCCGGATGATGTCCATGTCGATGCCGGTCAGCTCGCCGCCGGCATCCCGGAACTCGAACGGGGCGAAGGTCGTGTCGGTGCCGATGACGTATGTTTTCCCGGAGACGCTCGACGCCGCGGCGGCCGGCTGTGGCGCCTCGGCGGCCTGGCGTACGTCCGCCGGGGCGGCGGCTGCGCCGGTAGCTCCGAAAAGCAATGCGGCGAAGGCCAGCAACGCTGCTAGGACCGTGGCCGTCCGCGGCCGGGCGGCGCCGGCCTGCTGGAGTCTGGGCAAGGTAAACAACCCCTCAAGTGGTGTGGCAGCCGGCACCGATGGCCGGCGAAGTACCCCTCGAGGCTACCCGCATTTATCCGGAGGCGGGATAAATGTCGGCCCCGGCGGCCTACTGGCCGTAGAAGACGCGCTCGAAGACCGCCCGGGCCCGCCGGCTCAGCCGCAGGTAGTCCTCCTCCAGTGCCGCGGCGTTGCCGTGGCCGTAGCCGCACCAGCGCGCCACCGCCTCCAGGTCCCGCCGCGAGGACGGCAGCAGGTCCGAGGCGCGGCCGGTCCAGATGACGTTGGCCGATCGGATCCGGCTCGCGAGCCGCCAGGCCCGCAGCAGCAGCACGACTTCCCCGCCGTCCAGCAGTTCCAGCTCCCCGGCCGATTCAAGCGCCTCCACGGTGGAGGTGGTGCGTAGTTCCGGATGCCGTCCGGCGTGGCGCAGCTGCAGCAACTGGGCGAGCCATTCGACGTCGCTGAGGCCGCCGCGGCCCAGTTTCAGGTGCCGGGCAGGGTCCGCGCCGCGGGGCAGCCGTTCGGCCTCCATCCGAGCCTTGACCCGGCGGACCTCGCGGACGTCCTGGTCCGATACCGACTCCGGGTAGCGGATGGGGTCGATCAGCGCTATGAAGTCCGCGGCGAGCTCATCGTCGCCGGCCATCGGGCGGGCCCGCAGCAGCGCCTGGGCCTCCCAGATCAGGGACCAGCGCCGGTAGTACTCGGCGTAGGACTCGAGCGAGCGGACCATCGGGCCGTTTTTGCCCTCGGGCCGCAGGTCCGCGTCGACCGCGAGGACCCGTTCGGCGAGGATGGCGGGCTTCAGCGGCTGGGTCAGCAGGCTTGAGAGCTTCCCGACGATGCGCGCCGCCTGCGCCTGGGCTTCGTCTTCCGGGACACCGGGCAGGCCGCGGTGGACGTAGATGACGTCCGCGTCGGAGCCGTAACCGATCTCCCGGCCGCCCTGGCGCCCCATGGCGACCACCAGGACCCGGGTCTTGAGCGGCTCCCGCGCCGAGACCACGTTCTCGGCCACGCGGAGGGCGCCGAGCATGGCGGCGCGGTCGGTGTCGGCCAGCGCCGCCCCGACCTGATCCTGGTCCAGCAGCCCGGCGCTGTCGGCGATCGCGATCCGCAGGATCTCCCGCCGCCGGATCAGCCGGATCAGCCGCATGGCGCTCTCCGGGTCCGAGTGCCGGGACATCTTCGAGGTGATCTCCAGCCACTGCGCCTCGAAGCCGACCGGCACCAGGTCCTTATCCGAGCCGAGCCAGGCGACGGATTCGGGCGAAACTTCCAGCAGGTCGGAGATCAGCCGCGAGTTCGACAGCACGTGGCAGAGCCGCTCGGCCGCCGCGGTCGAATCCCGCAGCAGGCCGAGGTACCAGTGCGTCGTGCCGAGCGCTTCGCTGACCCGACGGAACGCCAGCAGCCCGGCGTCGGGGTCCACGCCGTCGGCGAGCCAGCCGAGCAGGATCGGCAGCAACTGGCGCTGCAGCGCCGCGCGGCGGCTCACGCCGGCGGTCAGCGCCTCGATGTGCCGCATGGCGCCTGGCGGGTCGAGGTAGCCGAGGGCGGCCAGCCGGCCCTGCGCGGCCTCGGGCGTCAGCCGGGCCTCCTCGCTGCTCAGCGCCGCCGCGGTGTTCAGCAGCGGCCGGTAGAAAATGCGTTCGTGGAGCTCGCGCACGGAACGTTTCGTCTTCCGCCAGGCCGACAACAGCGCGTCGGGGTGCGGGCGTTCGGTGGAAAACGGCCCCAGCACGGCTTTGGCGAGGGAGCGCAGCGACGCTTCCTTGACCGGCATGAGGTGGGTGCGGCGCAGCTGGAACAGCTGGATCCGGTGTTCGAGCAGGCGCAGGTACCGGTAGTCGCGGTCGAATTCCTTCGCGTCGGCGCGGCCGATGTAGCCGCCGGCGGAGAGCGCCGCGATCGCCGAGGTGGTGTCCCGGCAGCGCAGGCTCTCGTCGGACCGGCCGTGCACCAGCTGCAGCAGCTGGACGGTGAACTCCACGTCGCGCAGGCCCCCGCGGCCCAGTTTGAGCTGCCGCTGTTCCTCGTCGGCCGGGATGTGTTCGGTGACCCGGCGGCGCATGGACCGGACGGATTCTACGAAGCCCTCCCGACCGGCGGAGGACCAGATCAGCGGGCCGACGGCGGCCTCGTAGCGGGCGCCGAGGGCGGCGTCACCGGCGATGGTGCGGGCCTTCAGCAGGGCCTGGAATTCCCAGCTCTCGGCCCAGCGGGCGTAGTAGCTCTCATGCGAGGCCAGGGTGCGCACGAGCGGCCCGGACTTGCCCTCGGGGCGGAGGTTGGCGTCGACCTCCCAGAGCCCGGGCTCGCGGGCGGTGGACATGATGGCCCGCGAAATCCCGGAGGCCAGGGCGGTGCCGATGGTGTTCGCCCGGGCGTCATCGAGGCCGCCGGGGTCGATCACGTAGATGACGTCGACGTCGGAGATGTAGTTCAGTTCGCGGGCACCGCACTTGCCCATCCCGATCACGGCCAGCCCGACGTCGGCGACCTCGGCGGCGCTGAACTGCTCCGCCGCCTCGGCCCGGGAGACGGCCAGGGCCGCCTCGATCGCGGCGCCGGCGAGGTCGGCCAGTTCGGCCCCGACGGCCGGCATCGCATCGAGCGGATCGGCGGCGCAGAGGTCCTTGACCGCCAGTTCCACCAGGCCACGCCGGTACGCGGTGCGCAGGGCCGCATAGCCGTCCTGCCCGGCCAGCGCCGCCACCGGCCGGGCCGCCCGGGGATCGGCGCGGACCGCCTGCAGCAGCCGGGTGCGCAGCGCAGCGGCGTCGGCCGGTTGCGGTTCCGGGCTGGCCGTCACCTCGAAGGCGTCCAGGTGTTCGGGGTGCCGGATGAGGAACTCCCCGAGCGCCTCGGACGCGCCCAGGACGCGGTAAAGCGGCTCGCTGCGCTCCGGGTCGGCGGCGGCCAGCTTCCGCAGGTCCGGGTGCTTCTCGATCAGCCGGACCAGGGACTGCAGCGCCGTGTCCGGGTTGGCGGCCAGGGCCAGACCGGCGAACAGGGCATCCTCGTCCAGGCCGGCGAGTTCGGGCGCGGCCAGGAACCGCTCGCCCTTTTCCAGGTCGTTGAAACCCGCGGCGATGAGGCGCCGTGCCAGGCTCACCGCAAACCCCTAGAGGATGGCCAGGTTGCGCTGCAGTTCGTAGGGCGTCACCTGGAGGCGGTAATCCTGCCACTCGGCGCGCTTGTTGCGCAGGAAGTGCTCGAAGACCTGCTCGCCCAGGATCTGCGGCATCAGTTCCGAATCCTCCATGGTCCGGATGGCGTCGTGCAGGCTGGCCGGCAGCGGGTCATGGCCCATCGCCCGGCGCTCGGCCGAGCTCAGCGACCAGATGTCGTCCTCGGCGGCGGCGGGCAGCTGGTAGCCCTCCTCGATCCCCTTGAGACCGGCGCCCAGCAGCACGGCGTAGGCGAGGTATGGGTTGGCGGCGGAGTCGATGCCGCGGTACTCGATTCGCGCCGACTGGCCCTTGCCGGGCTTGTACAGCGGGACCCGGACCAGGGCCGACCGGTTGTTGTGGCCCCAGCTCAGGTAGCTGGGGGCCTCTCCCCCGCCCCAGAGGCGCTTGTAGGAGTTGACGAACTGGTTGGTCACGGCCGTGAACTCGGGGGCGTGTTTGAGGATGCCGGCGATGAACTGCCGCGCGGTCTCGGAGAGCTGGAACTCCGCGCCGGCCTCATAGAAGGCGTTGGTGTCGCCTTCGAAGAGGGAGAAGTGCGTGTGCATGCCGGAACCCGGGTGCGCGGTGAACGGCTTGGGCATGAAGGTCGCGTAGGTCCCCTGCTGCAGGGCGACCTCCTTGATCACGGTGCGGAAGGTCATGATGTTGTCCGCGGTCTGCAACGCGTCGGCATAGCGCAGGTCGATCTCGTTCTGGCCGGGCCCGGCCTCGTGGTGGCTGAACTCGACCGAGATGCCGACCGATTCGAGCATGGTCACAGCCGTGCGGCGGAAGTCCTGCGCGACGCCGCCGGGCACGTGGTCGAAGTAGCCGCCCTCATCCACCGGGACGGGCGCGCCGTCGGGGCCGGGGTGCTGGGACTTCAGCAGGTAGAACTCGATCTCCGGGTGCGTGTAGCAGGTGAAGCCCATGTCCGCGGCCTTGGCCAGGTTGCGCTTGAGCACGTTACGCGGGTCCGCGGCGGAGGGCTCGCCGTCGGGCGTCAGGATGTCGCAGAACATCCGCGACGTCGCCTCGGTCTCGCCGCGCCACGGCAGGATCTGGAAGGTGGCGGGATCGGGCTGGGCCAGCATGTCGGATTCGAACACCCGGGCCAGGCCCTCGATCGAGGAGCCGTCGAAGCCCAGGCCTTCTTCGAAGGCGCCTTCCACTTCGGCCGGCGCCAGCGCCACGGACTTCAGCGAGCCCACGACGTCGGTGAACCACAGGCGCACGAAGCGCACGTCGCGCTCTTCGATCGTCCGCAGGACAAACTCTTGCTGGCGGTCCATGGTGCCTCTTTCCGGGTTCGCATCCGTGCCCGGGCCCGTCCCGACTCCTCGTCACGGCTGGCGCCCGCAGCTACCTTCGACTCACTCTACTAAGCATTTCCGGCGTTTGCTGGCCGGGCCGCGGGGCGTAACACGCCGTTAACACAACGCTCCGCCGGGCGCCCCTCGCGGCCCGCCGCGGCGGTACCCCGGAACCCGCCGCGGGGGGGCGTCCGGTGGCTCGGACCGGGGGTGGCACACTACGCTCAAGGCATGGCCCCCAGCAACAGCCCCGATTCGCCCCTGTCCGCAGAACTCCCCGCCCCCTACGGCGACGGACCCGCCCCGGCCGCGTCCGCGCCGTCGGCCCCGTCCCCCGCCGCCACTCCGGCCGCCGCGAAACCGGCCGGCCGGATCCGGACACATCATCTGCGCCAGGCGAAGCTCAACGGTGAGCGCTTCGCCATGCTGACCGCGTACGACCAGTACGCGGCCGAAATCTTCGATCAGGCCGGCATCGAGGTCCTGCTGGTGGGCGATTCGGCGTCGAACAATGTCTTCGGCAACGAAACCTCCCTGCCGGTCACCGTGGATGAGTTGCTGCCGCTGTGCCGGGCGGTGACCCGTTCAGCCCGCCGCGCCCTTGTGGTGGCGGACCTGCCGTTCGGCAGCTACGAGGTCTCCGCCGGGCAGGCCGTCGCGACGGGCGTGCGTTTCCTCAAGGAGGGCGGTGCCCACGCGGTCAAGATCGAGGGCGGAAAATTCTATGCGGAGACCGTCCGGGCGATGGTACAGGCCGGCATCCCGGTGATGGCCCACATCGGTTTCACCCCGCAGAGCGAGCACGCCCTGGGCGGCTACCGGGTCCAGGGCCGCGGCGACGACGCCCAACGCCTGATCGAGGACGCCGTGGCGCTGGCGGACGCCGGTGCCTTCTGCGTGCTGATGGAAATGGTGCCGGCGCCGACCGCCGCCGCCGTCGACGCCGCCGTCGAGGTTCCCACGATCGGCATCGGCGCCGGCAACGCAACCACCGGCCAGGTGCTCGTCTGGCAGGACATGGCCGGGCTGCGCGGCGGCAAAATGGCGAAGTTCGTCAAGCAATACGCGGACCTGCGGACCACCCTGAGTGAAGCCGCCAGGGCGTACGGCGAGGACGTCCGCTCCGGCCAGTTCCCCGGCCCCGAGCACTCCTTCTAGCAACCGGTCCGGGCCGGGAGCTCAGCCGGGCTGCCGGCCCCGGGCTTCCCGGGCGGCGCCGGGGGCGCGCCCGGGTGCGGCGTTACGCGTCGTCGTCGTCCTTCTCCCAGGCCTCGTTGCGCGCCTTGACCTTCTCGAGGGCGTGTTCGGCTTCCTCGCGAGTCTTGTACGGGCCAATCAGCTGGCTCCAGTCCGACATGGCGTCTTCCTCGATCTCGTGCGTGTTCACGTTGTACCAGTACTCGGCCATCGGATCTCCTTCTGCGCTGAACGTTCGGGCTGCATATTCCGGCCCCATTCTCCAGCTTTGATTTTCCAGTGTATTTACCGCCCCCATTTTCGAGCCTGCGGCCGGGGGCTTATAGAATCAATCTATGCCTTCCCTCACCTCGACTGCACCCATCGGCACCCTTGTCCCGGGGACAGTCAGCCCGCAGCTTGCCGTGCCGGCCTCCATTCCGCGCCCCGAATACGTCGGCAAGCCGGCTCCGGCCAAGTTCACCGGCTCCGAGGTCAAGTCCGCCGAGACGATCGAGAAGATCAGGATCGCGTCCCGTATCGCCGCACAGGCCATCGTGGAGGTGGGCAAGCATATTGAGCCCGGCGTCACCACGGACCAGCTGGACAAGGTGGGGCACGAATTCCTGCTCGACCACCAGGCCTACCCCTCCACGCTCGGCTACCGCGGCTTCCCCAAATCGCTCTGCTCGTCCCTGAACGAGGTCATCTGCCACGGCATCCCGGACAGCACCGTGGTCCAGGACGGGGACATCCTCAACATCGACATCACCGCTTTCATCGGCGGGGTGCACGGCGACACCAACTACACCTTCCTGGTCGGCGAGGTCGACGAGGAATCCCGGCTGCTGGTCAAACGGACGGAGGAGTCCCTGCGCCGTGCCATCCGGGCCGTCGCGCCGGGACGGGAAATCAACGTGATCGGCCGGACCATCGAGTCCTACGCCAAGCGCTTCGGGTACGGCGTCGTCCGCGACTTCACCGGCCACGGCGTCGGCGAGGCCTTCCACACGGGGCTGATCATCCCGCACTACGACGCGGCCCCGGCCTACGACACCGTCATGGAAGCCGGCATGGTCTTCACGATCGAGCCCATGCTGACCCTGGGCACCGTTGAGTGGGATATGTGGGCCGACGACTGGACGGTCGTGACCCGCGACCGGAAGCGGACCGCGCAGTTCGAACACACGCTGCTGGTCACGGACTCCGGCGCCGAGGTCCTGACCCTGCCCTGATCCGGCACCGCTTTCGCATACCCTGAACAAGTCCCACCCTGCCCCTGCCACGAACGGAATCCCATTGGCCAAGAAGGACGAGAAGTCGAAGAAGAACGCCCCGCTGATCGGCATCGATATCGGCGGCACCGGCATTAAGGGCGGCATCGTCGACTTGAAGAAGGGCAAGCTCGTGGGCGACCGGCTCCGCGTGCCCACCCCTCAGCCGTCCACCCCGGAGTCCGTGGCCGAGGTCGTCGCGCAGGTCGTCGCCGAACTCTCCAAGCGTCCCGACGCCCCGGCCGCCGACTCCCCCGTCGGTGTGACCTTCCCCGGCATCATCCAGCACGGCGTGGTCCACTCGGCCGCGAACGTGGACAAGTCCTGGCTGAACCTGGACATCGATGCGTTGCTGACCGCGCGCCTCGGCCGCCCGGTCGAGGTCATCAACGACGCCGACGCCGCAGGCCTGGCCGAGGCCCGCTACGGCGCCGGCGAGGGCATCAACGGCACGGTCCTGGTCATCACGCTCGGCACGGGCATCGGGTCGGCGTTCATTTTCGACGGCAAGCTCGTCCCCAACGCTGAACTGGGCCACCTCGAGGTCGATGGTTTCGACGCCGAGAGCAAGGCCTCCGCCGTTGCCCGGGAGCGTGACGGTCTGAGCTGGGCCGAGTACAGCGTGCTGCTGCAGCGCTACTTCTCGCACGTCGAGTTCCTGTTCTCCCCGGAACTGTTCATCGTCGGCGGCGGGATCTCCAAGCGCGCCGACGAATACCTCCCGCACCTGAAGCTGCGCACCCCGATCGTTCCGGCCGAACTGAAGAACGACGCCGGGATCGTCGGCGCGGCCATCGAGGTCGCGCTGACGCACAAGCTCGCGAAGTAGCCCACAGCGCGTAAAAACCGGCCCGCAGTTATCCAACTGCGGGCCGGTTTTTTGGTGGAGCCGGTGGTGGCCGCGGCTTCCCCTCCGCTGCCACCACCGGAACTTGGCTGAGCCTAGAGCGGGCTCTTCTGCGAGTTCTTGCCTTCCAGCCCCTTGGACTCGGCCTCATGGCGGAGCAGGGCGATGGCGGACTCGAAGTCTTCCAGCGATTCGAAGGCCTGGTACACGCTGGCGAAGCGCAGGTAGGCCACCTCGTCGAGGCGCTGCAGGGGGTTGAGGATCGCCAGGCCCACCTCGTGGGCGTCGATTTCGGCGGCGCCGGACGCGCGGATGGCCTCTTCGACTTCCTGGGCGAGCATCGCCAGGTCGTCCTCCGTGACGGGACGGCCCTGGCAGGCCTTGCGCACGCCGTTGATGACCTTGCTGCGGCTGAACGGTTCGCCGACGCCGGAGCGCTTGATCACCGTCAGGCTGGTCGTTTCCACCGTTGTGAACCGGCGGCCGCATTCGGGACACTGGCGGCGGCGCCGGATGGCGGAGCCGTCGTCGGCGATGCGGCTGTCCACCACACGGGAGTCAGGGTTGCGGCAGAACGGGCAATACACGTCGGTTCCTCCCCTGTCGCAAGCCGTGCCGCCGTCGGCGGTCAGGAGGCACCGCTGGTGGAGCCTCCGGGATCAGTTTACGACTAGATGTTGCTGAATAACAAGCTTGTAATTACTACATGTTGTGGTCAGGCGCCGCGGCTGCCCGCGGACTCCCGGGCCGCGAAGCGGGCGGTGACCGCCTCGCCGTGGGCCGGCAGGTCTTCGGCCCCGGACAGGCTAACGATGTGGTCGCTGACCTCGGCCAGGGCGTCCCGGCTGTAGTTGACCACCTGGATGGCGCGCAGGAAGGTCGTCACGTTCAGGCCCGAGGAGAACGCGGCGGTCCCGCTGGTCGGCAGGACGTGGTTGGAGCCGGCGCAGTAGTCGCCCAGGCTGACCGGGCTGTAGTTGCCCACGAAGATGGCCCCGGCGTTGCGGATCTTCGCCGCAACGGCGGCGGGGTCGGCGGTCATGATTTCGAGGTGCTCGGCGGCGTAGGCGTCGCAGGCCGCTATGCCCTGGGCCAGGTCCTCCACCAGGACGACGCCGGACTGCGGCCCGGAAAGTGCCTCGCGGACCCGGGCGGAGTGCTTGGTGGCGGCGGCCAGGACGCCGAGCTCCCGGCGGACGTCCGCGGCGAGGTCCGCCGAGTCGGTGATCAGCACCGAGGCGGCCTTCGGGTCGTGCTCGGCCTGGCTGATCAGGTCGGCGGCGACGAGGTCGGGGCGCGCCGTCGCGTCGGCCAGGATCGCGATCTCGGTGGTGCCGGCCTCCGAGTCGATGCCCACGACGCCCTTGACGAGCCGCTTGGCGGTGGCCACGAAGATGTTCCCCGGCCCGGTGACGACATCGACGGGGTCGATGCCTTCGGCCCCGTCAGCGCCGGGGATGCCGTAGGCGAAGGCGGCGATCGCCTGGGCCCCGCCGATGGCGTAGACCTCCTCGATCCCCAGCAGGGCCGCGGCCGCGAGGATCGTCGGGTGCGGCAGGCCGCCGAAGTCCTTCTGGGGCGGCGAGGCCAGCGCAATCGACTCGACGCCGGCGGCGAGGGCGGGGACGACGTTCATGATCACGGACGAGGGGTAGACGGCCAGCCCGCCCGGAACGTAGAGGCCCACCCGGGCCACCGGGACCCAGTTCTGGCTCACCACGGCGCCCTCGCCGAGTTCGACGTCGGTGTTGGCCGGCCGCTGCGCGTCGGCGAAGAGCCGTGCCCGGCGGATGGATTCCTCCAGGGCGGCGCGCACGGCCGGATCCAGGCCATCCAGCGCGGCGGCGAGGGCCTCGGCCGGGACGCGCGGGTGGAGCTGGTCGACGCCGTCGAAGTTCCGGGCGAACTCACTGAGCGCCTCGAAGCCCCGGCTGCGGACCGACGTGATGATCGCCTGGACCTTGTCCGCGGCATCGGCGACGGTGCCCTGCTGGGCCCGCGGGACCGCCGCGCGCAGGCCGGCCAGGGACAATCGCTGCCCGCGCACGTCGACGGTGCGGAAATCGAGGTCGGTGGTGGCGGGAACCGTGGGCGCGGGGCTGTCAGCTGTTGGGGTCACCCGACCATTTTACGCGCCGCCGGCCCACGCCCCGGACGCAGCGGCCTGCCGACCGCGGCTGTTACGCGGCCGGGGACGGACCGGCGCCGGCGCCCTCCGGTTCCGAACCGGTGAAGGCGGTGGCCAGGAAGAGCGCCAGGGCGGTGGCGGCGGGCCAGATGAGCAGGACCGGGTAGGCCCGGAGCGAGAACGCGATGCTTGCGCTGGGCGAGGTGTCCTCCGCGGCCCCCCACCAGCCGCCGGCGAGGACCCCGGTCCCCCACGCCAGCAGTGCCCCTGCGCCTGCGGCGGCGACGGCAAGGAATACGGCCGCGGCGCCCAGCCGGGCCGGCCGGTTCCCGGCGACGAGGACGCCGGTCACGCAGCCGGCGAGCAGGAACAGCCCGGCCAGGACCAGGTCACGCGGCAGCCAGGTTTCGGGGTTGGTGCCGGAGCTCAGCGACGCGTCGCGGGTCAGCAGGTTGAGTCCGGCCGGTGCCAGCAGCCACCACAGCAGGCCCAGCGGCAGGCCGACGGCGGTGATGGCGGCCGGGCCACGCCAGCGCCGACGGCGCCCGGACGGGGCGGCGGTGCCGGGGCCGCCGTCGTGGACATGGATCGGCGGGTGCACCGCGGGGTGGGTCATGGAAGCCACCTTAACAAAGGAAGCGGCGGCGCTGCGCATTGCCCTGCCCGGGTCCGCCGTCCTGTGGCGCTACCTGCGCCGCGTCCGCCCGCGCGGATGACGGGAGGGCGACGCCGAATACCGCCGGTGCCGTGCGGCGGAATACGCTGGCAGGGAGCAGCACTCGCAGCACCAGCACCAACAGGGAGATGAACCACAGTGGCCACAGCCGAAGAAGCCTTTGAGGGAACGTTCAAGGAGATGTTCCGCCGGCACGCGGCCGGCGTCGCGATCATCACCGCGAACTACCAGGGCGTGCCGTACGGATTCACCGCCACGTCCGTGGCGTCGCTGTCGGCCCGGCCGCCGCGCTTCACCTTCAACATGGCAAGGACCTCCCGGTCGTGGCCGGCCGTGGCCAACACCAGCTACATCGGCGTGCACATGCTCGGGCTCGAGAACCAGGAACTGGCCGACCGCTTCGCCCGGACCCGGGACCGCTTCGAGGGCGACCATTGGGAACTCGGGCCGCATGAGGTGCCGATCCTCAAGGATGTCTCCGGCTGGCTGATCGGCAAGATCCAGATGCGGCTCTCCTTCGAGAACAACGCCGTGGTCGTCGTCGAGGTCGTCGACGGGGCGGTCGGCGGCGAGTCCCAGCCGCTGCTCTACCACGGCGGCAGCTACAGCCGGCCGGTGCCGCTGGACTACGAGATCTAGCTGTCCAGGCAGGTCGGGCCGAGCAGCACCTTCAGGTCGCCGAACAGCGACGGGCTGGGGTTGACCCGCAGGTGCACGGGCAGGCCCATGACCTCGACCCGGGAGTCGCCGTGCAGGTGCAGCCGCACCTCGGACTTCCCGCGGTGGGTGCGCAGCACCTCGCCGAGTTCGTTCACGACCGCTTCGGTGGCCTTGTGCGTCGGCATGGTGATCACCAGCGGCCCGTCCAGGCCCTCGCTGAGGTCCGGCACCGAAAGCTCCATGCAGTTCAGCGCCACCGCGCCGTCGTCGCGGCGCTGCAGGCGGCCCTTGACGACGACGATCAGGTCCTCGGCCAGGACCGAGGCGATCGGGCCGTAGACCTGCCCGAAGAACATCACCTCGACCGAGCCGCCCAGGTCCTCGATCTCGGCGCGCGCGTAGGCGTTGCCGCTGGCCTTGGCGATCCGCCGGCTGAGCGAGGTGATCATGCCGGCGATGGTGATGATGGCGCCGTCGTGCGGTCCGTCCTCGGCGATGATCGAGGTGATGGACTGGTCGGCGTGCTGGCTCAGCAGCCCTTCGAGGCCCTGCAGCGGGTGGTCCGAGACGTAGAGGCCCAGCATGTCCCGCTCGAAGGAGAGCTTGTCCTTCTTCTCCCACTCGGGCAGGTCGGGGATCTCGATGCTCAGCGAGGACTCCGACTCGGTGTCGTCGATGCCGGCGAACAGGTCGAACTGACCGATCGCCTCGTTGCGCTTGAGGGTGATCACCGAGTCGATGGCTTCCTCATGGATCATGGCCAGGGCCCGGCGGTGGTGGCCGAGTGAATCGAAGGCGCCCGCCTTGATCAGCGATTCGATGGTGCGCTTGTTGCACACCACGGCCGGCACCTTCATGAGGTAGTCCTTGAACGAGGTGTACGCCCCTTCGCGCTCCCGGGCGGCCACCATCGCGTCGACGGCGTTAGCGCCGACGTTGCGGATGGCGCCCATGCCGAAGCGGATGTCGTTGCCGACCGGGGTGAAGTTCAGCGCGGACTCGTTGACGTCGGGCGGCAGCACCGTGATGCCCATCCGGCGGCATTCGTTGAGGTAGATCGCCGACTTGTCCTTGTCGTCGCCGACGCTGGTCAGCAGGGCCGCCATGTACTCGGGGGCGTAGTGCGCCTTCAGGTACGCGGTCCAGTAGGAGATCACGCCGTAGGCGGCGGAGTGGGCCTTGTTGAAGGCGTAGTCGGAGAACGGCAGCAGGATGTCCCAGAGGGTCTTGACCGCCTCCATGGAGTAGCCGTTGTCCTGCATGCCCTGGGAGAAGCCGGCGAACTGCTTGTCCAGCTCGGATTTCTTCTTCTTGCCCATGGCGCGGCGCAGGATGTCGGCCTGGCCGAGCGTGTAGCCGGCTAGCTTCTGCGCCACGGCCATGACCTGCTCCTGGTACACGATCAGGCCGTAGGTGCCGCCCAGGATCTCGGCCAGCGGCTCCTCGAGCTCCGGGTGGATCGGGATGACTTCCTGGATGCCGTTCTTGCGCAGGGCGTAGTCGGTGTGGGCGTTGGCGCCCATCGGGCCGGGCCGGTACAGGGCGAGGACGGCGGAGATGTCCTCGAAGTTGTCAGGCTTCATCAGCTTCAGCAGCGACCGCATGGGTCCGCCGTCGAGCTGGAACACGCCCAGGGTGTCGCCCCGGGCCAGCAGTTCGTAAGAGGCGGCGTCGTCCAGGGCCAGGGATTCCAGGTCCAGGTCGATGCCGCGGTTCATCTTGATGTTTTCCAGGGCGTCGGAAATGATCGTCAGGTTCCGCAGGCCCAGGAAGTCCATCTTGATCAGGCCCAGGCCCTCGGACGTCGGGTAGTCGAACTGCGTGATGACCTGGCCGTCCTGGAAGCGGCGCATGATCGGGATGACGTCGATGATCGGGTCCGAGGACATGATGACGCCGGCGGCGTGCACGCCCCATTGCCGTTTCAGGCCCTCGATGCCGAGGGCGGTCTCGAAGACCTTCGCGGCTTCGGGATCCGTGCTGATCAGCTGGCGAAAGTCCCCCGCCTCGCCGTAACGCTTGGCCTCGGGGTTCTGGATGTCGGCCAGCGGGATGTCCTTGGCCATGACGGCCGGCGGCAGCGCCTTGGTCAGCTGCTCGCCCATGCTGAACGGGTAGCCGAGCACGCGGGAGGAGTCCTTGAGCGCCTGCTTGGTCTTAATCGTGCCGTAGGTGACGATCATGGCCACGCGCTCGTCGCCGTACTTGCGGGTCACGTAGTCGATGACCTCGGACCGGCGCCGGTCATCGAAGTCGACGTCGAAGTCGGGCATGGAGACGCGGTCCGGGTTGAGGAAGCGCTCGAAGATCAGCCCGTGGTGCAGCGGGTCAAGGTCGGTGATGCGCATGGCGTAGGCCACCATGGAGCCCGCGCCCGAGCCACGGCCGGGCCCGACCCGGATGCCGTTGTTCTTGGCCCAGTTGATGAAGTCGGCCACGACCAGGAAGTAGCCGGGGAAGCCCATCGAGGTGATGACGTCGAGTTCGTAGTCGGCCTGGGCGCGGACCTTGTCCGGGATGCCCTGCGGGTACCGGTAGTGCAGGCCCTTGTCCACTTCCTTGACCAGCCAGGAGGTCTCATCCTCGCCTTCCGGGCAGGGGAACCGGGGCATGTAGTTCGCGCCGGTGTTGAAGGACACCTCGCACCGCTCAGCGATCAGCAGGGTGTTGTCGCAGGCGTCCGGGTGGTCGCGGAAGAGTTCGCGCATCTCCTGCGGCGACTTCAGGTAGTAGCCGCTGCCGGAGAAGGCGAACCGCGAGCCGCCGTTGTCGTAGGTGGGTTCGAGCAGCGTCGAGCCGGACTGGATGGCCAGCAGGGCCTCGTGCGCCTTGGCGTCGTGCTCGTGGGTGTAGTGCAGGTCGTTGGTGGCCACCAGCGGCAGGTTCAGTTCCTTGGCCAGCCGGAGCAGATCGCCGGTGACGCGCCGTTCGATGTCCAGGCCGTGGTCCATCAGTTCGCAGAAGTAGTTCTCGGCACCGAAAATGTCGCGGAACTCGGCCGCGGCCTCGAGGGCTTCGCGGTACTGCCCGAGCCGCAGCCGGGTCTGGATTTCCCCGGACGGGCAGCCGGTGGTGGCGATCAGTCCCTCGGAGTAGGTGTTGAGCAGTTCGCGGTCCAGGCGGGGCCACTTGCCGAACACCGAGTCCAGGGAGGCGATCGAGGAGGCGCGGAAGAGGTTGCGCATGCCGGTGTTGTTGTAGCTCAGCAGCGTCATGTGCGTGTAGGCGCCGCCGCCGGAGATGTCGTCCTTGCGCTGGTTTTCCTCGCCCCAGCGCACCCGGCTCTTGTCCGTGCGGGCGGTGCCCGGGGTGACGTAGGCCTCGACGCCGATGATCGGCTTGATTCCCTTGTCCGTGGCCCGCTTCCAGAAGTCGAAGGCGCCGAAGAGGTAACCGTGGTCCGTGGTGGCCAGGGCGGGCATGCCCAGCCGCTCGGTCTCGTCGAAGAGCTCCCCGAGCCTGGCCGCACCGTCCAGCATGGAGTACTCGGTGTGGTTGTGGAGGTGGACGAACGAGTTGTTGCTGGAAGTCACCGAATCATTCTAGTGCCGGGCACGGACAGTTCCGTTCCCGGCACGCGCAGCTCAGCTCAGGCCTGGCCGGACTCCAGGACTTCCAGCGCGTACTTCAGGTCCTGCGGGTACTCGCTGGTCACGGTGACCCGTTCCCCGGTCCGGGGATGGTCGAAGGACAGCTGCCGGGCGTGCAGCCACTGCCGGGTCAGGCCCAGCGTCGCGGCGAGCCTCGGATCGGCGCCGTAGGTCAGGTCCCCGGCGCAGGGGTGGCGCAGCGCGGAGAAATGCACGCGGATCTGGTGGGTGCGGCCGGTCTCCAGATGTACCTCCACCAGCGAGGCCTTGCCGAACGCTTCGAGCACCTCGTAGTGCGTCACGGAGTCCCGGCCGTCCTCGATCACGGCGAAGCGCCAGTCGTGGCCCGGGTGCCGGCCGATCGGCGCGTCGATGGTGCCGGCCAGCGGGTCGGGCAGGCCCTGCACGACGGCGTGGTAGACCTTGTCCACCGTGCGTTCCTTGAAGGCCCGCTTGAGCGCCGTGTAGGCGTTCTCGGTCTTGGCGACCACCATGACGCCGGAGGTGCCGACGTCGAGCCGGTGGACGATCCCGGCGCGTTCGGGCGAACCCGAGGTGGAGATCCGGTAGCCGGCGCCGGCGAGGCCGCCCACCACCGTGGGACCCACCCAGCCCGGAGAGGGGTGCGCGGCCACGCCGACCGGTTTGTCGACGACGACGAACTCGTCGTCGTCGAGCAGGATCAACAGGTCTTCCACGACTTCCTCCACAACTTCGAGCGGGTCCCGGCGCTGCGGGATGACGACGTCGAGCGCGCCGCCGGCGCTGAGCTTCAGGGATTTCCCCACAGCCTGGCCGCCGCTGCGGACATGGCCCTCGGCGATCAGGGCGGCGGCCTGGGACCGCGAGACGCCCATCAGTTTCGCCAGGCCGGCGTCCACCCGGACCCCGGCGAGTTCCTCCGGCACGGTGAAGTGCCGTTCCTGCGGCAGTCCGGGCTCAGACATGGTTCTCCGTCGCCGCGGGCCCGGCGTCCGCCTGGTCCTTGCGCGGGTGCAGGCGGGAGCCGTCGAGGCTGACCCCGCGCAGCGTCAGCAGGCAGATGATGACCACCGAGGACACCACCGCGGAGTCGGCGATGTTGAAGATCGCGAAGTTCGGCAGCTGGATGAAGTCCACGACGTGGCCCATCGCGAACGAGGGCTCGCGGAAGAGCCGGTCCGTGAGGTTGCCCAGCGCCCCGCCGAGCAGCAGGCCGAGGGCCAGCGCCCACCAGGCCGAGCCGAGCCTGCGCAGCTGCAGCAGGATGGCGACGGACACGGCGGTCATGATGATGGTGAAGACCCAGGTGACGTTCTCGCCGATGGAGAATGCCGCGCCGGAGTTGCGGATGTAGTACCAGTGCAGCAGGGGCGGCAGCACCGGGATCCGCTCCCCCTCGGTCATGGTGGACGTGACCCAGAGTTTGGTGAGCTGGTCGAAGGCGTAGGCGAACACTGCGAACCCGGCGAACAGGGACAGCAGCAGCGCGCGGCGCGGCGTGCGCGGCGCGGCGGCTGCGGGCGCGGCCGGCGCGGGTGCGGCCGGCGCGGCGTCCGCCGGCCGGGCGGCGTCAGGGGTTGGTGCGTCAGTCATGGTGCTTTCGTTCCGGTACCGGGAGTGGAGTGCCGCCGGCGGCCGCGGGGTGGGCGGCGGCAGCTGAGGCGGCGGTTAATGCCAAAAGCCGGCGGCCGAGGAGTCCTCAGCCACCGGCTTTCAGAATACGGGTAAAACGTCCTAGCTGGCTTCGACCTCGGGGGCCGCGACCGAACCGCGGGCGTCCAGGTCGCGCAGCTGGCCTTCGATGTAGGCCTTCAGGCGGGAGCGGTAGTCGCGCTCGAAGCCGCGCAGCTGCTCGACCTTGCGCTCCAGCACGGAGCGCTGCTGCTCGAGTGCGCCGAGGATCTTGCGGGACTTCTCCTGCGCGTCGTTGACCAGGCTGCTGGCTTCGATCTGCGCCTCGGCGATGATCTTGTCACGCTGCTGCTCGCCGTCGGCGACGTGCTTGTCGTGCATCTGCTGCGCCATGGCCAGCAGGCCGGCGGCGGATTCGGCGGAAGCGGTGGCGGCCACGGGGGCCGGGGCTGCTGCCGGGGCGGGAGCCTTCTCGGCTTCCTTCTTCTTTGCGGCTTCAGCTGCTTCGGCGGCCTTGGCCTCGGCTTCTGCCTTGGCGCGGTCTTCCTTTTCGGCCTTGACGGGTGCCGGCACCTTTTCGACCACGGGGGCAGCAGCGGCGGAGCTGGCGGCCGTGCCGGAACCGGCTTCGGCGAGCTTCTTGCGCAGCTCGTCGTTCTCCTGGTTCAGGCGTCGCAGTTCGACGACGATCTCGTCCAGGAAGTCATCAACCTCGTCCTGGTCGTAGCCTTCGCGGAACTTGGTCGGCTGAAAGCGCTTGTTGACAACGTCTTCTGGCGTCAAAGCCATCTGGTCACCTCGTTGGTCTAGTTAGTCAGGAGGCCTTCCGGCCGTCAAAACTACGGTACCTAAATTTGGTCTGGTTCCTCTAATTCAACACCGCAGTGTCAAACCGGAGTTTTATATCTTTAGCGAAAAAATGCGGGCCCGCCCGGCCGGTCACCCGGCGATCGACTGGGTCACGGTGAAGTACCGGGCAATGCCCATGGCCACGGAGACGGCCAGGAAGAGCACCAGGAACGCGAGGTCCAGCGAGATGCCGCCCAGGCGCAGCGGCGGCAGCACCCGGCCGAGCAGTTTCAACGGCCGGTCGGTGACCGAGTACACGGCGTGGGCCGTGACCAGCGCTGCGCCCCGGGGGCGCCAGCTGCGGGCGAACATCTGGACCCAGTCGAAGATCAGCCGGATGATCAGCGCCACGAAAAACAGCAGCAGGGCGATATAGGCAAGTCCGAAAACAATTCCCATGAGCTAACTCAAATCTCCATGATCATTCCGGATACCGCGGTGTCCTGACAGTCGTTACGCATCTATTCCAACACGGATCTCCAGCACGGATGCCAGGCGGGTTTCCCCGCCTGGCATCCTGAACCCGGTTCCGGGCTAGCTCTGGTTGAAGAAACTGGCCTGGGTTTCGCTGATCTTCTTGTCATCGCCGATCACTTCGACGTACGAGGGCGAGAGCAGGAACACCTTGTTGGTCACGCGCTCGATGCTGCCGCGCAGGCCGAAGACGAGGCCGGCGGAGAAATCGACCAGCCGCTTGGCGTCGGCCTCCCCCATGTCGGTGACGTTCATGATGACGGGGATCCCGTCACGGAAGCTTTCGCCGATCAGCTTGGCGTCGTTGTAGGACCGCGGGTGGATCGTCGTGATCTGCCGCAGGCCGGTGGTCTCTTCGCGGCCGGCGGCCGCTCGCTTGATGGGTGTCACGGGTGCGCGGTATTCCTCTTCAGCGGCGTAGGACTCTTCCCTGGGGGCTTCACGGACCGGGGCCGGCGCGCGGCGTTCCTCACGGTCGTGCTCCATGGGTTCGTCCTCATCCTTGTGCGGGGCGTGGTGCTCGGACTCGTAGTGTTCGTCGCCGTCAGCGAGCCCAAGATAGATCATTGTCTTGCGCAGAGCGCCAGCCATGGTCGACTCCTAATCGTGTCCGTTTTGCGGGCCGCTCAGTCACTGCTCTTGGAATCCCCGCCATTACCTTCCAATACGTTGAACCTACCGCACGGCCGGGCGGGGACCGAGAATATCCGAGCCAATGCGTAGGTGTGTCGCCCCGGACCGGACGGCCTGCTCCAGGTCCTGGCTCATGCCGGCGGAGATGCCCGTGGCGCCCGGGTGGCCGGCGCGGAGCCGGGCGGAAATTTCCGCGAGCCTTTCGAAGGCCGGCCCCGGGTCCGCCCCGAGCGGCGCCACCGCCATCACGCCGGCCAGCCGCAGCCCGTCCGCGGCGGCAACCCGGTCGGCCAGGTCGGCGACGTCGGCGGGAAGCGCCCCGCCCCGGTGCCCGCCGGCGGCCGTGTCCAGGCTGACCTGGATGAAGCACTCCAAGTCCGTTCGGCCGGTGCGGTCCTGCTCCGCGCGGACCGCTTTGGCCAGCGCGTCGACCAGTTGCGGCCGGTCCACGGAGTGCACGGCGTGGGCGTACCTGACGACCGACTTGGCCTTGTTGCTTTGAAGCTGGCCGATGAAATGCCAGTGCAGCGGCAGCTCCTGCAGTCGGGCGGCCTTGTCGGCGGCCTCCTGGTCGCGGTTTTCGCCGACGTCGGTGACGCCGAGGGAAGCCAGCCGTGCGACGTCCTCGGCCGGATGGAACTTGGTGACCACGATCAGGCGGGGCGCCGCATCCCGGCGACCCGCCGAAGCCATGGCGGCATCGATCCGCTCCCCCACCGCCTGCAGGCGGCCGGCGAGCTGGGCGCGGCGGGGGTCCTCCGCCGGTCCCCCCGGAGCGCTGCCCAACGCGCCGCTCATCCGGCCACCGCCGCGGCGGCCGGGGCGGTGGTCCACGCGAGCCCGGCGAACCGGCCGGTGTGCTGGTTGCGCCGGTAGGAGTAAAGGTCCTCGTCCTCCCTGGTGCAACCTCCGGAGTATTCGACCGTGACGCCCTCGTCGGAGAGCTGGCTGCGGACCCCGGCCGGCAGGTCCAGCCCCGGGGTGCCCTGGGCGGTGGTGCACCAGGCGTCAGGGACGATGGCTGCGACGTCGGCACGCATTCCCTCGGGGACTTCGTAGCACCGGCCGCAGATGGACGGCCCGATCCAGGCGCTGAGGCCGGTGGCGCCGAGGGCACGCATCCGCGCGGCCGCGGCGGGGACCACGCCCGCGGCCAGGCCGGGCCGCCCCGCGTGGACGACGGCGAGGACCGGGCCGGCGCCGTGGGCCCGGTCGCCCACGAGAACCACCGGCACGCAGTCGGCCACCATGACCGCCAACGGTTCCCCGGTGGAGACCAGCGCGTCGGCGGTGGGCGCCTCCTCCGGTGCGTCGTTCTCGGCCAGGACCACGGTGTTGCCGTGGACCTGGTTCATGAACCGGAAGCCGCTGGACCCGAGCCCGGCGGCATCCGCGAGCCGGCCGCGCCGCCGGCGGACCGCCTCGGGGTCGTCGCCGACGTGGAGCGCCAGGTTGCCGGCGGCGGCATTGGTAAAGGCCACCCAGACCCCCGGCCGCACTTCAGACCGCCACGAGAACATTCAGCACACCGTCATTTCAGGAGCCGCCACTTCACAAACTGCCAACAAAGCCATACCGACCACCGTATCCCGCCGCAACGCACGATGGCACCGCCCGGAGGCGGTGCCATCGTGTTCCGGGCCGCTGGGCCGCGGGTTACTTCAGGAAATCGGGCACGTCCAGGTCGTCCGAGTGGCGGCCGGAGAGGTCGGGCTCGACGACGGACGGCAGGTCCACGTCGAAGCCGGAATCCGCCGGAACGGCCGAGGGGCGCTGCTGGCCCCAGCTGCCCAGGCCGGAGGCGCCGACGCCGGCGTGCATCGGCTGGGCCGGTGCCGAGGCGGGAGCCTGGGCCGGAGCCGGGGCGGGGGCCGCGGGGCGTGCCGGGGCGGGCTGGGACTGGTCCATCGACGGCGAGGTGGCCTTGACGTCGTCGAACCCCGCCGCGATCACGGTGACGCGGGCCTCGTCCCCGAGGGCGTCGTCGATCACGGCGCCGAAGATGATGTTCGCCTCCGGGTGGGCGACTTCCTGCACCAGGCGGGCGGCCTCGTTGATCTCGAAGAGGCCGAGGTCCGAACCGCCCTGGATGGACAGCAGGACGCCGTGGGCGCCGTCGATCGAGGCCTCCAGCAGCGGCGATGCGATGGCGAGTTCGGCGGCCTTGACGGCACGGTCCTCGCCGCGGGCCGAGCCGATGCCCATCAGGGCGGAGCCGGCGCCCTGCATGACGGACTTGACGTCCGCGAAGTCGAGGTTGATCAGGCCGGGGGTGGTGATCAGGTCGGTGATGCCCTGGACACCGGAGAGCAGGACCTGGTCCGCGGAGCGGAAGGCGTCCAGCACCGAGACGTTGCGGTCGCTGATGGACAGCAGTCGGTCGTTCGGGATGACGATCAGCGTGTCGACCTCGTCGCGCAGGGCGTCGATGCCGGCTTCGGCGGAGCCGGCACGGCGGCGGCCCTCGAAGGTGAAGGGGCGGGTGACGACGCCGATGGTCAGGGCGCCGAGCGAGCGGGCGATGCGGGCCACGACGGGCGCGCCGCCGGTGCCGGTGCCGCCGCCTTCGCCGGCGGTGACGAAGACCATGTCCGCTCCGCGGAGCACTTCCTCGATCTCGTCGGCGTGGTCCTCCGCGGCCTGCCGGCCGACCTCAGGATTCGCACCGGCCCCCAGGCCACGGGTCAGCTCGCGTCCGACGTCGAGCTTGACGTCCGCGTCGGACATCAGCAGCGCCTGCGCGTCGGTGTTGATGGCGATGAATTCGACGCCGCGGAGACCGACCTCAATCATGCGGTTGACTGCGTTCACGCCACCGCCGCCGATGCCGACGACCTTGATGACGGCCAAGTAATTCTGCGGAGCTGCCACGTTACGTGTCCCTTGTTCGTGTTCTATTGCGAAAACTGATGGAGTCAAGCTTGAAGCCTTGAACCTTAACCTTCCACTTGAAGGTTATAGTTATGTCAAGTAACTCATGCCTGTGACGCTATTTCCTCTGCCGGGGACATTCAATAACCGGCTCCGCGTGTCGCGGGAATACCGGGTAAATGCCGGGTAAATGACCCAGGACCACCGACTACCGGGTCACCGGGTGGCGCGGGACGCTCACGTCGTACACCGCAACCGGGTTCTTGGGGTCCGCCGGTACCTTCAACAGCGCCGCCAGCACCCGGGCCTTGAGTTCCCTCTCCCCCGCGTTGCCCCAGACGACCGTCTGGCCGTCGACGAGCTTGAGCGACACGGCGTCGGCCGACTTCGCCGACGCATCGGAGAGCCGGGCCAGGACGTCCGGCGGAAGGGCGCCCAGGACGGCGGTGATGGCGTGGAACAGGTCTTTCGGCAGCGTGCCGCGGCCGCCGTCAATGACCGGCAGCTTCACCTTGTCCGGCGTCTTGGTGGTGCTGAGCTGGACACCGTCGACGTCGACCAGCTGGTAGGTGGCGGCCTGCTTCACCAGCGCCACGGGCACGCGTTCGGTGATCCGGACCTGGAGGGTGGACGGCGGCCGGGCCTGGGTGCTGACCGCCTTGACCTGGACGAGCGGACGCAGCAGCCGGGTGACTTCCTCGTCGCTGACCTGCGGCAGCGGCTTGCCCTGCAGCGGGGCAAGGGCGGCCTTGACCTGGTCGGGTTTGAGCATCCGGGTGCCCTCCACCGTGACGGAGTGCACCGCCAGCCACGGCGAGTACACCGCGGCCGCGATGATGGCCGCGACCAGGACGGTGAGGGCGGCCAGCGTGCCCAGGATGACCCGGCGCCGCCGCTTGGCGCGGGGCTCCGGGAAGGCCAGAACGTTGCCGCGCGGCTCCGGGGCACCGGATCCCGCTGAGGGCGCGGAGGCGCCGGGCGCGGCGGGGCCGGGGTCGGCCTTGGAGGCGGAAATGACCTCGTCCGCGCTGCCCGCGGGCCGGGCCGGGCCGGACCCGCGCGGGCCGGTCGGGTAGCCGGGCCGGCGTGTGCTAGGCACCGGGAGTCCCTGCTTCCGGCGCGTCGCCGCCGAGCCCGCTGTCGTTGGGCGCGCTGTCGTTGAGCCCGCTCTTGTTGAGCGCGGCGACGATCAGGGGGCCGTAGGCGGTCACGTCGCCGGCGCCGGCCGTGAGCACGATGTCCCCGGCCTCCGCGGCAGCGAGCACGGCCCGAACTGCGTCGTCGCCGGGGCCGACGAGGTGCCCGTGCGGGCCGAGGTGGTCGGCGATCAGCTGGCTGGTGACGCCCGGGATCGGGTCTTCGCGGGCCGGGTAGATCTCCAGCACCAGGGCCGTGTCGGCGGCGTTGAGGGCTTCGGCGAACTCGTGCGCGAACTCGCGGGTGCGGGAGAACAGGTGCGGCTGGAAGAGCACGTGGAGCCGGCGGTCACCGGCGACGGAGCGGGCGGCGGCGAGGGCGGCGCGCACTTCCGTGGGGTGGTGGGCGTAGTCGTCGTAGACCCGCACGCCCCGGCCCTCGCCCTTGTATTCGAAGCGCCGGGAGGCGCCGGAGAAGTGGGCCAGCGCGCCGGCGGCCGTGTCCGGGTCGACGCCGAGTTCCAGGGCGACCGCGAAGGCCGCGGCGGCGTTGAGCGCGTTGTGCCGGCCGGGGACCTGGAGCGCGACGGCGTAGCGTCCCGCCGGCGTCGAGATCCAGACCCCGTCCGGGCCGTCGTCGTGCAGCCGCACGTCGGAGTCCGGGGGGGTGCCGTAGAGCACCACGCGGGTGTTGCCGCGGTCCCGGGTGCGCTTTGCCAGGGCGCGGGCGCCGTCGTCGTCGGCGCAGGCCACCAGCAGACCGTCCGCGGGCAGCAGTTCGGTGAAGCGGTCGAAGGAGGCGTAGACCGCCTCGGCGGTGCCGTAGAAGTCCAGGTGGTCCGGTTCGACGTTGGTGACCACCTCGATCCGCGGGCGGTAATTGAGGAAGGACCCGTCTGATTCGTCGGCCTCCGCGATGAACACCGAGGAGCTTCCGGAGGCGGCGTTGACGCCCAGCGCCGGAACGTTGGCGCCGATCGCGAAGGACGGGTCCAGGCCGGCGCCCTGCAGCAGCACGGTGATCATCGACGTCGTCGTGGTCTTGCCGTGCGTGCCCGCCACTGTCACGGCCGTGTCCTGCGCCATGGCGGCGGCCAGGGCCTCGGAGCGGTGCAGCACCGGCAGGCCGGCGGCGCGGGCCGCGGCCAGCTCGGGGTTGTCCGGCCGGATCGCGGAGCCGGCCACGACGGTCTGGGCGTCGGCCAGGTTGGCGGCATCGTAGCCGACGGCGATCCTTGCGCCGGCGGCGGCCAGGTCGGCCATGACCGGCAGGTCCTTGGCGTCGGAGCCGCTGACCGGGACCCCGCGGGCGGCCATGATCCGGGCCACGGCGGACATGCCGACGCCGCCAATGCCGATGAAGTGCACCCGGCCCAGGGACTCCTGGGTGCGGGCCGCGGTCGGGGTGCCGTGGGGGGCCTGGGTCATTGCTGTTCCGTTTCCTGCCTGCTGGTCGAAGTCTGTGCTGTCCGCGCCGCTGTCCGCGCGGCCGGCGTCCGGGCCGCTAGTGGCCATTGGAACCGCCGCCTGCCGCGTCCAGGACGAGGGCTGCCATCCGCCGGTCGGCGTCCCGGATGCCCTGTTGCCGGGCTGCGGCGGCCATCCGGTCCAGCCGCTCCGGCTCGCGCAGCAGCGGGATGACCTGGGCGCTGATCCAGTCGGCGTCGAACGCGGCGTCATCGACCAGCAGCGCGGCGCCGGCGTCCACGAGGCCGGCGGCGTTCAGGGCCTGCTCGCCGTTGCCGATCGGCAGCGGAACGAAGACGGCCGGCACGCCGACGGCGGCCACCTCGCAGACGGTGGCGGCGCCGGAACGGGCCAGCAGCAGGTCGGCGGCGGCGTAGACCGTTTCCATCCCGTCGACGTATTCGACCTGGCGGTACCCGGGGGCGGCCAGCGGCCGGCCCTCGGCGTCGTGGACGGTCTTGCCGCGGCCGGTGATGTGCAGGGTCTGGATGCCGGCGGCGCCCAGGGCTTCGGCGGCGGCGGCCATGGCACGGTTGATGCTCTGCGCGCCGGAGGAGCCGCCGGTGACGATCAGCGTGGGTTTGTCCTGGTCCAGGCCCAGGGCGGTGCGCGCGGCGTTACGGGCCGCGGCCCGGTCCAGGCCGGAGATCTCCCGCCGCATCGGCATTCCGACGTGCTGGGCGCCGCGGAGCCGGGTGCCCGCGAACGCGACGGCGACGTGGCGGCTCAGCCGGGCGCCGACGCGGTTGGCCAGTCCCGGCCGGGTGTTGGCCTCGTGCACCACGATGGGAATCCGGCGGCGCCGGGCGGCCAGGTAGAGCGGGGTGCAGACGTACCCGCCGACGCCGACCAGCACGTCCGCCCCGGCATCGTCGAGGATGGCGCCGGCCTGGCGGACGGCTCCGGCCAGCTTGCCGGGCAGCCGCAGCAGCTCCAGCGACGGCTTGCGCGGGAACGGGACCTTGCTGACGGTGGCCAGCTCCAGTCCCGCGGCGGGCACCAGGCGCTGCTCCATGCCGCCGGGGGTGCCCACGGCCAGCAGGCGGGCCTCCGGCCGGGCCTCCAGGAGGGCGTTGGCGATGGCCAGCAGCGGGCTGATGTGCCCGGCGGTGCCGCCGCCGGCAAGGACGACGGACAGGGGTGACTCGGTGTTCATGGAGGCTAGCTGCGCTTTCGTGCGGGGTTCTTGGGGGCGGGGGTCCTGGTGCCGGGCTTCCGGGCGGCGGCACCCGGGGCCGTGCCCGGGCCAGCCGTGCCGGCTGCTTTCGCCGGGGCGGCAGCCTTGCCCGGGGCTGGAGCCTTGCC
The DNA here is from genome assembly GCF_001428365.1 of Arthrobacter sp. Soil763. Taxonomy (GTDB): domain Bacteria; phylum Actinomycetota; class Actinomycetes; order Actinomycetales; family Micrococcaceae; genus Arthrobacter. Next base: position 71,360 of record NZ_LMSH01000005.1, on the reverse strand, counting down.
CCGGGCGGGGGTCTTGCGGCCGGCGGGGGCCTTGGCGGCGCGCCTGGCCGCGGCCTGCCGGCGGAGCACCCGGGCGAAACCGGCGGGGCCGAACCGGGTCAGTCCGTTCGGTTGCATGTTCGGGGCCATCTGGGCCCGGGCGAGGGACAGCACGACGCCGACGGCGCACAGCGACATCAGCAGGGCCGAGCCGCCGTACGAGATGAAGGGCAGCGGGACGCCGATCACGGGCGCCAGGCCGGTGACGACGGCCATGTTGACGCTGGCCTGGCCGAGCAGCCACACCATGATGGAGCCGGCCAGCACGCGGTGGAAGACGTCCTGCTGTGCCACGACCACGCGGTAGATGGCCGCGCCCAGGATAGCGAAGAGGACCAGCACGACGAGGGTGCCGACCAGGCCGAGTTCCTCGCCGATGATGGCGAAGATGAAGTCGTTGTGCGCCTCGGGGATCCAGCTGTACTTCTGCCGGCTCTGGCCCAGGCCGACGCCGAACCAGCCGCCGGAGGCGAGGCCGAACAGCCCGTTGGTGGACTGGTAGTTCAGGTCCGAGCCGTCCGCGCAGGTCTGGCCGGTCCAGGACAGGATCCGGCACATCCGGTTGGGGCTGGTGACGGCCAGGACGGTGGCGCCGAGGGCCAGGAAGGCCCCGGCGATGCCGAACAGGTAGAGCCGGACCCCGGCGAAGAACAGCGCCGCGGCGATGATGACCATGACGATCATCGCGGTGCCGAGGTCGTTGCCGGCGAGGATGAGGCCCAGCACGGCCACGGCTCCGGGCAGCACTACGGGCACGAGCGCGTGCCGCCACTGCTGCAGGAGCTTCGCCTTGCGGTCCAGCACCGTCGCCATCCACAGTGCGAGGGCCAGTTTGGCCGCCTCCGAGGGCTGGAAGGTGAACGGGCCGACGTCGATCCAGTTCTGGTTGCCCAGCGCGCTGCGCCCGATCAGGAGGACCAGGCCGAGCAGTGCGACGGCCAGGAGCATCAGCGGCCAGGCGAAGCGCCTGAGCCAGACGACGTTGACCCGGGAAAGGACGAACAGTGCGAAGACGCCGAGCGCGGCGAACCCGCCCTGTTTAAGGGCGGCCGAGTACGGGGATTCCCCGGCCGCGATCGCCTCCACGCTTGAGGCGGAGAGCACCATGAGGATGCCGATCGCGGTCAGCGCGAGGGTGGAGCCGAGGATGAGGTAGTAGGTGGAACCGTTCCGTGAGGTGCCGGTCCCTTCGAGCGCCGCCCAGAAGCGGCGGTACCAGTCCCTGACCCGGGCGGCGGGCGTGGCCGCGGCGGATGGTGCCGCGGCGGGACGGGTGGGCGTGCTGACCATTGCTACTCCTCGGTGGTCTGAGCCTGCCCTTCCACGAGCTCGCGGACAGCTTCGATGAAGGCGTCGCCACGGTGAGCATAGGAAGAGAACTGATCCATGGACGCAGCCGCCGGGGCCAGGAGCACAGTGTCCCCGGAGGTGGCCAGCTGCGCCGCCGCGGCGACGGCCCGTGCCATCACAGTCTCGCCGAAGATCGGCGAGGGGCCTGCGTCGGCATGGGCAGTTCCGGCGTTCTGCACCTCTTCAGTGTCGCCCTTGGCGTGGCCGATCACGGGGACATCCGGCGCGTGTCGCTGGAGCGAGGCCAGCAGGTCCGACGAGTCGGCGCCGATCAGCACCACGGCCTTGAGCCGGGCGGCGTTGTCCCGGACCAGGGCGTCGTAGTTCACGCCCTTGGACAGGCCGCCGGCGATCCACACCACGTTCTGGAACGCGGACAGGGACGCCGCCGCTGCGTGCGGGTTGGTGGCCTTGGAGTCGTTGATCCAAAGCACGCCCTCGTGCCGGGCGACCGGCTGGATGCGGTGGTCCCCGGGCAGGTAGTTCTGCAGGCCGAGGCGGACGGCGCCCGGCTCGACGCCGTAGGCGCGGACGAGGGCCGCGGCAGCGAGGGCGTTGGCGACCATGTGTCGCGGGGCCACGGGCCCCAGGTCGGCCAGTGCCGCCAGCTCGGCGGCGCTGTCCTTGCGTTCGGCGATGAAGGCCCGGTCCACCAGGAGGTCCTCGACCACGCCGAGCATGCTCACAGCCGGGGTGACGGTGGTGAAGCCCACCGCACGGCAGCCCTCCACGACGTCGGCGTCCTCGACCATGCGTTCGGTCTCGATCTGCTCGGCGTTGTAGATGCAGGCCTTCTGCGTGCGTTCGTAGACCTTGGCTTTGTCCGCCAGGTAGGAGTCATAGGAGCCGTGCCAGTCCACGTGGTCCTCGGCGACGTTCAGGCAGACGCTGGCGACGGGCGAGACCGTGTGGCTCCAGTGCAGCTGGAAGCTGGAGAGTTCGACGGCGAAGACGTCGTAGTCCACCGGGTCACGGAGGGCGTCGAGTATGGGCGTGCCGACGTTGCCGACGGCGATCGCCTTGAGGCCGGCGGCCTGCAGCATCGATTCGGTCAGTCCCACGGTGGTGGTCTTGCCGTTGGTTCCGGTGATGGTGACCCAGTCGGCGGTCTTGCGGCCCTGGCGTTCCCGGACGCGCCAGGCGAGTTCGACGTCGCCCCAGACCGGGATGTGCGCCCGCGCGGCGGCGGCGAGCAGGGCCTGGTCGGGCCGCCAGCCCGGCGAGGTGACGATCAATTCGGGGGCCTCGCCGTCGACCTTGGGCACCGAGGCGACGGCGTCCTGGCCGAGCAGGACGTCGGCGGCGCCGACGATCCTGAGCGTGTCCGCCTGTGCCCGGGCCTTGGCGCTGTCCGCGGCGTCGACCACGACCACGCGGGCACCGAGTTCGATCAGCGTGTCGGCGGCGGCGAAGCCGGAGATGCCGATGCCGGTGACGACCACGCGGAGCCCGGCCCAGTCGGAATCCCAGCTGGTGAGGTTCTCCAGCCGCGGCGAGCTGGCCAGCGGTGCGGGGATGTTCACAGCAGTACCACCCATTCGGCGTAGAAAATGCCCAGGCCGGCCGCGACGAAGAGCCCGCACAGGATCCAGAAGCGGACCACCACGGTGACTTCGGCCCAGCCCTTGAGCTCGAAGTGGTGTTGTAGCGGCGCCATCTTGAAGAACCGCTTGCCCTTGGTGATCTTGAAGTAGCCGACCTGGATGATCACCGAGAGGGTGATCAGGACGAAGAGGCCGCCGATGAAGGCCAGCAGCAGCTCGGTCCGGGACAGGATCGCGAAGCCGGCGACGGCGCCGCCGATCGCGAGCGAGCCGGTGTCGCCCATGAAGATCTTCGCCGGCGAGGTGTTCCACCAGAGGAACCCGACCAGTGCGGCGCTGAGGATGGCGGCGAGCAGGGCGAGGTCGAGCGGGTCCCGGACGGTGTAGCAACCGGCGCCGGCCTGGCGCGGGGAACCGCAGGACTGGTTGGACTGCCAGATTCCGATGATCGTGTAGGCGCCGAAAACCATGACCGACGCGCCGGCGGCCAGGCCGTCCAGCCCGTCGGTGAGGTTCACGCCGTTGGTGGCGGCGGTGACGATCAGGTTGGACCAGAGCACGAACAGGATCGCCCCCACCACGGTGCCGCCGAAGGCCAGGTTCAGCCACGGGATGTCCCGGACCAGGGAAATCTGGTAGGACGCCGGGGTGACGTTGTTCTCGTCCGGGAAGTTCAGCGCCAGGACGGCGAAGATGATGCCGACGGCGGCCTGCAGGATCAGTTTTGCCTTGGCGTTCAGGCCCAGGCTGCGCTGGGCCGAGATCTTGATGAAGTCGTCAAGGAACCCGACCAGGCCCATGCCGACCATGAGGAAGAGCAGCAGCAGCGCGGACGCGGACGGCCCGGGCGAGCGGGGGTTCATCATCCACATCACGAGGTGGGTGATGCCGTAGCTGACCAGCACCGCGACCACCACGACGGCGCCGCCCATGGTGGGGGTGCCGCGCTTGGTGTGGTGCGAGGTGGGTCCGTCGTCACGGATGAACTGCCCGTAGCCCTTGCGGACCAGGAAACGGATGAAGAGCGGAGTGCCCAGGAAGGACAGCAGCAGCGCCAGGCCGGAGCCCATCAGGAGTGCGATCACGGCAGCGTGCTCCCTTCGTTCCCCAGTGGGGGTAATGCTATCCGATCACCGAGGTGGCGCAGTCCGACGCTGTTGGAAGATTTGAACAGGACCAGGTCACCGGGCTCGAGCTCGGCGCGCAGGATCCCGTACGCCTCCTCCGGGGTTTCGGCGAAGAGGCATTCATCGCCCCAGGAGCCTTCGTTGACCGCGGAAACGTAGAGTGCCCGGGCCTCGCGGCCGACGACGAGCAGCCGGGAGATGTTGAGCCGGACCACCTGGGTGCCGACGGCGGTGTGCTCGCGGATGGAGTCCTCGCCCAGTTCCAGCATGGCCCCGAGCACGGCCCAGGTGCGGCGGCCGCGGCCGAGGTCCGCGAGGGTCCGCAGGGCGGCGCGCATGGATTCCGGGTTGGCGTTGTAGGCGTCATTGATGATGGTCACGCCGTCCGCCCGCTCGGTGCGTTCCATCCGCCAGCGGCTGGCGGCGGACTGGGCGCTGAGTGAGGCGGCGATCTCGGCGCCGGGGACGCCGGCGGCGTGCGCCGCCGCGGCGGCGGCCAGCAGGTTGCCGATGTGGTGGGCGCCGATCAGCTTGGCGGACACGTGGTGGCGGGCGGCGTCACCGGGCAGCACCAGGTCGAACTCGGGGCTGCCCGCGGCGTTGAGCTCGAGGTTTTCGGCCTGGACGGCGGCGGACGGGTCGGCCTGGGAGGAGAAGCCAAGAACCGTGGCGATGGTCCGTGCTGCCATCGCCGCGACGCGGGCGTCGTCGGCGTTCAGGACGGCGGTGCCGGTGGCGGGCAGGGCTTCGACCAGTTCGCCCTTGGCCAGGGCGATGTTGTCGATGCCGCCGAATTCGCCTGCGTGCGCGGTGCCGACGAAGAGGACAACGCCGATCTCGGGGCGGACCATGTCCGCGAGGTAGCGGATGTGGCCGACGCCGGTGGCGCCCATCTCGATCACGAGGTACCTGGTCTCGTAGACGGCCTTGAAGACGGTCAGCGGGACGCCGACTTCGCCGTTGTAGGAGCCCTGCGGTGAGATGGTCTCGCCCCGTCCTGCGAGGATGCCGGCCAGCAGGTCCTTGGTGGTGGTCTTGCCGGCGGAGCCGGTGATGCCGATGACGGTGAAGTCCTCCCCCGCGGCCGCACGGCGGGCGCGGATCCGGCGGACGGCCTCGGCGGCGAGGGCGCCCATGGCGAGCACGGAGTCCTTGACGACGACGGCGGGGAAAGGCTGGCCGTCGGCGGCCGCGGTGTCCCGTTCCACGAGGGCCAGGACGGCTCCGCGGTCGAAGGCGGCGCCGACGAAATCGTGGCCGTCGGCGGCCTCCCCCGGCTTGGCCACATAGAGGGAACCCGCCGTGGCTTCGCGGGAGTCGGTGACCACGGAGGCGGGCGTGATGCCCGGGTCCGCGGCCAGCCGGCCGTTGGTTATCTCGGCGATTTCCGCCGCAGTAAATGCAATCATCTCGGTTTAGGACTCTATCCGCTGGTCATCGAGAACGGTGAATCCTCGGGCTGTCAAGGCGTTCCGGAGCTCCACCCGGTCATCGAGCGCCAGGTTGACGCCCTTGACCTCCTGCCAGACCTCGTGGCCGCGGCCTGCGACCAGGATGGTGTCCGCCGGGGCGGCCAGTTCCACGGCCTTGGCGATGGCGGCGTCGCGGGGGAAGACTTCCAGGACGGTGCAGCCGAGCCCTTCGGCGGCCTTGGCCTCCAGCGCACCGGCCAGCACGTCGGCGCGGATGGCGGCGGCGTCCTCGTCGTGCGGGTCGTCGTCGCTGACGATCACGGTGTCCGCGAGCCGGGCGGCGATGGCACCCATGGCCGGGCGTTTGCCCTGGTCGCGCTGGCCGGTGGCGCCGAAAACGATGATGACCTTGGCCTCCGGCTCCGGGGAGCGCACGGCCTCCAGGGCACGGGCGAGGGCGTCGGGGTTGTGGGCGAAGTCCACGACGGCGGCCGGCGCCGTCGCGACGAGCTGCATGCGGCCCGGGACCGCGACCGTGAACGGGTCGGCGGCGTCCAGGGCGGACTGCACCTCGGCGGCGGTGCTGCCGCCGGCCAGGACCATGGCGGCGGCCAGGGCCGCGTTGGCGACGTTGAAGCTGCCGGGCAGGCCGGTGTGCAGGCGGAGTTCCGTCCCGTCGCGGTGCCGGAGGCCGAATTCGGTGCCGAGCCCGCGGGGCCGCGGGTCGACCACGGTCCAGTCCGCCGCACCGGTTCCGGGCACGGTGGCCAGGGTGGTCACCGGGATGTCGGTCTGGTCGGCTAACCGGCGGCCCCACTCGTCGTCGACGGTCACGACGGCGGCGCGGGCCCGCTCGGCAGTGAAGAGCCGGGCCTTGGTCTCGAAGTACTCCTCCATGGTCCCATGCAGGTCCAGGTGGTCCTGGGTCAGGTTGGTGAAGCCGGCGACGTCGAAGACGACACCGTCGACGCGGTGGAACGAGATCGCGTGCGAGGAGACCTCCATCGAGGCGGCATCGAGGCCGCGTTCCCGCATGAGGGCCAGCAGGGCGTGGACGTCGGTGGATTCGGGGGTGGTGAGCAGGCTGGGGATCGGCTCCCCGCCGGCGAGGATCTCGATGGTGCCGATCAGCCCGGTCTTCCGGCCGAGGGCCCGGAGCAGGGAGTTGATGAAGTAGGTGGTGGTGGTTTTGCCGTTGGTTCCGGTCACCCCGAACAGGGCCGGGGCCGGGGCATCCTCCGGGCGGCTGCGGTAGATCAGCGAGGCGAGGCGGCCCACCAGGGCGCGGGGTTCGTCGGCCAGCAGGACCGGGACCGGGATGTCGTTGGAGAGCGCCAGCAGGCGGGCACCGGCGTCGTCCGTCAGGACTGCCACGGCACCGGCCTCCACCGCGCCGGAGACGAAGTCCGCTCCGTGGCGGGTAGCGCCCGGCAAGGCGACGTACAGGTCCCCCGGCTGCACGGTCCGTGAGTTCAGCGAGATGCCGGTGACCGGGACCTCGGCGGAGGCGCCCGGGACGACGACGCCGATCCAGCCGCCGATGGTCTCCAGCGGCACTGCGGTGACGGCCGTGGGCCGGAACGCGGAGTCCTGGCCGGACGGCGCGGCCGCTTCCTGGGCATTGAGCTCTGACAAGGCGATCTCCGTTGGTGGTGCCGGGGCAGGGCGGGCCGTGCGCGGGACATCGCCCCGCACGCAGGCCCGTCTGCGTGGAACTGGTGGTGCTGCTGGCTGGTGCTGCGTGGTGCTACTTGGCGTACTGCGGCAGCCTGACCGGCTTGCCGGTGGATGGCTCCACGTTGTAGGTCCGCAGCGTCTGGCTCATTACGGAGCGGAACACCGGCCCGTTGGTGATGCCGTAGATGCTGCCCTTGGGCCGTTGCAGGACCACTTCAACAATAAACCGCGGATCGTCCATCGGTGCCATCCCGACCATGGAGGCGGTGTAGCCGCAGAAGCCCGCCTTGCCGTCGTCGCAGGGTGATTCGGAGGTACCGGTTTTGGCGCCCACCCGGTAGCCGTCGATCGCGGCGTCCTTGATTTCGCCCTCCGTGACGGCGCTTTCCAGGATGTCGCGGACCTGCCGGGCGGTGTTCTTCGACACCACCTGCCGGCTGGGCTTGGCGGGCACCTTCTCCTCGGTGCCGTCGGGGTTGATGTAGCTGTCGATCAGGCGGGGCTGGAGCATGACGCCGTCGTTGGCGATGCTCTGGTAGGCCCGGACGGTCTGCAGGGTAGACTGCGCCACGCCCTGGCCGAACAGCACAGTGTACTGCTGGCGGCCGTCCCACTGGTCCGCGGGCGTCAGGATGCCCTTGGCCTGGGCGGGGAGTCCGATGTCCGGGGCCTCGCCGATGCCGAATTTCCTCAGCCAGTCGTACCGCTTCTGTTTGCTCAGCCGCTGCCCGACCATGACCGTGCCGGTGTTCATCGAGTAGCCGACGATCCCGGCCAGGGTGCGGCGTTCCGTGCCGTGCTCGAACGCGTCGGTGAAGGTCTGCCCGTCCACGGTGTAGGTGGGCGGGATCGTGAAGGTGTCCAGCGGCCGAGCGGTGCCCTCCTCGATCGCCGACGCGGCGGTGATCATTTTCTCCACCGAGCCCGGCTCGTAGGCGGCGGTCACGGCGCGGACGCCGCGGTCCTCGGGGGCAGCCTTACCCGGGTCGTTGGGGTCCGGGGCGTCGGTGTCCGCCATCGCGATGATGTTGCCGTTCTTGGCGTCGGCGACCACGATGATGCCCCATTCGGCGCTGAGCTTGTCCTTCTGGCTCTGGATGGCCTGCTGCGCGAAGTACTGCAGGTCGGAGTTGAGGGTGAGTTTGATGTCCTTGCCGTTGACGGCGGGGGTGAACTGGTCCACGCCGACCGGAATCCGGAGCCCGTCGGCGCCGATTTCGAAGAGCCGCTTGCCGGCCGTGCCCCGGAGCACCTCGTCCTGGGTCTGCTCCAGGCCTGCCTGCCCCGTGGTGCCGTCGCGCAGGAAGCCGACGATCCCGCCGGCGACGGAGCCGTTGGGGTAGACCCGTTTGCTGGTGCCCTCGGTCACGATGCCTGGGATCTGGAGTTTGGAGATGCGGTCTTCGACGTCGGGCCGGATGTCTTTGGCCACGATGTAGTAGCGCTGCTTGCCGGTCAGGGCGTCCTTCAGGTCGTCCCTCTTCATGCCCAGCACGGCCGCGAGTTCCTCGATGCCCTGGTCGCGCGGGATCTCGACGATGGTGTCCTTGCCGTCGACCTTCTCCAGCCGCGGAAAGGATTCGGTGTTGGTGTTGACCGTCTGGTCCACCACAACGTTGTAGCGGATCACGCTGCTGGCGAGCACGGTGCCCTTGGCGTCGAGGATGCTGCCGCGTTCGGCGGGCAGCTCGATCGGTTTGAGCCGGTTCTGCAGCGCGGCCTCGGCCATGCCTCCGACGTCGAGGCCCTGGACGAGGAAGAGTTTGCCGCCGACCACCAGCAGGAGCGAGAGCATGATGCCCAGCCCGAGCCGCAGCCGCCGGGTGGCGCTCGGCGTCGTGCGGGTGCGTGCTTTGCCGGTGTTCTGCGCCACGATGTTTCCTTGCTGCTTGCCTGGCGGGGTGCTGGTCCTGCGGTCTACTTTCCGGGGGTCTTCTGGGCCGGGGCCGGGACGGAGCCGCCGTGCAGGTCCACGGTCGGAGCCTGTGCCTTAGCCTTCGGCGCCTGTGCCTTCGGTTCCTGGGCCTTGGGTGCCTGGGCGGCGCGGCTGTCGGCCGGCTTGCGGTTCAACAGCGGCTCGTTGCCGGAGACGGAGGGGACGACGTTGACCTGCCCGGCCACGGCGGGAGCGGCGATCACCGCGCCGGGGGCGTCACCCTTGACTGCGGCCTTGGCCTTGCCGGTGACGGACAGCGTGGAAAGGTCGATCTGGCCCTTGGCCGTGGACGCCACCATACCGAGCTCGGATGCCTTGGCGGCCAGGTTCTGCGGCGCGTCAAAGTTCTGCACCTGCTGGGTCAGGTCCTGGTTCTGCTTGGTCAGGGTGGACTGCTCGGCCCGGAGCTGGACCAGCTGGTACTGGGCCGAGGACACGGAGATGTTCAGCACCAGGACGGCCATCAGGGCCAGCGCGAGGATGCCGAAGCACATGACGACGAACGGTGCCCGGCGTTTGCGCGGGACGGTGCGGACGATGGAGAGCGGGGTGCGCGACGGGCGGGACGCCGGGTGCGTGCCGGGGAGGGCACGGGCCGTCGCAGCTGTGGCAACGGGGAAGCTGTTGACGGCGGCGGTGCTCATGCGACTCTCCTGGCTTTGATGCGTTCGACGGCGCGCAGCCTGGCGGAGGCGGCACGCGGATTTTCGGCGATTTCTGCGGCGGTGGGGACTTCGGTGCCCTTGGTCAGGGTCTTGAGTTCGGCCTTGTGCTCCTCGAGTTCCACCGGGAAACCGAGCGGGGCCGAGGACTTGGAGCCGGCCTGGAAGACGCCCTTGACGATCTTGTCCTCCAGGGAGTGGTAGGACATGACGACGACACGGCCGCCGAGGGCGATCGAGGCGACAGCCGCGGGGATCGCGCGCTCGAGAACGTCGAGCTCCTCGTTGACCTCGATCCGCAGGGCCTGGAAGGTGCGCTTCGCGGGGTGTCCCCCGGTCTTGGCGGCACCGGCCGGCACCACGGCACGGATGACCTCGACGAGTTCACCGGTGGTGGCGAACGGTTTCGCTTCGCGGGCAGCGACGATCCGGTTGGCGATGCGGCCGGCGAACTTCTCCTCGCCCCACTTCCGGATGATGCGGACCAGGTCCTCTTCGCTGTAGGTGTTGACGACGTCGGCGGCGGTCTGGCCGCGGCTGGTGTCCATCCGCATGTCCAGCGGCGCGTCGAACGAGTACGCGAAGCCCCGTTCGCGCTCGTCGAGCTGCAGGGAAGAGACGCCCAGGTCCATCAGGATCCCGTGGACCTCCGTGAAGCCGAGGTCCACGAGCACGTCCGGGATTTCGTCGTAGACGGCGTGCACCAGGTCGATCCGGTCGGCGAAGGGCTCCAGCCGCTCCCCCGCGAGGGCCAGGGCTTCCTCGTCCCGGTCAATCCCGATCAGGTGAAGGTCGGGGAAGCGCTGCAGCATGGCTTCGGAGTGACCGCCCATGCCCAGCGTCGCGTCGACGGCGACCGGGGTCTCGCCGCGGCTGCGGGCGGCCTCGAAGGCGGGGGCCAACAAATTGATGCACCGGTCCTTGAGGACCGGTACATGGCGTTCGGACGTAGGCTTCGACGGGTTGGAGTCTTCGCTCATGCCTTCGTCCTTTCGCGGGGGTGGATAGCTGCGGCAAAGCCCGGGCCGGTCCCGGGCTCTTGGTGTGGCTTCTTGATCCAGATCCCCATCCGCGCCTACCCCGCGGTCCGCCTGGCTCCGGGGAAGTGAGCCAGGTGAACTGCCGGATGGGCGGCTGGAGATCTCGATCAAGAAACGTGCGCTTACTGGTGGTGCTGCGGTGGTGACGGCGCCTGCGGGCTTCAGAGAATTCCCGGGATGGCATCGTCGGTTTCCGAGAAGGCTGTTTCCTTTTCGGCGAGGTACTCGTTCCAGGCCTGGGCGTCCCAGATCTCCGCGCGGGTGCCGGCGCCGATGACGGCCAGCTCCCTGCCGAGTCCTGCGTACTCCCGGAGCGCCGGCGGAATCGTCACGCGCCCCTGCTTGTCAGGTACCTCGTCGGAGGCTCCAGAGAGGAAAACGCGGATGTAGTCACGGGCCTGCTTGGAGGAGATGGGAGCCTCCCGCATTTGCTCGTGAACCCGGCCGAATTCCGCCTCACTGAAGACGTAGATGCAACGTTCCTGGCCCCGTGTGAGAACCAGGCCGGCGGCGAGCTCCTCGCGGAACTTAGCCGGCAGGATGATTCGACCCTTTTCGTCCAGACGCGGTGAATGAGTGCCGAGAAACACGGCCCACCGCCTGTCTGTTGTAGGAAGTCCAACGTCCCCTGTGCTGCCACTACCCTCTTACGTCCTCCACATTACTCCACTTCGCTCCCCCGTCAACGACATTCGGGGTTTTTGCGCGCCATTTCGATTTAATTTCTCCGCGCGTGTCCCGCGCCAGTAAAGGGCGACGAGGAAAGTGGGGCGCAGTGGAGGGATTTGGCCGCCCCGGGCGCGGGAAGCAGCGCGCGCCAGGCGGCGAGGCGGGCGGGTTGGCGGCGGCTGCCGGGCCGCAACGAGACTTAAAAGGCAAAAGACCCGCCGGAGCGGGTCCTTGCGGGGAACGTGGTGGGGCAGAGCGGTGGTGGAAAGTGGAGGCCGGACTTGGTGGGGCTGTCGGCGGGTCGGTTTGTCAGCGGCGCGGCCTGCCGGCGGCGCCGGGAACCGCTACGGGGCGCACGAACGTGCGGCAGGGCGCCGGCGGCGTCAGTCAGGCGGTACCGGTCAGGCTGTACTGGTACCGGAGTGGCCGTCAGACAGCAGAAGTCAGGCAGTGGCCGTCAGGTCGATGCGGTCAGGACTCTCCGCGGTGCCGTTCGTCCCAGCGTTCTTCGAGGTTGCTCATGAACGAGCTGCGCTGCTTGCCCGGTTTCCGTCCGGCTGTCCCCGGCTTCGAGGTGCCGGTTGAGCTGCGCATGGTCGCGTAGTAAACGCCGCCGCCCATGACGAGGAAACCGAGCACGCCCACAACGATGTTCTGCAGCGTGACACCCAACAACAGCAACAGGATCCCGGCGACGGCGCCGAGGACCCCGATGACCAGGTGACGGGTGGACCAGGAACGACCCGGATCCGAGCCCATCGAGCTGGCAAACTTGGGATCGTCCTCGTGCAGCTGCTTCTCAAGTTGCTCCAGCAACTTCTGTTCGTGCTCCGAGAGCGGCATCACGACCTCCTTCAGTCGGCCAACGTCCAGACTTGGCGCGGCACTTTGTCCCTAAACGCCCAACGTCCGGGATCCCCGGCCGGTTCCCCTTCGCCGTCATTGGCTGGAGGTGGAGGCACGCCTCCTGTGAAGGTGTTCAGTTGCAGGGCCGAACGCCTGATCCAGTCGTTCGTAAATACGTATATCTAGGATAGTTTGTCGGGCCCCGTTCTGAAAGACGCCCGCCCGGCGCCCGGCGGCTCCGGCCCCGTGCCGTCACCGGCGGTGATCCCGCGGCCGCGAAGCCGGCGGCAGACGCCGGTCAGCGCGGTCCGTTGCCCGGGTCCAGCAAGCGGGCCGGCAGGACGGACTTGTTTCCGTATTTGCGGGTGACGCGGTCCAGCGCCTGCTCGGCGGCGCGCCAGTTGTCGTCCCGGCGGTCCAGGCTGAGCTGCAGCGGAGCCTGCGCCGCTTCCTCCAGCTGCTCCGCCCGGATGCCCACGAGGCGCACCGTCATGGGACGCGGGCCGACGGATTCCAGCAACTGCACGGCGACGCCGTAGAGCAGCTGTGCGCTGTCGATGGGCGTGCTGACGGTGCGGCTGCGGGTGATCGTGGAAAAGTCGGCGTAGCGCAGCTTCAGCGCAACGGTCCTGGCGTGCATGCCGGCGGTCCGGAGCCGCTCGGCCGTGCGGTGGGAGAGGCGCAGGAGTTCCCGGTGCAGCAGGGCGTCGTCGCCGGTATCCACTGCGAAGGTTTCCTCCGCGCCGATGCTCTTCTCCGCCCGGACCGGCGTCACCGGCCGGGGATCGATCCCCCACGACAGGCGGTGGACGTGCTCGCCTGTGGCGCCCAGGATCTTCCTTAGCGACGGCAGCGGCGTCGCCGCGACGTCGGCGACCGTCCGGATGCCCATCCGGGCGAGGACCTCGACGGTTTTGGCGCCCACGCCCCACAGCGCGCTGACCGGCAGCGTGTGCAGATAGGGCACCGTCTCATCCGGTCCGATCAGCAGCAGCCCGTCCGGTTTGCACCGGGTGGACGCGATCTTCGCCACGAACTTGCTGGCCGCGATGCCGACCGACGCGGTAATGCCCAGCTCGCTCTGGACCCGGCGTCGGATCAGCTCGCCGATCTCGCGGGGCGGCCCCAGCCTCCGGATCGCCCCGCCTACGTCGAGGAAGGCTTCATCCACGCTCAGCGGCTCCACCAGGTCCGTGATGGATCCGAAGATCGCCATGATCTGGCCGGATACCTCGTAATAGAGCTTGTGCCGGGGTTCGATGACGACGGCGGAGGGGCACATGCGGACCGCCACCGCCATGGGCATCGCGGACCTCACCCCGAATTTCCGGGCCTCGTAGGAAGCCGAGAGGACGACCGAGCGGTCCGCCGGATAGCCGACGATCACGGGCCGGCCCTTGAGCTCAGGCCGGCTGCGCAGCTCCACCGAGACGAAGAAGGCATCCATGTCGACGTGCAGGATGCTGCTGCGGCGCAGCTCGCGCAGGGTCTCCTCGTCCAGGCGGTTCCCGCCGGGCCGGGCGTTGCCGAGCTGGGCGGTGCCGGGCTGGGCGGTGCCGGGCTGGGCGGTGCCGGGCTGGTTTTTCGCGTGCCGGCTTGCGCTGTCCCGCTCACTGTCTTCACTCTCCGGCCGCACACACCAATCCTATGCGCAGCAACTGACTAAACTGGAGGCTGCATCCACCGTCGAGACCAGGAGGAACACCCCTGTGAAGGTTATTGGAGAGCGCGACCGCGCCATGGCAGTGACCGCCGCCGTCGCGCTGCTGGCGCTGGCAGCCTGCACCCCTGCCCCGGGCGCTGCGGCACCGGCGTCATCGGCGCCGGCAGCGCAGCCCACCGCCCTGGCCTCCACCACGGCTCCTCCCAGCCCCTCCGCGGAACCGGGCACGTCGGCCACGGTCGGCGCGCTTGTCGACGGTTTTCCGCAGAAGCTGCTGCCACTGATGCCGGGCGCCCGGGTCGAATCGAGCAGCTTCGATAAGACCGCGGTCCCCGCGACCATCGCGCTCGTGGGCAAGGTTTCCGCGCCGAAGGCCGGGGTGGTGGCGTTCTACAGCAAGAAGCTGGAGAGCCAGGGCTTCAAGGCGGTTCCCGGCGACAAGGTCGGCTCCGTCTCCTCCAAAGACTTCCTGCGCGGGACGAATGAGACGGTGAATCTCGCCGTCGTCGAGGCCTCCGGGGTGTCCACCTTCACGATCGGCGCCAACGTCGCCCCCGAGTCGGTCAAGTGAGCCTGGCAGAGGACCTCCGGACAGAGCAGGCAGACTTCGTCGCGGCCGTCGCGGGGAAGCTCACGGACTTCCTGACCTCCCGCGCGGCCCTGATGTCCGCCATCTCCCCGGACATTGACCCGCTTATGGGCTCGATCTCCAACCTCGTGACCGGCGGCAAGCGCCTCCGTGCGCTGATGTGCTACTGGGGCTGGCGGGGCGCCGGCGGCGCTGCCGGGGCCGGTGAGGTGGTCACGGCCGGCTCCGCCCTGGAGCTGTTCCAGGCGGCCGCGCTGATCCACGACGACATCATCGACCGGTCGGACACGCGCCGCGGCGGCCCCAGCGTGCACCGGCGCTTCAGCGAACTGCACGCCAGCCAGGGCTGGGCCCTGGACCCGGAGCGCTTCGGCCACGCCGCGGCGATCCTCACCGGCGACCTGTGCCTGTCCTTCAGCGAGGAATCCTTCACCGAGATCGGCGACAGCGCGTCGTCCGGCAGCCGGGCCCGGCTGATCTTCAACCTGATGCGGGCCGAGGTCATGGCCGGGCAGTACCTGGACATCCTCGAAGAGGTGGCCGGACCGCGCCGCGACCGGGCGGGAGCGGTCAGCCGCGCCCAGTCCATCATCCGGTTCAAGTCGGCCAAATACTCCACCGAGCATCCGCTCGCACTCGGCGGCGCGCTGGCCGGCGCCTCCGATGAGCTGCTGCGCGGCTACTCGGCCTTCGCGCTTCCCCTCGGCGAGGCCTTCCAGCTGCGGGACGACGTCCTGGGGGTCTTCGGCGACCCGGTCACCACGGGCAAACCGGCCGGCGATGACCTGCGGGAGGGCAAGCGCACGGTGCTGGTGGCATTCGCCCTGGACCTGGCCGCCCCGGAGGAATCCGCCTTCATCGACGGCCGGCTGGGCCGGCCGGACCTGGGCGAGGATGAGGTCGAGGAAATCCGGCGCATTATCGTCGACTGCGGCGCCCTTCAGGCAACCGAAGTTTTGATCGAGGAATTCGGCAAGGCGGCATTCGAGGCTTTGGAACTGCTGCCGCTGGAGGAACTGCCGAAGACGGCGCTGCGGAAGCTGGCCGAGGCCACCGTCAGCCGCACCGCCTAGCGTCAGGCCAGGGCCGGAGTTCCCGGCAAACAAGAGAGGCCGTGCCCGACGCAACGCCGGGCACGGCCTCTCTTGTATATATGGTCAACCGTCGGGCTGGTTAAGGCGGACCGCCGTGCTACCAGGCCATGGTCTGGGCGCGGCGCCGGATCTCCGTCTTGCGTCCTTCGCGGAGGGCATCGATCGGGCGGCCGCGCAGCGACTCGTCCGGAGTGAACAGCCAGGTGATGAGTTCTTCGTCCGAGTAACCGGCATCGGCGAGGACCACGATCGTGCCCTTGAGGCTTTCCACCGCGTGGCCGTCCTGGATGAACGCCGCCGGCACGGAGCGGATCCTGCGCTCACCGACCCGGACCGCCGCCAGCGCGCGCTCGTCCAGCAGCGCATGAACCTTCGTGATGGAAACGTTCAGCAGTTCTGCTACGTCGGGCAGGGGCAGCCATTCGCCTACAAGGCTTTCTACAGTACTCACGGATCAAGATTGCCATGCCGGGCCTGTATGCGCCTAGTCAGCCACGGCCTGTCCTGCGGTTCAACCCGGGCGGCCCGGAGCGCCCGCGGTGCCGCTGCCGCCGCATTCCCGGACTCTCCCGACACGCCCGGCGCGGGCCCGGGCTTGCATAATGTCAAACACTTCTTGTGCTATTTCGCAATTCATGAGAGATTCGCTTAGATCACATTTGTAACTGCAGTATCTCCAGTAACACTGTTAACAGCAGTAACACCGGCCTGAAATGCAGCGTTCGCCGCTGAGAAGAGGATTTACCGCATGACGACGACACGTTCGCCGAAGTCCACCCAGAGGTCCGGCCTCCCGCTGATTGCGGCGACGACGGCGGCGCTGCCTGCGGTCGTGCTCTCCTCGCTGGCAGTTGCACAGCCCGCTGCGGCCGAGTCCCGGCCCGCCACCATCCCGGCCACGCTCGCCGCGGCCATGAAGGCCCAGGCTCCGGCGCAGGCCGCCGTCATTCCCGCCGCTTCGGTTCCGGCCACGCTCCCCGCAACGCTGCGCCCGGGGAAGGTCGCCGTTCCCGCGCAGCACACCATCGCCCGGGGCGACACGATCAGCGCCATCGCCCACCGCTACGGCCTGAGCACGCAGTCCGTGCTCTCCCTGAACAGGTTGCGGGCCAACACTGTCATCTACCCGGGCCAGAAGATCCGGCTCACCGGAGCCGCAGCGGCGCCCGCCGCCCGCGCAGCCGCCCTCCGGCCGGTTGCCAAGGCAGCCGCCAAACCCGCCGCAAAGCCGGCGGCCGCGGCCACCGGCAGCCTCTACACGGTCAAGTCCGGCGACACCCTGAGCGGGATCGCTGCCCGCCACGGCGTCAAGCTCTCCGACCTCCTCAACCGCAACGGCCTGACCATGCGTTCGGTGATCTACCCGGGCCAGCGGATCAAGACCGGCACCGGCGCAACAGCTCCCGCCCGGCCCGCGGCACCGAAGCCCGCCGCCCCGGCGGCCAAGCCGGCCGCCCCGGCCAGCTCCGGCTCCTACACGATCAAGTCCGGCGACACGCTCTCCGGCATCGCGGCACGCCACGGGGTCAAGCTCTCCGCCATGCTCTCGGCAAACCGGCTGACCATGAGCAGCATCATCTACCCCGGCAACAAGCTCGTCATCCCGGGCGCCAGCACCATCAAGCCGGCGTCGAGCCAGAAGCCGGCCGCCGTGACCCCGCTGGTCCCGAGCTCTTTCCTGGGGTTCAGCTACCCCAAGGCCGTTGTCAGCTCCGCCAACCAGAACAAGGCGCTGCTCAACGCCTCACCGGTGCCCAGCAACGAGCAGATGAAGCAGATCGTCGCGGATACCGCGCGCCGCATGGGCGTGGCTCCCTCCCTGGCCATGGCCTTCGCCTACCAGGAGTCCGGCTTCAACCACCGCTCGGTCTCCCCCGCGAACGCCATCGGCACCATGCAGGTCATCCCGTCCTCCGGCCAGTGGGCCTCGGAGCTGGTCGGCCGCAAGCTGAACCTGCTCGACCCGTATGACAACGCCACGGCCGGCGTCGCGATCATCCGCCAGCTGGTCAGCACCAGCAAGAACCTGGACTACGCGATCGCCGGCTATTACCAGGGCCAGTACTCGGTCAACACCCGGGGCATGTACGAGGACACGAAGGCCTACGTCGCTTCGATCAAGGCACTGCAGAAGAAGTTCAGCTAACCATCACCACAGGGCGCGGCGGTCGCCGCGCCGGCACGGCAACGGGCCCGGATTGCATGTCAATCCGGGCCCGTTTCCGTGCAGAGCTTAGGATCAAAGGGTGCAGGAATACTCATCGGACGCTCTCGTCGGGACCCTGGTGGACAACCGGTACCTGATTCGGTCACGACTGGCCCGCGGCGGCATGTCGACCGTCTATCTCGCCACCGACCGCCGGCTGGAGCGGGATGTGGCGCTTAAGGTCCTGCATCCCCACATGGCCGGCGACCCCCAGTTCCTGGACCGGCTGGGCCGCGAAGCCAAGGCCGCTGCCAGGCTGTCGCACCCGCATGTGGTGGGAGTCCTGGACCAGGGCGAGGACGGGCCGCTGGCCTACCTCGTCATGGAGTACATCAAGGGCCACACGCTCCGGGACGTGATCAAGGAAAAGGGCGCCCTGACGCCGCGGCTGGCCCTGGCGCTGATCGACCCCGTCGTCGAGGGCCTGGGCGCCGCCCACGACGCCGGCTTGATCCACCGGGACGTCAAACCGGAAAACGTCCTGATCGCCGACGACGGGCGGATCAAGATCGGAGACTTCGGCCTGGCTCGGGCGGTCACGACGACGACCAGCACCGGGGCGCTGATCGGCACCGTAGCCTACCTCTCCCCCGAACTGGTGATGGGCCGCCAGGCCGACGCCCGCAGCGACCTCTATTCGCTGGGCATCATGCTCTACGAGATGCTCACCGGCCGGCAGCCGTTTGAGGGCGACGTCCCCATCCAGGTCGCCTACCAGCACGTGAATTCGACCGTGGGTCCGCCGTCGGAACTGGTTCCCGGACTGGCCGGGGAACTCGACGAACTGGTCCAGTGGTGCACCGCGAACGACCCGGAGAAGCGCCCGGTCGACGGCTACTCGCTGCTCTCGGAGCTACGCCACATCCGGACCAACCTCACCGACGCGGAACTGGACCTCCGCCCCCCGGCCGCGGCGGCAGCCGGCGCCGCGGCGTCCACACCTCCGGCGGCGTCGTCCGCGGACGCACACACGGAACTGCTCGGCGGCGCCCAGCTTCCCACCGAAGTCATCCGGCGCGGCAGCAACCCCACCACCGTCCTCTCCGGCCGGGCACGGCCGGGCGGCTACGGCCCGCTCGCCACCCCGGCTGAGCCCGAAGCCTACGGCTACCCGGACGACGACGGCGGCGAACATGCGGAGCCGGCGAGCAAGCGCGCGCTGCGCAAGCAGGACCGGGACGCGGAGAAGGCCCGGCAGCGGGCCGCCGCAACGCCCAGCCGGAGCCTGCGTCCGGGGAACCCGCGGCGCCGCGGACTGGTCTGGATCCTCGTGCTGGTGGTGGCGGCCCTGCTCGCGGCCGGCGCCGGCTGGTTCTTCGGGATGGGCCCGGGATCCCAGGGCACCATCCCGCAGCTGGCGAACAAGACCGTTGCCGAGGCGCAGCAGCTGCTGCGCACGGCCGGCTTCGACTCCACCACCCGGGACGTCTTTGACGACGACGTCGCCCCCGGGCTCGTGGTCGGCTCCGAACCGCAGGCAGGGCAGGTGGTGCGCAAATTCCAGCCGGTCTCGCTGGCCGTGTCCAAGGGCCCGCAGCTGTTCCCGCTGCCGGAGCTCACCGGCAAGCCGCTGGATGCGGCCAAGACGGCCCTGAACGGCGCCGGCATGGCGCTGGGTCCCGTCGCGGAGACCTACAACGAGGACGCCAAGGCCGGGACCGTGCTGGCCCAGAAGCCCGCCAAGGGAACTCCCGCCAAGCACGGGACGCCGGTCGCCCTCACGGTATCCAAGGGGCCGCGGCCCCTCCCGGTGCCCGACGTGCGGGGCAAGGAGCAGGGGGCGGCCGTCGCCGCCGTGGAGGCCGCCGGGCTCAAGGCCGTCGTCGCCCCGGAACCCGTCTTCGACCGGAACGTCCCCAAGGGCTCGGTTGTCGGCCAGGACCCCGCGACCGGGAACCTTACCCGCGGCGGCACGGTCACGCTGACGATTTCCAAGGGCCCGAAGCTGGTGGAGGTTCCCAGCTTCATTGGCAAGCAGGTCAGCGACGCCCGGCGGCAGCTTGAGGCGCTCGGCTTCGAAGTCCGGATCGAGAACATCTTCGGCGGCTTCTTCGGCACCGTCCGCGAACAGGACCCGAAGGACACCGAGGCGCCCGAAGGGTCCGTGGTCACCCTCAAGGTCGTTTAGCCGTCCTGAACCGGGACGACGCCCCGGCGGTACCCGCGTCACGACAAAGCTCCGCCCCGGCTGGAACCAGCCGGGGCGGAGCTTTGTGCCTGGGGGCTATTCGTCCCCGCCGGCTAGCGCTTGGCGAGGGCCCCCGCCACCAGGAAGGCCATCTCGAGGGACTGCATGTGGTTCAGCCGCGGGTCGCAGACCGACTCGTAGCGGTCCAGGAAGGCGTCCTGGTCGATCGGGTCGGCGCCGCCGAGGCATTCGGCCACGTCGTCGCCGGTCATTTCCACGTGCAGGCCGCCCGGGACGGTGCCCAGGCCGTGGTGGACCTCGAAGAATCCGCGCACCTCGTCGATGACGTCGTCGAAGTTGCGGGTCTTGTAGCCGTTCGGGGAGGTGACGGTGTTGCCGTGCATCGGGTCGGTGACCCAGAGGACCTGGGCGCCGGAGGCCGTCACCCGCTCCACGATGGGCGGCAGTTTCTCCCGGATGTTGCCGGCGCCCATGCGGGTGATGAAGGTCAGCCGGCCCGGTTCCCGGTTGGGGTCCAGCTTGTCGATCAGCCGCAGCGCGTCATCGCCCGTGGTGGAGGGGCCCAGCTTGACCCCGATCGGGTTGCGGACGCGGGAGAGGAAGTCGACGTGCGCGTGGTCCAGCTCGCGGGTGCGCTCCCCGATCCAGAGGAAGTGCGCCGATGTGTCGTAGGGCAGGCCGGTGCGCGAGTCGATGCGGGTGAGCGCCCGCTCGTAGTCGAGCAGCAGGGCCTCGTGGCTGGCGTAGAACTCCACCCGCTTGAGCGCCTCGAAGTCCGCCCCGCAGGAGGACATGAACTGGATGGCCCGGTCGATGTCGCGGGCCAGGGACTCGTAGCGGGCGTGCGCCGGGTTTTCCGTGAAGCCCTTGTTCCACTGGTGCACCAGCCGCAGGTCGGCGAACCCGCCCTGGGTGAAGGCGCGGATCAGGTTCAGGGTCGACGCCGAGGTGTGGTACGCCTTGAGCATCCGGCCGGCGTCGTGCGCCCGGGACTCCGGGGTGAAGTCGTAGCCGTTGACGATGTCGCCGCGGTAGGCCGGCAGCGTGACGCCGTCGCGCGTTTCGTCGTTGGAGGAGCGCGGCTTGGCGAACTGGCCGGCCATCCGGCCCATCTTGATCACGGGCATCGCCGCACCGTAGGTGAGGACGACAGCCATCTGCAGGATCGTCTTGACCCGCGCGCTGATCTTGTCCGCGGTGGCAGCCTCGAAGGTTTCCGCGCAGTCGCCTCCCTGCAGCAGGAACGCCTTGCCCTGGGCCGCGGCCGCGAGCCGTTCACGGAGGATGTCCACCTCGCCGGCGAAGACGAGCGGGGGCAGGACGGAGAGCTCCTTGACCGAGGCTTCGAAGACCGCCGGGTCCGACCAGCTCGGCTGCTGCGAGGCGGGCAACTCCCGCCAGTGGTCCAGGCCCGGATAGTTCGCTGCCCCGCTCTGGGCGGTGCTGGCAAACGCGGTGCTCGGGAAGGACGAGGCGCCGGCAGCGGCGGTCTTCGCGGGGGCGGAGTTATGGGTGGACGTTGAAGGCGCAGATAGCTCAGTCACCCTCTAAGGATAGTAGCCCCGGCCCTGATCGGGGGCGCCCGGCGTCATCGACGGCGGCCGCCCCGTCACACAGTTCCGGGCGTTTCCGGGCCGGGCCCGGCATCGGCGCCGGGCACCTCGGTGGCTTTTCCGGCCAGCCGCAGCTTCACGACGGCGGCGTATTCGTCGACGTATTCCTGGCCGGAGAGCCGCATGAGTTCATACATGATCTCGTCGGTCACAGAGCGCTGGATGAGCCGGTCGTCCTCCATGCCGTAGTAGCGGCTGAAATCCAGGGGTTCGCCGAAGACCATGCCGATCCGGCGGATGTTGGGCATCCGCTTGCCGATGGGCTGGACCTTGTCGGTGCCGATCATGGCCACCGGGATCACCGGGACCCTGGCCTGCAGCGCGAGCCGCGCCACCCCGACCTTGCCGCGGTAGAGCCGGGAGTCCGGGCTGCGGGTGCCTTCCGGGTAAATGCCCAGGAGCGAGCCGTTCTTCAGGACGTCCATGCCTGCCTCCAGGGACCGGGCGGACGCCGCTCCCCCGGACCGGTCCATCGGCAGCTGGTTGGTCAGGCGGAAGAAGGCGGCGGTCAACTTGCCCTTGATTCCCTTGCCGGTGAAGTACTCGGACTTGGCCAGGAACACCACGGGCCGGGGCACCATGAGGGGCATGAAGATCGAATCGGAGAACGAAAGATGGTTCGAAGCCAGGATCGCTGCGCCGCTGGCGGGGACGTTGTCCAGCCCCTTGACCCACGGCCGGAAGAGCGTCTTCAGGACCGGTCCAAGGACGAAGGTCTTCATGAACCAATAAAACACGTGGTGTACCTCTCCGGCAGGCGTCTGGCGGGTCCTTCCTCGGGCCCGGCAGGACTTCAGTGACACCCTACTCTAGTGAGTTTTGTCGCGAACAGTGACACGATGGGCTCATGAGCGAAAGCAGCACCCCCATGGCGCCTGCCGCTTTCCGCTACCCCGGCCACGGGGCCAATGCCGGCACCGGCGTGGCCATCTGCCACGGCTTCACCGGCAGCCCGCTGAGCGTCCTGCCGTGGGCCGAGCATCTTGCCTCGCTGGGCTTCGCCGTCTCGGTGCCGCTGCTGCCCGGCCACGGCACCGACTGGCGCGACCTCGCCCGGCACCGCTGGCAGGACTGGTACGGGGCGTTCGAGTCCGCCTACCTGGAGCTGGCCGCCGGGACCCGAGACTGCTTCGTGGCCGGACTGTCCATGGGCGGGACCATCGCCCTGCGCACGGCGGCCCGGCACCCGGTGGCCGGCGTCGCCGTGGTCAACCCCGGCCTCAGCTTCTATGACCGCCGGGTGCGTTACATCGGGGTGCTGAAGTACCTGCAGCGCACCACCGTCCCCCTCCGGGAGGCGGAGTCGACGGCTGCCGCCACCGAGGACGGCGACTACTCGCTGACCCCGCTGGCGGCCGTGCACGAGCTGCGCAAGCTCTTTACGGCCACGCTGCGCGAGCTGCCCGCCGTCGACGTCCCGGCCCTGGTGTTCAAGTCCGACACGGACGCGGTGGTGCCGGCGTCCTCCCTCGACCTGCTCCGGGCCCGGATCGGCTCGCGGGACCTGTCCGTCGTGCCGCTGCCGGGCAGCGGCCACGTCGCCACGCTCGATGTCGACGCCCCCCTGATCTTCTCCCGGTCCGCTGGGTTCTTCGCCCGCGCCGCAGCCCCGGCCGGTCAGCCCCTGCCGGCGCAGGAACCGGCCCCGGTGCGGCCCCCTATCCCAGTGCAGCCAGCAACGACGGAGCAGCCATGAGCACAGCGCCCGACCATTCCCCCTTCAGCAGCCCGTTCACCGGGGACGGCCCCCGGACCGGCGTCGTGGTCTCGCACGGATTCACCGGCAGCCCGCACGGGGTGCGGGCGTGGGCCGAGTCGCTGGCCGCCGCCGGCTACGCGGTCCGGATGCCGCTGCTCGCCGGCCACGGCACGAGCTGGCAGGAACTGGCCCGGACCCGGTGGCAGGACTGGCACGCCGGACTGGATGCCGCGTACCAGGAGCTGGCCGCGGAGTGTGACCACGTCGTGGTGGCCGGGCTCTCCATGGGCGGGGCCCTGGCGCTGCGGCTGGCCGCCACCCGACCGGTCGCCGGGGCGGTGCTGGTCAACCCCGGCCTGGTCATCGACGACCCCCGGGCGCCGCTGGCAGGCATCCTCAGGTTCGTGCTCAAGAGCACCCCGGCAATCGCCAACGACATTCTCAAGGCCGGCGTGGACGAGGGCGCCTATCCGCGCACCCCTGTCGCGGCGGCCCACGAACTGAACAAGATGTTCAAGGACACTCTGCGCCTGCTGCCTAAGGTCACCGCGCCGGTCCGGGTCTACCGCTCCACCGTGGACCACGTGGTCTCCGATGCCAGCCTGGCCGCCCTCCGTCGCGGCCTGGTCAACGCCCCGCTGGAAGTCATCCGGCTGGAGAACAGCTACCACGTGGCTACGATGGACAACGACGCACCCCGGATCTTCAGCGGCACGGCCGAGTTCATCAACGCCGTCGTCCACGGACAGGCTCCGGGCGCTGCCAGCACCAGCCAGAAAGAAACGGCAGATGACTAGATCCGATCCCGGCGCCCCCGAACCCGAGCTTCCCGACCACGACGCAGACCGCCCCGGTCCCGGACGCCCCGACGTCCCGCAGCCCGGTGCTGCCGGGCCCGGCAGCGACGACGCCGTCTGGCTCGACCTGGTGGCCCGGCTCGAAGGCACGGCCTCCGGGCAGCCGGACGACGGCGCGGCCGTCCCGGCTGCCGGAACCACGGCCGGCGGCGCCCCCGGCGCCCGGCCGTTCAAGGATTTCGACCCGCTGGGCCTCTCGGCCCCGGCGGCCGCGCCGCAGGTGCCGGCAGGACCGCGGGACTACGCGGTGGACGACGACGATGACGGGGCCTTCGTGCCGGAGGAGCCGCCCAGCCTGGCCGGCACGGACCCGCTGACCATGCTCGCCTGGCTCGGCGCCGTCGGCGGCCCGATCGCCCTGCTGCTCTCGGCCATGTTCTGGCGCAGCGCCCCGCTGCTGGCGGTGGTCGGGATGGTCGCGGCCTTTGCGGTCTCGGTGGTGTTCCTGATCATGAAGCTGCCGCACGAAAAAGACGAATACGACGACGGCGCCCGCCTCTAGCGGGCCCGACGCGCGCTCACCCCGGCTAGCCGGGCAGCATGCTGCCGGCCCGCGACAGGTCCGCGGCGCCGATCAGTCCGGCGCTGGGTCCCAGGGCGGCCAGCTCGATCCGGGCCGCCGGCCGGAAGCCGCGGCCCGTGAGGTTGCGGGCGAAGGCCCGCCGGGCCGGAGCCACGAGGAGTTCGCCGGCGTCGCACAGTCCGCCGCCGATCACGAAGGTGCCCGGGTCCAGGGCCGCCGCGAGGTTTGCCAGGCCCAGCCCCAGCCATTCCCCCACGTCTTCGATCAGCTCCCGGGCGGTGGGGTCGCCGGCCTTGGCGAGGTCGGTCACCACCACCCCGGTGAGCTCCTCGGCATGGCCGTTAACTGCCGCCAGCAGGGCGTGCGCGATCGGCGAGTTGGCGGCTGCCAGTTCCCGCGCCTCCCGGCCCAGCGCATTGCCGGAGGCGTACTGTTCCCAGCAGCCGCGGTTGCCGCACTCGCAGCGGTGGCCGCCGGGCATGATGATCTGGTGGCCGAATTCGCCGGCGACGCCGAAGCGGCCGCGTTCCAGCCGGCCGTCCATCACCATGGCCCCGCCGATCCCGGTGCCCAGGGTGATGCAGACCAGCCGGTTCTCGCCCCGGCCCGCGCCGAAGCGCCATTCGGCCCACGCCGCGGCGTCGGCGTCGTTGGTGAGCAGCACGGGACGGCGGAGCAGGCGCTGCAGGTTGTCCCGCAGCGGCTCGTTTCGCCAGGCCAGGTGCGGACTGAACAGCACCGTACCGCCGTCGAGGTCCATCCAGCCGGCAGCGCCGATGCCCACGGAGCGGATCCGGTGCCCTGCGCCGAGTTCCTCGACCAGATCGACGATCACCCGCTCGACGGCGCGCGGATCGGTGCCCGGGGTGGACCGCCGGGCCTGGCTGAGGATCCGGCCTTCGGCATCGACGACGCCGGCAGCGACCTTGGTCCCGCCGATGTCCACGCCGATCGCCAGGCCGCCGCCGCCGGGGCGCAGCCGGCGACGCAGGCCGCCTGATCCCGCGGCGCCGGGAAGACCCTGCGCCCTGCGCCGCCAGGCGGCCGTTCTGCGGTGCGGCCCGGGCTCCCGGCCGGCTGGTGGTGTATCCATCGGCTCCATTCTATGGCCGGGCTCCGCGGCCGGGCAGAAGACCGGGCAGAAGCCGGTCGGCAGGGGGCCGGGGGCGGCCCGCAGAGTGGCGGATCCGCGGCCTTCATCGTAAAGTTACTCGCCAGTAGGTGGTGTGGACCACATCCAGCGTGGGGCCGCGTACTACTGTTGGTCGTACCCCACGCGGGTCTATGGATATCAAAGGAGCTATCGTGCGAGAAATCAGTGTCCCGCCCCTGGTCACCGTCCCGCCGGAAACGAACGTAACGGACCTGGTCCTGCGCCAGGCCGCCAAGCCCTCGAACCCGGCCCTGTTTTCCCGGCTCGACGCCGCCGGCCAGTGGCAGGACGTGCGGGCCACCGACTTCCTCGCCGACGCCTCGGCGCTGGCCAAGGGCCTGATGGCCAGCGGCGTCGAGGCCGGCGACCGCGTCGGCATCATGTCCCGCACCCGGTATGAATGGGCGCTGATCGACTTCGCCATCTGGTTCGCCGGCGCCGTCTCCGTGCCGATCTACGAAACCTCCTCCCCCTCGCAGGTGGCCTGGAACCTCGGCGACTCGGGGGCCGTGGCAGCCTTCGGCGAATCCGCCCACCACGAGGACATCATCCGGCAGGCCGCGAACTCCGAAGGCCTGACCGCCCTGCGGCACGTCTGGCAGCTCGAGGGCGACGCACTGGACGAAGTCCGCGCCGCCGGCGCCTCCATCAGCGACGAGGACCTGGAAGCACGCCGCCGCCAGGCGGGCCTGCAGGACCTCGCCACCATCATCTACACCTCCGGCACCACCGGCCGGCCCAAGGGCTGCGAGCTGACGCACGGCAACTTCGTGGAGCTCTCGGACAACGTGCTGGCGACCTCGCTGGGCCAGATCGTCCATGAGCAGGCCCGGACCATCATGTTCCTCCCCCTGGCGCACGTCTTCGCCCGCTTCATCTCCGTGCTGGCCGTCGCCGCCGGGGTGACCGTGGCGCACACCCCGGACATCAAGAACCTGCTGCCGGACCTGCAAAGCTACAAGCCGACCTTCATCCTCGCCGTCCCCCGGGTCTTCGAGAAGGTCTACAACTCCGCCCTGACCAAGGCCGAGGACGGCGGCAAGGGCGCCATCTTCCACCGCGCCGCGGAGACGGCCATCGCCTGGTCCCGCGCCCGGCAGGCCGGCAAGGTGGGCCTGGCCCTTAAGCTCAAGCACGCCCTGTTCGACAAGCTGGTCTACGGCAAGCTGCGCGACGCCATGGGCGGGCAGGTGGCCCATGCGGTCTCCGGCGGCGGCCCGCTCGGCGAACGGCTCGGCCACTTCTTCCAGGGCATCGGGCTCCAGATCCTCGAGGGCTACGGCCTGACCGAGACCACCGCCCCGGTGACGGTCAACACGCCGTCGCTGATCAAGATCGGCACCGTCGGCGCCCCGATCCCCGGCAACGCCTTGAAGATCGCCGACGACGGCGAGATCCTCACCAAGGGCGTCAGCGTGATGCGCGGCTACTTCAACCGCGAGGACCTCACCGCCGAGGCCTTCGACGACGGCTGGTTCCGCACCGGCGACATCGGCCGGCTCGACGAGCAGGGCTTCCTGACCATCACCGGCCGGAAGAAGGAAATCATCGTCACCGCCGGCGGCAAGAACGTTGTACCGGCGCTGCTCGAAGACCAGATCCGGGCCGACGCCCTGGTCTCACAGGTCCTCGTGGTCGGCGACAACCGCCCCTTCATCGGCGCCCTGGTGACCCTCGATGAGGAGGCCCTGCCGGGCTGGCTGCAGCGCCACGGCCTGCCCGCGTCCACCACGCTGGCCGAGGCGGCCGAGCACCCGACCGTAAAGGCCGCCGTCCAGGAGCTGATCAGCCACGCGAACCAGTCCGTGTCGCAGGCCGAAGCGATCAAGTCCTTCCGGATCGTGCCCTCGGACTTCACCGAGGCGTCCGGCCACCTCACCCCGTCGATGAAGGTCAAGCGCGCCCAGGTGATGAAGGACTTCGAGACCGTGATCGAGGAAATGTACGCGGCCAAGCGCCCCACCCCCGCCTGACCCGCACCGCGCACGACAAAGGGCTCCTCCGGCCGCTGGATTCCAGCGGCCGGAGGAGCCCTTCTTGTTGCTGCGGACTTACTCCTCGATGACCAGCAGCAGGTCCCCGCCCTGGACCTGCTCGACGGCGCCGACGGCGAGCCGCGCCACGGTGCCGGCCACCGGCGTCGTGATGGACGCTTCCATCTTCATGGCCTCGATGGTGGCCACGGTGTCCCCGGCGCTGACCTTATCCCCGGCCTTGACGGTCAGGGTGACGGCCCCGGCGAAGGGCGCGGCAACCTGGCCCGGCTGCGAGGCGTCCGCCCGCTCCGCGGCCTTGACGTTGCTGACCACGGACCGGTCGCGGACCACCACAGGGCGGGACTGGCCGTTGAGCGTGCACATCACGGTGCGCATGCCCTTCTCGTCGGGTTCGGACACAGCTTCGAGCGAGGCGATCAGCCGGACGCCCTTTTCCAGTTCGATCTCGTGTTCGGCCCCGCGTTGCAGCCCGAAGAGGTAGTCGCGGGTGTCCAGCACCGAAAGGTTGCCGTAGGTCTCGACGCTCTTCTGGTAGTCCTTGGTGGGCCCGGCGAAGAGCAGCCGGTTCAGGGTTTCCTGAACGGTCTTCGAGTCTCCCTTGAGCGCGGCGCTGTCCTCGGCGCTGAGCTCGACGTCGCGGACCTTGACGCTGCGGCCCTGCAGGGCCTTGGTCCGGAACGGTTCGGGCCAGCCGCCCGGCGGGTCGCCGAGTTCGCCGGAGAGGAAGCCGATCACGGAGTCCGGGATGTCGTACTTCTGCGGGTTCTCGTTGAAGTCGGCCGGGTCCGCGTTCAAGCCCACCAGGTGCAGGGCGAGGTCGCCGACGACCTTCGAGGACGGGGTGACCTTGACCAGCCGGCCGAGGATGCGGTCCGCCGCGGTGTACATGTCCTCGATGGCCTCGAAGCGCTCACCCAGGCCCAGCGCCATGGCCTGCTGGCGCAGGTTGGAGAGCTGGCCGCCCGGGATTTCGTGCTGGTAGACCCGGCCGGTGGGGCCCGGAAGCCCGGACTCGAACGGTGCGTAGACGCGGCGCACAGCCTCCCAGTAGGGCTCCAGCGAGCACACGCTGTCCAGGTCCAGCCCCGTGTCGCGGGGAGTGTGGGCCAGGGCCGCGACGAGCGCCGACGCCGCAGGCTGGCTCGTGGTGCCAGCCAACGATGCCGAGGCGACGTCCACGGCGTCCACGCCGGCGTCCACGGCCGCGAGCAGGGTGGCCAGCTGGCCGCCCGCGGTGTCATGGGTGTGCAGGTGGACCGGCAGGTCAAACCGCTCGCGCAGCGCGGAGACAAGGCGAGCGGCGGCGGCCGGGCGGAGCAGCCCCGCCATGTCCTTGATCGCCAGGATGTGCGCGCCGGCGTCGACGATCTTCTGCGCCAGGTCCAGGTAATAGTCGAGGGTGTAGAGCTTCTCGTCCGGGTCGAGCATGTCCGAGGTGTAGCAGAGCGCCACCTCGGCAACGGCGGTGCCGGTGTCCCTGACCGCCCGGATGGCGGGCGCCATCTGGTTGACGTCGTTGAGGGCGTCGAAGATGCGGAAGATGTCGATGCCGGACTTGGCCGCCTCGTTGACGAACGCGACCGTCACCTCTTCCGGGTACGGGGTGTAGCCGACCGTGTTCCGTCCGCGCAGCAGCATCTGCAGGCAGACGTTCGGCAGGGCCTTGCGCAGCGCGGSGAGCCGGTCCCACGGGTCCTCACCGAGGAAGCGGAGGGCGACGTCGTAGGTGGCACCGCCCCAGGCCTCCACGGACAGCAGTTCGGGCAGGAGCTTGGACACGGCCGGGGCGGCCGCGACCAGGTCGCGGGTCCGGACCCGGGTCGCCAGCAGGGACTGGTGCGCGTCCCGGAACGTGGTGTCCGTGACGGCGACGGCGTCCTGGCTGCGGAGGGCGCGGGCGAACCCCTCCGGGCCCAGTTCAAGCAGCCGCTGGCGCGACCCTGCCGGGGCCTCCGCCTCGGGCAGGGCGGGCAGTTTGTCGGCCGGGTCGGTGTGTACCGTGAGCTCGCCGTTGGGCTTGTTGACGGTGACGTCCGCCAGCCAGGTCAGCAGCTTGGTGCCGCGGTCCGCGGAGACGCGGGCCTTGAGCAGCTCGGGACGCTCGTCGATGAAGGACGTGGCGACGTCCCCGGCGACGAAGTCCGGGTCGTCCAGGACCGCCTGCAGGAAGGAGATGTTGGTGGACACGCCGCGGATGCGGAACTCGGCCAGGGCCCGGCGGGCGCGGGCGACGGCGGTCGGGTAGTCGCGGCCGCGGCAGGTCAGTTTGACCAGCATGGAGTCGAAGTGCGGGCTGATCTCGGCGCCGGAGTACACGGTGCCGCCGTCGAGCCGGACGCCGGCGCCGCCGGCGGAGCGGTAGCCGGTGATCTTTCCGACGTCGGGCCGGAAGCCGTTGGCCGGGTCCTCGGTGGTGATGCGGGACTGCAGGGCGGCACCGCGCAGCCGGACGGTGTCCTGGGAGAGGCCAAGGTCCGCGAGGGTCTCGCCGGAGGCGATGCGCAGCTGGGCCTGGACCAGGTCGACGTCGGTGACCTCTTCGGTGACGGTGTGTTCGACCTGGATGCGCGGGTTCATCTCGATGAAGACGTGCTGGCCGGCGCGGTCACCGACGGTGTCGACCAGGAACTCGACGGTGCCGGCGTTGACGTAGTTCAGGGCCTTGGCGAACTTCACGGCGTCGCGGTAGAGGGCCTGGCGGATGCCCTCGTCCAGGTTGGGCGCCGGGGCGATTTCGATGACCTTCTGGTGGCGGCGCTGGATCGAGCAGTCGCGCTCGAAGAGGTGCATGACGTTGCCCTCGGCGTCGGCCAGGATCTGCACCTCGATGTGGCGGGGCCGCAGCACCGCCTGCTCCAGGAACATGGTGGGGTCCCCGAAAGCGGCGTCGGCTTCGCGCATGGCGGCCTGCAGCGCCTCGGGCAGGGCTTCGCGGGTGTCCACGCGGCGCATGCCGCGGCCGCCGCCGCCGGCGACCGCTTTGGCGAAGACGGGGAACCCGATCTCGTCCGCGGCGGCGATGAGCTCGTCAACGTCCTTGGACGGCTTGCTGGACTTCAGCACCGGGACGCCGGCCTGCCGGGCGGCTTCCAGCGCCGCGACCTTGTTGCCGGCCAGTTCCAGGACTTCCGCCGGCGGACCGACGAAGGTGATCCCGGCGTCCGCGGCGGCGCGCGCGAGGTTCGGGTTTTCGGAGAGGAAGCCGTAGCCCGGGTAAATCGCGTCGGCGCCGGCCTCCTTCGCCACCCGCACGACCTCGTCCACGTCCAGGTACGCCCGGACCGGATGGCCTTCCTCGCCGATCAGGTACGCCTCGTCGGCTTTCTGGCGGTGGATGGAGTTGCGGTCCTCGGTCGGGAACACGGCAACGGTCTTGGCTCCGAGCTCATAGCTGGCACGGAAGGCCCGGATCGCGATTTCGCCGCGGTTAGCCACCAGAATCTTCGAAAACATACTTCTCCTGCATCATCGCGGGTGGGTCGGTAAGTCGTCACAGTTTCTAAGACCTGTGCGCGCAAACACAAATCATTGTGGTAGCCGTCACATGATTATGCGTCATTTCCGCGGCGCCGGGCAGCCCGTCCCCGGCCGGCGGCGCTCCGGGGGCTTCCCGCGCCCGCCGGGCCGGAGAAGACGGGAATCGGCTGCCGGTCAACATATGATGAAGGGATGGGTGGCGCATGCTCGCCCCGGCCCCGGGAACGCAGGGGCCGGCAGGACCCCGTCCCGGCAACCGGCGTTAGGTATTGGTTTTCAAGTGCAAGTAGTGAGTATCAGCAGCCTCAAAGGCGGCGTCGGCAAGACGTCAGTGACCACCGGACTGGCTTCCGCCGCACTCGCAGCCGGGATTCCCACGCTCGTCGTCGACCTCGATCCGCACGCTGATGCCAGCACCGCCCTCGGCGTCCGGCCGGACGGCCAGCAGGACATCGGCCGGATGCTCAAGGCTCCCCGCCGGGCCCGCCTGGCCGAGAACGTCGTGCCCAGCGGCTGGGTCGAGCGCGGCACTGACACTGCCGGCCGCGCGCCCTCCGTGCTCGATGTCGCCGTCGGTTCCGCCTTCACCGGCATCTACGACCGCCCGGACCTGGGCCGCCGCGACCTGCGCCGGCTCTCCACCGTCCTGGCCGGCGCCGGGAGCTATGAACTGGTCCTCGTGGACTGCCCGCCCTCGCTGAACGGCCTGACCCGGATGGCGTGGTCGGCCAGCGACAAGGTCGCCCTGGTCGCCGAGCCGGGGCTCTTCTCGGTCGCGGGCACCGAGCGGACGCTGCGGGCCATCCAGCTGTTCCGGCAGGAGTTCGCTCCGGGCCTGTCCCCCGCCGGCATCGTGGCGAACCGGGTGCGCTCCGGTTCCTCCGAACACAGCTTCCGGCTGGCCGAGATGGAGTCGATGTTCGGCGAACTGCTGCTGACCCCGCATATCCCGGAACAGGCCAACTGGCAGCAGATCCAGGGCGCGGCGCATTCAGTCCATCACTGGCCCGGAGAATCGGCCAAGAACGCCGCCGGGCTGTTTGACCTGCTGCTGGCCAACCTGATGCGCACGGGCGGCGCACTGACCGCCGCCGGGTCGGTCCGGAGCCGCAGCCAGCGCTAGCCGGCCACGGCCGGCCCGCCACCCTTCCCGCACAGCAAAGAACGCGGGGCCACGATCGTGGCCCCGCGTTCTGCGTTAAGTATTGTGCGTGGAGGGTGTCCGTGCCGGTCAGCCGGTCTTGCGGGCCGCCCGGCGCTTGCTGAGCTCGTCGTCAGGGAACGACTGGTCCGCGGCGTGTTCGCTGGGCAGCGCGGCGAGGCTGCCCTCCACTTCGCGCCAGACCCGGCCGACGGCGATACCGAAGACGCCCTGCCCGCCCTGGACCAGGTCGATGACCTCGTCCGCGGACGTGCATTCGTAGACGCTGGCGCCGTCGCTCATGAGGGTGATCTGGGCCAGGTCCTCGACGCCCCGCTCGCGCAGGTGCTCGACCGCGGTGCGGATCTGCTGCAGCGAGACGCCGGTGTCCAGGAGCCGCTTGACGACTTTGAGGACCAGGATGTCGCGGAAACCGTAGAGCCGCTGGGAACCGGAGCCGGCGGCGCCGCGCACGGCGGGCTCGACAAGGCCGGTGCGGGCCCAGTAATCCAACTGGCGGTAGGTAATGCCGGCCGCTTTGCACGCGGTCGGGCCGCGGTAGCCGGCGCCTTCGTCCAGGACAGGAAGATCCTCGGTGAAGAGCAGGCCCTGGGCACCGCTTGCGGGTACGGCAACACCTGCTGCCGAGGCCTGCTTAAGCTCGCCGGCTTCGCCTTTCGGACTCACGTGGATCCTCCTTGTCATGAGCTCCCGCGGGAACTTGCCGCAACTCCGCGCTGCCCGTGTCCGGCGCCGGGGCGACGCGGCACGAAGAGCTTCGTGCCGGATCGGATCCGGCTGCACGTTCCAGTGTGACTTGCGCGGGTGTTGTATGCAATGGGAACTTGTATCTCCGACGTTAGGCCCGGCGGGGCCCAAGGTCAAAGACGTTGGGGCTATTGCCGGGGCGTGTCGAAACTTTCGACCACAACTTTAACGTTGGGGTCCTCCACCGGGGGTTCCGGGGACCGGTTCAGCCGGCGAAATCCTCGGGTTCGACGTCGTCGAGGAACTCGCGGAAGCGGCGCAGTTCGCCCTCCTCGTCGACGGCGGGTCCGGCCTTGGTTTCCTCGCCGTCGTCGTGCTCGGTGATCCGGACTCCGGCCTCGTCCATCACCGCGTCCGCGCACCAGATCCGGCACTGGGCCCGGAGAGCCAGGGCCAGAGCGTCCGAGGCGCGGGAGCTGACGGTGGTTCCGTCGTCGAACTGCAGCTGCCCGTAGAAGACGTTGTCCTCGACCGCGACGATGTTCACGCTGACGATCGCGTGGCCCAGCGCCTCGACGACGTCCACCAGGAGGTCGTGCGTCATGGGCCGGGGCGGCACGACACCCTGTTGGGCCAGGGCGATCGCGCTGGCCTCCGGGGTGCCGATCCAGATCGGGACGTGGCGTTCGCCGTGCATTTCCTTGAGCAGGACGAGCGGCTGGTTCGACGGCAGCTCGATCCGTACGCCTACGATTTCCACCTCAATCATCAGCTGTCCATCCTCGAGATGCGGTCCTGGACCAGAGCGCGGTGCAGCGACAGGCAGAGCTCGCTGATTTCCCGCGCCGTTTCCGCCGCCCGCGCGTGCGAGGCCGCGTCCTTGCGCGAGGTAAGTGTGGCCACCGCGCGTTCCACCAGCCCGAATTCACGGTCGGCGGCGGCCTGGAAGGGCCGCAGGTGCCGCGGCTCCAGGCCGTGCCCTTCAAGCTGGACGCAGGCGCGCGCCACCTGCAGGGCGTGTTCGTCGAAGGCGCCGTTGACGTGGTCGATCAGGCCGAAGCTCAGCAGCGATTCGAGCAGCGGCACGCTGGCGCCGGATTCGGTGCGGAGCTGTTCCTCGCTGAGCAGCCGGCCGCGGCTGTTCAGTTCGGCGGCGAGCTGGTCGGACACGGCCCGGGGCGAGACGGTGACCCCCGGCGGCAGGTTCTCCGGCCGTTCGCCGCGGTCGATCGCGTCAAGGTAGTCCTTGATCACTTTCAGCGGCAGGTACTGGTCGCGCTGGAGGGCGAGCACGAAGCGGAGCCGTTCGACGTCGCCCTCGGAGTACTGCCGGTACCCGGCCGGGGTGCGTTGCGGGTTGATCAGCCCCTTTTCCTCAAGGAACCGGATTTTCGACGCGGTCATGCCGGGGAAGTCGTCGCTCAGCTGAGCCAGGACCTCCCCGATGTTCAAAACCTGGGGTCCGCGCCGTTCGGCTTGTGCCATGGCCACAGCCAGTTACCCCGATATCAGGCGTGGCCTGCGGTGCGGGCAGGGCTGAGGTAGAAGGTGAGCCGGAATTTGCCGATCTGCACTTCGTTGCCCGACTTCAGCTCCACGCTGTCGACGCGGTCGTGGTTGACGTAGGTGCCGTTGAGGCTCCCGGTGTCGACGACCTCGAAGCTGCGCGGGGTGCGGCGGAACTCGACGTGGCGGCGGGAGACGGTCACGTCGTCGAGGAAGATGTCCGCGTCCGGGTGGCGGCCCGCCGTCGTGATGTCCGAGTCCAGCAGGAAGCGGGCGCCGGCGTTGGGGCCGCTGTGCGCAACCAGCAGGGCGGACCCGGCCGGCAGCGCCTCGATCGCGGAGCGTTCCTCGGCGGAGACTTTCGGGGTGAGGGTGGGCTCGTCGCGGATGGGCGTGAGATGGATGGAGGTGGTCTCCGAGGCTTTCACTCCACCCGTGCCGTATTCACCGGTGTCGTTCTGTCCGTGCCCAACCATTGAGTCCTCCTCATTCGTTGCAGGTGTCCGCCCTGCAAACAACGCATGCCGTCCGGAAAAGCCTGGCAGTCCCGGTAATCAGCCCCGGCCGGCCACTGTGCTGAATAACTGTGTCCAGATAACTGCTGTATCTGAATACTGCTGTATCTGAATACTGCTGTATCTGAATACTGCTGTGTCCAGCGACACGGCCCGGCGGCCTTCCCCTTAGCCTACCTGCTGTTCGTACTCCGATGCACTGAGCAGGGACTCCACGGCGTCAGCCTCGGCGAGCTTGATTTCGATCAGCCAGCCTTCGCCGTACGGATCGGAGTTAATCAGTGCCGAATCGGTGTCCAGCGCCTCGTTCCGGGCGACCACTTCACCGGTGACGGGAGCATAGATATCGCTGACGCTCTTGGTGGACTCGACCTCGCCCACGACGTCGTTGGCGGTGATGGTGGTGCCGACTTCGGGCATCTGGGCGTAGACGACGTCACCGAGGGCATCCTGGGCGAAATCGGTGATCCCCACGCGCACGACGCCGTCGGCATCCGGGGCGGAAACCCACTCGTGCTCGGCGGTGTAGGACAGCTCTTCGGGAATGTTGCTCATGGCGGGCCTTTCGTCGGGTCAATCACCAAGGTCGACGGCGGCCGGTGCAACGGGCCGCCGCAGAAAGTATAGGCACATCCGTCCGGGCCCCGGGAGGACTCTGGCATGATGGGCCCATGGCAGCAGCTGCACCCGGCCCGGAGGGGAACCCCCGTGCCTGAACTCCCGGAAGTGGCGGCCCTGGCGGACTTCCTGAACGCCCGGCTGAACGGAACCACGGTGGCGAAAATCCAGGTCGTCTCCTTCGCCGTGCTCAAGACGGCGGACCCGCCGATTTCCGCCCTGGAGGGCCTGACCGTCACGGGGGTCCGGCGGCACGGCAAGTTCGTCGACGTCGAGGCCGGCGGCCTGCACCTGGTGTTCCACCTGGCCCGGGCGGGCTGGGTGCGCGTCACCGACGCGCCGACGGGTGCGCTGCTCAAACGCGGCGGCGGGCACATCGCGGTCCGGCTGTCCTTTACCGGCGGCGCCGGCCCGCTGGACCTGGACCTCACTGAGGCGGGGACCAAGAAGAGCCTGGCGGTGTACCTGGTCCGCGATCCCGCGGAGGTCCCCGGCATCGCCGCGCTCGGGCCGGATCCCTTCGCCCCGGGCTTCGACGCCGACGCGCTGGCCGCGATCCTGGCCGCCAGTTCCCAGCAGGTCAAGGGTGTGTTGCGGAGCCAGAGCGTGGTCGCGGGCATCGGCAACGCCTACAGCGACGAAATCCTGCACGCGGCCCGGCTCTCCCCCTTCGCGATCGCCAGCTCGCTGGACCGGGACGCCGTCGAACGGCTCTACGCGGCTATCCACGAGGTGCTCGGCACCGCCGTGGCGGAGGCGCACGGAAAACCGCCCGCCGCGCTGAAGGATGCCAAACGCAGCCACCTGCGGGTGCACGGCCGCGCCGGCGAGGCCTGCCCGGTCTGCGGCGACACGGTGCGGGAGGTGTCCTTCGCGGACAGTGCGCTGCAGTATTGCCCGGGCTGCCAGACGAAAGGCAAGATCCTCGCCGACCGGCGGACCTCGCGGTTCCTGAAGTAGGTCCGGGCGTAACCGGCGGCGGAAAACAGAAAACCCCGCCAGCTCCGTTGCCGGAGATGGCGGGGTTTTTTCTGTTGGTCGGGCTGACAGGATTTGAACCTGCGACCCCTTGACCCCCAGTCAAGTGCGCTACCAAGCTGCGCTACAGCCCGCTGGTTCCGTCGTTCTCCGCCCCGTGCCTCCGCGGGAATTTCTCCCTGCGGTATTCACTGAGCAGTCCGGCCGAACCACCTTGAAAAGCTTACACGATCCCGGAGGGTGCCCGTGACATTACGCCGCCGCCACGGGCACTTTTCCCTCCGGTGTGGCCGAATTAACGCTTCCGGCTGCGCTTTTCACGCACCCGCATGCTGACCTCGATCGGCGTGCCCTCGAAACCGAAGGTCTCGCGCAGCCGGCGGGTGATGAAGCGGCGGTAGCCGGGGTCCAGGAAGCCGGTGGTGAAGAGCACGAACTTCGGCGGGCGGCTGGAGGCCTGGGTGCCGAAGAGGATGCGGGGCTGCTTGCCTCCGCGCACCGGGTGCGGGTGGGCCGCAACCAGCTCGCCGAGGAAGGCGTTGAGGCGCCCGGTGGGGATCCGCCTGTCCCAGCTCTCCAGCGCGGTGTCCAGGGCCGGGACGAGCCGGTCCTTGTGCCAGCCGGTCTTGGCGGAGATGTTCACCCGGGGGGCCCAGGCTACGTGGGCGAGGTCCCGTTCGATCTCCCGCTCCAGGTAGGTGCGGCGTTCGTCGTCGAGCAGGTCCCACTTGTTGAACGCGAGCACCAGCGCGCGGCCGGACTCGATCGCCAGCTGCAGGATGCGGACGTCCTGTTCGCTGAGCACCTCGTCCACGGCCAGGAGCACGACGGCGACCTCCGCCTTCTCGAGCGCGCTCTGGGTGCGCAGCGAGGCGTAGAAGTCGGCGCCCTGGGCCATGTGCTGGCGGCGCCGGATGCCGGCCGTATCCACGAAGCGCCAGGTGCGGCCGCCGAGTTCGATGAACTCGTCGACCGGGTCGCGGGTGGTCCCGGCGGTGTTGTCCACGACGACCCGCTCGGAGCCGGCGAGCTTGTTCAGCAGCGAGGACTTGCCGACGTTCGGCCGGCCGATCAGCGCGATCCGGCGGGGGCCGCCGCTGCGCTGGAGGCCCTCGATCGTGGAGAACTCGGGGAGGACGTCCATGACGTGGTCCAGCAGGTCGGCGACACCGCGGCCGTGCAGCGCGGACACCGGGTAGGGCTCGCCGAAGCCGAGGCCCCAGAGCGCGGCCGAGTCGGCCTCCTGGGCGAAGTCGTCGACCTTGTTGGCGACCATGATGACCGGCTTCTTGGACTTGCGGAGCATCTTCATGACGCTCTCGTCCGTGGCGGTGGCGCCGACGGCGGAGTCAACCACGAACAGCACGGCGTCGGCGAGTTCGACGGCCATCTCGGCCTGCTCGGCGACGCGGGCGTGGATGCCGCGGGCGTCGTGCTCCCAGCCGCCGGTGTCGACCACGGTGAAGTTGCGGCCGTTCCAGTGCGCCGAGTACATGACGCGGTCACGGGTGACGCCCGGGGTGTCCTCCACCACGGCCTCGCGGCGGCCCAGGATGCGGTTGACCAGGGTGGACTTGCCGACGTTCGGGCGGCCGATGATGGCCAGGACCGGGTCAAGCTTGACCGGGCCGTCGAAGTCCTCGTCCTCGAAGCGGCCGCTGAGCAGGGCCGCGTCTTCCTCGTCGAGCTCGTAGTCGTCCAGCCCGGCCCGGAGCGAGGCCGCGCGGAGGTCGGCTTCCTCGTCGTCCAGGGCGGCGAGGTTCTCCGCCACCTGGTCCGTGCCGGTGGGCGTGTATTCGTCTTCGCCGGCGCCGAAGTTGCCGGGGGTTTGAGTCGTATCGCTCATTGCACTTTCCTTAGGTGGTGATCTGCCGGCGTCCCGGCTACTGCTGTCTGGGGTGGGTTCGGGGCGTCCGCGTCGGGCAGCTGCTGCCCGCTGCTCCGGATGGTGTCCTGGACGTGCCGCGAGAGTGCGGCACGGATCTCGGTTCCCACCCTGTCCATTGAAGCACGCCCGGTCTCCCCGGGCCTGCGGCTGACGGTCAGGGCCCCGCCGAAGCTGACGTGCAGCCGCCGGCCGGGCCGGGGAACGGCGTTGAGGTGTTCGCCGCCGGTCCGGGTGCCGAGGATGGCCACCGGGATGACGGTGGCGCCCGAGTTCAGCGCGAGCCAGGCGACGCCGTTGTTGATCGAGGCCGCGTCCCCGCTCCCCCGGGTGCCTTCGGGAAGGATCCCGACGCAGTGGCCGGCGTCCAGGATGGACTTGGCCCGCTGCAGCGCGGCGCGGCCCCCGGACCGGTCGACGGCGAGCTGGCCGGAGGCGGTGAGGACCCGGCCCAGGACGCCGGTGAACATCTCCTGTTTGACCAGGATGTGCATCGGCCGCGGCGCGGCGCCGAACATGACCGGGCCGTCCAGGAAGCTGATGTGGTTGCCGGCAAAGATCACCGGACCCGCTGCCGGGACGTTGGACCGGCCGCGGACCGTGGTCCGGTACACGAGATGGTCCAGGATCCAGCCCACCGGCCGGCTCCAGGCCATGGTGCCGGCCAGGAACCAGCGGCCGGGCCGCGGCGCCGCGGCTGCGGCCTTAGTCACGGGCGGCGGGGTTGATGGCGGTGTGGCTGATGATCTTGTGCACGATCCCGAGGGCGGCGTCCACGGTCTGCTCGAAGTCCAGGTCCGAGGAGTCGAGGGTCACGACCCCGTCGGCGGCCTGGGTGAAGTTGACCACGGTGGAGTCCTTGGCGTCCCGCGCCGTGACCTGCGCCGCGAGCTGCTCGGCGTTCTGGCTGCCGCCGAGCTGGATGCCGCGCCGCCGCAGCCGGGCTTCCTCGCTGGCGGTCAGCAGCATCCGTACCTCGGCCGAGGGCGCGACGACGGTGGTGATGTCCCGGCCTTCGACCACCATGCGGCGGTGGTGCTTTTCGATCAGTTCGCGCTGCCGGCGGATCAGCTCGGTGCGCGCGCCGAGCGTCGTGGCGACGGCGCTCACCGCGGCGGAGATGGCCGGTTCACGGATCGCCTCGGTGACGTCGGTGCCGGCCACGCGGACGTAGTCCTCGCGCGGGCTGGTGCTGATCTCCAGCTCGAGGTTCTCCGCGGCGGCCTCGACCGCCGCGGCGTCGGCCAGGTCCGTGCCGTTGTGCAGGCAGGACCAGGTCAGGGCACGGTACATCGCACCGGTGTCGAGGTACGCCAGCTTCAGGCGGCGCGCCACTTCCTTGCTGACGCTGGACTTGCCGGAGCCGGAAGGCCCGTCGATGGCGACGACGAGGCTCTTGCCGGGGCGGACAACGTCCACTGTTTCAAGAAGTTCCTGGGTCATTACTGGAGTACCCGCCATCCACGGTCGTTAAGGGCTTCGATGAGCAGTTCGTGCTTGTTCGGCAGCACGGAGATTTCCACCATGCCGACGTTCTGTCCGGACGAGTGGTCCAGCCGGAGGTCCTCGAGGTTCACGCCGATTTCGCCGATCTCGGTCAGCAGCCGGGCGATCTGCCCCGGCGTGTCGTCGACCAGGACGGTCAGCCAGGAGTACGCCTGCGGCGGGCCGCCGTGCTTGCCCGGGATCCGGGACTGGCCGGCATTGCCCTCGCTGATCAGCTGGGCCAGGTCCAGGCGGGCGCCCGGCGCGGTCGGGTTCTCGAGGGTGCCGATCAGCCGGTTCAGGTCCTCGCGCACGCCGTGAAGGATGTCCACGACCTTGTCCGCGTTGGCACCGAGGATCTGTACCCACAGCGTGGGGTCGCTTGCGGCGATCCTGGTGACGTCGCGAAGTCCGTTTCCGGCCAGCGAGAGGGCGTGCAGCGGGGTTCCCTGCAGCCGGCTGGCCACGAGAGAGGACATCACCTGGGGCAGGTGCGAGACCAGCGCCACGGCTTCGTCGTGTTCCTCGGCGTCGAACTCGGAAACGACGGCGCCCAGGTCCCCGGCCAGCGCGCGCGCCGCCTGCAGGGCCTCGGGCCGGGTTTCCGGCGTCGGGCAGATCACCCAGGGCATCGAGGTGAACAGTTCGCCGCGGGCGGCGACCGGCCCGGACTTTTCCCGGCCCGCCATAGGGTGGGTGCCGACGTAACGGCCCAGGTCGGCGCCGCGGGCGCGCATCTCGGCCAGGATGCCGGCCTTGACGCTGGCGATATCGACGACGACGGCGTGTGGGTAGTCCGTGAGGGCCCGGGCGACGACGTCGGCGGTCACGTCCGGCGGTGCGGCGACCACGACGAGTTCCGGGGAGTCTCCGTCCATCCGCGCGGCCGGCAGGCCGGCGCCGATGTCCACCGCGACGGCCTGGTTGGTCGGCGACGGGTCCGAGAGGAACACGGCCACGCCGCGGCCCCGCAGCCCCAGCCCGATGCTGGTGCCCAGCAGCCCGGTCCCCAGGACGAGGACCGGACCGTTGAGGTGGCCGCGGCCGTGGGTGCGAAAAGCGGACATGCCTTACAGCCCCACGGATGCCAGCAGGTGGCCGACTTCCTGCTTGCCGAGGTTGCGGATGCTGCCCTGGCGCTGGTCACCCAGGCCAATCGGGCCGACCTTGACGCGGACCAGGCGCAGCACCGGGAAGCCGACGGCGTCGAAGAGGCGCCGGACGATCCGGTTCTTTCCCGAGTGCAGCACGACCTCGATCAGCACGTGGCCCGGGGTGGAGTCGACGAGGCGGAACGAGTCAACCGCGGCCATGCCGTCCTCAAGCTCGATGCCTGCCTTCAGCTGCGCGCCCACGCCCTGCGGGAACGGCCCGCGGACCTGGACGAGGTACGTCTTGGGCACCTCGTAGGAGGGGTGCGTCAAGCGGTTGGCGAGTTCGCCGTCGTTGGTCAGCAGCAGCAGGCCCTCCGTGGCGACGTCGAGCCGGCCGACGTGGAAGAGGCGTTCGCCGTGCTGGTGGCGGATGAAGTCGCTGATGCACGGGCGGCCGTCGGGGTCTTCCATGGTGGACACGACGCCCTTGGGCTTGTTGAAGACCAGGTAGACCATGTTCTCGTCCAGCTGGATGCGCAGGCCGTCGACGTGGATCACGGCGGTCTTGGGATCGACGCGGACACCGAGTTCGGTGACGACCTGGCCGTCGACCTCGACGCGGCCCTCGGCGATCATTTCCTCGCAGACGCGCCGTGAGGCAACGCCGGCCGAGGCCATGACCTTCTGCAGGCGGACGCCGTCGGCGTCGTGCAGCTCCGACTGGGGCACGTCCTGGCGCGGGCCGCGCTTGCGGGCCGGCTTGCGGACGGGGCCGAGGTTCTGGCCGAAGCGTTCGCTGCCGAACGCGCGGGAACCGGCGGCCTTCGCCGCTCCGGCGCCGACGCGCGGCTTGGCCTTGGGGGCTCCGGGGGTGCCGGGCACCTTGCCGGCGCCGGGCTTCCGGGCACCGGGCTTGCGCGCCGCCGGCTTGCCGCCCTTCCGCGGGTCCGGCTGCGGGGCGCCGCCGGGAGCGAGGTCCGGGTCGACGAATGCCTCTTCGCGCGGCTTGGGCCGCTTGAACGGACGGTCGCCGCCGCCCTTGGGGAAGTCGCGCTGGCCGCGGCCTGCGCCGCCCGCACCCTGGGTGCGTGCTGATTGGTGTCCGGTGCTGTTGCGTCCCGAACCGTTACGTGGTGAACCCTGGCGTCCCGCCTGTGTCATGACCCGTCCTTCGTTTGTTGGCTTTTCGTGCGCAGGCAGGGGGCACTGCCTACATTCTTCCCGCGTCGTAATACTCTGCGATGCCTTCGAGCCCGGGAAGATGGGGCGAAAGCTGCGGCAACTCAGCCACCGAGCCGATTCCCATGCGTTCGAGGAAATACGACGTCGTGCGGTACAGGATGGCCCCGGATTCAGGGTCGTGCCCCGAATCCTCGATCAGTCCGCGCTGGGTCAGCGTCCGCACCACGGAGTCGACGTTGACCCCCCGAATCGCGGAGACCCGCGCCCTGGAGACGGGTTGGCGGTAGGCGATCACGGCGAGCGTTTCGAGCGCCGCCTGCGTCAGCCTGGCCGTCTGGCCCTCCAGCACGAATTTCCCGACAATGTCGGCGAATTCGGCGCGGGAGTAGATCCGCCAGCCGCCGGCGATGTTCCGCAATTCAAAACCCCGGGGGGCGGTTTCCGCATCCGGGGCATTACCAGTATAGCCGTTATACTCCCGCTGCAGTTCGTCGAGCAGGTCCTCGACGGCGTCGACGGTCAGGTTCAGGCCGGCGGCCAGTTCCGTGGCCGTCGCCGGTTCGTCGATGACCATGAGCACGGCTTCGAGGGCGGCGCGGGGGCCGCCCGGCAGGGCGTCGAGGTCCGGGCCGGCCGTATCGGCCGTGTCGGGTGCGGTGTCGGTCACGGCTGTTCCTCGTATTCTTCGCTCAGGTTGGCGGTGGTCCAGTCGGCGCTGTCGGCAGTCCAGTGCACGGACAGTTCGCCGAGAGGCTGCAGCTGGTCGAAGCCGACCGCCTTGTCCCGGTACATCTCCAGCAGCGCCAGGAAGCGGGCGACGACGACGAGCGTGGATTCGGCGTCGGCGATCAGGGCGCGGAAGGTCAGGGCCTTG
This sequence comes from Arthrobacter sp. Soil763, assembly GCF_001428365.1. Taxonomy (GTDB): domain Bacteria; phylum Actinomycetota; class Actinomycetes; order Actinomycetales; family Micrococcaceae; genus Arthrobacter. Next base: position 28,052 of record NZ_LMSH01000005.1, on the reverse strand, counting down.
CCCAGCCTCAGCCTGAGTCCGATGATTTCGGCCTGCTCCTTGACGCTGACCGGGGACCCGTGCAGGTGCGCCAGGCCCACCTCGGCCGGCGCCGCTTCCCTGGGTTTGAGCGCAGTTTCGGCGAGGGCGGCGAACTGCTCCGGTGTGTGCTTCCAGACCAGCTCGGGCAGCAACGCGGCGAAGTGCTCCTCGAGGGCGACCTGCCGGGGGTAGCGCCGGGCCTCCAGTTCCAGGGTGGAGCCCAGAAGCCCGGCCACCTGCTTGAAGGCCTTGTACTGCAGCAGCCGGGCGAACAATAGGTCCCGGGCCTCGAGCAGGGCGATGTCCTCGTCGTCTTCGACCTCGCCGGCGGGCAGCAGGCGGGCGGCCTTGAGGTCCAGCAGGGTGGCCGCGATGACGAGGAACTCGCTGGCTTCATCCAGCGCCCAGTCCTCCCCCAGCTGCTGGAGTCCCTTGATGTACTTGATGAACTCGTCGGTGACCGTCGCCAGCGCCACCTCGGTGATGTCCAGCTGGTGCTTTGAAATCAGGCCCAGGAGCAGGTCGAAAGGCCCGGTGAAGTTGGCCAGGCGGACTTCGAAGCCCGGTTTCTTCCCGGCCGGCGACAGCTCCGCCGCCGGGGTGAGCGTCGCCGCCACGGTCCTGCCTAGGGCGCGCCGCCGCGCGAGATGAGCTCTTTGGCCAGGCGGCGGTAGGCGTCGGCACCGGCGTGGTTGCCGGCGTAGCTGGTGATCGGCTCGGCGGCGACGGTGGCGTCGGCGAACTTGATGGAGCGCTTGATGACCGTTTCGAAGACCTTGTCGCCGAACGCCTCCACCAACCGGGCGATGACCTCGCGGCCGTGCAGGGTGCGGGCGTCGTACATGGTGGCGAGCACGCCGTCGACCTGCAGGCGGGGGTTGAGCCGGTCCTGGACCTTGTCGATCGTCTCCACCAGCAGGGCCACCGCGCGCAGCGCAAAGAATTCGCAGATCAGCGGGATGATGACCCCGTGCGCCGCGGTCAGGGCGTTGACGGTGAGCAGGCCCAGGGAGGGCTGGCAGTCGATCAGGACCACGTCGTAGTCGTCCTCGACCTTCTTCAGGGCGCGGTCCAGGACCTGCTCGCGGGCCACCTCATTGACCAGCTGCACTTCGGCCGCTGAAAGGTCGATGTTGGCCGGCAGCAGGTCCACGTTCTCGACGCCGGTCTGCTGGATGGCGTCGCGGATGTCGACCTTGCGGTCCATCAGCACGTTGTAGACGGTCAGGTCCAGCTCGTGCGGGTTGGTGCCGAGCCCGGCGGAGAGGGCGCCCTGCGGGTCGAAGTCAACCAGCAGGACGCGGCGGCCGTATTCGGCCAGGGCCGCGGCCAGGTTGATCGTGGACGTCGTTTTGCCCACGCCGCCCTTCTGGTTGACCATGGCGATGACGCGGGCCGGGCCGTGGGATGACAGCGGCGCGGGCTCCGGGAAGTCGCGTTGGGGGCGTCCGGTGGGGCCCATGATGGCGTCGTCCAGGTCGAGTCCGGTGCCTTCCAGAGTGGCTGAACCCTGTTCGCTGCTCACGTATCTATCCACACTTTCGATGACGGTGATGTTCGTGCCCGATCCTGCCGGCCGTCTTATCTTGTTGAACGGCTGGTCGTGCTGACTGGCGTATCGTGCCGGCTGCCTTGCTGGCTGCCTTGCCTGCTGGCGGCCGCCCGGCGGATCGTTATTCCTCCCAAGGTTACAGCCCCCGACACGGGATTCGGCGGACCTTGACAACTGCCGGTCCGCGCGCCTTGACCCTCTGGTTGAGGTCGAAGGTTGCTGTCCGGGGGCTGGCGGCGGGACGCAAAACCGCCCGGACGCGGGGTGTGCGTCCGGGCGGTTTCATCGCGGTCTGGCCGGGGCGGCCGGATGCTCAGGCGTTGGCGGTGACGGGCTGGGGAGCCGGTTCCGCGGCCGCCGCATGGGCGCCGTGGCCGGCGATCATGGTCTGCTCGTCGAACGGTTCGGCGCCGGAGAGGACGCGCTCGACTTGTCCGCCGTCGATCTCCTTGACCCAGGTGCCGATCAGGACCGTGGCCACCGCATTGCCGGTGAAGTTGGTCAGGGCGCGGGCCTCGGACATGAAGCGGTCGATGCCGACGATCATGCCGACGCCGCCGAGCAGCTCCGGACGGTGTGCCTGCAGGCCGGCGGCCAGCGTGGCGAGGCCGGCGCCGGTGACGCCAGCGGCACCCTTGGAGGCGATGATCATGAAGATCAGCAGCGAGATCTGCGCGCCGAGGTCCAGCGGGGTGCCCATCGCGTTGGCGACGAACAGCGAGGCCATGGTCAGGTAGATGGCCGTGCCGTCGAGGTTGAAGGAGTAGCCGGTGGGGACGGTGACGCCGACGACCGGCTTGGACACGCCGAGGTGCTCCATCTTGGCGATCAGGCGGGGCAGCGCCGCCTCGGAGGAGGAGGTGGAGAAGATCAGCAGGTATTCGCGGCCCAGGTACTTCATCAGCCGGAAGATGTTCACGCCCGAGACGATCTGCAGCAGGCCGCCGAGGATGACCACGATGAACACGGCGCAGGTGATGTAGAAGGCAACCATGAGGGTGGCCATGCTGATGATGGCCTGGACGCCGGTGGCACCGACGACGGCGGCGATCGCACCGAACGCACCCACCGGGGCGAGCCACATGACCATGATCAGGATGCGGAAGACCAGCGCCTGGCCGTGGCCGATGGCGCTCAGGATCGGGGTGCCCTGCGGGCCCATCTTCTGCAGCGCGAAACCGACCAGGATGGCGGCGAGCAGGGTCGGCAGGACGGGGATGTCGCCGGGGATGATGCCGAGCAGGAAGTCGACGGTGCTGTCCGTGGCGGCCTTCTTGTTTGGGTCGTACGGGGCGAGCTTGAGGCCCTCGCCCGGGTGGATCAGGTTGCCGACGACCAGGCCGATGGCCAGCGCGAAGGTCGACATGACGATGAAGTAACCCAGGGCCAGGCCGCCGACCTTGCCGACGGTGGCGGCCTTGGCGATGGAGCCGATGCCGAGGACGATGGTGCAGAAGATGACCGGGGCGATCATCATCTTGATGAGCTTGATGAAGCCATCACCGAGCGGCTTGAGCGACTTGCCGAACTCGGGGAAGATCAGCCCGATCAGGGCGCCGAGGACGACGGCGACGATGACGGCGATGTAAAGGTAATGGGACTTGTCCAGCCCCTTGCGCTGCTTCGTAAGCGGCGCCGCGGCCTGGGCCGCCGACTCTCCTCGTTGAGAGGCCATGGTGTTCTCCTTGGATAGGCTGGACGGTGATGCGGACTGGGGCGCGCATCACGTCCGTTCTGCGTGTTCCTCCATCATTGGGGATTCAGTGACGCGCATCACCGTTGCGTTCATATTGGTCATGGAGGGTGCAGTTGATCCACCACTGGAGCATTGCCCGCCGCCTGTTCGTGGCCCACCTGCTGTTCATGCTGTCGCTGACGGCGCTGGTCGGCACGGCGACGTTCGTGGATGCCCGGGACCACGCGTACGAGGAGGCGGGCCGCCGGATGGCCGGTGTGGCCACCGCCGTCGCGGACAACCCGCTGGTGCTGCAGGCGGCGAGCGCCGCGGATCCTTCGGCGGCGCTGCAGCCCTATGCCCTCAAGGTGATGCGGGACGCCCGCGCCGATTTCATCACCATCATGGCGCCGGACCGGATTCGGTGGACGCATCCGCGCGACGAGGAGCTGGGCAAGCCGTACATCGGCTCCATCGACGCTGCGCTGCGCGGGGAGGTCTTCACCGAGATCATGGCCGGGACCCTGGGGCCGTCGGTGCGCACGATCGCCCCGGTCAAGGACGCGGACGGCAAGGTCAAGGCCCTCGTGGCGGCGGGCGTGACCGTGGGGACGGTGGATGTGGCGTTCTCCGGCCGGCTTCCCGCCCTGGTCGCCATTGCCGCCGCGCTGCTGGCGGGCGGCTCGGTGGCTTCCTGGTTGCTGGGCCGGTACCTGCGGAACGTCACGCGCGGCTGGGGCCCGGAGCAGCTGGCGCAGCTGTTCGCCTACTACGAGTCGGTGCTCCACTCGGTGCGCGAGGGCGTGATCCTCGTCGACCCCCGGGGCAAGGTGGTGATGTACAACGACCAGGCGGCCGCGCTGCTGGGCATCCCGCCGCGGGCCATCGACGGCGGCGCCTCAGGCCGCGCCCCAGGCCGCGCCGAGGGCCGTGCCCCGGGCCGCGCGCCGGAGGCGCCCTCGCTGGCGGAGCTGCCGCTGGCGCCGAGCCTCAAGGAGCTTTTCGAATCCGGCCGGAGCGCCAGCGACGAGATCCACCTGACCGGCGACCGGGTGCTGGTCGTGAACCAGGGACCGGCGGTGGGTCCGCGTTCCGCGGCGCGCCAGCGGCCGGTGTCCGGCAACCAGGTGTTCGGGACCGTCGCCACGATCCGGGACCGCACCGAAATCGAGTCGCTCGGCAGCGAGCTGGAAACGATGCGAACCCTTTCGGATGCCCTCCGCGCCCAGACCCATGAACACGCCAACCGGCTGCACACGATTGTGTCACTGCTGGAACTGGGCCGCGGCGGCGAGGCCCTGGACTTCGCCACCCGGGACCTGGAACTGAGCCAGCGGCTGACCGATGACCTGGTCGGCTCCATCGACGAGCCGGTACTCGCCGCCCTGATCATGGGCAAGGCCGCGGAAGCACACGAACGCGGCGTCGAACTCCTCCTCACCACGGAGGGCGCGACGGCGGTCACCGGGCCGGCCGTCCAGGACCTCGTGGCCATCCTCGGCAACCTGCTGGACAACGCGATCGACGCCGCCGCGGACGCCCCTCCCCCGCGGCTGGTGGAGCTGTCCGTGGCCGCCCGCGACGGCGGCCTGGAAATCACCGTGGAGGACAGCGGGCCGGGCATCGACCCGGATGCGGTCGAGGACGTGTTCCGGCACGGCTTCAGCACCAAGGCGCCGGGGCCGTTCGGCCGCGGGCTGGGCCTGGCCCTGGTCCGCCAGGCCGTTCGGCGCCTGGGCGGTAGCATGAGCATCACCAGCCCGGCCGGGGCGCTGTTCCGTGTCACATTGCCGGCGGCCGGGACAGCAGAGGAAAAGCAATGAGCGACATCCGCGTACTCGTCGTGGAGGACGAACCGATCGCCGCGGCGGCGCACGCCGCCTATGTCGGCCGGCTGGACGGTTTCACCGTGGCCGGGTCCGCGCCGGACGGGCAGTCCGCCCTGCGCCTGATGAGCGAGCTCTCCGCCGCGGGGCAGCCGGTGGAACTGGTCCTGCTGGATATGAACCTGCCGGACCTGCACGGCCTGGACATTGCCCGCCGGATGCGGGCCTCGGGGCTGTTTGCCGACATCATCGCGATCACGGCGGTGCGGGAGCTGGCCATCGTCCGCAGCGCCGTCGCGACCGGCGTCGTGCAGTACCTGATCAAGCCCTTTACCTATGCCACATTCGCGGACAAGCTCGGCAGCTACCGCCAGTTCCGGGAACAGCTGGCCTCCACCGGCCCGGGCGGGACCGGGGCCGGGGCGTCCCAGAGCGACGTCGACCAGGCGTTCGCCAGCCTGCGGGCGCCCTCGGAGCTGCCGCTGCCCAAGGGCCTGTCCGGTTCCACCCTCGACTCCGTGCAGGAGTTCATGCGGCAGCAGTCCGGGGCGGTCTCGGCCAGCGAGGTGATGGAGGCGCTCGGCATGTCCCGCGTGACGGCCCGCCGCTACCTTGAGTACCTGGCCGACGCCGGCACCGTCACCCGGACCGCCCGCTACGGCGCTCCGGGCCGGCCGGAGAACGAGTACCGCTGGAGCCGGCCCGGTTCCTAGCTGTACACATGGCCCGGCCACTCCCCCGCGGCGCGGCCCGGTCGAGGTGGCACTTCGGCGCGGGTCAGGACGGTCCCGCGCGGGTCAGGACGGTCCCGGGCAGGTCAGGACGGTCCCGGGCGGAGGACGCCCACCAGCTGGTCGATGACCCCGGCGTCCTCGATCGTCGAGGGCACCACATAGTCGTCGCCGTCGGCGATCTGCCGCATGGTCTTGCGCAGGATCTTCCCGGAGCGGGTCTTGGGCAGCGCCTCCACGACGGTGACGTGTTTGAAGTCCGCCACGGCGCCGATGTCGCGCCGGACCAGGGCGACCAGGTCCTTGACCAGGACGTCCTCCGGGACGTCGACGCCGGATTTCAGGACGACGTAGCCGCTGGGGCGTTGGCCCTTGAGCGGGTCCGCGAGGCCGATCACCGCGCATTCGGCGACCGCCGGGTGCTGGCCGATCACCTGTTCCATGGCGCCGGTGGAGAGCCGGTGGCCGGCGACGTTGATGATGTCGTCGGTGCGGCCCATGACGAAGAGGTAGCCGTCCTCGTCCCGGTAGCCGGAGTCGCCGGTGGCGTAGCAGCCCTCGAAGGCCTGCAGGTAGGAGGAGATGTACCGGTCGTCGTTGCGCCACAGCGTGGCCAGGGTGCCGGGGGGCAGCGGCAGGTCCAGGACGATGTTGCCTTCGGTGCCGGCCTCGACCTCGTCGCCTGCGCCGTCGAGGATCCGGAGCTTGAACCCGGGCATCGGCACGCTCGGCGAGCCGGCCTTGATCGGCAGCTGCTCCAGGCCGCGCGGGTTGGCGCAAATGGCCCAGCCGGTCTCGGTCTGCCACCAGTGGTCGACCACCGGGACGCCGAGGATCCGCGAGGCCCAGTGGAAGGTGTCGGTGTCGAGCCGCTCCCCGGCCGCGAAGAGGGTGCGCAGGCTGGAGATGTCGTATTTCTCGAGCAGTTTCGCCTCGGGGTCGGCTTTGCGGATGGCCCGCAGCGCCGTCGGGGCGGTGAACAGCACGTTGACCTTGTGCTCTTCGATGACGCGCCAGAACGCGCCGGCGTCGGGGGTTCCGACCGGTTTGCCCTCATAGAGCACGGTGGTGGCGCCGGCCAGCAGCGGCCCGTAGACGATGTAGGAGTGCCCCACCACCCAGCCGACGTCCGAGGCGGTCCACATCACGTCGCCGGGACGGACGTCGTAGATGTTGTCCAGCGTCCAGCGCAGGGCGACGGCGTGGCCGCCGTTGTCCCGCACCACGCCCTTGGGCGTCCCGGTGGTGCCCGAGGTGTAGAGGATGTAGAGGGGGTCGGTGGCGTTGACGTCCACCGGTGCGACCGGCTCGGTCGAGGCCAGCTCCGTGTCCCAGTCGAGCCAGCCGTCGTGGTCCGCGGCGGAGGCGGTAAATCCTTCGCGCGCCTTGACCAGCACCGGGATGTGCGGTGCGCCGGCCAGGTCGAGGGCCTCGGCGACCGCGGGAAGGTATTCGATCCGGCGGCTGGGCTCGATGCCGCCGGAGGCCGTCACCACCGCGGCGGGGGCGGCGTCCCGGATCCGGGCGGCGAGTTCCTTGGGAGCGAAGCCGCCGAAGACGACCGAGTGGATGGCCCCAAGCCGGGCCGTGGCCAGCATGGCGATCGCTGCCTCGGGGATCATGGGCATGTAGATCACCACCCGGTCCCCCTTGCCCACGCCGTGGCTGCGGAGCACGCCGGCAAAGCGGGCCACGAGGTCGGTGAGTTCGGCGTAGCTGTAGCGCTGTTTGGTCCCGAGCATGGCGGAGTCGTAGATCAGAGCGGTCTGGTCGCCGCGGCCTTCCGCGACGTGCCGGTCCAGGGCGTTGTAGCAGGTGTTGAGGACCCCGTCGGGAAACCACCCATACAGCGGGGCGCGGCTGGCGTCGAGGGCACGGCCCGGCGGCGTGCTCCAGGCGATCTTCGCGGCGGCCTCACGCCAGAAGTCCTCAGGCTGCTCCACGCTTCGCTGGTAGCTGTCCCGGTAGCTGTTGGTGAGCATCAAACCATCCCGTCCACGGCGTTGTGATGCAGCTCATGGTAGCGCCGGGGAGGACCCCACCACAAGAGCTATGTATACAGACTTAGGGTTTTCATCCAGCAAATGTCGCCCACACCTCGACTTGCGGGGATTTGTGTATACACTGAAGGAAGTCGACCAAGGAAGGAGACCGGCATGCGCGCCAGTGACAAGGCCTACGCGGCCCTGCGCGACGACATCATCGAATGGCGCCTGGCCCCCGGCACCGTCCTGACCGAGGTCGAACAGTCCGAGCGCCTCGGCATCTCCCGGACCCCGCTGCGCGAGGCGCTGGGCCGGCTGTCGGCCGAAGGCCTGACGGCGGCGGGCGGCCGCGGCGTCGTCGTGACCGACATTTCACTCGAGGACATCGATGAGCTCTTCGAACTGCGCGAAACCCTGGAGGGCAGGGCCGCCGCGCTGGCGGCCGAGCGCGGCGACGCCGCGACCTTCGAGCAGCTGCGGCGCGAGCTGCTGCACGCGCCCGAGCTGATCGGCGGCGCCGAACCGGCGCTGCAGGCCTACTACGACCTGGTGGGCCGGCTGGACGCCGCCATCGACGCCGCGATATCAAACGCCTACCTGGCCCAGGCCATGCGCAGCCTGCGGGTGCACCTGGTCCGGGTGCGCAGGCTCGCCGCGGACGACGCCGAACGCCTCACCGCAGCGGCCGCCGAACACGCCGCCATCGCCGAAGCGATCGCCGCCGGCAAGCCGCGGCTCGCCGAGGCCGCCACCACCGTGCACCTGCACCGCAGTCTTTCCCACGTCAAAGCCACCCACGTACCGCACCAGAAGGAGCACCATGGTTAAGGAACACCACGTCCGCGTCTACAAGAGCGAGGAAAACCTGGCCCGTGAGGACCAGCTCGCCTACAAGATCGCCAAGGTCGCCGCAGACCCCGTCGAGGTCTCTGCCGAGGTCACCGACATGGTGATCAACCGGGTCATCGACAACGCCTCGGTCGCCATCGCCTCGCTGAACCGCGCGCCGATCGTCGCCGCCCGCGCCCAGGCTCTCACCCACGGCCCCAGCACCGGCGGCAAGGGCTCCAAGGTCTTCGGCATCGAGGAACGGGTCGCACCCGAGTGGGCGGCCTGGGCCAACGGCGTCGCGGTCCGCGAACTGGACTACCACGACACGTTCCTGGCCGCGGACTACTCCCACCCGGGCGATAACATCCCGCCGATCCTCGCGGTCGCCCAGCACGTCGGCTCCAGCGGCAAGGACCTGATCCGCGGCATCGCCACCGGCTACGAGATCCAGGTCAACCTGGTCAAGGCCATCTGCCTGCACAAACACAAGATCGACCACGTCGCCCACCTGGGCCCGTCCGCCGCCGCCGGCATCGGCACCCTGCTGGGCCTCGACGTCGAGACCATCTTCCAGTCCGTGGGCCAGGCACTGCACACCACCACCGCCACCCGCCAGTCCCGCAAGGGCGAAATCTCCACCTGGAAGGCCCACGCCCCCGCCTTCGCCGGCAAGATGGCCGTCGAATCCGCCGACCGCGCCATGCGCGGCCAGACCTCCCCGGTGCCGATCTACGAAGGCGAAGACGGCGTCATCGCCTGGATGCTGGACGGCCCCAATGCCGAGTACACCGTGCCGCTGCCGGAGGACGGCGAAGCCAAGCGCGCCATCCTGGACACGTACACCAAGGAGCACTCCGCCGAGTACCAGGCGCAGGCGTGGATCGACCTGGCCCGCAAGCTGAACGGCGAACACCCCGAGGTCACCGACCCGGCCAACGTCGAATCCGTGCTGATCAAGACCAGCCACCACACGCACTACGTGATCGGTTCCGGCGCAAACGACCCGCAGAAGTACAGCCCCACCGCGAGCCGGGAAACCCTGGACCACTCCATCCCGTACATCTTCACCGTCGCGCTGCAGGACGGCGCCTGGCACCACGTCGATTCCTACGCGCCCGAGCGCGCCGCCCGGCCGGACACCGTGGAACTGTGGCACAAGGTCACCACGGTCGAGGACCCGGAGTGGACCCGCCGGTACCACTCCCTGGACATCGCGGAAAAGGCCTTCGGCGGCTCCGTGGAGATCACGCTCAAGGACGGCACCGTCATCACCGACCAGATCGCCGTGGCCGACGCGCACCCCCTGGGCGCCCGTCCGTTCGCCCGCGAGCAGTACGTCAACAAGTTCCGCACCCTCGCCGCCGGCCTGGTGGCCGAGGAAGAGATCGAGCGCTTCCTCGATGCCGCCGCCCGGCTGCCCGAGCTCGCCGCCGGCGAGCTCGACCAGCTCAACATCAAGGCCGCCGACGGCGTGATCGACCTCAACGCCGCACCGAAGGGACTCTTCTGATGCTGTATTCGAAGACCACGCCGGAGCAGAAGCGGATCCGCTTCCGCGAGCTGTTGTCCTCCGGGACCATCGCGCAGTTCCCGGGCGCATTCAACCCGCTCTCGGCCCGGCTGATCGAGGAGAAGGGCTTCGCCGGCGTGTACATCTCCGGCGCCGTCCTCGCCAACGACCTCGGCCTGCCGGACATCGGGCTGACCACGCTCACCGAGGTGGCCACCCGGGCCGGACAGATTGCCCGGATGACGGACCTGCCCTCGATCGTGGACGCCGACACCGGCTTCGGCGAGCCGATGAACGTGGCCCGCACGATCCAGGAACTCGAGAACGCAGGCCTCGCCGGCTGCCACATCGAGGACCAGTTCAATCCGAAGCGGTGCGGGCACCTCGACGGCAAGAACGTGGTGGACCTGGAGACGGCCACGAAGCGGATCCGCGCCGCGGCGGATGCGCGCCGGGATCCCAACTTCCTGATCATGGCCCGGACCGACATCCGGGCCACGGACGGGCTGGAGGCGGCGCAGCAGCGCGCCAAGGCCCTGGTGGAAGCCGGTGCGGACGCGATCTTCCCGGAAGCCATGAAGGACCTCGCCGAGTTCCAGGCGATCCGGGACGCCGTCGACGTGCCGATCCTGGCGAACATGACCGAGTTCGGCAAGAGCGCGCTGTTCACCGTGGACGAGCTGGCCGGCGTCGGCGTCAACATGGTCATTTACCCGGTGACGCTGCTCCGTAGTGCCATGGGCGCCGCGGAGCGTACTCTGGAATCGATCAAATCCGACGGCACCCAGGAGGCACAGGTCCCCAGCATGCTGACCCGTGCGCGGCTTTACGACCTCGTCGACTACGAGGCCTATAACCGCTTTGACACCGGGGTCTTCAATTTCCAGATCCCCGGCATCTGAGCCACCCCCGGACTGCCGGCTTTGGCCGGTCCACAGGCTTTAGGAACAAAGGAGTTCAGCATGGCTGAAAACGAGATCAAGAAGGGCCTTGCCGGCGTCGTGGTGGATTACACCGCGGTGTCCAAGGTCAACCCGGAGACCAACTCGCTGCTCTACCGCGGGTACCCCGTCCAGGAGCTGGCCGCCAAGTGCAGCTTCGAGGAAGTGGCCTACCTGCTGTGGAACGGCGAACTGCCCACCGAGGAACAGCTGGCGGAGTTCACCGCCGCCGAGCGCGCCGGCCGCGCACTGGATCCGGTGGTCAAGCAGGTCATCGATGCGCTGCCGCTCACCTCGCACCCGATGGACGTCTGCCGGACTGCGGCCTCGGTGATGGGGGCCCGGCACCCGCTGGCCGAGGACTCCTCGCGCGAGGCGAACATGGCCAAGGCCGTGGACCTCTTTGCCGCGATGCCTGCCGTGGTCGCCTACGACCAGCGCCGCCGGCACGGGCAGGACGCCGTGGAGCCCCGCGATGACCTGGGCTACTCCGCGAACTTCCTCTGGATGGCCTTCGGCGAAGAGCAGGTGCCGGAAGTCGTGGAGGCCTTCAACGTCTCGATGATCCTGTACGCCGAGCACTCCTTCAACGCCTCCACTTTTACCGCCCGGGTGATCACCTCGACGCTCTCGGACCTGCACTCGGCCGTGACCGGCGCTATTGGCGCCCTGAAGGGACCGCTGCACGGCGGCGCCAACGAGGCCGTCATGCACACCTTCGACGAGATCGGCATCCGGCAGGAGGAGTCCCTCGAGGAGGCGGCGGTCCGGGCGAAGGCCTGGATGGAAGATGCCCTGGCGAAGAAAAAGAAGGTCATGGGCTTCGGCCACCGCGTGTACAAGCACGGCGACTCGCGGGTCCCGACCATGAAGGCCGCGCTGGACAAAATGATCGCGCACTACGGCCGCCCAGAACTGCTGGGGCTCTACAACGGCCTGGAGACGGCCATGGACGAGGCGAAGGCCATCAAGCCCAACCTCGACTACCCGGCCGGACCCACCTACCACCTGATGGGCTTCGACACTCCGACCTTCACTCCCCTGTTCGTGGCCAGCCGGATCACCGGCTGGACCGCGCACATCATGGAGCAGCTGGACGCGAACTCGCTGATCCGCCCGCTGAGCGAATACAACGGCGTGGAAGAGCGCCACGTGCCGTAAGCCTTCCGGGGCAGTAAAAAGCGCGGGCCGGCCACCTTTTTTCAAGGTGGCCGGCCCGCGCTTTTTGTTACGGCCTGCCTCAGCCCTCGTTGATCTTCAGCGAGGAGATCATGCGCTTGGCGTTCAGGTACTCCGGGGTCTGCATATAGGCGCGGGCCGCGTCCATCGAGGGGAACGTCTTGACACCCTTGTGGTTCGGGGCAGCCTCCGTGCTCCCCACGGTGACCTGGAAGGCGTCGGCGAAGGAGAACAGCGGCGATTCCTCGGGGCCGGTGACGACGTTGTAGAACATGCAGGTCATGTTGTTGGTCGTGGCCAGGGTGTCCGTCAAGCCGAACGACGCCGTCACCTGGTTTGGTTCCTGGAGCGCACGGAAGGCGAACCGCGGCGTGACGGAGCCCTTGGCGGGCTGGTGCGGAAGGTCCACCTCTGCTGAGTCGAGCACGGTGTAGGGTACGGGACCCTCGCATGCGCCGCCGATGCCGCCGGACGGCCCGAAGGTCAGAGACGCGATCACCAGGCCGGATTCGTCGGCCACGTCGACATAAATCCCCTCGAAGCCTGCGCTTGCCGGCGGCCGCTGGGTAGCGCGCCACTCGGGCGGGTAGTCGAAGCTGACTTTCGCATTGGTGCTGGTGAAGGTCTGCCACGCCCCGGCGGCCGGCGCGGCGGAGGCGGCGGTCGAAGTGGACGGGGTCGCGGACGGCGACACCGTTTCCGAGGCCGCTTCGGACGGCGAGGGCGTCGTCGTAGCGGAGGCGGATTCTGTAGCGACGGGAGCCGTGGAGGCTGCAGCCGGGGCCGGGTCGGCGGGACGCATGGTGCTGGCGACGGCGACACCGCCGGCGACGACCCCCAGCGCAAGGACGACGACGGCGGCGGCGAGGGGCCAGCGCCTGCGCGCGGCAGAATCCTCTGCGGGAACCTCGTCGTAGTCCTCGCTGCCGGGAAGGTTGTTGTTCTGCGCGTCCATGCTGTTACCCCAAGTTGATCGTGTGCCGCTCGGCCGTAAGTGAGGCGGCGCCCGTTCGTCGGGCGCAGCGCTCGAGGCCAAGGCTACCGGCCAGCCGGCCGGTTTGATTGCTGCACAGCTTCGAACCACTGCAATTGTTGCCACGGCGTTATGGATCAGGCCGGGGTTGCGGGATAGCGGACGGACGCCACGGTCTCGTTGTCGTCGTTGAGCACGACGACGGCGTCGACGATTTCGCCCGCCAGAGCGGGCGGGAGCCAGTGTTCCGCGTCCTGCCACATGCGCTGCAGCGGGAGCGCCGCGGCGTCGAACCATTCGGGCGTGATCTCCGGGCTCTCGGCGGGATCGCCTTGCCAGCGGCGCGCGGTAAAGAGCCGGCAGCTCATGTTCCATTCGGGGCGGGCCGGGAAGATGAACTCGACGGCACCGGCGTGGGCCAGGTCGTCCTGGTCCACGACGACGCAGGCTTCTTCCCAGACCTCGCGGACCACGGCTTCGGCGTCGCTCTCCCCCGGCTCCACATGGCCGCCGATGCCGACGATCTTGCCGGTACCAAAACCCGTGCGCTTCAGGCCGAGCAGAACCTCGGTGCGGTCCTGGCGGTCCCGGAGCAGGAAGCAGAGGGTGACCGGTGTGTACGCCATGTGCACCAGCCTAGTAGCTGCCGTCCCGGGCTCCTGCTATTTGCTGGCCGGGCCCTCCCCTACCAACTTTGGCCGCAGCGCGACCGGAATCCCCTTCTCGGCGAACTCCTTGTCCATGGCCTGCTGCGCCGTCAGCCCCTGGTTGTTCGTCGCCTGGAATTCCCAGTCGAAGACGCTCGACCAGGCTTGCTGGTAGTCGACGAGAAAACGCCCGTTTTGCAGTTTGCCGATGTTAAACCAGGCGTTGCCCCCGTCGAGTTTCATGGCCTTCGCCCCCTCATCCGAGGTGGAGTACGCGAGCCAGCCGTCGGCGCAGCCCAGCACGGTGTAATACTGGCGCTCGTTGGGGGGCACCGGGATGATCGCCCGCACCTGGTCACTCCACTGCTGGTCAACGTAGGCCATGGTGCAGGGTACGCCACCGGTGGTCAGGGTAGCGGCGGTGGTACGTGTGGGCGTTGGGGTAGCGGCGGGGGCAGGGGTGTTCGAGGCGCTGGCCGACGGGCTGGGCGAGGGGCTGACGGAGGTGGGCGCCGTCGGGACGCCGGTCTGGGCGGGTCCGGGCGCCGGCTGGCTCGTGAGGTTGCCGCCGACCACTACCGCGGCGACGACGGCGGCCGCGGCCACCAGTGTGGCGGCCGCAGCCCGGATGGTGTTGCGTCGTGCCGGCGTGCGCCCTGCCAGCTGGACGACGTTGGGGTCCGTGGACGTCGCGATGGACCGGGCCGATTCGCGGCCGGGTACGACACCGGGTACCCCGACGCGCGGTTTGGCGTCCCTCATGAGCTCTTCGATGCGGTCCATGGCTAGTCCTTCCGTTCAGTCATGAGATGGGCGGGGGCGGCTTTCGCGAAGGCCCGGCGCGCCCGGTGCAGGCGGACCGCGGCGGCGGAAGGAGAACATCCCAGGGCCTCGCCCAGTTCGGCTCCGGTCAGGTCGTCCCAGTAGCTAAGCATGAGGACTTCACGATCCCGTTCCCTCAGTCGCGCCAGGACGTCCGCCACGGCGGACCGTTGCTCCGTGTCCGGCCCGGGGTCCTGGTTGCGTGCTTCATCCTTCAGCCGGTCGACGAGCTCCTGGCGGCGTCGACGACCTTTGTATTCGTTGCCGATGACGTTGCGCGCGGTCGCCAGCAGCCAGCCAATGCCGGGTGGCTCGGGCATCTGCTTCTCCCATGCGATCCGAAAGACATCCGCAGCGAGTTCTTCGGCCCGGTGCCTGTCGCTGATCCGGCAGGCGATATAGCCGAAGACCCGCGCGGAATGTTGCTCGTGCAGGTCGATGAACGCCTGTTCCTTGGCAGCCAACATGGTGTTTCCCCCGGACATCGGATGACGTGGTCTCGCCCCCTTAGTTTCCTGAACCCGGGCATTTCTTACACGGGGGCTCGCCGCCGTCGTCGGGAGTCGACCAGAGGCTCCCCCGTTAGAGACTGTGGAGTGGGATCCCGCCACGAGTCTGGTGGCGTGGGCCAGTCGGGTTCCGCTGATTCGCCCGGTTCGTCCGGTTCGGGGGCCGCGAAGCGGTACCAATCGGGGAAGGGGTCCGCGGGCAATTCCGGGTCTAGGTACGGTTCGGGGTCCGGTGGCGGGCAGTCGACGTCGGACAAGAATGGCCGCGTGTCCGACCAGTCGGCGTCGGACAAGAATGGCCTCGTGTCCGACCGGTCGGCGTCGGACGGTAGCGGCCAGGTGTCGGCCGAGCCGGCTTCGGGCACCACGGCATCGGGCCACTGAGGTGGTTCCCAGTCCTGCTGTTCGCTGCGGTACCGCCGGCCGGTGGGCGAGATCCAGCCCGGAGGTTTATGCCCGCTGGCCGACGTGGGAGTCCACGCGGTGGTGTGTCTGAGGCGGTGGTGTTTGCGGCAGGGCTGGCCCAGGTTGCTGATCCCGGTGGTCCCGCCGTTGGCCCAGGCCAGCAGGTGGTCGGCCTCGGTGTCCAGCGAAGAATTGTTGCAGGCAGGAAAGGTGCATTTGGCGTCCCGCAGCCGGAGCCAGTGCCGCATCGCCTTCGGAATCCGGTAGCTCGTGCGCCCGATCTCCAACGGAGCCCCGTCCCGCGGATCGGTCAGCACCCGGTAGAACGAATCCGCCCCGCCCGCCACCAGCTTCCTGGCCATCGACGGCGGGATCGGGCCATACCCATCCAGCATCGCCGGCTCGTCAGTCAATCCCAGCAGCGACAGCACCGGGACCGTGACCAAAACCCGCGCCCGCGGGACGGGCACATCAGCCACGTGGTTGCCGGCCAGCGTGGGCGATGCGGTGGCGTCCTCGCCTCCGGCAGCAATGCCGGCAGTGCCGCCGGAGCCGCCCGTAAGGAGTACGGTCGCCGCTACGTCCGCCCGTAGCTGGGCCAGGGTCAGCGCCTCGGCAGGGCGCTGCAACGCCCGCGACGCGGCTGTCAGCCTGTCGAAAATCCCCGCGGCCGTCGCCGCCGGCAGGTACGCGTTCAACCACGCCATCCCGTCCCGGTCCGGGACGAACTCCACCCGCCGGTCGGCGACGCTGCGGGTGTGCCGGACCTCCAGGCTGAGCGGATGGTGGCGCTCACGCCAGGTGCGGGCCTTCGCCCGGAACCGCCCCGGAACCAGCTCGCCTGCGAAACACCCGCGTGCCGGCGAAGGAGCATCAGGGTCAAGGAAATGGGCCTCCAGACAACCGGCCGCGGCAGGCGGGAGGCCTGCAGTCTCGTTGACCATGATGCGGGCGTGCTGCCAGGACACGCTCCCGGACCCCAGGGCGTCAAGCGTCAGGGGAAGCGACGTTGTCAGGGCCAGCGCATCGGAAATCAGCGCCGAGGCGGAGCGCTCACCGACCGTCAGCACACCCGCGACCTCCGCGACGGTGCTCATCTCCCGGGCCGTATAGTCCTGCGGCGTGGCAACGGGACCGGCAAGAACCTCGGCCAGATGAACGTACCCGGCAGTGAGATGGACCTTGAGCGCGGCGACCCGTGATTCCACCCGTGCCGCCTCGGACAAGCCGTCCAGGCAGGCGTCGGCAAGCAGCCGCACCGGGTCGGCGTTGGGGCTGGAACCCGGCGCGCTATCGGGACCACCGAGGAGAGCCTCCAACGCGGCGGCGGACTGCCTCAGGGCCGCTGCTGCCGCCCTGATCTCCGCTGTGAAAGCATCCCCGCTCTCCATGTCTTCACACTAGAAGGGACCACCGACATTATTAGTGCGAGTGGTTGTCTAGCGGCGGGACTCTGCCACAAATTGGCAGGAGACACAGTCCAGCCCGTACCGGCCAACGCCAAGCCCACCCGACGCGCCCTAGACGTCGTCCGAAGCCCGGGCTGAGCCGCGGGACCTTAGCCCAGCGCCCGGGGATGTGCCGCGGCGTAGATTTCGCGGAGGGTGTCCGCGGTGACGAGGGTATAGACCTGTGTCGTGGTCACGGAGGCGTGGCCCAGCAACTCCTGGACCACCCGGACGTCCGCGCCGCCTTCCAGCAGGTGCGTGGCAAAGGAGTGGCGCAGGGTGTGCGGCGAAACATCCTTGGTGATGTTGGCCTTCTCGGCGGCGGCCTTGAGGATGGTCCAGGCGCTCTGCCGGCTGATCCGTCCGCCCCTGGCATTGAGGAACAGCGCCGGTGTGCCTTTGCCCTTGGCTGCGAGGAGCGGGCGGCCGCGAACCAGGTAGGCGTCCAACGCGCGGGCACCGTAGGACCCCAGGGGCACGAGGCGTTCCTTGGAACCCTTGCCGAACAGCCTGACGATGGCCGGACCGCCGGCGCCGTGTGCATCGTCGCCCTGCAACGCGACGTCGTCGACGTCGAGGCCGACGGCCTCGCTGATCCGGGCCCCGGTGGAGTAGAGGAACTCCAGGAGCGCGCGGTCGCGCAGGCCGGTGGCCGTATCGGTGCCCGCCGCTTCCAGGATGCGCGTCACCTCGTCGACGGTGATGGCTTTGGGCAGCCGCTTCCCGGGCATCGGCGGATGGACATCGCTGGCGGGGTCGGCAGGCGTGACCCCTTCCAGCGCCCAGAATTTATGCAGGCCGCGGACCGCGACGACGGTCCGCGCGGCCGAGCGCACGCCAAGCGGCGACCCGCCGTCGGATCCGTCCGCGAGGGCCTGGACGAACGCGGTGACGTCGCGGCGGGTGATGTCTTCGGGACGTTGCCGTCCCGCCTGGGCCAGGTGACGGGCGTACCGTGCCAGGTCCCGCCGGTAGGCGGCCAGGGTGTTGGCGGCGAGTCCGCGCTCCACGCCCATGTGCTGGAGGTAGTCGGTCATGGCCCGCTCGACGGCGGTCGGCGGCTTCGGCGGGGCGGCAGAGGCGGCAGCCCCGGAAACAAGAGCGGCGGCCGCAACAGAAGTTCCCTGCCCAGCCGGGCCGGCCGGTTCAGCGGCCGGCGCCCCGGCCGCCAGCACCCCGGTCATCAGCGCTGGCTGGGGTGGGCGGGCCACTGCGCGTCGGCCGGCCGCAGGGTTGTGTAACCGTCGGCGCGGGCAGCGGCGGCGGCGAGGACCCCGACGACCGCCGAAGGATTATGCAGCCGCCCTTCGAGGACCGCGGTCACGGCGGCGTCGAGCGGGATCCAGTGCAGTTCGATTTCGGCTTCCTCGTCCGTGCGCACGTGGAGTTCGTGGCCAGGCACGTCGCTCAGACCGCGGGCCAGGTAGATGCGGATGGCTTCGCTGGAGGAGCCCGGCGAGTTGAAGAAGTCCGCCAGGACGTTCCATTGCGCGGCCACCAGGTCTGCTTCCTCGGCCAGCTCCCGGGCGGCACCGACGGCGAAGTCTTCGCCCTCGACGTCGAGCAGCCCGGCGGGGATCTCCCACAACGCCATGCCGACGGGGTGCCGGTACTGCTTGATCAGCAGCACCTCGCCGTCGTCGTTCATCGGCAGCACGGCCACCGCGCCGGGGTGGTCGATGTAGTCACGGACCAGGGCGTCCCCGTCGTCGCTCAGTTGGAAACTGTCGCTGACGACGTCCCAGATCCGGCCCTCGTAGACCTTCTCCGAAGACAAAAGACGGCGCGGGCTCGGCTCATCCGAAACCTGCCGTGCAGCATTGGGGGTCTCAGGTGTACCGGGCATCGCGCCGTCCTTTGATTCAGTTGGGAGTTACTTTGACTCTGCCGGAGTCGACTTCGCGGCAGCAGCCTTGCCCGCGACCGGCTGGCCTGCGCCATGCTGGTGGTCCAGGGCGGCCTTGACCAGCCCGGCGAACAGCGGGTGCGGACGGGTGGGCCGCGAGCTGAGCTCGGGGTGCGCCTGCGTCGCCACGTAGTACGGGTGGACTTCGCGGGGCAGCTCCACGTACTCGACCAGCTTGCCGTCCGGGGAGGTGCCGGAGAACACGAGGCCCTCGGCGGCGATCTGGTCACGGTACTTGTTGTTAACTTCGTACCGGTGCCGGTGGCGTTCGCTGACCGTGGTGGTGCCGTAGGTCTCGGCCACGACCGAGCCCTCGTCAAGCTTGGCTTCGTAGAGGCCCAGGCGCATGGTGCCGCCCAGGTCGCCCTTGCCCTCGACGATGTCGAGCTGCTCTTCCATGGTGGCGATGACCGGGTACTTCGAGTCCGGCTCGAACTCGGAGGAAGACGCACCTTCGAGGCCGACGACGTTGCGGGCGTATTCGATCACCATGCACTGCAGGCCAAGGCACAGGCCCAGCACCGGCAGCTTGGATTCGCGGGCGAACTTCAGCGCGCCGAGCTTGCCTTCGAGGCCGCGGATGCCGAAGCCGCCGGGAACGCAGATCGCGTCGACGCCGGCCAGGGACTTCTTCGCACCGGCTTCGGTGTCGCATTCGTCCGACGGCACCCAGCGGATCTTGACCTTGGTGTCGTTCGCGAAACCGCCGGCCCGCAGGGCCTCGGTCACGGACAGGTAAGCATCCGGCAGATCGATGTACTTGCCGACGAGGGCAATCTCCACCTCGTGCTTGGGGTTGTGCACGGCTTCGAGGAGCTTGTCCCAGCTGGTCCAGTCAACGTCCTTGAACGGCAGGTCCAGGGCGCGGACGATGTAGGAGTCCAGGCCCTGGGAGTGCAGCGTCTTGGGGATGTCGTAGATGCTGGGGGCGTCCGGGCAGCCGATGACGGCGTCGATGTCGACGTCGCACATGCGGCCGATTTTCTCGCGCATGGCCTGGGGCACGTCGCGGTCGGAGCGGATCACGATCGCCTCGGGCTGGATGCCGATGGAACGCAGCGCGGCAACCGAGTGCTGCGTCGGCTTGGTCTTGAGCTCCTGCGACGGGCCGATGTAGGGCACCAGGGAGACGTGCAGGAAGAACACGTTGTTCCGGCCGACGTCCTGGCGGACCTGGCGGGCCGATTCGAGGAACGGCTGGGACTCGATGTCGCCGACGGTGCCGCCGATTTCGGTGATGATCACGTCGGGAGCGTTCTTGCCCTCGGCGGGCAGCCGCATGCGGCGCTTGATCTCATCGGTGATGTGCGGGATGACCTGGACGGTGTCGCCGAGGTATTCGCCGCGGCGTTCCTTGGCGATGACTGTGGAGTACACCTGGCCGGTCGTGACGTTGGCCGAGCCTTCGAGGTTTTCGTCGAGGAAGCGCTCGTAGTGGCCGACGTCGAGGTCGGTCTCCGCGCCGTCGTCGGTGACGAAGACTTCGCCATGCTGGAAGGGGTTCATCGTGCCCGGATCCACGTTCAGATAGGGATCGAGCTTTTGCATAGTTACAGACAGGCCGCGCGCCCGCAGCAGGTGGCCGAGGCTCGAAGCCGTCAGCCCCTTACCGAGCGAGGACGCCACACCACCGGTTACGAAGATGTGTTTGGTCGTCTTGGACGAGCCCGGGAACCGGGAATTTACACGGGAATTTGTTCGCTGCACCACGGAGTTTGAGCCTATCATCAAATCGGGCTTCCTTGGGTCGATAAAACGCGTCTGTGATGGTCATCCCAGTCCCCCGCGGAGGGGGTTGCTGTGGCTACTGTGGCAGCAGCCGCGCGTCGTCCAGCAGTTCCTGGGCGTGGGCCTGCGCCGATTCCGAATCCTCCTGGCCCGCCAGCATCCGGGCCAGTTCACGGACCCTCTCGGCCTCGTCCAGCAGCTGCACGTCGCTGGAGGTGAAGCCCGTGGCGGTTCCGCCGTCCGCCCCGCGCACGGAGGTCTTGGTGACCCGGATGTGCTGGTTGGCGAACGCCGCGACCTGGGGCAGGTGGGTGACCACGAGGACCTGCACGTGCCGGGCCAGCATGGCGAGGCGCCGGCCGATCTCGACGGCGGCGCGGCCGCCCACACCGGCGTCGACCTCGTCGAACACGAAGGTCGGGACGGGGTCGACGGCGGCCAGCACCACCTCGATGGCGAGCATCACGCGGGACAGTTCACCGCCGGAGGCACCCTTGCCCAGGGGCCGGGCCGGCGCCCCGGAGTGCGGCTGGAGCAGGAAGGAAATCTCGTCGGCGCCAAACGGTCCCAGCTGCCCGGCCGGCTCGATGTTGATGACCAGGGTGGCGTCGGCCATGGCGAGGGCGGTGAGTTCGGCGCTGACCCGTGAAGACAGGTCCTTGGCGGCCTTTTTCCGGGCCTTGCTGATAGCGGCGGACTGCTTGCGCAGTTCCGCCTCGGCGCGCGCCACCTCGGCGTCGAGCGATTCGATCCGGGTGGAATCGTCCTGCAGTTCCTCGAACCGCGCCCGGGACTGCTCCGCCCAGACCAGCACCTCGTCGATGCTGGGCGCGTACTTGCGCACCAGCTTGGCCAGCGCGGCGCGGCGGTCCTCGATTTCGGCGAGCCGTTCGGGTCCTTCGGTGTCCAGCGAGGCCTGGTAGCTGGCAAGCTCACTGGCGATGTCGTTGAGCAGGAAACCGACCTCGGCGAGGCGGGCCGCCGCAGCGCCCAGTTCCGTATCGTGTTCGGCGACGTGCTCGAGGGTGCGTTTGGCGGCATCCACCAGCGTGGTCGCGTCGGCGTCCTCGCCGAAGTCCTCCGAGATGAGGGCCTGGTGGGCGGTGCTGGCGGCGATGCGGAGTTCTTCGACGTTTGCCAGCTTGACGGCCTCGGCCTTGAGCAGGTCGTCCTCCCCGGGCTGCGGGTCGATGGCGTCGATCTCGGCCAGCGCCGCTTCGAGGGATTCGGCCTCCCGGAGCCGCTCGCGGGCGGCGTTGCGGAGGCCGTCAAGCTCGGCCTGGCTGGCGTTCCAGTGCGCGTACAGCTCGCGGTAGGCGGCGAGGGCTCCGGCCAGCTGCTCCCCCGCAAATTTGTCCAGCGCCTCCCGCTGGGCCACCGGGCTCTTGAGCCGGATCTGGTCCGACTGGCCGTGGACAACCACCAGGGAGCCACCGATCTCGGCGAGGACACCGACCGGGGCCGCGCGTCCGCCCAGGTAGGCCCGGCTGCGGCCGTCGGCGCCGACGCTGCGGGCCAACAGCAGCTCCGCACCGCCGTCGAACTCCTCGAGATCCGCGCCGGCCTCCAGCGCGCGTTGGATCGCCGCGTGACCGGCGTCGAGCTTCAGCGCCGCCTCAGCGGAGGCGCTCTTCGCGCCGCTGCGGACGGCACCGGCGTCGGACCTGGCACCGAGCAGCAGTCCGACGGCGGTCACCACCATGGTCTTGCCGGCGCCGGTTTCGCCGGTCACCACGCTCAGGCCCGGGCCCAGCGGCAGGGTCGCGTCGGTGATGACGCCAAGGTCGCGGATTCTCAGTTCTTCAAGCATGGGTCACTTCGCAGTCGAGGGGTCGGTCGGTGCGTCCGGGCCCGCGTGGCGCGGGGCGGGCAGCGTTCGGCTTTGCCGCGGGGTGCGTACCACCGGGAGCGGCCCGGTGGGGATGGCGTCGGCCTGCGGCATGGGGCCGCGCCAGCCTTGGATGGGAAGTTCAAACTTGCGGACCAGGCGGCCGGAGAACGGGGTCTGGTGTGTGCGGGCGAGCCGGACCGGCGTCGCCGACCGGGTCACTTCCACCCGCGCCCCCGGCGGCAGGTCCACGGAGCGCCGGCCGTCGCACCACAGCACGCCCTGGGCGTCGGTGCGGTTCAGGATCTCGACGGCGAGCCGCGACCTGGGCGAGACGACCAGCGGCTTGGCGAACAGCGCATGCGCACTGATGGGCACGATCAGCAGGGCTTCCACCTCCGGCCACACCACGGGCCCGCCCGCCGAAAACGCGTAGGCGGTGGAGCCGGTGGGGGTGGCGAGGACGACGCCGTCGCAGCCGAAGGACGTCAGCGGGCGTTCATCGACCTCGGTGACGACCTCGAGCATCCGTTCCCGGTTGCCCTTCTCGATGGCGGCTTCGTTCAGCGCCCAGGTGTGCCAGATCTTCTGGCCTCGGACCCAGACCTGCACGTCGATGGTCATCCGCTCCTCCACCGTGTATTGGCGGCTGGCGATCCATTCAACGGTCTGGGCGAGGTCTGCGCGTTCGCTCTCGGCCAGGAAGCCGACGTGGCCGAGGTTGACGCCGAGCAGCGGCACGTCGACTTCACGGACGAGTTCGGCGGCGCGGAGGATGGTTCCGTCGCCGCCGAGCACCATGACGAGTTCGACGTCGGGCAGCCTGACGTGGTCGTGGAGCACCTCGACGGGCTGGTCCAGCCGGCCGTAATACCTGACCATGTCACCGAGCTCGGATTTCTGCATCACGGGCACAATGCCGGATTCGTGCAGCTGGGCGCACGCCTCCCACGCGGCCTTGAGGGACTCCTCCCGGCCGGTGTGGGCAAGGATCAGGACACGCCTGCTCATCGGGTTCCGCCTTCTAGTGCTTCTCGTGCTGCTTGTGCTTTCAGGGCTACGGCCAGATCGTTCCAAGTAGCGTGGCAACGGCCGCGTCCCGCTCCTCGATCTTAGGCAGGTCTTCGCCGTTACCGCGTGCTATCCACAGGAAGTACTCCACGTTTCCGTCCTGGCCGGGCAACGGGCTCTGCGCCAATCCCTTCAGTGCCAGTCCGGCATCGAACGCCGCGGCGGCGACCTTGCCGACCGCGAGGCGGCGCTCCCGGTCGGAGCCGACCACCCCGGTGCGTCCCAGGCGTTCCTTGCCGATCTCGAACTGCGGCTTCACCATCAGGAGCAGGTCCCCGCCGGGGTCGGTGCACGCGGCCAGTGGCCCGACCACCAGGGTCAGGGAAATAAAGGACAGGTCCGCCACGGTCAGTGCGGCCGGGCCGCCGATGTCGTCCGGGCCCATGTAGCGGACGTTGAGGCCCTCGTGGACGGAGACCCGGGGGTCGTTTCGGATCTGTGGCACCAGCTGGTCATGCCCGACGTCGACCGCGACAACGTGCCCGGCGCCCCGCCGGAGCAGGACTTCGGTGAAGCCGCCGGTGGAGGCTCCCGCGTCCAGGCAGCGCTTCCCGGCCACCGTAACGGCCGGGAAGGCGTCCAGGGCGCCAGCCAGTTTGTGGGCGGCCCGGCTGACGTAATCGTCCTGGGCGCCGGCCGCGACGTCCAGTGCGGTGTCGTCGCCGACCTGCAGGGAGGCTTTGGCGAGCACCTCGCCGCTCGAGCTGACCTTGCCCTCGGCGATCAGGCGCGCTGCGTGGGTGCGGGATCTCGCCAGCCCGCGACTGACGAGGGCCTGGTCCAGCCTGGTCATGGGCGGGTATCCCCTGCCGGCGCCCCGGCGACGTCCTCGTTCAAGGCAGCCGCCAGGTCCTCGTGCAGTCCGGCGTAGACCTCGCCATGGTCGGCGACCGGCAGATCCGGCAGGCCAGCCAGGCGGAGCAGCACGGCATCAACGGAGGCGTCGCCCGTGCCGTCGGCCGGAGCCGGCCACTCGGGGCCGGAACCGGCATGGTCCGGGTACGGGTCGGTGCTGTGGTTGGGCTCGGTCATGCTCTCCAGTCTAGTGATGCAGCCATTCGAGGCCGGGGGCCTGGGCCGTGGGCGTTTCCGGGGTCGCGGCCCACCACGCCGCGCAGGCCGCGCGCCAGGAGTCAAGGTCGGCGGGGTCGCCGGTGACCTGCACGGTGTTTCCGTGCACGACGGCGGCCGCGGCGCCGCAACGGAACTGACCGCCGGCGTCGGCCTCCACCGCCGGGTACGGCCGGTAGAGGTCGGTGAGGTCATTGATCAGGTAGGTGGGACGCTCGGCGGTCCGGGCCGCGAGGATGGATTCGCGGGTGTCGACGCCGGTCAGCACCGCGACCGTGGCGAAACCGGCGTTATTGCCGCCGAGGATGTCGGTGTCCAGACGGTCACCGACCACGAGGGGGCGGTCGGCAGCCAGCCGCTTGGCTGCCGCGTGGAACAACGGGGCTTCGGGCTTACCCGCGACCAGCGGCTGGCGGCCGGTGGCGGCGGCGACGGCGTCCACGAGGGTGCCGTTGCCGGGCGCCATGCCACGCGCCTGCGGGATGGAACGGTCCATGTTGGTAGCCACCCACAAGGCGCCGGCCGCAACCACGTAGGACGCCTCCGCGAGGTCCTTCCAGCCCAGGTCCGGGTGGAAGCCCTGCACGACGGCGACCGGATCCTCGGCCTCGGTGCGCACCGGCACCAGCCCGACCAGCTCCACCTCGCGGGCCAGCGCCGCACCGCCGGTCACGAGGACCCGGGCGCCGGCGGGAAGCAGCGACGCGAGCAGCTCGCTGGCGGCCTGCGGGGAGCTCACCACCTGGTGGTCCTCGGCCGGGGCGCCGAGGTCGCGGAGGTGTTGCGCCATCTCGGCGGGGGTCCGTGAGGCGTTGTTGGTCACGTAGCCCAGGCCGACGCCAATGCCGGCGAGCCGACTGAGGGATTCGACGGCGCCCGGGATGGCGTCCGGCCCCGCATAGACGACGCCGTCCAGATCGGACAGCAGGGCATCGAACCGCGAAATCAGCTCGGCTTCAGCCATGGGCCCTAGTCCTCGGCGCGTTCCGGCAGGCCGGACTCGTTGGTGTAGGTGTCATCGGCGTTGTCGTTTTCGTCTTCGCCGCGCTCCCCTACTTCCAGCTCGTCTGCTTCCACGGAGTCCTGGTCCGACTCCGCGTCGTCGGACTCGAAGTAGCCGGCTTCCTCGTCGTCGCCGCCTGCTGCCAGGTCGCGGTCGGCGGACTGGGCGGACCCGGTCTCCGGGAGACCGGCCACGGCGGCGGCGCTGGCCTCTCGGGGTGCCTCTTCGGCCCCGGACCGGCGTGCAGCCTGCTCTTCTAGCATCCGGCGGCGCTGCTGCTCCTCGCGGGCCTCCTCTTCCTCGTCCCAGCCGAGGTCAATGATGTCCGGTTCCTCGTCCTCGCCGAGGCCCAGGGCGTTTTCCGCCACGACGGCCTGGCGCTCCCACTTGCCGGCTTCGGCGCCGCGTCCTGCCGCCGTCAGGGCGTCGGCGTAGGCGCGGAAGAGCCGCGGGCTGTAGGAGAACGCGCGGTTGATGTCCAGCTGGGCGATCTCAAGTTCCGAGACTGCCGCGTCGAACTGACCGAGGTCGGAGCGGGCACCGGCCGCAACAATGGCCAGTTCCACCTTGCCCGGGGCGTCGAGATCCTTGGCTTCTTCCGAACGTGCCACATCGAGGGCACGGTCGGGGCGGCCGAGGCCACGCTCGCAGTCAGCCATGACGGGCAGGTGCATGTTGGATCCGCTGATCCTGCGGTAGGTCCGGAACTCACGGAGCGCCTCACCGTAGTGGCCGGCAGCGTAGGCGGTCAGGCCTACGGCTTCGCGTACCGCTGCGAGGCGTCCGCCGCGGCGGCTGGCCGCGAGGGCGTGCTGGAAGGCCAGTTCAGGCTCGTCCTCGATCAGACGGCCGGCCATGACGAGGTGGCGCGCCACCCATTCGGCACTCTTGTCCTCGAGGGTCTTGACCTGGCGCAGCGTGGTGCGGTCCAGTTCCTTACCGGTGACGTCCTCGTCGATCTGCGGCGAACGCTCACGGTCGGGGCGGTTGGCGCTGCGCAGGTCCTTGGCATTCGGCTCGCGGACGGGACGGTCCTCGGAGCGCTCAAAACGGCGCGGCCCGGAGTCGCCACGGTCGAAGCTGCGGGCGGGGCGGTCGTCGCGGCTGCCGAAGGGCTTCCGGTTGTCGCCGCCGCTGAACGGCTTACGATCACGGTCGCCGCCGAAGCTGCGCCGCTCACCACCCTCACGCGACGGACGATCACCAAACGGCTTACGGTCACGGTCACCGCCGCTGAACGGCTTACGATCACGGTCGCCGCCGAAGCTGCGCCGCTCACCACCCTCACGCGACGGACGATCACCAAACGGCTTACGATCGCGGTCACCGCCGCTGAAGGGCTTGCGATCACGGTCACCACCGAAGCTGCGCCGCTCACCACCCTCACGCGACGGACGATCACCAAACGGCTTACGGTCGCGGTCGCCACCGCTAAACGGCTTACGATCACGATCGCCACCGCTAAACGGCTTACGATCACGATCGCCACCGCTAAACGGCTTACGGTCCCGGTCACCACCGAAGCTGCGCCGCTCACCACCCTCACGCGACGGACGATCACCAAACGGCTTACGATCCCGGTCACCACCACTAAACGGCTTACGATCCCGGTCACCACCACTAAACGGCTTACGATCCCGGTCACCACCACTAAACGGCTTACGATCACGATCGCCACCGCTAAACGGCTTACGATCACGATCGCCACCGCTAAACGGCTTACGATCACGGTCACCACCGAAGCTGCGCCGTTCACCACCCTCACGGTCATCCCGAGCGCGGAAGCCGCGGGGATCGCCGCCCGAGTTGTTGGCGCCACGGAAACCGCCGCCGCCCGAATTCCGTCCTCCGCCAAAGTTGCCGCGGTCATTGCCACCGCGGTGCGGGCCGTTGTGCTCAGCCATGCTGGATTCCTCCTGTTATGAGCTGACCACTGGCGCAATCGCAGCCGCTCTGTTCCGTGTTTCGTTCCTACGCAACCCGAAATCAAGCGCTTCGAAGTCCGTAAATCTCATTCAATTCTAGGCGAGACGCCGACGCCCGGCTAACGCCGTAGCAGTCAGGAGAGCCGGCGGTGGCGCGTCTCACAGCAACGCCAGGACACCCGTATCGCGGACGAGTCGCAGAAGCTGCACGCTCCGAACACCGGGTGTGCACCGTAGAACCCCGAAGCCTCCCTACGCCTGCCTGATGCGAGGCGGCCTCCGTAAGAGGTGCCAGCGTTCCCCGTATGGGCACCCCTTCTGAGGGAGGGTCCGTCCCGTACCCTGCCGGTTCTGAGGGAGGGTCCTGGGTGGGGCTACTGGTGGTTAAAGTGGGAGAGCCTCCAACCTGGTGGTTGGAGGCTCTCGACCTGAATGATGTTCCGGCGGTGACCTACTCTCCCACAC
>NZ_LMSH01000004.1 GCF_001428365.1 Arthrobacter sp. Soil763 | reverse complement strand
CATGCCATCCACGGGGTGGACAACACAGCCAAAACAACCAATCAATAAAACAATTGGTATCAACAAACTTGGCACACTATTGAGTTCTCAAACAACAGACACATTCGAATACTTCCCGAAACGATCCGTAAAACCGGATTTATTTGTTTCGCATTTCTTCGCTGCGATGTATTTATCGTATTCTATTCATTTCCACTTTGCAAACCCGGAATTTCTCCAGGAATTCACCTTGTAGAAGCGATTCCGCCCAGCATAAATCCAAACAATTTCGCTTCCCTGCGCTGGGCGCAGGAAGAATTGCTTGACTTTGTTGGGGGTTTGTCACCACTCAGCGGCGGCGACTCAGAAAACATTACACGCTCCCCTCCGGCCGTGCAAATCGGGCGGAGAGGAGCGTGCTGGAAGACCTCTGCCCGCGGCCCAGGCCGCGGGCAAAGCCCAGATCTTGCCCGCGCGGCTAGGCCCCGGAGACCTCGACGGTGGCGAGGTTCTTCTTGCCGCGGCGCAGCAGCAGATACCGTCCGTGCAGCAGGTCGGCGGCAGCGATCACAGCATCAGGATCAACGACCTTGACGTTGTTGACGTACGCACCGCCCTCCCCCACCGTCCGCCGGGCCGCCGACTTGCTGTCCGAGAGGCCGGTGGCAACGAGCAGATCGATGATGCCGAGGGAGGACGCGTCGACCTTTGCGGAGGGAAGCTCCGCCGTCGCCGCCTGAAGGCTGTCCATGTCCAGGCCGGCCAGGTCGCCGCCGCCAAACACTGCAGCCGAGGCAGCGATGACTTTTTCGGTCGCGTCCACCCCGTGCACCAGCGAGGTCACCTCGTAGGCGAGCCTGCGCTGTCCCTCGCGGGCAAAGGGACGCTCGGCAACGGAGGCCTCGAGCGCTTCGATCTCGGCGCGGCTGAGGAAGGTGAACACCTTGAGCCGGGCGGCGACGTCGGCGTCGGCGGTGTTGAGCCAGAACTGGTAGAACGCGTAGGGGCTGCACATGTCGGCATCCAGCCAGATTGCGTTGCCCTCGCTCTTGCCAAACTTGGTTCCGTCAGAATTCGTGATCAGCGGGGTGCCCAGGGCGTGGACATGCTTGCCCTCCACCTTGCGGATCAGATCGGTGCCGCTGGTGAGGTTGCCCCACTGGTCGGAGCCGCCGGTCTGCAGCACGCAGCCGTAGTCGCGGAACAGCTGCAGGTAGTCCATGCCCTGCAGGATCTGGTAGCTGAACTCGGTGTAGCTGATGCCCTCGTCGGAGTTCAGCCGGGTGGCGACGATGTCCTTCTTGATCATCGTGCCGACGCGGAAGTGCTTGCCGATGCCACGCAGGAAGTCGATGGCGCTCAGCGGCGCCGTCCAGTCGAGGTTATTCACCATCCGGGCAGCGTTCTCCCCCTCGAAGCTGAGGAAGCGCTGGACCTGGCCCTGCAGGCGGCCGACCCATTCGGCCACGGTTTCAGGGGTGTTCAGTACCCGCTCCGCGGTCTGCCGGGGGTCGCCGATAAGACCGGTTGAACCGCCCACCAGGCCAAGGGGCTTGTGGCCTGCCAGCTGGATCCGGCGCATGAGCAGCAGCTGGACCAGGTTGCCCAGGTGGAGGCTGGGAGCGGTGGGATCAAAGCCGCAGTAGTACGTGATGGGGTCGCCGGCGAGCAGCTTCTCCAGCTCCGCCTCATCCGTCGAGACGTGGACGAGGCCGCGCCATTTCAGCTCTTGCCAGATGTTGGCGAAGCCGGGGTCGTTCTGCTGGGACTGAAGATCATTTAGCTGGGACACGGAATCAAAGGTAGCAGGATCGCCGGGGCCCCACGGCCCCGCTCCAACTCGTGACGGCAGCCCGTGCCGCCGCCAGTGGGGCGGGGCCGGGCCCTACTCCTCGATGCCGGCCGGGACCGGCGCCGACGCGATCAGGCGCAGGCGCTGGGTGGGGCGGGTCATGGCCACGTAGAGGTCTCCCACCCGGCCGTGTTCGTGGTTGAGCATGGCGGCGGGTTCGAGCACCACCACGCCGTCGAACTCCAGCCCCTTGGCCTCGCGCGGGCTGATCACGACGATGTCCTGCTCGTAGCTGCCGGCGCCCGTGCCCACGCGGTGTCCATAGGCACGGCGCAGCGCTGTGGTCGCTTCCGGCAGCAGCGCGCCGTCGGCAATCACGGCCAGGAGACCGCCGTCGAGCGCGTCCAGCTCTTCCGGCAGCACCTCGAGCAGCCGCTCCACCAGGGCCCCGGACTCGACGCGGTCGATCACGGGCGACCAGCGGCCCTCGCGGACGGCCTTGGGAGCGGAGACGACCAGACCCGCGGCGTTGGCCATCCGGGCCGCGGCCTCGGCGATCTGCGACGGGGTGCGGTAGTTCACCGTGAGCTCTTCGAGCTGCCAGCGGTCGCCGAACATCGGGGCGAGGGCGCTCTGCCAGGACTTGGCCCCGGCCACGGAGCTGGTCTGCGCGATGTCGCCCACGATTGTGAAGGACTTCAGCGGGCAGCGGCGGACCAGCAGGCGCCACTGCATCGGCGAAAGCTCCTGCGCCTCGTCGACCACGATGTGGCCGAACGCCCAGGTGCGGTCGCTCGTGGCGCGCTCGGCTGCGGTCAGCCGCGCCTCGCGTTCCTGGTTGTGCTCGGCGAGTTCCTCGGCCGTGAACAGGGCGTCAACCCCGGCTGCTTCCATGTTGACCAGGGTCTGCTTGGCGTTGGCCAGGTCCCGGGCGCGGTCCTGTTCCTGCTGGACCAGCCCGCGGCCAGCGGCCGGGTCCAGTTCGCCGAGCAGTTCGGCGGCCTCGTCAAGCAGCGGCACGTCGGCTTCGGTCCAGGGCGATCCGGCAGGCCGGAGCAGCAACTCCCGTTCGGCGTCGCTGAGGTGCGGGGTACAGGCCTCGAGGATGGCCGGCTTGCTCAGCAACTCCCCCACCAGCTTCTCCGGGGTCATCGGCATCCAGCACAGGTTCAGGGCCACGCGCACGTCCCGTGCCGAGCGGACGTCCTCGGCGAGGTACGAGCGGTCGGCGTTGTTGCCGATGTTGCCGGCTACGACCAGCTCGGTCATCTGTTCGGTGAGTTCGCGCAGGAGGATCTTGACGAAGGAGACCCGTGCCTCGTTGTGCGGCTTGCCGGTCGCGCGTGCCTTTTCCCGTGCCCGGCGTACCTGCCGCGGGGTCAGGACCAGCTTGCGGCCGTCGACTTCAAGGATGCGGTTCTCGGCCGGGATGCGCTGGCGGTTGGCGACGGCGTTGGCCACCACCTCGGCCATGTCGAGCCGGCCCTTGATGGCGGCGACATCGGCGTCGTCCTCGGCGACGGCGTGGATGCCGGGCATCAGCCGGCCAAGGCTGGCCATCACGACGCCGGTCTCGCCCAGGGACGGCAGGACGCGCTCGATGTAGTTCATGAAGGACGAGGACGGTCCCACCAGCAGCACGCCGGCGGTCTTGAGCCGGTCGCGGTGCGTGTAGAGCAGGTAGGCGGCGCGGTGCAGGGCGACGGCGGTCTTGCCGGTGCCCGGGCCGCCCTGGACCACGAGGGCCCCGGAGATGGAGGAGCGGATGATCCGGTCCTGTTCGGACTGGATGGTGCCGACGATGTCGGACATCCGGCCGGTGCGCTTGGAGTTCAGGGCCGCGAGCAGCGCACCCTCGCCCTGCAGGGAATCACCGTCGGCGAGCATGTCGGCGTCGAGCACGTCGTCCTCGATCGCTTTGACCTCGCGGCCCTGCAGGATCAGGTGCCGGCGGCGGCGGACGCCCTGCCGGTCGAAGGCGGTGGCCTGGTAGAAGTGGCCGGCCTCGGGAGCGCGCCAGTCGACCATCAGCCGCTGCAGGTCCTCGGTGGTCAGGCCGATGCGGCCGATGTACTGCGCCTCGCCGGAGTCGAGGTCGAGGCGGCCGAAGACCAGGCGGTCGTCGACGGCGTCGAGCTGCGCGAGCCGGTCCTCGTAGAGGGCCGCGAACGCGTCCCGTTCGGAGACGTTCTGCATGGTGCCGACCGCTCCCGCGCGGCGGACCTGGGCCAGCTGGGCGCGCTTCTCCGCCCGCAGCTCATCCAGCCGGGCATACAGTCCGGCCACATAGTCGCGTTCATGGGCCAAATCAGCGTCGTGCATCGAACGTTCCCCTATCGAAAAAGACAGACCAACCATTCTACAACCATTTCGGCGAACGCTCCCGAAAGATGTCAGGTTTTTGCGGCCCCGCATTTTTCAGGCATTCTACCGATGCGCGCGCCGGGCCCCGCCTACACGCCGAGCAGGGAGTGGACGTGGTGTCCGGACAGTGCCGCGCGGCCGCCCAGTCCGTCCAGTTCCATCACGACGCCCACCCCGGCGACCTTGACGCCGCAGCGTTCGAAGAGCCGGGCGGCCGCGTCCAGGGTGCCGCCGGTGGCGAGAACGTCGTCGAGAATGAGCACCCGGGTGCCGGGGGCAAGGTCCGAGGTGTGCAGTTCGAGGGTGGCGGTGCCGTACTCAAGGGCGTAGTCCTCCGACACGACGGCGCGCGGCAGCTTGCCGGCCTTCCGTACCGTGACGACGCCGGTGTCCGTGGCGTACGCGGCCGCGGCGGCCAGCAGGAACCCGCGGGCCTCCACGCCGGCGACGGCGTCGAACTGGCCCAGGAACGGGGCGACGAGCGCGTCCACGATTGCCTTCAGCGCGGCGCCGTCGGCAAAGACCGGGGTCAGGTCCTTGAACACAATTCCCGGTTTGGGGTAGTCCGGGACGGTGGCGCACAGGCTGGCGATGAGCTCGCTGACCGGGAGGGTGCCGGGTGTCTGGGAAAGATCCTGCTCGCGTTGTTTCACCCGTCAATCTTACCGGCTGGTAACGGGCCCGGGGCCTGGCGGTGCGAGGCCGGAGCCGTCCCGGGGTCAGCCGGGAGGCCGCAGGAGCCCGCGGGCGAAGCCGTCCCGGACGACCTCCAGCGCCCGTGACAGTGCACGTTCGGCTTCAAAGCGGCCGGCCAGCGCGGCCTCGAGCCGGCCACGGTCGCCGGCCCAGCCGGAGCGGTGGAAGCGGTCGGCGTCGCCATGCAGCAGCCGGCCGTAGAGGACGTCCTCGAAGCGGTCAGGGCCGGCGGCGACGGGCTCCGACGCGGCGTGCTGTCGGCCCTGCACCATTTCCGGCGTGAAGAGGCGCTCGATTTCGTCCGCGCCGTCGGCGAGCCGGCGGTCCGAGGAGACGTTGCAGCGGCGCAGCGCCCGGACGACCAGCTTGAGCGAGACATGTTCGTCGCGGACGATGAACTTGCGCAGCAGGGCGGCCCGGAAAAGGTCCACCCAGTGGCGCTGTTCGTCGTCGACGGCGGTCGTGTCCGCGCCCGCTGCGCCGGCGGGCGGGAACAGCGCCGCCATCCGGAAGTACTCCCCGGCGAGCTGCTCGAAGATCTCCAGCCGTTCAAGCTCGCCGCGCGGCTTGCCCCGTTTGCCCTCGCCCATGGGATCCTTCCTGCGCACCCTCCGGGCTACTGCCGCGCCCGGGTCTTTGCGGCCTTGTACCGGGAGACGGTGGGATCGCCGGTGAGCCAGAAGCGCCACGGGTAGTCGTCGCTGCCGCCGGCCCCGGAGACACCCACGCGCGGCCCGGAGCTGACGGCCGGCGCCGGGTGCGCCGGAAGTTCCAGCCGGAAGGGCGCGGCCAGCACGTCGCGGCCGCTGTCCGCCGTCGTCAGTCCCAGCGCGGTGGCCAGGCGCGCGGGACCGCTGGCCAGGTCCTTCGGCGCTTTCGACGTCGGCCGGCGCGAGGAGGCCAGGTCGCCGCCGGCCACGACTTCCCCGGCGCGCAGCAGCAGGGCCGACGCCACGCCGTCGGGACCGCACACGATGTTCGCGCAGTGGTGCATGCCGTAGGTGAAGTAGACATAAAGATGGCCGGCGGGGCCGAACATCGGGGCGTTCCGCCGGGTCTGGCCGCGGAAGGTGTGCGAGCCGGGATCCGGGTGCAGCGAATCCTCCGGACCGAGGTAGGCCTCCACCTCCGTGATCCGCACCGCTACCGGGCCGCCGCGTCCCTCATGGGTCAGCACCGCCCCAAGCAGGCGCGGGGCGACCGTGCGGGGGTCCCCGGACAGCAGCGCGCGCAGCGCTTCGGGGGCCGCGGAGGAATCCATGGTTCGACTTTAACAAACCCGCCCGGGCCGGGCCTCCCAGCGGCCACGGCCGTGTCCGATTTCCGCTAGCCCGGCCCGGGCGGGGCTGGCAGGATGGACCCATGGACTTTTGGCAGCGCTACCGGGCGATCGATGCCCGGGATCCCCGGTTCGACGGGCAGTTCTATACCGCTGTCCGCACCACCGGCATCTATTGCCGTCCGTCCTGCCCGGCGCGTACCCCCAAGGCCGGGAATGTCACCTTCTACGAGACCTCGGCTGCGGCGCACGACGCCGGGTACCGCGCGTGTAAGCGCTGCCTGCCCGAGGCGGTGCCGGGCACGCCGGCGTGGAATGTCCGCTCGGATATCGCCGGCCGGGCCATGCGGCTGATCAACGACGGCGTCATCAACCGCGAGGGGGTCGCGGGGCTCGCGGCCCGGCTGGGCTATTCGGCGCGGCAGCTGAACCGGATCCTCAGCCATGAACTCGGGGCCGGGCCGCTGTCGCTGGCGAGGGCCAGCCGCGCCCAGACCGCCCGGACCCTGCTGGTGTCCACGCCGATGAAGGCCGCCGACATCGCCTTCGCCGCGGGTTTCAGCAGCGTCCGCCAGTTCAACGAGACAATCGCCGAGGTCTTCGCCATGACCCCGTCGGAGCTGCGGGCCACGGCCCGGCGCGCTCCGGCACCCCGGACCGCGGCGGCCTCCACCGCACTGGCCTTGAACCTTCCATACCGGGCGCCGTTCGACCCTGGCGTCTTCGACTTCCTGGCTGTGCGCGCCATCCCGGGCATCGAGGAGGGAACCTCCACCTCCTACGCCCGGACCCTCAGGCTGGCCCACGGTGACGCGCGTTTCCGGGTGGACTACGACCCGGCCGCACCTGGACACCCGCTGCGGCTCAGCATCGGGGCGGTCGACCTCCGTGACCTGGCCTCACTGCTGAGCCGGGTGCGCCGCCTGCTGGATCTGGACGCCGACCCGGTGGCCATCGACGCCGCCTTGGCCGGCGATCCGCGGCTTGCCGCCAGCGTCGCGGCGGTCCCCGGAATGCGGATGCCCGGGGCCGTGGATCCGCAGGAGCTGCTGATCCGCGCCATGATCGGCCAGCAGATCACCGTGGCAGCGGCCCGCACAGCCCTGACCGAGCTCTCCGCCTGCGGCAGCGACAACATGGTTCCCGCGGACGGCCTGCACCGGCTCTTCCCGACGCCGGCCCAGATCGCGGAGTCAGGCCACCAGTTGCTCCGCGGACCGCGGCGGCGGATCGACTCGATCCGCGGGGCCGCCGCAGCGATGGCCGGCGGTACCCTCGACTTTGGCTACGGCGACGACCTTGCCGGGCTGGAGGCGAAGCTCCTGCCGCTGGCCGGCGTCGGCCCCTGGACCGTGGGATACCTTGCGATGCGGGTGATCGGCGCTCCGGATGTCTTCCTGGCCAACGACGCGGCCGTGCGGAACGGCATCCGCGCCCTTGGCCCGGGCCCGGGCGCCGTGAACTTCCGGGACGCCGCAGGCACTCCCCCGGCACCGGCCTCCCCCGAGGCAGTACCCGCTGCGCTCTCCCCCGGTTCGTTGTCTCCCGGCCCGTTCTCCCCCGATTTCCGGGAGGTCAGCCCCTGGCGCTCCTACGCCACCATGCACCTCTGGCGCGCGGCGGCGGCCACTCAGGCCGCGGCCCGCTCCAGGATCCCAGCCACAAAGAAAGTAACGACATGACGGCCCAGCTTTTGACCCTGTCCACCCCGGACGGCCCGTTCACCATCATCGCCCGCGACGGCGCGGTCCTGGCCTCGGGCTGGACCGCCGTCGCCGGTGAGCTCACCGGCCAGATCCACCCCGACCTGCTGCCCCGGGCGTACGAAACCGTGGCGGAGCTGCCCGGCATCTCGGCCGCCGTCGAAGAGTTCTACGCCGGCAACCCGGCCGCCGCGATGGCCGTGCCGGTGCTGCAGAAATCGGGCCCGTTCCGCAGCCATGCGTGGGACATGCTCCGGACCGTGGCCGCCGGCAGCCCGGTGACCTACACCGAGTACGCCGCGCTCTCCGGCAACGCCAGGGCAGTCCGGGCCGCGGCCAGTGCGTGCGCGTTCAATGCGGCGGCCCTGTTCGTGCCGTGCCACCGCGTGATCCGCACGGACGGGAGCCTGGGAGGGTTCCGCTGGGGCCTGCCGATCAAACAGAGCCTGCTGGAACGCGAACGGCAGCTCGCTCCCGCGGCGCGGGCCTAAGCGGGCCTGAGCCTTCGGCCGGTTTTTCGGCGAGCGTTCCGGCGGGCTGGCCGGCTAGTTCGTCACCGGCACACCGGCCGGCCACGGCAGCAGCGCCGGGAGGTCGACGCCGTCGGCCGCTGCGGTGGCGCGGAGGCTTCCCAGGGTGGGTGTGCGTCCGGCCAGCCACGCCGCAATGTCGGTGAGCATGCCGTTGACCACGGTGGTGCGGCCGCCCGTGGCACCGAGCGCGACGGAGGGCAGCCCGAGCGGTTGCAGCACGAACCGTTCCCCGTCAGGCACGCGGGCGGCCAGGAACGTGAAGAGGTTTTCGCAGAACGGCCGGCTCCAGGTTTCCGGGCCGCGGCCGGTGCCGAGGTCGGTCGCGTGGATCGTCAGCTCGCGCCACAGCGCAAGGCCGCCGTCGTACACGACGCCGTCGCGGAAGGTGATGCGCGCCTGCCAGCCTGCCTCATCGAGGGAACCGAACGCGGCCAGCGCACGGCCGAGGGCGTCGGCCAGGGCGGCCCGGTGCTCGTCGGCGTCGTGGCCGGCGGCCAGCTCGATGGCCCGGTTGCGGCCTTCGTAGCCGCCGTCGTAGAGCTCGATACTTTCGCCGCGTCCGGAGTACTCGACCTGCCGGGCCATGGCGTTGGCGATGCCGCACACGTGGGCCAGGACGTGCCCGCGGGTCCAGCCGGGCAGTTCCGACGCCGCCGCGACCTCCTGGTCGCTCAGTTTGGCGGCGATTCCGGTCACGACGTCGGCGGCGCGGCGGAGTTCCTCCAGCAGGTCTTCGGGGGTGATAGAAGTCATGGCGCCCATCCTAACCGAGCGGCTGGATTAACCGTGGTTAACTGGGCTGCGCCGCCCCGGCCCCGTCCGTCTGCGGTCCGTAACGGTGCCGGATGTGCCGTCGGTCGTGCCGGGCCTGCCAGAATTCAAGCTCGCGCGGCCGCAAGGCATACAGCTGCCAGGCTGGATTGGTGCTGCCGTCGGCGCCCGGCCTGTCGCGCCAGTCGGCGGCGGAGGCCTCCGCGGAGAGCTCGACGACGTCGCCGGCCACGCGGACCTGGCGGCCCAGCGGCTGCCAGAAGAAGTTCAGCGCGGCGTGCGGATTCGCGGTGAGCTCCTGGCCCTTGCGCGATTCGCGGGAGGTGGCGAAGTGCCAGCCGTCGCCGTCGATGTCCTTGAGGATCAGCATCCGGGCGGACGGGCGGCCCTCCGCGTCGGCCGTGGCCAGGCTGCAGGCGTTCGGCTGCGGCACCCCGGCGGCGAGGGCCTCGTTCAGCCACTGCCGGAAGAGCTCGGCGGGGTTCCTGGGCGCCGTCTCCGGGTCGAAGTCCGGGAGCTCGGCCGGGAAATCGGGCAGGGCGCGCAGCATGCGCCGGAACGATTCGCTCATGACCCCCACCTTAACCGCCGCGAGATGACACTTCGCGGCAATGTCAATGAAAAACACTGCCGCGAAGTGTCATCTCGCGTGCGCGCAGGGAAGCGTCCGGGTGGTTAGCCGGCGTAAGATCGTACGCCTTCCAGTTCCGCTTCGAGGGCAACGAGCTGGCGCTCGACGGCTGCCGGTGCGGTGCCGCCCTGCGAGTTCCGGCTGTTGAGCGACCCTTCGGTGGAGAGCACGGTGCGGACCTCCGGGGTCAGGTGCTCCGAGATGGCCGCGTATTCCTCGTCGGTCAGGTCCCAGATTTCGACGTCGCGGCTTTCGGCCTGCTTCACCGCGGCGCCGGAGAGCTCGTGCGCCTCGCGGAACGGCACGCCCTGGCGGACCAGCCATTCGGCGATGTCCGTGGCCAGCGCAAAGCCCTGCGGGGCCAGGGATTCCATCCGCTCAGTGTTGAACTTCAGCGTCGCGATCATGCCGGACACGGCCGGGAGCAGCAGCTCCAGGGTGTCGGCGGCGTCGAAGACCGGTTCCTTGTCCTCCTGCAGGTCGCGGTTGTACGCCAGCGGCAGGCCCTTGAGCGTGGCCAGCAGCCCGGTGAGGTCGCCGATCAGCCGGCCGGCCTTGCCGCGGGCCAGTTCGGCCACGTCCGGGTTTTTCTTCTGCGGCATGATCGAGGATCCGGTGGAGTAGGAATCGTGCAGCGTCACGAAGGAGAACTCCTTGGTGGCCCACAGGATCACCTCCTCCGAGACGCGGGACAGGTCCACGCCGATCATGGCCGAGACCCACGCGAACTCGGCGAAGACATCGCGGGAGGCGGTGCCGTCGATCGAGTTGTGCGTGGCCGAGAAGAACCCCAGGTCCGCCGCGACGGCTTCCGGGTCCAGACCGAGCGAAGACCCGGCCAGGGCGCCGGAGCCGTAGGGCGAGACCCCGGCGCGCTTGTCCCAGTCGGCCAGCCGCTGCACATCGCGCAGCAGCGCCCAGGCGTGGGCCAGCAGGTGGTGGCTGAGCAGGACCGGCTGGGCGTGCTGCAAGTGGGTGCGGCCGGGCATGGCGATGCCCTGGTGTGCCTTCGCCTGCCCGACCAACGCGTCGATCGTGGCGAGCACGCCGCGGGCGATGATCCGGGCGTGGTCGCGCAGGAACATCCGGCCCAGGGTGGCAACCTGGTCGTTGCGGGACCGGCCGGCGCGGAGCTTGCCGCCCAGCTGGGGGCCGGCTCGTTCGATCAGGCCGCGCTCCAGCGAACCGTGCACGTCCTCGTCGGACTCGGCCGGGGTGTAGGCGCCGGAGGCGACGTCACCATCCAGCCGGTCCAGGGCGTCCAGCATGCCCGCCAGCTCGGCGTCGTCCAGCAGCCCGGCCCGGTGCAGCACGCGGGCGTGCGCCTTGGACCCGGCAATGTCGTAGCGGGCCAGCCGCCAGTCAAAATGCGTGGACTTGCTCAGCGCGGCGAGGGCGTCCGCGGGGCCGCCGGCGAACCGGCCGCCCCACAGCGCACCCTTATTCGTTGCGTCAGCCTTAGCGGTTTCGGACTCAGCCACGCGGGTTACTTTCCTGCGACGCGGATGTCGCGGCCGGAGGCAACCTTGGCGGACATGCCCCACAGCTCGATGAAGCCGCGCGCCATCGACTGGTCGAACGTGTCGCCGGTGTCGTAGGTGGCGAGGTCGAAGTCGTAGAGCGAGGTCTCGGAGCGGCGGCCGTTGACGATCGCTTGGCCGCCGTGCAGGACCATGCGGATGTCGCCGGAGACGTACTTCTGGGTGTCTTCGATGAAGGCGTCCAGGGAGCGCTTCAGCGGGGAGAACCACTGGCCGTCGTAGACCAGCTCGGACCAGCGCTGGCCGACCGTGGCCTTGAACCGGGCCTGCTCGCGCTCGATGGTGATGTCTTCGAGGTGCTTGTGCGCGGTGATCAGCGCCATCGCGCCGGGTGCCTCGTAGATCTCGCGGGACTTGATGCCGACCAGACGGTCCTCGACGACGTCGATCCGGCCCACGCCCTGGGCGCCGGCGCGGCGGTTGAGCTCCTGGATGGCCTGCAGCGGGGTGACCTTGACGCCGTCGATCGCGACCGGGACGCCGGCTTCGAAGGAGATGGTGACTTCATCCGGGGCCGGCGGGAACTCCGGGGTGGCGGTGTAGTCGTAGATGTCCTTGGTGGGGGCGTTCCAGATGTCCTCGAGGTAGCCGGTCTCGACGGCGCGGCCCCAGACGTTCTGGTCGATCGAGTAGGGGTTCTTCTTGGTGGTCTCGATCGGCAGTCCCTTTTCCTCGGCGAAGGCGATGGCCTTGTCGCGGGTCAGGGCGAGGTCGCGGACCGGGGCGATGCACTTGAGGTCCGGGCCGAGGGTCTGGATGCCGACCTCGAAGCGGACCTGGTCGTTGCCCTTGCCGGTGCAGCCGTGGGCGACCGTGGTGGCGCCGAATTCGCGGGCAGCCTTGACCAGGTGCTTGACGATCACCGGGCGGGAGATCGCGGAAACCAGCGGGTAGTGGCCCTGGTAGAGGGCGTTGGCCTTCAGGGTGGGCATGCAGTACTCGTTGGCAAACTCGTCCGAGGCGTCGGCCACGTAGGCTTCGACGGCGCCGCAGCCCAGGGCGCGCTGCCGGATGGTCTCCAGCGATTCGCCGCCCTGTCCGACGTCGACCGCCACGGCGATGACCTCGGCGCCGGTTGCTTCGCCGATCCAGCCGATGGCTACGGAAGTATCGAGGCCACCGGAGTAGGCCAGCACAATACGCTCAGTCACTTCACATGCTCCTTAGTTGTAGGTCTTCAATCATCTGATGCAAATTTATTGGCCGGCTTCTTCTGCCAGCTGCAGGAAGCGGGCGGCGACGGCGGCGCCGCCGGCCGGGTCGCGGGTGACCAGCAGGACGGTGTCGTCCCCCGCGATGGTGCCCAGGATCGAGGGCATCACCGAGTGGTCGATCGCGAGGGCCAGGAAGTTCGCCGCGCCCGGCGGGGTGCGCAGCACCACGAGGTTGGCGGAGGCCTCGGCGGTGACCAGCAGTTCCCCGCACAGCCTGGCGAGCCGGGCGTCGAGGATTTCCTGCGTCACGCCGCTCTTGGCCCCGCGTTCGCCGCCCTCCCCGGGAACCGCGTAGACCAGCACGCCCTCCTTGCCGCGGACCCGGACCGCGCCGAGTTCCACGAGGTCCCGGGAGAGCGTGGCCTGGGTGACCTGGACGCCGTCGTCCGCGAGCAGGGCCGCGAGTTCGGCCTGCGAGCGGACGGACTCGCCGGTGAGGATCGCGGTGATCCGTGCCTGCCGCGCCGTCTTGGTGGCCGGGCTGGCCCCCTGGGCGGCCGGCTGGACGGACATCAGTCCAGCCCGTCCACGACGGCGAGGCCGGAGCGGTGCATCAGCCAGGCCATCAGGGCTTTCTGGGCGTGCAGCCGGTTCTCGGCCTCGTCCCAGACCACAGACTGCGGGCCGTCGATCACACCGGCGGAGATCTCGTAGCCGCGGTAGGCGGGCAGGCAGTGCAGCACGACGGCGTCCGGCGCGGCGAGGGCCATCGCGTCCGCGTCCACGGAGTAGTCACGGAACAGCTGGAGCCGGGCTTCCTTCTCGTCCTCCTGACCCATCGACACCCACGTGTCGGTGGCGACGACGTCGGCCCCGCGCAGCGCCTCGGCGGCGTCGACAGTGACGAGCACCGAGCCGCCGGTCTGGGCAGCGCGCTCCTCGGCAGCGGCGATGATGTCCGCGGCCGGGAGGTAGCCCTCCGGGCCGGCGATGCGCACGTGCATGCCGGCGGTGACCCCGGCGAGCAGGTAGGAGTTGGCCATGTTGTTGGCCGCGTCGCCGAGGTAGCTCATGGTCAGGCCCGCCAGGTCCCCTTTGTGCTCCTTAACGGTCAGAAGGTCCGCGAGAAGCTGGCAGGGGTGGTAGTCATCGCACAGGGCG
This sequence comes from Arthrobacter sp. Soil763, assembly GCF_001428365.1. Taxonomy (GTDB): domain Bacteria; phylum Actinomycetota; class Actinomycetes; order Actinomycetales; family Micrococcaceae; genus Arthrobacter. The sequence continues at coordinate 435,817 of NZ_LMSH01000004.1, read as the reverse complement.
TTGATCACCGGGACACGGGAGTGCTCGGCCATCGCGACGAGGCCGGCGTGCGCGCCGGTCCGCCACACGATGGTGGAGACCATACGCTCGAGCACCTTGGCGGTGTCCTCGACCGATTCCTTGTGGCCGATCTGGGCCTCGCCCGGGTTGATGATGAGCGCGTTCCCGCCCATGTCCGCGATGCCGGTGGCGAAGGATACGCGGGTGCGGGTGGAGGTTTTATCGAAAATCACGGCCACGGTTTTGCGCCCGCTGGCCTCGGCGGCGAACGGCTGGACGCTGTACGGCGCGGCCTTCATCCGCACGGCGAGGTCCAGGACCTCGGCCTGCTCGGCCGGCGTGAGGTCCGTGTCCTTGAGGAAGTGGCGGGTGGTCACTGCGGTGGTCTCAGGGATGGTCACTGGGCGTCCTTTGCGGTCTGGAGGAGGGCGGGCAGCGCGGCGAGGAAGCTGTCGGCCTGCTCGGCCGTCAGGATCAGCGGCGGGGCGAGCCGGATGGTGCGCGGGCCGGGGCTGTTGATGATAAAGCCGGCGTCCAGGCCGGCGGTGACGACGGCGGGGGCGACGTCGGCGTCGAGGTCGAAGCCGATCAGCAGGCCCTCGCCGCGGACCTCGGTCACGCCGTCGATCCGTCCGAGGCCGGCGCGCAGGTGCTCCCCCACTTCGCGGACGTGGGCGAGCACGTGCTGGTTCTCGAGCACGTGCAGGGTGGCTAGGGCGGCGGCGGTGGCCACCGGGTTGCCGCCAAAGGTCGTCCCGTGCTGGCCGGCGGAGAGCAGGTTGGAGACCTCGGGGCCGAAGGTGAGCAGCGCGCCGATCGGGAAACCGCCGCCCAGGCCCTTGGCCAGGGTCACGGCGTCGGGCACGATTCCGGCGTCCTCGCTGGCCAGCCACTTGCCGGTCCGGCCGATGCCGGTCTGGACCTCGTCCAGGATCAGCAGCGCCCCGGCGGCGCTGGTGGCCTCCCGGGCGGCTTTGAGGTAGCCGGCGGGCAGCGGCCGGACGCCGGCCTCGCCCTGGATCGGTTCGAGGAAGACGGCGGCGGTGGTGTCGTCGATTGCGGCGCGCAGCGCGTCGATGTCGCCGAAGGGGACGTGCACGACGCCGCCGGGCAGCGGCGCGAACGGCGCCCGGTAGGCCTCCTTCGAGGTCAGCGCCAGGGCGCCCATGGTGCGGCCGTGGAAGGCGCCTTCGAGGGCGATGATCTTGGTGCGCGGCTGGGCTGCGCTGTCCTGGCCGGCTCCCGTGTTGCGCCGGGCCAGCTTGAACGCGGCCTCGACGGCCTCGGTGCCGGAGTTGGCGAAGAACACCTTGGACCCGGCCGGAGCCTTGGCAAGTTCCAGCAGCTTCTCGGCAAGGGCGATCTGGGTGGGGCTCGTGAAGAAGTTGGAGACGTGGCCCAGGGTGGCGAGCTGGCTGGCGATCACCGAGGTGACGAACGGGTGCGCGTGGCCCAGGGCGTTGACCGCGATGCCGCCGAGCAGGTCCAGGTATTCCTTGCCGTCGGCGTCCCAGACGAGGCAGCCGGCGCCGCGGACCAGGACGCGCTGCGGGGTGCCGAAGACGCCCAGCAGCGAGGAGGAGTAGCGGGAGAGCCACTGCGCGCCGGTGGCGTGCGAAGCGACGAGCTCGCCGACTGCCGAGTGATCGAGGTCCGCGGACTGTGCAGTTTCACTCTGGTTCATTTGCTTTCCTCATCGGGGACGACCTGGGTGCCGATGCCGGCGGTCGTAAAGGTTTCCAGCAGCATCGAGTGCGCCAGCCGGCCGTCGACGATGTGCGCGCGTTCGACGCCGTCGTCGATGGCCTTCAGGCAGGCCGCCATCTTCGGGATCATGCCGGATTCGAGCCGCGGCAGCAGCTCGCGCAGCTCCGAGGCGGTGAGCGAGGAAATCAGCGAGGACTTATCCGGCCAGTTGGCGTAGAGGCCCTCGACGTCGGTCAGGATGACCAGCTTGGAGGCGCCCAGGGCGGAGGCGACCGCCGCGGCAGCCGTGTCCGCGTTGACGTTCAGCACCTGCCCGGTGGTGGATCCGTCCGGGGCGATTTCCGGGGCGACGGTCGAGATCACCGGGATCCGGCCGGCGGCAACGATGTCCAGGATGCCTTCGGGGTTCACGCCGACGACCTCGCCGACGAGGCCCAGGTCCACTTCTTCGCCGTCGACGACGGTGCCGGTGCGGACGGCACGCAGCAGGCCGCCGTCTTCGCCGGACATCCCGACGGCGTAGGGGCCGTGGGAGTTGATCAGGCCGACGAGTTCGCGGCCCACCTGGCCGGTGAGGACCATCCGGACCACGTCCATCGCCTCGGGCGTGGTGACGCGCAGGCCGCCCTTGAACTCGGATTCGATCCCAAGCCGGCCGAGCATGGCGTTGATCTGCGGGCCGCCGCCGTGCACCACGACGGGGTGGATGCCGACGTGGTGCAGGAAGACCACGTCCTCGGCGAAGGCGCGGCGCAGCTCGTCGTTGACCATGGCGTTGCCGCCGTACTTGATCACCATGGTGGTTCCGGCGAAGCGCTGGATCCACGGCAGCGCCTCGATCAGGGTCCCGGCCTTGTCCTGGGCGTCGGACATGGAGGTGGTCTCGCGCGTCTGGGTGTTCATCGTCGTCCTTTCCGGACCGGCCTAACTGGAGTAGGCGCTGTTTTCGTGGACGTACTCGTGCGTTAGGTCGTTGGTCCAGATGGTCGCCTCGGCGGAGCCTGCCTGCAGGTCGATCTCGACGAGGACCTCGCGCGGTTCCAGGTCCACGAGGCTGCGGTCGTCGCCGATGCTGCCGTTGCGGCAGATCTGCACGCCGTTCATCGAGACGTTCAGCTGGTCGGGTTCGAAGGCGGCGTCGGTGGTGCCCACGGCGGACAGCACGCGGCCCCAGTTCGGGTCCTTGCCGAAGATGGCGGTCTTGAAGAGGTTGGAGCGGGCGACGGCCCGGCTGACCACTTCGGCGTCTTTTTCGCTCGCGGCGTTGAAGGTGCGGATGGCGATGTCGTGGCTGGCGCCCTCGGCGTCGCCGATCAGCTGGCGGGCCAGGTCCGCGCACACGCGGGTGAGGCCGGCGCCGAAGTCGGCGGCGGACGGCACGGCGCCCGAGGCGCCGGAGGCGAGCAGGACCACGGTGTCGTTGGTGGACATGCAGCCGTCCGAGTCGGCCCGGTCGAAGGTGACCCGGGTGGCGTCGCGGAGCGCGACGTCGAGCAGCTCGGGCTGGAGCTCCGCGTCCGTGGTGAGCACCACGAGCATGGTGGCAAGGCCCGGGGCGAGCATGCCGGCGCCCTTGGCCATGCCGCCGATGGTGAAGGCACGGCCCTCGGCGTCGGTGCCGGTGAACAGCGCCTGCTTGGACACGGAGTCGGTGGTCATGATCGCGGTGGCTGCCGCCGGGCCGCCGTCGGCGTCCAATTCCGCGGCGGCGACGCCGATCGCCGGGACCAGCTTGTCCATGGGGAGCTGCTCGCCGATCAGGCCGGTGGAGCAGACGAAGACGTCCGTCGCGGAGACGCCGAGAACCTCGGCGGTTTTTTCGGCGGTGGTGTGGGTGTTCTGGAAACCCTGGGGTCCGGTGCAGGCGTTGGCGCCGCCGGAGTTGAGGATCACGGCGTCCACCCGGCCGTCCTTGACCACTTCACGGGACCAGTGCACGGGCGCCGCAGCCACCCGGTTGGAGGTGAAGACGGCGGCGGCGGCCATGGCCGGGCCGTCGTTGACCACGAGGGCCAGGTCCGGGTTTCCGGAAGCCTTGAGTCCGGCTTTGACGCCGGCGGCGCGGAATCCCTTGGGGGCGGTGACGCTCACGGTGCGACTCCCTGCAGGTCGAGGCCGGCGGTTTCCGCCAGGCCGAGGGCGATGTTCATGGACTGCACGGCGCCGCCGGCGGTCCCCTTGGTGAGGTTGTCGATGGCGCAGGTGACGATGACCCGGCCGGAGTGGCTGTCGAGGGCCAGCTGCATCACGGCGTGGTTGGAGCCCTGCACGGATTTGGTGGCGGGCCACTGGCCTTCGGGCAGCAGGTGGACGAACGGTTCCTCGTCGTAGGCCTCGGACCAGGCGCGCCGCAGCTCGTCAGCGCTCACCCCGGGCCGGACCTTCGCGGTGGCCGTGGTGAGGATCCCGCGGCTCATCGGCGCGAGCGTGGGGGTGAAGGACACCGTGACCGGTGCGTTGAGCGCCCCGGACAGTCCCTGCTCGATTTCGGGGATGTGGCGGTGGCCGCCGCCGACGCCGTAGGGGCTCATCGAGCCCATGACTTCGGCGCCGATCAGGTTCACCTTTGCCGCCTTGCCGGCCCCGGAGGTGCCGGACGCGGAGACGATGACGACGTCGTCGGCCTCAAGCAGGTGGTTGCTGAAGCCCGGAGCGAGGGCCAGTAGCGCCGACGTCGGGTAGCAGCCGGGCACGGCGATGCGGGTGGCGCCGCGGAGGGCCTCGCGGCCGCCGGGCAGTTCGGGCAGGCCGTAGGGCCAGGTGCCGGCGTGCGGGGAGCCGTAGAACTTCTCCCACGCGGCGGAGTCCTCCAACCGGTGGTCCGCGCCGGCGTCGATCACGACGGTGCCGGCGGGCAGCTGCGCGGCGATCTCCGCGGAGGCTCCGTGCGGCAGGGCCAGGAAGACGACGTCGTGCCCGGCGAGGTTCTCCACCGTGGTGTCCTCGAGGATCCGGTCCGCCAAACCGTGGAGATGCGGCTGCAATTCCCCTAGTCTGGAACCGGCGTTGCTGTGCGCGGTGATGGCGCCGATCGTGACGTCGGGATGACCGGCCAGCAGCCTCAGCACCTCGCCGCCGGCGTAGCCGCTTGCACCGGAGACGGCAACAGAAATAGTCATGACAACGAGTGTACAGCAAGACTATGCATAGATTCCGATATTTATGCATGCATCTCCCCGCGCCTGTCTAGTCCCGTGCCTGCAGTGCTGCGCCCGCGCCGGCCGTGTCCCTAGGATGGTCTGGAGAGCCGGACCGAGGAAACCTCCTCCCCCGGAGCGGAGCACGTCAGAAGGAGATCCATGTCCCACGCAATCCTCGCCCGGCAGGCCGGCGGCCCGGAAGTCCTCGAACTCGCGGAGGTTGACCGGCCGGTTCCCGGCCCCGGCCAACTGCTGGTCAAGGTCGCCGCGACCGGCGTGAACTTCATCGACACCTACAAGCGCAGCGGCGTCTACAAGGTGCAGTACCCTTTCACCCCCGGCTCCGAGGCGTCCGGAACCGTGGAGGAGACCGGCGACGGGGTGAGCGCTTTCTCCGTCGGGGACCGGGTGGCCACGGCCGAGGGCATCAACTGCTACGCCGGGTATGCCCTGGTGGATGCGGACAAGGCACTGCCGGTCCCCCGCGGCGTCGATGATTTCACTGCCGCGGCCCTGCCCCTGCAGGGCATCACCGCCCACTACCTGATCAACTCCTCGTTCAAGGTCGAGGCGGGCCAGACGGTGCTGCTGCACGCCGGGGCCGGCGGGGTTTGCCTGCTGCTGATCCAGCTGCTGAAAGCCAAGGGGGCCCGGGTCATCACGACGGTGTCCACCGACGAGAAAGAACAGCTGGCCCGCGGCGCCGGGGCCGACCACGTGCTGCGGTACGGCGGCTTCGCGGCGAAGGTGCGTGACCTCACCGACGGCGCCGGCGCCCACGTGGTGTACGACGGCGTCGGGAAGGACACGTTCGACGATTCCCTGGCTGCCCTGCGGATCCGCGGCACGCTGGTGCTGTTCGGCGCCGCCTCCGGCCCGGTGCCGCCGTTCGATCCGCAGCGGCTCAACGCCGGCGGCTCGCTGTACCTGACCCGGCCGACCATCAACCACTTCCTGCGGGACGCGCAGGAGCGCCGCTGGCGGTCCGATGAACTGTTCGCCGCGGTCGCGGACGGGTCGCTGAAGGTCCGGATCGGCGCCCGCTACGACCTGGCCGATGCCGCGGCCGCCCACACCGACCTGGAGCAGCGCCGCACCACCGGCAAGGTCATCCTGGTCCCCTAGGTCCGCGGCCGGCGCCGTCACGGCGCACCAAAAAGCTCCCCGCAACCTGTTGGTTGCGGGGAGCTTTTTGTTCAGGTGCTCCTTGCAGTGCGCCCTTAGCGCTGAACGGCGCCGGTCCGCTCGTGGGCGGCGGCGACCGCGGCGTCGCGGGCGGCGGAGGCCTCGTCAGCGGTCAACGTCCGGTCGGCGGCGCGGAAGCGCAGGTTGAAGGCGAGCGACTTCTTGCCCTCCTCGATGCCCTTGCCGGCGTACACGTCGAACAGGGAGACGTCCTCGAGCAGTTCGCCCGCGCCCTCGCGCAGCGCGGCCAGTACCTCGTCGGCCGGAACCTCGGCCGCAACCACAAGGGCGACGTCCTGGGTCGCCACCGGGTAGCCGGAAATCGGCCGGGCGACGATCACATCGGCGGCGGCTTCGAACAACGCCTCCGCGTTCAGCTCCAGCGCCACCGAGCGGGCCGGCATGTCGTGCGCGGCGAGCAGCTTCGGGTGCAGTTCGCCGGCGTAGCCCACGACCTCTCCGGTGCGCAGGGACAGCTGCGCGGCCCGGCCCGGGTGGAAGGCCTGGTGCTGGCCCTGACTGACCACGAGCTCGACGCCGAGGACGTCGCCGGCGAGCCGGGCGACGTCGAGCGCATCGGCCCAGTCCCAGGAGCGCGGGGTGTGCGCCGGCGAGGCCGGGGAATCGTGTCCGGTCAGGACCGCGGCGAGGTACAGCGGCTGGTGAGGGACGCCGTCGTAGAGTCCGTCCAGCACCTCGTCGGCGGGCCGGGCGCCCAGCGGCGGGATGGAGCCGGTACCCAGTGTGTCCCCGGGCAGGAAGACCGTGCCGGCCTCGAACAGGGCCAGGTCACGGAAGCCCCGGGAATGGTTGCGCTTGGCGACCTCGATCAGGCCCGGCAGGATGGACGTCCGCAGGTAGCCGTGCTCTTCGCTGATCGGGTTCGCCAGCTTCAGCGCCTTCCGCTCCGCGCCGGCCTCAGGCACCCCGAAGGTGTCATTGGCGGCCTTGGAGACGAACGGATATGCCAGCACCTCGGTCAGGCCGGCGTCCGCGAAGGCCTGCACGAGCCGGCGGCGCTGCTGCTGGACGCGGGTCAGGCCGCGGCCCGGAGGCGCTACCGGCAAGGTGGCGGGGATCTTGTCATAACCGACCAGCCGGGCGATTTCCTCGGAGAGGTCTTCCTTGGTTTCAAGGTCGGTGCGCCAGCTCGGCGCGGTGACGGCGTAGCCGCCCTCGTTCCGGACCACCTCGGCGCCCAGGTCCTGCAGCGAGGTGAGGATTTGCTCCTCGGTGAAGTCGATGCCGATCCGTTCCGCGGCGAAGGCGGCCGGGAGCTGGACGGTGACCGGTTCCACGGGCGTGCCGACGTCGGTGCCCTCCGCCGCTGCGGTGCCTCCGGCGAGTTCGACCAGGAGGTCCACGGCGCGCTGGGCGGCGATGTGGGCCACGTGCCAGTCCACGCCGCGTTCGAAGCGCTTGGAGGCCTCGGACGGGAGCTTGTGGCGGCGGCGGGAGCGGGCGATCGAGACTTCCTCGAAGTGCGCTGCCTCGATCAGGATGGTCGACGTCGCGTCGCTGACCTCGGTCGCGGCGCCGCCCATCACGCCGGCGACGCCGATCGGGCCGGAACCGTCCGTGATCAGCAGGTCCTCGGCGTCGAGCGTGCGTTCCTTGCCGTCCAGGGTCTTCAGCTTCTCGCCGGCGACGGCGCGGCGGACCACGATCTCGCCGGAGAGCTTGTCCTGGTCGTAGAAGTGCAGCGGCTGGCCGAGCTCGAGCATGACGTAGTTGGAGATGTCGACCGGCAGCGAGATGGAGCGGATGCCGGCGAGCCGGAGCCGTGAGGCCATCCACGGCGGGGTGGGCTTCGTGGCGTCCACGCCGCGGACGGTGCGGGCGACGAAGCGGTCACAGCCGGGCTTGCCGTAGATCGGGGCGTCGTCGTTGAGCTTGACCGGGTAACCGCCGGAGAGCGCGGCCGGAGCCTGCACCTTCGAGGCCGGGTCGGTGAAGGCGGTGCCGGTGGCGTGCGCGTATTCGCGGGCCACGCCGCGGATAGAGAACGCGTAGCCCCGGTCCGGGGTGACGTTGATTTCGGCGGCCTGGTCATACAGGCCCAGCAGCTCCATGGCGTCGGTGCCGACCTCCGGGTCCAGCCCGATGCGGGAGAGCACGAGGATGCCGTCGTGGTCCTCGCCAATGCCGAGTTCACGCACGGAGGCGATCATGCCGGCGGAAAGGTGGCCGTAGGTCTTGCGCGCCGAGATGCGGAAGTCGCCGGGCAGAACGGCACCCGGAAGGGTGACCACTACCTTGTCGCCCTCCACGAAGTTGTGCGCGCCGCAGATGATGCCCTGCACGCCGGAGGCGTCGATGCCGTCGCCGGCCAGGGTCTGCTGCTGGCCTTCGGGAACGACCCGGACCTGGCACCAGTTGATGGTTTTGCCGTTGGACTGCGGTTCCTTGACCAGGCTCAGGACCTGGCCGACCACGATCGGGCCCTGCAGGGCCTCGGTCGGGCGGTGTACCGCTTCTTCTTCGAACCCGACTTTGACCAGGTCCGCCATGACGTCTTCGGCCGTGGCGCCGGCCGGTACGGCGGCGAATTCACGCAGCCAGGAAAGGGGGATACGCACTGTTAGATCTCCATCCCGAAGTGCTCGCTGAAACGTACATCGCCTTCGATCATGTCGCGCATGTCGCCGACCTCGTTGCGGAACATGAGGGTCCGCTCGATGCCCATGCCGAAGGCAAATCCTGAATAGACGTCCGGGTCGATGCCGGCCGCGCGGAGCACGTTCGGGTTGACCATGCCGCAGCCGCCCCACTCGATCCAGCGCGGGCCGCCCTTGGCGCCGGGGTGCCAGATGTCCAGCTCCGCCGACGGCTCGGTGAACGGGAAGTAGTTCGGGCGCAGCCGGATCTGGGCCTCGTCGCCGAACATCTGGCGGGCGAAGTGCTCCAGGGTGCCGCGGAGGTCAGCCATGGACAGGTTCTTGTCGATGGCAAGGCCCTCGAACTGGTGGAAGACGGGCGTATGGGTGGCGTCCAGCTCGTCGGTGCGGAAGACCTTGCCGGGGCACAGCACGTAGATCGGGACCTCGCGCTCGAGCATGGAACGGACCTGCACCGGGGAGGTGTGCGTGCGCATCAACAGGTGGGCCTCGGGTGGCTCGACGAAGAAGGTGTCCTGCATTTCCCGGGCCGGGTGGTCCGGCTTGAAGTTCAGCGCGTCGAAGTTGAACCATTCCGATTCGACCTCGGGGCCTTCGGCGATCTCCCAGCCCATGCCGACGAAGATGTCCGCGACGCGGTCCTGCAGCGTGGACAGCGGGTGGCGGGCACCGGCACGACGGCGGCGCGGGGCGGCGGTGACGTCGACCGTCTCCTCGACCAGGATGCGGGCGTCGTTCTCGGCTTCAAGCTCGGCGGTGCGGTCCGCGAGCGCCTTGTTGACGCGTCCGCGGGAGGCTCCCATGAGCTTGCCGGCGGCGGCCTTCTGGTCCTTGGGCAGGGCGCCGATTTCACGGTTGGCCAGGCTCAGCGCGGATTTCTCCCCGGTGTGGGCCAGGCGCACGGCCTTGAGTTCATCGAGCGTCGAGGCGGCGGCAATGGCGGCGACGGCCTGGTCTACGGCGGCGGTGATGGCGGCTTCGTCCAAGGGGTTCGGGGCGGCGCCCGGCAAAGTTTCAGTCATCTACTGTTCTTAGCTACGAGTCGGGTCATGCCAACGGCGCCGGACGTCCACGGGAGCGGGCCAGCGCGTTGGCAAAGGACAGGGCACGCCGCATTCGCACCGGCGGGCACTCCCCTTCAGTCTAGTTGACCGCCCCCGGCCCGGTTGAACCGTGGCTAAACCCGCCAGGTCTACCGCCGTTCGTTCGTCCCGGCCGGGGCGGAGCTGTCCCCGGCTACCATGGCCTCATGACCCCGGGACAGCGGTTGCGGCAGCTTGCCAACCTGCTCAATGCATCGACCCCCCTTGGCTTGCTGCTGGCGGTGTCCGCCCGGACCCGGCTCCGCCGCGGACCGCGAGGGCTGATCCTTGCCACCGGCTACCGGTGGCGCCTGCCGTTCGCGGCGGCGTTCACGGTCGGCAACGTGATCCTGTACCGGGCGGCCCCGGAGCAGGCGCTGGCCAACCCGGTCCTGCTGGGGCACGAGGAGCGGCACAGCAGCCAGTACGCCTGGTGCCTTGGCCTGCCGTTCCTGCCGCTGTACCTGCTGGCGGCCGCCTGGTCCTTCTGGCGGACGGGCAACCCCGGCACGGCCAATGTCTTCGAACGGCACGCCGGACTCCTGGCCGGCGGGTACCCGCTGCCCGGGCCCGTTGCCCGGAAGACCCGCACGAACACCAACAGCCCGGTTCCCGGGCGGAACGAGGCATGACATGACGGACGATCCCAGGACCATCTCGGTTACCGGCTCCGGCAGCGCGGAGGCCGCACCGGACCTCATGACGCTCGCCATCGGCGTGGAGTGCCGGCGCGACCGCGTCGCGGAGGCGTTCGAGGACGCCGGCCGCGCTGCCTCCGCCGTCACGGCCGCGCTCCGTGGCCACGGAGTTCCGGATGCGGACATCACCACGTCCGGGTTGAACGTCCGGGCGGAGGTCGGCTGGCAGGAGGGCCGGGGTCAGGTCGTCTCCGGCTACCTGGCCTCCACCACCTTCAGCGTCCGGTTGCACGATCCGGCGGCTTCCTCCGCGCTGGTCGCCGCCGCGGTGGAGGCCGGCAGGGACGAAGTGCGCCTCAACGGACTGGAGTTGGGTTTCGCGGATCCTGCCGCGGTCCACGCCCGGGCCCGCGAGGCGGCCTGGGCGGACGCGCGCACTAACGCCGAGCATTTCGCCGCCTTGGCCGGCGCCCGGCTGGGCCGGGTCGCCTCGGTTTCGATGCACCCTGGTCCCGGGGCGCCGGTCCCGCTGGCCGGGATGCAGCGGACCGTCGCGTCCGCGGCACTGCCCGTTGAGGCCGGCGCGGCGGGGGTCAACGCGGCCGTGGATGTGGTCTGGGAACTTCTGGACTGATCCCGCGTGCCCGGGGCCCGCGGTGGCGTTGGTTCCGGGTCGGGACACTAGTGGGTGGCGCCCGCGGCGAGCTTGAGGTCCGCCGTCGTCCCCAGCGCGGTGCGGACGACGACGGCGAGCGCCTGCGTCATCTGTTCCAGTGGCAGCGAGGCGAGGGTGCTTCCCGCCGGCACCTGGTCCGGCCCGTACGGGACGTGGACAAACCCGCCGCGTACCGCCGGAGTGGACCCGAGTGCGTGCATCAGGCCGTAGAAGACGTGGTTGCAGACGTATGTTCCGGCGCTCTGGGACACCTCGGCGGGAATCCCTTCCGCAACCAGCGCCGCCAGGGCCGCCTTCACGGGAAGTGTGCTGAAGTAGGCCGCCGGGCCGCCGGGCACCACCGGCTCATCGACCGGGGCGTTGCCCGCATTGTCCGGGATCCGCGCGTCGTCGCAGTTGATGGCAACCCGCTCCAGGGAGATGCCGGACCTCCCGCCGGCCTGTCCCGCGCACACCACGAGGTCGGGGCGGTGCTCGGCCAGGGCGGCGTGCAGGGCATCGATGGCGTCGCCGAAGACGCAGGGTAGTTCGACCGACGCGACGTCGTGGCCTTCCGCTGCGAGCAGGGCGGCCGCGCCGCGGGCGGCGGTCCAGGAGGGGTTAGTGGTCTCTCCCCCGAAAGGTTCAAAGCCGGTCAGCAGAATCATGCGCCCAGCCTAACAACGGCGTGCCGCGGGCCGACGCGGGTCTACGCCGGGTCTTGACAAAACATCGAACATATATTCGAATGTTAGCCATGAGATGGGACGCGCAGGCACTTCGGCCGGCCGCCGGCCAGCCCGGCATGGAACCCTCCCCCGGCGCCGGCGGGCGAGCCGGTGAGGCATCCGGTGCTCCTCCCGGCGGTACCGTCGCGGCCCCGGCACTGCTGCCGCTAGCCGGACTGGTCCGCTCGGTCTCCACGCCCGAATTTGCCGGCGTCACCTTCCACGAGGTCACCGCCAAATCGGTGCTCAACAAGGTGGCGGCCGGTTCGCGGATGCCGTTCGAGTGGACGGTCAACCCTTACCGCGGTTGCAGCCACGCGTGCGTTTATTGCTTCGCCCGGAAGACCCACACTTATCTGGACTTCGACGCCGGGCTGGACTTCGACAGCCAGGTCGTGGTGAAGGTCAACGCCGCCGAGGTGCTGCGCAAGGAACTGGCCAAACCCTCCTGGCAGCGCCACCAGGTGGCCCTGGGCACCAACACGGATCCGTACCAGCGTGCCGAGGGCCGCTACCGGCTGATGCCGGGCATCATCAGTGCGCTGGCCGACTCGGGCACGCCGTTGTCCATCCTCACCAAGGGCACGCTGCTGGCCCGGGACATTCCCCTGCTCAAGCACGCTGCCGCACAGGTTCCGGTGGGGATCGGCATCTCCCTCGCCATGACCGATGAACGGCTCTCCGAGGCAGTGGAGCCGGGCACCCCGGGACCGCGGGCACGGCTCAAGCTGGTGTCCCGGCTGCGCGAGGCCGGCCTGCCGTGCGGCGTCATGGCGATGCCGATCCTCCCCTGGCTCTCCGACTCCGACGAAGCCCTCGATTCGCTGTTCGGCTCACTTGCCGCGGCAGGTGCCACCGGGGTCACAGCAGGGGCGCTCTACCTCAAACCGGGCACCCGGGAATGGTTCATGCAGTGGATCGCCAAGGAACATCCGCAGCTGGCCGGCAGGTACCGCCGTCTCTACGGAACCGGCTCGTACGCGTCCCAGGAATACCGGAGCTGGCTCGCGGGCCGGATCCGGTTCTTCAAGGCCCGGCACGGCTTCCTCGGTTCCGCGGGCTTCAGCCATCGGGACCTGAGCGGAGACCCCAGGGAAGAGGAAGCCCAGTACCCGGCCGGCAGCATCCCCGGCCCGGCCCTGCAGGGTTCAACGGCGGCCCCCGCCGGAAACGCCGCCGCGCAGCCGATGCTGTTCTGAGCCCGTCCGGTCGGCGGAGCGCTCCTCCGGTGAGGTCCGGGAGGAGGCCTACAGGGTCTTGACCGCGCCGAGGACCCGGGACAACGAGTCCTTGGCATCGCCGAAGAGCAGCGTGGTTTTGGGATCGTGCAGGAGCTCGTTTTCGATGCCGGCGAACCCGGGCCGCATCGACCGCTTGAGGAACACCACTTGGCGTGCCTGGATCACTTCCAGGATCGGCATGCCGTAGATCGGCGATCCCGGCGAGGATTTCGCGGCGGGGTTCACGACGTCGTTGGCCCCCACCACGAGGGCGACGTCGGTGGTGGCGAACTCGGGGTTGACTTCCTCGAGTTCGCGCAGCGCGTCATAGGGCACGTTGGCCTCGGCGAGCAGGACGTTCATGTGCCCCGGCATCCGCCCGGCCACGGGGTGGATCGCGAAGGACACCTCGACGCCCCGGGCGATGAGGACGGTGGCGAGCTCGGCCACCGTGTGCTGGCCCTGGGCGACGGCGAGGCCGTAGCCGGGCACGATCACCACCCGTTGGGCGTAGCCAAGTTCGACGGCGACATCCTCCGCCGAGGAGGAGCGCACGGGCCGGTCGCTGGCCGTCGTCGACCCGGCGGTGGAGCCGCCCTTGAATGCCCCGAACATGATGCCGGCCACCCCGCGGCCCATCGCCGAGGCCATCACCTTGGTCAGGATGGTGCCGCTGGCGCCCACGAGCGTTCCGGCGACGAGCAGCAGGACGTTTCCCAGCACGATCCCGGACGCCGCGACGGCCAGGCCGGTGAAGGCGTTCAGGAGCGAGATCACGATCGGCACGTCCGCTCCCCCGACCGGAAGCACCAGCAGCAGGCCGGCGGCCAGTCCCAGGAGCAGCAGCGCCGCGGCCCAGCCGGCGCTGCCGTCGACCACGACCAGGGCGCCGGCGCCGAGCGCGCCGGCCAGGGCTACCACCATCACCAGGGGCATGCCGGGGAAGAGCAGCGGGCGGGTGCTGATCAGTTCCTGCAGCTTGGCCACGGTCACGGCGGAGCCGGCGAAGGACACGGCGCCGACCAGCATCGTGAACACCACGGCCAGGCGCACCCACGCGTCTGCGTTGTGGCCCAGTTCCAGGACGGCGACCAGGGCGGCCGCACCGCCGCCGACGCCGTTGAACAGTGCGACCAGCTGCGGCATCTGGGTCATCTGGACCCGCCGGGCCACCGGGACGGCCAGGGCGGCGCCGACGGCGATCGCGGCCAGGATCAGGGCCATGTTCTCCAGCCGCGCCGACAGGAACACTGTCACCACGGCCACCAGGGCACCGGCCGCCCCGATGGCGTTGCCGCGCCGGGCGGTCCTGGGCGAGCTGAGGCCCTTCAGCGCCAGGATGAAGCAGACCGCCGCCACCAGGTACAGCAGCGCCGTCCAGACCGGGTCCAGGATGCTCACGGGCGCACCTCCCCCGCCGGTGCGGTGCCGGTCTCAGTGCCGGGTGCGCTGTCCGGGCCGGGAGCGGCGGCCGGCGGTCCGGCGTCCTTGGGGCCGGGCCGCCGGGGGCCGAACATCTCCAGCATCCGGTCGGTGACGACGAAGCCGCCGACCAGGTTCGCCGTCGCCAGCACCACCGCGAGCAGCGCCACGGCCAGCAGCCAGGGCCCGTCGGCCTGGCCCGCCACGATGACCGCACCCACCAGGATGATGCCGTGGATCGCGTTGGCACCGGACATCAACGGGGTGTGCAGTTTGCTGGTGACCTTCGAGACGACCTCGAAGCCGACGAAGACGGCGAGCACCACGACCGTTAGCAGGGTGACGGTATCCATCAGTTGCGTGCCTCCATGGTTGCGGCCGTGCCCGGATGCCGGACGGCGCCGTCGTGGGTCAGGCAGGCGCCGGCGACAACCTCGTCGTCGAAGTCCGGCACCACCTTGCCGTCGACGGTCATCAACGCCAGCAGGTTGGCGACGTTCTTGGCGTACAGGCGGGAGGCGTCGGAGGCCGCCGCGGAGGCGGCGTCCTGCAGCCCCACCAGGGTCACGGTGCCGCCCGGGACCGGGACGGGGACGTCGCAGCCCGCGACGACGCCCTCGACATTGCCGCCGGACTCGGCGGCGAGGTCGACGACGACGGAGCCGGCCCGCATGCCGGCCACCATGTCGGCGGTCACCAGCAGCGGCGCCGTCCGGCCGGGGATGGACGCGGTCGTAATCAGGATGTCCGCGGCGGCGACGTGCGGCGCCAGCAGGGCCCGCTGCCGGGCAGCGCGGTCCTCGCCGAGCTCCCGGGCGTAGCCGCCGGCGCCCTCGGCGGGCCCGTCGAGCGCCAGGTTGATAAAGGTGCCGCCCATGGACGCGACCTCGTCGGCGGACGCGGCGCGGATGTCGTTCGCCGACACCCGGGCGCCGAGCCGCTTGGCCGTTCCGATCGCCTGCAGCCCTGCGACGCCGGCGCCCAGCACCAGCACCCGGGCCGGCGGGATGGTGCCGGCCGCCGTCATGTAGAGGGGAAAGAACCTGGGGTAGCGCAGGGCCGCTTCAAGGACGGCGCGGTAGCCGGCGACCAGGGACTGCGAGCTCAACGCGTCCATGGACTGGGCGCGGGAGATCCGGGGCACGAGTTCGAGCGCGAAGGCTGTCACCCCGCCGGCGGCCAGGGCGGCGACGGTCGGCAGTTCCGAGGCCGGGGAAGCGAAGCCGATGGTGACGGTGCCGGGCCGGAGCGCCGCCGCGGTATCCGGTGGCAGCGGGCGCACATGCAGCAGGACGTCAACGGAAGCCAGCGGCAGTTCGGCGGCGAGCTCCGCGCCGGCCGCCCGGTATTCGCTGTCAGGGAAGCCGGCGGCGTCGCCGGCGCCGCTCTCCACCACCAGGGACAGGCCAAGGCCCGTCAGTTGCCGCACTGTCTCGGGGGTGGCCGCGACCCGGCGCTCCCCCGCACGCTGTTCCCGCCTGACCCCGACCTGCACGCCCAGCTCCTCCCGGTTCGCCCCAGCGTAGCCACAGCGCCCTTATTTTGGCGAGGGTTCTGCGGCGACAACTCCGAGCAGCGCCTCGACGATCGGCAGGTCGGCCGGGATCCAGGGCAGGCCCAGGACTTCCTCCGGGGTGTCCAGTGCGACCCAGCGCAGCTCGTCGTGGTCCTCGAGCGGCCGCGGCGTCCCGGCGGCCAGCTCCGCGAACCAGACCCGCATCACGGCGCGCTCGTTCAGCGGCCAGCCGGCCGGTTCCGCTGCCGGCAGTTCCGGCCCCAGCCGGATCTCCACTCCCAGCTCCTCGCGCAGCTCGCGGTGCAGGGCGGCCTCGGGCGCTTCGCCGGGGTCGACCTTGCCGCCGGGGAACTCCCACATGCCGGCGTACCGGGGCGGGGCAGTCCGCCGTGCCACCAGCAGGGTCCGCGGGTTGGTCAGGTTATCGACGACGGCGCCGCCGACGACGTTGATGAGTTCAGTCACGTCCACCAGTCTAGGGGCGGCCTGGCCCGCGCCGGCGGGGCACAATGGTGAGGGGCCGGCGTCCGGCGCCGGAATACCGCAGGGCGCGCCCGGCGTTCCCTGAACAGCATTCCAGGCGGCCCCAGCATGCCGCATCTTCCCGGCCCCGGCCGGCATCGTTCCCGAGAAACAGACGGATGACCACCACTAAAGACGCCCCCGCCACGCCGAAAACCGGCACCCGCCACCTTGCCCTCGCCATCCTCGCCCTCGCGATGGGCGGCTTCGGCATCGGCACCACCGAGTTCACCATGATGGGCCTGCTCAAGGAGGTCGAGCACGGACTCGGCATCGGCACCCCGGAGGCGGGCCACCTGATCTCCGCCTATGCCCTCGGCGTCGTGGTGGGCGCCCCGGTGCTGGCCGCCGTCGGCGCCAAGCTGCCGCGCAAGCACCTGGCCCTCGGGCTGATGCTGTTCTTCAGCCTGGCGAACCTCAGCTCCTTCATCGCCCCGGATTACGGCACCATGCTCGTCTCCCGTTTCGCCGCGGGTCTCCCCCACGGCGCTTTCTTCGGCGTCGCCGCGGTCATCGCCTCGTCCCTGGTGGCGCCGACCCGCCGCGGCTGGGCCATCTCCATGGTGATGGCCGGCCTCACGGTGGCCAATGTGATCGGAGTTCCCTTCGGGACCTGGCTGGGCCAGTCCTTCGGCTGGCGCCTGCTGTTCCTGCTGGTCGGCCTGATCGGCCTCGCCACCATGGTCATGATCTACCGGTTCGTGCCGTTCCAGAAGCCGCACGCGGACGCCAGCATCCGGCGCGAACTCGCGGCGCTTAAGCGCCTGCAGGTCTGGCTGGCCGTGCTGATCGGCGTCGTCGGCTTTGGCGGGTTCTTCGCCACGTACACCTACATTGCGCACACCATGACGTCGGTCGCCGGGATTGCCGCGGAGTGGCTGCCGCTGGTGGTTGCGCTGTACGGCGTGGGGATGGTGGCCGGCAACATCGTCGGCGGCCGCATCGCGGACAAGTCGGTGATGGGGACGATTTACTGGGTGCTTCCCGGCGTCGCCGTCGCCCTGGTCGTCTATGCGGTGGCGGTGCACTGGCCCTGGTCCGCCTTCGTGATGGTCTTCGTGGTGGGCGGAGCCGGGTCGATGCTCGTCCCGGCCCTGCAGACCCGGCTCCTCGACGCCTCCCCCGACGCGCCGTCGCTGGCGTCCTCGCTGAACCATGCGGCCCTCAATGTCGCGAACGCCCTCGGCGCGTTCCTCGGCGGGCTGGTCATCGCCTGGGGCTGGGGCTATGTGGCCCCGGCTCTGGTCGGGGCGCTGCTGGCCATCCTGGGTCTTGGAGTCGCCGCCCTCAGCGGCGCTGTGGAACGCCGGAGGCCGCTGGTCCGGTAGCCGCATGGTGCGGCACCGGACCGGCGGCCCCGGGTGGAACACGTGGGCTAGCCCGCGGTGGCGCGCTGCACGTCCGGTTCCAGATAGATGACCCGGGCCGTGGGCACGGCCTCGCGGATCCTGGCCTCGGCGGCGTCGATGGCATCCGCGATGTCCCGGCCGGTGTCTGCCGCGCCGATGCTGATCTTCGCCGCGACCAGCAGTTCCTCCGGACCGAGGTGCATGGTCTTGATGTGGATGATGGTGGTGCCGTCGGACTCGATGGCGCCGCGGATCTTGGCGGCGTCGGCTTTGGTGGCGGACTCGCCCAGCAGCAGGGATTTCGTCTCCACCGCAAGAACCGCCGCAATGGCCACCAGCAGCAGGCCGATCATGGCCGTGCCGAGGGCGTCCCAGACGCCGTTGCCGGTAATCAGGGTCAGGCCGACGCCGAAAAGCGCGAAGACCAGGCCCAGCAGGGCGCCGAAGTCCTCCAGCAGGATGACGGGCAGCTCGGGCTGCTTCGCGTTGCGGATGAAGCGCGGCCAGCTCTGCTGGCCGCGCAGCTGGTTGGATTCCCGGATGGCGGTCCGGAAGGAGTACGACTCGGCCATGATCGCGCCGACCAGCACCGACAGCGGGACCCACCAGTAGCCGCCCTCGATGCCGTGCGGGTCCTGCAGCTTCCCCCACGCCTCGTAGAGGGCAAACAGCCCGCCAAGGGAGAAGAGCACGATCGAGACGATGAACGCATAGATGTAGCGTTCCCGGCCGTAGCCGAAGGGGTGCTCGGGGCTGGCGGCCTTCTTGGCGCGCTTTCCGCCGATGAGCAGGAGCAGCTGGTTCCCGGAGTCCGCAACCGAGTGGATGGCTTCGGCGAGCATCGACGAGGACGACGTCAGGAGGAACGCTACGAACTTCAGGACGGCGATCGTCAGGTTGGCGGCCAGCGCCGCGATGATCGCCTTGGTACCGCCGTTTGCAGCCACGAGGGCGTCTCCTTCGGAAGGTGGTCGGGGCAATGGCGGACGCCGGGCCAGGGCCCGCGCCCGCAAGGAACACCGTACCCGTTCACCGCCCGCCGCCGCACCGCGCAGGGCCCTCCGCAGGGCAGGTAACGATTGGGGGTGATGTTGCTGACATGGGTTTAGCCGTGTGTTAGCTTGAAGCCATAATCGGCGTTCCTAAGGCGAACACCGACGAAATGTAGGAGGAGACATGGGCTTTCTAGGCTGGATCATTCTCGGACTCATTGTAGGTGCCATCGTTAAGGCCATCATGCCCGGCCGGGTGGGCGGCGGCTGGGTCACCAGCCTCGTGCTCGGCGTGGTGGGGGCCATCGTCGGCGGCTGGATCGGTGACCTGCTCTTCGGCGGCGGCAAAATGGAATTCTGGAACCTCGGCTCCTGGATCCTGGCCATCGTCGGCGGCCTGGTAGTTGCCGGCATTTACGGCGCCATCACCGGACGCAACCGGACCACATAATTCTCCAGGCCACCGCCCGTCACACGGCCGCGGTGGAAGAACGACGGCGGGGGCCCACCACACCGGTGGGCCCCCGCCGTCGTTTGTGCTGAAGTTTGAATGTTTGTGCAGGACGTACGTCCGGGCCGCGTCCGGGTCAGCTTGCAGGCTGCTGCGAGCGGGCGCTGGCGTACAGGCAGACGGTCGCCGCGGTGCCGAGGTTGAGGCTTTCGGCGGCGCCGTAGACCGGAACCGCGACCCGGTGGTCGGCCAGGGCCAGCTCCTCGGCGGAGAGTCCCTGGGCTTCGTTCCCGAACAGCCAGGCCGTCGGCTGCTCCAGCGGGTAGGCGGAAGGCGCGGCGGAAGCGCCGAGGCGTCGGGCGGCGTTCTCGTCCTGCAGCCGGTCCAGGTTCAGCTGGCCATAGCCGTCGGCGGCCAGGACACCGATGCCCTGGTCCCGGCAGCGGGCGGCGAACTCTGCGGCGTCGGCGCCCAGGACGACCGGCAGGTGGAACAGCGAACCGGCGGTGGACCGGACCGCCTTGGGGTTGTAGATGTCGACACTGGAGGCGGTGAGCACGACGGCATCGGCGCCGGCAGCGTCCGCGGCCCGCAGCACCGTGCCGGCGTTGCCGGGGTCCCGGACCTGGCACAGGACAGCGACCAGCCGGGGACCGGCGGCGAGGACCTGGTCGAGGCTGATATCGAGGAAGCGGCAGACGGCGATGATGCCCTGGGGGTTCACCGTGTCCGCCATCGCGGCGAGGACTTCGTCACTGGCCAGCCGCGCGCTGGTTCCCTCGGCGAGCTCCTCGAACTCCGGGTAGCGGTCCAGGCACTCTTCGCTGGCGTACACCTCGTCCACGACGCCGGGCTCCCCCGCTGCCAGCCGGCGCTGGTGCAGCGCCAGTGCTTCTCGCACCGCCTGCGGCCCCTCGGCCAGGAACTGCCGGCGCTTTAAACGCGCCGGGCGCCCGGCAAGCCTTGCCACTTCCCTCACCCGATCGGCTCGGGGGTTGGAGAGTGGAAAGTCTTGCGGGCGCCCGGTTTCGTTCATATAAGAACCTTAGTTGCTCTGGTGAGCGGTTCCGGAACGAAGCAGCTGGTGCGCTGTTACTCGGCAGCAGCCTCGGCGGCCGGCTTCTTGGCAGCAGGCTTCTTCGCAGCCTTGGGGGCGGCGGCAGCCTCAGCCTGGACGGCCGGAGCGGACGTGTCGGCGGGCAGCGAGTCCTTGGCGACCTTGACCAGCGCGGCGAAGGCGTTGGCGTCGGAAACGGCCAGCTCGGCGAGCATGCGGCGGTCAACCTCGACCTCAGCGGCCTTCAGGCCCTGGATCAGGCGGTTGTAGGTCAGGCCGTTGGCGCGGGATGCAGCGTTGATGCGCTGGATCCACAGGCGGCGGAAGTCGCCCTTCTTCTTCTTGCGGTCGCCGTAGCTGTACACAAACGAGTGCAGCAGCTGTTCCTTGGCCTTGCGGTACAGGCGCGAACGCTGTCCCCGGTAACCCTTTGCGCGTTCAAGAACAACCCGGCGCTTCTTGTGGGCGTTGACCGCCCTCTTCACACGTGCCACGTGCGTACTCCTTCGAAAATCTGATCCCAAGCATCTACTGCCGGAAGGTCCGGCTGGCCTGAGAAGCCTTTGTGGTAGTGGACCGACACCAGGCGGCGTTCGGTCCGGAAACTTGGAACTTAGATGCCGAGCATCTTCCGGATGACCTTGGCGTCGCCCTTGAAGACGATCTTGTCGCCGGCGAGGCGGCGGGTCAGGCGGCTCGACTTGTGCTCGAGGTAGTGGCGGCGGTTGGCCTGCTGGCGGCGCAGCTTGCCGCTGCCGGTCAGCTTGAAGCGCTTCTTAGCACCGCTGTGGGTCTTCATCTTCGGCATGGGAACCGATCTCCTAACGTATCCGCAGACGGGTCTGCAGTCTTTCGTGCAGCCGCCCCTGCGGGCGGCGTGCTGGTTGCATGCTGCCGGACATTGCTGTCCCGCAGCCGTGAACTAGTTGGTCTTCTTGCTGCCAGGCTTCGGAGCGGCCTTGGGGGCCGCCGGCCGTGCCGCAGGCTTCGGCGCCGCGGGCCGGGCTACCGGCTTCGGTGCCGCCGCCGGCTTCGGTGCAGGCTTGTCGGCCGCCGGGGCAGCCGGAGCAGCAGGGGCCTTCGGAGCCGCAGCCTTCGGAGCCGCCTTGGGCGCCGCTGCCTTCGCAGCCGGAGCCTTGGGAGCCTCTGCCTTGGGGGCTTCGGCTTTGGGAGCCTCTGCCTTCGGAGCCGCAGCCTTGGGAGCCTCTGCCTTGGGGGCTTCGGTCTTCGGGGCCTCTGCCTTGGGAGCTTCGGCCTCGGGCGCCTTGGCGGCTTCCTTCGGCTGCGCTTCGGCGGCAGGCGCCTCGGTTGCCGGGGCTTCCGCCGCAGCAGGTGCTTCCGTTGCCGGAGCCTCTGCCTGAGTGCCGAAGCCCTCGGGCAGGAGGCCTGCGAGCGACTGCGTCAGCGGGGCGTTGCCACCGGAGGTATCGACGCGGCCCGCGGCCTTAGCTTCGTTCTCCGCCTTGGCCTCGGCGCGCTGCGTCGCCCGCCGGGCTTCAGCCTTGGCCTCTGCCTTGTTCTTCAGCGGACCCACGACCATGACCATGTTGCGGCCGTCGATGCGCGGGCTGGACTCCACCACACCAACTTCGGCGACGTCGTCGGCGAACCGCTGGAGCAGGCGGATACCCATCTCGGGGCGCTGCTGCTCGCGGCCGCGGAACTGGATCATGGCCTTGACCTTGTCCCCGGCGCCGAGGAAGCGCAGGGCGTGGCCGCGCTTGGTCTCGTAGTCGTGGGTGTCGATCTTGAGCCGGAAGCGGATTTCCTTCAGGACCGTGTTGGTCTGGTTCTTCCGGGCCTCGCGTGCCTTGACCGCGGCTTCGTACTTGTACTTGCCGAAGTCCATCAGCTTGCACACCGGAGGCTTGGCCTGCGGTGCAACTTCAACGAGATCAAGGTCGGACTCGGCAGCCAAACGCAGGGCATCCTCAATACGGACAATTCCTACCTGTTCGCCTGCAGGGCCGACCAGCCGCACCTCGGGGACGCGGATACGCTCATTGATTCTTGGCTCGCTAATGTTAAAGCTCCTGTGTTCGTGGGGGTACTCCGCCGGCAAATGAAGAAGGCCTCCAATTGCCGGGAGCAATCGAAGGCCTCGAAGATCGGAACTGCCGGCCTCCGGAGAGGCGGCATGCGTTCCCGCCAGGCGTGGAGCCCGGGGAGAATGCCCGACCAGGTACCCGGCAACCTTGATTCCAAAAGGAATTCTCGCGGCTGACGCGGGTGGGAGAGATCTCCGCTTGCAAACTGAAAACCGATTCTACCGAACGATCCCCCGCTTACGCACATGTCCATGCAACGTCAAGCATTGGGTTTCGTTGGCCGGCAAAATAACGGGATTCAGTCGGTCTGTGACAAGCTTACCAGCATGAGCACTGCAGACAGTAATTCCCACGTTTACCAGCCGGCCGGCGCCGCCGAGGATGTTTCCCAGCAGATCCGCGACATCTCCGAGGTCCCGGCGATCGAAGTCATCACTACCGCCGCCGTGCACCTCATGAGCGCCGCGGCCGTAAAGCTCGGCCTGGCGGCGGAGGAGAACGCCGAGGAACTCAAGGACCTCGACGAGGCCCGTAAGCTGATCACCGCCCTCGCCGGCCTGGTGACCGCTGCCGCCCCGGAAATCGGCTCCCAGCACGCCGGTCCGTTGCGCGACGGCCTGCGCTCCCTGCAGCTGGCCTTCCGTGAGGAATCCACCATCCAGGACGCGCCGGGCAAGGGTCCGGGCGAGAAGTACACCGGCCCGGTCAACTAGGCCCCGGCCGACTCCACACAGCACGGCGGGCGGACCACCTCGGTCCGCGCGCCGTCGTCGTTAACCGGCGCCGCCAACCCGGGCCGCCTTCGTCGTTGCGGGCGCTGCCGGAGGGCGCCGCCACCGGGGGGTGCGGGACGGGCCGCCGGTCAGGCGGTGGCGAACCGCCGCCGGCGGCGGTGCTGCAGCACCAGCCCGAGCAGGCAGAGGGCCACGCCGGCCGCGCCGACGGAGATGAATCCCGCGCCCGCGCCGACACCGTCGATGAACAGGCCGGCCAGCGGGGCGCCGAGGGCCACGCCGCCGGTCAGGGCCGAGCCGTACCAGCCCATGGCCTCCCCGCGGCGGTCTTCGCTGACCAGCTCCGCGACCTTTTCGGAGGCCGCGGACAGCACAGGCGCGCAGAGCAAACCCGGCAGCAGGGACAGCAGCGCGAGTGTCCAGGTGTCCCGGGCGAACGCCATGGGCAGGGTGAGGGCGGACATGCCCAGCAGCAGCACGACCGGCGGGATGGGCCGGTGCATGGCCCCGTAGACGAGCCCGCCCAGCACCGAGGCGGCGCACCAGAACAGGAAAACGATGCCGATCTCGGCCTCGTGGCCGCCGCTTTCCAGGGCTGCGACAATGCCGACGTCGGTGCCGCTGAGCACCATGCCCGCGCCCGCCGCGACGGCAAAGACGGCCGCGACGGCGGCGGTGAACCAGGCGAAGTTGTGGACGACCCTGCGCCGGAGGCCGAAGCGCTCCCGCCGGCGCTGTTCCGCGGCGGCCAGCGGGGCGAGCTCCGCCGCCGCCTCCTGGACGTGGGCCGGCGCCGTGGCCACGAGCGCCGCTTCGGCACCCTCCTGTTGGCCGGCGTCGAACGCTGCGTCCGGCTCCGAACCGAGCACTGCGCTGCGGGTGGGCGGGTTGATCCACATCAGGAAGGCGCCGGCCAGGGAGGTTGCCACCCCGACGACGGTCAGGCCGAGCGCCGAATACCCTGCCGTCGCGACAAGGGCGCCGGCGGCCGGGCCGATCATGAAGACCAGTTCGGTGCTGATCGCGTCCAGGGCGAAGGCGGTCCTGCGTTGCTCCCCGCCGGCGAGGATGCCCAGGGACTGGCGCACCACGCTGAAGATCGGCAGGGTCAGCAGGCCGCCGATGAAGACCAGCGGCAGCAGCAGCTCGTAGCTGGCGTGCGGCACGATCGACCAGATGACGGTCTCGGAGACGACGGACGGGATCAGCGCCCGGCGCAGGCCCACCGTGTCCACCCGGCGGCCGCGCCAGGGCGCACCCACGGCGATTCCGATGGTCATCACCGCGGCCGCGGCGCCGGCGGCGGCGTAGCCCTGCCCCAGGGTGAGCACGATGTGCAGGGTCAGCAGAACGCCGGCGGCGGAGTGCGGGATGCGGGCGACCATGCCGACGAGCAGGAGGTTCCTGATGGGCCTCACGGCCAGCAGGTCCCGGTAGAGCGCAAAATTCACGAGACTGCATTCCTTTGTGTACTGCCTTGGCAGCACCGGGACGTCTCCGCGCCGGCCGTCGGCTATGGTGCTGCGCGCTGCAACTTGATTTCGATCGAGTCGACCCGTTCGGCAAACGTTTCGTTCCGGGCCCAGGTGTTGTTGAGCCGGGCCACGAGGGCCTGCACTGCGCCGGCGTCGAGCCCGTCTTCAAGGTACAGCACCAGCCGGAGCTCCGGCCCGGCGCCCCCGCCGGGGAGTTGCCCGCCGTCGGTCTGCGCCGAGGCGACCCCGCCGCCGGGACCGACCTCGACGCGGCGGAGCGCCGGCTCACCGGCCGCACCCTCGCCGACCGCCTCGGCCACCGCCGGGTCAAGGTAGCTCGGGGTCCACCCGTGCTGCCGGGCCAGGGCCCAGACGGCCGGGCGCCGCACGACGAAGGTGGCCGCCGAGCCGGGGTCGAGCACGAGCAGTTCGGCGCCTTCGGCCACGGCGGAGAGGGCGGCCCGTGCGGCGTAGACCGCCACCGGGCGGGCCTCCGGATGCCATGCCTCCAGGGCCGCCGCCGAGGTGAACACCGGCATGGCCGTCCGGCCGTCGGGCGCCTTCAGCGTCACGAGGGCCATGTCGGCCTGCTTATCGGCGTGCAGGCCGCCTGCGCCCTCGCCTTCCTCCGCGAGCTGGGCAAGGATCGGCACGAAGACCCGGGCGGTGGCCAGCGCCGCGACGACGTCGGCTTCATCCCCGCTCCCCTCGGCCAGCCGGGCCAGGGCGGTGAGGTAGCCGGCGTCGGCGGCGCCGTCGTCGTCCTCAAAGTTGTGGATCTTGGCGTCGTCACCAGCCAGGCTGCGTCCCGCCCAGGGCCGGCCGGCGGAGTCCGCGGGCCCGCCGGCTCCGGCCAGGGCTGCGGCGATGTGCCCGGGCAGCGCGCGTCCGCCCGGCGGGGTGCTGTGCTCCATGACCGCGGCCGGGTTAGCGGCGGCCGGCGGCGTCGAGGGCTTCGGGCAGCGTGAAGTTGCCGTTGTAGAGGGCCTTGCCGATGATCGCACCCTCGACGCCGAGCGGCACCAGGGAGCGCAGGACCCGGAGGTCCTCGAGGCTGGAGATGCCGCCGGAGGCCACGACGGGCTTGCCGGTCTTCTCCACCATCTGGCGCAGCAGTTCCACGTTCGGTCCCTGCAGGGTGCCGTCCTTGGTCACGTCGGTAACGACGTAGCGGGCGCAGCCGGCTTCCTCAAGGCGGCCGAGGACCTCCCAGAGGTCGCCGCCTTCCTTGGTCCAGCCGCGGCCGGCGAGGGTGGTGCCGCGGACGTCGAGGCCGACGGCGATCTTGTCGCCGAAGCGCTCGATGACCCGCTGCGTCCACTCGGGGTTTTCCAGCGCGGCGGTGCCCAGGTTCACGCGGGCGACGCCGAGGTCCAGTGCCTGCTCCAGGGACTCGTCATCGCGCAGCCCGCCGGAGAGCTCGACCTTGATGTCCAGCCGGCCGACGACCTCGCGGAGCAGTTCGGCGTTGGAGCCCCGGCCGAAGGCGGCGTCGAGGTCCACGAGGTGGACCCATTCCGCGCCCTGCTGCTGCCAGTTGAGCGCCGCTTCCAGCGGCGTGCCGTAGCTGGTCTCGCTTCCGGCTTCGCCCTGGACCAGGCGCACGGCCTGGCCGTTGACGACGTCGACGGCGGGGAGCAGTTCCAGGACCGGCAGCGGGGTTTCGGTGGTCATCGTTGGGATCCTCACGGGTTGGGACGGACCGGGGCGGGCGCGGAGGCGCTTACTTGCCCGGCAGGGTCAAAAGATAGGCGGCCAGCAATGCCATGGCGGCCAGGAGGTAGAAGACGACCTGGATCCAGAGCGGGCTTTTCTGCTGCCGGAAGGACAGTGCGCCGCCGACGAGCAGGCCGGCGAGGCCCATCAGCACGATGGACCACATCTAGGCGGTCGTTTCCGGGCCGGTGGTAGCGGCCGGGGCGTCCCGGCGCAGGCCGTCGACCCAGTTGCGGAGCAGGCGGGCGCCGGCGTCGCCGGACTTTTCCGGGTGGAACTGGGTGGCGCACAGCGGCCCGTTCTCCACTGCGGCGACGAAGGGGGCGCCGTGCTCCGACCAGGTTACGAGCGGGGCGGCCATGCGCGGCTGGATCACGTCGAAGTCCCAACGCTGCACGCCGTAGGAGTGCACGAAGTAGAACCGCTCGTTTTCGACCCCGGCGAAGAGCGCGGAGCCCTCCGGGACGGTGACGGTGTTCCAGCCCATGTGCGGGACGACGTCGGCGGGGAGGAGTTCGACCTTGCCCGGCCACTCCCCCATGCCTTCGGCTACGGTGCCGTGTTCCACGCCGGCCTCGAAGAGGACCTGGAGCCCGACGCAGATGGCGAGGACGGGACGGCCGCCGGCGACGCGGCGTCCGATCATGCGGACCGCGTCCACGGCTTTCAGTTCGTTCATGACCGTCTCGAAGGCTCCGACCCCGGGTACGACGAGGCCGTCGGCGTTGAGCACATCCTCGGGCTTGGAGCTGAGGATCACCTCGGCGCCGGCACGTTCAAGTGCCCGGACGGCCGAGCGGACGTTTCCGGAACCGTAGTCCAGGACCGTGACCGTGGGTTTGCCCTCCGGCGATGCCGGTTTCCGGTGCGCGTCGGGGTCGATGATCGCGCCGTCGCGCAGCACTTTCCCGGTCACAGTGCGCCCTTGGTGGACGGGATCCCCTCGACCCGCGGGTCGGGTTCGACGGCGGCGCGAAGCGCCCGGGCGAAGGCCTTGAACTGCGCTTCCACGATGTGGTGCGGGTCGCGGCCGGCGGTGACGTTCATGTGCAGGCAGATGCCGGCGTGGAGCGTAATGGCCTCGAAGACGTGCCGGGTCAGCGATCCGGTGAAGTGGCCGCCGATCAGGTGGTATTCCTGGCCGGCCGGTTCGCCGGCGTGCACCAGGTAGGGCCGGCCGGAGACGTCGACGACCGCGTGCGCGAGGGCTTCGTCAAGCGGGACGGTTGCTTCGCCGAAGCGGCGGATGCCGGCCTTGTTGCCCAGGGCCGTGCGCAGGACCTCGCCGAAAGTGATGGCGACGTCCTCCACTGTGTGGTGCACGTCGATGTGGGTGTCGCCGGTGGCCTTGACGGTCATGTCGATCAGCGAGTGCTTGCTCAGGGCCGTCAGCATGTGGTCATAGAACGGGACCGAGGTGCTGATGTCCGAGACGCCGGTGCCGTCGAGGTCGATCTCGACCAGGACGGAAGATTCGCTGGTGGTCCGCTCCAGGCGGGCGGTCCGGGCCACGGTCCGGTTCGCGGCGGCGGCTGTTGCGGTGTTGCTCATGGGGATGTCCTTTGGATGGGGCGGGCGCCCGGCTGGCGGGCGCCGCGCATGGGTCCTGGGGTTAAGTCTAGGCGGATGCGGTCCCGGGGCCGGTCAGGATCCGTTCCAGGGCCTCGAGGAAGGCTGTGGTTTCCGTCTCAGTGCCGGCGGTCACGCGGAGGTGGCCGGGGATCCCGACGTCGCGGATGAGGACGCCGGCGTCCAGCAGTCCCTGCCACACCTGGTGGGGGTTTTCGAGGCCGCCGAAGAAGACGTAGTTCGAGTCCGAGGCCGCGGGCTTGAGGCCCATCCTCGTCAGTTCCGTCACGATGCGGTCCCGCTGGCGTTTGATGTCCTCGACGTCGGCCATCAGGGCAACGCGGTGGTGCAGGGCCGCCAGCGCGGTCGCCTGGGTGATGGCCGAGAGGTGGTACGGCAGCCGGACCAGCCGCAGCGCGTCCGTGACCTCCGGCGCCGCGGCCATGTAGCCCACCCGGGCGCCGGCCAGGGCGAAGGCCTTGCTCATGGTCCGGGACACGATCAGCCGTTCCCGCCCCGGGAGCAGGGTCAGTGCGCTGGGCGTGCCGTCGTGGGCGAACTCGTGGTAGGCCTCATCGACGATCACCACGGTCTGGCTCGCCTCGCCGGCCTCGTAGACGGCCTCCACCACGTCCAGTCCCAGTCCGGTTCCGGTGGGGTTGTTCGGCGAGCACAGGAAGACGATGTTGGGCGCGAGGTCACGGACCTGGCGGGCGGCCGAGGCGGCGCTGAGCCCGTAGTCTGAGGCCCGCTCTCCGGTGATGTACCCGGTGTCGGTGCCGGCGGCGAGAAGCGGGTACATGGAGTACGTGGGAGGGAAGCCGAGTGCCGTGCGGCCCGGGCCGCCGAAGGCTTGGAGGATCTGCTGCAACACCTCGTTGGAGCCGTTGGCCGCCCAGATGTTGTCCGCGCTGAGGCCGTGGCCCAGGTACTCGGCCAGCGCCGTCCGCAGTTCGGTGAACTCGCGGTCCGGGTAGCGGTTCAGTCCGGCGGCGGCTTCCGTCACTGCCTCGGCGATGGCCGCCCGGACATCGGCCGGAACGCCATGGGTGTTTTCGTTGACATTGAGCAGGATGGGGACGTCCAGCTGCGGTGCGCCGTAGGGCCGCAGCCCCCGCAGGTTCGTTCGGAGGGGCAGTCGGTCGAGTCGCTCTAGCTGGTCAGTCACCCCTCCAGTTTAAGTGAGGGACCGTCCGGCCCCGAAACTGTGACCGTTGGCGGGGCCCGCCGCGCCCTGGCAGGACGGCCGGCCGGCACGGGGCAGCTACTTGGTTGGCACGAAGAGCTGCTGGCCGGGGAGCACCCGGGCGGCGTCGAGGTTGTTGAGCTGGACGATGTCGGCGACCACGTCGCGGGGATCGCGCTCCGGGGCTACTGCCCCGGCAATGGCCCATAGTGACTGGCCGGGCTGGACCGTGACGGTGACCGCCGGGGTGAGGGAGATGTCCGCGGCGGAGTCCGCCGCCTTGGCCGGAGCGTTGAGGAAGCCCGCCAGTGACATCAGCAGGGCGGCCAGCAGGATCAGCGGCAGCCCGAGGAAGACGAACCGACCCCGGCGGGTCAGCCGGAGCGGGGCCGGACGCCCGGCAGCGGCCGGCGCCCCGGCGGCGGTGATGGAAACCAGCGATTCTGCACTAACGCTTACTGCTGACATGAACTGAGCCCTCCTGGACTTGTCTGTGCCGCCCGGCGTACTCCACTACCCGCCGCCAACCGGCCGAACCTACTTACGCAAAACTCTGGAACCAACTGCTCCGGACCGGGACTGACGCCCGGGCCCTTGTTCCAGCCAAACCGTCCGACGCTGCCGCTCGAACATAAAGCCGAAGGTACTTCCCACCCTCTTTGGCGATTATTCGAACACATCTTCGAACTCCGCTTTCTCTGTTTTAGCACCTATGAACGAACCTTGTCGAGACTCGCTAGAACAAATGTTTGAAAAAACCCTGTGGCTGCCCTACTTTTGAAGCACAGGAGCACCGGCTTTTCGAACGCGTTCAGTTCATCAGCGGGGTCCGACATTTTTAGCTCTCACGGTCCGGGCGGTCAGAAACGCCGGGCGCAACGGAAAGGCAAGGCGAACATGGCAGCACAAGCCGCCGGCGGGAGGGCCGCACCGCGCGGTTCGCAGACCGTCCGGGCGCCGAAGAGCCTCACCGTCCGGCAAAAGAAGATCCTGGAGACCATCCAGCGGTCCGTCACGGATAACGGCTACCCGCCGTCCATGCGCGAGATCGGTGACACGGTGGGGCTCGCCAGCCTCTCCAGCGTCACCCACCAGCTCTCCCAGCTGGAAAAACTGGGCTACCTCCGCCGGGACCCCAAGCGTCCGCGCGCCATGGAGGTGCTCATGCCGCTGACTCTGGATGAAGGCGCCAACCGGATTTCCGGCGTGGAGAAGTCCAGCGGTCTGCGGGCGGTCGGCGGCCTCGCGGTGGCTGAGCTGGCCAGCGCTACCGATACCGCCATGGTGCCCTTCGTCGGTCGGATCGCCGCCGGCGGTCCGATCCTTGCGGACCAGGTGGTCGAGGACGTCATGCCGCTGCCGCGCCAGCTGGTGGGCCATGGCGAATTGTTCATGCTCAAGGTGGCCGGTGATTCCATGATCGACGCCGCCATCTGCGACGGGGACTGGGTGGTGGTCCGGCGCCAGAATGACGCCGCCAACGGCGACATCGTGGCCGCCCTGCTCGACGACGAGGCGACGGTGAAGACGTTCCGGCAGCGCGACGGCCACACCTGGCTGTTGCCGCAGAACACGCAGTACGAGCCGATCCTCGGCGACCACGCCGTCATCATGGGCAAGGTCGTGTCCGTGCTGCGTTCCCTGTAGTCCGCACCCGGCCCCTCCCCGCCCACCCCAGACAGCCAGCAGGCCCCGTCCGATCGAATCGGACGGGGCCTGCTGTGTTCGGGCCCGATGCCTGGGGCCTAGCCGGCGGCCTGCCCGGCCGGCGTGCGGGCCAGGCGTTCGAGGGCCGCCCGGGCCACTGCCGGGTCCGTGGTGGGCCAGAACGGCGGCAGCGCCGCGCGCAGGAAGGCGCCGTAGCGTTCGGTGGACAGGCGTGAGTCCAGCACCGCCACTACGCCCTTGTCCGACGTCGAGCGGATCAGCCGCCCGGCGCCCTGGGCGAGGCGGATGGCCGCGTGGGTGGCCGAGACGCTCATGAAGCCGTTGCCGCCGGACTGCGCCACGGCGCGGGAACGGGCGGTCATCAGCGGGTCGTCCGGCCGCGGGAACGGGATCCGGTCGATGACCACCAGCCGGCAGGAGTTCCCGGGCACGTCCACGCCCTGCCAGAGCGACATGGTTCCGAAGAGGCAGGTATCCGGTTCGTCGGCGAACTGCTTGACCAGCGCCGTCATGGTCGATTCGCCCTGGCACAGGATGCTCAGGTCCAGCCGCAAACGCATGGCGTCGGCGGCCTCCTCGGCGGCCCGCCGGGAGGAGAACAGGCACAGCGCCCCGCCATTGGAGGCCCGGATCAGCTTTTCCAGCTCGTCCAGGGCTTCCGGGGAGGTGCCCCGGCCCGGTTTGGGCAGGTGCCCGGCCACATAGAGGATGCCCTGCTGCGGGTAGGCGAAGGGGGAACCGACGTCGACGCCGGTCCAGCTGGGAGCGCCCGGGCCGACCAGGCCCAGTCCCCCGGCCGCCGGCTCGAACGCCGAACCGATGGCCAGCGTCGCCGAGGTCAGCACGACGGTGTGGTCGGCGAAAAGCCCCTCGCGCAGCCGTCCCGCCACGCTGAGCGGGGCGATGTTGATCAGCGCCGGCGCGGAGTCGTCCGGCTGGGAGTAGCCCTGCTGCGGGTCGAAGCTGCTGGCGCGGGAGAACCAGACGACTTCCCGGTTTTCCTTGGCGGCGAGCAGCCGCTCGCACAGTTCGAGGATCACCATCAGGCGTGAGCGCGCGAGCTGCCGTCCGCCGTCGGCGGTGGCGGAGCTGTCCCCCTTGGAGTCCGAGAGCGCTGCGCGGCAGGCGTCCCGGAGCTGGTCCACGCAGTCAAGCTGTTCGCTGTTCAGCCCGTTGGGCATCAGCCCGCTGGGCACGCCGGCGATGGCCAGTTCGAGGTTGGCCGCGGCGGTGTTGAGCGCATCGACGGTGATTCCGGTGTGTTTGCGGGCCCCGGAGGCGGCGGCGTGCACCATGGCCACGGAGAGCTGCCCGGAGACGGCGCCGGTGACCCGGTCCTGCAGTTCGTGCGCCTCGTCCACGACGACGACGTCGTACTCGGGCAGCACGGCCAGGCCTTCGAACGCGCTGACCGCCAGCATGGCGTGGTTGGTGACCACCACGTCAGCGTCGGCGGCGTTCTGCCGGGCGAGCTCGCTGAAGCACTCGGCGGCGAGCGGACACTTCTGGGCGCCGAGGCACTCCATGGAGGTCACCGAAACCTGGCGCCAGGCCCGGTCGGTCACCCCGGGCAGGAGTTCGTCGCGGTCCCCCGTGGCGGTGTCCTCGGCCCACTCGCGGAGCCGGACCACTTCCTTGCCCAGCTGCGAGGAGGGTCCGCCCATGGCGGCGGCGAAGTGCGGCACCGAGGTGTCCTCGCCGAGCGAGAACAACTGTCCTTCGGACGGCTCCTCGGACGGGAACCCGCCTTCGAGTTTGTGCCGGCAGACGTAGTTTGACCGTCCCTTGACCAGGGCAACCTTGACCGGGCGGTCCAGGGCGGGGGTGATGGTCTTGAGCAGCCGCGGCAGGTCCCGGCCAACGATCTGGGTCTGCAGGGCCAGGGTCGCGGTCGAGACCAGGGTGGGCTTGTCGCTGCCCAGCGCGTGGGCAATCAGCGGCACCAGGTAGGCCAGGGACTTGCCCGTTCCGGTGCCGGCCTGGACCAGCAGGTGGTCGCCGGATTCGATCGCGCGCGCCACCTGCCGGGCCATCTCATGCTGGCCTTCACGGCTTTGCCCGCCCATGCCGGCGACCGCCCGGTCGAGCAGGTCGATAACGAACTGCTCGCCGGACGGTGCGTTGCCGGGCTCGCCCGGGTCCCCGTCGGTTGAAGCCGGATCAGTCATTGCTGACGAAGGAATCCAGTTCGGCCGCGAGCCCTTCGCGGACCATGACGACGGCGCGGGTGCCGCCTTCCTCGTGGTCGAGGCTGATGATTTCCGCATCCGTCTCGTGGAGCTTGCTGAGCAGGTCCCCGCGCTGGTACGGGATCATCAGTTCGAGCTTGACGCTGGGCCGCGGGATGCCCTCGCTGATGGCCTTCAGGAGCTCGGGGATGCCCTCCCCGGTCCGGGCCGAGACCACGACGTGGCGGGGTTCGCGTTGCTTGAGCCGTTCCACCACGTAGGGATCCGCGGCGTCCGCCTTGTTCAGGACGATGATCTCCGGCACCTTTCGGGCGTCGACCTCGCTGAACACCGACCGGACGGCCGCGATCTGGCCTTCCGGGTCGGGGTGGGAGACGTCGACGACGTGCAGGATCAGGTCCGCGTCCGCGACCTCCTCCAGGGTGGAGCGGAAGGCTTCGACCAGCTGGGTGGGCAGTGAGCGTACAAACCCGACCGTGTCGGCGAGCGTGTAGCCCAGCCCATCCTGCGTCTCGGCCTTGCGGACCGTCGGGTCCAGGGTGGCGAACAGGGCGTTCTCCACCAGCACACCGGCGTCGGTCAGGCGGTTCAGCAGGGAGGACTTGCCGGCGTTGGTGTAACCGGCGATGGCTACCGACGGCACCGCATTGCGGCGGCGGTTGGCGCGCTTCGTTTCGCGGGCGGGCTTCATGGCGGCGATTTCGCGCCGCAGCTTGGCCATCCGGGTGCGGATGCGGCGGCGGTCCAGTTCGATCTTCGTCTCACCGGGGCCGCGCGAACCCATGCCCGCGCCGGCTCCGCCGACCTGGCCGCCGGCCTGGCGGGACATCGACTCGCCCCAGCCGCGCAGGCGCGGCAGGAGGTATTCGAGCTGGGCCAGTTCGACCTGGGCCTTGCCCTCGCGGCTCTTGGCGTGCTGGGCGAAAATGTCCAGGATCAGGGCGGTCCGGTCGATCACCTTGACCTTGACGATGTCTTCCAGGGCGCGCCGCTGGGACGGGGCCAGTTCGGCGTCGACCACCACGGTGTCCGCGCCCGTGGACATCACGATGTCCTTGAGCTCCTGGGCCTTGCCCGAGCCCAGGAAGGTTCCCGGGTCCGGCTTGGCGCGGCGCTGGACGAGGCCGTCCAGGACCTCGGAACCGGCGGTCTCGGCGAGGGCGGCGAGCTCGCGGAGCGAGTTCTCGGCGTCGGCCAGGGTGCCTTCGGTCCAGAGCCCGGCGAGGACGACCCGTTCAAGCCGCAACTGCCGGTATTCGACCTCGGTGACGTCTTCGAGTTCGGTGGACAAGCCCGCGGTGCGCCGCAGTGCGTGGCGTTCGGCGAGGTCCTGCTGGTCGCCGTCGTAGCTGCCGTGTTCCTCGTCCAGCCGGGAAATGGCCTGGGCCCGGCCGAGCACGGCCTTGGATTCGCCGGCGGCCCCGGCACCGTCACGGGGCCCCGGCTGCGCGGCGGGGGCGTCCTTGGAGAGGATCCGGTCGATCACTGCCTGGATTTCCGCAGGGCTCATGTCCTGGGCGGCTGAGTCGGATCCGGTGTTGGGCTGGCTGGTCATGTTCTCCTTTGAAGGGTTGGCATTTTCAGGATAGTGCTGTTCGGTGTTCTGTGGCGCGGTATTCGCGCTGGGCTGACGGTTTGGGGTCATCCGTGCCTCCTGGCGTGCCTGCGGTGTTGTGTCCGCGGGCAGGGCGGGCGCTCCGTGGCGGAGCGGTGAATGGGTCCGCCGGCGGCGTCGGGTGCGCCGGGGCGGGAGAAGTGGTTCCGTTCAGCCTGTGCCGGCCATGCCGCCGCGGGTCCGGCCGGCCGGAGGGAGCCGGCATGGCGGGATTCGAAGAGGCGGGGCTCCAAAGGATGGTCTCCAAGTGGATCGGGCGCCGCTTCACGTCCGGACACATCGGTCCGGTTCACGGTTGGGGGCGCACTGAGCGGAAGGTAGGTACCTGCGTCGCTGCGGGGACGGGCCTGATAGAGGGGGGCCCGTGCCGGCTACTTGAAGTTCAAGATCATGCCTTTAAGCGTAGCAGAGGGCGGCCCGTGCCCGGCGCCGCGGCCCTGCGCCGGGCCCGTGTCCTGGCCGGTTTCCCTTAGCCGCCGACGTCGAACTAATCTGGCCAGTTATGGAGTCTGCACATTATTTCAGCGCCCAGCCCGCCGGGCCGTTCACCCGCAAGCCCCTGACCGTGGAGCTGGTCGGCGCCCAGCGGCAGTTGCAGACCTCCTCGGGGATCTTCAGCCCGGAGGGCATCGATAAGGGCACCGCCGTCCTGCTTGCCGACGTCCCGTCCCCCGCGCCGCGGGGGAACCTGCTGGATATCGGCTGCGGGTGGGGACCGATCGCCCTGACCATGGCCCTGAAGGCACCGCACGCGCGGGTGTACGCCGTCGACGTCAACGAGCGCTGCGTGACCCTGACCAATGAGAACGCGGCGCTGCTGGGGCTGGAGAACGTCACGGCCAGCACTCCGGGGGAGGTTGACCCGGAGCTGCGCTTTGACACGATCTGGTCCAATCCGCCGATTCGAATCGGCAAGGATGAGCTCCATGCCCTGCTGCTGCACTGGCTGCCGCGGCTGTCGCCGGGCGGGTCGGCCTGGCTCGTCGTGCAGAAGAATCTCGGCTCGGACTCGCTTCAGCGCTGGCTGGCGGCCGAGCTGGACGGCAGCTTCACCGTGACCCGCGAGAGCACCTCGAAGTCCTTCCGGATTCTGCGGGTCAGGAAAGCGTCCCGCTAGCGACGATGACGGCGGGGCCGCTGAGCTCGACGTGTTCGTGGCCGTCCGCAGCCACAAAGAATTTCACGCCGACGACGCCGCCGGGCACCGTGACGTTCCAGCTGTCGGGGGAGCCTTGGCCGGCCCAGTGCCGGATGGCGACGGCGGCTGCGCAGGCACCGGTGCCGCAGGACTGGGTCTCCCCCACGCCGCGTTCGTGCACGCGCATGGTGATGGCGCCGACGCCGTCGTGGACGAGCGGTTCGGCAGGGACGACGAATTCGACGTTGGTCCCGTGCGGGGGCAGCGGGTCGACGCGCGGCGCCCGGTGCAGCTCGGTGGCTTCCAGTTCCGCCTGTTCGGCCAGCGCCACGACGGTGTGCGGGTTGCCCATGCTCACCGACAGGGCGGGGCGGGCCACCTCCAGGCCGTCGGCGCTGACCAGGGAGTCCATGGCCCGGGCGGTCGCTTCGCCGGGGAAGATGAATTCCCACGGGCCCATGTCGACGGCGTAGCCTGCAGCGGTGCGGACCACGGTCTTCACTCCCGCGCGGGTGCCGATGGTCAGCGATTCGCCGGCCGGCAGGTCCGCGAGGCCCTCGCTGACGAGGAAGTGCACGAAGACCCGGACTCCGTTGCCGCACATTTCCGAGAGGGACCCGTCGCCGTTGCGGTAGTCCATGAACCACTCGGCGTCGGGGTGCTGCGCGAGCAGGTCCCGGCCTTCGGGGAGCATCCGCGAGGGTACGGCGCGGATCAGCCCGTCGCCGCCGATGCCGCGGTGCCGGTCGCACAGGGCGGCCACCTGTTCGGGGGTGACGGAGAGGGCGCCGTTGGGGTCGGCGATCAGGACGAAGTCGTTGCCGGTGCCGTGGCCCTTGGCGAACTTGAGGCCGGACAGCGCGGCGGTGCCGCCGGCGTCGGGTCGGTCAACGGCCGGGGCAAGGGATTCGTCCATGCTCCTAGGTTACCGGGCGGCGCGGCGGCTCCCCTACCGGCACGTTCTGACAGCGCCTGCTACCGGCTCCTGCTACCGGCAGAGTTCTGCGCCTTTGGCCGCCAGCTGCGGGTCTTTCCAGTCTAGCCAGTGGATCCGCGGGTCGGCCCGGAACCAGGTCAGCTGGCGGCGGGCGAATTGCCGGGTGGCGACGATGGTTTCCTCCGCGGCCTGTTGTTCGTCGGATTCGCCGTCGATGACTTTGAGGAACTGGGCGTAACCCAGGGCGCGGGCGGCGGTCCGGCCGCGGCGCAGCCCCCGGACGTCCAGCCGCCGCACCTCCGCCAGCAGGCCCCGGTCGACCATGGCGTGGACGCGGGCGGCAAGCCGTTCGCGCAGTTCGTCCCGGTCCACGTCGAGGCCGATCTGCACTGCCGGCTGGAAATAGGTCCGGGTGGGCATGAAGGAGCTGAAGGGCCGGCCCGTCAGTTCGAAGACTTCCAGGGCGCGGATGACCCGGCGGGCGTCGCCCAGGCGCCCGGCGGACACCGGATCAACCTGTTCCAGCCTGGCCCGGAGCGGCGCCAGGCCCGCCGTGCGTTCCTCCGCCTCGAGGCGGCTGCGGACTGACGGGTCGGTGCCGGGGAAGTCCAGGACGTCGAGGGCGGCGCGGACGTACAGCCCCGAGCCGCCCGCCAGGATGGCCCGTTTTCCGCGGGCATGGATGTCGGCGATCGCGGCCCGTGCGCGCTGCTGGTAGTCCGAGACGCTGGCCTCCTCGGTCACGTCGAGGATGTCCAGCAGGTGGTGCGGCACTCCCCGGCGCTCGGCGTCGGTGATTTTGGCGGTGCCGATGTCCATCCCGCGGTAAAACTGCATGGCGTCGGCGTTGACCACTTCGCCGTCCAGCTCCAGTGCAAGGGCGACGGCGAGGTCGGATTTGCCGGAGCCTGTCGGCCCGACGACGGCAATGACCGGCGGGGCGGCCGGTCCGGCGGGAGGTGCCACGGCCTTAGCGGGCGCGGACCGGAAGACTGGGCATGCCCAGCGACACTCCGGCGGCTCCGCCCGGGCGTGCAGGCACCGGGGCGCCGCAGGAATCGGCCTGCGAACGGTCCCAGGCGTCGCCGGCGCGGGAGCGGCGCAGGGCGTAGTCGCCGGCCGTCGCGGGGTCGGCGATCAGGTGGAATGCCGCGGCTTCGGTGATCGTGACGGTGACGAGGTCTCCCGGGCGGGGGGTCTCGGCGCCGTCGGGCACGGAGAAGTGCACCAGCCGCTGGTCCTGGGCACGGCCGGAGAGCCGGTGGGTTTCCCCGGCCTTGCGTCCTGCCTGGGCGGTGACCAGCACCTCGACGCGGCGGCCGAGCTGACGGGCGTTTTCCTCGGCGGCGATCCGGTCCTGCAGGGCGGTGAGCCGCTCGAAGCGCTCCTGCACCACGGCCTTGGGCAGCTGGTCCGGGAGCTCCGCGGCGGGCGTTCCGGGCCGCTTGGAGTACTGGAAGGTGAACGCCGTGGCGAAGCGGGACTGCTCCACGACGTCGAGGGTGGCCTGGAAGTCCTCTTCGGTTTCGCCCGGGAACCCGACGATGATGTCGGTGGAGATGGCTGCGTGCGGCATCTTCGCCCGCACCTTTTCCAGGATCCCGAGGAACTTCGCGGAGCGGTAGGACCGGCGCATCTCCTTGAGCACCCGGTCCGAGCCGGACTGCAGGGGCATGTGCAGTTGCGGCATCACGTTGGGCGTCTCGGCCATGGCGTCGATGACATCGTCGGTGAACGCGGCGGGGTGCGGGCTGGTGAAGCGGACGCGTTCCAGGCCGGGGATGTCGCCGCAGGCGCGCAGCAGCTTCGAGAACGCCTGGCGGTCGCCGAACTCCACGCCGTAGGAGTTCACGTTCTGCCCCAGGAGGGTGACCTCGATGGCGCCGTCGTCGACGAGCGCCTGGATTTCGGCCAGGATGTCGCCGGGCCGGCGGTCTTTTTCCTTGCCGCGCAGGGAGGGAACGATGCAGAAGGTGCAGGTGTTGTTGCAGCCGACGGAAATGGACACCCAGCCGGCGTACACGGAGTCCCGCTTGGTGGGCAGGGTCGACGGAAAGACATCCAGCGACTCCAGGATCTCCAGCTGCGCCTCGTCGTTGTGGCGGGCACGGTCCAGCAGGGCCGGCAGGGCGCCGACGTTGTGGGTGCCGAACACCGCATCGACCCAGGGGGCCTTCTTCAGGATGGCGTCGCGGTCCTTCTGCGCCAGGCAGCCGCCCACGGCGATCTGCATGCCCGGGTTCGCCTCCTTGACCGGGCGCAGGATGCCAAGATTCCCGTAGAGCTTGTTGTCGGCGTTTTCCCGCACCGCACAGGTGTTGAAGACCACGACGTCGGCGAGTTCGCCCTCGGAGCGGACGTAGCCGGCCGCCTCGAGCAGCCCGGACATCCGTTCGGAATCGTGCACGTTCATCTGGCACCCGAAGGTCCGCACCTGGTAGGTGCGCGCCGCGGGGGCTGACGTGGAAGGTGATCCGGCTGGGGAGGAAATGGTCAAACTCACCCGTTAAGGGTACCGGGTCGGGAGGCTGGCAGGGCCCGTGTCTGGGCGCGTGCCCGGCCGCTCCGCCGGCGTACCCTCAGTCGCCGTCCTCCGGCTCGTCGAGGGCGGCATCCAGCACTTCGCCGACGATCCGGAACGCCACCGCCGGCGGGTAGCCCTTGCGCGCGAGCATGGAAGCGAGCCGGCGGACGGCTTTGTCCCGTTCCGCAGGATCCTCCAGCCCGCGGGCGTTCCGCACCTTGCGCTCGACCAGTTCCCGGGCGGCCGCGGCTTCATCCTCGTCGCTGACCTGCTCGAGAGCGGCCGCAGCCGTCTCCGGGTCGATGCCTTTGTCGGCCAGTTCCCGGCGCAGCGCGCCCCGGGCCAGCTTCCGGTGCTGCGACCGGCTCCGGACCCACATGTCGGCGAAGTCGGCGTCGTCCACAAGCCGGGCGGCCTCGAAGCGGTCCAGCACGGCCTCCGCGACGTCCTCCGGGATGTTTCGCTCGGCCAGCTTGCGGGACAGCTGCAGGCGGCTCTTGGGCGAGGCGGTCAGCTGCCGGAGGATGATCGCCCGGGCTGCCGCAGCAGGATCCGCGTCGGCATCCTGCTCCGGCGCCGGCGGCTTAGAAGCCGTCAACGGCCTTCAGCTTCGGCGATTCCTCCGTCTCGGCAGCCTTCACGCCGACCCCGAGCTTTTCCTTGATCAGGCGCTCGAGCTCTGCGGCGAGCTCGGGGTTGTCGCGGAGGAACCGGCGGGAATTTTCCATGCCCTGGCCCAGCTGGTCGCCGTCGTAGGTGAACCACGAGCCGGACTTCTTGATCAGGCCGTGCTCGACGCCCATGTCGATGATGCCGCCCTCGCGGGAGATGCCCTGGCCGTAGATGATGTCGAACTCGGCGATCTTGAAGGGCGGGGCCATCTTGTTTTTGACGATCTTCGCCTTGGTCCGGTTGCCGACCGAGTCCGCGCCTTCCTTCAGCGTCTGGATGCGTCGCACGTCGATACGGATCGAGGCGTAGAACTTCAGCGCCTTACCACCCGTGGTGGTTTCCGGCGAGCCGAAGAACACGCCGATCTTTTCGCGCAGCTGGTTGATGAAGATCGCGGTGGTCTTGGTCTGGCTCAACCGGCCGGTGATCTTACGCAGCGCCTGGCTCATGAGGCGGGCCTGCAGGCCGACGTGGCTGTCGCCCATGTCGCCTTCGATTTCAGCGCGCGGCACCAGGGCGGCCACGGAGTCGATGACGATGACGTCGAGCGAACCCGAACCGACCAGCATGTCCATGATTTCCAGCGCCTGCTCGCCGGTGTCCGGCTGGGAGACGAGCAGCGCGTCCGTGTCGACGCCAAGCTTGGCGGCGTATTCAGGATCGAGGGCGTGCTCGGCGTCGATGAACGCGGCGATACCGCCCTGGCGCTGGGCGTTCGCGACGGCGTGCAGGGCGACGGTGGTCTTACCGGAGGATTCGGGGCCGTAGATCTCCACGACGCGGCCGCGGGGCAGGCCGCCAATGCCGAGCGCGACGTCCAGTGCGATGGAACCGGTCGGGATGACTTCGATGGGCGCGCGGACTTCATCGCCCAAGCGCATCACCGAGCCCTTGCCGAACTGCTTATCGATCTGGGCAAGCGCTGCGTCGAGCGCCTTCTGGCGATCCGGGGCTGCAGCCATGGTTCACACCTCTGATACTTTCTCGCTGGAGAGCGGCCGTCTGGGCCGTTGCTATGTCATCACTGACGCTAGTGGCAGCCACCGACAAAGTAGCGGCCGTCGTCGCGTATGTGGAAAAACGCTCTGAAAAAAGCATAGCCGGACCCGAACAGATATTCGAACAATCGGGCGGCGTGTCCGCGCCGCCGCCGGGCCTGCCGCAGCCGGGGCGGTCCCTGCCCGGCAACGGGCGGGTCCGTCAGCGCGGTTTGACGTCCCGGCCCAGCCGCCGCTCGGCCGGGACGTCCTGTACGTCGCACAGGGCCAGCCAGACCTGCTTGGGCGGCACGCCCGCGCTGAGGGCCTGGTCCGCGGTCCTGCCGCCGACGCCGGCCAGCACGAGGGAACTGCTCAGGACACGGGAGTACCCCGCGCCGAACTCGTCATCCATAAGCCGCCAGAAGTCGCTGATCCTCACCGGTAAAGTCTCTCACGGGCCCGGACCCTAGAATGGTTGCTATGAGCAACCCACACGGCACCGACCCCGATCCGGCGCGTACTTCCGGGACCGGCGGGGACTCCGCGGAGCAGGCGGTCGCCGACGTCGAACGCCAACTCAGCCTGCTGTGGCGGCGGGCGCGCTCAATGTCCCAGCAGCTCAGCCGGCAGGTCCACCCCGAGATGGAACCGGCCGCCTACGGCCTGCTGTCGGTGCTCCGGGCCAAGGGGCCGATCCGGTTGACCGAACTCGCCTCCTGCATCGGCGTCGGCAAGCCCTCGGTCAGCCGGCAGGTCGCCTTCCTCGAGGGCCTGGGGCTGGTCTCCAAGCAGGCCGATCCGCTGGACGGCCGCGCGCAGGCGATCAGCCTGACGCCGCAGGGCGAGGAGAAGATGCACCTGGTCCAGGACGCCCGGCGTGAGGTCTTCCGCGAGCGGTTGGCGGAGTGGCCGGCCACCGAGCTGGAAGCCTTCGCCGGCTACATGGCCAAGCTCAATGCCAGCTATGAACGTGACGGCTTCCCGCGCGACGACGGCCTGTAGGACCGCCCCGGGCCGCCTGCGCGGAACCGCCGATGCAGTAACGCCAAGGGCAGTAACGCCGACGCACTAACAAAGAAGGTCCCCGGCACACCGCCGGGGACCTTCTGTCGTTTGTGGGGTTCGGGGCCTAGCGGGCCCCGGAGAGCAGGCCGGTGGCCAGCTCGTCGTTCAGCTCGGTGTTGAGCTCACGGTCCAGGTCACGGCCGTAGCGCTGTGCGAATTCCTGCGGCACGGTGTCCGGGACGGCAACACCTTCGGCCACGGCGACGCGGTCGCTGACTTCGCGCAGCATGCTGGACAGCGGGACGTCGAGGGCCGAGCAGATCGAGGACAGCAGCTCCGAGGAGGCTTCCTTCTGGCCGCGCTCCACTTCACTCAGGTAGCCCAGGGAGACCCGGGCACTGTGCGAGACTTCGCGGAGGGTACGGCCTTGGCGCTGGCGGACATCGCGCAGGACATCACCGATTTCGTGACGAAGTACAACCATCTTGCGCTCCTTCTGTTCGCTCTGTGCCTGATCGGCGAGGCCCACATCCTTCCAGCGGACAACGCCGTTTACGGATACGGGCTGCTTTACCATCTGTATCGCCTTGCTCCCTCGTTGGTCTGGTCCGCGGTCGGGCCGCGAACGCTGTAATGCTTTCATCCTAGGCGCCACCCTTCTTCCGGGGCGACACAATGTAACAACTATTCGTGCGGGACTTTTGTTCCCGGCAACTTTACCCGCGGTAGCTTGCCGGGGACAGGGCGGTGAGCAGGCGTTCGAGGGCGGCGCCGCAGGCCGCCGCCCGAATCTCCTGGCGGCCGCCGTCGAACCGGTAGGCGTAGGAGGTGGCGCCGTCCGCGGTGGCGAGGCCGATGAACACGGTGCCCACGTCCTTGCCGTCGTGCGGCTCCGGTCCCGCCACTCCGGTGGTCGCGACGCCGACGTCGGCCCCGCAGGCGGTGCGTGCGCCCGCCGCCATTGCGGCGGCGACCTCCCCGTCGACCGAACCGACGGCGTCGAGGAGCTCGCGCGGGACGCCGAGGAGGTCCGACTTGACGGAGTTGGCATAGGAGATGACGCCGCCCTGCAGCATCGCGGAGGCGCCGGGGGTGTCCGCCAGCACGGCGCCGACCATCCCCGCGGTCAGGGACTCGGCGGTGGCGACCGTCAGGCCCCGCGCGACCGCTTCGCCGACCGCCTGCGCGGCGAGGCGGTGCAGGTTGGGGTGGGCGCCCGGCCGGGCGTCGGGCTGCTGCTGGTTCACGGCGCACCCTCGTTCAATTGCTGCTTCCGGGCCCGGATCCCGCTGGCCCGCAGTTTCAGGGCCTCCACGGTATATTCGGCGCCGGTCCAGACGGTGATCGCCAGGGCCGCCATCATGACGGCGAAGGCCACGAAGCCGAGCCAGGGGGCGATGGCCGCCAGCGGCATGACGTACAGGAAGATCGCGACGGTCTGCACCACGGTCTTGAGCTTTCCGCCGCGGGAGGCCGGGATGACGCCGTAGCGGATGACGAAGAAGCGCAGCGCCGTCACACCCCATTCGCGGACCAGGATCAGGGCCGTGACCCACCAGGGCAGCTCGCCCAGCAGGGACAGCATGACCAGGGCGGAACCGATCAGGAGTTTGTCCGCAATGGGGTCCGCGATCTTGCCGAAGTCGGTGACCAGGCCGCGGCTGCGGGCGATGTCGCCGTCGAGTTTGTCCGTGTAGATGGCCACCGCGAAGGCGACGACGGCGGCCCAGCGCCAGACGCCGCTGCCTGCCTGCAGCCCGGGGGCGTCAAGGATGAGGAACCACACGAAGAAGGGGACCAGCGCGATCCGCAGCATCGTGAGGATGTTCGGCAGGTTCCAGATCCGCGGGGCGGACCCGGCGTTGGTTTCGGCGCTCGTCACCCTCCTAGGCTACCGTCCGGTGAGGGACCAGGCGTCCTCGGAACCCTCGTCGTCCTCGCCTGACCCGTCGGCGCCGTCGTAATAGTCGACGCTCTGGGTGCGGTTGTCCAGGTCCGCGGCGACCAGGTCTTCGGCGTAGCCGCCCTGGGCGATGTTGGCGTTCGCGTTGTCGCTCAGCGCGGCGGTCTGCGAGTCCGGCGCGGCCGGGGCTTCCTGGCCCTTCATGGCCGCCAGCACGGCCGCGAGGTCGTCCGGCTTGACCAGCACATCGCGGGCCTTGGATCCCTCCGAGGGGCCCACCACTCCCCTGGACTCCAGCAGGTCCATGAGCCGGCCGGCCTTGGCGAAGCCGACGCGCAGTTTGCGCTGCAGCATCGAGGTGGAGCCGAACTGCGTGGTGACCACCAGCTCGGTGGCCTGCAGCAGGACCTCCAGGTCATCCCCGATGTCGTCGTCGATCTGCTTCTTCTCCGCCTCGGGTGCAACGTCGTCCCGGTAGACGGCCTTCAGCTGGCCCTTGACGTGCTCGACCACCTTGTGGATTTCCGATTCGGTGACCCAGGCGCCCTGGACACGCATGGCCTTGGAGGCGCCCATCGGCAGGAAGAGCGCGTCGCCCTGGCCGATCAGCTTCTCCGCCCCGGGCTGGTCCAGGACCACGCGGGAGTCGGTGACGGAGGAGGTGGCGAAGGCCATCCGGGACGGGACGTTGGCCTTGATCAGGCCGGTGACGACGTCGACCGAGGGCCGCTGGGTGGCCAGGACCAGGTGGATGCCGGCCGCGCGGGCCAGCTGGGTGATGCGCACGATGGAATCTTCGACGTCGCGCGGGGCCACCATCATGAGGTCGGCGAGTTCGTCCACGATCACCAGCAGGTACGGGTACGGGCGGATGACGCGCTTGGAGTCCACCGGCGGGTGGACCTTGCCGGCCCGGACGGCCTTGTTGAAATCGTCGATGTGCTTGAAGCCGTAGTTGGCGAGGTCGTCGTAGCGGGCGTCCATCTCGCGGACCACCCACTGCAGGGCCTCGGCGGCCTTTTTCGGGTTGGTGATGATCGGGGTGATCAGGTGCGGGACGCCCTCGTAGGCGGTCAGTTCCACGCGCTTGGGGTCCACCATGACCATGCGGACCTCGTCCGGGGTGGCGCGCATCAGGATCGAGGTGATCATGGAGTTCACGAAGGAGGACTTGCCGGCGCCGGTGG
Organism: Arthrobacter sp. Soil763; assembly: GCF_001428365.1. Classification (GTDB taxonomy): domain Bacteria; phylum Actinomycetota; class Actinomycetes; order Actinomycetales; family Micrococcaceae; genus Arthrobacter. The sequence goes on along the minus strand of NZ_LMSH01000004.1, from coordinate 390,989 downwards.
CACCGGCCACGAGCAGGTGCGGCATCTTGGCGAGGTTCGCCACGACGTAGCCGCCTTCGACGTCCTTGCCGACGCCCATCACCATGGGGTGGTCGGTGCGGCGGGCGTTCTGGCTGCGCAGCACGTCGCCGAGGGAAACCGTCTCGCGGTCGGTGTTGGGGATCTCGATGCCGATCGCGGACTTGCCCGGAATCGGGCTCAGGATCCGCACGTCCGAGCTCGCCACGGCGTAGGAGATGTTCTTGGACAGGGCGGTGACGCGTTCCACCTTGGTGCCGGGCGAGAGTTCGATCTCGTAGCGGGTCACCGTGGGGCCGCGGCTGAAACCGGTGACGGTGGCGTCCACGTTGAACTGGGTCAGGGTGTCGGTCAGCGCGGCGACGACGGCGTCGTTGGCCTCGGTGCGCTCCTTGGGGATGGACCCGGGGGTCAGGAAGTCCGACGCCGGCAGGGTGTAGGTGACATCGCCGGCGAGCGAGAGCTGTTCGGTGCGCTGCGGGATCGGGGTGGGCAACGGTGCCGGCGCGACGGGGTTCGACGGGACCTTCGGGGCGGCCGCGGCCGCGGAGCCGGCGGCGGCCATGCCGGGCGTGACCAGCGGGATCGCTTCCGTGGCGTTGTCTGCCCCGGTCCCGGCCGCCGCGCCCAGGCCCTGGGCGGCCTTGATCTTTTCGACCGCGATTTCGGCCTGGGTGGGCCGCCGCACGCCGGGCGCGACGTCGGGTCCCTTCCGGGCTCCCTTGCCGGCTGCGGCGGCGGGTTCGTCCTCGTCGTCGACGACGGCGTGTTCGAACGCCTCGTCGCCGACGTAGCCTTCCAGCCGGGAATCGGCGTCGTCGTCCTTGCCGAAGAGGCGTTTGCGCTTCTTCTTGGGTGCGGGGGCGTCGTTTTCGTAAAGGTAGCTGCGGTCGTGGGTGTCGTACTCCCCCTGCTCCTGCAGGTCGATGCCCATCAGGTGCTCGTAACCGCTGCGCAGCCGGGAAGGGATCGCGCCGAAGGGGGTGGCGGTGACGATCAGCAGCGAGGTGAAGGCGAGCAGGGAGTAGAAGGCCACCGGGACGGCGGGGTGGATGGTCGCCAGCGGCGCGGCGGCGAGGTAGCCGAGCATGCCGCCGGCCCGGCGGAGACCGTCGAAACCGTCGGCCACCGTGGGCTGGCCGCCGATGATGTGGGCCAGGCCGGAGCCGGCGAAGGCCATGATGAGGAAGCCGATCCCGATCCGGTTGTTGCCGCGGCCGTCGACCGGCTGGCGGAACAGCCGGAACGCGCAGACGAAGAGCATCAGCGGCAGCAGCAGCGACATCCAGCCGAAGGTGCCGTTGACGATGCTGTAGACCAGGTCCGGGAACCAGCCCTGGAAGCCCCACCACGCGAACGTGGCGATGAAGACGCCGAGGGCGAGGTTGAAGAGGGCTGCGCCGTCGCGGCGTTCCGCCGGGTCGAGGTCGCTGACGTCGGAGCCGATGCGCCGGATGCCGGCGCCGACCACGTGGCCCACGCCCAGCCAAGCACCGGCCACGACCCGCACGAGCCAAGGCTGGCGCGGTTCGACGGCGGCAAGCTGGCGGGTCCGGGCGGTCCCCTGCGTGCGGCTGGATTTGGATGCGGCCGCGCCGGAACCCCGGGCCTGGGAACTGCCGGATTTGCCGCTGGAGGTGCCGCGTGAACTGCCGCTGGAGTTACCCCTAGGCGCGGAGGAAGTGCGAGTCGCCATACCCGCTACGGTACCCGACCGGCGCCCGGTTTCCCCGGATTTCCGGGCCGGGCGGGACCATGTTGGAACGCCGTCGGCCTCCCCCGCGGGCCGCCGCACGGTGGCGGGGGCCGGCCGGGGAGGCCGACGGTGTGGTGCGGTGCTGCCGGGACTACGCCTCCAGGACCACCGGGATGATCATCGGCTTGCGGCGCAGCTTGCGGTTGACCCAGGTGCCGATGACGCGACGGACGACCTGCTGCAGCTGGTGCGTGGTGTGGTCCGCGTGGTTCTGCACGGCTTCCTCAAGGGCGGCGTTGATCTTGGGGATGATCTCGTCGAAGACGGAGTCGTCCTCCGCGACACCGCGGGCGTGGATCTCCGGGCCGGAGACGACCTTGCCGGTGGCCCGGTGGATGACCGTGATGATCGAGATGAAGCCCTCATCGCCCAGGGTCTGGCGGTCCTTGAGGTCCGCTTCAGTGACTTCACCGACGCTGGAGCCGTCCACGTAGACGAAGCCCACCTCGACCTGGCCGACGATGTCGGCCTGGTGCTCGCGGAGGTCGATCACGGTGCCGTTGTCGGCCAGCAGGATACTTTCCTCCGGGACACCGGATTCGAGGGCGATCCTGCCGTTGGCGATCAGGTGGCGGGTCTCGCCGTGGACCGGCATCGCGTTCAGCGGCTCGAGGATGTTGTAGCAGTACTGCAGCTCGCCCGCCGCGGCGTGGCCGGAGACGTGGACCTTGGCGTTGCCCTTGTGGATGACGTCGGCACCGAGCTTGAGGAGGCCGTTGATGATGCGGAAGACGGCGTTCTCGTTGCCCGGGATCAAGCTGGAGGCGAGGATGACGGTGTCGCCCTGGCCGACGACGACGCGGTGGTCCCCGTTGGCCATCCGGGACAGCGCCGCCATCGGTTCACCCTGGGAGCCGGTGGACATGAGGACCACGCGGTTGTCCGGCAGGTTGTCGATGTTCTTGATGTCCACGAGGATGCCGGCGGGGACCTCAAGGTAGCCGAGCTTCGCCGCGATGGCCATGTTGCGCACCATGGAGCGGCCGACGAAGGCCACCTTGCGGTTGTGGTTGGCGGCGGCGTCGAGGACCTGCTGCACACGGTGGACGTGCGAGGAGAAGGAGGCCACGATGATCCGCTTGGAGGCCTGGCCGAAGAGCCGGTCCAGGGTGGGGCCGATTTCCTTTTCCGCGGTGGTGAAGCCGGGAACGTCCGCGTTGGTGGAGTCGGACATGAACAGGTCCACGCCCTCCTCGCCGAGCTTGGCGAAGTGCCGCAGGTCGGTGATCCGGCCGTCGAGGGGCAGTTGGTCCATCTTGAAGTCGCCGGTGTGCAGGACGGTGCCGCCGGCGGTGCGCAGGAAGACGGCGAGGGCGTCCGGGATGGAGTGGTTGACGGCGACGAATTCGCATTCGAACGGGCCGAACTTCTGGACCTGGCCCTCGCTGACGATCATGGTCGCCGGCTTGATCCGGTGCTCCTGGAGCTTGGCTTCAATCAGCGCCAGGGTCAGCTGGGAGCCGACCACCGGGATGTCGTTGCGCAGGCGCAGCAGGTAGGGCACGGCGCCGATGTGGTCCTCGTGGCCGTGGGTGAGGATCACCGCGACGATGTCGTCGAGCCGGTTCTCGATGTAGGAGAAATCGGGCAGGATCAGGTCGACGCCGGGCTGGGTCTCCTCCGGGAAGAGGACACCGCAGTCGACGACGAGCAGCTTGCCGTCGATTTCGAAGACGGTCATGTTGCGGCCGATCTCGCCGAGGCCGCCGAGCGGCACGATACGCAGGGTGTTCCTGGGCAGCTTCGGCGGCGTCACAAGGCCGGGCAGGGCAGTTTGGGTCATAGTTCGCTACTTTCCAGGCGGAACAGGCAACGTCCTCGGCAATCTGGCTGGGCCGGATCAGGAGAAGACGAGTCCTGCTTCCGCCAAGTCCTCGCGGATTGTTTCGATCTCGGCTTCGCCCGGCTCCACGAGGGGCAAACGGACAACCGAGTTGGGCAGGACACCCTGCCACTTAAGAACCTGTTTCGCAGCGACGGCACCCTGGATGTGGGTCATCACTGCACGGACCACGGGGTCCAGTTCGAAATGTATGGTGCGGGCGGTGGCGAAATCGCCCGCAAGTGCGGCATCAATCATCGCACGGTACTGCCGGGTGGCTACGTGGGCCGAGACGCTGACGAGCCCAACGGCACCGGCCGCCATCCACGGCAGGGTCAGCCCGTCGTCGCCGGAGTAGACGTCCAGGTCGGTATTGGCCATCACCCGGGTAACGGCCGCGAAGTCGGCCTTGGCGTCCTTGAGGGCGACGATGCGGGGGTGCTCGGCGAGCCGGATCATGGTTTCCGGCAGGATCGGCACACCGGCGCGGCCGGGGATGTCGTACACCATGACCGGCAGGTCCGCGGCGTCGCTTACGGCTTCGATGTGCGCCTGGATGCCGGCCTGGCTCGGCTTGTTGTAGTACGGGGTGACGATGAGCTGGCCGTGGGCGCCCGCCTTGGCGGCCCGCTTAGCCATCTCGATCGAGTGCGAGGTGTGGTTGGTACCGGTGCCGGCGATTACCTTGGCCCGGTCCCCGACCGCCTCTACGATGACGCGGAACAGTTTTTCCTTTTCGTCATCCTCCAGCGTGGAGGTTTCGCCGGTAGTGCCGGAAATGACGAGGGCATCATTGCCATCGTCAACGAGCTTCGCGGCCAGCTCTGCGGACTGCTTGTAGTCGACCTCACCGTCGTTGGTGAACGGAGTGACCATGGCGGTCACAAGGGTTCCGAACGTGTAAGAGCGAATGTCAGAGTCAGCCATGGGAAAAACGTTACCCTGTCCCCCGCCGGTTAGGACAATGGCGGCGGCGTGATGCGCGTCAAAGTCAGCCCTCCTCCGCACCGGCCATTCCGGGCCCGGGAAGCGGCGCCGGACGCGGGGCAGGACTCGAGGCAGGCGCGGCGCAGTAACGGCCCACGGCCTCCACCCGCAGAGCCTCCGCCCAACCCGCCAGGCGCTGCGCAGCGCGGACGTAGTCGAACAGTTCTGTCGGGGTCAGCGCTTCAAGGTCCGTTTCCGCGAGCCGCCGCGCCAACTCGGCCCCGGGGGCCTGCTCGGCCAGGACGGTTCCCTCGCGGTGCCAGTTGGCGTCTTCCGGCGGCTCCCCGGCAACCAGTTGCCGGAAAAGAAAGTCGACGACTCCCGGGCTCATGGCCTTGAGGACGCCGGAGGCATTGGGCCCTGAGTCGTTGGGGCCTGAAGCGTTGGGCCCGGCGGGACTGGCCCCTGATACGTGGTTCATAACGCCATAATATTCGAACATATATTCGAATACAAGGCTGCCGCACGGGCTCGGGGGCGCCCGCTGCCGGCCCGGGACCGTGAGACGATCAGATGATGACTTCCCGCGGCACGGCTACCACTTCCAGGACCGCCAGGACCACGGCGGCGGCCCCGCGGCTGACCGGTATCGACGCCGCGCGCGGCCTCGCGCTGCTGGGCATGATGGCCACCCATGTGCTCCCCACCTTCGAGGCCGACGCGCAGCTGACCCCGACCTGGGTCGGACTGGCATTCTCCGGCCGCGCCGCCGCCCTGTTCGCGGTCCTCGCGGGAATCGGCCTGGCCCTCTCAACGGGAAGGGAGCGCCCGCTGGAGGGCCGGCCGCTGTGGGCGGCCCGCCGCGGCGTGGCGCTCCGGGCGCTGGTGGTCGCCGCCGTCGGGCTTTCCCTGGGCGGGCTGGAGGTCAACATCGCCGTGATCCTGGTCCATTACGCGGTGCTGTTCCTCTGTGTGCTGCCGTTCCTGGGCCTGGGCGTCAAGCGCCTGTGGGCCCTGGCCGCGGCCTGGATCCTCGCCTCGCCGGTCCTGGCCTATCTGCTTCGGCCCTGGCTGCTGGCGGCCGACCCGCCGCTCCGGCTCGGCCACAACCCTGGCTGGGAGGACCTGGCCACCCCGGCCCGGCTGCTCGGCGACGTCTTCCTCACCGGCTACTACCCGGTGCTGCAATGGCTGGCCTACCTGTTGGTCGGCCTGGGGATCGGCCGCCTGGCGCTGGCATCGGGGATCATGCCGTTCCTGCTGCTGGCGGCCGGCACCGCCGTGGCCGTGGCCGCCAAACTGCTCGGCACCGTGTTCATGGAGGACTGGGGCGGCCGGGCGGCCCTGCAGGCGCAGCTCGGCAGCGATTACCCGCTGGCCGGACTGCTGCAGGTGAACCTTGCGGGCGTGGAGCAGTCCGGTTCACCCTGGTGGCTGGCCTCCAGCGCGCCGCATTCGGGGACCACCCTTGACCTGCTGCACACCTCGGGGGTCGCTGCCGCCGTCGTGGGCCTGTGCCTGCTGCTGGGCCGGCTCGCCGACTGGCTGCAGCTGGACCTGCTGCTGCCGCTGCGCGGCGCGGGCGCGATGACGTTGAGCCTGTACACCGTGCACGTGTGGATCATGGCGTCCCTGCACGGCAGCCCGCTGCCGGCCGGCCGGACCTCGGAGGGCGTGTATTGGGCCCAGGCGCTCGCCGCGCTGGCCCTGGGCGGCGTCTTCGCCCGGCTGTCGTGGCGCGGGCCGCTGGAGTGGCTGGGACACGGGGCGAACCAGCTCGGCCGCGGCCGGCCCGGTCGTTAGGCCCCGCGGGAGCCTGCGCGGGACAGCCGGACGGCGTCCCGCATGGCGGCACGGGCGCGCTTGCGGTCACCGGCGGCGTCGTACGCGCAGCTGAGCCGGAACCACGAGCGCCAGTCCTCCGGCGCGGCCTCGGCCTCGGCCTGGTACTTCACGAATTCCCGGTCCGCGGCCTCGCGGATGATCCGGCCGGCCGGGGTGCGCGGCAGGGTGTCCTCCGGCAGGCCGCCCTCGGCCCCCAGGATCTTCGCCAGTTCCTCGGTCCGGGCGCCGAAGAGCAGCTCCCGCACCAGAGCCCACGCCCCGACCACCGGCAGCACCAGGTATGCCAGTCCAAGGGCCTTCGCCACCGGATTCGGATCCCCCAACAGCAGCACCGAGCGCTGCAGGGACACCACCAGGTAAAAGACCAGCAGAAGCGTCACCGCACCGACCCAGATCTTGGTGCGGTTGGCCTTCAGGACCGCCAGGACGTCCGCCATCAGAGGCCCAGGTCCAGGTAGCCGTCCAGGCCCACGGTCAGCCCCGGGTGGCCCGCGACGTTGCGCACCCCCAGCAACACACCGGGCATGAAGGAGGCCCGGTCGAAGGAGTCGTGGCGGAAGGTCAGCTGCTCCCCGGCGCCGCCGAGGAGGACTTCCTGATGGGCTACGAGGCCCCGCAGCCGGACGCTGTGGACCCGGACGCCGTCGACCTCGCAGCCCCGCGCGCCGGGACGTTCGCTCGTGGTGGCGTCCGGGCTGGCCGCGACGCCGGCGTCGGCGCGCTCGGCGGCGATCAGCTGGGCGGTGCGCACGGCGGTGCCGGAGGGGGCGTCCACCTTGTCCGGGTGGTGCAGCTCGATGATTTCGACCGACTCGAAGTAGCGGGCGGCCTTGGCGGCGAAGGCGGAGGCCAGGACCGAGCCGAGGGCGAAGTTGGGGGCGATCAGGACGCCGGTGCCGGGCCGTCCGGCGAGCAGGGCCTGCAGCCGCTCCAGCCGTTCGGCGTCCCAGCCGGTGGTGCCGACGACGGCGTGCATGCCGTGCTCGACGGCGAACCGGACGTTCGCCTCGGTGCTCTCGGGCACCGTCAGGTCCACCACGATCCGGGCTCCGGAGTCCACCAGGGTGTCGAGGGAATCGTTCCGGCCGAGGGCGGCGACGAGGGTGAGGTCTGCGGCGGCTTCCACGGCCTTGACGGCCTCGGCACCCATGCGCCCGGTGGCGCCCAGGACGGCGACGGCGAGTTGTTCGGTCATGGCATCAACCCTACCGCCGGGCGGGGCCCCGGCCTGAACCGGGACGGCGGCGTTACTCCCCCGCCCCGACCCACTCGACGGTGCCGTCGGTGAAGAACTGTTCCTTCCAGATCGGAACCTGCGCCTTGATCCGGTCCACGAGCTCGGCGCAGACCGCGAAGGCCTGTCCGCGGTGGGCGGCCGAGACGGCGCAGACCAGGGCGGGATCGCCGATCTCCAGCATCCCGGTCCGGTGTGCGGCCCAGATCTTCACCGGCTGGGACGGTGCTCCCGCACCGGCGGGGGCCTGCTCGGCGACGAGCTGAGCGACGACGTCGGTCATCACCTGGTGCGCGGTGGGGTGCGCGCTGTAGCTGAGCCGCTGGACCGGTTGGCCGCCGTCGTGGTTGCGGACCACGCCGCTGAAGCTGACGACGGCGCCGGCCGTGTCGGATTCGACCGCGGCGATGGCCAGGTCCACCGAGATGGGTTCGGCGCTGAGCACGGCGTGGACGATTTCAAAGGCGGATTCGGTGCCCGGTTCAGTGTCCATGGCTGCCTTCCAGCTGGTCGCAGAGGTGGCCCAGGATCGGGTCCAGGACGCTGAGGCCGTCCATGACGCCCTTCGGTGACCCCGGGAGGTTGACGATAAAGGTGCTGCCGGCGGCCCCGGCGTGGCCGCGGCTGAGCATGGCCATCGGGGTCTTGGCGGTGCCCGCGCTGCGCAGGCCCTCCATGATGCCGGGGATTTCCCGGTCCAGCAGCGGCAGGGTCTGTTCCGGCGTCGCGTCGGTCGGGCTCAGGCCGGTGCCGCCGCTGGTGATGATGACGGCGGGGTGCTGGGTCAGCAGCGCGCGCAGGGCGGCCCCGACGGGCTCGCCGTCGGGCACGACCATCGCGGGGAAGGGCTCGAAGCCGTGCTCGGTCAGCCAGTCGGCGATGACCGGGCCGGTGAGGTCCTCGTAGATGCCGGCGGCGGCGCGGGTGGACGCGATCACGATGCCCGCCTTGCGGCCGGTGGCTTCGCCGTGGCGGTGCGGGTCGGGCTGGTTCATGCCGGTCACAGGGTCCAGTCCCCGCTCTTGCCGCCGCTCTTGGCCAGCACCTTGATGTCGGTCAGGACCGCGTGCTTGTCCACGGCCTTGATCATGTCGTACACGCTCAGGGCCGCGACGGACACCGCGGTGAGCGCTTCCATCTCCACGCCGGTCACCCCGCGGGTCTTGACCGTGGCGAACACGGTGACGGACTCGGCGTCGAGCTCAAAATCGACGGTGACCTTGGTCAGCGGCAGCGGGTGGCAGAGCGGAATCAGGTCCGGGGTCTTCTTGGCGGCCAGGATGCCGGCGACGCGGGCGACCGCGAGCGCGTCGCCCTTGGGCAGCTCTCCGGCGCCGAGCAGGGCCAGCACCTCGGCGGTGCTGTTGACCGTGGCGGTGGCGGTGGCCTCCCGCGTGGTCTCGGCCTTGTTGGACACGTCGACCATCTGGGCGGTGCCGTCCTGGCGGAGATGGGTCAGGACAGCCTGGTCCGGGGAGGCTGGACCCTTCGGGGTGGGGTTCTCTGTTTCGCTCACAGTATCCATACTTCCACCTCATCGCCCCCGGCGAGCGCCGCCGTTCCCGCCGGGACCTGGACCAGGACGTTCGAGCGGGCGAGCGCATGCACCAGGTGGGAGCCCGCGCCGCCGACCAGGCTGACGGTGCCGTCCGGGCCGAGGCTGCCGCGCCGGACCTGGTGCTTGGCCTCCGGTGAACTCAGGGCCTCGGCAAGGCGGCCCCGCACCACGGGCCGGGGCGCCGGCGCCCCGAGGAGCCCGGAAAGTACGGGCCGGAGGAACATCTCAAAGGAGACCAGGCAGCTGACCGGGTTCCCGGGGAAGGCCAGGACCGGCACCCCCTCGAAGCTGCCCAGCCCCTGCGGTCCGCCCGGCTGCATCGCGACCGGCCCGAATTCGACGTCGTGGTCCGCCAGCGCCTGCCGCACCACCTCGTAGGCGCCCTTGCTGACTCCCCCGGTGGTGATCACCAGGTCCACTTCCGGTGCGTGCCGGTGCAGCAGCTGCGCCAGCTCGTCCGGGTTGTCGGCGGAGATGCCGGTGCGGGTGACGGCCACGCCGGCCTGGCGCAGGGACGCTTCGAGCAGGGTGCCGTTGGCGTCGTAGATCCTGCCGGGCTCCAGCGGGCTGCCGGGCTCCACGACCTCATCCCCGGTGGTCACGAGCAGCACCCGTGGCGCGGCGTGCACGGGGACCTCGGTGAGGCCCAGGGCGGCGAGCAGGCCGAGCTGGCCGGGGCCCAGGAAGGTGCCGGCAGCAAGGGCCGTCGCTCCCGCGGCGATGTCGCTGCCGGCGTCGCGGACGTAGTTTCCGGCCGGCGTGCCGGGCAGCCGGACGGTCGCGGCCGCGCCCGGGGCCGGGAAGGAGTCCGGGAGCGCCTGCTCAATGGGGACGACGGCGTCGGCGCCGGCCGGGATCATCGCACCCGTCATGATCGGCGCGGCGCTGCCGGGGACGAGGGGTGCGGGTTCGGCCCCGGCCGGGACGGGAGCAGCGACGCGCAGTTCGGCGCCGCCGTCGGGAAGGTCCGCGCTGCGGACCGCGAAGCCGTCCATCTGCGAGTTGGCGAACGGCGGAAGGTCAAGCGGGGCGACGACGTCGGCGGCCAGACCGCGGCCCAGGGCGTCCCGGAGCGGCACCGTCTCGACCCGGTCCGCCAGCGGGGCCAGCAGCGCACGCACCTTGGCCCGGTGCGCTTCGACGGTCACGGTCCTGTGTGCGGTGTGGTGCATGGGTTCCTGGCCTTCGGCTCGGCGGGCGGGGCGTCAGGTTTACTGTAACCGGGCGGCGGGCGCCGAATCTCCCGCGGCGGGGGGCGTGATGCCCGGCCCGCAGTGGCGTAGCCTGACTTTATGAGTGTTCAGCTTGGCATGCCCCAGCCCCGCTCCGCCGGCGGCTCCGGCACGGACCTTCCGGCGCCCGCCGGGCGGCCGGCCGGAATGCCCGCCGGACTCGTTGACAGGTACGGCCGCACCGCCACGGACATGCGGCTGTCCCTGACGGACAAATGCAATCTGCGCTGCACCTACTGCATGCCGGCCGAGGGCCTTGAGTGGCTGGCCAAGCAGGCCGTCATGACGGCGGAGGAAATTGTCCGGATCGTCCGCGTCGGCGTCAGCCTGCTGGGTGTGCGCGAACTGCGCCTGACCGGCGGGGAACCGCTGGTCCGGGCCGACCTGCTGGACATCATTTCCGCCCTTCGCTCGGAGCACCCCGACCTGCCCATCTCGATGACCACCAACGCCGTGGGCCTGGACAAGAAAGCTGCCGGGCTGAAGGCCGCCGGGCTCACCCGGATCAACGTCTCGCTGGACTCCCTGCACGAGGAGACCTTCACCAAGCTGACCCGGAGGCCGTTCCTGGACCGTGTGCTGGCCGGCGTCGACGCCGCCTGGGCCGCCGGGCTGGGACCCGTGAAGCTCAACGCGGTGCTGATGCGCGGGATCAACGACGCCGAGTCGCCGGCCCTGCTGGCATGGGCGCTGGAGCGCGGGTATGAACTGCGGTTCATCGAACAGATGCCCTTGGACGCCGACCACGGCTGGACGCGCCGAAACATGATCACGGCCGCCGAGATCCGGGAGCTGCTGTCCGCTGACTACGTGCTCAGCGCCGATCCCCGGGAGCGCGACGGCGCCCCGGCCGAACGCTTCGAGGTCCGCGCCCGGGTGCCCGGCACGGACCAGGCCGCCGGCCCGGTGCTCGGGACCGTGGGGATCATCGCCTCGGTGACCGAGCCGTTCTGCGCCGACTGCCGGCGCACCCGGATCACGGCCGAGGGCAAGATCATGAGCTGCCTGTTCTCCCGCGAGGAGACGGACCTGCTGGGCCTGCTGCGCAGCGGCGCCACCGACGGGCAGCTCGCCGAACGCTGGCAGGATGCGATGTGGCTCAAGCCCAAGGCCCACGGCATGGACCACGTCGGACTGGACGCACCGGACTTCGTCCAGCCGGACCGCAGCATGAGCGCCATCGGAGGCTGACCCACCCGTGCACGTACGTTACTTCGCCGCCGCGCGCGCCGCCGCCGGCCGGGACGAGGAAAAATTCGACCTGGCCGGCGGCGCGACGCTGGCCGAGCTGATCGAGGCGGTCCTCGCCGTCGAGCGCCCCGAGCCGCCGGCCGGCACCCCGCCGCTGGAACGGATCCTGGCCCGCTCCAGCTTCCTGCTCAATGAGGTGGCGGTCCGCAACACCTCGGCGGCGCTGGGCCCCGACGACGTCGTCGACGTACTGCCGCCGTTCGCCGGCGGCTAGGCTCCTTCACCGAAGCGCGCTCCCCCGCGGGCTCCGCGGCCGACGGGTCCAATGGCACTCGCGGTGCCGGGTCCCGGCGTAGCACCATGGGGAGCTGTCCCGCTCCGGGGGCGTCCGCCGACGTAAGGATTGCCATGGCCGCAAATGCACCCTTCACGATCGTCGTCGGCGTGGACGGGTCCGCGCAGTCGCGGGCGGCGATGGACTGGGCCGTGGAGGAAGCCCGGCTCCGGCACGGCAGCATCCTGGCGCTGACGGCATGGCACTACCCCTACGTCTCCGACGCGCTCGGCCAGAGCTGGGATTACGAGATCTTCCGGACGGACGCCCAAGTGATCCTGGATGAGGAACTCGACCGAGTCCGCGGCGCCACCGTGCCCGTCGAAGGCCGCGTGGTCCAGGGCAACCCGGGCGCGGTCCTGGTCGAAGCCTCCCGGGGCGCCGACCTTGTGGCCGTGGGCTCCCGGGGACACGGCGGTTTCGCGGGCCTCCTCCTCGGTTCGGTCTCCAGCCAGGCGGTCCACCACGCGCACTGTCCCGTCCTGGTGTTCAGGGAACCGCCCGCCCGCCCGGCGCCGGTTTAGGCGGGGACGGCCCCGGGCCTCAGCTTCCGGCCAGGGCCTCGCGCACGCTGTCCGCCACGACCGCGGCGCCGGCTTCGCCCATGACAATCGTGTAGTGGTTGACATCCGGCACCTCGCCGACCCGCAGGCTGGGCAGCTTCTCCGCCCAGCCTTCCAGGTAGCCGGGTGCATAGAGGGCGGCCGGTTCATTGAGCAGGCCCCGCGGCGCCCGCAGGACCACGGCATCAACGGCGAGTTCGTCCAGGGCCTTCAACAGGGAGGCGCCCCGGTGCAGGTCCGCGGTGTCCTCGGCCATCGCCTCGTACCGCGTTGCGGGCCGAAGCTCCGGCTCCTCGCCGGTCAGGTCATAGTCCACATAGGCGTCCACGAGCGGACCCCAGTCTGCGCTGAAGGCGGGGTGCTGCCGCCAGAAGGACCGGTAAACCTCCCGGCTGGGGAAAGTGGCGTTCAGGCGCTGCGCGGCAGGTCCGAGCACCGAGGAAATGATTTCTTCGTCCGAGAGACCTTCGGGGACCTGCAGCGGCAGTCCGCCGTCGACCAGCACCAGCGAGCGGACGCGCTCCGGGAACCGGTTGGCGAGCACGAGCGAGGCGAAGCCGCCCATGGAATGCCCCACGACGACGACCGGGCCGGGAGCCAGTTCGGCGAGTACTGCGGCGAGGTCTTCGGCGTGCGAGGGCATCCCGTAGGGGCCGGGCAGTGAGTTGCTGCGGCCGCGGCCGCGCAGGTCGGGGGCGATGATCCGCACGTCGGGAAGCGCGGCCGCCACGTACGCCCAGGCCTTGTGCGAGGCGGTCACGCCGTGCACCGCGAGGATCGTGGGGGCGTCCGGATCCTCCGGGCCCCAGAGCGCGGTGTGCAGCGTGCCGCCGCGGACCGCCACGTCGACGGTGCGGTAGGTGTCCTGGTTCGTGGTCTGCGTCATGGCTGTGTCCCTTCCTGGGGCGGGGTGGGGTTAGCGGCGGGGTCCGTTGCGGATCCGGGGTCGGGCGCAAGCGCCCGTTCGATGAACTGCATCATTTCCTCGAAGACTTCTTCCGGCACGTCGGGGCGGGCTCCGGCGGCGGGTTCGGCGCCTTCCTCGTCCCAGAGCACCCAGCGCATGCCGATCAGTTCGCCGATGCCCATCAGCGCCCAGGCGGCCACGGTGGGGTCCATTTCCCGGACCTCGCCGCTGAGCTGGGCCGCCTTCAGGCCTTCAATGTAGCCGTTGACAACACGGGTGTAGTGCAGCCGCAGGGCGCCGGGAGAGACGAACTCGGCCTGCCTGATGATGCGGTACAAGGCGGGGTGCTCGGCGGTGAAGCGGAAGAAGGCCCTAAAGCCGGCGCGTTCGGCTTCGAGCCGGGTGCCGGCGGCGCGGGCGGCGTCGGTCATGGCGTGCCGGACCCGCCGGTTCAGGTCCTCGACCACTTCGTCGAAGATGGCCTGTTTGCCGTCGAAGTACAGGTAGAAGGTCCCGAGGCCAACGCCGGCTGCCTCGGTGATCTTGACGATCGAGGCCTCGTGGTAGCCCACCGAGGCGAAGACCGACTCCGCGGCCTCGAGCAGCTTGGCCCGGGTGCGGGTTCCACGGGCGGTGCGCGGCGCGGCGCTCATCGCCGGCCGCCTGCCGCGGACGCGGCCGCCCGGGCGTTCCCGGCCTCGGGGCGGCCGGCCAGCTCCTGCCGGAGCTTGGCGCGGAGTACCTTGTTCAGCGCCGTGCGGGGCAGCGCGGAGACCATCTTGACCCGGGCCGGCACCTTGAAGCGGGCCAGCTGGGAGCCGCAGTGTTCCAGGAGCTCCTGTTCGTCCGTGGCCATGCCGGGGCGGACCACGACGAAGGCCATGCCGGTTTCACCCCAGCGCGCGTCCTCCACCCCGACGACGGCGGCCTGCGCCACCGCGGGATGGGTCAGCAAGGCGGCCTCGACCTCGGCCGGTGCCACGTTCTCGCCGCCGGAGATATAGATGTCCTTTAGCCGGTCCACCACCTTGATGTACCCGTCGGCGTCGCGCTCCACGAGGTCGCCGGTGCGCAGCCAGCCGTCGGTGAGGACGGCGGCCGTGGCGGCGGGGTCCCGGAAGTAGCCGGCAAACACTCCCGGGCCGCCGACCAGCAGCTCTCCGGTCGCGGCGCCGTCGAGGATTTCACCGGTGGCGGGGTCCGCCACCGCGACGGCGACGTGCGGGTAGGGCTTGCCGGAGTAGCCAACCATGCGTTCGGCGTCCTCGTTCGGCAGGCACAGGACGTTGGGCGAGGCCTCGGTCAGTCCGTACCCCTGGCTCAGGGCCACTCCGCGGCGGTGCCAGATCCGCAGCAGCGGCGCCGGCATTGGGGCCCCGCCCACCACCGCGTGGCGCAGGCTGCCGAGTTCGGCGTGGGCAAAGTCCGGGTGTTCGGCGAGCATGAGGTACTGGGTCGGCACCCCCATCAGCATGGTCACGCCGCGCTCCGCGATGAGCTGCAGGACGCGCCCCGGATCGAATCCGCGTTCCAGCACCACGGTGGCGCCGACCCACCAGGCCAGCAGCGGCTGGATGTTCCAGCCGCCCACGTGGAACTGCGGCAGCACGGCCAGCACCACGTCGTTGCTGCCCATGTCCAGGGTCCGCGAGAGCGAGAGGTTGTTCCAGAAGCAGTTGGCGTGGGTCAGGACGGCGGCCTTGCTGGCGCCCTCGGTGCCGGAGGTGAAAATCATCAGCAGGGCATCGTCGTCGCGCACTTCCCGGCGTGGCGTGCCGGCGTCAACGGGGGCCGCCGGGCGCACGTGCGTGGGCGGCGGTACCGACTTTTCGACGCCGCCGGGGCCCAGGGCAACGGTCCGCGGCCGGCGCGGCAGTAAGGCGCACGCTGCGGCGGCAAGGGCGTCGAGGTCGCCTTCAACCAGCAGCAGCTGGGGCTCGGCGACCTCAAGCTGGGCCGCGAGCTCCTTGGGCGAGAGCCGCCAGGACAGCGGGACCAGGACCAGCCCCGCCTTGGCACAGGCGAAGAAGGCCACGACGTGGTCCGAGCTGTTACCGGTCAGGCTGGCGATCCGGTCCCCGATCCGGTAGCCGGCGGCACGGAACCCGTCGGCCAGGGCGGAGGCGCGGCGTTCCAGCTCGCTGTACAGCAGTGTGCAGCCCCGGTCGTCAATGGCGACCCTGTGCGGGGTGGACAGGCTGCGGTCCGTGGTCCAGCGGCCCAAGGTGTGCAGGCCGTCGGCGCGGTTCGGACCGGTCGGGTGGCTCATGCGGCGTCCTCCAGGATGTCTTGGGGAGTCTCGGTACCGCCGCTGCCGGCACTGGTGCCCCGGCGGCGCTGCGCCAGCCGCTCGGCGGTACCAGCGAGGCCGCCGGGCAGGAAGAGCACCACCAGGATGAAGAGCGTGCCGAGGATGAACAACGGTTCTGACAACGGTACCCGCAGGATGTCCGGGAGTGACTTTACGGCCTCGGAGTTGGCCAGTGTCGTAAGCCGCTGGTCGAGGATGGTGTAGAACACGCCGCCGACCACAGCACCCCAACGCGAGCCCACGCCGCCCAGAACCACCATCACCAACAGCATGATGGTGAGGTCCGAGGAGATGGCCCGCGGCACGGCGCCACTCTGCAGCAGCAGGAAGACCATGCCGATCACGGACACCAGGATCGCGGAGAGAACGAAGATCAGCAGCTTGACGAGGTAGGGCTGCAGGCCCAGGACCCGGACGCGCAGTTCGTTTTCGCGCACGGCGGCCGCGGTGTGCCCGGCACGGGAGGACTGCACCCAGGTGACGATGACGAAGACGGCCACCAGCACGGCCAGCGCCAGCCAGTACAGGTTGCGGGTGTTGACGACGCCGACCAGGAAGTCTGGCAGGTTGTCGGTGCGCAGCGTCATACCCTCGTCGCCGCCGGTCCTGCCGTCGGGGTTGCGGCCGACGATGACCGACCCGGCCTGGGCGAACGCCAGCGTGACCATGGCGAAGGGGATGCCGCTGACCCGCAGGCTGATGCTGCCGACCACGTGTGCCAGCACGATCACAACCAGCAGGGTCAGTCCCATCGCCGGAAGCAACGGGATGTCAAAGTTCTGCAGAATGATCGCGAGCCCGTAGACGCCGGCTCCGAAGTAGAGCGCGTGCCCGAAGGACAGCAGCCCGGCAACACCGAGGAGCAGGTGGTAGGTCAGGGCCGCGGCCGCCATCAGCATGGACATGGCCAGCAGCTGCAGGGATCCCGGGGTGTAGCTGGGTCCCGGCAGCACGCCCGGCAGCGAAATGTTCAGCAGCGGAAGCAGGACCAGGAGCAGTACACCGGCCGCGCCCGAGGCCCACGCCACCAGCCTTCGGGCCCCCGCGCCGGGGCGCGCTCCGCCGGGTCCGGCACCGGGTCCTCCCACGACGTCGGCCTTCCGGCTCCGGCGGGCTGCGCCGCCGTCGGCCGCAGGCTGTGCGGAGCCCCCGGTGCTCGAGGTGTCGGTTTCGGTGCTCATGCGGTTCTCCCAAGCAGGCCGGTGGGACGGAACAGCAGGACGAGCGCCAGGGCGAGCACGACGACGAAGTCGCCGGTGCCGCCGAGGTAGAAGTTCGCGAACTGCTGCAGGACGGCGACGGCGACGGCGGCGATGGCCGCTCCGGTCAGCGAGCCGAGCCCGCCGATCACCGTGACGATGAAGGCGAAGATCAGCAGCGAGCCGCCGAGCATCGGTGAGACGTAGCCGAAGTAGTGCGAGGCGAGGACGCCGCCGAGTCCGGCCGCCGCCCCGCCGATGGTGAAGACGAGGGTGAAGGCCTTGCGGACGTCGATGCCGAGGGCGGTGACCATGGACCGGTTTTCCACGCCGGCTCGGATGATCATGCCGTAGCGGGTCTTCTTGAGGAAGAACACCAGCGCCAGCAGCACCAACAGGGCGGCGACTATACAGACGAAGCGGTCGTTGGGAACCCGGGCGCCGAGGATGTCGGTGGTGTCCTTGAACCACGCCGGGCCCTGGATGTATACCGGGTCGGTTCCCCAGGTGCCGTCGAACAGTGCGACGGCGGCGAGGGACAGGCCCAGCGTGACGAGCACCTGTTCGATGTGGCGCTGGTAGAGCCGGCGGATCAGGACGAACTCGGTGAACGCGGCAAAGGCTGCGCCGGCGGCCGCCCCGATGACGAGGGAGAGCAGGAAGACCCCCCAGTTGTCAGAGCCGGCGCGGCGGGCCATCTCCCAGCCTGTGAAGGCACCGAGGGTCAGGAAGGCGCCGTGAGCAAAATTCAGCACCCCCATCAGCCCGTAGATCAAGGACAGCCCGGCGGCCACGAGGAAGTAGAGTGCACCCAGGCCGAGGCCGGTGAACAGTAGCAGGACGAGGGTGCTCACAGGGCTGCGCCTTTCTGGGCTGGTTCCGCGGCGGTCTCTCCGTGGGAAGCGGTGTCGCTGGAGACACCCAAGTGCCGTTGGATCAGTCTGGCGTCATCGAGGAAATCGAGGGCACGGCCGGTGTGCACCACGCGCCCGCCGGAGAGTACGACGACGCCTTCTGCAAGCTGGCGGACGACGTGCAGGTTCTGCTCGACCAGCAGAATGGGGACGGTTCTGGCCGCTTCGGCCAGCGTTTCCGCCACCTCACCGACGATCTTTGGCGCGAGGCCCTTGGTGGGCTCGTCGACCAGCAGGATCTTGTTGGTGTTCAACAGTGCCCGAGCCAGCGAGACCATCTGCTGCTGGCCGCCGGACAGCGTTCCGGCCATCTGCCCGGAGCGCGCCAACAGGTCCGGGAAAAGCTCCTCCACCAGTTGCCTGCGCGGGGCGGCGTCGCGTTCGGCAAGCCGGAGATTCTCCGCGACCGTCAGCTCGGAGAAGACCTCACGGTCCTCCGGGACGTAGCCAACCCCACGCTGGATGATCTTAAAGGTGGCTTCCTTCTCGATCCGTTCGCCGGCCAGTTCGACGACTCCCGCGCGGTCGATCAGGCCGATGATGGCCTTGATGGTGCTGGTCTTCCCGACGCCGTTGCGGCCCAGCAGGGCGGTGATTCCGGTCGCGGGCACGGTGAAGGACACATCTTCCACCACCTGTTGCCCGGCTATCCTGGCGTTGAGGCCCTCGACCCGCAGGATGGGCGGGGCTTCAGTGGCGCTGCGTTCGGCTGCGGTGCTCATACGGGTTCTCCGAGGTAGGCGCTTTGCACGGTGGGATCGGCCATAACGGCGGCCGGGCTGTCCAGGGCCAGCAGGCTGCCATGGTGCATCACGGCAACCCGGTCGACCAGGCCCAGCACAACGTCCATGTGGTGCTCGACCATCATCACGGTGCAGCCGCGGTCCCGGTGCATTCCCCGGATGATCGCGGTGAGGGACGGGACGTCCCCCGACGCCACCCCGGCCATCGGCTCGTCGAGCAGGACAATTGCCGGGTCGGTGGCCAGCAGCACGGCGATCTCCACCTTGCGCTTCTCGCCGTGCGAAAGGTCGCCCGCAGCCGTCGTGAGTTTTCCGGTGAGGCCGACCTCCGCGATCGTGTCCCGTGCGATCCGGGTGGCTTCGTCCGAGATTGACGGAAAGCGCAGAACGCTGAAGCTGCCACCCAGTTTCGCTTGGGCGGCGAGTCGGACGTTCTCCAGCACGCTGAGCCGGGGAAACAGGTTGGAGGTCTGGAAGGTCCGTCCCAGCCCTGCCTTCGCCCGGCGGTGGATGGGCGCGGCCGTGATCTCCCTGCCGTTCAGCGTGATGCTGCCCGCGGTGGGCCGCGTCACGCCGGAAATCAGGTTGAACAAGGTGGTCTTGCCGGCCCCGTTGGGGCCGATGACGCCGATCATTTCGCCGGCGCCGACGGCGAAGCTCACATCCTGGAGGATGCGTGCACCGCCGATCTGCAGACCAAGGCCATCCACCTCGAGGGCGGGCAGGGCTGGGGTTGTCATACGGTTCCTTCGTTCTAGCTCGCTGGCGGGCGGGGTGAGCCGAAGCTCAATGCCGCTGGGCTACTTCTTTTCCGGCGGAGCGACCGTCTCGCCCGGGATCGCCTTGACCAGCTCGGGGATCCAGGTATCACCCTTCTTGGCGAGCTTGGCCTGATACATGTCCTGGATCAGGGCGTGGTCTGATGCGCGGACGGTCTGCTTGCCCTTGGGGCCGTCGAAGCTGAAGCCTTCAAGTGCCTTGACCATTGCATCAGGGTCCGTCCCGCCGCCTTCCTTGATTGCCTGGGCGATCAGCTGGCCAAGGACGAAGCCGTCCGGGGTGAACAGGTCCGGCTTGTGGCCGGCCTTCTCGACGGTGGCGATCATCTTCTTTTCCACCTCGGTCCCCGAGGCACCCGGGAAGTAGTGGCTGAGGAAGCTGATCTTGGAGCTCGCAGGGCCGTAGGCGCCGAAGCTGGACGCGTCGCCCAGACCGGTCACGACGGGGGCGGCGTCAAACACTCCCTGCTGGCTGAGCGCTTGCCACATGCTGCCGGTGGTTGCCCCGGCCCAGGCCACGAAGACCATATCCGGCTTGGTGTCGAGGAGCTGACGCGCAAACGGGGTCAGTTCCTGGTTTTCCGGGACCAGGACGGAGTCCACGGTCGCGCCCTTGGCTCCCAGGACAGCCTTGACGGCGGCGACGTTGCCCTGGCCGAAGGCGTTGTCCTGCGCGAAGACGACGACCTTCTTACCCTTGGTGTCGATGAAAGTGCCCGCGGTGGCGACGTCCTGCAGGCTCTGGCGGCCGGAACGGAAGGTGTACTTGTTCACGCCCTGGATCGCGTCGGTGGCCGCAGCCCCGGAGATGTAGAGGATCTTGTTCTGCTGGGCCTGCTCCGCGAGCTTCACGGCGATACCTGACGACGCCGTGCCGCCAATGATCTTGTAGCCCTTGCCGATCATGTCCTTGGCCGCGGTAACTGCTTTGTCCGGATCGCCGGCGTCGTCCGCGTAGGTCAGGTTGATCTTGGCGCCGTTGATCTCGCCGGTGCCGCCGGTCGCGTAGTCGATGCCGGCCTGCAGGCCCTCGTAGTAGGTGGCGCCGTACGCCGCAAGGGGTCCGGTCTTTGAATAGATGATGCCTACGTTGACGGGTTCGGCGGCGTTGCCGGCACCGCCGGAACCCGCCGGCGCGGCCGAGCCGGTGGGGGCGCAGGCGCTGAGGGCGAGCCCGGTCGCCATCACGGCGACCATCAGGAACTTCTTTGTATCCTTCACGGGATGCCTTTCGTTGAGAATCCGCGGAATCAGGGCAGGGAGATCCGGCAGGAGGTCTGACAAGGGAGTGAACTGAACCTGAAAGGTGATTCAGATTACGGCAAATCTATGGTGCAGCTCACACGGTGTCAACGGGATTCAACGCCCGCCCGATAACGAACTGGCAACGTTCGAGCACGGCATGGCTGCCCCTCCCCCGGATCCGGTCGGGGTCGACATCCTTTACAGCCGCCGGACAGGGCGTGATGATGGTGGCGGGGCCAGTCTGAGGGAAACCGACGCGGAGGAAGCATGGACCGACCGCTGCCAGGCAGCGCACTCGAGGCGCTGGAATCCTTTCTGGGGCAGTGGAGCGGCACCACCCAGTGGGAAGCCACGGCATGGGGTCCGGCCCGGACCGCCGGGGCCGAAGTGGTCTTCGCCCGCGCCGCAGCCGGCCTGGCAGTGACGATGAGTTATCGCCATACGGATTCCGACGGCGTTAAAACCGAAGGCATCGGCGTTTTTACTGCGGACACAGCCCACCCGGACACGCTTTGGTACCACGTCAACAGCATGGGCCTGCCTCCGGAACCGCCGGCCCGCGCCAGCTGGCACGATGGCACCCTGACCATCGATCGGCGGAGCGACCGCGGTACAGCCCGCCACACGCTGCGGGTGGAGGGCGGCAAGCTGATCCACTCTGCCGGGTTGCGGCTGGGAAAGGCGCGTGAGTTCAGCCCGTTCATGACCACAGTGTGCCGACGTGTCCCCGAGCCTGCGCCCGTCGCCGTCTGATCTGAGAAAGGATCCGCCGTATCCGCGCCGGAGGTGAGGGAGCGTCGTTAGAGGCCGAACGTCTCGGTTTCCTCGAACGGTCCAACGACGGTCACGGTGCGCGGGGCGGCGGCGAGTTCGCGGGCCAGTTCCTGGACCTCGGCGGCGGTGACGGCCTTGATCTGCCGGAGGGTTTCGTCGATGTCCTGGTACTCGCCGGACACCAGTTCCGCGCGGCCCAGCCGGGACATCCGCGAGCCGGTGTCTTCGAGGGCCAGGACAATTCCGCCGCTGAGCTGGCCGACGGCCTTGCGCAACTCCTCCTCGGTGATGCCGCCCTCGGCCAGCTTGTCCAGTTCGGCGCCGAGCAGGTCCACGACCTGGCGGACCTTCGACGGCGTGCAGCCGGCGTACATGCCGAAGTAGCCGGCGTCGGCGTAGGAGGAGGCGAAGGAGTACGTCGAGTAGACCAGGCCGCGCTTCTCGCGGACCTCCTGGAAGAGCCGGGAGGACATCCCGCCGCCGAGGACGGCGTTGAGCACGCTCATCACGAACCGGCGGTCGTCGGTGGCGACCAGGGAGGGGCAGCCCATGATGATGTTGGCCTGTTCCACCGGGCGCTTGACCACGTGCAGGCCCGCGGTTCCGGTGATCGAGGCGCGCTCGGTGGAGCGGCGCTGCACCGGGGCGGCGTCGTGCTCGAGTTCCCAACCGGCGGAGTGCAGGGCGTCCACGACGAGTCCGCAGACGACGTCGTGGTCCAGTCCCCCGGCGGCGGTGATGACCAGCTCGTCCGGTCGGTAGTAGCGGCGGTAGTGGTCCCAGACCGAGTCACGGGCGACGGCGCGGATCGCGTCGGGCGTGCCGCCGATCGGCCGGCCCAGCGGGTGCGTGCCGAGGACCGCGGCGACGAAGTGCTCGTGCGCGACGTCGGTGGGGTCGTCGCTGTCCATCGCGATTTCCTCGAGGATGACGTCGCGTTCCTGCTCCATCTCCTGCGGATCCAGCACAGCACCGGTGATCATGTCCGCGATGACGTCGATGGCCATCGGCAGGTCCGTGTCCAGCACCCGGGCGAAGTAGCAGGTGCTCTCCTTGGCGGTGGCGGCGTTGGATTCCCCGCCGACCTCGTCGAACGCCGAGGCAATTTCCAGGGCGGTGCGCCGCTTGGTGCCCTTGAACAGCAGGTGCTCCAGGAAATGCGTGGAGCCGTGCTGCCCGGGGGCTTCGTCGCGCGAGCCGACGCCGACCCAGAACCCGATCGTGGCCGACCGCTGACCCGGCATCGCTTCGGTCAGCACCCGGACCCCGCCGGGCAGCACCGAGCGCCGCACTTCCGAGCCGCCGTCGGCTCCGTGGACGAGGGTGTCAGCGTGCTGGTTCTGCTCGAGCGGCAGGGGGACGACAGTCATCAAGGCCTTTCAGGAAACCGTTGCGGAAAACGCGCCAAATCTGCCTGCAATCCTACCTGCCTTTAACGGCAGCGGGGCCGGTGGACGAATCCACCGGCCCCGCTGCGCGAGTCAGGAAAGACTACTCTGCGGACTCCTCGGAGACCCCAGCGTTGCCGGCATCCCCTGCCTCATCCGCCACGACGGGCGAGAGGGAGAGCTTGCCGCGGTCATCGATCTTGGTGATTTCCACCTGGATCTTCTGGCCGACGGAGACGACGTCCTCGACGTTGTCCACGCGCTTGCCGCCGGCGATCTTGCGCAGCTCGGAGATGTGCAGCAGACCGTCCTTGCCCGGGGTCAGGGAAACGAAGGCGCCGAAGGTCGTGGTCTTGACGACCGTGCCCAGGTAGCGCTCACCGATTTCCGGGACCTGCGGGTTAGCGATGGCGTTGATCGCGGACCGGGCGGCGTCGGCGGACGGGCCGTTGGTGGCGCCGATGTAGACGGTGCCGTCGTCCTCGATCGAGATGTCAGCCCCGGTGTCTTCCTGGATCTGGTTGATCATCTTGCCCTTCGGGCCGATGACCTCGCCGATCTTGTCTACCGGGATCTTGACCGCGATGACGCGCGGCGCGAACTCGGAGAGCTCGTCCGGGGTGTCGATCGCGGAGTTCAGCACGTCCAGGATGTGCAGGCGTGCTTCGCGGGCCTGCTTCAGGGCGGCGGCCAGCACGGAGGCCGGGATGCCGTCGAGCTTGGTGTCCAGCTGGATGGCCGTGACGAACTCGGAGGTACCGGCG
Organism: Arthrobacter sp. Soil763; assembly: GCF_001428365.1. Taxonomy (GTDB): domain Bacteria; phylum Actinomycetota; class Actinomycetes; order Actinomycetales; family Micrococcaceae; genus Arthrobacter. Next base: position 367,485 of record NZ_LMSH01000004.1, on the reverse strand, counting down.
ACCTTGAAGTCCATGTCACCGAAGGCATCTTCGGCGCCGAGGATATCGGTCAGGGCGGCGTAGCGGGTCTGGCCGTCGACCTGGTCGGAGACCAGGCCCATGGCGATACCGGCAACGGCGGCCTTCAGCGGCACACCGGCGTTGAGCAGCGACAGCGTGGAGGCGCAGACGGAGCCCATCGACGTCGAACCGTTGGAGCCGAGGGCCTCGGAGACCTGGCGGATCGCGTAGGGGAACTCTTCGCGGCTGGGCAGCACCGGCATGATGGCGCGCTCGGCCAGGGCGCCGTGGCCGATTTCGCGGCGCTTCGGGGACCCGACGCGGCCGGTCTCACCGGTGGAGTACGGCGGGAAGTTGTAGTTGTGCATGTAGCGCTTGCGCGTCACCGGCGACAACGAGTCGATCTGCTGTTCCATCTTGAGCATGTTCAGCGTGGTGACACCCATGATCTGGGTCTCGCCGCGCTCGAAGATGGCCGAACCGTGGACGCGGGGCAGGACCTCGACCTCGGCGGTGAGCTGGCGGATGTCCGTCAGGCCGCGGCCGTCGATGCGGATCTGGTCCTTGAGGATGCGCTGGCGCACGACGTGCTTGGTCACCGAGCGGAAGGCTGCGGAGAGTTCCTTCTCGCGGCCTTCGAACTGGCCGGCCAGGGAGGAGATGACCTCGTCCTTGAGCGCGTCGGAGGCGTTGTCGCGTTCCTGCTTGTCAGCGATCTGGAAGACGGCGGCAAGCTTCTCGGCGGCAGCGGACTCGACGGCGGCGTAGACGTCGTCTTCGTAGTCCAGGAAGACCGGGAACTCGACGGTCGGCTTGGCAGCACGGGCTGCCAGGTCGGCCTGGGCCTCGCAGAGGGCCTTGATGAACGGCTTGGCAGCCTCGAGGCCCTCGGAGACGACCTCTTCGGTCGGGGCGGTGGCGCCCTGCTCCTTGATGAGGTTCCAGGAGTTGTCGGTGGCTTCGGCTTCAACCATCATGATGGCGACGTCGTCGCCCGCGATGCGGCCGGCAACGACCATGTTGAAGACGGCGTTCTCCAGCTGGGAGTGCTTCGGGAAGGCCACCCACTGGGTGCCGTTCTCGTCGGCGACGAGGGCAACGCGGACGCCGCCGATCGGGCCGGAGAAGGGCAGGCCGGAAAGCTGGGTGGACATCGAGGAGGCGTTGATCGCGACGACGTCGTAGAGCTCATCCGGGTTGATGGAGAGCACGGTGACGACGATCTGGACCTCGTTGCGCAGGCCCTTGACGAACGCGGGACGCAGCGGGCGGTCCATCAGACGGCAGGCCAGGATGGCTTCCGTCGAGGGACGGCCTTCGCGGCGGAAGAACGAGCCCGGGATACGGCCCGCGGCGTACATGCGCTCTTCGACGTCGACGGTCAGCGGGAAGAAGTCGAAACCTTCGCGCGGGTGCTTGCCGGCGGTGGTTGCGGACAGCAGCGCGGTCTCTTCATCGATGTAGACCATGGCTGCGCCGGCTGCCTGCTTGGCAAGACGGCCGGTTTCAAAGCGGATAACCCGCTTGCCGAAGCGGCCATTGTCAATGACGGCTTCTGAGAACTGGATTTCGGGACCCTCCAAGAGAGTCACCTCCGTTTCTTGGTTTACGGAGTCCAGCCGCATCAACCCAGCCCAGCATCTGTCTACTGGACTGCACTGCACCCGGTCATCGATCGAGACCCACGGGCTGGGGCTTCAGTTCATTGAAGCCGCTCCCGGAGGTCACTACCGAGGACCGCGAATGCGTGATGCGGTTGATCCTCCTGTTGAGTTTTGTTTGAAGAAGGCGGCCCCTTCCGATGGAAAGGGCCGCCCCTTAGAGCTGACTAGCGGCGCAGGCCGAGGCGCTCGATGAGCGCACGGTAGCGGTTGATGTCAGTGTTCTTGAGGTAGGTGAGCATGCGCTTGCGACGACCAACCATGGCCAGCAGACCGCGCTGGGTGTGGTAATCGTGCTTGTGCTCCTTCATGTGCTCAGTCAGATCCTTGATCCGCTGGGTCAGAACCGCAACCTGGACCTCCGGCGAACCGGTGTCGCCCTCGGACGTTGCGTATTCCTTCATGATGGACTGCTTTACAGCGGCGTCAAGTGCCACAATAACTCCTAGAGTTGTGCCGTGAGGCCCGAATCAGTAATTCACTGCCGGGGGTGCCGCGCCGAATCGCCTCCCGAAGGAAGGTCTGCCGACACAGCAGGAACCAGCCGCCACGGACTGCAGCCGGAACCAACGCCTAGTTTACTGGCACGCCGTCGAAGTTGTCTAAACCATCCGCCCCGGCGGCCGGGCGCCGCTACTGTTCCGAGGCCAGCAGCTCCCGGATTGCCGCGACCCCGCGGTAGACCTCGGCGAACGAGGTGCTCAGCGGGGAGAGTCCGATCCGGATGCCCTGCGGGGCGCGGAAGTCCGGGATCACGTCCTGCTCCCAGAGCGCGGCGGTCATGCCGCGGAAGGACGGGTGGTCCACGGTGATGTGGCTGCCGCGCCGTTCCGGGTCCCGCGGGGTGGACAGCCGCACGCCGGCCGGTTCCAGCCAGGCGTCGTGGAGTTCGACGGCGAACGCGGTCAGTTGGCGCGATTTCTCCCGGACCGCGGCCATGCCGGTTTCTTCGAGCAGGTCCAGGGTGCCGCGCATCGCGAGCATCCCGAAGACCGCCGGGGTGCCGCTGAGGAAGCCCCGGATTCCGGCGGCGGCCTGGTATCCCGGGCCCATTTCGAAGGCGTCTTTGCGCCCCATCCAGCCCCAGATCGGCTGCTGCAGGCCGGGGAGGTGCCGGGCGTTGACGTAGCCGAAGGCGGGTGACCCCGGTCCCCCGTTGAGGTACTTGTAGGTGCAGCCGGCCGCGAAGTCCACGTCAGCGGCGTCGAGGCCGATCTCCACCGAACCGGCCGAATGGCACAGGTCCCACACCACCAGGGCGCCGGCGTCGTGCACGGCAGCGGTGATGCCGGGAAGGTCCGCCAGGAAGCCGGAGCGGTAGGCGATCTGGCTCAGGACCACGACGGCGGTCGCCGGGCCGGTGGCGGCGCGCACCTGGTCCACGGTTACCCCGGCGGCCGGGTCGGGCTCGATCCACCGCAGGGTGAGCCCCTCCTCGCGGGCGATACCCTCGACGAGGTACCGGTCGGTGGGGAAATTTTCCGTGTCCAGCACAATCTCGGTCCGGGCCCGGTCTCCGACCGCAGCCAGGGCGGCACGGATCAGCTTGTAGAGCACCACCGTGGTGGAGTCGGCAATGATGGTCTGCCCGGGAGCGGCGCCCAGCACGGCCCGGCCGAGCTGGTCCCCGATGCTCTGCGGCAGTTCGAGCCATTCCTCGTCCCAGCCGCGGATCAGGCGGCCGCCCCAGCTGTCCTTGATGAAGCTGGCAATGTCATCTGCCGTGCGCTTGAGCGGCCGGCCGAGCGAGTTGCCGTCCAGGTAGCACAGTTCGGACTCCGCGCCGATGAAGTGGTCGCGGTAGCCCGCCAGCGGGTCCGCGGCGTCAAGGTCAAGGGCGCGCTGCCACAGGGCTGTGTTGTCGCCGGCGGGGCCGGGCGCGGGCATGGCGGCGCTCACTGGCCGATCTCCGTGCGTACCGCAAAGAGCTCGGGGAAGAAGGTCAGGTCAAGGGCCTTCTGCAGGAAGGCGGCACCGCTGGATCCTCCGGTTCCGGACTTCATGCCGATGGTCCGCTGCACGGTGCGCAGGTGGCGGAAGCGCCAGAGCTGGAAGTTGTCTTCGAGGTCCACGAGCTCCTCGCAGGCCTCATAGGCACCCCAGTTGTCGGCGGCGTTCTCGTAGATGTGCTTGAACACCGGGACCAGTTCGGGGGTGAACTCGTGGGCCTGGCTGACGTCCCGGTTCAGGACCGCGGCCGGCACGTCGAAGCCCTGGCGCTTGAGGTAGGCGAGGAAGTCGTCGTAGATACTGGGCGCCTCCAGCAGCTCCTGCAGCATGCCGTGGGCTTCGGGATCGGATTCGAACACCGGCAGCATCTTGCGGTTCTTGTTGCCGAGCAGGAATTCCACCGCCCGGTACTGGCTGGACTGGAACCCGGACGAGTTGCCGAGGAAGCCGCGGAACTGCGAGTACTCGGTGGGGGTCAGGGTGGCCAGGACGGACCACTGCTCGGTGAGGGTCTTCTGGATGTGCTTGACCCGGGCGATCGCTTTCAGGGCCGAGCCGAGGTCATCGGCGCGGAGCCAGGCGGCGGCGCTGCGCAGTTCATGCAGGACCAGCTTCAGCCACAGCTCCGTGGTCTGGTGCTGGATGATGAACAGCAGTTCGTCATGGTGCTCCGGCTCGCTCACCGGCTGCTGGGCGCTGAGCAGCGTGGGCAGCTGCAGGTACGAGGCGTAGCTCATCCGGGAGCTGAAGTCCCGGACGATGTCCTTGTCCAGTTCCCGGGTGTTCTTCTCGAGTGTCACGTCTTGCCTTCCTCGGCGTGGTCTGCGGTCGTGCGGGCGGGTCAGCTGCCGGTCAGGAGGTCGTGGGCCTGCACGACGTCCAGGCGCATCTGTTCCACCAGAGCCTCCGGGCCACGGTACGCGACCATCCCGCGCAGGCGGGCCACAAATTCCACCACCACTGTCTGGCCGTAGAGATCGAAGTCTTCGACGGCTTCTTCGGGCCGGTCGATCACGTGGGCTTCGACCTGACGGCTGACGCCGTCGAACGTGGGGTTGGACCCGACGGAGATTGCGGCCGGCCAGCGGGTGCCCGCTTGGTCGACGAGCCAGCCGGCGTAGATGCCGTCCGCCGGGATGAAGCCGGTGGCGTCCGGGGAGAGGTTGGCGGTGGGAAAGCCGAGGTCGCGGCCGCGGGCCGCGCCGTGGACCACCTCGCCGCGCATGCGGTGCGGCCGTCCCAGGACCGCCGCTGCGGTGGCGACGTCGCCCTCGCGCAGGGCTTCCCGGACCCAGGTCGAGGAGCAGCGCCGGTCCTCCACGCCGTCGTGCGCACCGCCGTCGTGCGCACCTTCAGCGCCGCGGTGCAGCGGGTAACCTTCCGAACCGAACTCACTGATGACCTGGACCTCGAAGCCGAGCTTCTCCCCCAGTTCCTTCATGGTGTCCAGGTCCCCCGAGTTGCCGCGGCCGAAGCGCGCGTCGTGGCCGATCACAACGTGGCTGGCTTTGAGGGCGCCGACAAGCACCGAGGAAACGAACTCCTCCGGCGTCAGGCTGGCCAGTTCGAGCGAATACTTCATGACCAGGACCGCGTCCAGGCCCACTTCACCCAGGGCCACGAGCTTGTCCTCGAGGCCCATGATCAGTTCGGGTGCGGACTCGGGCCGGTGGACCTGCGCCGGGTGCGGGTCAAAGGTGATGGCGACGGCACGGGCATGATTCAGGCGGGCGGTGCGGATGAGCTGCGAGAGCACCTGCTGGTGGCCGCGGTGCACACCATCGAAGTTCCCGAACGTGACCACGGAAGGGCCGAAGTCCGCCGGGACTTCGGACGGATCGTTCCAAATGTGGACCATCAACCTCGCCTTTTGCTTCCTGCCTGTGCTTTTCCGGCAGCGTCGGGGCGGCTCCGGAACTCTCCTAGGTTACCCGTAAACGTCCCCGGCGCCGGACGCTTCGCGGGGCCCCGGTGAATGCCTTTCTGCCCCCTTGACGCCGGGCTACGATGCAAGGGCAGCAGTTCGACGGCGGCAACGCTGCCGCCGCCACCACCCGTCGCCGCAGGCCTGTCCCGCGGCAGAAGGAGAACGCCATGACTGAGCTTCAAGACATCCTCGGGCAAATCCCCGTCGATCAGATCGCCGGCATGCTCGGCACCGACCGGCAGACCGCCCAGTCCGCGGTGGAGGCAGCGGTCCCCACCCTGCTCGCCGGTCTGCACAACAACGCCCAGGCCCCCGAGGGCGCCGCTTCGCTGGAGTCGGCGCTTGGCCAGCACCGCGACGGGCTGGTCGACGGCGGTGTGGACGTGGCGCAGGTGGACACCGCCGACGGCGAAAAAATCGTCAACCACGTTTTCGGCGGCCGGCAGGACCAGGTGGCCAGCCAGCTGGCGGGTACGGCGCAGCTTGGCGGAGTGGGCGGTGACCTGGTCCGTAGGCTGCTCCCGATCCTGGCGCCGATCGTCATGTCCTACCTGGCCAACAAGGTACTCGGCGGACGCGGCCGGGCGGGCCAGGCCGGCGGACAGCCGGGAGCCGGTGGCATCGACCTGGGCGGAATCCTGGGCGGGATCCTCGGCGGCGCCGGGGCCGGCGGGGCTGCAGGCGGCGGCCTGGGCGACATCCTCGGAGGCATGTTCGGCGGGCAGCAACGCACCGCCAACGAGGCCGTGGCCCCGGACGAGGCCGCAGCCCGGAATGACGCGGGACCGGGGCTGCAGCCGGTTCCGCAGACCCAGGACGCCGGCACGTCCGCTGGCGCCCCGCAGCCGGGCGAGCTGATCGACATCGACCTGCCCGGGCAGGACCAGCAGGGCCCGGGACAGAACGAGGAACCGCGCAAGGATGAGGGCGGCCTCGGCGGGCTGCTGGGCGGGTTGTTCGGGAAGAAGTAGTTTCAGCGGCGGCGGCCTCCGGCGGGTAACTGGTAACACCGGAGGCCGTTCACCGTTAACAGGTCCGGCTGCGCACTACCCGGCGCGGCGCGGGTCTGCTTCAGGGAGCCCCTGAAGCCATTCCTCGAGTTCGCGGGGGTGGCGGAAGATGAGGACCTTCGAGGCGCCGGGAGCCTTTTGCAGATCGCGCATGACCCGTCGCTTGCGTGTAAACGATCGGAAATGCCATCCGATGATCGAGTCGGTGGCAAGGAGGCGGCCGAGCGTTTCCTTGTTGCCGTTGCAGACCTCTTCCCGGGCGATGACGCGGCGAAGTGAGCGCCGGATCAATCGGAACAGTGAGAGCCACCGTGGGTAGTCGAGGCCCACGATCAATTCCGCGCGCGGCACCACGAGGTCACGCCACACGCCAAGGCACTGTCGAGGACCCACTGATCCTGGCCGGCGATGTGCGCTGCGAGCTCCCGCTGTATGGCGGTGTCGGGCTGCCGCCACCCCGGGAGCCAGCCGATGTCGTCGTCGGCCGAGAACTCCGGGAGCCCCGTTCGTGCCGCGTAGGCATGGGCAGCGGAGGACTTTCCGCTTCCGGTAACGCCATAGAAGAGGACTCGTGACGGAGCAGCTGTCGGTTCCGGGGTCTGCACGAAGTTCAGCATGCCACACTGGTCCGATGCCTCAGTTTTCCGTCTCCGCCAGCCCGGACGTGTCCGACGCCGAGGCGTTGGCGCTCTACGAATCGGTGGGATGGGCCGCATACACCCGGGATCCGGAAGTGCTGGTGCGGGCCATCCGGAACTCATCGTTCGTGGTTGCCGCGCGCGATGCCAGCGGGACCCTTGTGGGCCTGGCCCGTGCGGTCTCGGATGACGCGACCATCTGCTACCTGCAGGACATCCTTGTGGATCCGACGTTTCAGGGCTCCGGCGTGGGGCGCGCCCTGCTGGAAGAGGTCCAGCGGCGGTATGGACACGTCCGTCAGACCGTTCTCATCACCGACAACGAGCCCGGCCAGCGCGCATTTTATGAAGCTCTGGGTTTCACGGAGGGTGCCGACTTCAGTCCCGGGCCGCTCCGCGTTTTCGTCCTGTTCCGCTGAAGCGCCGGCAGGCTGTTCTCCATGGACCTTGTTCCCCCTGGCAACTAAGGTCTGAGCATGCGGAGAGTAGCGGGGGCAGCGGTGAACGGAGCGCTGTTGCTTTTGCTGCTTTGCGGTTGCTGGCTTATCCCGGTAGGCCGCACAGACGTCTGCGTCGATTGGGTGCAGTTCGAGACGATGCAACAGCGCTTCGACCACGCCGGTGCGGTCTTGGTCGGCAATCCGCTGAAGCGGGACGGCGAGTTCCGGATCTACGGATACCAGGCGAACGTCCACACGGTGGAAGTTGAGCAGGTGATCAAGGGCGGAATCGGTGCGGGCCCGGTACGCGTGGCCTCAATGCCCGCGACTTGCGGTCAGTCCTATCCGGACGGCGACCCGCTCGACACAAGTGCCCGGCAACTACTTTTCCTGACCGAGCAGAACGGCGAATGGTTCACGATGACGCCGGGCCAGGGCACGGCGCCGTTCCCGGCGGGCACTCCCCTCCCCTTCAAAATTCCTTAAGACGCGATTCAGCTGCAGCCAGCCGGTAAACCGACACGTGGCTGCGGGATTCTCCGGTGAAGTCGCTGCCATCCCAGTCCGCCCATCTGGATTCCAGCTCAAAGCCGGCCAGTTTCGCCATAAGGTCGAGCTCGCTGGGCCAGATGTAGCGGTGTGGCGTCCCCCCAATTCGTGCCTCCCTTCCGTCGGAGAGTTCTGGACCAAACCCGACGTGGTGCGAGATGACGTGCTGATTGAGCACGTCAAAAGTGTCGACCAGCAGGTACCCCGGTCGGCTCACTTCAACGGTTCCTTGGTGGCCCGGCGGCGACGAACGCAGTTGCGGCACCCAAAGCTCGATGACGAAGCGCCCGCCGGGGGCCAGATGATTGGCAGCATTCTGAAAGCAGCGCACCTGGTCCTCCTGAGTCAGGAGGTTCGCGATGGTGTTGAACACGAGGAAAGCGAGGGAGAAGCTGTCGCCCGCAACCGCCTCAGTCATGTCACCCTGCACGACGGGGATCGCCTCCGCGCCGTCCTTCTCCCGCAAGCGGGAGATCATCGCATGGGACAGCTCGAGGCCGCTGACGTGCACCCCGGCCTGTGAGAGGGGAATGGCGACCCGGCCCGTGTCGATGGCAAACTCAACGGCCGGCCCGCCGCCCGCGAGTTCCGACAGGACTTCGACTGTGGGGCCAAGCACCTCGGGCGAGAACATTCCCTCTCCGGGGGTGTCGTACTTCCCCGCCGCTTCGTCGTCCCAGAGCTGCTGCTGGTTGATCATCCCGCCACTATTGCATCAACTGTGCGGTTCCCCTAGCGATCGAGGCGGTCCGCTGGGCCCAAGCTCGGGCGGGGCCGGCACATGGTGCCCGTCTCTACGGACCCTCAAGGCACAGGTGGTTCACGATCGGAAGTAGTGGTTTTGGCGTGGTTTTTGTTGGGGGTCGAGGTGGGGTGGCGGGGTGTACCAGGGGATGCCGGCGCGGACGTGGATGGTCCATTGTTCTTTGTGGATCACGTGATGGTGGTGGGAGCAGAGGAGGGTTCCGTTGCTGACTGCTTGTTAGTCTGACCCCATGAAGACGCCGCGCTCAGCAGCAATCTACGCCCGCATCTCGTCTGATCAGACGGGTGAGGCCCTGGGGGTTACCCGTCAGTTGGAAGACTGCCGCGGGCTGGCCGCTGAGAACGGCTGGACCGTGGGCGAGGAGTACGTCGATAACGACGTGAGCGCCTACCGGTCCAGTGCATCGAAGCCCCGGCCGGAGTATCAGCGGATGCTGGCTGATCTGGCCGCCGGTTACCGCGATGCTGTGATCGTCTATAACCTGGACCGCCTTACCCGGCAGCCGATGGAGCTCGAGGAGTTCACCCGTCTTTGTGAACGAGCCGGCGTGACCCAGGTGAAGTCGGTGACTACGGACATTGACCTTGGCAATGACGACGGGTTGTTTATGGCCCGCATCCTGGCTGCTATCGCGTCGAAGGAGTCAGCCCGGAAGTCCGAGCGGTTGAAGCGGAAAGCTCAGCAGTTGGCCGAGCAGGGGATGCCGAACGGCGGTTATCAGCGCCCGTTCGGTTACGAGCAGGACCGGAGGACGGTCGTGGAGTCCGAGGCGGAGATTCTGCGGCAGATCGTGGCCCGATTCCTGGCCGGAGAGTCCTCGCGGTCCATTTGCGCGTGGCTGAACGAGCAGAATGTGCCCACCAGCACGGGTGGGCAGTGGAAAACGATGACGCTGAACGCCATGCTCAAATCGGCGAGGATCGCCGGACTCAGGGAGCACAAGGGAGTCGTGGTGGCGGAAGCCGTGTGGGACCCGATCATCACGAAGGATCAGCGGGAGCGCATCCTGGCCCAGTTCGCCGCGAAGAGGCGCACCAATACCCGAGCACCGCGCCGTTACGTGCTGTCGGGACTGCTGCGCTGCGGGAAGTGCGGTAACAAGCTCTTCTCAGCAGTCCGCGTTGATACGCGCCGCTACGTGTGCTCCTCCGGTCCGGACCACGGCGGCTGCGGCGGTATCACCGTCGTGGCCCCGCCGCTGGAAGAGTTCTTGTCTGCTGCTGTCCTGCTGCGTCTGGACACTCCCGGGATGGCCGATGCCCTGGCCGGGCGGAGGGCTGCTGACGAGCAGCAAAGCGCCCTTGCCGCCGAGCTGGAGGCGGACGAGGAGCAGATGAAGGTGCTCTCACAGATGTGGGCTGCCAAGGAAATATCCGTCGGCGAGTGGAAAGCGGCCCGTGAACCCATCGAGGCCCGCATCCGAAATGTGAGCCGGCAGCTTGCCCAGCTCTCAGGGTCAAGCAGCCTGGATGGACTCATCGGACACGGTGAGCAACTCCGGGAGAGTTGGGACACTCTGAACCTTGACCGGCAATCAGCGATCATCAAAGCGGTGCTGGACTACGCAACTATCCTTCCCGGCACACCGGGGTCACGCTCGCTGGACCCGGCCCGGATTCAGCCCGTCTGGCGGCTTTGAGGCCACGGCGGTACTCCGGCCGCTGCCGCGTCCGTCCGTTCCGGGCGCGGCCCCCAAAAGCACGCCGATACGGGCGATAACACCGGGATCGGTCACCCGGACAGGGACACCCTGCGCAGCGCAGGTAGCCTCGACCCACGCAGTCAGCTTCTGCCGGTCAATCATCACGCGCCCCACTGCGCCCAGATCGCGGGAGCCCCGGACCAGTCCTCAACAGAGGCCGAGGACCACTGTGTCACCGGAGGGCCGCCCAAATACTCGGACGCCTGGCCCAGAACGTCCGAAGGGGAATCCCCGCTCAGCGACAGTCGGGCCGGCTGGAAACCTTCGGCGACGTCGTAGCGGTGGAGGCCAAAGACCCGCGCTGCTGGATCGGTGAAGGACTTCGAGACGTACTTGGATAGGTAGCCGGCGGCCTTGCGGGCATCCGACAACGGCCCGGACCCCACCGGCATATCGCCAATGAGCTTGATATGGACGAAACCCCGGCCCCAGGCATCCTTGATCAGACGCCGCTGCACATAGCGACCCACAGCGAAGTGCACGTGAAGTCCGTGACCGGTCTTGTGCCACTCCGGAACCCACACGTACGGCAACGGGGAACCCCCCAAACCCGAGCGGAGATCACGGAAGAAGGCACCGACGTGGCTGCGCAGCTCTTTCGGGTCATGGCACCCGTCCCCGGCATAAGTCAATGTCCCAAGCCGGTTAAGGCGATTGGCAGCGCAATAGCGGCGAAGCCGGGAACCAGCACGCCGGCCAGCCTCCGCTGCGGAACGCTCCGGGTCAGAGGCGGACCCCTTAGCGACGAAGGCATGCTTGGGCTTGTAGGAGGATCGGAAGCCGCCCCCGCCCTCCCCGGCGTCGGGATAGAGCGTGAAGAACCAGCCGGCGTCAGGATCGCTGAGACGGTGAAGGGAGGAATTGTGAGGCGTAGTAGGCACGTGGACTCCAGGGAACGAAACCGGCAAGGAATCGCCGAAGTCCGCCAAGAAGATAAGGAGTTCAAGGTGTGCAGCGGGCTTCAGCCTCCGGTCTCGCTCCGGAAGGGCCTCGCTGATTAGTACCTCTGAGCAATAAAACTCGATAGGGGCGCTGGCCTACCTGCGCTGCTCCAGCCCACCAGGAAGGCTGTCCCTCAGAAAAATAAATGTCCACCAGGCCCTGGATCGGCTACGTGCCCTTCACGGTGTGACTCATTAATAGCACGCGAATTACACCCCTGTCACTACCCCAAACAGGCCGACTACGGAGGCACTGAGCTAAGAAAGGAGACTCCGAGTTATGTTGCTATTTCAAGTCAAGGGCCGCCTACGGCGGCCTGCGCGCATCCCGACTTACTTTGGCGCTGCCGAAAGGCCTCCCACGACCGCGGTTACCGCTGCGCCCATTCCAGCGCCCGCAATGGTGGCCCAAACGACGACACGATTGTCCATTCGCTTGGTCTTATGCTCGATTGCTGCGCGGGCGAAGTGTGGGTCCAACGAAGCGACTTCCGCTTCCTCGGACTTCAGATCCGTAGCGAACAATTCTGGCACGGCCCAACGTGATATCGATTCTTGATAACCGCGGTCGATATCTCTGAAAACCTGTTGCAGGGTCTCCATGTTCGCCATAGCCAACCACAGAGAGGCAATCAAAAGATTGGCTCGCCTGACTCGGCCTTTCCCGCGGACAGCCATCCAAGCATCACCGAGGAAGTACCGCAACCGTCGATACAGGCCTTCTTGAGATCGCTTCAGAGTTTCATAGTCGTGGCCGATCAATTCGAAGGACATGGAACGCGCCGAACTCTCGATGTCCAGAATTCGGCGAGCAGTGTTCTTGAGTTCAGCGAATTCCGCAGCGGGCATCTTGATCTCATCGTGAACGGCCTCGACTACGTCTAACCCGCCTTCGAAGGGGCCCTTCACAGTAAGACTGATATCCCTAACGTCTTCGACGCTGAAACCGGTGTCAAAGTCCTCACCGGACCAGAAGTCCACCTTAAACTCGCGGTGTGCAAACAAGTGCTGGCACGCCGGGCTGCAAGCCTGGACGTAAAGGGACTGTCCGGAAGTCACGCAGGCGCGGCGCAGAATCTCGACAGCCACTTGCCCCGTGGCTGGCGAAGTCAGGCCATCACGAGACTCCGGTTCCCACATCACTACGGCGGTGCATCCATCCCAAGCGACGAAGTATGAGTCGATCTCCGGGACCTCACCGTGAATTACCGGCTGATTTTTCCCCGGCACATGAACTTCGAACATGATGGCATCGGAGAACCGCATTGTATGAAAATGGGAGGCGCCGCTCAGCAGTTCGTCCGGCTGGGTCTTGGGCGTGCTGGGGTAAAACGTGCTCTGGCTAGTCCATTCATGGTTCGCCGAGCCTTTATCAACAACCGTCACCCTGTTGTCCGCGCCTAAGGCCGACACGAGAGCCGCATGCACATCCTCCGGGGAGGTGTCCTCAGGACCAAGGCGCAGGATGAAACTTCCAAACCGTGCCACGTAGTGTTTGTCCGAGCCGGCTACCTCTTCGACTTCCGTGCGTTCTGTGAGTATCTGCTCCATGATCCCCCATTTCTTCAACAGCAATGGTCTCACATAGCACTATCTCCCGAAGGAATAGCTGACAGAGACAAACCGACGCATAACTTATGCCGAGGTTCTGAACGGGGCCGCTGAGGCCCGGAGTGCTGCTAGGGGTCATATTAACAATTTGTGCCGTTGTCGGTGCTGGTGGTGCCGATGGTGCAGCCGGGGAAGGTGCAGCCTTGGTCGCGGGCGGTGATGGCTTTGCGGATGTGGGGCGGGAAGATCCGGCTGGTGCGGCCGATGTCGAGGATTCGGCCTTCGGTGCCGAGCAGGATCGGGATGATGTCGGCGTCGCAGGCGATTTTGCGGATGGTCGCGGCGGTGACGGGTCCGGTGAAGGCCAGGGTCCCGGTGCCGGTGAACCTGAGTGGCCCGGTCCCGGGCTGGGCGAACCCGCCTTGGGTGGCGGTGGCGTGGAGGCGTGTCAGGAGGTCGCGGTAGTCGATGGTGGCGAGGATTTGGGGGCGGTGTCCGCCGGTGGCGGGCAGCCCGCCGGCGGCGAGGGCGACTTTGCAGCCGCCGACGAGTCCGTCGAGGAGTTTCTGGGCGCGGGTGCGCCGGTCCAGCGGGTCCGCGGGCGGCCACTCCTGCTCCTCCCCAACATCCGTAGCGCCGCCAGGGTTGGCGCCTGCACGGGGGTGCGGGGGTTGGTGGCGGTGTTCATGACGGTGATGAGGTGTTCGTATTGGTCGGTGGTGGCGAAGATTTCCAGGTGGTGCAGGCCGTGGCGGGGTGCGCGGATGAAAGCGCCCTGGAGGTGCCGGAGGGCTTCTTCGGAGGGTTCGGTCCCGTCCTGGTCGATCGCGTCGACCCAGCGGCGGGTGACCCGGGCCAGGAAGTCCGGGTCGTGTTCGACCGCGGCGGCGGTGAGGGCGTGTTCCATCCGTTTCCGGGTGTCCTCGTCGGTCAGGGGCCGGACCCGGTCCAGGGCCAAGGTGATCAGGGTCGCGGAGCGGGACGGGACAGCACCGGCGGCGAGGGCTTCGGCGAGTTCCGCATGGACCGGGGGCAGGGGTTGGCCGGTCATGCCTATGCGGGGCAGGGTGGCCCCGGCGAGGGTGAGGCGGCGGCGGGCTTCGCCGGCGCTGATCTGCAGCCGGTCGCGGAGGAAGTCCCCGGTTTTGCGGTACCCGTCGACGGCCGGGACCGCGTCCGGGGCCTCGAGCCGGGCACGGTTCACCGCACCCGCGGCGACCAGCTGCAGGTACTCGGCGGCGCGGGAGATCTCCTCGACCCGGCCGGCGTAGTCCGCGGCCTGCCCGAAGTCCAGCAGCGCCGTGTCCGCCACCGCCGTCGCGCACGCACCCCGCAACCAGTTCGGCGGGCTCGGACTCAGACGGCTTCAAGCACGCTGACATAGNCTGCAGGTACTCGGCGGCGCGGGAGATCTCCTCGACCCGGCCGGCGTAGTCCGCGGCCTGCCCGAAGTCCAGCAGCGCCGTGTCCGCCACCGCCGTCGCGCACGCGCCCCGCAACAACGCCAGCACCCCGACCAAGACACCGCCACCCGGCACGTCGCCGGTCAGAGCACGTTCCGCGAAGTCGGCGCCGCGCCCCTCACCACCCGGCCCGCCGGCCGGATGCGCAATGAGAGCTGCACCGATTCCCATGAACCCATTCCACCAGCGACCACCGACATTTTTAGTGCCACCGGGCGCCCGCGGGACTAGGACAACCAGGCCGCCGCCGGCGGTCATGGCAGACTGACGGAATGGAGAGTTCAGAGGATCGGCAGCCGTCAGGATCACCCATCGAACCGCGCCGCCCGCTCGGACCCCGCGACCCGGGCGATGCTTGGGTGGAGGGCGACCGGGGCCGCTTCTGGGGCCGCTTCGGCTCCGCGGGACTGCTGGTGCACGATCCCGCCAAAGGCGTCCTCCTGCAGCACCGGGCAACCTGGAGCGACCACGGCGGGACCTGGGGCCTGCCGGGCGGAGCCCTGCACGAGGGCGAGGATGCCATCGCCGGCGCACTCCGGGAAGCCAGGGAGGAAGCCGCTGTGCCGCCGGACTCCGTGCGGGTCCTGTTCACCTCGGTCTTCGACATCGGTTACTGGACCTATACCACCGTGGCCGCGCAGGCGATCGAGCCGTTCGAGCCCGTGATCAGCGACCCTGAAAGCCTGGAACTCGAATGGGTCGGCCTCGGTGACGTCGCCCTGAAGCAGTTGCATCCGGGGTTTGCCGCCGCGTGGCCGGGCCTGCAGCGCAGGCTCCAGGACAGCCCCGCCGGCGGGGGCGGCAGCGCGTGAGCTGTACGCGCGGGGTGGGGCGGCAATGAGGATACACCGGCGCCGGATAGCGGAACGGCAGCCACCGCGAGCGGCATAAGAACCGACGACGACGGCAGGAGGGCCGCGGCACAGTGCCGCGGCGCCCGCCGTCGTCAACCACATCCGGCCGGAGGGCCGGGATCGGTAAACCCTAGGACCGGCCGGGAACCTCAAAGGCCGCCAGGATCCGGGTTAAATCATTGTGCAGGCTCGACCAGCCTTCGAGGTCCTCGGGAAGTGCGTCGCGTTCGATCTCGTAAGCGGTGGCCAGCGCGGCGCTGCCGGCGGGCGTCAGGGACACGGAGAACTGTCGCCGGTCATTGACATCCTTGGTGCGTGTGACCAGACCGGATTCTTCCAGTCGTCCCAGGACCTTGCCGAGGGACTGGCTTTGCACCCCGATCCGGCGGGCGAGCTGTTCCTGGTTCATCGCCCCGTCCGCCAGGCCGCGGAGCGCGATGACGGCTGCGTGCGTGAGCCCCAACGCGGCCAGGGCCTGGTCTTTGCGGCGCTCGACCACGCGGGCGGCCATCGACAAGAGTTGGTCGGTGCGCCATTTCCGGGTGTCGGCGCTTTTTTGGGATTCCGGGCGTTGGGTCATCCGCGGCACCCGGGACGACGTCCCTGGTCCGCTCTCTTCGGTTCCCATGTTGCTCGGGGAACGGCGTTCATAGTGCTCATGATGCCTCCCTCGATCCGTTGGACAAACGTCGGGAGTACGGCCATGTCTTGACCGCATCCGGAAACTATAATAAGCAGGCTTAGTATGCATTTGGCAAGTCTGCTTACTATTGTGATCCGGACATGCCCCGTGAGGCCCGCGTTTGACGCCGGCCGATGGTCAGGGAATGCTCAGGCGCTGCGGGGCGCCGGCCGGCGGCGGTACAGCCAGACCAAGCCAAGGATCGGCAGCAGCAGCGGGATGAAGCCGTAGCCGCGGCCGAAGAGGGACCAGACCGTTTCGTGCGGGAAGTTGACGGCGTCGAACAGGCTCAAGGCTCCCACGACGAGCACGCCGACCAGTTCGACCAGCACGGCGGTGACTGAGACCGTGAACCAGGTCCGCCCGGCCTTCGCCAACGAAACGGTCGCCACGATGTACACCACGGCGGCGAACGCGGACAGCAGGTAGGCCAGCGGCGCCTCGGAGAACTTGGTGAGGATCTGGTAGCCGGCCCGGGCGGTCGCCGAGAGCGCAAAGACCGCATAGACGGCGATCAGCAGCCGTCCGGGCCCGGTGTTGCGGGTGTCCTTCGCCGGGGCCTCCGGAGAGCTGCCGGAGTTTGCGCCGGCGCCGCCGGTTTCCTGCGGTGCAGGGGTCATGTCCTTCTTTGCCTCTTCCACGTCAGTACCAGATCTGGTTCATCCGGGCGGCCATCACCAGGGCGGTGACGCCGACGGCGGCCAGCACGAAGTTGCTCCAGCGGGTGCGTTCCAGGATGGCCCAGTACACCGCACCCAGCGGCAGCATCAGCGCGGTGACCAGGTAGCCCCAGAACTCCCAGGGCTCCCCCGCCATCTGCTCCCCCGAGGCGACCCGGATGATCGACCCGACCAGGTACACCAGAAGGGACAGTTCGACGGCGGCGACGGACAGGATGGTCGCGTCATTCGGGGCCTTCTTCAGGATCCCGGCCCCCACGCACAGAAAAGTGGAGACGAGCCCGACGACCAGGATGATGTAGAAATACGCGTCCACGTCAGCCCGCCGGTTTCCCGGCCGCGGGGGCGGCAGGTTTTTCGTTGTCGGGGGCGAAGACCAGGACGGGCTTGGCGTAGCTGCCGGCATCGGCCAGCAGCGCCACGAGGGAACCGTCGGGCGCGAAGGCGGCCGCGGGCTTTTCCGGCGTCGCGGCGTCCGGCGTGCCGGCCCCGGGGCCGGCGGTGATCCGGCGGCCGAAGGACAGCTCCGTCGTTTCCTCGGCGGTGAGTTCGCGGTTGGGCATCAGGGCGCGGGCCGCCTGCGACATTTCGAGGATCTGGAGTTCCTCGGCTAGTTCCTCAAGGGTGCGCGCCTGGTCCAGGGTGTACGGGCCCACCTGCGTCCGGCGCAGGGCGGTGAGGTGCCCGCCGACACCGAGGGCCTCGCCCAGGTCGCGGGCCAGTGCCCGGATGTAGGTGCCGGAGGAGCACTCGACCGTCACGTCCAGGTCCAGGGCCGCGCCGTCGTTGCTGCGGCGGAGGTCATGGAGGTCGAAGCGGTGGATGGTCACCGGCCGGGCGGCCAGTTTGACGTCTTCGCCCGAGCGGACCCGGGCGTAGGCACGTTCCCCGTTGACCTTGATGGCGCTGACGCTGCTGGGCACCTGCTGGATTTCCCCGGTGAGCGCGGCGATCCCGGCGCGGACGCTGTCCTCGGTGACCGCGGCGGCGCTGCGGGTGGCGGTGACCTCGCCCTCGGCGTCGTCGGTGACGGTCGACTCGCCGAGGCGGATCGTGGCGGTGTAGGTCTTGGAGGTCCCCACGATGTAGGTCAGCAGCCGGGTCGCCTTATTGATGCCCAGGACCAGCACGCCGGTTGCCATGGGGTCCAGCGTTCCGGCATGCCCCACCTTCCGCGTACCGGCGATCCGCCGCATCCGCCCAACCACATCGTGGCTGGTCCAGCCTTGCGGCTTGTCCACTATCACCAGTCCAGAAAGCACGCCTCCCAGTATATGCGCGCCGCGCAGGCCACCCGGCGCTCCCCCGGGCACAGGAACGACGGCGGCTAGGATGGCAGACATGCCCGAGCTTGCCGCCCACGTCCGCGACGTCCCCATCAACCAGATCCGCCAGATCACCGAGGCCGCCTGGCACACTCCGGGCGCCATCGTGCTGAGCATCGGCGAGCCGGGTTTCCCGCTCCCCCGCCACATCCTTGACGCCGGGATGGCCTGCCTTGACCGGGACGAAACCAACTACACCCCCAACGCCGGCATTCCGGCGCTGCGCGAGGCCTTCGCTGCGCGCTTCCGGGAGCACAACGCGACGCCGGTGGGCGCGGACCGGGTGTACGTCGTCGACGGCGCCCAGCAGGGGCTGCACTTCGCCATGACGCTGCTGCTCTCGCCCGGCGACGAGATCCTCATTCCCAACCCGGGCTACCCGACGTTCGCGATGACCTCCAGCCTGCTGCACGCCGTCCCTGTCCGGTACCCGCTCTACCCGGAGCACGACTTCCAGCCCCGGATCGAGGACATCGAGGAGCTCATCACGCCGAAGACCAAGGTGTTGGTGCTTAACTCCCCGTCCAACCCGCTGGGGGCCGTGCTGGGCGAGGAACTGACCCGCGGACTGGTCGAGCTGGCCCGGCGGCATGACCTGTGGATCATCTCGGACGAGTGCTATGAGGCGTTCACCTACGACGTCCCGCACGTCAGTCCGGCCCGCTTCGACAGCGACGTCCCCGGTGAGGCGCGGGTCTTCACGTCGCTGACCCTGTCCAAGACCTACGGGTTGACCGGGCTGCGGATCGGTGCGCTGATCTGCCCGCCCGGGCTCGAGCAGCAGATGAACAACGTCATGGAAGCGATCGTGTCCTGTGTCGCCTCCCCCTCGCAGTACGCCGCGCTCGCGGCCCTGACCGGCCCGCAGGACTACGTCGGCCATGCCCGTGCCCACTACCGCGCCAACCGCGACGCCGCGTCTGCCGTGCTGGAGGCCAAGGGCATTCCCTTCCTGACCGCGCAGGGGGCGTTCTACCTGTGGGCGGACGTCTCCCACGTCAGCGGCGGCGACGTGCGGGCCTGGGTGCGCCGCTTCCTCGCCGACGCCGGGGTTTCCTTCGCGCCGGGCACTGCCTTCGGGTCGGTCGGCGAAGGGTGGATCCGGATTGCCCTCTGCGGCAGCCAGGCCGAACTTGTCGAAGGACTGGGCCGGCTTCCTGCCCGCGCCCCGGGCGCAGAGCCCCTACCGCCGGCATCCGCCGGGCAGTAGCCTGACCAAAGGCGGCGGCCGTGCCGGCCGATAGCGGGCCGGCAGCGGGGAGCCGGCCGCGTAGGGAAGGAGAATCCTGTGTGGTGGCAGGACCTGCTGTGGGGCATCTGGAACGGAATCACGGCGTGGATCGTGCTGATCGCGCACGTGTTCGGCGCGTGGAAGGAATTCCCCTTCTACAACATGGCCCGGGCCGGGAACTGGTACGACTTTGGCTTCCTGCTCGGCATGGGGTCCCCGTTGCTCGGAATGCTGGGCCGGCGGCGCTGACCGGGCTCAGAGCCTGATTTCCTCCTCCGGCGACTGCGGCAGTGCCGGAGCCGCGGTGAAGGACATCCGGACGATGAAGTGCCCTTCGGCGCAGTTCCTGGCGATGATCGCCCCGGCCTCCCCGGCCAGCTTCACTCCGAACTGCAGTTCCAGGTGTTCGGGGGCGAGTTCCCGCATCACCTCGGCGGCTGCCTTCGCGGCCGGCCGCACGGCCGCCAGCGCGTCCTCCAGCCGCCGCCCGGCGTCGAGGACGCCGAGTTCATTGCGGGCGGGCCGTTCGACGCCGAAGCTGCCCTCGTCGACTTCGACCAGCACGGTGCCGGAGCCAACTTCGTAGCGCAGAATCTCGGTCATTGCGGGCTCCCTTCGCGCGGCGAGGCCAGCGCACCGTCGAGCCAGTTGCGCAGCGCCGACGCCGGCGGCGCCCCGGCCTGGCGGGCCACGACCCGGCCGTCCGCGATGACCAGCATGGTGGGAATGGCCTGCACGTCGAAGCGCCGGGACAACTGCGGGGACCGGTCCACGTCGACCTTGACCAGCTTGACCCTCCCCGCCCGTTCCTGCGCCAGCTTGTCCAGCACGGGACTGACCATCCGGCATGGCCCGCACCACGCGGCCCAGAAATCGACCAGGGCGGGCACCGGGGATTGTTCTGCTACGGCGGCGAAGTCGGCGTCGCCGGCCTCGACGATCCAGGGCAGGTCACGGCGGCATTTGCCGCACCGCGGGTGCCCGGTGGCCGCGGCCGGTGTGCGGTTGGTGGCGCCGCAGTGCGGGCACTTGACCAGGGCGGCGGTCACGGCCGGCCGCCGTCGTTGTGTTTGCCCGCAGTCATGACTCCATGGGACGCTCCGCGGCGCGGACGGGCCTAGGGTCCAAAGTCCCCGCGCCAGGGCCGGGCCCGGGTCCTGGCGCGCCAATGGCCGGGCCCGTTGCCGGGTCCGGCCATTGCGAAAGGTGTGACGGCCTACTTGTTGCGGTCCTCGTCGACGTCGTAGTCCGGACGCAGGTCCTTGTTTTCCTCGTCGAAGTCGTCCTCGTCGAAGTCTTCCTCGTCGAGTTCGACATCGTCGGGGATGTCGCTCTTGTAGGGATCGGCGTCCCCGGCGTGTTTGGCGCCGGCCGCGAGGGCGGCCACCTCGGCGTCGCGCTTCTTGGCCTCGCGCAGCAGCTCCTCAAGGTTGGAGGCCACCACGGGAATCTGGTCGGCGACGAATTCCAGCGTCGGCGTCAGCCGGACGGTGATGTTGCGGCCCACCTCCTGGCGGAGCACGCCCTTGGCCTTCTCCAGCCCCTTGGCCGCATCGGCCTGGGCCACCTCGTCGCCGAAGACGGTGTAATACACCGTGGCGTGCTGCAGGTCATTGGTCACACGCGCGTCCGTCACGGTCACGCCCTCCAGCCGGGGATCCTTCACCCTCCGGCCCAAAGCCTCAGCAACCACAACCTTGATCCGCTGCGCCAACTTGGCAGCCCGTGCGGGATCAGCCATTTCCACTCCTAAAAATTTGGATGTACGACGACGCGGTAGCGGTCCACATACACCTGGGGTTTGGTGCCACGCGCCTAGGTCAAGCCTACGACGGACTCCCGTTGGATTCTTTCCGGCGGCCTGGGAGTGGCATCGGGCCTGCCGAAGCCGGGCGGTTTGCGATCGGAGATCGTAAACCGCCCGGCGAAGGGGCGGGGCCGCCGGAAAAAATCCAACGGCCCCGCACCAGTAACGCTAAGACACCTTAGACGCGCGGCTTCTCGCGCATCTCGAAGGTCTCGATGATGTCACCTTCGGTGATGTCGTTGTACGAGCCCAGACCGATACCACACTCGAAGTCCGTGCGGACCTCGGTGGCGTCGTCCTTGAAGCGCTTGAGCGTCTCAACGGTGAGGTTGTCGCCGATGATCTTGCCGTCGCGGCTGATGCGGGCCTTCGCGTTGCGCCGGATGATGCCGGAGCGGACGATCGAGCCTGCGATGTTGCCGAACTTGGAAGAACGGAACACCTCGCGGACCTCGGCCGTGCCCAGCTGAACCTCTTCGTACTCCGGCTTGAGCATGCCCTTGAGGGCTGCCTCGATGTCATCGATGGCTGCGTAGATGACGGAGTAGAAGCGCATGTCCACGCCTTCGCGATCTGCCAGTTCGGCAACCCGCTCGGCGGGCTTGACGTTGAAGCCGATGATGACGGCGGAGTCGACCGTTGCCAGGTTGACGTCGTTCTGCGTGATCGCACCGACACCGCGGTGGATAACGCGGAGCTGGACACCTTCGCCGACGTCGATCTTGAGCAGCGCGTCTTCGAGGGCTTCGACGGCACCGGACACGTCACCCTTGAGGATGAGGTTGAGGGTGTCGATCTTGCCTTCGGCGACGGCCTGGTCGAAGTCTTCCAGGCTGATGCGCTTGCGGCGCTTGGCCAGGGCGGCGTTGCGGTCGGCGGCTTCACGCTTCTCGGCGATCTGGCGGGCGGTGCGCTCGTCAGCGGTCACGAAGAAGGTGTCACCGGCGCGCGGGACGTTGGACAGACCCAGCACCTGGACGGGGCGGGACGGGCCGGCCTCGGTCAGGGCGCTGCCGTCGTCGTCGAACATCGCACGGACGCGGCCGTGGGCCGTGCCTGCCACGATGGTGTCGCCGACGTGCAGGGTACCGGACTGGACCAGGACGGTGGCAACAGCACCGCGCCCCTTGTCCAGGTTGGCTTCGATCGCGATGCCTCGGGCGTCCTTGTTCGGGTTGGCGCGCATGTCGAGGGCGGCGTCCGCGGTGAGCAGGACGGCTTCGAGCAGCTCGTCGATGTTGAGGTTCTGGCGGGCAGAGACCTCCACGAACATGGTGTCGCCACCGTACTCTTCCGGAACCAGGCCGTACTCGGTCAGCTGGCCGCGGACCTTGTCCGGGTTGGCGCCTTCCTTGTCGATCTTGTTCACGGCCACGACGATCGG
This sequence comes from Arthrobacter sp. Soil763, assembly GCF_001428365.1. GTDB lineage: Bacteria > Actinomycetota > Actinomycetes > Actinomycetales > Micrococcaceae > Arthrobacter. The sequence goes on along the minus strand of NZ_LMSH01000004.1, from coordinate 344,924 downwards.
CACACCGGCCGCCTGGGCGTGGTTGAGCGCTTCAACGGTCTGCGGCATGACGCCGTCGTCCGCTGCGACCACCAGGATGGCGATGTCGGTGACCTTCGCACCACGGGCACGCATGGCGGTGAACGCCTCGTGGCCCGGGGTATCGATGAAGGTGATCTTCCGATCGGTGCCCTCGTGGTTGTGGGTGACCTGGTAGGCACCGATGTGCTGCGTGATGCCGCCGTGCTCGCCCGCCATGACGTCGGACTTGCGGATGGCGTCGAGCAGCCGGGTCTTACCGTGGTCAACGTGGCCCATGACGGTGACTACCGGAGGACGTGCCTCAAGTTCCTCGTCGCCCTCCGCTTCCAGCTCGGCATCGAAGTCGATGTCGAAGCCGGAGAGCAGCTCGCGCTCCTCGTCTTCCGGCGAGACAACCTGGAGCTTGTAGCCAAGCTCCTCGCCCAGCAGGGCAAAGGTTTCCTCATCCAGCGACTGGGTCGCCGTGGCCATTTCGCCGAGGTGGAACAGGACGGTTACCAGTGCGGCGGGGTTTGCCTCGATCTTGTCGGCGAAGTCCGTGATGGACGAACCGCGGCGGAGCCGGATCACAGTGTTGCCGTCGCCGCGGGGTACGCTCACGCCACCCAGCGACGGTGCGCTCATCTGCTCCAGTTCCTGGCGCTTGGCACGCTTCGACTTGCGCTGCTTGCCGCGGCCTGCGCCGCCCTTACCGAAGGCGCCCTGGGTGCCACCGCGACCGCGGCCACCCTTGCCGAAGCCGCCGCCGGCCGGGGCGCCGCCGCCACCGGGACCGCCGGTGCCGGGAGCACCCGGACGGCCCGGGCCACGGCCGCCACCGGGACGGCCTGCACCGGCGGGTGCGGGACGTTCAGTGCGGTTGGGCATCATGCCCGGAGTCGGACGGTTTCCACCGGCACCGGGACGGGCACCGGGAGCGCCGGCCGGACGCGGAGCGCCCGGACGGGGACCGGCTGCGCCAGCCGGACGGGGAGCGCCCGGACGGGGGCCACCGGCACCTGCTGCAGGACGCGGGCCGCCGGGGCGGTCGCCTTCGGTGCGGCTGCCGCCCGGACGGGGCATGCCCTGGGACGGTGCGAACGGGTTGTTGCCCGGACGGGCGGTACGTTCGGAGTCGCCGCCGCGGCCGCGGGGCATGCCCTGGGACGTGGCGAACGGGTTGTTGCCCGGACGCGGACCACCGGGGCGCGGGGCGGAGCCGCCCTGGCGTGCCGGGGCTGCCGGGGTTTCGGCCTTGGGTGCCGGACGGGCACCGGGCTTGGCGCCGGTGGACGGAGCCGCGGGGGCTGCGGTCTCGGCGGGTGCCGGTGCCGCTGCGGGAGCGGCCGGAGCCGGTGCTTCAGCCTTGGTTTCGGCAGCCTTCGGCGCGGCCGGAGCCGGCGCGGGCGAAGGACGGGTTGCGGCCGGGGTGGCCGCGGGGGCCGAGGCGGGCGCTTCTGTCTTCGGAGCGGCAGGCGCATCCGGGTAGGCGTTGCGGAGTTTCCGCACCACCGGGGCCTCAATGGTGGAAGAGGCGGAGCGAACGAATTCGCCCAGTTCCTGCAGTTTGGTTACTGCATCTTTGGAAGTAATACCGAGCTCTTTCGCGAGCTCATGTACGCGGACCTTGGCCACATTTCTCCTGTCTCGGTCCGCACCGAGCCAGGCACGAACCGTCTACTTCTTACTGCGGGCCTCCGCCGCGAGTGCAGCTGAAAGGCCCATTGCAGAGCGCAACAAAGTTGTCATCGTTGCGCACTCATCGCTGGGAACTCATCGGGTTTCCATCAGTTTTCTGACCCGCTTTCAGGTTGGACGGTTGTTGCGGCGGTCACCGGGGTGTCCGCCGCTGGCATGCCTGCCAGAATCCGGCGTTCGACGTCTTGGGTTCCGGCGGCGCCGTTGAGGGCGCGTCCGAACGCTCGACGTTTGACCGCCAGTGCCAGGCACTTTTCACTGGGGTGCAGCCATGCTCCCCTGCCAGCCATCCGGCGTCGTTCATCGACCACGACGGCGGATGATCCGCCGGCGCCGGCGACGAGCCGGAGCAACTGGGACCGCGGTCCCTTCTTCCGGCATCCGATGCAGGTACGCTCCGGCTGGTTCCCGAGGTGTTGCACTGCTGCCACTACGAGTAACTTCCTGCCGATCTGCACCTGCCGCGGCTCCGGCGGCCGGCACGGAACCGGAACAGCTGAAGCAAACGGACACCGGCCGTTAGGCGCGGTTGTATCCATTCTAGCCCCTTCGGCCCCTCTCCCCCGAAACGACGCCGGGGGCAGGCGCCCGCCGGGCCCCGGCAGCGGAGCCGGAACCCGGCCTCGCCGGAGCTACTTGCCGCGGTTGTCGACGGCGTCGGAGACGATGTCGATCCGCCAGCCCGTGAGCTTGGCGGCCAGCCGCGCGTTCTGGCCTTCCTTGCCGATGGCGAGGGACAGCTGGTAGTCGGGGACGACGACGCGGGCGGAGCGGGTGGCTTCGTCCGTGATCGTGACCGAATTCACCCGCGACGGCGACAGTGCGCTGGCGATGAACGTGGCCGGGTCCTCGCTGTAGTCGACGATGTCGATCTTCTCGTCGTTCAGCTCGTTCATCACGGCGCGGACGCGGGAACCCATCTCGCCGATGCAGGCGCCCTTGGCGTTGACGCCGGGGATATTCGCCTTGACCGCGATCTTGGTCCGGTGCCCCGCCTCGCGCGCCAGTGCGACGATCTCCACGGAGCGGTCCGCGATTTCCGGGACCTCCATTTCGAACAGCTTGCGCACCAGGCCCGGGTGGGACCGGGAGAGGGTGATGGACGGGCCCTTGGTGCCGCGGTGCACGTCGATCACGAACGCGCGGAGCCGGCTGCCGTGGGTGTACTTCTCGCCGGGAACCTGTTCCGGCGGCGGCAGGAGCGCCTCAACCGTTCCGAGGTTTACCTGGATCATGTGCGGGTTGTTGCCCTGCTGGATGGTGCCCGCCACGAGTTCGCCCTCGCGGCCCTTGAACTGGCCCAGGACGTTGTCATCCTCGGCGTCGCGCAGCCGCTGCAGGATGATCTGCCGTGCGGTGCTCGCCGCGATGCGGCCGAAGCCGGCCGGAGTGTCCTCGAACTCACCGATCGGCGCGCCGTCGTCGTCGATTTCGGTCGCCCAGATGGTGACGTGGCCGCTCTTGCGGTCGAGTTCGGCGCGGGCCTTTTCGAAGGCGCCGGGCGTCTTGTGGTAGGCCACCAGCAGGGCCTGCTCGATGGTCGGAATCAGGAGATCCAGCGGGATTTCGCGCTCACGCTCCAGGAGTCTCAGTGCGCTCATGTCAATATCCATTAGGCCTCCTCGGAAGGTCCATTGTCGTTCTCCAGACCGGCCTCATCGAGGTGGCTGAACTCTATCTCGACTTTTCCACTGCGGATCCTGTCGAAAGGAAGTTTGACGGGTTCACCCTGCTTGGGCTTCATGCCCTTTTTGACCGCCAGCTCCGGGACCAGGGTCACGCCGCCGTCGTCGACGGACTGGATGCGGCCGGTGACGTTCTCGCCCTGGATCACGTTGACGGTGACCATGCGGCCGCGGGCGCGGTGCCAGTGGCGCTCCTCGGTGAGCGGACGGCCGACGCCGGGCGAGGAGACCTCAAGGTCGTACGGGCGGGAGTCGGTGCTGGGATCGTTGTCCAGGATGTCGGAGAGGGTCTTGGAAATCTCGGCGATGACGTCCAGGCTGACGCCGCCGGTTTCCTCCTGGGGCAGGTCCACCACAACGTGGACCACCCGGTTCGCTCCGGCGATGTGGATCGAAACGTCCTCCAGGAACAGCCGGTTGGCCTGCACTGCAGGCGCAAGGAGCGCGTACAGGCGCTCGGCCTCCAGGTTGTGGGCGGCGGCGTCAGCCTTCCCCGTCCCGGTCCGGTCTGTCGAAGTCGTGGCTTCTGCGTTGGTCATGATGCCGCCCGCCTCCTGCTAGATGATGTTGTGTCTACTAGCCTAGCGATATTCGGGCCGACATGGTGCACCCCAGTTTCCGGCCGGCATGACAACATGGTCTGTTGTGAAAGACGACGGCGGGACCCAGCGGCGGCGGTTCCGGCTGCCCCGGGACCTGCCCCGCATCGCCCTGCTCGCCTGCCTCGCCGCCGTCGTGGTGAGCCTGGGATTTGTCTTTGTGCCCGGAAATCCGCCGAAACCGGCGGCGCCCTCCGTGAGCGAGCGTGCCCGCGCCTCGGCCCTGGCCGACGCCCTGAGCCTGCGGACCCGGGCCGAACAACTGCAGGCAACCGCCACGGAAGGCTCCCGGGCCGCGGACCGGAAGGCATCCCCGGCCGCTGCCGGGACCGCGGTTCAGGCCGCTGTGACTTTGCTGACAACCCAGGCCAGGGCGCTGCTGCGACCCGGCCCCTCCCCCGAAGCCTCCGCCACCGCGGCCCCGGCAACCACCGCCCCCGCGACGCCGGCGCCGCCCACCGCGGCCCGCCTGGCTGCGGACCTTGCCAGCAGCGGACGGCAGCGGCTGGCGGACGCCCGCACCTCCGACGGCGGTATGGCCAGGCTGTTGGCCAGTGTGGGGACCGCCCAGCTGCTGCAGTCCTCCGCGCTGGCCGCTGCGGCCGGCACCCGGGACCCGGCGGCGGGTTTCCCGGAGAAGGCGACCGCCGAAGTTCCTGGGCCCGAGGTTCCCGCCGCCGGCTCCTGCCCGCCCGCGACGGGATCGCCTGCAGACGGGACCCCCGGCCCCCTTGCCGCCGGGCTCCCCGAGGCATTGGCGGCGGTAATGCAGGCCGAGCTGGAGGCCGTCTACGGCTACCAGGTGGCACTGACCCGCCTGGACGGCGCCCCGGCTGCCGCGGCCAAAGCCCGGCTGGCCCACCACGAGGCGCTGGTGACCGGTGCCGACACGCTGGGCCGGGCGCAGTGCGCGGCGGTTCCTCCGCGCGAGCCCGGCTACGCCCTTGACCAGGCCTTCCTGGCCAGCCCCGGACGCGGCTTGGCCAGTCTGGAGGCCGCCTCCCTGACGGCCTACGGCGAGCTCGTTGCCCTGAGCGAAGGACCCACCCGGCAGTGGGCTGTCGCCGGCCTGCTGGGCGCCGCCCGCCGCGCCGCGGCCTGGGGCGCAGCACCCGGTCCGTTCCCCGGCCTGGCCCTCGATCCGGCGTCGCTGCCCACCCTGCCGCCTGCCTGAGCCACCAGCGCACGCCGGTCAGCTAAGGCCGGGCTTAGGTTGTTTAGCCTTGCAATGCTGGCCTGCCGGGGTGGCCGGTGGTTTGCTGTAGTCATGGAACCCAGCAGCGCAGCAGCCCTTCACGACAACGAACCCCACCACAACGACATCGCGCACCGGCTCAACTGGCTCCGCGCCGGCGTCCTGGGCGCCAACGACGGCATCGTTTCCGTCGCCGCCATCGTGGTGGGCGTCGCCGGTGTGACCACGGATTCGGGCCCGATCCTGATCGCCGGCGCCGCTGGCGTCGTCGGCGGCGCCATCTCGATGGCCCTGGGCGAATACGTCTCGGTCAGCAGCCAGAAGGACAGCCAGCAGGCACTGGTCGAGAAAGAACGCCGTGAGCTGGAGGAACAGCCCGAAGAGGAACTCGCGGAGCTCGCCGCGATCTACCAGGGCAAGGGCCTCAGCCCGGAAACCGCCCACCAGGTCGCCACGGAACTGACCGCCCACGACGCCCTGGCCGCGCATCTGTCCGCCGAACTGCACATTGACGAGACGGATATCGTCAGCCCGTGGCACGCTGCCTTCGCCTCGGCCATGGCCTTCCTGATCGGCGCCATCCTGCCGATGCTGGCGATCCTGCTGCCGCCCGAAAACATCCGCGTCCCCCTGACCTTCGTGGCCGTGCTCGTGGCCCTCGCGGCGACCGGCGCCATTGGCGCCTGGATCGGTGGCGGCTCCAAGCTGAAGGCCGCCATCCGGGTGGTGGTCGGCGGCGCCGCGGCGCTCGTGGCCACCTTCCTGATCGGCAGCTGGCTCGGCGCCAGCGGCATCACTGCCTGACCTGATGCGACTACGCTGGAGGCGATGATTTCCCCGCCAGCAGTGCCGATCCCGCCCGACCTCGGCCGCCGCTACAGCGGCAACTCCGAGGGACGGGCCTGGCTGTCCGCCCTCCCCGGCCGGATCGGCCAGTGCCTGGAACGATGGGGCCTTGAACCGGACCTCGCCCCGGGCGGCAGGCCGTGGAACGGCCACGGCGCCGTCGTGGTCCCCGTCCGCCGCTCCGCCGACGGCAAAGCGGCAGTGCTGAAGCTCGCCTTCCCGCACGACGAGAGCCTGGCCGAACGCCACGCATTGGCCCTGTGGGGCGGCCGCGGCGCCGTCGAATTGCTGGACGCGGAACCGGCGTCCGGTGCCCTGCTGCTCGAACGGCTCGACGGCGGGCGTTCGCTGCAGGACGTTCCGCTGGACGAGGCCGTGAATATCTGGGGCAGCTTGGTCCGCCAGTTGGCGCTGCAGCCCGATGACCGGCCGCAGTGGCGCGAGTTCGGGCATGTGGCGGCCCAGGCCGAACAGTGGAGCGATGAGCTTCCGGAAAGCTGGGAGCGGCTGGGCCGGCCCTTTCCGCGCTGGTTGCTGGAGGCCGCCCTGGAAGTCTGCCAGACCCGCGGCGCCGTGGGCCGGCGCTCGGCCAGGGATGTCCTGGTCCACGCCGATCTGCATTTCCTCAATGTCCTGGCCACGCCGACGTGCGGGGCCTCGGGTGCGTCCGCGGACGTCGGCACGGCGGGCTTCAAGGCGATCGACCCGCACCCGCTGGTCGGGGAAGCCGAGTTCGCGGTGGCACCGCTGCTGTGGAACCGGCTGGCCGAACTGCCGCGCACCGGCGCGCCCCGGGCCCTGCTGGAGCGGTGCGCGGCCCTGGCCGCTGCTGCCGGCCTGGACGGCGAGGTGGCCCGGCAGTGGGCGGTGGTCCGCGAAGTGGAGAACGCCTTGTGGTACGCGGCCAAACGGCACCACGACGGGGACGTGGCCCGCTCCCTGTGGGTGGCCAGCACCCTGGCCGGGGACACGCTTCCCGGCCTGCCGGCCGGACCGGACCTGCCGGCGCCCGGCGGCGCCGTCCAGGTGATGAGCGCGCCGCGCTGACGCAGCGCCCGGCGGAGACGCTAACCCCGGACAGCCGCCAGGGCCTCCCGGACGCTGTCGACGGCGACCCCGACGTCGGCTGCGTCCGTGCTCCAGTTGCTCACCGAGATCCTCAGGATGTCCCGGCCCTGCCAGCGCGAGCCGGACATCCAGACCCGGCCGTCGGCGATGATCCTCGCCGTCACCGCGCGGGTCGTGGCGTCGTCACCGAAGGCCAGCGAGACCTGGGTGTAGCCGACATCGTTGAGCACCTCGACGCCGTCGAGTGCGGCCAGCCGCTCCGCCAGCTCCCGGGCATGACCGACCAGCCCCCGCACCTGGGCTGCGACACCGTCCCGGCCCAGCGACTTCAAGGCCGCCCAGACCGGCACCCCGCGGGCGCGGCGGGAGAGCTCGGGCACCTTTTCGAAGGGATCGGCCGCACCGTCGGCGGCCTGGATCAGGTAGCTGGTGTGCACGCCCATGGCCGCGCGGAGCGCCGCGGCGTCCCGGACCACCGCGATGCCGCAGTCGTAGGGGACGTTGAGCGTCTTGTGCGCATCGGTGCCCCAGGAATCGGCGTCCTGCAGCCCGTCGGTGAGGGCTGCGAGTTCGGGGACGGCGGCGGCCCACAGGCCGAAGGCGCCGTCGACGTGGACCCAGGCGCCGTGCGCCCGGGCGACGGCAATGGCCTCACGGAACGGGTCGAAGGCGCCGGAGTGGAGATTGCCGGCCTGCAGGCAGACCAGCAGCGGGACCGGCCCCGTCCCCTCCGCGGCGGCGCGGTCCAGGGCGGCGCCCAGGGCCGCCGGGTCGATGCGGCCCTGGCGGTCGGCGGGCACCACCGTGGGCCGGCCCAGGCCCAGGTAGCGCAGTCCGAGGTCGATGGTGTCGTGCCGTTCCTGTCCCACGAAGCAGCGGATCCGGGGCGCGCCGGCCAGGCCGTCGGCATCCAAGTCCCAGCCGGCGTCGGTCATCAGCCGCCACCGGGCCGCGGCCAGGCCGGTGAAGTTGGCCATGGTGGCGCCGGTGGCGAAGCCGACGTCGGCGCCGGCCGGCAGTCCGAGCAGCTCCAGCAGCCAGGCTCCCGCGGCCTCCTCGATGGCCGCCGTCGCCGGGGTGGCGAACCGGAGCCCGGCGTTCTGGTCCCAGGCGCTGACCAGCCAGTCCGCGGCCAGTGCGGCGGGCAAGGTGCCGCCTATCACCCAGCCGAAGAAGCGCCCCGAGGGCATGGCCATCAGCCCTGGTTCGGCTTTCGCGGCGAGGTAGTCCACCACCTCGGCCGCCGGGGTGCCCTCCCGGGGCAACGGTCCGCCGAAATCGGCGGCGAGCCCGGCCGCCGTCGTCGCTGGTCCGACGGGCCGGGTGTCCTGGCTCTCCAGCCATGCGCGGGCATGCCGGGCGGCGGCGGCCAGGGCGTCGCGGTAACGCTCTTCCGGTGCTGACATAGCTGCATGCTACGCCCGCGCCGATGCCCGCGGCAGTCCCCCGCTGACGGTGCCCGGCGGGGCCGGGGCTCTCCGGCGTTACCCGAAGGTGTCGTGCCAGACATCGGAGCCGAGTTTGATGATCAGCGCGGCGACGACCACCAGGAAGACGATCCGGATGAACTTGCTGCCCCGGCTGACCGCGGTCCGGGCGCCGAGGTAGCCGCCGGCCATGTTCGCGGCGCCCAGGACCAGCCCGAGCCCCCACAGCAGCGAGCCGTGCGGCAGGAAGAACAGCAGGGCGCCGGCGTTGGTGGCCATGTTGACGATCTTGGCTTTGGCGCTGGCCTCGAGGAAGGCGTAACCCATTGCGGACACCAGCGCGATGATCAGGAAGGACCCGGTACCGGGCCCGATCATGCCGTCGTAGAAACCGATCACGGCGCCGATCAGGCAGGCGATGATGTAGTGCCGGTGGCCGTCATGCCGCAGCCGGGTCAGCTCCCCCACGTTGGGCCGGAACGCGGTGAACAGCGCGACGGCGACCAGCGCCGCCACGATGATCGGTTTGAAGACGCTGGCCGGCAGGCTGGCCGCCAGTACCGCCCCGCCGAAGCTGCCGGCCAGGGCGATCACCGCCATCGGCACGGCGGTGCGCAGGTCGGGCCCGACGCGCCGGTAGAAGGTGACGGCGCTGGTGGTGGTGCCGAAGATCGAGCCCATCTTGTTCGTCGCGAGGGCCTGCACCGGGGTGATCCCGGGCACCAGGAGCATGACCGGGAGCTGGATCAGCCCGCCCCCGCCGACCACGGCGTCGACCCAGCCGGCGGCGAAACCGGCGACGACGACCAGGACCAGGGTGGCGAGCTGGATCGACTCAAGCCCGGAGACCATCCCCTGCAACGCGGGTCAGTTGCTGCGGACGGCGTTGACCACGTAATCAACGGCCTTGTCCACGGCGACGTTCTCGGCGTTGCCGCTGCGGCGGTCCTTGATCTCCACGACGCCGTCCACCAGCCCGCGGCCGACCGCGAGGATGGTCGGGACGCCGATAAGTTCGGCGTCGCCGAACTTGACGCCCGGGGATACCTTGGGCCGGTCATCGTAGATGACCTCAAGGCCGGCGGCCTGCAGTGCACGGGCGAGCTGCTCGGCGGCGGCGAAGATCTCCTCGCCGCGGCCGACCGCGACGACGTGGACGTCGGCCGGGGCGACGGCGCGGGGCCAGACCAGGCCCTTGTCGTCGTGGTTGGATTCGGCCAGGGCGGCCACGGCGCGGGTGACGCCGACGCCGTAGGAACCCATGGTCACGACGACCTGCTTGCCGTTCTGGTCCAGGACCTTGAGGTCCAGGGCCTCGGCGTACTTGCGGCCGAGCTGGAAGATGTGGCCCATTTCGATGCCGCGGGCCGTCTCCAGCGGGCCGGAGCCGTCCGGGGCCTCGTCGCCGGCGCGCACCTCGGTGGCTTCGATCACGCCGTCCCAGCCAAAGTCGCGGCCGGCGACCAGGCCGAAGACGTGCTTGCCGGCCTCGTTGGCGCCGGTGATCCAGGCGGTGCCGCGGACCACGCGGGGGTCGACCAGGTAGAGGAGCTTCGAGGCGGCTTCGGCGCCGAGCAGCGGCGCGTCCAGGGACAGGCCCGGGCCGATGTAGCCCTTGACCAACAGGGCCTGCTTCTTCAGGTCCTCTTCGTTGGCGGCCTCCAGGGTGATCTCGCCGGCGATCGGCAGGAACGCGCCGATGTTGGCCTCGACGCGCTTGAGGTCCACGGCGCGGTCGCCGGGTACGCCGAGGACGACGAGCTGGCGTTCGCCGGTGGGCAGGGTGACAGCGAGGACCACGTTCTTGAGCGTGTCAGCGGCGGTCCATGCGCCGCCGTCGGCCTCGGAACGGGGCGCCAGGGCGTTGGCGGCGTCGACGAGGGTCTCGATGGTGGGGGTGTCCGGGGTGTCGCGGACTTCGGCGGCGGGGGCGTTGGAGAAGTCAACGTCCGCCGGGACCACGGTGGTGACGGCTTCGACGTTGGCCGCGTAGCCGCCGGGCGAGCGGACGAAGGTGTCCTCGCCGATCTCCGTGGGGTGCAGGAATTCCTCGCTCTTGGACCCGCCCATGGCGCCGGCGGTCGCCGCGACCGGGACGACTTCCAGGCCCAGACGTTCGAAAATCTTCAGGTAGGCGGCGCGGTGCGCGGCGTAGCTGGCGTCCAGGCCGGCGTCGTCGACGTCGAAGGAGTAGGAGTCCTTCATGATGAACTCGCGGCCGCGGAGCAGGCCGGCCCGGGGACGGGCTTCGTCGCGGTACTTGTTCTGGATCTGGTAGATGCTCAGCGGCAGGTCCTTGTACGAGGAGTACAGGTCCTTGACCAGCAGGGTGAACATTTCCTCGTGCGTGGGCGCCAGCAGGTAGTCGTTGCCCTTGCGGTCCTTGAGCCGGAAGATGCCCTCGCCGTACTCGGTCCAGCGGTTGGAGGCCTCGTAGGGTTCCTTGGGCAGCAGCGCCGGGAAGTGCACTTCCTGCGCGCCGATCGCGGACATTTCCTCACGGATGATCCGCTCCACCCGGCGCAGCACGCTGAGTCCCAGCGGCAGCCAGGTGTAGATCCCGGGAGCCGCGCGCCGGATGTAGCCGGCACGGACGAGCAGCCGGTGGCTGGCCACCTCGGCGTCGGCGGGGTCTTCACGCAGGGTGCGCAGGAACAGCTGGGAAAGTCGAAGGACCACTGGGAGGTATCCGTTTCTGAGGACGTACGGGCGGTGCGGGCATTGCGAAGAATGTCCGGGAACTAATCTACCGCCAAGCGGCGGCACCGCTTTCCCCGGAAACGGGAAAGAGCCACGCCATCAGGGAAGCCCCTGGCCGTTTCCGGCTGGTCATCCCGCAATGGCGTGGCCCCTGCGACCCCAGCGCCGCTAAGTCCAAGGCGCGGTGTGCCTGTTCCTGCCCGAAGGGCCGGCATCCGCAGCCAATGGTGGGTTCTTCCCTGAGACCGCACGCGCCTGCTCGGCGCGGCTAGCTAGAACCTATGTGATCCCGGTCGCTTAAACAAGAGTTGCCACCCAGATTTTTGTCGATGACGCATGTCACGAAACTGTCAGAACAGCACGGTCGCGAAAGTTCCCACCTGGCCGAAACCGACCCGCTCGTAACTGGCCCTGGCGCGGGTGTTGAAATCGTTGACATAGAGGCTCGTGACCGGCGCCAAGGTCCTGGCGAGGACTACGACGGCGGCCATATAACCGGCGCTGAGGCCCTGCCCCCGGTGGGCCGGATTCATCCAGACGCCCTGGACCTGGGTGACGCCGGCGGTGACCGCTCCCAGTTCGGCTTTGAAGACCACCGCTCCGTCGGGGCCGAGGTGGACCAGCGAGTGTCCGGCCTGGATCAGGCCCTTGACCCGGCGGCTGTAGTGTTCCCGGCCGCCGAGGTAGGGCGAGTAGCCGACTTCCTCCTCGAACATGGCGGCGCAGGCGGGCAGGATCGCGTCGAAGTCCGCCAGCCGGCCGAACCCCAGGGCGGGATTCGGCGTGACGAGCGGAGCCGTGCTGATGGTCAGGAGCGGCTGGTCCGCACGGATTTCCTGGGCGTGGTGGCCCAGCGGTTCCAGGGCTGCGTACAGGGCCAGGACGGACTCGGCCGGCCCGAAGATCGAGGCGTACCGGCGGCCGGCCCGGTGGACGGCGGCCGCGACCAGGGGCGCCAGGTCCGGGGCGAGCTGGACGGGGACGAGGTTAGCCCCGGCCCAGCAGGCGCCAAGCAGCACCTCGCCGTCGAACACCCCGAAAATCCTGGCCCCGCCCGCGGTGGGCGACGCCGTCCCGGCCGTCTCAAGGTGGGAGAGGATGAAGACGTTGGCGACGTCGTCCTGGCGCGCCAGGTCCAGCAGCGCCTGCGTCTCGGCGCCGGTCAGGACCCGGACGCCGGCGCCGGGCTCCCTACGAGACGCTAACCACGGGGCTACCCTTGACAGCATCTTCGCCATCGGACTCCCCCATCTCTTCGGCGATGCGCATGGCCTCTTCGATCAGTGTCTCAACGATCTGGTCCTCGGGCACGGTCTTGATGACCTCGCCCTTGACGAAGATCTGGCCCTTGCCGTTGCCGGATGCCACGCCAAGGTCCGCTTCCCGGGCTTCGCCGGGACCGTTGACGACGCAGCCCATGACGGCGACCCGCAGCGGAACCTCCATGCCCTCGAGTCCGGCGGTGACCTGCTCGGCCAGCGTGTAGACGTCGACCTGGGCGCGGCCGCAGGACGGGCAGGAGACGATTTCGAGCTTGCGCGGGCGCAGATTCAGCGACTGGAGGATCTGGTTGCCGACCTTGATCTCCTCCACCGGCGGGGCGGACAGCGAGACCCGGATGGTGTCGCCGATGCCCCGGGAGAGCAGGGCGCCGAACGCGGTGGCGGACTTGATCGTGCCCTGGAAGGCTGGGCCGGCCTCGGTCACACCGAGGTGCAGCGGCCAGTCGCCCTTCTCCGCCAGCATTTCGTAGGCGGCGACCATGATGACCGGGTCGTTGTGCTTGACCGAGATCTTGAAGTCGTGGAAGCCGTGTTCCTCGAACAGGGACGCCTCCCAGACCGCGGACTCCACGAGGGCCTCCGGGGTGGCCTTGCCGTACTTCTTCAGGATGCCTGGTTCCAGCGAGCCGGCGTTGACGCCGATCCGGATGGAGGTGCCGTGGTCCTTGGCGGCGCGGGCGATTTCCTTGACCTGGTCATCGAACTTGCGGATGTTGCCCGGGTTCACCCGGACGGCGGCGCAGCCGGCCTCGATCGCGGCGAAGACGTACTTCGGCTGGAAGTGGATGTCGGCGATGACCGGGATCTGCGACTTCTTGGCGATGATCGGCAGGGCCTCGGCGTCGTCGGCGGACGGGCAGGCCACCCGGACGATGTCGCAGCCGGAGGCGGTCAGTTCGGCGATCTGCTGGAGGGTCGCGTTGATGTCCGTCGTCGGGGTCGTGGTCATCGACTGCACGCTGATCGGGAAGTCGGAGCCGACGCCGACCGAGCCGACCTTGATCTGGCGGGTTTTCCGGCGCGGGGCGAGAACGGGGGGCGGTGCCGACGGCATTCCCAGGCTGACCGAGGTCACGTGGACTCCTCTATGGATCGGATTTCTAGGTCGGAGGACCGATGGTTGGCTGGCGGGTGGAGCTAGCCTGCGTGGCCGGCCAGCTGGCCGGTGACGGGGGCCCAGGCCATGGTGCGGGTGCCGGAGATGGCGCCGGCGCCGGCGAAGGGATCCTCCCGGAGGAGTTCGTTCAGGGCCTGCTCGTCGGCCGCCTTGAAGATGAGCAGGGCGCCGGCGCCGTCGGAATACGGGCCGCTGGCGAGGAGGGTGCCCTCCTGGGCCAGGTTGGCGGTCCATTCGCGGTGCGCCGGACGGGCGGCGTCGCGGGTCTGGGCAGATTCGGCGTCGTAAACGTACTCCACAGCAAAAACAGTCATACCGATACCCTATCGCCCTGCCCGCCAGGTTCCCATCCGTTCCGCCGGGGGCGCACGGGCGGAAGCGGCGGGGTGACGGCGTGCGGGCCGGCCTGGCCGCCCGGCGGTCAGCCGAGGAAAAGCACTTTGACCAGGGCCGTCACCCCGGCCGCCCAGAGCAGCGAGGTGAGCGTGCCGATGATGAACCGTTCTGCTGCCACCGGGGTTTCCTTCAGCTCCGCGAAGCGCCCCAGCCCCTTGATCGCCACCACGTAGGCGATCGCGACCGGTTGGCCGGTGAGGATGGCCAGGCTGACGGCGAGGCGTTCCAACACACCGATAATGGCGCCGCCGCGAAGGATGCGGGTGCCGGAGACCGGGACGGCCTGCCCGGCGCTGGCGGGGGCGGTCCCGGAGGCCGCGTCAGGCGCAGGGGCGCCGTCAGCCGAGCGGGCCGCCGGCGCCGCCGCGCCGGGGCCGGGTTCCGCCAGGGTGATCTCGCCGTCGACCGCAGCGGCTCCGCTTGGTGCGGCGCCGGGCGCGGCGTTTGTGGCGTCTGGGGCAGCGCCTGCCGCCCTGGTGTCCGAGCGGTCGTCAATGGTGCGGGCCAGCCGGAACACCAGGGCGGTCACCGGCCACCCGGCGAATCCGGAGGCCAGCAGCGCCAGCGTGATCCAGAGGGCGTTCACCGGTCTCCTTCTGTGCTGTCCCGGGGGCGGGAATCCGACTGCTCGCCGGCGTCGGGGTTGCCGGTGATGAGTCCGTGGGCGAAGGACAGCAGCATTTCCGCCGCCGGCCTCGCCGCCCATTCTTCCTGCCATCCCGAGCGAAGCAGCGCACGGCTCACCGATTGCTCCGTGATTCCGAGTTTTTGGGCGGCGATTTTCTGCGTGCCGTGGGTACCGGCATGGCCGTGCTGTACCGAACGCAACGCGTCCACCACCTTCCACTGGGCGGCAGTCCGTTCCTGGACGAGCCGGCCGATCAGGCGCAATACCGCTTCGGCATTGGCACAGGCGCGGGCGCCGGCTGATCCTGCGGCCGAGGGCGCAACCTCTCCCCTGCGCAGCCCGCCGGAGACGACGGCGACCGGCACGTGCGCGGATCCGGACTTGGCGCTCTCGACAGCTGCCCGCGCCGCCACGAAGGCAGGTCCGGATCCTTCCCTGGGGCTGGACGGCAGCGGCAGGTCCACCGGGCCCACTCCGATTCCCACGTACCAGCGGCCGCTGCGCAGGGCGTGCAAGGCAATCCCGACGACGTCCTCGGGGTGCTTCACTACGCCCTGGACCTCATCGCCGACCGAACGCTCGAAATGCCCTCCCGGCGAGAGTTTCTGCAGTTCGGTGAGCAGGCCGGGGACGCGGTCGATGTCGGTGCTGCTGCCGCGCTGGTCAATGGTCATCACGTACATAGCCCCACCCTAAGGGGCTGATTTTGTCGAATCAACCATTTGCAACTGATTATTTGAAATAAGCCGAAATTAGCTGATTTGCCAGAACGGGCTGCTGCGCGTCCAACGCTCCAGCCAAGTTACTCCGGCTCTGTCAGCCCGGCACCCGCGGAACTGCGCGGGCCAGCGGCTCCGATACGGAAGGCCGGCACGAGTAACCGGGCGGGAACGATCGCATCAACTGCCAACTAGGCCCCGGCTAGCCGAACAGATTTACCGGCTTGACGATGTCGGCGTAGATCAACAGGGCGCCCATGCCCATCAGCAGGGCGGCCACCACGTAGGTGACCGGCAGCAGCTTGGCGATGTCGAAGGCTCCGGGGTCCGGGCGGCCGAGCAGCCGGGCGATCTGTCGGCGGGCGCCCTCATAGAGCGCACCGGCGACGTGGCCGCCGTCGAGCGGCAGCAGCGGAACCAGGTTGAACACGGCGAGGGCGAAGTTCAGGCCGCCGAGCAGCCCGACCAGCGCCGCGAGGCGGCTCTGCAGCGGCACCTGCTCCATGGCGGCGACCTCACCGGCGACCCGGCCCACGCCCACCACGCTGATGGGGCCGTTCGGGTCGCGGGGCTCCTCGCTGAAGGCCGCCTGCGCCACCCCTGCCACCCGCGCCGGCAGGTTCAGCACGACGCCGGCGATCTGCTTGATGTTTTCCCCGGCCATGGGCAGCACGGCCGACGCCGGCTGCTGCACGAGCGCTGTCTGGGCGCCGATGCCGAGGAAGCCGACGTCCTGGTACTGGAGCTTGCCCTCGGCGTCCTTGGCCTGCCGGCCGTCCGCGCCGACGACCGGACGGGCCGAGAGCACCGGGGTGACCGAGGTGGTGACCGGACCGCCGTCGCGCTCGACCGTGATGCTGACCTGCCGGTCCGCGGACGCGCGGATCCAGCCGGTCAGTTCGTCCCAGCTGGTGACGGCTTTGCCGTCAAAGGAGGTGATGCGGTCGCCCGGTTTGAGGCCCGCCGCGGCGGCCGGGGTGGGTTTGCAGTCTGCGGAGTTCGGATCGACGGTCTCGCCGGCCTTGACCTGGCATTTTGAGACATCGGCGATCGTGGTGGTGGACTCGGACACGCCAAAGCCCATCAACAGCACGGCGGTGAGCACCAGGCCGATCAGCAGGTTCATCGCCGGGCCGCCGAGCATGATGATGATTTTCTTCCAGACCGGAAGCCGGTAGAAGACCCGGTTTTCATCGCCCGGGCCGATTTCCTCGTGCGCCAGGGAACGGGCGTCGGCCGCGAGGGACTGGAACATCCCGGTGCTGGAGGGGCGGACGCTGCCGTCCTCTTTGTTCGGCGGGTACATGCCGATCATGGACACGAAGCCGCCGAGCGGGATCGCCTTGAGGCCGTACTCGGTTTCGCCCCGGCGCCGGGACCAGAGGGTGGGGCCGAAGCCGATCATGTACTTCGTGACGCGCACCTTGAAGAGCTTGGCCGGGACCAGGTGGCCCACCTCATGGAGGGCGATGGACACGGCGACGCCGATCACGACGAAGACGACGCCGAGGATAAAGAGGACAACGGGGCTCATGCTGGGCTTTGCTACTTCCTGGGCATTCGGTCGGCTACTTGCTAGGCACTTCCCACGGCCAAACGCTCGAGGGTCCGCGCGCGTGCCCATCGTTCAGCATCCAGCACGGATTCGACCGTCAGCCCGGAGGACCCTGAGTGTCCGCTGAGGACGGCCTCGACGGTGTCGACGATGTCGGTGAAGCGGATCCGGCCGGCGTGGAAGGCGGTCACGGCCTCCTCGTTCGCGGCGTTGAAGACCGCCGGGAAGGTGCTGCCGCGCCGGGCGGCCTCCTTGGCCAGGCCGACGGCGGGGAACGCTTCGGTGTCCAGCGGTTCGAACGTCCAGCTGGTGGCCGCGCTCCAATCGCAGGGCAGTGCGGCGCCGGGTACGCGGTCCGGCCAGCCGAGCCCGAGCGCGATGGGCAGGCGCATGTCCGGCGGGGACGCCTGGGCAATGGTGGACCCGTCGACGAACTGCACCATTGAGTGCACAACGGACTGCGGGTGCACGACGACGTCGATCCGCTCGAGCGGAATGTCGAAGAGCAGGTGGGCCTCGATGACTTCCAAACCCTTATTGACCAGGGTGGCGGAGTTGGTGGTGACCATCAGGCCCATGTCCCAGGTGGGGTGTGCCAGGGCGTCCTGCGGGCTGACGCCGTGCAGCTGGTCCCGTGACATGCCGCGGAACGGTCCGCCGGAGGCGGTGAGGACCAGCCGGTCAACCTCGGCGGCGGTCCCGGAGCGCAGGCACTGGGCAATGGCTGAGTGTTCGGAGTCGACCGGGACGATCTGGCCTTCGCGCGCCGCCGCCCTGACCAGGGCGCCGCCGACGATCAGGGATTCCTTGTTGGCAAGGGCCAGGGTGGCGCCGGATTTCAGCGCGGCCAGGGTGGGCGCGAGGCCGATCGAGCCGGTGATGCCGTTGAGGACAACGTCCGCCGGGATCTCCGCGATTCTGGTGGACGCCTCCGGGCCGGTGAAGATCTCCGGACGGTACCCGGCGACGCCGGCCGCGCGGGCGGCGTCGCCGATCAGTTGCCGCAGCGCCGCGGCGTCGCCGCTGGCGGCTCCGACGGCCCGGGCGCGGGTGTGCACGGCCTGGCGGGCGAGGAGTTCGGGGTTGCCGCCGCCGGCGCTAAGGGCCACGATCTCGAAGCGGTCCGGGGCGCCGTCGACGACGTCGATGGCCTGGGTGCCGATGGACCCGGTGGACCCGAGGAGGACGATTGTGCGCGGCTGCATGCATCCAGTATCCCGCACCGGCCGGGTCGTTGCTTCCGGCGCGAGATGACAGGTCGCGGCAGTGTCCGGGCGGAATACTGCCGCGAACTGTCATCTCGGGGCAGTCCCGGGGCCGCACGACGCCGCTCATTGACGCCGCGGGCCGCAGGCGTAACGTGGGGTTCGTGGAGTGGACGGCCTGGTTTGACGCGCCGGAGTACGAGTTCGCCCGGCAGGTGCTGCAGCGCGGCATCGCCGCCGTCTACTTCGTGGCCTTCCTGTCGTCCCTGAACCAGTTTCCGGCGCTCCTCGGCGAGCGCGGGCTGTTGCCGGTACCGGAGTTCCTGGCCCGCGCGGGCCGCAGGGTCCGGCCGACCCTGTTCAGCTGGCGCTACTCGGACGGGCTGCTGCGGGCAGTCTGCGTCACCGGCCTGGTGATTGCCGGCCTCCTCGTGCTGGGACTGCCGCAGCAGGGGCCGCCGTGGGTGCCGCTGCTGGCCTTCCTGGCGTTGTGGCTGTTGTACATGTCGGTGGTCAATGTGGGCCAGACGTTCTACGGGTTCGGCTGGGAGATGCTCCTGCTCGAGGCCGGTTTCACCGTGGCGTTCCTCGGCTCCGACCAGACTCCCCCGCCGTGGACCATCCTGATCCTGCTGGCGTGGCTGGTGTTCCGGCTGGAGTTCGGTGCGGGCATGATCAAGATCCGCGGCGGCCGGGAATGGCGCGACCTGACCGCGCTGTACTACCACCACGAGACCCAGCCCATGCCGGGGCCCTTGAGCCGGCAGGCCCACCTGTTACCCAAGGCCTGGCACCGGCTGGAGGTGCTGGGCAACCACGCCGCCCAGCTGGTGGTGCCGTTCTTCCTCTTTGCCCCGCAGCCGCTGGCCGGTGCGGCCGCGGCGGTCATCATCGTGACCCAGCTCTGGCTGGTCGCCAGCGGCAACTTCGCGTGGCTGAACTGGATGGCGATCCTGTTGGCCTTCGCCGCGGTCAGCGACCCGGTGGCACACGCCCTGGTGCCCGCCATCCCGCTGGACTGGCACGCCGCGGCCGCCGGTGCGGCCACCGGTGCGGGCAGCCAGGCCGCCGGCAGCCAGGCACCGGTGGCGTGGCTGGTCGTGGTGGGGCTGGCCACGGTGCTGTTGCTGGTGCTCAGCTACCGCCCGGCCGAGAACCTCTTCTCGCACTACCAGCTGATGAATGCCGCCTTCAACCGCTGGCAGCTGGTCAACGCCTACGGGGCATTCGGCTCCGTCACGAAGCAGCGGATCGAGATCGTGGTGGAGGGAACGCTCTCCGCGGAGCCGGACGAGGCGGCGGACTGGCGCGAGTACGGTTTCCGCGGCAAGCCCGGGGATGTCCGGCGCGTGCCCCGCCAGTGGGCGCCGTACCACCTGCGTCTGGACTGGCTGATGTGGTTCCTGCCGCTGCGCAGCGTGCACGAACAATGGTTCTATGCGTTCCTGGGCAAACTGCTGGAGGCCGACCGCCCGACCCTGCGCCTGCTGCGGCAGGATCCGTTCGGCGGCGCCCGCCCCCGCTGGGTGCGGGCCCGCAGCTTCCTCTACCGCTTCGCCACCCGGGCGGAGTTCCGCGCCACCGGCCAGCGCTGGATCCGGATTCCGCTGCACGAGTCGATTCCGCCGCTCTCCCTGCCGCCGGAGGACTGGCCGGAGAACTGAGCGCCATCTGACACAAATGGCCGGAATGGTGGGTACCATTCCGGCCATCTGCGGCAAATCAGCGCCCCTTGGACCCTAGACGGACACCGATTCCTTCTCGGTCGTCGCTTCCAGGGCGGCCTGCCGGCGGCGCAGCCACCAGGAACCCAGGAAGATCAGCGCCATGGTCGCGTAGACCACGACGGCGAACGGCGTCGAGAGCAGGGCCGTGGGGTCGTTCTGGGAGAGCTGCAGCGAGCGCCGCAACTGCACTTCGAACATCGGGCCGAGGATCATCGCCACCACCATGGGCGCCACGGGGTAGCCGTAGCGGCGCATGAAGTACCCCAGCACGCCGACGACCAGCAGGACGCCGACGTCGCTCGGCGAGAAGTTCACCGAGAAGGCGCCGAGCGCTGCGAAGACCAGGATGCCGGCGTACAGGTAGGGCCGCGGGATCTGCAGGATTTTCACCCAGAGCCCCACGAGCGGCAGGTTCAACACCAGCAGCATCAGGTTGCCCACGTACAGCGAGGCGATTAGGGTCCAGACCAGCGCACCTTGGTTTTCGAACAGGAGCGGTCCGGGCTGGATCTGGTAACGCTGGAAGGCCGTCAGCATCATGGCGGCGGTCGCCGTCGTCGGGATGCCGAGGGTCAGCAGCGGCACCAGGACACCGGCGGCGGCGGCATTGTTGGCCGCTTCCGGTCCGGCGACACCCTCGATCGCGCCCCTGCCGAACTGCGCCTTGCGGGGACCCTTGGCGAGCCTCCGCTCGGCCGCGTAGGACAGGAAGGTGGACACGTCCGCGCCGCCGGCCGGCACGGTGCCGATCGGGAAGCCGATGAACGTCCCGCGCAGCCACGGTTTCCAGGACCGCTGCCAGTCCTCCTTGGACAGCCAGGCGTTCTTGCCCTTGCTGACCGGGATGACCTCCACCGGGCCGTGCCGCAGCTTGGACGCGACGTACAGGGCCTCGCCGAGGGCGAAGAGCCCCACCGCGACCAGCACCATGTCGATGCCGTCCACCAGGTTGGGGTTGTCGAAGGTGAAGCGCTGCTGCGCGGTGCTGTCGTCGATGCCGATCAGGCCGATGAACAGGCCTAGGGCCAGGGACGCCAGGCCGCGGAGCACCGAGGCGCCCAGCAGTGCGCCGACCGTCAGGAAGGCCACCACCATCAGGGCGACGTAGTCCACCGGGCCGAGGCCGACGGCGAGCTCGGCCACCACCGGGGCGAGGAAGGACAGCAGCACGGTGGCGATGGTGCCGGCGATGAACGAACCGATCGCCGCCGTCGCCAGCGCCGCGGCTCCCCTGCCGGCCTTCGCCATTTTGTTGCCCTCGAGCGCGGTGACGATCGAGGAGGACTCACCGGGGGTGTTGAGCAGGATGGAGGTGGTGGAACCGCCGTACATGCCGCCGTAGTAGATGCCGGCGAAGACGATCAGGGCCGCCGCCGGGTCCAGGGCGTAGGTGATCGGCATCAGCAGCGCCACTGTCATGGCCGGCCCGATGCCCGGGAGCACCCCGACGGCGGTGCCGACAAAGACGCCGCCAAGTGCGTACAGCAGGTACACCGGCTGGAGGGCCGTTGTGAAGCCTTCGAGCAGGAGCATGAAGCTATCCATGGAAGAACGGCACCCCCTCAAGCAGCGGGCCCGGCGGGAGCGAGACGCCCAGCAGGCCGCCGAAGACGTACTGCAGCACCAGCGCCATGATCACCGAGACCAGCGCGGCTTTCCACAGCGGCTTGGCCTCCAGGGTCCAGGCGGACCCGGTGAACAGCACGGCGGCCGCGACCGGCCAGCCGGCGGGTTCGATCAGGAAGATGTGCAGCACCACGAAGCCGACGAGTTTGGCCAGCGCCGCCCAGTCGGTCTTGGCGGTGACGTCCAGGTCCTCCCCCTCCTCGGCCTGCCCGACCTTGCCGCGCAGGACCTGGACCACGATCCCGGTGCCGACGAGGACCAGCATGATGCAGACGATGTACGGGAAGGCCCGGGGGCCGATGCCGGTCTCCGACGGCGGGATCGGGATCGACCCCGCCGTCAGGAGGCCAGCCGCGCCCACGCTGACGAACAACAGGGCGAAGAGGATCTCCCCCGTTGGGCGTCTGGCGGGCGTAAGAGCGTGCGAAGACATTTCTACTTGACCAGGCCGATCTCCGACAGGGTGGTCTTGACCTTGGTGATGTCCTCGGTGAGGAAGGTCTTGAAGCCGTCGCCGGCGAGGAAGGCGTCGTCCCAGTTGTTCTTCTTCAGGGTGGACTTCCAGGCCTCCGTGTCGTGCAGCTTGGTCACGACGTCGGTGAGCTTGGCCTTCTGGGCGTCGTCGATCGAGCCGGGCGCGACCACGCCGCGCCAGTTGGTCAGCACGACGTCGATCCCCTGATCCTTGAGCGGCTTGACGCCCGGCAGCGCCGGGGCCTCGGCCTTGCCGGAGACGGCGAGCGCGCGGACCTTGCCGGCCTTGACCTGTTCGGCGTATTCGCCGACGCCGGAGATGCCGGCCTGGACCTTGTTGCCCAGCAGTGCCGCGATGGATTCCCCGCCGCCGGAGTAGCCGATGTAGTTCAGCTTGTCCGCCTCGACACCCTGGGACTTCAGGATCTGCCCGGCCAGGATGTGGTCCGCGCCGCCCGCGGATCCGCCGGTGATGGCGACGCCCTTGCCGTTGGCCTTGATGTCGGCCACGAGGTCCTGCACCGTCTGGTACTTCGACGACGCCGGGACCACCAGCACCAGCGGCTCCTCGGTCAGCCGGGCGATCGGGGTGGTGTCCTCGAGCCGGGTCTTGGCCCCGTTGGTCTCGACGGCGCCGACCATAACGTAGCCCATCACCATCAGGGTGTTGGCGTCCTTTTCGGTGGCGAGCTTGGCCAGGCCGTTGGTTCCGCCGCCGCCGCCGATATTGGTCACCTGGGCCGAGGTGACGAGCTTGTTGGACTGCAGGTCGGCCTGCAGGGCGCGGCCGGTCTGGTCCCAGCCGCCGCCGGGGTTGGCGGGGACGATGATGCTGAGCTTCTTGAGCGAGTCGCTGCTGCTGGACCCGGCGGAAGCGCCGCCGCCGCAGGCCGAGGCGGCGAGTACGAGGCCGGCGGCGCCGGCGACGAGGGCTGCGCGGCGGCTGAAGTTGAGGTGGGACGTCATGATCTCTCCTTGGAAGAATGTGATGCACATCATTGGAATCACTTCCCCGACCCTAGGGGCGGGCTTCCGGCCGGCACAGCATTAGGACGTAGAGGTAGTAGTGGTCATATTGGTCACGGCCGCAGGCCCCTGTTCGGGCCGTCCTTGCCGGGACCGGATGGGACACTTGTGACATGGTTCACAGGATTCCGCTGCGCTTCCAGCTGGTCGCGCTCCAGCTCGGCATCGTCCTGGCCGTGCTCACCGTCGTCGGGGCCGTGACGATCCGGATGCAGGAGCAGCAGCTGCGGGACGCGTACAAGGGCCGCATGATCGGCGTGGCCGAAAGCGTCGCCCGGCTGCCCTCCGTGGTCCAGGCGTTCAGCACCAGCGCCCCCGAACAGACCATCCAGCCCATCGCCGAGGTGATCCGCCAGGCCTCCAACGTCACCTATGTGGTGGTGACGGACCGCAACGGCGTCCGGCAGTCCCACCCGAATCCCGCGGAGATCGGCCGGCACGTTTCCACCGATCCCTCCGTGCCGCTCTCCGGGGATATATACGTCGGCACGCAGACAGGCACGCTCGGTGAGTCCTGGCGGGTCAAGGTGCCGATCTTCGACCGCTCCGGCACGGTGATCGGATCGGCGTCGGTGGGGGTGCTGGAAAGCACCCTGGCCGCGGACCTGAATGAGGACCTGCCGCTGCTCTTCGGCTGGCTCCTGGGCGCGGCGCTGCTGAGCTCGCTCGGCGCCATGTACGTCTCGAAGCTGGTCTGGCGGCGGATCTACAAGCTGGAACCGGAGGACATCGCCGCGCTGCTGGAGACCCGCGACGCCATGCTGCACGGCCTGGGCGAGGGCCTGGTGGCCGTCGACGCCGAGGGCCGGGTGGCGCTGGTGAACGACGAGGCCCGCCGGCTGCTGGGCGTGGGCGAGGAGATCCTCGGCACCGCCGCCACGGACTCGCTGGAGCCCGGCATCCACCGGCTGCTGGCCTCCGGGTCCGCGACCGAGGAACTGGTGCTGTCCGGGGAACGGATCCTGCTGGGCAAGGTCAACGCGGCCACCGTGGACGGCCGGGAGGTGGGCAAGGTGCTGATCCTGCGGGACCGGACCGAGCTGCACACCATGCTGCGGGACCGCGACGGCGCCCTGGACGTCACCCAGGCGCTTCGGGCCCAGGCGCACGAGTTCGCTAACAAGCTGCACGTGATCTCCGGGCTGCTCGAGCTCGGCGAGCAGGCCCAGGCCGTCGACTACCTGGGCCGGAGCCAGAACGACGCCGCGTTCGTGGACCGCCCGCTGGCGCCGGGGATCACCGACGACGGCGTGCGGGCGCTGCTGATCGCCAAGTCCACGGTGTGCGCCGAGCGGGGCATCGACATCGACGTGGATGCTGCGTCGGTGTGCACCCCGGACGGCACGGACGACGCGATCACGGTCCTCGGCAACCTGATCGACAACGCCGTGGACGCCGTCGGCTACGACAGCACGATCGCCGTCGCCCTCGCCGAGGGGCCTGCCGGCCGCACCCTCACGGTGGATGACGGCGGCCCCGGTGTCCCCGAATCGGAGCGGGAGGCGGTGTTCGACGCCGGGGTGACGAGTAAGGAACCGGACGGGATCAATACGCGCGGCTTCGGCCTGGCCCTGGTCCGGCGGGTGGCGCAGCGCCGCGAAGGCTCGGCCACGGTCACCCGTTCGGAGCTGGGCGGCGCCTGCTTTACCGTTGTTTTGAGGACGACGGGGTCCGGGACCGCGGAAGCGTCGGCCGGACCCGCGGCGGCCCGGCCCACAACCGAAGAGGCGGTACTGGAACAGCTATGAGCGGCATTCGCACCCTCATCATCGACGATGACGTGGCAGTGGCCGGGATCCATCATGGTTTCCTGCTGGCCCGCGGCGGTTTCGACGTGGTGGGCATGGCCCACACCGGCCAGCAGGGCCTGAACCTCGCGGCGGAGCTGCAGCCGGAACTGGTCCTGCTGGACATCCACCTGCCGGACATGTCCGGCCTGGACGTGCTGCAGTCGCTCCGGAACCGGCCCCGGCAGCCCGTCGACGTCCTGGTCATCACGGCGTCCCGCGAGCTGGAGACTGTCCGCTCGGCCATGGCCGGCGGCGTGCTGCACTACCTGGTCAAGCCCTTCACCTCGAAGGCGCTGAACGAGCGGCTGGACGGGTACGTGGCGTTGCGGGACGAGCTCGCCGCCGGCGCGACGGGCGGCCCGCTGGACCAGGAGCGGATCGACCGGCTGGTGGCGCCGCGGGCGGTTCCGGACGCTCCGGAAAGCCCCGACCCGGCGGTTGCCGGCGGCCCGCCGGCGAGGCTGCCGAAGGGTTTGTCCCGGCCCACCCTGGACGCGGTGATCGACGCGCTGCAGGCCAGCCCGGAGGATGTTTCCGCGGCCGGGCTGGCGCAGCAGCTGGGGCTGTCCAGGGTCAGCGCCCGCCGCTACCTCGAGTATCTCGTGGTCAACGGCTTCGCCCGGCTCACCCCGCGCTACGGTGCGGCGGGCCGTCCGGAGAACCGGTACCTGTGGAAGCGCTGAGCAGGCCCCGCCCTGGTGGGGAGCCCTAGCGGGCGGCGCGGCGGAGCGTGGCCTCGGCGTGCTTGAGGATCGGCCCGTCGATCATCTTTCCCTTGTACTGGAAGACCCCCGTGCCGGCCGCAGCGGCGGCGGCGAGCAGTTCGGTGGCCGCGGCGACGTCGGCCTCGGACGGGGCGTAGGCCTCCCGGACCACGGCCACCTGGTTCGGGTGGATGCAGGCCTTGGAGCCGAAGCCTGAGGCGACGGCGTCCCGGGACTCAGCGGCGAGGCCCTCAAGGTCGGGGATGTTGACATAGACCGAATCGACAGCTTCCTTGCCGGCGGCCCGCGCGGCGAGCAGGACCGTGGACCTGGCGTGCAGTGCCACCGCGCGATAGCCGCCGTCATCGCCCCGGCTGGAGGTTCCGCCGAGGGAGGCGAGCAGGTCCTCAGCGCCCCACATCAGGGCCACCACGTTGGGCTCCGCGGCAATCGCAGCAGCGTTGACGATGCCGGCCGCCGTCTCGCACAGGGCAATCACGCCGTAGCCCTCAAGCTCCTTCAGCTGGGCGGCGCTCTCGGCCTTGGCGAGCATTACGTGGCGGTAGGGGGTGTGTTTGAGGCAGTGCAGGTCCTTTTCGAACTCCTCCGTGCCGGCCGGGTTGACGCGGATGATCGTGCGGCTCGGGTCAAGCTCCGGGACGTCCCCGGCGGAGCCGAGCTGGGCAAGGATGGCGCCTCGGGCGCGCTGCTTGTCCGCGGGCGCGACGGCGTCCTCCAGGTCCAGGATCACCGCATCGGCGCGCTCGGCGGCCTTCTGATAGCGCTCGGGGCGGTCGGCGGGGCAGAACAGCAGGGCGGGACCCATCAGGAAACTCATGCTTCGATTGTCCCCTTTTCTGCACCGTCCTGCTGCGCGGCGTGCGCCTCCCGGGTCCACATCAGGCAGCTCCGTGTCGCCAGGGCCACCACCGTGCCGTCCTGGTTCCGGCCGGTGTGCTGCATGGTCACGATCCCCTGGCCTGGCCGTGAGGAGGAGAGCCGCTTGCCGGTCACCTCCGTCTCGGTGTACAGCGTGTCGCCGTGGTAGAGCGGGTGCGGGAAGGAGACGTCGGTCAGTCCCAGCTGCGCGATGATGGTGCCCTGGGTCAGCTGCGGCACCGACTGGCCCACCAGCGTGGCGAGGGTGAACATGGAGTTCATCAGCCGCTGGCCGAACGGCTGCCCGGCGCTCCACGCGGCGTCAAGGTGCAGCGCCTGGGTGTTCATGGTCATGGTGGTGAACAGGACGTTGTCCGTCTCGGTCACGGTCCGGCCGGGCCGGTGCGCGTAGAGGACGCCTTCTTCGAGTTCGTCAAAATACAGGCCGCGCTGTTCGATGACCCGGGGGCCGGTGGCGGGTTCGGAGGTTGCGTTCGTGCTCATACGGTCAGTTCCTGGTCTTCCTCGAATAGTTCCGCACCGGTCGCGGCGGCCACGTCCTCCGCGGTGACGCCGGGGGCAAGTTCCCGCAGCACCAGCCGCGAGGTCCCGCCCTCGGTCACGACGTCGATCACGGCCAGGTCGGTGATGATCCGGTCGACGCAGCCCTTTCCGGTGAGCGGCAGGGTGCAGCGCTCGACGATTTTCGGGTTGCCGTTGCGGTCCACGTGCTCCATCATCACGATGACCTTCTTCGCCCCGAAGACCAGGTCCATCGCGCCGCCCATGCCTTTGACCATCTTGCCGGGGATCATCCAGTTGGCCAGGTCCCCGTTCTGGGCCACCTCCATCGCCCCCAGGACGGCGACGTCGACGTGCCCGCCGCGGATCATCCCGAAGGAGGCGGCGGAGTCGAAGAATGCGGCGCCCTTGTTGACCGTGACGGTTTCCTTGCCCGCGTTGATCAGGTCGGGGTCGACCCGGTCCTCTGTTGGGTAGGGTCCGACGCCGAGGATGCCGTTTTCGGAGTGCAGCACCACCTCGACCCCGTCCGGGATGTAGTTGGGGATCAGCGTGGGCATGCCGATGCCGAGGTTGACGTACTGGCCGTTGCGCAGTTCCCGGGCGACCCGGGCGGCCAGCTCGTTCCGGGTCCACCCCTTGCCCTGGACGCCGGGGCCGTGGTCGACGGCGGGCGGCCGGTACTCGTGGCGGACCGCCTCTGGACGGGGCGGGGCGCCTTGGGTGTTGTTCGACTCCACGGCTACGCTCCTTGCTGCTCGGTGGTGCGGGTGGTGCCGGACGTGCCGGCCGGCTGTTCCGCTACGGTGCGCTTTTCGATGCGTTTCTCCGCCTCCGGGGCGAGCACGACGCGCTGGACGAAGATGCCCGGGACGTGGATGTGTTCCGGGTCCAGCTCGCCCGGTTCGACGATTTCCTCGACCTCGGCGATGGTGATTTTCCCGGCCATGGCGCACAGCGGGTTGAAGTTCATCGCGGCGGCGTGGAAGACCAGGTTCCCGTGCCGGTCACCTTTCCAGGCGTGGACCAGGCCGAAGTCCGGAGTCAGCGCCTCCTCCAGCACGTAGTCGGCACCGTGGAAGCTGCGCACCTCCTTCGGCGCGGAGGCGACCGCGATGGTGCCGTCGGCGTCGTACTTCTGCGGCAGGCCGCCGTCGGAGACCTGCGTGCCGACCCCGGCGGGCGTGTAGAACGCGGGGATGCCCGCTCCCCCGGCGCGCAGCTTTTCTGCCAGGGTTCCCTGCGGGGTGAGGACCACCTCGAGTTCGCCGGCCAGGTACTGCCGGGCGAACTCCTTGTTCTCGCCCACGTAGGAGCTGATCGTGCGCCGGATCCGGCCGTCCTTGAGCAGGATGCCCAGGCCCCAGTCGTCCACGCCGCAGTTGTTGCTGACGGTTTCCAGGTCCGTCGCGCCGCGTTCGTGCAGGGCCGCGATCAGCGCCACCGGGATGCCGCACAGTCCGAAACCGCCGACGGCGAGCGAGGCGCCGTCGGGGATGTCCGCGACGGCCTCGGCGGCGCTGGCAACGACTTTGTTGATCATCTGGGGATCCTTCCGGCCGGCTACAGTCCCAGTTCGCGGGCGATCAGCATCAGCTGGACCTCCGTGGTGCCCTCGCCGACCTCGAGGATCTTGGAGTCGCGGTAGTGGCGCGCCACGGTGAACTCGTTGATGAAGCCATAGCCGCCGAACACCTGGGTGGCGTCCCGCGCGTTGTCCATGGCTGCCTCGCCTGCGATCATCTTAGCGATGGCGGCCTGGGTCTTGAACGGCTTGCCGGCGAGCATCCGGGCGGCCGCGTCGTAGTAGGCCAGGCGGGCGGTGTGCGCCCGTGCTTCCATCCGCGCGATCTTGAAAGCGATGGCCTGGTACTTGCCGATGTTCTGGCCGAAGGCGCTGCGTTCTTTGGCGTACTTCACCGACTGGTCCACGCAGCCCTGGGCGGCGCCGACGGCGAGCGCGGCGATGGCGATCCGGCCCTCGTCGAGGATGGAGAGGAAGTTGGCGTAACCGCGGCCCCGGGTGCCGAGCAGGTTGGCCTCCGGAACGCGGACATTGTCGAGGGTCAGCGGGTGGGTGTCCGAGGCGTTCCAGCCGACCTTGTTGTAGGCCTTTTCCGCGGTGAAGCCCGGCGTATTGGTGGGCACCAGGATGGTGGAGATTTCCTTCTTGATGCTGCCGTCGGGGCGTTCCTCCTGGCCGGTGACCGCGGTGACGGTGACGAGCTTGGTGATATCTGTGCCGGAGTTGGTGATGAACGCCTTGTTGCCGTTGATGACCCAGTTTTTTGCGTCTCCGACGCTCTCGAGCCGGGCGGTGGTCTTGGTGCCGCCGGCGTCGGAGCCGGCTTCGGGCTCGGTCAGGCCGAAGCCGGCGAGGGCCTTGCCGGAGGCGAGCAGCGGCAGCCATTCCTGCTTCTGGGCCTCGTTGCCGAAGCGGTGGATCGGCATGGCGCCGAGCGAGACGCCGGCTTCGAGGGTGATGGCGACCGACTGGTCCACCCGGCCGAGCTGCTCGAGGGCGAGGGCCAGGGCGAAGTAGTCCCCGCCCATGCCGCCGACCTCCTCGGGGAACGGCAGGCCGAAGAGGCCCATGTCCGCCATCTGGGAGACGACCTCGTAGGGGAAGCTGTGTTCCTCGTCGTGCTTGGCGGAGACCGGGGCGACGACCTGGTCGGCGAATTCGCGGACGGTGTCGCTGAGGTCCTGGTAGTCCTCGCTGAGTTCAAAATCCGGCATGGGGTGACTCCTGTGTCTGGTGGCTGTTCTGGTGTGGTGCTGAAGCTGGTGGTTGCTAGTCCGCCGCGCCCATGGCGATGACGGATTCTTCGACGGTGTCCTCGGCGTTGGAGGACTCCGGCGACTGGGCGGGGTGGATGGTGGCGAGGACCTGGTCGGCCTTGACGAGGTCTCCGGTGCCTGCGCTGAGGTGGACGGTCCCGTCGAGGGGTGCCACGAGCTGGTGCTCCATCTTCATGGCCTCCACCGAAAGCAGGACCTGGCCGGCGGTCACGGCGTCGCCGTTGCCGACCGAGACGGACACCACGGTGCCGGGCATCGGCGAGCGCACCGCCGGGTCGGCAGCGCCTTCCTCGCGCTCGACGGCGGCCAGCACCCGGGCGAGCCGGGCCTCCCGGGTGAGCACCTCGAGCCGGCAGGACCAGCCGTCATTGCCGAGGAAAAACTCTGTGGGTGCCGGGCTTTCCGGGCCCGGGCCATATGCTCCCAAAGTCACCTGCGCGAGGGAGAAGAGCCGGGCTTCGCCCCCTAGAGTCACTTCCGCCTGGTTGCGCCGGGCGAACCTCAATGACGCCGTACGTTGCGGGCCGCCATCGACGCTGACAGTAGCCGCGCCCTGCCCTACCGAACCGGAGACCTCAACGGTGGCAATTCCACCGTCAGGGGTTCCGAGACTGATCCGGCGCGGGGCAGCTGCACCGAGCCGCCACCCGTCACGCCGCTGCCAGGGTCCCTCCCCGGCGTCGCGCGCATCGGTCTCCCGCATCGCCGCGGCGAAGACGGCGGCCGCGGCCACTTCGAAGTCGCCGGCGTGCCGGAACGTGAACTCGGGCATCTTGCGTTCAATCAGGCCGGTGTCGAGCCGTCCGGCACGGACATCGGCGTCGTTGATCAGCAGCCGCAGGTATTCGACGTTGGTGTCGATGCCGAGCGCGGTGTAGCCGGCGAGCGCCCGGTCGAGGGTCTCCAAAGCCTCCGCCCGGTCCTCCCCCCACGCGATGACCTTGGAAATCATGGGGTCGTAGCTGCTGGAGATTTGGAGGCCCTCCAGGAGCGCCGAGTCGACCCGGACCTTGCCGTCCGCGGCGTCCGGCAGCTCGTCCAGCACAAGGACCCGCCCAATGGACGGCAGGAAGTTCTTCTCCGGGACCTCTGCGTAGACCCGGGCCTCCACGGAGTGACCGGTGAGGACGACGTCGTCCTGCGTCACGGTGAGTTCTTCTCCGGCGGCGATGCGGACCTGCCACTCAACCAGGTCCACGCCGGTGACCATCTCGGTGACCGGGTGCTCGACCTGCAGGCGGGTGTTCATCTCCATGAAGAAGAACTCGTCCGGGGCGTTGTCCGAGACCAGGAACTCCACGGTGCCGGCGCCGGAGTAGTTGACGCTGCGGGCGGCGTTGCAGGCGGCCTCGCCGAGCCGGGCGCGGATGGCGGCGCCGTCGGGCAGGCCTTCGAGCAGCGGGGACGGGGCTTCCTCGATCACCTTCTGGTGGCGGCGCTGCAGGGAACACTCGCGCTCGCCGAGATGGATGACGTTGCCGTGGTTGTCGGCGAGGACCTGGACCTCGATGTGCCGCGGGGTGGTGACCAGCCGCTCCAGGAACAGCGTGTCGTCGCCGAAGGCGCTGGCCGCGACCCGCCGGGCGGTGGCGAGGGTGTCCGCCAGGTCCTCGGGCCGTTCGACAACGTGCATGCCCTTGCCGCCGCCGCCGGCGGAGGGCTTGATCAGCAGCGGATAGCCGACGCCGGCCGCGGCCTCGATCAGCTGCGCATCGCTCATGCCGGGTTCGGCGACGCCCGGGACCACCGGGACACCGTAGCCGGTGACGTGGTTCTTGGACCGGATCTTGTCGCCCATGATGTTCAGGGATTCGACGCCGGGGCCGATGAAGGTGATGCCGGCCTGCTCCAGGGCGCGGGCGAACTCGACGTTCTCGCTCAGGAAGCCGTAGCCCGGGTGCACGGCCTCGGCGCCGGTCTCGCGGCAGGCCTGGATGATGGCCTCGATTTTGAGGTAGCTCTCGGTGGCGGCCGCCGGGCCGATCCGGACGGCGACGTCGGCCTCCCGCACGTGGCGGGCGCCGGCGTCGGCGTCGGAGTAGACGGCGACCGAACGGATGCCCAAGGCACGCAGGGTGCGGATCACGCGGCAGGCGATCTCGCCGCGGTTCGCGACCAGGACGGTGCCGAAGAGCGGCTTGGGGGTTGAAGCGGCGGGGGTGGGGGTAACAGTCACAGCGGGGCTCACATCCGGAAGAGGCCGAAGGAGGTCTCCGGCAGCGGGGTGCGGGAGACGACGTCGAGCGCCAGTCCCAGGACGGTGCGGGTGTCCGCGGGGTCGATCACGCCGTCGTCCCAGAGGCGGGCGGTGGAGTAATAGGGGCTGCCCTGATCCTCGTACTGCTGTTTGATCGGGGCCTTGAAAGCTTCCTCATCCGCGGCGGACCATTCCTCGCCGCGGGCCTCGTACTGGTCCCGTTTGACGGTGGCGAGCACGCTGGAGGCCTGGTTGCCGCCCATCACCGAGATCCGGGAGGCCGGCCACATCCAGAGGAACCGCGGCGAGTACGCCCGGCCGCACATCGAGTAGTTGCCCGCGCCGAAGGACCCGCCGATCACCACAGTCAGCTTGGGCACGCGGGCGGTGGCAACGGCGGTGACCATCTTGGCGCCGTTCTTGGCGATGCCGCCCTGCTCGTAGTCCTTGCCGACCATGAAGCCGGAGAGGTTCTGCAGGAAGATCAGTGGGATGCCGCGCTGGTCGCAGAGTTCGATGAAGTGCGCGCCCTTGAGTGAGGACTCGCTGAAGAGCACGCCGTTGTTCGCAACGATGCCCACCGGGTGGCCGTGCAGTTTCGCGAAGCCGGTGACCAGGGTGGTGCCGTAGTTCTTCTTGAACTCGTGGAAGCGGCTGCCGTCGACCAGCCGGGCGATGACCTCGCGGACGTCGTACTGGGCGTTGACGTCTGTGGGGACGGCGCCGTAGAGCTCGTCCGGGTCCGCTGCCGGTTCGACGACGGTGTCGATCTCCCAGGCCGGGGCGGCCGGGCGGGGCAGGGTGGAGACAATGTCCCGGACAATCTGCAGGGCATGCTCGTCGTTCTCGGCCAGATGGTCGGTGACCCCGGAAATCTTCGAGTGCACGTCGCCGCCGCCGAGCTCCTCGGCGGTGACGATTTCGCCGATCGCGGCCTTCACCAGCGGCGGGCCGCCCAGGAAGATGGTGCCCTGGTTGCGGACGATCACCGTTTCGTCACTCATCGCGGGAACGTAGGCGCCGCCGGCGGTGCAGGACCCCATGACGGAGGCGATCTGCGGGATCTTCGCAGCGGACATCTTCGCCTGGTTGAAGAAGATCCGGCCGAAGTGCTCCTTGTCCGGGAAGACCTCGTCCTGCTTGGGCAGAAACGCGCCCCCGGAGTCCACGAGGTAGATGCAGGGCAGGCGGTTTTCCAGGGCGATTTCCTGCGCGCGGAGGTGCTTCTTGACGGTCATTGGGTAATAGGTGCCGCCCTTGACGGTGGCGTCGTTGGAGATGACCAGGACCTGCCGGCCGTGGACCAGGCCGATCCCGGCGATGACGCCGGCGCCGGGCGACTCGTCGTTGTACATGCCGTTGGCCGCGAGCGGGGCGATTTCCAGGAAGGGGCTTCCGTCGTCCAGCAGCCGGTCGATCCGCTCGCGCGGGAGGAGCTTGCCCCGGGCGACGTGCCGTTCCCGGGACTTCTCGGGACCGCCCAGCGCCGCGGCGGCGAGCCGTTCCTTCAGTTCCCGGGCCAGGCCGAGCTGCGCCTCGTGGTTAGCGGCGAAGCCGGGGCTTCCGGCGTTCACCTGGCTGGCAATTGTCTCCATTGACTGCTTCCGTCCTCGGCCGCTGAGCCGGTCCGCCCTGGGGCATCCGGCAATTTCGGTTAGTAACGCATAACTGAGATTTAGGTTAGTCTCTATTAACTGTGATGTCCAACACAGGACCGCCCGCCCACGGGCTGCGGGCTTCACGCACAGAACAGCCGAGAAGAAGGGCGCGCCGGTGACCGAGACCAGCCAGCCAACCCAGCGGAGCCAGGCCAAGGAGAACCGCCGCAAAGCGCTCCTCACCGCCGCCGCGGCGCTCTTCGCCGCGGACGGGTTCAACCGCGTCTCGCTGGAGGACCTCGGCGCGGCGGCGGGAGTCAGCGGACCGGCGGTCTACCGCCATTTCGCCGGGAAGCAGGCGGTCCTGGGCGCGCTGCTGCTCAGCGTCAGCCAGGATCTGCTGGAAGGCGGACGCACCGTGGTGGCCGGATCCGACGATGCGGCTACGGCGCTGGCGGGACTGGTTGAGTTCCACGTCGACTTCGCGCTCAGCAACCCCGACGTCATCCGGGTCCAGGACCAGGACTTCAGCAATCTCGACGACGGCGAGCAGGCCGAGGTGCGTGCCTTGCAGCGCAGCTACGTCGAACTCTGGGTCGATGTACTGGCCGGCCTGCATCCGGACACCGACCCGGCCGAGCTGAGGATGCGCGCGCACGCCACGTTCGGCCTGATCAACTCCACCCCGCACTCGGTCCGCACCCAGGGCCGCCGGATGGCCCTGAAGCGTGCCCGGCCCCTGCTCGAAAGCATGGCACTGGCCGCCCTGCTGGCTCCGGCGGCTCCCCCGGGCCGCGGCTGACCGGCCGCACGCCGGCACCCGGCCGTCGTCGGCGCCCCGTCGGCTGCACTCCGTGGACCTGTCCCGCGTTCCGGGGCACTTTGGCGCGGACACGCCGCTAGCCAAAGCCCCGACGTCGGTTAGTGGCCCCAAAATGCCCCCGGACGGCGACGCCGAGGAACCCGACGTCGGAAAGTGCCCCTGGACGGCAAAGGCCGGGCATCCACCCTACGGATGGATGCCCGGCCTCCCGGGTGCGTTGACTAGACCATGGCCAGCGCCATGCCGGGGTCGGCGAGGATGGCTCCGAGGTCCTGCAGGAACCGGGAACCCTGTTCGCCGTCGACCAGCCGGTGGTCGAAGGACAGGCTGAGCGTCATGACCTGGCGCAGCGCGACCTCGTCCTGGTGCTCCCACGGCATCTTCCGCACCGCGCCGACGGCCAGGATAGCGGCCTCGCCCGGGTTGAGAATGGGGGTTCCGGCATCGATGCCAAAGACTCCGATGTTCGTGATGGAGATGGTTCCGCCGGAGAGGTCCGCCGGGGCGGTCTTTCCGGCCCGGGCGGTGTCGGTCAGTTCAGTCAGCGCCGTGGAGAGCTCGAGCAGCGACATCCGGTCCGCGTCCTTGATGTTCGGCACGGTCAGCCCGCGCGGCGTCGCGGCCGCGATGCCGAGGTTGACGTAGTTGAACTGGACGATTTCCTGGTTGGCCTCGTCCCACCGGGCATTGAGCGTCGGGTGGCTCCGCAGCGCGATCAGCACGGCCTTGGACACGAGCGTCAGCGGGGTCAGCTTGTAGCCAGCGAAGGACCGGCTGGCCTTCAGCCGGGCCAGCAGCTCCATGGTGGGCGTGACGTCCAGGGTGAGGAACTCGGTGACATGTGGCGCGGTGAAGGCGCTGGAAACCATGGCTGTGGCGGTGAACTTCCGCACCCCCTTGATGGGGGTCCGGGTCTCCCGTTCGGCCGGCGCGGCTGCGCCCGCCGGAGCGCCGGGCTGCACGCCGGCGAGTTCCTGCGGGGCGACCGGAAGGTCGCCGCCGCCGACGAAGTTCCGCACGTCGTCGCGGGTGATGAGGCCCCGCTCCCCCGTGCCGGTGACCGCCGCGAGGTCGACGCCGAGATCCTTGGCCAGCTTGCGCACCGGCGGCGTGGACCGGGGCCGTTCTGCCGGCCGGGTGTCCTCGGGCGCCGGGGCGGCCTCGCTTACCGGCGCCGGCTGAGGTGCGGGCGCAGGTTCCGGTGCAACGGCCGGTTCGACGGCGGGCGCCGGCGCAGCGGCCGGCGCAGGGGCAGCGGCGAAGGTGCGGGCGCGGCGCGCGGGACGGCCGGAGCCTTCGAGCACGGCGCCGTAGCCCACGAGGTTCGGCTCGCGCTTGGCGGAGCTTTCCGGCCCGCCGTCGGCGCCGCCGTCGTCGCCCTCGATCTCGAACGAGACGATCGGCTTGCCGACCTCCACCACGGTGCCCGGCTGCTCGTGCAGCGCGGTCACGACGCCGGCGAACGGCGACGGCAGTTCGACCACGGCCTTGGCCGTTTCCACCTCGGCGATGATCTGGTTGAGCGTGACGGTGTCCCCCACGCCGACCTTCCAGGCGACGATTTCCGATTCGGTCAGGCCCTCGCCGAGGTCCGGAAGGCGGAATTCCTTGATCATGGTGGCGCTCATCCTTCCAGCCCGCTCAGGGAGTTGGGGCGGCCCAGGGCACGGTCGACGCCGTCGAGGATCCTGTCCAGGCCCGGCAGGTGGTGCATTTCAAGCTTTGAATACGGGTAAGGAACGTCGAAGCCGGTGACCCGGACGGGCGCGGCCTCCAGGTGGTAGAAGCAGCGCTCGGTGATGCTGGCGGCCACTTCGGCGCCGAGTCCGCCGGACTGGCCGGCCTCATGCGTGACGACGAGCCGTCCGGTCTTGCGCACCGAGGCCTCGAGGGTGGCGAAGTCCAGCGGGGCCAGCGATCGGAGGTCGATCACCTCGATGGAGACGCCTTCGTCGGCGGCTGCGAGCGCGGCGTCGCGGGCGGTCTTCACCAGCGGGCCGTAGGCGACCAGGGTGACGTCGGTGCCCTCGGTGACGACGCGCGCCTGCTCCATGGACTGGGCTGCGCCGGGCACGAGCGACTCATCGACCTCGCCCTTGTCGTGATAGCGGCGCTTGGGTTCGAAGTACAGCACCGGATCGTCCGAGGCGATGGCCTGCTGGATGATCGTGTACGCATCCTGCGGGTTGGAGACGCTGACCACGCGCAGGCCCGAGGTGTGGGTGAAGTAGGCCTCGGGTGATTCGGAGTGGTGCTCCGGCGAGCCGATGCCGCCGCCGAAGGGTACGCGGATGGTGATCGGCATCTTCACCGCACCCTGGGTGCGGTAGTGCATCTTGGCGACCTGGCTCACGATCTGGTCGAAGGCCGGGTAGATGAAGCCATCGAACTGGATCTCCACGACCGGGCGGTAGCCGCGGTAGGCCAGGCCGACGGCGGTGCCCAGGATGCCGGATTCGGCCAGCGGGGTGTCCACGACCCGGTGCTTACCGAAGTCCTTCTGCAGTCCGTCGGTGACGCGGAAGACGCCGCCGAGGGTTCCGATGTCCTCACCCATGAGAATCACCTTGGGATCGTTTTCAAGGGACTTGCGCAGGCCCGAATTAATGGCCCGGGCAAAGGTCATCTGCGTCATCAGCGTGCACCTTCTTCGGAAGCGGCACCTGCGGGATCGCCGAAGGAAGCCAGGTAACGGGTGTAGTGGTCCTCCTGGCGGTCCAGCCAGGAGTTGGGGGTGCTGTAGACGTGTTTGAAGATGTCCAGCGGCTGCGGTCCGGGCATGTTGATGGTGCCGGCGCGCAGTTCCTTCGCGACGGCGTCGGCCTTCGCGGCGACGGCGGCCTCGAGCTCTTCGGTGAGCAGGCCCTTGCGCTCGAGCAGTGCCTTGAGCCTGCTGATCGGGTCCTTGGCGGCCCAGTCCTCGAGTTCGTTGGCGTCGCGGTAGCGGGTGGGGTCATCCGCCGTCGTGTGCGGCCCCATCCGGTAGGTGACGGCTTCGATGAAGCTGGGTCCGCCGCCGCGGCGGGCCCGGTCGAGGGCGATCCGGGTGGCGGCCATGACGGCGAGCACGTCGTTGCCGTCCACCCGCATGCTCGGGATGCCGAAGCCGGAGGCGCGGTCCGCGATCTGGATGTGGGACTGCAAACGGACGGGTTCGGAGATGGCCCAGTGGTTGTTCTGGCAGAAGAACACCACCGGGGCCTGGAAGCTCGCCGCGAAGACCATGGCCTCGTTGACGTCGCCTTCGCTCGTGGCGCCGTCGCCGAAGTAGGCCACGGCCACCGAGTCGGCGCCGTCGTTCTGGATCCCCATGGCGTAACCGGTGGCGTGCAGCGACTGGGCGCCGATGATGATTTGCTGGGTCGCGACGTTCACCGTGTAGGGGTCCCAGCCGGCCAGGGCATTGCCGCGCCAGGCCTTGACGATGTCCGAGGGCTTGACGCCGCGGCAGTAGGCAACGCCGTTGTCCCGGTAGCTGGGGAAGACGAAGTCGTCGTCGCGGAGTGCCCGCACCGAGCCGATCTGCGAAGCTTCCTGGCCCAGCAGCGGCGGCCAGAGGGCGAGCTCGCCCTGGCGCTGCAGGGCGGTGGCTTCCGCGTCGATGCGGCGGATGACCGCCATGTCTTCGTAGAGGGACGCGAGCTGTTCGTCGCTGATGTCCTGGACCCAGGTGTCGAACTCAGGGTGGCTGACGCGTTCACCCCCCGGGGTGATGAGCTGGACGAGATCCCCGCCCGAGCGCCTGTTTGAATCTGCACTGTTCCCGGGCCCGCCGGCGGCCATGCCGCCCTTGCCCGCGTCGTCGGTAAACACAGTTTGTCCGCAACCTTCTGACGTCGTCTGACCCGGCCCGCGGAACTCGTGATCCCAGCGCGCGAAGGCCACCCGGGCGCCGTTGCCCCGGATAATTGTGACCCTACTCACAAGTGCCAGAGGGTACAACCACCCCGGAAGAAGTTGAGCATTGTGCACGCCTGAGTCCTCCTGGACCGTGCTAATCTTGCGCATTATGCAAGCTTTGGATGGCACGGACACCCGCCTGCTTTCGGCCATGGCCCGTGATCCCGGCCGCACCGTCGTGGCGCTGGCGCAGAAGCTGGGCTTGTCCCGGAACACGGTGCAGGCCCGGATGGCCCGGCTGGAGAAGAAGCACGCCTTCCTCTCCTTCGAGCGCCGGATCAACCCGGCGGCCCTCGGCTACCCGCTGATGGCTTTCATCTCCGTGCACGTCCAGCAGCAGAAGCTGGGCACCCTGGCGGAGGAACTGGCCGGAATCCCGGAGATCCTGGAAGGCTACGGCCTCACCGGCTCGGCGGACCTGCTGCTGCGGGTGGTGGCGCTCGACGCCGAGGATCTGTTCCGGATCAACGGCAAGATCCTGGGGTGCGACGGCGTCGACCGCACCGACACCGCCCTCGCCATGGGCGAACTGATCCCCTTCCGGATCCAGCCGTTGCTCGAGCGCGGCCCGGCTGCGGAGGCGTAGCCGGGGGCACAGGCACAGCCGGCACGGCCCAATCAGCCCGCAGGACAAAAAAGAACCCCCGCGCCGTGGCGCGGGGGTTCTCTTTTCGACGGCAGGGCCGTTTAGTGGTTGGTGGCCTTTTCGGCGCCCACACCGGTCAGGGAGCGGACTTCCATCTCGGCCTGCTTGGTGGTGTCTTCGGTCTTCTTGTCCAGCACCGTACCCAGCCAGCCCAGGAAGAACGCGAGCGGGATGGAGACGATGCCGGGGTTGCTGAGCGGGAAGATCGCAAAGTTGGCCCCGGGAATCATCGACGTCTTCGCGCCGGAGACCACCGGCGAGAGGGCGATCAGGATGATCGCGGACGCGAGCCCGCCGTACATGCTCCAGATGGCGCCCTGCGTGGTGAACTTGCGCCAGAACAGCGAGTAGATGATCGTCGGCAGGTTCGCGGACGCCGCGACGGCGAAGGCCAGCGCGACCAGGAAGGCCACGTTCTGGCCGTTGGCGAAGATGCCGCCGACGATCGCCAGGATGCCGATCACGATCACCGTGCGGCGGGCCACCCGTACCTCGGTGTCCGGGTCCGCGTTGCCCTTGGCCAGGACGTTGGCGTAGATGTCATGGGCGAAGGACGCCGCCGCCGTGATGGTCAGGCCGGCAACGACGGCGAGGATGGTCGCGAAGGCCACCGCCGAGATG
This sequence comes from Arthrobacter sp. Soil763, assembly GCF_001428365.1. GTDB lineage: Bacteria > Actinomycetota > Actinomycetes > Actinomycetales > Micrococcaceae > Arthrobacter. Next base: position 305,468 of record NZ_LMSH01000004.1, on the reverse strand, counting down.
AAGCCCAGCAGCAGCGGGCCGCCGAGGTGGAAGGCCAGCAGCGGAGCGGCCGAGTTGACCCCGCCCGGGGCGCCCTTGATGGTGTCCGCGCCGACGAGGGCCGCGGCGCCGTAGCCCAGCACCAGGGTGAACAGATAGAACAGGCCGATCAGCCAAATGGACCAGACCACGGACTTGCGGGCTTCCTTGGCGGTCGGGACCGTGTAGAAGCGCATCAGCACGTGCGGCAGTGCCGCGGTGCCGAGCACCAGGGCCAGGCCCAGGGACATGAAGTCCAGCTTGGTCGTGTCGGACTTGCCGTACTGCAGGCCCGGGTTCAGCACGGCCGGGTTCTTGGCCGTTTCCGCCGCACCGCCGAGCAGGTCGGAGAGGTTGAAGCCGTAGATCGCCAGGACCCAGAAGGTCATGACCGCAGCGCCCGCGATCAGCAGCATCGCCTTGATGATCTGGACCCAGGTGGTGCCCTTCATGCCGCCGATCAGGACGTACATGATCATCAGGGCGCCGACGACGATAATCACCAGGGCCTGGCCGCCCCAGTCGCTGATGCCCAGCAGCAGCGAGATGAGGCTGCCCGCACCGGCCATCTGCGCCAGCAGGTAGAAGAAGCACACCGCCAGGGTGGAGATGGCGGCGGCGATCCGGACCGGACGCTGCTTCAGCCGGAAGGACAGGACGTCGGCCATGGTGAACTTGCCGGTGTTGCGGAGCAGTTCCGCGACCAGCAGCAGGGCGACGAGCCAGGCGACGAGGAAGCCGATGGAGTACATGAAGCCGTCGTAGCCGTTGATCGCGATGGCGCCCGTGATGCCCAGGAACGACGCCGCGGACAGGTAGTCGCCGGCGATGGCAGTGCCGTTTTGCGAGCCGGTGAACGAGCGGCCGGCGGCGTAGTAGTCGGCCGCCGTCTTGTTGTTGCGGCTGGCACGGAACACGATCACCATGGTGACCGCGACGAACAGGGCGAAGATGCCCATGTTCAGCAGGGTGGTGTCTTTGAGGGCGGCAACGTTGACCGCAGGTACCATAAGTGTCATTTTGCCGTTCCGCTCACTGGGTTGCCGTGCTTGTCGAACTCGTGGCCTTCGATCCCGTGGCGGATCTCCGAGGCGATCGGATCCAGCTTCCGGTTGGAGTAGCTGACGTACCAGCCGGTGATGGCGAAGGTGGAGACGAACTGCAGCAGCCCCAGGATCAGGCCGATGTTGATGTTGCCCCAGACCTTTGTGGACATGAAGCCCACCGCGTAGTCAGCGAGCAGGACGTAGGCGAAGTACCACAGCAGGAATGCGATGGCCATCGGAAAGACAAAGCTGCGGTGACGTTTGCGCAGTTCCTGGAACTGCTCCGTCGACTGGACTTCCTTGAAGTCCACGGACGCCGCTGCGTCCGTTCCCTGGGCGTCGTGACCCATTGTTCCTCCTCATTGAGACTGGCGCGCCACCCCGGCTGCCCGGGCTCCGGGAAAGAGACTTCCGGCACGATGTGACAGCAATCACTGTGCACCGTGACGTGCATTACATTCCAGCACCGCCGCGTTTCCTGTCGCTCAACGGTCGCCCTGCTGCGCCCAACGGCGCCGCGCCGCGTCCGGGCGCTACGCTGGCAGCATGCCGGACTCCCCCCTCTTCACCGCCGCCGCGATCGCCGTGATCGCCCTGGCGATCGCCGTCGTCGTCGCTGTCGGACTCAAGGTCCTGCGTTCCTTCCGGGAGCTGGGCACCGACGCGGAACGGGCGACGTACAAGACCCTGCACGCCGCCTCGCGGGCGGGCCAGTACCTGCGCACCGGCCTCAACCCGGCCGGCGCCGCGAAGGCCAGCCGGCAGCTGCGCAGCCTGCTCGGCTGCGACGCGCTGGCCATCACCGACACCGCCGGGGTGCTGGCCTGGGACGGCTCGGCCGAGGAGTTGAAGCCTGCCCTGATGGGCCTGGCCGCCCGGGTGCTCGAGGGCGGCCACACCGCCGTCATCCCGGCCGGCGAGCTGCAGCTGCTCGCCAATGGAAAGGCGGCACCGACCGCCCCCGGGGCGGAGCGCGCCGTTGTGATCGCCCCGATCAAGGCCGGAACCCGGGTGGTGGGGGTGGTGGCGGCGTTTGCCCCGGCCGCCGGGTCCGGGCTGGTGCGCGCGACCAGCGAGGTGGCCGACTGGGTGGCGACGCAGGTGGAGCTGGCCGAGCTGGACGCCTCCCGGACCCTGCTGATGGAGGCCGAAGTCCGGGCACTCCGGGCCCAGATCAGCCCGCACTTCATCTACAACTCGCTGAACGCGATTGCTTCCTTCATCAACACCGACCCGGTCCGCGCGCGGGAACTGGTGGTCGAGTTCGCCGATTTCACCCGCTATTCGTTCCGCCGGCACGGGGACTTCACGACCCTGGCTGAGGAGCTGCGCTGCATCGACCGCTACCTGCTGCTGGAGCGGGCCCGGTTCGGCGACCGGGTGCAGGTGAGCCTGCGGATCGCGCCCGAGGTACTCAGCACGGTGATCCCGTTCCTGAGCCTGCAGCCGCTGGTGGAAAACGCGGTCCGGCACGGCCTCGAGGCCAAGGAAGGCCCGGGGCACATCACGATTACCGCCAACGACTCCGGGGCCTTCGCCGAGGTCACGATCGAGGACGACGGCGTCGGCATGGATCCGGAGAAACTGCGGGCCATGCTGGCCGGACACGGCGACGGCGACCACGTCGGCCTGCGGAACGTGGATGCCCGGCTGCGGCAGGTCTACGGCGAGGACAACGGCCTGGTCATCGAGACGGCCCCCGGCGAGGGCACGCTGATCACCCTGCGGGTGCCCAAGTCCCAGCCGATGCACGACGCCTGAGCGGCCCCGCCCCTACCCGGCAGTACCCTAGAACCATGATTAACGTCCTCGTCGCCGATGACGAGCTGCCCGCTGTCGAAGAGCTGGCCTTCCTGCTCGGCCGGGATGAGCGGATCGGGGCCATCCACCGCGCGTCCTCCGGCGCCGAGGCGCTGCGTACGCTCGAAGCGGAGGACATCGACGCGGTCTTCCTCGACATCCACATGCCGGCCCTCTCCGGGCTGGACATCGCCCGGGTCATTTCCCGCAGCCCGAAGCCGCCCGCCGTCGTCTTCGTCACGGCCGACGAGGACTGCGCCCTGGAGGCCTTCGAACTGGCCGCCGTTGACTACCTGCTCAAGCCGGTCCGCGCGGAGCGGCTGGCCAGATCGATCGGCCGGATCAGCGAGCTGATCCGGGAGGGCGCGCCGGCGCCGGAGATGATCACTGTGGACCTGGGCGGAACCACCAAGATGATCCGGCGGGATGACGTCACCTACGTCCAGGCTCAGGGCGACTACGCCCGCCTGCACACGGCGGATGCGAGCTACCTGATCCGGGTGCCCCTGGCGGACCTCGAACAGCAGTGGGCCGACGCCGGTTTCCTGCGGATCCACCGGTCGTACCTGATCGCCCTGAACCACGTGGGCCACCTCAAACTGGCCGCGGCCCGTCCCAGCGTCACCGTCGCCGGGGCCGAACTGCCGATCAGCCGGCGGCACCTGCCTCCGGTCCGGGAGAAACTCGGCGCCACCCGGATCCGGCCGCAGGCATGACCCGCGTCCGCGTCACGGCCCCGCGCGGCCGCCCCGCAGGAGGGGCCCAGGCAGCCGGGGTCACCGGACATCCCCCGGCCGGCAGCGTTCCCGCAGGCGGGGCTGCCGCAGGCGGGGCTGCCGCGGGCAGCGGCGCCGGGCTGCGCACGGCCGTCGACGCGCGTGAGGCCGCCGAGGAATCCGACGCCGGGCAGGTGTTCGTCCAGGCCCTGATCCGCTCCCAGCTGCGTCTCGGGATCGTCGTGGCCGCGGGGTTCCTGCTGATTCTGCTGGCCTTCGCGCTGTTGCTGGGGGTGGTGCCGGGGCTGGCCGAGCTGCGGATCGCCGGGCTGCCCTTCGATTGGGTGTTGCTGGGCGCCGGCATTTACCCGGTGATCGGGCTCAGCGCGTGGCTGTACGTGCGGACGGCGGCGCGGAACGAGTCCCGCTACCGGGACCTGGCCGGGGACCGGTGAGCGGGGCGTGAATCCCGTCGTCGGCGTCGCCGCCTTCGTTGCTGTCTCGCTGGCCACCGCCGTAATCGGTTTTTACGGCCTGCGGATTTCGCGGACCACCGGCGACTTCTACGTCGCCTCCCGCACGGTGCGCCCGTGGTGGAACGCCTCGGCCATCGGCGGCGAATACCTTTCCGCCGCGAGTTTCCTCGGCGTCGCCGGCCTCATCCTGCTCTCGGGCACCGACGCGTTGTGGTTTCCGGTCGGCTACACCGCCGGATACCTGATGCTGCTGTTGTTCGTTGCCGCCCCGCTGCGGCGCTCCGGCGCGTACACCATCCCGGATTTCACCGAGGCCCGGCTGGACTCGCGGGCGGTCCGCCGGGTGACGAGCTTCGTAGTGGTCGTGGTCGGGTGGCTCTACATCGTCCCGCAGCTCCACGGCGCGGCGCTGGCGATCCGGATCACCACCGGCCTGCCGGCCTGGGTGGGACAGGCGGCCGTGGTCGCCGTCGTCTGCGTGACCGTGGTGTCCGGCGGGATGCGGTCCATCACCTTCGTCCAGGCGTTCCAGTACTGGCTGAAACTGACGGCGCTGGCCGTACCTGCGTTGTTCATCCTGTTTTCGCTCGCGGGCGCCGGCGCGCCCGCCGCTGCCGGGGCGGCCGTCAATCCGACGGCCCTGGCGCCTGCCGGGCCGTACCAGAACATCTCGCTGCTGGTGGCCCTGCTGTTCGGCACGCTCGGCCTGCCGCACGTGCTGGTCCGGTTCTACACCAACCCGGACGGCCAGTCGGCCCGGCGGACCACGCTGATCGTGCTGGGGCTGCTGTCCGTCTTCTATCTGTTCCCGACGGCGTACGGGCTGATCGGGCGCGTCTTCGCGCCGGGACTGGCCAAGAGCGGCCAGGCCGACGCCCTGGTGCTGCTCCTTCCGGGCCGGCTGGTCGGCGGGCCCGCCGGGGACATGCTGTCCGCCCTGGTCGTGGCGGGCGCCTTCGCCGCGTTCCTGTCCACCACCTCGGGCCTGGTGGTGTCGCTGGCCGGGGTCATCAGCCAGGACGTGCTCGGCGGCAGTGTCCGCGGGTTCAGGCTCGCCGCCGTCATCTCCGCGGTGGTGCCGCTGGGCATTGCGAGCATGACCGACTCCACCGCCCTGGCCGGGAGCGTGGGCCTGGTCTTTGCCTTCACGGCCTCGACGATCTGCCCGGTGCTGCTGCTGGGCATCTGGTGGCGGGGCCTCACCGACGCCGGCGCCATCGCCGGGATGCTGACCGGGGCGGTGCTCTGCGGCGGCTCGATGCTGGCCGGCGCCGTCCTTGGCGGCGCCGGGACCCCGCCCTGGCTGGCCCAGCCGGCCGCCTGGACGGTGCCGGCGGCCTTCGCGGTGATGGTTGCGGTGTCGCGGGCCACCCGTGGCCGGGTGCCGCGGACGATCACCCGGCTGATGACGAGGCTGCACACCCCGGAGCGGCCGCTCGCGACCGAGCGCTGACCCAACCGGCCCGGCAAGCCCCCGGCCCGCCGGCCGGGAGGGTGGGCCCGGTGTTGAAGGACGTCGGGGTGCCGGCGGCTTAGTCGATCGCGGCCATCAGTTCGACGACGCGGTCCAGGAAGGCGTCGACCTGGTTTTCCTCGTATCCCTCGCGGCCGACGGCCGGGCGGAAGACGGCGCGGCGGACGTTGTCCACGCTCAAGGGCTGGTCTTCCTCGAGGTAACCGATCAGGTCGTGGCAGAGGTCGTCGACGTCGGCGGTGTTGTAGCTGCGCGCCTTTGCCTTGGCGGGGCGCCGGAAGCGCTCTCCGTCCGGGCGGTGCAACCGGCCGCGGAGCAGGCCGGCGAGGCGGCCGATCTCGCGCAGCCAGGCTTCCTCGCCGCGTTCCTCGACGAGTTCGTCCCGTTCGCGGCGGGCCAGGGCATCCTCCAGTCGGTCCAGTGCGGCGTCGACGCCCGCCGCCGAGTAGCCGCCCTTGACCGGGTCAAAGGACACTGCGCGGACGTCGGCGCTCTTGACCGAGCGTGAGGCGGCGTGCGGCGTTTCGAATGACACCCGTGCGCGCTGCAGGAACTGGTCCACCTGCTTGGCGTTGTAGCCGTACTGGTTCCGCTGCACGCGGTCAAAAGAGGCGGGGATCTGCCGTTGAATGTCCACTGTTTCTTTGTTTCCTTCGATGCCGTCCGGCGCGGCACGCGCCGGGTACGGGCTGGTTTACCGGCACCATTCTAGGCACCGGGAGGTGGCGGGGCGTCGCCTTAGCCGCCGGCACCGGCGGAGAAAATCATGAAGGCCACCGGTGAGGCGAAAACGATGGAGTCCAGCCGGTCCATCACGCCGCCGTGGCCCGGCAGGCTGTTGCCCATGTCCTTGATCCCTAGTTCGCGCTTGACCATGGACTCGGCCAGGTCGCCTGCGGTGGCGGCCGCCACCATGCCCACCGCCAGGGCGGCGCCGAACCACCACGGCTCCCCCAGCACGTAGATGCTGGCCAGGACGCCCACCAGGACGGCGCCGGCGATCGACCCACCGAATCCCTCCCAGGATTTCTTCGGGCTGATTTTCGGGGCCATGGGATGCTTGCCGAGCGAGGCACCGACGAGGTAGCCAAAGGTGTCATTGGAGACCACGAGCAGCAGGAGCGTGCCGATCTGCCACGCCCCGATGGGCACCACCCCGCCGGGCCAGAGGCCGATCGGGGTGACGCCGCCGGAGGCGTGCAGCGGCAGCACGGCAAAGCTGATCAGGAAGGGGACCCAGGCCAGGGTGAACACGCCGGCGAAGATGCTGCGCGCCGACCCTGCTGCCCCCTCCAGGGAGCGCCAGAGCAGCACAGCAACGCTGCTGACCAGCAGCGCGAACAGCAGGCTCTCCGGACCGCCGAAGTAGGCCGCCAGGGGCATGGCGACCGTGCCGGTCATGGCCGGCACGATTGGCAGGCGGGTGCCGGAGGCCTCCAGCGCCCGGAACACCTCCCACACACCGAACACGGCAAAGGCCGTGACGGTCAGGACGAACGCCAGAGGAAGGAACAGCAGCCCGCCGAGCACGGCAAAGAGCATGGCGAGCCCGACCGCCGTCGCCGCAGGGAGGTTCCTGCCGGCCTTCGGCGTCGGGTTGCGCCGTTCTTTCCCCCGTGCCCGGACGCTGGGTCCGGGCACCCGTTCGTCGGCCACCATCAGACCTCGAGCAGCTCAGCTTCCTTGCGCTTGAGCAGCTCGTCGATGCCGTCGACGTGCGCCTTGGTCAGGGCGTCCAGTTCCTTCTCGCCGCGGGCGCCTTCGTCCTCGCCGGCTTCGCCGTCCTTGACCAGGCGGTCCAGGGTCTCCTTGGCCTTGCGGCGGATGTTGCGGATGGACACCTTGGCGTCCTCGCCCTTGGACTTGACGATCTTGACGTATTCCTTGCGGCGTTCCTTCGTCAGCTCCGGGATGGTGATCCGGATGACGTTGCCGTCGTTGGACGGGTTGGCCCCGACCTCGGAGTCGCTGAGCGCACGTTCGATGTCCCGCAGCGCGGTCTTGTCGAAGGGCGTGATCAGGATGGTGCGTGCGTCCGGAACAGCGAAGGAGGCCAGCTGCTGCAGCGGGGTGGGCGAACCGTAGTAGTCCACCATGACCTTGTTGTACAGGCCCGGGGTGGCGCGGCCGGTGCGGATCGAGGCGAAATCTTCCTTGGCTACCTCAACGGCCTTGTCCATCTTGTCCCCGGCTTCGAGCAAGGTTTCTTCGATCACGTTCACTCCTCAGAATTTGTGCGCACCCCATTGCCCGGGGAGCGGATCTGTCCTAAAAAACATCCTAGCCGGAGCTAGGGGGTGACTACGGTGCCCAGTTCCTCGCCGCGGATGGCGCGGGTGACATTGCCCTCGCCTTCCATGCCGAAGACGACCATGGTGAGGTTGTTGTCCTTGCACATGGTCATCGCGGTCTGGTCCATGACCCGGATGTCGCGGCGGAGGGCCTCGTCGTAGCTGAGGGTGTGCAGCTTCTCGGCGGTGGGGTCCTTCTTCGGGTCCGCGGTGTAGACGCCGTCGACCCCGCTCTTGGCCATGAGGACGACGTCGGCGTGCACCTCCATGGCGCGCTGCGCGGCGACGGTGTCGGTCGAGAAGTACGGCAGGCCGGCGCCGGCGCCGAAGATCACGACGCGGCCCTTCTCCATGTGGCGGATGGCGCGGCGCGGAATGTAGGCCTCGGCCACCTGGCCCATGGTGATGGCGCTCTGGACGCGGGTTTCCACACCGGCCTGCTCCAGGAAGTCCTGAAGGGCCAGGCAGTTCATCACGGTGCCGAGCATGCCCATGTAGTCGGCGCGGGAGCGGTCCATGCCGCTTTGGGAAAGTTCGGCGCCGCGGAAGAAGTTTCCGCCGCCGACCACGATGGCGACTTCGACGTCGGGAACGGCGGCGGCGATCTGCTTGGCCACGCCGCGGACGGTATCCGGGTCAACGCCCAGTTTCCCGCCGCCGAAGACCTCGCCGGAGAGCTTCAGGAGCACGCGGCGCCGGGTCTTTGTTGGCTGGGCGGAGTTGTTGACGGTATCCATGGTGCCTTCCCGTTGGTGAGCTTTGAAAAGATTATCGTGCCGTGGACCAAAGGCCGCATTCGGCCGACGGGCCGGATGCATGCGAAAGGGGTGGCCACCGCAGTGACCACCCCCTTCGCGTGACTTAGTTAGGAACCGACGCGGAAGCGCGTGAAAGCGGTTGCCTTGACTCCGGCCTCTTCGAGGACCTGCGCGACGGACTTCTTGGCATCCTTCGCGAATGCCTGGTCGACGAGGACCTCGCCCTTGTAGAAGCCGGTGACGCGGCCTTCGACGATCTTGGTCATCGCAGCTTCGGGCTTGCCCTCGGCCTTGGCGGTTTCCTCGGCGATGCGGCGCTCGGACTCGACCAGCTCGGACGGGACGTCCTCGCGGGTCAGGTAGTTCGGGGCCATCGCGGCGATGTGCACGGCGACGTCGTGGGCGGCGGTGGTAGCGGCTTCGCCTTCACCGTCGACGGCGAACAGCACGCCGACCTGGGCCGGGAGGTCCTTGGAGGTCTTGTGCAGGTACGCGTCGACCGTCGGGGCCTCGATGCGGGCAATGCGGCGGACGACAACTTTCTCGCCCAGCACGGCGCCCTCTTCGATGACGACCTCGGACAGCGGCTTGCCGTCAACGTCGGTGGCCAGCAGGGTGTCGAGGTCGGCAGCGCCGGACTCAACAGCAACGGCCAGCACCTTGTCGGCGAGCTGGATGAACTTGTCAGCCTTGGCGACGAAGTCGGTCTCGCAGTTGACCTCGATCATCACGCCGACGCCGCCGTCGACCTTGGCAGCAACCAGGCCTTCCGCGGTGGAGCGGCCTTCACGCTTGGTAGCGCCCTTGAGGCCCTTGATGCGGATGATTTCGATGGCCTTCTCGGCGTCACCGTTGGCTTCGTCGAGAGCCTTCTTGACATCCATCATGCCGGCGCCGGTGCGCTCACGCAGAGCCTTGATATCAGCAGCAGTGTAGTTCGCCATGTGAACCCCTCTGTCTAGAAATTGTGTGGTGTACGGACCGACAGGACGGTCGCCCGCCAAAGCGGGCAACCATCCTGTCGGTACCCCTGGCGCTGCATGCAGCGCCCGGGGAAATCCAGATTTATTTGTCTGACTACTTGGCTTCGTCGGCGGCCGGAGCAGCGTCCTCAGCCGGAGCGGCTTCGGCGGCCGGAGCAGCCTCGGCAGCCGGAGCTTCGGCGGCGGCTTCAGCCTTGCTGCCCTCGAGGAGTTCGCGCTCCCACTCGGCCAGCGGCTCTTCCGGAGCTTCCGTGGTGCCGGTGGCGCGCTGGTTGCGGGCGATCAGGCCCTCAGCCACGGCGTCGGCGACAACGCGGGTCAGCAGGTTGACGGAGCGGATGGCGTCGTCGTTGCCCGGGATCGGGAAGTCGACTTCGTCCGGATCGCAGTTGGTGTCCAGGATGGCAACAACCGGGATGTTCAGCTTCTTGGCCTCGTCAACGGCGAGGTGTTCCTTCTTGGTGTCGACAACCCAGAGGAGCGAAGGCGCCTTGGTCAGGTTGCGGATACCGCCGAGGTTGGTCTCCAGCTTGGTCAGCTCGCGACGCAGGAGCAGCAGTTCCTTCTTGGTGTAAGCGGAACCGGCGACGTCGTCGAAGTCGATCTCTTCGAGTTCCTTCATGCGCTGGATGCGCTTGGAAACCGTCTGGAAGTTGGTCAGCATACCGCCGAGCCAACGCTGGTTGACGTAGGGCTGGCCGACGCGGGTGGCCTGCTCGGCGATGGCTTCCTGCGCCTGCTTCTTGGTGCCGACGAAGAGGACGGTGCCGCCGTGTGCAACGGTGGCCTTCACGAACTCGTAGGCACGGTCGATGTAGGACAGCGACTGCTGCAGGTCAATGATGTAGATGCCGTTGCGCTCCGTGAAGATGAAACGCTTCATCTTCGGGTTCCAACGACGGGTCTGGTGTCCAAAGTGGACGCCGCTGTCAAGCAGCTGGCGCATGGTTACGACGGGCATGCCGACGCTCCTTCCGGCAGGTCATTCATGAGAAAGCCGTGGGCTCTCTTACCCTGCCAATAGTTGACGGTTGTTTAGCAACACCCAAGGCGGGCGTTCCTCCTGGCATCCACTGCGCTCCTCCACCGGCTGGTGGGCCGGACCGAAAGGGGCGCAGTCCTCCGCGCCCGGAAGCCGGGCTTCGGACAGGGAGGGCTGGATACGCGTAGTCAGCCGCTGCTCCCGCACTCCTGAATGAGACGTGCTGCCCGCTGGCCTGGTCCGGCCAGGGGCAGGGACAGGTTTTGGGCGTGAGGGCACAGCAAACTGCTCCACCAAGTGTACTACAGCAGACCCGCGCCGGTGACCGGATTGTTGGAGCCCCAGGGGTGGCCTGGGGGCCGTCTTCTCCATGCCGGGGGCCGGCCCCGGGCGGTGCGTTGTCCACATGGCCGGACCGGGGCCGGCCCCGGGCGGTGCGTTGTCCACATGGCCGGACCGGGGCCGGCCCCGGGCGGTGCGTTGTCCACATAGCCGGACCGGTGCCTTCCCCGCGCCGCACGCCGCTCGCAGGGTGGATGCATGATGTCCCTCGCGCCGCCTGGTGCCGCCCTTCGGGCCACTGTGCACGCCACCTTTGATGCTGCGGTTTCGGCTGCCGTTCGTACCGCTATTCGTGCCGCCCGCGCAGGCTTTCGTGCAGCGCTCCGCATAGTGGTTCCCGTCATCACGGCCGCGATGGTTTGCGCGGCTCCCGCGTCCGGCGCTGCCGGGGCGCCGGGTCCGCCGGGCGCCGGCGGGCGGGAGACGCAGGCGAGGCTGGCATCACCGGCGCGCGACGGCGGCCGGTGGGGTTGGCCGCTCTCCCCCAGGCCGAGGGTGCTGCGCGCCTTCGATCCGCCGGCCCGGCCCTGGCTGAGCGGCCACCGCGGGGTGGACCTGGCGGCCGCGTCCGCTGGGGTTCCGGTGACTGCGCCGGCGGCAGGGACCGTCAGCTTCGCCGGCGTCGTCGTCGACCGGCCGGTGATCACCATCGACCATGGCAACGGCCTGCGGAGCAGTTTTGAGCCGGTGGCCAGCACCTTGCGGACGGGCGCCGCCGTAGCCCGGGGTGCGGTGCTGGGTCGGGTGCTCCCGGGGCACTGCGGCCGGGCGCCGTGCCTTCACTGGGGCGTCCGCCGGGGCAGGGACTACGTCAATCCGCTGGGGTTTCTGATAGACCTGCGGCCCTCCGTTCTGCTTCCACCGTTGCGTCCCGGGTCGGGAAGGGGTGGTCCAGGATGAAGGGCCGCGGGACTGCGCCGGGATCCGGCCGGCCGCCGGGACGGGGTCCGCCTAGACGATCGCCGAGATTCCGGTGATGGCCCGGCCGGTGACCAGGGTGTTGATTTCGTGGGTGCCCTCGTAGGAGTAGATCGCTTCGGCGTCGGAGAAGACCTTGGCCATCTCGTAGTCCGTGACGATGCCGTTCCCGCCGAGCAGGCTGCGGCCAATGGCGACGCTCTCGCGCATCCGTGCGGTGGTGAACGCCTTGGCCAGCGCGGACTGCTCGTCCTTGGCCTCGCCGGCATCCTCAAGCTGGGAAAGCCGCACCATCATGCCCATCGAGCTGACGGCGTTGCCGAGCATCTGGACGAGCTGGTGCTGGACCAGCTGGAACGAGGCGATCGGGCGGCCGAACTGGCTGCGCTCGACGGCGTAGCGCCGGGCGACGTCGAACGCGGCGAGCTGCTGCCCCACCGCCTGCCAGGCGACGGCCAGCCGGGTGACCTTGAGAACCTTGTTGGTGTCGCGGAAGCTGTTGGCGTTCGCGAGCTTGAAGAAGTCCGGCACGACGACGTTCTCAAGGGTGATGTCCGCGTTCTGCACGGTGCGCAGCGAGATTTTGTTCTCGATCTTGGCGGCGCTGTAGCCCTCCGTCTTCGTGTCCACCAGGAAGCCTTTGACCTGGTTGTCGGCGACGTCGCGGGCGTAGATGACTACCCAGTCGGAGAACGTGGCGTTGCCGATCCAGCGCTTGGCGCCGTTGAGGATCCAGTTGTCCCCGTCGCGCCGGGCCGTGGTGCGGGTGCCGCCGGCAACGTCTGAGCCGCCGAGCGGTTCGGTCAGGCCGAAGGCGCCGATCTTCTTCAGGGAGTAAATGTCCGGCAGCCAGGCGTCCTGTTGCTCCTGCGACGCGAGCGCTTCGATCGAGCCGGTGAACAGTCCGTCGTGCACGCCCATGAAGGTCGCGATCGAGGTGTCGGCGCGGGTGGCCTCGGCGTGCAGGATTCCCGCGAAGAGGTTCGAGTAGCCCTGCCGCTTGACCGGGCTGACCAGATCGATTTCGGCCAGCTTCGGGATCAGGTCCATCGGGAACTCGCCGCGGTTCCAGCAGTCGACGGCGATCGGCTTGACCTCGCGGGCGAGGAACTCGCGGACCTCGGCGAGCCGGTCCCGCTCCTTGGCGCTGAGCAGCTGCTCGAAGGCGAAGAAGTCGCCGTCGGCGTAGGGCAGGTTGTTGATGTCGGTGTCAGCCTTGGGCATGGTGTTCCTTCACTCGTGATCAGCAGCGACCAAAAGGGTGCGGGACGTCGCACCGCAAAGATGTTACTCGTCAGTAACATATCGCAGTGCCGGGGCGGTGGCAAGTGATGGCGGCCACGCGGTCCCGGACACGCAAAAGGGGCCGCAGCCGGCGTATCGACGCCTGCTGCGGCCCCTTCGGACGGCGGCTGTCCAGGAAATTCCGCGGTGGAGTAGGGCTACTCGGACTTGAACCGAGGACCTTAGGATTATGAGTCCCGCGCTCTAACCAGCTGAGCTATAGCCCCATGGCCCGGGCGGCCGGCCGGGACCGGCCGGCGCGTCCCGGGCAAAAACACACTCTAGCAATAGTACTCGCCCGCGCCCTTCCGGTGGCGCCCGGCCCGAGGGCCCTAGACGACGAGGTCGTCGTAGCTGGCGCCGCGGTAGATGTCCTCGAAGGTCTGCAGCGTCCGTTCGATGCCGTGGCTTTCCACCATGCTGCGGCTCGCCTTGCCCATCGCTGCCCGCTCGTCCGCCGGGAGCGAGAGCACTCGGGCGATCTTCTCCGCCAGGTCCGCGCTGTCGTTCGGAGTGAACAGGAAGCCGTTCTCGCCGTCGCGCACCAGGTGCGGCAGCGCCATGGCGTCGGCCAGCACCACCGGGGTCGAAGCGGACATCGCTTCCAGCGTCACGAGGGACTGAAGTTCGGCCGTGCCGGGCATGCAGAACAGGTCCGCGCCAAGGTACGCCCGGCGCAGTTCCTCGTCGCTGGCCAGGCCAAGGAACTTGACGCGGTCCTGCAGGCCGAGGCGTTCGACCTGCGCCTCGAGCGAGGGACGCACTTCTCCCCCGCCGACGATTTCCAGGTGCACGTCCAGCGCGGCCGGCGTCCGGGATACGGCGTCGATCAGCACGTCGATGTGCTTCTCCTCGGCGAGCCGGCCGACGAACAGCACCGTGGGGCTGGCATGGCGCTCGACCTCCTCGCCGGGTTTCGGTTCGTAGGCTGCCGAGTCGATGCCGTTGGACAGGGGCAGGACCTTGCGCAGGAACGCGTGCTCGTGCATCGCCTTGGCGGCCAGCGGCGTGGGGGTGGTGACGACGTCGGCCTGGCCCATGACCTTGCCCATGTCACGCCATGACACCCGGCCGACGATGTCCTTGAACCACTGCGGGAACGGCAGGAACGGGTTGAGGTTTTCGGGCATGAAGTGGTTGGTGGCGACGATCCGGATGCCGCGCTTCACCGCCTCGTACAGGACGTGCTCGCCGATCATGTAGTGGCTCTGGATGTGCACGACGTCGGGCTGGATCCGGTCGAACAGGAGGCCGATCTCTTTTTTGATCTCCCAGGGGAAGGTGATCCGGAAGTACTCGTGGGTGGGCACCGAGTGCGAGCGGAGGCGGTGGACGGTGGCCTCGTCGCGGAACTCGCTGAAGCTCTTGCCCTTGCTCGGACGGCAGGCCAGGACGTGGACGTCGTGTCCGCGCCCGGTCATCCCCTTGGCCAGGCGGTAGCCGAACTGGGCGGCACCGTTGACATCCGGCGGGTAAGTGTCCGCCGCGATCAGGATGGTCAGGGGTTTGTCGTTCTGGGGCATGGTCACGGGGATGGCTCCTGGTGGTCACGGTGCGGGCAGCGGGCTGATGGTGGCCGGCTGGCCGTCGGTGCAGGCGCCTGGCCTGCGCCGGAAGTCTGGCTCCGCCCTACGACAACCGCCCAGCGGCCTTCCGCGCGTCCTTCTTGCGCTTGGTGACCTCGGGGTGGTGCCTGGATAGGGCGATCACTCCCACGATAGCAAGCGAACCGGCCGCGCCCATGGCAATCGCCGTCACGGCGTGGACGTCGGGGCGCAGCTCGCCCAGGATCAGAATGCCGATCGCGATGCCGATGATCGGGTCGATGACCGTCAGTCCCGCGATCACCAGGTCGGGCGGTCCCCCGGAGTAGGCGCTCTGCACGAACCAGGAGCCGAGGCCGCCGGCCGCGGCGATCGCGACGAGCGTGTACCACTGGACGTTGAGCAGGAACTGGCCGTTCGGATCGAGCAGGTGCTTGCCGATGATGCGGGTCAGGACGGCCACGAAGCCGAAGAGCACGCCGGCTCCCAGGATGTAGATGAAGGCGCTCATCCGGTGTTTGAAGAGCAGCGCCAGGGAGCCGAAGAGGCTTACCGCCAGGGCCAGCAGGAGCACGATCGTGAGCTCGTCCTCGGCGCTGACGTGGTGGTTCTCCTGCGTGACGTTGACGGCGAGGATCACGAACAGGGCCGAGCCGGTGACGCAGGCGCTAATGGCCACCACGGTCGCCCGGTTCATGCTCAGCCCCTGGTCCTTGGCGTTGATGATCGTGGTGATGACCAGGGCGATCGCGCCGATCGGCTGCACGACGGTCAGCGGAGCGGAGACCAGGGCGACGGCGTTCATCGCGGTACCGGCGGCGAGCAGCAGAAGGCCCAGGACCCAGCGCGGATTGCGGATCAGCCGGAGCAGCCCGTGCGAACTCAGGGCCAGGCCTCCCGTGTCCGCTTTGACCGCGCTGCCCTGGCGCTGGGCGCCGAACGCCAGGAAGAAGGCGCCGAGCACCGCCAGAACTACTGCCAGCCAAACCATCAGCGGGGACCGCCGTCGTCGTCGTTGGCCCCTGTGCCTGTGGCGCCGGCGGCCGCGCGGCCGGCCCGGTGCTCGCGGCCCTTGCGGATGATGGCCCAGAAGTAGTTGTAGGCCGCGATCCAGTGGCCGATGAGGCCGAGCCCCAGGAAGAGCCAGGCCGCGATGAAATAGACCTCGGTCCCCGCCACGGGGAGTTTGGAGAGCACCAGCAGCGGAGTACCCACCAGCAGCAGCGCCGTGCGGATCTTGCCGACCCGGCTGACGGGCAGGTCGGGGTGGCTGTGGAAGTAGTACAGCGACAGGCACAGCAGCACCAGGTCAGGTACCAGCAGCGCGGTCAGGTACCACCATTCGACGACGCCGGCGATGACGAGGGTGACCGCGACGGCGATCAGGGACAGCCGGTCCGCGACCGGATCCATGATCCGGCCCAGGTTGGAGAGCTGGTTGAAGCGGCGGGCGATGTAGCCGTCGACCCAGTCGGTGCTGCCCATGATGGCCAGGACCAGGGCGGCGGTGCCGTATTCCTGCTTGGCAAGGACCAGCCAGATGAAAAGCGGGACACCCAGGAACCGGACGACTGTCAGGAGGTTGGGCACGGTGAAGACCACGTCGGAGTGGACTTGGGGCTGGCCGGGGCGTGCTCCGGCGCCGATGAACTTCATTCGCTCCCCCTTTCCTCAGCCGGCAACGAGTGGGTGTCGGTGTCCAGGGCGGACCTAGCCTTGGAGCAGGCGGCGCAGCAGGAACACGAAGGCGGCGGCCGAGGCGGCCAGGGCGGTCAGCGGCTTCCAGCGCTTGCCGAGCTCGGACGCGGCGGCGGATCCTTTGGCGGTTCCGGAACGGTCAGCGGAGCCGGCGGCGGCGGAACGGCTGCGGAAACCGGCGTCCGCCGCCTCCTTGCCTTCGGCCAGCCGCTGCCCGGTGGCGGCCAGCAGGGCCTGGGCCTGGGTCTTGACGTCGAGTTCCTGTCCGAGGTCATCGCGGACACCGGTGAGGTGCTCACGGCGCTGGTTGAGCCGGCGCCGGAGTTCGGCCTCGGTCGGGGCCGGGCCGAGGTCGGGCGTTTCCGCTGCCTTCTTGGCCGCCTTCTCGGCTTTGGCCTTGGCCGCGGCTTCGTCCTTGGCCGCCTTCGCGGCCTTCGCGGCCTTCGCCTGCGGGGATGCGGGGTCGAGCACGGCGGGGTCGAACGAGGAACCTTCCTTGGCGATGCCGAGGTCGTGCTTCAGGCCGCGGATGGTCTCTTCCGGCAGCAGCGGCATGGCCTTCTTCAGCCGGCCGTAGCCGATCAGGCCGACGATCAGCGCAATCACCAGGAACGCGGCGCAGACCAGCAGGGCCGCAAGCCAGGCCGGCATGATGGTGGCCAGGCCCATGATGGCGGCGACGATCAGGCCGATGACCAGGAAGACGACGAAAATCAGGGCCACAGCCAGGAACGCCGCTGCGACGCCGAACTGGACGCCCTTGCGCTTAAGTTCGGCCTTGGCGAAGGCAATTTCGTCGTTCAGCTGCCGGGGTGCCAGCTTGAAGATCAGTTTCAGGGTCTTGGGCAGCGCGGAAAGGCGCAGCCCCCCGTTTGTCCTGCCGGTGTGCCGTCCGCTCATCGGTTCCGCCTAACTGGTTCCATCTGTGATCCGCTTCCGCTGAATAGGTCCGCACGGCTTCGCGCGCGCCTAGGTGTCAAAGCTACCATTCAGGGCCCCCGGGGCGTCCCGGGACCGGCCGCGCGGCGCAGGCGGCGTCCCGGGCCCGGTGGGACCGGACGGTTGCGGGAGGCGGGACCGGCCGCGCGGCGCAGGCGGCGGGCGGGCCTAGGATTGACCTCTGTGCATACACCCACCAATCCCGGGGATTCCCTCAGCCGCCGTCGCAAGCTCCTGTACATCCTGATGCTCGGCGCGTTGACGGCCCTGGGCCCGTTCACCGTGGACCTGTACCTGCCGGCGTTTCCGGCCCTCGAGGAGAGCCTCGGAGTTAACGAGGCCGCGGTCCAGCTGACGCTGACCGGCACCACGGTCGGGTTCGCCCTGGGCCAGCTGGTGGTCGGGCCGCTGAGTGACAAATTCGGGCGGCGGCTTCCCCTGATCCTGGCCACGGCGCTGCACATCGGCGCCTCGCTGGGCGCCGCGCTCTCCACCGATATCGGCACACTGGGCCTGTTCCGGGTGCTGATGGGCATTGGCGCCGCGGGCGGCGGCGTGGTGGCCATGGCGATGGTGCGCGACCTGTTCAGCGGGTATGCGATGGTCCGGATGTTCTCCCGGATGGCGCTGGTCAACGGCCTGGCACCGATCCTGGCCCCGGTGATCGGATCGCAGCTGCTGCTGCTGATGCCGTGGCCGGGCATCTTCTTCTTCCTCGCCGGCTACGGAAGCTGCGTGATTATTGCCGCCGTGTTCGTCGTCCGCGAGACCCTGCCCCGGGAGCTGCGGGGCCGCACCGGCCTGACGGCCCGGCAACGCTACGGCGTCCTCTTCGGCGACCGGGTCTTCGTGGGCCTGCTGCTGGTGGGCGGCCTGAACTTCGGCGGCCTGTTCACCTACCTGTCGGCGTCCCCCTTCCTATTCCAGGATGTCTTCGGGTTCTCGCCGCAGCAGTACGGCATGCTGTTCGGCGTCAACTCGCTGGGCATCGTCGCCGGCGTGCAGACCAGCTCACGGCTTATCAAGCGCGTGCCGCCGCAGTGGATCCTGGCCTGCTCGACGGCCTGGATGTTCCTGATGGCTGCGCTCATCGTGGTCTTCGACCAGCTGGGCTTCGGACTGTGGGGCGTCATGGTTCCGCTCTGGTTCTACATCTTGGGGGCCGGGTTCACCTTCCCGTGCGTCCAGGTCCTGGCCCTGGCCAAGCACGGTGCACAGGCCGGCACCGCCGCTTCGCTGCTGGGCGCGGCGACCTTCCTGACGGCGGGCATCATCTCCCCCGTCGTCGGCTGGTTGGGCCTCGGTTCCGCCACGCCGATGGGCGCGGTCCAGGCCGGTTGCATCCTGCTCGCCGCTGCGGCCCTCTGGCTCATCGTCCGGCCCCGAACGGTTCCGTCGATCCACTAGGCCGGTCCCGACGGACGGACATGCCCCTCAGCCACTCCAAGCGCCGGGCATAACCCGCCATGCCCAGTCCACGCCGCGAAGGATGGGCATGTCCGTCAGCAGTCGGTCGACGGCGGTACTCGGCCGGGCCACGCTGCCCTATTCGCGGCAGACGCCGGGCGATAAAGTTGGTTTGTGCCTGAGTGGCAGGACCCTCCTCCCCTTCCGGCCACGTGGCAGCGGTGCGACGACGGCATCCTGCCTCTGTGGTGGGACCGGCTGTGCTCGCAGACCAGCCCCCAGTCGGCGGCCCTGTACGCGGCCGGGCTGTTCACCGAGGACCGGCGCCGACCGATCGCCCAGTGGTACAACCCCGCCTACGACTCGGCGCTGCTCGTGGCCCCGGAGACCTCCCCCGAGTGGCCCGTGCAGCGGTTCGGCATCTTCTACGCCCCGCCGCGCGGCGGGTTTACCCGGGTCCACTCCTCCGGGCACGAGTGGCACCCCCGCGAGCCCCGGCAGTCCCCCACCGAGGATGAGGCGTTCCAGGCGGCCGTGGCGGAGGCGGAACGCTTCCTGCAGGTGGAGATGTTCTTCGTCTAGCAGGCAACAAAAAGGCCCCGCTGCCGGCTGTTCGCCGGATGCGGGGCCCGAGGGCTCCTCCTGCTGGACTTGAACCAGCAACCCTTCGATTAACAGTCGAATGCTCTGCCAATTGAGCTAAGGAGGAATGAAGCAGGTATGACATTAGCAAAGGTTTTCGCCCGAAGGAAATCGGCGGACCGTTGCCCCTCGGGCACCGCCGGGATACCCTCCCTGGGTATACAAAAAGTCCCCGTTCCGGTGACCCGGAACGGGGACTGTGCGCTCCTCCTGCTGGACTTGAACCAGCAACCCTTCGATTAACAGTCGAATGCTCTGCCAATTGAGCTAAGGAGGAATGAAGCGGATATAAGCCTAGCAAACACCGCGCCGGTAAGCGAAATTGGCTGCCCCGGCTGCCCGGCGGGACCGGTGCCGACGCCGGCTCAGGCGTCCATGCGGAGCGCCCGGCGCTGCATTTCCAGCTCCATCAGCTCCCGGTTCAGGCGCTGGAACTCCTCGGGTTGCGCCGAGGCGTCCAGCCGCTGCAGCTGGCCCATCTTGTCCGCCTTCACGCGCGTGATCTGCAGCTCGAACAGGCGGGCCAGGATGTCGCGGCAGTAGCGCTGGACCGCCTCGGGGGTGCTGGCGGGCAGCGGGACGACCGCCAGCTCGGACACCAGGGGCCGGAGCGGCTCCGGGACTTCCTGCAGCAGCTGCTCCACCCAGCGCACGGGGTCGCCGGTGTGGGCCAGTCCGGTGGCGCGGATCGCCTCGTGGACGGCCAGGTAGGCCGGGGTGGAGAACCTCGCCTCCGAGAACCGTTCCCAGGTGGCTCCCTCCAGGAGCGCCGGCTCCTGCAGGACCACTTCCAACGCCTGACGTTCCATGGTGGCCACCGGATCGCGGGGGTCCGGACGGTTGAACGGCAGCGCCGCCGGCAGGGGTGCCACCCCCGGCCCGGAGCCGTAACCGGCGGGCGCCGGGCGGCCCTGGTGCTGGCCGGAGCCCTGGCCGTAGCCGCGGTCCGGAGCGTGGCCCTGGTTGTTGCCGTGGCCCGGGCCGCTGCCGCCCGGGGCACCCGGGCCCTGGCGCTTGGCGGCGGCACCGACGGCCCGGCTGACATCCTCCACCGGCATGCCCAGCCAGCCGGCCAGTTCACGGGCGTAGGCCGGGCGGATGCCGGCGTCGCGGATCTGGGCCACCACCGGAGCCGACTCGCGCAGGGCCGCGATCCGGCCCTCGACGGTGTCCAGGTTATGGCGGCGCAGGGTGGCGCGGATGGCGAACTCAAACAGCGGACGGCGCGAGCCGATCAAATCCCGCACCGCGTCATCGCCCTTGGCCTGGCGCAGTTCGCAGGGGTCCGCGCCGCCGGGCTCGACGGCAACGTAGGTCTGGGCGACGAACCGCTGGTCTTCCTCAAACGCGCGCAGCGCGGCCTTCTGTCCGGCGGCGTCGCCGTCAAAGGTGAAGATGACCTCTCCCCCGCTGCCGTCGTCCGAGAGCAGCCGGCGGGCGATCTTGATGTGCTCGGAGCCGAACGCCGTGCCGCAGGTGGCGACCGCCGTCGGGATCCCGGCGAGGTGGCAGGCCATCACGTCGGTGTAGCCTTCCACGACCACCAGCTGGCGTTCCTTGGCGATGCTGCGCTTGGCCAGGTCGATCCCGTAGAGGACCTGGGACTTCTTGTAGAGCGCCGTCTCCGGGGTGTTCAGGTACTTGGGGCCCTGGTCGTCCTCGTAGAGTTTGCGGGCGCCAAAGCCGATGGTGTCGCCGGCGATGTCGCGGATCGGCCAGATCAGCCGGCCGCGGAACCGGTCGTAAATGCCCCGGCCGCCTTCGGAGAACATGCCGGTGAGCTTCAGTTCCGCGTCGGTGAAGCCGCGGCCGCGCAGGTGCTTGAGCAGCGAATCCCAGCCCTGCGGCGCGTAACCGACGCCGAACTGTTCCGAGGCGGCACGGTCAAAGCCGCGCCCGTGGAGGAAGTTCCGCCCCTCGGCAGCGCCGGGAGTGAGCAGCTGTGCGCGGAAGAATTCGTCCGCGATCTTGTGGGCATCCAGCAGCCGCTGGCGACGGCCGATCTCCTCGCGGTTGGGCCCGGAACCGCCGTCCTCGTAACGCAGCTCGTAGCCGATCCGGGCGGCCAGCTTTTCGACCGCCTCGTGGAAGGAGGTGTGGTCCAGCTTCTGCACAAACGAAATGACATCGCCGTCCTCACCGCAGCCGAAGCAGTGGTAACGGCCCACCTGCGGCCGCACGGTGAACGAGGGTGAGCGCTCGTCGTGGAAGGGGCACAGTCCCTTGTAGGACCCCAGCCCGGCACCTTTGAGCGTGACGTACCCGTCAACGACTTCCTTGATATCGGTGCGCTGGCGCACCTCGTCGATGTCTTCGCGTTTGATCAGGCCGGCCACGGTGCCATCCTAGCCCCCGGGCACGACGCCGGTCCGCGGCGTATGGTGCCGGTCACCACAGCGACGGCAGGCTGCCGACGAGCCGTTCGTACATGGCCAGCGCAGAGCCGTCGGTGAGCGAGGCCACCTGGTCGATCACGACGCGCAGCCGGGCTCCGTCGTCGGCCGCGGCGCGCCAGTCAGCGGCGAACATCGGTTCGAGGTGGCGGTCCCCGGTGGCGCTGAGCGCGGTGACCAGGGCGTGCAGTACCTCGCGCTGGCGCTCGTAAATGGGCTGCCGGTGCTCGGTGGTCATCACGAAGGTGGTGGCCAGGCCCTTCATCACCGCGATTTCCATCACAGTCTCCTCCGGGACGATGAGTTCGGCGTTGTACCGGGTGAGGTTTTCCGGGCCGTAGACGGCGCGGGTGGTCTCCAGCGCGCTGTGGCAGAACCGGCCGATCAACTGGCTGGTCATGTCCTTCAGCGCCGCCATGGATTTGCGGCTGCCGTCGGCCTCGCGCACCCAGACACTGGTCGCTTCCAGCCGGGCCAGGGCGGCGTCGATCTCAGCCGCGTCGTGGTGCGGCAGGTACCACTGCTTGGCGTAGCCGACCACCCGGGCGCGGTGGTCCGGGTTGTCCATCCAGCGGAGCTGGAAGTGTCCGGCGACGATCGCATCCTCGACGTCGTGCACGGAGTAGGAAATGTCGTCGGCGAGGTCCATGACCTGCGCCTCAAGGCAGGACCGCCGCTCGGGGGCACCCTCGCGGATCCACTCGAAGATGGGCAGGTCGTCCTGGTAAGCGCCGAACTTGCTGGTCCGCTGGCCGTGGATCACCGGGGCGTCCTCGGCGGACCACGGGTACTTGGCGGCGGCATCGAGGCTGGCCCGGGTGAGGTTCAGGCCGGCGGGCCGGCCGTCGGGGGCCAGGACCTTGGGCTCGAGCCGGGTCAGCAGGCGCAGGGTCTGGGCGTTGCCCTCGAAGCCGCCGATCGCGTGGGCGACCTCGTTCAGCGCCGACTCGCCGTTGTGGCCGAACGGCGGATGGCCGAGGTCGTGGCTGAGGCAGGCGGTGTCGACGACGTCGGGGTCGCAGCCCAGGGTGCGGCCAAGTTCGCGGCCCACCTGGGCCACCTCAAGGCTGTGCGTCAGCCGGGTCCGGACAAAGTCGTCCGTGTCCGGGGCCACCACCTGGGTCTTGGCGCCGAGCCGGCGCAGCGCGGAGGAATGCAGGACCCGCGCCCGGTCACGTTCGAAGTCGGAACGGTAGGTGCTCTTGGGCGGCTCCTCGACCCAGCGGGCACAGTCGCGCTCCACGTAGCCGCCGACGACGGCCGCCGCGGTCCGGGCCTCAGCCACCGGAGACGTCCAGTTCGGCGAAGGAGATGTCCCGGGACTGCTCGGCGTCGAGGTTGCGGTTCAGCAGCCAGTCCTTGGGCAGGGCCGGTTTCTTGGGCGAGCCTGCGCGGCCGCGCGGGCCTTCGGCGTCGGCGCCCGGGTAGGGCGAGTCGAGGTCGAGTTCATCCAGCGTGGCGCGAAGGACTTCCAGGCTCGTCACGAGTGCCAGCCGGTGGCGCAGGTCGCTGCCGACGACGTATCCCTTGAGGTACCAGGCCATGTGCTTGCGGATCTCCCGCAGCGCCTTGCCCTCGTCGCCGAAGGTCTCCACCATGAGCTCCGCGTGGCGGTAGATGCTCTCGGCGACCTGGCGCAGGGCCGGGGTGTGGCGGGCGTCGCTGCCTTCGAAGGCTGCCATCAGATCCCCGAAGAGCCACGGCCGGCCCTGGCAGCCGCGGCCCACCACGACGCCGTCGACGCCGGTTTCGCGGACCATGCGCACCGCGTCCTCGGCAGACCAGATGTCTCCGTTGCCAAGCACCGGAATGTCCGGCAGGGCTTCCCGCAGCCGGGCGATGGCGGACCAGTCCGCTTTGCCGGAGTAGAACTGCGCGGCGGTGCGGCCGTGCAGGGCGACGGCGGCGACGCCGGAATCGCGGGCGATCCGTCCTGCGTCGAGGTAGGTCAGGTGGTCATCATCGATGCCCTTGCGCATCTTGATGGTCAGCGGGATGTTGCCCTTGGATGCTTCCTTCACGGCGGTCTGGACGATCGAGGTGAAGAGGTCGGTCTTCCAGGGAAGCGCCGAACCGCCGCCGCGCCGGGTGACCTTGGGCACCGGGCAGCCGAAGTTGAGGTCGATGTGGTCCGCGCGGTCCTCCTCGACCAGCATCCGGACCGCCTGTCCGACCGTGACCGGGTCGACGCCGTACAGCTGGACCGAACGGACTTTTTCATCGTCGTCATGCGAAATGATCCGCAGGGATTCGGGGGTGCGCTCCACGAGCGCGCGCGAGGTGACCATCTCCGCCACGTACAGGCCGCCGCCGTATTCGCGGCAGAGGCGGCGGAACGCGGAGTTGGTGATGCCTGCCATCGGGGCCAGGATCACCGGGGTGTCCACCGTGATGGGGCCCAGCTTCAGGGGCGGCAGTTCCAGCTTGGGGGCGGGAGGGGTTGCTACAACAGTCACCCGACCATTGTCTCAAAGCCGGGCAAATCGGCCCGGCGCCCGGTGCGCTATGTGGAAATCGGGGCTGCCTGCCGTCCGATCCACCGGCGGAACCGGGGTCAGCGGCGCAGTTCGGCCCGCCGGCCGCGCCGGCTTTCAGGTGCCGGACCGGATCCGTCGCCGTCGGGCGCCGCGCCGGTGCCGCCGTCGGACGCGTGATCGGCTGCCGCGCCGTCGTGCACGGACCCGCCGTCGTCCGCGGGCAGCGCCGCGCCGCGCAGCCCGGTGGCCTTGACGACCAGCACCGCGATCAGCGTCGTCACCGGGATGGCCAGGACCAGGCCGATCGACCCGACGAGGGTGCGGATGACTTCCTCGGAGAGTTCGGCGCTGGTCAGTGCGTCGCCGAGCGGGCGTTCGTACAGCATCACAATGATGAGGACGGGCAGCGCAGCTCCGGCGTAGGCGAAGGCGATGGTGTAGACGGTGGACGCGATGTGGTCCCGGCCGATCCGCATGGCCGAGGCGAACAGCTTCCGCCTGGAGGTGCCGGGCGCGAGTTCCCACAGCTCCCAGACGGCGGAGGACTGGGTGATGGTCACGTCGTTGAGCACCCCGAGTCCGGAGATGATCAGCCCGCAGAGGATGATGCCGGAGATCGAGATGTGGTCCGAGACGTTCGCCAGTGTGGCGGCATCGTGGCTGCCGACGCCGGCGAGGTTCGCTGCGTCGGTGGCCCAGGCGGCCAGGACGGCGGTGATGCCCAGGCCGAACATGGTGCCCAGCAGCGCCGTCGAGGTCCGGGCGGTGAAACCGTGGGCGAAGTACAGCACGCCGATCATGATCACGGTCGACCCGACCAGCGCCAGCAGCAGCGGCGGCTTGCCTTCGACCAGCCCCGGGAGCATGAAGGAGACCAGCACGGCGTAGGCGCCCAGCAGGCCGATGAGGGCGCGCAGCCCGCGCCAGCGCGCCACCGCGATCACGACGACGGCGTAGAGGACGGCGAGCAGGATGATCGGCAGGGTCCGGACGAAATCGACAAAAACGTAGGAGGGGGTTCCCTGCGCGGCGGCACCCTGGGTCTGGGACAGGTTCAGGTAGCGGATCCCGTCGCCGGCCTTGACACCGTGGGACTTGGCGACGTCGGGGTTGATCACCACCTTGACCGGGTTGCCGCCCTTGTCCGGGTCGGTGTAGGCGAAGGTGCACTGCGAGCCCTGCCCGGCGCCGGGCGCCGGGGGTGCCTGCCCGGCCTGCGGTGCTTGCTCCGGCGCGGGCGCCGCCTGGCCGTCCGCCTGGGCGGCACCATCCATGCAAGGCCCGACGACGACGCGCTGGATCGTTCCGGTGTCGAAGCTGACGCCCGGGGCGGCGGCGTACGGGCTGGAGAGTTTGAGGCCGTCCTTGCTGCCGGAGGGCCACAGCAGGACCATGGCCACCACGGTCAGCAGCGTCAGCGGGACCAGGACGGCGGCGAGGATCCAGTTGGCCTTCCTGCGGGCGGCGAGCGCCCGGGGCGTCGGGTCGATGCCTCCGTGTCCGGTGTGTGAATGTCCGGCGCCCATCAGCAGTTCAACCTCATGCCGAAAACTCTACGGGGTCGGGACGCCCGGGGTGAGGCAGGACAGCTAGGCGGGCACTATGTTCTGGTTGATGTGGAAGAGGTTCTGCGGATCGTACTTCGTTTTGACGTCCCTCAGCCGTGCGTAATTGGGGCCGTAGTTCTCCGCTACCTTGTCCAGGTCGTCACCGTCCATGAAATTGATGTAGCCGGCGGACTCGGAATAGGGCTGGAGCGCCGCGGCGTATTCCCGCACCCAGGCGATGTTTGCCGCCGTGTCCGCCGGATCCACCCAGTGGCAGGCGATGACCGGGGAGAAGCTGGCGTTCCGGTTGGGGAACGCCGTGTCCCCCGAGCCCACCCGGTGCACGGCGCCGTCGATCGGATAGATGTGCACCGCGGTCTGCACGCTGGGAACGCGCCGCCCGTACTCGAGGTGGGCATCGATGGCCCCGTCGTTGAGCTCGGAGAGGAAGGCCGCCTTCCAGTAGGCCAGCAGGCCTTTGGGATACATGCCGTCGAAAGCCGAGTTCAGGGCCGGGTAAGGCATCGGGCCCACCATGGAGCCGGCTACCGGGGCCGCGTCGAGGAAGGGCTGCCAGCGGGACGGCCCCTCGGCCGGGTCTCCGGTCCACATCCCGACCACAATGCAGACCGGCTTGCCGTGGAACTCCTCGGGCAGGAACGGAACCGGCGGTCCCTGGTGGAAGGCGAGGAAAGCGCCGAACTCCTCGGGGGCATCCGCCAGCTGCCCGCGGTAGAACTTGGCGACGGTCTCGGCGTGGTCCCCCGGGTAGATGACGATGCCTGCGTGGACCGTGTCCACGGGATGCAGCCGGAATTCCAGCGAGGTGACGACGCCGAAGTTGCCCCCGCCGCCCCGCAGTGCCCAGAAGAGGTCCTCATGCTCGTGCTCACTGGCAGTGAGGAACCTCCCGTCTGCGGTGACAACGTCGGCCGAAAGGAGGTTGTCGCAGCTAAGCCCGTACTTTCGGTCGAGGTAGCCGATGCCGCCGCCGAGGGTCAGGCCCGAGACACCGGTCGAGCCGACGACGCCGCCGGTGGTGGCGAGCCCGAAGGCGTGCGTGGCGTGGTTGAAGTCGGCCCACGTCGCCCCGGCCTCTGTCCGGGCCGTTCTGCCGGCCGGGTCGACCCGTACGCCCCGCGTGTGGGCGAAGTCGATCACCAGTGCGTCATCCGCCGTGCCAAAACCCGGACCGCTGTGTCCCCCGCCGCGGACCGCCAGCGCCAGGCCATGCTCCCGCGCGAAGTTGACGCCGGCGATCACGTCGGCGACCTGGGACACCTGGACCACCGCTGCCGGCCGCTTGTCGATCAAGCCGTTTTGCACGGCCCGGGCAGCGTCGTAATCCGCGTCACCGGACGTGATGACGTGCCCTCGGACCTGCCCGCGCAGGCCATCGAAGTCGGTTCCATTCATTTTCTGTACCGTCGATTTCGTCGTGGTTTCCGACCCGGACGGTGATTTGTGCTCCCAGCCGGCAGAACGCCCGGGGGTTTACGAGCACAGGCCTACTCCTCCGCTCCGGAGCCGTCAAGGGGTCCCGGGGACGGGCGGCCCATCCCGCGCCGCCGCTGCTCCGAACGTCCTGCGGGAGAGGTGGAAGACCAGCGCCGGAAGCCTGCCGGGAACTCCGGAACGCGCTTTAGGGTTGGACACTGAGGGACAAAAGATGTGGAGGACACCAACGTGGCCAGACGCAAGACAGATGACCGGGAGGCCGCAGCGGGCGCTTCCGGCACGACGGCCCGGGCGACGCTGAGCATCGCCGACGCGGCCGGGGAAACCCGCGGTGTTGCCCTGGTGCTGCACGGCGGGCGTGCCGCGAGCTTCGACGCCGTCCGTGCCCGGCATCTGAGCCCGGCCAGGATGTTGCCCTTCGCGCAGGCCCTGCGCGGCCGGGGCGGCCCGCACGGCCTGGCCGTCTGGACCCTCCGCAACCGGTACCGGGGCTGGAACGGTCCGGACATGTCGCCGGTCCAGGACGCCCGCTGGGCGCTTGAGCAGATCAGCCTCGAGCATCCGGGCGTTCCGGTTTACCTGCTCGGCCATTCCATGGGCGGCCTGACGGCGCTGTGCGTCGCCGACCACCCGCAGGTGGACGCCGTCGTCGCTCTCGCGCCCTGGCTGGACGGGACTACCCCCGTGGACCGCGTCGCAGGGCGGCGGGTGCTGATCGTGCACGGCACTGAGGACCGGTGGACCAGCCCCCGCAACTCCCTGGCGTACGCGAAACGGGCACAGCAGGTGGCCGCGTCGATCGACTACGTGTCCCTTCAGGGCGCAGGCCACTTCATGTTCCGCCGGGTTCGGCTTTGGAACTCGCTGGCCAACGGCTTCATCCTCGACGCCTTTGGCAGCCGCGCCGGCACCGAGCCGGCCGGCGCCGGGGAACTCAGGCAGGTCCTCCCCGCGGCCGCCGGCCTGCCGGTGGTGCTCTGATGCCGGCCTTCCCACTGGCGGCCTTCCTGGCCAGCCTGCCCTGGGCGGCCCTGGCCCTCGCGCTCCTGCTGGCCGTGACGTTCGCGGTCGCCGTGCGGCAAAGCCGCCACTCGGTCATCGACACGGTCTGGGGCCTGGGCTTCGTCGTGGCCGCCGGGGTCTCCTGGCTGTTGTCCGCAGGCCACGGCGACGCCGGACGCCGGCTGCTGCTGTTGGCCCTGGTGGCGGTCTGGGGCGTGCGGCTGGCCGTCCACATCGGCGTCCGGGCCCGCGGCGGCCACGAGGATCCCCGCTACGTGGACATGCTGTCCTCGGCCCCCGGCTCCCGGAACACCTACGCCCTGCGCCGGGTGTACCTGCCCCAGGGCCTCGTGATGTTCTTCGTCTCGCTCACCCTCCAGGTCGGCATGTTCAGCACCGGCCCCCTGGGCTGGCTGGCGCTGCTGGGAGTCCTGCTTTGGATCGTCGGCTTCGTCTTCGAAACCGTGGGCGACTGGCAGTTGGCACAGTTCAAGGCGGACCCGGCTCGGCGCGGAACCGTGCTGGACACCGGGCTCTGGCGCTATACCCGGCACCCCAACTACTTCGGCGACGCCGCCGTGTGGGCCGGGCTGTTCCTGGTCGCCGCGGACTCCTGGCCCGGCGTTCTCACCGTCCTCTCCCCAGCCCTGATGATCTGGACGCTGGCCGGAAAGACCGGCAAACCCCTCACCGAGAAGGCCATGTCCGCCCGGCCCGGCTACAGGGAATACGTCGAATCGACCTCCGGTTTCCTGCCCTGGCCGCCCCGGCGGAGGGCCGGCCGCTGAGCCGGGACCGCCCGTGAGCTGGCGTCCCGGTCCCAGCGACCGCTTCTACCGCACCATCGTCCGGACCGGCGAGCTGCTGCGCCGGCTGTTCGGGATCCGGATCATCGTCACCGGCGCCCAGCACCTGCCCGGCACTCAGACGGAACTGCCCCGCCCTGAGGCTTCCCCGGGCTCCGCGGGCTCACCCGGGCGCGTCCCGCGGCCGGCCCCGTCAAGGCGGCCCGTGCCCGGGACGGGCGCCGTCGTGGCGATCACGCACTTCGGCTACCTTGACTTCGCCGCGGCCGAGCTGCTGCTCTGGTGGCACAACCGGGCGCAGATGCGCTTCCTGATCACCCAGGGCGCGGCCGACCACTGGTTCGCCGGGCCGGCCGTCAGTGCCGCCGGGCACGTCGTCGTCGGCTACGACTCCGGCGCCCACGCCTACGACGAGGCCGTGCGGAAGCTGCGGGCGGGTGAGTACATCGCAATCCTTCCCGAAGCCGGGGTGAGCCGCAGCTTCCGGGTCCGCGAGTGCCGGACCGGCGCGGTGCGGATGGCAGCCGAGGCGGGGGTTCCGCTGATCCCGGTCTCGGTCTGGGGCGCGCACCGGATCATGACCCGGCACCATGGCTTCTCGCCGCGCCGCGCCTGGCGCGCGCCGGTGCGCGTGCACGTCGGCGAACCGTTCCACCCGGCGCCGGAGTCGGACGTAGCGGCGGCGACCGACGCGCTGCGGGCGGCCCTGCAGCGCGGGATCGACGCCGGCATCGCCGACTTCCCGCTCCAGCCCGGACCGGGAGCGTGGTGGATGCCGGCGGAGCTGGGCGGCAGCGCGCCCACGGAGGAAGAACGGCAGCGGCTGGACGAAGCCGAAGGACTGCGGCGCGCCCGCAGCCGGCGCCGATAAGCCCGGTTCACCCCACCGACTTGACTAAACTCCATCGGGTACAAAATCACACTCAACGAAGAGGTACCCCTCTGTGTCGAACACAGTCCTGACCAAAAGCGGCATCGTCGAAGAACGCGGTCTCGCCCGGATAGCCCAGCGGATGGCGGCGTGGACCGAAAAATGGTTCCCCGACGCCTACATTTTTGCCCTCGCCGGGGTGATCATCATCGCCCTGGCCGCCCTGGCGATCGGCGCCTCGCCGCAGTCCATCGCCGACTCCTTCGGCAACGGCTTCTGGGACCTGACCGCTTTCACCCTGCAGATGGCCATGGTGGTCCTCACCGGCTACGTGGTGGCAACGTCCCCGCCGGTGGCCCGCCTGATCAACCGGCTGGCCCTGGTGCCCGCCACCGCCCGGACCGCGGTCAGCTTCGTGGCCCTGATGTCCATGTCCGTCTCCTTCCTGAACTGGGGCCTGAGCCTGATCTTCGGCGGTCTGCTCGCCCGGGCCATCGCCCGGCGCAAGGACCTGACCGTGGATTACCGGGCCCTTGGCGCGGCCGCGTTTATGGGCCTCGGGGCCGTCTGGGCCCTCGGCCTGTCCTCCTCGGCCGCCCAGCTGCAGGCCACGGCGGCCTCCCTGCCGCCGGCGCTGCTGAAGATCACCGGCATCCTGGACTTCGGCACCACGATCTTCACCTGGCAGTCACTGCTGACCCTGGCCATCCTGATGCTGCTGACCACGGTGATCGCGCACTTCTCCGCCCCGCAGGGCGGCGCAATCCGCACCGCCGAAGACCTCGGCGTCGACCTCGACGACGAACCCAGCGAGCCCGCACCGCGGTCCCGCCCCGGCGAATGGCTCGAATACAGCAGGATCCTGCCGGTCCTGGCCGGAATCCTGACCCTCGGCTGGCTCGTCTCGCAGTTCCTGACCAAGCCGTTCCTGACCGTGGTCAGCAGCCTCAACGGCTACCTGCTGGTCTTCCTCATCCTGGGCCTGGTGCTGCACGGCACCCCGCGGAACTTCCTGCAGGCTGTCACCAAGGCCGTCCCGGCCACCGCCGGCATCCTGGTGCAGTTCCCCCTGTACGCCGCGATGGCCGCGA
This sequence comes from Arthrobacter sp. Soil763, assembly GCF_001428365.1. GTDB lineage: Bacteria > Actinomycetota > Actinomycetes > Actinomycetales > Micrococcaceae > Arthrobacter. The sequence continues at coordinate 274,505 of NZ_LMSH01000004.1, read as the reverse complement.
TCCTGACCAAGGCCACCGGCCACGGCGGCATGACCATCTCCGCGCACCTGGCCGAATTCTTCTCGCAGATCGGCAGCGGCGGCGGATTCGCCGTCGTCATTGCGCTGTACACCGCGGTACTGGGCCTGCTGGTCCCCTCCGGCGGCGGAAAGTGGCTGGTCGAGGCGCCGTACGTGATGCAGTCCGCGACCGACGTGCAGATGAACCTGGGCTGGACGGTGCAGATCTACAACATCGCCGAGGCACTGCCGAACCTGATCAACCCGTTCTTCATGCTGCCGCTGCTGGCGGTGCTGAAGCTGCGCGCCCGGGACCTGGTCGGTTTCACCTTCCTGCAGTTCGTGTTCCACCTGCCGGTGGTGCTGCTGCTGGTCTGGCTCCTCGGCGAGACCTTTGAGTTCGTCCCGCCGGTGATGCCCTAGCCACCGGTTAAACCACGACTGACCCGCAGCCGTTGTCATTATGACAACGGGTGCGGGTCAGTTGCGTTTGGAGTCCTAGACGGGGTCCGAGACGATCAGGGTGTCCGCGCCAGCCTGGCGTGCGGTGCCGGCTTCCAACAGCGGCTCGACGACGGCGCGCAGCGCGGTCATCGAATCATCCAGTTCCAGCAGCACCGGGTACTGGTACGCAATCAGCGCCAGCAGGTCCCGGACCGCTGCCCGGGCTTCGTCCGCCGGCAGGTCCGGGTCGTGGCCGAGGAACACCTCGGACGGCTCACCGGCTGCCGGGGCATGGCCGTCCTCGGCGCCAAGTTCCGGCCCGCCCTGGGCGTAGCTGACGGCGAAGGCCTGGAGACGGCCCTTCTTGCTGGCCGGCACGCCCGCGCCGAAGGCACTGGCCTTGGGCGCGCGCAGCACGATCGCGCCGCGCGCGCCGCTGAGCTCGTCCAGGAAGAGCCGCTGCACCGTGGCGATGCTGAGCTCGCCGGGGCTGTCCCAGTCGTGCACGGCGGTGTAGTACCGGCCCACGACGCCGCTCAGCTCCACCGACCCGGTGGCCAGGTCCTCGACCTGTTCGGTCGCCGCGGCCTCGGAACCGTCGCCGAAGACCGGGAGCTTCAGCGCCCCGGGCTCGACGACCACCAGGCGCGAACGCTGGATCGGGGCCAGGCCGGCCGCTTCGGCGAACGCGGCCCCGGGAGTGCCCGGCTCCACTTTGGTCCGCAGCCGGGTCACGCCCGAGGGCGAACGTTCCGCCTCGTGCCGGAGCATCGCCAGCAGGGTCGAGCCGATGCCGGACCGGCGGTGGTCGCGGGCCACCTCGACGTATACCCAGAGCCGCTCCGGGTGCAGCGACGCTTCGTGGACTGCGCCGGCCGCCACCGGGATGGCGACGCCGTCGACGACGTCCTCGGCGACGATGCAGCGGCGCCACGGCGCGTTGCCGGAGGGGGCCAGGGTGCCGCGGAACTGGCGGGCTTGGTCAGTCTCGGGCCCGCCCCAGATCTCCAGCAGCGCCAGGTCATCGCTCTCGCGCCACTCGCGGTATTCGATGGCCACGCTCAGGCGCCGATCAGCCGCGCGGCCAGGTAGCCCTCCACCTTGTCCAGGGAGACGCGCTCCTGGGCCATGGTGTCGCGTTCGCGGATGGTGACGGCCTGGTCTTCGAGCGTGTCGAAGTCGACCGTGATGCAGAACGGGGTGCCGATCTCGTCCTGGCGACGGTAGCGGCGGCCGATCGCGCCGGCGTCGTCGAACTCGATGTTCCAGTTCCGGCGCAGCTGCGCGGCGAGGTCCTTGGCCTTCGGCGAGAGGTCCTCGTTGCGGCTCAGCGGCAGGACAGCGGCCTTGACCGGGGCCAGTCGCGGGTCGAGCTTGAGCACGGTGCGCACGTCGACGCCGCCCTTGGCGTTGGGTGCCTCATCCTCGGTGTAGGCGTCGATCATGAAAGCCATGAAAGACCGGGTGAGGCCGGCGGCGGGTTCGATCACGTACGGGGTGTAGCGCTCGTTGGTGGCCTGGTTGAAGTAGCTCAGGTCCGCCCCGGAGGCCTTGGCGTGGGTGGAGAGGTCGAAGTCGGTGCGGTTGGCGATGCCTTCGAGCTCGCCCCACTCGGAGCCGTGGAAGCCGAACCGGTACTCGATGTCCGTGGTGCCCTTGGAGTAGTGGCTGAGCTTCTCCAGCGGGTGTTCGAAGAAGCGCAGGTTTTCCTCGCGGATGCCCAGGCCGGTGTACCAGGCCATGCGCTCCTTCATCCAATACTGGTGCCACTGCTCGTCCGTGCCGGGCTCGACGAAGAATTCCATCTCCATCTGTTCGAACTCGCGGGTGCGGAAGATGAAGTTGCCCGGCGTGATCTCGTTGCGGAAGGACTTGCCGATCTGGCCGATGCCGAACGGCGGCTTCTTCCGCGAGGTGGTGAGCACGTTGGAGAAGTTCACGAAGATGCCCTGGGCGGTTTCGGGGCGCAGGTAGTGCAGGCCCTCTTCACTGGCCACCGGGCCGAGGTAGGTCTTGAGCAGGCCGGAGAATTCCTGGGGTTCGGTCCATTCGCCGCGGGTGCCGCAGTTGGCGCAGGCGATGTCCTTGAGCCCGTTCTCGGCGGGGCGGCCCTTCTTCTCCTCGTATTCTTCCTCGAGGTGGTCCGCGCGGTAGCGCTTGTGGCAGGACAGGCACTCCACCAGCGGGTCGGAGAAGACCTCGACGTGGCCGGAGGCTTCCCAGACCTGGCGGGGCAGGATCACCGAGGAGTCCAGGCCGACGACGTCCTCGCGGCCGCGGACCACGGACTGCCACCACTGGCGCTTGATGTTTTCCTTCAGCTCGGCGCCGAGGGGGCCGTAGTCCCAGGCAGAACGGGAGCCACCGTAGATTTCACCGGCCTGGAAGACGAAACCCCGGCGCTTGGCTAGGGAGATGATCTGGTCGAGAACGGATTTTGCTGCCATGGGAACTCCAATTTCTACAGGGCCGCTGGGTGCGGTCCGTGCTGTCAGCCCCGGGTCACCGGCTGGCTGCCGGGCGGGGTCCTGCGAACGGGTGATGCAAACTCCTAGCCTACCCGTGCCGCTACCTCTTGAGGGCTCCGCGCGACCAGGGCAGGCTTGCCAGGACGATGGCCGCCAGCGTCAGCAGTGTGCCCAGCACGGTGGGCAGCGCGACGACGGTGCCGGGCACGGGCAGGGCCAGGTCGAGTCCGAGCGAACCCAGCAGCTGCCCCGCGATCATGCCGAGGCCGGTGACCAGCACCCCCAGGCCGCGGACCAGGAAGGCGGCGACGCCGATGAAGATACAGCCCATCGGCCCGCCAAGGTAGTACCACCACTCGCCGGGGAGGGCATGGCCGGGACCGGCCACGGCCAGTTTGATCAGCCAGGCAATCCACAGCACGGCGCTGCCGGCGATGAAGTTCACCAGGGTGGCGGTGATGGGGGTGCCGTAGTGCACGGTGGCCGTGCCGTTCATCGCCTGCTGGAAACTCATCAGGAAACCTGCGAGCACCGGCAGGAGCACCGGAACCAGCAGCTGCAGCGGCCCGCCCGCCGTCGCGCCGCCGGCCGCACTGCCGTCGAAGCGGGGCGAGACGGCCCAGGCCACGGCGGCGACGGTCAGCACGCTGCCGATGACCCGGATGCCGGTCACGGGCTTTTTGCCGGCCGGGCCGAGGCCCATCCGGTCCACCAAGAGTCCACTGAGCGTCTGCCCGGTGACGGCGGCGACCGTGAAGAGGGCGACGCCGAGCAGCCCTACCGTGAAGGACTGGGCGAAGACAAAGAACGCACCGATGCCGCCGGCGAGCACGTAATAGGGCGGGAAGCGGCGCTCCCGAAGCGCCGGCAGGACGGTTGCCAGCCCGGCGCGTCCTTTCGGCAGGACCAGGGACACGACGATCATCAGCACCAGGCCGACGCTGAAGCTGACCACCGCAGCGGCGAGCCCGTCGGCTAGGACGGTTCCCAGGGCGCCGTTGATCCTGCCCTGGACGGGGACGAAGAGCCCGGCCGCAACGGCGAGGAGCAGCCCGACGGGCAGTGGGAGCCGCGGTGCATGGGTCATTGGTGCCACCTTTGGTCAGGCATGATTGCTGGTATGAGCAACCCGGAAATTGAAGAGATTCCCATCCGCGACGACATGATCCGGCTGGGCCAGCTGCTGAAGCTGGCCAACCTGGTCGAGGACGGGGTGGAGGCTGCCGAACTGATCAAGAACGGCCTGGTCAAGGTCAACGGCGAGATCGACGACCGCCGCGGGCGCCAGCTGCACCACGGCGATACGGTCACCGTGAACGGGCAGAGCGTCCGGATCGTGACCCCCGCCGGGGCCTAGCAGCGCCTGACCCGCCGTCGGGCCTTACTTGTTGAGCACCTCGTGGGTGAGGAATTCGCCCACATGGCCGATTTCCTGCTGGTTGATCCCGTGCCACATGCCGGTGTACAGCACCTTGGTGAGCTTGACGTGCTTGCGGACCCAGCCCATGGTGAACTCGATCTTGTCCGGGGTGATCACCGGGTCCTGCTGGTCGCGGCCCCAAAACATCGGGACGGTGCCGTCCAGCTCGGCGTCCCGGAAGCTCGGATCGGCGCCGGCGTCAACGGCGAAGCCGGAGAGTCCGACGACGGCGGCATAGCCGTCCGGGCGCTGCCGCAGCAGCGTCGTGGCCATCGCCATGCCCATCGAGAAGCCCAGCAGGGTCACGGAGGCGTGGTTGTCCCGGACCGTGTCGATCCAGTGCTGGACGTAGGCCGCGGCGTCCTTGACGGCGTCGAGGGAGTATTCGATGGACGCCGTGAGCGGGAACCAGGTGAATCCCGGGCCGGAGACGAGCGGGGCGCGCACGGAGGCCACGACGAACTCCTCCGGCAGCAGGTCCGCCAGGCTCATCAGGTCCTGTTCGTTGGCGCCGTAGCCGTGCAGGAGCACCAGCAGTGGCCTGCCGGCCCGGGCCTCTTCAGGCCGCGACCAGAGGACGACGGGGTCGGGAAACGCTGCGGAGTGGGAGGGGGCGTCAGTCATGGCTCCATTCTTACAGTTACCTGAGGGTCACCAGCGACGGTGGCGGAGCTCCGCGCGAAGAGGGCAGGATAGAAAGGTGAGCGAAACAGCGGCGATGGAGAATTTTCCCGACCGGACGGTCAACCACCCCTGGACCCGGTACGTGGCGATGGGCGATTCCTTCACCGAGGGCATCGGGGACCCGGAACCGGCCAGCCCCGGCGGCCACCGTGGCTGGGCCGACCGGGTGGCCGAGGAACTGAGCCGCGGCCGCGATGACTTCGCCTACGCCAACCTGGCGGTCCGGGGCCGGCTGCTGCAGCAGATCGTGGACCAGCAGCTGGCGCACTGCCTGTCGCTGAAGCCTGACCTGGTGACCCTCTCGGCCGGCGGCAACGACCTGATCCGGCCCGGCGGCGACCCGGATGTCCTCGCCGAGCGGCTGGACTCCGTGGTGCAGATCCTGAGCCTGGGCGGCGCCACCGTCGTGCTGTTCAACGGCCCGGACACGGGCTCCTCGGTGCTGGGCCGGATCCGCAGCAAGGTGGCGATCTACAACGAGAACCTGCGCACGGTGGCGGCCCGGCACGACGCCGTCATCGCGGACATGTGGTCGCTGCGGCAGCTCACCGACCCGCAGATGTGGGACGCGGACCGGCTGCACTTCTCTCCCCTGGGCCACCACACGATCGCCGCGATGGTGCTGGAGTCGCTGAACGTGGAGCACACCCTCGAGCCGCTGATGCCCAAGCCGCTGCCCCAGCGCAGCTGGCGGGAGGCCCGCACCGGGGACCTCATCTGGGCCCGCGAGCACTTCGTGCCCTGGGTGGTGCGCCGGCTGCGGCACCGTTCCTCCGGTGACGGCATCACGGCGAAGCGGCCGCTGGCCGGGCCGGTCTTCGGCCCCGGCGTGCCGCTGGGCTCGGGCGAGGGTCCGCGCGGCTCCGACGAGGGCCGGCCGGACGCCCAGGAGGCGGCGCGTCCCTGACCCGTAGGCTATCCGCCGCGGCAGCGCCCGGCACCCCGGAGGGTCCGGGCGCGTTAAGCTGGAAAGACACCTTCTGAGAGGCCCGGTACCGTGAGCATTTTCTTTTGGATCATCCTGCTGTCCATCGTGATTCCGGCGGCCATGCGCCTGTACCGCCGCTCGGCCCGCGGCCGGGACCAGGGCCAGGGCCTGCCGGGAGGCTTCCCGGGCCAGCCCTTCGGCGGTTTCCCCGGGCAGGACCCGGGCCGGCAAAGCAGCCAGCCCCGCGACGGGTTCACCCAGCGCGACTACTACGGCGGCTTCGGCCAGCTGGGCGCCCCGCAGCCACCGGCCGGTCAGTACCCCGGCCAGCCGTACCCGGGAAACCAGCCACCGGCCGGGCAGTACCCCGGCCAGCAGTACCCGGGCCAGCCGCCGGCCGGGCAGTACCCCGGCCAGCAGTACCCGGGCCAGCCGTACCCGGTGCCCTATGAGGACAGCCCGGAGTACCTGAGCAACCCGCCGCAGCCGGCCCCGCAGCAGCCGACAACCTCCCCCGACGTTCCCCCGGTTCCGCCGGCGCCGTCGGGCCCCCAGGGCTACCGCGCCCGCAAGCTCGCCGAGCTGGACCAGAAGTACAGCAACGGCGAGCTTGCGATGGAGGACTACATGGCCCAGCGCGCGGAGATCATGAAGGGCTAGGACCCTAGTCGACCTGCGGGAAGCCGAGGTCGATCACCGAGGTCGACGGATCCGGCCAGCGGGTGGTGACCACCTTGCCGCGGGTGTAGAAGCGGATGCTCTCCGGGCCGTACATGTGCGTGTCGCCGAAGAGCGAGTTCTTCCAGCCGCCGAAGGAGAAGGTCCCCACCGGCACCGGGATCGGCACGTTGACGCCCACCATGCCGGCCTCGACGTCGAACTCGAACTGGCGGGCCGCGCCGCCGTCGCGGGTGAAGATCGCCACGCCGTTGCCGAATTCGTTGTCGTTGACCAGCTTCACGGCGTCGGCGTAGGTCTCGACCCGGACCACCGACAGCACCGGGCCGAAGATCTCGTCGTCGTAGACCTTCATGCCGGGCTTGACGTGGTCGATCAGGCTTACGCCGATGAAGAAGCCCTTGGAGACGAACTCCTGCTCCCGGCCGTCGACCACCACGGAGGCGCCCTCGTCCGCGGCGCCGGCCACGTAGGAGGCAACCTTGTCGCGGTGCTCGGCGGTGATCAGCGGGCCCATCTGGGATGCGGGGTCGGTGCCCGGGCCGATTTTCAGGGTGGCCATGCGGGTCTTGATCGCGCCGACCAGGTCGTCCGCAATGTTTCCGACCGCGACCAGCACGCTTACGGCCATGCAGCGCTCCCCCGCCGAACCGTAGGCGGCGGAGACGGCAGCGTCCGCGGCCATGTCCAGGTCCGCATCCGGGAGGACCACCATGTGGTTCTTGGCCCCGCCGAGGGCCTGGACGCGCTTGCCGTTGTCCGCCGCACGCTTGTAGATCGACTGGGCGATCGGCGTCGACCCGACAAAGCTGACGGCCTTGACCTCGGGGTGCTCGAGGAGCACGTCGACGGCTTCCTTGTCGCCGTGGACGACGTTGAGCACGCCGGCGGGCAGGCCTGCCTCGGCGAAGACCTGGGCGATGAAGATCGCCGAGGACGGGTCCTTCTCGCTGGGCTTCAGGAGCACGGTGTTGCCGCAGGCCAGGGCGCTGCCGATCATCCACAGCGGCACCATGGCGGGGAAGTTGAACGGCGTGATGCAGGCGACCACGCCGACGGGCTGGCGGACCGAGTGCACGTCGACGCCGCTGGAGACCTGCTCGGAGCGCTCGCCCTTGAGCATGTGGGACAGTCCGGTGGCGAACTCGATGTTTTCCAGGCCGCGGGTGATCTCGCCCTCGGCGTCGGAGAGGACCTTGCCGTGCTCGCTGGTCAGCAGGGCAGCCAGTTCGGGCCGGCGCTGCATGAGCAGCTCGCGGACCTTGAAGAAGATGGTGGTGCGCTTGGCCAGGCTGGTGGCGCGCCAGCCCGGCAGGGCGGCGCGGGCTGCGGCGATGGCTTCCTCGACGCGGGCGGCGGAGGCGAGGGCCACCTCCTTTTCCTGTTCGCCGGTGGCCGGGTTGAACACCGGGCCGACGCGCTCGGCGTCGGCGACGAGGGCGCCGTTGATGAAGTGCGGGATGCGTTCCATGGGGGTCTCTTTCTGGAAGATGTGGGGGACTAGTTGGCGGGCTCGAACGAACCGTCGACCAGCTTGACGATGGCGGAGCAGTCCTTGCCGGACTGGCCGCCGTCGATCAGCCGCTGGAACAGCTGCTGGACGTGCTCGCCGATTTCCAGCGGCGTGCCGGTGTCCTTGGCGGCGCTGATGGCCAGGCCGATGTCCTTGTTGGCCAGTTCGGCGGTGAAGGTGGGGGCGAAGTCGTTGTTGGACGCGGCGGTGGGCACGACGCCGGCCACCGGGTACCAGGTGCGGAGCGCCCAGCTGTCGCCCGAGGAGACGGAGGCGATGTCCCAGAAGACCTGCTTGTCCAGGCCGAGGCGGTCCGCCAGGACGGCGCCCTCGGCGGTGGAGGCGAGGTTGATGAAGAGCATGAGGTTGTTGCAGATCTTGGCGGCCTGGCCGGTGGTGGCGCCGCCGGTGGGAATGATGTTTCCGGCCATCGGGCGGATGTATTCGGTGGCGTCGGCCACCGCCTGCGCCTCGCCGCCGATCATGAAGGTCAGGGTCGCGGCCTTGGCGCCGCTCATGCCGCCGGAGACGGGCGCGTCGACGAAGCGGAAGCCGGCTTCTGCGGCGGCGTCGTGCAGGGCCTGGGCCGAGGCGATGTCGATTGTCGAGGAATCCACCAGCAGGGTGCGGGTGTCGGCGTGGGCCAGCACGCCGTCGTCGCCGAGGTAAACGGCGCGGGCGTGCTCGCCCTTGGGGAGCATGGTGAAGACGACGTCGGCGCCCTCCACCGCCTCGGCAATGCTGCCCACCGGCTTGACTCCCCCGGCCTCGGCCGCCGCCACGGCCTGCGGGTTCAGGTCGAAGCCGCGGACCTCGTTTCCGGCCTTAGCCAGGTTCACCGACATGGACCCGCCCATGTTTCCCAGTCCGATCCAGGCGACAACTGCCATGGCGTAAGCTCCTTTGCTTTGCATTGTGACCGGCGCATGTGCCGGTTCTTCCGTGTCCACCATCACACCCTGTTACAGTGCAATCAAGGGGAAAAAGTGAAGATGCTATGTGCAACGATGCACACAAAGGAAGGCCCCGGATGGACTTGAAGCGGCTCCCGAGCCCGGACGACCTGTTGATCCTGCTGACAGTGGCCCGGCTGGGCCGGTTCAACGCCGTCGCAGAGACCCTCGGCACCACGCACACCACCATCTCGCGCCGGATCCTGGCCCTGGATAAGCAGTTGGGTGGCCGGACCCTGGAGCGGAGCCCGCATGGCTGGGAACTGACCGAACTCGGGGCCCAGGCGGTTGAGGCGGCCGAGGCGATCGAGGGCACGCTGGGAGCGCTGTCCGGCCGGATTGCCCGGACCGAGGATCACCTCTCCGGGATGGTCCGGATCAGCACCCCGGATGGCTTCGGCGCGGAATTCGTCGCCCCGGCCCTGGTCCGGCTGCAGCGTGAGCACCCCCTGCTAAACGTCGAGATGCTCAGCGCCACCCGGAAGGTGAGCCAGAACCGCTCGGGGGTGGACCTGGAGGTGGTAGTCGGCAACCTAGAGGTCAGCAACGCCCAGACCATCTTCCTGTCCAACTACGTCCTGCGGCTCTACGCGAGCCCGGAATACGCCAGCGGGCACGGGCTGCCGGAGACGCTCGACGACGTCCGGCAGCACGGGTTCGTCTCCTACGTGGAGTCGGCCCTGCAGGTCGCCGAACTCGGGCACCGGTCCACCCAGTTGCCGATGCCGCGCTCCAGCTTCCAGGCCACCAGCATCTTCGCCCAGCTGGAGGCGGTCCGCCGCGCGGCAGGGATCGGGCTGCTGCCGAATTTCCTGGTGGTCGGCAAGCCTGGCTTCGTGCCGGTCCTTCCGGATGATTTCCAGCGGCAGCTGCCGATCTGGGCGGTGGCCCGGGCCGAATCGCTGCGGTCGGCTCCGGTGCAGGCGGTCCTGGCCGCTGTCCGGGCCGAGATCGCCGACCGCCAGGAGGTCTTGGCCGGCTGAGCCGCTCAATTTCTGCTGGTCTTCACCGTGGCCGCCCCGGCGGCCGGCCGATTCCGTCAGCGCCGGCGCCAACTGTGCCTAAAAACCCGTGATCGAGGACGAGAGTTCCGCAGTTCGATGCGATGGCTTCAAGCGATGAGGCTAGCTGTCATCCCACTCATCCCGGAGTGACTTCCGTAGAACATCCACCTGAACGGTCAGGGCACCAAGCAGTTCTTCTCTGCTGAGTCGATTGGTGGTCCGATACGACCACGCCACATCCCCATCCTGGTCAAGAACCTTCAAAAGAATGAACGCCTCAATCGCGGTTTCACCTGGTTCAAGTGCGTGGACTTCCAACCCATTCAGCACCTTGTCGACCGGAACTCTTTGCTCTCCTGCAGACGGGAGGCCTGAATCATTACCCATGAAACCGGAGACTACCGGCAGCAGGGCAGCAACCAAAACCAGCCGGACTGCCCCAATTTTTGCTGACTCCTGTGAGCCAGCGCGCCGCTTGCCGACCGCGTCCCGTTGGAAGGATCCCCTACCGGCACGGTCTTCGGGTTCTAGGAAGGCAGGATGAACATGCCATCCGGTCCCTCGGGTATCGCAGCGACTCCTGGCGCCTTGTAGATGCTCACGCACCTGGGATCTTCGGTGAATGGGCTCAAGTGCCAGTTCGAATACCGGCTGTGAAGGGCAAGGCCCGAAGCGTTCGCGGCTTCGTCTTGATCGCGAGGACCGCCGCGTGGGTGAGAAGAAGTACCGGTTACTAGAAGGCCTGCAGGGGTGAGGATTCTCGTAGCGTTGTTGAAGGCCGCCTGCAACTCGGCGGAAGACAGGAAGGCTGGGACGTTTCCGGCCATGAGGACGCACTCGTAGCTGAGCGGCAGCCCAAGCTCTTCCAAGGAAGAGCGGCATGCGACTTGAACTGAGCCGCTCGCGCATCGTTAGCGGCAAGGGGCAAGCGTTCGAGGACTGGACCAACATGCACAATTCGTGGAGTTTGGCACCCAGTCGCGAAGGATCCTCTCGCCTTAGGCCGCAGCCCGTCTGGCTGTCAGAAAGCCGATAGCACCAGCAGCCATCAGCACAAGTCCAAAGATGATCACACCCATTACCGCTCCTTCATGAGACAGTTTGGGCGATCATTATTCCGACTCATCCGACCCGTGCTCGGTCTAGGGTCCCAAGTAGCCCGTCAGCATCCTCGATATCGTAGAAGGCAACTGTTTGTCCCAGCCCTAAGCTGAAAAAATCCAGCCCGGTGTTCTGGTACATGCCCAAAAGACCCCCGAGGCCCGGGGATCCGAATGTCACGCTGACATGGCGTCCGTCTCTGGACCTGTCCACCTTCATTGGCAGGCCGATGATAGGGGAATCAGCTATTGACCTATCTCCCGTGCGGACGATCGCACGCGAATTGGTCAGCGCATAGATCGTTGCCATTTTCCGCCGCTTCTTGAAGATGAACCGGCCGAAGATGAAGTAGAGGCCTACTAAGACGAAGGGAATGCCCCAGAGCACGAAAAAGGGTTGCCTGACCGTCGTGAGGGCCAGGACCTCCCAAAGGATCGCGAATCCTCCCCACAGAACACTGAACGGTACAAGGAAGGCGTCAGCGCCGGTGAAGCGAACCCGCGGATCGGGTTGCCCAACCCATAGCAGATGCTCACCCTGGCGGAGGAGGGGCAGAATGCGGCTTCGTGGGTCGTTCATGCCCGAAGTCTTGCACAGGCACCTCCGTCCTGGAATGAGCCCTGCTGAAACATCGGAATCTCTTTTGCGCGTGGGCACTGCCCGCCGGCTGTTCCCCGCGGCCCTCCGGCCTCCCCGAGCCCCCAACGACAGCAGCCCCCGTCTCCGCAGTGCGGGGACGGGGACTGCTGTCGTTTGATTCGTGCAGTTACCTCTAGTTACTTCTTGCCTGCGGCCAGCAGGTCGGCGGTGCCCTTGGCGTCGGCGGCGTCGACGTCGTGGAGCGAGATGCCGCGGGTCTCCTTGAGGAAGAACACCGCGACGGCGGTGACCGCGCAGGCGATCAGCAGGTAGATGGCCACCGGCACGGACGACTTGTACTGGCTCAGCAGCGCCGTGGCGATGATCGGGGCGAGCGAACCGGCCACGATCGAGGTCACCTGGTAGCCGAGCGAGACGCCCGAGTAGCGCATCCGGGTCGGGAACATCTCCGCCATGATGGCCGGCTGGCCGGCGTACATCAGGGCGTGGAAGAGCAGGCCGATGGTGATCGCCGCGAGGATGACCAGGTCGTTCTTGGTGTCCATCATCGGGAAGGCGAAGAAGCCCCAGGTGGCGCCGAGCACGGCACCGGCCATGTAGACCGGCTTGCGGCCGAAGTTGTCGGAGAGCCGCCCGACGACGGGCACGACGGAGAAGTGGATGAAGTGCGCCACCAGCAGCAGCAGGAGGATGCGCGAGGTGTCGGCCTGGACGATCACCTTCAGGTAGGTGATGGAGAAGGTGACCACGAGGTAGTAGAGGATGTTCTCCGCGAAGCGCAGGCCCATGGCGGTGAAGACGCCGCGCGGGTAGCGGCGGAAGACCTCGGCGACGCCGTAGCCCTTGTTCTCCGTGACAACTTCCTTCTGTGCCTCGAGGAAGATCGGGGCGTCCTGGACCTTGGTGCGGATGTAGTAGCCGATGACCACGATCACGGCGGAGAGCCAGAAGGCAACCCGCCAGCCCCAGCCGAGGAAGTCAGCGCTGGAGAGGATGGAGGAGAGCAGGAACAGCACGCCGGTGGCCAGCAGGTTGCCCAGCGGAACGGCGGACTGCGGCCAGCTGGCCCAGAAGCCGCGGGACTTGCTGGGGCTGTGCTCGGCAACGAGCAGGACGGCGCCGCCCCATTCACCGCCGACGGCGAAGCCCTGGGCGAAGCGCAGGAAGACCAGCAGGGCCGGAGCCCAGTAGCCGATCTGCTGGAAGCTCGGCAGGCAGCCCATCAGGAAGGTGGACACGCCGACCAGGATGATGCTGAGCTGCAGCAGCTGCTTGCGGCCGAACTTGTCGCCGAAGTGGCCGAAGACGATGCCGCCGATGGGGCGGGCCACGAAGCCGACGGCGTAGGTCAGGAAGGCGGCGATAATGCCGTCCAGCTCCGTGCCGGAGTTGGGGAAGAACATCTTGCCGAAAACCAGGGTGGCGGCGGAGGCGTAGAGGAAGAACTCGTACCATTCGACCACCGTGCCGGCCATGGAGGCCGTTACTACTTTTTTAAGCCCGGACGATTTGACGTCCGGTTCCTCTGCGCGCCGTGTGGCGGCGTTTTCCGTGCTCATGCGAACTCCTTCGGTGTCTTCATCGACACCCCGTGGACCAGTGGGTAGACGCTTGTGTGAGTTGGAACACACGGCGTCATTCTCCACGAGTATGGTCGCCGAGCGCGGGAGGCTCAACCACTATTCACGCAGAGTGCATCTGCAAAAATGCACAGACTGGCCCACGTGTCAGGCGAAGAAGGCACTCCGGAGCCGGTCGCCGAGCTGGCCAATTTCGGTCAGGAACCCGTCGTGGCCGATCGGCGCCTCGATCACGTGGACCGGGACATCGCCGGGCAGTGCGGCGGCGAGTTCCCGGGATTGTTCCGGGAAGTAGAGCCGGTCGGAGTCGACGGCGGCGACGAAGAAGTCGGCGGTGGCCCGGGCCAGGGCCTCCTCCAGGCTGCCGCGGCCGCGGCTGACGTCGTGGCTCATCAACGCCTCGGTGATGGCAATGTAGCTGTTGGCGTCGAAGCGGCTGACCAGCTTGTTGCCCTGGTGGTCGAGGTAGCTTTCGACCTGGTAGCGGCCCCGGCCCGCCGGCGGCCCGGGCGTCAGCGGGGCCTCCGCCTTCTGGGCGGTGCGTCCGAAGCGGCCGTCCAGCTCGGCGGCGGAGCGGTAGGTAATGTGGGCGATCCGGCGGGCCAGGGCCAGGCCCGCGTCCGGCCGGGGGCCGCCGTAGTAGTCGCCGCCGCGGAAGTCGGGGTCCTGGCGGATGGCCAGGGTCTGCGCCTGGGCAAAGGCGATCTGTTCGGCGGTGCTGCGGGCGCCCACCGAGATCACGGCGCACCGGCGGACCCGGTCCGGGTAGCTGACCGCCCATTCCAGGGCGCGGGCGCCGCCGAGGGATCCGCCGAGCACGGCATGCCAGCTGCCGATGCCGAGGGCGTCGGCGAGCCGGGCCTCCGCGGCGGTGCTGTCCCGGAGCGTCACCAGCGGGAACCGCGACCCCCAGGGCCGCCCGTCCGGGGCGGGGGTCGAGGGCCCGGTGGAGCCGTAGCAGCCGCCGAGGATGTTGATGGAGACCACGAAGTATTTCCCGGTGTCCACCGGCGCGCCGGGGCCGGCCAGCTCCTCCCACCAACCCGCTTCCCCGCCGGCGTCGCCGCCGCCGCGGGTGACGTGGGTGTCGCCGGTCAGGGCATGTTCGATCAGGACAGCGTTGGAGCCGTCCGCGTTGAGGGTCCCCCACGTCTCGTAGGCCAGGGTCACCTCCGGCAGGACGGCACCGGATTCGAGCTCCAGCGGACCGACCGGCAGGTACTGCACGGTTCCGTCGCCTGCGGGGGCGGTGTTTTTGGGTGCACCCGAGCGGGTGGCGGCAATCGTCATGTGGGACCTCACTTCGCGCTTGCCCGCCGTCAGCTGACCGGCAGGCCAGGTCTTCACCCGGGGCACCCCGCCGCAGAAGGAGGGTTGCCGGCCAGCAAGCCGGGGCTGTCGCTGGCACTCATGACCTGGGTCGATTCTACGAAACGCGGCGGTGCAAGCGCGAAGATTGTGACGGCTGTATGACCTCAGCCGAATTCTTCGGCACCGCAGTTTCCCCACCTTTGAACGCCGCGTCCGGCGGGTCGCCCAAAAAAGTCGGCGCGCCCCGCCGTCGTGCCCGCAATGGTGGGGAAATTCCGCGACGTCTCTATGACCTCAGCCCGCCTTGGCGGCCCGGAAGCCGGCGTCGAGGTCCGCGAGGATGTCATCGATGTGCTCGATCCCGACCGAGAGCCGGACCAGTCCGGGGTGGACTCCGGCCACTGCCTGCTGCTCCGGCGAAAGCTGGCTGTGCGTGGTCGACGCCGGGTGGATCACGAGGGAGCGGACGTCGCCGATGTTCGCCACGTGCGAGTGCAGTTCGAGGGCGTCGACGAACCGCTTGCCCGCCTCCGCTCCCCCGGCGAGGTTGAAGGAGACGACGGCGCCGGTCCCCTTGGGCCCGTACTTGCGGCCGCGCTCGAACCAGGGGCTGGACGGCAGCCCGGCGTAGGCGACGGATTCGACGTCGTCCCTGGCCTCCAGCCATTCGGCGACCCGGACGGCGTTGGCCACGTGCCGCTCCATCCGCAGGCTGAGCGTCTCGATGCCCTGGGCGATAAGGAAGGCGTTGAACGGCGCCACGGCGGAGCCGAGGTCCCGCAGCAGCTGGACCCGGGCCTTGAGAATGAAGGACAGGTTGGCGCCGAGGGCCCCGTCCGCGCCGAGGTCGCGGGCGTAGACCAGACCGTTGTAGGTGGGGTCCGGGGTGTTGAAGCCGGGGAACCGCTCCGGGTCGGCGCCGAAGTCGAAATTCCCGGAGTCCACGATCACGCCGGCGATCGCGGCGCCGTGGCCGCCGAGGTACTTGGTGGCCGAGTGGACCACGATGTCCGCACCCCACTCGAGCGGCCGGATCAGGTAGGGGGTGGAGAGGGTGTTGTCCACGATCAGCGGCACCCCCGCCCGGTGCGCGACCTCCGCGATGCCCTCGATGTCCAGCACGTCCTGCCGGGGGTTGGACACCACCTCGCCGAAGAACAGCTTGGTGTTGGGCCGGACGGCGTCGCGCCACTGCTCCAGGTTGTCCGGGTCCGCCACGAAGGTCACGGAGATGCCGAACTTCTTCAGCGTATGGGCGAGCAGGTTGTAGGTGCCGCCGTAGAGGCTGGGGCTGGCCACGACGTGGTCCCCCGCCTCGGCGATGTTGAGGATGGCGAAGGTTTCCGCGGCCTGTCCGGAACTGAGCAGGAGTGCGCCGAGGCCGCCCTCCAGGCTGGCCAGCCGCTGCTCCACGGCATCCTGGGTGGGGTTGCCGATCCGGGTGTAGATGGGGGCCAGTTCGGCGAGCGCGAAGCGGTTGGCGGCACTCTCGGCGCTGGGGAAGACGAACGACATCGTCTGGTAGATCGGCAGGGACCGGGCGCCGGTGGCGGCGTCGGGCTCCTGGCCGGCGTGGATCTGGCGGGTTTCAAAGGACCAGGCGTTGGACATCGAAGGGGCTCCCTCTGACTGGGCACAGCCCGTCCCGGACCGGGGGCCGGAACGGCACTGGCGCCGCGCTTGCCGTCCGGCGGGCGCCGGGCAGCCAGGTCTTCACCCGGGGCACCCCACCGCGTAAGGAGGGTTGCCGGCCAGCGAGCCGGGGCTTGGCGCTGGCACTCATGACCTGGCACCAGTCTAGGAAGGCCGGCGGGCGGCTGAACAGGATTGTGACGAAGATGAAGGGCCGCCCGGGGTTCCGTATCACCGTTCCGCGAGGTTAGGACACCCTAAGCTGAGAGCTCCATCACAAAGTGCCAAGATGAGGGCATGCGCATGGATCACGTCTCTTACGCCTGTGAAAAGGATGGCCTGGCGGCCACCACTGAACGTATTGCCACCGCCCTCGGCGTCGAAGCCGTGAAGGGCGGAGTCCACCCCCGCTTCGGTACCCGGAACATGATTATCCCGCTCGCGGGGCACAAATACCTTGAGGTGGTGGAGGTCCTCGACCACCCCGCCTCGGATAAGGCACCCTTCGGCCAGGCGGTCCGCGCCCGGTCCGCTGCCGGCGGCGGCTGGATGGGCTGGTGCGTCGAGGTCGACGACCTGGCCCCGTTTGAGGAGCGCCTCGGCCGCGCCGCGGTCAACGGCAACCGCAAGTTCCCCGACGGCCGCGAGCTGGTCTGGAAGCAGATCGGCATCCTGGGCCTGATCGCGGATCCGCAGGTGCCCTACATGCTCAAGTGGGAAGGCGACCCCTCGCTGCACCCGTCCAACGCCTACGAGGGCACGGTCAAGATGTCCGCCCTGACGATCGCCGGCTCCGCCCAGCGCGTCACCGAATGGCTGGGCGAGCCGGTGGAGAAGCCGCTGGAGGATGTGGACGTCAACTGGCTGGCGCCGCACGGCACCCCGGGCATCCTGTCCGTCACCTTCGAGACCGCCTCCGGGGCCGTCACCATTTAGCCGGGCCCAGGTAACAAGGCTTCGGCCGCCAGCAGCGGGTGTCAACGACGCCACCCACCGCTGGCGGCCGAATTTCTTTAACCCGGCTTAGCCGGCCGCCAGGTCCGGGTGGTGGACGGCAACGACGTTGGGGTGGGCCCGGACCCGGTACCGCAGGGCGTTGTCTCCGTAGGTCTGCAGGATCGGGCTGTTCGAAGGATCGACCGACAGGCCGCGGGCCCGGGCCTGGAACTCCGGGCTGACCGCAAGCCGGGGCATGGTGGCATCCAGCGCCGGATTGAAGAAGAACGGCAGCGAGATCCGGTCCGTTCCGCGCAGCGGTGAGATCACCCGGTGCAGCGTGGCCTTGAGGTAGCCGTTGGTGGCCAGTTCCAGCATCTCCCCGATGTTGACCACAAAGGTTCCGGGCACCTGCGGCGCGTCGATCCATTCGCCTTGGTGCTCAACCTGCAGGCCGCCCTTGCCGGGCTCTACGAGCAGCAGGGTCAGGACCCCGCCGTCGCGGTGGGACCCGACACCCTGCTTGGGTTCCGGGTCCGACTCCCCCGGATAGCGCACGATTTTCAGCATGGGGAAGGCCTGGGCGGCAAAGGCCGCGTCGAAGGTATCCTCGGGCGCGCCGAGGGAGACGGCGAGCGCCCGCAGGAGGTCCAGGGACACGGCGCTGAGCCGCTCGGTCCATTCGGTCACGGTTTCCCGCATCCCGGGCAGGCCTTCGGGCCACAGGTTCGGCCCCTCCAGCCGCCAGTAGTCGGGCACCCCGGGGCCGGGCTGCACGGTGTCGCGCTCGACGCCGATGTCGATCTGCTCGCGCCAGTCGACTCCGCCGTCGGTGATTTCGCCGCCGACGCGGGTGTAGCCGCGGAACTGCGGGCTGTGGATGTTCTCGATCGCGAGCTTCTGTTCCTCGGGCAGGTCGAAGAACCGGCGGGAGACCTCCAGCATGGCGTCGGTGAGCTCCTGCGGGATGCCGTGGCCGGCCAGGTAGATGAAGCCGACGTCGTGCATGGCGTCGCGCAGTTCCTCCCGGAACCGGGCGGCTTCTTCCGGGCCGGCATTCAAGCGGGAGATGTCCAGTACGGGCAGCGATTCAAGCGGCATTTCGCATAGTCCTTTTGCGGCAGGTTTGGCAAGTCGATGCCTGGAATAGCTCCAATGTTACGGACCCGCCCCGCTCCTTGGAGAGTCTCATGTCGAAATAAGACATCCGCCGTGCACCGGCTCTGCTGCCGCGGTTGGACGGGCCTCAGCCCAGGCCGATGGCCTTGCCGAAGAGGCTGAAGCCGACGAACGCGACGATGTCCAGCAGCGCGTGCGCAATCACGAGCGGCATCACCCGGCGCGTCCTGGTGTAGATGAGGGCGAAGATGACGCCCATGACGGCGTTGCCGACGAACGGCCCGAACCCCTGGTAGAGGTGGTAGCTGCCGCGCAGCATGGAGCTGGCGAAGATCGCGAGCGGCATGCCCCAGCCGAATTTGCCGAGCCGGTCCAGCAGGTAGCCCACGACGATCACTTCCTCCACGATCCCGTGCCGGATGGCCGAGAGGATGAGCACAGGGACCGTCCACCAGTAGGAGTCGAGCGCGCTGGGGATGATCGCCGTCGTAATGCCCAGCGCCCGGCCGGCCGCGTAGAGGCCCAGGGAGGGAACGCCGATCAGGGCAAAGAGGCCCAGGCCCTGGAGCAGGTCTTTGCCGGGGCGGGCGAAGTTGAAGCCGAGCTTCCGGAACGCCGAACTGCCGGTGCCGGCGGCAAGCCCGGCCGGGCGGTGTTCGGTGAGGAAGTACAGCACCAGCAGCACCGGGACCAGCGCAAAGATGATGTCCAGCAGCTGGTAGGTGAGGTCTAAGTACTCCCGGCTGCTCTGCGAGCGGTTGAGCGTGGAGGTGCCCTGGGCCAGCGGCGCCCGGGTCAGCTTGTCCAGCAGCTGCACCACCGAGTACACCGCCGATTGGCCGAGGGAGAGCCCCAGGACGATCCAGACTTCGAGCCGCAGCCGACGGCGGGAGGGAACCAGCATGCCTCTATCTTGCCTGCCCTTGCCGGGAGTTGGCTGCACGCGCCTATGCTGTGGGGTGTGAGTGCGCCCGGGAGAATCATCATGATCCGGCACGGCCAGTCCGCCGCCAATGCCGACACCTCAATCTACAACCGGGTGCCGGACTACAGGATCCCGCTGACCGCCCTCGGGGTGGAACAGGCGGCGGCCGCCGGTGAGCGGTTGCGGCGGGAGCTCGACGGGCAGCAGGTGTGCGTGTACGTCTCTCCGTACCTGCGCGCCTACCAGACCCTCGAGGCGTTGCGCCTGGGCCCGCTGACCGAGCGCGTGATCGAGGAGCCGAGGCTGCGCGAGCAGGACTGGGCCAACTTCCAGATCGCCGGCGACATCGAGGACCAGAAGGAACTCCGCAACGCCTACGGGCACTTCTTCTACCGGTTCCGCGAGGGCGAATCCGGCTCCGATGTCTACGACCGGATCTCCTCGTTCATGGAGACCCTCTACCGGCACTGGTCCAAGCCCGACTACGCGCCGAACGCCCTGCTGGTCACGCACGGGCTGACGGTGCGGCTGTTCTGCATGCGCTGGTTCCACTGGTCCGTGGAGTACTTCGAGTCCCTGAACAACCCGGACAACGCCGAGCTGCGCACTCTGCACCGCACCCGGGAGGGCAAATACGAACTGGATAAGCCGTTTACGCAGTGGGAGCACCGGCGGGTGGACGAGACAGTGCTGGATGCCCCGCCGGTGATCTTCTAGGGCTTACCCCGCCGGCCGCTTCAGCGCGAGGACCTGGTGGAACTTGCCGCTGCGGCCGCCCTGCTCGGGCGCTTCGGCGGCGCGGACCAGCTCGACGTTGGCCAGGCCCTGGCCGGCCAGGAAGCCGGCGAGTTTGGCCCGGACGTCCTGCCAGACCTCGTCCGCCGCCGCGCCGGGTTCGGCCTGCAGGCGCACCCGCAGGACGGAAGGCCCGGTCTGGACCAGCTGGCAGCGGGCCACGCCCGGGGCGTCGTCGACGGGCGCCGTGATCGCGAGCGGCAGGACGGCCACCGTGCGCCCGCCGGCGTCGTCGAGGTAGAGGACGTCGTCGTGCCGCCCCGCCACCCGGACAGCGGGCAGCGGGTTGCCGCAGTCGCAGGGTCCGGGCCGGGCGAGGACGGAGTCGCCGAGGTCGTAGCGGATCAGCGGCTGGACCCGGTTGGCGAGGTTGGTCAGCAGCACGGTGTGGGACGGCCGGCCCGGCGGGGTGGGCCGGTAGTCCGCCTCGACCGGCTCCAGGATGGCCCAGTCGCTGTTGACGTGGAGCCACCCGTGCGGGCAGTCCGCCGCGATCGGGCTGAATTCGGAGGCGGCATAGACGTTGTGGACCTCCGCGCCCAGGGCCGCGGCCAGGTGGGCCCGGTCGCTCTCGGACTCGCCGCTGGTCGCCACCACCAGCGGGCGGATGTGCAGCCGGCCCGCGTCCTGCTCCCGGGCCAGGAGTTCCAGCGCGCTCGGGTAGCTCACCACCAAGGCCGGATCGAAGCCGTTCAGGGCCTCCACCAGCCCGGCCAGCGGCTGCTGCACGGGGAACAGGCGCAGGGCGCGGCTCCGAAGCCGGTTGCGGCGGCGTTCGGTTTCCAGCCACACGGCCCCGGCGAAATGGCCTCCGCTGCCCACCACGACGGCGGTCCGGACACCCCGCCGCAGCAGGGCCAGCAACCGGCGGGCGTCCATCGCGTCCCCGGCGATGCGCCCGGCCAGCGCGCGGTAGCAGGCGACGGCATCGGGGTCGTGGAGGAACAGGCCGGGATGCCCGGTGGTGCCGGAGCTGGTGAAGGCCAGGTACCGGCCGCGGTAGCGGACACCGATCAGGGCGGGGTCAGCGACGAAGGCCTCCAGGTCCGCGCGGGTGACGGCCGGATCGGTGACCCAGTCGTCGAAGTGCGCCATCAGCTGCGGCTTGTCCACCGGCGGGAGGTCCGCCAGCGGCAAGTCCCCGGCGGGCAGCCCGCGGTACAGCGCCCGGTAGAACGGAGAGGCGGTCCGGGCGTGACGCACGAGCGCGGCGAGCCGGGGTCGCGGCGCCGGGCGAGTGCGGCCGGACCGCCCCGGCGCGCGCGGTGCAGGTCGATCAGGAAGCCCAGTTCCCTGGCGTATCCGGCCATGCTGTCCTCCCTTGCCTTCAGGCGCCTGTTTCTCAGCGGGCGCGGACCCCGGCGCGCCAGACGGCGTGGGTCAGCGGCATGCCCGGGCGGTAGGCCAGGTGCGTGGCCGAGGGGGCGTTGAGCAGGTGCAGGTCCGCCCGGTGGCCGACGGCGATCGATCCCACCGCGCGTTCGCCGTCGACGTCGTTGCCGGATTCCCGGCCCAGTGCCAGCGCCCCGCCGTACGTCGCGGCACGGACCGCCTCGTGCACGCTGAGCCGCATCTGCAGCACGGCGGTGGTGACGCAGTAGGCCATGGAACTGGTGTAGGAGGTGCCGGGGTTGCAGTTGGACGCGAGGGCCAGCTGGACGCCGGCGTCCAGCAGTTCCCGGCCGGGCGCCAGCGGCTGCCGGGTAGAGAGGTCGCAGGCCGGCAGGCAGGTGGCCACCGTGCCGCGCTCCCCCGCGCCCGCGGCGGTCTCCCAGCCGGACCAGCTGTCCGCGAGGTCCCGGAGGTCCTTCCGGGACAGGTAGTTGACGTGGTCGACGCTGGCGGCGCCGAACTCGACGGCCAGGCGCACGCCCGGGCCCTCGCCGAGCTGGTTGCCGTGCACGCGCAGGCCCAGCCCGGCGTCCCGGCAGGCCGTCAGCACGCGGCGGGCCTGGTCCTCGTTGAAGGCGCCGCGTTCGCAGAAGACGTCGGCCCAGCGCACGTAGGGCCGGACCGCGGCGAGCATTGGCCCGCAGACCAGGTCGGTGTACTCCTCGGCGTCCATCCCCCCGGGCACCAGGTGCGCGCCAAGGTAGGTGACCTCGTCCGCAACCGTCGACGCGATCCGGGCGCTGCGCGTCTCGTTGTCGACGTCGAGGCCGTAGCCGGTCTTGGTCTCAAGATAGGTGGTGCCCTGGGCGACCGCCTCGTCCACCCGGCCCAGCGCCAGCCGGGTGAGGTCGAAGTCGCCGGTGGCCCGGGTGGCGCCCATCGTGACGGCGATGCCGCCGGCGCTGTACTCCTCCCCCGCCATCCGGGCCTCGAACTCCGCGGTCCGGTCCCCGGCAAAGACCAGGTGGGTGTGCGAATCGACCCAGCCGGGCAGCAGGGCGCGCTGGCCGGCGTCGACGGCATCATCCGCCGCCGGGGCGTCCGCGGCGGCACCGAGCCAGGCGATCCGTTCGCCCTCGATCACGATGGCAGCGTCCCTGAGGACCCGGTGCTCCGTGTCCTGGGTCATCAGTTCGGCGATGTTGGTGATGAGGGTGCTCATGGGTCCATTCTTCAGGCCCGGATGGACATCCGGGTTGCCGCCAGTGCCCCGGCTGTCCGGGATGCCGGACTGTCCGCCGGGAATGGCTCCCCGGCCGCCTGCCCGGCGAGGATCAGGTCGGCGGCAAGTTCGGCGATGGCGGAGGAGGTCTGGAAGCCGTAGCCGCCTTGGCCGGCGAGCCAGAAGAAGCCGGGCGCCTCGGCGTCGAACCCCACCACGGGGATGCCGTCGGAGGCCTCGGTCCGCAGCCCGGTCCAGGCCCGGCTGATGCGGCCGATCCCCATCGTGGTGACGGCGTTCAGCCGGGTGATCAGCGCTTCGACGTCCCCCGGGTACGGCCGTGCGTCCTCGGGCCCGCTGGGCACGGTTTCCGACGGGGAAATAAGCACCTGGCGGCGGCCGTCCGGCCGGAAGTAGAAGCTGCCGGTCGAGGCCACCATCGGGCAGCCGGACGGAAGGGGATGTTCGACGTCGACGATCGCCGCGGTGCGGCGGTAGGGCTGCAGGCCGAGCTTTTCGACGCCGCTGAGGACGGCGAGCTCATCGGCCCAGGCGCCCGCGGCATTGACGACGATGCCGGCCTCCAGTCCTTCCTGCCCGGCGCCGAGCTCCCAGCCGGTGCCCAGCCGCTGCGCCGAGTGGACCCTCGCGCCGGTGATGATGTCCACGCCGCCCTCGACGGCGCGTTCCCGGTGGTCTTCCAACAGCAGGGAGGCGTTGCAGGCAAAGGAGCCGGAGTCCAGGCCGGCCGCCTCGAAGGAGTCCGGCCTGAGCGCGGGGCAGATCTGCAGCGCTTCGGTATGGCTGATCCGGTGCATGAAGCCGCTGGCCTGCTCCCGGACCGCGGCCTCGTCGCCGATCAGCATGAAGCGGCGCGGCGAGAGCACGGGCTCGGGCCGCGTGCCCTCATGCGTGCCGATCAGTTCCAGGGTGCGCATGGTCAGTTCCTGGACCACGGGCGGGCCGTAGCTGGGGATCAGCTGCCGGGCCGAGCGGGACGAGGTGTGGTACCCCAGCGACTGCTCGGCCTCGACCAGCGCCACCCGGCAGCGGCCGGCGAGGGCGGAGGCAAGGGACAGGCCGGCGATGCCGCCGCCCACGATAACGACGTCGTATGTAGCTGACATGCCTCCATCCTTGCACCCGGCAGGAGGTCACGTCAGTACTTTTTGACCAGGCGGACGACGGCAGATCCGCCGCTACGAGCCGGCGGCGACCTCCGCGCGGCTGGCCACGAACGCCCGGACGCAGCTCTCGACGTCGTCCGTGCTGTGCGCGGCGGAGAGCTGGACCCGGATGCGGGCCGCGCCCTTCGGCACCACGGGGTAGCTGAAAGCGGTGACGTAGACGCCGTGCGACAGCATGGCGTCGGCCACCTTCGCCGCCATCACCGCGTCGCCGAACATCACCGGCACGATTGCGTGCTCGCCGTCGAGCAGTTCGAAGCCTTCCTCGCCCATCCGGCGGCGGAAGAGTTCGGCGTTGGCGAAGAGCTTGCCGCGCAGCTCGGCGGAGTTCTCCACCAGATCGAGGGCCTTGAGCGTGGCGGCGACGATCGCGGGCGCGAGCGAGTTGGAGAACAGGTAGGGGCGGGCCTTCTGCCGGAGCATGGCGACGATCTCGGCCCGGCCGGAGACGTAGCCGCCGGAGGCGCCGCCGAGGGCCTTGCCGAAGGTGCCGGTGTAGATGTCCACCCGGTCCGAGACGCCGGCGTGTTCCGGGGTGCCGGCGCCGGTGGCGCCCATGAAACCGACGGCGTGCGAGTCGTCAACCATGACCAGGGCGTCGTACTTGTCGGCGAGGTCGCAGATCGCTTCGAGCGGGGCGAGGTAGCCGTCCATCGAGAAGACCCCGTCGGTGACGATGATCTTGCGGCGGGCCGGGTTCTCCGCGCTGTCCGCCTCGATCAGCCGGGCCTCAAGATCGGCCATGTCCCGGTTGGCGTAGCGGAAGCGCCGGGCCTTGCAGAGCCGGATCCCGTCGATGATCGAGGCGTGGTTCAGCGCGTCGGAAATCACGGCGTCTTCGGGGCCGAAGAGGGACTCGAAGACGCCGCCGTTGGCGTCGAAGCAGCTGGAGAAGAGGATGGTGTCCTCGGTGCCGAGGAACTTCGAGACCCGTTCCTCGAGGGCCAGGTGCAGGTCCTGGGTGCCGCAGATGAAGCGCACGCTGGCCATGCCGAAGCCGCGCTCGTCCATGGCGGCCTTGGCGGCGGCGATGATCTCCGGATGGTCGGCGAGGCCGAGGTAGTTGTTGGCGCAGAAGTTCAGCACGTCCGCGCTGCCCTGGCCGATCGGGCCGGCCTTGATGTGGCTGGCCTGCGGGGAATCGATGTGCCGCTCGGTCTTGAACAGGCCGGCGCCGCGGATCTCATCCAGTTCGTGCCGCAGCTGGTCCTTGATGGCTGAATACATGGGGTGCGCTCCTGTGCAGGTGGGAATTTTTGTACGGTACCGGAAAGGGCCGCGGCCTAGAAGCCGGTCCAGTCGAGCACGACCTTGCCGCCGGCGCCGGCGCGGGCGATCTCGAAGCCCTTTTCCCAGTCCGCGGCGGGCAGGGTGTCGGTGACGACGGCGGAGATGTTCGCGTGCAGGACCGGGTTGGAGGACAGCATGGCGCTCATGGCGTACCAGGTCTCGAACATCTCCCGGCCGTAGATGCCCTTCATGGTGAGCATGTGGGTGACCACCTTGCCCCAGTCGATGTCGATGGACTGGCTGGGCAGGCCCAGCATCGCGATCCGGCCGCCGTGGTTCATGTTCTCAATCATTTCCGGCAGCGCAGTGGGGTGGCCGGACATTTCCATGCCGATGTCGAAGCCCTCGCGCATGCCCAGTTCGCGCTGGGCGTCCTTGACGCGCATCTTGGAAACGTCGATGGCGAGGTCGACGCCGAGCTTTCGGGCCAGTTCCAGCCGCGGGGCGGAGACGTCGGTGATGGCGATCTTGCGGGCCCCGGCGTGGCGGGCGACGGCGATCGCCATCAGCCCGATGGGTCCGGCACCGGTGATCAGGACATCCTCGCCGACCAGCGGGAAGCTCAGGGCGGTGTGGACGGCGTTGCCGAACGGGTCGAAAATGGCGCCGAGTTCCGGGGTCACGGACGGATCATGGTGGACCCAGACGTTGGTTTCCGGGATCACGACGTATTCGGCGAACGCGCCGTCGCGCTGGACGCCGACGCTGACCGTGTTGATGCACATCTGCTTGCGGCCGGCGCGGCAGTTGCGGCAGATCCCGCAGACGATGTGGCCCTCGCCGGAGACCCGGTCGCCGACCTTGACGTCCAGGACGTCCTCGCCGGTTTCCACGACTTCACCGTAGAACTCGTGCCCGGCGATCAGCGGCGCGTTGATGATGCCCTGGGCCCAGGCGTCCCACGACTGGATGTGCAGGTCGGTGCCGCAGATGCCGGTGGTCATCACGCGGATCTTCACGTCCCCGCTGCCGGTCCCCGGTTCGGGACGGTCGACGAGGTCGAATCCCGCGTGGGCGCCGGACTTGTAGAGAGCCTTCATGGCCTGCCTTACTGTGGGGCCGGTCCCTGGTCGGGAGCGGGGTGTGGGACAACTCACCTCATTAGACCGGCTGCGAAGCATAAGTACAACCGGGTTTTTCTCAATCGACGATTTAGCTGTTTCTAAGCAATAGGATGGGAGCCATGGAGATCCACCAGCTGGAAATGCTCCGCGAACTCGGCGCCCTCGGCAGCGTCAAGGCCGTCGCCGACACGCTGCTGGTCACCCCCTCGGCGGTGTCCCAGCAACTGGCCGCGCTGCAGCGGTCGGTCGACGTTCCGCTGACCCGGAAGGAGGGCCGGAACCTGGTCCTCACCGAGGCCGGGCAGGTGCTCGCCGACGCCGGGGCCGCCGTCGTCAGTGCGATGGCGGACGCCCGCTCGGCGCTCGGCGCGTACCACGGCTCCCCGGTGGCCCCGGTGACGCTCAGCGGCTTCCATAGCGCCGGCCAGGCCTTGTTCGCCCCGCTCGCCCGGCTGCTGGCCGGGCCGGGCCAGCCCGAGGTCCGGCTCTCCGACGAGGACGTCGCCCAGCAGGATTTCCCGGCCCTGACCGCGCGGTACGACCTGGTCCTGGCGCACCGCATGGACCACAGCCCCCGCTGGCCGGTGGAACGGGTGGCGGTCATCCCGCTGGCGCACGAGCCGCTGGACGTGGCGCTGCCGGCGGGGCACCGGTTGGCCGGGCAGCGGGCGGTGACCGCGGACGACGTCGTCGGCGAACCCTGGGTAACCAGCCACGCCGGCTACTCCCCCGCGGACGTGCTCTCCGCCGTCGCCGCGGTCTCCAGCCGCGAGCTGAACATCGCGCACCGGATCAACGACTACTCCACGGTGGCGGCGCTGGTGGCGACCGGGAGCGTGATCGGGCTGCTGCCGCGGCATACCGCGCGGCCGGTGCTGGACCCGGGGATCGTGCTCAAGCCGCTGGAGGGCATCAGTACCCGGCGCAGGATCGACATCCTGGCCCGGCCGGAGAACCTTAAACGCCGATCGGTCATGATGGTCTGCGAAGCGCTGCAGACCATCATGACCGATTTGGTGGGTGGCTAGGACCTAGCCTTCGACGCCGAGGCGTTCCAGGATCAGCTCGCGGACGCGGCCGGCGTCGGCCTGGCCGCGGGTGGCCTTCATGACGCCGCCGACGATCGCGCCGATCGCCTGGACCTTGCCGCCGCGGATCTTGTCCGCGACGTCGGGCTGGGCGGCGAGGGCCGCGTCGATGGCCTCGAGCAGCGGGCCGTCGTCGGAGACCACGGCCAGGCCGCGCGCCTCGACGATTTCCGCCGGGGTGCCCTCGCCGGCGAGGACGCCGTCGAGGACCTCGGAGGCCATCTTGTTGTTGATCTTGCCGGCTTCGACCATCCGGTTCAGTTCCACGATGGTGGCCGGGTTGACGCCGAGCTGGCCGGGGTCGACGTCGGCGTTCTTGGCGCGGCCGACGATCTCGCCCATCCACCACTTGCGCGCCACCGTGGCGGATGCGCCGGCGGCGATGGTCTCCTCGATCTCGTCCAGCACGCCGGCGTTGACGACGTCGCGGAACTCCAAGTCGGAGTAGCCCCAGTCGGCCTGGAGGCGCTTGCGGCGGGCGGCCGGCGGTTCGGGCAGGGTGGCCCGGAGTTCCTCGACCCACTCGCGCGAGGCGACGACCGGCACCAGGTCCGGTTCCGGGAAGTAGCGGTAGTCGTCGGCGTCGGACTTGGGCCGGCCCGAGGTGGTGGAGCGGGTGTCCTCGTGCCAGTGCCGGGTCTCCTGGATGACCGGCTGGCCGGAGTCCAGGACGGCGGCGTGCCGCTGGATCTCGTAGCGGACGGCATGTTCGACGGCGCGCAGCGAATTTACGTTCTTGGTCTCCGAGCGGATGCCGAAGCGTTCGCGGCCGTGCGGGCGCAGCGAGACGTTGGCGTCGCAGCGGACGTTGCCGCGTTCCATGCGCGCGTCCGAGACGCCGAGGTTCTTGACGATCTCGCGGACCGCGGCGACGTAGGCCTTGGCCAGCTCGGGCGCGCGGCTGCCGGCGCCCTCGATCGGCTTGGTGACGATCTCGACCAGCGGCACGCCGGAGCGGTTGTAGTCCACCAGCGAGTAGTCCGCGCCCTGGATGCGTCCGGCGGCGCCGCCCATGTGGGTGAGCTTGCCGGCGTCCTCCTCCATGTGGGCGCGCTCGATCTCGACCCGGAACACGGTGCCGTCGGAGAGTTCGATGTCCAGGTAGCCGTCGTAGGCGATCGGCTCGTCGTACTGGGAGGTCTGGAAGTTCTTCGGGGTGTCCGGGTAGAAGTAGTTCTTCCGGGCGAAGCGGCAGGTCTCGGCAATCTTGCAGTTCAGCGCCAGGCCGATCTTGATCGAGGATTCGATCGCGGTCTTGTTCACCACCGGCAGCACGCCCGGCAGGCCGAGGTCCACCTCGTTGACGTTGGTGTTCGGCTCATCGCCGAAGACGTTCGGCGCGGAGGAGAACATCTTGGTCTTGGTGTTCAGCTCGACGTGGACCTCGAAGCCGAGGACGGGGTCGTACTTCTCCATCGCCTCTTCGAAGCTGAGGGTTGCGTCAGTCATTAGTGTGAACCTCCGTGGCTCAAGGCGGCGCCAGCCGCAGAAGAAGCGTCGGTCAGGGAAGGGGCCTTCGCCAGCAGGGGTCCGCCCCACTGTTCCTCGAGCAGCGACTCGAGCACGGCGCCGACACGGTAGAGCCGGGCATCCTGCCGGGCCGGGGCCAGCAGCTGGACCCCCACCGGCAGGCCGTCCTCGTCGGCGAGGCCGCCGGGCAGGGACAGGCCGGGGACGCCGGCCATGTTCGCCGGGATGGTGGCGACGTCGTTGAGGTACATCGCCAGCGGGTCATCGAGCTTCTCGCCGAGCTTGAACGCCGTCGTCGGCGCCGTCGGGGAGATCAGCACGTCGGCCTGCTCGAACGCGGCGTCGAAGTCGCGCTGGATCAGCGTGCGCACCTTCTGGGCCGAGCCGTAGTAGGCGTCGTAGTAGCCGGCGCTCAGGGCGTAGGTGCCCAGGATGATGCGGCGCTTGACCTCGTCGCCGAAGCCAGCGGCCCGGGTGGCGCCCATGACGCGTTCGATCGTCATCGGGCCCTCTTCGGGCAGTACCCGCAGGCCGAACCGGACGCCGTCGAACTTGGCCAGGTTGGAGGAAGCCTCGGAGGGCATGATCAGGTAGTAGGCGCCCAGGGCGTACTTGAAGTTGGGGCAGGAGACCTCGACGATTTCGGCGCCGGCGCCCTTGAGCAGCTCCAGCGCCTCGTTGAAGCGGTTCTCAACGCCGGCCTGATAGCCCTCGCCATGGAGTTCCTTGATGATGCCGATCCTCATGCCCTCGACGTTGCCGGTCCGGGCCGCGGCGACCAGGTCCTCCAGCGGGTCCGGCAGCGAGGTGGAGTCGCGCGGGTCGTGGCCGCCGATCACCTGGTGCAGCAGGGCCGAGTCGAGCACGGTGCGGGTGACCGGGCCGATCTGGTCCAGCGAGGAGGCCATGGCGATGGCGCCGTAGCGGGAGACGCCGCCGTAGGTGGGCTTGACCCCGACGGTGCCGGTGACGGCGCCGGGCTGCCGGATGGAGCCGCCGGTGTCCGTGCCGAGGGCCAGCGGCGCCTCGAACGCGGCCACCGCGGCGGCCGAGCCGCCGCCGGAGCCGCCGGGGATCCGGTCGAGGTCCCAGGGGTTGCGGGTGGGGCCGTAGGCGGAGTGCTCGGTCGAGGAGCCCATGGCGAACTCGTCCAGGTTGGTCTTGCCCAGGATCGGCATCTTGGCCGCGCGCAGGCGCTCGACGACAGTGGCGTCGTAGGGGCTGTGCCAGCCTTCGAGGATCTTCGAGCCGGCCGTGGTGGGCTGGCCGATCGTGACGATGAGGTCCTTAACGGCGACCGGTACGCCGGCGAGCTCGTGCAGGGCTTCAGCCTCGGCACCACCGGCGGCGCGGATAGCGTCCACCTCAGCGGCGACGGCGAGGGCTTGCTCGGCGTTGACGTGCAGGAAGGCGTTGACCTTCCCGTCGACGGCGGCGATCCGGTCCAGGTGGGCCTGGACGACCTCGACGGCGGTGACCTCGCGGGCGGCGAGCTTGGCGGCGAGCGCGGCGGCGGAGAGGCGGACCAGCTCGGAGTTGGTTTCAGTCATGTCTTAGTCCTCATCCAGGATTGCCGGGACCTTGAAGCGGCCCTCGTACGCGTCGGGGGCGCCGGAGAGGGACTGCTCGGCCGTGAACGTGTGGCCCACAACGTCTTCGCGGAAGACGTTGGTCAGCGGAATCGGGTGGGACGTGGCCGGGACGTCGTCGCCGGCGGCTTCACTGACGGACTTGACCGATTCGACGATGACGGCGAGCTCGCCGGCCATCCTGTCCAGCTCTTCAGCACTCATCTCGATGTGCGCAAGACGCGCGAGATGCGCGACGTCGTCGCGGTTGATCGCAGCCATGGATCTCCCCTGCAAGGTTCGGATTATTTTCCGTCCCAGTCTACGTGTCTCCACGCCCTCCAGCCGTCGGGCGCCAAGCCTCAGCCGCCTCGCCTTCCGTAGGCGGGCCGGACGATCCTTTGGCTGCTCGCTCGTTCCTCGCTTAGACGCAGCCGACAGGATGTCCGTCCCACCTACGGTGTGCCCCCGTCACCTTGTCGCGCTCCGTTGTTGGGGGCAGACGCAGGAAGGCAGGGGCGGAAAATCTTCCGCCCCTGCCTTCCTTTGTTTTTTCTTCCGCGGTCAGCCGATGCCGATGGCTCCGGTGAGGACTCCTACGCCGAGCATGACCAGGGAGATCACGGCGGTGCGCCACAGGACCTTCTTGTGGTGGTCGCCCAGGTCCACTTTGGCCAGGGAGACCAGGAGCAGGATGGCCGGGACCAGCGGACTCTGCAGGTGGAAGGGCTGGCCGGTGATCGAGGCGCGGGCCATATCCGCGGCGCCGACGCCGTAGTGCGCCGCGGTTTCGCTGAGGACCGGCAGGACACCGAAGTAGAACGCGTCGTTGCTCATGAAGAAGGTCATCGGGATGCTCAGGATGCCGGTGATGATGGCCATGAACGGACCCAGGTCGGCCGGGATGATCGCCACGAGCCATTCGGACATGGCCTTGACCATGCCGGTGCCGTTGAGGACGCCGGTCAGGACCGCGGCGGCCATCACCATACTGACGACGGCGACGATCGACGGGGCGTGGGCGACCAGCTGGGCGCCCTGGTCCTTGAGCTTGGGGAAGTTCACCAGCAGGGCGACGGCGGAACCGACCATGAACACGAACGGCAGCGGGATGATGTTGGCCACGAGCGTGACCATGACGGTTACGGTCAGGGCCAGGTTGAACCAGAACAGCTTCGGCCGAAGGGTGGAGCGGTTCGGGTCCAGGGCGGTGTCCGCCATGGCGGTATCGCGGTCATCGACCAGGACCTCGGTGCGTTCCAGGACCGCGACGCCGGCCCCGCCGCCGGGCGTGCCTGCGGTGCGGCCGGACCCCGGACGGCTCTTGCCGGGACCGCCGGCGGTAGTGCCGCCGGCGGTGCCGTCGGCGTCGTCAACCAGCGACTCGGCGGAATCCGGGACGCCCCAGATTTCCGGTGCCACGGCGCGCAGCCGGTTGCGTTCCTGCAGGCCCAGCAGCCAGGCGAACACGAACACGACGACGAGGCCGGCGACCAGCGAGGGGATCATCGGGACGAAGACGTCGTTGACGTCGAGCTTCAGCGCGGTGGCGGCGCGGGCCGTGGGGCCGCCCCAAGGCAGGATGTTCATGGTGCCGTTGGCCAGGCCCGCGACGCAGGTCAGGACCACCGGGCTCATCTTCAGCCGCAGGTAGACAGGCAGCATCGCGGCGGTGGTGAGGATGAAGGTGGTGGAGCCGTCGCCGTCGAGCGAGACCGCGGCGGCCAGGATCGCAGTGCCCAGGACCACTTTGGCGGGGTCATTGCCGAGCTTGCGCAGGATGAAGCGCACCAGCGGGTCGAAGAGGCCGACGTCGATCATCAGCCCGAAGTAGATGATGGCGAACATCAGCAGCGCGGCGGTGGACGTCATGGACTTCATCGAATCCATGACCATCGGGCCGATGCCGAGGCCCGCCCCCGCGAACAGTCCGAAAACGGTGGGGACGATGATGAGCGCCAGCACCGGCGTCAGCTTCTTCGTCATGATCAGCACCATGAACACCGCGATCATGGCGAATCCGAGTAATACCAGCACGGCCGGCTCCTTCTTCTGTGGTCCGCACCACTCCGCTGTGATGCGCACTACAGACGTTAGGGTGGCGCGCGTCACGGGAGTGCCTTTGGCTCAATTGATTGGCATACTGCTTGTTGGACGCATTCTGCGCATTTTGCTCACGCGCCGTCCGGGCCTTTGACCACCCGAAGGAGGGCCGCCATGCCAGCCCTTCCGCGGCGCACACCGCTCCGGTTCTCGACCCAGACCCTGCTCCTGCAGCTGGCCGTGGTGGCCCTCGTGGTGCTGCTCAGCAGCGCCGTCCACGCCTGGCTGACGTACGAGCGGCTGGGACGGGAAGCGGAGAACCAGGCCCTGACCCTGGCCCGCACCGTGGCCTCGGATCCGGAGGTCCGCGCCGGGGTTCAGCGGATCAGTGCCGGGACCGGCACTCCCCCGCCCGCGCAGCTGCTGGCCGGGCCGCTGATGGCCGCCGCCGAAGGGGCCCGCACCCGCACCGGCGCGCTGTTCGTCGTTATCACCGATGAGACCGGCCTGCGGCTGGCGCACCCCGACGCCGACCGGCTGGGCGAGCGGGTCAGCACCGATCCCTCCGAGGCGCTCTCCGGCCGGGAGGTGACCACCCGGAACACCGGGACCCTGGGCCCGTCGGCCGGCGCCAAGGTGCCCGTCTTCGCGCCGGGCTCCGCGACCGTGGTCGGTGAGGTCAGTGTGGGGTATTCCACCGAAACGATCGGCCAGAGCCTCGCCCGGGACATCGTGCCGATCGCCCTCACCGCGGCCGGCGCCCTGCTCGCCGGCACGCTCGTCTCGTTCCTGCTGCGGCACCGGCTCCGGCGGCTCACCCTGGGCCTTGAACCGGAGGAGATCAGCACCCTGGTCCACGACCAGGTGGCGGTGCTGCAGGGCGTGGACGACGGCGTCGTCGGAGTGGCTGCGGACGGCCGGATCAGCGTCTTCAATGCCGCCGCCCGCCGGATGCTGAACCAGCCCGACCTCGCCGGAACGCCGTGGGCGGCGGCGCCGGTGCCGGCCCGGCTCAAGGCACTGACGCTGCCCGATGCCGCCGAGGGCGATGCGGTCGAGTTCCTGGCCGGCGGCCGCGCCCTGGTGGCGAGCGCCCGCAAGGCCCTGCACGGCCGGGAGGACCTGGGCTGGGTGGTGATGCTCAGGGACCGCACCGAGCTGCAGGAGCTAACCCGCCAGCTGGACGCAGTGGGCACCATGTCCACCGCTCTGCGCGCCCAGCGCCACGAGTTCGCCAACCAGCTGCATACGCTCGCCGGGTTCATGAGCCTCGGGCAGCACCGGCAGGCCCGCGAGTACCTGGCCCGGCTGGCGGCCACCGGGCCATTGAAGTTTCCGGTGGACCAGGCCCAGCTGCTGCAGGACCCCTACCTGCAGGCGTTCCTCGGCGCCAAGGGCGTGGAGGCGGACGAGCGCGGCGTCACCCTGCGACTGGGGCCCGAAACCCTGGTCCGGGGCAGCGTCGTCGAGCCGCAGGACGTGACGACGGTGCTCGGCAACCTGATCGACAACGCCGTGAACGCCGCCGTCGCGGGAACCGCGGGCGACCGGTGGGTGGAGGTCGAGGTGCTCGACGGCCCCGGGGGCGACGGCGCCGCCGGCACCCTGCACATCATCGTGGCCGACTCCGGCGACGGGCTGCCCGCCGACGATGTCTTCGCCGAAGGGTTCACCAGCTCCGGCCGGTCCGCGCGGGCCGGAGCCGGGCAGGGGCTCGGCCTGGCACTGGCGCGGCAACTGGCCCGGCGCCGCGGCGGCGACGTGACTGTGCTTGAACGTGGCACGGCCGGCGGACCGGGGGCGGTGTTCATGGCGGTGCTGCCGGGCACGATCGCCGGCGGGGACGATCCGGCGGCCAACAGTGAAAGGGACGACGATGTCTGACGATTTCCGGGTGCTCATTGTGGACGACGACTTCCACGTCGCCAAGCTGCATGCCACCTATGTCGATTCGGTGGCCGGGTTCCTGGCCCTGCCCCCGGCCGGTTCGGCGTCGCAGGCGCTGCAGGCGATCCACAGCCTCCGGCCGGACCTGGTCCTGCTGGACGTGTACCTCCCGGACGCGTCCGGGCTGGACCTGCTCCACCAGCTGGACGTGGACACCGTGATCCTCAGCGCCGCCTCCGACGCGGCCTCGGTCCGGGTCGCGTTCCGGCGCGGGGCGCTGGGCTACCTGCTCAAACCGTTCACGGCGGAGTCGCTGTCCCAGCAGCTGCGCTCCTACGCCCGCTACCGCCGGATCCTGGCCCAGCCGGGGAACCTCACGCAGGAGACGCTGGAGCGGGCCAAACGGGCGCTGATCCCCGGGGATGTCACGCCGTCGGCCCGGCCGCGCTCCGCCACGGAGGCGGCGGTGCTGGACTCGCTGGAGCCGGGCGAACAGTATTCCGCCGCGGAGGTCGCCGGCCGGGTCGGGGTCTCGCGGGCCACCGCCCAGCGCTACCTGTCCGCCCTGGCGGATGACGGCGCCGTCGACATCCAGCTGCGCTATGGGACCACGGGCCGGCCGGAACACCGCTACGGCGTGCCGCCGGGCGCGGGTCGCTAGGAGCGCGCTGCCCGGGGCGGAAGGCGGGCCGGCGGTCAGGCGGTGATGTCCCGGTGCTTGTGGAAAGCGTTGCTGCGGGCGTGCTCGTGGACCCGGTCCAGCGCTTCGATCTGCGCCCGGCCATCGGCGGCGAGGCGGGTGAAGGTGGCTGCGTCCAGCCCCAGTTCGGGGGCGAGCTTCTCCAGGGTCTGCCAGCCGCCGATCTTGGCCAGGATCGCGGCGCGCATCAGCTCCGATTCCAGGACCAGGGTCATCGGGGAGCGGTTCACCAGCCGGCCGTTGAGCTTGAGGCGGCCGGCGTGTTCGGCCAGCCAGGCGGCGGCCTGCCGGTGCGGGCGCTGCCGGATGCCCAGGTCCTTGATCAGGCCCAGGAGCAGTTCGCGCTCCCGGCGGATCTCGTCCGCGACGGAGGCGATGTCGGCGTGCACGGGGGTGTCCGTGAAGTCCTTGGCCATCCGTCCGATCCGGCCCAGGCCGGCCGTGGAGCCGGTGAGGTGGTCCGAGAGGTAGAGTCCGAGGAGCTTCTCGTCGATCGATTCCGGGATGTGCGGTGCCATGGGTCCTCCGGCTGTACTCGTGCTGTTGCCAGCGTGGGTCAGGGATGGTGCTCTGGCAGCAACCCTACCCGCACCGCCGCCGGCCCGGAACGCGCCCGGGACACACAGCGGTCAACGTCCGCCAGCGCCTAGAGGTCGAGGCGGTAGACCAGCAGCTTGATGTCGGTGTCGGGCACGAACCAGTCGCGTTCGGGTGTCCGGCGGAAGCCGGTCTTGCGGTACAGGCCGTGGGCGCTCTCCCAGGTGACGCCGGTGGTCAGGGCCACGCCGGTGATGCCAGGCAGGGTGCGGGCGTACTCGACGATCGCTTCCACCAGGGCCTTGCCGGCTCCACTGCGCTGCACGGCAGGGTCCACCACCAGCATCCGGAACTCCAGCTCGTCCGGCTGCGCGATGTCCGCGTAGGGCTCCCCCGCGACGGCGAGCGTCACCGAGCCGACCACCTGGCCGGCGCGCTCGGCGACCCAGATGGTCGCGGCCTCATGGCGCCGGGCGACCTGCTGGATCTGCTGCATGTAGGGGTGGTCCGCGTCCTCGAAGTGGCCGGCGCCCAGGTAGGCGTCCCGGGTGATGCGGGCGACGGCGTCGTAGTCGGCCGGGACGGCGGGCCGGATCAGGATCTGCGGATTCACCTGTCCATGGTACGGGCCGCCATACCTACTCCCCCGCCAAACGGCCGTTTCCGTGACTGAGGTATCAGTCCCCCGCCGGTCAGAGCGGGAACGTGCCGGAGAGTTCCAGCGGCCCCGCACAGGTCCACGCGGCCAGCCGCTCGTCGTCGGACGGGCCGCCGTCGAGGACGCTGGTGAGCCGGGGCCGGCGGACCCAGCACCCGGCCTCTTCGGCGATCAGGGCGCCGGCGGCGAAGTCGTGCTCGTTGAGGCCGCGTTCACCGTAGGCGTCGTGGGTACCCTCGGCGACGAGGCAGAGATCCAGGGCCGCGGAGCCCAGCCGCCGGACGTCGGCGAAGCCGTCCATCAGCCCGCCGAGGGCGGCGGCCTGCTCGGCGCGCACGCCGGGGTCGTAGCTGAATCCTGTGGCCAGGATCTGGCCGGTGCGGCCGGGCACCGGCCCGTTCAGGGCGGTGCGCCGGCCGTTGTCCTCCCGCCAGGCGCCCTGGCCGCGGGCGGCGTAGTAGACCCGGCCCAGCGCGGGGGCGTGCACGACGCCGGCCAGCCAGGCGCCGTCAGGGCCGGCGACCGCCACCGAGGTGGCGTAATAGACGATGTCGCGGATGAAGTTGGTGGTGCCGTCGAGCGGGTCGACCGACCAGCGGTAGCCGCTCGGGTGCTCGGGCCGGACGGTGCCGCCCTCCTCGCCGGTGATGGCATCGTTGGGCCGGGCCCGGGTGATGACCTCACGGACAGCGGCTTCGGCGGCGAGGTCGAAGGCGGTGACCCAGTCCCCGGAGTCGCCCTTGTTGTTGACCTCCAGGCCCGCGGCGCTGCGGCCGGCCAGCACCGCGGCTCCCGCAGCGGCGGCCTCCCGGGCCAGGGCCAGGAGCGCCATAGGGTCCTCGACGCCGGCGGGACCGCCGGTCACTCGGACGCCTGCTGGTGGTCCTCGCCGTCCTCGACGTCGGCGTCACCGGCACCTTCCCCGGCTCCGGCCAGGCCGTCCGGCCCGTTGGCGAGCAACGCACGGAAGCCGTCCTCGTCCAGGACCGGCAGGCCGAGCTGCTCGGCCTTGTCCAGCTTGGTGCCGGCGTTCTCGCCGGCGACGACGTAGCTGGTGTTCTTGGACACCGATCCGGCGGCTTTGCCGCCGCGGACCAGGATCGCTTCCTTGGCCTCGTCGCGGCTGAAGCCTTCGAGGCTTCCGGTGACCACCACGGTCAGGCCCTCCAGGGTCCGCGGGGTGGACTCGTCGCGCTCGTCTTCCATCCGGACGCCGTCGGCGGCCCAGCTGTCGACGATCTCGCGGTGCCAGTCCTCCGCGAACCATTCCTTCAGCGCGACGGCGATCACCGGGCCCACGCCGTCGACGCCGGCGAGTTCCTCCTCGGAGGCCTGCCGGATCGCGTCCATGGTTCCGAACGCGGTGGCCAGCGCCCGGGACGCCCGCGGCCCCACGTGCCGGATGGACAGGGCCACCAGGACACGCCAGAGCGGCTGGGTCTTGGCTTTTTCGAGTTCGTTGAAAAGCTTCTCTGTGCTGGCGGTTGGCTTGGACGGGTTCTTCGCCGTGCCCTTGGTGTAGAAGTAGGGCACCAGCTCGAATTCGCCGGTGGCGACGCCCTTGGAGCGCTTTTCACGGCGGATCCGGACCCCGGCGAGGTCTTCGGGGGTGAGCCGGAACAGGTTCGCCTCCGTGGTCAGCGGCGGCACCTCGGGCTCGGTGGGCTGGGTCAGGGCGATCGCCGCTTCCCAGCCGAGCGCCTCGATGTCGAAGGCGCCGCGGCCGGCCAGATGGAAGACCCGTTCGCGCAGCTGCGCCGGGCAGGACCGGGCGTTGGGGCAGCGGATGTCGACGTCGCCCTCCTTGCCGGGAGCCAGCGGCGTGCCGCAGGAGGGGCATTCGGTGGGCATGACAAAATCCCTGACCGGCGGGTCCTGCTGGTCCCGGAGCGCCAGTACCGGTCCGACGATCTCCGGGATGACGTCCCCGGCCTTGCGGAGCACCACGATGTCACCGATCTTGACGCCCTTGGCCTTGACCACGTCCTGGTTGTGCAGGGTGGCCATGCTGACGGTCGAGCCGGCCACCTTGACCGGTTCCATCACGCCGTAGGGGGTGACGCGGCCGGTGCGGCCGACGTTGACGGCAATGTCCAGGAGCTTGGTGTTGACCTCCTCGGGCGGGTACTTGTACGCCACCGCCCAGCGCGGCACCCGTGAGGTGTAGCCCAGGGCGCGCTGGGTGGCGAGGTCATCGACCTTGATGACGATGCCGTCGATTTCGTGGCTGAGGCTGTGCCGTTTGTCCCCGTAGCGCTTGATGAAGTCCAGCACGTCCTTCAGTTCGGGCAGGACCTCGAAGTAGGGGCTGGTGGGCAGGCCCCATTCGGCGAGCTGGCGGTAGGTGTCCGACTGGCTCGCGGTCTCCAGGCCTTCGCGGGCGCCGATGCCGTGAACGTACATCTTGAGCGGGCGTTTGGCGGTCTCTGCCGGGTCTTTCTGCCGCAGCGAGCCGGCCGCGGCGTTGCGCGGGTTGGCCAGGGGTGCCTTGCCCGCCTCGATGAGCGCCTCGTTGAAGGCGGCGAAGTCCTTGGACGGGATGAAAACCTCGCCGCGGATCTCCATCTCGGCCGGGAAGTTCGAGCCGGTGAGCTGCTGCGGGATTTCCTTGATGGTCAGGACGTTGTGGGTGATGTCCTCCCCCGTGAAGCCGTCGCCTCGGGTGGCCGCACGGACCAGGGCGCCGTCACGGTAGAGCAGGTTGACGGCCAGGCCGTCGATCTTCAGTTCGGTCAGCCACGACGGCGGGTTGCCGCCGTTGCCGATCTTCGCGGCGGCGGCCTCGGCCTTGGCGATCCAGGCTTCCACCTCTTCGAGCGAGAACACGTCCTCAAGGCTGTACATCCGGGTGAGGTGTTCGACGGCGGCGAACGCGGCGGAGACCTCGCCGCCCACTTCCTGGGTGGGCGAATCGTTGGCCACCAGTTCCGGGTGCAGGGCCTCGAGGGTTTCCAGGCGCCGGTAGAGCTCGTCGAACTCGGCGTCGGAAATGATCGGGGCGTCCTCCTGGTAGTACGCGAAACGGTGCTTGCGGACTTCTTCGACCAGTTCCTCGTACTCCGCGCGCACGGCCTCGGAGGGGACGAGCTCCCCGGACGGGCTGGAGGTTTCGGTCTCTGCTGCAGTCTTCCCTGTGCTCACAGACCTATCCTGCCCTAGATCCCGGACATTGTCCGGTCAGACCGCTTGCCCCCGGGTGACGTCGTCCGGGGACTTCGATGGCCCGGACGCAGGGCGTCCGGGCCATCGAAGAACATCGTCGGGAAAAGCTGCCGGCCCTTAGCGGGTGGAGGCGCCTTCCTGGTCGCTGGCGTTGCGGTTGGCCTGCTGGCTGGCCTGCTGCAGCGCCTGCGAAATACGCGACAGGTTCGCGACGTGCTCGCCGTTCCACTCGTTACGGAACTTGTCGGCGTCCGGACCCAGCCACTGCGTCCCGGCCAGAACCTTCGTCAGGATCGACCGCTGGTTGTCGATCTCCTGCGCACCGGCCTGCAGCTTCGTGCCCAGAACCTTGAGCTGATCAACATCTGCACCCCAAATAGCCATTCGAAAAGTCTCCTTAGTTCACCGCACCGGCCTGCAGCTTCGTGCCCAGAACCTTGAGCTGATCAACATCTGCACCCCAAATAGCCATTCGAAAAGTCTCCTTAGTTCACCGGACCCGACCCTGTCGGCATCCCCAGCGGCCCCCGGCTGTTCCGGAAGATCCAATGCCTCGAACCTACCCGACCGCGCGAAACACTGTCGATGGGCACCCCTCCCCATCCCGCGCCCGGCCCGTCCGGGGCGGCCGCGGGGACCGGGTCAGCTGCGGTCCTCCGGCGGCAGGGCGACCTGGAGCTTGCGGACCTTGCCGCGGCCCACGATGTAGCCGCGGCCCGGGATGAAGCCGCCGCCCACCCGGCCCAACGGCGTGTTGAGCAGGCTGTCGCCGTCGATATCGCCGGGGTTCAGCAGCAGGCCGCGGCGGCCGGACTTGAACGGCTGCGCGAGGGACCAGGCCGAGGACCAGGTGGAGGTTTCCGATTCGCCCACCACCCACTGTTCGGCCTTGATCGACGCCGTGACCAGCCGGCCGATGCCGGATTCTGCCAGCGTGTCGCTGAACTCGGTGAGCCCCTCGATGAAGATCGCCAGCTTCCCGGGCGTGCCGGTGGAGTAGTCCACGAGCTCGTCCAGGGCTTCCTCAACGTCGTCCGCGCCCACGACGGAGCGGTCCCAGAGCTTCAGCGACGCGGCAGCGGACCGCCGCGAGCCCAGGTAGATCAGCTCCACGCCGGGGTTGGACCGGCGCAGCGCGTAGGCGAGCGTCACCAGCGCCACGGTGCGGCCGGAACCCGGAGGACCGGCGAGCAGCAGCGGCCCCTTCGCCAGGATTTCGGCCGGCTGCAGGGTCTCGTCGTCGACGCCGATGACGGGCAGGTCCGGGCTGCCGGCCGGGAGCAGGTCCAGATCCACCGAGTCGGGCAGCCGTTCGATCTGCGGCGCCCGCTCCACGCCCTGGCGCAGCATGGCTTCGCGGAGTTTGTGCACCTCACGGGCCTGGACGGCCAGGTTCGAGTTCCCGCCGAGCACGGCGAGCTGGACCTCGCGGTTGTCCAGCAGCCCGCGGCCCGGCGGCGTGCCGGCGCCGAGCACGTCCTTGGGCACGTCCATCGACAGGTAGTCGTCCTCCGCGGAGAGCCGCAGCACCAGGCGGCGCTGGATGGAGGCCAGCAGCGACGCCGGCACCGCGCTGGGCCGGTCGGCGGTCACGACCAGGTGGATGCCGAGCGGCCGGCCGTCGGTGGCCAGCTGCAGGAAGATGTCCCAGAGCGCGGACAGCTTGCTGTATTCGTACCCTTCGCGGAAAGCGGACATGCCGTCGACCAGGACGAAGATGCGTTTTTCCTCCGGCATGTTGGCCAGCCGGCGGTACTCCACGATCGTGCCGGCCCGGACTTCGGCGTAGCGGGCCGACCGGTCCTCGGCGAGGTCGCGCAGCCAGCGCAGCAGCCGGCCGACGCGTTCGACGTCGTCGCCGTTGATGACCTCGCCGACGTGCGGCAGTTCCGCGAGCATCGACAGACCGCCGGAGCCGCAGTCGATGCCGTAGACGTGCACCGGACCGCCGCGCGGGGTGACGGCCGCGGCGATCGCGATGCCGCGCAGGGCGGCCGACTTGCCGGAGCCGCCGGTGCCGTAGATGGCCATGTTCCCGTCGCGGTCCGGCTCGTAGAACACCGTCGGCTGGTCCTGGTGCGCGGGGTCGTCCGCGACGCCCAGCAGCAGCCGTTCGTCGGTGCGCGGGTTGGGCAGCCTGGAGAAGTCGTAAGTGGTGGCGAGCTCGTCCAGCCAGGGCTTGCGCGGAGGCTCGATCGCGAGGACGTCCGCGGCCCGGATGATGTTCGCCGTCATCCGGGCGATGTCGTTGGGCCCGTCCGGTTCCGCCTGCGCCGGCGTTTCGGCAGCGGGGGCGGCCCAGGCCGCGCCGGACCCGAAGGCCATCTCGACGACGTCGATCTGCGGGCGCTGCGGTTTGTCCGTGGTCCAGCCGCCGGCGTAGCCGGTCTGGAAGCCCTGGATCCGGCCCGGCCCGGTCTTGGCCGCGCCGCGGCCGGGGATGGACGGGTCGAAGTAGGCCGCGGTGGGGACGCCGAGGATGTCGATGGCGTCGTCCTCATCGGCCATGCGCAGGGCCACGCGCAGGTTGGTGTTGGCGCGCAGGCTCTCCTTGATGACGCCGGCGGGCCGCTGGGTGGCGAGGATCAGGTGCAGGCCAAGGGAACGGCCGCGGGCGGCGACGTCAACCACGCCGTCGACGAACTCCGGCACCTCGGTGGCGAGGGCGGCGAACTCGTCGACGATGATCACCAGGTAGGGCGGCGCCTCGGGATCGGCCTGGCGCTGGAGCTCCAGCAGGTCCTTGGCTTTCTTGCGGTTAAGCAGCTTTTCCCGGTGGTGCAGTTCGGCCCGGAGCGAGGTCAGGGCCCGGCGGACCAGGTGCGGTGACAGATCGGTGACCAGGCCCACCGTGTGCGGCAGGTGCAGGCAGTCGGCGAACGCGGCGCCGCCCTTGTAGTCGACAAAGAGGAAGCTCACCCGGTCCGGGCTGTACGCCGCGGCCATGCCCATCACCCAGGACTGCAGGAATTCGGATTTGCCGGCGCCGGTGGTGCCGCCGACCAGGGCGTGCGGGCCCTCGTTCTTCAGGTCGAGGTAGAGCGGTTCGATGCCCTTGGATCCCACGAGGGCGCGGAGCGTGCCGTTGTCCTTGCGGTTGGGCTTGGCGGTGGCGTGCACGGAGTTGTTTTCGCTCCAGCGGTCCGCGACGGCCTGCGGGTTGTCCAGGAAGTCCTTGCCGATCAGGGTCGCGTAGGACACCGCGCGGGGCAGGTCCGATTCGTCTTCGAGCGGTTTGCCGACGTCGACGACGGGGGCGAGCATGCGCGCCAGCTGGGCGGCCAGCCCGGCGTCGAGGCTTTCGCAGCTGACCGGGAAGGTGTGCCGGCCGAGCCGGACCTGGCCGGTGGTGGTGCCGTGTTCGCCGTCGACCGCCATGAAGTCGCGGCAGGCGGCCGGGAGCTGCTGGACGGAGGCCGCCACCCACATGACGTGCACACCGGCGTCGGGGCCGCGTTCCAGGACGCGGGTGAGTCGGCCGCGGTCCACCGGGGCGTCGTCCTCGACGACGAGCAGCACGGTGGGCAGCTGCGGGCCGGGAAGCTCGGCCTGCTCCTGGGCCAGGCCGGGCCGGAGCTCGGGCCGCGGCGACTGCGCCGCCGCCTCGCGCTGGTCGATCAGGTCCTCCAGCCGGGACAGCAGCGCGGAGCCGCCGGCGGGTCCGGCGGCGAGGTGGTCGCCGCTGAGCGGGCTGTGGCCCGAGCCCGCGTGCGGGAGCCACTGCAGCCACTCCCACCGCTCCTTGGACTGCGCGGAGGTGATGGCGGTGAGGACCACTTCGGCCGGCGAATGCAGCCCCACGAGCTGGAGCACCATGCCGCGGGCGACGTCGTCGACGAGGCCGCGGGGCCCGGCGATGCCAAAGGAGCCGGCGGTGCGCAGCTGGGAGACGATCGGCACGCCCTCGATCCGGCTGAACCGGTCCATGCAGTCCTGGATCTCGGCCATGTATTCGGCCTCGGTGTCGTTGCTGGTCGGTTCCTCGAGCTCGATCCGGGACGGCGCGGTGCCGAGGCCGAAGCGCACCCCGAGGAAGCCGGTGTGTTCGGGCCGGTGCGTCCACAGCAGCGGGCCGAGCTTGTAGATCGAGTCCACGGTGTCGCTGACCGAGGGCGCCTCCTGCAGCCGGACCGAGCGCTCCACCTTCTGCAGGGCGTCGATGTCCTCGCGGAAGGCGGCCATGGCGGCGCGGAAGGTTTTGAGCTGTTCCTTGCGTTCGCGCTTGCCCTGCATCTTCTGGTCCACATAGTGCCCGACGATGAACAGCGGCATCATGGCCATGAAAATGACGGACATCATGTTCTGGGTGAGGGCGAAGATGACCGCACCCATCATCAGCGGGGCCACCATCATGATGTACGGGAACGGGTGGTGCTCGGCGCGTTTGGGGCCGGCCGGGGGCGTGCGCTTGCGCGGCGCGAAGCGCGGCACCACCCGGGGCGAACGGTTGAAGTCGATCAGCGGGGAGCTCGGCGCCGCGCCCTGGCCGCCGCCGAGGGAGACCACGGCGATGGTGGTGTCCCCGAGCGTGACGGTGTCCGAGGAGTTCAGCGTCGCCCGGCCGACCGGCAGTCCGTCCATCAGCAGGCCGTTGGCGGAGTTGGTGTCCACGATTTCCACGGTTTCGCCCACCGTGATGCGGGCATGCCGCTTGGAGGTCAGCGGGTCGGTCAGCCGGACGTCCACGTCCCGGTCCCGGCCGATGTAGCTGGTGCCGGAGGGCAGGGAGAATTCGCGTCCGACGTCGGGGCCGGAGAGCACGCGCAAGGTCGCCGCCGCCGGGCCGCGGTTCGCGCCGGGGGCCGCGAACTGCTCGCTGACCTGGGTCAGCGAGATGATCGAGCCGGGCCGCAGCCCGGATTCGAGCAGGTTGTCCTCCCGGTTCAGCACGCTGCCCTTGAGGCCGCCGGCGGCGAAGGACTCCTCGATGCTCAGGGACAGGTTCGACGGCGGCGCGGTGCCGCGCCGGGCGGGGTCCGCCGCCCAGAGTTCGGTGGCGATGTCCGCCACCGTGGCCAGGCCGTCGACAGTGACGGCGAGGTCCTTGGCCTCGGCGGGGTCCCGGCGCAGGGTCAGGCGGATCCTCATTGGTCGTCTCCTCCGTGCTGCGTCTCCAGCAGCACCAGGTCGGCGGCGGTGACCAGGTGCGAGGTCACGGCGTGCTCCACCAGCCGAGCGCGGCGGTTCGTGGCGAGCTTCCCGCCGCCGCCGCGCAGGCCGGCGACGCCGACCCGGTCAAGTTTGTCGCACACGTTGTCCAGCTTTCTGTTGAACCGGGTCAGGGTCCAGCCCAGGGTCCGGGCGGCCTCGGCGGAGGACGGGATGGCGCTGAAGCCGGTGCCGTCGCGGCGCAGCATCGGCTCGGCGAGGGCCACGATCAGCGCCTTTTGCGAGTCGGTGAAGACCACCGGCCCGATCGTGGTGTCTCCGCCGCTGTCGTCGGCGCGGGCCTCCTGGCGGAACGCCGGGGTCCGCAGGTGAACGGCGAACTCGTAGGTGGTGGGGCCGGCGGTGAAGATCACGTTGGTGTGGCTGAACACCAGCGGGATGCGGGCGCCGGGGGCGAGCCAGGCCTGCATGCCGCCGGAGGCGTCGGCGACGGTGGCGCTGAGCATGCTGCCGACGTTGCTGAGCCACCAGATGCCGTCGTAGCGGGCGATCTGCA
Source organism: Arthrobacter sp. Soil763 (assembly GCF_001428365.1). Taxonomy (GTDB): domain Bacteria; phylum Actinomycetota; class Actinomycetes; order Actinomycetales; family Micrococcaceae; genus Arthrobacter. Next base: position 229,542 of record NZ_LMSH01000004.1, on the reverse strand, counting down.
GGAACTGCCGGTGCAGGTACGGGTTGTCGTCCACCTCCAGGTCGCCCTCGCGGCCGATGCTGAAGATGTCTTCGTCGGATGGCTCATGCCATTCGCCGCAGAAATCTATCGCCAGGTCCCCCATGGTCGGTTTCTCCTTGTTCGGCGCTGGGCCGGTGGGTGCGGGTGTGGTTGCGGGCTGCAGTGCGGGCCGGGTGTGCCGGGCGCCGGGGCGGCTCAGGGTTGGCCGGCGCAGCCGATCGAGTCCTGCTCCAGGGGCGAGGATGCGCCGTCGGAGCGGACAATCATGACTTGGATGCAGGTCTCCCCCGTCGGGTTGGGCTTGACCTGGATGCTGGTCTTGGCGGTCGCCTGGAACTCGCCGTTTCCCTTGGGCGAGTAGGTCCGCCACTTGTAGGCGTCCCCGGGCCGGGGCTGCGGGTTGCGCCAGCTGAAGGTCAGGTTCCCGCCGCCGCCGGGCCGGCCGGCGAGGGCGGCCACGTCCGGGACCGTGCCGCTGTCCAGGGCGTCGGCGGCCGGCTTGCTGACCTGCGCCGTCGCCTGCGGGGCGGGTTCGGGCCGGGTGGTGCCGGCGATGACGCCGATCACCACGGCACCGGCCAGTACCGCCCCGCCGACGATCGAGAGCACGAGGTTGCGGCGGCCGTGGCCGGACGGGGATCCGCCGTCCGCTCCCCCGGCGGCCGCGACGTCGCCGGGGTCCGCCCCGGGCATGCTGGACCGGTTGACCGTGGCGGCGACGTCGTCCTCGTCCACGGGGCGTGCCGGGGCGGTGAAGGAAGGCAGGGCGCCGAAGGCCGGCCCGGCGGAGGGCGCGCGGGCAATGGTGGCGTTGTTGAAGGTGGTCGAGTCGTCCGCTGGCGCTGGCTGCACCCTGACCGGGAAGGTCGGGGCGTGGCCGGTGGCGTCGGGGTCGATCGCGGCCACGCTGCGGACGCGGGTTTCCTCGAAGGTGTCGTCGGGGTGCGCCTCGTCCCCGCGCGGTTCCTCCAGGACCTCGAACGGCGTCACGGACAGGTTCAGCTCGGCCTGGATGCGCTGCAGGGCCAGGGCGAAGGCGTGGGCGGAGCTGTAGCGGGAGGCGGGTGATTTGGCCATCGCCGTTGCCAGCGCCAGCTCCAGCGACTCCGGCACGTCGGCGCGGCCCAGCTTCGGCAGCGGCAGCGTGGTGATGCGGGAGATGAGTTCGCGCTGGGAGTTGTCGGCGCCGGGCAGCACGAACGGGGACCGGCCCGCCAACAGCGTGTAGAGCGTGGCGCCGAGCGCCCAGACGTCCACCAGCACTCCGTCGACCTGACCGCCGCTGAACTGTTCGGGCGGGGACCATGGGATGGACATGCCGGCGTCCTCGTCCTGGTCGCCGGCGAGGGTGCCGGAGATGCCGAAGTCGGTCAGCGCCGGCCGGTTGTAGTCCGTGACGAGGATGTTCGCGGGCTTGATGTCGCGGTGGGCGATGCCGGCGCGGTGGGCGGTTTCGACGGCGGAGGCCACCTGGATGCCGATGGCCAGGACCTCGTCGACGCTGAAGCGCTGGCGGCGGTAGCGGATATCCAGGCTGGGCCGGGAGCAGTACTCCATGGCCAGGTAGGAGTGGCCCGCGTCGGTGATCTCCGCTTCGAAGATCGTCACGATGTAGGGGTGCGAGGACAGCTGCGCCATCAGGTTCGCCTCGGACTCGAAGCGGCGGCGGGCGCCCTCGGTCTTGAGGTCGGAGAGCAGCACCTTGACGGCGACCTTGCGGCGGGGCCGGTCCTGTTCGTAGAGGTAGACGTCGGAGAAGCCGCCGGAGCCGAGCAGGCTGATGTAGGTGAAGCCGGGGATGCTCGGCGGCGGCGCGACGGGACGCTTGGCGTTCACAGCAGCTCCTCGAAACGCAGTTGGATGCCGTCGCCGAGGTCGGCGATGTCGCCGTCGAACAGGATGGCCATCTCGCCCTGGGCGAGCCGCCGAGGGGCCTGGTCCTCGCGCAGCAGCACGGTGCCGTTGGTGGCCTTGAGGTCGCACAGCATCACGTGCCAGCCCTCGAGCCGAACCTCCACGTGTGATCGGGAAATGTCACCGCTGGGGCTCGCCACCTGGACCAGCTTGGGCATCACCGCGCCCTGGACGCGGGACACCGAGGGCTGGCGGCCCACGATCAGCGACTGGTCAAGGTCGATCAGGTCCCCGGTGGAGAGCCGCATGCGGCCCAGCCGGGGGCGCCGGATCTGCACGCCGTCGCCCTGCAGCGCCTGGCCGCAGAACGCGCACTCCGCGTTCGTCGGCGGGTTGGCGTGTCCCTGCGGGCACATCCGGGCCAGCACCATGGGTCCGGTGGCGGGATTCCTGCCCTCCGCCGAGGTCGCTGCGGCGCCGGCGGGGTTCCCGGCCGGCTTTCCGGCGCCGTTGAGGTCGCTCTTCATCACGGTCTGTCCGTCGTGGTCGGCGTCGTCGGACCCGGCCGGTGCGGGGTGCGGGGCCGGCCTGCCCGGCTGCGGCACGGCGGTCGGGGCCAGCAGCGACGGCGGCGCGAGCAGGGACGGCGGGGCCACGGGTCCCAAGCCGGCGCGCGGGGCGGCCGGCGCTGCCGGGGCCGAATGGTCACCGCCGGTGCGCCAGGGCACCGAATCGATCAGTCCGCCGGGCACCGCCGGAGCGGGCGGCGCGGCGGCGGGTTCGGGCTCCCGCGCCGCGGCCGGCGCCGCGGGCGGCAGGACGGCCGACGGCGGCTCCGCCGGCGTCCCGGCACCGGTCGGTCCGGGCACCGCGTCGGCCGGCGCGGGCATGGCGTCGGGCTGCTCGTCGGCGTCGGGGTCCTCACGTACGGCGGCGTCCTCGATGTTGCGCATCACCGTCTGTTCCCAGAGGTGGTCGTAGCTGCTGGTCGGTTCCTGTTCGGCCGGTTCAGCGTCGACCGGTTCGGGTCCGGCCGCGTCGGCGGGTTCGGCGTCGTCCGGGGCGGGTTCGGCGGACGCGGGTGCTGCGGTTTCCGGCTTCCCGGGCCCGGCGGATCCGGCTGCCGCTTCATCGCCGGGCGCACCGTCCAGGCCCTCGTCGGGAAAATCCAGCACCGTCTGGGCGGAGCTGGCGTCGTCGTCCTGCTCGGCGGCGATGTCGGCCGCGGCAGCGGCGAGCAAGTGTTCCTCAACCTGCGCCGGACCGGCAGCTTTGCTGGCCGGCCCGCCGGCGGACGCGCCAACCGGAGCGCCGGCCGGTGACCAGCGCAACTCCCGGAGCAGGACAACACCCTCGCCCAGCGGCAGCGCGGGCGCTCCCCCGGCCGGGCCGGCGTCGGCCGAGGCGTCGGCGCCTGCCTCAAGGCCGGCGTCTGCGCCGGCACCAGAGGCGGACAGGGTGAAGCCGTCCGCGGCGGCAAAGCGCCGTTCGGTCCAGGTGGTGACGTCCCGGCCGCTGAGCGCCGAGGTTTCCCCGCCGGCCAGCCGGACGTCCAGGTCGATGTCGCCGCGCAGGAATACCTGCAGGGATCCGCGCAGCGAGGCGATACCGAACCAGGGCAGCCGGGCCAGCGAGCCGCCCGACGCCGCGGTCACGGCGTCCAGGACCTCGTGCACCTCCGGCTGCCGGGCCAGCAGGGACCAGAGCGAGTCCAGCAGGGCCGGGTCCGTGCCGGGGCGCAGCAGCACCACGGTTCCGGAGCGGACGACGGCCGGCCAGGTCCCCGGGGTATAGCTGATGGCCGGGCGGTCAGCGGTCGGCATGGGGCTCCCCGTCCGGGCGGTCCGCTCCGTCCCGGCCCGCACCGGATTCCGCTGCGCTGCCGGCGACCTCGCCGTCGGGGGCGACGTCGAGCACCTCGGTGCGCGGCAGCGTGGTTTCCTCCTCGGCGTCGTCCGCCGTGCGCGGCGCGGTGTGGGCCCCGTGGTCGCTAGCGACGTTGCTCGCGTCGACCACGATGCAGGTCACGTTGTCCCGGCCGCCGCTGCGCAGGGCGGCCTGGATCAGCTCGTCGACCGCGGCCTGCGGGTCCGGCTGGGCCATCAGGATGGCCGCGATCCGGTCGTCGTCGAGTTCGCCGTTGAGCCCGTCCGAGCAGACCAGGATGCGGTCCCCCTCTTCGACGGGCAGCAGCCAGTAGTCGGCCTCCGTCTCGTCGCCGGTGCCGAGGGCGCGGGTGACGACGTGGCGGCGGGGGTGGACGGCGGCCTCGGCGCGGCTGATTTCGCCGGCGTCGACGAGTTCCTGCACCTCCGAGTGGTCCACGCTGACCTGGCTGAGTTTGCCCTGGCTGAGCCGGTAGGTGCGGGAGTCGCCGATGTTGAGCACCAGCCAGTAGGGCACGCCGTTCTGTTCCACGACGACGACGCCGGAGAGCGTGGTGCCGGCGCGGGAGCCGGTTGCGTCGCGGATAGCGGCGTCGGCCTCGAGCAGGTATTCCTGGACGACGGCGGCCGTGGCGTCCCGCCCGCCGGAGGCGAGCTGCGGGATTCCGGCGAGGGTGCGCACGCAGATGCCGCTGGCGATTTCACCGGCCTCGTGGCCGCCCATGCCGTCGGCGACCGCGTAGACGGGGTCGGAGGCGATGAAGGAGTCCTCATTCATCTCGCGGCGCAGTCCGCGGTCGGTGCCGTAGCCGCAATTGAGCCGCAGGCTGGGGACACTGCTGGAAACATTGCTGGGGACGCTGCTCGGGGCGCTGCCGGAGGCGCGTCCGGGAGGGGCTGCGGCCCCGGCGGGAGGTACGGATGCCGGCTGGGATGTCATGCCTGTCCTAGGTAGAAGGAGCGGTCACCGAAGTGCACGGTGGATCCGGGGCGTACGTGGGTGGGTTCCCCGGGCGCCAGGGCGGTGCGGATGCCGTCGGGGGTCGTGACGGCGCTGCCGTTGGTGGAGTTGCGGTCGGTCACCCAGATGCCGCCGTTTCCGGCCAGCACATGGAGGTGGGTCTTGGAGATGGAGCGGCCCGGGTCGGCCACGGGCAGCAGCTGCACCGCTTCTTCGCCGGGGTGCCCTGCCGGGTTGCGGCCGATCAGCATTTCCCGGTCGAGTTCGACTTCCCGGCCGTCGTCGATCCGGATCCGCGGCACCGCCAGGGTGACGGGGGCGGTGCTGTCGCCGCGGACCTGGGTGCGGTCGTGGTCATCGTCCGGGTGCGGGCTGAAGGCCCGGCTGTTCACGGCATGGCTGCGTGCGGCCTCGATCGGCGCCTGCCCGCCCGGGACCTGCCGGACCGGAGCCGGGGCGACGGTGGCCTGCTGCGCCGCTGCCGCCGTGGCCGGCGGTGCGGGGGCGGGTGCGGGCGGTGCGGCGAGCCGTGCGGCGCCGGCCACCGGCGAGGCGACCTGCTGCACCGGCGGGAGGTCCAGCGGGGCGAAGCTGTAGGGGCCCTGGATGCCGCCGGTGGTGATCGGGTTCCGCCCGGCTTTGACGTCGAAGACGAGGGTCTTGGCGGCGGTGTCGTGCCAGCCGTGCAGTTTGTAGTTGGCGTCCCAGGTGTTGGAGACCACCACGACGACGGCCCAGGCCGCGCCGAGCAGGGCGAGCGGACCGAGGATCCAGAACGCCGCGGCAAACCATTGGAAGACCACCACGAGGACGGCGGCGAGGACGGTGAGCAGCACGCCGGCGCCGGTAAGCAGTCCGCGGATGAAGACCGCTCCCCCGCCGGGGGCGTAGCCGTCGGCGTCAGCGGTGCGGATGCCCACGATGCGGTTGCCCAGGGTGGTTCCGGACCGGCCCTCAAGCACCGCCTGGACCACGAGGTACGCCACGGTAACGCCGATTCCGATCCCGCCGAAGAGCACCAGCGACGAGGTGTCGTAAATGATGGTTCCGCCGCTGCGCGTCCGGGTCACGCCAGCGAAACCGAGCGTGAAGAGCACCGCGAGCAATATGACGGGCCCCGTCCAGTCCAGCACGGCGGCGCCGAGCCGCTTGCCGGCGTCGGCGGGAACAAGTTCCAGCTTGTGTGGCAAAACGGCGCCTCCCCCTTGTGCGTTCGGGCCCGGATGGTGCGGACCCTGACCGTGCAGCGCCGCGGCGGGCGCTACCGGGATAGTACCCGGTGCGGGGTCCGGGCGGCGGCCATTGCGGGCGGCCCGGTTGCTCAGCGGCGCTCCGCAGGTGGTGCAGAACGCGGCGCCGGCGCGGACCGGCTGGTGGCAGCGCGGGCAGCGCTCGACGTCGTCGCTCATGTTTCGGTGCGGATCTTCCTGGCTGGTCACTGCGGTTCCTGGTTCGGGCCGGGCTCCACTGTACTAGCTGGGCCGAAGGCGGCCGGGTCAACCGCGGCCGGGCCGGCCCCGGACGACCCGCCCGCACCGGCGGCACCGGAACGGTTCCGGACCGGCAGCACCGGCCGGAGGCCGCGCAGTTTCAGGGCCGCGCGTCCGTCGGCCAGCAGCGACCGCGGCGAGAAGCGCGCCTGCTGGCGGCGCCAGAACCCCAGCGTTCCGGTCATTTCCTTGAGCGAACCGTCCACGATCTGCCAGTACTCGCGGACCTGGTCCTCGCTGGGCTGGCCCGCGCCGAAGATCGCGGCGTCGGCCCGGCTGGCGAGCAGGGTCGTGGTGTCCCGGCTGGCCGGGAACGCCTCGCCGAGCACGGCGGCGGACTCCCGCCGGGTGGCGCGGGCGTCCACGCCGGCACCGAGGTCGGTGGCCAGGCTGACAACCTCGTTCCAGCCGCCGCCCACGCGCTGGGCGGGGTGGCCGTCCGTGAAGCGCGCCTTCCGCCGCCGCGCCTTCAGCAGCGCGATCAGCAGCAGCGGCACCGCCAGGATGGCCACCGGGATCAGCGCGGTGCCGATCGCGGCCAGCAGCGGGCCCCAGAACAACCAGGGGTTGTTCTTCTTCTCGTCGGCGTCGAGCGCGTCCGGCGCGGAGTCCGGCGGCAGCTCCGCGGGTTCCTGCGGCGGGGGCGGCGGCTGCAGGACCTGCGGCTTGGGCTTGGACTTGGTTTCCGGGTCCGGCGGGATCGGCACGTTGTCCTTGGGCGGGGTGGGGTCGAAGGACACCCAGCCCACCCGGTCGAAGGCGACCTCTACCCAGGCGTGGACGTCCTTGCCGGTAATCTGCACCTCGCCGGCGCCGTTTTCCGGGCTCTTGGGGTCCGGGTAGAACCCCATCACCACCCGGGACGGGATGCCCAGGTGGCGCAGCATCAGGGACATCGCCACCGCGTACTGTTCGTCGTCGCCGAGCATCTGCTTGGCGGTGAGCAGGTTCCGGATCCGGCCGGCGCTGTGGCCCGAGACGCTGGGCAGCTGCCCGTCCGCGATCAGGCCGTTGCTGAAGGCGCCCTTTTTCTGGAAGTGCGCCTCGATCTGGCGGACCCGGTCGATCGCGGTGGGCGCGTCGGCAGCGAGGTCGTTCGCCTGCGAGCCGACCACCGGCGGGACTTCCGCCGGGTCCGGCAGCGGGACCTTGGCGAAGTCGTACTGGGTGAGCTGGCCGTGTTCGAGCATCACCGGGTCCGCCACCTGGACGCTGTAGGAGTCGCCCTTGGTCAGTCCCCGCGTGGTGACGGCGGTGTCCGTGCCCGCGTTGAAGTACAGCCCCGACGCGGCGCCGCTGCCGTCCCGGTCGAAGCTGATCCCGGTGGTCTTGCGGCCGCCGGGCAGGAAGTAGCCCTGGTAGTCCTCGATCGTGATGCCCAGGGTGTAGTTGTTCGTCGGCACGATCCCGGTGGAGTCGGCCAGGGTGTTCAGCGACTTCGCGTCACCGACCTTGCTGAAGCTGCCGGAACCGTTGGGGTCCATGTTGTAGTTCGTGCCGTTGAAGGAGTCCAGTGCCGCGAGCCGGACCCGGGCGTCCTTGGGCAGGCCCTTGACCAGGAAGAGGTTGTCGTCCTTCTTGTCCTTGACGAGGTTCCGGAAGCTTGCCAGCGGGGTGATGTAGTCCTTCGGGTCGAACGGCGGCACGATCGTGTTGCGGAGCACCTTCCGGTCGTCGGCGGCGGTCACCAGCGGGGAGGCAACGGCGGTCACGGCGACGGCGGCGGCGATCACCGCCGCGGCCGTGCCGGTGCGCCGCAGCCGAGCGGTGCGCAGCGCGGACTGGTCGGCGTCCGGCCGGTTGACCGAGACGGTGCGGGTGTCGTTGCGGCGCAGGGCGTCGCGGCGGAACGTCGCCCAGGCGATCGCGACGACGGTCAGCGCGATGCCGCGTTCGACCGTCAGGAAACCGGCGCTGGTGCTGAAGGCGATGCCGGTGACGAACAGCACCAGCACCGGCAGCAGCGGCCAGTACGGGCTTTTCAGCCGCCAGCTGAGCAGCCCGGCGGCGAGGGCGGTCAGCAGCGAACTCAGGAACGGCACGATCAGGGTCCCGCCGGCGGTGCCGACCGGCACGCCGACGGTGAGCATGTCCTTCCAGGCGAAGACGACCCCGGCCAGCAGCGTCCGCAGCGAGTCCAGGCTGGGCAGCACGCCGGCGATCGACGCGTCCGGGACGGCGAGTGCGGTCCCGAAGACAAGGTATCCGGCCAGCGTCAGCGCGGCGGTGATCAGGGCTCCCAGCCGGAAGTGGACCTTCGCGGCGGCGACGCCGAGCCCGAGCAGGATGCCGCCGAACCCGGCGGCCAGGTAGTAGGGGTCCCCGCCGAAGCTGGGGCTGAACCCGAGGACGCCGAGGCCCAGCAGCACGGTGAGCGCTCCGGCGTCGAGCGCGTAGTGCCAGGCGGGCTGGCCGGCGAAACCGGAGCGGCGCGGGGCCGGGGCGTTCCGGCGCGGGCGGAGGCCGGTCGGGGCGCTCATGCGGCGGCCTTGCGGAGCACGATGGCCAGTTCGGAAAGGTCGCCCAGGGTCAGGACGGTAAGGTCGGCGATGTTGGCCCGGGCGGGGGCGGCGCCGGCCTGGACGCGGACTGCCAGGCTGCGCACGCCCGGCGGCACCGAGGCTGCGGCGGAGCGCAGCTGGGTGGGGGTGACGTTGCTGCCGACGACCAGGAACACCACGGAGGCGTTCGGGACGGTGTCGGCCAGGCTGCGGGCCAGGTCGACGGCGTCCTTGCGCGCCGGGGCGCCCACGATCCGGGTCAGGCCGTCCAGCAGGTTCCGGCCAGTCTCGCAGCGCAGCGGCCCCTGCTGGGTGAGCACGTCGAGGTCGCGCTGCTCCCGGATGGCCTGCAGCCCGATCGAGCCGGCGGCGGAGACCGCGAGTTCGAACTCCTCCTCGGAGGCGTACTCGTCCGTGTTGGTCGAGAGCGCGACCGCCAGGTGGGCGCGGCGGGTTTCCTCAAACTGGCGGACCATGAGCTTGTTCGTCCGGGCGGTGGTCTTCCAGTGGATGTGCCGGCGGTCATCGCCCGGCACGTAGTCCCGCAGGGCGTGGAAGGAGACGTCCGCGCTGGAGAGTTCGGTGGTGGGCATGCCTTCGAGGTCGCGGATGAAGCCGGCGGCGGAACCGCCCAGGGCCACGGTCTTGGGGTGCACGTACAGGTCCTCGGGTTCGGTCCACAGCACCTGTCGGCGAAGCAGGTGCAGCGGGTCGGCGCGGACCGAGCGGACCGGGCCGACGACGATCACGGCGCGGCGGGCGGTGGGGATGGTGAAGAGGTCCTCGTGGGCCTGCCCGGGTTTCATCCGGGGCAGGTGGAACACGGCGGTGGCCGCCCCGACCGGCAGTTCCAGCGCGGCGGGCAACAGCGGACGGGCCGAGGTGTTGGTGACCGCAATGCTGCCGACGGCGCTGTCCCCCACGGCGACGCGGGTCCGGGCCAGGTCCAGCAGCACCCCGTAGGAGGAGCGGCCCAGGATGAATCCCACCGCGAGGAGCAGCAGCACGAAGGCAGCGATCGCGGCGGCCTTGGCCTCCTGCCAGCCGTACGCCTGGCCCAGGGTCCACAGCAGCACCGCGCCGGCCAGCACGGCCCAGCCGAGGCCGCTAACGACGGAGAGCACGGGCGCCACATGGCGGCGGAAACGGTCCCGGACAGCGCGGCCGGCGGGGGCGAGCGCCAGGGCGGCGGTGCTGCTCGCCTGGGACCAGACGGCTCCGGGGTGCAGCCGGGCGGGCGTGCCGGCCCGGGACAGCGGCTTTTTCAGGCGTTCGGTAAACCGGGTGAACGCGGTGCCGGTGGACATATGGGTGCCTTTGTTCGTGCAGGGGCGGGGCCGGGGCTGCCCCGCTGTGTGGGCGGACGGTGGCGGGCCGGGGTCACCCCGGTCCGGCGGTGGGACCTTCTAGACGGCGGCGCGCTGTTGCGGGGCGGCGACCTCGGCCAGCACCCGGGACAGGACGGCGTCGGCCGTGGCGCCGGAGAACTCCGCTTCCGGGTCCATCACCAGGCGGTGGGTCCAGACGACGGCGGCGAGGTCCTTCACGTCGTCGGGCAGGACGAAGTTCCGGCCCTGGCTGGCGGCCCAGACCTTGGCGGCGCGGACCATGGCCAGGGCGCCGCGCACGGAGACGCCCAGGCGGGTCTCCGGGGCGTTGCGGGTTTCCTCGCAAAGCCGGGAAATGTATTCCAGCACCGCGGTGTCCACGTGGGTGGTGGCGGCGAGGTCGGCCATGTCCGCGACGGCCTGGGTCGTGATGACGGCGCCGATCTCCCGGGAACGGTCCTTGAGATTGGAGCCGCCGAGCAGCTGCACCGTGGAGGCGTGGTCCGGGTAGCCGATCGAGGTCTTGATCAGGAAGCGGTCCAGCTGGGCTTCGGGCAGCCGGTACGTGCCGGCCTGCTCGATCGGGTTCTGGGTGGCCAGGACCATGAACGGCCGGCCCGCCTCGTAGGTCGCCCCGTCCACGGTGACCCGGGATTCCTCCATGACCTCCAGCAGCGCCGACTGGGTCTTGGGCGAGGCGCGGTTGATTTCATCGGCGAGGACGATGTTGTTGAAGATCGGGCCCTTGTGGAACTCGAACTGCTGGGTCTTCTGGTCGTAGATGGTGACACCGGTGACGTCGGAGGGCAGCAGGTCAGGGGTGAACTGGATGCGGTTGTTCGAGCCCTGGACGGTGGCCGCGAGGGCGCGGGCCAGGGAGGTCTTGCCAGTACCGGGGGCGTCCTCGAAGAGCACGTGGCCCTCGGCAAGCATTGCCGTGAAGGTCAGCCGGATGACGTGGGACTTGCCTAGTACCGCCTGGCCCACGTTGGCAACGAGCTTCTCAAAGGTGCCGGCAAACCATTCGGCCTGCTCAGTGGTCATCGTCATGGGGTGGTTCCTTTTCCGTTCGGGTCAAGCGTGGGGGTGTCCGCCGGCCGCGGCTTCCTGCGGTGTCCGGCGTTTAGTTTAGGTGAGGGTCCGGTGGTCACCGCTGCGGCATCCCCGCGGGCGGGGTGGCGCCGAGGCTGGTGGTGTCGCCGCGGGCGAAGTTGCCGGCGGCGGGCCCGCTGGTCAGGTGGTACCAGAGCCGGCCAGAGGAGCCCCAGCGGACGTAGTAGTCCGCCTGGGCCGTGATGCCGGTGTCGAACCACTTACCCGGGCTGATGCACTGGTCCGGGTTGCTGTTGCGGTAGCTGCTGGTGCCGCTGTTGGGCTCCGTGCAGGTCCGCACCGGGGTGGCCCGGATGTCCCACGACGTGGGCTGCGGCGGCTTCGGCTCCGCGCCGCTACGGGAGGTGTCGCTGCCGACCCGGCCGGGCTGGCCGGCAGCGATGGCGCGGACCCGCAGCGTGTGGGTTTCGCTGTACCCCACGCTCTTGGAGAAGGAGCGCTGCTGCGTGGACTGCCAGCCTCCGCCGTCGAGGCTGTACTGGTAGCCGGTCACGGCCCGTCCGTTGCCGTTGGGCTCGTTCCAGGTCCAGGACACGGTCTTGTCCCCGGGGCCGGCGCTGCCGCTGCCCTTGACGGTGGGCGCGAAGGCGAGGCCGTAGGGGTTGACCGTATTCGAGGGCCTGCTGGCGTCACCTGCGCTGGAGCTGCGCGACGAGACGGCCCAGACGACGACGGCGGTGGAGGTTCCGTTGGGGGCCGCCACGACCCCGCCGCCGGCCGGGATGGTGCCGCTGCCGCTGCCGGAGGTCAGTTTGTACCGGTAAGTGATTTCCGACGCGCTCGAGCCGTTGCGCTGCGCCGCGGTGAGCGGCGTGAAGCGCACGTTGATTTTTCCGCCGTCGCCCGCGGTGTCCACGAGGGACGCCGTCGGTGCGCTGACCATGGCGGGTTTGCCCACCGCACGCACAGCTGCCGACTGGGCGCTGGTCCCGGAGGTCCCGGCCTTGTTGGTCGCGGAGACGGTGAAGGTGTAGTCGGACTCGGAGTTGTCGACCGTCACATTCTGCGAGGTCCCGGTGACCTTCTGGGTGGCCACGACCGCGCCGCCGCGCAGGGTGGTGAGCGTGTAGGAGGAGATGGCGTCGCCGTTGTTGTCGGGTGCCGACCAGTCAACCCTGAGCTGGCTCTGGGTGCCGACGGACGGGGCCGCCGTGGCACTGGGCGCCGCGGGGGTGGCCGGCTTGCCCGCCGGGGTTTCCGCCGCCGAGTAGGCGCTCCACTCGGAGGGTTCCTTGGCGTCGTTGCGGGCCAGGACGCGGACCTTGTAGGCCACGCCGTTCTCCAGGCCCTTCCAGACGTAGCTGGTGGACGTCAGGTTCTGGAGCTGGGCGTTCTGGCCCGGGGGCGCAGGCGAGATCTCCAGGTCGTACGACTTGACCGGGGACCCCTTGGAGGCGGGGGCGGTCCAGGCGACAGAGAGCTGCTTATCGCCGAACTTCAGCGACGGCGCGGCGGGGGTATCCGGCTTGACGTCCGGGCGCACCTCGGCCGACGCCGGGGACCGCTCGGATTCGTCGATGGCGTTGGTGGCCGTGACCTGGAAGTGGTACTTGGTGTTGTTTGTCAGCCCGGTCAGGGTGCAGGAGTTGGCCGGGCAGTCCTGCCGGAAGCCGTTATCGCCATAGACGGTGTACTTGGTGATTGGGGAGCCGCGGTCCGCCGGCGCGGTCCAGTTCAGCAGGGCGGTGCCGTCACCGACGCTGGACGCCAGCGGCGTTGTGGGGGCCTGCGGCTTGTCCTTGACTGTCAGCCGGATCCGGGCGGTGGCCTGCCGGGACGGGTCGCCGGTCTTGTCGGCGACCGTGTAGGACACCACCATGGTCCCGGAGAAACCCTCAGCCGGGGTGACCACGACATTGCCGCCGTCGACGCCGACGTTCCCGGACCCGGTCTCGGTGGTAGCCGCCACGATCTTCAGCGGCGTCTCCGGGAACGGGTTGGCGTCGTTGGCCAGCACCGGAACGGTGACGGGCTTGCCGGCGGCGGCGTTGGGTTCGAGGTCGTCGTTGGCCACCGGCTTGGGCCGGTTGGAGGCTGTTGCCGTCAGCTGGTAGGTCGCCGCCGCTTCCAGTCCGCGGCGGTCCTTGGCGGTGACCTGGACTGCGCCGGTGGCCCCGGCGTCGGTGCCGTCCTTGGCGGAGACCTTGAGGGTCTTGCCGTCGATGGAGGCGTTGAATCCGGCCGGTGCGTCTCCGGCCAGTTCGTACTTCATGTTGTCCACGTCGCCGTCGTCCAGGTCGGTGGTGAGCGGTGCCAGGTCGGTGACGACGGTGTCGCTCTCGGGCACCTCCAGCTGGCTGCCCAGCAACTCCGGCGGGTTGTTCCGGTTCGGGTCGGGGAGGACCTTGGTGCGGATGCTGAGCGTGGATTTCAGGCCGGCCGGATCATCCGGGCCGGTGCCGTCGGTGACTTCGAAGCTCAGCGAGCCGGGGCCGGCGTAGTCTTTCCCGGCCGTGTACTTCAGTGCGGTGCCGCCGCCCGCGACGGGGTCAGAGCCGTCGGCGCCGATCAGCTTGATCCGGTCCGTCTGGGTGATCCGCGGCGAGCGGCCCTCGCGCACCTTGACCCATTCCTTCAGGTCCACGGTGACGGACTGGCCCGCGACGACTTCCACGACCTCGTCCTTGGCCAGGGTGGGGACCTGCTGCCCCAGCCCGGGGACCCAGACGATGGCGGTGGACTTCTGCCCGTCAACGTCCTCGACGGTGTACGGGATCAGCTGCGGCTGCTCGGTCAGTTCCACGATCAGGTTACCGTCGGGGCCGGGCCGGGCGGTTTTCGCCTCGGTGCCTACCTGGAGGTTTTCACCGACCCCGTCCGGGTCTTCGTCGTTCTTCAGGACCGGCACGTCGACGGCGGTCCTGCCGAGCGTCTGCGCGGACGTGACCCGGTCGTCCCGGGCGATCGGGGCCTGCAGCGGCACGTTCTTCTGCACCTTGACGGCAACGGCGGCCTGCGCGGTGGCGCCCCGGTCGTCGGCGACCTTGTACCGGACGTTGACGGTGCCTTCCTGGTTCGGGGCGAGCAGGATGATCCGGCCGCTTTGCTTGCTGACCGTGGCCTGCAGTTCGGCGGCGGCCTCGATGCCGTTGGTCAGGATCCGGATCGGGTCCCCGTCCGGGTCGGTGTCGTTGCCGGCGGCATCGACGGCGATCTGCCGGCCGGGGCGGACGGCGACGGCGTCGTCCACCGGCGTCGGCTTCTGGTTGGTTTCCCCGCGTGGGGCGATGCCGACGGTGACGGTGCCGGTGTTTACGGCGCCCTGACGGTCCACGACCTTGTAGCGGAACGTGTCCGTTCCGGCGCCGTCACCGGCGGCGGTGAAGTCGATGAAGGTGCTGCCGGAGGTGGCGGTGCCCATCGAGGGGGTGCTGTCGATGCCGGTGAGCTGGACCGAGTCGCCGTCGGGGTCGATCCCGTCGAGTTCCACCGGGATCCGGACGGTGCCGCCGGCGACCACGCGGGCGGTGAGGTTCTTCGGTTGCGGGCGTGAGTTTTCGGCCCCGTCCAGCGGCAGGATGTGGATGGTGACGGCGGCGGCGCTCTTCTGGCCCTGCGGGTCCACGGCGTTGTAGATGGCCCGGACGGTCTTGGGCACGGCGCCGGCGATGAAGCGCAGCGTGTTTTCGGAGACGAAGCTCTTGCCGTCGGCGGCGGGGACGGGCTGCGGCAGCACCGGGTCCACGGTCAGCTTCGCGCCCTGCGGGTGCGTGTCGTTGGCCAGGACGGGGATGGTGACGACGTCGCCGGCGCGCACGTTCACCTCGTCCGGTTTGGGCTGCGGGGCCTCGACCACGGCGGGGGCCGGGACGGGGACCACGGAGACGCTGCCGGTGGCGGACTTGGTGCCGTTGGACATGGTGTAGCGGAAGATGAAGGGGTCCTTGCTGCCGCTGATGTCGGTGACCCGCAGCACGGCGTGGTCGATCACGCTGACCGAGGCGGTGGCGTTCTCCGGCAGCTGCACGGACTGCAGCACCAGCACTCCCCCGGCGGGGTCCGAGTCGTTGGCCAGCGGGTCCACCAGGACGCTGCCGCCGGCCGGCAGCAGGGCGACGTCGTGCACGGCCACGGGGTCGCCGGTGTCCTTGCCGGATTCGACGTCGACGCGAATCAGCCCCTGGGTGCTTTGCGGGCCGTTGCTGGCGATGTAGGTCAGGTAGACCGGCCCGGGGGTGTCCGTGCGGAAGGTGAAGGTTCCGCCGTCGGTCACCGGGCCGAGCTGGGCAGTTCCGGCCGCCTCGACCTGGGCGAGGCGCAGCGCACCGCCGTTGGGGTCGACGTCGTTCTTCAGCGGGGCGATGACCAGGTCCTGGCCTACGACGGCGGTGACGTGGTCCGCGTTGACCACCGGCTGCAGGGCGCCAGGGGGCTGGACGTTGACGATCACGCGGCCGGTGGTGGTGGCGCGGCCGTCCCAGACCGTGACGGTGACGGTCTTCTTGCCGGGGGCGGCGCCGGCGTCCTGGTAGCTGAGCAGCCCGTCGCGCCGGACCTTGACCTGGTCCTGGTCGTTGTCCGCCTTGGCGTCGAGCAGCACCAGGTCGTCGCCGTCGGGGTCGGTCCAGTCAGTGAGGATGTTCTGGCTGACCGCCTTGCCCTGCTCGACCAGCATGGTGGTGGGTTCGCCGCGTTTGAACAGCGGCGGCTTGTTCTCATCCGGACCCACGACGTTGAGGGTGATGCTGCCGGCGGCGGAGAGGCCGCGGCCGTCCGCGGCGTTGTAGCCGAAGGTTTCGGTGCCGGGCTTCGCGTCGGCCGGGACGCTGATCTGGAACGCCGTGCCGCCGTAGATGTTCTGCAGCCGCCCCGAGTCGGGGCCGTTGCCGGCGACCGAGGCGGTGAGCACGTCGCCGTCGGGGTCGGAGTCGTTGTCCAGCACCGAGAGCACCGTGGTGCGGCCCGGGCGGACGCCGACGGCGTCGGGCCGGGTTTCCGGCGGCCGGTTCGGCTTGGTGCGGTCCGGCAGGACGTTGATGGTGTTGTTGTCCGCGGATTCCTGGTCCTGGTCATCGGACTGGTTTTTGGGCGGGATGACGTCGTCCCAGTTGTTCACCAGCTGCATGTTCTGGTTCACCAGCCACACATTGCCCGAATTCACATCATTGAGCACCACCAGRTCCCGGTTCACCCGGAACACATACGACGGCGACGCCGACGCCTTCGGCACCGCCACATTCTTATCATCCGCATCGTTGGAGCAGTCCCGGACGTACTTGTTCGCGCCCGCCGGCACCCCCTGCCCGCCGAAGGTGACAGTCTTGGCCGTCGACCCGTCCAGCGGCTGCTCGACCAACGCCTTCGACGTCGCCACGGCCACCGCGTCCGCATCCGGACCGGGCTGTTGCAGCCGAGCCTCCGCCGCATCCGCCAGCGCGACCTCACGCCCGCCCGGCAACAACAACTTCCCCCGGCCCGCATCAAGGACCACCGGCCGGTCCCCCACCACAGTCAACTGGATGCTCCCGGCACCCTTCAGGGACTCCCACGTGCTGGCCTGCGACTCCGTCGCCCGGCCGTCGGCATCCACACTGGTCACCGTCACCAGTCCCGATTCCGGATCAGCACTGTAGATCCGGTCATCGGAGCCGACCACCGACACCATCCCCTGGCCGCCCGTCACAACCGGGTCCAGGTTCTCCTCATCGAAACCGTTCACCGTCGACGGCGACAACGCCCACACCCGGCCACGCCCCGGATCTGTCACCGCAATGACCTTCGACCCGAAACTCACCTCCGCCGAGCCCGGCAGCTTCTTATCCCCGCCCAACCGCATCTGCGCCGCCGACACCTGGTTCAACGTCGAACCCGCAGCATCATCAACAAACACGGTCCCGGCATCCTGCAGSACATCAAACGACGTCGACGCCGGCGTCACCGCACCATCAAGAACCCGCGACGGATAATTCAACCGCCCCACCGCGTTCTTCGACTTCGACACCACCCACACACCGCCGTCGTTCAACTCCACCTCAGCGGTCTTNCACCGCACCATCAAGAACCCGCGACGGATAATTCAACCGCCCCACCGCGTTCTTCGACTTCGACACCACCCACACACCGCCGTCGTTCAACTCCACCTCAGCGGTCTTRAACCCCGGATACAACACCGCAGCCACCACCAACACCACACCCGCCACCACAAAAGCAGCAACAGACAAGAGGGTGCGGGGAAGGCGGAGGCGGCCCTGCGGCCGGGCAGCACGGAACCCGGGGCGTATTTTTGCCCGCACGGTATTGAGGATGCTGTTCATGGTTCTGCTGTCCCCCGGTGTCACGCCCTGGGCGCGGTGGAGTGCCGCTGCGTGGGCTGCTACCCACGACTATGGCATATTGGCTATCGAATTGAGAAACCCCCGGGGTCCGGTCTGCGGACCCCGCCGGGCAGCTGGTGTAGCGGGTGCCGTCAGTCCAGGACCAGGCCTTTGCCGCTGCCGCGCTGCAGCTCCACCGGGTGGATTTCGCCGAAGCCGCGGACGTTCTCCGCGTCCCGGGGCAGCAGCACGAAGCGTTCGTCGTGCTCGAGGGCCGCGGCGGTCATGGAGTCCACCAGCACCGTGCCCGGGTCGGCCAGGGCGGTGAGCCGGGCGGCCAGGTTCACGGTCGGCCCGTAGATGTCTCCGAGCCGGGACAGGATCCGGCCCCAGACCATGGCGACGCGGGCCTGCGGCAGGATTTCGTCTTCGTTGAAGGCCTGCGAGAGGGCCAGTGAGATTTCGGCGCCGGCCGCGGGGGTTTCGGCGATGTAGAGCACTTCGTCGCCGACGGTTTTGACGAGCCGTCCGCCGCCGACGGAGATGATCTCCGCGCACTTGTTCTCGAAGCGCTGCACCAGCTGGGCGAGGGTCTTTTCGTTCATCCGGCGCGACAGGCTGGTGTAGGAGACCAGGTCCGCGAAGCCGACGGCGCGGGCCAGCGGGAGCGGGGCGTCGTCCTCGTCGCCTTCGCGGCCTTCCTCGCTGGAGGCCAGTCCGGCCTCGGCGCGGACGGCGAGACGCTGCACCCCGGCGTTGAGCTGGCGGCGCCAGGAGTAGACCAGCATTTCCTCCAGGGCGTCCACAAGGGAGGGAAGTTCACTGACCAGCCGCTTGCGGGCCACGGCGTCGGTGACCCCCTGCTTGTGGACCATGTCCTCGACCAGGGCCTCGATCTGCCAGACCACCATGCGGTCCGTCATCTGGCCGATGGCGCGGGTAACGGAGATGGCGGCTTCCTCGGTGAGCTTGCCGGCGCGGACGAGGTCCACGATGGTGTTCAGCGCGGTCTGGTCGCGTTCGGTAAAGGCCACGTCCTCGTCGCCGAGGTTGGGAAAGCCCAGGGCGCGCCAGAGCTTGCGGGCGGAGAGCAGCGACAGCCCCGCCCCGGCGGCGACTTCGCGGCGGCGCAGCTTGCGTTCGCCGCCGAGCAGGCGCTGTTCGAGGGCTTTGGCGGCCAGCCGGTCGGCGGAGAGCGTGCCGGTGGGGGCGGCGGCGGGGGCGGCGGTGTCGGAAGCTGTGTCCGGTTCCTCGTCGGCGGCCTCCGCGCCGGAGCCGGCAGGGTCGTCGGGGGTACCGGGGGCGTCAGCGGGATCGGGGGCGTCGAACGAATCCGCGCTGCCGCCGTCGTCATCTGGCATCGACTCCAGGACGGCGGCTTCCAAGGCGGCAGGATCGACCACCGCGTCGGGGACGTCAGAAGGTTCGGCGGCGAGGAGTCCGGCGTCGGGGTGCATGTTCTCAGCGCTCATCTCTTCCACCTTCTCTCCTGTCATCGGGCCAGCCGGCCGGGCCGTGCAGCGCGTCGCCGCCCGGCACGTCGTCCTGCGGAAGTTCCTCGATCGCGTCGAGGATGAAATCCCGGAACGTCATGACCTCCGGAACGTCCGGAATCACCGCACCGCCCGGGTGCCCGGTTTCCAAGGATATAGTCCCCGAGCGCAAGGACCGTTGGAGCAGGGTCTGTTCGACGACCACATTACGGACCGCTCCCAGGGGAACCTGCTGGTCCCGCCGCCGCCACAGGCCGTGGCGGGCGATCAGGCGCTGGCTGGTCAGGGTGTACCGGCTGGCATGCCAGGCCAGCACGCGCGGCAGGCAGTAGGCCAGCAGCACCCAGCCGGCCAGCGCCAGGCACGCGCCCAGCAGCCACGGCGTCCACTCCGGTGTGGCGGCAGGAACCAGCCGGGCCGGTCCGCCCCGCAGGATCCAGGCGCAGGCGAAGGCGGTCGCGGCGGAAATCAGGATGAAAACCAGGGCCGGAGCAATCAGTGTCCGGGGCTGCGGGCGGGTCACGACGATCACTTGCTCGCCCGGGAAGAGCTCTTTACGCATAGCCGCTTTCGCCGCTGGTCGCGCCGGGCGGGGTCCACGGGCGCAGGTGCACGACGTCGCCGGCGGTCACCACGTGTTCGTGCCCGGCCGCGTCCACCACCAGCAGGGAGCCGTACTCGTCCAGCCGGGTAGCGTGGCCGATGATCTCGTGGTCGCCGGGCAGCTGCGCGCGGACCTGTTTGCCGAGGGTGGTCAGGACGTGTTCGACCCGCTTGTGCAGCGACGGGCCGCCCGCCAGGCCGGCGGCCGGGTCGCCGTCGGCGTCGCAGAAGCTGCGGTAGAGGGCCGCGAAGCGGGTCAGGTAGCCCTTGAGCAGCTCGGTCCGGTCCGACGTCGCCGGGTGTTCGAGCAGCACGGAGGTCGCGGTGGGAACCGGGAGCTCCGCCTCGGTGAAGGTGACGTTCAGGCCGGTGCCCAGCACCACGGGAGGCGCGGCGCCGTCGCCGATCGGGCCGAGCTGGGCCAGGATGCCGGCGATTTTCCGGCCGCGGACCAGGACGTCGTTGGGCCATTTCAGTTCGGCGGGGAGCCCGGCGGTGTCCTGCAGCGTCTCCCGGAGCGCCAGCGCGGCCAGCAGGGAGAGCCAGGAGTAGCTCTGGGTCGGCAGGGGACGCCCGTCGGCGTTGACCGGACGGAGCACGATCGAGACCGACACCGAGCTGCGGGCGGGGGCGTCCCAGTGCCGTTCCAGGCGGCCGCGCGCCGCGCTCTGATACTCCGCGGTGAGCACGGACAGGTCCGGCCAAGCGCGCGGGTCGACGGTGACGCCGCGCAGCAGGTCAGCGTTGGTCGAGCCGGTGGTTTCCACGACGGTCAGCTGCGGGATTCCGGTCCCGGCGAGGAACGCGGCGTCGCCGAGCGCGTCCTGGTTCAGGGGCGGGCGGTCCGGGGTCTCCTGCGCGGCTTCCATGCCTTGAATCCTACCGAGGAACTGCCACCGCGGCGCCGGACCCTGCGCCGCGGAACTCCCCCACGTTTGAACCCCGACGCCGGCGCGCCGGGCCGAAACGCCGAGTGGTTCCGGCGTCGAACCGGCAAAAGTGGGGAATCTCGGCGGTACGGCCGGCCGCGGACGGCGGGAAGCCGCAGGGAACTCAGAGGAAAATGTCAGGAACCAGCCGGTCCTCCGGCGCGCCGAGGCTGTACGGGGAGAAGTCCGTGACCCCGGCCGCGGCCAGCACCTGCTCGTCGGTGTAGAAGTTTCCGCTCCAGCTGCCCGATGCGGGAATCGCGTTGCCAGCGGTCAGCACCGCGTGGGCCGCGTCGGCCATGATCTGCGGTCCGCGGGCGCCGCGCACGATCTGTTCGCCGCCGGGCATGTTGCGGATCGCGGCGGTGTCGATCAGGGTGCAGGGCCAGAGCGAGTTCACGCTGATCCCGTCCACCTTCAGTTCCTCGGCCAGGCCCAGGGTGGTCAGGCTCATGCCGTACTTGGCCATCGTGTAGGCCAGGTGCATGCCCGCCCACTTGGGGTCCAGATTCAGCGGCGGCGAGAGCGTGAGGATCTGCCCGGCGCCGGACTCGCGCAGCGCCGGCAGGGCGAGTTTGCTCAGCAGGAAGGTGCCGCGGACGTTGATGTCCTGCATGAGGTCGTAGCGCTTCATGTCCACGGCATCGGTCTTGGACAGGTCGATCGCGGAGGCGTTGTTGAGGACGATGTCGATGCCGCCGAAGCGTTCGGTGGCAGCGGCCACCGCGCCGGCGACGTCGTCGTCGTTGCGCACGTCGCCGACCAGCGGCAGGGCCTGGCCGCCGGCCGCTTCAATCTGCTCAGCGGCGGTGTAGACGGTGCCTTCGAGCTTGGCGTGGGGCTGGCCGGTCTTGGCCAGCAGGGCGATGTTGGCCCCGTCCCGGGCAGCGCGGAGGGCGATCGCGAGGCCGATGCCGCGGCTGCCGCCGGACATCAGGATGGTGCGGCCGGCCAGGGAGCCCGTGGCCCGGTAGGGGCTCTGGTGCTGCGCGGGGCCGGCGGTGTCCGGAGCGTCGTTGCTTGAAGTCATAGGCCCACTTTAGCCGATGTTACCGGCCAGTAACATCCCCTCGTTCCGCCCCCTCCGTGCGCTCCCGCCCGGTTACTCCGGCCCGGGCCGCCTCCCGGCCGCCCGGCGTCGCGGATTTCCGGGGGCAGGGTTGGGTCGCAGCGCGGGTAACCGGGCCGGAAGGTACGGGCACCCGCCGGGGATCGGGCCGAAAATTGTAGGGTTTCTACAGCGGCACGGACGAATACCCTCATTAGACTTGCCATCACGGCCTTGTTTTTGTGTGGAATCCACTTAAGCGCCACCGCACGGGCCCGCGACACGAACAGCGAACGACAGAGCCGGAGACACTTGATGAGCCACGATCTGACCACGACCGCGGGAAAAATTGCCGATTTCCGCGAGCGCCAGGCCCGTGCCGAGCAGCCCTCCGGCCCCGAAGCGATCGAGAAGCAGCACGCCCGCGGCAAGAACACCGCCCGCGAGCGCATCGACCTGCTGCTCGACGCCGGCTCCTTCGTGGAGTTCGATGCCCTGGCCGTGCACCGCTCCACCGCCTTCGGCATGGAGAAGAAGAAGCCGCTGGGCGACGGCCTGGTTTCCGGCTACGGCACCGTCGACGGCCGGCCCGTCGCCGTCTACAGCCAGGATTTCTCGGTTTACGGCGGTTCGCTGAGCCAGGTCAACGGCGAGAAGATCGTCAAGGTCCAGGAGTTCGCGCTGCGCAACGGCTGCCCGGTGGTCGGTATCCTCGACGGCGGCGGCGCCCGCATCCAGGAAGGCGTCGCCTCGCTGGCCATGTTCGCGGACATCTTCCGCAACAACGTCCATGCCTCCGGCGTCGTCCCGCAGATCTCGCTCATCATGGGCCCCTCCGCCGGCGGCGCCGCGTACTCCCCCGCCCTGACCGACTACGTGGTCATGGTGGACAAAACGTCGCACATGTTCATCACCGGCCCCGACGTGATCAAGACCGTCACCGGCGAAGACGTGGACATGGAGACCCTTGGCGGGGCGCGCCAGCACAACGCCAACACCGGCACCTCCACCTACCTGGCCTCCGACGAGGCCGACGCCGTCGAATTCGTCCGCGAATTGCTGGACTTCCTGCCCTCGAACAACCTCGCCGAAGCCCCGGTGCTGGAGCACAGCCAGCAGCCGGAGCTCGACGACGACGACCTCGCCCTGGACACGCTGATTCCGGACTCGGCCAACCAGCCGTACAACATGCGCAAGGTGATCGAGCAGATCGTCGACGACGCGCACTTCCTGGAAATGCAGTCGCTCTACGCGCCGAACGTCATCATCGGCTACGGCCGCGTCGAGGGCCACACCGTGGGCATCGTGGCCAACCAGCCGATGCAGTTCGCCGGCACCCTGGACATCGCCGCCTCGGAAAAGGCAGCCCGCTTCGTCCGGCACTGCGACGCCTTCAACATCCCGATCATCACGCTGGTGGACGTGCCGGGCTTCCTGCCGGGCAAGGACCAGGAGTTCCAGGGCATCATCCGCCGCGGCGCCAAGCTGCTCTACGCCTACGCCGAGGCGACGGTGCCGAAGCTGACCGTGATCACCCGCAAAGCCTACGGCGGAGCCTACATCGTGATGGGTTCCAAGAAGCTCGGCGCGGACCTCAACCTGGCCTGGCCCACCGCGCAGATCGGCGTCATGGGCGCCCAGGGGGCCGTGAACATCCTGTACCGGCGCGAGCTGGCAGCAGTGGCCGAGGCCGGCGGCGACGTCGAGGCCAAGCGCGCCGAGGTCATCCGGCAGTACGAGGAAGAGCTCCTCAACCCGTACCAGGCCGCGGAGCTGGGCTACGTCGACGCGGTGATCGCCCCGTCCGAGACCCGTCTGCAGATCATCAAGGGCCTGCGGGCGCTGCGGGACAAGCGGGCCAGCCTGCCCGCCAAGAAGCACGGGAACATCCCGCTGTGACCGGCTCGGAACCGGCACCGGCGGAGCAGCCCCTGCTCTCGGTGGTCAAGGGAGCTCCGACGGCGGAGGAACTGGCCGCGGTGACCGCCGTCGTCCTGTCCCTGGGCAGCAGCCCGGACGCCGCCCCGGCCAAGCCCGGCGTGCGGCACTGGATCCGGCGGCAGCAGCTGCAGCTCGCGCCCCGGCCCGGTCCGGGTTCGTGGAAGCGCAGCCGCGGCTAGAAAAAGTTCAGTAACCCTTTCATAACTGGGCCGGCCCGGCTAGTCTCGTTCGGGTGACTACCGAAACCTCCCAGAACCCCACGCCCGACAGCCCGCCCGCGGCGCGCCCGCACACCGCCATCGACGCCGTCGCCGATGCCTTCACGGACACGCTCATCCGGCTCAACCCGAGCTTTGCCACCGAACTCGGCCTCCCGGGGCATGAGACCGAGTACCAGGACTTCTCCCCCGCCGGCCACGAGGCGTTCGCCGCCGCGGCCCGCGAGGCCCTCGCCGCGCTGGAAGGGCTGGAGCCAGCCGACGACGTCGACGCCGTCACCCTGGACGCGATGCGCGAACGCCTCGGGCTGCAGCTGGAGATCCACGAGTCCGGCTGGGACCTGGCCGAGCTGAACAACATCGCCTCCCCCGCGCAGGAGATCCGGGCGATCTTCGACCTGATGCCGACCGACACCGCCGCCCAGTGGGACCACATCGCCGGCCGCGCGCACAATGTGCCGGCGGCCCTGGACGGCTACATCGAGTCCCTGCGCACGGCCAAGGACGCGGGCCGGGTCTCCGCCGCCCGCCAGGTGCGGATCGTGATCGAGCAGACCACCAAGCACGCCGCCGAGGACGGCTTCTTCGCCACGCTGGCCTCCGGGGCCAAGACCGCCGAGGGCGCCCTGCCCGAGGAGGTTCAGTCCAAGCTCGACGCCGGCGCCGCCGCCGCCCGCACCGCCTACGCCCGGCTGGCCGGCTTCCTGGAAGCCGAGCTGCTGCCGGCCGCACCCGACAAGGACGCCGTGGGCCGCGAACGCTATGCCCTGGCTTCCCGGTCCTTCCTCGGCGCCACGGTGGACCTGGAGGAAACCTACGCCTGGGGCGTGCAGGAGCTGGACCGGCTGATCGCCGAACAGGAGCGCGTCGCCAACGAGGTCCGCCCCGGCGCCACAGTCGAAGAGGCCAAGGAGATCCTGAACAACGATCCGTCCCGCCAGCTCAAGGGCACCGACGCCCTCCGGTCCTGGATGCAGGAGCTCTCCGATAAGGCCGTGGCCGACCTCGCGGGGGTGCACTTCGACATCCCCGAGGCTATGAAGACCCTGGAGTGCAAGATCGCCCCGACCCAGGAGGGCGGCATCTACTACACCGGCCCGTCGGATGACTTCAGCCGCCCTGGCCGCATGTGGTGGTCCGTCCCGCCGGGCGAGGACACCTTCACCACCTGGGCCGAGACCACGACGGTCTACCACGAGGGTGTGCCGGGCCACCACCTGCAGGTCGCAACCGCCACCTACCGCCGCGAGCTGCTGAACAAGTGGCGCCGGAACGTGTGCTGGACCTCGGGCCACGGCGAGGGTTGGGCCCTCTACGCCGAGAAGCTCATGCAGGAGCTTGGCTACCTGAAGGATCCGGGCGACCACATGGGCATGCTGGACATGCAGCGCATGCGGGCCGCGCGCGTCGTGTTCGATATCGGCGTGCACCTGGAGTTGGAGGTGCCCGAGCGTTGGGGGTCGGGCACCTGGACTCCGGAGGCGGGGTACGAGTTCCTGAAGCAGAACCTCGCGATCAGCGAGGGCCAGCTGAAGTTCGAATTCACCCGCTACCTGGGCTGGCCGGGACAGGCTCCCTCGTACAAGGTGGGCCAGCGGCTCTGGGAGCAGATCCGCGCCGAGCTCGAGGCCCGGCCGGGCTTCGACCTCAAGGCCTTCCACACCAAGGCGCTCAACATGGGCTCCGTCGGGCTGGACACCCTGAAGCGGGCGCTCCTGGGCTAGCTAAGGCAGAGGCAGAAGGGGTGGCCGGCCGGGTCCAGAAAGACCCGGAAGGTCGTTCCCGGCTGGTGCTCGTGCTTGGTCGCCCCGAGCTCGAGCACCGCCGCCTCGGCCGCGTCGAGGTCATCGACGACGAGGTCGAGGTGCATCTGCTGCGGCACCTCCTGGCCGGGCCACTGCGGCGGAACGAAGGACTCGACCTTCTGGAAATTGATCGAATCCCCGTATTCCGCCCGGATGGAGCTCCAGCCGTCGTCGTCCTGGTCGATTTTCCAGTCGAGCAGGGCGGCGTAAAACTGCGCCAGGGTCCTGGGGTCCGGGCAGTCGAGGACGACGGCCGGGAAGCGTGCGATAGCCATGGCGCACACTCTAGGCCCCCGGCAGCAAAACGAGATAGCAGTTCGCGGCAATGTTTTGCGGAAACATTGCCGCGAACTGTCATCTCGGCGCCCGGGTGCTGCGGGAGAGACAATCGCCACACCGGAGGCTGGAATAACTTCACACCCGGGCAGTCTTCCGGCGAGCTGGCGGGAAATCTGCCGGCGCCGCCCAAATCCGCGAGCGTAACATTTCTCAACATCCGTTCGCCGTGTTATGCGACCCGGTCCTAGCGTGTTCGGGTGACCACTCAGACAAGCACCCCCGCAACCGCAGGCAAGCCCGGTTTCCAGCTGCCCAAATGGGCCGGCTCGTTCGGCTTCCAGATCATTGCCGCCCTGATCGTCGGCCTGGGCCTCGGCCTGCTCGCGAAGTACACGGGCAGTACCAAGGCCGACCCGAACGCCCTGGGCGCCACGCTGCAGACCATCGGCTCGAGCTACGTCTCGCTTCTGCAGACCGCCGTCGTGCCGCTCATCTTCACCGCCGTCGTCAGCTCCATCTCCAACCTGCGCGCCGTGTCCAACGCTGCCCGGCTGGCCTGGAACACGCTGCTCTGGTTCGCGATCACCTCGCTGATCGCGGTGCTGATCGGCATCGGCCTCGGCGTCCTCCTGCAGCCCGGCGCCAACACCGGTATCGACGGCCAGGGCGAGGCGCCGTCGAAGGTCGGCAGCTGGTGGGCCTTCCTGGTCGGCCTGTTCCCCAAGAACTTCCTGGGCCTGGGCGCCAGCACCACCGTCACCGACGGCGTCGCCACCACCGCGGTGAGCTTCAACGTGCTGCAGATCCTCGTCATCGCGATCGCCGTCGGCATCGCCGCGCTCAAGGTGGGCAAGGCGGCCGAGCCGTTCCTGAACCTCAACGCCTCCGCCCTGGCCGTGATCCAGAAGGTCCTTTGGTGGATCATCCGGATCGCCCCGCTGGGCACCGTCGGCCTGATTGGCAACGCCGTCGCCGTCTACGGCTGGGACACCATCGGCTCGCTCGGCAAGTTCACGGTCGCGATCTACGCCGGCCTGGCCCTCGTGCTGTTCGTCGTCTACCCGGTCCTGGTCCGCAGCCACGGCCTGTCCGTCAAGCAGTACTTCTCCGGTGTCTGGCCCGCCGTCCAGCTGGCCTTCGTCTCGCGGTCCTCGGTGGGGACCCTGCCGCTGACCCAGCGCGTGACCGAACGGTCCCTGGGCGTGCCCCGCGGCTACGCCTCCTTCGCCGTGCCGCTGGGCGCGACCACCAAGATGGACGGCTGCGCCGCGATCTACCCGGCCGTGTCCGCGATCTTCGTGGCCCAGTTCTTCGGCATCCAGCTGGACTTCAGCCAGTACCTGCTGATTGCCCTGGTCTCGGTCCTCGGCTCCGCCGCGACCGCCGGCACCACCGGCGCCGTCGTCATGCTGACTCTGACGCTCTCCACGCTGGGCCTGCCGCTGGCCGGCGTCGGCCTGCTGCTGGCGATCGACCCGATCCTGGACATGGGCCGCACCGCGGTCAACGTGGCCGGCCAGGCTCTCGTGCCCACGATTGTGGCCAAGCGCCAGGGGATCCTGGACGAGTCGCTGTACAACGCCCCGCGCAACGGCGACCCGTTCGCCGATGACACCGACGCGGTCGACGGCGCGGTCAACGCCGACGCCGACAGCGCCGGCGCCGCCGCGCCCGCCGGGGCCAAGCGGGAACTGGCGGACGCGAAGGCGTAGCCGCAGCACCGCAGAACGAAAGCAGTCCCCGGGAGCAGGCTCCCGGGGACTGCTTTTTTGTATTCTGCTGCGCCGACTGGTTTCCCGCCCGGGGTGGCGGGGTTTACATCCGGCCGCCGCCGATGACGCCCTTTTCGACGGCCTTGGTGACCGCGTCCGCCTCGGCCTGCGTCAGGGTCCCGTCGCTGACGGCCTTGTCCAGCCTGGTCTTCAGCGCGGCCGCGTGCTCGGCCTGTTCGGCGCTGCGGAGTTCAGCCAGCGCCGCGGTGACCTTGGCCTCGTCGATGCCCAGCGACGAGGCGAGTGACTTGGCGAGCTCCGCCTCCATCGCCGTGCGGTCCGGCCTGCTCCCCTCGGCCGGCGGAGCGGATGGCTTGTGGGCTTCGCGGAACGCCTGCAACGCCTCGGTCAGCTTGGCCTCGTCGACGCCGAGTTTGGCAGCGAGTTCGGAGGCGTGGACGCCGCCGAAACCGCCGCGTTCGCCGCCGTGGCCGTGGCCGCCGCGCATGCCCATGCCTTGGTCCTGGCCGGAGGCATCCGGCGACGCGCTCGAACTGGGGCTGGGCGTCGGCGTCGTGGTGGCGGACGCCACCCCGGCGACACCAATGCCGGCGCCAAGCGCCAGAGCGGCGGCGGAAATGCCGAGCGAGATTTTCTTTGTGCGTGACATCTGCTGTCTCTCCTGGATCTGCCGTCCGACGACGGCGACGGTGCTGGGCTACTGCCCCGTGTGAGGCGTGATTCCAGTTTCCGACGGCGGTTTCGGTGCCAGCTGTCGCGAAGCTTTTATCTTGCTGTGAATGTCCGCGCATCCCCGCCCTTGCCAGCCGGCGCGGAATGGCTAGGCTCGGCTCATGCTGATCGTCACCTCCAACGAGATCCCCGGCCACCGGATTGACGCCGTGTTCGGCGAAGTCATGGGACTGACTGTCCGGTCCCGGGATGTCGGAGGCCAGGTGGTGGCCGGGCTGCGGTCCCTGGCCGGCGGGGAACTGCACGAACTGACCCAGGTGCTGTACGAGAGCCGGCAGGAAGTCATGGCCCGGATGACGGCCGAAGCCGCGCAGCGCGGCGGCAACGCGATCGTGGCCATGCGCTTCGACACCGCCCACATGGCCAACAACTGGTCTGAAATCTGCGCCTATGGAACGGCCGTATTTGCCGTCCCGCTGGCCGCCGGGGAGGCCGGCGCCACGGCCCAGTCGGTCCAGCTCGCGCAGGCGGCGGGCACCCGTCCGGGAAATTTGCCCTGAGTGCAAAGATGCACCTAGTGTAAGAACATGCCCACTCCCCTGTCCGGACCCGACGACGAGTCCGCCCCACCCTCGCGCCGGGAGCTCAACAAGGCCGCCACCAGGCAGGCGATCACCGACGCCGCTCTCGGCCTGCTCCGCTCCCGGGGGCCAGGTAATTTCACCGTGGAGGACATTGCCGAGGCCGCCGGAATCTCCCGCCGGACCTTCTTCAACTACTTCAGCAGCACCGACGTCGTGATCGCCTCGGTCACGCACGGGTTCCTGGACGCGGCGCTCCAGCAGTTCCGGCTCCGGCCCGCCGGCGAGCCCGTCCTCGAATCCGCCCGGGCGGCGCTGATGGAACTCGCCGATCCGATGAGCATCGCTCCGCTGGCCGAGCTCTACAGCCTCGGCCAGTCCAACCCGCAGCTCAACCGCTCCGAGCTCGAAGCCTGGGACCACTGCACGGCGGAGATCATCGAAGCCGCCCGCGAGCGCTTCGGCACGGCCTCCGGCGCCGGGATCGACGAGCTGTACCTGCGGGCCCTCGCCGGATCCGTCATCTCCTGCGGCAAGGCTGCCATGGATGTCTGGTTCGCACGCTGCGGCGGTTCCCTCTCCCCCGATTCCCTTTCGATCCTGCGCCAGCTGCTGATCGATTCCATGAGTCTGCTCGGTTCCGGGTTCTCCTCCCCGGCCACCGCAGCGGCCCCCACCGCCGTCCCTTCCGCCGCACCTACCCAAGATCGGTTCTGACATGGCACTAGTGCTTTATCGCCTCGGCAAGTTCTCCTACCGCCACCGCTGGCTCGTCATCTCCCTCTGGCTGGCCATCATGGTGGCCGTCGGCGGGGCTGCGGCAGCATTCCACGGCACCCTGTCCAACAACTTCCAGATTCCCGGCACCGAGACCCAGCAGATGGCTGACAAGCTGAAGAAGGACCTGCCGTCCTCCTCCGGCGGTTCGGCCAGCATCGTCTTCGAGGCCAATGACGCCCGCTTCAGCGAGGCGGGCAAGGACGCGGTCACCGCGGCGCTGGCCAAGCTGAAGACCATCCCCGACGTCCAGGACACGGTCGATCCGTTCGCCACCCAGGCCCAGCTGGACAAGGCCGCTGCGGACCTGGCCGCCGGGGAACAGAAAGCCGCCGCGGGCAAGGCCCAGCTGAAGTCCGCTGCCGCGGAACTGGCCGCCGGCAAGGCACAGCTGGCCGAGGCAGAGCAGCAGATGGCTGCCGCCGGGCTCCCGCCGGCAGCCATCGAAGCCCAGCTCGGCCAGCAGAAGGCAGCCCTGGCTGCCGGCCAGGCCAAGCTCGACGCCGGCACCAAGGAACTCGAGGCCGGCGACGCCAAGCTGGCCCTCGGCAAGCGGCAGCTGGACGCCTCCAAGGGCCTGCGCTTCGTGTCCGAGGACGGCAAGGCCGCGATCGCCCAGGTGCAGTTCAAGACCTCGATCAACGGCCTGAAGCCCGAGGTGCGGCAGCAGGTCCAGGACATCGTCAAGGAAGTTTCCTCGGCCAACGTCACAGCCCTGCCCAGCAAGGAAATCAGCGAGGACATCTCCGAGATCTTCGGCACCGCCGAGATCATCGGCATCGCCGTCGCAGCCTTGGTGCTGATCATCATGCTCGGCACCCTGGTCGCGGCCGGGCTTCCCCTGCTGATGGCCATCGTCGGCGTGGCCGTCGGCGTCGGCGGCACCTTCGCGCTCAGCGGCGCCGTCGACATGAGCTCGATCTCCCCGATGCTGGCCCTCATGCTCGGCCTGGCCGTCGGCATCGACTACTCCCTGTTCATCGTCAACCGCCACCGCGGCCAGCTGCTCGCCGGCATGGACCCCGAGGAGTCCGTGGCCCTCGCCACCGGCACCTCCGGCAACGCGGTGCTCTTCGCGGGCCTGACCGTCATCATCGCCCTCGCGGCCCTGGTGGTGCCCGGACTGCCGTTCCTCGCCGTCATGGGCCTCTCCGCCGCCGCGACGGTGGCCGTCGCCGTCGTCGTCGCGCTGACCCTGACCCCCGCCGTGCTGTCCCTGGTGGGCCGCAAGCTGGTGTCCAAGCGCGCGTGGGCCAAGGCCGAACAGCACAACGCCGCCCCCGGCCACGACGCCGAGGACCAGGCCCGCGACGAATACCGCAGCAGCCACGGCTGGGGCGGCATCGTCACCCGGCACCCGTGGCTGGCACTGCTCGCCGGCGTGCTGCTGCTGGGCGTCGTCGCGCTGCCGGCCAGCCAGCTCCGGCTGGCCCTTCCGGACGCCAGCTCCGAACCGGTCGCCTCCACGGCCTTCAAGGCCTACGACGTCACCAAGCGCAGCTTCGGCGAGGGCATGACCGGCCCGATCATCGTGGTCGGCGACTTCCCCGAGGGGCTCAGCGCCGCCGACGCCCAGGCCAAGCAGCTGGACGTCGCGGACATCCTGCGCGACACCGAGAACGTGGCCGCGGCCGTGCCGCTGGCGCTCAGCGACGACCGCCGCACCGCCGTCTTCCAGGTCATCCCCAAGGAGGGACCGGCGAGCGCCAGCACGGTCGAGGTCGTCTCCGAGCTGCGCGCCGAGAAGGACCGGATCAAGGACTCCACCGGCGTCGGGATTGGCCTCACCGGCCAGACCGCCGGCAACGTCGACGTCTCCACCAAGCTCGGCGACGCCCTGCCGCCGTACCTGGCGATCGTCGTCGGACTCTCCCTGATCCTGCTGCTGCTCGTCTTCCGCTCGATCGTGGTTCCGTTGCTGGCGACCGGCGGCTTCCTGCTCTCGCTGGCCGCCGCGTTCGGCGGGGTCGTCGCGGTGTACCAGTGGGGCTGGCTGGGAACGGTCTTCGGCGTGGAGAACCCCGGCGCGGTGCTGAGCTTCCTGCCGATCATCCTGATCGGTGTGCTGTTCGGCCTGGCCATGGACTACCAGGTCTTCATCGCCTCCGGCATGCGCGAGGCGTACATGCACGGCGAAACGGCCAAGCACGCGGTCCGCTCCGGATTCAGCCACGCGGCGGCCGTGGTCACCGCGGCCGCGATCATCATGGTCAGCGTGTTCTCCGGCTTCGTCTTCTCGCACCTGAACATGGTCCGGCCGATGGGCTTCGCCATGGCGTTCGGCGTGCTGGTGGACGCGTTCGTGGTGCGCATGACGATTGTTCCGGCCGTGATGTACCTGCTGGGCAGCAAGGCGTGGTGGCTGCCGCGCTGGCTGGACCGCATCCTGCCGGACGTCGACGTCGAAGGCGCCAAGCTGCGCAAGCCGGCGTCCGCCGATGACAGCGACGCCGGCGACGCCGAGCCTGCCGCGGCCGCGGTCCGCTAACCGTCGCCAGCCCCGGAGCCGCCCGTCGATCCTTGCGATCGGCGGGCGGCTTTGTTGTGGGCGGGTCCCGTGGGGGCATTGATCCATGACGCCGCCCGAGCAACTACGCTGGATCCGTGACCCGCCTCATCCTTGCCTCCCAGTCCCCCGCCCGTACCAAGCTGCTCGGCAACGCCGGCATCGCGCATGAGGTGCTCGTCTCCGACGTCGACGAGGACGCGGTACAGGCCCGCTACGGCGTGACCGACCCGCATGACACCGCCCTGCTGCTGGCCCGGGCCAAGGCCGAAGCCGTCGCCTCGCTGCCGGAAAGCGAGGGCGCCCTGGTCCTCGGCTGCGACTCGGTCTTCGAGTTCGACGGCGAGGCCCACGGCAAGCCGTACACCGCCGACGTCGCCAAGGAACGCATGCTGCGGATGAGCGGAAGCATGGGTGTGCTGCACACCGGACACTGGCTCGTGGACTGCCGCGACACCGACGCCGGGAGCACCGAGGGCGGCCCCGGCTCCGGCGCGACCCTTGGTGCTGTCTCCTCCGCCGAAGTGCATTTCATGGAGATGACCGAGGAGGAAATCGACGCCTACATCGCCACCGAAGAGCCGCTGCTCTGCGCAGGCTCGTTCACGATCGACGGCTACGGCGGCGCCTTCATCCGCAAGGTCGACGGCGACCCGCACGCCGTCGTCGGGCTCTCCGTCTCCACCCTGCGCAGCCTGCTCCGCCAGGCGGGGGTGGGTGTCACCGAGCTGTGGACCGGCGGGGCGGCGGACGCGGCGGAGATCCGCGCCGAGTAACGACCGGAGCGCCACGCAGCTCCCCACCGTGAGCTAATTCGCACCGGCTTGTAGGAACCCCACAAAGGATCGGCGGTTTACGCGCGGGATCCGCAAGTAATCTCGCCGGAACCCACAAAACCGCGCTAGGCTCCTCGGAGGAAAGAAGGAGACGCCTTGTCAGCAAATTCGGAGCAGTCCGCCACTTCAGTGCCCGCAGCCACCACCCCGGGCACCCACCGCCTGAGCAAGGTGCTGATCGCCAACCGCGGTGAAATCGCGGTCCGCATCATCCGCGCTGCCCGTGACGAGGGCCTCGCCTCGGTGGCGGTCTATGCGGACCCCGACCGCGACGCCCTGCACGTCAAGCTCGCCGACGAGGCTTACGCCCTGGGCGGGAACACCGCGGCGGAGTCCTACTTGGTGATGGACAAGCTGATCGAGGTGGCCCACCGTTCCGGCGCCGACGCCATCCACCCCGGCTACGGTTTCCTGGCCGAAAACGCCGAGTTCGCCGCCAAGGTCATCGCCGCCGGCATCACCTGGATCGGGCCCTCCCCCGAGGCCATCTCCGCCCTGGGCGACAAGGTCCAGGCCCGCCACATCGCCGAGAAGGTCGGCGCCCCGCAGGTTCCCGGCACCGCCGACCCGGTGGAATCCGCCGAGGAAATCCTCGAATTCGTCGACAAGTTCGGCCTGCCGGTCGCCATCAAGGCCGCCTTCGGCGGCGGCGGCCGCGGCATCAAGGTGGCCCGCACCCGCGAAGAAATCCCGGAACTCTTCGAATCCGCTGTCCGTGAAGCCACGGCCGCCTTCGGCCGCGGCGAGTGCTTCATCGAGCGCTTCCTGGACGCCCCGCGCCACGTCGAGACCCAGTGTCTCGCCGACGCGCACGGCAACGTCGTCGTCGTCTCCACCCGCGACTGCTCGCTGCAGCGCCGCAACCAGAAGCTTGTCGAGGAGGCCCCCGCCCCCTTCCTCACCGCGGAGCAGAACCAGCGGCTCTACGAATCCTCCAAAGCCATCCTCAAGGAGGCCGGCTACCTCGGCGCTGGCACCTGCGAATTCCTCGTCGGCCAGGACGGCACCATCTCCTTCCTCGAGGTCAACACCCGCCTCCAGGTGGAGCACTGCGTCTCCGAGGAAGTCACCGGCATCGACCTGGTCCGCGAGCAGTTCCGGCTGGCCCGCGGCGAGGAGCTCGGCTACGGCGACCCCGAGGTCCGCGGCCACTCGATCGAGTTCCGCATCACCGGCGAGGACCCGGGCCGGAACTTCATGCCCGCCCCCGGCACCATCACCGGGCTGAAGAACCCGACCGGCCCCGGCGTGCGCGTTGACTCCGGCGTCGAGCAGGGCGACGTCATCAGCGGCAACTTCGACTCGATGCTCTCCAAGCTGATCGTCACCGGCGCCACCCGCGCCCAGGCGCTGCAGCGCTCCCGCCGCGCGCTGGAGGAAATGGTGGTCGAGGGCATCCCCACCGTCATCCCGTTCGACCTCGCCGTCGTCAGCAACCCCGATTTCGCACCGGCCGAGGGCCCATTCAAGGTCCACACCCGCTGGATCGAGACCTCGTTCGTCAACGACATCCCCGCCTGGACGCCCACCGGCGTTGCGGCTGAAACGGCCGACGCCGGCGAACGCCAGCGCGTCGTCGTCGAGGTCGGCGGCAAGCGCCTGGAGGTAGTGCTTCCGGCATCACTGGGCGCCCTCTCCGGCGGTGGCAGCGGCAAGCCGGCGAAGGCCAAGAAGCGGGCCCGCAGCGGCGGGGCGGCAGCGGCGGCCGGAGGCGGCAACGCCCTGACCTCCCCGATGCAGGGCACCATCGTCAAGGTTGCCGTCGCGGAAGGCGAGCGGGTTGCCGAGGGCGACCTCGTCGTCGTCCTCGAGGCCATGAAGATGGAGCAGCCGCTCACCGCGCACCGCGCCGGCATTGTGATCGGACTTTCCGCGTCCGCCGGCGAGACCGTTTCCGCGGGCGCCGTCATTGCCATGATCGAGGACGGCGAGAGCGCCGAATAGCGGCTGCGGGCCGGCGGGGGCAGACTTAGTTACGTGAAGCCCTTTCTGCTCCTCGCCTCCCGTGCCGAGGACGCCGCCGCCGACGACGAATACCTCGCCTACCTGCGCTACACGGGCCTGGCCGAGGCGCAGCTGCACCGGGTCCGGATGGAGGCGGCGCCGCTGCCCCGTCTGGACCTCGATGACTACTCCGGCGTCATTGTCGGCGGCAGCCCGTTTACCTCCAGCGACCCCGCGGAACACAAGAGCGAGACCCAGCACCGGGTGGAGCGCGAGCTGTTCGCCCTGCTGGACCGGATCGTCGCCGAGGACTTCCCGTTCTTGGGTGCCTGCTACGGCGTCGGCACCCTGGGCCTGCACCAAGGCGCCGTGATCGACCGGACCTACGGCGAGGGGCTCGGCGGCGTTTCCGTCAGGATGACCTCCGCCGGTCAGCAGGACCCCCTCCTGCGGGGCCTGCCGGACCAGTTCACGGCGTTCGTCGGCCACAAGGAGGC
Organism: Arthrobacter sp. Soil763; assembly: GCF_001428365.1. Lineage (GTDB taxonomy): Bacteria > Actinomycetota > Actinomycetes > Actinomycetales > Micrococcaceae > Arthrobacter. The sequence continues at coordinate 194,272 of NZ_LMSH01000004.1, read as the reverse complement.
GTGCACCGTGCTGCCGGGCGGGGCGGTACTGCTGGCGAGCTCCGCGACCTGCCCGGTGCAGATGTTCCGGATCCGGACCAACCTCTATGCCACCCAGTTCCACCCCGAGCTCGACGCCGACGGCCTCACCACCCGGATCGACATCTACCGCCACGCCGGCTACTTCCCGCCCGACTCCGCGGAGGAGCTGATGGCCCAGGCCCGGGAGCACGCCGTTACCGAGCCGATGACGATCCTGCGCAACTTCGCGGAGCGCTACGCCCGCTAACCGGCCCCTCCGCTCGCCCGATACTCCACCCGCCGCCGTCGGTGTACGCTCCTCCCCAGTTACTCCCGGCCTCACCCTCCCCGGACACGGAAAAGCCCGGCGTGTCGGGAGGACACACCGGGCTTTCGCCGCAGTAACTGGGGAGGAGCGTCAGGCCACGTTGTTCTCGTAGTCCAGATCGCGGGTTTCCCGGCTGACGAACAGCGCAATCAGCGTCAGCACGGCCATGACGGTGAGGTAGACGCCCACCAGCACCGGGCTGCCCTTCGCCATTTCCCAGAGCCAGACGGCGATGAACGGAGCCACGGCCGCGCCGAGGATCGACGAGACGTTGTAGCTGACGGCCGAACCGGTGTACCGGACGTTGGTCGGGAACAGTTCTGGCAGCAGCGCACCCATCGGACCGAAGGTCAGGCCCATCAGCGAGAAGCCGATGATCAGCAGCGCCATGGTGCCGACGAATCCGCCGCTGAACAGCGGAACGAACAGCAGGCCGAAGACGAAGATGCCCCCGGTGACCGCGATCAGCATCTTGCGGCGGCCGTACTTTTCAGCCAGCGGGCCGGAGACCAGGGTGAAGATGCCGAAGAACACGACGCCGGCAATCAGCATCCAGAGGAAGTCGTTGCGGCTGTAGCCCAGGCCGGGGACGAACGCGGCGGCGGCGGCCTCGGTCATCGGCTTGCCGGCCTTTTCCGCCGCGGCCTTGGCGGCGTCCAGGCTGGAGGCCCGGGTGCCGTAGGTCAGGGTGAAGGTCGTCATCAGATAGAACAGCACGTAGGTGGCGAGCATGATGAAGGTGCCCAGGATCAGCTGGCGCCAGCTGGTCTTGAAGACGCGGCCCAGGGGCAGCTTGGCGACCTCGTTGGATTCGATGACCTTGGTGAAGGCGGGGGTCTCGATCAGCTTGAGCCGCACGTAGAGGCCGATGATGACCATGACGGCGCTGAGCAGGAACGGCACGCGCCAGCCCCAGGCTTCGAAGGCGGCCGGCGTGAGGGTGTAGCTGAAGACCAGGAAGATGACGTTGGCAATGATGAAGCCGATGGGGGCGCCCAGCTGCGGGAACGTGCCGTAGATGGCGCGCTTGTTCGCGGGGGCGTTCTCGGTGGCGAGCAGCGCGGCGCCGCTCCATTCACCGCCGAGGGCAAGGCCCTGGGCAAAGCGCATGACGACCAGCAGCGCCGGGGCCCAGAAGGACCAGCCGGGAACGGACGCCGTCGGCAGGCAGCCGATCAGGAAGGTCGCGATGCCCATGGTGAGCAGCGAGGCAACCAGGGTGCCCTTGCGGCCGAACTTGTCGCCGAAGTGGCCGAAGACGATGGAGCCGAGCGGGCGGGCGATGAAGGCGACGCCGAAGACGGCGAAGGAGCTCAGCAGCTGGGTGGTTTCGTTCTGGCCCGGGAAGAAGAGCTTCGGGAAAACCAGGACGGCGGCCGTGGCATAGACGTAGAAGTCGTAGAACTCAACGGTGGTGCCGATCAGGCTGGCGACGATCACGCGGCCGCGCGAGTTCACCTGCTTGGCAGACCCATGCTCCGTTGAAGTGGCAGTGGATGACATGTAGGAACGCTTTCATGAAGACCGGCCGCCCTGCGGAAGGCGGCCGGCTAAGGAATGGATATAACCCTCATACTAGTTCCACACGTCCACCCAATGGACAAATGTTCCGCTATTTGGACGTTTCGTGTCGTCCCACCTGATGGTCACCCCCTGAGGGCGCCGGCCCGACTTCCCGACGCCGGCCCACGCCGCCCGGCGGCCCCGCGCCACGGCGCCGCGCCACAGTTCAATACAGAGTTGCGTGGATACAGTCCCGGCTGTACTTTGAACCGGTGGAAACCCTGACACATGCCCCGGTGCTGGCGCGGTTCGGCTATGCGGTCTCGGATTCGACGAGGGCCAGGATTCTGCTCGCTTTGGCGGAGGCCGCGGCGTATCCCGCGGAGCTGGCTGATACTTTGGGGGTCTCGCGGCAGAGCATGTCCAACCATCTGACCTGCCTGCGGGGCTGCGGCCTCGTGGTGGGCGTCCCGGACGGACGACGGACCCGGTATGAGCTCGCCGACGCCAGGCTGGGCCACGCAATCAGCGACCTGCTCGGCGTCGTGCTGGCCGTTGACCCGGCCTGTTGCGCCCCGGACGGGACGTGCCTGGCATGACCACTGCGCTGACGCCCACGCCCACCGCCGCGCGCCAGGCAATTCTTCGCCGGCGGATCCGGATGTTCGCGGCCGCAACGATCACCTACAACGTCATTGAGGCCGCCGTAGCGCTCTGGGCCGGCAAGCTCGCGGACTCCGCCGCGCTGATCGGCTTCGGGCTCGATTCGGTGATCGAGGTCGCCTCCGCGGTTGCCCTGTCCTGGCAGTTTTCCGCGAAAGATCCGGAGCGTCGCGAGCATCTGACCTTGCGCATCATCGCGTTATCCTTCTTCGCTCTGGCACTGTTCGTCTCGGTGGACTCGGTCAGGTCGCTGGCCGGAGGCGGCGAGGCGCAGCATTCGCCCCCGGGCATCGTCATTGCGGCCCTGAGCCTGGCCGTCATGCCCGTCCTGTCCTGGCTCCAGCGCCGGGCCGGCCGGGAACTTGGCTCCAGGACCGCGGTGGCAGACTCCAAGCAGACGCTGCTGTGCACCTATCTCTCAGCCGTGCTGCTGGTCGGCCTGCTGCTGAACAGCACGCTGGGCTGGTGGTGGGCCGACGCCGGCGCGGCGCTGGTCATCGCCGGGATTGCGGTCCGGGAGGGCGTCAACGCCTGGCGAGGCGATGTGTGCTGCACCGTCCCCCAGCATGGCGACGCCAACGCCAACGCCGTCGACGGCGACGGCGACGGCGATGCTGCCGTCGTCGGCGAGGCTGCCGCCTGCTGCGAGGGCTGCCAGTCCGGTCCCGAGCCAAAAGCTGTCACCTTGTCCATGCCGCCCCGGCGCGGCTGAACCGCAGACCCCGCCCGCCACGAGGAGAACAGCGCCGCCACCCATGACCCAGACACTGCACAGACCACCCTCTCCCAGGGACCCGGCGAGGACGGTTCGCCTGCTGATCTGGATCCTGCTGGGAGCCGTCGTCGCGGGCGGCCTCCTTTGGTACGCGGTGTTCACCACCACAGGCAACCCCGAAGACGCTCCACCGCGTGCTGCCGCAGAGGCACAGCTCGTCCGCGAGGACAGCCATCGGGTGACCACCCCTGCCCTTGAGAAGGCGCAGCTGGTTGAGTTCCTGGATTTCGAGTGCGAATCCTGTCTGGCCGCGGAGCCGCTCCTGCAGGACCTCAAACGGGAGTACGGGGACCGGATCACGTTCATCCACCGCTACTTCCCGCTCCCCGGCCACCGGAACTCCGGAACCGCGGCCCTTGCTGTCGAGGCCGCCGCGGCGCAGGGCAAGTACAAAGAGATGGCCGCGAAGCTATTCGAAACCCAGCACCAGTGGGGCAACAAGCAGGAATCCCAAGGCGCCCTGTTCAGGACCTTCGCGCAGGAGCTCGGTCTGGACCTTAAGGTCTACGACGCCGCGGTGAAGGACGAAAAGACGAAAGAGCGGATCCGCCAGGACGTTGCCGACGGCACGGCCCTGGGCGTGACCGGGACACCCACCTTCTTCCTCGACGGCAAGAAACTCACTCTGGACACCGAAGAACAATTCCGCCAGCTGCTCACCGAGGCCGCGAAGTAGGCCGGACGTAAGAGTACGAGAGCCGAACGCTGCCGCGACGAAATTATCAAGTGCCTCGCCGAGCTGCACTTCCGGGGTGCCGCGGCCAGGCCTCCGCTACACCATGCTGTCGAACTGCTTCTGCCAGTCGTGGTGCTCCCGGTCAGCGTAGAACCGGCGGTTCGTGGTCCAGCGCGGCAGGTAGTCCGGCGCGGGCAGTTCACGCGCGGGCTTGGGATGAGGATTGCCGGCCGCGGGGGCCAGGGCACGGCCGGGCACCGGCGCGGTCCGGCACGGCGCCGACTGCGCGGGCCGCAATATAGTCTGCTGCGGCAGTCCGCCGGCGTCCTTGCGTAGGTGAATCTTCCACAGGACCCGGAAGAGCGCCCAAAGGACGATCCCGAGCACAATCCATTGCCACAACGCGATCACCAGCGAAATGGCGACCAGCGCGAGGACAAGGCCGGCAGACGATCCGTGATTCTTACGGGACTTCTTCCCCATGCCGGACACTATGCCAAATGCCTGACCGCCGCAGGTAGAGGACTTTATCCCTGGTCGCCCCCTCCTCCAGGCCGGCGGGGCTTTGTCCCCTTGGCCCCGGCGGCCGGACGGGATTAAATGAGCGCAGGCTACCACTCGCCCCAGGAGGCACCCATGTCCGTCCCGATCATCCTGGCCATCGCCGCCGTCGTCGTGGCCGCCGTCGCGCTGGGGACGGTCCTGGCCCGGCAGAAGGATCCGCAGCGACGTGCGACGGTGCTGACGCGGACGGGTGCGGTGCTCATGACGGTCTTCACGGTCTTCGCCGGCGCCTTCATCGGCGGCTACGCCATGGAAGCACCCGGAGGGTCTGCCGGGCTGCTGATGGTCCTCGCCTGGGCGGTCCCCATGCTGGTCCTGGCGGTGCTCGCCTGGCTCTGGCCCGCCGCCACCGCTCCCCTGCTGATGGCGCTGACGGCTGCCCTGATCGCGGTGGGCGTGTGGTTTGCCCTGGATCCGGCGACGGCGCGTGGCCTGCAGGACGCCAACGGGCCGGTCCTCGCCGTCGGTGTCGTCGCCCTGGCCTTCCCGGCGGCGGTCCTCGGCCTGAAACGGACCGGCCCGGCCGGCCGGCTGCTGCTGGCCATTGGCGTCCTGCCACTCCTGCTCACGGTCGTCGGGAGGTCCGGCCCGGCGTCTTCGCTGGCCGCGGCGAGTGCTGTCCCGCTGGTCACCGGCGTCGTCTACCTGTTGGCCGCCCGGATGGCGCGCGGAAGGTCGACCCCGGACAACGTGCGGGCCTCCACGGCCTAAGCGTCCGCCGCGGGCAGCCCGGCCAGGAAATCCTCGGTGAAGCGCCGGACGCCGTCCCACTCGGTGTAGACGTAGTCGCGGGACAGGTCGGTGTCCGGGGAGCCTTTGCTGCTGGTGATCCGCTTCATCATGTGGCGTTTGAGGAACCCGTACCGGGTGTACAGCAGCGCGCCGGCGAAAAGGCCCACGTGGGCCGGACGCCAGCCGGTTTCCGCTTCGAACTTCTCCACATAGTCTTCCGCGCTCCCCTCATCCCCGTGGGCAGCAAGGCTCACCGAGAAGAGCGCCGAGGGCAGCCGTTCCAGCGCCGCCCTGTTCGCGCGGACGAAGTCCGTCACAGACCCCTCATGCCGGCCCATGTGCACGGAGGCGCCGACGATGACGCCGTCGCAGTCGCCGGGCAGTACGTCCCCGGCGGTCTGCAGGTCGGCGGTGCGGGCCTCGTGGCCGTGCTCGCGGATGACGTAGGCGATGTACTCGGCGATCCGGGCGGTCTGACCCTCGACCGTGCCAAAGGGAAGGTAGATGCTGGCCATGGTCCACTGTGTACCCGTCCGACGGCGGCGGGCTAGGGCCATAGGCCCGGATCGATCACTGCCCCCCCCCCCCATGCAGGCCCGGTATCGCCCTAGTGCCACGCCGGCCCCGCTTGGGTAGGCTTCGCTCAAGCGAGATCCACGATGAAAGGACAGGACATGTCCCTGCTCGACTCCGCCCTCTGGGAGGGCAAGATCTACCTCAACGGCTGGCGCCCCGGCGGCGGCGGGAGCGGCGACAGCATCGAACCGGCCACCGGCGAGCGGCTCGGCAGCTACGGCGTCGCCTCCGTCGACGACGTCCGCGAGGCCGCCACCACGGCCGCCGCGGCGCAAAAGGAGTGGGCCGCCCGCAATCCTGAGGACCGCGCCGCGGTGCTGCGCCGCGCCGGGCAGTTGTGGGAGGAGCACGCCGCCGAAATCCAGGACTGGATCGTCCGCGAATCCGGCGGCATCCCGCCCAAGGCCGGGCTGGAAACGCACATCGCCGCCAACGAGTGCTACGACGCCTCCGCGCTCCCCTCGCTCCCGGCCGGCGACGTGCTCACCTCGAATGAGAACCGCTGGTCCTTCGCCCGCCGCCGGCCGGTGGGCGTCGTCTCCGTGATCGCGCCGTTCAACTTCCCGCTGATCCTCTCGATCCGTGCCGTCGCCCCTGCCCTGGCCCTGGGCAACGCCGTGCTGCTCAAGCCGGACCCGCGCACCGCCGTCTGCGGCGGGGTCACGGTGATGCGGATCTTCGAGGAGGCCGGCCTCCCGGCGGGCCTGCTGTCCCTGCTGCCGGGCGGCGCGGACATCGGCGCCGCCGTCGTCGAGGCCCCCGAGGTCCGGGTGATCGCGTTCACGGGTTCGACGGCGGCCGGCCGGAAGATCGGCGAAACCGCCGGCCGGCTGCTCAAACGCGCCCACCTGGAGCTCGGCGGCAACAACGCCCTGATCGTCCTCCCCGGCGCCGATCTGGCCAAGGCGGCCTCCGCGGCAGCGTTCGGCTCATTCATGCACCAGGGTCAGATCTGCATGGCGGCTGGCCGGCACATCGTGCACGAGGACATTTACGATGACTACGTCGCCGCCCTGGCCGAGAAGGCCGGCCACCTGCCGGTGGGCGATCCGAAGAGCGGGACCGTGGCGCTCGGCCCGGTCATCGATGAGCGTCAGCTGCACCGGGTGGACGGGATCGTCCAGGACGCGGTGCAGGCCGGTGCCCGGCTGGCCGCCGGCGGCACCCACGACGGCCGCTTCTACCAGCCCACGGTGCTGGTGGACCTGGCCGAGGACAGCCCGGCCTGGAAGGATGAAATCTTCGGCCCCGTGGCGCCGGTGATGAAGTTCTCCACCCTCGATGAAGCAGTGGCGCTGGCGAACGACAACGAGTACGGCCTCTCGATCGGCATCCTGGGCGACGTCGGCATGGCCATGTCCATCGCGGACCGGCTGGACTCCGGGAAGGTCCACATCAACGAACAGACCGTCTCGGACGAGGCGAACTCGCCCTTCGGCGGGGTGAAGAACTCGGGCAACGGCTCCCGGATCGGCGGCCACCACGCCAACATGGAGTCGTTCACCGAAATCCAGTGGCTCACCATGCGCCCGGACATCGCGCCGTACCCGTTCTAAACGTCGGCCGTTTTCACGGGAGGATGCAGGGAACCGGCGGCAGCTGCTCCCGCTTCCCTGCATCCGCGCGCGCCCCGCGGAGTCTAATTTCCTGCGGCGTTCAGCACCTTGGGTTGTTCAGTGTTCCGCGCCGAGGTGCGTGGCCGGGTCAAAGGGCTCGAACACCGACGAGCCGATCATGAAGATCCCGCGCTGCGGAATCCAGAAGTCGCCCAGCCTGTCCTGGGCCGGCAGCGCCGCGGCCTGTCCCAGGCTGTGCCCCCGCAAGTGTGCTTTGCTCCCGCGGACAAACCACATCTGCCGCGGGCGGGCACCGAAGCTCTGGCCGTTGGGCACCCTGCCTGTCAGACCGATGTGCCCGGCACCCAGTACAGGCCCGGCGACCGCCCCCATAACGCGCAGGAATATCCGCTTGCGCCACAGCCGCTCCGGGACCGATCCGGCCACCGCCGACATGAGCCGGGTGACCGGCGTGGCGGCCAGCGTCACGTCCCAGGCCAGGTCCAACCCGTCCCCGACTTCCACGCTGAAGGAGTAACCGTCCTGCCAGCGGATGGATATTCCGACGGTGGAGGCGGACCCGAGGGCGCTGCCGAAGTAGCGCGGGCAGGACGATGCGGGGGCAACGGTGCTGTGCATCGTCCAGACGCCGCCGGGGTCCCGGATCCAGACCGAGGTGTAGCCGGGGCCGACGGAGGAGGCAGCGAAGTGCCGCAGGGCCAGAACATAACCGGAGCTGAACGGAACGCCCATCACGCCGAAGCCGGCAAAGCGTTCCTCCGACCCCGAGGGCAGCACGGGATCGTTTTCAACGGCCTCGACCAGGAATCGGGGACTCTGCATGGCTACTGCCTCCGTTATTGGCTACATGTGGACGTGCAGCCGCCGTGCCGCTTCGGAGATGGAGCCGCTAAGCGACGGGTACACGGTGAAGGTGCTGGCGACGTCGTCGACGTGCAGTTTCTGCGTCACGGCGAGGGAGATGGCGAAAATCAGCTCGGAGGCGTTGGGGCCGACGACGACCCCGCCGATCACGGTGCCGGAGCCCTTGCGCGCGAAAATCTTGATGAAGCCGTCCTTGTGGTTGCGCATCTTGGCGCGGGCGTTGCTGCGCAGCGAGAGCTTCACGACGTCGCCCTGGTACTTGCCGGAGTCGATCTCGGCCTCCGAGACACCGACGTTGGCGATTTCCGGGGAGGTGAAGATATTCGAGGCCACCTGGTGCAGCTTGAGCGGGGTGACGCTGTCGCCCAGGAAGTGCGCAATGGCAATGCGTCCCTGCATGGCCGCGACCGAGGCGAGGGCCAGCACGCCGGTGCAGTCGCCCGCGGCGTAGATGTTCGGCGCGGTGGTGCGCGAGACGCCGTCGACCTTGATGTGGCCGCTCTCGGTCAGTGCAACGCCGGCCTCCTCGAGCCCGATGCCGGCGGTGTTGGGGATGGAGCCCACGGCCACGAGGCAGTGGCTGCCGGTGACCTTGGAGCCGTCGCCGAGGGTGACCACGACGCCGTCGTCCGTGCGTTCGACGGTCTCGGCGCGGGCGCGGGAGAGCACCGTGACGCCGCGGCGTTCGAAGACGCCCTCCAGCACCTCGGCGGCGTCCGTGTCCGAGCCGGGCAGCACCCGGTCGCGGGAGGAAATCAGGGTGACCTTGGAGCCCAGTCCGTTGTACGCGGAGGCGAATTCGGCGCCGGTGACACCGGAACCCACCACGATCAATTCCTCGGGGAGCTCGTCCAGGTTGTAGATCTGCGCCCAGTTCAGGATGCGTTCGCCGTCCGGGCGGGCCGTGGGCAGCTCGCGCGGGTGGGCGCCGACCGCCAGCAGGATGGCGTCGGCCTCGATGGTCTCGGTGCCCTCGGCGGTGAGGACCTCGATGGTGTGGTTGTCCAGCATCCTGCCGGAGCCGAGCAGGATGCGGACGCCCTGGCCTTCGAGGCCCTTCTGGATGTCGGAGGACTGCTGCCGGGCCAGGCCAAGCAGGCGGTCGTTGATGTGCTTGAGGTCCGCGCGCATCGTCGGGGTGCAGTCGCCGCCGTCGAGGTCGAACTTGACGCCCAGCTCGCCGGCTTCGCCCACGCGGGTCATCAGGTCCGCCGTCGCGATCAGGGTCTTGGACGGCACGACGTCGGTCAGCACCGCGGAGCCGCCGAGACCCGCGCGCTCAATAATGGTGACCTGCGCCCCCAGCGAGGCGGCAACCATGGCGGCTTCGTAGCCACCGGGCCCTCCTCCGAGAATTGCGATCCGGGGTGCACTGAAATCGGGATGCGTAGTCACAATCATCCATTGTCCATCATCCGGACCGGCGCCACCAATAAAGCATGCTGGGCTGGGCGGGACCGGCAGGGTAGCTTGTACCAGTGAGTAATACAGAATTCCTGAACACGGACCCCTTCGACGCCGCCCGCGCCGCCGCCGACTACATTGCCGAAGAGACCGGCGTCGACAGCCACGACGTCGCGCTGGTGCTCGGGTCCGGCTGGGGTGACGCCGCTGAACTGATCGGCGAAACCACCGCCACCCTCTCCGCGGACGAGGTCCCGGGCTTCTCCTCCCCCTCCGTGGTGGGCCACGTCGGCACCATCCGCTCGGTCCTCACCCGCGAGGGCAAGCGCGCCCTGGTCCTGGGCGCGCGCACGCACTACTACGAGGGCAAGGGCGTCCGCGCGGTCGTGCACGGGGTCCGCACCGCGGCCGCCGCCAGCTGCAAAACCCTGGTCCTGACCAACGGCTGCGGCGGGCTGAACGAGGCCTGGGCGCCCGGCACCCCGGTGCTGATCAGCGACCACATCAACCTCACCGCCGCCTCCCCGCTCGAAGGCGCCACCTTCGTGGACCTCACCGACCTGTACTCCTCCCGGATCCGCGGCCTGGCCCGCGAGGTGGACCCGAGCCTGGACGAGGGCGTGTACGCCCAGTTCACCGGCCCGCACTACGAGACCCCGGCCGAGGTCCAGTACGCCAAGCGGATCGGCGCGTCCCTGGTGGGCATGTCCACCGCACTGGAGGCCATCGCCGGCCGGCATGCGGGCATGGAGGTCTTCGGCATTTCGCTCGTGACCAACCTTGCCGCCGGCATCAGCCCGGTGCCGCTGAGCCATGAAGAGGTCCTCGAGGCCGGACAGGCCGCGGGACCGCGGATTTCGAAGCTGCTCGCGGAGATTATCGCCAAGCTCTGAGGCGGCCGTCGGCTGCTGGGCGGCCGGCTGCTGGGCGGCCGGCTGCTGGGCGGGGTTGGCCCGCGTCGGCTTAGGCTCCGGCGGCCAGGTGCGTCACGGCCCGCTCCCGGTCCCCCGGGAACCGCCGCTCCATGGATTCGGCGACCCCGGCGATCGTCTGGCGCGCCAGCGCCTGCCGCCAGGCCAGCTCCGCCTGGCGCATGGTCTGGGAGATCAGGCAGGTCCGGACAAAGTTCTCCTGCCGGTCCGCGTCCGGGACATCGCCCAGGATGGCTTCGCAGCGGAAGTTCGGTTCCTGCCCCTCCAGTGCCAGCACCACATCCAGCACGCTGATGCTCTCCGGTCGCCGGGCCAGGTGGAATCCGCCGCGGGGTCCCGAGACAGAGGTGAGGATCCCGGCACGGACCAGGGCCTGGAGCTGCTTGTTCAGGTAGGCGGCGGGGAGCTGGTAGAACGCCGCCAGCCGGGCGCTGTTGACGGCCTCCCCGGCCGGCGTCCAGGACATGTTGACGCAGGCGTGCAGTGCCCACTCGACCCCTCGACCCATTTTCATATTCCAGACGCTACGTGTCCGGAAAATTCGGTGTCAATGAGCGGCGGCTCCCCGGGGACCATCCTGCGCAGATCCTTCGGAAGCCCTGCGGCGGGAAGGCAACCGGGAAGAGATTTGTCCCCGGGCCCGGCCGCGATCCCTGCCGCGGGGTTCCTGCCCGCTGACCCGCCCGCGCCTGTCGGGGCGCACCGGGCCCGGATTTGGCGCTAGTTTGGTACCCATGACGTCTTCCGATGCCGCACTGACCCAACTGTTGAGCGACGCCCGCGCGTGGGCCGCCCAAGACCCGGATCCCGCCACCGCCGCCGCCCTGACCGAACTGGCGGGCCTCGCCGGCGACGGCGTCGCCGCCGCCCGGCAGGAACTGGCCGACAGCTTCAACGGCACCCTCCAGTTCGGCACCGCAGGCCTTCGTGCCGCCCTCGGCGCGGGGCCCAACCGGATGAACCGCGTCGTGGTGCGCCGGGCCGCCGCAGGATTCGCGGCCTTCCTCACCCGCGCCGTTGCCGAGGCCGCCCCCGGCGCCCGGCCGCGCGCCGTCGTCGGCTACGACGCCCGCTACAACTCGGACATCTTCGCCGAAGAAACCGCCGCGATCTTCACCGCTGCCGGCATCGAGACGTTCCTGATGCCCGCCGCGCTGCCGACGCCGCTGCTGGCCTACGCGGTACGGGCGCTGGAGTGCGACGGCGGGGTCATGGTCACCGCCAGCCACAACCCGCCGCAGGACAACGGCTACAAGGTGTATCTGGGCCGCCACGCCGTCGAGGACAGCGGCCGCGGCGCCCAGATCGTGGCGCCGTACGACGCGCTCATCGCCGCGCAGATCGACGCCGTCGGCCCCCTGGAAACCATCGCGCTCGCCACGGACGGGTGGACGGTGCTGGATGCATCCATCGCCGCCGACTACCGTGCCGCCGTCGCCGCCCTCGCCGATCCCGCGCAGTTCCCGGCCCGCGACCTGAAAATCGTCCTGACGCCGATGCACGGTGTCGGCGGGGAAACGGCCGTGGCGGTCCTTGAGGCCGCGGGCTTCGCCGACGTCACCCTGGTCGCCGAGCAGGCCGCCCCGGACCCCGACTTCCCCACCGTGAATTTCCCGAACCCCGAGGAGCCCGGCGCCCTGGACCTCGCCCTGGAGACCGCAGCCCGCGTCGATGCGGACATCGTGATCGCCAACGACCCCGACGCGGACCGTGCCGCCGTGGCCGCCAAGGACCCCGATACCGGCGCCTGGCGGATGCTGCGCGGCGACGAGGTCGGCGCCCTGCTGGGGGCCCATGTGGTGGCCCGGCTCGCGGCCGGTGACGCCGGAGCCCCCGGTGCCGCCACCGGTACCGGAGCCGCCGCCGGGGTCTTCGCGAACTCGATCGTCTCCTCCCGGCTGCTGGCCCGGATTGCCGCAGCGGCGGGCTACGCGCACGAGGAAACGCTGACCGGCTTCAAGTGGATCGCCCGGGTCCCCGGACTGCTCTACGGCTACGAGGAGGCGCTGGGCTACTGCGTCGCCCCTTCGCTGGTGCGGGACAAGGACGGGATCTCCGCCGCGGTGCTGATCGCCGAACTCGCGGCCGCCGCGAAAGCCGACGGCAAGACCATCTTCGACACCCTGGACGAGCTGTACCTGGTGCACGGCCTGCACGCCAGCGACCAGCTCAGCATCCGGGTCGCAGACCTGGGCCTGCTGGACGCCATGATGAACCGGCTGCGGGTCAGCCCGCCCGAATCGTTCGGCGGCTCCGCCGTCGAAACCGCCGCGGACCTGGCGGAGGGCAGCGAGCAGCTCCCGCCCACCGACGGGCTGCTCTACCTGACCAAGGACCGCAGCCGCGTGATCATCCGCCCCAGCGGCACGGAACCGAAGCTCAAGTGCTACCTGGAAGTGATCCGCAGCGTCGGGTCCGCCGCGGAGCTGCCGCAGGCCCGGCTCGAGGCCCGCGCCGCCCTGGACGGCGTGCTGGCCGACGTCCGCGAGGCGCTGGGGCTCTGACCTCGGCGGCTTACGGATCCGCGTGTGACGCACGGCATTACCACTTGGTAACAACTGGCGAACGAACCGCGAAAATACTGCAACACCGCGGAAATCTGCCGGAAAAGGCGGACCCCTACGCTGGGGAACATCAAGAACACGGGCCACATCCGGCCCACCAGCGAAAGGGCCAGCACATGTCCGTCACGGAAGCGTCCGCCACCTCCACCGCCCCCGCCGGATCCCCGGCGCGGCCGCGCATCGTGATCGCCGGGGCCGGCCCGGCGTCGCAGGCCCTGGTCCGCCGGCTCATCCGCACCCCGTTCGCCGGCGCCATCACGGTGCTGAGCAACCGCGACGACGCCCCGGAGGAACTGCTCGACCTGGCGCTCCTGCCACAGGTCTCCGTCCGGTTCGGCCAGCCGGCCAGTTTCATCGACGCCGAAGCGCGCAGGGTGACGACGGCCGACGGCCTTGAGCTCGGCTACGACCAGTTGGTGATCGCTACCGGATCGGCCCCCGCGCACGCCCCGATCGAGGGCGCGGCCCGGTGCCTGAGCTACTCCACCATTGATGATGCCACCCGCCTCGGGGACGCGGTCAGGGACGTGACCCGGGTCCTCGGCCGCCGGCCGCTGGGCATCCTCGTGGGCACCGGCACCGCCGCGGGCCAGGCCGAAGCGGTGCTGCGGGCCCGCGGCGTCCGCCCGGTCCGCACCACCGTGCGCCCGGCTGCGGTCCTACCCACCCTCGCCGGCTCGGCGCTCCCCGCTGCCGGGATCGTGTTCGACGACGGCTCCAGCATGAGCGGAGACCTGGTGGTCCTCGCCGAGGAGCGGGTGGCCCGGGACAGCCTGGCGGCCACCGCCGGCCTGGCCACTGCGGCGCAGGGCGGGATAGCCGTGGGACCCGACTACCGCACCTCAGTGCCGGGCATCTGGGCCCTCGGCGACGCCGCGGCCTTCGACGGCGTCCGTCTGGGCCTGCTCGCGGCCGCGGCAACCGCCGCCGGTGCGTGCGCCGCCGGGTTGCTTGAGGCGGCCCTCTCGGCGCCCCTCGCGGACGCGGCGTAGGACCGGCGTCGGCCGGGCGCGTTATGGCAAGATGGTGCACTGACAAGCAAGGACACACGCCGTGTCAGCAGGATGGGCCGGGGACGGTCCGGTTCCGCCACGAAAGGGACGACCATGAGCAACGAAGCCACCACGGCCGCCGGCGCCGCCGGCAGCGAGACCCCGGGCACCGCCGCGGGCACTGCCGGAAACATTGCCGCGTTCATCGACCACACCCTGCTCAAGCCGGAGGCCAGTGAGGCCGAGGTCCTGAAGGTCTGCGCCGAGGCGGCCGAGTACCAGTTCAAGTCGGTCTGCGTGAACCCCGTCTGGGTCAAGACCGTGAAGACGGCGCTCCGCGGTTCCGGCGTGCTGACCTGCTCCGTGGTCGGGTTCCCGCTGGGCGCAACACCCAGCGACGTGAAGGCCTTCGAAGCCCGCGGCGCGGTGCTCGACGGCGCCGACGAAGTGGACATGGTCATCAACATCGCGGCCGCGCGCGCCAATGACAAGGGCGCCCTGGTGGACGACATCCGCGCCGTGGCCGAGGCAGTCCACGGCGGCGACGCCATCCTGAAGGTCATCATCGAGACCTCACTGCTCAATGACGACCAGAAAGTCCTGGCCTGCGAGGCCGCCGTCGAGGCCGGCGCGGACTTCGTGAAGACGTCCACGGGCTTCAACGGCGGCGGCGCCACGGTCGAGGACATCGCTCTCATGCGCCGCACCGTGGGCCCGGACCTCGGCGTCAAGGCCTCCGGCGGCGTGCGCTCGCTCGCCGACGCTCAGGCTATGATTGCTGCAGGTGCAACACGTATTGGCGCCAGCTCCGGCATCGCGATCGTCAAGGGTGAACAGGGTTCGTCCGCGTACTGACCGCGCGCCGGCACAAGAGGCTGACGCCACAGTTTTGAGCCCCCCGGGGCCGAGGAGGAACGAATGTCCAGCAACAACACCAAGACCCGCCGCGGCGAGAGCAGCCTGGCATCCAGCGTCCTGCTGTTTGTCCTGATGATGGCTCTGTTCTTCGGCGCCCTGTACTCGCTGTCCTTCCTCACGCTCGGCAACCCGTGGCCGATGGCTGTCTGCCTGGGCCTGTTCGCGCTGGCGTTCTGGATCCCGCAGACGATCACGGGCCGCTCGGATTCCGCGGGCGAAAGCTAAATACGTCTTACCCTGAAGCCCCGGTTCGCCGGGGCTTCAGTCGTTTAAGCCGCTCCGTGCCCGCGCGGCGCCTCTTTTCGCGCCGGATCCGGAAACACGCGGCGGTTTCGGACCTACGCACCCGGGGCCCGGGGTGCGCCGGTCCGAAACCGTAGCGAAAACGGCAAGGGCCGACGTCGGGCCCTACCCGCCGACGGACCCCAGCAGGCGGTCGATGAGGGCGGTGCCGAACGCGAGCGCGGCCGGGAAGTGCCCCTTGGCCACTGCCAGCCCGGCGGAGAAGAGGCCGATCATCGCGTAGGCGCTGACCGGGATGAGCACGAACCATTCGCGCCGTGATCCGGCCCGGCCCAGCAGCGGGATGGAGAACGCCCCGTTCGCCTTCCAGATGTCCTTGACCACCGGCAGCCTGCGCAGGACCTTGGGCGGCTTGACCACCACCGGCCAGAGCAGCGGCACTCCGCCGGTGGTGATCATGTCACCCACGATGTGCACCAGCACGCCGGTGAGCATGGATACCGGCAGCCAGGACCACTGGTGCGGGGCGAACCAGGTCACCAGGCCGGCCATGGCGAGCGCGAAGATCCAGTTGCTCACCACGCCGTACTTGGGGAACAGCTTCAATGCCTTCGCGGCGATGTTGATCATGAACATGCACAGCAGCCCGGCGCCCACGGACAGCAGGCCCCAGTCGGTCTGCAGCTGGATCTTCCCGGCCAGCGCGGCGAGGAGCACGAAGAACGCCGCGCCGAGCACCGAGTGGGTGCCTTGGCGGTGGCCGCCGGAGGCGTTCTCGATCCCCACCGCGATCAGGTTCGACAGCGGCGGCAGCGCGTGCGCGACCGTGCTCGAGCGGTGGTCCCAGTCGCAGACCAGGGCCGTGCCCGCCGTCGCCATCCCGCCGATCACAATCCCGGTGGGGTCCAGCGGATACCAGCCCAGCGCGTACGGCCCGGTCGAGGCAATCGCCACCCACGCCGCGGCCCCGGACGCGGCGTGGTGTCCTCCCATCACGGGCTAGCCCACGGAGAGCGGGGCGTCGGAGAAGATCGCCTCGATCACGCTGTTCGCCCAGGCCAGGATCTCGGCGTCCTGCAGGTCGCGGCCGCCGATCCGGGCCGTCTTGGGCTTGGGGATCAGGACCGCGTCCAGGGCCGGCTTGGCCTGCGAGCCGGGGTACATCCGGGCCAGCCGCATCAGCTTGGACTCGGGCAGCTGCGCCGGGGAGAACTTGATGAAGTTCCCCTGCAGGGCGACGTCGGTCAGGCCGGCCTCGCGCGCCCCGACCCGGAAACGGGCCACGGCGACGAGGTTCTGGGCCGGCAGCGGCAGCTCGCCGTACCGGTCCACGAGTTCGGCCTGGACCTCGTCGATCGCCTCGTGGGTCAGCGCGGCGGCCAGCTTGCGGTAGGCCTCCAGCCGCAGCCTCTCGCCGGGCACGTAGTCGTGCGGCAGGTGCGCGTTGACCGGCAGCTCGATCTTCATCTCGGCGGCCTTCTCCTCCGCCTCGCCGCGGTAGTCCGCCACGGCTTCACCGACCAGCCGGATATAGAGGTCGAAGCCGACGCCCTGGATGTGGCCGGACTGTTCACCGCCGAGCAGGTTGCCGGCGCCGCGGATTTCAAGGTCCTTCATGGCCAGCTGCATGCCGGCACCGAGTTCGTTGTGCGTCGCGACGGCCTTGAGCCGTTCCAGCGCCACCTCGCCCAGGGGCTTCTCCGAGGGGTAGAGGAAGTAGGCGTAGGCGCGTTCCCGGCCGCGGCCGACCCGCCCGCGCAGCTGGTGCAGCTGCGACAGGCCGTACTTGTCCGCGCCGTCGACGATCAGGGTGTTGGCGTTGGAGATGTCCAGGCCGGTCTCGATGATGGTGGTGCACACCAGCACGTCGAAGCGCTTCTCCCAGAAGTCGACGATGATCTGCTCCAGCCGGCTCTCGGACATCTTGCCGTGCGCGACCTCCACGCGGGCCTCCGGGACAAGCTCGCGGATCTTCGCCGCCGTGCGTTCGATCGTGGAGACGCGGTTGTGCACGAAGAACACCTGCCCCTCGCGCATCAGCTCACGCCGGATCGCTGCGGAGGTCTGCTTGTCCGTGTACGGGCCGACGTAGGTCAGCACCGGGTGCCGCTCCTCCGGCGGGGTGGCCAGGGTGGAGGTTTCCCGGATGCCGGTCAGCGACATTTCCAGGGTGCGCGGGATCGGGGTGGCGCTCATGGCCAGGACGTCCACGTTGGTGCGCATCTTCTTCAGCGCTTCCTTGTGTTCGACGCCGAAGCGCTGCTCCTCGTCCACGATCACCAGGCCCAGGTCCTTGAAGGCAAAGTCCTTGGACAGCAGCCGGTGGGTGCCGATCACCACGTCCACCGCACCGTTCTTGACCCCCTCGGCCGTTTCCTTGGCCTCCTTCGGGCTCTGGAAGCGGGACAGCGGCTTGACCCGCAGCGGGAAGCCGGAGAACCGTTCGGTGAAGGTTTCGTAGTGCTGCTGCGCGAGCAGGGTGGTGGGCACCAGCACGGCGACCTGCTTGCCGTCCTGGACGGCCTTGAAGGCGGCCCGGACGGCGATCTCGGTCTTGCCGTAGCCGACGTCGCCGGAGACCAGGCGGTCCATCGGGATTTCCCGTTCCATGTCGGCCTTGACCTCGTTGATGGTGGTCAGCTGGTCCGGGGTTTCCACATAGGGGAAGGCTTCCTCCAGCTCGCGCTGCCAGGGCGTGTCCGGGCCGAAGGCGTGGCCGCGGGAGGCCATCCGGGCCGAATAGAGCCGGATCAGCTCGCCGGCGATCTCCTTGACCGCCTTGCGGGCCTTGGACTTGGTGCTGGCCCAGTCCGAGCCGCCCATCTTGCTCAGCACCGGGGTGTCCCCGCCGACGTAGCGGGTGACCTGGTCCAGCTGGTCGGTGGGCACGAAGAGCCGGTCCCCCGGGGCGCCGCGCTTGGACGGGGCGTATTCGAGCACGAGGTATTCGCGCACCCCGTCGCCTCCCCCGGCGACCTTCCGCTGGATCAGTTCCACGAACCGGCCGATGCCGTGCTGTTCGTGCACCACGAAGTCCCCGGCCAGCAGCTGCAGCGGGTCGACGGCGTTGCGCCGCTTGGAGGGCATCTTCCGCATGTCCTTGGTGGACCCGGCGGAAGTCCGGCCCAGCAGGTCCGCCTCGGTCAGCAGTGCGGTCTTGAGCCCGTCGAGGACGAAGCCGCGGCCGACGCAGGCGGTGGTGACCTCGATCAGGCCCGGCTGCGGCTCGGCTTCCAGGGACTCCACCCGGGCGCAGGGGATGTCATTGTCGTGGAAGAGTTCGGCCAGGCGCTGGGCGGGTCCGGGCCCTTCGGTGGCGACGACGACCCGCCACTGGTCCCGCACATGGGAGCCGATGAAGTCCATCATCTCGGCCACGTCGCCCTGGTATCCGCGCGGTTCGCGGGCACGCAGGTTCAGCACGTCGACCTCAGGCAGCAGCTCCTCGTCGCTGGCGAGCGAGCTGATCGCCCACCAGGAAACCTGGTGCTCCAGCGCCGTGGACCGGGTCTCGGCCAGGGAGCGGAAGCTGGCCGAGTGCAGCGCCTGCGAGGCTGCGGCACTCAGGTCCAGCGGCGCGGCGCCGCCGTCGGACGCGGTGGACCAGGCGGCCTCGAGGAACTCTTCGTTGGTCGCGGCCAGGTCGTGCGCGCGGGTGCGGACCTTTTCGGGTTCGATGACCACCGAGATCGACCCCGCCGGGAACTGGTCCAGCAGCGGAACCATGGCGTCCACCAGCACGGGCGCGAGCGACTCCATGCCTTCGACGGCGATGCCCCCGGCGATCTTCTCCAGCATGTCCGCCGCGGCGGGCAGCTCGGCCTTGAGCTTGGCGGCCCTGGACATGACCGAGGGGGTGATCAGGATTTCGCGGCACGGCGGGGCGTGCAGCACTGTGGGGTGGTGCACGCCGGGGGCGGACAGGGAGCGCTGGTCGGCGACGGCGAACCAGCGCATCTGCTCCACCTCGTCGCCGAAGAACTCCACCCGGATGGGGTGGTCCTCGGTGGGCGGGAAGACGTCCAGCATGCCGCCGCGGACCGCAAACTCACCGCGCCGGGTGACCATGTCCACGCGGGCGTAGGCGGCGTCGGCGAGGCTTTTGACGACGTCGCCGAACGGGGCTTCCTGGCCCACGGTGAGGGTCACCGGAACCAGCTCGCCAAGCCCGGCCACGATCGGCTGGACCACGGCGCGGACCGGGGCGACGACGACGCGCAGGGCGGCGCCCCCGTCGCTGCCGGGGTGTGCGAGGCGGCGAAGGACCGAGAGCCGGCGGCCCACGGTGTCCGAGCGCGGCGAGAGCCGCTCGTGCGGCAGGGTCTCCCAGCTGGGGAATTCGGCGACCGTGTCCGCGGGCAGGAACGCCGCCAGCGCCTCGGCGAGGTCCTCGGCCTCCCGGCCGGTGGCGGTGACGGCCAGCACGACCGGGGCACCGCCGTCGGACGCGCCGGCGGCGAGGCCGTCTGCGACCTCCGCGAGCAGCGCCGCGCGCAACCCGGCCGGGGCGCTGATCTGGTAGCCCTCGCTGCGGGCGGCAAACGGCCGGGACGCTTCGGCCTCCACCCGGGCGAAGGTGGCATCCGCGGCGAGGACGCGCCGCAGGCCGGTAAGAGAGGGGCCGTTGAGGCTCATGGCTGAAACTCCTGGTAATCGCGGGGAGGCAGGCAACACGAATACCCGAAATTCACAAGAATCCCGGGGTACTTCCAGCCTACCGCGCCCCGGCGCCGGGCCGGGACCCGGGGCTAAGCTGGCAGGAACGGGCGCCGGCCCGTCCCGCAGTCCCGCCGCCCAGTCCGGCAGGCCCGGCGCTCCGAATGGCTTATGTCCGCCCACAGCAAGGAGCCACCATGAACGGCACCCCCGTCCCGAAGACCGTCCTCGTCACCGGCGCCACCGGCTACATCGGCGGCCGCCTCGTCCCCCGGCTGCTCGAGGCCGGCCACCGGGTCAAGGTCCTGGTCCGGACCCCGGCGAAGATCGCGGGCGTCCCGTGGCTGGAGCAGGTCGAGGTCGTCCAGAGCAGCCTTGACGACGGCGCGGCGCTGCAGGCGGCCCTGGAAGGGGTAGACGTCTTCTACTACCTGGTGCATTCCATGGCCGGCGGGGCAGGCTTCGAGGCCAAGGAAAAGGCCATGGCCGAGACGGCGGCCCGCGCCGCGGCGGCCGCCGGAGTCGGCCGGATCGTCTACCTGGGCGGGCTGCACCCCTCGGGGGCCGAGCTGTCCACGCACATGCGCTCCCGCGAGGCCGTGGGCAAGGTTTTCCTCGACGGGCCGGTGGACGCGATCGTGTTCCAGGCCGGCGTGGTGATCGGCTCCGGCTCCGCGTCCTTCGAGATGATCCGGCACCTGTCCGAGACCCTGCCGGTGATGCCGGCCCCCAGCTGGGTGAGGAACAAGATCGAGGCCATCGCGGTGCGGGACGTGCTGCACTACCTGGTCGGCGCGGCGTCGTTGGAGGGCCGGATCAACCGCACCTTCGACATCGGCTCCCGGCAGGTGCTCAGCTACGCCGGGATGATGCAGGAGTACGCCGCCGAGGCCGGACTGCCGCACCGGGTGGTGCTGGCCCTTCCCGTCCCCGCGCCCAAGCTCGCCGGCATGTGGGTCGCGCTGACCACACCGATCCCGCTGTCCATGTCACTGCCCCTGGTGGAGTCGCTGCAGCACGACGCCGTCTCCCGGGAACACGACATCGACGCCTACATCCCGCTGCCCGAGGGCGGCCTCACCCCGTACCGGCGGGCCGTGGCCCTGGCCCTCGGCAAGGAACGTGACGGGCAGGTGGAGACCACCTGGGCCAACGCCGGGGCCGACGCCGACCCGCTGCCCAGCGACCCCGAGTGGGCCGGACACCGCGTCTACGTCGATGAGCGCTCCTATTCCAGTCCGGTGGACCCCCGGCACGTCTGGACCATCATCGAAGGGATCGGCGGGCGCAACGGCTGGTACTCGCTGCCGCTGGCCTGGAGCGTGCGCGGCTGGCTGGACAAGCTGACCGGCGGGGCAGGGCTGGCCCGCGGCCGCCGGCACCCGCACCTGCTGGCCGAGGGCGAGGTGGTGGACTGGTGGCGGGTCGAACGGATCGACCGCGGCCGGCTGCTCCGGCTGCGGGCCGAGATGCGCGCGCCGGGCCGGGCTTGGCTGGAACTGTCGGTGGAGCCCGACGGCGCCGGCAGCCGCTACCGGCAGCGGGCGATCTTCTTTCCCAAGGGGCTCAGCGGCAAGCTGTACTGGCTCGCGGTCCTGCCGTTCCACAGCCTCATTTTCCCTGCCATGTCGAGGAATATCGCGGCTGCGGCGCAGCGCCTCGCAGAGACCGAGCGAGAGACGGGACCAGAGGCCGAATCGGAACCGGCCGGGCCCACCGCGTAGGATATTGGGAGCCCGAAACGACCAGTTCACCCTTTTGGAGGACCCCCATGGCCCTGAGTGCATCCACCACCCTGCCCCACAGCGTTGAGAGCGTTACGGCTGTTTTCGTCAACGAGGACTTCCTGCGGCACACCAGCGAACTTGTCGGCGGGACCCTGGAATCGTTCGCCGTCGACGGCGACCTTGCCGGCGCGTTCAACACCACGACCGTCCGCACCATCCCCACCACCCGGATGCCCGACCTGGCCCGCAAGTTCGTCGGCGAGAGCCTGAAGGTCACCCAGCTCGAGAGCTGGGGCGCCCCGGCCGCCGACGGCTCCCGGGAAAGCAGCATCTCGCTCAAGGTCGCCGGCGCCCCGCTGGACGTCAACGCCGTGCAGCGCCTGGTCGCCGACGGCGGCAGCACCCGGATCGAGCTTGAGGGCACGGTGACCTCGTCGGTGCCGCTGCTGGGCGGGAAGATCGCCGACGCCGCGGAGCCGATGGTCGGCAAGGCCCTGAACATCCAGTCCACCCAGGCCCAGGCCTGGCTCGAAAGCCACTAGGCGATGGAGCTGCCCGCGGCCCTCGCCGTCGTCCTGGTCATTGCCGGGGTCTGGTCCCTGGCCGTCTGGCCGCAGTTCCTGCGCCGGGTCATGAAGGACCCGCGGGCCCGGGACGCCGCCGGGAAGGCCACCCGGTTCCTGACCGTCCACGTCGTGCTGGTCAGCGTCTCGATGCTGCTCGGCGCGGCGACGGCGGCGATCGGGGTCGCGGGCCTGCTCGGCTAGGCGCCGCCCGGGGCCGCGGGACAGGGCGGGCCGCCGGGGCTAGACTCGGGCCATTGCCGGTCCGCTGTCGAAGGGAAGATGCCAGTGCGGCCCCACCGTGCGGCCCTCTGGGCCCTTCTGGCCTACCTCGGCCTGCTCGCTGCAGTAGCGTTCTGGCCGCAGCCCGTGGACCGGCCTATGGCCGGGCTGCTGCATTCCGCGCTGCGCTGGCTGCACCGCAACGGCGCGCCGGGCTGGGTGGATTACGGCGCCGTCGAGTCGGCCGCCAATGTCTTGCTCTTCATCCCGCTCGGCCTGCTGGTGTCCCGGCTCGCGGGCCCCGGCTTCTGGTGGCTGGGAACAGCCGCAGGACTGTTGACCTCCTGCGCGATCGAAGCCGCGCAGTTCCTCTTCCTGCCGGCCCGCTACCCCACCGCCGCCGACGTGCTGGCCAACACCCTCGGCGCCGTGCTGGGGACACTGCTCGCCGCCTTGCTGGGCCGGCGACGGCGTCCCTGACGCCCGGTGCCCGCGCGGCGGGGTGCCGGCGGACCGCCCGCGGGCCGGGTGCGTGTCCGACCCGGCGGCTCAGGGTCCGGCGGGGTGGTCCTGGCCAGCCAGCGCCTGGGCCAGGGCGTCCTCCGCGGCGACCCAGGAGAGCATGGCGCACTTGACCCGGGCGGCGTAGCGCGCCACGCCTTCAAAAGCCGCCGCGTCGCCCAGGATCTCCGGATCGGCCGGCACCTTGCCGCGGGAGCGCAGCACCTCACGGAAACTGTCGATCACGCGCTGCAGTTCGGCCGCTTCGAGGCCGTCGGCCAGGTCGGTCAGCACGGAGGCCGACGCCATCGAGATGGAGCAGCCTTCGCCGTCCCAGCGCAGCCCGCTGACCTTCCCCTCCGCCACCGTCACCCGGACGGTGATTTCGTCGCCGCAGACCGGATTGAGCTGGTGCGACTGGCCGCTGGCGGCCCCCGCCGGCAGGTCCGCCCCGGCCAGGCCGCTGCCGTGGCGCAGCTTGGAGTGCTCCAGGATGATCTGCTGGTACAACTGGTCAAGGCTCATGCTGGGGTGTCCTTAGGCTTGGAAGTATCCGCGGACGCCGGCGACCGCCTCGAGGAAGGCGTCGACGTCGTCAGTGGTGTTGTACAGGTAGGTGCTGGCCCGGGTGCTGGCCGTCAGGCCGAGGCGGCGGTGCAGCGGCTGAGCGCAGTGGTGGCCCACCCGGACGGCGATGCCCCGGCTGTCGAGGAACTGGCCGACGTCGTGGGCGTGGACGCCGGCGACGTCGAACGCGGCCAGTCCGATCCGTTCCCGCCCGGCGGCCGGACCCAGCACCCGGATTCCGGGGATGGCCTCGAGGCCCTCCACGAGCCGCTGGCCCAGCGTCGTTTCCCAGGCGTGGATCCGGTCCAGGCCCGTCTCACCCAGGTAGTTCGCAGCGGCGGCGAGCGCCACTGCCTGCGAGATCTTCTGGGTGCCGGCCTCGAAGCGCTGCGGGCTGGGCAGGAACGCGGCCCGGTCCATGGTGACAGTGGTGATCATCGACCCGCCGGTCAGGAACGGCGGCATGGCGTTGAGCAGTTCCGCCCGCCCGTAGAGGCCGCCGATCCCGGTGGGGCCGAGCATCTTGTGTCCGGAGAAGACGGCGAAGTCGACGTCCAGGGCTTTCACATCCAGGGCCAGGTGCGGGGCGGACTGGCAGGCGTCCAGCACGACCAGGGCGCCGGCAGCCCGGGCGAGCGCGACCAGCTCTGATACGGGGTTGATGGTGCCGAGGACGTTCGAGGCGTGGGTGAACGCCAGGACCCGGGTGCGGCTGCCGATCAGGCCGGCGGCGGCGTCGAGGTCCAGGTTGCCGGCGTCATCGACCGGGATGTACTTCAGCGCGGCGCCGGTGCGCGCAGCCAGTTGCTGCCAGGGAATCAGGTTGGCGTGGTGCTCCATTTCCGTGACGACGACCTCGTCGCCCTCGGCCAGCGCGAAGCGCCGGGACTCCGCCGGGCAGCCGGGCAACGAGGCGTTCAGGAAGGAATAGCTGAGCAGGTTCAGGCCCTCAGTGGCGTTGGAGGTCCAGATCAGCTCATCCGGGTCCGCGCCGATGAAGGCGGCGACCGTCTCCCGGGCGTCCTCAAACGCGTCGGTGGCTTCCACCGCCAGGTGGTGCGCGCCGCGGTGCACCGCGGAGTTCCGCTGCTCGTAGAATTCCTGCTCCGCCTCCAGCACACTCAGCGGGTTCTGCGACGTCGCTCCCGAGTCCAGGTAGACCAGCGGCCGGCCGTTGACGGTCCGCTGCAGGATGGGGAAATCGTTGCGGATCCGCATGACTTCCTCGTTGCCCAGCGCCGTGGCGGAGCGGAGGAGGTGGGCTGGGGTGGCAACCATGGGCAGATACTCCTGGATCGGTCCTCACGCGGACGCCCCGGACCGGCCGTGGCGCCGGCGCGGGGAAATACGTCACGCAGATTGATCCTAATTATCCCACGGCGGTCCGGCGGCGGCGGACAGCCGAACGCCCCGCCCGGATTTGGGGCCCGGGCGGGGCGTCGGTTCCGCGGAGTTCCTGCAGGTCCCCTGCGGGTGGGACCGGGTTAAGGGAGCCGGCGGCGGCTGGGGGGAGAGCCTCGGTCTCAGAAGGCTCTGACGCCACCGGCTCCGACTTTGGGGTACGGCTGCCAGGGGCACCGTACGGCTCCAATGAAGGAGTTCGGGAAGGGGCGGTCAAGTCCGCCCGCTCATCACTATTTTAGAACGCGACTTTGATACTTTTTAGATCTTCGCCCTGCGAATGCGCGGGTGGTCCGTCCCCCGGTCCGGTCCCCCTGTACTCATCCCCACAGTGGTCGTCCCCGGTAAGGCTCTCCCGTTCCGGGGACTGGCTTAAGTCAATCGTGATGGCCCAATCCGCACACGAGTAGGGTTTACCCGACTTCGTCGCGGATCCCCAAGGGTCGACTACTTGCCCGTACTCGCGCCACTCGCTTTTCCCCTGGTGCGGGGAGCGTAAGGGCGGCGTGGCCCGCGGCATTCGCGTCCCGGACGCTACGGCGGCTGCTGTTTGTTCCGGATATTCAGGAGTTCCCCGCGCCGGCTCACGCCGAGCTTCCCGAAAATCCGGTAAAGGTGTCCCTCGACGGTGCGTTGGGAGAGGGTCAGCCTGGCGGCGATTTCCGCATTGGTGGCGCCGCCCGCCACCAGGTCAAGGATCTCGGACTCGCGGGCGGTGAGCTCTGCGTGGTTTTCGCCGTGCACGATGTCCAGCTGGCCGGACATGCCGGCGGCGACCATCCGGTGGTGCACCTTGCGTTGGACCGCCGTCAGTTTCCACTTCTCGGGGTCGTCCTTCAAGAGCCGCGCGGCCTGCTGGGCGGCTTCGAGGGCCAGCAGCAGGTGCCCGGCGTTCATGGCCTGGTCGCTGAGGGCCATGAGGCCGGGAGAATCTCCTGCGGCGACACTCAGCGCGTAAGTGTGCAGCAGGCGCGCCTCCTGCCCCTCCAGGGCGGCGCTGCTGGCCGCCAGATGCTCGGCCGCCCCGGTGTCGCCGGCGCGGACGGCAAGCCGCCTGATATCCGTCTCCACGGTGCGGAGTCCCTGCCGCTGCGCTTCGTCCGCGAGCCGCACCAGTTCCCGCCGCGCGGCCCCGGCGTCCCCGCCTGCGCCCTGCTCGGCGGCGGCGCAGTACGCCTCGGCGAGCAGCCTCAGCGTCTCCGGTGCCCGGTAGTCGGAGCTCCGGAAGGCCCGGGCCTGCTCGACGGCTTCGTCGAACTGGCCTGCGGCGGCAGCGGCATACGCGGCCAGCGCGCGTCCGAAAGCCAGGACCTGCCAGGGGTCGGCGATCAGCAGCTCCTCCACGGCGAGCAACAGCTCGGCCAGGCTTTCCGGGACCCGGCCCTGCCGCAGCCGGGAGTACCCGCGCATCAGGTGCAGCAGCCCGCCGCTGTACAGCAGCCGCGCCGGCATTCCCGAGGCGTAATCATCCAGGACGGTGGCGAGTTCCTCCCATTCCCCCGCCCGGGCCAGGGCCAGGCAGTGCCGCGCCAGCACGTCCTCGTAGCTGAGCGGGAGGGCCAGCCCGTCGGCCCGGGCTGCATGCCAGGCCTCGCGGCCCAGGCCGAGGGCCGCCAGCACCCTGCCCTCGGCCATCCACGCCTCGGCCAGGCGGGAGGCGGCCGGGATGCGGATGTCGGGGTTGTTGTCCGCCGCGGCGAGCAGGGTCTGGAGCCGCTCCGCGAGCTCCGCGGTCCGGCCGTCCCAGTCCTCCAGGGCCAGGGCGGAGGCGAGGCCCACCCCCGGCGACATCCAGGCGGACCGCCCCGCCGCGCCCGGATTGGCCGCGCCCGGGCCGGCCGCGTCCGCGCCGCCGGGAGCGTCCGGGCCGCCGGGTTCGTCCGGTCCCTGTCCGGGCGGTTGCGCGTCGGTCTCCGTCGGGGCCAGCGGCACGTCGAGCCCGGCCGTCAGGTCCTTGAGCCGGCCGGCCAGGAGCGCGGCCAGATAGGACGCCCGCCCGTACCGCAACGGCTGGGCCGCCCGCAGTAGGTCCGCGGCGTCCGCGCGCCGGCCGAGGATGTAGTCGGAGTAGGCCAGCTGGAGCCGTGCTTCAGAGCGGAGCGGGCCGGGGCCTATGGCCTCGGCGGCCCGGCGGGCCGTGTCCGTGTCCAGGCCGGCGTTGGCCGCGATGGCTCCCTCCAGCAGGTCCCCGGCCGGCGGTTCGGCACCGGAGTCGAGCGCCCAGCGCAGCTGGTTCAGGACGGCGTCGGGCAGGACCTTGCCCGCCCAGGGAAGGGCCAGCATGCTGGCACGCAGGCCGGCGCTGCGGCCCGCGGGCACCCGCCGCCGGATGATTTCCCCGATCAGCGGGCTGGCTGGACGGACGATGCGGTCCGGTTCCCGCGAGACGGTGATGATGCCCGCCCCTTCCAGGGCGTCGACCGAGCGCGGGCTGCTGAAACGCAGGATCTGGCCCAGGGACAGCGGGCCGGCGAGGGCGACGATTGCGGCGGCGGTCTTCTCCTCATCGGACATCGAGCGCAGGTGGTGGTCCAGCAGGTCGGCTGCCGGCACGTCCCCGAGGTCGGGGGGCGCCAGCAGGAACCAGGTTCCCCGGCGCTTGGCCAAGGCCCCGGTGGCACGGGAATGCTCGATCAGGGACATCAGCATGTAGGGGTTGCCTTCGGTTGCGCTGGCGAACAGTTCGCTCACCCACGGGGACACGTCCGCGTGCAGCACCTGTTCGCACAGCTGGTGCACTTCGGCCCGGCTCAGCGGCGCGAGATCGAACTTCGCGACCACGCCGTCGCTCCAGAGGGCGAGGAACTCCTCGGGGACCTGCGTACCCGGGCGGCAGGCGGCGAGCAGCCGCGCCGCCCCGGTGGCGACCGCCTGGGCGAGCAGCCGGGTGGTCCCCCGGTCCAGGTACTGGGCGTCGTCGATGACGAAGAGCGCCAGCACCGGCTCGGACCTGAGGGCCGCTGTCACCGCCGCCAGGACGGCGCTGGAGGAATCGAGGTCGTGGTCCGGCAGCCCGGCCAGGTACGGGGCCAGCGCCCCGAACTGGACCGAGGCGAGAGCCTGGGTTGCGGTGAGCCGGATGATGGAGCCCTGCCCGTGGAGTTCGGCCAGCACGGCCTTGACCACGACTGTTTTTCCCGACCCGGCCCCGCCCAGGATGAGGGCCCCGGGCCTGCCCTCATCCCGCAGGCAGCGGACCACATCCTTGACCACCCCGGAACGGCCGATCAGGATGGCGGCATCTGTCAGGCTTTCCACGGGGCTCCTCACCCGCCGCCGTTGCCCGGGTCAGCCGATGCGCGCGCTGGCGGCCGGTCCCGAGATGACATCTTTGAGCTCCGACCGGCTGGCCACGTGGAGTTTCGCGTAAACCTGGTACAGGTGCCCTTCCACGGTGCGGACCGACACGTGCATCTGCTCGGCGATTTTGCGGTTCGGGGTTCCGGCCGCGGCGCGGACCGCCACTTCGCATTCCCGGGCGGTCAACGTGGTGGTGGTGAGGGAATGCAGCCCGTTGCCCGGATTGCCGAACCTGCTGTCCAGGGACTGCTCGGTCCGCTGCGCGACGCGCAGCGCGATCCGGTTGCCGGCCTCGTTGGCGCAGAACACGGCCCGCCGGGCCACGTCGCGGGCGAACACTGCGTTTCCGGCGGCGTCGGCGTCCTTGGCCACCGCGAGCAACTGCTCGCTGGAACCGTCCTTGACCCCTTCCGCCAGGCGCAGGCACAGCATGGCGAAGTGCCCGGTGACCTGGCTGGCGAGCCCGGCGAGCTTCTGGCACAGCTGCCGGTCCCCGAGGCGGGCCGCGGCGGAAAGGAAGAGCAGCCCGGTGGCCGGTGATCCGGCGTCGGCCTCGCTCCCGGCCTCGTCGACGAGGGTGCGGATCGCGGAAGCCCGCTGCCCGAGCTCAGCCAGTGCGCACAACTCGAAGTACCGGGTCATCCGCCGCACCAGCCAGGAGCTGTTGCCCTGCGGCTGTGCCACGTCGGCCAGCAGCCCGGCCGCTTTCTCTTCGTCGCCGGCGAGTCCTGCGGCGTACGCGCAGGCCGCCGTCGCCAGTGCGGACAGACCGTCCGGATCGCTCGTGCGCAGCTGCCACATCCCCGCTTCCAGCCAGGGGGCGGCGAGCTCGAGTCGGCCGGCGTGGAGGTCAATGACGCCCTGGCCGATCTCGAACATGCCGCCCAGGCGCGCCTGGGGCTCGGACGTGCCGGATGCGGACGCGATGAAGGCGCTGGCCTCGCGGAACTTCGCGGACAGCAGCAACAGGAGCAGGAAGCGGCCGCGGATCTCGCGCACCGTTCGGTCTGCCAGCGGCACAGCCGCGGCGGCCGCGATGATTTGCTTGCCCAGCCCCATGGCGCCCAGGACGTTCCCGCTGACGGCCATGGCCTCGCAAAGCAGGCTGGCGGTGAGGATTCCGGTCTCCGTGCCGAGCTGGGGGTCGAGGTCCTTCCGGATCGCCAGGACATCGTCGTAGCGGCCCTCGAAAGCAGCCAGCCGGGCCTCGGCCAGGCGCACCTGGGCCCGGACGCCCTGCGCTGCCATCCCGTCGGACTCCCCGTCGACGCGCTCCCGGACGAGCTCGAGCCGGGCCCGGGCATCCGCGGCGGCGCCGGTGCCGCGGAGGTCCAGCTCGATCCGCAGCAGCTGCAGGGCCACCCACTCGCCCAACGGAACATCGGCGCCCGGTGCACCGGCCACGCCGTGGAGGACGCGCCGCGCCGCTTCAGCGTCGTTTGCCGCGATGTGCGCTTGCACCGCCTCGACCGCCGCCCCGGCCAGCTGCCGGCACCCGTCGGATTCCGCGATGAAGCGCAGGGCCAGCGCCGGGTCGGAGACGTTATTGGCGGCCCGCGCGGCCGCGAGGGCCGTTTCAGCGCTGACCGATTCCCCGCAGTCCAGCGCCCAGGCCACGCCGGCGGGGCTGCGGGGTGCATCCTGCTCGGCGTCCGAGAGCACGGCGGTCAGCCGCCGCCGCAGTTCCGCGCTGCGGCCCGGAGGCACGACGCCGGCTACGATCGCGGCGGTCACGGGGTTGGCCACCGCCACCATCGGCGGGTGGTCGTGGCTGACCTGGATCAGCGCGCGTTCCTGCAGGCTGTCCATGTCCTGCGGGTTGAAGATCCGCATCAGCACCTGCAGGGGCACGGAGCCGGCGAGGGCCAGCAGCTCGAAAACGTCCCGCTGTCCGGGGGCGAGCCGGTTCAACCGCGCCTTGACCACGTCCCGCACTTCCCCGGTGAGGGCGATCGGCCGGCCGCCCAGGACCCAGACGCCGTCCTGCCGGACGATGGTGCCGAGCTTGATCTGCTCCCGCGCCAGCGAGTGCAGGAACAGGGCGTTCCCGCCGCTGGCGTTCCACAGCGCGCGGGCGGCCGAGTGCGAGAAGTGGCCGCCGTACTCCTGGTTGAGCGTCGCGGCCGTCTCGGCGAAGTCGAACGGGGCCAGGTCAACCCGGCGCAGCAGGTCATCCTTCCACAGCCCCATGATGTCTCCTCCGACGTGGTGCAGGTCCACGCAGGCGGCCAGCAGCGTGACGTGTCCGCCGGCGCTGAGCTGGGCCACCATCATGCAGGAGAGGTCGTCGAGGTCGTGGATGTTATCCACGAACAGGACCACGCCGCGGCCCTGGGCCTTGGCATGGAGCAGCTGGGTCAGGCCTCGGAGCACCATCAGCGGATGCTCAAGGTGGGACGCGTCGAGGTCGTTGAGCAGGACGCTGAGCGCCCCGTAAGGAAGCTTGGACGCGATGGAACTCCCCCGGACCTGGACCACCATGTGGTCACCGCCGAGCTGTTCGAGGGCCCGCTGGGCGATGAACGACTTGCCGGCCCCGTGCTCGCCGACGAGCACGACGCCGCAGCCGACGCCGGACTTCAGCGTGGAAACGATATCCGTGACGATGTGTTGGCGGGTGAAGGGCTTTTCGTGCCGCTCCTGGAACGGCCGGCGTGCTTGCGGAATCGCTTCGGTTTTACCGCTTCCGGCGGACACGCCGGATTCCTGCTGAAACATGGAGAGACCTTCGCAATCTGGAGAGACCTTCGAGACCTTCGCAATCAATGGACCAGTGATAAATCCACGCTAGGCACTCGTACGGGCGACAGCATCCGTAAGTACTACTCGATTGCGGAGCGGGTACGGAGGCGGCCATTACGTGCCTGTACTCAGAAAAAGCGGGCCGCCGGGCGCCCCCGCCCAAGTAGTGTGCCCCGGAACGGGTGGCCGCCGGGTAGCTGTGGGACGGCCGCACGCGTGTCCGCGGGATTGCCCTGCGGGTGTTCTCCGGGTGTTCTCCGCGTGTTCTTCGGAGCGGAGTCAGGGAACGGCGGCCGCTACCTGCGCGGGCGCCTACCTAGTCCGAGGCCATGTGCCGGAGCTGGTCGCGGCCCTTGATGTTCAACTTCGCGTAACTGCGGTAGAGATGGCCCTCCACGGTCCGGACCGAGACCTGAAGTTCGGCGGCGATCTGCCGGTCGCTCAGGCCCCGGACCGCGAGCGCCACGATGTCCCGTTCCCGCCGGGTCAGGAGCCCGAGGCCGCTGTCCTCGTCATCCGCTTCCGCCCCGTCCTGGCTGTCCGCCCGGTCGCGGCAGCGCTGCCGCTGCGATGCCGCCATCCGCTCGCGCAGGGTATCCCCGGCTGCCTGGTAGGCGGCGGCGGCGGAGCCGTAGGCCTGGGCGGCGAAGCCCCAGAGGCCGGCCGCTTCGCAGGCCTTGGCGGCATCGAGCAGGCCGCCGGGATCGCCGGACCCGAGCGCGTCGGCGTAGCCGCAGACGGCGGCTGCGCGGCGGCCCTGCAGGTCCGGCTTGAGCTCGCGCAGCCGGGAGGCCGCAGTCAGGTCTCCCAGGGCCAGGCGGAAGGCGAGCGCATCGAACTGCAGTCCCGCCGTGCGGGGGCCGCCGTCGGGCTGTCCCAGCCGGTCCAGTTCTTCCGCCGCAGCGCCCGGGCCGTCGAGCCGGGCTTTGCCGTACACCACGGCCATTTCGGACAGGGTGCGCAGGTAGCGGGAGACGGCCGGCCGGGCGGACTGGTAGTCGGCCAGCAGCCCCGCGGCCTTGTCCCGGGCACCGATGTCGGCAGCCGCCGCAAAGGCCATGGCGGCCGTCACGGAGAACAGCTGCTGGGGGTCGGCGACGCGGAGTGATTCGAGCGCCGCCCGCAGGGTCCGCTTGGCCTCCGCCGACCGCCCCTGGTAGAGCAGGATGATGCCGGTGGCCGCGTGGACCCCGCCGCCGAAGGAGATGAGGCTGGGGCCGTAGGCAGCCACGAACCCGCCCATCAGACGCTCCGCCGTCTCCCAGTCGCCCCCGTGGATCGCCGCCGTCATCGCCCGGACCGCGAGGAAGTCGTTGAGGAAGTACAGCTCGTCGTGGTCGGCACCCGCGGCTGCCAGCGCCGCGGCGGCAGCGGAGGAGGCACTGTCCGGCAGGCCCCGGATCAGCAGCCGCTCCGCGTGAAGGGCCAGCCTGAACGCCTTTTCCAGGTGGTTGCCCGCCGGTGCGCCGCCGGGGTGCGCGCCGTCGTCCGGGTCGCCGTCGCCGGTCCCGTCCCCGTCATCCTCCCCGGCGAGGGCAAGGACCATGCTGCCGATGGTCTGCACCCGGTCCCGGACGGCAGCGAGGATGCCTTCGGCGTCCTCCGGGTGCTGCGCGGCGAGCCGCTCGCCGGCCCGGAGCAGGGCCTCGGCGCGCTGGATGATCTCGGCCGGCGAATGCCCCAGCGCGGACAGGACCGCGGCCCACAGGAGGGAGCCCGCGAGCACTCCCGCCACCGTCTGCCCCTTGGCGAAGTCCGCTTCCAGGATGTCCCGTGCGGCCTCGTGGTTGGCGGTGTTGTAATGCGTGCGGGCGATCACCGAACGCGCTGTGAGCTGCAGTTCCGGGTCCTTGACGTGCGACGCGGCCCTGCGGGCGAGGTCGTCTTCAAAGAGCCGGCTGGCCAGTACCGCCGCCCGCAGCAGCTGCCGGTCCTCGACGTCGACGCCGCATTCCAGCGACCAGCTCACCTGGCGCAGGAGGCCCTCGGCGGTGACGGGCTCCCGGTCCATCAGCCGCAGCAGGCTCTGCCGGAGCTGCAGGCTGCGCGCGGGCGAAATGAGGTTCCGCAGCGTGTCACCGTAGACCGTGTGCCAGAGCCGCAGCTCGGCCCGGGGCCCGTCCCCGACGCGCAGCAGCTCCTGGTCGATCAGCCCGGCCACGGTCGCCTCGTCCACCACCGCCTCGATCAGGCTCCGGGAGACCGGCTCGGCCAACGCCACCAGGTTCAGGGCCGTGCGCTCCTCCGCGGACCGCCGCAGCAGCTGGCGGCGGACGACGTCGGTCAGCCGCTCACCGTGGCTGTTCAGCGCCCGGGCGAGCAGCCACACACCGTTGCACTGCAGGAGCGTCCCGTCGCTGGTCGCGTCATCGACAAGGCAGCTCAGCAACAGCGGGTTGCCGGCGGACGCCTCCCAGAGTACCTCCGCCACGTTGGGCAGCACCTGGGGGCCCAGCCGGTCGGCCAGGAGCTCTGCCGTCTGGTCCCGGGTGAGCGGTCGGAGGTCATGGCGTTCGGCGACGCCTTCGAACCAGAGCTGCAGCAGCGGCTCCGGCAGGCCCGGGCGGGCTGCCGCGCCGACCAGCAGCTTGGCCCAGCCGGCGGCAGCGAGCTCCACGAGGACTCCTGCCGTCGCGTCGTCGAGGTCGTGGGCGTCGTCGACGATCAGCAGCAGGGGTTTCCCGGTCGTGCGCCGCTCACCTTCGAGGTAGCTCCAGAAAACCCGCAGCACCGCCAGCTGGGACGTCGCTTCCTCCACGGGCAGGTCCACGATGAACGGCGCCAGCACCCCGTAGGGGACATGGCGGAGGGCGGGGCTGCCGTGGAGGCGCACCGGCGTGATCTGCCCGCCGAGCCCGTCGGCTACCGCCTCCATCAGGGTCGACTTGCCCACACCGTGGTCGCCGAGGATCAGGACCGCGGCGTGGGAGCCGCCCTGCAGGGCTTCCACCGCGGACCGGGTTTCGTCGGACCTGCCCGTGGGCACGCGGGGCTGCTCGCCGGCGGGCGCCACGGCGCGGGCCTTAGATGAGTCCAAGCAGATCACTCCGCGAGGACACCCCGAGTTTTGTGAAGACCTGGTACAAGTGCCCCTCCACTGTCCGGACTGAAATGCCCACTTCCTGGGCGATGTCCTTGTTCGAAACCCCGTTCCCGGCCAGGGCAGCGATCTGCCGCTCCCGGTCGGTCAGCAGCGGCCCCTTGGTCTTCGGCACCACCGGCAGCGTGGGCACCGACTCGGCGAGGGACTCGAGCATCGTGTGGGCCGCGGTGGCGGTCGCCGTCAGGCCCGCGGACCTGGCGAAATCGTAGGCGAGGGCAGCGCACCTGGCCTGCACCGCGTCCAGTTCCATGGCATCGGCCAGCCGCGCGGCCTCCAGCATCAGCGCCGCGTCCTTTTTCCGGCTTCCCACCGCCACCGCCCGGGAGAGTTCGGCGAGCGGACCCTGGCGGTGCGCGGCGATGTCCTCCATGAACTGGAAGTCCTTGGCGGTGCCGTTGACGGTGGCGCCCAGCATGCAGATGCCGGCGGGGGTGTACCGGCCGGCGCGGAAGTGCTGCTCGGCGGCCCGGACCAGCCGGTCCTTCGCGTCCGGATCTCCGAGCCAGCGGGAGGCCATGTCCATGCAGAAGTCCGCCGAGCTGCTGATCACAAACCGGGCGGGGCCGTCCGCGGACCGTGCCCGGTCGAGGTAGACGGTGGCCTGGACGGAGTTGCCGGTCTGGGCGTAGGCGAACGCCGTCGCGGCGTAGGCCTGGCGCAGCGCATGCAGGCTGGTCCTGACCTCGAGCTGGGCGATGGCGGCCAGCAGCGGATCCAGGGCGAGATGGCCGCGGCCGGCGTACACATAGGCGACGCCGACGGCGAGGTCCGTGGCGGCGCTGCCGGAGTGCAGGCCGTGTCCGGCCCGGCCGCTGGCGTCCTTGAGCATGTCGATGGCCTGGCGCCACTGGCCGGAGAGCAGCAGCACGTTGTAGGCGCGCCAGGCGAAGTTTTCCCGGATGCGCGGCACGTGGGACCATTCGCCCAGGGTGCCGCCGAGCTCCCGCATCAGGCGGCGGGCGTCCAGTTCCTTGCCCGTCACGCAGAGGGCTTCCATCAGGATGATCGATGCCCGCAGCCGGTGCGCCGGGTCCAGTGTGTCCGCGTCGGCGGAGGTGGCGGCGGCCTGGAGCCGGTCCATCATGGGCTCGTAGTCGCCGATAAAGGACAGGTAATTGAACTCGCAGAGGTCCATGCACAGCCCGGCCCGCGCCAGCGCCCGGGCTTCGTCACTGTCGGGGCGGTAGTTGCCGCCCTCGCCGAGTTCCTGGAGCCGGAGCCTGGCCTGGCGGATCAGTTCCGGGACCTTCCCGGAACGGTCCGGCAGCCAGGCCATGCAGTCCGTCCGGGCGGCCGTGAGCTCGGCGAAGGCCACCGGGCCGAGCCGGCCGGCCTGGGCCTCGGTAATATCGTCCAAAGCGGCCATCGCCTGGAGCGGGAGGCCAAGCTGGAGGTATGCGGCGGCCTTCTGCAACTGGCCTTCGGGCCATTCGTTGTCCCCGGGCCGGATGCTGCCGGCGCACTTGAGCGCGAACTTCGGGTCGAACAGCCGGACCGCGGCGCGGGCCGCGGCGAGGGCGTGCGGCGGTGCGAGTTCGGCGTGGCAGTCATGGGTCCAGGCGGCGTAGCCGAGCAGGTCCTCGATGGTCAGTTCCTCGAGTTCCTGCTCCTGGTGGCCGGGCACCTTGTCGCGCAGTTCCAGCCGGCGTTCGACGCTGAGCCAGTTCCGGACGATGTCACCCAGGTACCGGTCGCCCAGGGTCACGAGGTGCTGGTCGGTGCGGTCGACGACGATCTGGCCGGCCTCCTCCATGTCCGCGATGAGGCCCGGGCCGAACATCCGGGCGAGCCGGGACAGTGACATGGTGCGGGCGCAGGAGAGCACCTCGATCACCTCACGCGCTTCCGGGGTCTCGCGGGCGTACCGTGCCCGGACGATGTCCTCCAGCGCTGTCTTCCCGTCCAGCACTACCTCGTCGAGCAGGGTCCAGACCGACCCGGAGAGCACCAGGTTGCCGCGCTCGATCTGCTCGGAGACGACCGCCTGCAGCAGGGTGGGGCTGCCGCCGACGAGCTGATGCAGCTGGGAGGCCAGTGCGGTCGATACCCGGTGCCCGAGCGCGGCCTGCAGGACCTCCCGGGTTTCGATCTCGGTCATCGCGGCCAGCCGGACCTCCGCGAGCTGGCCGGAGTTGATCAGCCAGTAAAAATCCGGCGGCAGGTCGGTGGTGCGTTGCGCGGTGGCGATCAGCTTGGCGGTGCCGGTCTGCAGCAGGTTCAGCAGGACCCCCGTGCTCTGTTCGTCGAGGGAGCCGGCGTTGTCCAGCAGGATCACGCACGGCCGGCCGGCCGCGTCGTCCCGGATGAGCGAGGTGATGCCGTGCAGGATTGCGGTCGGCGAACCCAGTGCGCTTTGCGGCAGCCTCGCCAGGGTAAACGCCAGGCAGCCGTAGGGCGTGTTGGCGCCGGCTCCGGAAGTGCGCAGTTGGAGGGCGAAGACCTGCGGGCCGAGGCCGGCGAGGGCGCTGCGGCCAACCAGGGATTTGCCGACGCCGCGGTCCCCGGTGACGACCACGCCCATGCTGCCGGGGGCCTCCAGGGCGTTGCGGACGCGCCCGGCATCGGCACCGCGGGCCAGACCCGACCACGCGTGCTTGTTAGCCGGTCCGGCCGCCTGCCGCATTCCGGCTGGCGCCGGTGCCGTGGAAACATTCCCCCAGCCCAGTGAATCCCTCGACATCAAGTTTCCTTCGCACCGCTTCGCGGACGGCAACCCCAGGACCGTCCATCCAGAAGTAGGGTAACCCCTCCCCCGGACAAGTAGACAGAGCATAACGGCCGAGTAGTGCGGTTGGAAAGGAAAATGACTGGAAATACTCTGGGTTACTCGGCCTTCGCGGGGTGGAACTTCTGCTGGGCGGCCTGCAGTCCGTCGCGCAGCAGGGCCTCGACGGCGTCGGCGGCGTCGTCAATCAGGAACGGCAGCTCCTTCTTTTCCGCCGCGGCGAAGTCGCGCAGCACGAAGTCGGCGGTGTCCATCCGCCCCGGCGGCCGGCCGACGCCCACGCGGACACGCAGGTAGTCCTTGGTCGCCAGCGCCTTGGAGATGTCACGCAGGCCGTTGTGGCCGCCTTCGCCGCCGCCGAGCTTAAGTTTGACCGTATTAAAAGGAATGTCGATTTCATCGTGCACGGCGACCACGCGGTCCGGCTCGATGCCGTAGAACTTTGCCAGCGCGGAGACCGGGCCGCCGGAGACGTTCATGTAGCTCAACGGCTTGGCCAGCACGACCCGCGGCCCGCCGATTCCCAGCCGGCCCTCGAGGACCTGGGCACGGGACTTGTGTGACTTGAAGCTGCCGCCCACCCGCTGCGCGAGTTCGTCCAGCACCATCTGGCCGACGTTGTGCCGGTTGTGGGCGTATTCGGCGCCCGGGTTGCCGAGGCCTACGATCAGCCAGGTATCGGTCATGGGTCCATCCTTCGGGGCAGGGCGCCGGGCCGGGGGCGGGCCGGGCGGAGACGACGGCGGCCGGGCCCCACTGGGACCCGGCCGCCGGAGGATTTGCCGGAATTACTCGGCAGCAGCCTCGGACTGCTCTTCGGCTTCCGCGCCTTCGGCCGGAGCGGCCTCTTCCGCGGTCTCTTCTTCCTCGACGATCTCGACGGCCTCGGAAACGTTGACGACCAGGGCGTCGGCGTCGGCCAGCAGGACGGTGCCCTTGGGCAGCACGACGTCGGAGGCGTGGATGTGCTCGCCGGCGGCGCGGCCTTCGACGCTGACCTCGACGGCGGTCGGCAGGTGGGTGGCCTCGGCTTCGAGCGAGATGGTGGTCGTCTCCAGGTTGTGTACGTTGCCCGGGGCGACCTCGCCGGTGACGTGGACAGGCACGTCGACGGTGACCTTTTCGCCCTTGCGGACGGTCAGCAGGTCGATGTGCTCGACGATCTGCTTGATCGGGTTGCGCTGGATGTCCTTGACCAGGGCGAGGCGCTCTTCGCCGTCGATGTCCAGGGACAGCAGGGCGTTGGCCGTGCGGACCGCGAGCGTCGTGGCCTTGGCCGGGAGGGTGATGTGGACCGGCTCGGCGCCGTGGCCGTAGATGACGGCGGGGATGCGGCCGGCCATGCGGGCGCGGCGGGCGAAGCCCTTGCCGAATTCGGTGCGTACTTCTGCTGCGAGCTTCTGCTCAGACATGGATATCTCCTGTGGGTGATCGGTGTAGCAAGGGCGGAGGTCTGTCAGCGACCTTCAACGCCGGGCGGCATGGCCGCCCTTCAGAAGGAGATTCAGACCCAGTCGATAACGGAGACCAGCAGTTCGGCGGAGTTCGCTCACGCGGCCCGCCGGCGCTCTCCCTCGCCAAGGTATCGCCCTCGAGTCTAGCAGTGCCGGGCCCCGTCGCGAAAACGGGGCCCGGCACCGGCGCCAGAGGCCGGGGTCCCGGACGCCGGAGTTCCGGCGGCGCCGGACGCTGCGGCGGTGAAGCCGGTTAGGCGTTGCCGTCGAAGAGGCTGGTGACCGAACCGTCGTCGAACACTTCGCGGATGGCCCGGGCAATCAGCGGCGCGATCGAGAGCACGGTCAGCTGCGGGAAGCGCTTGTTCGCGGCGATCGGCAGGGTGTTGGTGACTACGACCTCGCGGGCGCCGGACTCGGCCAGGCGCTGCGCGGCGGGGTCGGAGAACACGGCGTGGGTGGCCGCGATGATGACGTCCTTGGCGCCGGCGTTCTTCAGCACCTGGACGGCGCCGGAGATGGTTCCGCCGGTGTCGATCATGTCGTCGATCAGCACGCAGGTACGGCCCTCAATCTGGCCGACGACGGTCTTCGAGACGGCCTGGTTCGGCACGGTCAGGTCGCGGCTCTTGTGGACGAAGGCCAGCGGCGCACCGCCGAGGCGTTCGGCCCACTGCTCGGCGACCCGGACACGGCCGGTGTCCGGCGACACGACGGTGACGTTGTCCGAGCCGACGCGGGTGCGGATGTAGTCGGCGAGCAGCGGGATCGCCATCAGGTGGTCCACGGGACCGTCGAAGAAGCCCTGGATCTGTGAGGTGTGCAGGTCCACGCTCATGATGCGGTCGGCGCCGGCGGTCTTGTACAGGTCCGCGACGAGGCGGGCCGAGATGGGTTCGCGGCCGCGGCCCTTCTTGTCCTGGCGGGCGTAGGGGTAGAAGGGAGAGACCACGGTGATGCGCTTGGCGGAGGCCCGCTTGAGCGAATCGATCATGATCAGCTGCTCCATGAGCCAGTTGTTCAGCGGTGCCGGGTGCGCCTGGATCACAAAGGCGTCGGTGCCGCGGACGCTTTCGCCGGCCCGGACGTAGATCTCGCCGTTGGCGAAGTCATAGGCATCCAGCGGCAGCAGCTCGGTTCCCAGCTCCTTGGCGATCTCGCGCGCCAGTTCGGGGTGCGCGCGCCCCGCGGCGAGCACCAGCTTCTTTTCGCCGTGTGCCGTAATTTCGCTCATGATTGCTAGCCCTCTTCTGTCGATGCCGGAGTACTGGAAGCTGTGGGGGCGGCGGCCTCGGCCAGCGCCGCGGAGATGGAGCCCGGGCGGTGCGAGACGACCCAGCCCTCGGAGTTGCGCTGCTTGGCCAGCGACAGGGCCAGGGCGCCCGCGGGAACGTCGTTGCGGATTACGGCGCCGGCGCCGCTGTAGGCGCCGTCGCCGATCTGGACGGGGGCGACGAAGACGGTGTTGGAGCCGGTGCGGACGCCGGAGCCGATGATGGTCCGGTGCTTCTTCTCGCCGTCGTAGTTGGCGGTGATGTTTCCGCAGCCGATGTTGGTGTCCTCGCCGATTTCCGCGTCGCCCGCGTAGCCGAGGTGGGACAGCTTGGAGCCGCGGCCGATGGTGACGTTCTTGGTTTCGTAGAACGCACCGATCTTGCCGGTTTCGCCCAGGACGGTACCCGGGCGCAGGTAGGTGAAGGGCCCGACGCTGGCGTTTGCGCCGATGACCGAGCCGGAGCCGTGGGTGCGGATGACCTTGGCGCCCTCCCCCACCTGCACGTCGGTCAGGGTGGTGTCGGGGCCGACGACGGCGTCGCGCGCCACCGTGGTGGTGCCGTGCAGCTGGGTGTTCGGCAGCAGGCGGACGTCCTCGTCGAGCGTGACGGTGGCGTCGATCCAGGTGGTGGCGGGATCGACGACGGTGACGCCGGCCCGCATCCAGGCCTCGACGGTGCGCCGGTTGTGTTCGGCGCCGAGGGCGGAGAGCTGGACCCGGTCGTTGGCCCCCTCGACCTGCCAGCGGTCCTCGGTCACGACGGCGGCGACCCGGCCGCCGGCGGCGCGGGCCAGGGCCAGGACGTCGGTGAGGTACTTCTCGCCCTGGGCGTTGTCGGTGGTGACCTGCGCCAGCGCGTCCCGCAGCACGGCGGCGTCGAAGGCGTAGATGCCCGAGTTGATTTCCCGGATGGCGCGTTCGTCGTCGCTGGCGTCCTTGTGCTCCCGGATGCCGGTGACGGTCCCGTCGGTGCCGCGCAGGATGCGGCCGTACCCGGTGGCGTCGTCGAGAACGGCGGTGAGCACGGTGACGGCGTTGCGGTCCGCTTCGTGGGCGGCGACCAGTTCGGCGAGCAGCTCGCCGGTGAGCAGCGGCACGTCGCCGTAGGTGACGACGACGGTTCCGGCCAGCGGGCCGTCGGGGTGCCGGGCGTCGAGGGCGTCGAGGGCGGCTTCGACGGCGCGGCCGGTGCCGGGCACCTCGTCCTGGTCCACGATCAGGGCCTGCGGGTCGATCTCGGCGATATGCCCGGCGACCAGGTCGCGTTCGTGCCGGACGACCAGGGCCAGCTCCCGCGGGGCGAGGGCCCGGGCGGCGTTGAGCGCGTGGCCGACGAGCGAGCGGCCGCCGATCTCGTGGAGGATTTTGGGGGTACGGGACTTCATCCGGGTACCGGCGCCTGCAGCTAGGACGATGACGGCCGCGGGGCCGGTCTTCTCGGGGCTCACGTACGGGCTCTCCTTGCTCAGCGGCCTGGTTCGGTGCCGCTGTTCGATCTCGGTTGACCCGGGGCGACAGCCAGGTGGTCCACCTCGTTGCCGGCTCCGCGCGGCCGCGCCGGACCGCGTACCGGTCGCGGCATCCTCTTCATCCTACTGGACGGCCGCGGTCCGGTTCCTCCGCATGCGTCCACGAGGCCGGATCCGGCGGGCGGGCCGCCGGGCCAGTTCCGCCCATAGGACTCGAACCTATACTCCACGGCTCCAAAGGCCGGGGTGCTGCCATTACACCAGAGCGGACCGTGCCACGGCGTCTAGCCTGTGGCACAAGAGCCAATTCTGCCACGAACGCCGCGGCTCGTGCGACTCCGGACGGCGGCCGGCTGGCGGCCGGGCTGCGGCCGGGCTGCGGTGCCGGTAGGGCATGATGGAGCTGTGAGCAACAGCGCAGGCGTGTCCGGAAGGGCGGACCTCCCTCCCGGCGGACCGGGCCGGGCGGCAGGACAGCTGCCGAGGGCCCGGATGACCGGGGCCCAGCGCCGGGCGCAGCTGATCGGCGTGGGCCGCGGCTTGTTCGCCATGCGCGGTCTGGACGGCACTACCATCGAAGAAATCGCCGGCGCCGCCGGGGTCTCAAAGCCGGTGATCTATGAGCACTTCGGCTCCAAGGAAGGCCTGTACACCCAGGTGGTGGACCACGAGTTCCGGATCCTGCTCGGCGCGATCAACGACGCGCTCTCCGAGGAGGCCAAACCTCGGGTGCTGGTGGAGCGGGCGGCACTGGCGCTGCTGGGCTACATCGAGGACCGGACCGACGGTTTCCGGATCCTGGTGCGGGACGCTCCGCCCTCCCAGCCCGAGGGCGCCTTCTCCTCGCTGCTGTCCCAGGTGACGGCACGGGTCGAGTACATCCTTGCCGACGAGTTTGCGCGCCGCGGTTTCAGCGCCGCGGATGGTGCGATGTATGCGCAGATGCTGGTGGGGATGGTCGCGATGACCGGCCAGTGGTGGCAGGACAGCCGCACCCCGGACAAGCGCGAGGTTGCCGCGCACTTGGTGAACCTGGCTTGGAACGGACTCACCGGGCTGCGCAAGGACCCGGAGCTCCAGGTCGACGGGTAGGGCGTGCCCTGCCCGGGCCGGGCCGCCCGGGCGGCGGGAGCCCGTCCGGCGTCGGACATGCCCAGCCCGTGCCGCGAACATTGGGCATAACGCACTCTGCCCAGTCCCCGGCCCACCCACAGGACATGCCCGTCGGGGCACACCGAGTTGGAAGCACGTCCGGCGTCGGACATGCCCAGCCCTTGCCGCGAACATTGGGCATAACGCACTCTGCCCAGTCCCCGGCCCACCCACAGGACTTGCCCGCCGGAGGTGGCCGCCCGGGCGGAGCCGGCTACTCGCCGAGGACCTCGGCGGCCTCCAGCCACTCCATTTCCAGTTCCTCGCGTTCGGCGGCGAGTTCCTGCAGCTTGGTGTTCAGGGCCGCCAGTTCGTCGAACTTGCTGGCATCGCCGGCGCCGGCGGTCATCTGGGCGTGGATCTTGTCTTCCTGCTGCTTGAGCTTGCCCAGCTGGCGGTCGATGCGGTTCTTCGCCTTGCGGGCGTCCCGCTTCTCAGCCTCGGACGGCCCGGCTGCTGCGGGGGCCGAACCGCCGCCGGCGGCCGTGACGGGGTTTCCGCCGCCGGTGATGGTGGATCCGGCCAGCGCAGCGTCTCGCAGCTCCAGGTACTGGTCCACGCCACGCGGGAGGGCGCGGATCTTGCCGTCGCCAAGGAGCGCCATCTGGTGGTCCGTGACGCGTTCCAGCAGGTAGCGGTCGTGGCTGACCACGACAAGCGTGCCCGGCCAGCCGTCCAGCACGTCTTCGACGGCGGCCAGGGTGTCGGTGTCCAGGTCGTTGGTGGGCTCGTCGAGCATCAGGACGTTGGGCTCCCCCACCAGCAGGCGCAGCAGCTGCAGCCGGCGGCGCTCCCCGCCGGAGAGGTCCTTGACCGGGGTCCACTGCTTCTCATTGGTGAAACCGAGCTGCTCCACGAGCTGGCCGGCGGTGAACTCCTTGCCGCCGACATTGAAGGACCGCTTCTCGCGCTCGATCACTTCGATGACCCGCAGGTCCTTGACGTCGTCGAGCTCCTTGACCTCCTGGCTGAGCACCGCGGTCACGACGGTCTTGCCGCGCTTGACCTTCCCGGACGTCGGCTGGATCTCGCCGTTGAGGAGCTTCAGCAGGGTGGTCTTGCCGGCGCCGTTGACGCCGACCAGGCCCAGCCGCTCGCCCGGGGCAAGCCGGAGCGTGATGTTGTCGAAGAGCTTCCGTCCGGCGTCCCCGCCCAAGAAGTCGAGCGAAACATTCTCGAGGTCCAGGACATCCTTGCCGAGCCGGGCGGTGGCCATCTTGCTCAAAGCCGTCGAGTCGCGCGGCTCCGGGACATCGGCGATCAGGGCGTTGGCCGCCTCGATCCGGAACTTGGGCTTGGCGGTGCGGGCCGGGGCGCCGCGCCGCAGCCAGGCGAGTTCCTTCTTGACCAACTGCTGCCGTTTGGATTCGACGACGGCGGCCGTCCGGTCCCGCTCGGCGCGGGCCAGCACGTAGGCGGCGTAGCCTCCCTCGAACGGGTCCATGATGCCGTCGTGGATTTCCCAGGTCTTGTTGCAGACTTCATCGAGGAACCAGCGGTCGTGGGTGACGACGAGGAAGGCCCCCTGGTTGGCCCGCCAGCGCGTCTTCAGGTGCCGGGCCAGCCACGCGACGCCTTCGACGTCGAGGTGGTTGGTCGGCTCGTCGAGCATGATGACGTCGTGGTCTTC
Source organism: Arthrobacter sp. Soil763 (assembly GCF_001428365.1). GTDB lineage: Bacteria > Actinomycetota > Actinomycetes > Actinomycetales > Micrococcaceae > Arthrobacter. The sequence continues at coordinate 150,473 of NZ_LMSH01000004.1, read as the reverse complement.
GATCAGGAGCTTGGCCAGCGCGACGCGGCGCTTCTGGCCGCCGGAGAGGGCGTGGACGTTGGCGTGCCAGTCGACGTCGGACACCAGGCCGCCCATGATTTCGCGGATGCGGGGGTTGCGGGCCCATTCGTAGTCGGCCTGGTCGCCGACGATCGCGGCCCCGACGGTGAGGTCGCCGTCGAGCACGTCGCTCTGGTCGAGGTAGCCGATGTTGACGTCGCCGCGTTTGGTGACCCGGCCGGAGTCCGGGGTGGAGCGCATGGCCAGCAGCCGCATCAGGGTCGATTTGCCGTCGCCGTTGCGGCCCACCATGCCGATCCGGTCACCCTCTTCAAGGCCGAGGGTGATGCCGTCGAGGACGGTGCGGGTTGCATACGAAACCGTGAGGTTCTCGCCGCCGAGCAGGTGTGCCACTGGGAACTGCTTTCCTAGATGAAATGGGTCGGGCCGGCGCTTCGGGGCCCGCGGTGAACTGACGTATATACAGTCAAAGTTACTAAAGGAGCGTATCGGAAATGATCCGCGCGCCGTGCACCGGGCCGTGCACCGCCTGGGCATCGAGGCCGTGGTGGCGCAGCTCCCCCGCGAGCCCCTCGGCCGCGGCCGGGCCGTGGGCCAGCAACGCCACGGTGGGGCCGGAGCCGGAGACGATCCCGGCGATCGCGCCGCAGGCTTCCCCCAGGCCGAGCACGTCGCGCAGGCCGGGGGCCAGCTCAATCGAAGCCCGCTGCAGGTCGTTGACCAGGACCCGGCTGAGGGCGTCGGCGTCGCCGCCGAGCAGCGCGGCGAGGACGCGCGGATCCACCGCTGCGGGTTCCTCGATCTCAGCACCCTCAGCGGCGCGCAGGCGGTCGAGGGTGCGGAAAACCTCCGGTGTGGACAGCCCGAAATCTGCCGTGACCAGCACCCAGTCCGTCTGGGCCTTGACCAGCGCCGGGGAAAGTTCATCCCCCACCCCGAGGCCGACGGCGGTGCCGCCGAGCAGCGAGAAGGGCACGTCGGCGCCGAGTTCGGCCGCCAGGTGGGCCAGCTCGTCGCGGGAGAGCCCGCTGTTCCACAGCGCGTCGCAGGCCAGCAGGGTGGCCGCCGCGTCGGCCGAGCCGCCGCCCATCCCGCCGGCAACCGGGACGCGCTTGGTGATTTCGAGGTGGACGCCGGTGGAATGCTCTGACACGTCCGCCATGATGGCCGCGGCCTTGTAGGCCAGATTGCGTTCGTCGAGCGGGATGTCGACGCCGTCAAGGTCCAGGGTGCTGGCCGGGCTGATGCTGACGGTGATCCGGCCGGTGTCCGTGCTGGTGGCGGCGACTTCCTCGTAGAGCGACACGGCCAGGTAGACGCTGGCCACCGAGTGGTAGCCGTCCGCACGCAGCGGCCCTACCTCCAGTGAGACGTTCACCTTCCCCGGCGCCTTGACCCGGACAGTCCTCGCCGAAAAGCGCCCTCTCACTGCGTTCATGGCTCCACGCTATGGCATGGCAGGCTGAGGCTCCAAGCAAGGGTGGCGGTCAGGACGCGGACCTGGCGTGGGCTTCGGCGATCCGGGCGAACGCGGCAACGTCCAGCACCTCACCGCGGGCCGTCGGGTCGACGCCGGCGGCCCGGAGGCAGCGTTCGGCCTCGGCGGCGCTGCCGGCCCAGCCGGCCAACGCTGCCCGGAGGGTCTTGCGGCGCTGGGCGAAGGCCGCGTCGATGACGGCGAACACCTCTTCCCGGCTGGCCGTGGTGGCCGGCGGTTCCCGGCGGGTGAAGGCCACCAGTCCGGAGTGGATTTTCGGGGCCGGCCAGAAGACGTTCATCCCGATCACGCCGGCCTTGCGCATCCCGCTGTACCAGGCGGCCTTGACCGACGGGACGCCGTAGGTCTTCGTGCCGGGGCCGGCCGCGAGCCGGTCGGCCACCTCGTCCTGCACCATCACCAGGCCGTGGCGCAGGCCCGGGAAGTGCTGCAGCAGGTGCAGCACGACCGGCACGGCGACGTTGTACGGGAGATTGGCTACCAGCGCCGTCGGCTGCACCGGGAGTTCGGTGACCTTCATCGCGTCGGCGAGGACCAGGTGGAAGTCCCCGACGGCGTCCGGGCGCCAGCGGGCGACCGTGTCGGGAAGCTTCGCGGCGAGGACCGGGTCGATTTCGACCGCGACGACGGACCGGGCCGCGTCGAGCAGGCCGAGGGTCAGTGAGCCAAGGCCGGGGCCGACCTCCAGGACGGTTTCGTCCGGGCCGATGCCGGCGGCCGCGACGATGCGGCGGATGGTGTTGCCGTCGATCACGAAGTTCTGGCCCAGGGTCTTGGTCGGCCGGACCCCGATTTCCTCCGCCAGCCTGCGGATGTCGGAGGCGCCCATGAGCGGAGCGGGGCCGGCGGCGGGCGGGGGCCCGGCGGCCCCGGCGGCGGAAGCGGTCGGTTCAGTCACCTAGGTATCCTATCCCGCGGCCGGAGAGCCCGAAGGCCGGTCCCGCGGTGCGGAACCGGCCTTCGATGATGCAGTCCCGCCGTGGTCGGGCGGGTGAACCGTGGCGGTGTGTCCGGCCCGGCGGCCGGATCAGGGACTAGCTGGAGGCAGCCCAGCCGCAGCCCCAGGGCTGGAGGCCGCGCTGCGCGTAAACGCGGTTGGCGATGGCGATCTGCTGGGCCTTGGAAGCCTGGCTGGCGTTGGGCGCATACGCGCCGCCGCCGGAGCCGAGCCAGGTCTGGATGTCGAATTGGAGCCCGCCGTAGTAGCCGTTGCCGGAGTTGATCGACCAGTTGCCGCCGGACTCGCACTGGGCGATCTTGTCCCACATGGCTTCGTTCATCATGGCGGGGGCCGCGGCGCCGGTGTTGGCGGCCGCCTCGACCTTGGGTTCTTCCTTGACCTTGGTGCCGACGGCGATCTTCTCGGTGACCGGCTCACGGGTGATCTTCTGGGCCACCAGGGTCCGGGAGGCGATCCGGCCGTCGACCAGGACCAGCTTGAAGCTCTTACTGATGCTGCCGGCGGCACCGGCCTGGGTGACCTTCTGTTCGCCCTTGAGCATGTCGGCATCGGCGGAGGTCAGGGTCTCGAACGGGATCGCTTCGGTGGTGGACGCGGTCTTGGTCAGGTCGACCCGGGAGACTTTGACCACCATGTTGTTGACCACCGGGGCATTGCGGGGCTGCGAGATGCGGTCGCTGGCACCGAGCTTGATGCCGGCGTCGGCCAGCAGCCCGTTCACGGTGGCCTCCGTCGTCGTGGTCTTCGTGGCCTTGCCGTCGGCGACCAGGGTGACGGCCTTCGGGGTCGAGATGCTGACGAAGGATCCCGAGACGGCGAGCTGGGCGTCCTTCGGGACGGAGACTTCCGAGGCGCTGGCGAGGCCGAGCTCAGTGACGAGGCCGCCCACCGTCGGCGACGTGGTGCTGATGGTCCGTTCCGCACCGTCGACGCTGACCTTGACGTCCTTGGCGAGGTTGACGTTGATCACCGCGCCGTCCTGCACACTGGAGTCCGCCGCCGGGGAGACCTTATCGGCCGGCTGCAGCTCCACCTTGGCGGCACGGACCACCTGGCCCACGGTGCCGCCGAAGGTTTGGACGGAGCTCACTTTCCCGTCGACGTTGAGGGTGACCGTCTTGTTGTTGCCAACGAAGGCGACCAGGCCGAGCACGAGCGCAACGAGCACTACCAGCTGCGAACCGACCTTGACGAAACTGAACTTGCCGTCCGATGTGAAGAACTTGACCACGATTGCCCGTATCTTTTGGACCATCCGGGCACGGGGAAAAGTCCACGCGTCTCCCCGGCGCGAACACCCTAAGGGCAGGTCCGGACCGGGTCCGGATGTTCGCGGAAAACGCGGGCACCGCCTCACCGCCAAACGAGAGCGCACACGTGGATTTGTGGGCCACGGTGCGCGTCCGTCGGTGGTGAAATTCTCCGAAGGCCTTCCCCGACCCCGGCTAATAGTTGACCACTGTAACCGTAGCGTTATAAAGCGGCCAAGAATTTGTGCATACCCGGTATGTTTCCAGAGTGACGGGAAGGACTGGTTTTAGTCCCAGGATCCGTACGCCCGCACCGTGTTTTCGGCCAGCCGGGCGCAGAGTTCGGACAGGTCCCGTCCTGTCAATTCGGCCATGGCGCGGACCGTGTACGGCACCATGTAACTGGCGTTCGGCCGGCCCCGGTGCGGGTGCGGGGTGAGGAACGGGGCGTCCGTCTCGACCAGGATCCGGCCGGGCTCCGCGAGCGCCAGGGCGGCGCGCAGGTTCGCTGCGTTCTTGAAGGTCACGGTGCCCGCGAAGGAGAGGTACCAGCCCTCCTCGTTACAGGTCCGGGCCAGCTCTTCGTCGCCGGAGAAACAGTGGAATACCACCGTCTCCGGGGCCCCTTCCTCGCGCAGGACCTGCACGACGTCGTCGTGGGCGTCGCGATCGTGGATCTGCAGCGCCAGGCCCAGCCGCTTGGCGATGTCGATGTGACGGCGGAACGAGTAGCGCTGGTGCGCCAGCCCCTCGCCTTCGGTGCGGAAAAAGTCCAGGCCGGTTTCACCGATCGCCCGGACCCGGGGGTGCCCGGCCAGTGCCTCGATCTCGGCGAGCGCCTCTTCCAGTTCGCCGCGGGCGGCGTAGTGCGGGGCGTCGTTGGGGTGCAGGGCGACGGCGCCCAGCAGCCTGGGGTCCTGCTCCACCGCCTGGACCGTGAAGCGGGACGATTCAAGGTCGCAGCCTACCTGCACGGCGCCGCGGACGCCGACGGCCTGCGCGGCGTCAAGGGCCTCCTTGATGCCGACCGCCGGCCGCCCCCCGGCGTCGCCCCCGTCGGGGAAGTCCAGGTGGGTGTGATTGTCGAACACCGCGACGGGCAGCGGTTCCGGCGCCGGCGGGTAGGGTTTCCGGCCGGCGGATGCCTTGCCGGTCCCGTCGGTGCCGGTCTCCCCGGGCTCGCGGTAGGGGGCGGGGGTCAGCGGATCGCACATTCTTCCAGCCTAGTCCCGGCCGGGTCAGGGAATTACCCCGGAACTCTCTGTCTGCTTCGGCAGTTGTGTTAGTACGCTAGGACCAAACAGGCGGATACCAGGGGCGGGACCGGGCATAGTCAGCCGCTCCGCCGGAGCCGCTCCAGGGCTGAAAGGCTGCCGATGGACTACCACCGAAGCACCTCCGTGGACGAAGCGCTGCCGGAACCGGAGGGCTTCGCCGGTGCCCGCTCGCCTGCCCCCGCCGCGCCGGCGCTCCCCCCGGCCATGGAGCCCGCGGCGTTCCATGCCGCCACCGAGCGCATCCTGCGCGCGATCAACACGGTGATCGATGGCAAGGCGGAAGCGGCCCGGCTGGCGTTGACGGTACTGCTGGCGCAGGGCCACCTGCTCCTGGAGGACGTGCCGGGCGTGGGCAAGACCTTGCTGGCAAAGACGCTCGCGCGCACCATCGACTGCTCGGTAAGCCGGATCCAGTTCACCCCGGACCTGCTGCCCTCCGATGTCACCGGCGTCTCCATCTACAACCAGGCCTCACGGAGGTTTGAGTTCCGGCCCGGGGCGGTGTTCGCGAACATCGTGATCGGGGACGAGATCAACCGGGCGTCCGCGAAAACCCAGTCGGCCCTGCTGGAGTGCATGGAAGAGCACCAGGTCACGGTGGACGGGGAATCGTACCGGCTGGATGAGCCGTTCATGGTGGTGGCCACCCAGAATCCGATCGAGATGGAAGGCACCTATCCGCTGCCGGAGGCGCAGCGTGACCGGTTCATGGCCCGGATTTCCATGGGTTATCCGGACCGGGATGCAGAGCTGGAGATGCTCGAAACGCACCAGGCCACGTCCCCGCTGGCCCGGGTCACGGCCGTGGTCAGCGCCGACGAGGTGGCGTCCATGATCGCCACCGTGCAACACGTTTACGTCTCGCGTGCGATCAAGGAGTACACCGTGGCCCTGGGCCGGGCTACCCGGGAGAGCGGGATGCTCCGGCTCGGCGCGAGCCCCCGGTCCATGCTGCAGCTGCTGCGGGCGGCGAAAGCGACCGCAGCCCTGGAGGGCCGCGACTTCGTGTTGCCCGACGACGTCGTCAGCGTGGCCGAACCGGTCCTGGCACACCGGATCATCCTGGACCGCAAGGCCGCCGGCACCGGCGAGACGGCGCAGAGCGTTATCAGGTCCATCATTGCGAAGGTCCCGGTGGTACAGGACAACGTGCGGCCCGCCGCCCCGCCCGCCGGACGTTAGGGGCGGACGCGGCCGTGGCGTTGCTGGACCGGTTCCCGGGGCACATCTTCAGCTCGCGCGGCTGGGGCCTGCTGGCCGCGGGCGTCGCATCCCTGCTGGCCGCCCAGCTGCTGGGCCGTCGTGACCTGCTGGCGCTGGCCCTGCTGCTCCTGATCCTGCCGCTGCTCTCCCTCGCCGGAACCCGGGTGCTCAAGCCGCGGTTCCGGGTGTACCGCGAGTTTGATCCGTCTCCGGTGGTGACCTCGGCCACGACGACCGTCCGGCTGGCGGTGGCCCGCACCGGACCCGGGAGCGGCCAGGCGCTGATGGAGGAGCAACTGCCGGCCAGGTTCGGCCACTCCCCGGTGTTCCGTTTCCCGGCCCGGAGCGCCGCCGGCGGGACCAGCCGCTACGAATACCAGCTCCGCAGCGCCAAGCGCGGCCAGTTCCTGATCGGTCCGGTCACGGCGGAATTCAGCGACCCCTTCGGGCTCTCCGTGCACCGGCACGCGATCGACGGCGGCGATGTCCTCACCGTGACGCCCGCCGCGGTGGACCTGCCGGTGACCGGGCTGGCCGGCGCCCGCGGCCACGACGGGGTCACGGCCACGCGCATCCGGGCCAACCCGAGCGACGACGACGCGATGACCCGCGAGTACCGCCACGGCGACCCCATGCGCCGGGTGCACTGGGCGGCAACGGCCCGGCACGGCTCCCTCATGGTGCGGCAGGAGGAGTCCGTGACGACCCCGGAGGCCACGATCATCCTGGACCAGCGGTTCCATGCTTACGCCCAGGGCGCCGGCTACGTCTCCGGCGGGTCCCGGGCCGACGGCCATGACCTGGTCAGCAGCGACACCTTCGAGTGGGCGGTGACCGCCGCGATGTCCATCAGCGCCCACCTCGCCGAACGCAACTACGCGCTGCGCTGCCTCGACGCGGCGGGTGGGCCGGCCTTCCTGCATTCGCCCTCGGCACCGGAACCGGCGGCCGACGAGTACAGCGGAGCCGGCGGCCTGCTGTCCATCGCCGAGAGCCTGGCCGCCATCGAGCTCAGCGGCTCCCGCCACGCCGCCCCGGACGCCGAATCGGGAGCCTTCGATGACCGGCTCATGGACAAGCTCGCCGCGCACCGGCTGCGGGGCCCCATCCTGGCGGTACTGGGACGGCTGACGACGGCGGAGGCGCGGGCCCTGGCCCCGGCCGCCGGCTTCGGCGCCAACGCCTTCGCCCTGCTGGCCACCGACCGGCCGGCGGAGGCCGCCGCCGTACTGGAGATCCTGCGGCGCGGCGGCTGGCGTGCGGTGGCCGTGTCCCCGGCGACGCCCCTGCCGGCGGCGTGGTCGACGTTCGATGAGGCCGGCAGCCCCTCCCCCGGGGTCCGGCCCGAGCAGGTGCGGCGATGACCCTGGCGGCGCAGCGCAGCACGGCCCCGGGGCCGTCCGGGGCGGGCCCCGAAGTTTCCGCCGGCGCGCCCGGCGGCGGCCGCACGGCGCGCCTCGAGCCCTGGGTGATGGGCGTGGCCGTCGCCGCCGCCGTCGCGGGCGCGGCGCTTGGACTCAACGGAGTGCTGCGCGGCTGGGCGTGGTATCCGTCCGTACTCACCACGGTCGTCGCCGTGGCGATGGCGATGGCGGGCCTGCGGGCCCTGCGGTTGCGCGGAGTAGTCGTTGCCGCCGGCGGCCTGGCGGCCCTGCTCTTCGTCCTGACCAGCACGTTCTTCCGGCAGCACAGCATTGCCGGGTTCATCCCTTCTCCCGACACCGTGGCCCAGCTGCCCCGGTACCTGCGCCGTGCCAGCGAAACCGTGCTGGCCGAAAGCTCGCCGGTGGCGCCCAACGCCGGCATCGTCCTGCTGGCCTGCGGCGTGCTGGGCCTGCTGGTGATCCTGGTCGACACGCTCGCCGTCCCGCTCGCGCTGCCGGCCACCAGCGGCCTCGGGATCCTCGCCATCCTGGTCGTACCAGCCATGGTGAAGCCGCAGAGCGTCGGGTGGCTGGGCTTCGCGGCCGCCGCGGCGGGGTACCTGGCGATCCTCGCCGCCAGCCACTGGTTCCACCCGAACTCCCGGACCCGGGTGGACACCGCGCGCGGGCCCGGCCAGCTCCGCCGCGCCGCCTGCACCGGTGCCGCGGCCCTGGTGCTGACGCTGGTTTTCCAGCTGGCCATCCCCGGCTTCGACCAGGGCCTCTTCCCGCAGGGCTCGCGGCTGAACCCCTGGGGATCGGCCAGCGGCCTGAACCCCATGATCAGCCTGGGCAACAACCTCCGCGCCCCCAGCGGCGACGGCCGGATCACCTACGCGACCAGCGCCACCCAGGCGCCGTACCTGCGTTCGGTCACCGTGGACAACTTCGACGGCGACGCGTGGTCCCCCGATGACCGCGACGCCGGCAGGCGGATCGGGACCGGCCGGATGGACCCCGGCACCGACTCCGCCGCCGAGGAACAGCTGCGCGTGGTGACCGCCGTGAATGCAGGCCAGTTCACCAGCCCGTACCTGCCCGTGCCCTACGCCCCGGAGTCGGTGAACGGCCTGACCGGCCGCTGGAGCTGGGACCCGGCAACGTTGAGCATCAAGGGCGTGGACACGAACTCCCGGAACCAGCAGTATGTGGTGACGTCCGTCGTTCCGCGGCTCTCCCGGGCTGTGCTCGCCCAGGCGGGGTCCGGGGCCGAGGGGGTGTCCGAGACCTTTACCCGGGTCCCCGCCAACGTGCCGCCAATCGTGCGCCAGCGCGCCGAGACCGTCACCGCGGGCAGCACCACCAGCTACGCCAAGGCGATGGCCATCCAGACGTACCTGCGCTCCGCCGAATTCAGCTACTCGCTCCAGTCCCCTGTGCAGAACGGCTACGACGGCAACGGCCTGTCGGTGCTGGCGGACTTCCTGGCCCAGAAGAGCGGATACTGCATCCATTTCTCCTCGGCCATGGCCGTGATGGCCCGGTTGGAGGGCATCCCCAGCCGGATCGCCGTGGGGTATGCGCCGGGCCGCGCCACTGGGGCCACGGTATCGGTGGCCGGGCGGGGTGCCCTGCCCGAGTACGAGGTTGATGCCCGTGACGCGCACGCCTGGCCCGAGTTGTATTTTGAGGGCGTGGGCTGGGTGGCCTTTGAACCGACCCCTTCCCGCGGCGTGGTGCCCGCGTACGCCGCGGAGCCCTCGGCCCCGAGCGGAGCCAGCACCAACGAGAACAACGACGGGCTGATTCCCGAGGCGGACCCCCGGCCCTCAGCGGCGCCGGCTCCGGCACCGCTGCCGGTGCCCGCCGTCGGACAGGGCGACCAGGCCGCCGGCCGGCTGGTCCCGGTGTTGTACGCAACCGGCGCTGCGGCCCTGCTGGCGCTGCTGCTGGCCTCCCCCGCCCTGGCGCGCGCGGGGATGCGGCGGCGCCGGCTCAAGGCCGCCGGCGGCCCGGACGCGGCAGCGGCAGCATGGGACGAACTGCAGGACCTCGCCGCCGACTACGGCGTCCCGCCGCACGCCAGCGAAACCCCGCGGCACTTCGCCGCCCGGCTCCGGGGATCCGCGGCGCTGGGCGGACCCGGAAGCCGTGACGGCGAGGCGGCGGCCGCGGTGTCCGCGCTGACCGGTGACTTTGAGCGCTGGCGCTACGGCCGGCCCGACGCCTCGCCCGCATCCGGGGATCCGGCCGCCGACCGGCTCCTGCTGGTTCGGCGCCGGCTGCGGGAGCGGGCCACGTGGTGGGCGCGGCTGCGCGCGCTCTGGCTGCCGCCGTCGCTCGCGGCCCGCTGGCGGCACCGGGCCGCCGGGCCGCGCCTCGCGGTCACGGGACTGGCCGGACGGGCTGGATTGGCCGGGAAAACGCGGAACGGCGCCGCGCGGCCCGGGTCCGGGCTCCGCGGCGCTGCGCGCAGGCTACGCGGGCGCTAGCCGGCGTAGGGGTCGGCGATGCCGACGTACTGGGTGTAGAGGTACTCCTCGATGCCTTCCAGGCCGCCTTCGCGGCCCAGGCCGGACTGCTTGACGCCGCCGAACGGGGCGGCGGCGTTGGACACGACGCCGGCGTTCAGGCCCAGCATGCCGGTTTCGAGGCGTTCGCCCATCCGCAGGCCGCGGTTGAGGTCCTTCGTGAAGACGTAGGCCACCAGGCCGTATTCGGTGTTGTTGGCCAGCCGGACCGCTTCATCCTCGGTGTCGAAGGTGATGATCGGGGCGACGGGCCCGAAGATCTCCTCGGCCAGGATCCGCGTGCCCTCGGTGACACCTTTGAGGATCGTGGGCTGGTAGAAGTAGCCCGGACCCTCGACGGCGGAGCCACCGAGCACCGTCACGGCACCGGAGTTCACCGCGTCCGTGACGAGCTCGTGGACCTTGTCCCGGCTCTTGGCGTCGATCAGCGGCCCGACCTTGGACTCGGCCTCGGTGCCCCGGGCCGTGGTCATGTCCTTCATCTTGGCGGCGAACTTCTCCGCGAATTCGTCCGCGACGGACTCGTGCACGATGAACCGGTTCGCCGCGGTGCAGGCCTCGCCCATGTTCCGCAGCTTCGCCAGCATCGCCCCGGCCACGGCGGCGTCGAGGTCGGCGTCCTCGAACACCACGAACGGGGCGTTGCCGCCCAGTTCCATCGAGGTCCGCAGCACCGTCTCGGACGCGTCGGCGAGCAGGCGGCGGCCCACCTCAGTGGAGCCGGTGAAGGAGAGCTTGCGGAGCCGGGAGTCCTTGACCAGCGGGCCGGTGGTGGCGCCGGCGGTGGAGGTCGGGATCAGGTTCAGCACGCCGGCCGGGAGCCCGGCTTCGAGCATGACGGCGGCGAAGAGCTGCGAGGTCAGCGGGGTCAGGTTCGCGGACTTCAGCACCATGGTGCAGCCGGCGGCGACCGCTGGGGCGACCTTGCGGGTGGCCATGGCCAGCGGGAAGTTCCACGGCGTGATCAGCAGGCAGGGGCCTACGGGCTTCTTGGTCACCAGGAGCCGGGACTTCCCGTCCGGGGAGACCGAGTAGCGGCCGAACGCGCGGACGGCTTCCTCGGAGAACCAGCGCAGGAACTCGGCGCCGTAGGTGACCTCGCCGCGGGCTTCGGCCAGCGGCTTGCCCATCTCCAGGGTCATCAGCAGGGCGAAGTCCTCGGCCCGCTCGGTGACCAGGTCGAAGGCGCGGCGCAGGATTTCGCCGCGCTCCCGCGGCGGGACCTTGGCCCAGGACTCCTGCGCAGCGGCGGCAGCGTCGAGGGCGGCCGCGCCGTCCTCGGGGCCGGCGTCGGCCAGGCTCAGCAGCACCTTCCCGGTCGCCGGATCCTCCACATTGAAGGTCTTCCCGGACGCGGCCGGACGCCACTGTCCGTCGATCAGCAGGCCCGTCGGCACGGAGGCCAGCAGCGCGGCCTCACGCTCCGCGGTAACGGTGGGCTGGGCAGTTACAGTCACAATGACTCCCTCGTCAGCAATGGGTTCGGAATTTCTGGACGGCTCCGCGCGGCTGGTGCCGCGGGGCCGGGCTACTGCCACGGTACTGCCGGATTCTTCGGGGTGTCTACGCTTGCGCGCACTAGGCGCGGCGCCTTCCGCTGTGCAGCTGCACAAGCACGGCAAGCCTGTGCCAAGGCGGGGCCGGGGCGTCGATCGGGCGGCCGGCGGCCCTAGCGGGCGGCGAGGACGGCCGCGTAGAGCTCCCGCTTGCTGACCCGGGTGTCGTCGGCGACGGCGGCGACGGCTTCCTTGAGCCGGATGCCCTGCGCGATCAGCGCGTTGACGGCGGCAACGTGGTCTTCCGGCCTGCCGGGCTCGCGCTCCGGCGCGCCGCCGACGACGACGGCGATCTCGCCGCGCACCTCATTGGTTTCGGCCCATTCCAGCAACTCCCGCAGGGTGCCGCGGATGACTTCCTCGTAAGTTTTGGTCAGTTCGCGGCAGACCGCGGCGCGCCGGTCGGCGCCGAACCGCTCGTGCAAGGCGCGGAGCATGGGCTCAAGCCGGTGCGGGGCCTCGAAGAACACCATCGTCCGCCGCTCGGCGTCGAGGTCCGCCAGCCGCGAGGCGCGTTCCCCGGCCTTCCGCGGCAGGAAGCCTTCGAAACAGAAACGGTCCGTCGGCAGGCCGGACAGCGCCAGGGCGGTCAGCACGGCGGACGGGCCGGGCACGGCGGTGACCGTCAGGCCGGCCGCGACAGCGCCTTCCACCAGTCGGAAACCGGGGTCCGAAACCGAGGGCATGCCGGCGTCGGTCACCATGACCAGCGTCTTGCCGGAACGCACCTGGTCCAGCAGGTCCGCGGTCTTCGCCGCCTCGTTGTGCTCGTGGTAGCTGATCACGCGCCCGGCCACGGTGACGCCGAGGCTCTGTACCAGCCGGTGCAGACGCCGGGTGTCCTCGGCCGCGACGATATCCGCTGTCTCAAGCAGTTCGATCAGCCGGGCGGAAGCGTCGCCGACGTTGCCGATCGGGGTGGCGGCCAGGACGATCCGGCCCGGGCCGCCGGCCGCCTGCGCAGCGTCTGCCGGGGCTGTTTCTGCCGGAGCGGCGTTCTCGGAGGCGGGCGCGGGGGAAGTGCTCTGATCGGAATCCACACCACCAGCCTACTGCCGCCGGGCGCGCGGCCCGACGGGCCCGGCCCTCGATTGCGGCGGGCGACGGTAGCATGGCAGGGTGACGCAGACCCCCATGCGGCCTGCCGGGCCCGGTTCAGCCGCATCGGCGCCGCCCGCCGCTGCCCGCCCGGACGGCATCAGCCACCCCCACGGCACCAGGCGCAACCTCGAGGGGCACCGCTGGATCGCCCGGCCGGGAGAGGCGTACACCGTCGAGGCGCTGCAGGAGCGGCTGATCGGCAGCCTCCGCAGCTGGCGGGACTACCCGCCGTCGCTGCGCCTCTGGTTCTGGCTCATCCCCGCCCTGACCGCGCTGCTCGGCGGCATCCTGCGCTTCGTCCGCCTGGACGTGCCGCACAAGCTGGTCTTCGACGAAACCTACTACGTCAAAGACGGGTACTCCCTGCTGGTCAGCGGCTACGAGCGGGCCTGGCCGGAGAAAGCCAACGACGCCTTCATCGCCGGCAACCCGGGGGTGCTGCTGGACAGCCCCGAATACGTCGTGCATCCGCCCGTCGGCAAATGGATGATCGCGGCCGGGATGTGGCTCTTCGGCCCGGACAACCCCTTCGGCTGGCGCTTCGGCGCCGCCCTGACCGGCACGCTCTCGATCTTCCTGCTCGCCCTGGTGGCGCAGAAACTGTTCCGCTCGCTCACCCTCGGTGCGGTGGCCGGGGTGCTGCTGGCGGTGGACGGCCACCACCTGGTGATGTCCCGGACCTCGCTGCTGGACATCTTCCTCATGTTCTGGGTCCTGGCGGCCTTCGGGGCGCTACTGATGGACCGCGACGACGGCCGCCGCAGGCTCGCGGTGCGGCTCGGCCGGCAGGCCGCAGCGTCCGCCGACGGCGTCCCCTCCCGGCTGCAGCTCGCCGCCGGCCCGTGGCTGGGGATCCGCTGGTGGCGGATCGCCGCGGGGGTGTGCCTGGGCCTGGCCGTCGGCACCAAGTGGTCCGCCCTGTTCTTCCTGGCCGGCTTCGGGCTGCTGACCGTCCTCTGGGACCTCAGCACGCGCCGCATCGCCGGGGTGCACGGCTGGATCAGCGGCGGCATCCTCAAGGACGGGATCGTGGCGTTCCTGAGCATGGTTCCGGTCGCGGGGCTGGTCTACACCGCCACCTGGGCCGGCTGGTTCCGCTCCGGCAACGCCTACTTCCGGCACTGGGCCGAGGCCAATCCGTCAGCCGCGTGGGGCTGGATCCCCGATTCGCTCCGGTCCCTGGCCCACTACCACCTCGAGGCGTACAAGTTCCACCAGGGCCTGAGCGCGGAGCACCCCTACGAGGCGAGCGCCTGGAGCTGGCTGGTGCTGGGCCGGCCGACGTCGTTCTTCTACGAATCAGCCAAACAGGGCTCCGAAGGCTGCGAGCTGCCCAGCTGCACCTCGGCGATCCTCTCGGTCGGCAATCCGCTGATCTGGTGGAGCGCCGCGGTCAGCCTCGGCATCCTGCTGTTCTGGTGGGCGGGGCGCCGCGACTGGCGCGCCGGAGCCATCCTGGCCTCCGTCGGCGCCGGGTACCTGCCCTGGTTCATGTATCCGGAACGCACCATGTTCTTCTTCTATGCGGTGTCCTTCGAACCGTTCCTGATCCTGGCCCTCGTGTACTGCCTGGGCCTGGTCCTGGGCCGCCGCACGGACCCGCTCTGGCGCCGCCGCTCCGGGCTGTTCCTGGTGGCGCTGTTCGTGGTGGCGGCCGTGCTGTTGTCGGCGTTCTTCTACCCGGTGTGGACCGCGGAGCTGATCACGTACCAGGACTGGCGGCTCCGGATGTGGATGCCCTCCTGGATCTAGGGCAGGATTACTAGCGGATGCCGCGACCACCGGGCCGCGGACCGGAACGGGAGACTTTGGGTTGTGAGAGAAGCTAGCACCGGGCTGCTCGTGGAGCTGGACCCGGAAAGCAACGTGACGGACCTGCTGCTGGAGCAAGCCGCCAAGGATCCCGGCCACGCGCTCTATGCCCGCAAGGGGCCTTCCGGGTGGACCGATGTGCCCGCCGGGCAGTTCCTGGACCAGGTCCGGGCCCTGGCCAAGGGGCTGATTGCCGGCGGGCTCGCACCCGGCGACACGGTCGCGGTCATGTCCGCCACCCGCTACGAATGGACCGTGGTGGACTTCGCGATCTGGTTCGCCGGCGGTGTCACCGTTCCGGTGTACGAGACCTCCTCCGCCAGCCAGGTCGAATGGATCCTGCACGACTCCGGCGCCCGGCACGTCTTCGTCGAGGACCGGGCGAAGGCCGCCCTCGTCCACGGCGTGGTGGACGCCTCGGCGCTGCTGGCCGGCCGCGTGCTCGGCGTCGTGCGGATGGACTACGACGGCGACGCCCCCAACCTCGCCAGCCTGGCGGCCGCCGGCAGCGGCGTCAGCGACGCCGAGCTGGAACGGCACCGCAGCATGGCCGGGCTCGACGACGTCGCCTCCCTGGTCTACACCTCCGGCACCACGGGCCGTCCCAAAGGCTGCGAGATCACGCACGGCAATTTCGCGCTCGTCGCGAAGAACATTGTCCTGTTCCTGCAGGAGATCCTGCTGCAGGAGCACACCCGGACCCTGATGTTCCTGCCGCTGGCCCACGTCCTGGCCCGCGCCGTGCAGGTCGTCTGCCTCAGTGCCGGCACCACGCTGGGCCACACCTCCAGCGCCAAGGAACTGCTCGAGGACCTGGGCACCTTCAAGCCCACGTTCCTGCTGGTGGTGCCCCGGATCTTCGAGAAGGTCTATGCGGGCGCCGCCCAGAAGGCGGCCCAGGCCGGCAAGGAACGGCTCTTCGGGGCGGCCGCCGCCGTCGCCGTCGGATATTCGCAGGCCCTCGACGCCGCCGCCCGCGGCGAGGGACCCGGCCCCGGCTGGGGGCTGCGCGCCCGGCACCGCCTGTTTGACCGGTTGCTCTATCCCAAGCTCCGGCAGGCGTTCGGCGGCAGCCTCGGCTACACCGTGTCCGGGGCGAGCCCGCTCAGCGCCCACGACGCGCACTTCTTCCGGGGCGCCGGAGTGCCGGTGCTGGAGGGCTACGGGCTGACGGAAACGACGGCGCCGTGCACGGCCAATATCCCCTCGCGGACCAAGGTCGGGACGGTAGGCATTCCGGTTCCGGGCACCACCATCCGGATCGCCGACGACGGCGAGATCCTGGTCAAGGGCATCGGCGTCTTCAAGGGCTACCACGCCAACGCGGCGGCCAACGCCGAGGCGTTCGTGGACGGGTTCTTCCGCACCGGAGACCTGGGCAGCCTCGACGCGGACGGCTTCCTGACCATCACCGGCCGCAAGAAGGACCTGCTGGTCACCGCGGGCGGGAAGAATGTGGCCCCCGGGCCGCTGGAGGAAAAGATCCGCGAGCACCAGCTCGTGGCCCAGGCGGTGGTGGTCGGCGACGGGCGGCCGTTCGTCTCGGCCCTGGTCAATCTGGATCCCGAGGGGCTGGAAAACTGGTGCGCCGCGCACCGCCTCCCCGCCATGGGGCCCGCCGAGGCGGCGCAGGACGACCGCATCCGCGCGGCCATCCAGGCCTCCATCGACGACGCGAACACCCTCGTGTCCAAGGCCGAGTCGATCCGCAGCTTCGTCGTGCTCGACGCCGACTTCACCGTCGAGTCCGGGCATCTGACCCCGTCGCTGAAACTCAAGCGCGCCGCCGTGGTGCGGGACTTCGAAGCGCAGATCAACCGGATCTACGGCTAGGCCGGGCCGGCCGCGGGCGTCCCGCAGGAAACGCAAGAGCGGCCGGCACGGGTGTGCCGGCCGCTCTTGTGCGTCCGTGCTCCTGCGGAGGCCGTGCGGGCCGGGCGGGAGCCGGCCGGGGCCAACCTCCCGCCGGGCCCCGCCGGCTTGCCTACTGCGGTTTCCGGTCCGCGGCCGTGGCGGGCTCCGGCGACGAGGCGCCGTCGGCCGCGGTCGTAGCGGAGGCGGGTCGTTCCGCGGAACCGGGGCGCTCTCCGGCCGTGTGGCGCTCTCTGGCGGCGGTTTCCGTAGGGGTGGCATGGCTGTCGTCACCGGTGCCGGGCGTGGCGGTCGCGTCTCCGGCGCCGTGCTGGGCACGCTTGAAGCGGCGGCCCCTGGGCCCGGCGGCCTCGCCGGCGGCGGCCCCGTCGGCGGCGTTGGCCCCGTCGAAGGAGCCTGCCTCCGGATCGGCGGCCGCGGCCGCTTTACGGGTGCGCGGCGGCAGGCCGCGGCGGCGACGGGTCGGCCAGGTGAGGATCAGGGTGAGCAGCGATGCGATCAGCACCAGGGCGCCGATCACGATTCCCGCGTCCACCCAGAATTGGCCGGGGAACAGCCGGATCAGGGTGTCCGACAGGGCAAAGGTCCAGGTGCCGTTGGCGAAGAAGATGCGGTGGAAGTCGGTGAAGAACTGCTCCCAGCCGAGCACCGCGAGCACGCCAAGGCCGATGATGAGCACCAGGGTCACGATCGACCCGGCGAAGAGGCCGCGGCGGACCCCTCCCGTGCTGCGGCGGCGCAGGTAGAGGATGGCGATCAGGCTCAGCAGGGCCAGCAGGACGCCGGCGCCGAAAGCGGACAGGATGACGAGTTTGACGTCGGCCATGTGGCTGACCTCGCCCTCCCGGAAGAGAGGCTCGCCGGAGCGGTTGACGAGTTCGCCGAGGTACCGCGGGCCGGACCAGTTGCCGAGGTAGTCGACGGCGTAGGAGCCGTAGGTCATCCGGTCATCGGTGTTGAAGCCGTACCCGTCGCCGGGAAAGCCGGGCCGGTTGTACTCAACCCAGAGGAAGAGCGGGCTGGTCACGGCGCGGACGGCCACGACCAGCAGGATGATCGGGAAGCAGACAGCCAGGATTACTTGCATCACGCGCGGCGCCACCGGCTTGGCCCGGGCGGCCTGCTCGCGTTCGGCGTTGCGGCGTTCCACTTCCTCCTGCGGCGGCCGGACCTGCAGCGCGGAGGTCGGCAGCGACTCGTTGAAGACCGCTTCGTTCCGGCCGGCGGGCGCGGCATCCACTGCCCTGCGGTCGGCGCGGCGGCCCTGCCGTTCGCCGGGCCCGGTCAGAGCGGAGCCTGCCGCGCTCTCCCGGCTGGCCGCCGCCGGAGCGGCCGCATTTCCAGCCGGTCCCGGGCGGGAAGCGGCCGCGGCAGGCGCCGCGGCCTCGGGGGATGCGGCGTCGGGGGCCCGGCCGGAATCAGCCGCGGCCTCAGGCGTTCCGGCCTCGGGCGTTCCGGCGCGCTTGCCGGCTGCCGGCTTCATCCATTCGAAGGCGGGCTCGTCGGTGTCCCCGGCAGGGTCCGTCTCCGGATCCTGCCGGTTCGGAGGGGTGGGACTCTGTTCAGTCACTGCAGCTTCGCTTCCGTAGGGTTCCGCGCTGCCGGGGGCTGGGCCCGGCACCGCCACATATCTGACACCGAGCCTACCGTCCGCGCCTTAGCCCGGGCGAGGTGCCACCCCGGGGTCGGGCCGATTCAGGCGGATATTTCGGCGTAGCCGGCGTCGCCGCCGTCGAGGTCCCCGCGGGCCCCGGCGCGGTGGGCCGCGCCGCCGTAGCGCAGGACGTAGAACCAGTAGCCGGCCAGGACCCCGGCGCCGATGGTGATCTTGGCCCAGACCGGAAGCCCGCTGGGGGTCACGAACCCTTCGACCACGCCGGAGACCAGCAGCACCAGGACCAGCCCAAGGGCGACCGTGACGAGCGACCGGCCCTCGGCGGCAATCGCCTGCGAGCGGCGGTACGGTCCGGGCGCCACGGCGGCCCAGAAGATCCGCAGGCCCGCCGCGCTGGCGACGAATACCGCCGTCAGTTCCATCAGCCCGTGCGGCAGGATGTAGCTGAAGAAGACGTCGAGCTTGCCGGTGGCGGCGAAGACTCCGGCGGCGACGCCCACGCCCTGCGCGTTCGCCACCAGGATCATCGGGACCCAGAACCCGGTGATCCCCAGGGCCACCGCCTGGGCGGCGATCCAGGCGTTGTTGGTCCAGACCAGGCCGGCGAAGGACGCGGCAGGGTTCTCGGAGTAGTAGTCGATGAAGTCCTCGTCCACGTAGCGGCGGACCTGCGCATCCGAGCCCAGTGCGCGCAGCGCCTCCGGGGATGTACCGATCCAGGCCGCGTAGGCCGCGGCGATCAGGCAGAAGGCCAGCCCGCACCACAGGGTCAGCCAGCGGATCCGGTACAGGGCGGCGGGCAGGGCGATGACGAAGAACCGGGCCAGGTCTTCGGTGAAGTTGGACCGGGCGCCCGTGAACCGGGTGCGGGCCTGGGCCAGGGTGGCTGAAAGCGACGAGGAAAGTGTGCTCTCCGGTTCCAGGGACCGCAGCAGCGACAGGTCCGCCGATGCCTCCTGGTAGAGCCGGAGCAGTTCGTCGGCGTCCGCGCCGCTGAGCCTGCGCTGGTGCGCCAGGGCGTGCAGCCTGGCCCACTTGGCCCCGTTGACCAGGGCGAACGCCTCGATGTCCACGGCACCACCATAGCCCCACCCCCAAGCCTGCCGCGGAGGGTGGTTAGACTGTGCCTGACTGGCAGAGGAGCGGGGGCCGCATTGAGTTCAATCATCACCGGCGAGGCCGTCGTCCTTGAGCTGCGTCCGGCGTCGTTCGCGGCCCGTGCACTGGGGCTGCTGCTCGATGTTGTGGTGAATGTTGCCCTGCTCTGGATCATAGTGTCCCTGGTCGCCGCGGCCGCCCCCAAACTGGATGACGCCGCCCTCCGTGCCCTGTTCACGGTGGCGGTCGTGTTCAGCTTCGTGGTGGTCCCGGTCGGCGTGGAGACGCTCAGCCGCGGCCTCTCGGTCGGCAAGCTGGCCACCGGGCTGCGGATTGTGCGCGACGACGGCGGCTCCATCCGTTTCCGGCACGCACTGATCCGGGGGCTGGTCGGTTTCCTGGAGATTTATGCCACGCTCGGGGGCCTGGCGGTGGCCGTTGCGCTGTTCAACGGCAAGTCAAAGCGGCTCGGGGACCTCGTGGCGGGGACCTACGCGCTGCGGCGCCGGGTGCGGGCCGAACCGCCGGTGCTGCACCGGGTTCCATACCAGCTGCAGCCGTGGGTGGCGGCCGCGGACATCGGCCGGATTCCGGATGCTGCGGCCCGGCGGGCCTCGCTCTTCCTGCGCCAGGCCGGCCGGATGGCCCCGGCCTCCCGCGCTGCGCTGGCGCAGTCGCTGGCCACCGAGGTCGCCGCCCATGTCGCTCCCCCGCCGCCGGCCGGAACGGGGCCGGAGGACTACCTGGCGGCAGTCCTGGGCGAACGCAGCCGGCGCGAGCTGGGCCGGCTGGAGGCGGCACGGGAGCGCAGCACGCGCCTGGGCGCCCGGCTCCGCCGGCTGCCGCACGCCCGCAGCCGCTGACCGCGGCGCGCCGAAGCGCGGCCCGCCGGACCGACAATCAGCGTTTGGCGTACTGCGCCCAGGGGATGTTCCAGTCGCCGAACCCTTCGAGCGGTTCCACCGGCGCGGCCCCGGTATTCAGGGTCTGGACGACGTCGCCGGTCTTCATGTTGCTGAAGAACCACTGGGCGTCCGCGGGCAGCAGCCCGACGCAGCCGTGCGAGACGTTGAACCGGCCCACCGCGCCCCAGGCAGACTTCAGCGCCTGGTGGACGTAGACTCCCGAGGTCGTCAGCCGGTTCGCGTACTCGACCGTCAGCGGCGGGTAGTAGCCCTTGTCGCCGGGCTTGAGCCCGATGCTGCCGGCGTTGAATTTGGACCGGCGCTCCTGCTCCATGATGACCGCATAGCCGGAGGGCGAGAGCCAGTCCTCGCCGCCGAGGGTGACCGGCGCCGTGCGGACCAGCTTCCCGTTGAAGTACACCTTCATGGTCTTGGTGACGTCGTCCACGACGGCGATCCGCTGCGGCCCGACCGTGAAGGAGACCGGGACGTTGGAGTTGCCGACCATGCCATTGCCGAAGTCGACGCCGAAGAGCTTAAGGTCCACCGTGATTTTGGTGTTCGCGGCCCAGAACTTCTCCGGCCGGATCCGGACGCGGCGGTCCGAATACCAGCGCCAGGCGACGGCCTGGCGCGACGAAACCTTGACGGCGACGGCCTTCTCCATGGCCGTCTTGTTCAGGACCGGTTCGCTGAAGACGATCTCGATCGGCTGCCCGGCGCCAATGGTGCTCCCGTCGAGGGGATAAACGGCGGCGTCCGCCTCATTGGCCGTGCCGACGGTCGCGAAGCTTTGTTCCTTCGTCGTTTCCCGGCCGGCGCCGTCGACGATGGTGAAGCGGTAGCTGTACCGGGTGTTGAAGTCCAGGGGCTCCCCCGCGGTCCAGGTGGAACCGTCGGCGCTCACCGTCCCGGGGACCGGGGCGCCGCTCTCGGACTGCAGCACCACGTCCTTGACGGCGCCGTTGACGGCCTTGACCGCGGGGAGCGACGCCGGGTTGACGTCCCGGGCGCCGTCGGTCGGCGTGACGCCGAGTTCGACGGGTTTGACCACCGGGGCGGCCAGGCCGGCGACGTTGCGCAGCGGCGATGCCGCTTCCGAGGGCAGCTCGCTGTCCGCCCAGACCGGTGCGGTGGCGACGCCGATTCCGCCGGCGCCGACGGCCAGGCAGAGCCCTGCCACCGCCAGCATCTTGCCTGTGTTACTGCGTCCGCCGCGCGCGGCGCCCCCGGTCCCCATGATTATTCGTCCGTCCTGATCAGTTGGCGTACTTGGCCCAGGGGATGTTCCAGTCCCCGAACCCGTCGTCGAAGGCGGCGTAGTCACCCTCGGTGTTGACTACCTGGACCACGTCGCCGGTGGTCATGTTCTCAAAAACCCACTTCGCCCCGGCGGGGCCCAGGCCGACGCAGCCGTGGGAGAGGTTCGCCTTGCCGAGGAACGGCATCGCGGAGTCGGTGGCCTGGTGGATGAACTCGCCGCTGGGGGTCAGCCGGGTGGCGTAGTTGACGTCCAACTGGCCGTAGTAGGCCGGGTCCCCCGGTTTGAGCCCGATCGTGGAGGCGTCCATGTGCTCCACCCGGTACTTCTCCATGAAGACCAGGTAGCCCCGGGCCGAGGGGAACCTGGTGTCGCCCAGGGTCGCGGGCCACTGGCCGACCTTCCGGCCGTTGATGGTGGCGGTGAAGGTGTGGGCCTTGGCGTCGGCGTAGGCGATCTTCTTGTCGCCGATGTGCACGGTGACGACCTTGTTGAAGTTGCCGATCTGCCCCTTGCCCAGGTCGACGCCGAAGAGCTTGATGTCCATCGTGACCGTGCTGTTGGCCGCCCAGAAGGTCTGCGGCCGGTACCGGACCATGGTGTTGCTGTACCAGTGGAAGTCCCCGGGCTGGCCGGACGTGGAGCGGACCTTGATCGCTTTCTCCACGGCGGCGCGGTTGAGCACCGGTTCGCTGAAGGTCAGCTGAAGCGGCTGCGCCACGCCCACCTTCATGCCGTCCAGCGGGTAGATGGCTGCGTCCGCCTCGTTCGCGGTGGTCACGGTCGTGAAGCTGCGGGTGGCGTCCGTGCTGCGGCCCGCCGCGTCGACGACGGAGTAGCTGTAGGTGTAGCGGGTGTTGAAGTCCAGCGGCCCGGTGGCGGCCCACGTGGAGCCGTCGGCGGCGAGCGTTCCGGTCACGGCCTTGCCCGCTTCGCTGGTCAGGGCGGCGCGCTCGATCCGCCCGTTGCCGACCTTCAGGGTCACCGGCGCGGCCGGGTTGACCTGCACGGCGGAGTCCGCGGGTGCCGCGGCGAGCTGGAGCGGCGGCACGACGGGAAAGGCCAGCCCCTGGGTCGACCGCTCCGGGGTGGCGGCCTCGGAGGCGAAGGACGGGTGGGCCAGCGGCCCGGCCGCGGCGAAGACGCCGCCTCCGGCGGCCAGGGCGCACGCTGCAGCCAGCACGGCGGCTTTCCGGCCGGTACTCCAGCGTTTGGGGGCGTTCACAATACTCGGTCCTTCCGGGCCTCGGACATCGGCTGGGTGGCGGGCGCTCCTGGCCTCCACGGGCACCGCCGATGCAGGCGTTACCCTGCCAGCATAGGCGACGTTCCGGCGGTGGCAGCCGCAGGCTGCGGCACGATCCGGTTACGAAAAAGGGGGCTCCGCACCAGCAGGTCCGGAACCCCCTTTTCGCAACCGCGCCGCCCGCCGGGCGTGCTGCTAGTAGCGGTAGTGCTCCGGCTTGAAGGGGCCGGCGGGGTCGAGGTCCAGGTAGGCGGCCTGTTCCTTGGTGAGCTCGGTCAGTTCCGCGCCGAGGGCTTCGAGGTGGAGCCGGGCGACCTTCTCGTCGAGGATCTTCGGCAGCACGTAGACCTGCTTGTCGTATTCGCGCTCCCCCTCCGGCTGTCCTGCCTTGGTGAACAGTTCGATCTGCGCGATGGTCTGGTTCGCGAAGGAGTTGCTCATGACGAAGGAGGGGTGGCCGGTGGCGTTGCCGAGGTTCAGCAGGCGGCCCTCGGAGAGCACGATGATGGAGCGCTGCTCGTCCGTGCCGGCGTCGAAGACCCATTCGTGCACCTGCGGCTTGATCTCTACCTTCTGGATGCCGGGGATCCGGGCCAGACCGGCCATGTCGATCTCGTTGTCGAAGTGGCCGATGTTGCCCACGATCGCCTTGTCGCGCATCCCGGCCATGTGTTCGGCCATGATGACGTCCTTGTTGCCGGTGGTGGTGATGAAGATGTGGCCCTCGGCCAGGACGCTCTCCAGCGTGGCCACCTGGTAGCCGTCCATGGCTGCCTGCAGCGCGCAGATCGGGTCGATCTCGGTGACGATCACGCGCGAGCCCTGGCCGCGGAAGGCCTCGGCCGCGCCCTTGCCGACGTCGCCGTAACCGCAGACGACGGCGACCTTGCCGCCCATGAGCACATCGGTGGCGCGGTTGATGCCGTCCGGGAGCGAGTGGCGGATGCCGTACTTGTTGTCAAACTTGCTCTTCGTGACGGAGTCGTTGACGTTGATCGCCGGGAACAGCAGCTTGCCCTGCTCGGCGAGCTGGTAGAGGCGGTGGACGCCGGTGGTGGTTTCCTCGGTGACCCCGAGCAGACGGGAACCGATCCGGGTCCACTTCTGCGGGTCCTTCTGCAGCGAGGCGCGGAGCACCTCGAGGAAGACGCGGCCTTCCTCAGATTCGTCGTCGCCGGCGGCGGGCACGGCGCCGAGGGCTTCGAACTCGGCGCCCTTGTGCACCAGCATGGTGGCGTCGCCGCCGTCGTCGAGGATCATGTTCGGGCCCAGGTCCGGGTTTTCGTCCGCGCCGGGCCAGGTCAGGATCTGTTCGGCGGTCCACCAGTATTCCTCGAGGGTCTCGCCCTTCCAGGCGAACACCGGCACGCCCTGCGGGTCCTCGACGGTGCCCTGGCCCACGACGACGGCGGCGGCTGCCTCGTTCTGGGTGGAGAAGATGTTGCAGGAGGCCCAGCGGACCTCGGCGCCCAGGGCGGTAAGGGTCTCGATCAGGACGGCAGTCTGCACGGTCATGTGCAGCGACCCGGCGATCCGGGCGCCCTTCAGCGGCTGGCTCGCGCCGAATTCTTCGCGCAGGGCCATCAGGCCCGGCATCTCATGCTCGGCGAGGCGGATCTGGTGCCGGCCGGCTTCGGCCAGGGAAATGTCGGCGATCTTGTAATCGAAGGTCATGGGAATCCTTTGTACTAGCCGGAATGGAAGCGTGGGGCTGGGAGTGGTTCGGAGCCGAGGCGGACTCCGATGGGCGGCTGCCGCGCCGCCGGGTGCCTACTCCGCGGCGTGGCGGCCGCCGCTGCGGCCGCCGTCGTGCTGGTCGGAGGGGGCGGCGGTGGCCGCCGCGAGCAGTTCCGGCGGGAGCAGCAGCGGGATGCCGTCTTCGATTGCGTACCGCAGTTGGCGGCCCTCGGCGTCGGGGGCGGCGGCGACGAGTTCCTCGCCTTCCTGGACCAGCGCGGAGCCGGTCACGGGGCAACGCAGGACGGACAGCAGCTCGGGACTGATCAGCGACATGGTAAAGGCTCCCTGGGGGCGGCGCCGACGGCGCCGGTGGCGTTCGGAAAGTTCGGTTCCCAGCCTACCGCCAGTTCGTCGCTCAGGAGGGTTCGCGCAGGACACGCAGGTGCCCCCGGCGGGTTCCCTCGGCCGGGGCCGGGGCTTCCAGCGCCGGGTGCGCGGCGCGCCGGCCCTGGGCGGGCTCCGCAGCTGCGGGCCGGGCGGCGGCTTCACGGACCGCGTTGGCCAGGGCGAGCAGGTCGTCGGGTCCGGGGCCGGGCGGCGTGGCCGGCATGGCGAGCCGCAGGACCTCCCAGCCGCGCGGCACGGTGAGGGTGTCGGCGTGCTGTTCGCACAGGTCGTAGCAGTGCGGTTCCGCGTAGGTGGCCAGTGGTCCGAGGACGGCCGTGGAGTCAGCATAGACGTACGTCAAAGTCGCCACCGCCGAATTGCGGCAGGCTGACCTTGAACACTGACGAATTGCACCCACGACATCACAGGTTACTCCGCCCGGGGGCTGCAGCCGCGCATTGAAACGCTGGTCCGGGCGGAAACCGCTTACCGGTTGACCGCTGATGCGGGCGGGAAGAACGGCCGCAGGGCAGCCGTCTCGCAGAATTCAGGCGCCGGGTTTAGAGTCGAGATATGCAGTCATCGCACCATGATTCCGGCTTTACGGTCCGGTTGGCTGACCCCGCCGGCAGCGGCAGCAAGGGGAAGAGCTTCCGGCAACGCCGCAGGAACCGGCACGGCCGGGGCCTCCGCGGGGAATTGATGCTGCCCACGCTGCCCGGTTACCGGACCCGCTCGGACCGGTTCGATGATTTCGTCCTGGATTCGGCCCAGCGCCTGCACGACATCTGGGGCAAGCCGCTGGACGGGGTGCGCTTCGCGGTGGAGGAAATCCCGCCCGGCCTCGAACAGCTGGTCGCCGAGGGCACCCCCGCCCCGATGGGCGAGTACACGCCGGCGACGGCGGAGGACGGCCCGGTCATCACGCTCTACCGCAGGGTCGTAGAACAGGCCTGCGGCAGCCGCGAGGAACTCCAGGACCTCGTGCACGACGTCGTGGTCGAGCGCACCGCGGAGATGCTGGGCGTCCCGCCCGAATCGCTGGACCCGGTGTACCGCCGCCGCTACTGACCCTGCCCGGGGAGCGGCGCCGCCTCAGAAGCGCCGCCGGCAGGGCGCGCCGGCGGGCGGGCCTAGTAGCCGAGCGAGACCGGTACTTCCTGACTCCCGGCGGCGCCGGGCGTGACGGCGACGCTCGCGATGTCCGCGCGCCCCTCCTGCTGCAGCAGCACCGCGCCGTAGGCGGCGTCCCCCGAGGCGGAGACGAGGTAGCCCGCCACGGGTGAGCCTCCGACGTCGTCCGGGACCCGGACGGACGCGGTGGTTCCGCCGGCAATGTCCGCGGTGGCGGCGGCCCGGACCTTGCCGTCCGCGGTGATCGGCGTGTAACTGATTCTGGCCCGGCCCTCCGGCGCGCCGAAGACCAGGAACCGCTCCCCCTTCTGCGGCATCGGCACGACGTGCTGGCTGCCGAGCCTGCCCGAGGACGGCGCCCAGGCGAAATCCGCGGCTTCCCCGGCGTCCAGGCCGCGGGTAATCCGGGCGGCGGCGGCGAAGGAGACATCCGAGGTGGCGGAGACGGTGTAGTGGCCCGCGGGCACCCCCGCGAGCGGGATCTCCGTGACCGCCCCGGCCTTGGCGGTGACGACGCCGCCGCCGGGCAGCGGCTTTTGCCCGTCCCGGCCAAACAACTTGACTTCCACGACGGCGTCCGCGGCGCCCGGCACGGTGATCTGCAGCCCGGGCGTCGCGTCGGCGAAGCCGGTCTTCCCGCCGAGGGCCCGCACGGCGGCCGGGTTCTGGATATCGATGCCGGAGATGACCTGCCGCGCGGCGGGGGCCGCGCCGGGGGCGATGAAGTCGACGCCTCCGGGGGTCAGCCCGCGGAGCACGCTCTGCTGGATGATGGCCGAGACCGGCCCGCCTGTGCTGCGCACCCGCACGCTCAGCCGGTCCTGTCCGGGGGCGAGACCGGCCAGGATGATGGACCGGGTCTTTCCGGGCGCCACCAGCAGCCCGCGGCTTCCGGGGGCCTGGATGGTGCCCTTGGCGCCGAACAGGTCGAGGCTGACGGTGGCGGGGGTGCCGGAGGCGTTGCTGAGGTGCAGCACCGCGGTCCGGCCAAGGGCGGTGTTCGCGCCCACCAGCCACTGGTCGTTGGAGGGCCGCTGGCAGGCGGCCGCGGCGGCGCCGCGGAGGTCGCCGTCGGCAGCGGTATAGCTGAGCAGTCCGGCGGCGGAGGGCTGCTGGTTTGCCAGCGCATCAGCGCTGAGCACGGTGGCGGACTGGACCCCGCGTTGGGGTTCGACGGCGGCCGTCGGGACGGGCGCCGACGCGGCCGGGCCGGCGACAGTGGCCGACGGCGCGGGGGCGCTGGCCGGCGGCACGGGCTTGGCCAGTTCCGCCAGGGTGCGTCCGCCGAGCGCGGCCAGCCGGCTGCCGGGCAGCGTGCCGTTGCCGGAGCTGAGGACGACGGCGGTCACGGCGCTCCGGGCGGTGGCCGATTCGGGGCTGAACTGCGGATCGGTGCCCACCGGGGTTCCCTGGAGCAACCGGGCCGGTCCGGGGCAGATGCCGACGCTGCTGCCGGCCGGCACCGCGGTCAACGGCGCCTGGAGCTGCCGGCTGCCCGGCCCCTGGGGGGCGAGCCGGTCCGCGGCGATCAGTCCCCCGCCGGCGGCGACCAGCACGGCGGCGGCGGCGAGGCCGCCCACGGCCGCGGCCGCGGACCGCAGCCGGCGCGCGGCCGGGGTCCGGGGCGCCGGGCCCGGCCTGCCTGCCCGGCCGCGGACCGGGGCGGTGTCGGGTTGCGCCGGAGTGGAACCGGGCTGCGCGGCCGTGTCGTCCGGTTGCCGGGCCGGGCCTGTTGCCTGGCCGGCCGGGGCGTCTGCGCCCGGCTGCCCGGCGTCGTCGTCGCGGTGGTCCTCACGCATGTTGGTGATCCTTACGCAGGGAGACTTCGTCCCTGGAGAAGCCGGCGTTGCGGCGGCGGGCGGGCATCGGAATGGCCAGCAGCACGGTCAGGCCGATCACGACGGCCTGCGCGATGCCGGTCCAGGGAGCCCACGGGGTGTCGTAGCGGATGCTGAGCTGGCCGCCGTGGGTGGGCAGGGTGAACGCCTGGGCCCAGTCGGAGGTGGTGGCGGTGAGCCGCCGGCCGTCCAGCCAGGCGCTCCAGTTCGGGTCCGCGCGGTCGGCGAGGACCACCAGGCGGCCTTCCGGGCCGTCGGGCACCGGCGCGTCGGCGCTGACCGGCCCGGAAGGCAGCAAGCCCACGGACTTCCCGGCCGCGTCGACGATCCGGACCCGGTGTGCGACGTCCGCGGCCTCGGCGGCCGCCTCGTTCAGCGGGGTGATCCGCCAGAGCCAGCCGGACTCGGTTCGGCCGACAGCCACGAGGCCGGGCACGGCGTCCATGCGGCTGGCCAGCAGTTCGGCGGCGTCGTCGGCGGCTTCCAGGACCACGAAGCCGGCGCCGAGCTGTTCAAGCCGCTGCCGGGGATCGACGCCGTCGGCCGCCACGATCGTCGCGACCGCGCCGCGCAGGGCAGCCGTCACGGCATCGTCGTCGCGGACTGTCTCTTCGCCGGGACCGCCCAGGATCTGGCGGGCGGAGGCGACGGCGGACAGGGAGTCGAGCCGGGTGCCGGCGCCGCGCATGAGGGCGGCGGCGAAGGTCCCGTTTTCCCGGGTGGAGATGACGAGGGTGCGGGTCTGTTCCGTGCCTTCACCCCGGTCGACGGCCGTGGCCGGCAGGGTCCGGGCGCGGCCGCCCTGCACCAGCCGCGGCACCCCGAGGGAGGCGGCGCGCGCCGGGTCTGTGCCGGTGCCGGCCTCCGCGGCGCCGGCGTCCGCACCGGCGATCCCGCCAGCCGGGGTGGCCGCAGCCGTGGCCGTCGGGTCCGGGCCGGACTGCAGCAGGTTGTGGGCGGCCCACGCGGCGAGGCCGGTGAGCGGGCCTGCGATCAGCAGGACAGTCGCCGTGGCCGCTGTGCCGCGGATCACCAGGCGCCGGACCAGGATGCGGCGGCCCGGGGCCGGGGTATCTGGAGCGTCGGCCGCGTCGAGCAGGGCCTGGGCACCGATCAGGGCAGCGCCCAGGAGCGCGAAAGCCGCCGTGGAGACCGCAGGGCCGCTGAAGGGGGTGACCAGGACGTCGCCGCTGGCGCCGGTGGCGACGTGCCCGGCGAGCCAGCCGCCGGCCAGCATCAGCAGGGCGCCGGCCCAGAGGCAGCGGGCCAGTCGGGGCCCGGGGCCGGCGGCGGGCCGGCCCGGAAGGAAGAGCGCCGTGATGGCAAGGAGCAGGACCGGCAGGCCGAGCAGCAGGGCCAGGAGCAGGGCCCACGGGACAGCACCGGGTCCGAACGCCGGAAGTCCGGCCAGCCCGGCGCCGGCGTCGAAGCGCAGCGGCTGGCCGAGGGCTTGTTGCCAGAGGGGTGCGGCGTCAAAGCCCAGGGGCAGGCCCGGGTCGGCCAGCAGCGCCCGGGGACGGTCCAGGACCGAGAGCGCGAGCGGGAGGAACATGGCCAGGGCGGGCAGCAGCGTCCACCACAGCGTGCGCCCGCGGCGCCCGAGCAGGACGGCGCACAGCACCACGATGATGACGGCCGGCACCAGCAGGGACGGGGCTGCCGCAGTCACCGCGGCCAGGGCCAGGCCAGCCGCGGCAGCGGCCGTCCAGGACGGGGTGCCGTTGATGCCGGGCTTGATCGGAGGCTTCTCCGTGAACCTGCGGTCCCCCGGCGCCGGCATGGCGAAAAGCCCGCGGCCCGGAACGGACCCGGTGGCGCGCAGCAGGGCCAGGACGAGCAGGGGCAGCAGCATGTGGGCGATGAGGGCGCCGAGCCGGCCCTGGTTCAGGGCCACCTGGAGGGCGGGTGCCCCGGCCCAGACCAGTGCCGCCGCGAGCCGCAGCCGGCGGCGGCGGGTCAGGGCACCGGCGGCGAACCACGCACCGAGGGCGGACAGCGGCATGGCCAGGAGCAACAGCCAGGCTACGGCTCCGCTGGCGTTGCCCGCGCCGAGCACGCCGAGCACCCAGAGCAGGTAGTCGAACGGGTCTCCGTGCCCCGGCAGCCCGGCCCCCAGGGCGATCCACCAGCCGGAGGCGTGGTCCCAGATGTCGCCCAGCCGGGCCGAGACCGGGATCAAGGCCCCGCCGGTGACGGCGTCGGCCCGGAACAGGCCCAGCAGGCCCAGGACGGACGCGGCCGTGGCCAGCAGCACGGCCAGCAGGGCGCCGTTGCCGGCCCAGCCCCGCTCGGGAGTACGCAGTGCCGAGAAGTCGTCGGCGGCATCGCCGGTGGGCTGTTCGGCCAGCGGATCGTGGCCGGAGTCCTCCGCTTCGTCCGAACCGAAGGCTTCGATCAGCGACCGCCGGTGCGCCCAGACTTCCCGCCGGGGCGTTTGCAGGCCCTTAATCACGGACCGCCGGATCCGGCGGGTGCGCGCGGCGTTGCGCCGGCCCCGGATCACCGCGGCCGGCCGGGCCAGGGCGCCGAGGGTGGCCAGCAGCTGGGAGAACCCGTGGCCGGGATCCTTCACCGCGATGCTGAGGACAAGTTTGAAGAGGCTGCCCAGGAGGGCGCCGGCCGCGTGCAGCGGGACTTTCCAGGCCGCGGCGTGCTTGAGCCGCAGGTGGACCTGGGCCTTGCGGGCGGCCTTGGCGGTGCCCGCGCCGTGCGGGCGGTGGGCGACGTGGAACATGCGGGCGCTCGGTACCACGACCACACGGTGTCCGGCCAAGCGGTTGCGCCAGCAGAAGTCGACGTCGTCCCCGGTCCCCGGCAGGGCGGGGTCGAAGCCGCGCAGGTCCTCCCAGACGTCGCGGCGGACCAGCATGCCGGCCGAGTTCACCGCGAAGGTGTCGCTGCGCCCGTCGTACTGGCCCTGGTCGAGTTCGTCGGCCTCGATCAGGGAGAGCCGCTCGGCCCAGCGGCTGGTGGACAGACCGACGTCGATCAGCCGGCGTTCCGCGTGCCAGTCGAGCTGTTTGCAGCCCGCCACGGTGACCGACGGGGCCCGCTCCACGGCGTGCAGCAGTTCGGCGAGGGCCTCCGGCGCCGGAGCGGCGTCATCGTGCAGCAGCCAGATCCATTCGGAGCCGGGGGACCCGGCCGGTCGGGGCTCGAGGGCCGCGAGGCCGGCCTGGACCGCGCCGCCCAGGCCGCTGCGGCCCGGGTCGACGGCGGTGACGTTGGCTGCCCCCAGCGCTTGTCCGAGCAGCGCCAGGGAGTGGTCGCGGGATCCGGTGTCGACGCCGATCGCGGCGTCGGCCGGGCGCGTCTGCGCGGCCAGGGCCGCGAGGGTCCGGGGAAGAAAGTCACCGCCGTCGTGGGCTACCACGACGGCGGTGACCCGTACTTCATGAAGAATTAGACTGCCCGCTTCCTAAGCCGGCGGCGCTCCCGCTCGGAGAGTCCGCCCCAGATACCGAAGCGCTCATCGTTAGCCAGGGCGTATTCCAGGCACTGCGAACGGACGTTGCAGGCGCCGCAGACCTTCTTGGCGTCGCGGGTGGAGCCGCCCTTTTCGGGGAAGAAGGCCTCGGGGTCCGTCTGCGCGCACAGCGCGTCCGTCTGCCACCCGAGTTCGCCTTCGTCATCGAAGTCCTGTCGGAGCGGCAGTCCGATCCACACCGGCTGGGCGGTGGTTCCGGCGTGCAGCGTCTGCAGTTCCATGGGCGGGTCAAGCGGGTCGTTGTCCGGCTCCGCGTCCCCGGCCAGAAGTGCCTCATGGGCTGCGAGGAAGGCCGTGGCCTGGTCCTGCAGCGAGTCCTGGGTGTGTTCGTTGTACCGCTGCGCGGCGTCCGGATCGGCCGGGTCCACGTACCAGTCGCTGGGCACCCCGCGTGACCGGTACTTTGCCGTCGCCTGGCCGGCGACGACTTCATCTTCATGGATACGCTCTGCAAGCCCCATTGGCGTTCCCTCTCTGATTTGGCAGCCTTTGCCTGACCCTCGGACACTCGGTTGTGTGCCGGCTTTTGCGCATTGGCTTTCGATACCTAATTACACGCGTGTAAGTCTCCGGGAGTCAAGCCGCAGCGGAGATAATAATCAGCGGCCGGCGGATTTTCCGGGCACGCCACGCCCGGTTTTTTCCGGACACTGCCGCGGCCGCGCGCCGTAAAAGACAGCCTGCTGAGCACTTTCTTGAGCGAACGATGCGTCTCCGCTGGGATTTTCCTGCGTTTTCGGCCTTTTTCCTCCACCGGGCATCCGGCGCCGCCGCGCCAGCCACCCGCGGCCGGCGTCCGGCGGTGACGAACGTCACAGGCGCCGGAGCCGCGGCATAGCCGTCGTGGCAAGATGAGGTCATGAGTATCCCGGCCCTTGAACTGATGTCCGCCCTGCGTTCGGGCCGGTCCACCGCGCCGCGGCTGACCTGGTACGGCCCCGACGCCGAACGGGTCGAGCTTTCCGGCCGGGTGCTGGATAACTGGGTGGCCAAGACCAGCAACCTGTTGCAGGACGAACTCGATGCCGAACCGGGCACGCGACTGTCCCTGGACCTTCCGGCGCACTGGAAAACGGTAGTGCTCGCCCTCGGCGCCTGGCAGGTGGGGATGGAAGTGGTGCTCGACGGCGGCGAGGCGGAACTGCTCGCCACGGCGGATCCGGCACCGGCGGCCGCCGCTGCCCGCTCCGACGCCGTCCTGGCCGTGGCCCTCGGCGGGCTGGCCATGCGGTGGCCCGGCGACCTGCCCTCCGGCGTCGTGGACTACGCCGCGGAGGTGCGCTCCCACGGTGACTTCTTTATGCCCTTCGTCGAACCGGAGGCGGACCGCCCCGCAGTGCGCGGGGCCGATGGGACGGCGTACGCCCACGGGGCGCTGCTGACGGACTTTGCCGCGACCGGACAAGCTGGGCAGATCGGCACGGACGAGCCCGAACGGGTGCTGCTCCGGGCAGCGGACGGCGTCGGTCCCGTGCTCGCCCAGGCGCTCGGAGCGTGGCGGCGGGACGGTTCAGTGGTGCTGGTGCACCCTGAGGTTGCGGTGACCGAGCGGCTGCTTGCCGACGAGCGGATCAACGCCGGCTGAGCAGCGTCGCGCGCGACGCGTGCCGCGGCGGGTCAGCTGGGGTCTGTGGAACCGGGGGTGTCCGCGTCCCGGCCGCGCTGGCCCGGAACACCGAGCGGCTCCTGGCCGTGCGGGTGGCGTTCGATGATCTCGTGGTCGTGGGAGAACTCCGGCTCGTCGTCGAGTTCCTTATTGAAGACCAGGAACCGGTAGGCGAAGAAGCGCACGACGGTGGCCACCAGGATGCCCACGACGCCGGCCAGGAAGAGCATGTTCTTGTCCGTGATGCCCATGCCGTACTTGGCGAGGGCGGTCAGGCCGGTGGAGATGCCGATGCCGATGCCGTTGATCAGGACGAACATGGCGAACTCGCGCAACACGTTCTCCTGGCGGCGGTGCCGGAAGGTCCAGAAGCGGTTGGCGATCCAGGAGAAGATCGTCGCGACCGTGGCCCCGACAAAGCGGGCCTTGGCCTCGCTGTCGGACATGGGCCCGTGCATCAGGTAATACGTCAGCCCGTTGTCTATGACGAAGGCGACACCGCCGACGGCGCCGAACTTGGCCACTTCGCGCCAAAAGAGCGAAACGAGTCCGCGCGCACGATCTGCTAGTGAGTTAGTCATGACCCTCCGAGGCCCATAGAATCCGGCGGCCAGGCGGCCGACGGCCCATTTTAGCGCCGTTCCCTGTGCCGGCGCCCGCCAGCGGGCTTCCCGGGACCCGGAATGCCCCGGTTTTTGCCGGCCGTGTCGGCGGCCGGGCGCGCGCGGGCCGGTTCCGCCGAGGTGTTCGGTAGGCTGGGAGATGTGACTTTTCCTGTAATCGGCGTGGTTGGCGGCGGCCAACTCGCCCGCATGATGGCCCCTGCCGCGACCGCCCTCGGCTTCGAACTGCGCGTCCTCGCCGAGGGCCCGGACGTTTCGGCGGTCGCCGCCGTCGCGAACGCCCCGGTCGGCGACTACACCGACCTCGACCACCTGCTGGAGTTCTCCCGGGGCCTCGACGTGCTGACCTTCGACCACGAGCATGTGCCCACCGGGCATCTGCGGGCGCTGATCGACGCCGGCGTCAACGTCCACCCGGGCCCCGACGCGCTCGTCAACGCCCAGGACAAGCTGGTGATGCGCGCCGCCGTCGACCGGCTGGAGCTGCCGAACCCGCGCTGGGCCGCCGTGCACAGCCTTGCGGACCTGGTCGCGTTCGGGGACGACACCGGCTGGCCGGTCGTGCTGAAGACCCCCCGCGGCGGCTACGACGGCAAGGGCGTGCGGATCGTCGGCTCCGCCGACGAGGCGGCCGCCGCCGCGGACTGGTTCGAGGCCATGTCCCCCCTGCTGGCCGAGGCCAAGGTGGACTTCAGCCGGGAGCTCTCCGCCATGGTGGCCCGCACCCCGGACGGTGAAACCCGTGCCTGGCCGGTGGTGCACACCATCCAGGTCGACGGCGTCTGCGACGAAGTCATTGCCCCCGCCCTGGACATTCCGGTGGAGGTGGCCGCCGCGGCCGAGGACGCCGCCATCCGGATCGCCAACGAGCTCGGCGTGACCGGGGTCATGGCGGTGGAGATGTTCGAAACCCCCGGCACCGGCGCCGGCTTCCTGATCAACGAACTCGCCATGCGGCCGCACAACACCGGCCACTGGACCCAGGACGGGTCAGTCACCAGCCAGTTCGAGCAGCACCTGCGCGCCATCCTGAACCTGCCGCTAGGCGCCACCGACCTGCTGGGACCGGTCGTGGTCATGAAGAACTTCCTGGGCGGCGCGAACCAGAACCTGTATTCCGCCTACCCCGCCGCCCTCGCCGCCGAACCCGCGGCCAAGGTCCACTGCTACGGCAAGGCCGTCCGGCCGGG
The DNA here is from genome assembly GCF_001428365.1 of Arthrobacter sp. Soil763. Lineage (GTDB taxonomy): Bacteria > Actinomycetota > Actinomycetes > Actinomycetales > Micrococcaceae > Arthrobacter. The sequence continues at coordinate 115,957 of NZ_LMSH01000004.1, read as the reverse complement.
CCGCAAGATCGGCCACGTCAACCTGGTCGGCAGCTCCACCGCCGACGTCGACGCCGTCCGCCAGCGGGCAGGCGCCGTCGCCAACATCATCCGGGACGGGCGGCCGCAGGCCGGTACCGCCGGAACCTCCGAGGAGAACGCGTGAACCGCACCGAAGCCCCCGACGCCGCAGCGGCGGCCCCCTCCGGCCGCGAGGCCCCGATCGTCGGGCTGGTCATGGGATCGGACTCCGACTGGCCCGTCATGGAAGCCGCCGCCGAGGCACTTTCCGAGTTCGGCATCCCCTTCGAGGCCGACGTCGTCTCCGCCCACCGGATGCCCGCCGAGATGATCCGCTACGGGCAGACCGCGCACGAACGCGGGTTGCGCGTGATCATCGCCGGCGCCGGCGGCGCCGCGCACCTGCCCGGCATGCTCGCCTCCGTCACTCCCCTGCCGGTGATCGGCGTGCCCGTGCCGCTGAAGACCCTGGACGGGATGGATTCCCTGCTCTCGATCGTCCAGATGCCCGCCGGCGTGCCGGTCGCCACGGTCTCGATCGGCGGCGCCCGCAACGCCGGCCTGCTGGCGGTCCGGATGCTGGCCTCGGGCACGGACGCGCTCGCCCGGCAGCTGCAGTCCGACCTGTTGGATTTCGCCCGGGAGCTCAACGAGACCGCCACCCGCAAGGGGGCCAGCCTGCGCAGCAAGGTGGCCGACGTCTTCTCCGAGGACAACAGCGCGCCGCGGAGCGGCCGGTAGGGAAGCCCTCATGAGCAAAAGTCTTGCCACTGCCCGGGACACGCCGCGGCAAGGTTCCCTGACGGACCCGGTCCGCCACCCCGCCGGCGCCGGACCGGGCACCCTCGCCCGCCGCGCGTTCCTGCTGATCGCCCTGACCCTGCTGGTCCCCGGCAGCGCCCAGGTCGTTGCAGGCAACCGGCGGCTGGGCCGCTTCGCGCTCCGCATCACCCTCACCGCCTGGCTGCTCGGGGCTGCAGCCCTGGTCCTGCTCCTGGTCTCCCGCCCGACGCTGATCAACCTGGTCGCCAACCCCGTCACCGCTTTGCTGCTCGTGATCGTGCTGGCGGTGCTCGCGCTCGGCTGGGCGGCGCTGTTCCTGAACACCCTGCGGCTGATCCGCCCGGTGCTGCTGGCCCCCCGGGTGCGCGCCGCCGTCGTCGCCGCCCTGGTCCTGGCCATGCTGCTCAGCAGCGGCAGCCTGGGCTACGCGGCCTACCTGCTGAACGTCGGCCGGGCAGCGATCGGCACCATTTTCTCCAACGGCCCGGCCATGGAGCCCTCCGAAGGCCGGTACAACTTCCTGATGATGGGCGGCGACGCCGGCTCGGACCGCACCGGACGCCGTCCGGACAGCCTCTCGGTGATCAGCGTCGACGCCAAGACCGGCAAGTCCGCCATCATCTCCATCCCCCGCAACCTCCAGAACGCCCAGTTCAGCGAGGGATCCCCGATGCGGAAGATCTACCCGGACGGCTACGACTGCGGCAACGAATGCCTCATCAACGCCATCAACACCGAGGTCACGAACAAGTACCAGGACCTCTACCCCGGCGTCGAGGACCCCGGGGCGCAGGCGACGCTGGAGGCGGTCTCCGGCACCCTCGGCATCAAGGTCCAGGCCTACGTGCTGGTGGACATGGACGGCTTCGCGAAGCTCATCGACGCGATGGGCGGCATCCGGATCAAGGCCGGCGGCTGGGTCCCGATCAGCGGCGAAACGGTGGATGAGGCCAACGGCATCCACGGCATGCCGCTGGGCTGGATTCCGGCCGGCGAGAACAAGCTCGACGGCTACCACGCGCTCTGGTACGGCCGCTCGCGGGAATTCGTCGACGACTACGCCCGGATCGCCCGCCAGCAGTGCGTCCAGCAGGCCATGCTCAAGCAGCTGGACCCGGCGACGCTGCTCTCGAAGTTCGAAGACATCGTCAAGGCCGGCACCAAGGTGGTGGACTCCAACGTCTCCTCCAGCCAGCTCGGCAGCTTCGTGGACCTTGCGATGAAGTCCAAGTCCCAGCCGGTCAGCCGGCTCACGATCGGGCCGCCGGATTTCGACGCGTCCTTCTCGACCGTGCCGGACTTCGCGAAGATCCACCAGGCCGTGGACAAGCTGCTGGCCCCCGCCCCCACGGCGGGTGCCGCCGGCGACCCGCTCCGCGGGACGGCCGCTGCGCCTGGGCCGCTGTCCGCGGCAGGTGCGCCCGGCGCGCTGCCCGCAACGCAGCCCGCGCCGTCGCCGTCGGCGGACTTCACACCCGTGACCACCACGCCCGAGGGCGAACCGATCACGGAAAAGATGCTCAACGACTTCAAGCGCAACGGTGACGAACAGTCCATCCGCAACCTCGTGGCCACCAACGGCCAGTGCGCCCCGCTGTAGCGCCGGAACCCCGTCCCGCCGGCCGGCCCACCGCCGTTTTCCCCTGAGCAGATAGGTATTCCGTGTACGAACTTGAGAACGTCCTCCGGCCTTACGCCTGGGGCTCGTCCACCGCGATCGCCGGGCTGCTCGGCCGTCCGGCGTCCGGCGGCCCGGAGGCGGAGCTGTGGATCGGCGCCCACCCGGACTCCCCCTCGCTCGCCCACGACGACGGCGGACAGCTGGCGCTGGACGAGCTGATCGCCGGGGACCCGGCCCACCACCTCGGCGGCGACAGCGTGGCCGAATTCGGTCCGCGGCTGCCCTTCCTGCTCAAGGTCCTGGCCGCCGAGCACCCGCTCTCGCTGCAGGTCCACCCGACGCTGGAGCAGGCCCGGGCCGGCTTCGCCCGGGAGGAGGCTGCCGGCGTCGACCGGGCCGCCGCGGAGCGGAACTACAAGGACGACAACCACAAGCCCGAAATGATCTTCGCCCTGACGCCCTTCGAGGCGCTCTGCGGTTTCCGGCCGGCGGCAGAATCCCTCGCCGTGGTCGGGCATCTGGTGGGGGTCCTGGAGCTGGCCGGACTCGAGGTCCCGGAGTTGCTCCGGCAGCTGGCGGCGGACCTCGCCACGCCCGGGGAGCCCGCGGCCCTGCGCGCCGCCTTCGAGCGGCTGATCGCCGGCGGCCCCGAGGTGGCCGCCGCCACGGACGCCGTCGTCGCGGCGCTGGCCTCCGGGGAACCGGGCTCCGGAGAGCCGGCGGCGGCCCTGGCCACCGTCGTCGAGCTGGGCCGGGAGTACCCCGGGGACCCCGGCGTGCTGATTTCGCTGCTACTGAACCGGATCTCGCTGGCGCCCGGCGAGGCCGTGTACCTGCCGGCCGGTAACGTGCACGCCTACCTGCACGGCCTGGGTATCGAGGTGATGGCCTCCTCGGACAACGTGCTCCGCGGCGGCCTGACCCCGAAATTCGTCGACGTGCCGGAACTGCTGAAGACGATCGCGTTCGAGGCCGTCGGCGTGCCGTCGCTCGAAGCCGAGACCACCCTGCTGGGCCAGGAGCTCTACCGGCCGCCGTTCAAGGAATTCCAGCTCCAGCGCGTGGAACTGCTGCCCGGCGGCGATCCCGTGCCGCTGGCCCAGTCCGGCGCCGCCGTCATCATCGTCGTCTCCGGCGCGGTGCTGCTGGACTCTCCCAAGGGCGACCTGCAGCTGCAGCGCGGGGCCTCTGCCTTCCTGCCGGCGGCCGAGGCCCCCGTCAACGTCCACCCCGTCGCCGACGCGGCCGGGCCCGCCGTGGCGTTTGCCGTCACCACCGGATTGAAAGGCTGAACCGTGGATCATTTCCTGCAGGGCCCGCACTGGGCCGACGTCCAGCGCGCCCTCGGCCGCACCGTGCACGAGCAGGCCGGCGAGGGCTGGCGCTACCTGGCCGTTGAGGAGAGCAACCCGGCCGGCAAGCTGCTGTACGTCCCGTACGGCCCGCTCGCCGAGTCGGTTGCCGCCTTCGACGCCGCACTGGCGTCCCTGACGTCGTTGGCCCGGTCCTGCGGGGCGGTGTTTATCCGGCTGGAGCCGGTCAGCGCCGGATTTACCGCCGCCGAGGCCGGCACCGTACTCGGCAGCCGCGGCCTGCGGCCCGCGCCGGCGAACCTGCAGCCGGAACTGAGCTGGATCGTGGACCTGGACCGGGACTTCAAGGATGTGCTGGCGGACATGAAGCCGGTCAACCGGAACCTGTACCGCAACATCCACAAGAAGGGCGTGAGCTTCCGGTCCAGCCAGGACCCCGCCGAGATCCCGGTGCTGCTGGAGTTCCTGCACCAGACCGCGGCACGCAACGGCTTCAAGCCCCAGAGCGACGAGTACCTGGCCCAGGTGGCGAAGTCGCTGATGCCGGCCGGCGCGGCGACCCTGTTTATCGCCGAACTGGAGGGCACGCCGATCGCCGCGGCCCTGGCATACGACTCCGCGGACACCCGCACCTACGCCCACGCCGCCCTCGACGACACGCACCGCAAGCTCAGCGCCGGCATCCCGCTGCTGGTGACCCTGATGGCCGACGCCAAAGAAAAGGGCCTGGCGCACGTCGACCTCTGGGGCGTGGCCCCGGCGGACCAGCCGGACCACAAATGGGCCGGCTTCACGGCGTTCAAGAAATCCTTCGGCGGCCGCGAGGTGGCCTACCCGGGCACGTGGGACCTTCCGGTCAAGAAGCTCCGCTACGGCGCCTACCAGTCCGCCCGCAAGGCCGTCCAACTGCTGAAAGCCCTGCGCTCCAAGCTCCGCAAATAGCGCGAACGTACACTTCGCGCCCTCCACAGAGCGCGAACGTACACTTCGCGCCCTCGCGTGGAGTGGATTTAGGGCGCCAAGTGTACGTTCGCGCGGCTGAACGGGCCGGACCTGTGGATAACCGCTTTGGTGACCCCGCGCCGGAGCAGACTGAAGCATGTCCAGACGTCCGCTGCCGCCGGAGCTGCTCACAGGATCCTTCACCGCCCAGGCTGCTGATCTGGCCGGCGTATCCCGCAAACGGCTTCGACGGCCCGATATCTACGTGCCCTCCCGCGGGATCAGGGTCCCCGCGACGCTGGCGGCCGGGGACGGCGGCCCGGCCGCCAGCCTGCACGCCTATTCAGACCTCGACGAAGCTTCGGTCATCACCCACCACTCCGGCGGAGCCTTCTGGAATGTGGGCCTGCCGGGGTGGCTCCAGGAGGACTGGCGGGTTCACGTGGCCCGGCGTCGTGACGGCAGCAAGCCCCGGCGGCGGAACGTCGTCGGCCACCGGCTCACGTTCCTTCCGGGCGAAGTGGTCGATGTGGGAGGGCTGCGGGTGACTTCCCCGGCACGGACCTGGCTGGACCTCGCCGCCCTGCTGTCCATGGACGAGCTCGTGGCCGCCGGTGACTCGATCGTGGTCGCGCACGGACCGGAATTCCCGGTTCCCCGCAAACCCCTGGCCACCCTGGGTGACCTTCAGCGGATCGTGGCCGCGCATCCGGGCATGCGCGGGGTTCGCACCGCCCGGGCCGCGCTGCCGGACATCCGGGTTGGCGCGGACTCGCCGCAGGAAACAAAAATGCGGCTGATCCTCTGCCGCGCCGGGTTGGGCGAGCCGGAGCTCAACCGCATCCTCCGCGACACCTGGGGCCGCGCCCTCGTCTGGCCCGACGCCGCCTACCCGGACCGGCGCGTCGCGCTGCAATACGACGGCGCACATCATGCCGACCCGAGCCAGCAGACGGCGGATGAACGGCGTCGGGCGGTCACCGAAGCGCTGGGGTGGAAGGAAATCCGGGTCTTCAAGGAGGACCTCGACGGCGACAGGCCTTTTGTCGTCGAGAAAGTTCGGGCTGCCTCAGGCCGTCCCGGGCCCCGCGAACGGACACTTGAGGCCCCGAACCATGCGGATTCGGGGCCTCAAGTGTACGTTCGCGCGGTGTGAGGGCTAGCTCGGGCGGGCGTAGCCTTCCCACTTGCTGGCCTGGTGCTCGCCGTCGACGAAGCGGATGGTGCCGGACTTCGAGCGCATCACGATCGACTGGGTCAGGACCTTGTCCTTGGAGTAGCGCACACCCCTGAGCAGGTCGCCGTCGGTGATGCCGGTGGCGGCGAAGTAGCAGTTGTCGCTGGAGACCAGGTCGTTGGTGGAGAGCACCCGGTCCAAGTCGTGGCCGGCGTCGATCGCCTTCTGCTTTTCCTCATCGCTCGTGGGCCAGAGGCGGCCCTGGATGACGCCGCCCAGGGACTTGATCGCGCAGGCCGCGACGATGCCTTCCGGGGTCCCGCCGATGCCCATCAGGGCGTCGACGCCGGTCCCTGCACGGGCCGCCGCGATGGCGCCGGCGACGTCGCCGTCCATGATGAACTTGGTGCGGGCACCGGCCTCCCGGATTTCCTCGACCAGCGGGCGGTGCCGGTCGCGGTCCAGGATCATCACGTTGAGCTGGTTGACCTTGACGCCCTTGGCCTTGGCGATCAGGTGCAGGTTCTGCTTGACCGGCAGGCGCAGGTCCACCATGTCGGCGGCTTCCGGGCCGGTGACGAGCTTTTCCATGTAGAACACCGCGGAGGGGTCGAACATGGAGCCGCGCTCGGCGACGGCCAGCACGGCGAGGGCGTTGTTGATGCCGAGGGCGGTCAGCCGCGTCCCGTCGATCGGGTCGACGGCGACGTCGACCTCGGGTCCGGTGCCGTCACCCACCCGCTCGCCGTTGAACAGCATGGGCGCTTCGTCCTTCTCGCCTTCACCGATGACCACGACGCCGTTGAAGTGGACGGTCTGGAGGAAGGAGCGCATGGCGTCGACAGCGGCGCCGTCGGCCTTGTTCTTGTCGCCGAAACCGACCCAGTGGCCGCCGGCGATGGCCGCGGCCTCGGTGACGCGGACCAGTTCCAGGGCAAGGTTGCGGTCGGGCTCATCAATGCCGACGGCGAGCGACGGGGAAAGCGTGGAGTACTTCTGGGTCATGGACGCTGGTGACACGTGAACCTCTTCTTCGAGTGGCGATCATTGAACCCGCGGCCCCCGGTCTGCGGCGGCCGCGGTGATTCGTCTGTTTCCGATCATAGTCGCGGCGGCCTCCATCGGTCATGGCATGACCGTTCCGTGACCCGGACTGTCCCCCGCCGGCGGTCCCCGGCCGAATGTGAGATCGGCCCGGAATGGGCGACTATAGAAGGGTGAACGAATTGCAGGACACCCCGCCCGGAACCCCTGGACCGCCGCCCGGCAGCGCGGGTCCCGCGGCACAGCAGCCAGCCGACCAGCCGCCCGTCAAGCCCGTCATCCGCGCCGCCGCGGCGAAGCGGGCCAACGCCTCGGTGATCGGCATGATCATCGCCCTGATGGTCAGCATCGCGGCGTTCCTGCCGGTGCTCCTCATGAACCCGACGCCGGACACCGGCGGCTACCGGCCCGACGTCAACGTCACCGCCGTCGCCCGGAACGCAGCTGGTGTGGCGGGATTCACACCGGCCGCCCCGGACACGGGCGACACATTCCGGCCCAATTACGCCCGCTGGGAGTCCGGTTCCAGCAGCGGGGTGGCCACCTGGGAGGTCGGCTACCTGACACCCAAGGACTCCTTCATCGGCCTGGTGCAGACCCGGCAGGCGAACCCCACGTGGCTGCTGCAGCAGACCGGCAACGCGCCGGTAACCGGCACGCGGGCCGCGGGCGGACGCGAGTGGGAGCTCCGGGATACCGGAAAGGGCGAGAAGTCCATGGTGCTGGACTACCGCGGAACCACGGTGGTCCTGACCGGCCCCGCCTCCCTGGAGGAGTTCTCCGTCCTGGCCGCGGCCGTGGTGGCGTCGCTGGAACGTAATCCGGCGGCAACAAGTTCCCCGAAGGCCACGACGGCGCCGTAAAGTAAGCAGGGTGACTACTACGCTGACTCCCGCCCTGGCCTGGCGCCGACTGCGCGAAGGCAACGAACGCTTCGTCGCCGGTGAATCCTCCCACCCCAACCAGGACGCCTCGCGGCGGTCCTCGCTGGTGGAGACCCAGAACCCCTTTGCCGTCATCTTCGGCTGCGCCGATTCCCGCCTCGCCGCCGAGATCATCTTCGACCTCGGCCTCGGGGACGCCTTCGTCGTCCGCACCGCCGGGCAGGTGATCGACGACGCGGTGCTCGGCTCGCTCGAGTACAGCATCGGCGTCCTCGGCGTGCCGCTGATCGTCGTCCTGGGCCACGACAGCTGCGGCGCGGTCATCGCCACCAAGGAGGCGGTGGAGACCGGCCAGATGCCCGCAGGCTTCATCCGCAGCCTGGTCGAGCGCATCACCCCCGCCGTGCTGACGTCGCTGCGCAACGAGCAGCCGGACGTCAACGACATGGTCGTCGAGAACGTCAAGCAGACCTCGCAGCGCCTCGTGGACAGCTCCCGGGTGATCTCCGACGCCGTCGCAAGTGGCCAGACCGCAGTGATCGGGCTCGCCTACCGGCTGGCGGAGGGCCGCGCGGACCTGGTGTCGGGCATCGGCGAGCTCTAGCCCGGCCGGGACCCCGGTTCACGGTTTTCGGTGGAACGCCCCGGGCCAATAAGCTAGCCCCATGACTTCCACAGCAGACTTGAACTCTGAAGAATTCCGGATTGAACACGACACGATGGGCGAAGTCCGCGTCCCCGTGAACGCCCTCTACCGCGCCCAGACGCAGCGCGCGGTCGAGAACTTCCCGATCTCCGGCAAGACCCTCGAGCGCGCCCACATCGAAGCCCTCGCCCGCGTGAAGAAGGCCGCGGCGCAGGCCAACGCGGAGCTGGGGGTGCTCGACGGCGAGCTGGCCCAGGCGATCGCCGACGCCGCCGACGAAGTGGCCGCCGGCAAGTACGACGGCGACTTCCCGATCGACGTGTTCCAGACCGGTTCCGGTACCTCCTCGAACATGAACACCAACGAGGTCCTCGCCGAACTCGCCTCCCGGGCGCTGAAGGCCGCCGGCAGCGACAAGGTCGTCCACCCCAACGACCACGTCAACGCCTCGCAGTCCTCCAACGACGTGTTCCCGACCTCCGTGCACGTTGCGGCCACGTCGGCCCTGATCAACGACCTGATCCCCGCGCTGGGCTACCTCGCCGAGTCGCTGGAGCGCAAGGCCGCCGAGTTCAAGGACGTCGTGAAGTCCGGCCGCACCCACCTGATGGACGCCACCCCGGTCACGCTCGGCCAGGAGTTCGGCGGCTACGCGGCGCAGGTCCGGTACGGGATCGAACGCATCAACGCCTCCCTCCCCCGCGTCGCCGAGGTCCCGCTCGGCGGCACCGCCGTCGGCACCGGCATCAACACCCCCGCCGGCTTCCCGGAGCGTGTGATCGAACTGCTCGCCGCGGACACCGGCCTGCCGCTGACCGAGGCCCGCGACCACTTCGAGGCCCAGGCCAACCGCGACGGCCTGATCGAGGCTTCCAGCCAGCTGCGCAACATCGCAATCTCCTTCATGAAGATCAACAACGACCTGCGCTGGATGGGGTCCGGCCCCAACACCGGTCTCGGCGAACTCGCCATCCCGGACCTCCAGCCCGGCTCCTCGATCATGCCCGGCAAGGTCAACCCGGTCATCTGCGAGGCCTCCATCATGGTCTGCGCCCAGGTCATCGGCAACGACACCGCCATCGCCTGGTCCGGCACGAACGGCGCCTTCGAACTCAACGTCGGCATCCCGGTCATGGCGGCCAACCTGCTGGAGTCGGTGCGGCTGCTGGCCAACACCAGCCGCGTCATGGCCGACAAGATGATTGACGGGATCACCGCCAACGTCGAGCGCGCCCGCTTCCTCGCCGAGGCCTCCCCCTCGATCGTCACGCCGCTGAACAAGTTCATCGGCTACGAGAACGCCGCCAAGATCGCCAAGAAGGCCGTCGCGGAGGGCCTGACCATTCGTGAGACCGTCGTGGCCATGGGCTTCCTCGAGCGCGGCGAACTGACCGAAGAGCAGCTGGACACCGCGCTGGACGTCATGTCCATGACGCGTCCGCCGCACAAGGCCTAGTTACAACCCGGTGCCCTCCCAGCGGAGGGCACCGTCAGCGGCGTCCGACGGCGGCCGGCACCTTCCAGCGGAAGGCGCCGGCCGCCGTCGTTGGTCGCGGCAGTGGCAGCGGGCCGGCGGCTGTTCCGGCGCCCGCTCCCCGGCACTGGCCGCAGTGGGCTACTGCGCCCCGCCGGCGGCCCGGCGCTCCTCCGGGGTGTAGGCCGAGTACGCTGCCGCCTCGTCCAGGCTGGCTCCGGCGAGCCGGGCCTCGCGCAGCCGGCGGGTCTTCGCGGACTGGCCGGAGAAGGCGGCGTCCACGTTGCCGGCAGCGTAGGTCAGCGCGTCCTCGGCCCGGATGCCGAGGCCGCCTGCGGTCAGGACGGCGTCCTGGTTCGCGCCCAGATAGGTGAACTGCCAGCCCCACTGGCTCTGCTGGCGCTCCACGAGGGCCTTGACCGCGGCACCGCTGGCCTCCCGGGAGGCGTTTTCGTGCCCGTCGGTGAGCACCGCCACCAACACCGTGCCGGGCCGCTCCTCCTCCGGCAGCGCCGCCAGTTCCGCGCCGGCCTCGCCGATCAGCCGGACCATCGCGTCGTGCAGGGCCGTGCTGCCGCGGGGCTGCAACCGCAGCGGCGGGACCTCGGCGATGTCCACCGCAGCGTAGACCCGCTCATAGACATCGTCGAACTGGGCCAGCGACAGCCGGCAGCGGCCGGCAACCGCCTGCTGCTCCCGGACGAAAGCGGCGAAACCGCCGACGGTGTCGTCGGCGATGGAGCTCATGGAGCCGGAGCGGTCCAGGAGGACATACACGTGCGTCAGCGCTGAATCTGTCATGCTTCCCCGTTTCCGGTCCGGATGGCTCCGGACCACTGTCAGCCAGCGCTCAGGCTGGATGACCGCAGGCTAACGCGGAGCACCGACACTAATCCCCGCGCCCCGGTGCCACCGGGTGTTCCGGTCCCCGCGGGGCTTTCCGGGCGCCGCGTCCCGGTCCCGCCGGGAGGGGCTGTCAGCTCCGGAAGTGCGCAGCGCCGTCGGGGTTCCGGGCCTGCTCGATCGATTCGAGGTGGCCCGGCATCAGCGCCGGAAACTCCCCGGGCCGGAACCAGCCCACGGCGAGCGATTCGTCGTCGTTGACCCGGGCCTCCCCGGAGACGTAGCGGCAGCGGAACACCAGGGTGAGGAAGTGGCAGACGTCCCCGTTGGGGTAGACGGTGGGTCCCACAGCGTCCACCGAGACCAGCCTCTCGGCGACGGCCACCACACCGGTTTCCTCCAACACCTCCCGCAGCAGGCCGGGCGCCGGCTCCTCACCCGGTTCGAGGATTCCGGTGATCAGCCCCCACTGGCCGTTGTCGGCCCGCTGGCCCAGCAGGACCCGGCCGGCGTCATCGAACACCACGGCGCGGGCGCCGGGGATCCACAGGCTCTCGTGGCCGATTTTCTCGCGCAGTTTCAGGATGAAGTCCGGGGTGGCCATCCCGCCAGCCTAACCCGCGGGCAGCAGCAGCATCGCAGCGGTAGTGCCGGCGAGCATGAACGGTCCGAACGGGATGTCGGACTTGAGCGTTCCGCGCCGCGAGACCAGCAGGGCAAGGCTCCAGAGTCCGCCGAACAGGAAAGCGGCGAACGTGCCGGCAAAGACGTGCCCCCAGCCGAGGAACCCGAGGTACATGCCCAGCACCCCGGCGAGCTTGACGTCACCGAATCCCATCCCCGGCGGGTAGGCGGCGCGCAGCAGGAAGTAGAACAGCCACAGGGCCGCGCCGCCGGCCACGATGCGGAGCCCCGGGATCCCGAACAGCGCGGCGCTGCCCTCGCCGCCGGCCGGAGCCAGCGCCCTGAGCCCGGCGGCGCCGAGCAGCAGCACTCCGGCGACGGCGTAGGACGGGAAGATGATCCGGTTGGGCAACAGGTGGTGCCTGATGTCGATGATGCTCAGCCGAGCGGCCATGACCGCGAAGTAGGCGCACGCCAGCAGCACCAGCCAGAAGGCCGGCGGGGCGGCTCCCCCGAGTTCGCCGAGACGATCGATCACCCTCGGATGCTACTGGATTCCGACCCGAGTGCGCCGCTTCCGGCGCCGTGGGACGTGACTGGCGCCCGCACGCCCGGCGCCGTTAGGCTTCCGGGATGACCGCGCCCGGATCGTACTGGCCCCCATTCGCCCTGAGCCTGGAGACGCCCCGGCTGACGCTGCGGCCGATCCGGGATGAGGACATCCCGGCGGCGGTGCAGGCGGCCCTGGACGGCGTGCACGAACCCGGCCGGAACCCGTTCAGCCAGCCCTGGGCCGAGGCCCCGGCCGAGGAGCTCGGCCCGAACATGGCGCAGTGGTACTGGCGCTGCCGGGGCACCATGTCGCCGGAGGACTGGACCCTGCTGCTCGGCATCTGGCACGGCGGCGAGTTCGTCGGCTGCCAGGACATCGCGGCGAAGGACTTCGCCACCCTGAAGACCGTCAGCACCGGCTCCTGGCTCACCCGGCGCGTGCAGGGCCGCGGGCTGGGCAAGGAGATGCGCGCCGCCGTCGCCCTGTACGCGTTCGACTGGCTCGGCGCCGAGGTGGCCGAGTCCGAGGCGGCGGCCTGGAACCGGCAGTCCCTGGGCGTCTCCCGGTCCCTCGGCTACGACCTGAACGGCGTCACCCGGGCCAACTGGGGCGGCACGGTGCAGGACTCCCAAAGAGTCCGGCTCACCCCTGCCGGTTTCAACCGCCCCGACTGGACCCTCAAAGTCCAGGGCCACGAACCCACCGCGAAGTACCTGGGCATCCGGGCTTAGATCTCCGCCCCCTCGAGCATCTCCGTCACGAGCGCCGCGATCGGCGAGCGCTCGGAGCGGGTGAGGGTGATGTGGCCGAAGAGCGGGTGGCCCTTGAGGGTTTCGACGACGGCGGCAACGCCGTCGTGCCGCCCGACCCGGAGGTTGTCCCGCTGGGCGACGTCGTGGGTGAGGACGATCTTGGAGTTCTGGCCGATCCGGCTCATCACCGTGAGCAGGACGTTCTTCTCCAGCGACTGCGCCTCGTCCACGATCACGAACGCGTCGTGCAGGGACCGGCCGCGGATGTGGGTCAGCGGCAGCACCTCAAGCATGCCCCGGTCCATGACTTCCTCCACGACCTCCTGGCTGACCAGCGCGCCGAGGGTGTCGAAGACGGCCTGGGCCCAGGGGTTCATCTTCTCCGACTCGGAACCGGGCAGGTAGCCGAGCTCCTGGCCGCCGACGGCGTAAAGCGGGCGGAAGACCACCACCTTGCGGTGCTCCCGGCGCTCCAGGACGGCTTCGAGCCCGGCGCACAGCGCCAGCGCGGATTTGCCGGTCCCGGCCCGGCCGCCCAAGGACACGATCCCGACGGACGGGTCCATCAGCAGGTCGATCGCGAGCCGCTGCTCCGCCGACCGGCCGTGCAGGCCAAAGACATCGCGGTCGCCCTTGACCAGGCGGACCTGCTTGTCGGCGCCTACCCTGCCCAGGGCGGAACCCCGGCCGGAGAGCAGCACCAGCCCGGTGTTGGCCGGCAGTTCCGCGGCGGCGGGAATGAAGACCGCCTCGTGGCCGTACAGCGCGGCCACGTCCTCCTCGCCGGCGTCGAGCTCGGCGAGGCCGGTCCAGCCGGAATCCTTGACCAGCTCGTTGCGGTATTCGTCGGCCAGCAGCCCCATGGCGGAGGCCTTGACCCGCATCGGAAGGTCCTTGGAGACCACGGTGACATCCCGGCCCTCGTTGGCTAGGTTCTTGGCCACGGCGAGGATCCGGCTGTCGTTGTCGCCGCCGCGGAACCCCGCCGGCAGCACCTCGGCGGAGATGTGGTTCATTTCCACCATCAGGGTGCCGCCGTGGTGGCCGAGCGGGATGGGCCGGTCCAGGCCGCCGTGCTCCACGCGGAGGTCGTCGAGCAGCCGCAGCGCCTTGCGGGCGAAGTAGCCCAGTTCCGGGTCGTGCCGTTTGGCCTCGAGTTCGGTAATGACCACGATCGGCAGGATGACCTCGTGCTCGGCGAAGCGCAGCAGTGCGCGCGGGTCCGAGAGCAGCACGGAGGTGTCGATGACGTAGCTTCGGGCGGTTTCCTCCGCTGTTCCTGCCCCGGAAACAGCAGGACCGGCCGCGGCGTCCAACGGCGCCGTGCCGGTCTGTGAGGTGTCCCGCGTGGCGCGAGAGGTAGCGTGGGTGCCCTGGTCGGAAGGGACACCGGGCAGTGCTGCAGAAATAGCCACATCGACTCCAGCCCCGGGCCGCCGGCCCGGAAATGTTAGTGGTGAGGCGGCTCGGCCCGGAGGCCGGACGCGGCCTCCCATACATCCGGTGCGAAGTTCCGCTCCATGTACTGGCCTCCCCGATCAGCCGGCGGTTTGCCCGCTGATGGGATTAACGTACGTCCGCGCCGGGCCCATTGCCGGGTAATCTGTCGGCGATTCTTCCGGCCATCAGGTGAAGCCCGGGTAAACAGCCTCAGGAACCGAAGCGGCGCTGCCGGCCGGCGTAGTCGCGCAGCGCCCGGAGGAAGTCGACCTTGCGGAACGCCGGCCACAGCGCCTCGCAGAAATAAAACTCGCTGTACGCGCTCTGCCACATCAAAAACCCGGACAACCGCTGCTCGCCGGAGGTGCGGATCACCAGGTCGGGGTCGGGCTGGCCGCGGGTGTACAGGAAGCGGGAGATGTCATCGACGCTGAGCTCATCGGCCAGCTTGCCGATGTCCGCGCCGCGGGCGACGGCGTCGTGCAGCAGTTCGCGGACGGCGTCGACGATTTCCCGGCGGCCGCCGTAGCCGACGGCGACATTGACGTGGATCTTCTCGTGTACCGGCGTGCGTGCGGTGAGTTTGTTGAGCCGCTCGGCGAGGTAGTCGGGCAGGAGCTCCGGGGCGCCCATGGCGTGCACTGAGATGTCTTCGTCCTCGTCAAGCCGGTCCAGGGTATTGGCGATGATCCCCATCAGCAGATCGAGCTCTTCGCCGGATCGGTTCATGTTGTCCGTGGACAGCATGTACAGGGTGACCACCTTGATCCCCAGCTCCTGGCACCAGCCGAGGAACTCGTGGATCTTGTCCGCGCCGGCCTGGTGGCCCTGGCTCGTGGGGGCATTGAACTGCCGCGCCCAGCGCCGGTTGCCGTCGACCATGACGCCGATGTGCTTGGGCACCCGCTCCGGGTCGAGGGACCGCTGGAGGCTGCGCTCGTAGAAGCCATACAGGAATCCGGGCAGTTCCATCCGGACATTCACCTGGCTTCCTTGGGCTCTGACGGCAGTGCATTCCTAGGCTACCCGCCGGACGGCCCGGGTGGTGCACGCCACCGTCGGAGCGCCGCCCGCACGGCTTGTTACTCCTCGGTAACTTACCGCTCCGTAGGTTATTATGGCCGGATGGAAGGAACCAGTCCGGAGCCCGGGCCCGAGCGGTCCGCGCAGCGCAACACGTCACCGTCCGGCGGCACCAGCCCCGTGGACGATGCGGCGGTCAAAATCGCCGAACTGCTGATGATCAAGCCGAAATGGCGGGGCTGGATCCACACCGTCACGGCGCCGCTGGCCTTCGCCGCGGGCCTGGTGCTGGTGCTGCTGGCCCCGACGGCCGAGCTGAAGACCGCGTCGGCGGTCTACGCCGTGACCGGGGTGCTGCTCTTCGGTGTCAGCGCCGTCTACCACCGCGGCAACTGGTCCCCCGGCGTGAAGATGGTGCTCAAGCGGCTGGACCACACCAACATCATGCTGGTGATCGCCGGCAGCTACACGCCGCTGGCCTGGGCGCTGCTGGAGCGGCCGAAGGCGGTCCTGCTGCTGTGGGTGATCTGGTCCGGCGCGGTGCTCGGCGTGCTCTTCCGCCTGATGTGGACGCACGCCCCGCGCTGGCTGTACGTGCCGATCTACATCGCCCTGGGCTGCGGGGCCTTGTTCTACCTGCCGGACTTCTTCGCCGCCAGCGTGCCCGCCGCGGTGCTGATCTGCGTCGGCGGCGCGCTCTACATCGCCGGCGCCGTCTTCTATGCGCTCAAAAAGCCGAATTTCAGCTACGAGCACTTCGGCTTCCACGAGCTCTTCCACGCCTTCACGGTCTTCGCCTTTGCGGCGCACTACACCGCCATCGCCATCGCCGTCCTGGGCTGACCGTCAGCCCGGCCGGCCCGCGGCGATCAGCTCCGGGAGTCGGCGCATGTCGTGGAAGACCGTGGTCCCCGGTCCCGCCAGCCGTTCCGCCGGAGTCACCCCGCCCGCATAGGCGAAGACATGCATCCCCGCTGCCCGCGCCGCCTGCACCCCGTAGGCGCTGTCCTCGACGACGGCGCAGGCCTTCGGCGCCGTGCCCAGCGTCCCGGCCGCGTGCAGGAACAGGTCGGGGGCCGGCTTGCCGTTGGCAACCTCCGTGGCGCTGAAGATGCGGCCGGCGAAGCGCTGCAGCAACCCGGTCCGGCCCAGCGTCCGCTGCATCTTCGCGTGGCTGCCGCTGGAGGCCACGCAGTGCGGAAGCAGGATCCGGTCCAGGGCGTCCTCCACGCCGTCGACCGCCGTGAGGTCCCGTTCGAAGGCCTCGTCGTACCAGCGCTGGTAGTCCCGGTCCCAGCCCTCGGCAAGTTCGATGCCCAGATGGTCTTCGATGCCGGCGATGAAGTTGGCTTCGCTCTTGCCCACGAAGCCCCGCACGATGTCCTCGATCTCCAGCTCCCAGCCAAGGTCGGCCAGCACCCGCTGGTCCACCTGGACGGAGATCACCTCCGAGTCCACCAGGACACCGTCGCAGTCAAAAACCACCAATTCGAAGGGTTCCCGGGCCGGCGGCGAAGGAGGGGACGTCGGAGTCATTCAGCCATGCTAGCCAGTTGCTCGCCGAGCGCCGCGACGGAACCCACCGGAAGGGCGCACACCATGTTGCGGCAGAGGTAGACCCGGGGCGTCCCGTCGGGCGCGGCCGTCCGGCCGCGCAGCAGGGGCACGTCCACGCCGGGGGCTGCCTCCTCTGCAGCCAGCGCAATCACCAGTCCCGGGCTGGGCGAGTGCAGCAGGGCGCGGTGCAGGGCAGCGCGCTGCGGTGTGTCCGCACCGACGACGGCGGCTTCCAGCGGCCCGGCGAGGGCCGCCTGTGCCGTCGCCAGCAGCCAGCCGGCCGCCCGGGGCGCGCGGGCCGCCAGCGGCGGAAGCAGGGACAGGATGGTGCCGGCGAGGGCGCGGTCGTCGGCGGAGCCGGACAGCGCGGCGTGGGACAGCAGGGCGCCGGCGAAGGCGGCTGCTCCGCTGGGGGTGGCGTCATCGAACGGCTCCGCCCCGGCGCCGCCGCCCTGGGCGTTGGCCAGCTGCACCGACTCCCCCACCGTGTCACGCAGTGCACCGCCGGCGGCGAACCGCCCGCGGGCGGCGGCCAGGAGGTCCCCGGCGAAGGCGTACCAGCGGGTCCGGCCGGTGACCGCGTAGAGCGCGAGCAGGCCCTCGGCGCAGAACGCGTAGTCCTCCAGCAGGCCCTCGATGCCGCGGCCGGCGCCATGGTGGGAGACGCGGACCAGCCGGCCGGCACCGGGCGCGCCGCCGGGGGTCCAGTGCACCCGCTCCAGGTAGGCGGCGATCCGCTCGGCGGCCGCCAGCAGCTCGGGCCGTTCCAGCAGGGCACCGGCCTCGGCGAGGGCTGCGACGGCCAGACCGTTCCAGCCCGCCACGACCTTGTCGTCCCGGGCCGGCTGCGGCCGCGCCGCGCGGGCGCGGCGGAGCGCCGGGCGCACCCGCTGCCACAGCGCTGCCTCGTCGGCGTCGAGCGCCCGGCCCGGGTGCAGCGGCGCCCCGGTCTCCGGGACGCTGCCGTGCCCGTGCACCCCCATCAGGGCCGCGGTGCGTTCGCCGTCCTCCGCGCCCAGCAGCTCCGCCAGCTCCGCGGGGGTCCACAGGTAGCTGCCGCCTTCGACGTGTTCCCCGTCCACCACGGTGTCGGCGTCGAGCGAGGACGCCAGCGCCTCGGGGCCGCGGGGGCCGGCGAGCCCCAGCGCGCCCAGCATCCAGTCAGCGGTGCTGCCGGCCGCGTCCGCCGCCTCCGCGGCCGGGAAGCCCGCCGTCCCGCCCAGCCGGACCCAGTGGAGGTAGCAGCGCAGCAGCTGGGCGTTGTCGTAGAGCATCTTCTCGAAGTGCGGAACGGACCAGTCCCGGGTCACCGAATAGCGGGCGAAGCCGCCCTCCACCCGGTCGTAGAGGGCCGAGCGGGCCATCGCGGCGAGCGTGCGGCCGGCGAGGTCGCGGGCCGTGGCCGCCGTGTCCGAGGGTACCGCCGCGTGCCGGAGCAGGAATTCCAGGACGGAGGACGGCGGGAACTTCGGGGCGGCGCCGAACCCGCCGTCGGCGTCTTCGGCGCGGGCGAGGGCACGCACCGCGTCGGCCAGCAGGTCCGGGCGGAGCTCGGGGGCGGGGGCGTCCAGCCGGACGGCGGAGGCAGCCTGGGCGGCGGCGAGGCCGCGGGCCAGGGTGGCGGCGTTCTGTTCGACGGCGGCGCGGCGTTCCCGCCAGGCCTCCTGGACCGCTTCCAGCACCTGGCGGAACGAGGGCCTGCCGGGCATTGGGCGGGGCGGATAGTAGGTCCCGGCGTGGAAGGCCCGGCCGTCGGGCAGCAGGAAGACGGACATCGGCCAGCCGCCCTCACCGCTAATGGCCTGGGTGGCGGCCATGTAGACCGCGTCGACGTCGGGGCGTTCCTCCCGGTCCACCTTGACGGGCACGAAGTGGGCGTTCAGGTAGTCGGCGGTGTCCTGGTCCTCGAAGGACTCCCCCGCCATGACGTGGCACCAGTGGCAGGCCGCGTACCCGATCGAGAGGAAGACCGGGACGTCACGGGCCGCCGCGAAGGCGAAGGCCTCATCCCCGAACGGCCGCCAGTGGACCGGGTTGCCGGCGTGCTGGCGCAAATAGGCGGACGGCTCCGCTCCCAGGGCGTTGGACGCCCCGGGGGTGCCGCCGCCGGCTCCGGCGGGGCGGCCGCGGTCAGCGGCTGCCGGGTCCTGCGTCACCGTCGGTCTCCGGCCGGCCGGAGGCGGCCTCGGCGGCGCGCTCCTCTTCGACCTGCGCCCGGTAGCGGACCCGGCGGATCCGGCGGACCATGTCCACGATCAACAGCGCCGTGAGCACCACGATAAAGGCGGTGAGCAGGAAGCCCAGCAGGCCCGGTGTGACCTGGTCCTGGGTGAGCCCGGGACGCAGCGACGGCGACGGCGCGGGCGCCGGGGCGGTCGCCAGGGCGATGAGCAAGGAGTGCACGGCAGGAACCTTCTGTGGGGATTGTCGTCTGCGGGACCCGGCCGCCATTTCTACGTGGCATAGAAGTCCCTGCGTGGTCTATCTTAGCCCGGCGAAAAAGTCCGTTTCGGGCAGGTCCGCCGGGACCTTGGACTGGATCAGGGAGTAGTCCTCCCACGGCCAGGTCTGGCGCTGCATCGCGGGCGAGACCGCAAAGAAGAATCCCTCGGGATCGATCTGCGTCCGGTGGGCGCGCAGGGCGTCGTCGCGGGCCTCAAAGAAGTCGCCGCACTCGATCTGCGTGGTGGTCGGATGCGTCGGGGCGGGCGGGGTGTGCCCCTCGGCGTCGGCCTCCAGCCAGGCCGCGATCCGCTCGGCGTACGGCGACTGCAGACCGGCTTCCTCCAGCGCATAGTGCAGCGCCCGGAACCGTTCGGGGCTGAAGGCGCGGTCGTAGTAGAGCTTGCTGGGCTGCCAGGGCTCGCCGGTGCCCGGGTACCGTTCCGGGTCGCCGGCGGCGTCGAACGCCTCCACGGCGACCCGGTGGGCCATGATGTGGTCCGGGTGCGGGTAGCCGCCGTTCTCGTCGTAGCTGAGGATGACCTGCGGCTTGAACCGGCGGACCAGCCGCACCAGCGGGGCGGCCGCGCGTTCCAGCGGCAGGGTGGCGAAGGAGCCGGCGGGCAGCGGCGGCAGCGGGTCGCCCTCGGGCAGCCCGGAATCGACGAAGCCCAGCCAGTGCTGGCGGATGCCCAGGACCTTGGCCGCGTTCGCCATCTCCAGCCGCCGGGCGCCGGCCATGTCGCGCTTGGGATGCGGCGCGCTTTCCATCGCCGGGTTCTGGATGTCGCCGCGGGACCCGTCGGTGCAGGTCGCCACAAGGACGTCGACGCCGGCGGCGGCGTACCTGGCCATCGTCGCGGCGCCCTTGCTCGATTCGTCGTCGGGGTGCGCGTGGACGGCGAGCAGCCGAAGCGGGGCTGACGGGCTGGGGGACGCTGTCATGGCGGGACGGCTCCTCTTTCTTGTGCGGAAATTCTGCTGCGGGGCGGTACGGGCGCTTGGGCGCCGGACGCCGGGACCACGCCCGGAGTAACGCGCAGCGGCGGCGCGGAAATTCCCCCGCCCGATCCACACTAAACTGGACGGGTGACTTCCGAGGAGCAGCCCGCGGCGACCGTGCCGGCACCTAACAGCGTAGCCAATCGCTACGGTGCCCAAAAGCGCGCCCTCGGCGGGAAGGCCAAGCGCATCATCCTGGTCCTCGCGCTCGCCTTCGGAATCGGCGTGGCGGCCTGGATTTCGACGTCGGCGGCCACCGAGTCCGTCAGCTTCAAGGACATCGGCTACAGCACCACCGACGCCACCCTGACCGAGCTGGACTTCCAGGTCACCAAGAACCCCGGCACCGCCGCCAAGTGCGCGGTCAAGGCCCTTGACGCCAAGTTCGCCGTAGTCGGCTGGAAGGTCGTTGACATCGGACCCAACGCGGCCGACGCCGGCAGCGACGGGGGCCGGACCACCGTGCACCGGGCGACCGTCCGCACCGAGTCGCAGGCCGTCTCCGCCGTCGTCGACAGCTGCTGGATCCCGGACGCCGCGAAGTAACGGCGAAGTAACACTGTGTGACCTGCGACGCAGGGGTTCTTGGGTTTATCCACAGCATTGACTACAATGGATCAATACCTCTACCCCGCTGAGCTGGTTACTGAGATCCATAAGTGGCCACCGTGGCGGGGTCTTTGCTTGTTTGACCAGCTTGTTTGACCATCAAAAGGAGAAGTCCGTGTCGACCACCAACAGCGCAACTGCAGCTTGGCTTACCCAGGAAGCTTTTGACCGCCTGAAGGCAGAGCTGGACCACCTCTCCGGCGCCGGGCGTGCAGACATCGTTCAGAAGATCGAAGCTGCCCGCCAGGAAGGCGACCTCAAGGAGAACGGCGGCTACCACGCCGCCAAGGAGGAGCAGGGCAAGATCGAGGCCCGCATCCGCCAGCTGACCGAGCTGCTCCGCGACGCGCACGTGGGCGAGGCCCCTGCCGACGACGGAATCGTCGAGCCGGGCATGCTTGTTGTCGCCAAGATTGCCGGTGACGAGGAGCGCTTCCTGCTGGGCTCCCGCGAAATCGCCGGCGACTCGGACCTGGACGTCTTCAGCGAAAAGTCCCCGTTGGGGTCCGCGATCGTCGGCCACAAGGAGGGCGACAAGCTCAGCTACACCGCCCCCAACGGCAAGGACATCGCGGTGGAGATCATCTCCGCCAAGCCGTACGCAGGCTAACTTCCCGCCACGACGCCGGCCCCCGCTTCCGCGGCGGGCCGGCGTCGGCGTTTAACCGCTGTCCCCGGCCGGCCGCGCCCGGCGCCGGCCCAGCAGCAGGGCGGCGGCCACGCCGCCCGCGGCACCGCCCAGGTGGGCCTGCCAGGAAACGTAGCCGGCCACGGTGGGCAGGACACCGAACAGGATTCCGCCGTAGGCCAGGAACAGCACCACCGAGAGCAGGATCTGGCCCCAGTGCCGGTTGACGAAGCCGCGCACCAGCAGGAAGGCGAACAGGCCGAAGACCAGCCCGGAGGCCCCGACCGTGATGTTGTAGCCGCCGATCAGCCACACCGCGGCCCCCGAACCCAGCCAGCTGGAGGCCAGCGCCGTGGCGAAGACCCGGACGCCGGAGAGGAACACCAGGAAGCCGAAGATGATCAGCGGCAGGGTGTTCGAGGCCAGATGGGCGAGGTTGGCGTGCAGCAGCGGAAATGTCAGGATGTCCAGCAGCCCGTCCGCCGAGCGGGGCCGCAGCCCGAAGGTGCCGTTGAGCGAGTGGAACAGCAGGGCGTTGAGGAACTCGATGGCATAGAGCAGCAGCACGAAGGACCCCACCACCAGCAGGCCCTGCCGCGCCCGGGCCGCGGCCGTGACCCGCCGCTGGCCACCGGACGCCTGCAGCACCGCCGCTCCCCTAGTGCACCACGATCGGCTGGAAGCCCTCGGCCCGGAGCGCGCCCAGGACCTGCTCGCAGTGTTCGTGGCCCTTGGTTTCGAGGTTGACGGTGATGGAGACGTCGCCCATGCTGATGGAGCCGCCCACCCGGGTGTGGTCCAGTCCGGTGACGTTGGCGTCGTTCTCGGCGATGATCCGGGCGATGGTCGCGAGCGAACCGGGCCGGTCATCGAGCATCATCCGGACGGTCATGTAGCGTCCGGCGGCGGAGAGGCCGCGCTGGATGACCTTGAGCATCAGCATCGGGTCGATGTTGCCGCCGGAGAGCACGATGGCGGTGGTCCCGGGGTTTTCGATCTTGCCTTCCATCAGCGCCGCGACGCCCACGGCGCCGGCGGGTTCGACGACCATCTTGGCCCGTTCCAGCAGGAAGATCAGGGCCCGGGCCAGGGCGTCCTCGCTGACCGTGACGACGTCGTCGACAAGTTCGCGGATGATGCTGAACGGCAACTGCCCCGGCCGGCCCACGGCGATGCCGTCGGCCATGGTGGAGACCCGCTTCAGCGGCACGAGGGCGTCCGCGGCGAGCGAGGGCGGGTAGGCGGCGGCGTTTTCGGCCTGCACGCCGATGATCCGGATCTCCCGGCCGAGTTCCTTTGCCCGCGCCTTCACGGCCACGGCGACGCCGGCCAGCAGGCCGCCGCCGCCGACACCCATCAGGATGGTGTCCACGTTCGGTACCTGTTCGAGGATCTCCAGGCCGACGGTGCCCTGGCCGGCGACGACGTCGACGTCATCGAACGGGTGGACGAAAACCGCGCCGGTCTCATCCGCGTAGCGCTTGGCCTCGGCGAGGGCCTCGTCCACGTTGTGGCCGTGCAGCACCACCTCGGCGCCGTGGCTGCGGGTGGCGGCGAGCTTGGGCAGCGCCACTCCGAGCGGCATGTAGATCCGGGCCTTGATGCCGAGGGCCTTCGCCGCGACGGCCACGCCCTGGGCGTGGTTGCCGGCCGAGGCCGCGACGACGCCGCGCTTTTTCTCCGCCTCGGAGAGCTTGGCCATCCGGACGTAGGCGCCGCGGACCTTGAAGGAGCCGGCGCGCTGCAGGTTCTCGCACTTGAAATAGACCTCGCCGCCGGCCAGGCCGCCGAGGGCGCGGGAGGATTCCACCGGGGTGCGGGTAATAATCCCGTCGAGCAGCTTCTGCGCCTCCAGGACATCGTCCAGCGTGACGGGCAGGCTCTCGGGGGTATTCACGAACTAATCTCCTTAGGGGGTTCCGGCGTCGGCGCCGGGGACGCGGGCCTCCCTGAAGCCCGGATCCTCGCCGGCGCCGGCAGCTGCCGGGGCTCCGTGCCCGTACGCGGCTGCCATCTTTCCATCATGTTCCCACGTTCTGCCCGCAATGTACCGAACGGCCGAGTTTGCTACGGCGAGGACCGGCACGGAGAACAGCGCACCCGGGATGCCGGCCAGGTAGGACCCGGCGGCCACGGACAAAATGACGGCCACGGGGTGCAGGGACACCGCCTTGCCCATGACGAGGGGCTGCAGGATGTGGCTCTCCAGTTGCTGGACCAGGAGCACGATGCCGAGCATGATCAGGGCGTTGACCAGGCCGTTGGCCACCAGGGCCAGCAGCACGGCGATGGCGCCGGTCACGAGCGCGCCGACCACGGGGATGAAGGAGCCGATGAAGACCAGCACGCCCAGCGGCAGCGCCAGGGGCACGCCGATGATGGCCGCGCCGACACCGATCCCGACGGCGTCGACGAACGCGACGAAGAGCTGTATGCGGGTGTAGCTGACCATCGAGGTCCAGCCGCGCCGGCCCGCGCCGTCGACGGCGGGCCGGGCCTTGCGGGGCATCAGCCGGACCAGGAAGCTCCAGATCCGTTCGCCCTCCAGCAGGAAGAAGATGGTCACGAACAGGGCGATCAGCAACCCGGCGGCGAAGTGGCCGGCGGTGCTGCCGAAGGTCAGCGCCCCGCTGAGGATGCTGCTGCTGTTGTTCTGCAGCGCGTCGGTGGCGTCCTTGATGTACGTGTCGATCTGGGCCGCGGTCAGGTGCAGCGGGCCCTCCGCGAGCCAGGTCTGGACCTGTTGGACGCCGGCCAGCGCCTGGCCCCAGAGCTCGCCGAAGCCGGTGAAGAGCTGACGGCCCACGAGGGCCAGCGCACCGGCGATCAGGCCCAGGAAGCCGAGCAGGGTGATCGCCACCGCGGCGCCGTTGGGCACCCGGTGGCGGTGCAGCCAGCGCTTGACGGGGCTGAGCAGCCCGGCCAGCAACGCCGCGACCATCACCGGGATGATCAGGAAACTGATTTTGCTCAGCAGCCAGACCAGCGCCCCGGTCACCAGCAGGATCAGGCCGATCCGCCACGCCCACGACGCCGCGATCCGGACGCCGTAGGGGATGTCCTCGTCCAGGTCCCGGTCGCTGCGGACCCGCCGGGCGCCGGGCGTCGGCGCGGCACCCGGCAAGGCCGCGGCGGCCTCCCCGCCGGGGACGGCGGTGGCAGCGGCGGAGGGGGCGGAAAGTTCCGGGGCGGCGTAGCCGGGCAGCGCGGAATCGGGTCGGTTGGCGGCGTCCTCAGCTGGCGTCATAGCCCCATAATTCCGCAGTGCGGCTGGGAAAGGAAACGGACACGGCCCGCCGGTGCCGGGCAGGGCCTGCCTGCGGTGCCTTAGCTGCCCAGCTCGGCTGTGATTCCCCACTCCATGCTGAACGACTCCCCGGCCGGCAGCCAGCGCAGGCCGTCGCCGCTGTTGAAGGCGTTCGCGGGCCCGGTCATCGGTTCCAGGGCCACCGCCGTGGCCCTGCCGGGGAATTTGTCCGTCACGAAGACGTGGACGTAGCCGCAGGAGGTGTCCTGCCAGAGGCTCACGCTGCGGCCGTCGTCCGCGCGCAGCGTGCTGCGGGCTGTCCCGCCGTCGAAGTCCAAGTCCGTGTAGGCGCAGTCCAGGTCCATTCCGCCCACCCGGCGGCCGGCCCGCAGGTCGAACCCGCCGTCGGCCGGCCCGGTGCCGCGGGGAATGAGCCGCTCGTCCGTCACCAGCCGGGTCCGCCCGCTGACGGTCAGGGTGAGGTCCTCGCTCGGGACCTCGCCGAGGCGCAGGTAGGGGTGCGCGCCGAGGACAAAGGGGGCCGGCTCCTGGGAGTCATTGACCAGCGTCTGCCGGACGTCCAGGCCCAGGTCCTCCCCGAGCGTGTACCGCACCCGGTGCCGGAGCAGGAACGGGTAGCCGTGCTGCGGGAAGATTGCCGCCTCCAGGGTGACCGAGAATTCGGACTCGTCCACCAGTTCGTAGGGAGAGTTCCGCAGCAGTCCGTGGCTGGCGTTGTTCCGCCCCACCTCGGTGATGTCCAGCTGCTGCTTCTTCCCGTTGAGGGTCCAGACGCCGTCCTCCACCCGGTTCGCCCACGGCGCGAGGGTGATGCCGGCGGCGCCGGGAGCGATCTCCGCGTCCGCGTACGTCTCCGTCAGCTGGGTCCCGGCCCGGGCGTAGAGCCGCAGGCCGGCGGCCAGTTCAGTCACGACGGCGAGCGCGTCGCCACGGCGCAGCTCGTATTGCCGGCCGGTCGCATAGCGCCGGGCGGAGGCGTCGGGGTCGGAGGCGGTAGCGGGCGCAGCCGGGTCGGCGGTGGAGTCCATGGGCACCACGGTACCGAACCGCGTCCGCGGCCGTACACGCGGGGCTTTACCGGATTTCTCCGAAGTCTGATCGAATGATGGCATGCGCGCCGACAGCATCACCCCCGTCACCCTCGCCGATGGCCGGGAGCTCTTCTACTTCGCTGACGCGGGCAGGACCGGCGGGCCGGCACGCCCCGACCCCCGGGAGGCCGCGGACCGCCGGGCACCGGAAGCCCGCGGCGGCGCCGGGGAGCTGCGCTTCGATGCGCTCACCGGCGAATGGGTGGCCATCGCCGCGCACCGCCAGTCCCGCACCCACCTCCCGCCCGCCGCCGAGTGCCCGCTCTGCCCCAGCACCCCGGAGCGCCCCTCGGAAATCCCGGCCCCGGACTACGACGTCGCGGTGTTCGAGAACCGCTTCCCGTCGCTTGGGCCCGACGTCGGACAGCTCCCGGAGCAGCCCGGCTGGGGAACCAGCACGCCCGCCTATGGCCGTTGCGAGGTCATCTGCTTCACCCCGGAACACACCGGATCCTTCGCCGGCCTCGGCGAAGCGCGGGCCCGCACCGTGGTGGAGGCGTGGGCGGCCCGCACTGCCGCGCTCAGCGCGCTGCCCGGGGTCCGCCAGGTGTTCCCGTTCGAGAACCGCGGCGCGGACATCGGCGTCACGCTCCACCACCCGCACGGGCAGATCTATGCCTACCCCTACCTGCCGCCAAGGGCCGCGGTGTTGTCCGCCGCGGCGCAGCGGCATTACGACGCCGCCGGCGGCCGGGAGACGCTCACCGGCTCACTGCTGCGCGCGGAGAGCCGGGACGGCAGCCGGATGGTGCTGGAGGGACGGCACTTCAGCGCCTACGTGCCCTTCGCCGCGCGCTGGCCGCTGGAAGTCCACCTCGTGCCGCACCGGCAGGTCCCGGACCTTGCCGCGCTCGACGGCGGCGAACGGGACGAACTGGCCGTGCTGTACCTGGCGCTGCTGCGCCGGCTTGACGCCCTGTACCCCACGCCGACGCCGTACATTGCCGCCTGGCAGCAGGCCCCGCTGGAGACGGCGGCCCGCGCCGCCGGCCACCTGCACCTGCAGCTGACCTCGCCCCGCCGCGCCGCGGACAAGCTGAAATACCTGGCCGGCTCCGAAGCCGCCATGGGGGCCTTCATCAACGACACCACCCCGGAGGCCGTCGCGGCCCGGCTGCGCGCCGCGGACCCGGACTCCTCCTCCGCCGGCACGGAAGGCAGCACCCGATGAACACTCCCCTGGGCACCGCTGAACTGCGCTCACGGTTCGAAGCGACCTTCGGCGCCGCCCCCGACGGCCTCTGGCAGGCCCCCGGCCGGGTCAACCTGATCGGCGAACACACGGACTACAACGAGGGCTTCGTGCTGCCGTTCGCGATCGACCGGGCAGCCCGGGTGGCGGTCCGGCTCCGGACCGATTCCACCGTGCGGATGCTCTCCACCTTCGGCAACCAGGGCCTGACGACGGCGGATGCGGCGGCGCTGGATCCGGCTACGGCCAAGGGCTGGACCAAGTATCCGCTCGGCGTCATGTGGGCCCTGCAGCAGCGCGGCGTGGAGGTCCCGGGCCTTGACCTGCTGCTCGACTCGGACGTGCCCCGGGGCGCCGGGCTGTCCTCCTCGCACGCCATCGAGTGCGCCGTCGCCCTGGCCCTCAACGACCTCACCGCGGCCGGCCTTGGCACCGCCGACCTGGTGCTGGCCACGCAGCGCGCAGAGAATGAGTTTGTCGGTGCCCCTACCGGCATCATGGACCAGTCCGCTTCGCTCCGGGGCGCCGAGGGCCGGGCCGTGTTCCTGGACTGCCGGGACCAAAGCGCCCGCCTGGTGCCCTTCGACGCCGGGGCCGCGGGGCTGGTGCTGCTGGTGATCGACACCGGCGTGACCCATTCGCATGCCGGCGGCGACTACGCGGCCCGGCGGGCCTCCTGCGAGCTGGGTGCGGACGTGCTGGGAGTCCGGGCGCTGCGCGACGTGGCGCTCTCCGACCTGGCGGAGGCGGCCGGGCTGCTGGACGCGGAGACCTTCCGCCGGGTCCGGCACGTCGTGACCGAGAACGACCGGGTACTGCAGGCCGTGGAGCTGCTCGAGCACGCCGGGCCGCGGGCGATCGGCGCGCTGCTGGACGCCTCGCACGCCTCGATGCGGGACGACTTCGAGATTTCCTGCCCCGAACTGGACCTCGCGGTCGACACGGCGCGCGCCGCGGGCGCGATCGGGGCCCGGATGACCGGCGGCGGCTTCGGCGGCTCCGCGATCGCCCTCGTGCCGGTGCAGGACGAGCAGGCGGTGCGGGCCGACGTCGGCCGGGCGTTCGCGCGCGCCGGCTACGGCGCCCCCACGGTGTTCCCGGTCCGTCCCGCGCCCGGCGCGCGCCGGCTGGCCTGACCGGCCGCTCCGGGCCGGGAGTAGGCTGGGCCGCATGCCGGAAGCTGTCATTGTCGCCACTGCCCGAAGCCCCATCGGCCGCGCCTTCAAGGGCTCCTTGAAAGACGAGCGGCCCGACGACCTGGCCGCGGCCATGGTCACCGCCGCCCTGGCGAAGCTGCCCGGGTTCGACCCGAACGACGCCGGGCGCGGCCTCGACGACCTGTACCTGGGCTGCGCCGAACCCAGCGGCGAGGCCGGCTCGAACATGGCCCGGGTCGTGACGATCCTCGCCGGGCTCGACAACGTGCCTGCCGCAACCATCAACCGCTTTTGCGCCTCCAGCCTGCAGACCCTGCGGATGGCGTTCCACGCCATCAAGGCCGGCGAGGGGTCGGCCTTTGTCGCCGCCGGCGTCGAGGCGGTCTCCCGCTACCGCAACTGGGCCGGGGCCGGGGAGACCGACGCGGGCACCCACAATCCGTTGTTCGAGGCGGCCGGAAAGCGGACGGCGGCCCGTGCCGCGTCCAACACTCCGTGGACCGACCCCCGGCTGGGCGGACGGATGCCGGACATCTACATCTCCATGGGCCAGACCGCCGAGAACGTCGCCACCAGCTACGGCGTCAGCCGCGCCGACCAGGACGCCTGGGCGGTGCAGAGCCAGAACCGGGCCGAGGCGGCGATCGCCTCCGGCTTCTACGCCCGCGAAATCACGCCATACACGCGCCGCGACGGAACGGTGATCGACCGGGACGACTCGCCGCGGGCGGGCGTGACCCTGGAGGCGGTGGCGGCCCTGCAGCCGGTGTTCCGCAGTGCTGGGACCGTCACGGCGGGCAATGCCTGCCCGCTCAACGACGGCGCCGCCGCCGTCGTCGTCATGAGTGACACCCGTGCCAAGGAACTCGGACTGCAGCCGCTGGCCCGGATCGTCTCCACCGGCGTCAGTGCCCTCTCCCCCGAACTGATGGGCATGGGCCCGGTCGAGGCGACCCGCCGTGCCCTGCAGGCCGCGGGGCTGTCGATCGGCGACATCGACCTGGTGGAACTGAATGAGGCGTTCGCGGTCCAGGTGGTGGCCAGCGCCAGGGAACTGGGGATCGACCCGGACCGGCTGAACGTCCACGGCGGCGCCATCGCCCTGGGGCACCCGTTCGGCATGACCGGCGCCCGGATGACCGCCACGCTGCTGAACGGGCTGCGCCAACGCGACGGCAGCCTGGGCCTGGCCACGTTGTGCGTCGGCGGCGGCCAGGGCATGGCCCTGGTGCTGGAGCGGCTCGCCTGACCCAGGCGCGTTCCGCAGACACAGCAGCGGGCCCCGCCGGCCGAATCGGGTTCGGTCCGGCGGGGCCCGCCGCGGTGGTACTGCCCGGCCCTTAGGCCGGGGCTGTTAGTCGTCGCCGCGCAGGATGGCCAGCAGCCGGATGATCTCCACGTAGAGCCACACCAGGGTCACCGTCAGGCCGAAGGCCGCGGTCCAGGAGAAGCGCTGCGGGGCACCGGCGCGGACGCCCGCCTCGATGCTGGTGAAGTCCATGATCAGCGAGAAGGCGGCCAGGCCGATCGCGAGCAGGCCGATGAAGACGCCCAGCGGAATGCCCATGATTTCCACCTCGGTGCGCAGGCCGAACGGGGAGTCAACCGCGCCGGTCCACATCATCACCATGTTGATCAGCGCGAAGACGGCGTAGCCGATCAGGGCGATCATGAAGAAGCGCATGGCCTTCGGGGTGGCCCGGACCTTGCCGCTCTTGAACAGCATCAGGGTCACGGCGAAGACCGAGAGCGTGCCGATGACGGCCTGCAGTCCGACGCCGGGGAACATGCCGTCGAGGATCCGGGTCAGGCCGCCGAGGAAGAGGCCCTCAAGGGCGGCGTAAGCCAGGATCAGGGCCGGCGAGGGCTGCTTCTTGAAGGTGTTGACCAGGGCCAGCACAAAGCCGCCGAGGGCGCCGACAATCATCAGCATGGAGGCCAGGCCCTGCGCCACCACGAGGGTGACGGCTGCGCCGGCGATCACGGCGCCGAGGCAGGCCGCGGTCTTCATGATGACGTCGTCGAAGGTCATCCGGCCGGTGTCGGCGGGTCCGGCAGCAGGACGGTTGTACATGTCCTGCAGCTGGTCGCTGCTCATGGCCTGCTGCGCCGGGTTCCAGCCGGCCTGGGCCTGGCCGAAGCCGTTCTGGCCGTATGGCGCCTGGCCGTACGGCTGCTGGCCGTAGCCGTACTGGCCCTGCCCGTAGGGTGCATGCGGGGCCGGCGGCGCCTGGGTGGCTCCACGGAAGTTCTTTCCGTTGAAGATCGGGTTTCCGCCTAGTGCCATTGCTGGTGTCCTCCAAGTAAGGGGGTAAGTGATGATCGGTCATGCGGATCGATAAGACCCACGCTACCAACTCCCACGTCCCGCGGGCAGGGAAAGTTCCCCGGGCACCGGGCCGCAACCCAACCGTGACCTGCCCCCGGCCGGAGCGCCGCGCCGCTGCGGGCAACCGCAGGGAGCCCGGCCCGGGAACTGTTTAGAAGGCTCCCGGAACAACAAAAGTTTTCTTAAGTGCGTCTAAACCTCTTCGGCGGCCGCGCTTCACGGTTGTTACGGGATCGCGATGTTTCCGCCGTCGGGAGCGGTCTTTTTCACCTTCTCCGGCCTGTAGCATTGGGCCACAGGGTGACGGACATCACAGCCTTGCGGCCCGCCCGTCACCTCACCGTTCGCAGCGGTTGCAATGGCGCAACTCGCACCACCCCCATGTGGAGGTTTTCAATTTGAGAAGCACACCGAGAGGCCTGTCGCAGCGGCGGCGGGGCAGACTGCTGAAAGCTGTGGGGGCCGTCTTCGCCGCCGTGGCAGCCCTTCTGCTCATCGTCGCCCCGGCATCCCAGGCCGCGACCCCCTCGCCGACACCATCCCCGTCGAGCACCACGTTCCAGAACAGCATCAGCGGCTTCCTGCGCGGCGATGACCGCGCCCCGCTCGCCGATGTGACCATCACCGCCAAGAGCGGCGACTTTACCGGGACGGCCAAATCGGGTGCCAACGGCTCCTGGACGATCGGCGTCCCCACGCAGGGCACCTACGAGGTCGAACTGGACGTTAATACCCTCCCCGAGGGCATCAAGCTGGCCGATGGCCAGGAGAACCCCCGCAAGGTCACCTTCAGCCAGACCTCCAACCTGTCGGTGATCTTCGCTTTCGGCAAGGGCATCGTCGTCCAGGAACAGGACTTCGGCCAGAACCTGCTCAACCGCCTCGTGGCGGGCCTGAGCTTCGGCCTGCTCCTGGCGCTGGCCTCGGTCGGCCTGTCGCTGATCTTCGGCACCACCGGCCTGACCAACTTCGCCCACGGTGAGATGGTCACCCTCGGCGCCGTCCTGGTCTTTGCGTTCAACGCGATGAACCTGCCGTTCTGGCTGGCCATCCTGCTGGCGCTGCTCGGCGGCGGCCTCTTCGGCTACGCGCAGGACGCCGGGCTGTGGAAGCCGCTGCGGCGCCGCGGCACCGGACTGGTCCCGATGATGATCGTCAGCATCGGCCTCGCCCTCGCCGTCCGCTACGTCATCCAGTTCTACTTCGGCGGCGCCACCCAGCAGCTGCCCTACGCGCAGAGCGCGGAGATCCAGATCGGCCCGGTCTCGATCTCCCCGAACAACCTGTGGTCCCTGCTGATCAGCGTCGTCGTCATCGCGGTGCTCGGCGTCATTCTGCTCAAGACCCGGCTGGGCAAGGCCACCCGCGCGGTTGCCGACAACCCGGCCCTGGCGGCTGCCTCCGGCATCGACGTCGACTCGGTGATCCGCATCGTCTGGGTCACCGGCGGCATGCTCGCCTCCCTCGGCGGCATCCTGTGGGCGTACTACCGGCCCGGTGTCACGTTCGACATGGGTTCGCAGATCCTGCTGCTCATCTTCGCCGGCGTGACCCTCGGCGGCCTCGGCACAGTCTGGGGCGCCCTGTTCGGTTCCATCATCGTCGGCATCTTCGTGGAGCTGACCACCGTCTTCGGCCTCGCCGCCGACCTCAAGTACGTGGGAGCACTGTTCATCATGATCGTTGTCCTCTTGTTCCGGCCCCAGGGCATCCTGGGCCGCCGCGAGCGCGTGGGTTAGGAGACAAACATGGACTTCGGATTCATCCTTTCCAGCGCTGCCGGTGAACTGCTCAGCCCGACGACGGCGGCGTACGCGCTTGCCGCGCTCGGCCTCGCGGTGCACTTCGGCTACTCGGGCCTGCTGAACTTCGGCCAGGCCGGATTCATGGCGGTCGGTGCCTACGGCTTCGCCATCTCCACCCTGACCTTCCACGTGCCGTTCTTCGTGGGCCTGCTGATCGCCGTCGTCTGCTCGGCAATCTTCGCCCTGCTGCTCGGCATCCCGACGCTTCGGCTCCGGGCGGACTACCTGGCCATTGTCACGATCGCGGCGGCCGAAATCGTCCGTTACATCGTCACCACCAACCAGCTGACCTCGGTCACCGGCTCGGCCAACGGCCTGGCGGCGTTCGAGGGCGACTTCTACGCCATGAACCCGTTCCCGAACGGGGACTACTTCGGCATGAACAACCGCGACTTCTTCATCCGCGTGGTCGGCTGGGGGCTCGTCATCGTCTGCTGCGTGCTCGTCTGGCTCCTGATGCGCAGCCCCTGGGGCCGCGTCCTGAAGGGCATCCGCGAGGACGAGAACGCGGTCCGCTCGCTGGGCAAGAACGTCTACTCCTACAAGATGCAGGCCCTCGTCATCGGCGGCGTGCTCGGCGCCCTGGCCGGGATGGTCTTCACCCTCCCCCGCGGCGCGGTGCAGCCAGCCAACTACGGCACGGAGCTGACCTTCTTCCTCTACACCTGCCTGCTGCTCGGCGGCCTCGGCACCGTGCTGGGACCCGTCGTCGGGGCAATGATCTTCTGGGTGGTGCTCTCCCTCACCCAGGGCGTGCTCTACGGCCTGATCGAATCGGGAGCCGTCACGTGGCTGAACACGGTCCAGGCCGGCCAGCTGCGCTACATCCTGGTCGGCATCGCACTGATGCTGCTGATGATCTTCAGGCCCCAGGGCGTCTTCGGCAACAAGAAGGAGCTGGCGTTCGCATGAGCATGCACAGCGAAACACCCCAGACAGGCGGCGGGAGCACCGGCGCCGAAACCATCGACTACATGACGGACACCCGCCCGATTGCCGCCGGGGAGATTGCACCCGGCTGCAAGAAACGGGATCCGATCGTGGTGGCGGAGAACGTCACCCGCAGCTTCGGCGGCATCAACGCCGTCGACGTTGAATACCTGGAAATCCCCCGGCACAAGATCACCGCCCTGATCGGGCCGAACGGTGCCGGCAAGACCACCCTGTTCAACCTGCTGACCGGCTTCGACACCCCCAACACGGGCAAGTGGCAGTTCGAGGGCAACAGCCTGGCCGGCGTCTCCTCCTACAAGGTGGCGCGCATGGGCATGGTGCGCACCTTCCAGCTGACCAAGGTCATGGGCAAGCTGACCGTCATGGAGAACATGCGCCTGGGCGCATCCAACCAGTCCGGCGAGAAGCTCTACAAGGCTTTGTTCAAGGGCATCTGGGGCGGCCAGGAAAAGAAGATCACCGAAGAAGCCAACGTGCTGCTGCAGAAGTTCAAGCTCGACGCCAAGAAGGACGACTACGCCGCGTCCCTCTCCGGCGGCCAGCGCAAGCTCCTGGAGATGGCCCGCTCGCTGATGGTCCGCCCGAAGCTCGTCATGCTCGACGAGCCGATGGCAGGCGTCAACCCGGCGCTGACCCAGTCCCTGCTGGACCACATCAAGAACCTCAAGGCCGAGGGCATGACCGTGTTGTTCGTCGAACACGACATGCACATGGTCCGCCACATCGCCGACTGGGTCGTGGTGATGGCCGAGGGCAAGATCGTGGCCGAGGGGCCGCCGGCGGACGTTATGAAGAACCCTGCCGTGATCGACGCCTACCTCGGCGCCCACCACGACGTAGACCTGGGCGATTCCGAGGGCATCAAGGAGCTCGCCGCCGAGCTCGAAGCCGACGAGGAATCGATCGTCGGTACCGAGAGCGCCGGCATCATCTCCTCCGACGTCCTGGTCGCCGAGGCCGGCCCCGAGACCGGACCCGGCACCGCGCCCGGGACGGCACACGGGCGGCACAGCGCCGAGGAGCCCACGAGCAGCGAACAGCCGCCCCGGACAGTGAAGGACACCGAATGAGCGCCACCAGTGCGGCCCCGGCCGCGAAAAATGCCTACGACGGCGATTCAGTGGTCAAGGTCACCGACCTGGTGGCCGGCTACCTTCCGGGCGTCAACATCCTCAACGGCTGCAGCATCGAGGCCCGTAAGGGCGAGCTGATCGGCATCATCGGCCCCAACGGCGCCGGCAAGTCGACCCTGCTCAAGGCCATGTTCGGGCTGGTCAAGGTCCACTCCGGGTCCGTGGTGGTCCGGGGCCAGGACATCACCGGGCTGAAGGCGAACAAGCTGGTGACCAAGGGCGTCGGCTTCGTCCCGCAGACGAACAACGTGTTCGCGGCGCTGACCATCGAGGAGAACCTCCAGATGGGCATGTTCCAGCGGCCCAAGGACTTCGCCGAGCGGTTCGACTTCGTCGCCGGGCTGTTCCCGGAGCTGGCCAAGCGCCGGGCGCAGCGGGCCGGATCGCTCTCCGGCGGCGAGCGCCAGATGGTTGCCATGGGCCGGGCGCTGATGATGGATCCCGCCGTGCTCCTGCTCGACGAGCCCTCCGCAGGCCTCTCCCCCGTCAAACAGGACGAGACCTTTCTGCGGGTGCACGAGATCAACCGGGCCGGCGTCTCGGTGATCATGGTCGAGCAGAACGCGCGCCGCTGCCTGCAGATCTGTGACCGCGGCTATGTCCTGGACCAGGGCAAGGACGCGTACACAGGTACCGGCCGGGAACTGATGAAGGATCCCAAGGTCATCCAGCTCTACCTGGGCACCCTGGCCGACACCGTCGAGTAAGGTCAGGTCTCCCGGCCGGCCAGCCCCGTCCGGGCGCTTCGAAGGGCCGTCACCTCACCGGTGGCGGCCCTTCTGCGTGCCCGGGACGTGTGCCGTCCACGTGCGGCGCACGGGCGCCTCCGCAGCCACTTGCTCGGCGCCTGCGCTCGTTCCTCCCCGGCGGCCCCCTCCCCTCGCAAGCTCGGGCACGGAACCCTGCCGCCGTGCCCAACGCGACAACGGCGCTTTCGCAAGCGCCTGCCTCCGTCGCCCTTCCTTCTGAGCCACGTTTTCGCGGCGGTTTCGGACCGGCGCACCCCGCCCACCGGAGCCCCCGCCAGCGTCCGCTCCTCTCGTTTCCGCGCCGGTTTCGGACCGGCGCACCCCGGGCCCGCGCAGCCCTCGTCCGGAACCGCAGCGAGAATCCGGTTCCCCAGCCCCCATGCGGCTCGCGGCGCCCTACTGCGGCTGCGTGCGGGTCCCACCGCCCCGCCCACCGGAGCCCCGGCAGTGTCCGCTCCTTTCGTTTCCGCGCCGGTTTCGGACCGGCGCACCCCGGGCCCGCGCAGCCCTGGTCCGGAACCCCAGCGAGAATCCGGTTCCCCCGCCTCCACGTGGCTCGCGGCGCCCTCCTGCGGCTGCGTGCGGGTTCCACAGCCCCCGCCCCACCGGAGCCCCCGCCATCACCCGCTCCTCTCGTTTCCGCGCCGGTATCGGACCGGCGCACCCCGGGCCCGCGCAGCCCTGGTCCGGAACCGCAGCGAAAATCCGGTTCCCCAGCCCCACGAGGCTGGCGGCCGGCGCTCCCGCGGGCCTGGACGCAAAGAGACCCCCGTCCGGCCGGACGGGGGTCTCTTGCTGTCGAGGAGCTAGGCGGCCTTAGAGCTTGCCGAATTCTTCCTTGACGGGCTTGTAGCTGTTGTCATCCTGGTACTCGTAGATGCCGATGTAGGCTTCCGTCGGGTCACCGGCGTCGGAGAACGATACGGGGCCGGACTGGCCGTCGTAGTCGATGTCCTTGCCGTTGCGGAGCAGGGTGACGCAGGAGGCGAAGTTGTTGCACTTCTCGCCGCCTTCGGAGACTGCCTTGAGCTGCTTTGCGATGTCGGCACCCTTCGTGCTCTTTGCCGCTTCGGAGGCCAGCGCAATCAGGTTGACGGCGTCGTAAGACTCACCGGCGTAGCTGTAGTCCTTCAGCGCCGGATCGATGGCGAGCAGCTTCTTCTTGAAGTCGTCCTTCGCGAAGGTGCCCGGGATGGTGCCCTGGGCCCCCTTCAGGGTGCCGGCCTTGAAGTCCTTGCTGTAGTCGGACATGTTGCCGTCCACCATGAAGATCTGCGTGGGCTTGATGCCCTTGCCGGTCATCAGCGGAACGATGCTCTTGGCCTGGTCGAAGGTGATCAGGGCGATCGCATCCGGCTTGGCCGCGAGGACCTTGTCCACCTGGCTGCTGAACTGGGAGTCGCCTTCGTTGAAGAGCTCCTCCGCGACAACCTTGCCGCCGGCGGCTTCAACGGCCGACTTCACATTCTTGGCCAGGCCCGTGCCGTAAGCGTCGTTCAGTACGATCATGCCAACGGTCTGGGCGCCACAGGTGGCCATGTAGTTGCCGAGGACCTTGCCCTGCAGGACATCCGAGGGGGCGGTGCGCCAGTAGAGGCCCTTGTCGTCCCACGAGGTGAAGTCCGGCGAGGTGTTGGCCGGCGAGAACTGGATGACACCCGCACCGGTGATCTGGTTGATCACGGTCTTCGAGACGCCCGAGGAGGCGGCACCGATGATGGCGCTCACGCCCTGGCCGAGCAGCGCGGTGGTGGACTGGGTGGCGATGTCGGTCTTGGTATCGCCGGAGTCGCGGTGGATGACCTGGACAGGCTTGCCGAGGACGCCGCCGGCGTCGTTGACTTCCTTGATGCCGAGGTTAACGCCCGCGATTTCCGGCGGGCCGAGGAAGGCCAGGGAGCCGGTGGTCGGCAGCAGCGAACCAATCTTGAGCGGAGTGTCCGTCGTGGTCGAGGACGCGGGCACGGAACCCTCGGCGCTGGCCGAGCTGGTGGCACCGCCGGTTGCGCTCGGGGCCGGGCAGGCGATGCCAGCGGCCT
The DNA here is from genome assembly GCF_001428365.1 of Arthrobacter sp. Soil763. Lineage (GTDB taxonomy): Bacteria > Actinomycetota > Actinomycetes > Actinomycetales > Micrococcaceae > Arthrobacter. Next base: position 78,883 of record NZ_LMSH01000004.1, on the reverse strand, counting down.
GGGCGGATGCCGAACCGGTTGCCGACGGCGTGTTGGACGAACCACCACAAGCCGTAGCCAGAAGGGCGACGCCGATGCTGAGCGCTGTGAGCTTAGCAATGCGCGGCGCCACCTGGGGGACTGAAGTCATAGAGAAGTCTCCTCGATCTAAAGGTGCGAACGGCCTTTGATGCGAAAGATCAGGTGTTCCTGATTTAGATTCAAGCTAATGCAATTTCAGGCCGAACATAAGTGACTAGGGTCACATCCTTATAACACTCGTTGCATAGAGGAAATCCGGGACCCGGTCCACCCAAATCCGGGCAGCCCAAAGCCGCCGGAGAAATTGTGCCCCAGCAGGGACTCGAACCCTGAACACGCGGATTTTAAGTCCGCTGCCTCTGCCAATTGGGCTACTGGGGCGCCCGGTCAATGGTATCCCGGCCCTGCGCCGCCGGCGGTGCTTCCACCGCCGCGTTATGGCCGCCGCGGTGCGGCCACCTGGCCGGGCGGCCCCTCACGGACGGTTCGACGGCGCGGCCCACACGGACGGCGCGGCCGGGCCGACGGCGTTAGGCCGACGGCGGCCCGTCGAAGGGCTGCGCGTACTGGAAGACCCCGCTCGCGCCGCCGGGCCAGAGCGCGAGCGGCAGGATCTGGAAGTGCTCACCCCAGGCAGGGTCCGGGGCCTGGACGCCGAGCGAGGTGGAGGGGACGAAGCCGAAGCGGGCGTAGTAGTCGGGGCTGCCGAGCAGGGCGATGCCGCGCTCCCCTGCGGCGTTCGCCCGGTCGATGGTTTCCTGCATCAGGGCCGAGCCGATGCCGTGCCGCTGCAGCCTGGGCAGCACGCCGATCGGGCCGAGGCCCAGGAGTTCCAGCTCGCCCGCCCGGCCGCGGGTGCTGATCACGTGCCCTACCAGCTCGCCGTCGAGCTCGGCGACGATGCTGAACTCCGGCAGGTACTCCGGGCAGTTGAAGAGCCGGCGCAGCAGCTCCACTTCCTCCGGCTCCCCCTCGACCCGCTCGCCGGTCACCGGCGAGATCGTGAACGCGGCCGCCGTGAGGGCCAGGAGCTCCGCCCGGTCCGCCGGCTCTTCGCTGCGCAGCACCAGGCGGGGCGCGGCAGGCTGCCCGGCGCCATTGGCGGAGCGGCTGCGGTCGGAGAGTTCGTGCAGCGCCTCCACGGCCCGCGCGGCGTCGGCCACCGGCACCAGCAAATGGTCGTGGTGGAACCCGGCGAGGACGTTGCAGCTGATTTTCGCTTCGGCGAGGGCGGCGCTGACGGCGGCGGTCAGACCGATGGCTTCCAGCGCCGAATGGACCTGCAGGGTGATCCAGGCCGCCACGTAGTCGTAATGCAGGCCCAGGGCGTCGGCGTCCGCCCGCGGCAGCACCACCGTCAGCCCCTCGGACTCCCGGACGGCGGCGGCGACGTGTCCGGCCAGTGGCTTGCCCTCCGGCCAGACGGCGTAGACGTACTCGCCCTCGCGGATCGTCGGCCGCATCGCCGCCAGCAGGGTGTTCAGGTCCTTTTCAGCGCCAGTCATGGCCCCAGTCTAGGCGGGCGGTCCGCGCCAACGACGACGGCGGCCGCTCCCCGAAGGGAACGGCCGCCGTCGTCGGTGGTGCAGGGTGCTACTTGGCGTCCACCTTGACCGGTTCCTTGGCGGGAGCCGCGGCCGGCTTGCCGGCCTCGGGAGCCGCGGCGGGCTTCGGGGCCGGGGTGGCCGCGGCCACGAAGGCTCCGCGGGGGTTGTCCAGGTCCATCAACTGGGTGGTGTCGCGGCCCAGGAAGAGCTGCCAGAACCAGCCGGTGATGACGCGGATCTTGCGCTCGAAGGTCGGCATGGCCAGGCCGTGGTAGCCGCGGTGCGCGAGCCAGGCCAGCGGGCCCTTGAGGCCAATGCGTCCGAGCAGGTTGATGTTCGCGACGCCCTTCCATTCGCCGAAGCCGGCGACGGCGCCCAGGTTCTTGTGCTTGTAGTCCTTGAGTTCCTTGTCCCAGCGGGAGGCCCACAGGTTCTTGGCAAGGCGCTTGGCCTGGCGCAGCGCGTGCTGGGCGTTCGGGACGCAGGTTCCGTCGGGCAGTCCGCCGCCCGAGAGGTCCGGAACGGCGGCGATGTCACCGGCGGCCCAGGCGTTCTCGACGATGCCCTCGTCACCGGCGATCCGCAGGTCCGGGAGGACCCGGACGCGGCCGCGCGGTTCGAGCGGGAAGTCGGTGGAGCGCACCATCGGGTTGGCCTGTACGCCGGCAGTCCAGACCAGGGTGTCGGACTCGAATTCCTGCGCCGGGGTCTTGTCCGGCAGGTTGATGAGCTTGAGGGAGCCCTCGGCGCTGTCCAGCGAGGTGTTCAGCAGCACCTCGATGCCACGGCTGCGCAGGTGTTCCACCACCCATTCGGCCTGCTGCGCGGTGACCTCGGGCATGATCCGGCCCATCGCCTCGACCAGGACGAAGCGGACTTCCTCCTGCGTGACGCGCGGGTTGTTCTTGACCGCGGCGCGGGCCAGGTCTTCCATTTCGGTGATGCATTCGATGCCGGCGAAGCCGCCGCCGACGACGACGAACGTCAGGGCACGGGCGCGCTCGGCCGGGTCGGTCATCAGCGAACCGGCTTCGATGCGTTCGAGCACGCTGTTGCGCAGCGCAACGGCTTCCTCGATGGTCTTCAGGCCGATGCCCTTGTCCGCGAGGCCCTTGATCGGGAAGGTGCGGGTGATGGCGCCGGCTGCCAGGACGACGTCGAAGTAGGGAACCTCGAAGTTCTGGCCGCCGTCGGTCGGGGCGACCACAGCCTTGCGGTTCTCGTGGTCGATCGACAGGACGCGGCCCTGGATCAGTTCGGTCTGCTTGAGGTGCTGGCGGTGCGAGACCACGGCGTGGCGTGCCTCGATGTTGCCGCCGGCCACTTCGGGGAGGAAGGGCTGGTAGGTCATGTAGGGCAGCGGATCAACGACGGTGACGATGCCACCGGCGTTAGCGATCTTCTTCTGCAGTTTGAGGGCTACGTACAGGCCGACGTACCCGCCGCCGACGACGAGTACCCTGGGACGGTCCTGGAGCTGAGGAGTGGATGCCATGGCTCAAGAATACCGCAGTTTGTGAAAACCTTCACTAACTGCCCGGTGTGGGACTTTTCGCCGTAACAGTGGTGTGTCCGGCTGCGGGGCCCGGTTCCGGCCCGTCCGTTCCGTTGGCTGCCGGACCGGGTGCCGGACCGTCCGCGCCGCCGTCCTCCGGGCCAGCTTCCGGGTCGCCGCCGGCCGGGCCCGCGGCCCCGCGGACCACCCGCCGGAGCTGGATGGCGGCGCCGGCGATGATGCAGACGAACAGGGCGCCGAAACCGAGGACGACCATGGCCGGGACCGCGCTGTCGGCCGGCGAGGGCGCCTGCGCGACCGGCACTGTGGCCTCGGGCAGTGTGGGCGCCGCGCTGGAGGGTGCGGGCGCGGGGGTGGCGGTACTGCCGACGGGGTTGCCCCGGCGGTGGACGCGGATCCAGTCGGAGATCGTTCCCAGCGGGTTGACCTTGGTTTCGGGCACGTCGTCCTTCAGCGCGGCTTCGGCATTGAGCACACCGTAGCCGTACAGCGGGTCCTTGCCGGGGGCTCCGGCGTCCTTGGCGGTGCTGACGATGCGGTTGATGACCTGGCTCGCGGGCATGTCCGGCCACTTGGACCGGATCAGGGCCGCGACGCCGGCGACGATCGGGGTGGCGCCCGAGGTGCCGGCCCATTCGGCGTAGCCGCCGCCAGGCAGCCCGCCGACCAGGTCCTCGGCCGGTGCGGCAACGCCGATGCTGATGCCCTGGGACGAGGAGTCGATACTCGCCACGCCCTTACGGTTCAGGCCGGCGACCGTCAGCACGCCCGGGATGGTGGCCGGGGCGCCGACCTGGATGTTGCCGCCCAGCCGGTTGCCGGCCGCGCAGACAATGACCACGTCCTTCTGCTCGGCATACAGGAAGGCCGCGTCCCAGCTTTGCGGCCATTCCGGCGAGGTGCTGCCGAGCGAGATGTTGATGACCTGGGCGCCGCTGTCCACGGCCCAGCGGACCGCCTCGGGAATCTGGTCCAGGTCGCTTTTACCGCCGGGGTTGGCCGAGCCCAGCCAGGTCGAAACGGAGAGGATCTGGGCCTCGGGCGCGACGCCGATGATCCCGTCAGGGCCGGTGGCGGACTTGGACTTCGACTTCTTCGGCTGGTGCCCGCGGCCGGCCAGCATGGTGGCGACCAGGGTGCCGTGCTCGGGGGTGCCGCCGATGCTCTTCTGCCCGTCGGCGGCCCCGGCGCCGGACACGTCGGTGCCGCCGGAGACCACGCCCTTGAGGTCGGGGTGTTTGCCGTCCACCCCGCTGTCGATGACGGCGACCTTGACGTTGGCGCCCTTGGACACCTCCCAGGCTTTCTTGATGCCGGATCCGGCCAGCCAGTATTCCTTGTCCCGGGTGCTGTCGGCGTGGGCTGCGGGCGCAGCGGGCAGGGAGCCCACCGCGAAGGTGCCGGTCAGGGCGAGGGCCATCAGCGCGGAGGCGGTCCGGCGGTACCGGGCTGTTGCTCTGGTCATTCGGGTCCAATCGGCGGTATGGCGTGGGAGCGGTCGGCAGGCGGCCCGGAGCCGGGTGAGGCGTGCCGGCAGGCCCCTGGCAGGAGTGCCGACGGAGTTCTCCCGTGGCGCCGCGGGGCGGCGCCGGAGACGCCCGGTGCGGGCGCAGGGTCAGCTGATGCTCAGGGCAATCCCGTCAAGAATATCGTGTTCGCTCGTCACGGCGGTCGCGATGCGGCCCTGCGTGACGTCGGCCAGGCGCTCCAGCACCCGCCGCCAGACGAGCCCGCCGGCACCGATCACGTCCACCCGTCCGGGATGCATGTAGGGCAGCGCGGCCCGTTCGTCCCGGCGCAGGTGCAGCAGTGAGGTGCAGGCCGCCCGGGCGGTGGCGAGGTCCAGTTCGGTGCCGTGGATGGCCGCGGCGGAGTATTCGTCCAGGCCCAGGGCGTGGGCGGTGATGGTGGTGACGGAGCCTGCGACGCCGACGACGGCGGTGGCGCGCTCGAGCGGGACCGTCTGCGCGGCCTCGCCGATGGCGGCGTCGACGTCGGCCTCGGCGGCGGCGATCTGCTCCGCCGTCGGCGGGTCCGTCCTGAGGTGCCGTTCGGTCATCCGGACGCAGCCGACGTCGACCGATTTCGCGGCGATCACGCCGTCCGCGTCGCCGAGGACGAATTCGGTGCTGCCGCCGCCAAGGTCCACGACGAGCACCGGGTCCTTGCCGCGGGAGGGCAGCACGCTGCTGGCCCCGGCGAAGGAGAGGGCCGCTTCCTCATCGCCGCTGATCACCTCGGGCTCGACGCCGAGCAGTCCGCGGACGCCGTCGATGAAGACCTGACGGTTGCTGGCATCCCGGGTGGCGGAGGTCGCGACGAAGCGTACCCGCTCGGCGCCGTGCCGGCGGATCAGTTCGGCGTAGTCGGCGGTGGCCGCCAGGGTGCGGTCCAACGCCTCCGGGGCGAACTCGCCGGTGGCGTCGACGCCCTGGCCCAGGCGGACCACCCGCATTTCGCGGACGATGTCCGTGAGCTTCGGGCTGTCCCCGCCGGCGTCGACGTCGGCAATGAGCAGGCGGATGGAGTTGGTGCCGCAGTCGATCGCGGCCACGCGGGTCACTGGCCGCTCCCTTTGGTGCCGGCGGCGCCGTCGGCTGCGCGGTTTTTCCGGACCGGCGCGGGCCGGCCGACGATCTCCGGCAGCCCCTGCGGGCCGTGCCGGCTCAGGTCCCGCGAGGGGGCTTCCCCGGCGGTGTCCCACGCGCCGTCGCAGTAGCAGCGGTCGCGGGTCCACCATTCGCTGATGCCGGCGATGGCCTCGTCGCCGAGCGGGTTGACGCCCGGTCCGGCGGCAAGGGAATGGCCGACGAGCACGTGCAGGCACTTGACCCGGGACGGCATCCCGCCGGCGGAGATCCCGTCGATTTCGGGTACGGCCCCGACGCCGGCGCGGGCGCCGATCTCGGCGCGGGCCTGCAGGTAGGCCTCGTGGGCGGCACGGTAGTCCGCCGCCAGCGCCGTGTCCGCGCCAAGCCGGTCGTTCATCGCGTTCATCAGCCCGTCCGCTTCCAGCCGCGAGACCGCGGAGGTGATGACCGGATGGGTCAGGTAGTAGGTGGTGGGAAACGGCGTGCCGTTGCTCAGCCGCGGCGAGGTGGCCGCGACCAGGGGGTTGCCGCAGACGCAGCGGGCCGGGATTTCGACGACGTCGCGCACCGGCCGGCCCAGCTGGCGGCTGAGCACGTCCAGGTCGCGGGCCGACGGCTGGCGGGACTCCCCTGTTGTCGGGCCGGACCCCGCCTCGGCGGGCTTCACGGTACGGGGGTCATCCATTCGGTTCTCGTCCACTGGCGCGGCACCTTCCTGCCCTGTTGGGACTGCCGGGGCGCGGCAGTCCGGCGGCGGGCGCCGCTCCTAGTCTGTGGCCGACCGCCGGATGGAGTCCCAGAGGGAATCCACCCAGGGCAGGTTGGCCGGGTCCTGTGCTGAGCCGGCTGCGGCGCCGGCACCGGAGGTGGCGGCGGGCAGATCGCTGCCGTAAACCCAGTAGCCGGTCTCGCCGGGCATAACCATGTTAATCCGGTCGCGCGCCTGCTGCTTGACGTAGTTGGGGTCCTGCCAGCGCGAGACCTGCCGTTTCAGGTCCGTCTGCTGGGCCTGCCGGGCCTCGATATCGGCCTGCAACTCGGCGATCTCGGCCCGTTTCTCGACGAAGATCCGGACCGTGGGGGCCAGCATGATGGTGATGGCGATCATGACCAGGCCAAGAGCCAGCAACCGTCCGGAGAACGCTTTGGCCGGGACCGGGTCCAGCTCGTCGGCGGTCCCGGGTTCCGCCGGGGCGGCGGTGGCTGTGCCGGCGCGGGGGCCGGACGCGGCTCCGGACGCCCCGGGGGCGGTGCTGAAAGCCCCAGCGGAGCCGGCGACGGCGCGGGCGGCGCCGTGCGGGGCGGCAGCTGGCCGGCCGGGCGTCCGGGCGGGCGGTTCGGCACCACGGGGTCCGCCGTCGTGGCCGGCGCTGTGTCCGCCGTCGTGGGTCGGGCCTGCTGCGCCGGGGGCGTGCCGCGGGGCGCCGAAATCGGCACGGATCACGTCGCCGCCGGCGGGGTCCGCGTGCTGGGGGTCCGCAGCCTTCGGGGTCCCGGCAGCGGCCCGGGGGACCTTGGGACGACGGGTTGCCATGTCACTCCTTCAAACTGACCACAAAGGACCGGCCAAAAAGAGAGCCGGCCAAAAAAGAGAACCGGTGGCCATGGTTCTTCCACCATAGCCACCGGTTCCGGGTTTTCGCAGGTACTAGCCCTTGAAACGCGGGAACGCGCTGCGCCCGGCGTAGCGTGCGGCGTCGTCGAGTTCCTCTTCGATGCGGAGCAGCTGGTTGTACTTGGCGACGCGCTCGGAGCGTGCCGGGGCGCCGGTCTTGATCTGGCCGGCGTTGGTGGCCACCGCGATGTCGGCGATGGTCGTGTCCTCGGTCTCGCCGGAGCGGTGCGAGGTGATGGTGGTGTACCCGTTGCGCTGGGCCAGGGACACTGCGTCGAGCGTTTCGGTCAGGGAACCGATCTGGTTGACCTTGACCAGCAGCGAGTTGGCGGTCGTGGCATCGATGCCGGTCTGCAGGCGCTCCGGGTTGGTGACGAACAGGTCGTCGCCCACGATCTGGACCTTGTCGCCGATCGTGTCGGTCAGGGTCTTCCAGCCGTCCCAGTCGTTCTCGTCCAGCGGGTCTTCGATGGAGACCAGCGGGTAGTCGGCGACGAGTTCGGCGTAGTAGGCGCTCATCTCGGCGGAGCTCAGGGACTTGCCCTCGAACTGGTAGGCGCCGTCCTTGAAGAACTCGGAGGAGGCGACGTCCAGGGCCAGCGCCACGTCCTTGCCCGGGGTGTAGCCGGCGTTCTTGATCGCTTCCTGGATCAGGTCCAGCGCCGCTCGGTTGGAGGGCAGGTTCGGGGCGAAGCCGCCCTCGTCGCCGAGGCCGGTGGCCAGGCCCTTGGACTGCAGCACGGCCTTGAGCGCGTGGTAGACCTCCACGCCCCAGCGCAGGCCCTCGGAGAAGGTCTCGGCGCCGAGCGGGACAACCATGAATTCCTGGATGTCGACGTCGGAGTCGGCGTGCGAGCCGCCGTTGAGGATGTTCATCAGCGGCACCGGCAGGACGTGCGCGTTCGGGCCGCCCAGGTACTTGTAGAGCGGCAGGTCGGCGGAGGCGGCCGCGGCGTTGGCGACGGCCAGGGAGACGCCCAGGATGGCGTTGGCGCCGAGCTTGCTCTTGTTGGCGGTGCCGTCCAGGTCGATCATGGCCTGGTCGATGCTGCGCTGGTCGGTGGCGTCGAAGCCGATCAGGGCCGGGGCAATCTGGTCGATGACGGCGTCGACGGCCTTCTGGACGCCCTTGCCGAGGTAGCGGCCCTTGTCGCCGTCACGGAGTTCCACGGCTTCGTGCTCGCCGGTGGACGCGCCGGAGGGGACTGCTGCGCGGCCGATCTGGCCGTCCGAGAGCAGGACTTCAACTTCTACGGTCGGGTTGCCGCGGGAATCGAGGATCTCGCGGGCGTGGATGGCATCGATAAGCGCCATGAATATGCTCCTTTGGGTGAAGCGGTCTGCTGGGATTCTGACAGCTGGGAAGTAAGCGGTGGATCAAGCTAAAAACCGACGTCCTCGTCGCCCCTAGCCTAGTCGAGAGTGGGCTAAGTTACGGAAAGCTATCCAGCGTCCGGACGCGGTCCGGGCGCGGCGCCGGACGCCGCATCGATGAACCGGCGGTTCGCAGCGCGGAGGGCGCGTTCGGCGTCGAGCCCGGCGCGGCGGGCCTCCGCGACGATGCCGAACAGCAGGTCGCCCAGCTCCTCCTCGGTCGCCGGGGCGGCCGGGATAGCCGGGGCGGCGGCCCCGGGCGGCGCCGGGTCCGGCGCGAGCCCGGCGCGGTCCGCCCGGTCCAGCAGCTTCTGCGCCCGGGCAAGCGCCGGCAGCGCGGCCGGGACGCCCTCGAAGGCGTGGGCCCTTCCGGGCTTTTCGGCCTTCTTGACGGTGTCCCAGGTCTGCACGATCTCCTCCACCGTGGCCGGGAAGGAGTCCTGCAGGGAGCCGTCGGCGCGGAAGACGTGCGGATTGCGGCGGATCATCTTCCCCCGCAGGCCGCGGGCGACGTCGTCGAAGTCGAAGGCGCCGCGCTCCTCGGCGAGCCGGGCGTGCAATACCACCTGCAGCAGCACGTCACCGAGTTCCGCCCGCAGCTCGGCGTCGCCACCGCCGGCTTCGATGGTTTCCGCGACCTCGTAGGCCTCCTCGAGGAGGTACTCCACGAGGGATTCGTGGCTGAGGGCGCCCATCCACGGGCAGTGGACGCGCAGCTCGGCGATGGTTCGCACCAAGTCCCCGAGCGGCGCGTCCACAGGGTTGGAGTCTTTAGCCAAGGTCGGCGTAGGCCTCGTTGATGTATTCGACCAGGGCTTCCTTCTCCTCCAGGGGCAGGAAGGCGGCCTCGGCTGCGTTCAGGGTCAGCTCCAGCAGGTCGTCCAGGTCGTAGTCGAACGTCTCCACGAGCAGTTCGAACTCGTCGGTGAGGCTCACGCCGCTCATCAGCCGGTTGTCGGTGTTGATCGTGACGTTGAAGCCCAGCTGGTAGAGCATGTCCACCGGGTGGCTTTCGATGCCCTCGCCGAAGCCGGCGATCGCGCCGGTCTGCAGGTTTGAGGACGGGCAGATTTCCAGGGCGATGCCGCGGTCACGGACCCAGGAGGAGAGTTCGCCGAGGGTGACCAGGCCGATGTTGTCGTCGACCTCGTCGCTGTCTGCGTTGATATCGGAGACATCGCTGCCGGCGTCGTCGGCTTCCTCGAACTCGACGCTGACGTCCTCGGCGATCCGCACGCCGTGGCCGAGGCGCAGCGCGCGGCCGTCCACCAGGGCGGACTGGATGCTCTCCAGGCCGGCGGCTTCACCGGCGTGGATGGTGGCCGGGAAGTTGTGCTCGGCCAGGTAGGTGAAGGCGTCCTTGAAGCGCGAGGGCAGGAAGCCGTCCTCGGCGCCGGCGATGTCGAAGCCGACCGCACCCTTGTAGCGGTGGCGGACGGCCAGCTCGGCGATCTCCTGGCCGCGGTCCGCGTGGCGCATGGCCGTGATCAGCTGGCCGACCTGGATCTCCCGGCCGGTTTCGGAGACGGCGTCGACGCCGGCCTCGAGCCCGGCCTGGACGGCCTCGACAACCTCGTCCAGGCTCAGTCCCTGCTGGAGGTGCTGCTCCGGCGCCCAGCGCACCTCACCGTAGACGACGCCGTCGTCCGCGAGGTCCTCGACGAACTCCTTGGCGACCCGGAACAGGCCTTCCTTGGTCTGCATGACGGCGATGGTGTGGTCGAACGTTTCAAGGTAGCGGACCAGCGAGCCGGAGTCGGCGGATTCGCGGAACCACTCCCCCAGCGCAACCGGGTCGGTGGAGGGAAGGGTGTGGCCGACTTTCTCGGCAAGTTCGATGATGGTGGCCGGACGCAGTCCGCCGTCCAGGTGGTCGTGAAGGGAAACCTTGGGAAGGCCCTTCAGGTCGAATTCGAGGTCAGGGGCAGCGTCAAGAATAGTCTCAGTCACGGTTCCCACCTTAGGGTCGGACGGGCCCAGGCGCTACTCGCCGCCGGCGCCGTTGGCAGCGGCCCTATTTGCGGGCGGCGTCGGACTGCACCGGGCCGGCTGCGAGCACGGGAGTGGCCGGCGACGCGGCGGCGCGGGCCCCGCCGTCGCGCTCCCCGTCAGCCGGCTCGTCGTGCCGGGCCAGGCGTTTGTGCCACCAGCGCAGCACGTGGTCCACCAGCACGCCCAGGACGATGGCGAAGACGACGGCGATCCCGGCGCTCAGCAGCGGGTTGTGGTGCAGCCACGGGAAGGAGCTGGCCAGGAGGCCGATGCCGATCGAGTAGAGGACCCAGGTGACGCAGGCGAACGCGTCCAGGAAGAAGAACGTGCGGTGCGGGAAACCGGTGGTGCCGGCAACGTAGTTCACGGCCACCCGGCCCCAGGGGATGTACCGTGCGGTGAAGATCAGGACGGCGCCCCGCTTTTCCAGCTCGTACCGGGCCCAGGCGAAGACCCGCTGGACCTTGGGCTTGCGCATCCAGCGGAAGCGTTCCAGGCCGATGCGCCGGCCGAGCATGTAGGCCATGTTGTCGCCGGCGATGGCGCCGATAAGGGCGGTGAGCCCGAGGATCCAGAGGTTGGGCTGCCCGCTGTGGCGGGAGTACGCGGCGAGGGCCACGATCAGCGTCTCGCTGGGGACCACCATGGCGAAGCCGTCGATGAAGAAGAACACCAGCAGCAGGGGGTAAATCCACCATTGGCCGGCTGCATGGAGGACGGCCTCATTAATGAACTCCACGCGGGCTGTGCTCCTAGAAACTGGACGGGCGGAAAGGACCAGGGGCGGACAAGAACGTCACGGCACCAACGTGACGTGAATCGCACCTAAGTGTCCCATGCGCAGGGCGTCCCGCGCTACGCGTTTGGGCATCAAATCGGACCGCAGTGCCAGGCGGTTCCGGCTGTGTTCCGGGACTGGTCCGGGACGTCGGCCGGGCGGGCTTCGGCGCCTGCGCCGGGCGTCTGGGGCGCGCGCTAGGGGCGGCCGGCCTAGCCGTCGGCCGGCGGCGCGGCCTGGCCGGGCGCGTCAGGGCGCAGGCGCGCGGGCGAGCTGCCGCGCAACCTGCTCAGGACAATGTCGACGGCGATGCCGAGCAGGACCGCGCAGATGATCGCGATGGTCGCCCCCAGCAGGTGGTTGTCCTCGAACCACTGGCCGAAGAACAGGCCGATGCCCACCGAGTAGCCGGACCACAGGGCCGCGGACAGCACCGTCAGGCCCACGAAGCGGGCGTGCGGGTAATTGGTGGCCCCGGCGGTGAGGTTGACGGCCACCCGGCCGATCGGCACAAAGCGCGCCACCATGATCAACGACGCCGGACGTTTGCGCAGTTCGCCGCCGGCCCAGAGGAAGGCGCGTTGCATCCGGTGGTTGCGCATCCAGGCCCAGCGGCTGGTACCGGTGGCGCGGCCGATCAGGTAGGCAATGTTGTCCCCGGCGAAGGCCCCGGCGGCCGCGGCCAGCATCAGGACCAGCGCGTTGGGGACGTCGGCGGTGGCGGCGACGGCGGCCAGGCCTACCACGACGGATTCGCTGGGTACCGGCGGGAAGAACCCGTCGATCAGGCAGCAGGCAAACACCAGCAGCAGGACCCACGGTTGGCCTGCGGCTGCCAGGATGAAGTCGTTGATAGCCTGCACGGTTTCCTAACGCACGGCGGCGCCCGGTTTCTCCCGGACTGCTGTGGTGCCAGTGTACTGCCCGGCCCCGTCCCGGTTGCTCTCTCACTTATGGTCCCTAACCCGGGGGTTTAAGGACCGAAAGTGAGAGAGCAACCGGCGGGTGCTAGGCGATCCGGTCGATGATGAGCTGCTGGGCCGGGCGGGATCCCTCCGGGGCGATCACCGCGGCGTGCTCGAGGGCTTCCTTCGCCCGGTCGAACTTCTCCGGGGTGTCGGTCAGCAGGGTCATCAGCGGCTCTCCGGCGCGGACCGTGGCACCCGGCTTGGCGTGCATCCGCACCCCGGCGCCGGCCTGGACCTGGTCCTCCTTGCGGGCACGCCCGGCGCCGAGGCGCCACGCCGCGACGCCGACGGCCATCGCGTCGAGCTCCACCAGCACGCCGTCGGCCGGCGCGTAGATGGTTTCGGATTCCTTGGCGACCGGCAGCTTCGCGCGGGGGTCGCCGCCCTGGGCCTCGATCATCCGGTTCCAGACGTCCATGGCCCGGCCGTCGCGGAGCGCGGCGCGCGGGTCGGCGTCGTGGACGCCGGCGCAGGCCAGCATCTCTTCGGCCAGCCGGACGGTGAGTTCGACGACGTCTTCCGGACCGCCGCCGGCGAGCACCTCGACGGATTCCTCAACTTCGATCGCATTGCCCGCGGTCAGCCCGAGCGGGGTGTTCATGTTGGTCAGCAGCGCGACGGTGTTGACGCCGGCGTCCTTGCCCAGGGCCACCATGGTCTCGGCGAGCTCCCGGGCCCGGGCCTCGTCCTTCATGAACGCGCCGCTGCCGACCTTGACGTCCAGGACCAGCGAGCCGGTGCCCTCGGCGATCTTCTTACTCATGATCGAGGAGGCGATCAGGGGGATGGCCTCGACCGTGCCGGTGACGTCGCGCAGCGCGTAGAGCTTCTTGTCCGCCGGTGCCAGGCCAGCGCCGGCGGCGCAGATGACCGCGCCGACGTCCTGCAGCTGGGCCAGCATTTCCTCGTTGCTCAGGTCCGCGCGCCAGCCCGGGATGGCCTCCAGCTTGTCCAGGGTGCCGCCGGTGTGGCCCAGGCCGCGGCCGGACAGCTGCGGGACGGCGACGCCGAACACGGCCACCAGGGGTGCCAGCGGCAGGGTGATCTTGTCCCCCACGCCGCCGGTGGAGTGCTTGTCCGAGGTGGCCTTCACGCCGCCGTCGGGCCGGCGCAGGCTGGAGAAGTCCATCCGCTCGCCGGAGGCGATCATCGCCGCGGTCCAGCGGGAGATCTCTTCACGGTTCATCCCGTTGAGCAGGATCGCCATGTTCAGGGCGGCCATCTGCTCGTCGGCGATCGCGCCGCGGGTGTACGCGTCGATCGTCCAGTCGATCTGGGCGGCGCTGAGGACGCCCTTGTCCCGCTTGGTGCGGATGATGTCGACGGCGTCAAACGCTTCAGCGTTGCTTGCAGCGTTCCCGCCGGTGGTGCTGGTGGTCTGGCTCACCGGGTTTCCTCCAGGTGTTGGGGACCAAATGCATCGGGAAGCACCTGGTCCATCGTCTTGATGCCCTGTGTGGTCATGAGTTCCATGTCCGGGGCCCGGAATTCGTACAGAAGCTGGCGGCAGCGACCGCACGGCATCAGCACGGTCCCGTCCGCGTCCACGCAGTAAAAGGCGCGCAGCAGGCCGCCGCCGCTCATGTGCAGGTTGCCCACCAGCGCGCACTCAGCGCACAGGGTCAGCCCGTAGCTGGCGTTTTCGACGTTGCAGCCGCTGACGATCCGGCCATCCGCGGTGAGCGCGGCCGCCCCCACCGGGAACTTCGAGTACGGGGCGTAGGCGTTGCGCATTGCGGCCACGGCCGCGGCTTCCAGGGCCGCCCAGTCGACGCCGGAACCTGCACCGGCGTCGGACGGGGCTACGTTCTGTGCCATGCTCAGCCCTTCACGTAGGGGATGCCGCTGGCGGCCGGCGGCCGCGAGCGTCCCACGAGTCCGGCGACGGCGAGGACCGTCACGAGGTAGGGCAGCATGGCCATGAACTGGCTCGGCACCGGGGTGCCGATGATGGTCACGATGCTCTGCAGGTTGTCGGCGAAGCCGAAGAGCAGGGCGGCGAAGAACGCGCCGATCGGGTTCCAGCGGCCGAAGATCAGCGCGGCCAGGGCGATGAAGCCGCGGCCGCCGGAGATCTCCTTGGTAAAGCTGTCGATCGCGACGAGGGTGAAGAAGGACCCGCCGATGCCGGCGATCGCCCCGCCCAGGGTGACGTTCCAGAAGCGGGTGGCGTTGACCTTGATGCCCATGGTGTCGGCGGCCTGGGGGTGTTCACCGACGGCGCGGACGCGCAGGCCCCACTTGGTCTTGAACAGGCCGACCCAGACGACGATCACGGCGATGTACATCAGGTAGCCGATCAGGGACTGCTTGAACAGGATCGGCCCGATCAGCGGAATGTCGCCCAGGATCGGGATGGTGATCGGGTCCAGGTGTGCCGGGGAGTTGAACTTGTCCTTGTCCGCCTGCATCACCGTGCTGAAGAGGAAGCCGGTGACGCCGGAGACGAGGACGTTGAGCACGACGCCGACGATGATCTGGTTGACCACGTACTTGATGCTGAACAGGGCCAGCACCATGGACACCAGAGCACCGGCGACGGCGGCCGCGAGCAGCCCGAGGAAGGGGTTGTGCGTGAGCGTGGCGATGATCGCCGCCGTGAAGGCGCCGCCGAGCAGCTGGCCTTCGATGGCGATGTTGACGACGCCGACCCGCTCGCAGAGCACGCCGGAGAGGGAGCCGAACACCAGCGGAACGGCGAGGGTCACCGACCCGGCGATGAGGCCGGCGAGGGAGATGTTGGTGGTGCGGGCGCCGCCGACCACCCAGATCAGGAACGCGGCGACGAACAGGACGATGAAGAGGACCGGGACCCAGCCCGGGGCCTTGCGGTCCCGGGTCTTGAGCACGACGGAGTAGGCGGCCAGCGCCAGCATGAGCACCGAGAGCACGATACCGCCGATGAACGCGTTGACCTCGAGGGCCGGCAGCTGGAAGAAGTCGCTGCCGGTGGAGATGCCGAATTTGGCCGTCTGGTGCGGGCCCATCAGGCCGAAGAAGATGAACGCCACGACACCGAGCACGCCCAGGGTGACGGGGACCTTCCAGGTGACGGGTTTGGCCGTCACGGCGGTCCGCTGGCCCGCGGCTGTCGGGGTTTCGCTGGGGGCAGGCTGCGGCTGGCCCGGCTGGGGCGAGGTTGCTGTTGTGCTCATGCTGCTGCTCCGGTGGTTGCTGCCTTCTTGGACGTGGTGGCCTTCTTCTTGCGCGGGTTCAGGCCGAAGACCGCGCGGACCAGCGGTGGGGCCGCGATGAAGAGCACGATCAGCGACTGGACCACGAGCACGATGTCGATCGGGGTGCCGGTCTGGATCTGCATCTGGACGGCGCCGGCGCGGAAGGCGCCGAACAGCAGGCCGGCGGCGAAGGTGCCCCACGGCGTCGAACGTCCCAGCAGCGCGACGGTGATGGCGTCGAAGCCGTAGGTGGCTGCAACGCCGTCGGTGAGGACCTTCTCGGTGCCGGCCACCTGCGCGACGCCGGACATGCCGGCGAGGGCGCCGGCGATCGCCATCACCAGGATGGTGGCGCGCGGTACGTTGATGCCTGCGGTCAGCGCGGCCTTCGGGTTGGCGCCGACGGCGCGGAACTCGAAGCCGATGGTGGAGCGGTTCAGCACCCACCAGACGAAGACCGTGGCGGCGATTGCCAGCAGGAAGCCCAGGTGCAGCCGGTACTGGCTGCCGAGGATCTGCGGGTAGACGGCGTTGGGGTCCAGGATCGGCGAGATCGGGTTCGTTTCGCCGGGACGCTGGAACGCCGGGGTGTTCAGCAGGTAGCGCAGGAAGTACAGCGCGATGTAGTTGAACATGATGGTCAGGATGACCTCGTGGGCTCCGGTGCGAGCCTTGAGGAAGCCGACCAGCCCGGCCCAGAGGGCGCCGCCGACGACGCCGGCGACGAGGACCAGCAGCAGGTGCAGGCCGACCGGCAGGTGCAGGGCGAAGCCGACCCAGGCGGCGAGGATGCCGGACATGATGATCTGGCCCTGCGCGCCGATGTTGAAGAGACCGGCGCGGAAAGCCAGGGCCACACCCAGGCCGGCGGTGATCAGCGGGGTGGCGATGGTGAGGGTTTCCATCAGCGGGGCGAACTGCCCGGCCGCACCGCTGCCGCGGGGGTTGAAGACCGCGCCCTGGAAGAGCGCCACGTAGGAGCGGGTGGCGGCGGACCAGACGGCGCTGAAGAAGTCGCTGGGCCGGGCGAACAGGTAGCCCGCGGAGGTGCTGACGGCCTTGTCCGTGCTGGCGATCAGCAGGCCGCCGAGGATCAGGGCGAGCAGCACGGCCAGGACGGAAACCATGCCGCTGCCGGTGAAGATCTTGCGCATCAGGGAGTCCGGGCCGCCCGGGACGGTGCCGCTCTGGCCCGAGACCGGGACGGCGGAGGGGCGCATGGCCCCGCCGGCGGTGTCGAGCGAGGTGGCGGTGGCCGCGTCGGCGGCCTGGAGCTCGGCGTCGGCGGCGTCCTGGGTTTGGGTTGCCGGGGTTTCGTTGCCCGGGGTTGCCGGGGTTGCCGGGGTTTCGGCCGGGGTTGCCGGGGTTTCGGCCGGGTCCGGCTCAGCCGCGTGGCGGGGCTGGCGTGATTCAGTCATGGTGCTCTCCTACGGCGCCGGAGCTGGTCTCCTGCGCGGGCTGGGCGGCGGGCGCCGGGGCGGCGGCCGCTGCCGCCGGGGTCTTGGTGTCGGGGTTCGCGTCCTCGGGCGGCAGGCCGGCCATCATCAGGCCCAGGACGTCACGCCCGGTGCCGGCCGGGACGATGCCGACGAGCCTGCCCTTGTACAGCACGGCAATCCGGTCCGCGAGTTCGATCACTTCGTCGAGCTCGGTGGAGACGATCATCACCGGGGTGCCGTGGTCGCGCTCGGCCACGATCCGCTTGTGCAGGAACTCGATGGATCCGACGTCGACGCCGCGGGTGGGCTGGGAGGCGATGAAGAGGCGCAGCGGGCGCGAGAGTTCCCGCGCCATGACGACCTTCTGCTGGTTTCCGCCGGAGAGCGTGCCGGCCGCGAGCGAGCCGGAGGGGGTGCGCACGTCGAACTCGTCGATCCGGGTCTTCGCGTTTTCCAGCACCTTGGCCGGGCTCATGCTGATGCCCTTGGCGAACGGCTCCTGGTCGTAGCGGTCCAGGATCAGGTTTTCGGCGATCGAGAAGGTCCCAATCAGCCCGTCCACCGACCGGTCCTCGGGCACGAAGCCGACGCCGGCCTTGAGCACGTCCTTGACGCTGCGGCCCAGGAGCTCCTCGCCGTCGAGCAGGATCGAGCCGTGGACCCGGTCCTGCAGGCCGAGGATGGCTTCGGTGAGCTCGGTCTGGCCGTTGCCCTGGACGCCGGCGACGGCGAGGATCTCGCCGCGGGCGATGTCGAAGCTGATGCCGTCCACGACGTGCTGGCCGCTGGGCGCGATCACCGTGAGGTCCTTGACTTCGAAGGTGGTTTCCTGCGGCGTGGCGGGGGCCTTGTCCAGGGTCAGGCTGACGGCCCGTCCCACCATCATCGAGGCGAGTTCCGTCGTCGAGGCCTCCGGGCTGGCCGTGCCGACAACCTTGCCGCGCCGGATCACCGTGATGGTGTCCGAGACGGCCTTGACCTCGCGCAGCTTGTGCGAGATGAACACGATCGAGGTGCCGTGGCTCTTGAGCTGGCGCATGATGTCCAGCAGCTCGTCCGTGTCCTGCGGGGTCAGCACCGCGGTGGGCTCGTCCAGGATCAGCACCTTGGCGTCGCGGACCAGGGCCTTGATGATCTCCACACGCTGCTGGACACCGACCGGCAGGTCCTCGATCAGGGCGTCAGGGTCGACGTCGAACCCGTACCGGTCGGAGATCTCCTTGATCTTCCGGCGGGTGTCGTCGAGGTTGAGGAAGCCGCCGGCCTTGGTGGTTTCCGCTCCCAGCGCCACGTTCTCCGCCACGGTGAAGACCGGGACGAGCATGAAGTGCTGGTGCACCATGCCGATCCCTGCCGCCATGGCGTCGCCGGGGCCGCGGAAGCTGACCGGCTTGTCGTCGATGAGGATCTCGCCCTCGGTGGGTTCGTAGAGCCCGTACAGGACGTTCATCAGCGTGGACTTGCCGGCGCCGTTCTCGCCCAGCAGGCAGTGGATCTGCCCGGGTTCAACGACCACATCAATGTGGTCGTTGGCTACCAGGGAGCCGAAGCGTTTGGTGATCCCCTTGAGTTCAAGTTTCAAAACTCTGACCAATCTCGAAGTATGTCCGGGGCACGGCCCGGACGGGGTGATGGGGCTGCAGCACCAGCCTAGTGCCTGCGCTTCCGGCGCAGGCGGGGCCGCAACGAAAAGCGCCACAGCCCGTGCGGTCGGGGACCGTCCGGGCCGTGGCGCTTAGCGGCGGAAGTTAGGCCTTCGGGCTGGCTGCGGATTCAACCTTCAGCTTGCCGTCGGCGATGTCCTTCTTGATCTGGTCCAGTTCGGACTTCAGTTCGGCCGGAACCTGGGAATCCAGGTCGTGGAACGGAGCCAGCTGCACGCCGTCGTTCGCGAGGGTGCCGACGTACGGGGCGTTGGTGAACTTGCCGTCCTTGTCTTCCTTCACGACGGTCTCCACGGCCTCGCCCATCTGCTTCATGACAGAGGAGAGCATGATGTCCTTGTAGTCCGGGGCGGTGAGGAAGCCGTCGGAGTCAACCCAGATGAGCTTGACGTCCTTGCCGGCCGCCTTCGCTTCCTTCAGGGCCGCGCCGGCGCCCTTGCCGACCGGGCCGGCGACGGGCATGACGATGTCCGCGCCCTGGTCCAGGAAGTTCTGGGTGAACTGCTTGCCCTTGTCCTGCTTCTCGAAGTCACCGGTGAAGGAGCCGTCCTGCTTGGCCTTGTCCCAGCCAAGAACCTT
This sequence comes from Arthrobacter sp. Soil763, assembly GCF_001428365.1. Taxonomy (GTDB): domain Bacteria; phylum Actinomycetota; class Actinomycetes; order Actinomycetales; family Micrococcaceae; genus Arthrobacter. The sequence continues at coordinate 59,623 of NZ_LMSH01000004.1, read as the reverse complement.
GACGTTCTTGCCCTTCTTCTCGTTGTAGTACTTCACGCCGTCGGCGTAGCCGTCCATGAAGATGGTGACGGTGGGGATCTTGATGCCGCCGAAGGTGGCGACGGTGCCGGTCTTGGTGGTTCCGGCGGCCAGGTAGCCGGCCAGGAACGCGGCCTGGGCCGTGTCGTAGATGATCGGCTTGACGTTGGCGATCGGCTTGTCGTAACCGAAGTCGATGATCGCGAAGTGCTTGTCCGGGTTGGCGGTGGCCTGGGCCTTGGTGGCGTCGCCGAGCAGGAAGCCGACCGTGACGGTCAGGTCGCAGCCGGCGGTGACCATGGCGCGGAGGTTCGGCTCGAAGTCGTTGTTGGTCTTCGACTCGACCTGGTTGACCTTGATGCCCAGGTCCTTTTCAGCCTTCTTCAGGCCCTCGTAGGAGGACTGGTTGAACGACTGGTCATCGAATCCACCGGAGTCGGAGACGATGCAGCCGGTGTAGTCGCTGGCAGTGGCGCTGGCGCTGCTGCTGGCGGTCGGGGCAGCACCGCAGCCGGTGAGCAGCAGGGCGGCCGCACCCGCGGTGGCGACACCGGCCATTGAACCGCGCTTGAAGGTTGCGCGCAGGGAGTTCTTCAAAGTTCCTCCAGGAAGAAAGTGATAGGCGCTACGACGGGAGTTCAATGAGTGTCTGCTTCCGGTTTTCCCCCGAAACACTGTTGTCACTGACGGATTCGCAGCACTGCGCCGAGGCGCACTGATGGAAGTTACTTTAGTGTCCTGCGCCACGTCCGGTAACACACTCCCCGGGCGTTTCCCAGATTGTTGAGAACTTGTTACCAAGCGGTACGCCCGCCCACCCTCCCCCGGCGCGAACGTACAGTTGAGGCCCCGAATCTGCGACGATTCGGGGCCTCAACTGTACGTTCGCGCTGCTTCCGCCGGGGGCGGGGCGGAACGCGGGGACGGCGGGGTTAGAGCCGGACGAGCATCTTGCCGGTGTTGGCGCCGTCGAGCAGATCCATGAATGCCTGCGGCGCGTTCTCCAGGCCATCCACCACCGTCTCGTCGTAGCGGACCGTGCCGTCGGCCAGCCAGCCGGCCATGGACTCGACGAACTCGGCCATGTGCTGCCAGTAGCCGCCGACCAGGAAGCCCTTGAGCGTCAGCTGCTTGCCGATGGCCTGCATGAGGTTCCGCGGCGCCGGCGTCGGCTCGGTGGAGTTGTACTGGGCGATCGCGCCGCACATGGCCACCCGGCCGCCGACGGTCAGCGCCGACAGGGCCGCTTCGAGGTGTTCGCCGCCGACGTTGTCGAAGTACACGTCGATGCCCCGCTCCCCCGCCGCGTTCTGCAGCAGCTCGCTGACCGGGCCGTCGTGGTAGTTGAACGCGGCATCGAAGCCCAGTTCCAGCAGGCGGGCGACCTTTTCCGGGGTGCCGGCGCTGCCGATCACGCGGGACGCGCCCATGGCCTTGGCGATCTGGCCAACCAGCGACCCCACAGCCCCGGCGGCGCCGGAGACGAAGACAACCTCGCCGGGCTTGAACTCGGCCACCTTAAGCAGGCCGGCCCAGGCGGTCAGGCCGGTCATGCCGAGAGCGCCAAGGAAGGCCGACGCCGGCGCCAGGTCGGTGCGGATGGGCGAGGTCGCGGCGGCGTCCAGGACCGCGTACTCGCGCCAGCCCAGGGAGTGCACGACGGCGTCGCCCACCTTGCGCTCGGCCGAGCGGCTCGCGATGACCTCACCGACGGCGCCGCCCTCCATGGCACGGTTCAGCTCGAAGGGGGCGGAGTAGGACTTGACGTCGTTCATCCGGCCGCGCATGTAGGGGTCGACCGAGATGAACTGGTTGCGGACCAGGACCTGGCCGTCCTGCAGCTCGGGCAGCGCGGACTCGGCGAGCTGGAAGTTCTCCGGGACGGGCCGTCCGTGCGGCCGGGAGGCGAGCCGGATTTCGCGGGTGGCGTCGGGAAGGGTGGTGGTTTCGGTGCTCATGCGGCGACCTCCAGGATCTTGATGTCTACGGTGATGTTGCCCCGGGTGGCGTTGGAGTAGGGGCAGACCTCGTGGGCCTTGGCCACGAGCGCCTCGGCGGTGGTCCGGTCCACGGCCGGCAGGGCGATTTCGAGTTCCGCGGCGATGCCGAAGCCCGCGCCGCCGTCCAGGGCGCCCAGGTGGATGCGGGCGGCGACGGCGGAATCGGTCAGGTCCGCCTTCTGCTGGCGGCCGACGAGCCGCAGCGCCGAGTGGAAGCACGCTGCGTAGCCGGCGGCGAAGAGCTGCTCCGGGTTCGTTCCGTTGCCGCTGCCGCCCAGTTCCACCGGGCTGGCCAGTGCGACGTTGAGTTTGCCGTCGGGCGTCTGCGCGGTGCCGTCGCGGCCTTCGCCGGAGGCCAGGGCCTCGGCCGTGTAGAGGGTCTTCATGGGGTTCCGATCTGTTGGGGAGTCAGGAAAGTTCTGTGGCGGCGCGGGCCGGCCGCGGACCTCACGGTCTGTGCTTACGGGCCGGTGCTCACCGGCCGGTGCTCACCGGCCGGACTGCAGGGCGGCGGTCAACCGGCTGAGGGTTTCGCGAAGCTGGTCAAGCTCGGCGGCGGAGAGTCCGGCCGCGTCGGCGAGCTGTTGCGGGATGCCGGTGGCTCGGGCGCTCAGCGCCGCCCCGGCGTCGGTGAGGAAGACCTCCACCCGCCGCTCGTCCGCGGCCGACCGCCGTCGTTCGACGAAGCCCAGCGACTCCAGCCGCTTGAGCAGCGGCGACAGCGTGCCGGAGTCCAGCCCGAGTTCGGCGCCCAGCTCCCGGACGCTGCGCGGCTGGTCCTCCCAGAGCACCAGCATCACGAGGTACTGCGGGTAGGTCAGGCCGAGCCCGTCGAGCATGGGCCGGTAGGCGGCCGTAGCGGCCCGTGACGCCGCGTACATGGCGAAACACACCTGCCGGTCCAGGCGGGGCGCATCGAGCCGGAGCGTTTGCAGGGGTTCGTTGGTAGCCATCTATAAACGGTAACCCGCAATTCAATTGTGCACAACTTAATTACTCGGGCTGGAACGCGCGAACGGACACTTGAGGCCCTTGGATGAGGGCGCCAAGTGTCCGTTCGGTCTCAAAAAGGGGCGCGAAGTGTCCGTTCGGCCTCAAAAAGGGGCGCGAAGTGTCCGTTCGCGCTGGGGGGGTTAGAGGTCGCGGAGGGTGCGGAGGGCCGCGGCGGTGAGCACCTTGATGCCGAGGCCGAGGGCCCGCTCGTCGAGGATGTAGTCGCCGCGGTGCAGGTCGTACTCCTCGCCGCCGGGGGTCTTCGTGCCCAGCCGCATCATGGCCCCGGGCAGGTCGGCCAGGAACCAGGCGAAGTCCTCCCCGCCCATCGACTGGGGTGTCAGCACCACGGAGTTCTCGCCGATTTCGGCGCGGGCCGCGGCTTCGATCAGCGCCGTCTCATGCTCGGAGTTCACCACCGGCGGCACGCCGCGGGTGTGTTCGAGGTGGACGTCGACGCCGTACGGCGCGGCGATCTGCTGCACCACCTCGTCGAGAATCTCGCCGGCACTGTGCCAGGCGTCCCGGTCCAGGCAGCGCATGGTGCCGGCCATGTAGCCGCTGGCGGGAATGGCGTTGGGGGCGGAACCGGCGGAGATGTGGCCCCAGACCACGGACACGCCGCTGCGTACGTCGACCCGGCGGGAAAGCACTGCCGGGACGTTGATGGCGATCTGGGCGAGCGCGAAGACGAGCTCCTCGGTCAGGTGCGGCCGGGACGTATGGCCGCCGCGGCCACTGAGCTCGATCTTGATGGTGTCCGAGGCGGACGTGATGGCCCCGATCCGGGTGCCGATCTTGCCGACCTCGATGCGCGGGTCGCAGTGCAGCGCGAGGATCCGCGGGACACCGTCCAGGACGCCCTGTTCGATGCAGGCGTGCGCGCCGCCGGGCATCGTCTCCTCGGCCGGCTGGAAGATGATCCGCACGGTGCCGCCCAGCGGGGTGGATTCGTGCATCCGCTGCAGGACCAGTGCGATGCCCAGCATGGTGGTGGTGTGCACGTCGTGGCCGCAGGCATGGGTGACGCCGTGGTTCTTCGAGGCGAACGGCAGCCCGGTCTCTTCGATGATCGGCAGGGCGTCGATGTCGCCGCGGAGCGCGGTGGCGATGGGCCCTTCGCCGATGTCGACGGTCAGCCCGGTGCCCTCGAGCCGGCGCGGTGCAAGGCCGGCGGCCTCGAGCCGCTGGGCCAGCTTGTCCGTGGTGCGGAATTCCTTGAAGGACAGCTCGGGGTGCGCGTGCAGGTCCCGGCGGAAGTCGATGAGTTCCGGCAGGAGGGGTTCCAGCCACGGCCCCACCAGCGTTGTTGGCTCTGCTTCAGTCGTGTAATTGCGCACACATTCACTGTAGCGAGAGTCCTTAAAATACCGGCATCGCGAACGCAGGGTTACGCCCGGGTAACCCGGGCGCGAGCACCGGCCGCCGAAAGGTCCGGCCAGGCCGGCGCACCCTTAGCTAGAGCACGTCGGTGTCGCCGCTGGCCTTGAGTGCGTCCACGGCGGCTTTGACCCGCTGCGAGTTCGCCTTGGTGGTGACCAGCAGGGCGTCCGGGGTGTCCACGATCACGACGTCCTCGATGCCGATCAGGGCGATGACCCGCTTGGTGTCGGTGACCACGACGCCGCTGGCGTTTTCGGTGAACACCCGGGCGCCCTCGCCGATCACGGTGACGTCGTCGACCTCTTTGGCGCTGTTGAGCCGGCCCACGGAGGCGAAGTCCCCGACGTCGTCCCAGCGGAAGGTGCCGGGCACGACGGCGACGTCCCCGGCAGCCGCGGCAGGCTCGGCGACCGCGTAGTCGATAGCGATCTTGGGCAGCGTGGGCCAGACCCGGGCGGTGACCTCGTCGCGCAGCGGGGTGTCCCAGGCCTTGGCGATCTCCTGCAGGCCGGCGAACAGCTCGGGCTGGTTGGCTTCGAGGTGCTTGAGCATCAGCGAGACCGGCGCGACGAACATGCCCGCGTTCCAGGCGTAGTCGCCGCTGTCGAGGTACTGCTGCGCGACTTCCTCGCTGGGCTTTTCGACGAATTCCACGACGGTGTGCGCGCTGGGGGCGCCCGGGACGCTGAGCGCCTCGCCGGCCCGGATGTAGCCGAAGCCGGTCGACGGGTGCGTGGGGCGGATGCCGATGGTGACGATCTTGCCGGCGGCCGCGGTGTGGATGGCCTCGCGGACGGCGTCCTGGAACAGCGAGTCGGGGCTGATGACCTGGTCCGCGGCGAAGGAGCCCATGATGGTCTCCGGATCGCGCTCGTGCAGGATGGCCGCGGCGAGGCCGATGGCCGCGCCGGAGTCCTTCGGTTCGCTCTCCAGCACCAGGTCCGCTTCGCTCACCTCGGGCAGCTGCCCGCAGACGGCTTCACGGTGCGCGGTGCCGGTCACGACCAGCACCCTGCTGCCGGCCAGCGGTTCGAGCCGGTCGTAGGTGGCACGCAGCAAGGTACTGCCGGACCCGGTGAGGTCGTGCAGGAACTTGGGCGCCGCCGCCCGGGAGAGCGGCCAGAGCCTGGTCCCCACGCCGCCGGCCGGGATGACCGCAATAAAGCGGTCCAGCGGGGAGCCCGCCGCGGTGCCGAGGGGGGAATCGAGGCTGGTCATATCGTCTGTAGTCATCAGGGCTTACTTTAGCCGGTCCGCGGCCTGGCGCCCCGGAGCGGGCGCGCGGCGCGGGTCCCGGCACCACGCGAATGTGGCGTTCGTCTCAAAACTGCCCAAAAACCCAGCAGGGCGCCGTCACCGACGCTCCGCTGAATTGAATAAGCTAAGAGCGAAGCCTAGATTTAGGCTTGAGCTTACGAGTGCTCTCGCAGCAGGCGTTCCCCCCGCGTGGATCCCATGCCAGCGCCGCTGTGTTGCAGGGAGGTTTATTCAGTGCCGACAAAACCAGCTGGCACCTTGTACCGCGGCCGTGAAGGCATGTGGTCCTGGGTTGGACACCGCGTTACCGGTGTAGTGATCTTTTTCTTCTTGTTGGTCCACGTGCTGGACACCTCACTGGTGCGTGTGTCGCCCGAGGCTTACACCGCCGTGATCGGTGCCTACAAGAACCCCCTCATGGCCCTGGGTGAAACGGGCCTCGTCGCAGCGATCGTGTTCCACGCCTTCAACGGCCTGCGGATCATCGCCGTCGACTTCTGGAAGAAGGGCGCGAAGTACCAGCGCCAGATGCTGTGGACGGTCTTGGCCCTCTGGGTCGTCGTCATGGTCGGCTTCTCCATCCGCCACCTGTCCCTCGCCCTCGGAGGTCACTAAGCCATGACTGCAACGATTCAGCCCCCGCGCAGCGGACGGATCTCCCCGCAGTACCGCCGCAGCGGTTCCTCCAAGGGCAACTTCGAAATGCTCGCCTGGCTGTTCATGCGGCTTTCCGGCGTCGTCCTGGTCGTCCTGATCTTCGGCCACCTGACCGTGAACCTGCTGGTCGGCGAAGGCATCCACGCCATCGACTTCGGTTTCGTCGCCGGCAAGTGGGCCGACCCGTTCTGGCAGGTCTGGGACCTGGCCATGCTGTGGCTGGCCATGCTGCACGGCACCAACGGCGTCCGCACGATCATCAACGACTACGCCGAGAAGGACGCCACGCGGATGTGGCTCAAGATCGTGCTGTACGCGGCCGCCGCGGCCATCATCATCCTCGGCACGCTGGTGATCTTCACCTTCAACCCGTGCCCCGTCGTCGACGGCGTCCAGCTCCCCGGCGGGTTCTGCCCCGCCCCGTAGCGGCACACGCCCCAGGGCGTTGATCCCTGCCTGCCCGCGCGGGCCCGGGTCCCGAGATTTCACCGCACCGGCCCCGCCGGCGGTGGTAAACAGTGAATTTTGAGAGAAAGAGCATCTGGTATGCAGGTCCATAAGTACGACGTCGTCATCGTCGGTGCCGGTGGCGCTGGCATGCGCGCCGCGATCGAATCCGGTCAGCGCGCGCGAACAGCGGTACTGACCAAGCTTTACCCCACGCGCTCCCACACCGGCGCGGCCCAGGGCGGCATGTGCGCAGCCCTGGCCAACGTCGAGGAAGACAACTGGGAATGGCACACCTTCGACACGATCAAGGGCGGCGACTACCTGGTGGACCAGGACGCCGCTGAGGTCATGGCGAAGGAAGCGATCGACGCCGTCCTGGACCTTGAGAAGATGGGCCTGCCGTTCAACCGCACGCCCGAGGGCCGGATCGACCAGCGCCGCTTCGGCGGCCACACCCGCGACCACGGCAAGGCCCCGGTCCGCCGGGCCTGCTACGCCGCGGACCGCACCGGCCACATGATCCTGCAGACGCTCTACCAAAACTGCGTCAAGCACAACGTGGAGTTCTACAACGAGTACTACGTCCTGGACCTGCTGACCGTCGAGGAAGACGCGGTCCGCGAGGACGGCACCCCGTACAAGCAGAAGCGCGTCGCCGGCGTCGTCTCCTACGACCTTGCCTCCGGTGAACTGCACGTCTTCCAGGCCAAGTCCGTGGTGTTCGCCTCCGGCGGCGCCGGCAAGGTCTTCAAGACCACCTCCAACGCCCACACCCTGACCGGTGACGGCATGGGCATCGCGTTCCGCCGCGGCATCCCGCTGGAGGACATGGAGTTCTTCCAGTTCCACCCGACCGGCCTGGCCGGCCTGGGCATCCTGCTCTCCGAGGCCGCCCGCGGCGAAGGCGCGATCCTGCGCAACTCCGAGGGTGAACGCTTCATGGAGCGCTACGCCCCCACCATCAAGGACCTCGCCCCGCGCGACATCGTGGCCCGCTCGATGGCCAACGAAGTCCGTGAAGGCCGCGGCTGCGGCCCGAATAAGGACTACGTCCTGCTGGACCTGACCCACCTGGAGCCGGCGCACATCGACGCCAAGCTCCCGGACATCACCGAGTTCGCCCGCACCTACCTGGGTGTGGAGCCGTACACGGAGCCGGTCCCGGTCTTCCCGACGGCGCACTACGCCATGGGCGGCATCCCCACCAACATCAGCGCCGAGGTCCTGCAGGACAACGACACCGTCGTCCCGGGCCTCTACGCCGCCGGTGAGGTCGCCTGCGTCTCGGTCCACGGTTCCAACCGCCTGGGCACCAACTCGCTGCTGGACATCAACGTCTTCGGCAAGCGCGCCGGCATCGCCGCGGCCGAATACGCCAAGACCGCCGACTTCGTGGAACTGCCCGCGGATCCGGAGGCCTACACGCTGAACCTGCTCGAGCACGTGCGCACGGCCAACGGCACCGAGAAGGTGGCCCAGATCCGCAAGGAACTGCAGGACACCATGGACGCCAACATGCAGGTGTTCCGCACCGCCGAGACCCTGAACCAAGTCCTCAAGGACATCGCCTCCTTCGAGGAGCGGTACCAGCGGATCAGCGTCCAGGACAAGGGCAAGCGCTTCAACCTGGACCTGCTCGAAGCCGTGGAACTGGGCTTCCTGCTCGAACTCGCCAAGGTCATGACCGTGGCGGCCCTGCACCGCGAGGAATCCCGCGGCGGACACTTCCGCGAGGACTTCCCCGAACGCGACGACGAAAAATTCATGAAGCACTCCATGGCGTACAAGGATGAGCACGCACCGGCGGATGGTTCCGCCGAGTCGATTGCCGGCATCCGGCTGGCTACCAAACCGGTGGTCTTCACGCGCTACGAGCCGATGGTGAGGAAGTACTAAGATGACCGCTGAACTCGCTGAGCCAGCCTCCAAGATCGAACTGCCCGCCGGCGTCGGCGGGGGCGGGGAAATCCCCTCCTTCGACGTGACGCTCCGCGTGCGCCGCTACAACCCGGAGGTCTCCGAGGACGCCACCTGGGACGACTTCAAGGTCACCATGTACGGCACCGACCGTGTCCTGGACGCCCTGCACAAGATCAAGTGGGAAATCGACGGCAGCGTCTCCTTCCGCCGGTCCTGCGCCCACGGTGTATGCGGCTCCGACGCCATGCGCATCAACGGCCGCAACCGCCTGGCCTGCAAGACCCTGCTGAAGGACCTGGACACCACCAAGCCCATCACGGTCGAGCCGATCAAGGGCCTGCCGGTCGAGAAGGACCTGATCGTGGACATGGAGCCGTTCTTCCAGTCCTTCCGCGAAGTCATGCCCTTCCTGATCAACCGCGGCCACGAGCCCACCAAGGAACGCCTGCAGTCCGCCGAGGACCGCGAGCGGTTCGACGACACCACCAAGTGCATCCTCTGCGCCGCGTGCACCTCGTCCTGCCCGGTGTTCTGGACCGACGGGCAGTACTTCGGCCCGGCCGCGATCGTCAACGCGCACCGCTTCATCTTCGATTCCCGTGATGACGCCGGCGACATGCGCCTGGAGATCCTCAACGACAAGGAAGGCGTGTGGCGCTGCCGCACCACCTTCAACTGCACCGAGGCGTGCCCCCGCGGCATCCAGGTCACGCAGGCCATCGCCGAGGTCAAGCAGGCCATCCTGGCCCGCAAGGTCTAACCGGCTTCGCCCCTCCGCTCCAACGACGACGGCGCCTCCCACCCTTGGTGGGGGCGCCGCCGTCGTATCTGCCACCAACCGAAAGAAGATCCCGTGTCCCGCTCCGAGAAAGTCTCCTTCGAAGGATCCACCGGTGAGCTGCTCTCCGGCGTCATCGACCTGCCCGAAGGCCCGGTGAAGGGCTGGGGCGTGTTCTCGCACGGCTTCACGCTGGGCAAGGACAGCCCGTCGGCGTCACGGATGTGCAAGGCGCTGGCGGACAACGGCGTGGGCATGCTCCGCTTCGACAACCTCGGCCTGGGCGAATCCGCGGGCCTGTGGTCCGAGGGGTCGTTCAGCCACAAGGTGGCGGACACGGTCAAGGCGGCGGAATACATGCGGGACTCCGGCCGCCCGGTGTCGCTGCTCGTGGGGCACTCCTTCGGCGGCGCCGCGGTGCTGGCGGCGGCCGCGAGCATCCCGGAGCTCGACGCCGTCGCCACCGTGGGCGCGCCGTTTTCGCCCAAGCATGTCGCGCACGTCTTCGACGCCGCGCTGGACCGCATCCTGAACGAGGGCAGCGCCGAGGTGGACCTGGGCGGCAAACGCGTGGAGATCCGCCGGCATTTCGTCGAGGACCTTGAACACGCGGACCTGACCGATTGCATCCGGCGGCTCCACAAGCCGCTGATGGTGCTCCACTCCCCCACCGACAACACGGTCGGCATCGAGAACGCCAGCACCATCTTCCAGACCGCCAGGCATCCGCGCAGCTTCGTCTCGCTGGAGGGCTCGGACCACCTGCTCACGGGCAAGGGCCAGGCCGCCCGGGCCGCGAAGATTATCTCGGCGTGGGCCGACCAATACCTCGACGCCGGACACTGACCGGGCGGCGGTCCGCCGCCTCCGGCTGATCCACCGGAGTCCGGCCCGGCTGCACCTGGCGGGAGCCCCAGCCGGCCGTGGTGGCGGCCGGCGCGACCTTGAGGTCCGCTTCCCGCACCGCGGACCAGGCCGCCGAGACCAGGTAGACCTGGCTGACCAGGTTGAACCAGATCAGCAGGCCGATGATGATGGCGAACGGCGCGAGGATGGGGTTCCGGCCGGCGCTGGCGAGCAGCTCGGCGCTGAAGATCTGCAGCACGCTGGTGCCCACGGCGGCCAGGATGGTGCCCTCCAGCAGGGCCCGGCGCCGCAGCTTCAGGCCGCCGGCCAGCCGGAACATCACCACCGCGGTGACCCAGCCGAGCACCAGGGGCACGGCGATCTTCACGGACGTGGTCAGCGGGCCGGCGACCAGCGGATCCAGCTTGAGTTGCTCGGCGACCCAGCCCGCGGCGGTGCCGAACACCAGGGAGGCGCCGGCGCTGATGACCAGGGCGGCGCCGAGCAGCAGCAGCGTCCCGGCGTCACGCAGCTTCAACAGCACCGGGTTGACCTTCAGCGGGCCGAGCCGCAGCACGCCGCGCAGCCCGTCGCGCAGCCCGGCGATCCAGCCCAGCGAGGTCACCACTGTGACGACGGCGGCGACGGCGGCGGTCCAGCCGAGGCCGTTGGGGTTCAACAGCTCCTGCGGGTCCACCAGGCCCTCGCGGCCGTCGACCTTCAGCAGGCCCGGGGCGCTCGTGGCGACGCTGCGGACCACCCGGTCCAGCAGGGCCGGCTGGCCGCGCAGCAGCAGGCCGGCGACGGAGAAACCGGTGGTGAGCAGGCCGGTGATGGAGAAGAACATGTTGAAGCCGATGCCGGCGCTCATCAGCGGGCCGTGCTGCAGGTTGTAGTGCTGGAAGGCGCGCATCGGCCGGACGACGTTCAGCCGGGCGACCAGCCACTGGACCAGGGCCGCCAGCGCGGCGGGGCCGCCGGCGGAGCGGCGGGCCTTGCCCCAGTCGACGCGCTTGCGGATGGCTTCGCGCCGCAGCAGGGCCAGTTCGGTGGGAAGCGGAGGGTCAGCGGGCTGCCGGGCCTCGCCGTTCGTCAGGTTCGGTGCCAAAGTCAAGCTCTTCCCGTAGCTGCCAGATGCCGTTGTCGTCGTGCTCGTAAAGTCCCATGCTAGCGACCGGGAAACTTGCCCTGTAATCCTTCAGCGCCGTTTCGGCTTCATCGAGGCTTTCCGGGGCCACGTCGTGGGCCACGGTGACGTGCGGGTGGTAGGCGAACGGCAGTTCACGTTCCAGCGGGCCGGCCTGCAGCCGGCGGTGCAGGCTGACACATTCACCGAAGCCGTCCTCGACGTTCAGGAACACCACCGGCGACACTGGCCGGAAGGACCCGGTGCCGGCGATCGTGACCGTGAAGGGCTCCTGGCTGCGGGCCACCCCGCGGACATGGTCGAGCGTCGCTTCCCAGTCCTGGGTCATGGTGGTGGTCACCAGGGTGATGTGAGCCGGGACGGTCGCGGCCATGGGGTCACCGAACGAGGCCCGCCAGCGCCGCAGTTCCGTGGCGATCTCCGCCGGGAACCGCAGGATGACCCCGATGCTGATGCCCTCCTCCGGGGTCTGCCCGGGTCCGGGTGCCGCACCCTGGCGGGGTGCGGCGCCCGGACCGGGGCGGGTACCGTTCCGGACGGCATGCCCGCGTCCGCTTGCGGTGACTCGGCTGGCGGAGGACATCGCGCTAGTGGACCCCCCGCGTTCCGGCGTAGGGCAGGAAGCCGACCTTCGAATAGACGTCCCGGAGCGTCACGGAGGCCATGTCGCGGGCCTTATCCGCCCCCAGGGCCAGCAGCCGGTCCAGCTCGGCCGGGTCGTCCAGCAGTTCGTTGGCGCGGTCCCGGATCGGCGACAGGTGCGCCGTCACGACCTCGGCCAGGTCAACTTTGAGGTGGCCGTACATCTTGCCCTCGTAGGCTGCGACCAGCTGCTGCACGGACTGTCCGGTGATAGCCGAGTAGATCGTCAGCAGGTTCGAAACGCCGGGCTTGTTCTCACGGTCGAAGCGGATCTCCGTCTCGGCGTCGGTCACGGCCGACTTGATCCGCTTGGCGATGACCTTCGGCTCGTCCAGCAGGTTGATCAGGCCGGCCGGGGACTCGGCGGACTTGGACATCTTCGCCGTCGGGTTCTGCAGGTCGTAGATCTTGGCCGATTCCTTCTGGATGAAGGGCTGCGGCACCGTGAAGGTCTCGCCGAACCGGGAGTTGAAGCGCTGGGCGAGGTCCCGGCTCAGCTCCACGTGCTGCCGCTGGTCCTCGCCGACCGGCACGCCGTGCGGCTGGTACAGCAGGATGTCCGCGGCCTGCAGGATCGGGTAGGTGAACAGCCCGACGCTGGCCTGCTCGGACCCCTGCTTGAGGGCCTTGTCCTTGAACTGCGTCATCCGGGACGCTTCGCCGAACCCGGTGATGCAGTTCAGCACCCAGGCCAGCTGGGCGTGCTCGGGGACCTGGGACTGGACGAACAGCGTGCACTTGTCGACGTCGACGCCGCCGGCGATGTACTGCGCGGCGGTGACGCGGGTGCGGTGGGCCAGCTCGGCCGGGTCCTGGGGCACGGTGATGGCATGCAGGTCCGGGATGAAGAACACGGCGTCGTACTCGTCCTGCATGCGGACCCAGTTCACGAGCGCGCCGAGGTAGTTGCCCAGGTGCAGCGAGTCGGCGGAGGGCTGCATGCCGGAGAGGATGCGGTTCCGGGTGCCGGCCGCGGCCGGCGCCTGGGCGGCCGGTGCGAGGGCAGTGCCGGTGGGCACGCCGGCGTCGGCCATGGTGGACGCGGTGGAAGGTGAGGTCATGGGAGAAGCCTTAAAACTAGAGCCGGTAGTCCACTACCAGCGGGGCATGGTCGGAGAAGCGGGTGTCCCAGGACGGCGCCCGGTCGACAACTGCCTGGACCGCGGTTGCGGCGAAGGCGGGCGTGGCCATGTGGTAGTCAATGCGCCAGCCGGTGTCGTTGTCGAACGCCTGTCCCCTCTGCGACCACCAAGTGTAGGGGCCGTTGACGGTACCCGCCAGGCCCCTGTGAACATCCTTCCAGCCGATCTCCGTCCCGAAGAAGCGGTCAAAGTAGGCGCGCTCCTCGGGCAGGAAGCCGGCACGTTTGACGTTGCCCTTCCAGTTCTTGATGTCCAGCTCGGTGTGGCCGACGTTGAGGTCGCCCACCACCAGGGCGTGGTCGCTGTGCTTCGCCAGTTCCGGCAGCCGGGTGGCCATCACGTCCAGGAAGCGGAACTTGTCGTCCTGCTTCGGGGTGCCGGCCTCGCCGGAGTGCACGTACGCGCTCGCCACGGTCAGCGTGGAGGCCTGGCCCGCGGCGTCGTAAATCCGGTAGTCGGCTTCGACCCAGCGGCCGGCCGTGGCGAAATAGTCGTCGCCGATGCCGTTGCGGGTGGCCAGCGGTTCGGCGCGGGAGGCGATGGCGACGCCGGCGCGGCCCTTGGCCTCGGCCTCGGCGTGGAGGATGTGCCAGCCCTCGCCGAGCAGCTGGCGGACGATCGCGTCCGGTGCGCGCACTTCCTGCAGGCAGAGGATGTCCACTTCGCGGGGCGCCAGCCATTCCGCCATGCCCTTTTTGTAGGCGGCGCGGAGGCCGTTGACGTTGACCGATGCGATGCGAAGGTGGTCCTTCTCCAATGCCAAGCTCACCCGTTCCACTCTAGTCGATGATGGTTCCGCTGACGGGCTCGTCGGTCCCGCCGGAGGACTTGATCATGTCCCGCGCGTTGGTGGCGGTGATTTCGATGGTTTCCAGTGCGCGGCGGATGGTGTCCTGGTCCTGCGCCTCGCCCTTGGCCCGCTCCTGCTCGACGACGCGGACCTGCACCTGGACGATCTTGAAGGAGTGGTCCAGCTTCATGTCGCGGATCTCCGCACCCTCCCGGCGTTCGGCGACCAGCCGGGTGCCGCCGTGGTCGGCGCTGCCGGCGGACGGCGCCCGGCCGACGGCGGAGTTGAACGCGTTCTGGGCCTCGTTCAGCTTGGCGCCGGCCTTCTTGGCGGCGCGCTGGATGCTGAACACCACGAACGTCGCCAGCGCCAGCCAGAAGGCGGCGATCACCGCGACGACCCAGCCCACGACGTCGTTCTGGTTGGCCGCGAAGATGACGGCCACCAGGAAGGCGATGATGAACACCGTCATCCCGAGTCCGCCGATGCGGAACATCGAGAACTTTCCGGTGGCGGCGTTGAACGCGGACGGCTTGGTCGAGGAGGTACCCAGGGATCGCATGGACCCATTATCGCAAACGGTCCGGGGCGCCGGCGGCGCTTCCACCCCCGGCGAACGGCGCGGCCGGCGCTAGCCGGCGCTAGGACAGCACCAGGCAGAACGGGTGGCCGGCGGGGTCGGTGTAGACCCGGAAGGACCCGGTTCCGGCGCCAAGGCTGGCGGCGCCGAGCGCCAGCACCCGGGCTTCGGCGGCGTCGAGGTCCGGAACCATGACGTCGACGTGCATCTGCTGCGGGTGCTCCGCGTCCGGCCACTGCGGCTTCACCAGCCGGTCAACGCGCTGGAACGCGACGGCCGGGCGGTCGGCGGCGTCGCCGATGGTGATCCAGTCCGGATCCTCCTCCACCCGGATCATGCCCAGCAACTCCTGGTAGAAGCCGGCCAGCCGGTCCGGGTCCTCGCAGTCGAGGACGAGGGCGTGCCATTTACCGATCATGGGGGTGCTCCTTCAGGGCGTCGGGGTGCGGGACTTTACTTCAGGAACAGGCGGCGCAGCCGGCCGGTGGTGAGGGCGACGCCGAGCACGATCATGACCAGGTAGTAGCCGATGTGCACCGCGGTGGCGGGCGTGAAGACCCCGACGCTGATCTGGCGCAGCAGCTCCACCCCGTGCCAGAGCGGCATCGCCTGGATCAGCCACTGGATCCACTGCGGGTAGACGCTCAGCGGGTAGAACGTGGCGCTGAAGAGGAACATCGGCAGCATCACGAAGTTGATCCAGTCCATCTGCTGGAAGGTTTTCATGAAGCTGGTGATGCCCATGCCGAAGCTGGCGAACCCGAACGCGATCAGCACCGAGGCCGGGATCATCAGGATGGCCCACGGCGTGGTGATCAGGCCCATCACGCCCATCACCGCGGTGAAGCCTGTGGCGTACATGAGCCCGCGGAGCAGGGCGAGGAAGATCTCGCCCATCGCGACGTCGATCGGGCCCAGCGAGGTGTAGAGCATGCCCTGGTAGAGCTTGGCGAAGTTCATCTTGAAGAAGACGTTCCAGGTGGAGTCGTACACGGCGCCGTTCATCGCAGAAACCGCCAGCAGCGCCGGGGCGATGTAGGCGGCGTAGGAGATCTCCTGCCCGCCGGGGCCCTGCACGGCTCCGACGATCGCGCCCAGGCCCACGCCCATCGAGATCAGGTACAGCACGGGTTCGAAGAAGCCGGAGACCATGACCATCCAGTTGCTGCTCTTGGTGGCCATCAGCCCGCGGGCGACGACGGCGCGCACGTTGCGCGAGTAGAGCGGGCCGAAGCGGCGGTTCCGGGCGGCGTCGGCGACGCTCAGGCCGGCTGCCTGGTTTCCCGAACCGTGGTGGCCGGCGAGCACGCTCATGATGCCATCCTTTTGGCGAACAGGCGCCGGGTGAGGACCCAGCCGAAGACGGCGAGGCCAAGCAGGAAGACGATGTGGACCACGGTGAGCAGCGGCGCTTCCTCGTAGCCGTAGCTGAAGACCCGGCCCAGTTCGGTGCCGTGCCAGATCGGCGAGATCCAGCCGATCCAGCGGACCGCCAGGGGCAGGGTGTCCAGCGGGAAGAAGGTTCCGGAGAACAGGAACAGCGGCATGACGATGAAGCGCATCACCATGGCGAACTGGCCCCTGTCGTCCTTGATGGTCGCGGCGTAGGCCATCAGCGGCAGGCCGAAGGCCAGGCCGGCCAGCGTGGCCACCAGGATCGAGACCCAGCCCCAGCCGCTCGGGGAGGCGCCGAAGAGCGCGACGACGCCGAAGTAGATGGCGGACTGCAGCACGAACCGGACCGTGACGGCGATGATCTGCCCGGCCGCGATCTGCTCCGGGGTCAGCGGCGAGGCGTGCGGGCCGTAGTAGACCCGGCGCCATTTGAAGCCGTCCATCACCGGGAAGGTGAACTCGTTGGCGGCGGTCATCACCGCGGCGGAGATCAGCAGCGCGGGGGCGATGAAGGCCAGGTAGCTGACCCCGCCGAAGGCCGCATTGGAACCGGTGTCCACCAGGGTGGCCAGGCCGACGCCCATGGCGAAGAGGTAGGCGACAGGCTGGCCGACGCCGTACATGACGATGGTCCAGCCGTAGCCCTTCATCACCCGCAGGACCTGTTCGGCGTAGTAGAACGCCCCCCAGCGGCGGGCGCGGGCGGCCGAGACGGCCGGCGAGTGGGCGCGCGGGGCGGCCGCCGCCGTCGTCGGTGCCGACCCGGTCAACGCTGCTTCCTTAGTCAACAAGGCTCCTACCGGTCAGGCGCAGGAAGACGTCCTCCAGCGAGGAGCGGCGCACCAGCGAGGTGAGCGGGTGCAGCCCGCGGGCGGAGACCTGCTCCAGGGCGGCCTCGCCGTCGTGGGCGTAGATGAGCACCCGGTCCGGGAGCGTTTCGATCCGCTCGCCGATCCCCTCGAGTTCGGTGCCGACGGTGGCGTTGCGCTCGGACCCGAAGCGCAGCTCCAGGACCTCGCGGGTGGAGTAATCGCGGATCAGGCTCGCTGGGGAACCCTCGGCCATGATCTTGCCCTTGTCCACCACAATCAGCCGATCGCAGAGCTGCTCGGCCTCGTCCATGTAGTGGGTGGTGAGGATCAGGGTGACTCCCTGTTCCTTGAGCCGGAAGAGCCGGTCCCAGAGGATGTGCCGGGCCTGCGGGTCCAGGCCCGTGGTGGGTTCGTCCAGCAGCAGGATCCGCGGTTCGTTGATCAGCGAGCGGGCGATCGTCAGGCGGCGCTTCATGCCGCCGGAGAGCGCGTCCACCTTGGACTTGGCCTTGTCGGTCAGCTGCGCGAACTCCAGCAGCTCGTCGGCCTTGGGTTTCAGGTAGCTCATCGGCAGGCCGAAGTAGCGGCCGTAGACCAGCAGGTTGTCGCGGACCTTGAGCTCTTCGTCCAGGTTGTCCTGCTGCGGGACGACGCCCAGGTGGGCGCGGACCTCGGGGCCGTGCTGCTCCGGGTCGAGCCCCATGATGCTCAGGCTGCCGGAGGTGCGCTGGGAGACCCCGCCGATCATCTTCATGGTGGTGGATTTTCCGGCGCCGTTCGGGCCCAGCAGGCCGAAGGCCTCGCCGGCGGGCACGCGGAAGGAAATGCCGTCGACGGCGGTGACCTCGCCGTAGCTTTTGGTCAGGTTTTCGGCGGTGATGACGTACTGCGGTTCGCCGGTTCCGGCGGGGCTGCTCACAGGAGATTCTTTCGAGACAAGTTCAGACACCCGGAACACGGTACTCGATCCCGGCAAACTATGAAAGAGTCTTTTCGTAAAAAATTCCAGTCATTTGCCAATCCACCTTTCCCGCGCGCAGGGCCGGGGCCGCGGGGCACTGGTTGGCCGGTTAACCACCAAGGGCGCCCGCTCCGGAGGGAGGGGCGCCCCGAAGGGGTTCGCGGACTAGGCGGGGTGCGCGTTTTCGAGCTGGCGCTCGGCGGTTTCCACCACGTTCGCCAGCAGCATGGCGCGGGTCATCGGGCCTACTCCCCCGGGGTTCGGCGAGAGCCAGGCCGCGACGTCGGCCGCAGCGGGTTCGACGTCGCCGGTGACCACGGCCTTGCCCGAGCCGTCGTCGACGCGGCTGACGCCGACGTCGAGCACGACGGCGCCCGGCTTGAGGTCCGCGGCCTTGATCATGTGCGGCTGTCCGGCCGCGGCGATCACGACGTCGGCCTGCCGGAGTTCGGCGGGCAGGTCCACCGTTCCGGTGTGCGCCAGGATCACCGTGGCGTTGACGTCCTTGCGGGTCAGCAGCAGGCCGACCGGGCGGCCGATGGTGACGCCGCGGCCGACCACCAGGACGCGCTTGCCCTTGAGGTCGATCCCGTGCCGGGTCAGCAGTTCCACGCAGCCCTTGGGCGTGCAGGGCAGCGGGGACTTCATCGGTCCGCTGACGTTGGCCACCAGCCGGCCGAGGTTCATCGGGTGCAGGCCGTCGGCGTCCTTCTCCGGATCCATCGCCTCCAGGATGACGTCCTGGTCGATGTGCTTCGGCAGCGGCAGCTGGACGATGTAGCCGGTGCACTCCGGGTTCTCGTTCAGTTCCCGGACCACGGCCAGCAGTTCCTCCTGGGTGGTCTCCTCCGGGAGGTCGCGGCGGATCGAGGTGATGCCGACCTCGGCGCAGTCCTTGTGCTTGCCGCCGACGTACCAGGTGCTGCCCGGGTCGGAGCCGACGAGGATGGTGCCCAGGCCCGGGACGATGCCGCGGGCCTTGAGCGCGGCGACGCGTTCGGTCAGTTCGGCCTTGATGGTGGCCGCGGTGGCCTTGCCGTCGAGGATCCGTGCGGTGTGGGAGGTTACGGAGTCAGTGGCAGTCATCGAATCACCACTGCTCGTGCTGCGGGTACAGCGGGAAGTCGGCGGCGAGCTTGTCCACGCGGGCCTGGAGCGACTCGACGTCGGCGGCGGTGCCCGCCTTCAGGGCGGTGGCGATGATCTCCGCGACCTCGGTGAACTCCTCGGCGCCGAAGCCCCGGGTGGCCAGGGCCGGGGTGCCGATCCGCAGGCCGGAGGTGACCATCGGCGGGCGCGGGTCGAACGGGACGGCGTTGCGGTTGACCGTGATGCCGACCGAGTGCAGCAGGTCTTCGGCCTGCTGGCCGTCCAGCTGGGAGTTGCGGAGGTCCACCAGGACCAGGTGCACATCGGTGCCGCCGGTCAGGACGGAGACACCGGCGTCGGAGAGGTCCGACTGGTTGAGCCGGTCGGCGATGATCCGGGCGCCTTCCAGCACGCGCTCCTGGCGCTCCTTGAATTCCTCGGTGCCGGCAATCTTGAACGCGACGGCCTTCGCGGCGATGACGTGCATCAGCGGGCCGCCCTGCTGGCCGGGGAACACGTTGGAGTTGATCTTCTTGGCCCACTCCTGCTTGGCCAGGATCACGCCGGAGCGGGGGCCGGCGAGCGTCTTGTGCACGGTGGAGGTGACGACGTCGGAGTGCGGGACCGGGGAGGGGTGCAGCCCGGCGGCGACGAGCCCGGCGAAGTGCGCCATGTCGGTCCACAGCAGCGCGCCGACCTCGTCGGCGATCGAGCGGAAGGCGGCGAAGTCCAGGTGGCGGGGGTACGCGGACCAGCCAGCGATGATGACCTGCGGCTTCTCGGCGAGCGCCTGCTCGCGCAGCTTGTCCATGTCGATCCGGAAGTTGTCTTCCTCGACCTGGTAGGCGGCGACGTCGTAGAGCTTGCCGGAGAAGTTCAGCTTCATGCCGTGGGTGAGGTGGCCGCCGTGCGCGAGCGAGAGGCCCAGGATCTTGTCCCCCGGGGTGATCATCGCCGACAGTGCGGCGGCGTTGGCCTGCGCCCCGGAGTGCGGCTGGACGTTGGCGAACTCGGCGCCGAAGAGGGCCTTGACCCGGTCGATCGCGAGCTGCTCGGCGACGTCGACGTACTCGCAGCCGCCGTAGTAGCGGCGTCCGGGGTAGCCCTCGGCGTACTTGTTGGTCAGGACCGAACCCTGGGCTTCCATCACGGCGCGCGGCGCGAAGTTTTCGGAGGCGATCATTTCCAGGGTGCCGCGCTGGCGGCCGAGCTCCTGGTCCAGGACGGCGGCGATTTCGGGATCGAGTTCAGCGAGCGGCTGGTTGCTTACGGCTGCTGAGGAAAGGCGAAGGGAAGTAGTCACGAAGAACTCCTGGCTTGGCAACGGTCACTGCTTTAAGGTCAGGTTACCGGCTGGCCCGCCGCGGCGCCGCTAAATTACGGCACCCCGAAGCGGGGATCCGTAGCGCGGCGCGGCACCCGCGAGGGGGCCGACGGCGGGACGGCAGCGGGGGCTGCCGACCGGAAAAACGTGACCCTCGGCCCAGGCGTACGATCCGTGGTCTGCGTGCGTGCCGCTCCCTGGTGGTTAGCCACCCAACGCCAGTTGCGACAGATCAAGACTATCCCAGCCGCGGGTAGGCTGTTCTTTCGTGACTGACGACCAGCTGACTGCCTCCTATATCCTCACCCTTTCCTGCCCGGACCGGCCCGGAATCGTGCACGCCGTGGCCGGCGCCCTCCTGGTGGCCGGCTGCAACATTACGGATTCCCAGCAATACGGCAGCCAGGGGACGGGGACGTTCTTCATGCGGGTCGAAGCCACGACGGCGGCTCCGGCGGCGGAACTGCAGGCGGCGCTGGAGCCGGTGGCCCAGGCCTTCGGCATGCAGTGGAGCCTTAACCCGGCAGGCCGGAAGGTCCGCACCCTGCTGATGGCGAGCACCTCCGCGCACTGCCTCAACGACCTGCTGTTCCTGCAGCGCTCCGGCACCCTGCCGATTGAGATCCCGGCCATCGTTTCCAACCACCGCGACCTCGCCGGGCTGGCCGAGTTCTACGGCATCCCCTTCCACCACATTCCGGTCACGAAGGACACCAAGACCGAGGCGGAGGACGCGCTGCGCGGCCTCATGGCCGAACACGACATCGAGCTGACCGTGCTGGCCCGCTACATGCAGATCCTCTCCGACGAGCTGTGTACGGACCTGGCCGGCAAGGCGATCAACATCCACCACTCCTTCCTGCCCTCCTTCAAGGGCGCCAAGCCGTACCACCAGGCGCACGCCCGCGGCGTGAAGCTCATCGGCGCCACCGCGCACTACGTCACCGCGGCCCTGGACGAGGGCCCGATCATCGAGCAGGAAGTCATCCGGGTGGACCACCGGCGTACCGCCGAACAGTTCGTCCAGATGGGCCGCGACGTCGAGGGCCGCACGCTCGCCCAGGCCGTGCAGTGGCACGCCGAGCACCGGGTACTGCTGGACGGAAACCGGACGGTCGTCTTCAGCTAGGGCCCCGCGGGCCGGGGGCTTGTCTTCGGCATCCTCCGGTCCTTAACTGGTCCCATGGCAACCACGCGGACGGCGCAGCTGGCCGGCTTCCTCGCCCTGCTCAAGGCCGAGGGCCGGCACGGGGTGCTGGGCCTGGACTGCGGCACCGGCGAGGACGGGCTGGCCTTCGTCCGGGCCGGCATCCACTTCACGGGGGTCGACCCGTCGGAGGAGAACATCCACGCCGCCAGGGCGCGGGGCCTGTCCGCGTCGGTGGCCACGGGCGCGTCCCTGCCGTTTGCCGACGGCGCGTTCGCCGCCGTCTGGGCGGTGGACGCGCTGGCGGGGCTCGGGCCTCGGGCGGCCGACGCCGTCGTGCGTGAACTCAGGCGCGTGGCCGCGCCCGGCGCCCCGATCGCCGTCGTCCTCCCCGACCCGGGGCCGGGCTACACGGTCCTCCGCTCCCCGGGCTGAAGACCCGCCACCCCAACTACCCCCGGATGCCCTATCACTTCTGGTTGCCATCCGGGACCCAAAGCAGCCAAAAGTGATAGGGCATCGGGGTGCAGCATCGGGTCAGGGGCGGCGGGCGGCGCGCATGTAGCCGCCGAGGAATCCGCCCACGATCAGCAGCACGGCGCCGGCCCGCGCCAGGTTCGCGCCCAGCCGGTGGCGTTCCTTGCGGCGAGCGCGCCACGAGGCCAGGAAGACCAGCGTCGCGGCGAGGTTGGCGCAGGCGTGCACGACGCCGACGCGGCGGGTCGCGCGGTCGGCCCGGGCCCACTCCGCCCAGCCGCTGAGTCCGGTGGGCGCCGCCGCGAGCAGGCCCAGGCCTACCAGCCGACGGGCGGCGATCCGGCTGCTTTCATCCGGAAAGAAGTCCAGGAAGATCGCCATGAACCATGCCCCGAACGGCACATCGGTGAGGATTACGTGCGGCGGGATGCCCGTGGCATCGCCGTGGAAAAAGCGCCGGGGGCCGGGCCGGGCGATCAGCCGTTCCGCCACGGGCGCCGCGGCGCGGGCGGCGGGGTCGAGTGCCTCCGCCCGTTCCAGCCGTTTCATCAGATCCAGGAACATATCGGCCGCCTCCGGGATGTGCGTGGGAATGGCCATGATCCTACTCAGCGCCCCGGGACCCGCAAGAGGCCGGTGTCCTAGGCTGGTTGCATGACTCCCGTTTACGCTTTCGCCGGCGACAGCCCGGCCGTCCATGAGACCGCTTTCGTCGCTCCCACCGCCTCGATCATCGGGCAGGCCACGCTTGCGGAAGACTCCAGCGCCTTCTACGGCGTCTCCGTCCGGGCCGATACCGCGGCCATCAGCGTGGGGGCCGGCACCAACCTGCAGGACAACGTGGTGCTGCACGCCGACCCGGATTTCCCTTGCACCATCGGCGCCCGGGTCAGCGTCGGGCACAGTGCCGTCGTCCACGGCTGCACCGTCGAGGACGACTGCCTGATCGGCATGAGCGCCACCATCCTCAACGGCGCGGTGATCGGCAGCGGCTCCCTCGTGGCCGCGGGCGCCGTCGTCCTCGAGGGCACCGTGATCCCGCCCCGCTCGCTGGTGGCCGGGGTTCCGGCCAAGGTCCGCCGTGAACTGAGCGACGAGGAGTTCGAGAGCGTCAAGCACAACGCCGCCCACTACCGGGAGCTGGCCCGCGCCCACCGCGAACTGCACGGCTGACCGCCGACGGCGCCGAGGAGCGGTTGCGTTAACTTCTTGACTACAAGACGTTGATGGGGCACTCTTCATTGCATGCCCTCACCAACGCGCTCAACGAGGAGCCGCACCAAAAACCCCGGATCGCAGTCCGCCCTCCGGCACCTGAACCAGCAACGCATCATCGAATGCCTGCTGGCCGGCCCGTCCACCCAGGCGGAACTGGCCCGGCAGACCGGGCTCTCGACCGCGACGGTCTCAAACATCGTCAGGATCATGCAGGACGCCGGGCTGGCCTCCACCGAACCGACCACCAGCTCCGGCCGGCGCGCCCTCAACGTCCGGCTCAACAGCAACGGCGCCGTCGCGGTCGGCATCGACTTCGGCCGCCGCCACCTCAGGGTGGTTCTCGCCTCGCTCAGCTACCACGTGGTCGCAGAGGAATCCGTCCTCCTGCCGCTGGGCCACCACGCCGAGGAAGGCATCACCGCCGCCGTCGGCGTGTTGGACCGGCTGCTGGCCGACAGCGGCGTCGAACGCAGCGCCCTGGTGGGCGCCGGCGTCGGCATCCCGGGGCCGATTGACCGCCGCACGGGCACCGTGGCGCAGGGCGCGATCCTGCCCGAGTGGGTGGGCATCAACATCCTCCAGCGCCTCGAGGAGGCCCTTGATCTGCCGGTCTGGGTCGACAACGACGCCAATCTCGGCGCCCTGTCCGAGGTGACCTGGGGCCCGCACACCGGTATCAGCAACCTACTGTTCCTGAAGATCGGCTCCGGCATCGGCGCCGGGCTGATCCTCAACGGCATGCCCTACTACGGCAACGTCGGCATCACCGGCGAAATCGGCCACGCGACCATCCACGAACACGGCCTGGTCTGCCGCTGCGGCAACCGCGGCTGCCTGGAAACGATCGCCTCCACCACCACCATGATCGAGCTGCTCAGCCGTGGGGACGACCGGCCGCTGACCCCCGAGGACATCGTCCGCAAGGCCCTTGCCCGGGACTCGGCAACCCTGCGGGTGATTGACGACGCCGGGCTCGCCGCGGGCCGCGCGCTGGGCAATGTCGCGAACCTGATCAATCCCGAGGTGATCGTCGTCGGCGGACCGCTGGCCGGCCTGGGCGAGCTGCTCCTGGACCCCATCCGGCGCGGCCTGGTACGCCACGCCGTCCCGGTCATCGGCGAAACCACGACCCTGACCATGTCCTCGCTGGGCGACCGGGCCGAGGCGCTGGGCGCCACCGCGCTGGTCTTCCAGCACGCCGGAATCCGGCGTAACTAAGTCAGCCGTTATCAGGCCGTTGCGTTAAAGACTTGACGACAATGGCGTGATCCAGTTTACTTTTCCATCAGACGGCCCTGCGGTTTGCAGGGGCGGACAACGAAGTCATGCATTGGAGGCGTAAGGGCAGATGACGTCCCTCAACACGCACAGCGATCCGATAATTCTCGAGATGCGCTCCATCACCAAAGAGTTCCCCGGCGTTAAAGCATTGGCCGAGGTGAACCTGCGGGTGAAGGCCGGCGAGATCCACGCCATCTGCGGTGAAAACGGCGCAGGGAAATCCACCCTCATGAAGGTCCTCTCGGGCGTGTACCCCTACGGGAGCTACACCGGCGACATCGTCTACCAGAGCGAGGTCCAGCAGTTCAAGGACATCCGGGCCAGCGAGCACGCGGGCATCGTGATCATCCACCAGGAATTGGCGCTGATCCCGGAACTGTCCATCATGGAGAACATCTTCCTGGGCAACGAACCGACCAGGCGCGGCGTGATCGACTGGGCCGAGGCCCGGATCCGCTCCACCGAGCTGCTGGCCCGCGTGGGCCTCCGCGAGGACCCCGACACCCCGGTCAAGGAGATCGGCGTCGGCAAGCAGCAGCTGGTGGAAATCGCCAAGGCGCTGAACAAGAAGGTCAAGCTGCTCATCCTGGACGAGCCGACCGCCGCCCTGAACGAATCCGACTCCCAGCACCTGCTGGACCTGATCCTGGGCCTGAAGGGCCGCGGCATCACCTCGATCATCATTTCGCACAAGCTCAACGAGATCGAGCAGATCGCCGACTCGATCACCATCATCCGCGACGGCAAGTCAATCGAGACGCTCGACGTCAAGGCCGACGGCGTCGACGAGGACCGCATCATCAAGGGCATGGTCGGCCGGACGCTCGAATCCCGGTTCCCGGACCACGAGCCCAAGATCGGCGAGACGTTCTTCGAGGTCAAGAACTGGACCGTAGGCCACCCGCAGATCCAGGACCGCATGGTCTGCAAGAACTCCAGCTTCTTCGTCCGTCGCGGCGAGATCGTCGGCTTCGCCGGGCTGATGGGCGCCGGCCGCACCGAACTCGCCCGCTCCCTCTTCGGCCGCTCCTATGGCCGGTTCATCTCCGGCGAGGTCTACAAGGACGGCAAGCCGCTGCAGCTGAAGACGGTCAAGCAGGCCATCGACGCCGGCCTGGGCTACGTCACCGAGGACCGTAAGTCCCTCGGCCTGAACCTGCTGGACGACATCAAGGCCACCACGGTCTCCGCGGCCCTGAAGAAGATCAGTAAGCACAACGTCGTCGACGCCGACAAGGAGTTCACGGTCGCAGAGCAGTACCGGAAGTCGCTGCGCACCAAGACCCCGTCCGTGGAGGAGGGCGTCGCCAAGCTCTCCGGCGGCAACCAGCAGAAGGTGGTGCTGGCGAAGTGGATGTTCACCGACCCGGACCTGCTGATCCTGGACGAGCCCACCCGCGGCATCGACGTCGGCGCCAAGTACGAGATCTACGGCATCATCCAGCAGCTGGCCAACCAGGGCAAGGGCGTGATCGTGATTTCCTCCGAGCTGCCCGAGCTGCTGGGCCTGTCCGACCGCATCTACACCATCTTCGAAGGCGCCATCACGGGCGTGCTGAACAAAGAGGAAGCCAGCCAGGAGAGCCTGATGAAGCTCATGACTTCCGCCCGCAAGACGGCCTGACGGCCGGGCCATCCAGAACATTCCGGACAACAAGGACTGACACAATGAACGCGCTCAAGAAGCTCTTTGGCGGCAATACCCGCCAATTCGGCATGATCTTCGCCCTGGTTGCACTGATTATCTTCTTCCAGATTTTCACCGAGGGCCGCACGCTCACCCCGGGCAACGTCATCAACCTCTTCAACGGCAACTCCTACATCCTGATCCTCGCGATCGGCATGGTGCTGGTCATCATCGCCGGCCACATCGACCTCTCCGTCGGCTCGGTCGCGGCGTTCGTCGGCGTCAGCGTGGCGCTGATGATCCAGGACTGGGGCATCCCCTGGTACCTCGGCATCCTGTTCGGCCTGCTGCTCGGCGCCGTGATCGGAGCCTGGCAGGGCTTCTGGACCGCCTACGTGGGCATCCCGGCCTTCATCGTGACCCTGGCCGGCATGCTCCTCTTCCGCGGCTTCAACCAGTTCGTCGGTAAGTCCAACACCATCCCGGTGCCCAACGACTTCCAGTACATCGGTTCCGGCTACCTGCCCGAGTTCGGCCCGAACACCGGCTACAACAACCTGACCCTGCTGCTCGGCCTGGCCGGCGTCGCCTTCGTCGTCGTCAGCGAACTCCGTTCCCGCCGCAAGGCCAAGGAACTGGGCGCCGAGGTGCCTGAGACCTGGGTGACCGTCACCAAGCTGGTCCTGATCTGCGCCGCCATCCTGTACGCGACGTACCTGTTCGCCACCGGCCGCCCCGGCACCTCGTTCCCGATCCCGGGCCTGATCCTGGCCGTCCTGGTCCTGGTCTACGGCTTCATCTCCTCCAAGACCATCGTCGGCCGCCACGTCTACGCCGTCGGCGGCAACCGCCACGCGGCCGAACTCTCCGGGGTTCAGTCCAAGAAGGTCAACTTCCTGGTGATGATGAACATGTCCATCCTCGCTGGCCTGGCCGGCATGATCTTCGTCGGCCGTTCCACCGCTTCGGGCCCGTTCGACGGCGTCGGCTGGGAACTGGACGCGATCGCGGCCGTCTTCATCGGCGGCGCCGCGGTGACCGGCGGCGTCGGCACCGTGATCGGCTCGATCGTCGGCGGTCTCGTGATGGCCGTGCTGAACAACGGCCTGCAGCTGCTCGGCGTCGGCGCCGACCTGACCCAGATCATCAAGGGCCTGGTGCTCCTGATTGCCGTCGCCTTCGATGTCTACAACAAGTCCCAGGGCAAGAAGTCGATCATCGGCATGATGATGAAGAACTTCGGCCGCAGCAGCGAGAACAAGCCGGACGAGACGACGTCGACCAAAGAGGTCATTGCCAAGGAGTCCTGACCGCCCCACGGCGCCACAAGCTCCTGATGCTCCCCACTCCATCTTTCTCCGAACACCATCTATAGAAAGTGAACCAAGCAATGCAAATGATTGGTAAAGCAGGAAAGGCAGCAGCAATCGCTGCTATTGCGGCACTGGCGCTGACAGCCTGCGGCCGTTCCGACAGCGGCACTTCCGGCGGCGCGAGCGGCGGCGGCGAGGCGTTCCCCAAGGACTCCTCGATCGGCGTCGCGCTCCCGCAGAAGACCAGTGAAAACTGGGTGCTGGCAGAGAAGCTGTTCAACGACGGCCTCAAGGGCGCCGGCTTCAAGGCTGACGTGCAGTTCGCCAACGGCGGCGTCTCGGAGCAGCAGAACCAGATCAGCGCCATGGTCACCAAGGGTGCCAAGGTCATCATCGTCGGTGCCATCGATGGCGCCCAGCTGGGCACCCAGCTCAAGCAGGCCAAGGACGCCGGCGCGACCATCATCGCGTACGACCGTCTGCTGCTGAACACCGAGAACGTCGACTACTACGTCGCCTACGACAACTTCAAGGTCGGCGAGCTGCAGGGCCAGGCCCTGCTGGACGGCATGAAGGCCAAGAAGCCCGAAGGCCCGTACAACATCGAGCTGTTCGCCGGTTCCCCCGACGACGCCAACGCCAAGGTCTTCTTCGACGGCGCCATGAAGGTGCTGCAGCCGAAGATCGACGACGGCACGCTCGTGGTCAAGTCCGGCCAGAAGTCCTTCGAACAGGCTGTCACCCAGGGCTGGAAGGCAGAGAACGCCCAGCGTCGTGCCGACACCCTGCTGACCGGCAGCTACGGCAGCGCACCCCTCGACGGCGTGCTGTCCCCGAACGACACCCTGGCCCGCGCGGTCCTGACCTCGGTCAAGGCTGCCGGCAAGCCGCTGCCCGTCATCACCGGCCAGGACTCCGAGGTTGAGTCCGTCAAGTCGATCATGGCTGGCGAGCAGTACTCCACCATCAACAAGGACACCCGCAAGCTCGTTGAGCACGCGATCACCATGGTCAAGGACATCCAGGCCGGCAAGAAGCCTGAGATCAACGACGACAAGTCCTACAACAACAAGGTCAAGACCGTCCCGGCCTACCTGCTGGAGCCGGTCATCGTGACCAAGGAGAACGTCAAGACCGCTTACGTCGACGATCCGGTACTCGGACCGCTGACGAAGTAGCCTTCGCGCTTCACCTTGGCTCCGGTCCTCCCGCATGAACTTGTTCTCGCGGGAGGGCCGGAGCTCTTTTTTGCGTTGTTCCCGCGGCGCGTCCGGATTTCCGCGGCGGTTTCGGACGACGGCGGCCCGGGCCCGGGGTGCGCTGGTCCGGAACCGCAGCGCTGGTCCGGAACCGCAGCCCTGGTCCGGGAGCGCAGCGCTGGTCCGGACTTCCGCGGCGGTTCCGGATTTCCGCGGCGGTTTCGGACGACGGCGGCCCGGGCCCGGGGCGCGCTGGTCCGGAACGGCAGCGCTGGTCCGGAACCGCAGCGCTGGTCCGGATTTCCGCGGCGGGTTCGGGGCTCCGCGGCGGTTACGGATTTCCGCGGCGGTTACGGACGACGGCGGCCCGGGCCCGGGGCGCGCTGGTCCGGAAGTGGTGCGCTGGTCCGGGAGCGCAGCGCTGGTCCGGGACGGCAGCGGGAAGGCTCGACGGCGGCGGCCCGGGTGAGAGGATGGCAGCATGAGTACACCCATCGCCAGGCCCTGGCTGTCCAGCCAACCCGACCAGGACCCTCGGACGGCCACCGGCACCAGGCTGCGGTGGGGCGTGATCGCGACCGGAGCCATCGCCGCCGCCGTGACCCGCGACCTGGAACTGCTGCCGGACGCGCAGCTGTACGCGGTCAGCTCCCGCACCCAGGCGGCGGCCGACGCGTTCGCGGCCGACTACGGTTTCAGCCGGGCCTACGGGGACCTCGACGGCGACGCCGGCTATGAGCGGCTGCTGGCCGACGACGCCGTGGACGTCGTCTACGTCGCGACCCCGCACGCCCAGCACCACGCGATTGCGCGCGCGGCGCTGCTGGCCGGCAAGCACGTCCTGTGCGAGAAGGCCCTCACGGTCAACGCCCGGGAGGCCGCCGACCTCGTGGCGCTGGCTCGGGACAAGGGCCTGTTCCTGATGGAAGCCATGTGGAGCCGGTTCCTGCCCAGCATGCAGCGGGCCTTCGAGATCGCCGCCTCCGGAGAGCTGGGCGAGGTCAAATGGGTGGGCGCCGACCTGGGCTTCCCGGCCCCCTACTCCCCCACCTCCCGGCTCTGGGCCCCGAAGGACGGCGGCGGCGCGCTGCTCGACATCACCATCTACCCCCTGCTCTGGGCGCTCGGCACGCTGGGCTTCCCGCAGACCGTCAGTGCCACCGGTTCGATCAACGACGACGGCGTGGACGCCCAGAATGCGCTCACCCTGGGCTACCACCACGGCGCCCAGGCGCAACTGACCTCCTCGCTGCTGGCGCACGGCCCCCGGATCGCCACGGTGGCCGGCAGCGCGGGGTTCCTGCAGAGCGTGGGCTCGATCAACAACCCCAAGGAACTCGTGGTGCGGATCGGCTTCGACGAGCCGCGCACCGAGCAGTTCAGCGTGGTCGGCCGGGGCTACTGCTACGAGCTGCGGGAGGTCACCCGGTGCATCCAGCAGGGCCTCACCGAAAGCCCGGTGATGCCGCTGGAAGCCTCCCTGGACACCATGCGGTTGTTCGACGGCGTCCGCGCCCAGTTGGGCGTGAGCTACCCGAACGACGTGCACTGACCGTGCGCCGCCGGCGGCCTATTTAACCCCGGATTTCCGGGCCGGACCGGGCTGAAGAAGCCGTAAACTCTGGACTCACCGCGGCGCACGGAAGTACCCTGTAGGCCAATCGTCGAAGTCTTTCGGGGAGGTGTGTTGCGCATGGAATCTGCAACCCTCTCTCCCCGCGTGCGCGGCCTTCTTCGGCGCGGGCTCCTGGCCTTCGGGGCCGGCGTGGCGTGGCTGACACTCTCTGCGGCGGGCGCCAGCGCCGAGGAAGTCAGGGTGGTCCAGGCGATCCCGTCCGTCACGGTCGCCGAGGCCGGACGCTCCGCCCTCGGGACATCCGGCGTCGGAACGACCGCCGTCGGATCGTCCGTGGAAACCATGATCCAGCTGCCCCGGGCCGATGACCCGGTGGGCTCCGAAAGCGTCGCACCGGAGGCCCCGGCAACCGTTGTTCCGGCCCCCGCCGCTCCCGCCCCCGACCCCTATCCGGATGCGCTGCTTCCGTCACCCCCGCCGCAACCGGCACCGGTTCCCGTCCCCGCGCCGGCTCCCGATCCCGAACCGGCGCCGCTGCCGGCACCGGCCCCCGAGCCGGCGACGCCCGTGGCGCTGGAGCCCGTCGTGGCTGTGACTGCCCCTCTCCCCCTCATCCCACCGGCCACGGTTCCGGCGCCCAGCCCGGCCCCCGTCCCCGTCACCGCGACGCCCTCCGACCCCGCGCCGTCGTCCGTCCCGGCGCCGACCGATCCGACTGAGCCTGCGGTCGAGGCCGCCGACCCGGGCGCACTTCCGCCGGCCACGGACGCCGATCCGGCGCCCCCGGCCATCGATCCCGCGCCGCCCCTCACCGGCCAGGCTCCGGGTACGGGTACGGGTGCGGATGCCGTGCCCGGCACTGCGCCGCAGGTCCCGGCCGGCGGACCCGCGCCCGCCACCGTCCCGCCTGCGGTACCGGCGCCGGTCCTGCCCCCCGGGACCCCGGCGTCGTCGGCGCCGATCCAGGCCGGCCACGGCACACTCGCCGGGACACCCATACCCGCCCCTGCCGCGTCCTCCACGACCGGCCACGCCCAGGCGCGCCAAGCGGCGGCCGCGGTTCAGGGCCGCCCGTTGGCGGCGCTGACCAGTCCCGCCGTCCGCGGCGACGCGCCTGCCACGTTTGCACCATCCTCGGGCGCTTTCGTGCCCGAACTGTTCAACTCCATGCCCCAGCCCCAGGTCTCCGGAAACGCGCCGGCTGTTCCGGCCACCGCTCCGGTGCGCGGCGGCGCCGGTCCCGGCGGAGCGGGAAGCCCTGCCGCACCTGCCGGCGGCAACGAGACCCCCCGTCCGCGCGGCGGAGACACTGGCCTCCCGGCCCCCAGCGCCCTGCCGCCCACCCCCGGTTCGGGGTCCGGCAACGGTTCAGCGCCCGGCGGCCCCTCCGGGGCCGCAGCCTGGGCGCCATCCAACTACCTCTTCATTCCCCTGATGGGCACCGACCCGATCAGCGGCCCGCTGCAGCGCGTCCACCCCGCTGTATCCGCGGACCCCGGGTCTTCCCCTGACTAGCAGGGCCGTCCTCTGCCACTTTGCTGCGCAGAGCACGGTCCTCCGGGCTGCCCTCGGCGCCCGTCGCCAGTCAATCAGGAGATTTCACCATGGACACCCCCGTCCCCGCCCGGCACTCCGGCCCGACTACTCCACCCGAAACCCCTTCCCCGGCAGTACTGACTGCCTGCCGGCGGCCTGCGCGCCGGAGCACGCCACGCCGGCGCCCCACCGCGCCGGGGGCGGCGCCCACGGAACGGCCGCCGTAACGCGCGGCCGCTCCGTCCAGGTCCATTCACCGCCGGAGCGAAGTCGTTGGGTCCGCTGGGGGATTCAACGGCTCCGCCGGCTCCGGCGGCCGCCCGTCCGCACGACCGAAAGGCGGTCAGCCACTTCATCTACACCTAGCCCGGGGTACTCCATGCGGGAAGCGGATACCCATGCCCGTATTATTCTCTAGGGGGTGCCACCGCGGCGCCGACAATAGATGGGGAACATCGTGGACGCTTCGCCAAGTGGGGTCACGACCGAGCTCCTGAGCGGCCGTTACCGCCTGGGCGAGGTCATCGGCCGGGGCGGCATGGCCTCCGTGTACTGTGCCCGGGACGAAAACCTCGGCCGGGATGTGGCGCTGAAGCTCTTCGCCCCGCAGTCCGCTGACGCCGACGAACTGAAGCGCCAGCAGGCCGAGATCGAGCTGCTGGCCACCCTGAACCACCCGAGCCTGGTGACGCTGTTCGACGCCGGCACCGACACCCGGGTGCCGTCCGAACCCCGCCCGTTCCTGACCATGGAACTGGTGGACGGCCAGGACCTGCGCAGCCGGATCCGGCACAGCCCGGTGCCGCTCGACGAGCTGGCCGTCATCGGCGCGGGGCTGGCCGACGCCCTCGCCTACGTCCATTCCCTGGGCATCATCCACCGCGACATCAAGCCGGCCAACGTCCTGCTGGTCCGGGTCCGGCCTGGTGAGCCGCTGCGGCCAAAGCTGACCGACTTCGGGATCGCCCGGATCGTCGATGGAACCAGGCTCACCGCTACCGGAACCATGGTGGGCACCGCCGCCTACCTGAGCCCGGAGCAGGCCCGCGGCGCCGACATGGGCCCGGCCAGCGACATTTACTCCCTGGGGCTGGTCCTGCTCGAGTGCATCAAGGGCAGCGTCGAGTACCCGGGCAGCGCGGTCGAGTCCGCCGTAGCCCGCCTACACCGTGCGCCCGCCATCCCCGACCACGTCCCGACCGAATGGGCCGCCGTGATCAGGGCCATGACCGCTTTGGACCCGCTTGACCGCCCCGCCGCTGCCGATGTGGAAGCCGCGCTGCGCCAGGCGCTGGTCTCCCCCGACTCGTTGCCGGGCGCCCTCGCCGAGGAACGGACCCGGGTGCTGCCGGCTCCCCCGGCGCGCCCGCCGCGCTCAGCGCTGGCCGGCGACCTCGATACCGGGCAGGAACCGCTGCGGAATACCGCCCAAAACACCGCCGAGGACCACGCCCCCGGCGTGAACCCGGCGCCGCAGCCCGGCGCCCCATCGGGCACGGCGGCGGCCATGGCCCCAGGCACCGCGGCAGGCATGGACCCGCGCCGGCCCCGCCGGAACGCCGGCCGGAGAGGCCGCGGCCACGGCCGGACCACAGGCCAGGGCCGGGGGCTGGCCGGGACAACCAACCGTGCCGCCGCACGGTTCCGCGCGGCCCGGCGCGGCACCAAGATCGCCCTCGCGCTCACCGTCGTGGCGCTCCTGGCGGCAGTCGCCGTCGTCGCAACCCTCGCCGTCCCGCAGCCTTCCCCTGCCGTTCCCTATCCGGCCGTGAGCGGTGACCTGGGCGAGCACCTGCAGCAACTCCAGAAGAGCGTCCAGCCATGATCGCCACCGTGACCCGCCGCTGGCGCCGGACCTTGGCCGGCGCCGCCCTCAGCGCCGCCCTGGCCGTGGGCAGCCTGTCCGCATGCGCCTCACCGGCCCCGGAACTGGACGGAGCCGCAGCGCAGCAACTTCAGGCGCAGGTCCTTGCCGTCACCCGCGCCGCTGCCGCGAACGACACCGCCGGCGCCCTGAAACTGCTCGATGAGTTGGTTCCCAAGCTCGATGCCGCCGCGGCGGACGGCAAGGTCTCATTCCGGCGGCACCAAAGCATCAAAACCGCCATCGACGCCGTCCGCGCCGACCTCGTGGCCAAGGCGGCCGCGGCCGCAAAGGCTGCCCGCGACGCCGCCGCGAAGAAGGCCGCCGCCGACAAGGCCGCGGCGGACAAGGCGGCCGCCGAGAAGGCAGCCGCCGACAAAGCTGCCGCCGACAAAGCGGCGGCCGACCAGGCCGCGGCCCAGGCGGCCGCTGCCGCCGCTGCGGCCGCGGCAGCCAAGTCCGAACCGGCCAAGAAGCCCAAGGGCAAGGGTAAGGGCGGGGGCTAAGCGCCCCCGCCCCTGCCGCAGGTGTTGTTGCTAACTCCCGGCTAGGCCGGCGGCCCAGCCAGCCGGCCTAGCCGGCCGGGCGCGGGGTCAGCCCGGCGCCTGCCCAGCTGCCCGGCCGGCCGCCTGCCTACGCGCCGGTGGCCGGAAAGCGGTCCCAGGCCCGGTGCGCGGCGAGGAACTCGGTCAGTTTGGGCACCACGTTCGCCGGCGCATCGCCCAGCGCGAGGCCGGCGGCGTCCTGCGGGATGCCTGCGGCTTCGAGGCACCCGGCCGCCGCGTCCCAGCCGCCGATGGCCTTGGCATGCCGGAACAGTTCGGTCAGGAGCAGTACCAGGCGGGGATCGACGGCGGAGCCGGGCTGGCCCGCCTTCGCGTCTCGGCCGGGCTGCGCGTCGGGTGCCGGCGCTCCGGAGCCCGCCACCAGCACGGCGTCGAACTCGGTGGAGCGCGCGTTGAGGTAGGTGCGCTGGACCGGGATGCCGCCGTCGGGCCCACCGAGGGTGCCGCCCGCGGGGGCGATCACCAGCGGGACGATGCCAGCCGCATCCAAAGCCTCCCGCGCGGCCTGGACCGCGGCCAGATCACTGTCCGCATCCGCGACGATGCCCACGACCCGGCCCGCCACCGGCCAGGTCCCGCCGAGCTGCGAAACGGCGGGGCTCGGGGCCGCGTTGGACACCTCCTCGGCCGCTTCCGGGGCCGCCATGCCCAGTCCGGCGGCGACGGCGGCGCAGAGTCCGGCGTCGATGTTCGCCAGGGCCTGCAGCTGGCGTTCCCGGATCGCCTGCTCGCGGCATTTGCCGAGTTCGAAGGTGTAGGCCTGGATGACGTGGTCCTGCTCCACCGGGGCCAGGCTGCGGAAGAACAGCCGCGCCTGGCTGTAGTGGTCGTCGAAGGACGCCGGGGACTTCCGCTCCTTCACGGCCGCGGCAAGTTCTTCCGGCACGTCGATGAGGGCTCCGACGTCGGCGCCGGCCATGAAGGGGCAGCCGCCGTCGAGCGAGTTCGGGTGGTACGGGGCGGTGCCGCCGTGCACGGCGGTCTGGTGCATGCCGTCCCGGAGCATGTCATTCACCGGCGCGTGCGGGCGGTTGATCGGCAGCTGGCTGAAGTTCGGGCCGCCCAGCCGGGAGATCTGCGTGTCGATGTAGGAGAACAGCCGCACCTGCAGCAGCGGGTCGTTGGTGACGTCGATGCCGGGCACCAGGTGGCCGGGGTGGAAGGCCACCTGCTCGGTTTCGGCGAAATAGTTCACCGGGTTGGCGTTGAGGGTCATCAGGCCGATCGGCTGCACCGGGGCGAGCTCTTCGGGGATGAACTTGGTGGGATCCAGCAGGTCGATCCCCTCGAAGAACTCCTCCTCGGTGTCGGGGAAGACCTGCACACCCAGTTCCCATTCCGGGAACGCGCCGGCCTCGATCGCGTCCGCCAGGTCGCGCCGGTGGAAGTCCGGGTCCATACCGTTGATCAGCTGCGCCTCTTCCCAGACCAGCGAGTGGACGCCCTGCTTGGGCTTCCAGTGGAATTTCACCAGGCTGGTCTTGCCCTCGGCATTGACGAACCGGAAGGTGTGGACGCCGAAGCCCTCCATGGTGCGGTAGGAGCGGGGCAGTGCGCGGTCCGACATGTTCCACATGGTGTGAGCCTGCGCCTCGGTGTGCAGCGAGACGAAGTCCCAGAAGGTGTCGTGGGCGCTTTGGGCCTGCGGGATCTCGCGGTCCGGGTGGGGTTTTCCGGCGTGGATGATGTCGGGGAACTTGATCCCGTCCTGGATGAAGAAGACCGGGATGTTGTTCCCGACCAGATCGAAGGTTCCCTCGTCGGTGTAGAACTTTGTGGCAAACCCCCGGGTGTCCCGGACGGTGTCCGCCGACCCGCGCGAGCCGAGCACGGTGGAGAAGCGGACGAATACGGGGGTTTCGACGTCCTTGGCGAGGAACCCGGCGCGGCTGATGTCCGCGGCCGTGCCATAGGAGCGGAAGACGCCGTGTGCGCCGGCACCGCGGGCGTGCACGACGCGTTCCGGGATCCGCTCGTGGTCAAAGTGCGTGATCTTCTCGCGCAGGTGGTGGTCCTGCAGCAGCACGGGCCCGCGGCGGCCGGCCTTGAGCGAGTGGTCCGTGTCGGAGAGCCGGAGCCCCTGGGCGGTGGTCAGGTAGGGACCGGACTGGGCGCGCGAGTGGACCGGGGCGCCGGTGGGGGTGCCGGTCGGGGATACGGCCTCGGGTCCCTGCTGGTCCGGCTTGGGCGGCAATGGTTCGCGCGGGACCGTGGGTTCTTTAACCTCCGGAGGCTCGACGGCGGCGGCGCCCGGAATGCTGATCTTGTCTTCGCGCATGGGATTACTCCTTGGGATAGGCAGTCTTGGCCCGGCCGTCCGGGGGCAAGGCGGCCTCCCGAGACCGAAACTAAGCTTGCTTAGCACCCTAGGGGAGATACCGGCGGCGGGCAACCGGGGTCCACCGGCTTTCACTATCCCGGCGTTCGGGCTAGCTTGGTCAGTCAGGCCGGAAACGGTCTGGCGTTTTGTGCCTCGGCACGAAACGTTGTCCGAGCTTGTACCGCCCTGTCCCGTCCGCGATGCGCAGGTCCGTCTGCCGGCCGAAGGAGTAAATGCACGATGGCAACAGTCCAGGAATCCATTGCCGTGAACGTCCCCCTGAGCCAGGCCTACAACCAGTGGACCCAGTTCGAGGACTTCCCGCAGTTCATGAGCGGTGTCGACGCCGTCCGGCAGCTCGATGACACCACCGTCCACTTCCAGACCAGCGTCGGCGGGGTCAAACGCGACTACGACGCCCGGATCACCAGCCAGGAGCCGGACCGGCAGGTCTCTTGGGAGAGCCTGGACGCCCCGCGCAACGCCGGCACCGTGCGCTTCGCGGAGCTCGGCCCGGCGGAGACCAGGGTCGACGTCGAACTCAGCTGGGAGCCGGGATCGGCAACCGAGAAGATCGGCGCCGCCGTGGGCCTGGACTCGCGCCAGGTCGCGGCCGACCTGAAGCGTTTCAAGGACTTCATTGAGGGCCGGGACTTTGAGACCGGAGCGTGGCGCGACCGCGTCACCGGCGGGCAGGCCGCCGGGCCGGGGGCTGCCACCGCGGCCGGCGCCGCGTCCGGCGCCGCCGCGTCCGGGGGCCTGACGCCGGTCTCGGATCCGGAGTACGACGTCGTGGGAACCGGTGCGCCGGTGAACGCGGACCCGGACCTGGCTACCGAGCCGGCCAGCGAAGCCGGCAGCGCGGACGCGCCGGAGGGTCTCCCGGTCTCCGACCGCTGACCCGCCGGGGTCCGACGGCGGCGCTCCCCTGCCGCCGTCGTCGTCCCGCCGCCGCTGCCCTGCACTGCGGGGCCTTAACCAACGAACGCCGCACCGGGAGATCCCGGTGCGGCGTTCGCGTTGTGCAGGCTAGCCCAGCAGGGACAGCACTTCGCTGAACTTGGCGGAGGGGCGCATTACAGCGGAGGCCTTGGCCTCGTCCGGGCGGTAGTAGCCGCCGATGTCGGCCGGGGAGCCCTGGACGGACAGCAGTTCGCCGGTGATGGTCTCCTCGTTGGCGGACAGGGCCTCGGAGACGGCCGTGAAGGCCTTGGCCAGCTCGGCGTCCTCGCTCTGGCGGGCCAGTTCGTCGGCCCAGAACTTGGCCAGGTAGAAGTGGCTGCCGCGGTTGTCCAGCTCGCCAGCCTTGCGCTTCGGGGACTTGTCCTCGAGCAGGAAGGTGCCGGTGGCGCGGTCCAGCGTGTCCGCGAGGACCTGCGCGCGGGCGTTGCCGGTGGAGGTGGCGAGGTGCTCGAAGCTCACGGCGAGGGCCAGGAATTCACCCAGGCTGTCCCAGCGCAGGTGGTTTTCCTTCAGCAGCTGCTGGACGTGCTTCGGGGCGGAGCCGCCGGCGCCGGTCTCGAACAGGCCGCCGCCGTTGATCAGCGGAACGATCGAGAGCATCTTGGCGCTGGTGCCCAGCTCGAGGATCGGGAACAGGTCCGTGAGGTAGTCGCGGAGCACGTTGCCGGTGACGGAAATCGTGTCCTCGCCCTTGCGGATCCGTTCCAGGGTGAAGGCCGTGGCCTCCTCCGGGGACATGATTTCGAGCTGCAGGCCCTCGGTGTCGTGGTCCTTGAGGTATTCCTCGACCTTGGCGATCATCCGGGCGTCGTGGGCGCGGGTCTTGTCCAGCCAGAAGACGGCCGGGGTGGCGGAGGCACGGGCGCGGGTGACGGCCAGCTTGACCCAGTCGCGAATCGGTACGTCCTTGGTCTGGCAGGCGCGCCAGATGTCACCCGGGGAGACCTGGTGTTCGATCAGCACGGTGCCCTCGTCGTCGACCACCTGGACGGTGCCGGCGGAGGCGATCTCGAAGGTCTTGTCGTGACTGCCGTATTCCTCAGCCGCCTGGGCCATCAGGCCGACGTTCGGGACGGTGCCCATGGTGGTCGGATCGTAGGCGCCGTTGGCGCGGCAATCGTCGATGACGACCTGGTAGATGCCGGCGTAGCTGCTGTCCGGGAGGACCGCCAGGGTGTCGGCTTCCTGCCCGTCGCGGCCCCACATGTGGCCGGAGCTGCGGATCATGGCCGGCATGGAGGCATCCACGATCACATCGGAGGGGACGTGGAGGTTGGTGATGCCCTTGTCCGAATCGACCATGGCCAGCTCGGGGCCCTCGTTGAGGCCCTTCTGGATCGCGGCTTCGACGTCGCCGCGGATCTCCTCCGGCAGGTCTTCCAGGCCGTTGAGGATGGAGGCGAGGCCGTTGTTCGGGCTTAGGCCGGCCGCGGCGATCTGCTCGCCGTAGGTGGCGAAGAGGTCGGCGAAGTAGGCCTTGACCACGTGGCCGAAGATGATCGGGTCGGAGACCTTCATCATGGTGGCCTTCAGGTGGGCGGAGAAGAGCACGCCCTCTTCCTTCGCGCGGGCGACCTGGGCCTTCAGGAACTCATCGAGGGCAGCGGCACGCATCACGGTGCCGTCGATGACCTCGCCGGCGAGGACCGGGAAGGCGCGCTTGAGGACCTTGACCGTGCCGTCTTCCTTGACCAGCTGGATCTTGAGGTTGGTGTCTGCGGGGATCACCACGGACTTCTCGTTGGAGCGGAAGTCATCGGCGTCCATGTGAGCGACGTTGGTCTTGGACTCCGGGGTCCAGGCACCCATGCTGTGCGGGTTCTGGCGGGCGTAGTTCTTCACCGACAGCGGCGCACGGCGGTCCGAGTTGCCTTCGCGCAGCACCGGGTTGACGGCGGAGCCCTTGATCTTGTCGTAACGGGAGCGGATGTCCGTTTCCTCGTCCGAGGCCGGGTTGTCCGGGTAGTCCGGCAGGGCGTAGCCCTGGCCCTGGAGTTCGGCGATGGCGGCCTTCAGCTGCGGCACGGAGGCGCTGATGTTGGGCAGCTTGATGATGTTCGCCTCGGGCGTCTTGGCCAGCTCGCCCAGTTCGGCCAGGGCGTCGCTGATGTGCTGCTCTTCGGTGAGGTAGTCGCCGAAAGCGGCGATGATGCGGCCGGCCAGCGAGATGTCGCGGGTCTCCACTTCCACACCGGCCGTCGAGGCGAACGCTTCGATAATCGGCAAGAACGAATAGGTGGCCAGCATCGGCGCTTCGTCGGTGTGGGTATAGATAATCTTGGCCATTGCTCGGGCGTCTCCCTGAAAGTCTGCGGATATCCGGAAATCTTGTGTTATCTCAACGGCTCTAACTTACCCGAGGTGGCCGCCCCGGCGCCTATCCGGGACCTCCAAAGGCCGCTGTGCGACATCGCCGCCGCCTGCGCCGGGCCGGCGTCGGCGCCTGCACCCGACCGACGTCGGGCACTGCGGGGGTTCCCGACGCCTGGCCGCCGGGCAGTCATCACGCCTCGTGACAGGTTTTGACAGAAGTCTTTACACGTCCGTCAACTTGACGTAGTTTCTTTCCATCACAGCGGCCGTTCCGCCGCTCCGCATCTTCCGGTTAGGACACCCATGAGAACACCCAAGACTCTGGTTACCAGCTTCCTTAGCCTGTCGGCCGCCGCGCTTTTGGCGGTCACCGCGGCCGGCGGGGCCACCGCCTCGCCCGCCGCCGCCCAGGGCAAGGAGTCTCCGCAGGTGGCCAGCCAGGCAGTCGACGGCTCCCGGGCCGCCGACTACTGGACCCCCGAGCGCATGAAGGCCGCGATCCCCGGCGACGTGCTGGCCGACCGTGCCCTGGCCCGCGGGAACAAGTCGCCGGCGGCCGCCGTCGAGAAGGGCGCGAACACCCAGATCTCCGGCAAGGCGGCCAAGGGTAAGACCACCCTGCACGCCTCGGAGTCGCCGGTGTCCCATATCGGCAAGGTCTTCTTCACGATGGGCGGCAGCAACTACGTCTGCTCCGGCAACTCGGTCAGCTCGACCAACAAGAGCACCGTCTCCACCGCGGGCCACTGCGTCAACGAGGGCCCGGGAGCGTTCGCCACCAACTTCGTCTTCGTCCCGGCCTACCTTAACGGCACCGCGCCGTACGGGAAGTGGGCGGCCAACGCCCTCTACACCCCGACCCAGTGGAGCTCCGCCGGCGACATGCAGTACGACACGGGCTTCGCCGTGGTGTCCCCGCTGAACGGCCAGAACCTGTCCGACGTCGTCGGTGCTTCCGGCGTCCAGTTCAACGCCGCCCGCGGCCTGACCTACAAGTCCTACGGCTACCCGGCAGCATCCCCGTTCGACGGGCAGTCGCTGATCAGCTGCACCGGTCCGGCCTCCAATGACCCCAACAACCCGCAGTTCAACTCCCAGGGCATCCCCTGCGACATGACCGGCGGCTCCTCGGGCGGCCCCTGGTTCATCGGTACCAGCTCCTCCGGCTACCAGAACTCGATCAACAGCTACGGCTACGGCACCCGCTCCACCGTGATGTACGGACCCTACTGGGGCTCGGTCATCCAGCAGACGTACACCACCGCCGCAGCCTCCTAGGCTTCCCCGCCCGGGGATCCTCGGCACCCCCCGACGAGGATCCCCGGTTTCAGAACCCCACCAAAAGAATCCCCACTCCAGAAAGGAAACCCATCCCCGAAGGAACAAAACGCGGGGCCGCTGGCCGCCCAACCCCTCGACAGGGCGGCCCAGCGACCCCGCGTTTCCGCGTGCCCGGCTCGCAAATGGACATGCCCGTCCTGCGGCCTGACGGGTGGGCATAACCCGCTATGCCCACTCCTCACACCAAGCACTGAGCATGCCCGCCGGTGGGACTCTTCCTGGCTATCCCCCAAGCCCGGGCTGGACCGGACATGCCCGTCCTGAAGCCCGGCGGCTGGGCATAACCCGTGATGCCCACTCCTCGCACCAAAGAATGAGCATGTCCGGTTGAGGCTGATCTGTTCAGCCCGAGGACAGCCCCGGACACCACACAAGAATGGACATGCCCTCCCCCATGGGTGGGCATGTCCATTCTTGGTTTCAGCTACCGCGTGGATTAGTGGAAGAAGTGCCGGGCGCCGGTGAAGTACATCGTGATCCCCGCGGCGTTGGCTGCGGCAATGACCTCGTCGTCCCGGACGGAACCGCCGGGCTGGACGACGGCACGGACACCGGCGTCGATCAGGATCTGCAGGCCGTCGGCGAACGGGAAGAACGCGTCCGAGGCCGCGACGGCGCCGCGGGCACGCTCCGGCGCCCCGGAGACGTCCGAAGCGTTGGACGCCCCGCCGGGGGCATCGCCCCCATTAGCACTGCCGGACTCCACGCTCACACCAAGGGTGTTGGCCCGTTCGACGGCGAGCCGGCACGAGTCGAGCCGGTTGACCTGGCCCATGCCGATGCCCACAGCCGCACCGTCGGCGGCCAGCAGGATGGCGTTGGACTTGGCCGCGCGGCACGCCGTCCACGCGAAGGCCAGGTCCGCCAGGGTGCCGGCATCAGCGGCCTGACCCGCGGCGAGGGTCCAGTTGGCCGGGTTGTCGCCCTCGGCGTCGACCTTGTCCGTGGCCTGGACCAGCATGCCGCCGGAGACCTGGCGGAACTCGGTCGGGTACCGGCCGTAGCCCTCGGGCAGGGTCAGGAGGCGGATGTTCTTCTTCTTGGACAGGATCTCCACCGCCTCGTCCTCGAATCCGGGGGCGATGACGACCTCGGTGAAGATTCCCGCCACGGTCCGGGCCATGCCGGCGGTGACGGTGCGGTTGGCCGCGATGACGCCGCCGAAGGCGGAGACCGGGTCGCAGGCGTGGGCCTTGGCGTGCGCGTCGGCGATCGGGTCCGCGGCGTCGGCGGATCCGACGGCTACGCCGCACGGGTTGGCGTGCTTGATGATCGCGACGGCGGGCTCGGCGAAGTCGAAGGCGGCGCGCAGGGCGGCGTCGGCGTCGACGAAGTTGTTGTAACTCATCGCCTTGCCGTGCAGCTGGTCGGCCTGCGCGATGCCGGCCGGGGCGGCCTTGTCCACGTAGAGGGCGGCCTGCTGGTGCGGGTTTTCGCCGTAGCGCAGCACCTCGGAGCGCTCCAGGGCCAGGCCGGCGTAGGCGGGCCAGTCGATGACGCCGTCGCCGTCCTCGTCGAGGAACTGGCTGGCGGTCCAGGTCGCCACCGCGGTGTCGTAGGAGGCGGTGTGCGCGAACGCCTTGGCGGCCAGCCGGCGTCGGGTCTTCAGGTCAAAACCGCCGGAGGAGGCGGCCTCCACCACCGAATCGTAGGACGCCGGGTCCACGACGATCGCGACGGCGGCGTGGTTCTTCGCGGCCGAGCGGACCATGGCGGGGCCTCCGATGTCGATCTGCTCGACGACGTCGTCCTGCGCGGCGCCCGACTTCACGGTCTCCACGAAGGGGTACAGGTTCACGACGACGAGATCGAACGGCTCGATCTCCATGTCCTCGAGGGTCTTCATGTGGGCCGGGACGCGGCGGTCGGCGAGGATGCCGCCGTGAACACGCGGGTGCAGGGTCTTGACGCGGCCATCCAGCATCTCCGGGGAACCGGTGACTTCCTCGACTTCCTGCACCGGAATGCCCGCGGCGGCGATCTTCTTGGCCGTGGAGCCGGTGGAGACGATCTTGACGCCGGCTGCATGCAGGCCCTGCGCGAGCTCCTCCAGACCGGTCTTGTCGTAGACCGAGATCAGGGCCCGGCGGATGGGAACACGGTCGATGGATACACGGTCAAGCTGCGTAAAGCTCACAAAAGTCTCCGTCTTATATCGCGGCGCGGCCGCGGGTGGTGGGGATGCGGTCAGTTTATCGCGTCACACCGTCAGCGGTTCCAGCGCCCCGGAGTGTGAAGCGTCCCCGCGCGGCCGCCCGGCACGTAGAGTTGCCACAGGAGGCCGACATGAATACGTACACCACTGTGCCCAGCGGCGAACAGGTGGTCCAGGAACTGCCGTGGCGGTGGAAGGTCCAGGGCAGGATCTTCCTGATCGGCGGGCTGGGCTTCATGTTCGATGCCTGGGATGTCACGCTCAACGGCATCCTCATTCCGCTGCTGTCCAAGCATTGGTCCCTGACCCCGGCCGACGCCGCCTGGATCGGCACGTCGAACCTGATCGGCATGGCCCTGGGTGCCTTCATCTGGGGCACCATCGCGGACACGATCGGGCGCAAGAAGGCGTTCACCGCCACGCTGCTGATCTTCTCCATCTTCACCGTCCTCGGTGCGGTCTCCCCCGACTTCGGCTGGTTCGTGGTCTTCCGCTTCCTGGCCGGCTTCGGGCTGGGCGGCTGCATCCCGGTGGACTACGCGCTGGTCGGCGAATTCACCCCGCGGCGCCAGCGCGGCAAGGTCCTCACCGCGATGGACGGCTGGTGGCCGATCGGCGCGGCACTGTGCGGCTTTGTCTCCGCCGGGCTGGTTGCTGCCTTCGCGGACTGGCAGCTGACCATGCTGGTCATGGTGCTGCCCGCGCTGCTGGTGTTCTGGGTCCGCCGCAGCGTCCCGGAGTCGCCGCTGTTCCTGATCCGCAAGGGCCGCCGCGAGGAGGCCGCGAAGGTGATCGATGATCTGGTCGCGGCCACCGGCGCCGAACCCCGGGTCTACAGCCTGCCCGAGCCCAAGGACGCACCAAGGCTCTCCGCCGGCAGCGCGTGGACGCAGCTGCGCGCGCTCTGGCAGTTCGACTGGAAGATTACGACGGCGGCCTGGGCCCTGTTCTTCAGCATCCTGCTGGTCTACTACCTGTCGCTGACCTGGATGCCGCGGATCCTGATCGGGGCCGGCTTTGCCGAGTACAAGGCATTCCTGACGACGGCGTCGATGGCCGCCGTCGGGCTGCTCGGCGTGGTGGTCGCGGCGCTGCTGGTGGAGCGCACCGGCCGGAAATGGATCCTGGCCGTCACCGGGCCGCTGTCGGCGCTGACGCTGGTGATTGTCGCCGTCGTCGTGGATATCCCGACGGCGGCCGTGTTCTGGCTGCTGGTGTTCGGCTTTGTGGTCCAGGTGGCCATCCCGGTGCTTTACGCGTACGTCTCGGAGCTGTACCCCACGGAGCTGCGCGGCTCGGGCTTCGGCTGGGCCTCCACGTTCTCCCGGCTGGGCGCCGGTTTCGGGCCGCTGGTCTTCGCCGCGTTCCTGTGGCCCGAGCTCGGGCTGGCGACGTCGTTCGCCCTGGCCGGCGGCCTCGTGCTGGTCTCGGTCCTGTGGATGGCGTTCTTCGCCCCGGAGACCAAACAGCGCCGCCTGGAGTAGTGCCGCGCGGGCTTCCGTGGGCCGTGCCACCGTTCCCGCCGCTCAGCCCGGTCCGCCCGGTCCAGCCCGCCGGCGCCCCGGCCACCCCAAAATGCTCTCTCACCTATGG
Organism: Arthrobacter sp. Soil763; assembly: GCF_001428365.1. Lineage (GTDB taxonomy): Bacteria > Actinomycetota > Actinomycetes > Actinomycetales > Micrococcaceae > Arthrobacter. The sequence goes on along the minus strand of NZ_LMSH01000004.1, from coordinate 14,950 downwards.
CTGCTTTGAGGTCCTCAATAGCGCCATAAGTGAGAGAGCATCCGGGCGTTCGCTACTGGATGCAGGTGACGTAGACCGTCATGGCCGTCGCGGTCTTCTGGGTGACGGTCCAGCCGGTGGGTGTGCCGTTGGCGTCCGTGATCGGCTGGCTCGCCGTTGCTGCGTTGTTGGCCGTGGTCGAGCCCAGCGAGTAGCCGCCGGAAACGGCCGTCTTGCCCGCGGGGCACGACGCCGAGACGGTCAGTGCCGTCGTTCCGCTGGCGGAGGCTACGGTCACGCTCGTGGACGCAGCCGCACCGGGAGCTCCTGTGGCGCCGGTTGCCCCGGTGGCTCCGGCCGGTCCAACCGGGCCGGTGGCTCCGGTGGCGCCCCTTTCGCCCTTCTCACCCTGCGGTCCGGCCGCACCGGTGGCTCCGGTCTCGCCCTTCTCGCCTTGGGCACCGGCCGCACCGGTTGCTCCAGTCTCGCCCTGGGCGCCCGTCGCACCGGTCTCCCCGGTATCGCCCTTCTCGCCCTGGGCACCGGTCGCACCGGTCTCCCCGGTGTCACCCTTCTCCCCCTGGGCACCGGTCGCACCGGTCTCCCCGGTATCGCCCTTCTCGCCCTGGGCGCCGGTCGCACCGGTCTCCCCGGTGTCACCCTTCTCCCCCTGGATGCCCTGGATGCCCTGCGGGCCGGCGATGCCCTGCAGCCCCTGGATACCCTGCATGTTCCACGAGATCGCCGTTTCCTTCTTGGAATCGCACGATCCGCCGGCGGCGAGGACCCTCAGTTGACCGCCGTTGTTGATGTTGTAGCAGCCGTTGATTTCTCCGGTGCCGGACGTGGCCGAGACGGCGTAGGCGGCGGAGATGGCTCCGGTACCGAGAACCAGGGCGGCGGTCAGGCCGAGGATCTTGGGACTGGTTTTGGCAAAGCTGAAGTGAGACACGTTGGACCCCCCGGGGCGCATGAGACGAATGAGACTGCGCCAGACTATGGCCCCCAGAGCCTGTAAAACCGGCGCCGGAATACTCGACTTTGGCCCTCGAGTACCCGACTTTTCGGTCGAGTACTCAGTTTCGCCGAACGGACTACTTGGTCCCCCGGAATGTCCCGGACGACCCGGTCTCCCACGGGGGCGGACCCGTTCCGGATCATCTGGCACTTGTCACCGTCAGCGGCCTCCGCGAGGCAGCCGACGGGAGTCAGTTGGGTGTGGTTGCTGCGGCGCGGGAGTCGGCAGCGGCGAGGGAGGCCAATGTGGCGACCAGCAGGCGGCGTTCAACGGTCTTGATCCGTTCGTGCAGGGTCTCCTCGGTGTCGTCGTCGGCCACAGTCACGGCTTCCTGGGCGATGATCGGCCCGGTGTCCACCCCGGCGTCGGCCCAGTGCACCGTGCAGCCCGTGACCTTGACGCCGTAGGCCAGGGCATCGCGGACCCCGTGCGCACCGGGGAAGGCCGGCAACAGGGCCGGGTGGGTGTTCAGGTACCTGCCGCCGAACGCGTCGATGAAGTCCGCGCTGACGATCCGCATGAACCCTGAGGATACGACGACGTCGGGCCGGTACGCGGCGACGGCGTCGGTGAGGGCTGCGTTCCAGGCTGTCCGGTCCGGGTAGGCCTTGAAGTCGACCACGAAGGTCGGGATGCCGGCGGCCGCGGCGCGCTCCACGCCGTAGGTGTCGGGCCGGTCGGCGCCGACCGCGGCCAGTTCCACGTCGAGCTCGCCGGCCCGGACGGCGTCGATGACGGCTTGGAGGTTGGAGCCGGTGCCGGAGACGAGGACAACGATGCGCATTGCCCTAGCTTAAGGTGCGGCTCGCGTACGCTGGAAAACATGAACTCCCCCCAGGACCCCGGCGGCAGCCCGCGGCAGCAGAATCCGCGCAGCGAAGCGGCCAAAGCGTCGCTGCTCCGGACACACATTCTGTTCCGGGCCTTCATCGTGGCCGTCCTCGGGGCATTCTTCGTGTTCCAGCTGGACGTCAACTACCTCTGGCTCGCCGCCATCCTCACCGCGGCCGGGGTGGCGCTGGGCGTCACGCTGCTGGTGCGCGCCATCAGGCTCAAGGAATCCCGCCTGGTGCTGTTCGGGACCATCTCCGGCCTGGTCGTCTCGGCGGTGATGGTCCTGATGATCCTCGCCTCTACCGCCTTCTTCACCCAGATCCGGGACTACCAGCAGTGCTCCCGGCACGCGCTCACCGAGCAGGCCTCCTCAGCCTGCCGGACGCAGCTGGAAAGGTCGCTGCCCGCTCAGCTGCGGTAGGCCTCTCGACGCCGGCTCGCTTCACGCGGGCCTGCCGGGGCGTTAGTCGGCGTCGGCGGCGGTTTCCAGCTGCACCTCGTGCAGCTTCTGCCGGCGTTCCAGCCACGGCCCTGCGGCGTAGCCGATCACGACGCCGATGCCCGTCTCCACCGCGACGAACACCGCGGTCCGCAGCGGGTCAGGACCGATGTCCGTCAGCCGGCCGATGCCCGCTGAGCCCCGCGCCAGCCACGCCAGCCCCGCCGCGAGCAGCCCGGCGACGGCGCCGACCATCGCCCCAAGGACCAGGGTGGAGACGGCGGCGGTGAACCAGCGGGCCTTGACCTTGATGGAGAGCCATTCGTCGAAGTGGTTCTCGCCCTCGCGCAGGAACCACCAGCCGGCCAGGAGCCCGGCGAGCACCGGCACCACGAGCGCCACGAACCCGTAGTCCAGAACCCCGGACGGCAGCGCGGCAAACACCGGGATGGAAGGCAGCGGTCCGACGGCGGTGCCGAGCGCCCCCGCCTGCGACCCGACGCCGAGCGCGACGCCGGCCCCGGAGGTCCAGGCCAGCGCGAAGACGACAAGGTTGGGAAGGTAGCCCAGCTGGGCCAGGGTGAGCGCCGCACCGCCGACCGGACCGGCGTCGAGCGCCTCATAGACGGCGATGATGAGGTTCCAGTGGATGATCAGGTCCACCGCGAGCAGGCCCGAGGCCATGGCAAGGCTGGCCATCGCGGCGACGAAGCCGGCCTTGGCGGCGGAGCCGAGGTAGGACCCGGCCCAGCGCGAATGCTGGCTGGTGCGCGAGAGCCAGGCGACGGCGTCGACCCCGATCAGCCGGCTCCAGGAACCGGCCTCGCGGCGGGCGCCGATGACCATCCCCAGGGCGAAGGGAATCAGCGGGATGAAGGAGGCGGCCCAGAGGCTGACCCCGACGTCGGAGGTGCGGCAGACGAACCCGGTGGCGAGCCCGAAGGCGCCGTACATCAGCCAGGAGCCCAGGAGCGCCTGCCAGAGCTGGTCCGTGTAGGACGCGCGTGCCAGCCGGCGGCCGGCCCGCCAAGCGAGCAGAAACGGGATGAGGGTCAGTCCGAGCGGGATCAACGACAAGGTGCCGGATTCGGCCCGGCCCGCGCCGCCGGGGCCGACGGTCTCGAGCAGCAGCGGGACACCGTGAATCAGCAGCCACGCTTGGCCGGCCAGCCGGGCCAGGAATTCAAAGCCGCCCTCCCCGAAGCCCGCCGTCGCCCAGACTGCGACGATCGGGACGATCACCGCGAGCGCGGAGATCACGGCGGCCTGAGCGGACTCGAGGGCCCCCTGCAGCCACAAGGGCATGGGGAGGCCACGGTTTCCGGTCTGATCAGCGCGCAGTTTCATCGCCTTCCATCGTGCCACGGGCCGGGGCGGCTGCCGGGTTCCGACAGGCTTGGCCCCGCGTTTTGACCCCGGACCAGCCGGGCGTCCGGAGGCTCCGCGGCGGCGCTTTTTGGCCCGCCCCGCCGTAAAATTTTAAGTGTCCGCAATCAGTGGTTGGAGGCAGAAAATGACTACCGCATCCCCACATGCGCACGGCGTACATTTCGGACGGACTGATGTCCAAAACGTCGGCATGGGTGTGGGTATCGTCCTAATTGTCGTGGGCGTCCTGGGATTCATTCCGGGCATCACCACGCAGTACAGCGAACTGAGGTTCTTCGGACCTGATTCCGGAGCCCTGTTCCTCGGCCTGTTCCAGGTGTCCATGCTGCTGAACATTGTTCAGCTGGCCATCGGCGCGACCGGCCTGACCATGTCCCGCAGCGGCATGGGGGCCCGGAACTTCTTGATGGGCTTCGGCCTGTTGTACATCGTCTTTAGCGTTTACGGGCTGATCGTCGGCGTGGGGTCGGCGGCCAATTTCCTGGCGTTCAACACCATGGACAACTGGACGCACATGGTGCTGGGCGTGGCCATGATTGGCGCCGGCTGGCTGCTATCGAGGCACCTGGCCGATGACGCACAAACCCGGTAAGCGAACACCGGGAAAAGGGAGCCGCGAATGAGGAACGTTTCATAGCAATCCAACAATTCGTACTACCTGCTGGTGCGGGCGCCTGCTTGCGGGCTCCGCGCCAGCTTCCTTTTGCCCGGGCTTCTTAGGCCTGCACGACGACGGCGGCTCGCCCCGCCGTGGGGGCGCGTCGCCCGGCGGACTTGGACATGCTCATTCGTGCCGCCGAAGGCTGGGCATAACGGATTATGCCCAGCCCTCGGGCTGGCCGCTGGGCATGCCCGGCCAGACCCGCCGCTGCGGCCCACTCCAACCGGCGGGGTCGTTCGTTTAGTCGTCGGTTTGCCGTAGGTGGCTGTTTCGAGACCCGGCTTAGCGACCATCTGCGGCAAATGGGCATCCGCCAGCACGGCGGCGAAGGCAGCCCAGCTCCCGCGCCTCGGCCCCACTCCCCGCACCCGGGGCCCCGCCTGTTCACCTACGCTTCCCCCGGCCGCCACATCCGTGACGCCGGCCCGTCAGTCGCCGCGGCCACGGTGGAGGCGTGAGGATCGCACTAGTCGCCGAATCATTCCTTCCCCAGATGAACGGGGTCACGCACTCCATCCTGCGGGTCCTGGAGCATTTGCAGGGCCGCGGCGACGAGGTGCTCGTAATCGCCCCATCCACCCAGGACACCGGTGTCCCGGACGAGGTCCACGGTGCGCGGGTCCACCGGCTGCCGTCCGTACCGCTCGCCGGCTACACCAACGTGCGGGTGGCGCTGGGAGGTGTGGCCCGGGTCAAGCGCATCCTTGCCGGCTACGCCCCCGACGTCGTCCACCTTGCCTCGCCGTTCGTACTCGGCTGGCGGGCGGCGCAGGCGGCGCACCAGCTGGGCATCCCGACCGTCGCCGTCTACCAGACCGAGGTCCCCGGCTACGCCGCGCGGTACGGCGTCCCCTTCCTCGAAAACTGGGCGTGGAACCGGGTGGAGCAGATCCACCTGCTGGCCTCGCGCACCCTGGTCCCGTCCAGTTTCGCCCTGCACCAGTTCCGCGGCCGGGGCATTCCGCGGGTGCGGATGTGGCGGCGCGGTGTGGACACCCTGCGGTTCAACCCGGCAAAGCGCGACGACGCGTGGCGGGCCACGGTGGCCCCGGGCGGCGAGCGCATCATCGGCTACGTCGGCCGGCTCGCCGTGGAAAAGCAGGTCGAGGACCTGGCCGTCCTCGCTGACGTGCCGGGCACGAGGCTGGTGATTGTCGGCGACGGCCCGCAGCGTGGGGCCCTCGAGGCAGCGCTCCCGACGGCGGTGTTCACCGGGTTCCTCGGCGGCGAGGACCTGGCCCGCGCCGTCGCATCCTTCGACCTGTTCGTCCACCCCGGCGAGTTCGAAACCTTCTGCCAGACGATCCAGGAAGCCATGGCGTCCGGAGTCCCGGTCGTCGCCACCGGCCGCGGCGGCCCGCTGGATCTGGTGGAGAACTCCCGGACCGGCTGGCTCTATGAACCGGGGGACCTCGGCGCGCTGCGGTCCCGGGTGATGGACCTGACCGGCGACGACGCCAAGCGCCGCGCCTTCGCCGCCGCCGCCCACGCCTCGGTCCAGGGCCGGACCTGGCACGCCCTCGGCGAGGAGCTGGTCCGGCACTACGAAGCGGTAGGCACCGTCGCCGCACGGGGAGCGGCGCTGTGAAGATTTCGGTCATCGGCTGCGGCTACCTCGGCGCGGTCCACGCCGCCACTCTGGCCTCGATGGGCCACACCGTCGTGGGGATCGACGTCGACGCCGCCAAGGTCGCGCACCTGGACCGCGGTGCCGCACCGTTCCACGAACCCGGTCTCGACGAGCTGCTCCGCGACGGCCGCGCCGGCGGCCGGCTCAGCTTCACCACGAACTTCGCCGACGCCGCCGGGGCTCAGCTGCACTTCCTTTGCGTCGGCACGCCGCAGTCCAAGACATCGAACGACGCCGACCTCAGCTACCTGGTTGCCGCGATCGAGGCCCTGCTCCCCTTCCTGGCGCCGGGCGCCGCCGTCGTGGGCAAGTCGACCGTGCCGGTGGGAACGGTGGACATGCTCCGTGGGATACTCGCGGACCGGCCCGATGTGCTGCTGGGCTGGAACCCGGAGTTCCTGCGGCAGGGCACGGCGGTCAAGGATTCCCTGGTCCCCGACCGGCTGGTCTACGGCGTGCCCGGCGGCCGCGCCAGCGGCGCGCCCGCCGGCAAGAACTCGGGCAGCACCCCCGGCGGCGGCTCCGGGGCGGAGGCCGACGGCGCGGCGGTCACCGCCGTCCTCGACGCGGCCTACGCGCCGCTGCTGGCCGCCGGCATTCCCCGGCTGGTGTGCAACTTCGCGACGGCGGAGCTGATCAAGTCGGCGTCGAACGCGTACCTGGCCACCAAGCTGAGCTTCATCAACGCGGTGGCCGAACTGTGCGAAGCCTCCGGTGCCGACATCACCGAACTGGGCGAGGCGATGGGCCTGGACCCGCGGATCGGCGGCCGCTACCTGCACGCGGGTCTCGGCTTCGGCGGTGGCTGCCTGCCCAAGGACATCCGTTCCCTCCGGGTGCAGGCAGCCGCGCTGGGGGTGGACTCCGTCGAGACCTGGATGGCCACGGTGGACAGCATCAACCAGGGCCGGCGCTCCCGCACAGTCGACGCCGCGCGGCAGCTCTGCGGCGGCAGGCTCGGCGGACGGCGGGTGACCGTGCTGGGCGCGGCGTTCAAACCCGACACCGACGACATCCGGGATTCCCCCGCCCTGGATGTGGCCGCTCAGCTGGCCGCCGCCGGTGCGCACGTCACCGTCACGGACCCTGCCGCGATCAACAACGCCTGGCTGCGGTACCCGCAGCTGCGCTTTGAGGCCTGCACCGAGCAGGCGCTCGAGGGCGCCGAACTGGTGCTGCTGCTGACCGAATGGGACGCCTACCGCACACTCTCCCCCACGGCAGCCGGGGACCTGGTCCGGCGCCGGGTCATGCTCGATGCCCGGAACGCGGTCGACGCCGCGGCCTGGTCCGCGGCCGGCTGGACGGTACACGGACCCGGCCGGCCGAGTTCCCCGGCCGTCCCGCACGCGCCGGCCCCGCGGCCATCCCCGGCGCGCGGACCGGCCACCGCCGGCTGACCGGCAGGTCCGGCGAGCTGACCGGTCACCGTCGGCAGACCAGCCCGCACGGCGCGCGCCGGTGGCGGCCGGGGCCGGACGCGCACCCTATGATTCCTGAGGGGAGGATTCATCATGCACCGACACAGGTCTCAGCTTCATCCGGTTCCGGCCGCGTGAGCACTTCAGCGCGCGCCGACGAGGATGCACGGCTCCGCGAAGCCACGTCCCTGCTCTCGGCCACCCTCGAATCAACCGCCGACGGGATCCTGGTGGTCAGCGCCGAGGGCCGCATCGCCCTGGTGAACAACCAGTTCCTTTCCATGTGGGGCATCCCGCGCGACCTCGTGGACACCGGGGACGATGAGGCCGTGATGAATTCCGTCCTGGACCAGCTGGCGGACCCGGGGCAGTTCCTCGAGAAGGTCACCGCCCTCTACGCGGACCCGGACGCCGAAAGCCACGACGTGCTGCACTTCCGCGACGGCCGGACCTTTGAACGGTATTCACGCCCGCAGACGGTGGACGAGCACGTGGTGGGCCGGGTCTGGAGTTTCCGCGACGTGACCGAGGCCAGGCTCGCCCAGGACCAGATCAGCCGGGCGATGGCGGACCTGGCCCAGCAGGCGAACCAGCTCAAGACCCTCGCCTTCCAGGACCCGCTGACCGGACTATCCAACCGGCAGCTTTTCAACGACCGGCTGGCCTACGCACTGGCAGGGCCCTGCGGGACCGCCGTCGACGTGCTGCTGCTGGATTTGGACGACTTCAAGGAAGTCAACGACATCCACGGCCACCACGCCGGCGACCAGATGCTGATCGAGGTGGGCCGCCGGCTGCGCGCCTGCGTGCGGCCCGGGGACGTTGTAGCACGCCTGGGCGGTGACGAGTTCGTGGTGCTTCTGGTCGGCTCCCTCGACGCCGACGCCGCCGCCGAACGGATCGTCGAATCGCTCAAGGCTCCCGTGTGGATCGACGGCACCATGCTGCGGCCCAGCCTCAGCCTGGGCCTGGCCTCCATCAGCGAGGACGCCGTCGACGCCTCCGAGTTGCTCCGCCGGGCCGACATCGCCATGTACGCGGCGAAGGCGGCGGGCAAAAACCGCTACCTGCGCTTCCAGCCGGAAATGATGCGCGCCCTGCTGGAGCGCACCGACCTCGACGCCGGGCTCCGCGCCGCCGTCGACAACGGCGAGATCACCGTGCACTACCAGCCGATCGTCTCCGCCTCGCTGGGCAGGGTGGTTAAGGTCGAGGCGCTGGCCCGCTGGGAACGCGACGGAGTCCTGGTGGCGCCGCAGCACTTCATTCCCGCGGCCGAACGCAGCGGCCTCATCGTGGAGATCGGCACCGAGGTCCTGCTGCGTGGCTGCACCGAACTGGCACCCTGGCTCGCCGCCGACCCGGTGCGGTCGCTGGCGGTGAACGTCTCCGGCGTGCAGCTGCAGCAGGGGAATTTCCCGGAGCTGCTCTTCGCGACCGCCGAGGCCTGCGGCGTCGATCCGCACCAGCTGGTCGTCGAGGTCACCGAAAGCGTCTTCTTCGACGACGACTGCCAGATCCGGCGCCAGCTGGTGCAGCTTCGCAGCGCCGGCGTCCGGGTCGCGCTGGACGACTTCGGGACCGGCTACTCCTCGCTGGGCCGGCTGCAGGACCTGCCAGTGGACACACTCAAGATCGACCAGTCGTTTGTGGGCATGATCCGCAGCGGCGCCGAGCACCTGCCCATCCTGAACTGCATGATCGCCATGGCCCACGGGCTGGGCCTGACCGTCACCGCCGAGGGCGTCGAGACCTTGGAGCAGGCCGAATACCTGATCGAGCACGGCTGCGATTCGCTCCAGGGCTACCTCTTCTCCCGGCCCCAGCCGGCGGCCGCCCTGCCCGAGGCTGTCGCCGCGTCCGGCCGCATGATCGGGGGCCTACGCGCCGACACCGAGGCCCAAACGCAGCCGGTGCTGTGATTTGGGTCTCATGGCCCTATGATTCTTGAAGTTCAGTGACCACCGCCCTGCCGGTGGCTTCGAGTACCGAGCGCCTGGGGGCTGGCATCGACGTGGAACAAGGATTGGCGGAAACCCTGCTGTCACAGGGTCCTGACGCGTTGCTGCTGCTCACCATCGAGGGGACCATCTCCTACCTCAACCCGGCCGCCGAGCGCCTCTTCGGGTACCCGCGCGAGCAGCTGCTCGGCGCCTCGCACCACCGGCTGCTGGTCGAGGATGACCGCGGCGGCTTCCTGCGCGTCCTGAGCCGCCTGGGCCGGGCCGGGACCTTCGGCACCAGGCCGTTCCCCGCCGTCGGGCTGCACCGGAACGGCAGTGAAATCCCGCTGGAACTCACCTGCTCGCTGGTGAGCACCGGCGCCCAGACGTCCATGGCGGTCGCGGTGCGGGACACCACCCACCGCCAGGACGACGACGCCGGCCGCCGCCACGCTGCTTCGCTCCTCGACGCAACACTGGAGACGACGGCGGACGGCATTTTGGTGGTGTCCAATACCGGGCAGATCACGGGGGTCAACGATCAGTACCTCCGGCTCTGGGGCATGCCCCGGGAGATCCTGGCTGAGGACGACGCCTACGCGCTGGTGAAGTTCATCGCCAAGCAACTGGTTGCCCCGGACTGCTTCAAGGCCAAAGTCGCCGAGCTGTACGCCAACCGCGAGCTGCACAGCCACGACCTGCTCGAGTTCCAGGACGGCCGCACGGTGGAACTGTATTCACGGCCGCAGAAGGTCGCGGATGAAGTGGTGGGCCGGATCTGGAACTTCCGTGACGTCACCTCCCGCACCGTGGCGCAGGACCAAGCGAGGCGCGCGCTCGATGAGCTCGCCCAGCAGGCCGAGCAGCTGAAGGCCCTGGCCTTCCAGGATCCGTTGACCGGGCTGGCCAACCGGATGTTCTTTAACGACCGCGCCACGGCCGCGCTGGAGAACCCCGGCCCGGTGGCGGTGCTGCTGCTGGACCTGGACGACTTCAAGGAAGTCAACGACATCCTCGGCCACCACGCCGGGGACCAGATGCTGGTGGAGATCTCGCGCCGGCTGCAAAACTGCGTGGGCCCGCACGGCACCGTCGCCCGGCTCGGCGGCGACGAGTTCGTGGTGCTGCTGGTGGGCTGCAACGACTCCGACGGCGTGGCGCAGCGGATCGTGTCCACCCTGAACGCCCCGGTCTCGATCGAGGGAACCCTGATGCGGCCGGGCCTGAGCCTGGGCGTCGCGACCCGCGACACGGCCGGGATGTCCTCCTCCGAGCTGCTCCGGCAGGCGGACGTGGCCATGTACGCGGCCAAGGAGGCCGGGAAGAACTGCTACGTGCACTTCCAGCCGGAGATGCTGGCGAGCCTGCTGGAACGCACCCAGCTGACCGCGGGGCTGCGCCGCGCCGTCGAACTCGGCCAGATCACCGTCTTCTACCAGCCCGTGGTCTCCACCAACCGGCGCGAAGTGGTGCAGTACGAGGCGCTGGCCCGCTGGGAGCGCGACGGCCTGCTGATGGCGCCGGATGCGTTCATCCAGACCGCCGAACGCAGCGGCCTGATCCGCGAGATCGGCGCCGAGGTGCTGCGGCAGAGCTGCGCCGCCCTGCAGTCCTGGCTGGCTGAGGACCCGGGCCGGACCCTCGCGGTGAACGTCTCCGGGGTGCAGCTGCAGCACAAGGACTTCGCCGAGCGGGTGCTGGATATCGCGGCGTGGAGCCGGGTGGACCCGCACCAGCTGGTACTGGAGGTCACCGAGAGCGTGTTCTTCGACGCCGACTCGCACGTAATCCAGCAGCTGATCACGCTGCGCGCGGCCGGCATCCGGGTGGCGCTGGACGACTTCGGCACCGGCTACTCCTCGCTGGGCCGGCTGCAGGAGCTGCCGGTGGATGCGGTGAAGATCGACAAGTCGTTCGTGTCGATGCTGCACACCGGCGAGGAACGCCTGCCGATCCTCACCTCGATGATCCACATGGCGCACAGCCTCGGCCTGCGCGTGACGGCCGAGGGGATCGAGACGCCGGTGCAGGCCCGCTACCTGATGGACCACGAGTGCGACGCCCTGCAGGGCTACTTCTTCTCCCGCCCGGTCCCGGAGGCCGGCCGGGCCGCCGCCGAGGTCCAGTCGGCGGAAGCCATCGAGGCGCTGCAGGAGCCGGTGGGGGTGCTGTAGGCGGTCCCGGCGCTTGGGTTCCTGGCAGGACCGGGCACCGCAGCGCAGGGCCCTTTGTGGCACGCCTGCAGGTCCAGCCGCCGACGTGTTTCGACGCTTTCGTGTCCGGTGCCCGCACGGAACGGAACTGTGCGGCCGAACACATATGATTTCAGAACACACGGCCCGCGCCGTGCGCCGCGAGTCCCCCTGCACGGGCCGGACGGTACAGGTCTTTCTTTCCACCGATTCACCGCTTTGGGGGCAGTACACGTTATGGACGCAGCATTCGCTCAGCTCGTGCTGGAGCACAGCCCCGACGCACTCGTGCTGCTCGGACCGGACTGGTCCGTTTCATTCCTAAACGCCGCCGCCGAACAGCTCTTCGGCTACCCACGGGCGCAACTGCTTGGCGCGGACTACAGCCTGCTGCTCGCCGAGTCCTCCCGGGAAGCGTTCCACCAGTTCCTCTCCAGCTTCGCCGCCCCGGCTGGCACTCCCCGCGCGGCCGGGCCTGCCGCCGGGCCTGCCGCCGGGCCTGCGCGGCGCCCCTTCACCGGCGTCGGCCGGCGCGGAGACGCCTCGGAGATTCCGCTGGAGATCACCTGCGCGGCCCTGCCGCCGGCGTCCGGCGGTGCCGGCAGCGTCGCTGTCGCTGTGCGGCCGGCCCCGCCCAGAGTTGCCCCGCACGACGGCGGCGCCGCGACTGACACCCTGCCCGCTGCACCAGGCAGCCCGGCGGCCGGCACCGCGGGCACGACGGCGACCGCCCGGCGTCGTACATTCAGCGCACTGGAGGCGGACCTGGTGCCCGGCACCACCGGCGTCCTCCCCCGCCTGAGCCCGGCCGAACATGACGACCAGCTCAAGGCGGCCGTGCTGCGGGACACGCTGACCGGGCTGCCGAACGGGACGCTGTTCAACGAGCGGCTCGCCGCGGCGCTGCGCCGGCCGGACCCGGTCGATGTGCTGCTGCTGAATGTGGACGATTTCAAGAGCTACAACGACATGCTGGGCCGCTCCGCCGCGGACGAACTGTTGGTGGAGGTGGCCAGCCGGCTGCGGAACTGCGTCCGGCCGCACGACACGGTCGCCCGGCTGGGCGGGGATGAATTCGCTGTCCTGCTGACCGAATGCCTCAACGCCGGGGCGGTTGCGAAGCGGATCTCCGATTCGCTGTACGTGCCCGCGCGGATCGGCGGGTCGCTGGTCCGGCCCGGGGTGAGCATGGGCCTGGCGGCCCGGACCGCGGCCACGCAGGACGGCGCGGAACTGCTGCGGCAGGCGGATTCGGCCATGTCGGCGGCCAAGGCGGCCGGGAAGAACACCTGGCTGGAGTTCCGGCCGGAGATGCTCAGCGTCGCCGTCAACACCCCGCAGGGCGAGACTGGCCTGCGGCAGGCCGTGGAACTGGGTCAGATCTCCGTGCACTACCAGCCCGTGGTCTCCCCCGGCCTGGGCGCCGTCGTCCAGTTCGAGGCCTTTGCCCGCTGGGAGCGGTACGGCAAGCTCGTCCCGCCGAACCAGTTCCTGCCGGTGGCCGAACAGAGCGGCCTGATCCGTGAGATCGGCGACGAGGTGATGCGCCGCGCCTGCGCCGAAATCCGCCCGTGGCTGGCCGGCGACGCCGCGTACAGCGTGGCCGTGAATGTCTCTGGCTTGCAGTTCCAGCACCGCGACTTCGCCACGGACGTGCTCGGGATCGTCGCCTCCACCGGGGTGGACCCGCGCCAGCTCATGCTCGAGCTGACCGAGAGCGTGTTCTTCGACGCCGACTCGGACGTGCTCCGGCAGCTGGCGCAGCTGCGCGAGGCGGGGGTGCGGATCGCGATGGACGACTTCGGGACCGGGTACTCGACGCTGGGCCGGCTCAAGGAGCTGCCGCTGGATAAGGTCAAGATCGACCGGTCCTTCGTGGCGATGATCAAGACCGGCAAGGAACACCTGCCGTTCTTCCGCACGATGATCCGCGCCGCGCAAGACCTGGGCCTGAGGGTCACGGCGGAAGGCATTGAGACCCCGGCTCAGGCCAAGTACCTGATGGACCTCGGCTGCGATTCGCTGCAGGGCTACCTCTTCGCCAAGCCCGCCCCGGCCAGTGACCTCGCCGGGACCATGGAGAGCGCCCTGAACGCCATCGACAAGGTCGAAGCCGCCGGCTAACCCCCCGGACGCTCCCTCACATCCGGCAACCCGCCCCGGACGCTCCCTCACATCCGGCAACCCGCCGCGGACGCTCCCGCCCAGTTACCGCCCCTTCGCAGCCCTGGTTCGGTCAATAATCCCCGGACTGGCGCGGATTACCCATACTTCCCTGCCGAGTAACTGGGCAGGAGCGTCCCAACTGGCTCCTTGGCCGCCGGTCACTGCGCCCCTTACCTGACGACGATCAGGCGTGCGGGTCGAGCCTGTCGGAGTCCTGCGCCACCATTTCGGCGCTGCGCTCCCACAGCTCGCGGGCCAGGGCAGCGTCGTAGGCCTGCTTGTTGGCCTTGGAGAGCTTCCGTTTCGCGTAGTAGCCCCCGGAGGTCCAGCCCTGCCCCGGGACGGCCGTAGCGAGCCACACGAGGGTGTCGGCGCCCTGCTCCGGGGTCAGCATGAAGCGTTTGAGGAACGACTTGTAGGCCAGCCGCATGGGGCTGGTCGACTCTGCGGCGAAGTTGGTGGCCACACCGCCCGGGTGGAAGGCCGCGGTCGAGATGCCGGCGGCGTGGAAGCGGTGGTGCAGCTCAGCCGTAAACAGGATGTTCGCCAGCTTGGCGTTCCCGTAGGCGCGGTTTGTGGAATAGCCCTGCTCCGCGTCGAGGTCGCTGATGTCGAACTTCGCGAAGATCGAGTTGGCGACGCTGGAGGTATTGATGACCGTCGCGTTGCTGGCTGTCAGGACATCCAGCAGCTCGTTCGTCAGCAGGAAAGGTGCAAGGTGGTTGACCTGGAAGGTCTTCTCGTGGCCGTCGACCGTGAGCTCGCGGGCACCCATGATCCCGCCGGCGTTGTTCGCCAGCACATCGATCCGCGGGTACTGCTCCTTCAACTGAGCGGCCAGACGCCGTACCTGCGAAAGGTCGGCAAAGTCGGCCACAAAGAAGTCGGCGCCTGTCTCCTTGGCGATGCGTTCGGTTTTCTCCGCGGATCGCCCGACGACGACGACGCGCTCACCTCGCGCGGCCAGGGTCCGGGCAGCGGAGGCGCCGATCCCGTCGCTGGCGCCGGTGATGATGATGGTCCGTGCAGTCATAAGGGCCTCCCTGGGCCGGTGGGGTTCACGCTCTTCGGTCAAACTACTCAAGGGTAATCAACGCCGGCGGCGCGCCAACTGTTCCGCAGCCCTGACGCTCCCCCACCTCCGGCGCATTCCCACCCCGTGCTCGCTCAGAAGTGGTTGGGTGGTTAAAGTGGGAGAGCCTCCAACCTGGTGGTTGGAGGCTCTCGACCTGAATGATGTTCCGGCGGTGACCTACTCTCCCACACCCTCCCGGGTGC
>NZ_LMSH01000003.1 GCF_001428365.1 Arthrobacter sp. Soil763 | reverse complement strand
GGACTTTGGCTTTGATCCATTCCGGTTTGCGTTCCACCGGGGTGGCCGCGTTGCGCTGCTCGATGCGCAGCAGCTTCCGGCCTTCTGGTGCCAGGGTCACAGTAGGGCTCCTTCATGGGTTGCAACAAGGGCTTCTTCATTGTTGCGCAGTTCTTCGATGACACGCGACACGAGGTCCGCCGGGGCAACGTCCCGGCCGGTCTCCTGCGCGATCGTGGTGACGCCGGCGTCGGTGATGCCGCAGGCGATGATCTGGCCGTAGGGGGCCAGGTCGTTGTTGCAGTTGATGGCGAACCCGTGCATGGTCACACCCTCGTGGACCCGGATGCCGATGGCTGCGATCTTGCGGTCCGGGCCCTTCGCGTCGGCCTCGATCCAGACGCCCGCCCGGCCCTTAATCCGGACGGCGTCGATGCCGTAGTCGGCGAGGACGGCAATCATGACGGCCTCAAGGCGTTCGACGTAGTCACGGATGCCGGCCTTGTTTTTCAGTTTGATGATCGGGTAGCCCACCAGCTGGCCGGGGCCATGCCAGGTCAGCTTGCCGCCGCGGTCCACGGCGACCACGGGCGTTCCATCGAAGGGGCGCTCGTGGTCTTCGGTACGCTTTCCAGCGGTGTAGACGGCGGAGTGTTCGAGGAGCAGAACAGTGCTGGGCGCGGTGCCGGCGAGGACTTTCTCGTGGAGTTCGCGCTGGATCTCCCACCCGCGCGTGTAATCGATGTAGTCCGGGGCAAGACCCAGCTGTTGGAACTCAAGAGTCATGGCATCCAGCTTAGACCTCGGCCGTCCCGCCGACCGATTCTGTGGTGAAGCTCTCATACCTGTGGATAACTTCTGCAGGCCCGGCGCGGATCGGCTATTCCTAGGACATGGACGCATACGGGCAGACTTCCCTTCCTGATTCCCCTGCCGGTTCCCTCCCCGTACCGGACGTTGACGGGTTCGACGTCGGGCGGTTGCTGGGGCGCGGCGGCGCGGCTGCCGTCTGGCTCGCCACCGAGCATGTGACGCGCCGTGACGTCGCGCTCAAGTGCTTCGGACCGCCCGGGGACACAGCGCCCGGCGACGCCGGGGACCAGGCAGCGGATGAGGCCGGGGAAGCCGTCCGCAGGGAGCTCGGCATCCTGTCAGCGCTGGAACACGAGCACCTGATCAAGGCCCGCGACGTTGTCCGGGTGGGGTACGGGCCCGGCGGCGGGCTGGCCCTGGTCCTGGATTACGCAGCGGGCGGGTCGCTGGCCCAGCTCCTGGCTGCCCGGGGCAGCCTGGGTGCCGGCGAGACCGTCACCGTGCTCACCCCGGTCGCGCAGGCACTGGCGTATCTGCACGCGAACGGCTTCACGCATGGCGACGTGGCGCCGGGCAATGTGCTGTTCACGGCCCACGGCAAACCGCTGCTCTCCGACCTGGGCGTGGCTCGAATGTTGGTCGATCCGGAGGAGGCGGTGCGCCCCGGGACGGAAGGGTTCAGGGATCCCGCGCCGGTGGACGCGGTCCGGGCCGGGCTGTACCCGGAGTCCGACGTGTACTCCGCGGCGGCACTGGGCTGGTATTGCCTGACCGGCCGTGCCCCGGCGGCGCAACAGCAGCGGCCGCCGCTGCCGCTGCTGGTCCCGGAGGTCCCCGCAGCCCTGGCCGAGGCCCTGGAGGCCGGGCTGTGCGAGGACCGGCGGCTGCGTCCGTCCGCCGCCGAGTTCGCTGCGGCCGTCTTCCGCAGCGCCCGGGCGGAACCCGTGGACCTGTCGGGCTCGGCGCACCCCACGGTCTTGCCGGAGCTACTGACCCGCCGCTCGGCACCGTCAGGGGCCGGCGGCCGCCGGGGCGCGCGGCTGCGGGCTGGGCTGGAGCGGTGGCGGCGGCAACGGACGGCGCGGGAGCAGCGGACGGCGCGGGATCCGGCCGTGGTGGGGCCGGGGCGGCGGCAGCGGACGGACCTGCCTGCGGTTGCTGCGGCTGCGGAGCCCGGCGGGCGTTCGGCGGCGGAACCGAGTGGGTATGCCACGGGCCGGCGCAGGGCACGGCACGCCGCCGGTCCCGGGCGCGGGCGCGGGCGCCGGCTGCGGCGGGCGGGGATCACGATCCTGATGTCGCTGGTGGTCACCGCGGCCGGCGTCTTCGGCACGCTGCTGGTGGCAGGCGGTTTGGCGGCGGGGCAATGGGCGCCGGAGCTTCGTCCCGTGTCCGGAGAAACCCCGGGACAGGCCGCGGCGCCGGCCGGGGGAGTCCGCGCGGAACCTGGCAGGGGAGACGGTACCCGGCCGGCTGAAGAGCACAACGAACAGCGCAGCAAACCGAAGGAGGCCCGGGGTGCGGGCGACGGTGTGCACGCGCAGGACAGCGGCCGGGACGATGTGTTCGGGGTCGTGCCCGCCGGGCTGCGCGGCCTGCTCGCGGCGGACCAGCCGGAGGACGCAGTCCGCGGACTGGCGGCCCTGCGTGCCCACGCCTTCAGCACCGGCGACACCGCCTTGCTGCAGCTGGTGACGGTCCCGGCCTCCCCGGCCGCGGCGGCGGACGCCGCCGTCGGGACCCGCCTGGCCCGTTCAGGCCACGTCTTCGAGGGCTTCGAAGCGCGGCTTTCACAGCTGGCGCGGCGGCCGGGGAGCACCTCCGTCAGGGCGGTTGTTTCGGTCAAGGTCGACTCGCCGCCCTACCGGGAGCGCGACGCCAGCGGCACGGTCATCGCCGAGGCCGCCGCGCACCAGCAGCAGCTGCGGCTGGTGCTGGTGCCGGTGGACGGGCAGTGGCGGATCCAGGAGATCCTGCCCGGGAGCTGACCACACGGCGGGCCGTGGAGCTGACCACACGGCGGGCCGTGGAGCTGACCACCCGCCTGCGGGCCGCGAAGGTGGGTCGGGCAGCCGCGCCGAGCGCGGTGACAGGACCGCCACTCCGGCCGGCGGCCGCGGCCAACTACCCTGGGCCGGGCGTCAGTCCCGGCCGGCCACCCAGGCGGCGGCCTCGGCAAGTGCGGGGTGCTGCCAACGGAAACCGGCCCCGGCCAGGGCGGCGGGCTCCATCCGCTGGCTGGCCAGCAGCAGCTCATCGGCCAGCTGGCCCATGACCAGGCGCAGGACCGGGGCCGGGACGCGCAGCAGGGCCGGCCTGTGCAGGGCCTTTGCCAGCTGCGCGATCAGCGCGTTCACGTCGGCGCTTTCGGGCGCGCACACGTTAACCGGTCCCTGCAGCGGAGCCGTGAGCAGGAACTCGAAGGCGCCGGCCACATCCGGCAGCGTGACCCAGGGCCAGTACTGCCGGCCATCGCCGAGCGGTCCGCCAACGCCCAGGCGCAGCAGGGGCAGGAGCCGGCCAAGGGCCCCGCCGCGGCGGCTCAGGACCACGCCGGTGCGGGCGGTGACCACGCGCACCCCGGCCGGCGCCTCATGGGCGGCCGCCTCCCACCCGGCGCAGATCTCGGCCAGCAGGCCCGCGCCGCGGGGCGAGTCCTCCCGCAGCACGGACGCGCCGGCGCTGCCGTAGTAGCCGGAGGCCGACTGGCTCAGGAACACCGCGGGCGGCGTCTCCATCCTGGCCATCGCCGCCGCCAGGGTCCGCGTGGGGCCCAGCCGTGAAGCGCTGAGTTCGGTGACTCGGCGGCGGGTCCACGGCCGGTCGCCGATCCCGGCTCCGGAGAGGTTGATGACGGCGTCGGCACCCTCCAGCGCACGGTCGTCGATGCGCCCGGCAGCGGGGTCCCACTGGTACTCCGCTGCGCTCGACGGAGGTTTCCGGACCAAGGTGACGACGTCGTGCCCGCTGGCACGCAGCGTGCCGGAAACGGCTGTCCCGATCAGCCCGGAGGCGCCGGCGATAAGAATTCGCATAAGTCATCTCACCATGCCCGGCACGGTAGCGGAACCTCCCCGGCGGCAGCCGCGCCGTTGACTATGATCGAACGATGACCTCTTCGAGCTACCTCCGTTTCCCGCATCTTCACGGCGATCTGGTCACCTTCGTGGCCGAGGACGACGTCTGGATCGCGCCCCTGGACGGCGGCCGGGCGTGGCGGGTCTCATCGCTGCAGCTGCCGGCCCGCAACCCTCGCTTCACCCCTGACGGGCAGCGCCTGGTCTGGACCGTGATCCAGGGCACCGCCCCCGAGGTCGTCACGGCGGACGTCGACGGCGGCGGGTACCGCCAGCTCAGCTACTTCGGCCACAGCTCCACCAAGGTCAAGGGCTTCACGCGCGACGGCGATGTGGTGGTCACCAGCGCCTTCCGGCAGGGGGACAGCCGGCTCACACACGCCTACAGCCT
This sequence comes from Arthrobacter sp. Soil763, assembly GCF_001428365.1. Taxonomy (GTDB): domain Bacteria; phylum Actinomycetota; class Actinomycetes; order Actinomycetales; family Micrococcaceae; genus Arthrobacter. The sequence goes on along the minus strand of NZ_LMSH01000003.1, from coordinate 746,717 downwards.
CCCCGTCACCGGCGGCTGGGCGCAGGAGCTGCCGTTCGGGCCGGTCGAGTCCGTCGCCTACGGCCCCGTCGTCGGGGACGAGCGGCCCGTGGTCCTGGCCAGCGTGCTCTCCCGGGAACCGGCCTGGTGGAAGCGCTACCGGGGCGGCGCAGCGGGCAAGCTCTGGATCGACGCGGACGGCAACGGCGAATTCGAACGCCTCGCTGCCGAGCTCGACGGAAACCTCACCGACCCGATGTGGGTCCAGGGCCGGATCGCGTTCCTCTCCGACCACGAGGGCTACGGAAACCTTTACTCCGTGCTGCCGAACGGCTCCGACCTGCGCCGCCACACCGACCACGAGGACTTCTACGTCCGGCACGCGTCCACCGACGGCAGCCGGATCATCTTCGAGTCCGCCGGTGAATTGTGGCTGCTGGCCGGGCTGGACGCCGACGCGGTCAAGCTGCCGATCACCCTGGGGTCCGCCTCGCAGGCCCGGCGCCCCGAGGCGCTGAAGGCCGCCCGGCACCTGGGCGATGTGATCCCGGATGCGACCGGTGACTCCAGCGCGGTCGAGACCCACGGCACCCTGCACTGGCTGCGGCACAAGGACGGCCCCTCGCGCGTCATCGCGGCCGACCTGGGAGTCAGGGCCCGTTTGCCGCGGCCCTTCGGTTCCGGCCGGATCGCCTATGTCGCCGACCATGACGGGGCCGAGGCCCTTTACCTGCAGGACATCGCCGGCCCGGTGCGCGGCGTTCACGGCGCCGGCAGCCAGGGCCGCCCCGCCGCAGCGCCGGCAGCAGCCGCCGCGCCGGCGGACCACGACGGCCCGGAACTGCCCCGGCCCGTCTCCGCGGCCGCGCTGGCCCGCCCGGCCGGCGGCGGCGCGGCGGGAGTCACTGCCGCCGCGGGAAGCACCGGAGCGGCAGGCGCCGGAGCGGCAGGCGCCGACGACGCCGTCGCACCGGCTGCCGCAGATGCCGCACCGGCCGGGGCCGCGTCCGACGCCGGCCAGGCCGCGGAGCCCGGCGAGGCCGGGCAGCGGACCCGGATCGACTTCCCGGCCCCCAGCCGGGCCAGCGCCATGGAGGCCAGCCCGGACGGCAACTGGCTCGCCGTCGGCACCTCCTTCGGTGAGATCTACCTCGCCAACACCCGCAGCGGGGACCTGACACTGCTCAGCACCATCGGTGAAGGCAGCATCGAGGCCTTCACCTGGTCGCCCGACTCGGCGTGGCTGGGGTGGGCGGAGCCGGTGACCTCCTTCGGCTCCCGGACCCGCCTGCGGCTCGCCCCAGTCCAGCAGGCCGGCGCCGCCATCATCGACGTCACCGACGGCCGCTTTCGGGATGACGCGCCTGCCTTCACCCCCGACGGGAAGTTCCTGGCCTTCCTCTCCAACCGCAGCTTCGACCCGGTCTACGACGGCCATTCCTTCGACCTGTCGTTCCCGAGCCCGATCAAGCCCTACCTGGTGGCGCTGGCTGCCGACACCCCGTCGCCCTTCGGTCCCGACGTCGCCCTGCCCGGCGAGGCTGACTCTGAGGGGGCAACGGACTCCGGTTCGGCCGGAAGCGTCACGGTCACGGTCGACGCCGACGGCCTGGCCCACCGCGTGATCAGCGTCCCCGTCCCGCAGGGCAACTACTCTGACCTGTCCGCCGCCGACGGCGCCCTGCTCTGGCTCGACCACGAACTGGCCGGCGTCACGGGCGACGGCAGGGCCAGCCTTGAGGACAAGAACGCGGCACCGAGCCTGGTCCGCTTCGACCTCGCCAAGCGGCGCACCAGCACGATCGTGGAGGCGCTGGACCGCTACCGGCTCAGCGGCGACGGCGAAAAAATCGTCACGGTCAAGGACAAGCAGGTCCACGTCTCACCCTCCGCGGCGAAGGCCGACGAGGAGTCGGGCCAGCGGGTGAGCGTCGACCTGAACCGGATCCGGGTCCGGCTGGATCCGGTCAGCGTCTGGGGCCAGGCCTTCGACGAGGCCTGGCGCCTGCAGCGCGATTTCTTCTGGACCGAGGACATGGCCGGTCAGGACTGGGACTCCGTCCACGCCCGGTACCGGCCGATCGTGGACCGGCTCGGCTCCCACGATGACCTCGTGGACCTGCTCTGGGAACTGCACGGCGAACTGGGCACCTCGCACGCCTACGTCCGGCCCGCCCTCGTCACCGAAAACGGCAGCAACGGCCAAGGACGGCTCGGCGCCGACCTTGCCTTCACCGGCGAGGGCTGGGAGATCACCCGCATCCTGGCGGGGGAGTCCTCCGACCCGCTGGCCACCTCGCCGCTGACCCGCCCGGGCGTGGACGCCCGGGCCGGGGACGTGCTCCTGGCCATCGACGGCGTCGAACTCTCCGAGGCGCTGACCCCGGCCGGGCAGCTCGTCGGCGCCGCGGGCCGCGCGGTGGAACTGACCCTGCGCAACGGCGCCGCCCACGGTGACCGCGCCGGGCAGCAGCGCCGCGTCGCCGTCGTGCCGGTCAAGGACGAGGAGCGGCTCCGCTACCAGGAGTGGGTCGCGGCCAACCGGCGGACCGTGCGGGAGGCCTCGAAGGGCACCTTCGGCTACCTGCACATCCCGGACATGATGGCCAACGGCTGGGCGCAGCTGCACCGCGACCTGGACACGGAGACCTCCCTCGACGGTCTGATCGTCGATGTCCGGCGCAACCGCGGCGGCCACACCTCCCAGCTCGTCGCGGAGCTGATCGGCCGCAAAGTCACCGGCTGGAGCATGCCGCGCGGGGAGCGTCCGCGCACCTACCCGCACCATGCCCCGCGCGGCCCGGTCATCATCCTCACCGATGAATTCGCCGGATCCGACGGCGACATCATCACCCAGGTATCGAAGCTGCGCGGGATCGGGCCCGTCATCGGCACCCGCACCTGGGGCGGCGTGGTCGGCATCGACAACCGCTTCGCCCTCGCGGACGGGACCGGTGTCACGCAGCCGCGCTATGCCACCTGGTTCACCGGCGGCGTGGGCTGGGGCGTCGAGAACTACGGCGTCGCCCCGGACATCGAGGTCGTCTTCCCGCCGCACGCCTACGCGGCCGGCACCGACCCGCAGCTCGAATACGGTATCGGCGCCCTGAAGGAAATGATCCAAGAACTGCCCACCGACCGGCCGCCCCTGCGCGAGGGCTACCGCCTGGTCCGGCCGGCGCCCCTGCCGGCCCGCAGCCCGCGCGGCTAGCGACCGGCGCAGTACAGCCCGCCGCGGCTTTCGGGCCCGGCACGGCCCGGCGCACGGCAAAGGCCCCCGCCCTCCGGAACAACCCGGGAGGCGGGGGCCTTGGCGTTGGCGCTCCTGGCTAGGCGGCCAGGGTGGCGTCCAGGGTGATCTTGATGCCGGTCAGGGCTGCCGAGACAGGGCAGCCGGTCTTGGCCTCTTCGGCGATGCGCTGGAAGTCCTCTTCGGAGATGCCGGGCACCCGGGCGTTCAGGGTGAGGTGGCTGCCGGTGATGCCGGTGCCGGGCTCGAAGGTGACGTCAGCCTTGGTGTTGACTTCCTCCGGCGTGTGGCCGGCCTGCGCCAGGGCGTGGCTGAAGGCCATGGAGAAGCACGCGGAGTGCGCTGCGGCGATCAGTTCCTCCGGGCTGGTTTTGCCCTCGGCCGCCTCGGCGCGCGCCTTCCAGGTGACATCGAAGTTGCCCAGGCCCGAGCTGTCCAGGCTGGTGTTGCCTGCTCCGGACATCAGGTCGCCGTTCCATACAGTGTGTGCGGTGCGTGTCGTTGCCATATCCACTCCTCAGCGTCGTTGTACCAGGATCCGGCCAGTCGGCGGACCCTGCCGTGTCCCATCCTAGGGAGTCGTTCCCGCCCCCGCACCCGGTGTCCGCTGTCAGAGAAGTCGTGCCCCGGCACAGCGCCTGCCGGCGTACGCCCGGGAGGTTAACGACGACGGCGACGCACCCCGCGGGGTGCGTCGCCGTCGTCGGCAAGGAGTTGCTACTGCCAGAGCGTGGCGATCGCGACGTTCAGCAGGGCCAGGCCGCCGACGCCGTGGGCGAGGGCCTTGCCGACCGGCTCGTCCTTCTTGTACCGGCGGCTGCCGATGAACGCGAGCACGGCCACCGCGAGGGCGATCGCGAACTTGATGCCAAGCTTGAAGTAGTTGGCCTCCATGTCCAGGGCCGGGATGAGGCCCATCATCACAATGCCGGTAATGAGCTGGAGTGCTGCGCCGTCGAACTGGCGCGGGTGGACGGTGGGCTTCTTCATCTGGCCGATCCAGAGGCCGACGATCATGGCGGCGCCGACGATGTGCAGGAAGACCATGACGTTATAGACGATGTTCATGGGACCAGTGTAGCGAAGGTGTTCTACGCCCCGTAGTAGGACCCGCCCGCGGCGGCGGGACGCGGCGCCGCGGCGGCACGCAAACGGCGGCGGCCGTGCCGGCTGTGGTTTCCCACCGCCCGCACGGCCGCCGCCGTCGGTGCTGCTGTTTCGGGCCTAGAGGCCGAGATCGGCCTCGAAGGCGCCTTCTTCCAGCCGCGCCTTGAGCGTCTGCAGGAAGCGTCCGGCGTCCGCGCCGTCCACCAGGCGGTGGTCGTACGTCAGCGAGAGGTACATCATGGAGCGGATGGCGATCGAGTCGTCGCCGTTCTCGTCGGACACGACGACGGCGCGCTTGACGATCGCGCCGGTGCCCAGGATGGCCACCTGCGGCTGGTTGATGATCGGGGTGTCGAACAGGGCCCCGACCGAACCGATGTTGGTGATGCTGAAGGTGCCGCCGGACAGCTCATCCGGACCGATCTTGCCGTTGCGGGTGCGGTCGGCGACGTCGGCGATCTTGCCGGAAAGGCCGGCAAGGTTCAGGTTTCCGGCATCGGCGATGACCGGAACCAGCAGGCCCTTGTCGGTGTCCACCGCAATCGCCAGGTGCTCGGCGTTGTGGTAAGTGATCTCCTGCTTGTCCTCGTCGTAGGAGGCGTTCAGCTTCGGGTGCTGCTTCAGTGCCTCGGCGACGGCCTTGGCGATGAACGGCAGGAAGGTCAGCTTGGAGCCGTTCTGGGCCTGGAACGAGTTCTTGGCCTTGGCGCGCAGCTTGGCGACCTTGGTCATGTCGACCTCGTGGACCTGGGTCAGCTGGGTGGAGACATCCAGCGACTCGCGCATGCGGCGGGCGATGACCTGGCGGATGCGCGGGGCCTTCTGCACGGTGCCGCGCAGCGAGGACGCGGCGGCCGACGGCGCTGCCGAGGCGGCTGCTGCCGGAGCCGGTGCGGCGGCCGCGGGGGCTGCCTTGGCTTCTGCCGCGGCAAGCACGTCCTGCTTGCGGATGCGGCCGCCGACGCCGGTGCCGGTCAGCGACGCGATGTCCACGCCCTGCTGGTTGGCGAGCTTGCGGACCAGGGGAGTGACGTAGCCGGACTCGGCCGGAGCCGAGGCGGCCGGGGCAGCCTGCTTGGGAGCTTCCTGCTTGGGAGCTTCCTGGGCGGGGGCGGCGGGAGCTTCCTGCTTAGGGGCCTCCTGGGCCGGGGCAGCGGGTGCGGGGGCGGCCGGTGCTTCCTGCTTCGGTGCTTCCTGCTTGGGAGCTTCCTGCTTGGGAGCCTCCGGGGCCGGGGCTGCCGCGGGTGCGGCGGCGCCGGAACCGATCACGGCGAGGACGGAGCCGACCTCGGCCGTCTCATCCTCCGCGACGCGGATTTCCTGCAGCGTGCCTGCCACCGGGGACGGGATCTCGGTGTCGACCTTGTCCGTCGAGACCTCCAGCAGCGGCTCGTCGACCTCGACCGTGTCGCCGACGCTCTTCAGCCAGCGGGTGACGGTGCCCTCGGTGACGCTCTCGCCCAGCGCGGGGAGGGTGACCTCGTGGCCTTCGCCGGCCGGAGCGGCCGGGGCTTCCTCGGCGGCAGGAGCGGCAGTTTCCGCCTCGGGGGCCGGGGCCTCGGCAGCGGACGGCGACTCGGCGGCGGCTTCCTCGGCCGGGGCTTCCTCAGCGGGAGCCTCCTCGGCCGCCGGAGCGGCGGCTTCGGTCGAGCCGGAACCCGAGCCGTCGCCGATACGGACCAGCGGAGCGCCAACTTCGGCGGTCTCGTCTTCGGCGACGAGGATTTCTTCGATCACGCCGGCGATCGGAGAGGGGATCTCGGTGTCGACCTTGTCGGTGGAGACTTCGAGCAGGGGCTCGTCCACCTCTACCCGGTCACCGACCTGCTTGAGCCAGCGGGTGACGGTTCCTTCGGTGACGCTCTCACCGAGGGCGGGCAAGTTAACGGATTCAGACATGTCGTCCCCGTTCTCCTTATTGATCTTTAGTGCGGATGGTTGCTGCCTGGTTCGAGCTTAGTGCACCCGGATTTGCGGGCCGGGCGCACTAAGCCCTGGGTCTTGCGGTGCTGCGGGGAACGCTTAGCCGTGCAGGGGCTTGCCGGCGAGGGCCAGGTGCGCTTCGCCCAAGGCCTCGTTCTGCGTCGGGTGGGCGTGGACCAGCTGGGCCACGTCCTCCGGGTAGGCTTCCCAGTTCACGATCAGCTGGGCCTCGCCGATCTGCTCACCCATGCGGGCGCCGATCATGTGGACGCCGACGACGGGGCCGTCCTTCTGGCGGACCAGCTTGACCAGGCCGGAGGTGCCCAGGATCGAGCTCTTGCCGTTGCCGGCCAGGTTGTACTCCTGGGTCTGGATCTGGTCGTCGCCGAACTTGGCCTTGGCGGCCTTTTCGGTGTAGCCGACGGTGGCGATTTCCGGCTCGGAGTAGGTGACCTTGGGGATGTTGACGTCCTCGACGACTACCGGCTTGAGGCCGGCGATTTCCTCGGCGACGAAGATGCCCTGCTGGTAGCCGCGGTGTGCGAGCTGGACGCCGGGGACGATGTCGCCGACGGCGTAGATGTTGCCGACGCCGGTGTGCAGGCGCTCGTTCGTGATGACGAAGCCGCGGTCGATCGTCAGGCCGGCCTCCTCGTAGCCGAGGTTGGCCGTGACCGGGCCGCGGCCGACGGCGACCAGCATGAGGTCGGCTTCGAAGGTCTTGCCGTCAACGAGGGTGACCTTGACGCCGTCGGCGTTCTGCTCCACGCCCTGGAAGAAGGTGCCGGTGGAGAACTTGATGCCGCGCTTCTTGAACGCGCGTTCGAAGGCCTTCACGATCGTTGCGTCCTCGTTCGGGACGAGGGAGGGCAGGCCTTCGATGATGGTGACGTCGACGCCGAAGGACTTCCAAACCGAGGCGAACTCGACGCCGATCACGCCGCCGCCCAGGATGATGGCGCTCTTGGGGATGAAGTCCATGGTGAGGGCTTCGTCGGAGGTGATGACCTTGCCGCCGATTTCCAGCCCGGGCAGGGTGCGGGAGTAGGAGCCGGTCGCGAGGACGATGTTCTTGCCCTTGTACGCGGTGCCGTTCACGACGACGGTGTCGGTGCCCTGGAGCTTGCCCTCACCCTCGATGACGGTGATGCCCTTCTTGCCCTTGATGAGTCCCTGCAGGCCCTTGAACTTGCCGGCGATGATGCCGTCCTTGTAGGCGTTGACGGCGTTGATGTCGATGCCGTCCAGGGAGACGTTAACGCCGTACTTGGCGGAGTCACGGGCGTGGTCGGCCAGTTCCGCGGAGTGCAGCAGGGCCTTGGTGGGGATGCAGCCGTTGTGCAGGCAGGTGCCGCCGAGCTTTCCCTTTTCAATGAGGCCGACGGTGAGGCCGAGCTGTACAGCGCGGAGGGCAGTGGCGTAACCGCCGCTGCCGCCGCCGAGTACCAGGATGTCGAATTCTTGCGCAGTTGCCTGATCGGCCACTAAAACGCTCCCTCGCGTGAACGATGACACGAGAGTACGCATCATCTGGTCTTGGAACCTGACTGCCGTGATTATGCCAGCAGCGACGGTTCCCTTTCGTTTGGAACTACTTCTGTGAAGCTGTGTGCTTTGAAACTACGGTTCACCTTAGCGAACCACCTATCCATGCTCCACCTTGCCGTGGCGTTTGTGGAGCGCTTGTGTCCAGAGTCACGCGGCCCTGTGGCCGGGGGATCATCCCCGGCCACAGGGCCGCGCGGACCCGTGGCTGCGGCGGGACCGCCTAAGCGGTTTTGGCCAGGAGGTCCTCGACGTAGGTGACCAGGGTGCGCACGGTGCTGCCGGTGCCCTGCTTGTGCGTGTAGCCGTAGGGGCTGCCAGTGTTGAAGGACGGTCCGGCGATGTCGATGTGGGCCCACGGGATCTGCTCGCCGTTGCGGTCCTTGCCGACGAATTCGCGCAGGAACACCGCCGCCGTCATCATGCCGCCGTGGCGTTCGCCGATGTTGGCGATGTCGGCGACCTGGGAGTCCAGGCTCGGACGCAGTTCCTCGGGCAGCGGCATCGGCCAGACCAGCTCGCCGGCGCGGTCCGCGGCGGCCTTGATGGCTCCCGTGACGGAATCCGCGCCCATGACACCGGCCGTGCGGTCGCCGAGCGCGATCAGCTGCGCACCGGTGAGGGTGGCGACGTCGATGATCGCGTCCGGGTACTCCTGGCTGGCGGCAACGATGCCGTCGGCCATGACCAGGCGGCCCTCGGCATCGGTGTTAAGGACCTCAACGGTCTTGCCGCCGAAGATCGTCATCACGTCGGCGGGACGCTGGGCGCTGCCCGAGGGCATGTTCTCGGCGATGCACAGCCACGCGGTCGCCTTGACCGGAAGGCCGAGTTCGGCCAGCGCGAGCACGGTGTTGAGGACGACGGCGGCGCCCGCCATGTCGGACTTCATCTCGCCCATGCCCAGGTGTGGCTTGAGCGAGATGCCGCCGGTGTCGAAGGTGATGCCCTTGCCCACGAGCGCGATTTTGGCGGTGGCCTTCGCCGGGGCGTATTCGACCTTGACCAGGCGCGGCTGCCGGCTGGAGCCCTTGCCGACGCCGAGGATGCCGCCGAAGCCGTCCTTCTCCAGGCGCTTCTCATCCCAGACGGTGACCTTGACCGGCAGGCCCTTGGCCAGTTCCTTGGCCGCATCGGCGAAGGTTTCCGGGTAGAGGTGGCTGGGCGGCTGGTTGACCAGCGAGCGGGTTGCCTTGACGGCCTTGCCAATCAGCGAGGCCCGCTCCAGCACCGGCTTCAGCGCCTTGTCCGCGGCGAGGTCGGTGAGGATGCGCACGGCCTTGACCGGGTCCTTGAGGCCGTCTTTGGTGGAGCGGTGTTCGGTGAAGGAGTAGGCGCCCATCGCGGCGCCTTCGGCGACGGCGGCGACGGCGGCGACATCGGGGGTCGGGAGGGCCAGGGTGACGGTCGAAACGCCTGCCAGCTGGCGGACGGCCGAGCCGGCCGCGCGGCGCAACGCTTCATCAGGGATCCGGGTGCCGGGGGAGACCTTGCCGACGCCGGCGAGGACGAGGACGGCGGCGCCGGCCTCCGGCAGGCCCGGAAGGCGGTGGGCTTGGTCCGCGGCGCCGGTGAGGCCCAGGGCTGCCAGCGACTCGGCCAGCGCCTCGGCGGACTTGGCGGTGAGCGGGTTCTCCAGCAGGACGGGACCGTCCGCGCCCTGGCCCACGCCCACGACGAGGGCGTCCGACGGCGACTTCTTCAGGTCGCCGGCGACCGCGCTCAGTTTGACTTCGGTATTCTTGACCACCAGGACAGTCCTCAATTCTGTGTGATTATTCGGCAGGATCTGCATGTTCGGCGCCCTGCCACGGGTACCCGGTCCACCTGCGGCGCTGCACGCCCGCCGGTGTCCCCAGGCCATCGATCAGGCCAGTTCCGATCGTAGTCTCTCCCCGGCGGCGGAATTCAATTTAATGAGAGCTGGCCCACACCCGGCATCGGAATTACCCCGGCCGGCGGCGCGTTGTAGCTGGTAACGGCGCCGGATCCGGCCGCCGACCCTGCTAGCCCGAAAGGAACATGCCGTGATGGAACGGATTTCCGGCTCCCTGCTGGACCCCGCAACGCTTTATGTCCGTGACGACGTGCTGTTCCGCAGCCCGGAACTGCGCGGGCTGAACCTGCTCATGGGCTTCACCGGTTTCGCCGACGCCGGCCACGTGGTCCGGCAGATCACCACGGAACTGCTCGACACCCTCGATTCCGAACTCCTCGCCGAGTTCGACTCCGACCAGCTGATCGACTACCGCTCTCGGCGGCCGCAGGTGAGCTTTGTCGAGGACCACCTGCAGGACTACCAGGCGCCCAGGCTGTCGCTCTACCGGATGGTCGACGGGCTGGGAAAGCCCTTCCTGCTGCTGGCCGGCTTCGAACCGGACCTGCAATGGGAACGGTTCGCCCGGGCCGTGGTGGGGATCGTGGAGGAACTGGACGTCAACCTGGCCGCCTGGATCCATTCCATCCCCATGCCGGTGCCGCACACCCGCCCCGTGGGAGTCACCGTGCACGGCAACCGGCAGGAACTGATCGAGGGAATCTCGGTCTGGAAGCCCACCGTCGAGGTGCCGGCCGCCGTCGGGCACCTGCTGGAACTCCGGCTCGAGGACGCGGGCCGCAATGTCGCCGGCTACGTCATCCACGTCCCGCACTACCTCGCCGAAGCCGAGTACCCGACCGCCGCCGTGGCCGGGCTGGAATACCTGGGCGCGGCCACCTCGCTGATGCTGCCCACCGACCGCCTGCGTGAGGCCGGGCGCGAAGTGGGCCGGCAGATCGCCGACCAGATCGCCGCCTCCGAAGAGGTCCAGCAGGTGGTGGCCCGGCTCGAAACCCGCTACGACGAAAAGGCCGAGGGCACCGTGCGGCGGTCCCTGCTGGCGGACGAGAACGACCAGCTCCCGAACGCCGACGCCCTGGGCGCCGCCGTCGAGGCGTACCTGGCCCGTAAAGAACCCGGCGAATAAATACGACATAAGCCCTGCAAGGGCATAATAGGACCGTGACCTCCCCCCGCGCCTGGCTGATCTGGATCGTCGGGGTTTTCGCGTACCTGGTGGCGGTCAGCCAGCGCACGTCCTTCGGCGTCGTGGGGCTGGAGGCCACCGCGCGCTTCCACGCCAGCGCCGCCGAAATCTCGTTCTTTACCGTGCTGCAGCTGCTCGTCTACGCCGCCCTGCAGATTCCGGTCGGCGTGCTGGTGGACCGCTTCGGCTCGCGGGCGATGATTGCCGGCGGAGCCCTCCTGATGGGTCTTGGCCAGCTGCAGCTCGCCTTCACCGCGAACGTCCCGGGCGGCGTGCTGGGCCGGGTCCTGGTCGGCGCCGGGGACGCCATGACCTTCGTTTCGGTGATCCGCCTGGTCCCGCTGTGGTTCGCCCCGGCCCGGGTGCCGCTCCTGACCCAGCTCACCGGCATGTCGGGCCAGCTCGGCCAGCTCTTCTCCGTCGTGCCGTTCGCGCTGATCCTGCACGCCGCCGGCTGGACCCCCGCCTTCCTGACCCTCGCCGCGATGGCTGCCCTCGCCGTCGTGCTCGTGGTGGTGCTGCTGCAGGACGCCCCGCCCGGGCACCCGGCGCCGGAGTCCTCGCAGGGCCTGCGCAGCACGGGGGTGTCCCTCTCCAGCGCCTGGCGGCAGCCCGGAACCCGGCTGGGACTGTGGAGCCACTTCACTGTCCAGTTCAGCGGCACCGTCTTCGCCATGACCTGGGGGTACCCCTTCCTCATTTCGGCCCAGGGGCTGGACACCGCGACCGTATCGGCGCTGATGGCGCTGTACGTGGCCGCCGCGATCGCCGCCGGACCGCTGATGGGCAGCTTTGTGGCCCGCCATCCGCTGCGGCGTTCCACCATGGTGCTGCTGATTTCGGCGGCGACGGCGGCCGCCTGGGCCGCGGTGCTGCTCCAGCCGTCCCGGTCCCCGCTGTGGCTGCTCGCCGGGCTCGTCGTGGTCCTCGCCATCGGCGGCCCCGGGTCCATGATCGGGTTCGACTTCGCCCGCACATTCAATCCCGCGCACCGGATCGGCACCGCCACCGGCATCGTGAACGTGGGCGGTTTCATCGCCGCGCTGGTGTCCATTTTCCTGATCGGGCTGGCCCTCGACGCACTGCATCTGGGCGGATTCTCGCCCGAGGGGCTGTACAGCCTCGGCGCGTTCCGGATTGCCCTCAGCGTCCAGTTCCTCGTGCTGGCCGGCGGGGCCGCAGCGATCCTCATCACCCGCCGCAAGGTGCGCCGGCAGATGGCCGCGCAGGGCGTCATCGTGCCACCGCTGCTGCGCACCCTGGTCCAGCAGCGCAGGCTCGTTGCCGAGCGCCGCCGCACGCCCTGAGGAAGTTCTCCACATAGCGGCATCCGGGCCTGACCGCGGCGAGCCGTGCGGACGAAGCTGGCCTTATGACAGCTCCAGAGCAACTCAAAGCCACTGGCCCCGAGGACATCCTCGGATTTATCCCTCATTCCCTGGGCTACTGGCCCGCCAGCAGCCTGGTGGCCATGACCGTGCAAGGAAAACGCCTGGGGGCCACGCTGCGCCTGGACCTTCCGGACCCGTCCCATTGCCGCGGCCCCGGCCTGGCGGCCTTCGCGCGCACGGTGCTCGGCTATCTCGAATCCGACCCCGACGCGGACGGTACCCTGCTGGCGGTGTTCACCGCGCCGGACCCCGGCGATCCGGAGAAGGCGGTGCCGGATGCCGCCGGCCTGGATCGGCTGCTGGCCCAACTCCAGCGCACCCTCGGCGCGGCCGGACTGCCCGTCCGGGACGCCTGGCTGATCGGCGAACACTACTGGCGCAGCGCCCTGTGCAACGATCCATCGTGCTGCGCTCCGCCCGGCCGGCCCGTGGAGGAGATCAGGAACAGCAGGCTCAACGCCGAGCTGGTCTTCCGCGGCAGCCGCGTCGGTGCGGCTCCGGCGGCCGGTACGCCGGGGGAGCCTCCGGAGAATGCGGACCCCGCCGCGGCGGCGGCCGAAGCGGACTGGGGCCGGACATTCTCCGGCCGCTGGCGGGACCGGGCGCAGTTCGCTGCCGTGCTGGACGTGTGGGAACGCGTGCTCGCCGCCTGCGCGGACCCCGGGGCAGGCGTCCCGGCCCTGCCGCCCGGCCTGGCCGGCTACCTGCGGGCCACCCTGTGCGTGCCGCCCTGGCGGGATGCGGTGCTGGTGCTGGCCGCTGCCGGTCGCCGCGCTGCCGAGGCCGGCGCCGAGGAATTCGGCAGTTTCGACGCCGGACCGGGCCGGGCCGCCGGGCTGCCTCCGCTGCCGGACTTTCCGCCAGCGCCGGAACCGAAACCGGGACCGGAACCGGCCACGGACTCCGGCCCTTCGGCGGCGCTCCCGGACCCCGGCTACGGGGAGGTACTCCTCGGACTGGAACCGGCGGTCCCTGACTGGGCCCGCCTGGCGCAGCTGGACCGCCTCCTCGCCCGGCTCGAAGCCTGCGGCGGCGGCGAATCCCGGGCCGCAGGACTGACAGGCCGGGCCTGGATCGAGTGGTGCCGGGGGAGGGGGTCTTATGCTGACGCCCTGCTCTGCGCGGCCGCCGCTGCGCATCCCGGGTACCGCCTGGCCGAACTGCTGGCCGAACTGGTGCGCCGCGGGACGCTCTGCGGCTGGGCGGGCCGGAAGGAGGCGGCCTGGCAGCGGTTCGACCCGGATGCGGCCTGATCGCAACGGCGGAGGGGCCCGGGATCTGGCGCCCGACGGGGCGGGCTGCGGCTCCGCAGGGCCTGATCGGGAAAATCGTGAGACAATGGTTGGCGAGACCCGGTTGGGTCCGTGAATCGAGTGCGAGTAGCGAACCTTGGAAACAGGGAACATTACGGTCGCTCCGGCAGTTCTACTAAGTGGCTCTGTCGGACGTGATTGCACGCGATGTCAATCACGGACTTGACAGGGTCATAGTGGTGTTGCCCGTATGGTGATTCCACAGACCGCCGCTAGAAAGGTTTTCTGTGACCCCGTCTTCCGCGAAGAAGGAACCCGCCGACCAGGCCGTATTGTCTCCCGAGGAGAAGAAGGCCGCGGCCAACGCCAAGCGTGCCGCCACGCGTGCTGCCAACAAGGCAGCTAAAGACGCAGCCGCCGCCGCGGGCGATGACACGGGCACGGCAGTCGCCAAGCCTGAGCCCAAGAAGCGCGGGCCCAAGCCCGGCGCCAAAGCCGCGGCCGAGGCCGCCGGCAAGTCCTCCGACGAGGACACGGAAGATATTGAGGTCGACGAGGATCTCGATGAAGCAGCACCCGACGCCGCCGACCTCGGCGAGGAGGGCGAAGAGGCAACCGGCAAGGCAGCGACAGCCGCCACCGGCTCCGGCTTCGTTTACTCCGATGCCGACGACGACGACGCCCCGGTCCAGCAGGTCATGTCTGCGGGTGCCACCGCCGACCCGGTCAAGGACTACCTGAAGCAGATCGGCAAGGTTGCCCTGCTGAACGCCGAGCAGGAAGTCGACCTGGCCCTGCGCATCGAAGCCGGCCTGTTCGCCGAGGAGAAGCTTGCCGCGGACGACGGGTCCATGGACCCCAAGCTCAAGCGCGAGCTCGAGTTCGTCATCCACGACGGCAAGCGCGCCAAGAACCACCTGCTGGAGGCCAACCTCCGCCTCGTGGTCTCGCTGGCCAAGCGCTACACCGGCCGCGGCATGCTGTTCCTTGACCTGATCCAGGAAGGCAACCTGGGCCTGATCCGTGCGGTCGAGAAGTTCGACTACACCAAGGGCTTCAAGTTCTCGACCTACGCCACCTGGTGGATCCGCCAGGCCATCACCCGCGCCATGGCCGACCAGGCCCGCACCATCCGCATCCCGGTGCACATGGTGGAAGTCATCAACAAGCTGGCCCGCGTACAGCGCCAGATGCTCCAGGACCTCGGCCGCGAACCCACCCCGGAAGAACTGGCACTCGAGCTGGACATGACGCCCGAAAAGGTCGTCGAGGTCCAGAAGTACGGCCGCGAACCCATCTCGCTGCACACCCCGCTGGGCGAGGACGGCGACTCCGAGTTCGGCGACCTTATCGAGGACTCCGAGGCGGTTGTCCCGGCCGACGCCGTCAGCTTCACCCTGCTGCAGGAACAGCTGCACTCGGTGCTGGACACGCTCTCCGAACGTGAAGCCGGCGTCGTCGCGATGCGCTTCGGCCTGACCGACGGCCAGCCGAAGACTTTAGACGAAATCGGAAAGGTCTACGGCGTGACCCGCGAACGCATCCGCCAGATCGAATCGAAGACCATGTCGAAGCTGCGGCACCCGTCCCGCTCCCAGGTGCTGCGCGACTACCTGGACTAGGCACCGCGTCCCGCGATGCGGGGCCGCCGCGCCGCCGTCGGTCTTCGGACCCGGCCGCACGGTGGCCCCGCATCGTGCGTTTAGGAGCGCGCGGCTACGACCGGCGGTCCCGGGCTTAAAGCAGAAGGACCCCCTCCGCATCGGAGGGGGTCCTTCTTATGTCTGCGTCCTAGTCGGCCGCGACCGGCTCCTTCTCGTGGAGACGGGCGGTCTCATCGTGCCAGTCGGAGCTGAGCGGCCGAAGGTTCGGCTCGACAGCCCGGGCGTGGTGTGCGCAGAAAAGAAGCTCGCCGCCGGAGGCTTCGAGAACAACCCGGACGTATGCCTGGGCTCCGCAACGATCGCACCGGTCAACGGTGGTGAGTGTGCGGTCCGCAACTGCTGTTGTCATGTTCGGCCTCCTTGGTAGTTCGGTACATCTATATAACCAGCATTCGCCGCCGTTCCATGGCAAGGATGGGACACTTTCGCTGTCCGCGTATCACGGCTCAGTAACGGCCGGGCCCCTCCGGCAGCCGCAGGGGAGTGGCAACCGGGCGGCGGCCGGCTGGCCGACTAACCTAGGAAGAGCGTCTCCACGTTCCATCCCGAAGGAGTTTCCAACCCGTGGCACCAAGTTCTGATTACACCGCCCGGCACCTCTCCGTGCTGGAGGGCCTCGAGGCCGTCCGCAAGCGCCCGGGCATGTACATCGGGTCTACCGACTCCCGCGGGCTCATGCACTGCCTCTGGGAGATCATCGACAACTCGGTCGATGAAGCCCTCGCCGGCTTCGGCCACGACATCCGGATCATCCTGCACGCCGACAATTCCGTGGAAATCCACGACGACGGCCGCGGCATCCCGATCGACGTCGAACCCAAGACCGGGCTCACCGGCGTCGAGGTCGTCTTCACCAAGCTGCACGCCGGCGGTAAGTTCGGCGGCGGCTCCTACACCGCCTCCGGCGGCCTGCACGGCGTCGGCGCCTCGGTGGTCAACGCGCTGTCCTCCCGGCTGGACGTCGAAGTGGACCGCGGCGGCAAGACCTACAAGATGTCCTTCCGCCGCGGCGAACCGGGCCGCTTCAAGGACCCGGGGACCCGGCCCGACCCGGGCGCGGTGTTCGAACCGTTCATCGACGGATCGGTGCTCGACGTCGTCGGCAAGGCCAGGCGCGGCGTGACCGGCACCCGGATCCGTTACTGGGCCGACCGGCAGATCTTCACCCCGGACGCGAAGTTCTCCTATGACGAACTGGTCTCCCGCGCCCGGCAGACCTCGTTCCTGGTGCCCGGGCTGAAGCTCACCGTCCGCGACGAGCGCAGGATGCCCGGTACCCCCGGCGAAGGTGGCCCGCACGAGGAAGTCTTCCACCACGATGGCGGCATCTCCGAGTTTGTTGAGTTCCTCGCCGCGGACCCGGCGGTCACCGACGTCTGGCGGCTCCACGGCGCCGGCAAGTTCAAGGAGACGGTCCCGGTCCTGGACGAACGGGGGCACAGCCAGTTGGCGGAGGTGGAACGGGACTGCGAGGTGGACGTGGCGCTGCGCTGGGGCATCGGCTACGACAGCACCGTGCGCAGCTTCGTCAACATCATCTCCACCCCCAAGGGCGGCACGCACCAGTCCGGCTTCGAGCAGGCCCTGGTCAAGACCTTCCGCAAGGCGGTGGAGGCGAACGCCCGCAAGCTCAAGGCCGGCAACGACAAGATTGAAAAGGACGACATCTTCGCCGGCCTCACCGCGGTGCTGACCGTCCGGCTCGCCGAACCGCAGTTCGAGGGCCAGACCAAGGAGATCCTGGGCACCTCGGCGGTCCGCGCCATCGTGGCCAAGGTCGTCGAGCGGGAGATCAACGCCAAGCTCACTTCCTCCAACCGCAACGACAAGGCCCAGTCGGCGCTGCTGCTGGAGAAGGTCGTCAGCGAGATGAAGTCGCGGATCTCCGCGCGGGTGCACAAGGAGACGCAGCGGCGCAAGAACGCGCTGGAGACCTCCTCGATGCCGACCAAGCTGGCGGACTGCCGCACCGACGACGTCGCACGCTCGGAACTGTTCATCGTCGAGGGCGACTCGGCGCTCGGCACCGCCAAGCTCGCCCGTTCCTCGGACTTCCAGGCGCTGCTGCCGATCCGCGGCAAGATCCTCAACGTCCAGAAGGCCTCGGTGGGGGACATGCTCTCCAACGCCGAGTGCGCCGCCCTGATCCAGGTGGTCGGGGCCGGATCGGGCCGCAGCTTTGACATCGGCGCCGCGCGCTACGGCAAGGTGATCCTGATGACCGACGCCGACGTCGACGGCGCCCACATCCGCACTCTGCTGCTGACCCTGTTCTTCCGGTACATGCGCCCGATGATCGACGAGGGCCGGGTCTTTGCGGCCGTGCCGCCGCTGCACCGGGTGGAGGTCATCAACGCCGGCCAGAAGGCCAACGAGATGATCTACACCTACTCCGAGGCGGAGCTGCACGCGCTGCTTGGCCGGCTCGCCAAGGAAGGCAAGCGCTACAAGGAGCCCATCCAGCGCTACAAGGGCCTGGGCGAGATGGACGCCGAGCAGCTCGCCGAGACCACCATGGATCCCCGCCACCGCACCCTGCGCAAGGTCGGGATCGAGAACGCCAAGCAGGCCGAGGAGATTTTCGACCTGCTGATGGGCTCCGACGTGGCGCCGCGCAAGGACTTCATCATCGCCGGGGCGGCCAGCCTGGACCGGGAGCGGATCGACGCCTGACGGGTCTTACCAGCCTGGGCCGGGCCACGGGTTAGCCGAGCAGGCCCGGAACGATCAGCAGCGCGGTGGGCACGGCCAGCAAAAGGACGCAGGCGCCGAGGACGGCGTAGCGAAGCGCCTCCGGCAGCGGCGGCTGCGGCGAGAGCAGCCGGCTGACCCGGGACGCGGTGGTCACCAGGGCACCGGCACCGCCGGTGGCGCCGGGCTGGCCGCCGTCGGACTCCGCCGGACCGAAGGCCATGCGGGCCGCGGGTGCGCCAGGGGCGGCCGTCGAGCCGCTGGCCACGATCGCGATCGCCTTGATCAGGGTGGCCTTGCTCTCGGTCTTCAGGGCGACGTCGTCGGCCAGCATTTCAATCAAGGAGTTGACCGCCTCCTGGGCCAGCCGGGTCGTGGGCAGCCAGGGGAGGGCCTGCCGCCACGCGGCGAAGGCCCACAGCAGCAGGTGGTGGCGCTGGTTCAGGTGCGCGTTTTCGTGGCTCAGCACGGCCCGCAGTTCGTCCGGGGCAAGGGCAGCCATCAGGCCGTCCGAGAGCACGGTGACGGAACGGGCCCCGCCGGGCAGGCAGTACGCCACGGGCGAGTCATGGTTGATCACCATGGTCCGGGCAGCGTCCGCCGAGGGGGAGGCCAGCAGCGCGAGCAGTTCGCGGTGCCGGCGCCGCTGCCGCTGGATCTTGTAGTAGGTCAGCAGCAGGGTGAACACCAGGTGCGCGCTCAGCAGCGCGGCGGCGGACAGGGCGAAGATGTGCCAGAAGCCCAGCGCCGTGGTCGGCTCGTTGCGGAACACCATTCCGGCCAGCGACTTCAGGCCCGCCAGCAGGTTGTCGCCGATCGGTTCCAGGCCGTAGACCAGCATGGCCCCGATCATGGAGAGGCCGCCGGCGAGGGCGATGGCCTGCCAGAGCAGCATTGCCGTGAACGGCGAGCGGGCCGGCCATTGGGCGCGGGAAAGAAGGATAGGCACCGGCCACGCCAGTGCTATCGCCAGGACCGCCAGAAAGTATGAGGTCCAGAACATCCGCTGCTAGCTGTGGCCCAGGAGCTTGCGCAGCGTTTCGGCCTCGGTGGCCGTCACGGAGCCGATGAAGCGGGCCAGTACGGCCTCGCGGTCCGGGGCGGAGCCGAGCACTTCGTGCATGAGTTCCGCGGTGTGGTCCGCCCGGCTGGAGACGGCCTGGTAGCGGTGCGGCCGGGTGCCGCGCTCACGCTCGACGAGGCCTTTGCGCTCCAGTCGGGACAGGACGGTCAGCACGGTGGTCACGGCCAGGTCCTTGCCCTCGTGACCGGCGGTGCCGCCAGCGGACCGGGTGCTCTGCGCCAGCAGGTCCCGCAGGGTGTTCGCCGTTGCAGCCTCCTGGCTCGCCCAGAGCAGGTCCATGACTGCCCGTTCCAGTTCGCCGAGACTTGCCATTCCGTACGTCCTTCGTCAATGCCGCCCGGGCGGCACGGCCGCCGGGAAGTTGGTGAATACTACGGATTAAATTTACCGCTTTTTCGACGCACTTTCTACATGAGGTAGAACAGGGGCGCCGGGCGTGTCGCCGGCGGGGCCGGGGACATCATTGCAGGCCGCAGCGGGCCGTGCCACGCTGGGATGCGGGACGGTGCGCAGTTGTTCTACACTCTGTAGAAGTAAGTGTTCTACGCACTGTAGAAATCTCTCGGGAACCTAGCCAAAGGGACTGCCTTGGACGCCTTGGAAATTGCACGCTGGCAATTCGGCATTACCACCGTCTACCACTTCATGATGGTGCCGCTGACGATCGGCCTGGGCCTGGTGGTGGCGGTGATCCAGACCCTCTGGCACCGCACGGGCCGGCCCGAATATCTGCGGATGACGAAGTTCTGGGGCAAGCTCTTCCTGATCAACTTCATCATGGGCGTGGCCACCGGCATCGTCCAGGAATTCCAGTTCGGCATGGCCTGGAGCGAGTACTCCCGCTTCGTCGGCGACGTGTTCGGCGCGCCGCTGGCCATGGAAGCGCTGCTGGCCTTCTTCGTTGAATCCACCTTCCTGGGGCTGTGGATCTTCGGCTGGAAGCAGCTCAAGCCCGCCGTGCACCTGGCCTGCCTCTGGATCGCCGTCATCGGATCCGTCTTCTCCGCCTACTTCATCATCGTGGCCAACAGCTGGATGCAGCACCCGGTCGGCGTTGAAATGATCGACGGTCGGCCGGTAATGACCGACGCCTGGGCCGTCTTCACGAACAACACCGCCCTGGTCGCGGTGCCGCACACCCTCTTCGGCGCCCTCGCCGTCGCCGGGGCCTTCCTGCTCGGCATCGCCTGGTACCACCTGTGGCGCCGCCGGCACGACGGCACGGACACCGTCGGCCCGGACGGCAGGGTGGTCCCCGGTTCCTCGGACATCCCCGGCCGGGACCGGGCGGACCACGCCGTCTGGATCCGCTCGCTGCGGATCGGCGCCGTCGTGGCGATGATCTCCTTCGCGGGGACTGCCGTCACCGGCGACCTGCAGGGCAAGCTGATGTTCGACCAGCAGCCGATGAAGATGGCCGCCGCCGAGGCGGCCTGCCACGACGGCACCGGCTTCTCCATCCTTAGCGTCGGCAACGTCGGCTCCAAGAACTGCGACGACGTCGTCGCCGTGATCGAGGTCCCGGGCCTGCTGTCCTTCCTGGCCGAGGGCGACTTCACCACCGAGGTCAGGGGCGTCAACAGCCTCCTGGACCAGTACAAGGCCGACTACGGCACGCACCTGCCGGACAACCCGATCTATGGCGACCGCGCCGGCAAGGAAATACAGTACGTCCCGGTCATGGAGGTCACCTACTGGGGTTTCCGGATGATGATCGGCTTCGGCGGTGTTGCCGCCCTCGCCGCCCTCGCCGCCCTCTGGCTGACCCGCAAGGGGACCGTCCCGGCCTCCCGCGGGCTGATGCGGCTGGCCGTCTTCGGCATCCTGGCCCCCTTCGGCGCCAACGCCGCCGGCTGGATCTTCACCGAAATGGGCCGGCAGCCCTTCGTCGTCGCACCCAATCCGGACCCCAGTGGCATCGACCAGGTCTTCATGTTCACCGCGGCGGCCGTCTCCCCGGGCGTCTCCGCGGGGGAGCTGCTGACGTCGCTGGTGGTGCTCACCGCCGTGTACGCGGTGCTGCTGGTGGTCGAGGTGAAGCTGCTGGTGAAGTACGTCCGCGGCGGGGTCGCCTCGGCGATGCCGGAGCTCGCGCACGCCCCCGCCGACGAGAACGAGGACCAGACCCCCGGCGGAGGCCCCGGCAAGCCCGGTGCCGACGACGTCCTGGCCTTCGCCTACTAACCGGCCCCTTCGAACGAGCTGCAGAGGACTTTCAGCATGGAACTGCTTCCCACCATCTGGTTTATCGCCATCGCGGTGCTCTGGACCGGCTACCTCTTCCTGGAGGGCTTCGACCTGGGGGTCGGAATGCTCATGAAGGGTTTCGCCCGGAACAACACCGAGCGCCGAGTACTGCTCAACACCATCGGCCCGGTCTGGGACGGCAACGAAGTGTGGCTGCTGACCGCCGGCGGGGCCACCTTCGCGGCCTTCCCGCTCTGGTACGCCTCCCTGTTCTCCGCGCTCTACCTGCCGCTGCTGCTGGTCCTGGTGGCCCTGATTTTCCGGGCCGTGGCCTTCGAATACCGCGGGAAGGTCGATACCCCGCAGTGGCGGGCGCGCTGGGACTGGGCGATCGTCCTGGGCTCCCTGGTGGCCGCCTTCGGCGTCGGCGCCGCCCTGGCCCTGACCACGACGGGCCTGCCGCTGAACGCCAACGGCGACCGCGACGGCGGCCCCTTCGCCTGGTTCAGCGCCTACGCGGTGCTCGGCGGGCTGGCCGTCGTCGGCTTCTCGCTGCTGCACGCACTGGCGTTCCTGGCGCTGAAGACCGACGGCGACGTCCGGCACCGGGCACGTCAGTGGTTTGTCCGGCTGCTGCCGGTGCTGCTCCTGCCGATCGCCGGCTGGGCGGTGGCGTTGCAGCTGCAGAGCGGCAAGGCCTGGACCTGGGCCGCCGTCGTCGTCGCCGTCGCCGCGGCCGCCCTGGCGTGGTTCTTCGGCCGCCGCGGCGCCGAAGGCCGGGCGTTCCTGTCCCTCGGCGCCTTCCTGCTGCTGGGCAGCGCCTCGATCTTCGGGGCGGCGTTCCCGGTGGTGCTGCCCTCGACCCTCAACCCGGACTTCAGCCTGACGGTCGCCAACGCCTCCTCCTCCGACTACACGCTGGGCCTGATGACGGTCGTGGCCTGCATCGGCCTGCCGCTGGTGCTGGCCTACCAGGCCTGGACCTACTGGGTGTTCCGGCGCCGGGTCAGCGCGGCCCACATCCCCGAGGCGCACAGCTTCCTCCCCGCGATCGCGTCGCGCGTGCTGGCGTCGAAAGACTAGCTGCCGATGCGACCGCAGTTCCCCGCCGGCCCCGCCACCCGCTCCGCGCTATACCTGCTGGGGCTGCTCGCGGCCCTGAAGGCCCTTTCCCTGGTACTGATGGGCCAGGCCGTCGCCGCCATGCTCGCCGGCCTGATGGCCCACAACCCGGCGTGGGCGGAGCAGCTGGTCTGGGGCCTGGCGGGGGCGGTGCTGCGGGCGCTCACCGTCTGGGCTCAGGCGGTCGCGTCCCGCCGCGCCGCGCTCGGGGTCAAGGAGGAACTGCGCTCGCAGCTGCTGGACCGTGCCCTGCACACCGGCGTCCGGAGCGCCGGGCCGGCCGACGGCGGCCTGGCGGTGCTCGCCACGCGCGGCCTGGACGCGCTGGATAATTACTACACCCAGTTCCTGCCCGCCCTGGTCAACTGCGCCGCCATCCCGCTGCTGCTCGGCGCGAGGATCCTCTTCGCCGACTGGATCAGCGCCGTCGTGATCGTCCTGACCGTTCCGCTGGTGCCGCTGTTCATGATCCTTATCGGCCGCCACACCGAGGACAAGGTGCGGGAGGCGCAGTCCGCGCTGTCCCGGCTCTCCGGCCACATGCTCGAACTCGCCAAGGGCCTTCCCGTCCTGGTCGGGCTGGGCCGCGCCACCGCGCAGCGCAAGGCCCTGGAGGACATCTCCGAGCAGTACCGCGCCAGGACCATGGGCACCCTGCGCACCGCCTTCCTCTCCGCCCTGGCCCTGGAACTGATCGCCACCATCTCCGTCGCCGTGGTGGCCGTCTTCATCGGCGTGCGGCTGGTGCACGGGGACATGGCACTCGAAGCCGGACTGCTGGCCCTGATCCTGGCGCCCGACTGCTACCTGCCGCTGCGCGAACTCGGCACCGCGCACCACGCCAGCGACGAGGGCCGCGCGGCGCTCGCCGACACCACGGAGGTACTGGACGCGCCGCAGGCCACGCCGCTGCCGCCGTCGGGTCCGGGCCGGCAGGGTGTGGCTGGGCCGGCACGGCAGGGCGCGGGCGCACCGCCGGCGGTCACGGTCCGGGACCTCGCCGTCCGCTACGCCGGGCGCACCGGATCCGCCGTCGGGCCGCTGAGCTTCACCGCCGTCCCGGGCGGGATCACGGCCCTGGACGGCCCCAGCGGGGCCGGCAAAAGCACCGTGCTGGGCGTCCTGGCCGGCACCATCGGTGCCGGCGCCGGCACCGGGATCAGCGGCCGGGTGGAGGGCTACACCGCGGCAGACCTGGCGTGGGTGCCGCAGCACCCGGTGATGGTCCGGCCCACGGTGCTGGCGGAGGTGCTGCTCTACCTGGGGGTTCCGGAGGGCCCGACACCGGCGCAGGACGCGGCCGCCCGCGGATGCCTGGCTGCCTGCGCCGCCGCGCACCTGGCCGCAAAGCACCCCGCCGAACTCAGCCCGGGGGAGCTGCGCCGGGTCGCGGTGGCCCGGGGCCTGGCCCGGCTCAGGGCCGGCGCCACCGTCCTGCTGCTGGATGAACCCACCGCGCACCTGGACCGCGCCTCCGCCGACGCCGTCAGCGCCGCCCTCCGGGACCTGCGCGGCAAGGCCACCGTGCTGCTGGTCGCCCATGACCGGCGGACCCGGGAACTCGCAGACCGGCTGGTGGCCATCGGCGCGGAGCCGGCCGCTGGCACGTCAGCGCCGCCTCCCGGCGGTGAAGCGCCGGCCCGTACCGGCACGGCGCCCGCGACCTCCGGCGCCGGGTCCGTTCCCGCTGCTGCCGGTGCTGCTGCCGGTGGCGCAGATGCTAGCGATGGCACCGATGCAAGCCGTGCCACCGGTGGTGCCGGAAGTGCCGGTGATGCCGGGGTGCCTCCCGTGGCGGGGGCGGCCGGGCGGCTGCGCCGGCTGCTGGCCCCGGTGTCCGGTAAGTTTGCCGCGGCCGGTGCCGTGGGCGTGCTGGCTGCCCTGTTCGCGGTCGCCCTGTCGGGGCTCTCCGGCTGGCTGATCCTGCGGGCCAGCGAACAGCCTCCCATCCTGTACCTGCTGACGGCGATCGTGGGGGTGCGCTTCTTCGGCGTCGGCCGGGCCGTCCTGCGCTATGCCGAACGGCTGCTCCTGCACGATGCCGTCTTCACTGCCCTGACCCGGCTCCGCGGCCGGCTCTGGGAATCGCTAAGCCGCCGGGCCCTCTCCCTGCGGCGGCTGCTGCAGGGCGGCAACGTGCTCGGCACCGTGGTCGACGACGTCGACACCGTCCGCGAACTGCTCCCGCGCGTTGTCCTGCCCCCGCTCACCGCCGTGGCCGTGGGCGCCGCCGCGGTCACCGGCGTCGGCTTGCTGCTGCCGGCAGCCCTGCCGGCCGTGCTCGCCGCCGCGGCCGTCAGCCTTGCCGTGGCACCGGCGCTGGCGCTGCTGGCGGACCGGATGTCCGCCCGCGCCGAGCAGCAGCTCCGCTCCGGCGTGCTGCGGCAGGTCGCCGCCGCCCTGGACGCCCGGGCCGAGCTGCATGCCAACGGGGTGGCGGGACCGGTGCTGGCCGCCATCCACCGTGCCGACCGGGCCGCGACGGCCGCCTCGCAGCGTTCTGCGCTGGCCGAGGGGCTCGGCCACGGACTGACCGTACTGGCCTGCAGCGCCGCGGCCCTGGCCAGCGCGGTCCTCGCCGCGCCGCTGGCCCTGGCCGGAGCGGTGGAACCGGAGACCGTCGCCGTCGTCGTGCTGCTGCAGTTGGCGCTGGTGGAGCCGTACGCGGCCATCACGACGGCGGTGCGGCAGTACCCGGCGCTGCGCTCCGTCCTCGCCCGGATTGCAGGCTCCGGCGTCCTCGGCCGGGAATCCGACGAAACGGCCGGCGGCCCGGTTCCGGTGCCCCCGCGGCCCGGCGGACGGCCCGGACTGGAGCTCGAGGACCTGGCGGCGGCGTGGCCCGGCGGCCCGGCCGTCTTCACCGGCCTGTCCGCCCGTGCCGAACCCGGCCGCTGGCTGGCCGTCACCGGAGCCTCCGGATCCGGAAAGTCCACCCTGCTGGCGGTCATGCTCGGCTTCCTGCCGGTTGCCGGGGGACGCCTCCGGCTCACCGGCGGAGCGGCCTGGTGCCCGCAGGAGGCGCACCTCTTCGACTCCACCATCCGCGGGAACCTGATGCTGGGGGTGCCAGGCTCGGGACGCGGCGCGGGTGCGGAGCTCGAGGCACAGTGCACCGCCGCGCTCTCCGCCGTCGGCCTGGAGCCCCTGCTGCGCCGGCTCGACCGCGGCCTTGATACCCCCATCGGCCCGGGCGGAGCGTTCCTCAGCGGCGGCGAACGCCAGCGCCTGGCAGTGGCCCGGACACTGATGACCGGCGCGGACGTCATCCTGCTCGACGAGCCCACGGCCCACCTGGACGCCGAAGCGGGCCGGAGCATGCTGGCCGAGCTGCGGCGCGGCCTGGCCGGCCGAACCGTCGTGCTCGTGACGCACAACCCGGAGGACATCAGCCCGGAGGACTCCCGGCTGGACCTTGACCTGGCCCGGGACATCCACGGGCCCCCGGTGCTGGCGCGCCGCTAGCCGCGCCGCTAGCCTGATCCGATGACCACCCCGCACGCCGACGATCCCCGCACCGCTCTCGACTCCCGCCTGGCCTGGCGGCCGGCCGGCGAGGACGACCTGGACGCCTGGGCGGCCCTGATCGCCCGGACCGCCGCCGTCGAACGACCCGTCTGGTTTGAGCGCCGGGAGGACCTGGCACAGATCCTGGCCTCACAGAAGAACCCTCCGACCGAGAACAGCATCCTGGGCTTTGACCGGCAGGGAACGGTCCGGGCCTACGGCCGGCTCACGAAGAACCCCGGCGGGAACAAGGCCGTCGGCTTCGGCTGCGTGGACCCCGAATGGCAGGGCAGCGGCGTCGGACGCGGTGTGCTGGCCTGGCTGGAGGCGCGGACCCGGCAGCGGTTCGCCGAGGACGCGGCCCGGGCAGCGGATTCCGGGGCCCCGGCGGAGCGGGCCGATGGCCCCAGGTTGCGCCTCCACGCCGAGGAACAGCACGCCCATCAGGCCCGGCTCTTTACCCGCCGCGGGTACCGGGTGGTCCGCTACTACAACGAGATGCACCGGCCGCTGGAAGGGCCCCTGCCCGCGCACCGGCTCGACGACGGACTGCAGCTGGTGGATTTCGGCCCGCGGCTGCACGAGCCGGTGCGGCAGGCCCACAACGACGCGTTCCGCGACCACTGGGGCAGCGAGCCCCGCGATGAGGAGGCCTGGGGGTTCGTCGTGAACGATCCGCAGGCGCGGCCGGACCTGAGCTGCGTCGTCGTGGACACCGCGAGCGGCCAGGTCGCCGGGTACCAGCTGGCCAGCCATGATGCGGAGATCTCCGCAGAGCGCGGCTTTAAGGAGGGCTACACGGACCTGCTCGGGGTGCGGCGGCAGTACCGGGGCCGCGGTATCGCCCAGGCGCTGCTGGCGGAGGCCATGCGCCGCTTCGCCGCGGCCGGCATGGATAAGGCCTCGCTCGACGTCGACTCGGAAAACCCCACCGGGGCCCTCGCGCTGTACACGAAGCTGGGGTACACGACGGTCAACCGCAGCATAGCCTGGGACAAGGAGCTGTAGCGCCGCTCAGCCGCCGCCTTATCCCTCCACGCCTTATCCGTCCACATCGTGGAGGTGGTGCACGACGTCGTGGAGGAAGTACTGGCTGAAGGTCAGGACCGTGAATTCGGAGCCGTTGCTGCGGGTACCCTTGCGGCCCCAGTCCTGCTCGGGGACGGAGCCGAACGACGCGGCGATCTGCTCGCCTTCGGCCGTCAGCGCGGCGCTGACCTCGGCCGGGTCAGCGCTCTGGTAATCCTGCTCGATGGCCGTGCGGTCCTGGTCCCAGTCGTCGAAGCGGGCATCGTCCCGGGTCAGCATCAGGCCCAGGCGGTGGTCGAAGAGCGTGAACACGTCCCGCACGTGGCAGGCATACTCCAGCGGGGACCAGGTGTCCGCGTCCGGGCGGTCAGCCACGTCCGGCCGGCGCAGCACCGCGCGCCAGCGCGGCAGCATGCTGGCCAGCTTCCCGGGGGCCGTGGCGGGGGTGCAGGCGGAGACGTCGAAGCCGCACTCCGGGCACGGCCGCGACAGCACCCAGGTCCAGTCCTTGTAATCGGGCGCGATAGGCATGTCAGCAGTCTAGGCGAAGGAGTAAAATTCCAGCCGGGGGAAGGGCCTGGAAAAGGACATCACCATGCTCAAAGACCAGCCGGTCGGCGCCGTACTGCCGGCCGCGGACATCGCCCGCGCCCGCGACTTCTACCGCGACAAACTCGGCCTCGAACCCGACAACCCCGGCGCCGAGGATAACCTCCAGTACACCTGCGGCTCCGGCAGCCGGTTCCTGGTGTACCAGACCTCCAACGCCGGAACCGCGAAGAATACCCAGATGGGCTGGATGGTGCCGGACGTGTCCGCCGCCGTCGCCGAGCTCCGGGCCGCCGGGGTCGTCTTCGAGGAGTACGACTTCCCCGGGCTGAAGACCGAGGACGGCATCGCCACCCTCCCCGACGGCAGCTCCGCCGCCTGGTTCCTCGATAGCGAGGGCAACATCCTGAACATCAATTCCGGTATGTAGGAACGGGCGGCGGGCCGTAACGGCCGGTGCTTCCGTTTGCCGGAAATGGCCGCTAAGGACGACGCCTTAGCGGCCATTTGTGGCAACCGGACGCCCAACGGCGGGCCAGGAGGCAGCCGGGGCACGGGGCCGGTCAGCCCTCAGCGGCGGCTTCCCCGGCCCAGGCCATGCTCGGGCCGATCGCGTCGACGGCCTGGGAGAGCGGAATACCGGACCCGTCGCGGCGGCCGTGCTCCACCGGCAGGGAACGCGCCACCCCGGCCAGCGAGGAGGCCTTCGCGGGGCCGTGGCCGGCCCACGCGAGCAGCAGGGTGTCCTCGCCCTTCAGGAAACGGTGGGCCCGGACGCCGGCCGTGCCGCGGCCCTTGGCCGGGTACTCGGCCAGGGCCGTCACCTTCGCCGAGCCCGGGGCGGTGCCCGGCAGGGCGCCTTCGGTACCGGCGATCGTGACCACGACGGCCGCGTCGTCGGTGGAGCGGGCCGTCCCGAAGTGCAGCACCCGGTCCCCGGCGGCGAGCTTGATCCCGGCCATGCCGCCGGCGGTGCGCCCCTGCGGCCGGACCGCGGAGGCGTTGAAGCGCAGCAGTTGGGCCTGGCGTGTGACGAAAATGAGTTCGACGTCGTCGCCCGCGGCCGGCTCCACGCCCACCACGGTGTCCTTGTCCTTGAGGGCGATCACGTCCCAGTCCTCGCGGTTGAGCGGGTAGTCCGGCTGGACGCGCTTCACCACGCCCTGGGCGGTGCCGATTGCAAGGACCTGGTCCAGCGGGGCAAACGCCACCAGGCTCTCGCCCTTGAGCAGGGTGATGAAGTCCTTGGCCGGGACGCCGCCGGCCAGGTTGGGCGTTCCGGCGGTCGGCGGCAGGACGGGCATGTCCATCACCTGCAGCCGCAGCATCCGGCCCTGGGAGGTCACGGCCGCGATCTCACCGCGGGCGGAGGTCTTCACCACCGAGCGGAACACGTCGTGCTTGGTCCGCGGCCCGGACTCCGCGAGGCTGTCCTGGTTGGCGGTGCGGGCGATCTGGCCGGACGCGGTCAGGATGGCCCAGCAGGGGTCGTCGGCGATTTCCAGGGCCAACGGCGCGGCCTTGCCCTTGGTGCCGGGGGCGGCGAGGGCGGCGACCCTGGGGGAGACCGCCTCGGATTCGAGCAGCACGGTCCGGCGCGGGGTGCCGTACTTGTCCGCGAGTTCGCCGAGTTCGTCGGACACGAGCCCGCGCAGCAGCTCGGGGGAGTCCAGGATGGCCTGCAGTTCGGCGATCTCCCGGCGCAGTTCGTCCTGTTCCTTTTCCAGTTCGATCCGGGAGTACTTGGTCAGCTGCCGGAGCCGCAGTTCCAGGATGTAGTTGGCCTGGATTTCGGACAGGTCGTAGATCGACATCAGCCGGGTCCGCGCCGCGGCCGCCTCATCGGAGGAGCGGATGATCTGAATGACCTCGTCGATGTCGACAATCGCGACCAGCAGGCCCTCCACCAGATGCAGGCGGTCCTTCTTCTTGGCCAGCCGGAACGCGGTGCGCCGGCGGACGACGTTGATTCGGTGGTTCACGTAAACGGTGAGCAGCTCCAGCAGGCCCAGGGTCTGCGGCTGGCCGTCGACCAAGGTGACGTTGTTGATCCCGAAGGAGTCTTCCATCGGCGTGAAGCGGTAGAGCTGCTGCAGGACGGCGTTCGGGTTAAAGCCGTTTTTCAGCTCGATCACGAGTCGCAGGCCATGCTTGCGGTCGGTGAGGTCGACGATGTCGCTGATCCCGGTCAGCTTCTTGCCGTTGACCGCGTCCTTGATCTTCTCGATCACCTTCTCCGGGCCCACCATGTAGGGCAGCTCGGTGACGACCAGGCCGGTGCGCCGGGCGGACAGCTGTTCGACGTCGACCTTGGCCCGGGTCTTGAAGGACCCGCGGCCGGTGGCGTAGGCGTCGCGGATCCCGTCCAGGCCCACGATCCGGCCGCCGGTCGGCAGGTCGGGACCGGGAACGAACTTCATGATGTCATCGAGGGTGGCGTCCGGGTGCGCGATCAGGTGCCGGGCCGCGGCGACCACCTCGCCGAGGTTGTGCGGGGCCATGTTCGTGGCCATGCCGACGGCGATGCCGGTGGCGCCGTTGACCAGCAGGTTCGGGAACGCCGCCGGCAGCACCTCCGGCTGGGTCAGCTGGTTGTCGTAGTTGGGGACGAAGTCCACCACGTCTTCGTCCAGGTGGTCCGTCAGGGTCAGCGCCGCCGCCGCGAGCCGCGCCTCGGTGTACCGCGGGGCGGCCGGTCCGTCGTCGAGCGAGCCGAAGTTGCCGTGCCCGTCGATCAGCGGCAGCCGCAGGGAGAAGTCCTGCGCCATCCGGACCATCGCGTCGTAGATGGCGGTGTCGCCGTGCGGGTGCAGCTTGCCCATGACCTCGCCCACCACGCGGGCGCTCTTGACGTGGCCGCGGTCCGGGCGCAGGCCCATTTCGCTCATCATGAACAGAATGCGCCGCTGCACCGGCTTCAGCCCGTCGCGGGCGTCCGGCAGCGCCCGGGAGTAGATCACCGAGTAGGCGTACTCCAGGAACGAACCTTCCATTTCGGAAGTGACGTCGATATCGACGATGTTCTCGTGAATATCCTGGGCTTCCCCTGCCGGGGGCGTGGTTTGGCGGCGTGCCATGAGGCTGGTGGGTCCTTCTGCGGGGGTGCTGAACGGGTACTGCGCAAGTTTATGGCTAGGCTAAGCCTATGGTGGATCAGCCCCTGGACGGCGTATATCCGGAACATTGGGAAGCCGATGTCGTGCTGCGCGACGGCGGGACCGCGCACCTGCGCCCCATCCACCCTGCCGACTCGGACGCCGTGCAGGCCTTCCACGTCGGCCAGTCGCAGAAGTCCATCTACATGCGCTTCTTCGCGTTCAAGTCCAAACTTTCCGCCAAGGAACTCAAACGCTTCACCGAGGTCGACTACAAGGACCGGGTGGCGCTGGTGATCACCATCGGCGGTGACATCATCGGCATCGGCCGCTACGACCGGCTGCAGGACCCGGCGGAGGCCGAGGTGGCCTTCAACATCGCCGACGCGCACCAGGGACGCGGCATCGGCTCGATCCTGCTCGAACACCTCGCCGCTGCGGCCCGGGAAAACGGGATCCGCAAGTTCAGCGCCGAGGTGCTCCCGGAGAACCGCAAGATGCTGATGGTGTTCTCGGACGCGGGCTACGACGTCAAACGGCATTTCGATGACGGCGTCGTCAGCCTCGAGTTCAACATCGATCCCACGGACAAGTCCCGCGCCGTGATGGAGTCCCGCGAACACCGTGCCGAGGCGCGCAGTATCCAGGAACTGCTCGCGCCGTCGTCGGTGGCGGTGATCGGGGCCAGCCGCACCTGGGGCACCGTGGGCTACCAACTGCTCGAGCACATCATTGAGGGCGGTTTCACCGGGCCGGTCTACGCGATCAACCCCGAGGCCCTTGAGCTGGCCGGCATGCTCTCCTTCGCCAAGCTCTCCGACGTCCCCGGCCCGGTCAACCTCGCCATCATCGCCGTCCCGTACGACGAGGTGCCCAAGGTGGTCCAGGAATGCGGCGAAGCCGGCGTCAAGGGCATTGTGGTGGCCACCGCCGGGTACGCGGACGACGGCGAACGCGGTCTTGCCCGGCAACGCGACCTCGTCCGCCAGGCCCGCGCCAACGGGATGCGCGTCATCGGCCCGGCCTCGCTCGGGATCGTCAACACCAATCCCGCCGTCTCCCTGAACGCCTCGATGGCCCCTTCCCTGGCCCGCCGCGGCGGTCTCGGCCTGTTCAGCCAGTCGGCGGCGATCGGCGTCGCGCTCTACGCGGCGTCGAGCCGGCGCCGGGTGGGCCTGTCCACCTTCCTCTCGGCCGGCAACCGTGCCGACGTCTCCGGCAACGACATGATGCAGTTCTGGGAAGACGACCCGGACACCACCGCCGTCGGGCTCTACCTCGAATCGATCGGCAACCCGCGCAAGTTCTCCCGGCTGGCCCGGCGGCTGGCCCGGACCAAACCGGTGATCGTGGCCAAATCCGACGCGATGGGACTGAACCTGCCGCCCGGCCACGCCGTCCGCACCACCCTGGCGCCGCCGGAGGCCCTCGATGCGATGATGCGCCAGGCCGGGGTGATCCGGGTCGAAACCATCGAACAACTCATGGACGTGGCCCAGATCGTTTCCAGCCAGCCGCTGCCGCAGGGCCCGGGAGTCGCCGTGTTCAGCAACTCCAGCGCGCTCGGCAAAGTGGTGGCCGACAGCGCCGCCGCGGCAGGCCTGGGCGTGGAGCGCGTCGTGGCCGACGTCGACCTGGACACCGGCATGTCCCGGGCGCTCCCGGCCCTGCGCCGCAGCCTGCAGGAGACGCTGACGATTGAATCGGTGCACGCCGTCGTGGTGGCCCTGCTGCCCGCCCGCGGCCTGACGGTGGAAAAGATCGGCGCGGTGCTGGCCGAGTGTTCGGCCGCCGCCGGGAAGCCGGTCGTCGCCGCCTTCACCGGAATCCTGGACCCCTCCATCTACGTGGAGGGCATGGTCGGCGCCGCCGCGGGGGAGGGCGCCGCCGGGGACAACGCCCCGGAACCGGCCGCTGCAGATCCGGCCCCGGGCGTGCCCTGCTACTCGAACCCCGGCGCCGCCGTCGCCGCCCTCGCCGCGGTGGTCCGCTACGCCCAGTGGGTTGTCCGCGACCAGGGCCTGTTCGTGGAGCCCGACGGCTGCGACCCCGAAGCCGCGCACGAGGACCTCGAGGAGCTGCTCCGGCCGGTCGGCGGCGAGCAGTTGGTCCGGCTGGAGCCTGCCGCCGCGGCGAAGCTGCTGGGCCGGTACGGCATCCGGGTGCTGGCATCCGAGGGGTTCGAGAACGAGGACCAGGCCGTGGCGGCCGCCGACCGGCTGGGCTGGCCGGTGGCGCTGAAAACCACGGACCCGGCCCTCCGGCACCGCCTGGACCTGGGCGGGGTCCGCCTCGACATCCAGGACGCCGATTCGCTGCGCCGCAACATCGTCCAGATGCGCCGGTCGCTGCAGCGCTACGGCTCGCCGTCCCTGGAGGTGCAGTCCATGGCCCCGGTGGGTCAGGCGTGCACCTTCCGCGCCATCGAGGATCCGCTCCTGGGCCCGGTGGTCTCGTTCGGGCTGGCCGGCGACGCGGTCAACCTGCTCGACGACTGGGCCCACCGGGTCCCGCCGCTCTCCGGCTCCGACGTCCGCGACTTCATCCGCGCCCCGCGCGCCTCGCGCAAGCTCTTCGGCTACCAGGGCCTGCCCGCCGTCGACGTCGCCGCGCTGGAAGACCTCGCGGCCCGGCTGACCCGGCTCAAGGACAACCACCCGGAAATCGCCCTGGTCGAGTTCAACCCGGTGCTCGCCGGGCCGGACGGCGCCGTCATCCTCGCCGCCGACGTCCGGATCGCCAACGCGGCCCAACGGACCGACACGGCACGGCGCGCCATGCGCAGCTGAGCCGCCGGGGACCCCGGCGCGGTTAGCAACTCCCTAGCCGATCTGTGAAAATGGAAGCCATGACCTCCCAGCCCCCAGCACCCCAGCCCCGCGCATCGGTCCCCGGCCGCAACGGCTCACCGCACCACGGGCTGCACGACCACAGCGCGCAGGGCCAGAGCCTGGAGGGCGCCCTCCAGCAGGCCGGCTTCTACCCGCGGCTGGTGGCCGACGTCGTCGCCGACGCGCTGGACGGCCGCGACTGCGTGGCGCACCTGGTGCACCTGGAAACGCACTTCGACCGTGCCGAGGTGCGCCGCCACATCACCGTCCTGGTTCTGACCGAGGACATGCTCGTCATCACCCACGTCGATGACCAGCAACTGGACGAAGCCGGCGAGCAGATCGTCGCGCAGGTCTCCACCGAGTCCGTCCCCGTGACGCAGATCCGCTCCGTCGTGCTCAGCTACGTCTATGCCCAGCCGCAGGACTACAAGCCCTCGGACCCGGTCCGTGAACTGACCCTGTCCATCGCCTGGTCCGGCGGCCAGCGCCTCGACATGGGCCCGGCGAGCTGCGGGGACCCGCAGTGCGAGGCGGACCACGGCTACAGCGGCACCATCGCGCAGGAGGACATTGTGCTCCGGATCAGCGCCGAAGCGGACGGACTGCAGGCCGTCCAGGACGCCAAGCTGTTCGCCCGCGCGCTCCGGGCCGTGAACACCGGCTCCACCGCGCCCGCCCCGCACGGGACTTCCACCCTGCCGCAGCGCCCCCGCCCCGGCGTCTTCGGCAACCGCCTCAGCCGCGGCCACCAGCGCTGATGGGGCCGGTCCGCGCCGCCTCGTCCCAGGCACCCGCCACCCCGGATAGTGCGACCGCCGGATTGCCCGCGCCGCCCGCCTACGGGGAGCGCTCCATCGCCGAAGTCCTCGTCAGCGCCGCCGCCAGCCTGGGCGTCCCCGGTTTCGAGAACCGGTTGAACCTGCCCGCCGCCCGGCACGTCTGCGTGGTCCTGACCGACGGACTGGGCCGCCAGCTGCTGAAGCAAAAGACCGCCCACACGCCGTTCCTGCGTTCGGTGGTGCAGGCCGGCCAGGGCGCCGTGCCGGTCTGGCTCGACGCCGCCTTCCCGTCCACCACTGCCGCCTCGCTGGCCAGCTTCGGCACCGGAGTACCCGCCGGGCAGCACGGCATGGTCGGCTACGACGTCCTCGACCCGGAGCAGGACCGCGTGGTCAACATGCTCGGCAACTGGGACGAGGGCGTGGACCCGGAAACGTGGCAGCCGCTGCCCACGGTGTTCGAACGCGCGGCCGGGCATGTGGATGTCACGACCGTCGGGCTGCCCAGGTTCAGCGGCTCGGCGATGACCCGCGCCGCCCTGCGCGGCGGCCGCTTCCTGCCCGGCACCACCTCGCACGCCCGTACCGCGGCGGCGGCCGAAGCTATGGCCGGCGCCGAACGGTCGCTGATGTACTTCTACATCCACGAATTGGACAAAGCCGGGCACCGCCACGGCTGCCAGTCACCGCAGTGGGAACACCAGCTCGAGGAACTCGACGCCACCGTGCGGCGGCTCAACGCCACCCTCCCGCCCGGCACCACCGTGATGGTCACCGGGGACCACGGCATGCTCGATGTGCCGGAATCACAGCGGATCGATTTTTCCGCCGACCCGGCGCTGACCGCCGGCGTCCGGCACACCGCGGGGGAGCCGCGGATGGTGCACCTCTACCTGGAAGATGGAACGGACGGCGCCGGTGCGCAACGGCTGCTGGACGCTTGGCGGGCGCGCTTCGGGGACCGGATCTGGGCCTTCACCAAGGCCGACGCCCTTGCGGCCGGCCTGTTCGGCCCGCTCCGCGACGGGGTGGGCGGCCGGATCGGCGACGTCATGATCGCCGCCCGCGACGCCCTGGCGTTCTACGACACCCGCAGGGTCCCGGCCCGGGCCATGGAGGTGGTCGGCCAGCACGGCTCGCTGACCAAGGCCGAACGCGAAGTGCCGCTGCTGTGCTTCAGCGCGGAAGGAAAAACCCGGGGAGCCAAAGCCGGGTCGAAAACACGGTCGAAAGCCGGCGGGAAGAACGCGGCCAAGTAAATCAAGCCGGGCGGCGCCGACCTGACCGGGCGGCGCCGAACTGACCGGGTGGTGCAGAGCTGACCGGCGGCGGGGGCAGCCAGCTAGTCGCTGCGGGTGCCGAAAACGATTTCGTCCCAGCTCGGGACGCTGGAGCGCTTCGGTCGGGAGGGCTGGCGTTCCGGCGCCTCGGTCTCCCGTTCAGGGCGTGCAGCCTCAGAGCGGGCGTCGTCGCCGCGGGCGGCGGCGGAAGAGCCGTGACGGGTCTGCCGGGAGGGGCCACCGCCCAGCAGTTCGTCCAGGCCCGGGCTCGACGTCGGGCCGGACCGGACCGGCCGCAGCTGCGAGGCTGCGATGGTGATCTCCCGGGTTTCGGTGCTGACCCCGTCGTGCAGCTTCAGCGCGTCGTCGTTCTCCTGGTGCCGGGGCGCCAGGCTCAGGCGGGACAACATCGAAGGGCGCGCGTCGCGGCGCCGGGTGAAGGCATCGGGGCCGGGAAGCGCGTGCGGCTCAACGGCGGCCGCCGGCGCCTGCTCCTGGTCCTCGGTTCGGTCATCGGTTCCGTCCTCCGCCTCCGGGGCGTCGGCGGGGCCCGCCTCGGCAGCATCGTCGGATTCGTCCAGGTCGTCGTCTTCTTCCAGCGCCGGCACTTCGGAGGGCCGCGGGTGGGCGGCGGGGACGCCGTTGGTCAGCAGCATCGCCAGCGCATCGTCCGCGTCCTCGTCCAGGCCCAGGCGCTGGCCGCGGCGGGAGCGGAGCATATCGAGCAGGCCGTCCGCGTCCTTGTCCTGCTGGCTGCCCGGCTGGACGACGCTGAGCTGGGAGGTACTCGGCTGCGCCGCGGCGCCGCGCGCGGCTGCCTCGGCGTCGGTTTCGAAATCAAAGGGCCGGTCCGAGACCGCCGAGAGCCGGCGGGCCGGCACCGGGCCGTCCATCGGCTCCAGTTCACTGAGCTGCTGGGCCCAACGGTTGGCGTTCTGCAGGGATTTGCGGGCGGGGCTGAAGGTCCACATCGCCGGCGGTTCTTCGCCGATGGCGGCGTGCGCGCCGGATGGGGCCTCGAAGCGGGCCACCACGTTCCAGCTGCCGTCGGGCCGGCGCCAGGAATCCCACTCCACCGTGGCCGGGTCGATGCCGTGGGCCCGCAGCCGGTGAACAACCATCTCTTCCAGGGCCGCGGGCTGGTCGCCGAAGAAGGACCGGTAGCTGTCGTGGCCCGCGGACGGGGACGCCACCTCGATCTTCCGCGCCTGCTGGGCCACGTACTCGCGTTCGGCGAGCACCGGGCCCTCGTAGCGCTGCACCTTCGCCAGCGGCAGGCCGGACAGGGCGGCGACCTCCGCTGCGGTGGCGCCGGCGCGGATCCGGGACTGGATGTCGCGCGGGGACAGCGCAATAGGCTCCGCGGCGGGCGCGGCCTTGGCCGTGCTCCGCGCGGCGGCAGCCCTGAGCGCGTCGTCGATCGGCAGCTGGAACATCTCGCCGCCGGTGCCACTGACCAGGAGATGCTCCCCGTCGTCGTGGACGCCTACAAGCCGTAGATCCTGCATACAAATCCTCCACCCTGGCATTACTAACATTCGAAACTCTGCCACCGATAGGCACCTTTTCGGGTTAGGACGGAGGGCGCGCCGTGATTTTCCGCGACTTTCCGGCCCGGGCGGGCCACCGGGCGGCCACCCGGGCGGGCTCCTGGACCGTCCGCAGTGGGGTCCCGGAAGCCGCCGCCACTGGCCTCTGGCGCCCGGGCGGGCATGTGCGTAAAAATGACCCGACGCCGGGCACAAAAAGCCGCTGCCCGGCGTTGACATCGGTGAACCGGCCCGGGCCGGTCGGAGCTACCAGGCGCCGCAGGACCCGGAACGGCGAACCAACCCAACAACTGCGGAGTGTGAGCAACAAGTAATGGCGACAGACTACGATGCGCCGCGCAAGACTGAGGAAGAACTCAACGAGGACTCCATCGAGGAACTGAAGGCGCGGCGTACGGATAAGCCTTCCGCGGTGGTCGATGAAGATGAGACGGAACTCGCCGAAGGCTATGAGCTCCCCGGCGCGGACCTCTCCGGCGAGGAACTGCTGGTGCGGGTTCTGCCGGCGCAGGCAGACGAGTTCACGTGCGCGTCCTGTTTCCTGGTCCGGCACCGCTCGCAGATCGCGCGCGAAAAGGACGGACTGAAGTACTGCAAGGACTGCGAGGGCTAGGCCGGAGGGCGCACCTGCGGCGCCCGGCGCCGGGAACTCAGCGGGAGAGCGCGGCGACCAGTTCGTCCGGGTGCCTGGAGGAAGCCAGCCAGTACGGGGTGCGGTCCGCGGGGTCGGTGATCTCGATCCGGACCACCGGATCGATCCAGCCCCGGATGCACATGAAAGCCAGTCCGTTGAGCCGGGTGCCGCGCTCTGCGGTGGCGTCGGAACCGCGGAACGCCTCGGCGGAGCCCACGAAGCGGCGCTCGATGCTCGCCCGCCCGACGCGCAGCGTCTCCGCGGTGACGGTGATGGACGGCGTCGAGAGCACCAGCAGCACCGTAAGGATCGCAAAGAGCACGACGGCGGCGGTGACCCCGGCGGCCATGCTGATCGGCGCGAACACGAGGATGCCAGCGCCGGAGAGTCCGGCCGCCACCAGCCAGATCCAGAAACTGGGCCAGAGCTTCTCGCGGAAGACGACGGAAGCGTCGTGGGGGCTGCTGCTGGACGCGGGAACGGACGCGCTGGATTCGGGCATGGACCCAGCTTTCCACGTTTCCGGGGCCATTTCACCTCGGCACCGCCCCGCCGCGGGCGTCCGGCAACGTGCGGCCGTCCCGGGGCCCTTGGCGCCGTCCTCCCGCGGTAGGACGTTCCGTTGCCCGGGCGTTACAGTGGGGAACTGTGACTGAAGAAACCACCGCCGTGACCACCCCGCCGGCAGGCCCCGCAGCCGCCTACGGGACCCCCACCCTGACGGTGGAGCTGAAGATGCTCGACGACGGCCTGGAGCCGCCGTCGTACGCGCACCCCGGCGACGCCGGCGCAGACCTGCGCGCCCGCGAGGACGTCGTGCTCCAGCCGGGGGAGCGGCGGCTGGTGCCCACCGGGGTCTCGATTGCCCTTCCCGACGGCTTCGTCGCGCTGATCCATCCGCGGTCCGGCCTGGCCACCAAGCACGGCCTGACCGTCGTGAACGCACCGGGCACCGTCGACGCCGGTTACCGCGGCGAGATCGCCGTGACCCTGCTGAACACCGACCGCGAGAAGGCCATCGAACTGCGGCGCGGCGATAGAATTGCACAAATGGTCATCCAGCGCGTGGAGTACGCCCGCTTTGTCGCCGTGCAGGAGCTTGGCGCTTCGGTCCGCGGCGGCGGCGGCTTCGGCTCGACCGGCGGCTTCGGCCCTGCCGGGACCGGCGCCCCCGGGGTCTAGAACCCGACCGGCCGGCCACCGATACGCGGCGGCCCGGCGCCCCGAGCAGGATCACAACTAAGGAGACAACCCATGGTTTTTGGGCGTGGCAAGAAAGCCAAGCAGGAGCAGCCAACGGACAGCGCCGACCTCCCGGAGTCCGCGGCCGCCGCTGAA
Source organism: Arthrobacter sp. Soil763 (assembly GCF_001428365.1). Classification (GTDB taxonomy): domain Bacteria; phylum Actinomycetota; class Actinomycetes; order Actinomycetales; family Micrococcaceae; genus Arthrobacter. The sequence continues at coordinate 707,900 of NZ_LMSH01000003.1, read as the reverse complement.
CCGGCGGAGACCCGGCGCGGCGCCGGCCCCTTCGACGTGTCGGAAATTGAGAACCAGGACGGCTACGTCGACCTCGGCGCCCTGCTGATCGCACCGCGCGAGGGCCTGCAACTCCGGCTCGAGGTCGAGGAAGCCACCCAGCGCGTCGTGGCCGTCACCATGGACCTGGAGGGCTCCAGCCTGCAGCTGCAGGCGTTCGCCGCACCCCGGTCCGAGGGCCTGTGGGACGAAATCCGGGAACAGATCGGCCAGTCTGTCGGCAGCCAGGGCGGCCAGGTCGATGAAATCGAGGGCCACTTCGGCATCGAGCTGGTTGCGAAGCTCCCCGCCGGCGACGGCAGCGAAGGCTACCGCGTCGCCCGGTTCATCGGCGTCGACGGTCCGCGCTGGTTCCTCCGCGGCGTCCTCGGCGGCGAGGCCGCCCTGGACCGCAGCGCGGCCGCCGGGCTGGAGGACCTGTTCCGGCAGATCGTCGTGGTCCGCGGCGAGAGCCCCATGCCGCCCCGGGAACTGCTGCAGCTCCGGCTTCCCAGGGACACCGGCGTCGCCGCCCCGCAGGACACCCCCGAATTCGAGCAGCCCGAACGCGGACCGGAGATTACCCAGATTGGTTGATGCCCCCGGCAGGAAGCCTGCCGACGCCGTTCCGGTGCGCGGGCTGCCCGAACGCGGGCGGGTGCAGTGCCGTGGCTTCATCGAATCCGTGACCTATGCCCCGGCCGGGGAAGTCGCCGCCTTCACCGCCATCATCACGGACCACGACGCCCCGGCGCCCCGGGCCCGCACCGCGCCGGCCGCCGCCCAGGCCGCCCCGGCCGGGGACCGGCGCCGGCGTCCCGCGGCAGCAGCTGACCGGCTGCGTGTGGTCTGGCTTGGCCGGCGCCGCATCCCGGGCGTGAAGGCCGGCCTGGAGCTCCGGCTCGAAGGGATGGTCACGGTGCGCGACGGACTGCCCACCATGTTCAACCCGCGCTATGAAATCCTGTCCCGCCTGGAGGAACAATGAGCACCCCCGACGACCCGCAGCGGCCCGCGCCCCAGCCCACGGCGGCCGAGCCCACGGCGGCCGAGCCCGCGGCGGCCCAGCCCACGGTGGCGCAGCTCGCCGAAGGCTACGCCGCCAAGGCCGGCCTGCACCGTACCAGCAACGGCAACATCGATGTGCTCAAAAGCGCAGGCGGCGTCCAGGGCATCGCCGAAAGCATCCTTCCCGGTCTGGTCTTCCTGATCGCCTTCACCATCACCCGGGAGCTTCCGCCCGCGCTGGTCGGTGCCCTGGCGGTGGCCGCGGTGTTCACTGTCGTGCGGCTGGTCCAGCGCAAACCGCTGACGCAGGCGCTGGCCGGCATTGCCGGCGTCGGTCTGTCCGCCTGGCTCGCCAACTCCACCGGCAAGGCCGAAGACTTCTACGTCCTGGGGTTCTTCACCAACCTCGGATACATCCTGGCGATGTCCATCTCAATCGCGGTGCGCTGGCCCTTCGCCGGCCTGCTGTTCGGGTTCATCCGGAACGAGGGCCTGGAATGGCGCAAGCACCCGGCCCGGCTCAAGGCCTACCGGATCGGCACCTGGGTCATCATCTCGGTCCTGGCGCTGCGCCTGCTCGTCCAGGTCCCGCTCTACCTGATGGGGGAGCAGGGCCTGGCCGGCTTGGCGACCACCCGGCTCATCATGGGCGCGCCGCTGTACATCCTGGGCATGTGGGTGGCGTGGCTGCTCACCCGTCCGGCGCCGGCACCGGCCGACCCCAGCTGACCGCGCCCGGCAGCCGGCCGGGCCAGCAAAGACGAACCGGCGGGTTCAGCCGTCGAAGCCGTCGTCCGCTGTGGCCTGGGCCTCCCGGCCGTGGTGTTCGACGGCGGCCTGGACCGGTCCGCCGGCCGAGTCCGGAGCCGAAAGCAGCGCGCGCAGCCCGTCCTCGGCGGCGATGGTCGTCACGAAGAACAGTTCATCCCCGCCGTCGATGACGTCATCGCGGCTGGGCGTGATGGGCGCCTGGTCACGCAGGATCGCCACCAGGGCCGCGTCCTCGGGCCAGTCAATGTCGCCCACGGTCAGGCCGATCACGTGGGAATCGTGCGGCACGGTGAACTCCACCAGCGAGGACACCCCGGTCTGCAGGGTCAGCAGCCGGACCAGGTCGCCGATCTCCACCGCCTCTTCCACCAGCGCGGTCATCAGCTGCGGGGTGTTAACCGCGACGTCGACGCCCCAGGAATCATCGAACATCCAGTCGTTCTTCGGGTTGTTGACCCGGCCCACGGTCCGCCCGACGCCGAACTCGGTTTTAGCCAGCAGCGAGACCACGAGGTTCACCTTGTCATCGCCCGTCGCCGAAACCACGACGTCGGCGTCCTCGAGGCGGGCGTCCTTGAGCGTGCTGAGCTCGCAGGCATCGCCGACCAGCCAGTGCGCGCCGCGCAGGCCGCTGCGGCCGATCACTTCCGGCTTGAGGTCAATCAGCAGGATCTCGTGCTTGTGGGCCAGCAGTTCCCGGGCAATTGAGGACCCGACGCTGCCCGCCCCGACGATGACGACTTTCACTTAGGACTCCTTGGCGGGGGACTTGGCGAGGATGTGGGCAACCTCCGAGGTGCGCTCCACACTCAGCATGGCGTGGACGGTGTCGCCGTCCTGGTACATGGTGCCCGGGCCCGGCAGGATGCCCTCGCCGAAGCGTGTGAGGTAGGCGACGCGGATGTCCGCGGCCTTCTCCAGGGAGGCCACCGGATGGCCGATCCAGGCGGCATCGACATCCACCTCGGCCAGCACGAGCCGGCCCGACGGGTCGCGGAAGTCGCCGGCCAGGTGCTGTTCGGGCAGGATCCGCCGCAGGACCTGGTCCGCGCTCCAGCGCACGGCCGCCACGGTGGGGATGCCCAGGCGCTGGTAGATCTCGGCGCGGCCGGGATCGTAGATCCGGGCCACGACGTGGGGGACATGGAACGTCTCGCGCGCCACCCGGGTGGCCAGGATGTTGGAGTTGTCGCCGCTGGAGACCGCTGCGAAGGCGTACGCCTCTTCGACCCCGGCCTGCTTGAGCGTTTCGCGGTCGAAGCCGACGCCGGTGACCTTGCGGCCGGAGAAGCCGGTGCGGAGCCGCCGGAAGGCACGGTCGTCCTGGTCGATGATCGCGACCGAATGGCCGGCGTCCTCCAGGGTGTGCGCCAGGGTTGCCCCGACGCGGCCGCAACCCATGATCACGAAGTGCGCCACACGTGCCTCCTTAAGCGTCTGTGTCTGTTGCTGCCTAAAACTCTACCGGCGGCAGCCGGTGCGGGCGGCGGAGCGTGGCGTCCCGGCCCGGACCGGCAGCAGCCGGGCGGATTCCCGCCGTCATGACATCGCGTGCGAATCAGACTAACTTTGTCTGGTGCTGACAATTTTCAACGCCGTGAAGCGCGTGCTGGTAGGCAGGCCCTTCCGGAACGACCGTCTGGCCCACACCCTGCTGCCGAAGCGGATTGCGCTGCCCATCTTCGCCTCGGACGCGCTGTCCTCGGTGGCCTACGCCCCGGACGAAATCCTGCTCACCCTGGCCCTGGCCGGCGTCAGCGCCGTCGCGTTCTCGCCCTGGGTGGGACTGGCCGTCATGGTGGTGCTGCTGACCGTGGTCGCCTCCTACCGGCAGAATGTCCACGCCTACCCCTCGGGCGGCGGCGACTACGAGATCGCCAACGAGAACTTGGGCAAGTACGCCGGGCTCACGGTTGCCTCCGCCCTGCTGGTGGACTACGTGCTCACCGTCGCGGTGTCGATGTCCTCGGCCGCCGCCTACCTGACCACCGCCGTCCCGTCGCTGCACGGCCAGCAGGCCGCGATCGCCACGATCGGCGTCGTGATCCTGGCCCTGGTGAACCTGCGCGGCATCCGCGAAGCGGGCACGGTGTTCGCGGTGCCCACGTACATCTTTATGTTCTCCATCCTGGGCATGACGGCCGTGGGTATCTTCCAGGCCGCCACCGGGCAGCTCGGCCAAGCGCCGTCGGCTGCGTTTGAGATCGTCCCGACGCCGGGCTTCGACGACGGCCTGGTCGGCCTCGCCGGGGCGTTCCTGCTGCTGCGGGCCTTCTCCTCCGGTGCCGCCGCCCTCACCGGCGTCGAGGCCATCAGCAACGGCGTCCCGAACTTCCAGAAACCCAAGAGCAAGAACGCGGCCACCACGCTGCTGCTCCTCGGCGCGATCGCCGCCTCGATGCTGGCCGGCATCATTTACCTGGCCAACGCCACCAAGGTGCACATCGTGCTGGACCCGGCCAGGGAGTTCCTGCTCAACGGCCAGCCGCTGCCCGAGGGCTACATCCAGAACCCCGCCATCAGCCAGATCGCCCAGACCGTCTTCGGTCCCGGCTCCATCCCGTTCTACATCGTGGTCGCTGCCACCGGCGTGATCCTGGTGTTCGCCTCCAACACCGCCTTCAACGGCTTCCCGGTGCTCGGCTCGATCCTTGCCCAGGACGGGTACCTGCCCCGCCAGCTCCGCACCCGCGGCGACCGCCTCGCGTTCAGCAACGGCGTGCTGGCGCTGGCCGCCGGCGCCCTGGTGCTGATCATCTCCTTCGACGCCGACGTCACCAAACTCATCCAGCTCTACATCGTGGGGGTGTTCATCTCCTTCACCTTGAGCCAGCTGGGCATGATCCGGCACTGGGGCCGGGAGCTGAAGCTCGCCAAGGACCCGGCGGCGAAGCTGCGCATGCTGAAGTCCCGCACCATTAACACCATCGGTTTCGGCATGACCGCCCTGGTCCTGGTGATCGTGCTGATCACCAAGTTCGAGCAGGGCGCCTGGATCGCGCTGCTGGCCATGTTCATCCTGTTCCTCATTATGTGGAGCATCCGGGCGCACTATGACAACGTGGCCAAGGAACTGGCCGTGGACGAGGACTCCTCGCCGCGGGCGCTGCCCACCCGCGTGCACGCCGTGCTGCTGGTCTCGCACGTGCGCAAGCCCGTGCTGCGCGCGCTGGCCTACGCCCGCGCCTCCCGGCCCTCCCGGCTGGACGCCATCACCGTGGACATCAGCCCGGAGGAAACCGAACAAACCCTGGCGGACTGGGAAAAGCTGGAGATCCCGGTGCCGCTGACCGTGCTGGCCAGCCCCTTCCGGGAAACGGTCACTCCGATCATGGAGTACATCAAGAACATGCGGCGCGATTCGCCGCGCGACCTGATCGTCGTCTACATCCCGGAATACGTCGTCGGCAAGTGGTGGGAGCAGCTGGTGCACAACCAGACGGCGCTGCGGATCAAGACCCGGCTGCACTTCGAGCCGGGTGTCATGGTCGCCAGCGTCCCGTGGCAGCTGAAATCGTCCGAAGAAGCCAAGAGACTGCAGGATATCCAATGAGCACCGACACCGGGACCACCGACCATACCGAACTGACCGTCGACGTCGGTCCCGTCGCCCACGGCGGCCACTGCGTGGCCCGGCACGAGGGGCGGGTCATCTTCGTCCGGCACGGCATCCCGGGGGAGAAGGTCCGCATCCGGCTCACCGAGGACGGCGAGTCCGCCAAGTTCTGGCGCGCCAACGTCATCGAGGTGCTCGAACCCTCGCCGGACCGGGTGGAGCACTTCTGGCACGCGGCCGACGCGCAGCGGTCCTGGTCCCACGGCCACCCGCCGGTCGGCGGGGCCGAACTCGGACACATTTCGCTGGCCCGCCAGCGCAGGCTCAAGGCCGAGGTGCTGGCCGAACAGCTGCACCGGCTGGCCGGACCAGGCTTCCACGTCCCGAAGACTCCGGTCGAGGCCGTAGGGGAGGCCGCCTCGGCAGCGGGCACCGGCCTGGGCTGGCGCACCCGGACCGGGTTCGCCGTGACGCCCGCCGGCCGGATCGGCATGCACGCGCACCGCTCCGAGGCCGTCTTCGCCGTACGGGAGATGCCGCTGGCCGTCGACGGGATCAACGCGCTCCGGCTCTGGGACCTTGACCTGCAGGGGATCGAACGTGTCGAGGTCGCGGCCCCGGCCAACGGCTCCCGGCCGCTGGTGCTGCTGGTGCCCGCCGGCGGCACCCGGCCCAAGCGGCTCGCCGCGATTGCCGCCCGGCTGCCGGACGACGTCTCCGTGGCGCAGCTGGATCCCGCCACCGGAGCGGTCACGCAGCTGCGGGGCCGGACCTGGGTGCAGGAGAGCGCGGCCGGCCACGACTACCGGGTCACCGGCGACGGGTTCTGGCAGATCCACCGCGACGCCCCGGAGACGCTGGTCGGCGCGGTGACCGGGTTCCTGCACGACGGCGGCTACCTCGCCGCCGGGTCGGTGGTGGCGGACCTCTACGCCGGGGCGGGCCTCTTCACCGCGCCGCTGGCCGACGCTGTCGGGGTCACCGGCTCCGTGCTGTCCGTGGAGGGCGCACCGGGCACCAGCCGGGACGCGCGCAAGAACCTGCACGGTGCGCCCCAGGTCGAGATCGTCCAGGGCAAGGTCGAACGTGTGCTGCGGCAGAAGCCACGCAACTTCGACGCGCTCATCCTGGACCCGCCCCGCGCCGGCGCGGGCAAGGCCGTGGTGAACCAGCTGGTCGCGTCCGGGCCCCGCGCCGTCGCCTATGTCTCCTGCGATCCGGCGTCGTTCGCCCGCGACGTCGGGTACTTTCGGCAGGCCGGGTGGGACCTCGGGGCGCTGCGGGCCTTCGACCTGTATCCGCACACCCACCACATGGAGACTGTGGCGTTGCTGACGCCCCGGCGCTGATGCCACTAGGATGGCGGTAGTAGTCCGACGTCGCGCACTGTCCTCTGCTGAAAGGCCACGGGAGCCCTTAGGGGCCGTCCCGCGCGTGGTCCTCATGACACCCGTCTTAGTTAGGGAAGCCTAACTAGCTAGGGGTCTGCGGCGCGACAAAGATGAAACTGTTGCGAGAGGAGTCCTGCGATGAGCACTGTGGACAGCTTCGGTTCAAAAGGCCAACTTAATGTAGCCGGTACCGAATACGAAATTTTCCGGTTGAACTCCGTTGAAGGTGCAGAAAACCTTCCGTTCAGCCTCAAGGTATTGCTTGAAAACCTGCTGCGGACTGAGGACGGCGCCAACATCACGGCCGACCACGTCCGCGCCCTGGCGGGGTGGAACCCCGACGCCGAGCCCGACACCGAAATCCAGTTCACGCCGGCGCGCGTGATCATGCAGGACTTCACCGGCGTGCCCTGCGTTGTCGACCTTGCCACCATGCGCGAGGCCGTCAAGGAACTCGGCGGCGACCCCAAGCGGGTCAACCCGCTGGCACCGGCGGAGATGGTGATCGACCACTCCGTGCAGATCGACGCCTTCGGCAACTCCGGCGCCCTCGAGCGCAACATGGAGATCGAGTACCAGCGCAACGGCGAGCGGTACCAGTTCCTCCGGTGGGGCCAGACCGCGTTCGACGACTTCAAGGTCGTCCCGCCGGGAACCGGCATCGTGCACCAGGTCAACATCGAGTACCTGGCCCGCACCGTCATGACCCGCGAAGTTGACGGCGTCGTCCGTGCCTACCCGGACACCTGCGTCGGCACCGACTCGCACACCACCATGGTCAACGGCCTCGGCGTGCTCGGCTGGGGCGTCGGCGGCATCGAAGCCGAGGCTGCCATGCTCGGCCAGCCCGTCTCCATGCTGATCCCGCGCGTCGTCGGCTTCAAGCTGACCGGCTCCATCCCGGCCGGCGCCACCGCCACCGACGTCGTGCTCACCATCACCGAGCAGCTGCGCCAGCACGGCGTGGTCGGCAAGTTCGTGGAATTCTACGGCGAAGGCGTCGCGGCCGTGCCGCTGGCCAACCGCGCCACCATCGGCAACATGAGCCCCGAATTCGGCTCCACCGCCGCGATGTTCCCGATCGACGACGTCACCCTCGACTACCTGCGCCTGACCGGCCGCTCCGAGGAGAACGTCGCCCTCGTCGAGGCCTACGCGAAGGAACAGGGCCTCTGGCACGACCCCTCCCGCGAGATCAAGTTCTCCGAGTACCTCGAGCTGGACCTGTCGACGGTTGTCCCGTCGATCTCCGGCCCGAAGCGCCCGCAGGACCGCATCATCCTCAGCGAGTCCAAGGCCCAGTTCCGTGAAGACCTGCGCAACTACGTGAAGGAAGACCTCGCCGACGGCAGCGTCGACGAGGCCATCGACGAAAGCTTCCCCGCTTCCGACGCCCCGTCCTTCAACGCCTCCGGCACGCACCTGACGGACCAGGCCCCGCACTCGCACGGGCCTAAGTCCAACGGCCGCCCGTCCAAGACGGTGGCCGTGAAGACCGCTGACGGACGCGAATTTGAGCTGGACCACGGCGCAGTGTCGATCGCCTCGATCACCTCCTGCACCAACACCTCGAACCCGTCCGTGATGCTGGCCGCCGCCCTGCTGGCCCGCAATGCCGTGGACAAGGGCCTGGCCTCGAAGCCGTGGGTCAAGACCTCTGTCGCCCCCGGTTCCAAGGTTGTCACCGACTACTACAACAAGTCGGGCCTGACCCCGTACCTGGAGAAGCTCGGCTTCTACATCGTCGGCTACGGCTGCGCCACCTGCATCGGCAACTCCGGCCCGCTGGACGCCGAGATCTCCGAGGCCATCCAGGCCAACGACCTCTCCGTCACCGCCGTGCTCTCCGGCAACCGCAACTTCGAAGGCCGGATCAACCCGGACGTCAAGATGAACTACCTGGCCTCCCCGCCGCTGGTCATCGCCTACGCCCTGGCCGGTTCTATGGACTTCGACTTCGAAACCGACCCCCTGGGCCAGGACGAAGCCGGCAACGACGTCTTCCTGAAGGACATCTGGCCCAGCCCGTCCGAGGTGCAGGAAGTCATCGACTCCTCGATCGACAAGGGCATGTTCGCCCGCGGCTACGAAGGCGTCTTCGAAGGCGACGACCGCTGGAAGGCGCTCGACACGCCCGCCGGTGACACCTTCGCGTGGGACGAGAAGTCCACCTACGTCCGGAAGCCCCCGTACTTCGAGGGTATGAAGGCCCAGCCGGAGCCGGTCCAGGACATCACCGGTGCGCGCGTGCTGCTCAAGCTCGGCGACTCGGTCACCACGGACCACATCTCCCCGGCCGGTTCCTTCAAGTCCGACACCCCGGCCGGCCAGTACCTGCTGGCCAACGGTGTGGAGCGCAAGGACTTCAACTCCTACGGCTCCCGCCGAGGCAACCACGAGGTCATGATCCGCGGCACGTTCGCGAACATCCGGATCAAGAACCAGCTGCTCGACGGCGTGGAGGGCGGGTTCACCCGTGACTTCACCCAGGCGGACGGCCCGCAGGCCTACGTGTACGACGCCGCGCAGAACTACCAGGCCGCCGGCACCCCGCTGGTCGTCCTGGCCGGCAAGGAGTACGGCTCCGGCTCGTCCCGTGACTGGGCCGCCAAGGGCACCGCGCTGCTGGGCGTCAAGGCCGTCATCGCCGAAAGCTACGAGCGTATTCACCGCTCCAACCTGATCGGCATGGGCGTCCTCCCGCTGCAGTACCCGGCCGGCGAGAACGCCGCCAGCCTGGGTCTCACCGGCACCGAGACCTTCGCCGTTGAGGGCGTCACCGCCCTGAACGAAGGCACCACGCCGAAGACGCTCAAGGTCACCGCCACGGCCGAAGACGGCTCCACCAAGTCCTTCGATGCGGTCCTGCGCATCGATACCCCGGGTGAAGCCGACTACTACCGCAACGGCGGCATTCTGCAGTACGTGCTGCGCCAGATCTCCGCGTAGGGACCCGTGGTAAACCCGGCAACGCTTTTCCGCCGGGTTTACCACGGGAGCGCGGAGATCGTCTCCGCTAGCTAGCGGCAGTCCGGTAACAGACCGCGAAAGCCCCGGCCCGTCCCCGACGGACCGGGGCTTTCGCGTTCCGGCGCCCGGCCCGGCGCCGAGGCGTTAGAGTTAAAAGGCATGTCTACTACCCGCAAGGAGGGGCCGTTGGGAATCTTGGAGACCATCCGGAATCCGCAGGACCTGAGCAAACTGTCGCAGGCGCAGCTGGACCAGCTCGCCGCCGAGGTCAGGGAATTCCTCATCGGCAACGTGTCCCAGACCGGCGGCCACCTCGGACCGAACCTGGGCGTCGTCGAACTCACCATTGCGGTGCACCGGATCTTCGATTCCCCGCGCGACAGCATCGTCTTCGACACCGGCCACCAGTCCTACGTGCACAAGCTCCTCACCGGACGGCAGGACTTCAGCACCCTCCGTCAGCAGGGCGGGCTCTCCGGCTACCCGGACCGGGGTGAGTCAGAGCACGACATCGTCGAAAGCTCCCACGCGTCTTCCTCGCTGTCCTGGGCCGACGGCATTTCCCGCGCCCGCCAGCTCACCGGCGACGGCGACCGGTACGTGATCGCCGTCGTCGGCGACGGTGCCCTCACCGGCGGCATGGCCTGGGAGGCCATCAACAACATCGCCGCGGACAAGAAGCGCCGCGTCGTCATCGTCGTCAACGACAACGGCCGCTCCTACGCCCCGACCGTCGGCGGCGTCGCCGACTACCTCGCCTCGCTGCGGCCCACCATCGACTCGCTCCGCGCGGCGCCTGCCTACGAAGGCGCCCTCGACTGGTGGAAGAAGCGGCTGCAGAACGGCGGCCCGGCCGGACAGTTCACCTACAAGAGCCTGCACGCCATGAAAAAAGGCATCAAGGACTGGTGGGCGCCGCAGGGCATGTTCGAAGACCTCGGCATGAAGTACATCGGCCCGGTGGACGGACACAACCTGCAGGCCATGGAGAACGCGCTGGCCACGGCGAAGAACTACGCCGGACCCGTGATCGTCCACGCTATGACCGAAAAGGGCCACGGCTACGCCCCCGCCCGGGCGCACGAGGCGGACCAGTTCCACGCCGTCGGCATCATCGATCCGGAAACCGGTGAACCCACCGAGGCCGGGGGAGCGAAGTCCTGGACCTCGGTCTTCGCTGACGAAATCGCCGAGATCGCCGACGAACGCAAGGACATCGTCGGGATCACCGGCGCCATGCTGATCCCCGTTGGGCTGCACAAGTTCGCCGCGCGCCACCCCGAGCGGGTCTTCGACGTCGGCATCGCCGAACAGCACGCGCTGACCTCCGCCGCCGGCATGGCGTTCGGCGGCCTGCACCCCGTCGTGGCGGTCTACGCCACGTTCCTCAACCGGGCCTTTGACCAGCTGCTGATGGACGTCGCCCTGCACAAGGCCGGCGTCACCGTGGTGCTGGACCGGGCCGGGGTCACCGGGCCCGACGGCGCCAGCCACCACGGCATGTGGGACATGGCCATGGTCCAGATCGTGCCCGGCCTGCACCTTGCCGCCCCCCGCGACGCCACCCGGCTGCGGGAGGAACTGCGCGAGGCGGTCGCGGTCGAGGACGCCCCCACCGTGATCCGCTACTCCAAGGGCACCGTCGGCGCCGAGGTCGAGGCGATCGAACGGCTCAGCGACGGCGTGGACGTCCTCGCCCGCCGGCCCGCAGGCTCCAGCGAGAACGACGTGCTGATCGTCAGTGTCGGCGCCATGTCCGAACTCGCGCTGGACGTCTCCAGCCGGCTCGGCGCGCAGGGCATCAGTTCCACCGTGGTCGACCCGCGCTGGGTGCTTCCGGTGCCGAAGTCCGTCGTGGCCCTCGCCTCCCACCACCGCCTCGTGGTCTGCATCGAGGACGGCGTCCGGGCCGGCGGCGTCGGCTCCCGGATCCGCCAGGAGATGCGGGCCGCGGGCGTGGACACCGCCCTCAACGAGGTGGGGTTGCCGGTCGAGTTCCTGGACCACGGCAGCCGGAACCAGGTGCTGGAGCGGGTCGGCCTGACGGCGCAGCAGATCACCCACGACGTTGTCGCGCAGGTCCTGGGCACGAAGGTGCCCTTCGCCCGGCCGCTGCCCGGCCAGCAACACCCCAGCACCGGAAGCCTGCCGATCCTGTGACCGCCACCGAAGGGACGACCATGAGCGGCATCATCCGCCTCTACAAGCGCGACGAGGAAGGCACCCTGCACTTCCGGGAAGCCTGGATCGACGAGGAGTACCACGAGTTCGTGATGAACTACGGCGTCGTCGGGCACCAGAGCACGACCGAGGAAACCGAGGCAGCCGACGCCGCCGCCGGTGAGGGGCTCATGGAAGCCTTTGCGGCACAGTGCGCCGAGGACGGCTACGCGGAGATCCCTGACGAGGACCAGTTCTGGGTGGTGGCGCAGTACGCGCTCAAGACCAAGGACGGCACCAGCCGCGACCGCTACCTGGAGGAAAAGGCCAAGGACGCCCTGATCGGCCACCTCGCCTGGCGCGGTCTGGGCGTAGTGGACCGCTCCGAGTTCTCCGACGCCAAGCTCAACATCTTCTGCCTCACGCCGGAGGTCAACAAGACCGTCAACGCGATCAAGGTCTGCATCCGGGGCGAGGATCTGGACTTCACCAAGCTGAGCATCGGAGCGGCGCCGTACAACGGGACTGACTTCAAGCTCAAGCACTCGGCCAAACCGGCCAACAGCTTCACCCTCTAGGCGCAACCCGCCTGGAAATCCATCTGTAAGGAGCCGGGCACGGCTCAACTCAGTTTTGGGGGCAAGCGATTGGAAGGTAACGCAATGACGCGGAAAGCACCTCGACCAGGCAGCACTCCACTTCCGGCAGGACTCGCCGCACCGGCCCGCAAGTCCCTGGCGCACGCCGGAGTGGAGACCCTCGAGCACGTCCGGGAGCTGGGCCGCCGCCGGCTGGCCGGGATGCCCGGCGTCTGCCCGCGCACGCTTGCGCAACTCCAGGACGCGATGGACGAGCACGGGCTGGAGCTGCCCGTGGGCTAAGCCCCGGAGCACGTACGGCTGACCCGGTACGGGCCTGCCCGCCGGCGGCTCACCGGCGTTATAGGCTGGCTCCCATGACTGATTACCGACGCGTAGGAAATTCCGGACTGACCGTCTCTGCCGTGGGGCTGGGCTGCAACAACCTGGGACGGGCCAACACTGCGACCGAGTCGCAGGAAGGGACCGACGCCGTCGTGCACGCGGCCCTGGATGCCGGGATTACCTTCTTCGACGTCGCCGACGCCTACGGTCGCGAACCGGGCCTGAGCGAAACCATGCTCGGCAAGGCCCTCGCCGGCCGCCGGGACGACGCCGTGATCGGCACCAAGTTCGGCCTGGACATGCGCGGCACCAACGGTAACGACTTCGGCGCCCGCGGGTCCCGTCGCTACATCATCAAGGCCGCCGAGGCCTCCCTGCGGCGGCTGGGCACGGACTGGATCGACCTGTACCAGTTCCACACCCCGGATCCGCAGACCCCGATCGATGAGACCCTCGCGGCCCTCGACGAGCTCGTCACCAGCGGGAAGGTCCGCTACATCGGCCACTCCAACCGGGCCGGCTGGCAGATCGCCGAGGCCGAGTTCGTGGCCCGCGCCCGCGGCGGTGCCCGCTTCATCTCCAGCCAGAACCACTACAACCTGCTGGACCGCCGCGCCGAGTTGGAAGTCACCCCCGCCGCGGAGGCCTACGGCCTGGGCGTGCTGCCGTACTTCCCGCTGGCCAACGGCCTGCTGACCGGCAAGTACTCCGCCGGGAAGGCCCCGGCCGGTTCCCGCCTCAGCCACACCCGCACCAACCTGGTCCACGACGCCGACTGGGACCAGCTGGGCAAATTCTCGGCCTTCGCCGCGGCCCGGGACCTGACCGAAATCCAGGTCGCCTTCTCCTGGCTCGTGGCCCAGCCCTCCGTCAGCAGCGTCATCGCCGGCGCCACCCGCCCGGAGCAGGTCAAGCAGAACGCCGATGCCGTAGCCTGGGTCCCGGACGCCGCGGAACTGGCCGAACTCGACGAGATCTTCCCGCGCACGCCGAAGGTCGCCCTGTTCTGAGCGCGGAAACCCCCGGCGCCCGGGACGCCGGACCCCTGATCCTGATGGACGTCGACACCGGGATCGACGACGCGCTGGCCATTGTGTACCTGCTGTCCCGGCCCGAGGTCCGGCTGCAGGCCATCACCTGTACGGCCGGAAACGTCGGGGCACGCCAGGTGGCGCTGAACACGCTGTCCCTGCTGGAGCTGTGCGGACGGCAGGGGATTGAAGTCGCCACCGGCGCCGAGGTGCCGCTACAGATCCCTTTGGTCACCACAGAGGAGACCCACGGCCCGCAGGGGATCGGCTACGCCGAGCTGCCCGCCCCCGCGCAACCGATCTCAGCCAGGCACGCCGTCGACGTCTGGGTGGAGGAGGTGCGCGCGCACCCGGGGCAGATCACCGGGCTGATCACCGGCCCGCTGACCAACTTCGCCCTCGCCCTGCGCCGCGAACCGGAACTGCCGCGCCTACTCAAGGGCCTGGTGATCATGGGCGGCAGCTTCTACTACCAGGGCAACACCACGCCGACGGCGGAGTGGAACACCGCGGTGGACCCGCACGCGGCCAAGGAGGTCTACGCCGCCTACCGCGGGCTCCCGGAGGACAAGCTGCCCGTGGTCTGCGCCCTGGAGACCACGGAGCGGATCGAGATGCTGCCGGAGCACCTCCGAAGGCTCGGCGAGGCCGCCGGGGCTGGCGAACCCGAACTGGTGCTCCCGGACCAGCCCGAGGGCCAGCGCAGCCGCTCCAGCAACCCGCTGGTCGCGTGCCTCTCGGACGCGATCCGCTTCTACATGGAATTCCACCGGCTCTACGACCAGGGCTACGTGGCGCACATGCACGACGCCTTCGCCGCCTGCGCCGCCGTCGGACGGACCCCGTTCGGCACCCGCCTGGCCACGGTCGACGTCGAAACCGACTCCGCGCTGCTGGCGGGCACCACGGTCGCCGACTTCCGCGGACTCTGGGGACTGCCGCCGAACGCCCGGATCGTCACCGGCAACGATCCCGGCCAGTGCTTCGAGGAGCTGATCTCCTCCGTAGGTGCGCTGGCCCGCTCCCTGGACGGCTAGGATATAAGCTGCGCCGAGGTGACATGAGGCGGTTTTTGCAAACCCCAGCCGAAGGACTTTTCCCATGTCACAGCAGCCCCTGACCCTGCCAGCCGCGGACACCCGTGCCGGGGCCCCGCGCCGCCGCCGGCTGCTGGAAATCGCTGGCGCCGCGGCCATCGCCGCCACCAACGTCTTCCTTGTGCTGAACCAGCCCGCCGACATCGCCAACGGCCCGGCGTCGTTCTCCGCCCTCGTGGCGCTGGGCGGCTTCCTGCTTGGCGCGGTGCTCCTGCTCGCCGCCGTGCTACCGGTCCTGCCCACCTCAACGCTGGTCCTGATGCCGGTGGCGATTGTGCTTAACGTGGTCCTCGGCCAGCTGATGGGCAGCACCGGACTGCCGTTCTACCTCGACGCGATCGGCACCGTCCTGATCGCCGTCCTCGCCGGCCCGGCCGCCGGCGCCGCCACCGGCGTGCTCGGGAGCATCGTCTGGTCCTTCTTCAACCCCACCGTGCTGCCCTTCGCCGCCGGTGCAGCCCTGATCGGTTTTCTCGCCGGGCTCGCGGCCCGTGCCGGTCTCTTCCGGCGCTTCTACTTCGCCCCGGTGGCGGGGTTCCTCACCGGTGTCCTCGCCGGCGTCGTCTCCGCCCCGATAGCCGCCTTCGTGTTCGGCGGGACCGCCGGACTGGGCACCGGGGCGATCGTCAGTGCCTTCCGCGCCATGGGTGACACCCTGCTGGCAGCGATCACCAAGCAGGCCCTGATCTCGGACCCGATGGACAAGGCGATTGTCTTCACGATTGCCGCACTGCTGGCCTACGCCCTGCCGCGGCGCACTACGTTCCAGTTCGCCTTTGTCCGCCGCTTCCGGGTCCTCGCGGGTAAGGTCCCGGCGGACCCCGCTGCCTAGTCCATGTCCCTGCACCCGCTGACGGCCTTGACCGCGGCCTGCTGCGCCGCGGTCGTGACGACGGCGGCCGCCAGCTGGCAGTTGTCCGTCGCCGTCGCGCTGGCCGCCGCGCTGCTCGCCGCGCGCGCGGGCGTGGCCGCGCGGGTGCTGGCGGCTGCCGGGGTCATCCTGGCACCGCTTTTCCTGTCGCTGCTGGTGCTCCACGGTCTGTTCTTCCTGGAAGGGCACACCGTGCTGGCGCAGTGGGGGCCCGCCCGGGTCACCGCCGAAGGCCTGGGCTTCGCCCTGGAGCTGGGTACGCGGACCGCCGCATGCGTGCTGCTGCTCCTGCTCTTTTCCTTCACCGTCAGCGTTCCGGACCTGGTCACCGCCCTGGCCGCGCGGCGGATCCCTCCCCAACTCAGCTTCGTCCTCGCCTCCACGCTCATCCTGGTCCCGGCCATGGCCGGACGCCTGGAGAAGATCCGGCAGGCCCAGGAAGCGCGCGGCCTGGTGGTCGGGCGCGGGCCGCTGTCCCGGCTGGCTGCGGCCAGGCTGCAGGCGGTGCCGCTGGTCCTGGGACTGGTGGAGGATGCCGGGCTCAGGGCGCAGGCGCTGGACGCGCGCGGCTTCGGCTTGCCGGGTCCACGGACTAGCTACCGGCAATTGCAGGACCCGCCGGCGCAGCGCATCTTCCGTGCCGCAGCACTGCTCCTGGCCGCGGCCGCCGTGGTGCTGCGGCTGATGACTGCGTGGCCGACGGCGGTGCCCTCGTGAGTGCTGCCTCCGCCTCCGCCCGGATCCGCAGCTTTAGCTTCCACGGCGACGCGGCCGCTGCGCTGCGGGACATCCGGATTTCTTTTTTGCCGGGGACCCTGACTGCCGTGCTGGGCGGCTCCGGCAGCGGCAAGAGCACGCTCGGCAAACTGCTCGCCGGCTGGCTGCGCCCCGGCCACTCCGGGGTCATGCGCGGGAGCCTCGCACTCGGCGCCGAGCGCCTGGACTTCGACGGCGGCAGCGGGGATCCCCGGATCAACCCCGCCGTCTGGTCCGCCCGGGTGGGCTATGTGCCGCAGGACGCCGCGGCCATCATCTCGACGGTGCGTTCCAACGTGGCCGAGGAACTGGCCTTCGGCCTGGAGAACCGCGGTGTTCCCCGGCCCGAGATGATCCGGCAGGTGGCACGCGTCGCCGAACAGACAGGACTTTCCGGACTGACGGAGCGGGACCCGGCGGAGCTCTCCGGCGGCGAGCTGCGTCGGCTGGCCGTCGCCTGCGCCGTCATTGCCGGGCCCGAGGTGCTGGTCCTCGACGAACCCATGGCCTCCCTCGACGCGGCAGGGGCCAGTGGGCTCCGGAACCTCGTGGCCGGGCTGCTCGACGCCGGGACCGCCGTCGTGGTGCTGAGCCAAAGGGCCGACGTGCTGGCCCGCAGTGCCGGGCGCTGGATCATCCTGGATGGAGGGACGGCCGTCGCGGACGGCTCGCCCGCGGACCTCCAGGAAGGCGCGGCACTCCGGGACGCGGGCGTAGTGCAGGAGGGCGGAGCCGCGGGGATGCCGGGCACCCTGCCGGCGCCGCCAGCATTGCCAGCCGTTCTCGAGCTGCGGGGCATCGGCTTCGGCTATGGGGCTGGCACGCCGCGCGGGGGAGCCGGACCAGGGCCGGCCGGGGACCCTGCCCGGGCGGCAGTGCTGCGGGACCTGGACCTGACGCTCCGGGCGGGGGAGATCGTCGCCATCACCGGCCCGAACGGCGCCGGGAAATCCACGCTGCTGCGCCACGCCAACGGACTGCTGCGGCCTCAAACCGGCGACGTCGTCGTCGCCGGCACCAACATTGCCGGCGTCCCGGCCGGCCGCATCGCCGCGAGGGTCGGCGTGCTGTTCCAGCAGCCGCGCGACCAGCTCTTCGAACGGACCGTGCTGCGGGAGGTCAGCTTCGGGTTGCGCCGGCTCGCCGGTGCCGGGGCGGGGGACCGGGCACAAGAGGCGCTGGCCGCCGTCGGGCTCGCCGGCGCCGCTCAGGCGCACCCGGCGGAACTGCCGTCCTCACAGCAGCGGCTGCTGGCCCTGGCAACCGTGCTGGCACGCCGGCCCGCCGTCATCGCCCTGGATGAACCCACCGTGGGCCTGGACCGGCCGGGGCTCGAACGGCTGCAGCACGCCGTGACTGGCGCGGCGGCGCGGGGAGCCGGCGTCGTCATGGTCACCCACGATCTCGCCTACGCCCGCGCCAACGCCCACCGTGTCCTTGCACTCGACGGCGGGAACCTCCGGGAACTCTGAGCGGCGCCGCAACGTCGGGGCAGGAGCCGCGGACTCATCCCGGCGCCGACAGCCTATCCAGTCGCGGTCGAGGGCGCGGTCTCAAACCATGCCCTGCCGTGCCGGTAGCGGAACGCAAATCCGGCGTAGCCGGCCGGGCGTAGGTCGATGGTGTCCTGCACCCCGGCCTCCGGGCGCCGCGGCTTATCCCACCCCGGGCCGGCTTCGGCCACACTGGCTTCATGGGCCGGCGGGACTCCCGGGAAAACCGCGTCGACGCCGCCCCGGTCTTCCCGGACGGGAATTCCGCCGAAGGTGTGCCCGCAAAAACCGTAGAGACGAAACCGTATTGCCTCCGGGTCCGCGGGCTCCGGCAGATCAGAGGCCATGTCCCACAACCAGGTTTCCCCACTCAGCGCGGTGAACTCAGCGGTCGTCATCGCGTTGATCCGGTCGATGCCATGCAGGAGGCAATAGTCCGAGGCCGGCACGCCGGCGCCCGCCGCGAGTTCATCCTCCCCGTCAGGAACGACCAGCCTGAACTCCGCCAGGCAATCACAGCCGGGTGCTTCAGCCGCCTCCATCGACACCTCGCCGGCGTCGTTGTTCCCGTACAGCCACCATTGGGCGGGGTGCCCCGCCGCGGGTATTTCCCAGACCAAGCGCCGTCCGACCCGGCCCATCGCGAAAAGGCGCCACCCCTGCTGTACCGCTGCGGCAACTGTCATGATGCTGGCCGCCATAGCCGCGGCCGCGAACATGTTCGAGGAAGATTCCTCCCCCAACTCCTCGTAGGTCCGGCCCAGCTCCGCGGGCAGCGTCCCGAACGCCAGCGCCCAGCCGCCGCACGCCGTAGCCAGGAACAGCAGCAGCATCAGCAGGCCCGGCCACAACGCCCGTTTTCTTGCCCGTACGGCGTTGGGGCCCACCGTCGTCGTTCGTCCCGTGGAGGAAGCCTGCGCGAGACGCTGAACCGCGCACAGCCGATGCCACGCCCGGACAGCAGCGATGACGGCCCACAGGGCGGCAGCGGCAGCGCCAAGCCACCACACAGCCCCGGAACGGTAGCCGTCCATGCTGTGCGGAACGGCGGCTGCCAACAACACCAAGGGTGCAGCCACCAGGGCGTGGGTCCGGAGCAGGGATCCAACGACGGAAAAACTCAGGGCGAGGAGAATGCTCGCAAGCCCGAACATGTCGATTATGCGGTAGGCGCCGGACCAGCCGGGATCATCCAGGGTCTCCCACCCCCGGTCCGTGATGAAGGCGCCGGCGGTCGTCAAGACCCCGATCAGCCAGGCGAACATCCCATCCCGGCGCCCCCGGGTCCGCCGCGACAGTGCCTGCCACGCTTCAACGCCGGGCCGCACGACGGCGCTGGTCACTGCCACCCGCCCCTCCTCATCAATTGACACAGAGACGATCATGCCACGGGCGAGGGACTGCGACGGGGCAGGCGCCGCCGCCAAAAGACACCGACGTCCCAGCCACGGCGGAATCCCGATCAGGTATATTTCAGGGAGCTTTCCCGCACCCGAGCCGGGACCACCAACCAGGAGGAACCGCCGATGAACCCCATAGCCGCGGAGATCGGAACCGTCTTCGTTCCGGTCAGTGACGTCGCAAAAGCGCGGGACTGGTACTGCTCCCTGCTTGGTGTCCCGGCGGACGGCGAGGTCCTGTTCGGCCATCTCTACGTGCTGCCCATGCAGGGGGCCGGGCTGGTGTTGGACAGCAAGATCTTCGCACCGGACGCCGTGTTCCGTGTTCCGGCGTTCCACCTGAACACCTCCGACATCCAGGCCGCGCACGCCCACCTGCAGGGCAGGGGCGCGGAGGTCACGGAAATCCGTGATGGCCAGTGGTTCAACTTCAAGGATCCCGACGGCAATGTGCTGATGATTTGCGAGTGCTGACCGGGGGTCTCCTGGCGGCGGCACGGCCAGCACGCCAAAGCGCCGCCGTTCCTGCCTGTCGGCGGGAACGGCGGCGCTGTCGTGTCGGGCGAACGGGCTGCTAGGCGGCCGGCTCGGACGCGACGCCCGGGGCCAGGAACTTCTTGCCATTGACCCGCTCGGAGGCGCCCACCCGGTCGAGGTACGGGGTGATGCCGCCGAGGAACATCGGCCAGCCCGCGCCGAGGATCATGCAGAGGTCGATGTCCTCCGGCCCGGCCACGACGCCTTCATTCAGCATCAGGCCGATCTCCTCCGCGAGGGCGTCCTGGGTGCGGCGCAGCACCTCTTCGGCGGTGGAGGGTGAATCCCCGAAGCTCATCAGGGCCAGGGTCTCCGCCGGGATGACCGGCTTTCCGGCCTTGACCGAAGCCGGATCCCAGACGGACTTGATGCCGTTGTCGATCAGCGCCTGCAGGTTCGCTGAAACCGTGAAGCGGTCGCCGAAGGCGGCGTGCAGGGACTCCTGCACGTGCTGGGCCACCGGCAGCCCGACCATGGCGCCGAGGGTGAACGGCGTCATCGGCAGGCCCATCGGCCGCAGCGCGTTGTCCGCCACCTCGGCCGGGGTGCCCTCGTCGAACGCCGCGGTCACCTCGCCCATCAGCCGCAGCAGGATCCGGTTGACCACGAACGCGGCGGCATCCTTGACCAGGACGGCGGATTTCTTCAGGCCCTTGGCCAGTTCGAACGCGGTGGCCAGGACGGCGTCGTCGGTCTTCGGTGCGCGCACGATCTCCAGGAGCGGCATCACGGCCACGGGGTTGAAGAAGTGGAAGCCGACCAGGCGTTCGGGGTACTGCAGGTCCTCCGCCATGGCCGTGACGGAGAGCGAGGAGGTGTTGGTGGCGAGGATGCATTCGGGCGAGGCGATCGCCTCGACCTCCTTGAACACCTGCTTCTTAACCCCGAGCTCCTCGAAGACGGCCTCGATCACGAAGTCGGCGTCGGCGAAGGCTTCCTTGGACACCGATCCGGTAACCAGGGCCTTGGTCCGGTTGGCCGCGTCAGGACTGATCCGCTTCTTCGCCAGGAGCTTGTCCACCTCGGCGTGTACGTAGTCCACGCCCTTGTCGACCCGCGCCTGGTCGATGTCCGTCATCACGACCGGCACCTTCAGCTGCCGGGCGAAGAGCAGGGCCAGCTGGCTGGCCATCAGGCCTGCGCCGACGACGCCGATCTTCGTCACCGGGCGGGCGAGCTTGCGGTCCGGAGCGCCGGCAGGGCGCTTGGAGCGGCGCTGCACCAGGTCCAGGAAGGCGTAGACCGTGGAGCGGAACTCGTCGGTCTGCATCAGGTCCGCGAGCGTCTGGCATTCCAGCTCCGCGGATTCGGCCTGGGTCAGGGTGCGGTTGGCCTCCAGCACGTCCAGCACCTTGGCCGGAGCCGGGGACGCGTTGGAGGTCTTTGCCTCCACGAACGCCCGGCCGGCCGCGACGGACGCTGCCCAGCGTTCGGCAACCTCCGGCGCGGCGGCGTCGACGGCGTTGGTGCGCGCGGTCGTTACGGTCCCGGCGATCACCTGCGCGGCCCAGGCAACGGACTGCTCGACGAAGTCGGCCGGTTCGAAGATCGCGTCCGCCACGCCCAGCTCATAGGCCTGCGGGCCGGTCAGCGTGCGGTTGTTGCTCAGCGGGTTCTCGATCATGACCTTGACGGCGTTTTCCGGACCGATCAGCCGCGGCAGGATGTACACGCCGCCCCAGCCGGGGATCAGCCCGATGAACGCCTCGGGCAGGGCCAGGGCGCCCGCCCCGGTGGAGACCGTGCGGTAGGTGGACTGCAGGGCGATTTCCAGTCCGCCGCCCAGGGCCAGGCCGTTGATGAACGCGAAGCTGGGGACGCCGAGGTTCGCCAGCGTGGCGTAGACGTCGTGGCCAAGCTGCGCCATCCAGAGCCCCTGCTCGCGGCCGCTGACGGACTTGACCGTGGACAGGTCAGCGCCGGCGACCAGGAAGTAGGGCTTGCCGGTCACGCCGACGCCGACGATCTCGCCGCGCGCGGCGCGGTCCCGCAGCCCCTCCAGTACGGTGCCGAGCTCGATCAGGGTGTTCGGGCCCAGGGTGGTGGGTTTGGAGTGGTCCAGGCCGTTGTCCAGGGTGACCAGCGCGAAGGTGCCCGGGCTCGTGCCGTTCACGGCGGGGAGTTCGATGTCCTGGACGTAGGAGTGCGTCACCGTTTCGTTGGGAAACAGCTCGGCAAGCTTGTGGAAATCGGCGGCGCTCATGCTGCGGCTCCAGTCTCGGTGGTGTAGTCGGTGCCGTAGTCGGCGTGGTGCGGGTTTTCCCAGATGACGGTGGCGCCCATGCCCAGGCCAATGCACATGGTCGTCATGCCGAACCGGACGGACGGGTCCTCTTCGAACTGGCGGGCCAGCTGGTTCATCAGCCGGACGCCGGAGGAGGCCAGCGGGTGTCCGACGGCGATCGCGCCGCCGTAGCGGTTGACCCGCGGGTCGTCGTCGGCGATGCCGAAGTGGTCAAGGAAGCTCAGGACCTGGACGGCGAAGGCCTCGTTGATTTCGAACAGGCCGATGTCCTCGATGCCGAGCCCGGCGTTTTTCAGGGCCTTCTCGGTGGCCGGGAC
Organism: Arthrobacter sp. Soil763; assembly: GCF_001428365.1. Classification (GTDB taxonomy): domain Bacteria; phylum Actinomycetota; class Actinomycetes; order Actinomycetales; family Micrococcaceae; genus Arthrobacter. The sequence goes on along the minus strand of NZ_LMSH01000003.1, from coordinate 685,356 downwards.
GGGGCCGATGCCCATGACTTCCGGCTCGACACCGGCGAAGGCGTAGCCGACCAGGCGCATCTTGACCGGCAGGCCGAGTTCCTCGGCGGCGTCGGCGGAGGCCAGCAGGGCCGCGGTGGCGCCGTCGTTGAGGCCGGCGGCGTTGCCGGCGGTGACGCGGCCATGGGCGCGGAACGGGGTGCGCAGCGCCGCCAGGTCCTCCACCGAGGTACCCGGGCGCGGCGGTTCGTCCACGGTGTTCACGGTCCAGCCCTGGCCCGGCTTCATGGTGGCGACGGGAACCAGGTCCGGCTGGATCTGGTCCTTGGCGTAGGCGGCGGCCAGCTTGTCCTGGGAGGCGACGGCGTAGGCGTCGGTGCGTTCCTTGGTGATGGCGGGGAAGCGGTCGTGCAGGTTCTCCGCGGTGTTGCCCATGTTCAGGGCGGCCGGGTCGACGATCCGTTCGGACATGAAGCGCGGGTTCGGGTCGGCGCCGGCTCCCATCGGGTGGTTGCCCATGTGTTCGACGCCGCCGGCGATGACGACGTCGTAGGCGCCGAAGCCGATGCCGCTGGCGGTGGTGGTCACGGCGGTCATGGCGCCGGCGCACATCCGGTCGATGGCGAAGCCGGGAACGGTGCGCGGCAGGCCGGCCAGCAGGGCGGCGGTGCGGCCGATGGTCAGGCCCTGGTCCCCGGTCTGGGTGGTGGCGGCGATGGCCACCTCGTCGATCCGTTCCGCCGGAAGCGACGGGTTGCGGCGCATCAGTTCGCGGATGCACTTGACCACGAGGTCATCGGCGCGGGTTCCGGCGTAGATGCCCTTCTCGCCGGCGCGGCCGAACGGGGTGCGCACGCCGTCGACGAAGACGACGTCGCGGACGCTGCGGTTCCGTCCGACGGCGGGCGGCGCGGTGGTGGTGTTCCCGCTGGGACTGGCTTGGCTCACGTGTAACTCCTCATTGAGACAGGGTGCCGGATCCGGGCCCGCGGGCTTGGCGGGACTGGAGGATCCAGACGGCATCTCCAGCTATGTTACCCGCGGGTAACTTAGCTGGCAAGGAGTTTCGGAACGGCGGCGGGGCGCGCTCAGGGAGCCGGGTCGGCCGCGGCTGCCCGGGGTTCCTTGGGCGGCAGCGGTGCCGGGTTGAGGAAGGCGTCGGCGATCAGCGGGGAGGTCAGCTGGATCTGCCACTGCCGGGCGCCCAGGTTCTGCAGTTCCTCGGCGATGCCTTCCTCGCTGATCTCCGCCGGCGGACGCCAGGCCACGCGGCGCAGGTAGTCCGGGGTCAGCAGGTTTTCGACCGGCAGGTTCAGTTCCTCTGCCAGTGCCTGCAGCTTGGGGCGGGCCGTGGCGAGCCGGGCGGCGGCCTCCGGATCCCGGTCTGCCCAGACGCGCGGCGGCGGGGGAGCGTTGGTGGCCAGGTGCAGCGGCGGAAGGTCTTCGAGGCTGCGGGCGGCGCTGATGCAGCGCAGCCAGCGCGGTGCTTCGCGCTGTGCGGCCCGGCCGTGGAAGCCCTTGGTCCCGAGCAGCTGCGGGACGGTGCCCGGCATGGCCTTGGCGGCGGCCACCAGGGCGGAATCGGGAATCAGCCGGCCCGGCGCGACGTCACGCTTCTGGGCCAGCGAGTCGCGCTCCAGCCATAGTTCCCGGACCGCGGCCAGCTGGCGGCGGTCCCGGATCTGGTGCAGCCCCGAGGTTTTGCGCCACGGGTCCACGCGCGGGGGAGCCACGCCGGCTTCGAGGATCGCGGCGAACTCCTGCTCGGCGTACTCGAGCTTGCCGTCCGCGGTGAGCATCTCGATCAGCTCTTCGCGGAGCTCGGTGAGGACCTCGACGTCGAGCGCCGCGTAGCGCAGCCAGGGTTCCGGCAGGGGCCGGGTGGACCAGTCCGCGGCGGAGTGTTCCTTGGCCAGGCCGAAGCCGAGGAGCTGTTCGATGACGGCGGCCAGGCCGACGCGGGGCAGGCCGGCCAGGCGGGCGGCGAGTTCGGTGTCAAAGAGCCTGTCCGGCCACATGCCCAGTTCGGAGAGGCAGGGGAGGTCCTGGGTGGCCGCGTGCAGGATCCATTCGACGCCGCGCAGTGCGTCGTTGACGATGCGCAGGTCCCCGAAGGGTTCCGGGTCGATCAGCCAGGTGCCGGCTCCCTCGCGCCGGATCTGGACCAGGAAGGCCCGCTGGCCATAGCGGAACCCGGACGCGCGTTCGGCGTCGACGCCGGCGGGACCGTGTCCGGCGGCCAGGGCCGCGGCGCAGCGCTCCAGCCCCGCCTGGGTTTCGATGACGAGCGGGACGCCGTCGCGGGGAGCATCAAGGTCGATGACCTCGGGGACCAGGCTGTCGAAGCCTTCCACCGTGATGTGGGCCGTGGTGTCGGCAGCTCCAGCTGCGCCGGGGGAGCTGGCGGGGACGGTGCCGGCCGTGGTGGTTTCCGGGTTATGAGGGGTCATGGTGCCTCCAGTTTACCGGCGGCGCGGCAGTGCCGTGACGCCGTCGGGCAGGGGAGGCAGGCCGGCGAAGGTGCAGACCATGTCCGACCACGCTTCCAGGTGGGCGGTGATGTCCCGCCCGGCCGGCGTCCACGAGGCGCGCAGTTCAATGTCGATGGTGCCGGGCCGGTCCGCGAGCGAGCCGAAGCTCTCCGAGAGGACCCGGGTGGCGGTTCCGCCCGCCGAGCGGTATTCCGCGGCGTGGTTGTCCAGTGCCTCCACCAGCCAGGTCCAGGCCACGGAGCCGAGCATTTCGTCGTTGCCCATGTCCGGTTCCAGCTGGGCGCGGATGTACGTGACGATCCGGAATTCGCCGTCCCAGACCGCCGAGCCCTCCGGGTCGTGGAGCAGGATGAAGCGGCCGGTGGCGAGTTCGACGTCGTCGCTGCCGGCTGCCGGGGCCAGCGCGGCTGCCGCCGGCCCGTGGACCGAACCCGGCAGTCCGCCCGGGACCACCACCTCGGCGCCCAGCGCCACCGCGAACGGCGCCAGCCGGGCCGGGGCCGGGATCTCGTCGAGGCGCAGCTCGGCCCGGACCCGTGCCTTTCGCAGGGTTTCCAGCGCGAAGCGGAAATCCGGGGGAACCTGGTCGAGTGCGTTCACAGTGACAGGGTATGCACGGCCGCCGCCCGGCCCCGGCAGGCTCGCCGCCGGGCCGGGGTGGGCGGGCCGCTAGCCGGCAGCGAGCTCCCGCTTGATGGCGGCGATGAAGGAATCAACGTCTTCCTCGGTGGTGTCGAAGGAGCACATCCAGCGCACTTCACGGGCCGCTTCGTTCCAGTCGTAGAAGCGGAAGGACTTCCGCAGCCGGTCCGCGACGCCGGCGGGCAGCACCGCGAAGACGCCGTTGGACTCGGTCTTCTGGCTCAGCTCCACGCCCGGGATCGACTCGACGCCGGCGCGGAGCCGGGCCGCCATGGCGTTGGCGTGCGAGGCGGAACGCAGCCACAGGTCGCCTTCCAGCAGGGCGATGAACTGCGCGGACATGAAGCGCATCTTGGAGGCCAGCTGCATGTTCATTTTGCGAAGGTAGACCAGGCCGTGGGCGGCCTCCGGGTTCAGGGCCACCACGACCTCGCCGAAGAGCAGGCCGTTCTTGGTGCCGCCGAAGGAGAGGATGTCGACGCCGGCGTCGCGGGTGAAGGCGCGCAGCGGCACGCCCAGGTGCGCGGCGGCGTTGGCGAGGCGGGCGCCGTCCATGTGCAGCTTCATGCCCTTGGCGTGGACATGCTCGGCGATGGCGCGGACCTCCTCGGGGGTGTAGCAGGTGCCCAGTTCGGTGGTTTGGGTGATGGAGACCGCCAGCGGCTGGGCGCGGTGTTCGTCACCCCAGCCCCAGGCCTCCTGGTCGATCAGCGCCGGGGTGAGTTTGCCGTCGGGGGTGGGGACCTGCAGGAGCTTGATCCCGCCGATGCGCTCCGGTGCGCCGTTCTCGTCCATGTTGATGTGGGCCGTGGAGGCGCAGATCGCGGCGCCCCAGCGGGGAAGCAGGGACTGCAGGGCCAGGACGTTCGCGCCGGTGCCGTTGAAGACCGGGAAGCACTCGATGCCGGCGCCGAAGTGCTGCTCCATCAGCTGCTGCAGGCGGGCGGTGTAGTCGTCCTCGCCGTAGGCGACCTGGTGCCCTTCGTTGGCGGCGGCCAGGGCCGCGAGTATCTCGGGGTGCACGCCGGAATAGTTATCCGAGGCGAAGCCCCGGACGGACGGGTCGTGGAGCCGGGCCGGGGCCGGGCTCGCCGTGCTTGCTGGGACGGTGGTGGTTTCGACCGTAGTCGTCATCGCTTTGCTCACGCTTTCAGTCTAGAGAGGTGCCGGGTCATCGGCTAAGAGGCAGCCGGCGGCCGTTCAGCTCGGCGGCCGGGGTCCCGAACAGCCCGACAGCGGCCGCCGCGAGCTCCTCGACGTCGGTGAAGCCGGGGAACTTGCGTTCGGGGGAGGCTGCCCGCATGGCGTCGTCCACGAGGGCTTTGACCACGAAGATCACCGCCGCGCTGTGCTGCTCGACAGGTTCCTCCTTGTGTCCTGCCTGGGCGCGCCGGAAGCCGTCCGCGACCGCCAGGGTCCAGGCATCGGCGGCGGCCTTGGCGGCGGCGTAGGTGGCGCCGGCCGCCGTGGGGTTGGCCACCGCGGTCGAGGAGACGATGGCCAGGCGCCCCGTGCCGGAGGCGGCGAGGTCGTCGTAGAAGGTTCGGCTGACGTTGCGGAGGGTGGTGATGGCGTTGCGCGCCAAAAAGTCCCAGTCCTCGTCGCTTTGGTCGGCGATGCCCTTCGCGCCGCGCCAGCCGCCGACGAGGTGGATGACGCCGTCGATGCCGCCGGTCCCCTCGAGCAGATCCGCGTGGAGCCCGCGGACCTCCTCCGGGTCGGCGAGGTCGCAGGCCAGCGGCACCACGCCGTCGCCGGCGGCCGCGGCGGCAGCCTCGATCCGGGCGGCGTCGGAGCCGACGGTGAAGACCGCGTGGCCGGCGCCCCGGAGGGCGCGGGCCACGGCAACCCCCGACGGGCTGCTGCCGCCGGCTACCAGGATATTGAGGGCGCCGCCGCTCATCCGGCGTTCAGTGCGGCGTTGGAGCTGCCCGTGTCGGACGTGCCCGTGATTCCGGCGGTGGACTCAATCACGGCGCGCATCTTCTTCTCCAGCGCCTCGTAGAACATGGACAGCGGGAACTCGTCGTCCATCACCTGGTCGGTGAGGCCGCGCGGCGGGCCGTCCAGCGGCAGCGCGTCCGGACCCTTCGCCCAGACGGAGGCCGGGTGCGGCGTGACGGTGCCGGAGATCAGCTCGTAGGCAGCCAGCCAGTGGGCGGTCTTCGGGCGGTCGATCGAGCGCCAGTAGAGTTCCTCGATCTTGGCGCCGAGCTCCACCACGACGTCGGCGACCTCGTCCCAGTCGATGCTGAGCTTGCTGTCGGTCCAGTGCAGCACGTGGTGCTGGTGCATCCAGGCGAAGAGCAGCTGGCCGCCGAGGCCGTCGTAGTTGCGCACGCGGCTGCCGGTGATGGCGAAGCGGAAGATGCGGTCGAAGATGACTGCGTACTGCACCAGCTTGGCGTGACGGCGGGCCTCCGGGTCGGCGTCTTCGTCCTTTTCGATCTTCACCGATTCGCGGAACGCCGTGAGATCGCAGCGCAGTTCCTCCAGCGAGTACAGGAAGAAGGGCATGCGCTGCTTGATCATGAACGGATCAAAGGGCAGGTCGCCGCGCATGTGGGTGCGGTCGTGGATGAGGTCCCACATCACGAAGGTTTCCTGCGTCAGGTCCTGGTCCTCGAGCAGGGCTGCGGCGTCCTCGGGCAGCTGCAGGGAGGTGATGTCCGCGGCGGCGCGCAGGACGCGGCGGAAGCGGGCGGCCTCGCGGTCGGCGAAGATGGCGCCCCAGGTGAAGGTGGGGGTCTCGCGGACGGCCACGGTCTCCGGGAAGAGCACCGCGGAGTTGGTGTCATAGCCGGGGGTGAAGTCCAGGAAGCGGATCGGCACGAAGAGCTTGTTGGAGTATTCGCCGGCTTCCAGGCCGTCGATGAACTCGGGCCAGATCACTTCGATCAGCACGGCCTCGACCAGGCGGTTGCTGCTGCCGTTCTGGGTGTACATCGGAAAGACCACGAGGTGCTGCAGGCCGTTGACCCGGTGCTCCTGCGGCGCGAAGGCCTGCAGGGAGTCCAGGAAGTCGGGGACGCCGAAACCGCCGTCGGCCCAGCGGGCGAAGTCGGTGACCAGGAGTTCGAGGTAGCGGGCGTCGTGCGGGAACGACGGCGCCAGTGCCGCGATTGCCTCGGTGATGGTGGCGACGTGGGCCGCGGCTGCGCTGTGGTCGGCGGTCTCCGGTACGGAACCATCCTGGACCTGGAGTGCCTGCAGGGCGGTGGCGGCGGCCTTGAGCCGCTGCCATTCCGGGCTGGCGGCGGTGATCGGGGCGGGGGCGGTGAGGGCGGTGGTGGTCATCGTCGGTCGCCTTTCTGGTTGCTGGGAACGTCTAAGCCGAGCGTAACAAGCAACCAGAACCGCTAACTCAAAAACGGCGTGAGCATAAGAGACTCTGAGTCATTGACGTGTCCGCGGCCACGCCAGAACCAGCCCCACCGCGGGCTGGCCTAAGCCTCCGCCTCCGGCGCAGCGGGCTCCGCCGCGGGAACGAGCCGCAGCGATACCGAGTTGATGCAGTAGCGCTGGTCCGTTGGCGTGCCGTAGCCCTCGCCCTCGAAAACGTGGCCCAGGTGTGAGTCGCAGGCCGCGCAGCGGACCTCGATGCGCTCCATGCCCAGGCTGCGGTCGTGGATGTAGCGCACGGTGCCGTCCGCCAGCGGGGCCCAGAAGGAGGGCCAGCCGCAGTGCGAATCGAACTTTTCCCGGCTGGTGAACAGTTCGCTGCCGCAGGCCCGGCACTGGTAGACGCCTTCGGTGTGGGTGTCCCAGTACTCGCCCGTGTAGGGACGTTCCGTGCCGGCTTGGCGCAGCACGTGGTATTCCTCAGGGCTGAGCTCTTCACGCCACTGCTCGTCGGTCTTGGCCGCCGCGGCCGGGCTGCCGGCGTCGGCGGCGCCCGCGGTGGTGCCGGGGAGGGTGACGGACGGGTTCGTGGGCTTGTTGCCGAAAATACTCATGACTTCATCAACGCCTAGGAGTCCCCGATAAATCCCGACCCGGCGTACAGGTGCAGGACCGGAACCCCGAGCTTGTCCTGGGCTTCGTTGGCCCAGTCGGTGTGGAAGGTGTCGGCGACCGCGTGCGGCCGGGTGATCACCACGGCCTGGCTGGCGTTGAGTTCCCGGACCTTGGCGACCAGGCCGTCCACGGCCTTGCCCTCGACGACCTCGCCCGTGACGCCGCCGCCGAGGCCGCCGAGCGTGGCCAGCGAGGTGGCCAGGGTTTCGGCCGCAGCCGTCCGCTCCTCGGCCGGGTCCGGATGCCGGGCGGTCAGTTCGCGGAATGCCTTGGCGATCTCCAGCAGGGAAAGATTCTCGAGGAAGTCCACCAGCAGGTGCCGCTCGGTGTTGGCCGGGACCAGCACCACCAGCGGCACGTCGCCGTCGGCCACCAGGGTGGCGATATTGACGCGGTCGTCCGCGCCGAGGGGCTCTTCTGTCAGGATGACGATTGGGTCGCTCATGCCCCCAGCCTAGTCCCCGCACCGCCGGCGCCGCACGGACGGGCGCGGCGGGCCCGGTGCGGGGGTTGGACACGCGTGCGGTAAGAATGGACCATGGGATCCTTTCCGCGCCTGGCCCCGCCGCCGCGCAACTCCGCCGCCCGTGCAACCGGCCCTGCTGCTGCCCTCTCAGCTGCGAGCTCAACTGCCCGCCCGGCTGCGCTCCCGCCCGTCCGGTCCGACCAGGGCGCCGGCAGTGCCCGGTGGGCCGTGGGCGGGATCCTCGGCGGCGGCGCGGCGGCCAGCCTGCTGGCCGCCGGCTCCTCGGCGCTGGCCCTATACTTTGCCCGCCGCGTCATCACCCCGGTGCGCGTGCGGGAGGAAGACCAGGAGATCCTGGCGGTCATCCGCGACGGCCGCCGGCAGCAGGTCATCCTCAAGGCGACCATGGACTCCACGGTGGAGGGCGTTTACGGCCTGTTCTTCGACGGCGGCCGGGGACACGCCCGGCTGGGCCGGGTGGTGTCCTATTCGCCGTCCGAGCAGACGGTGCTGCGCGAGGTCGAGGCGGTCTACAGCGGAGACCTGACCAGTGCGCGGCGCGGCTACTGGAGCGGCGCGGTCCATCCCGACCCGGCGGCCCTCGGGCTGCCCTACGAGGACGTGCAGATCGAGGTCGACGGCGGCACGGCTCCCGCGTGGTTTGTACCGGCAGCGCCGTCGGACGGGAAGCCGGCCCCGAACATCTGGGCCATCATGGTGCACGGGCGCGGCGCCACCCGCCAGGAGGGCCTCCGGGCGGTCCGGGTGGCCCGGGACCAGGGCCTGTCCAGCCTGCTGATCTCCTACCGCAACGACGGACTGGCGCCCTCGGCCGAGGACGGCCGCTACGGCCTGGGTTCCACCGAGTGGCGCGACGTCGAGTCCGCGATCGGCTATGCCCTGGACCACGGCGCCACCGAGGTCGTGCTCTTCGGCTGGTCCATGGGCGGGGCGATCTGCCTGCAGACGGCGGACCTGTCCCGCTACCACCACCTGATCCGGGCCATGGTGCTCGACGCCCCGGTGATCGACTGGGTCAACGTGCTGGCACACCACGCCCAGCTGAACCGGATCCCGTCCGCCGTCGGACGCTACGGGCAACTGATGATGAGCCACCCGCTGGGCCGCCGGCTCACCGGGCTGGCCGCCCCCGTGGACCTCAAAGCGATGGACTGGGTCTCCCGGGCCGTGGAACTGCGGACACCGACGCTGATCCTGCACTCGGTGGACGACGAATACGTCCCCTACGGCCCGTCCGCGGCGCTGGCGGAGAAGAACCCCGAGATGGTGACCTTCGAGGCTTTCGCGACCGCGCGGCATACGAAGGAGTGGAACGTGGAGCCGGAGCGCTGGGAGTCGCTGGTCAGCGCCTGGCTCCGGCAGCAGCTGGCGCCCCGCCCCACCCCGGCAGGCTGACCCCCGGAAGCGCGAACGGACAGTTGGAGCCCTCCGCGGAAGCGCGAACGTACAGTTGGAGCCCTTAGGGGGAGCGCGAACGGACAGTTGGGGCCCCAATCCCTGTGGGAAAAGGGCCTCAAGTGTACGTTCGCGCTCAGCGGTGGCGGGTGCTGATCCTGGCCGTGGTGGCAGCGGTCAGCCGGACCAGGTCCGCCGGGCTGAGCTCCAGGTCCAGCCCGCGCCGGCCGCCAGAAACCAGGATCGTCTCCAGCGCCAGCGCGCTCTCGTCCAGCACGGTGGGGGAGGGTTGGCGCTGCCCCAGCGGGGAGATGCCGCCAAGCACATAGCCGGTGCGGCGCTGCGCCGTCGCCGGGTCGGCCATGGCCGCTTTCTTGCCGCCCACCGCGGCGGCCATCGCTTTGAGGTCCAGGTTGCCGCTGACCGGGACGACGCCGACCGCCAGGTGCCCGTCGACGTCGACCATGAGCGTTTTGAAGACCCGGGCGGGGTCGATGCCCAGCACCTCGGCGGCTTCCAGGCCGTAGCTGAGCGCGGCGGGGTCGTGGCTGTAGGGATGGGCGACGAAGGACACCCCGGCTGCCGCGAGTGCCGCGGTGGCCGGGGTGCCCTGGGACGCCTGCTTGCGGGCCATGCCGCTGCCTAGCCCTGCTGCGGCAGTTCGGCGACCTTGCGCTTGATCCGGCCGAGCATTGCCGTCATGCCGCGCATCCGCAGCGGCGTGATGGCCCGGGTCAGGCCCAGTTGTTCGGGCATGTCGTCGGGGACGGCCAGGATCTCGGCCGGGCTTAGCCCGTCCAGCCCCTCGTGCAGCACGCCGGCGAAACCGCGGGTCGTGGGCGCCTCGGGCGGAGCCTTGAAGAACAGCCGCACCCGCTCGGCCGAGCCGGAGTCGCCGGACTCGGTTTCGATGGTCAGGAACAGCGGCGACTGGCACTCCACCACCTGCTCCATCAGCTCCGGATGGTCCTGCAGCCGGGCCGGGGGATCGGGCAGCTCGCGGGAAAATTCCAGCAGCAACTGCAGCCGCTCGGCTTCTTCGAGGGCCTGGAAGTCGTCAACGATTTCCGCCAGGGCGGCGGGGAGGGCGGAGGTAGTCATCTGTTCCAGTTTACTTGCCGACCGGGACGGTGCCGCGGTCGGCGCCCTTGACGATCGGGACCCGGACGGCGTTGCCCCACTCGGTCCATGAGCCGTCGTAGTTCCGGACGCTGTCAAAGCCCAGCAGGTACTTCAGGGCGAACCAGGTGTGGCTGGACCGTTCGCCGATCCGGCAGTAGGCCACGACGTCGTCGCCCGGCGTCAGCCCGGCCTCGTCCAGGTAGAGGGCCTCGAGTTCGCCCCGGTTGCGGTAGGTGCCGTCCTCGGCGGCGGCACGGGCCCACGGGATCGAGGCGGCGGTCGGGATGTGGCCGCCGCGCAGGGCGCCCTCTTCCGGGTATGCGGGCATGTGCGTGCGCTGGCCGGTGTATTCCTCGGCCGAGCGGACGTCGATCAGCGGCTTGCCCAAGTGGGCCAGGACGTCGTCCTTGAAGGCGCGGATCGGGGCATCGTTGCGCTCCACCACCGGGTAGTCGCCGGGGGTCCCGGCGGGCTTGTCCGTGGTGAGCGGGCGGCCCTCGGCCATCCACTTGTCGCGGCCGCCGTCGAGCAGCCGGACATCCTCGTGGCCGAAGAGCGTGAAGACCCACAGCGCGTACGCGGCCCACCAGTTCGACTTGTCGCCGTAGATCACGACCGTGCTGTCCCGGGAAATGCCCTTGGCCGCGGCCAGGGCGGCGAACGCCGCACCGTCCACGTAGTCGCGGGTGACCTCGTCGTTCAGGTCGGTGTGCCAGTCGATCTTGACGGCCCCCGGGATGTGGCCGGTTTCGTAGAGCAGCACGTCCTCGTCGGACTCGACCAGCACCAGCTTCCCGCCGTCGAGCGCGCCGGCGTCTAGTGCCGCGGCGAGCCATTCGGTGGAGACCAGGCGTTCGGGGTGGGCGTAGGCGGCGAATTTCTCGTTCTGCTCAACGGGGTAGGGCATGGGGCTGGCCTTTCACTGGGCGGTCGGGAGGCCGGGCCGTGGCTGCTGCGCGGCGACGGGCCTGTTACAACACTAGCCACGCGGCGCCGGGTTTGCTCCACCGGGTACTCACACGGAAATATGGCCTTCGTCACGTCGACGCGGCCGCCCGGAAGCGGGCGCGCCCATTGCCGGTATCCTTTCTGGGGACACGAGACCAGCAGAACGGACCACCTTGGTACAGATCGAACAGCTTGCCGCCAGAACGCCGGCGGTTTCCGTCGATGAACTCCTCAACGGGTTTTATCCGTCACCGCGGTTCGGCGAGGTCTCCTTTGCCAGCTACCGGCCGGATCCCGCGCAGCCGAGCCAGGCCCACGCCGTGCACGCGCTGCAGAGTTTCGCCGCCGGCGTCGGCTCCCGCGACGGCGAGGGGCTGTTCAAGCGGCTGTTCGGCAAGAAGCAGGAGTCCCGGGCGGGCATCTATCTCGACGGCGGCTTCGGCGTCGGCAAGACGCACCTGCTGGCCTCGCTGTGGCACGCGGCCCCGGGCCCCAAGGCGTTCGGCACCTTCGTGGAGTACACCAATCTGGTGGGCGCTCTGTCCTTCCGCAAGACGGTCGAGGCGCTGAGCCACTACAAGCTCGTGTGCATCGATGAGTTCGAACTCGACGACCCGGGTGACACGGTGCTGATGTCCCGGCTGATGCGCGAACTGGCCGACGCCGGCGTGAAGCTCGCGGCCACGTCCAACACCCTGCCGGGCTCCCTCGGTGACGGCCGCTTCGCCGCCGTCGACTTCCAGCGAGAAATCCAGGTGCTGGCCGACCAGTTCGACGTCGTCCGGATCGACGGCGAGGACTTCCGCCACCGCGGGCTGCCCAAGGCGCCCGCGCCGCTGCGCAACGACGAACTCACCCACCACATGCAGGCGGAGTTCGACGGCAAGACGGTCGCCAAGGACGAGTTCAGCACCCTGATCAACCACCTCGCCGGTGTCCACCCGAGCCGCTACCGCCAGCTGATTGACGGGATCGACGGCGTCGTCTGGCGCAACGTGGAGACGATCACCGAACAGGCCGTGGCGCTGCGCTTCGTCGTGCTCGCTGACCGGCTCTACGACAAGGACGTGCCGATCCTGGCCAGCGGCGTGCCCTTTGACCAGCTCTTCACCGAGGAAATGATGACCGGCGGGTATATGAAGAAGTACTTCCGTGCCGTCTCCCGCCTCACCGCCCTGGCCCGCGAGGGCCAGAACCACGAGCCGTCGTAGCGTTCCGGTCCTTCCGGCGGCCTGACCCGGCCGCTGCTTAAACGACGAAGGTGCCGGCGCCGCCTCTCGGCGGGACCGGCACCTCGCTGACGTACCTGGGTCAGAGGCCCTGCTGCCGGGGTTCCCCGGTGACTGGGGGCACTTCCGCGACGTGCGGCTCTGCGGCGGGGGCCGTTGCCGGCCGGCCGTTCGCGTTGTCGACGTAGTCGGAGGCGCCACGCTGGACGGTATCGACCTTATCGGCGTACTTTCCGCCGGTCTTCGAATCGACGAAATCACCCGCCTTTTCGATGCCGTCCTTGATGGCCTGCTCGTTGCCACCAATCAGATGCTGAGCCTTGCCCTTAAGATCGTCAATTAAACCCACGGGCACCTCCCTTCAGTCGCGGAGCCAGATCGCTCCTAGCACTTCCGATGCTAACCGCCGGGCCGGAGCCTGCCAAGGGAATACGCCCAGAGGAGAAAGGCCCTGGGATCGGGGGGGCAATGAGCCTGGCGCGAGGCCCGCGGCGGATGGCGGGGAGAAATCCTGGGAAACGAAAAAAGCAGCTCCCGGGGGAGCTGCTCTCTTGGTGGGCGATACTGGGATCGAACCAGTGACCTCTTCCGTGTCAGGGAAGCGCGCTACCGCTGCGCCAATCGCCCGCAACCGGAAGGATCCGGAGTGGAATTGTTGAAACAAGAGAGCGGACGACGAGATTCGAACTCGCGACATCCACCTTGGCAAGGTGGTGCTCTACCAGCTGAGCTACGTCCGCATTTAGTCCATTCCGGCTATGCCGGCGGTACTGGATCAAGCAAGTTGCCTTGCTTTGGTGGGCGATACTGGGATCGAACCAGTGACCTCTTCCGTGTCAGGGAAGCGCGCTACCGCTGCGCCAATCGCCCCTATGCATCCGGCGTGAACCGGAAACCAGGGTTTTCACCGAGGTGGGTACGGGATTCGAACCCGTGTATACGGCTTTGCAGGCCGCTGCCTCGCCTCTCGGCCAACCCACCGTGTAAGCAGGATTCCGAAGAATCCGTCTGCCGTGACAGTGTCCTGCGAGCGGACGACGAGATTCGAACTCGCGACATCCACCTTGGCAAGGTGGTGCTCTACCAGCTGAGCTACGTCCGCAATGTTGGCTGCGATTTTCCTGCCGCAATCGGCATTTCCTCGCGTTCCAACGAGTAAGAACTCTATAGGAGGTTCAGGGAACTTACAAATCGGAGCCTCGGCAGGCGGCCGGGACCCCGCTGCTTCCCTGCAATCTCGCGGATTCTGCTAATTACAGGTGTGTAATTCGGAGCCCCGCCGGGCAGCCCATCGAAGGACAGAGACGCCGACTGCGGTGCGCGAGCCATGGCGCAGGGTGCGGGTGTCCGGGGCCGCGCTGCGCGCCCCGGCTAGGGATTGGACGAAAGCGGTTCCTAAAGAGGCCCTCGAAGCGGCCATCTCCGTCAAATGGATGCAGCGCGGTGCTAGCGCGGCGGCTGGAACGGCGACGGCGGCGGGGCGGGTTGACGTGCCGGATGCGACACCCTGGGCCGATTTCGTAATTGCCGCAGGGGTGGGCTAGCATTCAAGGGCACCGGGGCGATTGGCGCAGTGGTAGCGCGCTTCGTTCACACCGAAGAGGTCACTGGTTCGAACCCAGTATCGCCCACCTGGCAAATGGTCCGTTCCGCTCAGCAGAGCGGGGCGGACCATTTTTGTTATGCCGCAGCCCGCGTGCCGCCGCCTGCCGTGCGGCCGCCCGCTGCGGCGTCCTCCTACAGTGTCCGACCCCTGTGAAAGAGTCACGCTATGACCGCCCCGCTTCTTGCCCACGCCACCGAATACGGACGGATGTACGCCCGCTCCACGTCCGCGCAGTTCTCCGTCCCCTCCATCACCACGGTCATCGGGCAGCAGCCGCACGGCCTGGACGGCTGGTTCGGGTACATGGGAGCGAACAGCCTCGCCGCCGACCCGCAGCTGCCTGCCATCCTGGGCAGCCCCGCCAAGATCCGCCAGGCGGTCAGTCGGGCCGCCAAGGCCGCGGAGACCCACCGGGACGACGCCGCAAAGCGCGGGGACCGGGTGCATAACTACTGCGAGCAAGTGGCACTGCGCGCCCTCGGCCGTCCCCACCGGATGCAGGAAACCCGGGAAGCCCTCGCGGCCAACGGCGAAGAAGCCTTCGCTGCCCGCTTCGACGAATGGTGGGAGTTGTTCCAGGTGGAACCCATCGCGCCGGAGATTACGGTTTGGAACGCCACGGTCGGCTATGCGGGGACCCTGGACTTGGTGGCCAAGATCAACGGCCGCACGTGCCTGATCGACTACAAGACCAAGGGAACCACCCGGGACGGCACGGTCAAGCCGCTCGACGACAAGGTTGTCATGCAGCTGGTGGCCGGCATGAAGGCCGAGGAAAGCCTCGTGGACCCGGTGGCAGGGGAGTGGGAGCCCTGGCAGCACGGCGAGTCACCCATCCTGCTGGCCGTCGCCATCGGCGAGACGGAAGTCAGGCCGCAGCGGGCAAACCCCGAAATCCTCAAACACCACTGGTGGAAGTTCTGCGCCCTGCGCCGCGTCTGGGAGATGTCCGCAGACACCCGGGCCGCCGGACCGGCGCTCCTGCCGATCGCGCCGCCGGTGGCGCGCTAAATCCCAGCCCGGGGCTGGCACTAAACTGGTTGGGATCCCTAGCCGCCTACCGTGAGGACAGACAGCCCATGGCCATTTTGAATATCCGTATCATCGGCGACCCCGTGCTGCGCACCGTCGCCGATCCCGTCACGGAATTCGGGCCTGAGCTGGAGAAGCTTGTCGCCGACATGACCGAAACCATGGAGGACGTCGAGGGCGCCGGCCTGGCCGCACCCCAGGTCGGCATCAGCCAGCGGGTCTTCACCTACCGTATCCGCGGCGTCGAGGGCCACATCATCAACCCCGTGCTGGAAAACAGCGACGATTTCCAGCCGGACGAGGTCGAGGGCTGCCTGTCCATCCCCGGGCTGGGGTTCCCGGTCCGCCGCCACCGTGCCACCCGGGTCACCGGCGTCGACGTGCACGGCAACCCGGTGGTGCTGGAAGGTGAAGGCATGCTCGCCCGGGTCTTCCAGCACGAAACCGACCACCTGGACGGCATCCTCTTCACGGACCGGCTCGAGGGCGAGGACCGCAAGAAGGCCCTGCGCGCGATCCGCAACGCCAACTACGACGCCATCACCGGGCAGACGACGGCGAAGCGCGCCAAGTCCGTCGGCTCCAGCTTCGGCGCCGGCGCGTCCTTCGGGGCCGGCCAGTGAGGGTCCTCTTCGCAGGAACCCCGGCCGTCGCCGTCCCCTCGCTGGACGCGCTCGTCGCGGCCGGTTTCGACGTCGTCGCCGTCCTCACCCGCCCGGACGCGCCGCTGGGGCGCAAACGCGTGCTGACGCCGTCGCCGGTTGCCGCCCGCGCCGCGGAGCTCGGCATCGAGATCATCCACGCAGCGAAGGTCGACGCCGGCGTCACGGACCGGATCGCCGCGGCCGCGCCCGACGTCGCCGCGATCGTCGCCTACGGCGGCCTCATCCCGCGGGCGGCCCTGGACATTCCCCGGCACGGCTGGATCAACCTGCACTTCTCGCTCCTGCCGGCCTGGCGCGGAGCGGCGCCCGTGCAGCACGCTCTCATTGCCGGCGACGACGTGACCGGCGCCGTGACCTTCCGGCTCGAGGAGGGCCTGGACACCGGCCCGGTCTTCGGAACCCTCACCGAGACGGTCGGCCTCAAGGACACTGCCGGTGAACTGCTCGAGCGGCTGTCCCACAGCGGCGCCGTGCTGCTGACCCAGACGCTCTCCGCCGTCGACGCCGGACAGGCCGCCGCCGTGCCGCAGCAGGGCGACATCAGCCTCGCCCCCAAGCTGACCCTGGACGACGGCCGCCTCGACTGGCGCCAGCCGGCGCTGGCAATCGGCCGCCGTGCCCGCGGCGTCACCCCCGAGCCCGGCGCCTGGACCACCGTGGACGGTCAGCGGATCAAGCTCGAACCGGTGCTGCTGCGGCCCGAAGGACCGGCACTGGAGCCGGGGCGGGTGGCCCTGGCCGGCAAATCCGTGCTGGTGGGCACCGGCTCCCACCCCGTAGAACTCACCCGGGTCCAGCCCGCGGGCAAGAAAATGATGAACGCCGCCGACTGGGCGCGCGGACAGGCGAAACTGGAAAGCGTGGTCTTCGAATGAGCGAGTCCGGAGCAAGCGGCAGCGGCCGCGGACGGGGCCGGCAGCCCGGCAGGCAGGGCAACAGCGGCACCGGCGGGCAGAACCCGCGCGGCGGTGTCCGGCGCGACGCGCAGGGCAGGGAACGGAACCGCGGCCCCAAGCGCGGCTTCAGCGAAAGCGCTCCCTCCCAGCGCACCCGACGCGCCGACCCGGCCCGCCTCGTCGCTTTCGAGGTGCTGCGTGCCGTGGCGGCCGAGGACGCCTACGCGAACCTGGTGCTGCCGGCCCGCATCCGGCACCACGGCCTGGACAAGCGCGACGCCGGGTTCGCCACCGAGCTGAGCTACGGAGCCCTTCGCGGGCAGGGCACCTACGACGCCATCCTGGCCCGCTGCGTGGACCGCCCCCTGGACCAGCTCGACCCCGCCGTCCTGGATGCGCTCCGGATCGGTGCGCACCAGCTGCTGGCCATGCGCGTCCCGGCCCACGCCGCCCTGGACGAGACCGTAGGCCTGGCCCGCGCCGTGATTGGCGCCGG
Source organism: Arthrobacter sp. Soil763 (assembly GCF_001428365.1). Taxonomy (GTDB): domain Bacteria; phylum Actinomycetota; class Actinomycetes; order Actinomycetales; family Micrococcaceae; genus Arthrobacter. The sequence continues at coordinate 668,350 of NZ_LMSH01000003.1, read as the reverse complement.
ACCCTCCGGCTTGGTCAACGCCGTGCTCCGCAAGGTCTCCGCGCACACACTGGACGAGTGGCTGGAGCTCCTGCTCAGCGGCGAAGCGGACGAGACCCAGGAGGCGTCGGTCCGGTACGCCCACCCCGAATGGATCGTGCGGGCCTTCCGGCAGTCCCTGGTCGCCCACGGCCGTCCGGTCTCGGAAATCACCGAGCTCCTCGCGGCGGACAACGCCGCTCCGGTGGTGAACCTCGTGGCACTGCCCGGCCTGGGCAACCTCGACGAGGCCCTGGAAAACGGCGCAACGCCCGGCGAGCTGGTCGAAGGCTCGGCGCTCTCCGCCGGCGGCGACCTCGGCCGCCTCGCCTCCGTACGGGAGGGCAGCACCCGGGTGCAGGACGTCGGTTCCCAGCTGGTCGCCCGCGCCCTGGCCGCGGTGGACCTGGCTGGCGGCGGCAACGCCGGCAGCACTGCCGGCACCGCGGACGGCGGCGAACGCTGGCTTGATCTCTGCGCTGGACCCGGCGGGAAGGCGGCGCTGCTTGGTGCCCTGGCCCGCCAGCACGGCGCGACCCTGCTGGCCAACGAGCCGGCGCCGCACCGCGCCAAGCTCGTCAGCCAGGCCCTCAGCGCGGTTCCGCACGAGGTCTGGACCGTGCGCACCGGTGATGGCCGCGACGTCGGTACCGAGATGGCCGAGGGGTTCGACCGGGTCCTCGTGGACGTGCCCTGCACCGGCCTGGGCGCGTTGCGGCGCCGCCCGGAGTCGCGCTGGCGGCGCAGCCCCAAGGATCTTGCCGACCTCGGTCCGCTGCAGCGGGACCTGCTCAAGTCCGCCCTGGACGCGGTCAAGCCCGGCGGCGTGGTGGCCTACGTGACGTGTTCCCCGCACCCGGCCGAGACCACCGCCGTCGTCAGTGACGCCCTGCGCAAACGCGATGACCTGGAACTGCTCGACGCCGGCGAAGCACTGGACAAGGTCAGCCTCACCGGGCACCTCGAGGCCGGCCACGACCTGACCGCCCAGCTCTGGCCGCACCGGCACCGGACGGACGCCATGTTCCTGGCCCTGATCCACAAAAAAGCCTGAGCTTCGGGCCATACTGGCACCAGCTCCCAACTTTCCGAACGAAGAGGACTCCATGGCCCATTGCTGCATCAACCCGAGCATCCTGTCGGCGGACTTCGCGAACCTGCAGTCCGAACTGCACAAGATCCGGACCGCCGATGCCGTGCACGTGGACGTGATGGACAACCACTTCGTGCCCAACCTGTCGCTGGGCCTGCCCGTCGTCCAGCGGCTGCAGGAGGTCAGCCCGATTCCGCTGGACGCCCACCTGATGATCGAACACGCCGACCGCTGGGCGCCCGCCTACGCCGACGCCGGCCTCGCCTCGGTGACCTTCCACGCCGAGGCGTCGATCGCACCGGTTAAGCTGGCCCGCGAACTGCGGGCCCGCGGCGCCAAGGCAGGCATTGCCCTGCGGCCCGGCAGCGCCGTGGAACCGTTCCTGGACATGCTCGGCGAACTGGACATGATCCTCATCATGACCGTGGAACCGGGTTTCGGCGGGCAGGAATTCCTCGACCTGACCCTGGCCAAGATCAGGCGCGCCCGGGCCGCGATCGACGCGTCCGGGCTGGACGTCAAGCTCCAGGTCGACGGCGGCATCACCGAAAAGACGATCCAGCGGGCCGCCGGGGCAGGGGCGGACGTCTTCGTCGCAGGGTCCGCGGTCTACGGCGCCGATGACCCGGCCGAAGCCATTGCCCGGCTCCGCGCCGCCGGCCGCCGCCCGCACCAGTAGGCCGCCCGTACCTGTAGGCACTCCGCCGGCTCCTCACCGGCCACAGATGACGAATATTGCGGCCGTCCGATGCGGGAATAGCCGGGCAGAGCCGGCAGTTGTGCCAGAATAGCTACACACATACGTGCTCCGGGGTCGGTGTAAGTCCGAACCGGCGGTCATAGCCCGCGACCCGCGAGCCGGCAGCCTCCTCCCGGAGGCCGACGGCGGACGGTTGAACCGGTGGAACTCCGGTACCGACAGTTAAAGTCTGGATGAGAGAAGCACGTACAGCTGTTCCCACGGCGCCTCAGGTGCCGTGGAACTGCGCTGTCGTATACCCCCGGAGCCATCGCGGTTCTTGAGGGAAGGAACGACACACGCATGAACCCCCTGCGATGGCTCTCCGCCGACTCCGGGTACCTTCGGGTCCGGGCGGGCGGCAAATGAGCCTGCCAGCACAGCACGCCGGTCACGACGTCGAGGAGCAACAAGCCCCGCACCAGGGCTTCCAGGCCGCCGGCTTCAGCGCCGCGGAGACCGCCGCCATGGACACCGCCCTCGCTGCCGCCGCGCGCGGACCCCGCGGGGCGAACCCCCTGGTGGGCGCGGTCGTGATCGACGCCGACGGGACAGCCCTTGTGACCGGCTACCACCGCGGCGCCGGCACCCCCCACGCGGAGGCCGACGCCATTGCCCAGGCCCGGGAGGCCGGACTGGACCTGGCCGGCACCACCATGGTGGTCACGCTCGAGCCCTGCAACCACTGCGGACGCACCGGCCCGTGCGCCCGGGCGATCATCGACGCGGGCATCACCGACGTCGTGTACGCCGTCGATGACCCGCACGACCCGGCCGCCGGGGGAGCGGCGACGCTCCGCGCCGCCGGGGTACGGGTCCGCTCGGGGCTGGGCGCGGTCGCCTCCCTGGACCTGAACCGGCGTTGGTTCGACGCCGTCGCCGCCCGCCGGCCGTTCGTGACCCTGCACATCGCGCAGACCCTGGACAGCCGGATCGCCGCCAGCGACGGCACCAGCCAGTGGATCTCGAGCGCCGAATCGCTCGCCGACAACCACGCCCTGCGTGGCCGGATCGACGCGATCCTGGTCGGTACCCAGACCGTCCTGGTCGACAACCCGCGGCTCACCGCCCGGACTCCTGACGGCGCACACGCCGAGCGCCAGCCGCTGCGGGCCGTGATGGGCCTGCGCCCCATCCCGGAAGATGCCGCCGTCAACGGCACCGACGGCAAGGTGCTGCACCTGCCCACCCGGGACCCCCGCGAAGTGCTGGACCGGCTGTTCGACGCCGGGGTCCGGCACCTGATGGTCGAGGGCGGCTCGAAGATCCTCAGCGCCTTCCTCGCCGCCGGCCTGGTCGACGAACTCATCGTCTACCTGGCCCCGACCCTGCTCGGGTCGGGCACAGCGGCCCTCGGCGACCTCGGCATCGGCACCCTTGCCGATGCCCAGCACTGGGACTGGGACGAGGCTTCGGGCGGCGCCGTCCAGACACTCGGCCGCGACCTGCGCCTGCACTTGCGCCCCGCCACCACGACTTCATCCGATTCCACCCCGCGCAGCGACGCGGACACTGCCGCAGGAGGCAACTGATGTTTACCGGAATAATCGCCGAACAGGGGAAGGTGCTCTCGGTCGAGCGGAACGGCGACACCAGCGCCACGCTGCGCCTGCACGCCCCCGAAAGCACCGACGGACTGGCCCATGGCGGCTCCATCGCGGTCAACGGGGTCTGCCTGACGGCCACCGACATCACGGGCGCGGACTTCAGCGTCGACGTCATGGGCGAGACCCTGGTCCGCAGCACCATCGGCGCACTGGCCGCCGGTGACACGGTCAACCTCGAACGCTGCGTCCCGGCCGGCGGCCGGCTCGACGGCCATGTGGTGCAGGGGCACGTCGACGGCGTCGGCGAACTGCTCGAGCGCGAAGCGCTTGGCAACTGGGACCGGCTGCGGTTCAGCGTGCCGCAGCCGCTGGCCCGCTACATCGCGGAGAAGGGCTCGATCGCCGTCGACGGCGTCTCCCTCACCGTCACGGCCGTGAGCCCCGCCGGGGAGCCGGCACCGTGGTTCGAGGTGGGGCTCATTCCGACCACCCTGGCCGAGACCGGGCTCGGCGCCAAGCGGCCAGGCGCCGGCGTCAACCTCGAGGTCGACGTCCTGGCCAAGTACACCGAGCGGCTGCTCGCCTTCGCCCCCGCCTCGCCCCGGCAGGAAGGCGCACACCGGGCGGAGGCCGCATCATGAGCCGGCTCCAGGACCCCAGCGGCCTCGCCGTCGAAACGCCCGCCCTGGACCCGATCGAGGACGCCGTCCGCGCCATGGCCGCCGGCCGGCCGGTCCTGGTAGTGGACAACGAGGACCGCGAGAACGAAGGCGACATCATCTTCGCCGCCCAGCACGCCACCCCGGCACTGATGGGCTGGACCATCCGCTACAGCTCCGGAGTGATCTGCGTTCCGCTCGACGCCAGCCGCGCCGATGCGCTGGGGCTGCCGCCCATGGTCGCCGTGAACGAGGACGCCAAGGGGACCGCCTACACCGTCTCCTGCGACGCGGCCGCCGGCGTGAGCACCGGCATTTCCGCCACCGACCGGGCGCTGACCGCCCGCGTCCTCGCCGACCCGGCGAGCCGGCCGGCCGCCCTGACCCGGCCCGGGCATGTTTTCCCGCTCCGGGCCGTTGAGGGGGGTGTGCGGGAGCGTCCCGGGCACACCGAAGCAGCCGTCGAGCTGTGCCGGCTGGCCGGGCTCGAACCCGTCGGTGTGATTGCCGAAGTGGTGCACGACGATGGGGAGATGATGCGCTTGGACGGACTTCGCGGCTTTGCCCTCGAGCACGGCTGCCCGCTGATCTCGATCGCCGACCTGGTGGCCCACCTCGAAGCCGCCGAGCCCGCCGGGCCTTCAGCCCAACCCGCCCGAGACCTTGACTGAGGAGAAACGATGACGACTTCTGAAACGCGCCCGGCGGCCCCGGGCCAGCAGCCGCACCCGGTCAGCGGCGGACCGATCGTCCAGCTGCCCACGGCCTTCGGCGACTTCGTGGCGCAGGCCTGGACCGATCTTGAAACGGGCGCCGAACACCTCGCCGTCAGCTCCCCGCGCCCCGCCGCGGACGGCACCGCGCCGCTGGTCCGGCTGCACTCCGAATGCCTGACCGGAGACGTGTTCGGTTCCTACCGCTGCGACTGCGGCGAACAGCTGGCCTACACCCTGGAACTGATTCACGAGAACGGCGGAACGCTGCTGTACCTGCGCGGGCAGGAGGGCCGCGGCATCGGGCTGGCGAACAAGATCAAGGCCTACGCCCTGCAGGAAGCCGGGTTCGACACCGTCGAAGCCAACGAACAGCTCGGCCTGCCGGTGGACGCGCGCTGCTACAAGGCCGCCGCCCAGATCCTCGCCGAGATGGGCCTGCAGGAGATACGCCTGCTGAGCAACAACCCGGACAAGCAGGACCGGCTGGCCGAGGCGGGGGTGCGGGTGGTCGAGATGGTCGCCACCGAGGTCCCCTCCCGCGAACAGAACCTCCGCTACCTGCAGACCAAGAAGGACCGGATGGACCACCGCCTGGTCCTGGACATGCAGCCTGCCGCAGCGGAGCCCGGGACGGGGCCCCGCGGGTTCGAGCACGAGCAGGACTGACCCCGGCTGCGCCCCGCAGTCCAACCCCCGTACCTCCCCAGAGCAAGGAATTCACATGAGCGGCCACGGCGCCCCCCAGATTGACCTGACCACCTTCCAGCCCGAGGAAACCTCCCAGCTGAAACTCGCCATCGTGGCGGCCAGCTGGCACACCACCATCATGGACGGCCTGCTGGCCGGCGCACTGCGCGCCGCCAAGGACGCCGGCATCGCCGAGCCGACCGTGCTGCGTGTCCCCGGCACCTTCGAGCTGCCGGTCGCGGCCGCCCGGCTCGCACCGCATTTCGACGCCGTCGCGGCGCTCGGCGTCGTGATCCGTGGCGGCACCCCGCACTTTGAATACGTCTGCGAGGCGGCCACCATCGGCCTGACCGACGTCAGCGTGCGCACCGGCGTCCCCGTCGGCTTCGGCGTGCTCACCTGCGACACGGAGCAGCAGGGCCTGGACCGGGCCGGGCTGCCGGGCTCCACCGAGGACAAAGGCCACGAAGCGGTCACCGCCGCGCTGGCCGCCGCCGTCACGCTCAAACAGTACGCCTAGGCTGTGTATTCGCTCACATCCGGGCCGTCTTCCGACGGCCCGGAAGGCGAGGTCCGGCCGTGAACAAGTAGGCTGGAGGGTGTGAAGAATTTCGAGTCGCTGTTCGCAGAACTGAGTGAGAAGGCAGCCACCCGCCCGGAGGGCTCCCGCACCGTCGCCGAACTGGAGTCCGGAATCCACGGCATCGGCAAGAAAGTCGTGGAGGAAGCGGCCGAGGTGTGGATGGCCGCCGAGTACGAATCCGATGAGGCCGCCGCGGAAGAGATTTCGCAGCTGCTCTACCACTTGCAGGTTCTCATGCTCGCCAGAGGCCTCAGCCTGGAAGACGTCTACAAGCATCTCTAGCCACGCCGCACCGCCCCGGCCGGACCTGTGTCTGTCCCGGAGCGGCCCCCGCGTGGCCCGCAGTGCCTGTACATCCAGAACGTCACCACCAGAAAAGAGCCTCCCATGCTGAGAGTTGCCGTCCCCAACAAGGGGTCCCTGTCCGAAGCCGCCTCCGCCATGCTTGCCGAAGCCGGCTACCGCCAGCGCCGCGACACCCGCGAACTGGTCATGGTCGACCCGGACAATGACATCGAATTCTTCTTCCTCCGCCCCCGCGACATCGCCGTCTACGTCGGCCAGGGCACGCTCGACGTCGGCATCACCGGCCGCGACCTGCTGCTCGACGCCGAGGTGGAAGCCGAAGAACTGCTGCCGCTGGGCTTCGCCGCCTCCACCTTCCGGTTCGCCGGCCCGGTCGGCGACTTCACCTCCATCGACCAGCTCGAAGGCAAGCGCCTGGCCACCAGCTACGACGGCCTGCTCCGCGGCTACCTGGCCCAGCGCGGCATCAACGCCAAGGTCGTCCGCCTCGACGGCGCCGTCGAATCCTCGGTCCGGCTCGGCGTCGCGGACGCGATCGCCGACGTCGTCGAGACCGGCACCACGCTCAAGGCCGCCGGCATGGAGATCTTCGGCGAACCGATCCTGCACTCCGAATCGGTGCTGATCGGCCGCAAGGGCGAACAGAACCCCGCCACCGAGGTGCTGATCCGCCGCCTCCAGGGTGTCCTCGTGGCCCGCCAGTACGTCCTGATGGACTACGACATCCGTAAGGAGCTCGTCGAGCAGGCCGCCGCCCTGACCCCCGGCCTGGAGTCTCCGACTGTGTCGCCGCTGCGCGACTCGGACTGGGTTGCCGTCCGTTCGATGGTGCCCAAGCGGGAGACGAACCGGATCATGGACGAACTCTACGACCTCGGCGCCCGCGCCATCCTGGTCAGCAGCATCCACGCCTGCCGGATCTGATTCGAAGCCCGTGAAGCCAACACCCGCAAGCGAAGAGCAGGAGCAGCCATGTCCCTAGCAGTCCGCGTCATTCCCTGCCTGGACGTCGACGCCGGCCGCGTGGTCAAGGGCATCAACTTCGAAGGCCTGCGCGACGCCGGTGACCCGGTGGAGCTGGCGCACCGCTACGACAACGGCGGCGCCGACGAACTGACCTTCCTCGACGTCACCGCGTCCTCGGGCAACCGGGAAACCACCTACGACGTCGTCCGCCGCACCGCGGAGGAGGTCTTCATCCCGCTGACCGTCGGCGGCGGAGTCCGCGGCGTCGCCGAGGTGGACAAGCTGCTGCGCAACGGCGCCGACAAGGCGGCCATCAACACCGCCGCGGTCGCCCGGCCCGACGTCATCGACGAGATCACCCGGCACTTCGGCTCCCAGGTGCTGGTGCTCTCGCTCGACGCCCGGCGCACCCGCCCGGGGTCGCAGCCGACCCCCTCCGGCTTCGAGGTCACCACCCACGGCGGCCGCCAGGGAACCGGGATCGATGCCCTCGAGTGGGCCAAGGAAGCCGCGGACCGGGGCGTGGGCGAGATCCTGCTGAACTCAATCGACGCCGACGGCACCAAGGACGGCTTCGACCTGGAGCTCATCCGGCTGGCGCGTGCGGCCGTCAAGGTGCCGCTGATCGCCTCCGGTGGCGCCGGCCGGCCCGAGCACTTCCCGCCGGCGGTTGCCGCCGGGGCGGACGCCGTCCTGGCCGCCTCCGTATTCCACTTCGGCCCGCTGGACATGATCGCCCAGGTCAAGGCCGCCATCCGCGACGCAGGCTTCGAAGTCCGCTGACCGGCCAGCCTCCCGACCACTGAGACTGCCTGCCACAGACAAAAAAGACGGAGCCACCCACCGGGTGGCTCCGTCTTTTTGTGTCGAGTTTTTGTGTCCCGGGCGGGTTCAGAGCCCGACTTCGGCGGACTGCAGCAGCGCGACGGCGTCCGGCTGGCCCTCGAAGGTCACGAGCGCGTGCCGGGTGCGGCCGTGGGCGTGCATGAGCAGCTCGCCCGGCTCGCCGACGATCGCCACCGAAACGGGGGCCCGTTTGGCCACGTGCCGGGGGCCGGACGGGCGCACCAGCACGATGCCCAGGTCCACGCCCCGGTAGAGGATGGCGGCGCGCTTGATCAGCTCGTCCCAGAGTGCATCGGAGTAGGCCTCGTCGAGGGCCCGCGGCGCCCAACGGTCCACGGCCCGGCGGACGTCCTCGGTGTGCACGAAGTATTCGATCAGGTTGGAACTCTCGTCCAGCGCCTTGATCCGCATGGGGGAGAGCGCCGGGGGACCGGCCCGGAAGGTGTTGACCAGGCTGGCGTAGGCCTCCGGCGTGCGGAGCTCGGCGGCAAGTTCCGCCGTGGCCTGGTCCGAGGCTTTGGACAGGCGCTTGATCAGCAGGCCCAGTCCGACGCGGGCTTTGCGCTCCCGAAGGTAGAGGTGGGCGGCCAGATCGCGGGTCAGCCACCCCTTGCAGAGCGTGGGGGAGTCAGGACCGGCCGCCAGCAGGGTTTCGGCCAGAACTTCACGGGACGGATCGACGAAATTCATCACTTGTGAAACTAGCACGAGACGCCGGTTCATGTGCACTGGAAGCGCCGTGGTTTCGGCGCCTGCGGGGCTTTCGACCGGGATGTTAAGCGCCGGCGCCCGGTCCCGGAGGGCGGCGGGCCCGGAGGCACTAGACTGGCAGTGATGTCTGAGCAGCCCGCCCCCGCCCCCGAACCCGCCAGCGCACCCGCCGGAAGTCCGCTTCCGGCCGAGCTCGCCGCCAGCCTGAAGCGCGACAGCGCCGGCCTGGTGGCCGCGGTCATCCAGCAGTACGACACCAACGAGGTGCTCATGCTGGGCTGGATGGACGACGAGGCGCTGCACCGGACGCTGACCTCCGGACGGGTCACCTTCTACTCCCGTTCGCGGCAGGAATATTGGCGTAAGGGCGACACCTCCGGCCACGTGCAGTGGGTCAAGTCGCTCGCGCTCGACTGCGACGGCGACGCCCTGCTGGTCCGCGTCGACCAGGTCGGCGCCGCGTGCCACACCGGCACCAGGACCTGCTTCGACGGGCGCGGACTTCCCGCCGTCGTCGGCTCCGCCGACTGACCCGGTGCACCCACCCGGCCCTTGCGCCGGCACTTTAGCAACAGCCAGAGAACAGGCGGAAAATCGCAGCCATGCAGGACCTTGGAATCATTAGCCCCAGCCTGGAAGAGTTCCGGGAGCTCGCCGGCCACAGCCGGGTCATCCCCGTCCGGCTCAAGGTGCTGGCCGACGCCGAGACACCGATCGGCCTTTACCGCAAGCTCGCCAAGGGCCAGCCGGGAACCTTCCTGCTCGAATCCGCCGCCGTGGGCGGCGCCTGGTCCCGGTACTCCTTCATCGGCGCCAAATCCCGTGCCACTCTGACCACCAAGGACGGCCAGGCGCACTGGCTCGGCGAACCGCCCGTGGGCGTGCCGCTGGACGGCAGCCCGGTGGACGCCGTGCGGGACACCGTCCGCGCCCTGCACACCGAACGGTTCGAGGGACTCCCGCCCTTCACCTCCGGACTCGTGGGCTTCCTCGGCTGGGAAGCGGTCCGGCACTGGGAAAAGCTCACCAGCCCGCCCGAGGACGACCTGCAACTGCCCGAACTGGCGATGAATCTCGTGACCGACATGGCCGTCCACGACAACATGGACGGGACCGTGCTGCTGATCGCCAACGCGATCAACTTCGACAACAGCTCGGAGCGCGTCGACGAAGCCTGGCACGACGCCGTCGCCCGCGTGCAGGACCTGCTCGCCCGGGTCAGTGCCCCCACGGAACAGCCCATCTCCGTGCTCACGGCCCCGGCAGCAGACTTCGCCGCCAGTGTGCAGGAGCGGTGGGATGAGAACGACTACCTGGCCGCGCTGGACCGGGGCAAGGAAGCGATCGTCGACGGCGAAGTCTTCCAAGTGGTGATCTCGCGCCGCTTCGAAATGGAGTGCGGCGCCGATCCGCTCGACGTCTACCGGGTGCTGCGCAACACCAACCCGAGCCCCTACATGTACCTGTTCAACCTCGAGGACGCCACCGGCCGGCAGTACTCGATCGTGGGCTCCTCACCCGAAGCCCTCGTCACGGTCACCGGCGACGAAGTCATCACCCACCCGATCGCCGGATCCCGGCCGCGCGGCAAGACCACCGAGGCCGACAAGGCCCTGGCCGAGGAACTCCTCGCGGACCAGAAGGAACGCGCCGAACACCTCATGCTGGTCGACCTGTCCCGCAATGACCTCTCCAAGGTCTGCGTGGCCGGAACCGTGGACGTCACCCAGTTCATGGAGGTGGAGCGCTTCAGCCACATCATGCACCTGGTCTCCACGGTGGTCGGCCGGCTCGCCCCGGACGCCACCGCCTACGACGTGCTCAAGGCCACCTTCCCCGCCGGCACCCTGTCCGGCGCGCCGAAACCCCGGGCGCTGCGCCTGCTGGACGAACTCGAACCCCACCGCAGGGGCATCTACGGCGGCGTCGTGGGCTACCTCGACTTCGCCGGCGACATGGACATGGCCATCGCCATCCGCTCCGCCCTGCTCCGCGAGGGCCGCGCCTATGTGCAGGCCGGCGGCGGGATCGTGGCCGATTCGGTGAACGCCACCGAGGCGCTGGAGACGGTGAACAAGGCCGCCGCCCCGATGCGCGCCGTCCACACCGCGCAGTCGCTGCGCAACATCACCGCCGCCACCGTGCCCGGACCCGGGACGGGACAGGCATGAGCGGCGCCGCAATGAACGGGCAGGGGACTACCGTCAAAAGCACCAGCCCGGCTGTTCCTCGCTGGGCCAGGAAGTCGACCCTGGTCCTGCTCATCGCCGTCCTGGCCCTGGCGGTCTTCGGCACCACCACCCAGACCTGGCTCACGGTCAAACTGGACCCGAGCCAGCTCGGCCAGGCCGTCGGCAGCCAGGACGGGCTGCAGGTCCAGGGCAGCAAGGCCGCCACCACCGTCACCGCCCTGGCCCTGGTGGCCCTGGCCGGCGGGCTGGCCGCCTCGATCGCCGGCCGGGTGGCCCGCTGGATCATCACGGCCATCATCCTGCTCGCCGCCGCCGGAATCGTGGCCGCCGCCGTCACCGTGCTCGCCGACCCGCTCACCGCGGCGCAGGGCTCCATCGCCGCCGCCACCGGCATCAGCGGCAGCAACGCCCAGGTGGCCGTGACCGCGTTCCCCGTCCTCGCCGTCGTCGCCGGGGCCCTGCTGGGCCTGGCCGCCCTCGCGATTGTCCCGGCCGGGCGGCACTGGAAGAGCCGGACCAGGTACGACGCCGCGGCCACCGGCGCCGCCGGGGGCCCCGCCCGGCCGGCGGACGAAATCGAGAGCTGGGACCGGCTGTCCCGCGGCGACGACCCCACCTGAGTGCCGCCCGCTGCGCGGGCAGCACCCTGGCGGACACCCCGGCGAACGCCCCGACAAACAACGCTGCCAATAAATGGCAGAATGTAAGCAGTATTGATCCTGAGGAGATTTTCGATGAGCAAAGCCCCTGTTTCTGCACCCAAGCCCGCCGCCGGCACCGGCATCTACGACGACGTCGACCACAGCGAGCCGACCGGCCACGGCAACAGCCCCGCCGCCTGGACCACCGTGATCATCATGCTGGTCGGCGCGCTCATCGCGTCCATCGCCTTCGTGATCGCCAACACCCCGATCTTCATCGCAGGGGCGGTCGTCATGCTCGCCGGCCTCGTCGTGGGCTTCGCGATGCGGAAAGCCGGCTACGGCGTGGGCGGCAGCAAGCTGAAGAACTCCGGCCACTAGGAGTGACTGTTCTCGATGACATCAACGCCGGTGTCAGGGAGGATATGGAGGCCCGCCAGCGCCTCGTCACGCTCGCCGAACTGAAGGACCGCGCCGCGGCCGCAGCTCCGGCACGGGACGCGTGGGCGGCCCTTGGCGGTCCCTCAGCCCGCGACCAGCTCAAGGTGATCGCCGAGATCAAGCGGCGCAGCCCCTCCAAGGGCGACCTCGCGAACATCGCGGACCCCGCGTCGCTGGCCGTCCAGTACGCCGACGGGGGAGCCGCCGTGATCAGCGTGCTCACCGAACAGCGCCGGTTCAACGGATCGCTCGCGGACCTGGACGCCGTCCGGGCCGCCGTGGACGTTCCGCTGCTCCGCAAGGACTTCATGATCGATGAGTACCAGATCTGGGAGGCCCGGGCCCACGGAGCCGACCTGATCCTGCTGATCGTGGCCTCGCTGTCGGACGCGCAGCTGCGCGACTACAGCGCGCTCAGCCATGAGCTCGGTATGAACGTGCTCGTGGAAACCCACACCCCGGATGAGGTCGAGCGCGCCGTGGATGCGGGCGCCCGCATCATCGGCGTCAACGTCCGCAACCTCAAGACGCTCGACGTCGACCGCTCGGTCTTCGCCGGGCTCGCCGCCGGGATCCCCGCCGGCGCCCTGATCGTCGGCGAATCCGGCGTGCGCGGCGTCGAGGACGTCCGGCACTACGCCGCCAGCGGCGCCAACGCGGTGCTGGTCGGCGAAGCACTGGTCAGCGACGCGACCCCGCGGGAGCGGATCGCCGAGTTCATGGCCGCCGGGGCCGAAGAAATCGCCGCACGCTCCTGACCGCGCCCCGGCCGGATGACCGGCCGGGCGCCGCGGCGGACCGGTGCGGCCCGCAGTTTTAGCTAGCAGACAGGATGGTGAGACCGATGGCCGATGCGCCTACGACGGGCCCCGAGGACAACACGGTGGAGGCGTTCCTGGAAGGGAACAGGCCGGACGAGAACGGGCCGCAGGCCACGCCGTCGCTGCGCCACGCCCCCGGACCCTACTTCGGCTCCTACGGCGGCCGCTGGATGCCCGAGTCGCTGATCGCCGCCCTCGACGAGCTTGAGGACACGTTCGAGAAGGCCAAGGCCGACCCCGACTTCACCGCCCAGATCGCCGACCTGAACAAGAACTACTCCGGCCGGCCCTCCCTGCTCACCGAAGCCAAGCGCTTCGCCGAGCACGCCGGGGGAGTGCGCATCTTCCTCAAGCGCGAGGACCTCAACCACACCGGTTCGCACAAGATCAACAACGTCCTGGGCCAGGCGCTGCTGGCCAAGCGCATGGGCAAGACCCGGGTCATCGCCGAAACCGGCGCCGGCCAGCACGGCGTCGCCAGCGCCACCGCCGCTGCCCTGCTGGGCCTGGAGTGCGTGGTCTACATGGGCGCCGAAGACTGCCGCCGGCAGGCCCTGAACGTGGCACGGATGGAACTGCTCGGGGCCACCGTCATCCCGGTGACCAACGGCTCGCAGACGCTCAAGGACGCCATCAACGAGGCCCTGCGCGACTGGGTGGCCAACGTCGGCACCACCCACTACCTGCTGGGCACGGCCGCCGGAGCGCACCCGTTCCCGGCCATGGTCCGCTACTTCCACGAGGTCATCGGCGACGAGGCCCGCGCCCAGATCCTGGACCAGACCGGCCGGCTGCCCGACGCGGTGTGCGCCTGCATCGGCGGCGGGTCCAACGCCATCGGCATCTTCCACGGCTTCCTGGACGATCCCTCCGTGAGGATCTACGGCTTCGAAGCCGGCGGCGAAGGCGTGGAGACCGGCCGGCACGCGGCCACCATCACCCTGGGCAAGCCCGGCGTGCTGCACGGCGCGCGCTCCTACCTGATGCAGGACGACGACGGCCAGACCGTCGAGTCCCACTCGATTTCCGCCGGCCTGGACTACCCCGGCGTCGGCCCGGAGCACTCCTACCTCGCCGACATCGGACGGGTCAGCTACGAGCCGATCACCGACAGCGAAGCCATGGAGGCCTTCCGCCTGCTGTGCCGCACCGAGGGCATCATCCCGGCCATCGAGTCCGCGCACGCCCTCGCCGGCGCCATCAAGGTCGGCCAGCGGCTTGCCGCGGAAGCCGAGGCCGCCGGCGACGCCGCGGCAGCCGCGGACAAGGTCGTGATCGTCAACCTCTCCGGCCGGGGCGACAAGGACGTGGCCACCGCCGCGGAATGGTTCAACCTGCTGGACAAGGATTCACCCGAGCACGAAATCGCCCAGGAGGGGGAACAGCTGTGAGCACCGCCGAGAACAGCGCCAACGCGACGGTGCCCGGCACCAGCAAGTCCGCCGCCGCCATCGACCGGGCCCGCGCCCAGGGCCGTGCCGCCCTGATCGGCTACCTTCCGGCCGGTTACCCCAGCGTCGAGGACACCATCGCCGCCGGCATCGCGCTGGCGGAAAACGGTGCCGACCTGATCGAGATCGGCATCCCCTACTCCGACCCGGTGATGGACGGCCAGGTCATCCAGGCCGCCACCACCGAGGCCCTCGCCAAGGGCTTCCACGTCAGCCAGGTCTTCGACGTCGTCCACGGCATCACCAGCAAGACCGACGCCGCCGTCCTGGTCATGACCTACTGGAACCCGGTGGTCCGGATGGGCGTGGACGAGTTCTCCCGGCGCCTGGCCGAGGCCGGCGGTGCCGGGCTGATCACCCCCGACCTGATCCCGGACGAAGCCGCCGAATGGATGGCCGCCTCCGACAAGTACAGCCTGGACCGGGTGTTCCTGGTCGCGCCGTCCTCGACGCCGGAACGGATGAAGCGCACCGTGGACGCAAGCCGCGGCTTCGTCTACGCCGTCTCGATCATGGGCGTCACCGGTGCCCGCGCCTCGGTCAGCTCCGCTGCCCGGGACGTCGTCGCCGCCGCCCGCGCCGCCGGCGCCGAACGCGTCTGCGTCGGCCTGGGTGTCTCCAACTCCGGGCACGTGCGGGAGATCGCCGCGTACGCCGACGGCGTGATCGTCGGAACGGCCCTCGTCGCGGCAATCGGGGAAGGCGGCGTGGATGCTGTAGCGTCCCTGACGAAAGAGCTCAGCACCGGTCTCACCAAGGAAGAAGCGTAAGCAATGCAGTCAGTCCTCCGCGCGGCGGCGATGGTCCCCGCGAGCATTCCTAGCCCGGACTGGTCCGGCTTCGATATCCCGCTGCCCTGGGGGACCCTGCGGATCCATGCCTACGCGCTGTGCATCCTGGCCGGCATCATCGCCGGCCTCTGGCTCACCTCGGTGCGCTGGGCCCGCCGCGGCGCCCCTGAGGGCAGCGTGTGGGACATCGCCATCTGGGCCATTCCCTTCGGCATCATCGGCGGCCGGCTCTACCACGTGGTCTCCTCCCCGGACGCCTACTTCGGCCCCGGCTTTGACGGCACTGGCGACCTGTCCCTGATCCCGCAGATCCAGCGCGGCGGCCTGGGCATCTGGGGCGCCGTGGTGCTCGGCGCCGTCGGCGCCTGGATCGGCTGCCGCCGCGCCGGCGTCAAGCTCAGCGCTTTCATGGACGCCGCCGCCCCCGGGCTGCTGCTCGCCCAGGCGATCGGCCGCTGGGGCAACTACTTCAACCAGGAACTGTTCGGCGGCCCCACCACGCTGCCATGGGGTCTGCAGATCGACGCCGACAACCCCAACTTCCCGGCCGGAATGCCCGCCGACACCCTCTTCCACCCGACGTTCCTCTACGAGTCCCTCTGGAACCTCGTCGGCGTGGTCATCCTGCTGGCCCTGGACCGGAAGTTCAACTTCCGCCGCAGCCGGCTGTTCTGGCTCTACGCCATCTACTACACGCTGGGCCGGGTCTGGATCGAAGCGATGCGCATCGACGACGCCGAGCAGATCAGCCTCTTCGGCATCACCACCCGCCTGAACGTCTGGACCAGCATCTTCGTCCTGGTTGCCGCGGCCGTCGTATTCGTTCTCCTGGGGCTTCGCAAGGGTGAAGGAGCGGACACCCCGTACCTGCCCGGCCGGGAGCCGGCAGCCGTCGCAGCCACGGGCGACGCCGACGCCGCCACTGACGACGACGCAGAGGGGGACCGCGCACCCGCAAAGGACTCCGCTGCCGCGGATGCCGCCGCTCCGGAAACCGATGCTGCCGACGTCGTCCGCGATCCGGACACTGATGTCTCAGATAGTGAATCGCGTGATAATGTCCCGGAGAAGCACAGCGGTCCGGACCGCACTCCGGCCGCTGACGAAGCGGCCGGGGAACCCTCCGGCGGCACCATGGCCGCCCACGGGGAACCGGCAGCCGGAGTATCCGGCCGCCGGACCGGACCGGCCGGGCCGGAAGCTGACAGCACCAAGTAACCAAGCACCGGCCACCGGGCTGCACGGCGACCCCCGCCGGGCCCGGGTCCACAACGTCGTGGCAAGAAGGGATGTACGGCCAGCAACAACTGGATGCCGTGCAAACCCTGTTCCGGGGCCCGCGTAACCGTTCGTTCGGAAAGCGGCCGCTGGCCTACAATTCCAGTAGGAAAAACACACTGTTGTGCCCGTCACACCGGCGCACCGATTCGGGCCAATGTTGTCCCTCCCATACGCACGATCAGGAGGAAGGACGTCTACCATGACCCAAACTCTTCACCGCCCCAGTTGGTCCGGCAACGATGATGCCGGCGCAGCCGTGTCCCCCTTCAAGCGCTTCGCCGCCCTGCCGGAATCGGCGGGGCTGTACAACGCCGAGCAGGAAAAGGACGCCTGCGGCCTGGCCATCATCGCGACCCTGCGCGGGGAGCCCGGCTATGACATCGTCGACGCCGCCCTGACGGCGCTGCGCAACCTGGAACACCGCGGCGCCGTGGGCGCCGACGAGGGCACCGGCGACGGCGCCGGGCTCCTTATGCAGGTCCCGGACGAGTTCTTCCGGGCGGTCACGGACTTCGAACTGCCGGCCCCCGGCCAGTACGTCGTCGGCACCGCCTTCCTGCCGGCCGAACAGCGCGAATCCGACGCCGCCAAGGCCGGCATCGAATCGCTCGCCGCCGACGAGGGCCTCACCGTCCTTGGCTGGCGCGAGGTGCCGATCGTGGCCGACCTGGTCGGAGCCATGGCCCGGGCCTGCATGCCGTACTTCGCCCAGCCGTTCTTCGCCTCCAGCACCGGCGAGGCGCTCTCCCGGAACGAACTCGACTCCCGGGCCTGGCGGATCCGCAAGCGCGCGCAGAACAAGTTCGGCGTGTACTTCCCCTCGCTGTCCTCCCGGACCATCGTCTACAAGGGCATGCTGACCACCGCGCAGCTGGAGCCGTTCTACCCGGACCTCTCGGACACCCGCTTCAAGACCAAGCTCGCGATCGTGCACTCGCGCTTCTCCACCAACACCTTCCCCTCCTGGCCGCTGGCGCAGCCGTTCCGCACCATCGCCCACAACGGTGAGATCAACACCGTCAAGGGCAACCGCAACTGGATGCGCGCCCGGCAGTCGCAGCTGGCCAACCCGCTGCTCGGGGATAGCCCGGAAGAGCTCTACCCGATCTGCACCCCCGGTGCCTCCGACTCGGCGTCGTTCGACGAGGTCGCCGAGCTGCTCTGGCTCTCCGGCCGCCCCATCACGCACTCGATCATGATGATGATCCCGGAGGCCTGGGAAAACCACGCCACCATGGACCCGGCCCGCCGCGCGTTCTACGAGTACCACTCCCTGCTGATGGAGCCGTGGGACGGCCCCGCCGCCGTGTCCTTCACCGACGGCGCCCTCGTCGGTGCCACCCTGGACCGCAACGGGCTGCGCCCGGGCCGGTACTGGATCACCGAGGACGGCCTGGTCGTCTTCGCTTCCGAGGTGGGCGTCATCGACGTCGAACCCTCCAAGGTGGTCAAGAAGGGCCGCGTCTCCCCGGGCAAGATGTTCCTGGTGGACACCGAAGCCGGCCGGATCATCGACGACGCCGAGGTCAAGGCCGAGGTCGCCGCCGCCAACCCGTGGGCCGAGTGGGTCAAGGACAACCTGATCGACCTCAAGGACCTGCCCGAGCGTGAGCACGTCGTGCACACCGCGGCCTCGGTCAACATCCGCCAGCGGACCTTCGGCTACACCACCGAGGAACTGAAGATCCTGCTCGGCCCGATGGCCCGCACCGGCGCCGAACCGCTCGGGGCCATGGGCTCCGACACCCCCGTCGCGGTGCTGTCCAAGCGGCCCCGGCTGCTGTTCGACTACTTCGTGCAGTCCTTCGCGCAGGTCACCAACCCGCCGCTGGACGCCATCCGCGAGGAACTGGTCACGTCCCTGACCTGCGCCATCGGTCCCAACGGCAACCTGCTGGACACCAAGCAGGTCCGCCAGCCGCAGGTCTCGCTGCCGTTCCCGGTGATCAACAACGACCAGCTGGCCAAGATCTCGAACATCGAGAACGCCGACGGCGACCGGGTCGCCATGAAGGTCCGCGGCCTGTACCGGCCCGACGGCGGCGAGCACGCCCTGCGCGCCCGGCTGACCGAAATCTGCGAGCAGGTATCCGGCGCCATCAACCGCGGCGTGCAGTACGTCGTCCTCTCGGACCGCGACTCGAACGCCCAGTGGGCCCCGATCCCGTCCCTGCTGCTGGTCAGCGCCGTGCACCACCACCTGCTGCGCAGCGCCAACCGCACCAAGACCGCCCTCGTCGTCGAGGCCGGCGACGTCCGCGAAACCCACCACGTGGCCGTGCTGATCGGTTACGGCGCCTCCGCGGTGAACCCGTACCTGGCGATGGAATCCGTGGAGCAGCTCATCAGCTCCGGCGACGTCACCGGCGTCACCCCGCAGGACGGCGTCTACAACCTGATTAAGGGCCTCGGCAAGGGCGTCCTGAAGATCATGTCCAAGATGGGCATCTCCACCGTCGCCTCGTACACCGGCGCCCAGACCTTCGAGGCCCTGGGCCTGGGCCAGGAACTGGTCGACGAGTACTTCGCCGGCACGCACTCCCAGCTCGGCGGCGTCGGCCTCGACGTGATCGCGGCCGAGGTCGCGGCGCGCCACCGGATGGCGTACCCCGAAAGCGGGATTGAGCTGCCGCACCAGCCCCTGCTGGGCGGCGGTGAGTACCAGTGGCGCCGCGACGGCGAACCGCACCTGTTCAACCCGGAGACCGTGTTCCGGCTGCAGCACGCCACGCGCGAACGCCGCTATGACATCTTCAAGGCCTACACCCGGGGCGTGGACGACCAGTCCACCAACCTGATGACGCTGCGCGGGCTGCTGAAGTTCAAGGGCGGACTGCGTCCGGCGGTTCCGCTGGAAGAAGTGGAACCGGTCTCCAGCATCGTCAAGCGCTTCTCCACCGGCGCCATGAGCTACGGCTCCATCTCCCAGGAGGCCCACGAAACCCTCGCGATCGCGATGAACCGCCTCGGCGGCAAGTCCAACACCGGGGAAGGCGGCGAGGACGTCGACCGGCTGCTGGACCCGACCCGCCGGTCCGCGGTCAAGCAGATCGCGTCCGGCCGGTTCGGCGTCACGAGCCTGTACCTGACCAACGCCGACGACATCCAGATCAAGATGGCCCAGGGCGCGAAACCCGGCGAGGGCGGCCAGCTGATGGCCCAGAAGGTCTACCCGTGGGTGGCCCGCACCCGGCACTCCACACCCGGCGTCGGGCTCATTTCCCCGCCCCCGCACCACGACATCTACTCGATCGAGGACCTCGCGCAGCTGATCTACGACGCCAAGCGCGCCAACCCCTCGGCGCGGGTGCACGTCAAGCTCGTCTCCGAGGTCGGCATCGGCACGGTCGCGGCCGGCGTGACCAAGGCCAAGGCCGACGTCGTGCTGGTCTCCGGCCACGACGGCGGCACCGGCGCCTCGCCGCTGAACTCGCTCAAGCACGCCGGCGTGCCCTGGGAGCTCGGCCTCGCCGAGACCCAGCAGACGCTCATGCTCAACGGCCTGCGCGACCGCGTGGTGGTGCAGGTGGACGGCCAGCTCAAGACCGGCCGCGACGTCGTGATTGCCGCGCTGCTCGGCGGCGAGGAGTTCGGGTTCGCCACCGCGCCACTGGTGGTCTCCGGTTGCATTATGATGCGCGTCTGCCACCTGGACACCTGCCCGGTGGGCGTCGCGACCCAGAACCCCGAACTGCGGTCCCGGTTCAACGGCAAGCCCGAATTCGTGGTCAACTTCTTCGAGTTCCTGGCCGAGGAAGTCCGCGAAATCCTCGCCGAGCTCGGTTTCCGCAGCCTCGAGGAGGCGATCGGCCACGCCGAGATGCTCGACACCCGGGACGCGATCAGCCACTGGAAGGCCGAAGGGCTGGACCTGGACCCGATCCTGCACGGGCTCGAGTTCGACGACGACGCGCCGCTGCGCAACCTCACCGGCCAGAACCATGAGCTGGACAAGCACTTCGACCAGCGGCTGATCGCGATGGCCGCCGAGGCGCTCAGCGACCGCACCCCGGTGAAGATCACCGTGGACGTGATCAACACGGACCGTTCGGTCGGCACCATGCTCGGGCACACCGTCACCAAGACGTTCGGCACCGACGTGCTGGCCACCGACACGATCGACGTGACGCTGACCGGCACCGCCGGCCAGTCGCTCGGTGCGTTCCTGCCGGCCGGCATCACGCTGCGGATGTTCGGGGACTCCAACGACTACGTCGGCAAGGGCCTCTCCGGCGGCCGGATCATCGTCCGCCCGGACCGCACCAATGTCTTCCCGGCCGAACGGAACGTGATCGCGGGCAACGTGATCGGCTACGGCGCCACTAGCGGCGAGCTGTTCCTCCGCGGCCAGGTGGGGGAGCGGTTCATGGTGCGCAACTCCGGCGCCACCGCCGTCGTCGAAGGCATCGGCGACCACGGCTGCGAGTACATGACCGGCGGCCAGGCGCTCATCCTCGGCCGGACCGGACGCAACTTCGGCGCCGGCATGTCAGGCGGCACCGCCTACGTGCTGGACCTGCAGCCCGAACGGGTCAACAAGCAGGCCCTAGACGCGGGGGAGCTGCAGCTGCGCGAACTCGACGCCGAGGACCGCGACATTGTCCACGGGCTGCTGGTCAAGCACCTTGAGGAAACCGAGTCGCAGTACGCGGCGCGGCTGCTCGAGGACTTTGACGACACCGCAGCCCGCATAACCAAGGTGCTGCCGCGGGACTACGCGGCCGTACAGCAAACCCGTCTTGACGCCATCGAAGAGGGCCTGGACCCCGACGGCGAAGAAGTTTGGTCTCGAATCCTGGAGGTGACCGGTGGCTGATCCACGCGGATTTCTGAAAGTACGCCAGCGTGAAACCCAGCCGCGCCGTCCCGTTCCGGTCCGGATCATGGACTGGAAAGAGGTCTATGAGGCCCAGGAGAAGGGCGTCCTGAAGGCCCAGGCCGGCCGCTGCATGGACTGCGGCGTGCCGTTCTGCCACCAGGGCTGCCCGCTGGGCAACCTGATCCCGGAATGGAACGACCTCGTCTGGCGCGACAAGGGCGAGGAAGCCATGGAACGGCTGCACGCCACCAACAACTTCCCCGAGTTCACCGGCCGGCTCTGCCCGGCCCCCTGCGAGGCGTCCTGCGTGCTGGGGATCAACCAGCCCGCGGTCACCATCAAGCAGGTCGAGGTCTCGATCGTGGACCAGGCCTTCGACAACGGCTGGGTCACCCCGCTGCCGCCGGCGCGCCTAACGGGCAAGACGGTCGCCGTCGTCGGTTCCGGCCCCGCCGGGCTCGCGGTCGCGCAGCAGCTGACCCGGGTCGGGCACACCGTGGCCGTCTATGAGCGCGACGACAAGATCGGCGGCCTGCTGCGGTACGGCATCCCCGACTTCAAGATGGAAAAAGAGCACGTCGACCGCCGGCTGGACCAGATGAAGGCCGAGGGCACCCGCTTCCGGACCGGCGTCGCGGTCGGCACCGACGTGACCTGGGAGCAGCTGCGCCGCCGCTACGACGCCGTCGTGATCGCGACCGGCGCGACCGTCCCGCGGGACCTGCCGATCCCGGGCCGCGAGCTCGAGGGCGTGCACTTCGCGATGGACTACCTGGTCCCAGCGAACCGCGCCGTGGCGGGCGAAACGGTGGAGAACCAGATCAACGCCGCCGGCAAGCACGTCGTGATCCTCGGCGGCGGCGACACCGGGGCAGACTGCCTCGGAACCGCGCACCGGCACAAGGCCGCGTCCGTGACCACGCTGGCGATCGGCAAGCAGCCGTCCGCCGAACGCGCCGCCCACCAGCCATGGCCGACGTTCCCGACACTGTTCGAGGTAGCCAGCGCCCACGAGGAAGGCGGCGAACGCACGTACCTCGCCTCCACCGTGGAGTTCGTCGGCGAGAACGGGAAGCTGACCGGCGTGAAGGTCGCCGAAACCGAGTTTGTCGACGGCAAGCGCCTGCCCAAGGCAGGCACCGAGCGGATCATCCCGGCGGACCTCGTCTTCCTCTCCCTCGGGTTCACCGGCGCGGAACCGGCCGGCATCACCGACCAGGTCCACGCCGAGTTCGACGGCCGCGGCAACGTGGCCCGCGACGGCTACTACATGACCAACACCGACGGGGTTTTCGTCGCCGGCGACGCCGGCCGCGGCCAGTCGCTGATCGTCTGGGCCATCGCGGAGGGACGTGCCTGCGCCGCCGCGGTGGACAAGTTCTTGATGGGCAGCACCGTTCTGCCGGCGCCGGTCGCGCCGACCGACCGGGCGATCGCGGTCCTCTAAGCGGTCCGGGCCGCGGCCGGCCCGGACCGTCACCGGCTGTTCGCCGCCCCGAAGACTTAAATCAACCAAGAGACAACTAGGGTAGGTATATGAGACGCGCTAAAATTGTGGCCACTTTCGGACCGGCGATCGCGAGCTTCGACAACACGCTCGCCGTCCTCGAAGCCGGGGTCGACGTGGCCCGGATGAACATGAGCCACGGGGATTACTCCGTCCACGACAACACGTACGAGAACGTGCGCAAGGCCGCCGGCCAGCTGGGCAAGGCGGTCGCGATCATGGCCGACCTCCAGGGACCGAAGATCCGCCTCGGCCGGTTTGTTGACGGCCCGCACCTGCTCAACGTCGGTGACACTTTCACGATCACCACCGAAGACGTCCCGGGCACCAAGGACATCTGCTCCACGACGCTCAAGAGCCTCACCGAGGACGTCAAGCCCGGCGATGCCCTGCTGATCGACGACGGCAAGGTCGCGCTCCGCGCCCTCGAGGTCGACGACGTCAAGGTCGTCGCCACGGTGACCGTCGGCGGCTACGTCTCGAACAACAAGGGCATCAACCTGCCCGGCGTTGCCGTCAACGTGCCCGCCCTGAGCGAAAAGGACGAGGACGACCTCCGCTGGGCCATGCGCCGCGGCGTGGACATGGTCGCCCTGTCCTTCGTCCGCGACGCCACCGACATCAAGCGCGTCCACGAAATCATGGACGAGGAAGGCCGCCGGGTGCCGGTGATCGCCAAGATCGAAAAGCCCCAGGCCGTCGAGCAGCTGCCCGAGATCATCGATGCCTTCGACGCCATTATGGTGGCCCGCGGCGACCTCGGTGTGGAACTGCCGCTGGAGGAAGTGCCGATCGTCCAGAAGCGCGCCGTCGAGCTCGCCCGCCGCTGGGCCAAGCCGGTCATCGTCGCCACCCAGGTGCTCGAATCGATGATCGACAACCCGCGCCCGACCCGGGCCGAGGCGTCCGACTGCGCCAACGCCGTGCTCGACGGCGCCGACGCGGTCATGCTCTCGGGCGAGACCAGCGTGGGCAAGTACCCGATCGAAACGGTCAAGACCATGGCCCGGATCATCGAATCCACCGAGGTCCACGGCTTGGAGCGCGTTCCGCCGCTGGGCACCAAGCCCAAGACCCGCGGCGGCGCGATCACCCGTGCCGCCGTCGAGATCGCCGACCAGCTGGAAGCGAAGTACATCTGTACCTTCACCCAGTCCGGTGACTCGGCACGCCGCCTCTCGCGGTTGCGCCCGATCCGTCCGGTCTTCGCCTTCACCCCGGTGGAGCACGTCTGGAACCAGCTGGCCCTGACCTGGGGCATCCAGCCGGTCCTGGTGCCGATGGTCGGCCACACCGACGAGATGACGGCGCAGGTTGACCGCAACCTGCTGGAGATGGACCTGGTCGACGACGGGGACATGGTGGTCATCGCCGCCGGTTCGCCTCCCGGACAGGCCGGTTCCACCAACATGCTCAAGGTCCACAAGGTGGGCGACCTGGCCGACGCCGGCAGCCAGGGAGAGGCCGTCACCAAGGACAAGCTCGGCCCCTGGCCGGAAAAGAAGAAGAAGAACAACAAGGTCTAGGTTCTTCCAGGCCAAAGGGGGAGGGCCCCGCCGCTGATGCCAGCGGCGGGGCCCTCCCTTTTGTCTGCTTGCTGGTCGGCTAGTTGACCTGGTTGATGATGGTCTCGGCGACTTCGCGCATGCTCAGGCGGCGGTCCATCGAGGTCTTCTGGATCCAGCGGAAGGCTTCCGGCTCGGTCAGGCCCATCTTGGTGGTCAGCAGGCTCTTGGCGCGCTCGACCAGCTTGCGGGTGGCGAACTGTTCCTGCAGGTCGCTGACTTCGCTTTCGAGGGCCTTGATCTCCTCGTGGCGGGACAGTGCGATCTCCAGGGCCGGGATCAGGTCCGCGGGCGTGAAGGGCTTCACCACGTACGCCATGGCGCCGGCGTCGCGGGCGCGCTCGACCAGTTCCTTCTGGCTGAACGCGGTCAGCAGCACGACGGGGGCGATCCGGGCCTTGACGATCTTCTCGGCGGCGGAGATGCCGTCCATGACCGGCATCTTGACGTCCATCAGGACCAGGTCCGGCTTCAGCTCTTCGGCGAGCTGGACGGCCTTCTCGCCGTTGTCTGCCTCGCCGACGACGTCGTAGCCTTCGCCGCGCAGGATCTCGATGATGTCCAGGCGGATGAGGGTCTCATCCTCGGCGACGACGACGCGGCGCGCCGGCTGGGAGGTGGGGGTTGACTCCGTCTGTTCTGACACGGGTACTCCTTGGAAAGGTACGGCGGGAACTGGACCATGTAGGGCTCGTCCGCTGGTGTACTGGGGGCCGGTAGGGATCGATGCGGCGTCACTGGCGCGATTCTGGAATTCAGCCTATCTGCATGTAGAGTAAATCCGCGCACCGGAAGCGATCGCGTTGCTCACAGCACCCTGGAGCAGGCGAATATGACAACCGGTGTCCTCCGCGCCCGAGTGGCGGAATTGGCAGACGCGCCGCACTCAAAATGCGGTATCGAAAGGTGTGTGGGTTCGAGTCCCACCTCGGGCACAATGTTTCCGCAGGTCGGACCTCTTCGGCCAGTCGGATATGGACAAAATTTCAAAACAGGCTGCGGCCCCTGACGAAGGAGGGCCCCGGACCGGTCTTCGGTCCGGGGCCCTCCTGCTGGTTCACTAGTCGAAGCCGGCGTGGCCAGTTGCGGTTAGCGGTGGCGCTGCAGGTTCGCCTTGGCCGCGGTGACGGCCGCCTGGGCGGCGGCGTTCGCCTGGGCCGCGGCAGCCTGGGCTGCAGCGATGGATGCTTTGGCCGAGGTGATCGCTGCGGCGAGGTCGCTCTGCGCAGCGGCCAGGGCGGCCTGGTCCGCGGCGAGCTTGGCCTTGGCTTCGTCGAACGCCGTCCGAGCCTGCGTCTGGGCCTCGGTGTCGGCGGTCAGCTTGTCCTGCGCGGCGGTGAGGGCAGCGGCGTCGGCGTCCAGGCGGGCCTGGTCGGTGGCCAGTTGGGCGTTTGCTGCGTCCAGGGCGGTCTGGGCGGCGGTCAGTTCGTCCGGTGTGGTGGCGGCGGCGAGCTGGTCCTGCGCGGCGCTGACGGCTGCATTGTCCGCGTCAACGGCCTTCTGGTCATTCGCAACCGCGTCCTGCGCGGTGGTCACGGCGGTCTGGTCCGCAGCGACAGCGGCAGACGCGGCGTCCAACGCAGCCTGGGCGGAGGTGACGGCTGCGGAGTCGGCCGCAACCAGGGCCTGGGCCGCATCGACCTTGTCGTGGGCGGCACCGACCAGCTTCGCGCCGGCGGCGCGTGCCGCAGCGATCTGCTTGTTGCCGGCGGCCCGGACCTTGCCGGCGTTCGCCACTGCGGCGCCGAAGGCCTTGGCGGCGGCCAGGTGCGCGGCAGCCGTCTTGGCCGCCGTGGCGCGGGCAGGCACGGTGTGGGAGGGCTTGGCGTGGGCCACGGGGGCCGCCTGGGCAGCGCCCGCACCGACGGTGGCCGCGGAGGCGGCGATGGCGACGGCGGTGAGGATCTGGGAGGTTTTGCGCATGATGTTTCTCTCGGATAAGAGCGTCCGGCACCCTGAGGGTGTCTGACGCCGCCTTTGTGCCCGGTGAGACCGGCTGCTGTTATCGTGTCAGGCCTGAAGGGCGCTTATTCACGGGTTTGCTCAAAGCTGCGCGGAAAATTGCCTAAAGTTGCGCTGAAGCCGCAACAAGGTGCCGCGTCCTGCTGGGCCCGTGCCTCTCCTCTGAATGAAGCCCGCAACAGCTGAGGCCCATGACCGTCAGGTCATGGGCCTCAGCGCTCTTCCCGATCAGGGACGACGTTCCGCGGGCTGGAGCGACGCCGTCAGGACACCTGGGCAGTCAGGCCGGCGGCCTCGATCGCCGTCGTGGCTGCTGTCTCGTCATTGTCGGAGCTGTCTCCGCTGATGCCGACGGCGCCGATGACCGACCCATCCTGGTCGCGTACCAGGACTCCGCCGGGTACCGGGATCAGGCGTCCGCCGAGCGCAGCGGTTGCCGCCGCGATGAAGTACGCCTGCTGCTCGGCGCGCTCCATGATGGCACGCGACCCCATCCCGAGGGCCAACGCACCGTACGCCTTCCCTTGTGCGATCTCAAAGCGGTTGTTCGAGGCGCCGTCCTGGCGCGCGGCGGCGAGGAGGTGGCCGCCGGCGTCGAGCACGACGACGGTCAGGGGTTTGAAGCCGTGCTGCGCGCCCGCCGCTAGGGCGTCGGCGATGATGGACTGGGCGGATGCCAGGGTCAGGTTCATGATGCGTTCCTCGCCAGATCGTCGGTGTGTTTGTGTGCCGCGCGGCGCCGGTGCAGGATCGGTTCGGTGTAGCCGGACGGTTGGGCGGCGCCTTCGAGGACGAGTTCGCGTGCTGCGAGGAACGCCTCGGAGTCGAACGCCGGGGACATGGGCTGGTAGCCGGGGTCGGAAGCGTTCTGCTCGTCGACGACGGCGGCCATCCGCCGCAGGGACGCTTCGACCTCGTCTGTGGTGATGACGCCGTGCAGGAGCCAGTTGGAGACGTGCTGCGAGCTGATCCGGCAGGTGGCGCGGTCCTCCATCAGGGCGGTGCCGTGGATGTCGGGGACCTTGGAGCACCCGACGCCGTCGTTCACCCAGCGGACCACGTAGCCGAGCGTGCTCTGGATGTTGTTGTCCAGCTCGTTGCGGCGGTCTTCGGCGGTCCAGCCGGCGGGGTCGCCGAGGGGGATGGTGAGTAGTTGCCGCAGGGTCGAGCGTCGCTTTCCGGCGAGTTCGGCCTGTCGGGCGTCCACGTCCACCTCGTGGTAGTGGGTGGCGTGCAGTGTCGCGGCGGTCGGCGAGGGGACCCAGGCGCAGTCGGCGCCGGCGAGCGGGTGAGCGCCCTTCTGGGCGAGCATGTCCGCCAGGTTATCTGGAGCCGCCCACATGCCCTTTCCGATCTGGGCGCGGCCGCTGAAGCCGCACTCCAGGCCGATGTCGACGTTCGCGTCCTCGTAGGCCTTGATCCAGCTGGAGTTCCGCATGTCGGCTTTGCGGACCATGGGTCCGGCGAGCATGGAGGTGTGGATCTCGTCGCCGGTGCGGTCCAGGAAGCCGGTATTGATGAACGCGACGCGCTCCCGCGCCTCCCAGATGCACGCCTTCAGGTTCGCCGACGTGCGGCGTTCCTCGTCCATGATGCCGATCTTCAGGGTGAGCGGTTCAAGGCCCAGCACAGTCTCCGCACCGGCGAACAGGGCACAAGCCACGGCCACTTCATCCGGTCCGTGCATCTTCGGCTTGACGATGTACACCGAGCCGGTCCGCGAGTTGTGGCCGGCGTGCGGCCCGCGCAGGTCGTGCACGGAGCCGAGGCCGGTGAACAGGGCGTCGAGGATCTCTTCGGGGACCGGAGCGCCGGCAGGATCGAGCACGGAGTCGCTGGTCATCAGGTGGCCCACCTGCCGGATGAGCAGCAGCGAGCGGCCGGGCAGGGTCAGCTCCGAGCCGTCGGGTGCCGTGTAGACCCGGTCAGGGTTGAGCCGCCGGGTGGAGGTGCGTCCGTCCTTGGCGACCTCGGCGGTCAGGGTGCCCTGCATCAGCTGCAGCCAGTTGCGGTAGCCGGAGACCTTGTCCCCGGCGTCGACCGCGGCGACGGAGTCCTCGAGGTCCATGATCGTCGTCGTTGCGGACTCCAGCACAATGTCCTTCACGCCGGCCGCGTCACCCGATCCGATGGGGTGGCTGCGGTCGATCTGGAGTTCCACGTGCAGTCCGTGGTGCACGAGCAGCACGGATTCGGGCGCGTCGGCGGCCCCCTGGTATCCCGCGAGCTGGCCCTGATCGGCCAGCCCCTGCGGCCCCTCCGGCGTTTCGGCGACGAGAGTGCCGTCGGCGATCCGGTAGGCGGTGACATCAGCATGCGATCCGGCGGCCAGGGGCGTGTGTTCATCCAGGAACTTCCGCCCGTGGGCGACGACGGCGGCGCCGCGGACCGGGTTGTAACCGCCGGTGCGTTCGCGTCCCTCCGTCTCATCGATGACGTCGGTGCCGTAGAGCGCGTCGTACAGCGAACCCCAGCGTGCGTTGGCGGCGTTGGCCGCGAACCGGGCATTCAGCAGCGGCACCACCAGTTGGGGGCCCGAGACGGAGGCGATCTCGGCGTCCACGTGGTCGGTGGTGATGGCAAAGTCCCCGGGTTCCTGGACCAGGTAGCCGATGGAGCGCAGGAAGGCCTCGTAGTCCTCGGGATCCAGCGGCGCTGCGCCGTGCGAACGGTGGTACTCGTCGATCTGCTCCTGCAGGCGGTCACGGACGCCCAGCAGCTCCTGCACCCGCGGCGAGAACTCCGTGATCAGGGCGGCGGCACCGGCCCAGAACGCCTGCTCGTCGATGCCCGTACCCGGCAGCGCTTCGTCCCGGACGAAGGCGTAGAGGTCCTCGGCGACGCTTAGCCCGTTTGTCTCCACATGATTCGCCATACCGGCCACCTCTCAAGTCTGTCCTAGCAAAGAAATTTCGTATTGTGGAACTTAAATACCAATATACAAAAGCTACCCACCCCCGACGCCGCGTGTCAACGCCTGCGGCGGAGTGCCGCCGATTGCGGCGCCGCGCCGGGTCGTGCGGTTGACTGTGATCTGGATCGCACATAACCTCGGTCACTGAATATCACTGATCAAAAGATATATTTCACGATGCGGAATTACCTGTGTGGCTGAGTGGATTATCCGCCTCGGTGCTCTCGCAGTGCCCCACCGATTGCTCGGGAAAAACAAAGGAGTTTTTGTGAGTCCAAGGCTTGAGTCTTTTCAGCAGGTCACAGATCCGATTGCGGGATCCCTCGCCCTCTCGGCCGTGGTGGCCGCACTGCCGCTGCTGGTTCTCTTCGTGCTGCTGGGGGTGTTCCGCGTCAAGGCGCCCAAGGCGGCTATCGCGAGCCTGCTGCTGTCCATCGTGCTTGCCATCGTGGGCTGGCAGATGCCGTTCGGCCAGGTGCTCAGCGCCACGGCACAGGGCGCCTTCTACGCCTTTTTCCCGATCCTCTGGATCCTGATCAACGCCCTGTGGGTCTACAAGCTGACGGTCGATACGCCCTGGTTCGAGGTTTTGGGCCGGACCATCCGCTCCATTTCCAATGACCTGCGAATTCTCTCGATCCTGATCGCTTTCTGCTTTGGCGCGCTGCTTGAGTCGCTGGCGGGCTTCGGTGCGCCGGTGGCCATTTCGGCGGCGATGCTGATGGCTGCCGGCATGAAACCCCTCAAGTCGGCTATCGTCGCGCTGCTGGCCAATACGGCCCCGGTAGCATTCGGCGCGATGGCCGCTCCGATCATCGCCCTCAATGGCGTCACGGGCGTCCCGCTTCATGACCTCAGCTCCATGGCCGGGCGCCAAACGCCCTTCGTCGCCGCTGTCGTCCCGCTCATCCTTGTCTTCATCGTCGATGGCAGGCGCGGCCTCCGACAGACCTGGCCCGTGGCCCTCGTCTCGGGCGTCGTCTTCGGTTTGGCCCAGTTCGTGGCCTCAAACTTCATGGTCGTTGAACTCACCGACGTCGTTGCCGCCATTGCGACCGTCGTTGCGGTCCTGCTCATGCTCAAGTTCTGGCAGCCGGCCCAGATCATCGGAATGAACGACGTCGGCGAGAGCGACGGCGCCGACGCCGAACTCGTCAGTGTCGGCGCGCAGTCGCGCACGGGTTACGGAACGTCGTCAGGCCTGGGCGGCGTGAGCCGCAACGGTGCGCCGGTCCAGGCCGGCACGCCCGGCAAGGAAAACGGTGCAGCCGTACGGCCGCCCAACGGCGAGGTCTGGATGGCTGTTGCCCCCTATCTCATCATCATGGCCGTGTTCTCGATCGCCCAGATTCCGGCGGTGAAAGCCTGGCTCACGGCCATCGGTTCGGTCACGTTCGAATGGCCCGGTCTGGACGCTGTGGATCCCAACGGGAAGCCGGTCGCCGCCCACAAGTTCAAGCTTGACCACCTCAAGGCCACCGGCACGATGCTGCTGATCTCGGGCATGATCACCATGGCGCTCTACAAGCTGGCCCCCCTGCGGGGCCTCCGGATCTACCGCGAGACGCTGTTCCAGCTGCGGTGGACCATCGTGACCGTCACCTCGGTCCTGGCGCTGGCGTTCGTTATGAACGTCTCGGGCCAGACCAACTCGCTGGGCCTGGCCCTGGCCTCGGCCGGAGGTTTCTTCGCGATTTTGTCCCCGCTGCTGGGCTGGATCGGCGTGGCGCTCACCGGGTCCGACACTTCCTCCAACTCTCTGTTCGGGCAGCTGCAGGTCACCGCCGCCGAACAGACCGGCCTGTCGCCGACGCTCATGGCGGCGTCCAACTCCTCGGCAGGGGTGCTGGGCAAGATGCTGTCCCTGCAGAACCTGGCTGTGGCCGCCGCTGCGGTTGGCCTGGATGGTGCGGAGAGCGTCCTGTTCCGGAAGCTCATCGGCTGGAGCCTGGCGCTGCTGGCATTCCTGACCATTCTTATCTTCCTGCAGTCCACCCCCGTTCTGGGGTGGATGGTTCCCTAGGCAACCGACGCCGTCCCGTGCCGGCAGCCAGGCGGCTGCCGGCACGGGGCTTTGCCGGACCGCCAACAATCCGAAGAAACCGATAGAGAGCAGACCCTGTGACGACCAACGTAAGCGAGACCAACTCAGCCGGGGCGACCCTCGTTGCCGCGGCGCGGCACGGTTCGACGGCGGAAGCCGACCGCGTCAGCGTCAACACCGACCGCTCCGGGTACACCCCCGAGACACTGCCGGACGGCGTCGTGTACGCGACCACTATTGACGACGTCGTCGGGACCATGGTCCGCGCCACCGCGGGGCGGGTACCCGTCGTCGCACGTGGTGCCGGCACCGGCCTGGCTGCAGGTTCGGCCGCCAAGGCCGGGGAGATCGTCCTTGACCTGTCCGGCATGAACGGCATCCTGCGGCTGGACCCGCTCGAACAAATCATCGTCGTCGAGCCCGGCATCCTCAACGCGGAGGTCAACGCCGCCGCCGGCGAGCACGGGCTGTTCTACGCCCCGGATCCCGCGAGCACCGCCATCTGCTCCATCGGCGGCAACATCGCCACCAATGCCGGCGGCATGCGGTGCGCCAAGTACGGCGTCACGCGTGAATCCGTGCTGGCCCTGAAAGTCGTCCTGCCGGACGGCCGGCTCCTCGTGACCGGCCGGGAAACGATCAAGGGAGTCACGGGGTACGACCTCAACGCCCTCATGATCGGCTCCGAAGGGACGCTCGGGGTAGTGGTCGAGGCGACGCTGAGGCTGCGGCCGCTCCCTGCCGCGACGGCCACCGTTGCAGCGTTTTTCCCTGACATCGTCACCGCCGCCCAGGCCGCCTCGGCGATCATTTCCTCCCGCGTCACGCCCTCCGTGCTGGAACTTATGGACGGCCCGACCCTGGCCGCCGTCGATGCCGCACTCGGAACCGACTACCGGAGCCGCGGCGGTGCCTTCCTCCTCGCCCAGACGGACGGGTACGGGGCCTTCCTGGAACAGGAGGTGCTGATCGATGCCATCGCCCCGCTCGCTTCGTCCTACGAAAAAGCCACGGATCCGGAGATGACCGCCGAACTGTTGAAGGTGCGCCGCGAGGCCATTCCGTCCCTGGAACTGCTGGGGGACGTCTGCATCGGCGACGTGGGAGTGCCGCGCGGACGCCTCGCCGAGATGGTCTCCGGGATCGAGGAAATTTCACGGCGCACTGGAGTGCGGATCTTCACGGTGGCCCACGCGGCCGACGGCAACCTGCATCCGATGATCGTCCTGGACGAAGGCCAGCCCTCCACGGAAGGACCGGCGAAGGACGCGCTGGGCCAAATGTTCGATTTGGCCCGAAGCCTCGGCGGCACGCTCACCGGGGAGCACGGGGTTGGAATCCTCAAACGCGACTGGTTGCACGACGAACTGGGCGGCGAGTCCCTCGAACTGCAGCACGCCATCAAGAAGGTTTTTGACCCGCTCGGAATCCTTAACCCGGGCAAGGCAATCTAGGGGAGGGGTTAGCGCATACGGCCGGTTGGCGCCGTATGCGCTGGCGACGGGCTCCAGATCCGGCCCGCGGCGTGTTATAGCTTAGGATTCAAAGGCAGAGTTTTCACGATGCGGATAAAAGTTGTCGGCAGCGACCAGCAGGAGTCAACGACATGGTGGAGAAAACCCCCGGCGGCGTGCAGTCGGTCGAGCGCGTATTTGAACTCCTGGAACTGATCGCCGATGCCGGCGGCGAGGTGATGCTGAGCGAGCTTTCGGCCTCCACGACGCTGCCGCTCCCCACGATCCACCGTCTGCTGCGCACCATGGTGACGCTGGGCTATGTCCGGCAGCTGCCCAACCGGCGGTACTCCCTGGGTCCCCGACTGATTCGGCTGGGTGAGGGCGCCAACAAGCAGCTCGGGGTCCTGGCCCGTCCGCAGCTCAAGTCCCTGGTTGACCGCTTGGGGGAGACCTCCAACATGGCGGTTTTGGACGGGGACATGGTCGTCTACGTGGCCCAGGTGCCGTCCCGGCACTCGATGCGCATGTTCACGGAAGTGGGGCGGCGCGCCCACACGCACGCCACCGGCGTCGGCAAGGCGATACTGGCCCAGCTGGACGATGAGACCGTCCGGGGGATCATTTCCCGTGCGGGAATGCCCACACCGACCAGCAAGAGCATTGGGGATATCGACACCCTGCTGGCGGACCTCGAGCGGATCCGGGAGCGGGGCTACGCGATCGACGAAGAGGAGCAGGAGATCGGTGTCCGGTGCTTCGCGACGGCTGTCGCCGATGCCCCCACGCCGATGGCCATTTCCGTCTCCGGGCCGGTCTCGAGGGTGGACCAGGCCTTCGCGGACAGGGCTGTCCCCGTCCTGAAGGAGGCCGCCCAGGCCATTTCAAAGGAGCTCAAGCTGGCCTAAAGGGCGTGCGGTGAGGTGCGGGCGGCGGGGCCGGTGGATCTCGCCGCGGACAAGGTCATCTTCGTGGACACCCGCGCCAACGCCCAGGTGCATGGTTTTTACCGGTCCGGCCCGGATGGTTGGATTGGTCGGTGCTTCGTCTTAAACGCCTGATGGTCTTCGGCCTATTCGCACTGTGCGCCATCACGGCTTTTTGCTTTTGGGCCGTCGGTCAGGCCGGCGCCGGCGCCGGGGGAGCGGTCCCCGCACCGCCGCGGGCCGGGGCGAAGCTGGCCGCGCTCTCCACCGGCATGACCACCGCCGTGAACGTCACCCGCAGCCCGGACGGCCGGTGGCTGGCCCGGGCCGCCGCGCAAACCGGCATCCCTCCCCGCGCGCTCCGGGCCTACGTGGCGGCGGCCGTCTCAGCGAACGATGCGGCTCCGGCCTGCGGGATCGGGTGGAACACCGTCGCGGCCGTGGGCTTCGTCGAATCCGCCCACGGAAGCTACGGCGGCGGCAGGCTCAACGCCACGGGCCAGGCGAGCCGGCCCATCGTGGGCCCAAGCCTCGACGGCGCCGGCTTCGCCGCCATCGCCGACACCGACGCCGGCGCCCTGGACGGCGACGCCCGCTGGGACCACGCCGTCGGACCCATGCAGTTCATCCCCTCCACCTGGCAACTGGCCGGCCGGGACGGCAACGGGGACGGCAGGGCGGATCCGTTCAACATCGACGACGCCGCCCTTAGCGCCGCGGGGTACCTCTGCGGACACGGCCGCGACCTCACCACGGCGCAAGGGTGGACCGACGCCATCTACGCCTACAACCAGTCAGGCGCGTACATCCGCCAGGTGCGGAGCCAGGCCATCGCCTACGCCGAGAAGGCGGGAACCCCTTGAGCCTCGGGGTGCGGTCACCATAGAGTGTCCGCACAACACCCCGCACCCCCAGGAGATGTCATGTCCCTCGTCCGCGTGCACAACTTCTCGGTCTCGCTGGATGGCTTCGGCACCGGCGAGGGCCAGCAGCTCGAGACCCCCTTCGGCCACGCAGGCTCCCGGCTCATGCAATGGGCTTTCGAGACGCGCACCTTCCGCGAGATGGGCTTCCACGGGGAGTCGGAAGGCTCCTTCGGTGTCGACGAGGCCTTCGCCAGCCAGTGGAAGCCCGCGATCGGCGCGGAAATCATGGGGCGGAACAAGTTCGGCCCCCAACGCGGGCCCTGGCAGGACGAGGAATGGAAAGGCTGGTGGGGCGGGAACCCGCCCTTCCACACCCCGGTCGTCGTCCTGACGCACCATCCCCGGCCGGTCCTCGAAATGGAAGGCGGGACAACTTTCCACTTCGTCGACGCCGGCCCTGAGGCCGCGCTCGAGCAGGCGCGCGCCCTCGCCGGCGGGCTCGACGTGCGCATCGGCGGCGGCGTCGACACTGTCCGCCAATTCCTCGCCGCCGACCTGATCGACCACATGCACATCGTCCTCGTACCGGTCCTCCTGGGCCGCGGCGAGCGGCTCTGGGACGGGCTCGAAGGACTCGAGCAGCGGTTTGAGATCGAAGCGACCCCGTCTCCGCAGGGAGTCCAGCACCTGGTCTTCACCCGCCGGAGCAAGGACCGGCCTTGATGGCACGGCGCCTGCCCGGTCTCTTCGGCCGCCCACGGCCCATCGAACCTTCGCCCGGCCAGGAGTCGGTGTGGGACTACCCCCGGCCGCCCCGGGTCGAGCCGCGCTCGGAACGGGTGGTCGTGCGGCTTGGCGGGCAGGTAATCGCGGACACCACCGACACGGTGCGGGTCCTCGAGACGAGCCATCCGCCGGTCTATTACCTGCCGCTGGACGCCTTCCGGGCGGGGGTGCTGGTCCCGGTGGAGGGCACCAGCTTCTGTGAGTTCAAAGGCGAGGCGCGCTACTTCGACGTCGTTGCGGGCGGCGTCGCCGCGGCCCGGGCAGGGTGGACCTACCCGGAACCGGCCCGCGGGTTTGAGGCGCTCAGCACCCGGGTGGCCTTGGACCCCGGCCGGATGGACTCCTGCGAGGTCGACGGAGAGCAGGTGACCGCCCAGGAGGGCGACTTCTACGGCGGCTGGACCACCGCAAAGATCGTCGGTCCGTTCAAGGGCGGCCCCGGCACAACCGGCTGGTGAGCAGCCCGGCCGCCACCGCTGTCAGCGGCCGCGGCGCCCCGCCGAGAGCGCGTGCAGGAGCGGGAGAACCGACACGGTCATCAGCACGGTGCCGAGCACCACATCGTCCGCCCGGACCACGGCGCCGGCAATCAGCAGGGCACCGAAGACCAGCGCCGACGCCGACCGGCGCGCCGTGCGGTCCAGCCGTGCCAGCTGGCGTTCGAGCCGCGGATTCGCCACGGACAGTGTGCCGTCCTCGATCCGGGTCAGCAGTCCGTCCAGGCGCCTGGGCAGGCCCAGCGCCAGCCCGGCGGCGTCGAGCGCCTGCTGCGCCACGTCCCGGGCGATGTTTCCGCGCTCCTCGCGCAGCAGCCGCGCCGCGTAGGGCTCCACCGCGTCCCAGATGTTGAACCGGGGATCGAGCGCGCTGCACATCCCCGAGGTCAGTGACATGGCCCGGATGATGAGCAGGAAGTTCTCCGGCAGCTGGAACGGCAGAGAGCGGACCAGGTCGCCGAACTCCACGGCAAATTCGAGGAACTCCCGCGGGTCCACCTCCCGCAGCTCGGCGAAGCCCATTCCGCCGAACCGGCCGAACAGGTGCGTCATCGCCCGCTCCAGCTCGGCCCGGTCGGCGGTCGCCGCCAGCACACCGACGTCGCTGATGGCGCTGACCAGGCCCTTCCCGTCCCGTTCGGCGGCCGCGATCAGCAGTTTCCGCAGGCCGCCGCGGGTCCCGGGAGGCACCTGGCCCATCATGCCGAAATCGATGAACGTCAGCTTCCAGGAGCCGCCCGCGGGTGACCCTCCAGCCGGGGTGACAAAGATGTTGCCGGGGTGCGGGTCGGCGTGGAAGAAACCGTTGGAGAACAGCTGTTCGAACATCACGGACGCGAACACCGGCGCAACCTGCACCGGATCGATGCCCGCCGAGAGCAGGGATTCGGTGTCGGTAATCTTGATCGCCGTGACGTCCTCGAGGGTCAGGACGCGGCGGGTGCTCCACTCCCAGACGACGCCGGGAACAGCCACCCTGTCGTCGGCGGCGAAGTCGGCCGCAAAGCGCTCCGCGTTCGCCGCCTCGTGCAGGTAGTCGATCTCCTCCCGGCAAATCTGCGCGAACTCCTCGACCAGGGCGGGCATGTCTGCGCGGCTGGAGACCAGAC
The DNA here is from genome assembly GCF_001428365.1 of Arthrobacter sp. Soil763. GTDB lineage: Bacteria > Actinomycetota > Actinomycetes > Actinomycetales > Micrococcaceae > Arthrobacter. The sequence continues at coordinate 631,412 of NZ_LMSH01000003.1, read as the reverse complement.
GCACCCGGCTGAGCCAGCCGCCCACCTTGCGCAGGGCCGCCAGGTCGACGTCGACAATCGCCTCGATGCCCGGACGCTGCACCTTCACCACCACCTCCCGGAGCCCGGCGTCGGCGGCGTTCTCCGGCAGCAGGCGGCCGCGGTGGGCCTGGCCCAGCGAGGCGGCCGCGAGCGGAACCTCGTCGACGAACGCGAACACCTGGTCCAGTGCCGTCCCCAGCTCCGCCTCGGCCAAGGCCCGGATGGCGGGGAACGGGACCGGAGGCACCTCATCCTGCAGGCCCTCAAGCTCCCGGGTGATTTCGGGCGGAAGCACGTCCAGCCGGGACGAGAGGAACTGGCCGACCTTGATCATGAGGCCGCCCAGCTCCACCGCCAGTACGCGGAAGCGCTGCGCGAAGCGCTGCATCCGCTGAGTCCGGGTGCGCGCGGCGATGCTGCCGAGCCCGATGCGGGGAAGGAACAGCTCGAACCACCAGGTCACCGCCAGATGCCACGCAGCGAACCGCAGGATGCGCCGGTAGCGGGCGCGGGTGTTGCCGGCGCCGGGACCCGGGTCTGCCCGGTCCCGGCGAACCGAGGGCACCTGCGTCAGTCCTGGGCCAGAATCGAGTACAGCCGGCGACGTGCCTCATCAAGCACCGCTACGGCCTGCTTCACCTGCTCCGGCGAACCGGTGCGGCCCACCTGTGCCGCGGCCTGGGCCAGCTCGACGCCGGCTTTCGGCAGTGCCGCAAATCCCGGGCCGGACGAGTGGGCCGCCTCTTCCCACGGCGCCGAGGCGCCCTCGCCCGCGAGGGTCTCCCGCCCGGCCTCGGTCAGCGAGTAGATCTTGCGTCCGTTGGACTCCTCGGCCCGGATCAGCCCTTCGTCAGCGAGTAGTTGCAGCGTCGGATAGACGGAGCCGGCGCTCGGCTTCCAGCTGCCGCCGCTGCGCTCCTCGATCTCGCGGATGATCTGGTAACCGTGCATTGGCCTTTCCGCGAGCAGGGCCAGCACCGCTGACCGCACTTCGCCCCGTCCCGCCCGGCCGCCGGCGCGCTTCTCGAACCGTGACCGCAGATCTTCCACCGCCTGCCACATGCTGTCGATATTGGGGGTTCCGAAGCCGCCGGCCGGGTATGAATTACGCATGCTGGTCTCCTTAAATGGATCGCGAACGATACTCAACGATACGTTCCCGACATGGACAAAAACCAGCACTTTTTCGAGGCCGGAAGCCCCCGCGCCGGAGCGGTCGGGCGCCGTGGAAGCGGGCCGCCACAGCGGAACGCTCGCGCCGGATACGATGGCTGCCTGGGACGGCCGGGGGAGCCGCCCGGAGCATGAGCGATAACCCCGGGCGGTTCCGCAGCAGGCCGCAGGAAAGGATGCAGGATGGAAACGAAGCGCACGGTGGCGGTGCTGGGCACCGGCATCCTGGGGGCCGCGATGGCCCGCAACCTGCTGCAGGCCGGACACGAGGTCCGGGTCTGGAACCGGGACCGGGCCAAGACCGGGCCACTGGTCGGCGCCGGGGCGCTGGCCGCAGAAACGCCGGCGGAGGCGGTGGCCGGCGCGGACGTGGTGCTGACCATGCTCTTCGACGCCGCCGCCGTCGCCGACGTGATCCGGCAGGCGGCCCCGGGAGTGCGGCCGGGCACCGCCTGGGTGCAGTCCACCACCGTGGGCGTGAACGACGCTGCACCCCTGGCGGACCTGGCCGGCGAGGTCGGGCTCGACCTGGTCGAAGCACCCGTCTCCGGGACCCGCGCGCCCGCCGAGGCCGGCGCCCTGCTGGTGATCGCGGCCGGGCCGGACGCCGTGCGGGAGCGCGTGGCTCCCGTGCTGGACGCGATCGGCGCGCGCACCTTGTGGACCGGACAGGACCCGGCCGCTGGCTCGGCAACCCGGCTCAAGCTTGTCGTCAACAGCTGGGTGCTCGCTGCTTCCAACGCGGCAGGGGAGGTCGTCGCCCTCGCCAAGGCCCTGGACGTCGACCCGGGCCAGTTCTTCGAACTGCTGGACGGCGGTGTGCTCGACCTGCCATTCCTGCGCGCCAAGGCGGACCTGATCCTCGAGGACCGGCTGGAGCCGGCGTCCTTCGCCGTCGATACCTCCCTCAAGGACGCCCACCTGATCCTGGCTGCGGCCCGCGAGCACGGCCTGCGGCTCGACGGTGCCGAGGCGTCCGCCGCGCGCCTGGAGCGGGCCGCCGCCCAGGGCCGCGGCAAGCAGGACCTGGCCGCCGCCTACTTCGCCAGCACCGGAACGGACCCCGGGCCGGCATAGCCGCCCTATTCCGGCCCGGTCAGTCCGCGGGCTGCTGGTGGAACGCTACGAGCCGCGCCTGCATCTCCCAGTACGACGTCGCTCCCGGCGCCGGCCTGCCGTCCCGCAGCGCGGTGGCCACGTTCACGGCAGCGTCGACGGCGGCCCGGTACGGCAGTGAGCCGGAACTGACCCGGCGGACCCCGAGCTCGCCCAGCTCCGCGACCGTCAGTACGGGATGAGCCAGCACGTTGACCGGCAGCCCGACGCCGGCGGTGACGCGTCGGATGTCCTCCGGAACCGCCAGCCCCGGGACGAAAATTCCGTCCGCGCCGGCGTCGGCGTACATCGCGGCGCGCTCCAGGACCGCCTCCACGGTGGCCTGCTCGCCGAACCAGATGTTGTCCACCCGGGCGTTGAGGAAAACCTCGGGGCTGCGGCGCTTCACGGCAGCCAGCTTCCCGGCGGCCACCACCGGATCCACCAGGTGCCCGTCCGCACTGTCCTCCAGGTTGACCCCGGCGACGCCGACGGCCGCCAGCCGGGCCACGAGGCCGGCGACCTCGTCCGGATCATCGGAGTACCCGTCCTCGATATCCGCGGTGATGTGGACCGGCAGGCGGCACAGCTGCGGCACCAGCGCGGCGGTCGCCGTCTGGCTGGCGCGGCCGCCGTCCGGGGCGCCGGCGCTGGCGGCGATCCCGAAGCTGGTGGTGCCGACGGCCGGGAACCCCGCCGCGGCGAAGGCCAGCGCGGAACCGACGTCCCAGGCGTTGGGAAGCACCAGCGGTTCACCGAGGTAATGAAGGTCCCGGAAAGTTGCCATCGTCGTGCCCCGTCTCTGCCGGCCAGGAGGTGGATTCCTGATCAGTGTAGCCGCGCTGCACAGGGCCGGAAGGTCCCTGTCGCCGGTGCCGGCGGGGCTGCTAGCCTCGCTGTCACAACGAACTCGGGAGGCCCTGATGTGGGAACGGTTGTGGGGACGAAAGAGCGGTCCGGAAAACGCTGAAACGCAGGGCGAGGAAACGCAAGGCCAAGAAGTCCAGGGCCGGGCCGGGCTCGCCGATCCGGTCTACAAGGAGATCGCGCTGCAGCTGACCTCCACCGCGGAAAACTCCACACCGGACTGGACCACCGCCTTCGCCTACATCGAGGACATCGACGACGGCAGGGGCTACACCGGCGGGCTGGTGGGCTGGTGTAGCGGCACCGGGGACATGCTCGAGCTGGTGCAGGCCTACACGGCCGCTGCCCCGGGCAACCCGCTGGCGCGCTACCTGCCGCAGCTTGAACAGATCATGGACGCGCCAGACAAGAAACGCCCCGCGCTGAGCCACCGGCTCCTGGACCCGTCCTTCCCGGCCGACTGGCAGGCTGCCGCTGAGGACCCGGCGTTCCGGCGGGCGCAGCAGGAAGAACGGGACCGCGTCTACTGGGGGCCGGCACTGGAAGCGGCGGCGCGGGATGGCGTCGGGCCCCTGGGGCTGGCCATCTACTACGACGTCTCGGTCAACCACGGACCGGGCGACGACGACGAATCGTTCGGCGGCATCCTGGCCACGGCCCGGAAAGCCCACCGGCCGCCCGCCGAGGGCGGGGACGAAGCGGCGTACCTTGCCGCCGTGGTGGACGCCCGGGTGGCGGTGCTCAAGAGCTGGGGCGACTACCAGAAGCACGGGCGGCAGGACATCCACAAGGGACTCCTGGAAGCCGGCAACCTCGGACTGGTCCCGCCCTTCAGCTGGTCCGTCTACGGCGACCGCTTCGAGCTCAGCTCAGCGCCGGCGCCCCGCTAGCCCCGCAAACCGCGAGCCTCAGGGCGCGCCGGACGGCCCTGCAGGCGCCGGCTACTCCTTGCCCGCCCACGGGTCGTAATCGGCGATGAGCGGCTCCTGCGCCGGCCGGTTGCCCTCGGGCACGTGCTGGAGATTCACCCGGACCCGGTACCAGAGCGAACTCGATCCGCGCATGCCGTCGATGAGGACGTCGGCCGGATGCAGGTCCGGGACGACGTCGGCGTGCAGGCCCTTCCATTCGTCGAGGGCCGCGAGGGCTTCCGGTTTCGTCTTGGTGCGCGCCACCTCGATGAGCGGCATCACCGACTGCCGGCGTCCGGAACCGTCGGCGCCGCGGGGCGGCTTCTCGGCCGGTCCGAGCTCGGCGGCCAGGGCGAGCAACGCGTCAAGTGAGCCGGCGGCGTCGTCGATGCCGCTGTGGGGGTCGCCGGCGTCGGCGTACCGTCCGGGAACGGTCAGGACCGTGAACTGCTCCGGCCGGGCCGAGCGGACCTCGGCCCAGGTCAGCGGCGCCGAGACCCGCGCGTCGGGCAGCGGCCGGATCGAATACGCGGAGGCCACGGTGCGGTCCTTGGCATTCTGGTTGAAGTCCACGAACACGCTCTCGCCGCGCTCTTCCTTCCACCAGCGCGCGGTGGCGAGGCCGGGTGCCCGGTTTTCGATCTCGCGGGCAAGGGTCTCGGCGGCAAGGCGCACGTCCCGGTAGGACCACCGGGGCGCGATCCGCACCAGGATGTGGAGGCCCCGCGAGCCGCTCGTTTTTGGCCAGCCCACCAGGCCGACGTCGTCGAGCACCTCCCGCGCCACGTAGGCGACGTCGACAATCTGGGACCAGCCGACGCCCGGCATCGGGTCGAGATCGACGCGGAGCTCGTCGGGGTGTTCCAGGTCCTCGGCGCGGACGGGGTGCGGGTTGAGGTCCAGGCAGCCCAGGTTCACGACCCACGCCAGGCCCGCGGCATCCCGGATGACGGCCTCTTCGGCAGAGGTCCCCGAGGCGTAGTGCAGCGTCGCCGTGTCGATGAACGCCGGGTGGTTTTCCGGGACGCGCTTTTGGAAGAACGGTTCGGCGTCGATCCCTTTGGGGAAGCGCTTGAGCACCATGGGCCGGCCGCCGGCGCCGCGCAGCGCACCATCGGCGACGGAGAGGTAGTAGCGGACCACATCGAGCTTGGTCAGCCCCGGCTCCGGGAAGAGCACCTTGTCCGGGCTGGAGATGCGCACCTCGCTGCCGGCCAGAGTGAGGATCTCCGCGGGCGTCTTTGACGGGCTCATGCCGCCACGCTAACAACCATCCACGGTCCGGGCCAGAGCCGCTGCGCCGGAAGCCGCCCGGTCCCGGGCGGGGGAGCGGTGCGCTCAGGCCGCCTGCCAGTTGACCGGCAGCGCCTTCAGGCCGTAGACGATGGTGCTGTCCATGCGTTCGAGGGGCGGGGTCGGGGCGACGGCCAGCCCGGGCAGCCGGGCGAGCGTGGCCTGCAGCGCGGTCCTGGCCTCGAGCCGGGCAAGCGGGGCGCCCAGGCAGAAATGGACGCCGTGGCCGAACGCGAGGTGCCGGTTCGGGGCCCGCTCGACGTCGAACTCGGCCGCCTGCGGAAACTGGCGTTCGTCCCGGTTCGCGGAGCCGATCCAGGCCACCATCGGGGCTCCGGCCGGGATGCGGACCCCGCGCAGCTCTGTAGCGGCGGCTGTTATCCGGTACATCGACTGGACCGGTGAGCGGTAGCGGAGCACTTCCTCGATGGCCTGGGGCAGCAGGGCCGGATCACGGCGGAGCCGTTCCATGGTGCCCGGAACCTCGGTGAAGCACAGCACGGCATTGCCGATCAGGTTGGTGGTGGTTTCGTTGCCGGCAACCAGCAACAGGCTGCAGAACCCGAGCAGTTCCGGGACGCTGAGCTTCTGGCCGTCGATGTCGGCGGCGAGCAAGCCGCTGACCAGGTCCGTCCCGGGCCGGCTGCGGCGCTGCTCGATCAGGGCCAGGAAGTACTCCGTCATCTCCCGGTTGGCCGCCTCGTGCTCCGCGGTCGGGGCGCCGGTGCGCGTCTGGCTGACGATCACATCCGACCACAGCTTGAAGCGGTCACGGTCCTCCGCGGGGACGCCGAGCAGCTCGGAGATGACAATGACCGGCAGCGGGTAGGCCAGCTCCTCGATCAGGTCGGCCGTGCCGCGGGCAGCGATCCCGTCCAGCAGGTCGTCGGCGAGCCGGGCGATGCGGGGCGCCAGGGCATCCACCGCCTTGGGGGTGAACGCCTGGGTCACCAGCGAGCGCAGCTGCCGGTGCCGGGGCGGGTCGGTGGTGATCAGGCTGGATTCGAAGAGGTGGCCGGACTCGGAAGGCTCGTCCGGACGCATCCGCGAGGAGAATGCGGCGTGGTCGGAGAGGACCCGCTGCACGTCCTCATACCGGAAGACGTGCCAGCTGCCGGACTCCTCGTCGTGGAAGACGGGGGCGGTATCCCGCATCCGTTGGTAGCGGGGAAACGGATCCAGCGGGTGTTCCCGGTCGGGGGTGGGGTCCATGGCCGGCCTTTCTGGCCTGCCGGGCGCGCCGCACCCGGCGGTGAAACCACTCAGCGGATCGGATGACCCGCGGTCCCGAGTCTACCGAGGGCCGGCGGCGGGGGACAGTGCCGCGGGCTGCCGGGTTTGCATAAATACCCCCAGGGGTATCACAATGGAGGGGTAGGCCCGGGCAGCCGGACAACAGGGAAGGACACCAGCATGAAGAGTATCTCCGTGGACGATCTGGCAGCACTCGGGCCCGACGTCTCCATCATCGACGTGCGCGAAGCGGAGGAGTATTCCGAAGCCTTCGTGCCCGGTACGCGGAACGTTCCGCTGTCCCGATTCCAGGAGTCCATGGGGGATGTCCCGATCGGGCGCACGGTTTACGTGATGTGCGCCTCCGGGGGCCGCAGCTCCCGTGCCACGGCGCAGCTCGGCCAGGCCGGCTACGACGCGGTCAACGTCATGGGCGGCATTACCGAGTGGTACCGCAACGGCCACCCGGTCACTTACCAGGCAGGCCGGTGAGCATGTCCGCCACCGTCAGCCTCCCGCCGTCGGCGCCTGGCGCCGGCCCGCGCCGCACCGTCAACCGCCTCAAGCGCGCCCGCGGGCAGCTCTCCGCCCTGATCGACGCCGTCGAGTCCGGCGCCGACTGCCGCAGCGTCGTCACCCAGCTGGCGGCCGTGCGCGGGGCCCTGGACAAGGCGGGCTTCGAACTGATTTCTTCGGCCATGCGCGAATGCCTGACCTTGCCGGCTGAGCCCGGCGCGGACGGGCAGGATCCCGACGGCGACGGCGGGCGGCCCACGCTCGAGGAAATCCGCGCCCTCTTCCTGCGCCTGACCTGACCCCGGCCGCCCCTCCCGACTTTCCCCTCCAGAGCAGCAGTCCTCCTACCGAAAGGCCCAGCCCATGGACATGACCCCTCAGCGGCTTGCAGAACAGCTCAAGACCGAAGGCACCCTCCAGATCGTCGATGTCCGTGAAAGTGGGGAGGTCGCCGAAGGCATGATCCCGGGTGCCAAGCACATCGCGCTGGGCGAACTGCCCGGCCGCATGGGCGAGCTCGACAAGACCGTCCCCGTCGTCGCCGTCTGCCGGAGCGGGCGCCGCAGCGCCGCAGCCGCGGACCAGCTCACGACCCAGGGCTTCACCGCCTACACCATGCCCGGCGGGATGCTCGACTGGACCGCTGCCGGCCTGCCCACCTCCTGATCCCCTGACGGTCCGGGCGGCGCGAACAGCGCACCGCCCGGGCTTCCACACGCCCGGCGCCGCCCCTGACAGGGCACGCCCGGCGGTGGATGGCGGACCCGCACCGCGGGACCGCCACTGCAATTGCTCCACGAGATATACCGAAAGAGATTATGACTTCTGTGAACACGACCAATGCCGTTGAGTCCCTGCCCCAGTCGATTGACGCAGCAACCCTCAAGACCTGGGAAGACAACCACGACGACCTGATGGTCATCGACGTCCGCAGCGGCGCCGAGTTCGAGTCGATGCACATCAAGGGCTCCTACCACGTGCCGCTTCCGATGCTCAGCGAGCACACCGAAGAATTCGCGGCCAAGATGGGGACCCGCGTGGTCCTCGTCTGCCAGTCCGGCAACCGCGCCGAACAGGCCCGCAAGCACCTCGACGCCGTCGGCCTGGGCAGCGCCAGCGTGCTCACGGGCGGCGTCCCCGCCTACGCCGCAGCCGGCGGAAACATCGTCCGCAGCTCCGGCCCGTGGGCGCTGGAGCGCCAGGTACGGATGGCCGCCGGCTCCCTGGTCCTGGCCGGTGTGCTGGGCAGCAAGTTCGTTTCTCCGAAGCTGGGCCTGCTGGCCGGCGGCATCGGGGCGGGCCTGACCTTCTCCGCCGCCACCGACAGCTGCGCCATGGGGCAGATGCTCTCCAAGATGCCGTGGAACCGTTCCGCCAACGAGCCCACGGCCCACCAGGCCCTGCAGAACCTGGACGCCCGGGCATGATTGTCTCCGCGGCGGCGTTCGGGCTGATCGTCGGCGCCCTTCTGGGCCTGGTCGGAGGCGGCGGGTCGATCCTGGCCGTCCCGGCCCTGGTCTACGGCGTAGGACTGCCGCTGGCCGCGGCGATCCCGACGTCGCTGGTCGTCGTCGGCGCGTCCTCCGCCGTCGCGGTGCTGCCCCGGCTGCGCCAGGGCGTGAACTGGCGTCTGGCGCTGATCATCGGCGCCGCAGGCACGGCCACTGCCTACCTGGGCGCGATGGTGAACCGGTTGCTCGATCCGAAAATCCTGCTGCTGGCGTTCGCCGCCATCATGGTCTTTGCCGGGGTCCGCATGCTGTTGCCGACCAAGTCCGCCGGCGGGTCCTGTGCGCTGCCCGGGGGCGGCGTCAACTGGCGCAGTTGCCTGCCCAAGGCGATCGCCACCGGCGCCGTCGTCGGGTTCCTGACCGGCCTGCTCGGCGTCGGCGGCGGATTCCTCATCGTTCCGGCGCTCACCCTGGTCCTCGGGCTTCCGATGGCCGTGACGGTGGGGACCTCCTTGGTCATCATCGTCATCAACTCCATCGCCGGCTTCGCCGCCCACCTGGGCGACCTGCAGATCGACTGGGCTGTCACGGCAGCCTTTGCCGGCGCGGCCATGCTGGCGTCGCTGGTCGCCGGCCGGATTGGCACCCGGATTCCGGACAAGGCGCTGAAGCGCGGTTTCGGCATCCTCGTACTCGTCATCGCCGTGTACGTGGCGCTGCAGGCTCTCTTCTCCTAAGAAGGGGGCTGGCGGCCCGACAAGAAGGCACCGGAGGCAATCGCCTCCGGTGCCTTCTTTGTGCGTCCTTTCGGCCCTTGATTCCCCGGGCCCTGGGGAGGATCGTGGTGTCCCGGCACGCCCGTCGTACCGGGCATCACCAACCTTCGAGGAGCGTCATGGCGGCCGAAGAGACCTTCAGGATTGTCGTAGGCGTTGACGGGTCCGGGCCGTCGCTGGCCGCACTTCACTGGGCGCTGAAGGAGGCCCGGCTGCGCTCGGGACAGGTCCACATCGTCACAGCCTGGCATTACCCCGTGATCGGCGACGCCGCCGGCCGGGCGCCGGACCATGAGGCTTTCGGGGAGAGCGCACGGCTGGTCCATGCCGAAGCGCTAAGGCAGGCCGACGGCGCCGGTGTGCCCGTCACCGGCGGAGTCGTCGAAGGCCATCCCGCACACGCCCTGCTGAGGGCGGCCGAGGACGCGGACCTGCTGGTGGTGGGGTCGAGGGGGCACGGCGGCTTCGCCGACATGCTCCTGGGCTCGGTCTCAAGCCACGCGGTGCACCATGCCCGCTGCCCCGTGCTGGTGGTCCGCGCCGGCGGGGACCAGGCGCGCCGGTGACGACGAGCGCCGTGCTGCAACCGGCGGGGGCAGCACTAAGGGCGGCGGCCCGGGTGTTTGACCCGGGCCGCCGCCCTCTGAACTGCTGTGCTGTTGTGTTGCCTGTGCCCTAGCTGGCCGGGACGGGCTCGGCGGCCTGCTGGCGTGCGGACTGTTCCTTTGCGGCCCACGCCGCGTAGCTGCCGTCGAGTTCGACGACGTCGTAGCCGGCGCGGCGCAGCGCGCTGGCCGCGACGGAGTTCCGGACGCCGCTCTGGCAGTAGGAGACGATGGTGCCCTCGGCCGGGAGTTCGTCCAGGTGCCACATGACGCGGCCGCCGCTGAGCTGGTAGGAGCCGGGGATGTGCCCGGCGGCGTGCTCGGTCTTGTTGCGGACGTCCAGGACCATGGCGGATTCGAAGCCTTCGAGCTCCTCGGGCTGGATCAGCCGCGGCGCGGAGATCGGCAGGCCCTCGAGTCCGGTGACGTAGCCGGCCACCTTGTCGATGCCGACGCGGACCAGGTGGTCCCACATCTCCATCGCGGAGGCCTGGTTCGGGGCCAGGAGCACCAGCGGGGCCTTATCCTTTTCGGGGTCGACCACCCAGGCGCCGAAGCTGGCGGTGGACTTGCCGGCCGGGATGTTGACCGAGCCGGTGACGGTGCCCTCGTGGACCTGGGCGTTGGCGCGGGTGTCCACGAAGATGACCTTGTCCGCGGCGAGATCCTTGGCGACGTCGGCGTTAGCCAGTTCGGTCAGGGGTGCGCGTTCGCCCATGACGGCGGGGCCTTCGCGGTTCTCGCGCTTCATGCGGGCGAAGTAGGCGTGGGCGTCAGGCTGGCCGTCGAGGAGCTCGTCGATGAAGCCCTGCTCGTCGTTGGCGGCGAGGTACGGACCCCACCAGGAGTAGAGGCGCTCGTAGCCGACGGTGCTGGACGGGATGGCGCCCAGGGCCTTGCCGCAGGCGCTGCCCGCGCCGTGGCCGGGGTGGACCTGGACGTGGTCGGGGAGGGTGAGGAACTTGTCGCGCAGGCTGGCGAAGAGCTGCTTGGCGCCCTCGAAGCGGGTGTCGACGCCGCCGGCGGCCTCGTCCAGCAGGTCAGGGCGGCCCAGGTCACCGGAGAACACGAAGTCGCCGGAGAGCAGGTAGCCGGGGGTATCGGCGAAGGCGCCGTCCGTGATCAGGAAGGACAGGTGCTCGGGCGTGTGGCCCGGGGTGTGCAGGGCCTTGATCGTGATGTTGCCCAGCGCTACCGTGTCGCCGTCGTTGAGGCGCTCGGCGTCGAAGCCGTACTGCCAGTCAACGCCACCCTCACCGGAGACGTAAGCGGTGGCGCCGGTAGCGGCGGCCAGTTCGCGGGTGCCGGACAGGAAGTCCGCGTGGATGTGCGTCTCGGTAACCGCCACGATCTTCATACCGTTGGCAGCAGCCAGGTTCTCGTAAACGGCAATGTCACGGCGGGGGTCGACGACGATCGCTTCACCCTTGGCCTGGCAGCCGATGAAATAGCTGGCCTGGGCGAGGTCTTCGTCGTAGATGCGCTCGATAAGCATTCGGGTGCTCCTTCGTGAGGTGGTCGGGGAAGGGATTCCTTCGTCCTCTGCTCTCAACAATAATACCCCCGGGGGTATCTTGCAACTGCTTCCGGGAAGCTTGGCAGGTCTTGCCCACCGCTTGCCTTTATACCCGCCGGGGTATAGCCGATGCAAAAGGAAGGCACGCCTTGCCCGCGTCCCCGTCTGCGGCAAGACTGGGGACCCGGGGGATACGTCCCGATCCGCCCGGACCGACTACAGCCAGGAGTGCTTCATGAGCTACACGCATACCGTCACCCTCCCGCTCGACTGGGATCAGGCCGTCCAGCGCACCCGCGAGGCCCTGGCCGCGCAGGGCTTCGGCATCCTGTCGGAGATTGACGTGCGGGCCACGTTCGAGGCCAAGCTGGGGTCCGAGGCGGCGGATGAACTGGGCGACTATGTGATCCTCGGGGCCTGCAACCCTTCCCTGGCCAGCCGGGCGCTGTCGGCGGAGCCGGATATGGGCGCGCTGCTGCCGTGCAACGTGGTGGTCCGCCGCGGCGCGGGGGATGCCGGCACCACGGTCCAGGCCATCGACCCGCAGACGATGGTTCAGCTCAGCGACAGCCCGGCGGTCCGCGACGTCGCCAACGACGCTGACACCCGCCTGCGGGCCGCGCTGGCTGCCCTACAGGCCGGCTAGGGGCGGGTCCGGAGGGAGACAGCGGCGGCGAGGACGACTGCCGTGCCGGCGAATGAGGTTCAGTGTCACGGTGTGCAGCCCAAGGCCGAGTAACACCATGAGAACTTGCAGGCCGAGAAATTCCGGACTGCGCCCGACGGGCCGAAGCCTGGCCCGGTGGTCCGTTGCAGGGCCCCGGGGGCTGGCCGGGCCCATTGACCGTTGAGCTAACGGGCGTGCAGCGGCACGGTGATCACGGCCAGGATCCTGCCAGCATGAGGAAAGCGCCACGCCAGCCGAACGCCCCTGCCAATGCGGCGGTAGCCGGGGCGAAGATGGTGGACGCGAACCCGGCGGCGAGGGTCAGGATGGTCAGGGGCCGGATGCGGGCGGGTCCATACCAGCGGCTGATCACGGTGAAGGCCGGCTGGTAGAGGACCGCCCGGTGACCACGGCCGCGTCCCAGCCGGTGTCTTCACTGATGGGCCGGACCGCGGCGACCAGCGCGTAGTAGAGCACGCCCCACCCGGTGGTCTGGGTGATGCACAACGCGGCGAGGCCGCCGCGCGGTGCACCCACGGCCACCAGGGAGCGGGATGGCGGCATGGCGCCCAGCCGGCGGGGTCAGTTCCCGCCGGAGCGGCCGTGGGCCAGCCCGGTCGGGAAGCCGACCAGGACCGGCTCGGGGGTTCTGCAGCAGCCGCCGGAGGTTTCGGCCACGAACCCCGCAGGTACCGCGGCGGGGACGTCGCAGCTGGTGCCGATATCCGAGGAGCAGACGCCGGTCTCCGGCAGTTCGAGCTGGACGGTGTCGGCGGCTTCCCGGTCCCCGGCGAGGGCTGCGGCGACAGAGCGGACCTGCTCGTAGCCGGTGGCCAGCAGGAAGGTTGGCGCCCGGCCGTAGGACTTCATGCCGACGATGTAGAAGTCCTGCTCCGGGTGGGCCAGCATTCTGGCGCCGTGGGGTTCGACGGTGCCGCAGGAGTGGAACTCGGGGTCGATCAGCGGGCCGAGCTCACGGGGTGCTTCCACGCCCGGGTCCAGTTCGAGCCGCAGTTCGCGAAGCATGTCCAGGTTGGGGCGGAACCCCGTGGCGGGCACGACGACGTCGGCTTCCAGGGTGCGGCCGTCGGTGGACGTCAGGATCACCGAGGCGCCGTCGCCTGCTGAGAGGGCGGCGATCCCGAATCCGGTGTGCAGTTCCACTCTGCCGTTTTCCACCAGGGCCCGGAGCCGGCTGCCAAGCTGGCCGCGGGCGGCGAGCCCGTCGGCGTCGCCGCCGCCGTAGACCTTGGCCGCCGAGGCGCCGCGGATTGCCCAGACGATCCTCGTGCCGGGGGCCTGGGCTGCGAGCTCGGAGAGGTTGATCAGCGTGTTGGCGGCGGAGTGGCCCGCGCCGATGACGACGGCGGTGCGCCGGGCGAAAGTTGCACGGTCCCGGCCCAGGACGTCCGGCAGGGGAGAGGAGATGTGGGCCGCCGCGCCTGCTTCGCCAACGGCGGGCAGGCCGGAGGTTCCCAGCGGGTTGCGGGTGGACCAGGTGCCGGAGGCGTCGATGACGGCGGCAGCTTGGTAGTCGCGGACTTCGCCGCCGGCGTGTTCGACCCGGACCACGAAGGGGGTGGTGTCGCGGTTCCGGCTGTGGGTCTTGTCCATGCCCTGCCGGGTGACGGCGATGACGCGGGCGCCAGTGTGCAGGCGTGGTGCGATTTCCGGAAGTGCCGCCAGCGGGGTGAGATAGGCATCGATGAGGTCACCGCCGGTGGGGAGTTCCGTCGGCTCGGGTGCTTCCCAGCCGCTCGCCGTGAGCAGTCGGACGGCGGCGGCGTCGGTGTTGTACTGCCACGGGGAGAACAGCCGGATGTGGCGCCACTGTTCGATCGCCGCGGCCGGGGCAGGACCGGCCTCGAGAATGAGCGGTTCGAGGCCGCGTTCGAGCAGGTGGGCCGCCGCGGCGAGGCCGATGGGCCCGGCTCCGATGACAGCTACGGGAAGGGTGTTGGTTGCAGCCATGGTGTCCTCTGTTTCATCCGGTGGGGTGGTGGGTTTCTTTCCGGGGGACCGGACGGTCCTCGTGGGACCGGCAGGCGGGCCCGGCGCCGCGGCGCGTTACGTGGCGGGGGTGAGGGAGACGATGAGCTCTTCGATGCGGGACTTGATCTCGTCGCGGATGGGACGGACCGCGTCCACGCCCTGCCCGGCCGGGTCCTCGAGTTCCCAGTCCTCGTAGCGCTTGCCCGGGAAGATCGGGCAGGTGTCGCCGCAGCCCATGGTGATGACGACGTCGGACTCCTTGACGGCCTCGGTGGTGAGGACCTTCGGGATTTCGGCCGACATGTCGATGCCGAGTTCGGCCATGGCCTCGACGGCGGCCGGGTTGACCTTGTCCGCGGGTGCGGAGCCGGCGGAGCGGACCTCGATCTCGCCCTTGCCCAGGGTGGTGAGGAAGGCGGCGGCCATCTGGGAGCGTCCGGCGTTGTGGACGCAGACGAAGAGGACGGACGGCTTCTTGGCGGTTTCGGTGCTCATGGTGTTCTCCTGAAGTGTGCGGGGCTAGGCGGAAAGGGGGCGGGAGGTGAAGAAGCGCTTGCGGGCCCAGAGGGCGACGTAAACCAGTGCAACAAGGACGGGGACTTCGATCAAGGGCCCGACGACGCCGGCGAGGGCCTGCCCGGAGGTGACGCCGAAGGTGCCGATCGCGACGGCGATGGCGAGTTCGAAGTTGTTGCCGGCGGCGGTGAAGGCCAGGGTGGTGGTTTTGGCGTAACCGAGTCCCAGCCACCTGCCGGCCAGCATGCCGGCGCCGAACACCACCAGGAAGTAGACCAGCAGCGGCAGGGCGATCCGGGCAACATCCAGCGGGCGGGAAGTGATGGTGCCGCCCTGCAATGCGAAGAGCAGGGTGATGGTGAAGAGCAGGCCGTAGAGCGCCCACGGGCCGAGCTTCGGTAGGAACGTACCTTCATACCAGTCCCGGCCCCTGGCCTTTTCGCCGACGGTGCGGGTGAGGAATCCGGCGAGCAGCGGGATGCCCAGGAACACCAGGACGGAGGCGGTGATGACCCAGAAGGAGAAGTCGGCGCTGGTGGTGGGCAGTCCCAGCCAGGACGGCAGGAGCTGAAGGTAGAACCAGCCGAGCGCTCCGAACGCGATGACCTGGAAGACGGAGTTGATGGCCACCAGCACGGCCGCAGCCTCGCGGTCGCCGCAGGCGAGGTCGTTCCAGATCATCACCATGGCGATGCAGCGGGCCAGGCCGACAATGATCAGGCCGGTGCGGTACTCCGGCAGGTCCGGGATGAAGATCCAGGCCAGCGCGAACATGAAGGCCGGTGCCAGGACCCAGTTGAGGACCACGGAGGTGATCATGAGTTTGCGGTCGCCGATCACGCGGTGTGCCTGGTCGTAGCGGACCTTGGCGAGCACCGGATACATCATCACCAGCAGGCCGATGGCGATCGGCAGCGAGACCTCGCCGATCTTGACGGCTTCGAGGGCGGTGTTCAGGCCCGGCACGAAGCTGCCCAGCAGCAGGCCCAGACCCATGGCCGCGATGATCCAGGCGGGCAGGAACCGGTCCAGGGTGGAAAGTTTGCCCACGACGGCAACCTCGCCTCCGACGTCGGGCAACGGGTCTGTCTGGATGCTCACGGAACTCCTGTACTGCGCCGGCACCGCCCGGCTCGGGCTGCTCGACAAAGATTGATGATTATCGATATGAAGTATTTCCAACTATATCGATGAATGTCAATCCATGTGCATAATAGACGCATGACTTCCCTGCAAAACCTTGAGCTGGCCGTCGACGAGGCCTGCTGTGCACCGTCAGGCCAAGCCGTTTTAAGTGCAGAGGATGCCCAGCGCAAGGCCCTGGTCTTCAAGGCCCTGGCCGACCCAAACCGGTTGCGGCTGCTCTCCATCGTGAAGGGCGCCGGGGGCGGGGAAGCCTGCGTCTGCGACCTGACCGAGCCGTTGGACCTGGGCCAGCCCACCGTGTCGCACCACCTCAAAATCCTGGTCGACGCCGGGCTGCTGCACCGCGAAAAGCGCGGCACCTGGGCGTACTACTCGTTGGTGCCCGGCGCCATCGAGCAGACTGCCGGGCTCCTGGCGTCCCTGTGAGCCGGGGCGCCACGCCGGACATCACCGTCAGGCCGATGCGGGAAGACGACTGGCCGGCTGTCCGGCAGATCTACCGCGAGGGCATCGCGACCGGGCAGGCGACGTTCGAGGTCGAGGCGCCGGACTGGAACCGGTTTGACTCTTCGCGCCTGGCCGCGCACCGCCTGGTAGCGGAGGCGCCCGGCGTCGGGATTCTCGGCTGGGCGGCGGTCTCCGCCGTTTCCGCCCGGCCGGTGTACGCGGGCGTCCTGGAACATTCCGTCTACGTTTCCGAAGCAGCCCGCGGCCGGGGCATCGGATCCCTCCTCCTCCGGTCCCTGATCGCCGCAACGGAACAGGACGGCATCTGGACCATCCAGGCGAGCGTTTTTCCGGAGAACGAGCCGAGCCTAAGACTGCATCTCGCCCACGGCTTCAGGGTGGTGGGACGACGCGAAAAGATCGCCCGCATGGCCCACGGGCCGGAAGTCGGCCAGTGGAGGGACACGGTCCTGATCGAACGGCGCACACAGGTCCTTTAGTTCTTGTGCCGGGCACAGGCCGGCCGGGATGGTTGTTCCAAAGACGCGGCAGCGTCACGGACAAAGGACACCCATGAACATCGAGACCCCCGCCACCCAGGACCGGTTGCGCGCCGTGCTGGAAAACATCAGGAAAGCCAGCGCAAACACCCGTCAGGCGATGGATTCGCCGGGCGACGAGAACTGGGTGCAGGACGGTGAGTCGGATGCCGAGTACCTGCGGGCGATCCAGCGTGACACGATCGCCAGGCTGGACGCTGCGGCCCGGGACCTCGACGCGCTCCTCGACCGGGGCCAGACGGGTTAGTCGACGGCGGCTGTCTACGCCTCCGCGGAGTCGGCGGCCAGGCTTCGCTTGAGGATTTTCCCGCTCGGGCCGAGGGGAAGTTCCGTGAGCAGCCGGATGACCCGCGGATACTTGTACGCGGCAAGCTGGGCGCTGGCGAACTCGATCAGTTCCTGCTCCGAGGCGGTCCCTCCGGCATCGAGCACGATGGCGGCCGCGACCTCTTGGCCGTGGACGTCGTGCGGGATGCCGTAGACGGCGGCGCTGACAACCTCCGGGTGGGTGAGCAGGATTTCCTCCACCTCGCGGGGGTAGACGTTGTAGCCGTTCCGGATGATCATGTCCTTCTTGCGGTCGACAATGGTGAGGTACCCGTCGTCGTCCTTGGTGCCAAGGTCCCCGGTGCGGAACCAGCCGTCCACGATCGCCTCCTCGGTGGCTTCGGGCCGGTTGAGGTATCCCTTCATCAGCAGGTGTCCGCGGACGACGAGCTCGCCCAGTTCGCCCGTGGGCAGCAGTTCGATGCTGTCGACCGTCTCGGCACGCGCAATTTCAATGTCGACACCCCAGATGGCCGTCCCGATGGTGCCGGGCCGGGGCTGGGTGCCCACATGGTTGAACGCGGCGACCGGGGAGGTTTCGGTCAGGCCATAGCCTTCGTGGATCTCCACCCCGAAGACGTCGCGGAACCGGTCCATCACGGCAAGCGGCAACGACGCCCCGCCGGAGATGCCGTAGCGGAGGCCGGTCGGGCGGGCGGCGTCGGTCTTCGCCGCCTCGAGGAGCGCCACGTACATGGTCGGCACGCCGAGGAAAATGTTGACGTTGTGCCGGGCCAGCAGCCGCAGCGCGTCTCCGCCGTTAAAACGCGGCATCAACACAATGGTGGCGCCCGCCCGCAGGCCGGCGTTGAGCACCACCGTCTGTCCGAAGGTGTGGAAGAGCGGCAGGCCGCCGAAGAGGACGTCGCCGGGCTTGAAGTCCATGACCGAGGTCAAGATGACGGAAGTCTGTTCCACTAGGGCGAAGTGCGTGCCGAGGGCGCCCTTGGGTTTGCCTGTGGTGCCGGAGGTGTACAGGATTGTGGCGGTGTCCGAGGGGCGGCAGGGCTCATAGCTGCGGATGGGTTCGGCCGCGGCGGACTCTGCCTCGAGCCGGGGCAGGGCGCCGTCGTCGGGCGCCATGACCGTCAGGAGGTCGACGCCGGCGCTGGCGGCGCCGGCGGCACCTTCTGTCAGCAGCGGGGCGGCGCAGATCAGCATTTTGGCGCCGCTGTCCTGCAGGACGTAGTCGATTTCGCGTGCCTTGAGCAGGGCGTGCACCGGAACCACGATGGCTCCCAGCGCCAGGACGGCGTAGTAGACGCGGGCGAAGTCCGGCACGTTGGGGATCAGGACGGCGACGGCGTCGCCCGGCCCGATGCCGCGGGCCCGCAGCGCCCCGGCGTAGGCACGGGTCTCCTTCCACAGCTGGCCGTAGCTGGTCTCGTCCTCCCCGACGATCAGGGCGATGCTGTCCGGTGTCCGCCGGGCGGATTCGGCCAGGATGGCGGCGACGGAGATTGTTCCGAAGCCCTCTGCGGTGCTGCTGTTGGTCATGGCCTGCTTCTTCGTCGGGATGGTCATGCTTTGAGGATCAGCGCGTCGCCCTGGCCGCCGCCGCCACAGAGGGCGACGACGCCGGTGCCTCCGCCGCGGCGCTTCAAGGCCAGGGCCTGGTGCAGCACCAGGCGCGCGCCGGAAGCCCCCACCGGATGCCCGAGGGCGATGGCGCCGCCGTCGGCGTTGACGGCCTCGGCCTGGATGCCCAGGTCGTTGGCGGACTGGATGAGGACGGAGGCGAAGGCTTCGTTGATCTCAACGAGGTCGAGGTCCTGCACGGCGAGCCCCTCGACCTTGAGGGCGCGTTCAATGGCGCGGGCCGGCTGGGAATGCAGGGAGCCGTCCGGTCCGGCGGTCTGGCCGTGGGCGCCGATTTCGGCAATCCACTCCAGCCCCGCTGCCTCGGCTGCGGCTTTGCTGGCGATGACCAGCGCGGCGGCGCCGTCGGAGAGCGGGGAGGAGGATCCGGCGGTGATGGTTGCCGCCTCGTCCTTCGAGAAAGCGGGCCGCAACTGGGCCAGGGATTCCGCGGTGGTCTCGGGGCGGATTCCCTCGTCGTGTTCGAGCGTGACCGCCGGTCCCTTGCGCTGCGGGACCTCGATCGGGGCGATCTCCTCGGCGAGTACGCCATCGGCGCGGGCCGCCGCGGCGCGCTGGTGGGAGCGGGCGGCGACCTCGTCCTGCTCGGTGCGCGCGATGCCCCGTTCGGCATTGCCGGCGTCGGTTGCGGTGCCCATAAGCTGCCCGCTCACCGGATCCTGCAGTCCGTCGTGGTTGAGCGAGTCGAGCATCGGCGCATCGCCGATCACGACGCCGGCGCGGAGACCGGGCACAAGGTGCGGCGCGTTGGTCATCGATTCCTGGCCGGCCGCGACGATGAAGTCGGCTTCGCCCGCGCGGATCATCCGGGCCGCGTCGATCACGGCGGTAAGCCCGGACAGGCAGAGCTTGTTGATCGTGACGGTGGGAACGTCCCAGCCGATGCCGGCGGCCAGGCTGGCCTGCCGCGCCGGTCCCTGGCCCGCTCCGGCCTGGATGACCTGGCCGACGATGACGGCGCCGACCTGCTCGGGGGCGACGCCGGTCCGGTCCAGCGCGGCGCGGATGGCGTGCGCGCCCAGCTCGCTGGATGAGAAGGCGGTCAGGCCGCCGCGGAACCGGCCGAAGGGTGTCCGGGCGCCGCCGAGGATGACGGGGATGTTGTCGTTCTGGTTCATGGAAGTCCTTTCGGGTCCGCGGGCACGGCGCGGGGTCAGGCGAGGGCGGGTCAGGCGAAGGCGGAGGTGCCGGTGATGCCGCGTCCGATGATGAGGGCCTGCATAGTCTCGGTGCCCTCGTAGGTGTGGATGGCTTCGATGTCGGCGAGGTGCCGGGCAACGCGGTTGGCCAGCAGGATGCCGTTGCCGCCGAGCAGGTCCCGGGCATTGGAGGCGATGCCGCGGGCCGTGCGGGTGCAGGTGTACTTGACCAGCGAGGCCTGCTCGGGAGTGAGCAGCCCTTCCTCGTCGAGGCGGGTCATCTGGACGACCATCAGTTGCATGGTGGCCAGTTCGCTGAGCATCCGGGCCAGCCGTTCCTGCACAATCTGGGACGCTGCCAGCGGCCGGCCGAACTGGACGCGCTGCTTGGCATACTGGACGGCGGTTTCGTAGCAGGCGGTGGCATGCCCGACGGCGGACCAGGCGACGCCCAGCCGGGTGGCCAGCAGCACCCGCGCCGTGTCCTTGAAGGTCCGCGCGCCCGGCAGGACATTCTCGTCCGGGACGAAGACGTTGTCGAGCCGGATGTGCGCCTGCCAGATGGCCCGCAGGGCCAGCTTGCCCTCGATCTTGGTCGCGGAGTAGCCGGGGGAGTCCTGCGGCACCAGGTAGCCGTGCACCTGGCCGTCCTCGCCGCGGGCCCACACCACGCTGACGCCGCCGACGGAGCCGTTGCCGATCCACTTCTTTTCGCCGTTAAGCAGGTAACCGCCGTCGGTGGCGGTGGCCGTGGACTCCAGGGCCACCGAGTCCGAGCCGTGGGTCGGTTCGGTCAGCGCAAACGCTGCGTACTCCGTGCCGGCCGCGATCGCCGGCAGCCAGCGTTCCTTCTGCTCCGCAGACCCGCACTCCGCGACGGAGCGCAGCGCGAGGCCGCCCTGCACCGCGATCATGGTCGCCACGGAACCGTCGCCCCGGCTGATTTCCATGTTCACCAGGCCGGCCGCCATGCTGCTCATCGCGGGGTACCCGTCGACCTCGACGCCGTCCCGCAGCAGATCGAGTTCACCGAGGCGCCGGAGCAGCTGCAGCGGGTACTCGGCTCGCTCCCAGTACCCGTCGATGACGGGCAGGACCTCGTCCTGGACGAAGCTGCGGGCACGATCCCAGTAGCCGCGGTCCTCGTCGCTGATGGTGGCGAACACGGAGGCGGGGTCCGTGCCGAGGGCATCGGTCAGCACGTAATCCGGTTCTACGGTGCCGAGCGGGAAGTTATCTACGGCCGCTGTGGCGGTGGGCCCGGAGTCGGGCGACGTCGTCGTCATGCGTTGTCCTCTGTCTGCGGTGCGGGTCTGGATCGCCCGCTCACTGTGGCTCGCGCCACATCGACTAAGGATGCATTGAAACGCAGTCCCACGTCAAGAAATTCAGTGCCACGAGGGCTGGTCCGGTGCTAGGGCAGGGCGTCCCGGACGGCCTGCAGTACGGCGTCGTTGCCAGCACCGGCCGCGAGGACGGTGACGACGACGGCGGGGGAGGCGTGCGCCGCACCGGAGCCCAGCAATGCCGGCCGGAAGATGTCCGAGAGGGCCTGAAGCTCCTTGGTGAGCGCCGCCGACCTGTCCCGGGCCTCCGTCTCCGCCCCCGGGGACTCCCCGCTGCGAAGCCAGCGCCGGAGGAAGGCATTGTGGACGGCCACGACGGCCGCGGCGAAGGAGACTGCCTTGTACTCACGCTGCTCGGCGTCGGGCAGCTTGTCCAGCAGGTGCTGGAGGAACGCCCTCTCGTACCGGTGCGAGGTGACCAGCTCCCGGTCCCGGAGCGCGGGAACAGCCTGCATCAGCCCGTAGCGCGCCCGGGACGTCTCCCGGTTCCGCAGGTGGTGGTTGAAAACCAGCAGGGCCGCGTCCACGATCGCTTCGAGGGGTCCCTGCATGGTCTCGGCCAGGCTGTCCGTCACCTGCCGGAGGATCCGATCGTGGTCGGCGAAGACGACGTCCTCCTTGGAGCCGAACTTCCGGAAGAAGGTGCTGCGGCTCATGCCCGCGGCGTCCGCGAGGTCGTCGACGGACGTGGCGTCAAAACCCTGCCTCGCCAACAGGCCGATAGCGGCGGCAGCGGGCGCGTCGGCATGATGGCGTGGCGGGTGCGAGGTCATGGGCCGAAATTTAGCACAGCGACGCCGGTGCCTTCTGCCGGACCGTGCGCTCCTGCCCAGTTACCAGGTCCGACACGCGCAGAGGCCGGTGTGTCCCCGGTGCAGCAGCGGCTTCGGGGGAGGTAACTGGGCAGGGGCGCAGCCCTTCAGCTCACTCCGCCGTGCTCCGAGCCGGTCCCGGCCTGATCAGCCGCCGGCGGCCCGTTGCCCTATCACTTGTGGTGCCTATGACCCCTCCTTGGCGCCCGGAAGTGATGGGGCAACGGGCCGTTTGTGTGCCAGCATGGGCGGACGAACGACGCCAGGAAGGGAACGGAATGGAAGCCAAGGACCTGCTGCTCGATGCCTTTGACCGGATCCACGAAACGGTGGCCGGCACGCTGGACGGGGTGGATGCCCGCACGCTGTCCCGCCGCCCGGGCGGGAACGGGAACTCGATGGCGTGGCTGGTCTGGCACCTGGGCCGGGTCGAGGACGCCCAGGTCGCCTCCGCGGCCGGACTCGCCCAGGTGTGGACCGCGCAGGGCTTTGCCGCCCGCTTCGGGTTGCCGCTGCCCGAACGGGACACCGGCTACGGCCACACTTCCGCGCAGGTCGACGCCGTCACGGCCGCGCCCGAGCTGTTGGCCGCGTACTACGACGCCGTGCACGAGCAGACGGCCGGCTTTATCCGGGGCCTCGACAGCGGAGACCTCGACCGCGTCGTGGACACCCGCTGGGACCCGCCGGTCACCCTCGGCGTGCGGCTGGTCAGCACCCTAGCCGACTGTCTGCAGCATGTCGGGCAGGCCGCGTACGCCAGGGGACTGGACGCCTGACCGGCGCCGGCCCGCGGGCTACCGCGCCGCGGTGAGTACCATCGCGGAGCCTCCGCCGCGCCGGACCGGCTCGGCCGCCGCGGTCATCCGCCCGCCCGGGCCGAACTCGATCGCCGTCGCTGCGCCGATTTCCGCCGCCGAGGTGAAGGCGTCCCCGGAGGGCGTGAAGGCGTGGCCGTAGCCGGCGAGCGGGCCGCCGTACGCGGTGATGAAGTCCGGTTCGGCGGTCACCTTCGCGGTGTTCCGCTGTGACGCCCGCGGGGCCGCGATCGCCTCGGAGATGGTCATGCCCAGGTCAACCCGGTTCAGGATGGTCTGCAGGACCGTGGTGATGATCGTGGACCCGCCTGGCGAGCCGAGGGCCAGGAACGGCGCCCCGTCCTTGAGGATGATGGTCGGCGCCATCGAGGAGCGCGGGCGCTTGCCCGGCTCGATCCGGTTCGGGTCCTTGGCGTCGTACACCGTGGAGAAGTCCGTCAGTTCGTTGTTCAGCAGGAAGCCCCGGCCCGGCACCACCATGCCGGACCCGCCGGTCTGCTCGATCGTGAGGGTGTACTCGGCCACATTGCCCCACTTGTCCGCGACCGTCAGGTTGGTCGTCGAGATGTTCTCGGTGTCCAACTCGGCCGCGGGGGCGGCGCTGGTGGCCGGGCACACGCCGTCGTACGCGGTGACGTCGCCGGGCGCGACCGGCTTGGCGGCGGCCCGCAGCGGATCGATCCGGCAGGCGCGCTCCTTGCCGAAGAGCGGGTCGGTCAGGGCGGCCGTCGGCACCTGCTGTCCGGCCGGGTCGCCGACGTACTTGCCGCGGTCGGCGAACGCCAGGGCGCTGGCCTCCAGGTAGTGGTGCAGGGCGCCGGCGGGCGGCATTGCCGCGAGGTTCGACGGGGTCAGGATGTTCAGGGCCTCGCCGACAGTGGTCCCGCCGCTGCTGGAGGGCGCCATGCCGTAGACGTCCAGGCCGCGGTACTCCACATGCGTGGGGTCCTGGTCCAGCGCCCGGTAGGCGGCGAGGTCCGCGGTCGTCATGGACCCGGCCGGCACGGGCAGGGCGGTACCGGCGGCTTTCGCCGGCGACTGGACCGTGGCAGCGATCTCCGCCGCGAGCGGGCCGCCGTAAAAGCCGTCCGTGCCCTGCCGTGCGAGGAGCCGGTAGGTGGCGGCGAGGTCGTGGTTCTGGAAGAGACTGCCGACGGCGGGAGCGTCGCCGCCGGGAAGGAAGAGGGCGCTGGTGGCAGGGAACGCCGCGAAGCGGGCCTTATTGTCGAGGGTCTGCTGGCGGAAGGTGCTGTCGACCACGAAGCCGCGCGTGGCCACCTTGATGGCCGGCCGGAGGGCCTCGGCCAGGCCCAGGCTTCCCCAGCGTTCGAGGGCCCGCTGCCACGTCGCCGGGGTGCCCGGGACGCCGACGGCGACGCCGCTGGTGACCAGTTCGGGGGTGAACCGGTAGGGCTGGCCGGTTCCCTGATCGATGAAGGCGTCGTGCCGCATGCCTGCCGGCGCGGTTTCACGTCCGTCCACCGTGCCGACGCGGCCGGTCTTTGCGTCGTAGTAGACGAAGTAGCCACCTCCGCCGATCCCCGCGCTGTACGGCTCGGTCACGCCCAGGGTAGCGGCGGCGGCGACAGCGGCGTCGGCCGCATTGCCGCCCTTCCGCAGCACCTCCAGCGCGGCCGCCGAGGCCTCGGGGTCCACGGTGCTCACGGCGCCGCCGTAGCCGGACGCCGTCGCGGTCTTCTCGGTCTCCCGCGGCGCCGCGGAGGCGGGGGATGCGACGGCGGCGCCCGCCACGCCCAGGGCCAGGGCTGCGGTGGCAGCGGACAGGCGGCGTCCAACAGATTGCATGGTTGCTCCCCGATTCAGGTGAATGACAAGTTCTGTCACACTACCTGCGCCCGCTGTGACGTGGCAATGCGAAGGTTGTCACGAATAATGCCCTGCTCAGCCAGCCTCCTCGAGGTGGCGCAGCAGGGCGTCAAGGACCGGGAGCTGGCCCCGGACCAGCTTCGTGCGGGCGTCCGCGACGCCGAACCAGGCCGCGTCGTCGATCTCCGGATAGCTGCGGATCCTGCCGGAGCCCTTGGGCCACTCCAGCGAAAAGGTGTTGCTGGCGATCCGCTCGGGCTTGAAGTCGGCCTCCGCCGCAAAAACGGTGATGACCTTGCCCGAGGACTGCCGGAAGCTGCCGAGCGGGAAGTAGTCCGCCAGCGGCGGCGGGCTCCCGATCTCCTCGGTGAACTCGCGCCGGGCGGCATCCAGGGCATCTTCGTCCTCGGCGTACTCGCCCTTGGGGATGGACCAGGCGGCGGCGTCCTTCCGGGCCCAGAAAGGTCCGCCCATGTGGGCGATCCAGACTTCCGGCTGCTCCGGCGCGTTCCGCCGGTACAGCAGCAGGCCCGCGCTCCGGACGGTCATGGCCGGCCCCGCGGGCCTACCAGTTGGCCGGATCGTTCCGGCTGCAGCTCTGGCTGCTGCACTGCCGCGCGCTGACCTGCCAGTCCGGCTGCCGGTCGCTCACGGAGCGTTCGTCCTTCCAGGTCGGCACCACCCGTGAGCCGCACGCCGGACAGGGCGGCTCGGTGTGTGCGCGTCGTTGCGCCTTGTTCATGGTTCCCCCAATGGATTCTGCTGCGTAGGGCCCAATCTAGCCATAATTCCATCGAAGTTACAAACACCTAGGCGTCTCCGGCCCAGCGCAGGATGCGCAGTGCACGCAGCGTATTCCACCGGCTGGGAAGGCCGTCGCCGGCGTCAAGCGGGAAGTGGCTGCGGCCCGGATGGCTGTTCTCCAGCAGCCAGGTTCCGTCCGGCCGGCGTTTGCCCCGTACCAGCGCCAGGGCCTCGGCGGCCCGGGAATCCGGCGCCCTCCCGGCAGCCCGGAAATAGTCGAGGCCGCGGAGCACGTCGTAGTGCCAGCGTGTCGGGTGGGAGAACTGCAGCCAGGCCGGGTCGATCAGCTCCCCGGTGCTCTTGCGGCGGAACAGGCGGCGGTCGAGCAGGTAGTTTTCGCCGCGCCGCCGGGCTGCGGCCACGTCGGGCGTGTCGCCGGCGGCGCGCCCGTATTCCAGCAGCCCTTCCAGGACGTTGATCGTGGTGTCGAAGGAAGACCGGGTCGAACCGCGTTCGGCCTCACAGTTCCATCCGCCGTCGTCGAGCTGTTCGTCGAGGAGCCGGGCGACGATGCCGTCGACGTTTGCGCCGAAGTAGGCACCGAGGGCGACGGCCATGCCGTTGATGCAGGGCTCCACCTCGCCGTCGAAGAACCGCTGTCCGCCTTCCTCCCAGCGGCTGCCCTCCCGGACGCACGCGACGGCGGTCCGCGCAGCCGCGCTCTCCGGGTCAAGGCCGAATTCCCGGAGCAGCAGCAGGCTGTAGGTCGTCGCCGTTCAGGGCTGGCCCGGTTCGGAGTCGTCGTAGGGCGAGGGGTAGTAGGTGCCGCCGTCCCACTGCCCGTCCTCGCCCTGGAGTGCCAGCAGGCGCGCGCCCCAGCCCTCGGTTTCGACGCGGGCACGCTCGGCCGGCAGCTGGTCCGCCGGGGCGTCCGTGAGGTCGCGCAGGACCTGCCAGCGGAGGGCAGGATCGGAGTCGAGCAGCCAGTCGAGGACGTCCATCCGGACAAGCTAGCACCGCCGCCGCCCGGCCGGAAGGAACCTGCCCGGCCGCTCAGTCGGCGTCGTCGACGGTGGCCCGGCGGAAATCGCGGGAGAGGTAGAGGGCCAGGGCCGCCGAATTTCCGCTGTCCACGGTGACTGCCACGCGGTGTCGGCCCACTGCCTGCAGGGCCTGAAGGCAGTGGGCCAGCAGTTCTTCGGCGAGTCCCTGCCGGCGGTGGTCGGGGTGGGTGAACAGTTCGGCGATCACGCTGTCCCAGTCGCCGTCGCTGCCGGGGGCGGGCTCGGTAACGATAATGGCGGCGGCCAGCGTGCCGTCGGGGCCGGCCTTGACCGCGGAGGCCTCCGGGAGGCGCCGGCCCCGGGTTCCGGCCAGCAGGGCGTCGATCCAGCCGACCGAGCGGTCCGCCGGCTGCGGCAGGCCCTCCTCGTACGCTTCCCGGTACATGCGGGACAGCGAGGGAAGGTCGTCGGCGTGAATCGGCCGTATCGAAGTGCCGGGGCGGCTGCCCTCGGGCGCGCCGGTGGGGGCGGTCAGGATGATCAAGGGGTTCACGGCGGCCCTGCTCTCTCTAGCAACCTCAGATAACGGCACACCCCGCGGGCGTGTCTTCCAGCTTGGACCCGCCCTGTTGCGGGTGTGTTTCGGGATGGTGATATTCGGGCGACGGAACGGCGGATGCAGGGTTAACGCCTGCTGACCGCCGGGGGTTCCGCCGCCGCTGCGGTTCCCGACCTGCGCTACCGGAACGGACCGGGGCTGCGGGGATCCCCGCAGCCCCGGTCCGTTGGCGCGCCGCCCGTCCGGAACGGCCGCGCGGGACTAGCTCAGGGTCGCCGCGTCGATGACGAAGCGGTAGCGAACGTCGGAGGCCAGCACGCGCTCGTAGGCCTCGTTGATCTTCTCCGCGGGAATGACCTCGATCTCCGCGCCGATGCCGTGTTCGGCGCAGAAGTCCAGCATTTCCTGGGTTTCCCGGATGCCACCGATCATCGAACCGGCGAAGGAGCGGCGCCCGGCGATCAGCGCGAATGCGTTGACCGGCAGTGGCTCGGCCGGGGCGCCGACGTTCACCATGGCGCCGTCGAGCTTCAGCAGCTGCAGGTAGGAGCTGATGTCGATCGAGGCACTGACCGTGTTGACGATCAGGTCGAAGCTGCCGGCCAGCTCCGAGAAGGTGTTCTCCTCGCTCGTGGCGTAGTAGTGGTCGGCGCCAAGCCGCAGGCCGTCCTCCTGCTTCTTCAGCGACTGGGACAGGACCGTGACCTCGGCGCCCATGGCGTGCGCGATCTTCACGGCCATGTGGCCGAGCCCGCCGAGACCGACGACGGCGACCTTCTTGCCGGGGCCCGCGTTCCAGTGGTGCAGCGGGGAGTAGGTGGTGATGCCGGCGCAGAGCAGGGGAGCGGCGACGTCGAGTTCCAGGCCGTCGGGGATGGACAGCACGAAGTCCTCGGTTACGACGACATGGGTGGAGTAGCCGCCCTGGGTGATCGTGCCGTCGCGGTCGACCGCTCCGTATGTGCCGGTGTTGCCCTTGAGGCAGTACTGCTCCTCGCCGGCCTGGCAGTTGGCGCACTCGCCGCAGGAGTTCACCATGCAGCCGACGCCGACGCGGTCACCGACGGCGTGCTTGGTGACGGCCGAGCCGACCTCGGTCACGATGCCCGCGATCTCGTGGCCGGGGGCCAGCGGGTAGGACTGGGGGCCCCAGTCGCCGCGGACGGTGTGGATGTCCGAGTGGCAAATGCCTGCGAACTTGATCTCAATCAGGACGTCATGCGGTCCGACGTCGCGGCGCTCAATGGTGGTGGGGACCAGGTCCTCGGTGGCGGACGGGGCAGCGTATGCGTTTACGGTAAGCATTCTTCTCCAGTAAGAGTCGTTGGGCTCGTTGCCATCGGGGAGAGGAAAAGTTTTCCGGGACTTGGGGGCGCCTCGGAAACCTTCCGGCCCGCGGTGGCGCGGTGGGCGGACGCTGTTTCTGTCCGGGCCACAGTGGGCGACAACCGCGGACCGGGCCGGTTTGTTCCGCTGGGCGAGATTTTTTTCGCGGCCGTCCTTCGCCGCCGCCGGACGCCGGGCGTTTCCACGCGGCCGGCAGGGCAGGCAGCGGTCAGGGGCCGGGGCGGCGGGGCGGCGGGGCCTAGCTTCCGGCGATGCCCGGCTGGACGCGGACGAACTCGATCTTGTTGCCCGGGTCGACGCGCTTTTTGGGGGCGCGGGAGTAGCCCTTGGCGTCCAAATGGTTCTGCGCGCGGTAGTCGGCGAGCGCGGCGTCGTAGGCCGCGTTCAGCTGCCGGCCGGTGACCTGCTCGGTCGAACCGTCGGCGAAGGTGATGGTGATAGGCGTCCCGGCAGGGAAGTGCCGGTTCATGCGGATGAAGCCTTCGTCGTCCTGCTGCAGATTGATCACGGGGTGCCGCCTTCGTGTTTGGGAAGTACCCAGTCTTCCGTAGTTTCCACCCGGCCGCCTCCAGCGGCCGGCGGCGCCTCGCCCGCCCTGCCGGCCGGCGCGGCGTGGCGGTCCGCGCGGGCGGGGACAATGGAGGGGTGACTTTATCCGTGCAGACCCCGGAGCCCGGGCCGTTCGATCTCGCCACCCTCGGAGCGGGCCTGGTCTTTGCCGAGGCACTGGACCGGCTTACGGCGGCCCTCGGCGCACGCGGCACGGACGGTCCCGGCGGGACCGCCGTGGTCGAGGCGCCGCCGGGTACCGGCAAGACCACCCTGGTGCCTCCGCTGCTGGCCAACCTCGCTGCCCGGGGCGCCGCCGCGCCCGGGCGCGTGGTGGTGACCCAGCCGCGCCGCGTCGCCGCGCGTTCCGCGGCCAGGCGTCTGGCGGCCCTGGACGGCAGCCCACTCGGCGCACGCGTGGGGTACACCGTCCGCGGCGACCGGCAGGCGGGCGCCGGCACCCTGGTTGAGTTCGTGACTCCCGGCATCCTGCTGCGCCGCCTGCTGGCGGACCCCGGGCTGGACGGTACCGGCGCCGTGGTCCTTGATGAAGTCCACGAACGGGGGCTGGAGACCGACCTGCTGCTCGGCATCCTCGCCGAGGTCCGCCAGCTCCGAGGCGACCTCACCCTTGTCGCGATGTCGGCCACGCTCGACGCGGGGCGGTTCGCCGCCCTGCTCGGGGACGCGTCGCCGGACCGGGGGCGCGAAGGGGACGCGGCGTCCGACGGCGGCGGCGCGGCCCCCGTCGTCGGCTGTCCGTCCGCGCTGCACCCGCTCGAGGTGGAGTGGGCCCCGGCGCGCTGCCCCCGACTGGATGACCGCGGCGTGACCCGGGCCTTTCTCGACCACGTGGCGTCCACCGCGGCGGAGGCCCACGCCGCGGCGTTCGCCGCAGGGCAGGACATCGACGCGCTGGTCTTCCTGCCGGGCGCGAGGGAAGTAGCGCATGTTGCGGCCGCCCTGCGGGGACGGACCCGGGCCGAGGTGCTGGAACTTCACGGCCAGGCCGACCCGGCGATGCAGGACCGGGCCGTATCCGGCCGCGGCCCGGCGGACCGCGTCCGGATCATCGTCTCCACGACGCTGGCGGAATCCTCCCTTACGGTCCCCGGGGTCCGGCTCGTCATCGATTCCGGCCTGGCCCGCGAGCCCCGGCGTGACGCCGCCCGGGGCATGACCGGCCTGGTGACCGTTTCCTGTTCCCGGGCCTCCGCCGAGCAGCGCGCCGGACGGGCCGCCCGCCTCGGTCCCGGACGCGTGGTGCGGTGTTACGACCAGAAAAGCTACGGCGCGGCCCCGGCCCATCAAACCCCGGAAATCGCCGTCGCCGACCTCACCGCCGCGGCCCTGGTGCTGGCCTGCTGGGGGTCGCCGGGCGGCCGCGGCCTGGCGCTGCCGGATGCCCCGCCCCGGGGTGCGATGGACGAGGCCGTCGAAGTGCTGCGGGAACTCGGGGCAGTGGGAGCCGGCGGCCTCGCCACCGAGCTCGGCAGGACGCTGGCCCGGATCCCGGCGGACCCCCGGCTGGCCCGTGCCCTGCTGGACGGCGCCGCCGCCGTCGGCAGCCGCTCCGCGGCGGAGACGGTCGGCGCGGTTTCAGGCGGGCTGCGGGTCCCCGGCGCCGATCTGCCCGGGCTCCTTAACGCACTGCGGTCCGGCGCCGATCCGGGATCCCGCCGCTGGGCCGACGACGTCCGGCGGATGGACGCGCTCGCCCGCCAGGCAGCGCCCGCGGACGCGTCCGAGCTGCCGTCCCGGGCTGCCGGGCCGCGGAGCCCGGAAGCGACGGGACTCGTCGTGGCCCTCGCGTTCCCGGACCGGGTGGCCCGGCGGGTCCCCGGGGCGGGGGAGCAGTACCTGCTCTCCTCGGGCACACGGGCGGGGCTCCCGGCCGGCAGCCGCCTCGCGGGCCGGGAATGGCTGGCCGTCGCGGAGGTCTCCCGCGCGGAGGGGCGCGACGCTGCCGGTACCGGCGCCGTGATCCGGTCCGCCGCCCCGCTGTCGGCGGAGGGCGCCGAGGCCGCCGCGCAGCATCTGCTCAGCGACACCGTCACGGCGTCCTTCAGCGGCGGCAAAATCACCGCCCGGCGCGAGCGCCGGCTGGGCGCGATCGTGCTGTCCTCGACCCCGGTGCGGCCGTCCCCGGCCGAGGGCCGCGCGGCCGTGGCCCGGGCCCTGGCGCAGGCCGGACTGGGCGCCATCGGCTGGTCGGCCGCGGCGGACGCCCTGCGGCGGCGGCTGGCCCTGCTGCACCGGGAACTGGGCGCGCCGTGGCCGGACATGTCCGAGCCGGCCCTGCTGGCCCGCCTGGACGACTGGCTCGCCCCGGAACTTGAGGCCCTGGCCGCCGGGGCCCCCGCGCGCAGCATCGACCTGGCAGAACCGTTGCGCCGGCTCCTGCCCTGGCCCGACGCGGCCCGGCTCGGGGAGCTGGCCCCGGAGGCGCTGGAGGTGCCCAGCGGGTCCCGGGTCAGGATTGACTATCCGGAGGCCGGGGACGACGGCGGCCGTCCGGTGGTCGCGGTCAAGCTGCAGGAGTGCTTCGGCTGGGACCGGACGCCGCGGCTGGTGGCCGGGCGGGTGCCCGTGCTGTTCCACCTGCTCTCACCGGCGAGGCGTCCGCTCGCCGTGACCGACGACCTTGCCTCGTTCTGGTCGGGTCCCTACGCGCAGGTCAGGGCCGAGATGCGCGGCCGCTACCCCAAGCACCCGTGGCCGGAGGACCCCTGGACTGCGCGGGCGACGGCGAAGGTCAAAAACCGGATGTGACCGAAACGCGGGGTGTCAGCCCGCGTCGTTCCCGTCCCACGCCACATGGACCCAGCGCTGACCCTCGTCGTCCCACGACTCGGAGTGGCCCAGCAGGGCCAGGTCCTGGAAGCTGACCTCGATGCCGTCCTGCTGCAGGTCCTCGCTCAAGGCACGGGTGGCCTCGCGGACGGCCGATGCGACGGCTTCGGGATTGTCGGACTCGACGGGCCGGGAGGCTTCATATGTTTTGCTCATGGGCACCATCCTTGTGCCTCACGCCCGATAAGGGAACCGGCGGCCCGCCGATCAGCCGCTCCCCGTTGGCCCAGCAGACGGCACGCAGCCAGTCGTCGTCGAGGCGGGGCTCCTTGTCGCGGAGCCGCTCGAGGGCCTCAAGCTGGTGGGCGTAGGGGTAGGGGATGTTGGGGAAGTCGCTGCCGAGCACGATCCGGTCCGCGGCATCCGCCAGCTGCGGGAGCAGCCGGGGCGGGAACGGCGCCACGTCCTCAAAGAAATGAGTGAACGCCATCGTGGTGTCGAGGTGGACGCGCGGATACCGGTCGGCCAGCGCCAGGAATTCCCCGTATTCGGGTGCGCCAAGGTGCGCGACGACGGCGGTCAGGGCGGGGTGCCGGCGCAGCACGCCGGCGAGCTTGTCCGGGCCGGTGAACCCGGGCCGGGGAACCGGGCCGCTGCCGACGTGCACCACCACCGGGACGGCAGCGTCGGCCAGCAGGCCCCACACCGGGTCCAGGACCGGCTCCCTGAGGTCGAAGCCGCCCACCTGGGCGTGGATCTTAAAGACCCGAGCGCCCCGGCGAAGCACCTCCTCGACCTCCGCCAGCACGCCGTCCTCGGGGTAGAACGTGGCGCTGGGAACGCAGTCGGGTTCCGCCGCAGCCAGGCCCAGAGTGAAGTTGTTGAGGTCAGCGGCCATCCCCGGCCGGTGCGCGTAGGCCAGGGCGGTGAAACGGCGCACCCCGAGCGTCCGGAGCCGCTGCAGCCTGCTGTCCTGGTCGGTGCGGTAGGTGATCGGCCACGGCCTGCCCACGAGCGGTCCGGCCGCATCGAAATGGGCCCAGACGCGCCGCAGCATCCGCTCCGGCAGGAAGTGCGTGTGGATATCGATCAGACCCGGCAGGCCCAGCCGCTGCCACCAGGCGGGAACATCGTCGTCCGCGAGGGGACCGGTAGCATCCTCTTCCCCCGCCGTCACCGCGCTGCCGTCCCGGCGGCCGGTGCGGGGTGGGACCGGATGAACTCCGCCACGGGATCGGCCAGCGCGGCGCCGATTTCCTCGGGGGCCCGCTTCCTGCCCGCCACGGCGAAGGAATGGTCCCCGCCCTCCTGCCACTGCAGCGTCGCGCCTGGCCCGACGCGGTCCACCACGGACTCGAGCAGCCCGGGAGTGGCGAAGGTGTCCCGTGTGCCCTGCAGGAACAGCATCGGCACGGTGATGCCGTACAAGTGCTCGTCCCGCAGCTTCTCCGGCTTGCCCGGCGGGTGGAGCGGATACCCCAGGTACACCAGCCCCGCAGCCGGCATGCCCTCGGCCACCGCCATCGACGCCATCCGGCCGCCGAAAGACTTTCCGGCCGCCCAGACCGGCTCGCCCTCGGAGCGGGAAGCGGCAGCGGCCATCACGGCCCGCCACGTCGCAATGGCCACCGGCGGCCGGTCCGGAAACTTCCGGCCTGCCTCCCGGTAGGGGAAGTTGAAGCGCAGCGTCGCGACGCCGTCGTCGTTCAGCGCCGCGGTGAAGCCCCGCATGAAGGGGTGCTCCATCCCGGCTCCGGCGCCGTGGGCCACCACCAGGGTCGCTATTGGATGTGCGGGCCGGGCATAGACGCCGGAGACGGCAGTTTCGCCGACGTCGATGGCCAGCGGAAGCTCAGCGGCTGCCACGCGGCACCCCCTGCCCCGGCGCCCCGGCGCCAGCCCGTGTCACAGCGTCCACGAGGGACGTAAATGCCTCAGCCATGCCAGCCACCCTAACCAGCCTTCCCGCGGATCACCATCGCGGCCCGCCGGGACACCCCGGGAGCATGCGTCCGGGACGTCCGGCCCCTGTGCCGGCGCGCCGGCTGCCCCCAGAATGGCCGTGGGGGCAATGCCGGCTGAGAGGGAGATGACTATGCGGAGGACTGCTGGAGCCGCGCCGCGGCTGGCCGGAGCGCTGGCCATTGTGCTCGGCACCAAGGACATCCCGCTGCGGCTGCGCGCTTGGGACGGCTCGGAAGCCGGACCCGCTGGCGCCCCGCTGCTGGTGGTCCATTCGCGCCGGGCGCTGCGGCGGATCCTTTTCTCACCCGGCCAACTGGGCCTGAGCCGGGCGTACGTCGCCGGCGAGATTGAGGCACCGGGCGACATTTTTGCCAGCTTCGGCGCCCTCAGTTCCGTGGGGAAGTTCGCCGAGTCCGGGCCGTTCCGCCGGCCCACGTTCCGGGAACTGGGCACGCTGGCCGCCGCCGCGGTGCGGCTCGGCGCGGTGGGGCCGAACCCGGCGCCGCCGCCCGAGGAGGCCCGCGTGGCGCGGAAGGGCCGACGGCACTCCCGGAAACGGGACGCGGCCGCCATTTCGCACCACTACGACGTCGGCAATGATTTCTACGCCCTCATCCTGGGTCCGTCGCTGGTCTACTCCTGCGCGGTCTGGGACAGCCCCGGCACCGGGCTGGACGCGGCGCAGGAGGCCAAGCTCGACCTGGTCTGCCGCAAACTCGGGCTCCAAGCCGGGATGCGGGTCCTCGACGTCGGTTGCGGCTGGGGCAGTTTCGCCATCCACGCCGCCCGCCGCTACGGTGTGGACGTCGTCGGTGTGACCCTCTCCGCCGAGCAGGCGGAACTGGCGCGCAAACGGGTTGCGGAAGCGGGCCTGACGGACCGGGTTGAGATCCGGATCCAGGACTACCGCGACGTGGAGGACGCCCCGTTCGACGCGATCAGCTCGATCGGCATGTCCGAACACGTGGGCCGCGAGCAGATCGGCCGGTACGCGTCCCGGCTGCACGCGCTGCTGCGCCCCGGCGGCCGGCTTCTGAACCATGCCATCTCCTGGAACGCCGGCCCCGCCGCCTCCGACCCGGACTCCTTCATCCCGCGCTACGTGTTTCCCGACGGGGAGATGCTGAGCCTGGCGGAGATGGTCGGCGCCCTGGAGGGCGGCGGCTTCGAAGTGCTCGACGTCGAGGCGCTGCGCCCGCATTACGCCCTGACCCTGCGGGCCTGGGTGGACAATCTGGAGCGCCAATGGGACGAGGCCGTGCGGGCCAGCAGTCCGGGCCGGGCCCGGGTGTGGCGGCTCTACATGGCCGCCAGCGCGCTGGGCTTCGAGGCCGGAACGACGGGCGTCAACCAGGTGCTGGTCCGGCGGCCCGGCGGCGCCGAACCTCCGTTGCGGCGGACCGCCTGGCTCTGATGAACCCCGGCCCGACAGCCGCCGTCGCGGAGGGACTCTCCGCGGCCGAGGCGTCGCAGCGGCTGGCGGCCGACGGCCCCAACGAGCTGCCCACCGCGAAACCACGGAACCTGCTGCAGCAGACCTGGGCGGTGGTCCGCCAGCCCATGCTCCTGCTCCTGCTGGTCGCCGGCACCGTGAACTTCCTGCTGGCCGAACTGCTGGACGGCGTGCTCCTGCTCTCCTTCGTCGTCGTCGTCATCGGTATTTCCATTTACCAGGAGCGCAAAACCGAGAACGCGCTGGCCGCGCTGCGGGACCTGTCCTCGCCGCGGGCCCTGGTGATCCGGGACGGGGAGCAGCTGCGCATCCCCGGCCGTGAGGTGGTGCGCGGGGACCTGGCCCTGCTCGCCGAAGGAGACCGCGTACCCGCCGACGCCGTCCTGCTCGACTCACGGAACCTCACCGTGGACGAATCGGCCCTGACCGGGGAATCGGTCCCGGTGCGGAAGGCCGCGGACCCGGCAGCCGCCGCCGGACCGATGGGACGCCCCGGCGGGGACGCGACGCCCTGGGTCTTCTCCGGGACCCTGGTGGTCAAGGGCCACGGGCTGGCCCGGGTGACCGGCACCGGAGCGGGAACGGAGCTGGGCCGGATCGGCTCGGCGCTGCGCTCCATCGAACAGGAGCCCACCCCGCTGCAGCGGGAGGTCGACCGCCTGGTCCGTTACCTCGCCGCCTTCGGGGTGGCGGCCGCCGCCGTCGTCGCCGTCGTTTACGGCCTGACCCGCGGCAACTGGCTGGAAGCGCTGCTGGCCGGCATCGCAACCGCGATGGCCATGCTGCCGGAGGAGTTCCCGGTGGTGCTCACCGTGTTCCTGGCCCTGGGGGCCTGGCGGATGTCGCAGCAGCACGTGCTGACCCGGCGTTCCCCGGTGATCGAGGCCCTCGGCGCTGCCACCGTCATCTGCGTGGACAAGACCGGCACGCTGACCATGAACAGCATGAGCGTCAATGAATTGGTCGTGGGCGGCGAACGCTGCCTGGTCGATGACAGCCCGCTCCCCGCGGCCTTCCACACCATCGCCGAGTACGGGGTGCTGGCCTCCCCGGTGGACCCCTTCGACCCGATGGACAAGGCCTTCAAGGCCGTCGGCACCAAACACCTCGGCGGCACCGGGCGGCTGCACGCGGACTGGGAACTGGTCCGGGAGTACCCGCTGTCCGAGAAACTGCTGGCGCTCTCGCACGTCTGGCGCGTTCCCGGCGGGAACCACTACGCGG
Source organism: Arthrobacter sp. Soil763 (assembly GCF_001428365.1). Classification (GTDB taxonomy): domain Bacteria; phylum Actinomycetota; class Actinomycetes; order Actinomycetales; family Micrococcaceae; genus Arthrobacter. Next base: position 595,121 of record NZ_LMSH01000003.1, on the reverse strand, counting down.
TGGCGGCCAAGGGCGCCCCGGAAGCCATCGCCCGGCTCTGCCGCCTGGACGCGAACCAGCAGGCGGCGCTGCTGGCCGAGGTGGAGACCGCGACCGCCGGCGGCCAGCGGGTGCTGGCCGTCGCGCGCGCCTCGTTCGACCGTGCCGGCGACCTCCCGGAACTGCAGGCCGACTTCGAGTTCGAGTACCTGGGCCTGGTTGGCCTGCACGATCCGCTGCGGCCCGGGGTGGCCGCCGCGGTGGCCGCGTGCGCCCGCGCCGGGGTCCGCACGGTGATGATCACCGGCGACTATCCGGGGACCGCCTTGGCGATCGGCCGCGCGGTCGGCCTGGACCACGGCGCGGGTGTGATCACCGGACCGGAGCTCATGGCCATGCCCGACGAGGAGCTGGCGCGGCGCATCCGCACCGTCAGCGTGTTCGCCCGGATGGTCCCGGAACAGAAACTCCGGATCATCCGGGCGCTGAAGGTCAACGGCGAGGTGGTCGGGATGACCGGTGACGGGGTCAACGACGCACCGGCGCTGCGCGCGGCGGACATCGGCATCGCGATGGGCGCCCGCGGGACCGACGTCGCCCGGGAATCCGCGGATCTGGTCCTCACGGACGACGACTTCAGCTCCATCGCCGGCGGTATCCGCCAGGGCCGCGGGATCTTCGACAACCTCCGCAAGGCGCTGGCCTACACGATCGCCGTACACGTCCCGATCGTCGGCATGTCCCTGCTGCCGGTCTTTGTCAGCGACTGGCCGCTGGTCCTGCTCCCGGTGCAGATCGCTTTCCTGGAGCTCATCATTGACCCGGCCTGCTCGGTGGTGTTTGAAGCGGAGGAGATCGATCCGGCGATCACGGACCAGCCGCCGCGCCGGCCGGGCCAGGGCATTTTCGGGCGCCGGGTGCTTGCCATCGCCGCCTGCCAGGGGCTTTCCGTGCTGGCCGTCGTCGTCGGGGTCTACCTCTGGACCCTCAGAAGCGGCAGGCCGGACGACGTCGTCCGCTCGGTGTCGTTCGCGACCCTTGTGGTCGGTAACCTGTGCCTGATCCTGGTCAACCGGTCCTGGCGGCTGCCGTTCTGGCGGACCTTCCGCGAGCGCCGCAACCGGACCCTGAAGTGGGTGGTCGGCGGCGCGGCCCTGTTCCTCGTGGTGTTGCTGAACGTTCCGGGACTGCGGGGCGCGTTCAACCTGGGGCCGCTGGCGCCGGCTGACTGGCTCCTTGCGGTGCTCGCGGGCGCGGCCGGGGTGGCCTGGTTCGAAGTCTTCAAATCCGTCCGCCGCTCCTGATGCGTCCTTTCCTTAGGCAGCGCCCGCGGGTAGCTTGATCCTCATGGCACGGGAAGAAACCATGGTCGCCGTCGAGGGACCCCACGGCAGCAGGGAAGTCAGGATCTCGAGTCCCAGCAGGCTGCTGTGGCCTGAAGCGGGCCTGAGCAAGCTCGACCTCGCCCACTACATGGTCGCCGTCGGGGACGCGTTCCTGGCCGCCAACGGCGGCCGCCCCGTCACGCTGCAGCGTTTCTCGGGGAACGTCGACGGCGAACAGTTCTTCTCGAAGAACCCGCCCAAGGGGGCCCCGGAGTACGTACGGGCCGTGGATGTGGTCTACCCGAGCGGCCGGTCCCATCCCCAGCTGGTGATCGACGAGATCGCGGCCGCGGTGTGGGCGGTACAGATGAACACGGTGGTCTTCCACCCCTGGGCCTCCCGGGCCACGGACCCGGACAACCCCGACCAGCTGCGGATCGACCTCGACCCGCAACCGGGCACCGGCTTCAAGGATGCGGTGCCCGCTGCCCACGAGCTGCGCGCGGTCCTGGCCGAGGCGGGACTGACCGCCTTCATCAAGACCTCGGGCAACCGCGGCCTGCACGTCTTCGCCCCGATTGAACCCAAGCACGAATTCCTGGACGTGCGCCACGCCGTGATCGCCGCCGCCCGCGAACTCGAACGCCGGATGCCGGAGCAGGTCACCACCGCCTGGTGGAAGGAGGAACGCGGTACCCGGGTCTTCGTCGACTTCAACCAGGCCAACCGTGACCGCACCATGGCGGGCGCCTACAGCCCGCGCGCCTTGCCCGCCGCGACGGTCTCCTGCCCGCTGGCATGGGAGGAGCTGGATGCCGCCGACCCCAAGGACTTCACCGTCGCGACCGTTCCCGGCCGGCTCCAGTCCCTGGGGGACCCGTGGGCCGGCATGCACGACCGGCCCGGCTCCATCGAGGCACTGCTGGGCTGGTGGGAGCGGGACCTGGCCGAGGGCCTGGGCGAGCTGCCCTTCCCGCCGGACTTCCCGAAGATGCCTGGCGAACCGCCGAGGGTGCAGCCCAGCCGGGCCAAGGCCGCCGACTAGCTGCACCGTTCCGGCTCACTTGACTGTGGCGGCTCACTTGACCGTCAGGGTCCCGTGCATGGAGGGATGGAAGGTGCAGTGGAACGTGTAGGTGCCCGGTGTGGCCGGCGCCGTGAAGCTGGCCGTCGCGCCGCCCTGGACGTCGACGTTGAACGCTGCACCGTCGTCGGCGGTGACGGTGTGCTCTGCGCCGTCGGCATTGGTCACCGTCACCGTCGCGCCCGGACGCACTTCCAGCGGCGGCCCGAAGGAGAAGTCCCGGATGGTGATGGCGGCGGCTGCGGGGACCGCGCTGGAGACGCCAGCGCTGCCCGAGGCGGGTGTGGACGCTCCGCTGCTCATCTGCATCTGCCCGCCCGCAGGGGTAGTGGCAGGGGTTCCCGCCGGTGCGCTCGCCGGTGGTGATGTGGTGGGCGGGGCCGTTGCGCTGCCGCCGGCGCCGCATCCGGCGGCGCCCAGCAGGGCCGCCGCCAGCAGCAGTGATGCCCGTGTCTGGCCAGTGTTCATGGCGCACCCCGATCTTCCCTCGCGTGGCATTGGGGATCCCTGTTCTTAATTCTGCTCCCGTTAGCGGGTAAAGGCGCCGGGCGGCCTGGTCCGATTGTGGACAGCCCTCGTCCTTCGTACCGCGGCCGACGCGCGCGGTCGTGTCCGGTGTGGCAGTCTGGAACTGTCCGCGTCCCGCCATCCCTGGAGTTCCGACCATGACCGTGCCCGCACTGGTGGCAGCAGCCTCCGCAACGCAGGACCTCACCGGAATCGTGGGGGTCGCCGCCCGCTCCATTGACGCGCTGGGCGAATGGGGCGTCGGGCTGTTCACGCTCGCCGAGACCGTCTTCCCGCCGATCCCGAGCGAGGTGATCCTGCCGCTGGCCGGTTTCCTGACCCGGCAGGGGACCATGAGCCTGGTGCTGGTTTTCCTCACCAGCACCCTCGGTGCCTACCTTGGTGCGCTGCTGCTGTATTGGCTGGGTGCCCGGCTGGGGCTCGAGCGGTCGATCCGCTGGCTCTCCAAGCTGCCGCTGGTGGACCGGGAGGACTTCGAGAAGGCGGCCCACTGGTTCGACCGCCACGGGAGGCCTGCCGTGTTCTTCGGGCGGCTGATCCCGGGGGTGCGGAGCCTCATCAGCCTGCCCGCGGGCGCGCAGAACATGAACCTGCTCAGTTTCACCGTGTTTACTCTGGCCGGCAGCGGGCTGTGGAACGGCCTCCTGATTGGCCTGGGCGCTGCGCTCGGGGCACAGTACGAGCTAATCGACCAGTATTCCCGCTACCTCAACTACGCCGTCTACGCGGCGCTGGCCGCGGTGCTGGTTTGGTTCGTGGTCCGGGCGGTTCGCCGCAGGAAGGCGGGCAGCGGCGGAGCGCCGTAACCCGGCCCTTGCGTAAACCGGCCGGCTACCTGTCTGTGGGAATGACTACCTGCCTTTCCACCCGGACGCTCACTCTAGGCACCGGGCGCACGTACGTGGCTCACCGGCTCCGGCGGATGCGTGCCGGCGGCCGCCTACCTGCCCGCACCCGCAGGCACGCCGTTACGCAGCCTTGACCACCGGCAGTTCGTCCCAGTGCGTCGTGTAGCGCGGGGACAGCATGTCGCGCTTCATCGTCCAGTCCGGTCCGCCGCGGATGCCGGCGTGGCCCAGCCCGATGGACCCCCGGCCGTACCTGCGGCTGACCTCCTCCAGCAGGGGTCCGATGCCGCGTTTCTCGTGTGGGTTCTCGAAGACGGCCAGCGGGGCCTGGGCCGCGGTCGGGCGCAAGTCGGTGACCATGATGCCGGCCCGGGCGTACCGGGCGTCGTCGACGAGCCGGGGGAGCAGGGCGTAGGCCGCCCGTGCCAGCAGCACCGGGTCCGCGGTGGGCATTGGCAGCGGGACGCAGACCGAGGGATGGGAACCGTCCCGTGGGTTGTAGTGGGATGTGGCGGCAAAGGCGGTCAGGACCTTGGACTGCAGGCCGTGCCGGGCCAGCCGCGCGCTGGCCTGCTGGGCGTAGATGCCGAGCACCTGGCGCATGCCCGCCGTCGAGGTCACCGGGGTGGCGAAGGACCTGCTGAAGATCAACTGATCGCGGCCCACCCGTTCCTCCTCGAGCGGAATGCACGGCGTTCCGCGCAGTTCCAGCACCGTGCGCATCAGCACTACGGAGAACCGGTCCCTGATCATGACCGGATCCGCCCGGGCCAGGTCCAGGACGCTGCGGATGCCCAGAGCGTTCAGCCGCTTGGTCAGGCGCGTTGACACGCCCCAAAGTTCGATCACGGACAGGCCGGCCATGAGCTGCTCCTGCCGCGCGGCCGGGACCGAATCCCAGTGGCAGACGCCGTCGAATCCCGGGTTGTGCTTGGCCCACTTGTTCGCCAGCTTGGCGAGGGTCTTGGTGCCGGCGATGCCCACACAGACCGGGACGCCGACGTTCCGCCGGACCGCGGTTTTCATCGCGTGGCCCATCCGCAGCAGTTCCCCGGGGTCGCCCCGGACGCCGAGGAAGGCCTCATCGATGCTGTAGACCTCAAGCCACGCCGAGTACCGGCCAAGGAGTTCCATCACGCGGGCGCTGATGTCCCCGTAGAGCTCATAGTTGCTGGATTTGGCGACCAGGCCCCATTCCTTGGCCCGCGGCGCGATCTTGAACCAGGGTTCCCCGAGCGGGATGCCCAGCGCCTTCGCCTCGGCCGACCGGGTGACGGCGCAGCCGTCATTGTTGGACAGGACCACGACCGGCCGTCCCTCCAGCGAGGGGTCGAAAGCGCGCTCGGCGCTGGCGTAGAAGCAGTTGACGTCCACGAGTGCGATGCTGTCGCGCCCGCGGGGAGGTTCAGACATGGTGCAGGCACCGGGTGGCGACGCCCCAGATGACGAGGTCGGAGAGCGCGGGGACGCGGATGTCCGGGTAGCGGGGATTGTCGGCCTGGAGTACCACCCCGGCCGGGGTGACGCGGAGGCGTTTGACCGTCAGTTCGCCGTCGAGGACGGCCACGACGACGCAGCCGTCGCGCGGCTCCAGTGCCCGGTTGACGATGAGTTCGTCCCCGTCGCTGATGCCGGCGCCCTCCATTGAGTCTCCCGAGACCCTGACGACGTACGTGCTGGTGATGTCCTTGATCAGGTGCTCGTTGAGGTCAATGCGCCCGTCAAAGTAGTCCTGCGCGGGCGAGGGATAGCCGGCAGCCACCGCCACCGGCGAGATAAGTACCGACAGGAGGGAAACGCCCGCATCTATCACGCGGGGCCCGACAACAACGCCCACAACACACCCTTTTTCGAATATATGTTCGAATTTGAGTCTACCGCGTGGCGCCGACATTTGACCCCGGCGGAGGGACATTCCCTCGCTTCGGCAGCTGCTCCGTGGGTTCCCGACGCCCTGTTCCCGCGACCGCCACGGCGGCCGCCACCCCGGTACGGTGTGGTTGAATCGGAAACGATCGCCCGAAGGAAGGGCGCCGTCTGCGCACTTGTTCTTGGGGGAACGTGAAAACGAAAACCAGCAACTACGACGAATTTGCCGAGAGCTACTCCGCCGAGAACGAATCCAGCCTCCTCAACGCCTTTTACGAACGACCGGCGATGATCGCGCTCGCCGGCGACGTGGCGGGTCGCCGGATCCTCGACGCAGGGTGCGGCTCCGGGCCGTTGTCCGCGGCGCTGGGCGCAGGAGGCGCCGTCATGACCGGCTTCGACTCCAGTCCCGCCATGCTTGAATTGGCGAGGCGGCGGCTGGGAGCGACCGCGGACCTGCACCTGGCCGACCTCGGCAAACCGCTTCCTTTTGCCGATAGCTCCTTCGACGACGTCGTTGCGTCCCTGGTCCTGCACTATTTGGAGGACTGGTCAGCGCCGCTTACCGAGCTGCGCCGGGTATTGAAGCCCGGCGGCCGCCTGATCTTGTCGGTCAACCACCCCACGGTCAGCTTGATCAACCACCCAACGGAGGACTACTTCGCTCTCCGGCAGTACTCGGAGGATTACGAGTTCGACGGCGAGCCGGCGGTCCTGACCTTCTGGCACCGGCCGCTTCACGCGATGATGAACGCTTTCACGGCCGCGGGATACCGCATAGCCACCGTGAGCGAACCGGCACCATCTCCGCAAACGCCGCCTGAACTGCTGCCGCCCCGCATCCTGAACGGTGAGAGGACAGCGTTCCTGTCCTTCATCTTTTTCGTCCTAGAAGCCGGCTGAGGGGCCCAACGGATCCGCACCGATTCGAACAACCGGGGTTTGGCGGCATGTACCCGCCCGCCGGGCCGGCGGGTCTACTCGAACCGGGACGGGTCTCCCATGCCGTGGCGCGTTACCTCGGCCACCCCGCTGGAGAAGTCGATGACCGTCGTCGGCTCCGCCCCGCAGTCACCGGAATCAATGACGGCGTCGACCACGTGGTCCAGCCGTTCCTTAATCTCCCAGCCCTGGGTCATGGGCTCTTCCTCATCCGGGAGCAACAGGGTGCTGGAGAGCAGTGGTTCGCCGAGTTCAGCCAGCAGGGCCTGGACGACCTTGTGGTCCGGGATGCGCACGCCGACGGTCTTCTTCTTCGGGTGCAGCAGCCGCTTCGGCACCTCCTTGGTGGCCGGCAGGATGAACGTGTAGCTGCCCGGCGTGACCGCCTTGATGCTGCGGAAGACGTCATTGTCGATCTGGACGAACTGGCCCAGCTGGGCGAAGTCCTTGCAGACCAGCGTGAAGTGGTGCTTGTCATCCAGGTGCCGGATGGCCCGGATCCGGTCCAGGGCGTCCCGGTTGCCCAGCTGGGCGCCCAGGGCGTAACAGGAATCCGTCGGGTAGGCGATCAGGCCGCCGGATTTCAGCAGGTCCACCACCTGCGTGATGGCACGGGGCTGCGGGTTATCGGGGTGCACATCGAAGAATCTCGCCATGGCATGAGCTTACGCCCGGCGCCGGCAAGCGGGGCGCCGCAACGGGGGAGTCGCGGACAGCAGCTGCCGTCCGGCAGCCTGACCGCGCCCTAGGCCTGCTGCTGCTCGCGGTCCTGCTCGTCGTGGTGGATCCGCGCCCCCAGCCGGTGCAGCGGCTCGCCGCTGCCCTTCCACTGCTTGGCGATGATTTCCGCGGCGATGGACACCGCCGTCTCCTCGGGGGTGCGGGCGCCGAGGTCCAGGCCGACGGGGCTGTGCAGCCGGGCCAGCTCGGTCCCGCCCAGTCCCGCCTCGCGCAACCGCCGGATCCGGTCCTCATGGGTACGGCGGGAGCCCATGGCTCCGACGAACGCCACCGGCCGGCCTCGGAGGGCCACCTCCAGCAAAGGGATGTCGAACTTCGGGTCGTGGGTCAGTACGCAGATGACGGTCCGTTCATCGACCAGTCCCTGCTCCTGCTGCCCGGCGAGGTAGCGGTGCGGCCACTCGTTAACCACCTCGGCGGCGTCGGGGAACCGGGCCGGTGTGGCGAAGACGGCGCGGGCATCGCAGACCGTGACCCGGTAGGCCAGGAACGACCCGAGCCTCGCCAGCGCCGAAGCGAAGTCGATCGCGCCGAAGACCAGCATCCGCGGCGGCGGCGCGTAGCTGGTGAAGAACACCCGCATCCCGCTGTCGAGGCGCTCGCCGTCGGGGCCGTAGCTGAGGATTCCGGTCCGGCCCGCAGCCAGGTAGCCCTGGGTGTCGTCGCCGACGGCGCTGTTGGCCCGTTCGGAGCCAAGGTCGCCGTTGACGCCGTCCGGCCGCACCACCAGGTGCCGGCCCAACCAGGTGCTGTCCGGGTGCTCGATCACGGTGGCAACCCCCACCCGCTTTTCGTCCGCAATGTCCTGCCGGACGCCGTCGAGCTCCGCGAAGCGCTGCTGAGAGACCGGTTCGACGAAGATGTCGATGATGCCTCCGCAGGTCAGGCCGACGGCGAACGCATCGTCATCGCTGATGCCGTACCGCACGAGCTCCGGGACGCCGCTGTCCCGGACCTCGCTGGCCAGTTCGTAGACGGCGCCCTCGACGCAGCCGCCGGACACCGACCCCACCGCCTCGCCCGCCGCCGTGACCAGCATGGACGCCCCCGGGAGCCGGGGAGCGGATTTGAAGGTGTGCACCACGGTGGCCAGGCCGGCGGTCCTGCCCTCCCGCCAGTCCGGCATGATGGCTGCCAGGACGTCTCGCACCGGCGCTGCCTAGAGCCGTCCGCAGAGCCGGAGCATGCGGAATGCCGACCGCCGTCCGGCCCAGTAGGCCATGCAGGCCACGGCGGCCACCAGGCCGAGGACCTTGGCGGGGCTGCTGAGCTGGTCGGCGGCGATGCCTTTGGCGAGGCTGAAGGCGTCGAAGCCGCCGCCCGCCGGTGGTTCGGCGCCCCCGGGGAGAATGCCGGGTGCGGGCGCGCTGCCAGGCGTGGACGCCCCACCGGCCGTGGGCGTGGTCGACGCCGGCACGGGCCCCGCCGGCACGTGAGCCGCCGGTGCCCCGGCTTCCGTCCCCGGCGCGGCTGCCGCCGTCGTCCCGGCTCCGGGCTCCGCCGGCCCGGCTTCTGCCAGCATGGCCTGCAGGTTGCCGGCAAAAAGCCCCATCATCTGCTCGGTGACGCTGCCGATGACACTCTTTCCCATGGCCGCAGCCTTGCCGGACAGGGAGAGATCCGCGCTGACCGTACCGCGCGTCGTCGTGCCCTCTTCCGTCAGTGCCAGGGTGACCGTCGCCTCCGCCGTCCCTTGGCCCCGGGTCTCCTGCGCCTTGCCCCCGAGGACGGCCCGGTGCTCGGCGGCGTTGCGCTCCAGGACGTTGAGCAGCCCCTTGTACTGCATGTTCACCGGACCCAGCTTGACCGTCATGCCCACCTGGTAGGCGTCGTCGGAGAGTTTGTTGAGGATCCGGGCGCCCGGCAGGCAGCCGGCCACCCGTTCGAAATCCATCAGGGTGTCCCACACCTTGCCGATCGGTGCGACCACCGAAAAACTGCTGTCAATCTGCATCAGCTGCTCCCTTGCCTTGCGATCCTGTCACTTCCCACAGTGGGTCTCTCCGGGGCGTTCGGGCCGCCGTCGCGGATGGCCGCCGCAACCTCCGCCAGCGCCGTGTAGCTGTGCCCGCTGACGAACGCGTCGCAGTACGGCAGGGCCGCCGCGATGCCTCCGACCAGGGGCCGGTAGCCCGGCGCGGCCTTGCGCGGGTTCACCCACACCACGCGGTGCGCGAGCCGGCGCAGCCGGGCCATCTGGGCCGCCACCTGCTCCGGATCCTCCTGGGCCCAGCCGTCGGAAAAGACCACCACCACCGCTCCCCGGGCGAGCCCGCGGCGGCCGTGTTCATCCAGGAAGCGGCGTAGGTTCCCGGCGATCCTGGTGCCGCTGGCCCAGTCCGGGGCGGTGGCCGCGGCCCGCGCCAGGGCCAGATCAGGATTGCGCTGGGCCAGCTGGCGGGTCAGGCGCGTCAATCGGGTGGAGAAGACGAAGGCCTCCGCGCCCGCGGAAACGACGGCGCCCTGCAGCAGTGAAAGGAAGACCCTTGAGTAAGGCTCCATCGATCCGGACACGTCGCAGAGCAACACCAGCCCGCGTTTTTGCCGCAGGCGCCGGGCATACAGGAGCTTCGGGGCGTCGGAGCCGGACCGGCGGGCCGCGCGCACGGTGGCCCGGATATCCAGCCGCGCACCGCTGTGCGGCGAGGTGCGGGTCCGCCGGCTCAGGCGGACCGGGGTGGCCAGCCGGATCCGGGCTGCCAGCCGGCGGACCTCCGCGGCTTCGGTTTCGGAGAGTTCCGCGAAGTTCATGCCGTGCAGGTGCTCCTCGGGGGAGGCCATTGCCAGGACGGCCTCGCGCTCCGGCCCGGTGCTCCCGGCGTCGTCCCGCTCGGCGGCCACCGCGGGATGGTGCGGCGCCCCGGCGCGGCCCGGCTGGGTGGGGCGGCCGGGACCCGCGGCGGGCCGGGTGCGGGAGGCCTCCCCGGGCGTCGGCGCGGCCGGGACGGGTGCGGATTCACCGGGCCGGCGGGACAGCGCGGCGGCCGGATCGAAGCCGCCCCGGAAGACGGCGTCAAACACGGCGTCGAACACCGGAAGCTGCCCCTGGCCGGAAACCAGCACTACCCGCAACGTCCAGTAGAGCCGTTCCAGGTCCGACGGCGGCGCCAGCCGCAGCGCCGCGGCGAGCCGCGCCGCACGGTCCGGTGAACAGCTCAGGCCCGCGCCGCGCAGGGCGGTGATGAAGGCCGCCGCGAGCGAGGCAGCTTCCACGACCGGCGGTGCTGCCGCAGCCTTGCCGGGAGCCGGGGCCGACGGCGTCGAATTACTCATCGGGGCCGCCCACCAGCCACGCCGCGCCGCGGGAGCCCACCAGTTCGAGGTCGTCGCGGTTCTTCACGATCGAACCCCAGGTCTGCTCGGCCGTGGCGGCGTCGATCCGCTCGATGCCCAGCACCGCCAGCGCCGAGACCCAGTCGATCGCCTCGGCAATTCCGGGCGGCTTGGCCAGGTCCAGGGTCCGCAGCCGGGTGATGGCTGCGGCGGCCTGCAGGGCCAGCGGGCCGCTGCTCTCCGGCACCCGGCGGCGCACAATCTCGGCGATCCGGCCCGGCCCCGGGTAGTCGATCCAGTGGTACAGGCAGCGGCGGGTCAGCGCGTCGTGCAGGTCCCGGGTGCGGTTGGAGGTCAGCACGACGATGGGCGGATGCGTGGCCCGGATGGTACCCAGTTCCGGGATGGTGACGGCGGACTCTGCGAGCAGTTCGAAGGTAAAGGCCTCGAACTCGGCATCGGCCCGGTCGATCTCATCCAGCAGGAGTACGGCCGGCCGCGGCCCCGGGTGTTCGATGGCCTGCAGCAAGGGCCGGCGGAGCAGGTACTGGGGGCCGAAGAGCTCGCTTTCGGTGACCTCGGCGTCCCGCGCCTCGGCCAGCCGGATGCCCAGCAGTTGGCGCTGGTGGTTCCATTCGTAGAGCGCCTCGGACGCGTCGATGCCTTCGTAGCACTGCAGCCGGTACAGCGGGGTGTCCAGCAGCCGGGCCAGCGTCTTCGCAGCCTCGGTCTTGCCCACCCCGGCCTCGCCCTCGAGCAGGATGGGCTGGGGCAGCCGCACGGCCAGGAACAGGGCGGTGGCGAGCCCGGTATCGGCCAAGTAGTCGTGCTGGTCCAGGGCCGCCGTCAGGGAGGCGACGTCGGGGATCCGCCGCCGCACCTCGTCCTCCGCCCCGGTCCGGGCCGCGGTGGTCACCCGGCCCCCTGCAGCTCGGCCAGCACCCGCCGGTAGTCCTCCTCCGTGTCGACGTCGAGCGGCACGGGCCCCGGCGTGGGGACCTCGACGACGTCGTCCGCGTGCTGCTCCAGCAGTTTCCACACGGCCTTGTCCCCGTGCAGCGCGGCCAGTTCGGGAAGCAGCCGGCGGCTGAACGCGAGCGGATGCCCGACGGCGTCGTCGTAGCGGCACACCGCGGCCGCGGCACCGTCATCCCCGGCCAGGGCACGCAGCAGCGGGGCCACGCTTTCGGCGCGGACACCGGGCTGGTCGCCCAGCAGCAGCACCACGGCCCCGGTGTCCGGCCGCAGCAGCCGCAGCGCGGCGGCGATTGAGGACGAACAGCCCTGCCCGTAGTCCGGGTTCAGCGCCACCTCGCAGCCCGCGGTGTCCACCGCGCCGAGGACCTGCTCGGCGGATCCGCCCAGCGCCAGCACGGTCTGGGCAAACCCGCAGCGCCGGGCGGTGGCGAGGACGGCGTCCAGCAGCACCCCGCCTCCGTACGGCAGCAGCTGTTTGGGCCGGCCCAGCCGCGACGAAGAGCCGGCCGCCAGGATGATGCCCGCCGTACCCGGCGGCAGGAGGGCGTCAGATGCTGAGGGCATAGCGCTCCGGATCCTTGCGGAAAGCGGCCCGGCAGCCGGGGGAGCAGAAGTAGACGGTGATGCCGTTGTGCTCGAGCTGCAGGGAAGACTCGACCGCCGGGACGGACATGCCGCACACCGGGTCCACCGCAGTGGCCGGCTGCGGGGTGGACGGCGCCGGAACCCCGCCGGCCTGCGCAGCGTTCTGTGCAGTGTTCTGCGCAGCGTTCTGGGCGTGGGCACGGGCCGCGGCCCGTGCCTGGACCAGCTGGGCGAGGATGGACAGGGCGATTTCGCCGGGGCTGCGGGCACCGAGTTGCAGGCCCGCCGGGGTGTACACCCGCGAGCACAGCACGTCGTCGACGTCGAGGGAGTCCAGCACGGCAGCTCCCCGGGTCTCGCTGGCGACCAGGGCGACGTAGGGCACCCCGGCGCGCAGCGCCGCTTCGAGCGCGCCCTCCTCGGCCTTGCCGTGCGAGGCGACGATCAGGGCGGCATCGTCCGGTCCTGGATCGGCCGCGTCCCCGTCGGCGAGCTCCACGTCGAACCCGGCGCCGGTGCCCAGGACCGCGAGTGCCTGCGCCACCGGCGTCGAGCCCACCACCACGACCCGCGGCGCGGGCAGGCGCGGCTGCAGGAAGATCTCGATCGCACCGCCGCTCAGGCACGGGTTGGAGACCTCGACGGCGCCCTCCTCGGTGTGCCGGGACGGTTCCCCCGGCAGCACGCGCAGCAGCAGGGGTTCCCCGGAGGCGAGCACCTGCAGGCTGTAGTCCCGGACCGAGGACTCCACGCAGTTCCCGCCCACGAAGCCCTGGATTTCGCCGCCCGGCAGCACCAGGGCGGTGTCCCCGGCGCGGGCGCTGGTGGGGTGCGCGGCGCGGACCACGGTGGCATGCACGAACGGCTCCCGGCGGGCGGCGAGTTCGCCGGCGCGGGCAGCGAGGGAGTCTGCGGCGGTGGTCATCTCAGATCGGTGGCGTTGCCCGGCCCTGCATGGCGGCCCAGACCCGGGCCGGCGTGCACGGCATGTCCATGTGGGTGACCCCGAACGGTGCCAGAGCGTCGACCACCGCGTTCACGATCGCCGGCGGCGAACCGACCGTGGCGGACTCTCCGATGCCCTTCGCGCCGATGGGGTGGTGCGGGGACGGGGTGACGGTGAACCCGGTCTCCCAGTCCGGCACCTCCATGGCGGTGGGAATCAGGTAGTCCATGAAGGACCCGCCCAGGTTGTTGCCGTCCGCGTCGAACTCGATGATCTCCATCAGGGCCATCCCGACGCCGTCGGTGAGGCCGCCGTGGACCTGGCCCTCGATGATCATCGGGTTGATCCGGGTGCCGCAGTCGTCCACGGCGATGAAGCGCCGCACCAAAACGCGCCCGGTGCCCGGGTCGACGTCGACCACGCAGATGTAGGCGCCGAACGGGAAGGTCAGGTTCGGCGGGTCGTACGTGACCTCGGCGTCGAGGTTCCCGTCGACGCCCTCGGGCAGCGTCAGGGTGCCGTGGGCGGCCATGGCGATGTCCTCGATGGTCTTCCCGGCCGTCGGGTCGCCCTTGACGAACCAGCGGCCCTTCTCCCACTCGAGGTCCTCGGGGCGGGTCTCCAGCATGGCCGCGGCGATCAGCTTCGCCTTCTCCCGCACCTTGCGGGCCACCAGCGCCACGGCGCCGCCGCTGACCGGCGTCGAGCGGCTCCCGTAGGTGCCCAGGCCGAACGGGGTCTGGTCCGTGTCGCCGTGGACGACGTCGATGTTCTCCGGCGGGATGCCGAGTTCCTCCGCGACGATCTGGGCGAAGGTGGTCTCGTGACCCTGCCCCTGGCTTTGCACGGACAGCCGGACGACGGCCTTGCCGGTGGGGTGCACCCGCAACTCGGCGCCGTCGGCCATGCCCAGGCCGACGATGTCGAAATGCTTGCGCGGCCCGGCGCCCACGACCTCGGTGAAGAAGGACAGGCCGATGCCCATCAGCTCGCCCTTGGCCCGTTTCTCCTGCTGCTCGCGCCGCAGCTCCTCGTAGCCGGCCAGCTCCATGGATCTCCGCATGGCCGCCTCGTAGTTGCCGGAGTCGTAGACCCAGCCGGTCTTGTTGGCGTAGGGGAACTGCTCGGGCTTGATGAAGTTCTTCAGCCGGAGCTCCGCGGGGTCCATCTCCAGCTTCCTGGCCAGGACATCGACCATCCGCTCCACGAGGTACACGGCTTCGGTGACCCGGAACGAGCAGGCGTAGGCCACCCCGCCGGGTGCCTTGTTCGTGTAGACGCCGGTGACCTTGCAGTGGGCGGCCTGCAGGTCGTAGCTGCCGGTGAAGATGGAGAAGAAACCGGCCGGGTTCTTGGTGGGCTGGGCGGTGGCGTTGAAGGCGCCGTGGTCGGCCAGCACATTGGTGCGCAGCGCCAGGATCTTCCCGTCCTTCGTCGCGGCGATCTCGCCCTGCATGATGTAGTCGCGGGCGAAGGAGGTGGACATCAGGTTCTCGGAGCGGTCCTCCATCCACTTCACCGGCCGGCCGGTGACGATGGAGCCGACGACGGCGAGGATGTAGCCGGGGTAGATGCCGACCTTGTTGCCGAAGCCGCCGCCGATGTCGGGGGAGACGATCCTGATCTTGTGCTCCGGGATGCCGGCCACGATCGCGAACAGGGTCCGGTGCGCGTGCGGCGCCTGGGTCGTCTCGTAGAGGGTCAGCTTGCCGTCCACGGGGTCGAAGTCGGCGACGGCGCCGCAGGTCTCCATCGGGGCCGGGTGCACGCGCGGGTAGACCATTTCCTGGCTGACCACGACGTCGGCGCCCGCGAAGACCGCGTCGGTCTCGGCGGCGTCCCCCATCTCCCAGTCGAAGATCCTGTTGTCCGTCCGGCCCTCCATCTCGTCCCGGATCAGCGGCGCGTCGGCGTCGAGGGCCCTACGCGCGTCGACCAGCGGCGGCAGCACATCGTATTCGACGTCGATCAGCTCCAGCGCGTCCCGGGCGGCGTAGCGGTCCTCGGCCACGACGAAGGCCACCTCCTGGCCCTGGAACCGGACCTTGTCGGTGACCAGGACCGCCTGCACGTCGGCGGAGAGCGTGGGCGCCCAGGCAAGCTTGAGGCCCTCCAGGTCCTTGCCGGTGATGACGGCATGCACCTTGGGGTGGGCCAGGGCGTTGGTGGTGTCGATCGACACCAGCCGGGCGTGGGCCACGGGGGCGCGCAGCACCGCGCCGTGGAGCATGCCCGGCAGGACGATGTCGTCGAGGTAGTGGCCCTTGCCGCGGACGAAGCGCGGATCTTCCTTACGCTGGATGCGGCCGTAGCCGATGGGCCGGTCCGCGTCGCCGGCGGCGGGGTTGCTTTCCCGCTCATGGATGACAGTCATGCCTTCACCTCTGAGTCTTCGGTTTCCGTGGCGACGTCCTCCACCACGGTGTCGGTCCCGTCGAGGACCTCGTCGGCTTCGCCCAGGCCGGCGCCGGCCGCGGGATGTGCCGCGGCCCACTGCACGGACCGGACGATCGTTGCGTAACCGGTGCACCGGCAGATCTGTCCGGAGATGGCCTGCCGGATCTCCTGCTCGTCCGGGTGCGGGTTCTTGTCCAGCAGGGCACGGGCGGTCAGCATCATGCCCGGGGTGCAGAACCCGCACTGCAGGCCGTGCTCCTCCATGAAGCCCTGCTGCACGGGGTCCAGCGTCGTCCCGGACGCCAGCCCCTCGACAGTGCGGACGTCGTGCCCGGCCGCCATCGCCGCGAGCACCGTGCAGGACTTCACCGGCTGGCCGTCCAGCAGGACCACGCAGGTTCCGCAGTTGCTCGTGTCGCAACCCCAGTGCGTGCCGGTCAGGCCGAGCACCTCGCGGATGTAGTGGACCAGGAGCACCCGTGGTTCGATGTCGCTGGTGACTTCGTTGCCGTTCACGGTCATGCTGATCTGCATGCGCTTCAGCCTTCCTGGGTCGGGGTAGCTGGCTGGTCGGGGTGCCCGGCGGCCCGGGCGCAGGCCCGCCGCAGCACCCTGCGGGTCAGTTCATCGGCGAGGTGCCGCTTGTAGTCGACCGGGCCGCGCTGGTCGGCGACCGGGTCGCAGGCCTCGGCGGCGAGCCGGCCGGCGTCGGCGAACAGTTCCTCGGACGGGCGCTTGCCCCGCAGCAGCCCGGCGGCTTCCTCGACGGTGTGGTCCAGGCCGAGCGCGGTCAGGCCGACGGCGGCGTCGGCGATGCTGCCGTCCTCCGCGAGGGTCACGGACGCGCCGGCGGCCCCGACGGCCCAGTCGCCCACGCGGCGTTCCACCTTCTCGTAGGCGCTGGCGGAGCGGGCCCTGATGGGGAGCCTGACCTCGCAGAGCAGCTCGTCCGGGCCGACGGCGGTCTGGTAGGGGCCGCGGTGGAAGTCGTGCATGGACAGGGTGCGCTCGCCGCCTGGGCCGCGGACCACGGCGATGGCGCCGAGGACGGCGCAGACGGTGGAGAGGTCCTCGGCCGGGTCGGCCTGGCAGAGCGAGCCGCCGATTGTGCCGCGGTTCCGCACCACCGGATCCGCGATCACCAGTTCGGCGTCGCGGACGATCGGGAACAGCCGGTGGACTTCGTCCGATTCCAGCAGCGTGGTGTGCCGGGTCAGGGCGCCGATGCGCAGGTCCTCCCCGTCGCGCAGGATGAAGTCGAGTTCGAAGAGGTCGTTGATATCGATCAGCCACTCCGGGCGGGAGAGCCGGAGCTTCATCATCGGGAGCAGGCTGTGGCCGCCGGCGATGATCCGGGACTCGGGTCCGTGGCGCGCCAGCAGCTCGAGCGCGTCCTCTACCGTGGTGGCACGGACATAGTCGAAAGGAGCCGGAATCTGCATAGTCCCACCTCACTCCAAGGCGCCGGCAACGTCGCAGGGCGCCGATTGAGGCCAGTCTTGCCCCGGCCCGAAGGGGGTGTCAATATCGTCATAAGCGAAAGGTTATGAGCCCGTGCCGATGACGCTGAGCCAGTTGCGGACGTTTGCGCTGGTGGCACGCCTGGGCTCGCTGCACGCGGCTGCGGCAGCGCTTGGAGTCAGCGAGCCCGCGGTCTCGGCCGCGCTGGCGGCGCTCCGCCAGGACCTCGGCGATCCCTTGTTCACGCGGTCAGCGGGCGGCATCGCGCTGACCCCCGGTGGCCGGGCCCTGGCCGACTACGCGCAGGACATCGTCGGCCTCGCCGACCAGGCCCGCTGGGAGGTCGCAAACGCCACGAACGACGCCGGGCGGCTGAGGATCGCGGCCACCGCACCCTTTGCCGAACACGCCGCCGGGCGGTTGCTGGACTTGTTTACCCGCCGGTTCCCCGGCGCATCGGTGGATGTGGTGGCCGAACCCGCCGAGGAGCTCGCCGCGCTGCTGCTGGAACGGGCCTATGACATCGCCCTGGGTGCCAGGCCGCCGTCGCCCGGCGGGAGCCCGGCCGCGGTTCCCGGCATCGACTCCGTTCCATTCCTGCGCTACCAGCGGGTCCTCGTCGCGGCGGCGAAGGATCCGCTGGGCCGCCTGCAGGTCCCGGCCGCCGTCGAACGCCTGCCGCGAAGGCCGTGGTTCGCCGGCCCGGCGGGCATCCTGGCCAGCTCGGAGGAGGGCCGTTGGCTCGCGGCCCGCCGCGCGGCGCCGGAGGTCATCCGGCTCAGCAGCGAAACCGACGCCCTGGCGGCCGTGCGGGCGGGCGAGGGGCTCATGCTGGCCCTGGGCCACGTTGTCCGGCCGGAAATCGTGGGCGGCTCCCTGGTGCGGGTGCCGGTGGCCGGGACACCGGTGCCGGGCCTGTGGTGGGCCAGCACCCTGGACCAGCACCGGACCACGACCATGGCCAGGGCGCTGAAGCGCTTCGTCGCCACCGCCGACGCCACGGCGGCGATGGTCGCGCCCGGCGGTTCCCGCGGACTGGAGCGCCGGGGCTCGAAGTTCCACGTCGCTTTGTGGAGCTGAGCCCGGGGGACCGGCTAGTTGGCCCGGGTGCCTGTGTCGCGTTGCACGTTGGCCGGAATCGGTGCTACCCCTTGAGGGACAGCGGATCGACCGGTACCTGCCGGAGCAGCACCTGACTAGAGGAGTAGCCCATGACTTTGCCCCGAGATGAAGACAGCGCGCTGCGGCACTGGAGTGCCCGCCTGATCCAGGCGTTGCAGATCCTGGACCTGGAAGTCGACCACGAGAAAATCGTCGAGGTCGCGGAGGAGTCCCGGAAGGCCGTCGGGCCCCACGCGGACGCCATCAGCGCGTTCATTGTCGGCTTCGCGGCGGGAACCGCGGCCACCAACGGCCGCAAGAGCACTCAGGAAGCGGTCCACGCCGCGTCCGACAAGGTCATGGAACTGTGCGAACACGGCGAGTCCGGCGGCCCGGACGAAAAGGGCTGGGCCAAGCGCGCCCAGTAGCACCTGCACCGCACAAACTGCAGCACACAAAGGAAGGCCGCGCCCCGTTGGGACGCGGCCTTCCTGCGTGCCGGGCCCCGTCCGCAGGCCCTTACCTTAATCGGACATGCTCATTCGCGAGACCTGGGGATGGGCATGTCGCGTTATGTCCACTCCTGGCGGCGACGGACGGGCATGTCCGGCGGTGCCCCGCTCGTGGTGTGACCCAGCCGAGGACCGGACATGCTCATTCGCGAGACCTGGGGATGGGCATGTCGCGTTATGTCCACTCCTGGCGGCGACGGACGGGCATGTCCGGCGGGCCGAACGTGTGCCGGCCCCGCCCGGAGCCCCTTCCCCGCCCGGGGCCCTCGCCTAGGCCGGGGTGGGGACGCCCGGGGCCGCGTGCAGCCGGGCCGGGCTGTCCGGGGACTGGTCCAGGCTGGGTTCGAGCCGGACGATGACGGCCTTGGACACCGGGGTGTTGCTGCCCTCGGCCGTGTGGTTCAACGGCACCAGGACGTTCGCTTCCGGGTAGTACGCGGCGGCGCAGCCGCGGGCGGTCGGGTAGGAGACCACTCGGAACTTGCGCAGCACACGGTCGACGCCGTCCTGGTACTGGCCGTGGATGTCAACAAACAACCCGTCCGCGAGCCCGAGTTCCTCGATGTCATCCGGGTTGATGAAGACCACGTGGCGGCCCTTCTTGATGCCCCGGTAGCGGTCGTTGTGCCCGTAGATGGTGGTGTTGAACTGATCGTGGGAGCGCATGCTCTGCAGGATCAGGGTGCCCTCGGGCCGTTCGACGTGTTCGAGCTCGTTGACCGTCAGCACCGCCTTGCCGGTCGGCGTCGGGAACGTGCGCGAATCGCGCGGGCCGTTGGCGAGGATGAAGCCGCCCTCCTGGCGGATCCGCTCGTTGTAGTCCTCGCAGCCGCCCACGACCCGGGAGATGTGGTCCCGGATCAGGTCGTAGTTCTTTTCGTAGCCGTCCCAGTCGGCCTTGATTTTGTCGCCCACGAGGGCCTTGCCGAGCCGGCTGATGATGGCCGGTTCGGAAAGCAGGTGGTGGGAGACCGGCTCGACGCTGCCACAGGAGGGGTGGACCGCGCAGACGGTATCCTCGACCGAGACGAACTGTTCGCCGGATTCCTGGATGTCGATTTCGCTCCGGCCCATGGTGGGGAGGATGAGGGCCTCGGCGCCGGTGACGACGTGCGACCGGTTGAGCTTGGTGGAGACCTGGATGGTCAGGTCCGTCCCGGCCATCGCCGACTCGGCGGCGTTCGTGTCCGACATGGCCGCGACGAAGTTCCCGCCCATGGCCATGAAGACCTTGATCGCTCCTTCCTGCATCCGGTTGATCGTCTCGACGGCGTCCACGCCGTGCTCACGGGGCGGCTCGAAGCCGAACTCCTCGGAGAGGGCGTCCATGAACGACTGCGGCATCTGCTCCCAGATGCCCATGGTCCGGTCGCCCTGGACGTTGGAGTGGCCGCGGATCGGGGAGGCGCCGGCGCCGGGCTTGCCCATGTTGCCGCGCAGCAGCAGCAGGTTGATGATCTCCTTGATCGTCGCGACGCCCTTTTTCTGCTGGGTGATGCCCATGGCCCACGTGATGATGACCTTGTCGGCCTTCAGGTAGCGGGCGGCGAGCTCGTCGATTTCCTCGCTGCGGAGCCCGGTTGCCTCCAGCACCGCCTGTTCGTCGAGCATGGCCAGGTGCTCCTTGAGCTCCTCGAGCCCCTCGCAGTGTTCGGCCAGGAAGGCGTGGTCCAGGACGGTGCCGGGGTTCTTGGCCTCGGCGTCGAGCACGCGCTTGGAGACGGCCTGCAGCAGTGCCATGTCTCCGCCGATGCGGATGTGCATGAACTGGTCCGCGATCGGCGTACCGCGGCCAATGATGCCCTTGACCTTCTGCGGGTTCTTGTACCGGTGCAGGCCCGACTCGGGCAGCGGGTTGACGGCGACAATTTCACCGCCGTTCTCCTTGCAGTTCTCCAGTTCGGTGAGCATGCGCGGATGGTTGGTGCCCGGGTTCTGGCCCATGATGATGATCAGGTCCGCGTCGGCATAATCATCGAAGTTGACCGTGGCCTTGCCGATGCCGATCGTCTGCCCCATGGCCCAGCCCGAGGACTCGTGGCACATGTTCGAGCAGTCCGGCAGGTTGTTGGTCCCGTAGCCGCGCACCATCAGCTGGTACAGGAAGGCGGCCTCGTTGGACGTCCGTCCGCTGGTGTAGAACGCCGCCTCGTCGGGGGAGTCGAGGCCCTTGAGCTTCTCGGTGATGATCCGGATCGCGTCGTCCCAGCTGACCGGCTTGTAGTGATCCTCGCCGGCGGCCTTGTAGACCGGCTCGGTGAGCCGCCCCTGCATGCCGAGCCAGTAGTCGGAATGGTTCCGCAGCGAACTGACTGAGTTCTCGGCCCAGAACGACGTCGGAATCACCACCGGGGTCGCCTCCCAGGTGACCGCCTTGGCGCCGTTCTCGCAGAATTCGAAGGCCTTGCGGTGGTGCGGATCCGGCCAGGCGCAGCTGGGGCAGTCGAAGCCGTCCTTCTGGTTCATCTTCATGACCGTCTTGCGGGTCCGGTTGACGCCCATGTGTTCAATGGCCGGCTTCATCGAGTGATAGACGCCGGGGACGCCGGCGGCCCAATGCTTCGGCCCGTCGCCGACTTCGATGTCCTTTTCGCTGGTTTCCTCCACGCGCGGAGTCTTACGAGTCACGACAACTTCCCTTCTCCGGTTGCCCCCGGAGACCCGGCGGCCGGCACAACTACCTCTAGGCACCCTACCTGCCCGACTATTACCGGCCTACCAGCTTGCCCGGAGCGCCGCAAGCAATCTCACGGCATCCGGCGCCGGCGTCGTCAGCCCTGCCGGCCGGCCACCAGCTGGTCCTGGATCTCGCGGCGCAGGACCTTGCCGATCAGGGACCGCGGCAGCTTGTCCATGACCGCGACCCGCCGGGGCACCTTGTAGGCCGCCAGGTGCGCGCGGGCGAACTCCCGCACGGCCTCCGTCCGGAGGGTGGTGCCCGGGACCGGCACGACGGCGGCCACGACGTCCTCCCCGCCGCCGGCCCGGGGCAGGCCCACCACCGAGACCTCCGCGATGCCGGGGCACTCGGCCAGGACCTCTTCCACTTCGGTCGGCGAGACGTTGAAGCCGCCGGTGATGATCAGTTCCTTGATCCGGTCGCGGACCGTGACGAAGTAGTCCTTGTCCACGGAGACGATGTCCCCGGTCCGGAACCAGCCGCCCTCGAGCAGGGCGTCCTCGGTTTCCTGCGGCCGGTTCCAATACCCGGCAAACACCTGGGGGCCGCGGATGAGCAGCTCGCCGGCTTCACCTTGGGCCCGGTCGATCCGCACGTCGCGCGGGTCCACCACCCGGATATCGGTCAGCGGGAACGGCACGCCCACGGTGCCCGGCTTGCGGCTCGGGCCGAACGGGTTGCCCAGCGAGATGGGGGAGGTCTCGGTGAGCCCGTACCCTTCGATCAGGTGCCCACCGGTCGCCTTCTCCCAGGTCTCCACGGTGGCGACCGGCAGGTTCATCGCCCCGGAGATGGCGTAGCGGATGCTGCGCAGGCTGACGTTTTGCCGCGCGGCCGCGGCCGCGATCCGGTCGTAAATCGGCGGGACGGCGGGCAGGAACGTCGCCGGTGATTTCCGGTGCGCTTTCAGCACCAGGTCGGCGTCGAACTTGGGGAAGAGAACCAGCTTGGCGCCGATACTCAGCGCGAACGTCATGCACAAGGTCAGCCCGTACGCGTGGAACATGGGAAGCACCGCATAAACGGTCTCACGCCCGTCTTTGAGCCCGGGAACCCATGCCCGGCCCTGCGCGGCGTTGGCCTGCAGGTTTGCGTGCGTGAGCATGGCCCCCTTGGGTGCCCCGGTGGTGCCGCTGGTGTACTGGAGCGCCGCCAGGTCTGTCGCAGCCGGCCGGGGGTGCCGCTTCCGCAGCTCGCCGGCGTCAAGCAGCCGGTCCCACGGCAGGACCGTCCGGTCCGCGCTGCCGTGCCGGGCCGACGGCGTGCCGGCGGACAGCGCGGCCCGGGCCTTACGCGCGGCGGGGAGCGGCAGCCGCAGGGCTAGCCGTTTGCCCAGCGGCATCGCGGAGATCAGGTCCACCGAGACGACTTTCCGCAGCCCGACGTCGGCCGGCAGCTGCAGCACCCGGTCCACCGCCTTGTCCCAGACGACGGCGACCGCGGCACCGTGGTCCTCGAACTGGTGGCGCAGCTCCCGGTCCGTATAAAGGGGGTTGTGCTCCACCACGACGGCGCCTAGCCGCAGCGCCGCGTGGAAGGCGACCACGTGCTGCGGGCAGTTCGGCAACACCAGGGCCACCCGGTCGCCGGGCTTCACGCCCAGCTTCCGCAGCCCCTCGGCAGCCCGGTTGATCAGCCGTCCCAGCTCCCGGTAACTTGTCCGGGCCCCGAAGAACTCCAGCGCGGTCCGGCCCCCGAAGCGGCGGACCGAGGCGTCCATCAGGTCCACCAGGGACCCCTTGGGCAGCGGCAAGTCGGCACGGACGCCGGGACCGTAGTACCGGGTCCAGGGACGGTCGGCCCAGGGGTGCCCGGGGGTCCCGGTGACCGGGGTGGATTTCATAGTCATGCGCCGTCCTTGCAGCTGGCCCGGCGCAGCGCACTGTCCCGCTCCGCTCGGAGGCCGGCTCAAAGACCGGCCACCAAAAATCCTACCGGCGCGGCCCCTGGCGTCCCGGCGCGGAACCTGGGGATCCCGGTGCAGGCCCTGGCCGGGGCTCGTGACTTTCGGCCCTAGGTCGGGTGCGCGAATGCGCGGATGGTGGCCTTGACGGACTCCGAAACGGAGGCACCATGAAACATGAGCGACCGTCCCTCCGGTTTTTCGGTGCCACCGACACCGTGACCGGTTCCCGCTACCTGCTCGAGGCCGGCGGCCGCCGGGTCCTCGTGGACTGCGGACTTTTCCAGGGCTACAAGCGCAGCCGCGAACGCAACCGGATGCCCTTCCCGGTCCCGCCCCGCTCGATTGACGCCGTCGTCCTGACCCACGCGCACCTCGACCACACCGGGTACGTCCCGGCCCTGGTCCGCGACGGATTCACCGGGCCGGTCCACGCCACCGAAGGGACCACCGAGCTGAGCAAGCTGATCCTGCCGGACAGCGGCTACCTCCAGGAGGAGGAGGCCCGCTACGCGACGCACCGCGGATCGTCAAGGCACAGCCCGGCGCTGCCGCTGTACACGGCCGCCGACGCCGTCAGGTCGCTGGACAGTTTCCGGAGCCGGGACTTCGACGATCCGCTGGACCTTGGCGGCGGCATGGAGATGACCTTCGTGCCGGCGGGGCACATTCTCGGGGCTGCCCAGGTCCACGTCCGGTTCGGCTCCCAGTCGGTGCACTTCACCGGCGACCTGGGCCGCACGGACGACCCGCTGATGCTGCCGCCGCGGCCGCTGGGCGCCGTCGACGTGCTGGTCACCGAGTCGACCTACGGCAACCGGCAGCACTCAACTGTGGACCCGGAAAAGCAGTTGGGGGAGATCATCCGGCGCGTGGCCAAGCGCGGCGGCGTGGTGATGTTCGCCGCGTTCGCCGTCGGACGCGCCGAGACGCTCATGCTGTACCTCTCCCGGCTCCGCCGGAAGAACGCCATCCCGGACATCCCGGTCTTCCTCAACTCACCGATGGCTATCGATGCCTCCGACATGTACCAGCGGCACCCCGAGGAACACCGGCTTCGGGAGGATGAGTACGCGCACATGTACAGCGTCGCCAAGCTCACCCGCAGCGTCGACGACTCCAAACTCCTGAACCTCCGCGGCGGCCCGATGGTCATCATCTCCGCCAGCGGCATGCTCACCGGCGGCAGAATCCTGCACCACCTCGCCGCGTACGGCCCGGACCCGAAGAACGCCATCATCCTCAGCGGCTACCAGGCCGGCGGGACCCGCGGCGCAACGCTGGCCGCCGGCGAGCGGCAACTGCGGATCTACGGCGAGGACGTGAAAATCCGGGCCGAGGTCATCCAGATGGAAAGCCTGTCCGCGCACGCGGACTGCGACGGTCTGCTGGCCTGGATGCGCACAGCGCCGCGCGAACCCCGGATGACCTACATCACCCATGGTGAGCCGGATGCCGCCGATGCGCTGCGCATCCGGATCAAACGCGAGCTCGGCTGGCGGGCCAGGGTCCCCGAACACCTGGAACGGATCGACATCGGGGACCCGCGGTGAGCCCCGCCGGCGTGACCAGGGCGGCCGTGCTGGGCGAAATCCATTCGCTGGCACGGCAACTCCGCAGCGACCGTGACCTCGACGGGGTGGTCCGCCGTGCCGGCGACTGCCGCTTCACCGCGATCGGCGAAGCCTCGCACGGGACCCACGAGTTCTACACCTGGCGTGCCACCCTCAGCCGCCGCCTGATCGAGGAGCAGGGGTACACCTGGATCGGCGTCGAGGGGGACTGGCCCGACTGCTGGCGGATCAACCAGTGGGTCCGGGGGCAAAGCGGGCAGGACCAGGGGGTCCACGCGCTCCTGGCCGGCTTCCAGCGCTGGCCCACCTGGCTGTGGGCGAACGAGGAAGTCGCCGGGTTCCTCGACTGGCTGCGGACCTGGAACTCCCGCCGGCCGCTGTCCGAGCGGGTGGGTTTCTACGGGCTGGATGTGTATTCGCTCTGGGACTCGCTGCGCGAGATCATCGCCTGGCTCCAGGCGAACCAGCCCGACGCCGTCCCGGCCGCCCTGCGGGCCTGGCAGTGCTTCCAGCCGCACCACGAGGACCCGCACCAGTACGCGTGGAGCACGCGGCTGGTGCCGAACTCCTGCGAAGCCGACGTCGTGGCCCTGCTCAGCGAGGTGCGCAGCCGGGTCTTCAGCCCCGGCGACCACGACGAGGAGGCCTTCGACGCCGTCCAGAACGCCGAGGTGGCCGCCAACGCCGAGCACTACTACCGGATCATGGTCCGCGGGGACCGGCAATCCTGGAACGTCCGCGACCACCATATGGCGGATACCATCGACCGGCTGAGCCGGCACCTGGGCGCCGGGTCCAGGGGGATCATCTGGGAGCACAACACGCACGTCGGCGACGCCCGCGGAACCGACATGGCGCAGGACGGCCTGGTCAACGTCGGCCAGCTGCTGCGCGAGCGGCACGCCCCGGACGGTGTGCTGCTGGTGGGGTTCGCCGCCCACCGCGGCACGGTCATGGCCGCAGGTGCCTGGGGGACCCCGGAACGCATCCTGCCCGTTCCCGCGGCCCGGCCCGGCAGCCATGAGGACTTCCTCCATGAGGCCCTCGGGGTGCCTGCCGTGCTGGACTTCGGCGAAGACCGGAGCGGGGCCTGGCTTTCCACCTGGCTCGGGCACCGCGCCATCGGGGTGGTCTACCACCCGGAGCGGGAACAGGGGAATTATGTCCCGACCCGGATGGGGGAGCGGTATGACGCCCTGATCTGGCTCGAGGACACCGCTGCCCTGCGCCCGCTCCACCACGAGGGACCGCCGCTGGAGCCGGAGTTCGAGACCGAGCCCACCGGTTTTTGACCTGCTGCTTTTGACCTGACGTGCCGTCCGCGCGCCTCGGGGCTTAAGGCCCTAACCGGGCACCCGGGCCCGCGGCACACTGAAGTGTCGGCAGGGCCCCAGGCGCTGCCGGCATGTCATGCAGACAGCAGCGGCCGTTCCACGGTCTTCGCAGCGGTCCGGCAGCGGTCACAGACGGGTGCGCTGCCACGGCCGCGGCCGGGCCCGCGCAACAGGCCGCGGTAATGCGGCACCACGGACAACGCGCTACGGAAAAGAGCAGGGTTGAGCATGGGTAAACCAATCGTCGTCGGCATCAACGGTTCGGCGGGCAGCGAGGCCGCACTGACCTGGGCCTTGCAGCGCGCCGGCGCGGGCAAGCTGCCCGTCCTGTGCGTCCACGCCGTGGACGACCGCTGGATGTCACCGGACTTCCAGTACCACGAACTCATCCGCGAATCCGGGATGGAACTGCTGGAGAAGGCCCGGACCAGCGCCCGGAGCCAGGCGCCCGACATCGACGTCGACGTCCAGCTCCGGCACGGCAGCCCCGGCGCCGGCCTGCGCGAGGCCTCCAAGGAAGCGTCCATGGTGGTCGTCGGCGGCCACGACAAGCACTGGCTCGACGGCGGCCCGATGACCGACCGGGCGCTGCAGATCGTCAGTGCCGCGGACTGCCCGGTGGCCGTCGTCCCCGCAGCGGGAACCGGCGGCAAGCGCGGCGTCGTCGTCGGCGTGGACGGGTCGGAGGAATCGCTGCAGGCGGTGGCCTACGCCGCTGCGGAGGCCGACCGGGGCGGCGACGAGTTGACCGTGGTGCTGGCCTTCCGCAGCCCGGCCCGCTGGGTGGAGCAGCAGTTGCCCGAGAGCGGCCTGGCGGAGACGATCGTCGAGGAGAACAGGATCATCCTCTCCGAGTCCGTCGCCGGGCTCGGAGAGAAGTACCCGGACCTGGTGGTGCACCAGCGCCTGGAGACGGACACGGACCCGGCGAAGGCGCTCGTGGACATCGCCCGGGACGCCCGCCTGCTGGTCATCGGCAGCCGAGGACGCGGAGGTTTTTCCCGGCTGGTGCTCGGCTCCACGGCCCACGCCGTGCTGCTCAACGTTCCCTGCCCCACCGTGGTGACACGGGTACACAAGGCCAAGCACGGGGACTGACCCCGTCAGTGGCCCGGGCAGCGTCAAGGCCTCCTCACGTGAGGGGGCCTTCCCGTTGCCAGCCGGCCGTAGGAGGTAGTGCAGTGGACGGAATCACCGGCGCCATCGGCAACAACTGGTGGATGGTTTTTCCGCTGGGCGCGCTTTTCATTCACTGGTCCCGGTCCGGTGTCCGGACCCTCGGTCGCCGCCACCGCCGCAGCCTCGCCCGACGGCGGGCCCGAACCGGCCGGGCCAGGGCCGGCGTCCCGGATCCGGGCGAGGTGCGCAGGCTCACCGAAGCCCATGAGGCCGTGAACCGCCGGTGGCTCGATTACGAACTGGACATCGGCAAACTCATCGACTTTCCGCTCATGACAGATGTCCGGGAACCACTCACGGTCGCGTTCCTCCGGGCCAAGCGGGACGCGGACGGGCTGCGCCCCGAGGGATCGGCACCGCAGACTCTCGCACGGCTGGCCGAATACCGCGCCGCGGTCCGCAGCTTCGAAGCAGCGTTCGACGTCGCGGAGCGGGAAGCCCGCCGCATCAGGGACAGCCACTTCGCCGGGCCGGAGCGGGAGCGGCTCGCCACAGCGCGGACCCTGCTGCGGATCGCGGCAGATGAGTCCGCCACCCCGGCCGAGCGGCAGGCCGCCTACCGCCGGGCGCGGCGTGAACTGGATGGCCTGATTGCCCTGCCGGACGCGGCGCGCGCCGCTCTTGACCAAGGGGCGGCGGGCAGGCTCGGGGGCGGGCCGCGCCCTGCGCCGCCCGCCTGAGCCGGGACCGCCGCCCGGCCGGCACCTTGTTTTGCCCAGCCACCGCTGGCACGTACGATCTATAAGGTTTCAGGACAGCTTTGGTGAACCGCACAGGTGAAACCGGCCAAATAGCCGGTGAACAGTGAAAGACAAGGCCGCCACGGGGAATGAGACTGCTGACCGTCGACTCTGCAGATTGGGCAACAGGTGGAAATCACCGTCATGGTGGCGCTAGTAATTACGCTGGCGCTGTTCTTCGACTTCACTAACGGGTTTCACGACACCGCCAACGCGATGGCGACGCCCATCGCGACCGGTGCGATCAAGCCGAAAACCGCCGTCGCCCTCGCGGCGGTGCTGAACCTGGTGGGGGCCTTCCTCTCCACCGAGGTGGCAAAAACCGTCTCCGGCGGCATCATCCGCGAAGGCTCCGACGGCATCCAGATCACGCCGGCGATCATCTTCGCCGGCCTGATGGGCGCCATCCTGTGGAACATGATCACCTGGCTGAAGGGCCTGCCGTCGAGTTCCTCGCACGCGCTCTTCGGCGGCCTGATCGGTGCGGCCATCGCCGGCATCGGCCTGCACTCGGTGAACTTTGCGTCGGTGCTGCAGAAGGTGCTCCTGCCCGCCGTCTTCGCGCCCGTAATCGCTGCCGCCGTCGCCTACGTGTGCACCCGGCTGGCGTATGCCCTGACCTCCCGGCACGACCCGGAAACCGGCAGCAAGCTGACGCAGAAGCGCGGCGGCTTCCGCACCGGGCAGATCTTCACCTCCAGCCTCGTGGCCCTCGCCCACGGCACCAACGACGCGCAGAAAACCATGGGCATCATCACCCTGGTGCTCATTTCCGCCGGTAGCCAGGAGCCCGGCTCGGGCCCGCAGTTCTGGGTCATCGCCGCCTGCGCCCTGGCGATCGCGATCGGCACCTACTCCGGCGGCTGGCGCATCATCCGGACCATGGGATCCGGCCTCACCGACGTCAAGCCCGCCCAGGGCTTCGCGGCCGAAACCAGCACCGCCGCCGCGATCCTCGCCTCGTCCCACCTCGGCTTCGCCCTCTCTACCACGCACGTCGCCTCGGGTTCCGTCATCGGCTCGGGCATGGGCCGCCGCGGCACCACCGTCCGCTGGGGCACCGCCGGCAAGATCGTCACCGGGTGGCTGTTCACGCTGCCGGCCGCCGGAATCGTCGGTGCCCTGACCGCGCTGCTGGTCAGCACCGGCACGGTCGGCTTCATCATCGCCGCGGTCGCCGGCACTGCCGCCGTCATCTTCATGTTCTTCGCGTCCCGCAAGTCCCACGTCGGGCACCACAACGCCGTCGAGGTCGAAGAGGCCGGCCAGGCCATCCGTTTCGCCAAGAAGAAGGCGGCTGCGGTCAGCCGCACCAACAACTCCAAGGACGGCCGGAAATGAAATGGCTTGAACTCGTCCAGGTAGCGGGAGCAACCCTCGCCGCGGCCGTCACCGTCACCGTGCTCTACGCCCTCGGCGTCCGGCTCACCGCCATCGCCGGGGATGCACGGACTACCCAGCCGGGCTGGGTCCGGCCGCTGTCCTACGTCTGCTTCGCCCTGTGCGGCGTGGCCGTCCTCTTCGGGCTCTACCTGATCATTCCGTACTTCAGCAAGTAACCGCCGGCCGCTTCCGTCCACTGGGAAAGCCCGCACCGAATGGCTACGCTGGGCCCATGCCCGGTTTCCAGTACTTTGTAGGGTCCTCGCTGGACGGCTTTATCGCCACCACCGACGACCGGCTCGACTGGCTGCTCCAGTTCGACGGCTTCGAGGGCGGCGAGGAAAGCTACAAGGCCTTCATGGCCGACGTCGGCGCCGTCGTGATGGGCGGGGAGACGTACGCTTGGCTCCGCGCCCACGAGAGCGACTGGCCGTACCCCGGCATCCCGTGCTGGGTCTTCACGCACCACGAACTGGCCGCCCCGGCGGGCAGCGACATCACTTTCGTGCGCGGGCCCGTGACCGAGTTTGCGGAGGACCTGAGGCGTGACGCCGGCAACCGGAACGTCTGGGTGGTCGGCGGCGGCGTCCTCGCCGCACAGTTCGCCGACGCCGGCCTACTGACCGAACTGATCGTCTCGGTGGTCCCGGTGGTGCTGGGCTCCGGCAAGCCGCTCCTGCCGCTTGCCCGGCCGACGGCGCCGCTGGAACTCCTTGGCTGCCGGGCCATGGGCCGCGGCGTCGTCGAACTGCGCTACCGGCTCAGCTGACGCGCCCGGGCGCCGGCGCCGCCGGCCGCTGGCTACTCATCCGGGCGGGTGCCGCGCTGGGCGTGCGCTCCCGGGCGGGACCGCTACGCGGGGATGTCCCGCAGCAGGTTCGTGATCCGTGCCGTGGAGAGCCGGCGGCCCTGCTCGTCGGTCATCACAATCTCATGCGTGGTGAGCGTGCGGCCCAGGTGAATTGCGGTGCAGGTCCCGGTCACGGTGCCGGAGGAGACCGCCCGGTGGTGGGTCGCACCGACGTCGATCCCCAGCGCCTGCCGTCCCGGGCCGGCGTGCATGCCGGCGGCGAACGAACCGAGCGTTTCGGCCAGCACCACGTGGGCGCCGCCGTGCAGGATGCCGGCCACCTGCGTGTTGCCTTCGACCGGCATCGTGGCGACCGTCCGCTCCGGGCTCATCTCCAGGAAGTGGATTCCCATCTTCACCACCAGGGCACCCACGCCCATCCGGCCCAGCCAGCCGTGCAGCTCCGCCGGGACACCGGCCGCCTCCAGCTCGGCGGCGAACGGGGCGGGCGTGAAATTGTCGACCATGGCAACTAGGCTGGCACCTGTGAGCGAAACTACCAAACCGGCCCCCTCCCTTTCCGCAACGGACCTTCTCCCGGCCTCCGGGCCCGACACACTGCCGGCCGACCCGCCCGCCGCGAAGTCCAGCCGGGGCGCCGGGGTCTCCGCCACCGAAGCCCCCGTGATTCCGCTCACCGACCAGCCGCGCCTGCTGGTGCTCGACGGGCACTCCATGGCGTTCCGGGCCTTCTTCGCCCTGCCCGCGGACAAGTTCTCCACCTCCACCGGGCAGCACACGAACGCCATCCACGGATTCACTTCCATGCTGATCAACCTGATCAAGGAGCAGAAGCCCACGCACGTGGCCGTCGCGTTCGACGTCTCCGATGACACCACGCACCGTAAAGCGGAGTACGACGGCTACAAGGGTGGCCGCAACGAGACCCCCCGCGAAATGAGCGGCCAGATCGACCTGATCGACAAGGTCATGGGCGCGTGGGGCATCAAGACCATCAAGATGCCCGGCTGGGAAGCCGACGACATCCTCGCCACCCTCGCCGCCAAGGGCGAAGAAGCCGGATATGAGGTGTTGCTCGTGTCCGGGGACCGGGACACGTTCCAGCTCATCACGGACAACGTTTTCGTGCTCTACCCCCGCAAGGGCGTCAGCGACATCCCGCGGATGGACGCGGACGCCATCCAGGAAAAGTACTTCGTCAGCCCGGCCCGGTACTCCGACCTCGCCGCCCTGGTGGGGGAGACGGCCGACAACCTCCCCGGTGTTCCCGGCGTCGGGCCCAAGACCGCAGCCAAGTGGATCAACCTCTACGGCGGTCTTGAAGGCGTGCTGGAGCACCTCGACTCGATCGGCGGGAAGGTCGGGGACGCCCTCCGCGAGAACCTCGAAAACGTCAAGCGCAACCGCCGGCTCAACCGGCTCCGCACCGACCTCGACCTTCCCGTCAGCCTCGAGGACCTGGCGGATCCCCGGCCGGACCAGGCCGCGCTTGAGGAGCTCTTCGACACCCTCGAATTCAAGACCATCCGGACCCGCCTTTTCGCCCTGTACGGCAGTGAGACGCCGGAAGCCGAACGCGAAAGCATCGACACCCCGGACTACGTGACTCCGAAGGACGCCGCGGCCCTTGAGGAATTCCTCGCCGCCGGAGCCGGGAAGCGGTCCGCCGTCGCCGTCGACCTGGTGCCGGGCAGGATCGGCGAGGACGCCGCCGCCGTCGCCATCGTCCGGGACGACGCCGCCGCGTACATCGACCTCGCCACCCAGGACGCCGCCGCCGAAAACGTGCTGGCCGCCTGGCTGCGGGACCCGGGCGCGGCCAAGGTGATGCACGGCTTCAAGGCCGCCCTGAAGGCGCTGTCCGCCCGCGGCCTGGAACTGGACGGCGTCGTGGACGATACCTCAATCTCCGGCTACCTCATCCAGCCGGACCGCCGCAGCTACGAACTCGCGGAGCTGGCGCAGCACCACCTGAACATCGCCGTGTCGGCGGAGGCCGCGAAGGCCGGCCAGCTTGAGCTGGCGTTCGACGGCGACGACGCGGCCGCTGCCGGCGCGCTGGTCCATGTGGCCGCCGTCGTCCGGGAACTGAGCCGCTACTTCGAAACCGAGCTGCAGGAGCGCGGGGCGCAGGACCTGCTGACCACCCTCGAACTGCCGGTCAGCCGGGTGCTCGCCGACATGGAGCTGGCGGGGATCGCCATCGACATGGAACGCATGGACGAGCAGCTCGCGGACCTGGCCAAGGTCATCGACAACGCCAAGGAACAGGCATTCGCCGCGATCGGGCACGAAGTGAACCTCGGTTCGCCCAAGCAGCTGCAGACCGTCCTCTTCGAGGAGCTCGGGCTGCCGAAGACCAAGAAGATCAAGTCCGGGTACACCACGGACGCGGCATCACTGAAGAACCTGCTGGAGAAAACCGGCCACGAGTTCCTGGTCCAGCTGATGGCGCACCGGGAGTCGTCCAAGCTGCGGCAGATGCTCGAGTCGCTGAAGAAGTCCGTGGCGGCCGACGGCCGGATCCACACCACCTACGCCCAGAACGTCGCAGCCACCGGCCGGATCTCCTCGAACAACCCCAACCTGCAGAACATCCCCATCCGTAGCGAGGAAGGCCGCCGGGTCCGGGGCATCTTCGTCGTCAGCGAGGGCTACGAATGCCTGCTGTCGGCCGACTATTCGCAGATCGAAATGCGGATCATGGCGCACCTGTCCGGCGACGCCGGGCTGATCCAGGCGTACAAGGACGGCGAAGACCTGCACCGGTTCGTGGGCTCGAACATCTTCCACGTCCCCACCGACCAGGTCACCAGCGCCATGCGCTCCAAGGTCAAGGCCATGTCCTACGGCCTCGCCTACGGACTGACCTCCTTCGGGCTGTCGAAGCAGCTCGAAATCTCTGTCGATGAGGCGCGGACGCTGATGAAGGACTACTTCGACCGGTTCGGCGCGGTGCGCGACTACCTGCGCGGCGTCGTCGACCAGGCCAGGATCGACGGGTACACCGCCACGATCGAGGGCCGCCGCCGCTACCTGCCGGACCTGACCAGCAGCGACCGCCAGCTGCGGGAGAACGCCGAGCGGATCGCGCTGAACTCTCCGATCCAGGGTTCGGCTGCGGACATCATCAAACGGGCCATGCTCGGCGTCGCGGGCGCCCTGGAGGACCAGGGCCTGAAATCACGCATGCTGCTCCAGGTCCATGATGAACTGGTCCTCGAAGTCGCCGAGGGCGAACGCGAGGTCGTGGAGAAGCTCGTCACGGAGCAAATGGGCGCCGCGGCGCAGCTCAGCGTTCCGCTCGAGGTCCAGATCGGCATCGGGTCCAGCTGGTTCGAAGCCGGGCACTAGCCGGCCCGCCTTCGGGCCGTTCACGTTAGCAGCACATCCAGGGGGAGAAGCACGTGCCAGACCAGTATGAAATCCGACGGTTCAAGCCCGCCGCCAAGGACGACCCGGGGTACCCGGAAGCCGTCGCGTGGATGCGTGCGGTCGCGTTCGGGTTCCACGACGCCCGACGCAGTGACGAGCGGGTGGACCGCGGCATCGAGATGCAGCGCGTCGACGGACGGGAGATGACCGGCGTCTACCAGACCGGCGCGGTGCCGGAACACTCGCTCGGCGCCGAGATCCCCGTGGCGACCTTCGGCACCATGGACAAGACGCTGAACATCGGCTTCGGCCGGCTGCTGGATACCCGGCTCGTCACCGCGGTGACCGTGCGCACCTCGCACCGCCGCCGCGGGCTGTTGCGCCGCATGATGGCCGAGGACCTGGCGCAGGCCCGTACGGAGGGCCTGGCCATGGCGGCCCTGACCGCCTCCGAGGCCTCCATCTACGGCCGCTTCGGCTTTGGCGTGGCCACCTCGGAGCAGTCGATCAAGGTCGACACCGGTGCCCGCTTCGTCCTTAACCACACCCCGACCGGCCGGGTGGAAGTCGCCGACCCCAAGGTCCTGCTGGAGCTCGCGCCGGCCGTCTTCGACCGGCTGCACCGCCGCACGCCCGGCTCCGTCGACCGGCACGAGTTCTACCGGCAGTTCGCATCCGGTTCCGTCAGCCGGGACGACGGCGAGGACCCCAAGGTCAAGGTTGCGCTGCACTACGGGCCCGACGGCGGCGTGGATGGCTACGTGTCCTACAAGTTCGGCGGCTGGTCCAGCACGCCGCACACTATGGAGATCGTCGACCTCGTGGCGGCCACACACGCCGCCTACCTGGAGTTGTGGCAGTACCTTGGCGCCATTGACCTCGTTGAACGTGTCACCTGGGAAGAGGCGCCCGTGGATGACCCGCTGCCCTGGGCGCTCACGGACCCCCGCTGCGTCGACGCGTCGGAGGCCCGGGACATGCTGTGGCTGCGGATCCTCGACGTTCGCAAGGCGCTGGAGGCCCGCCACTACCCGCGGGACGGGCGGCTGGTCCTGAAGGTATCCGACACGCTGGGCCTGACCGGCGGAACGTTCGCCCTCGACGTTTCCGGCGGCGCCGCCGTCGTCAGCGATGCCGACGGCGCCGATGTCGACCTCGAACTCGATGTGGCCGTGCTGTCCTCGATCTACCTCGGCGGGGTGCACCCGGTGACGCTCGCCGCGTCCGGCCGCATCCGCGAGGCAGCGCCCGGGGCCGCGTTCACCGCCGCCGGCATGTTCGCCGTCGAACGCCCGGCGCACTGCCTGACGCACTTCTAGCCGGTCCGGCCGGACCGGCCTGCCGGCCCCGTTGCGCTTTGACCGGCGTTGTCGTATACGACTAGACTAAACGGGCGTGTACTACGTGCGCGCAATCAAATCCACAAATCAGGATGACCCGGCGGATCGCCTTTGATTCGCCGTGTTCTACGCGGGCGTCGCCGACGCCGGTGCAGCGGTTGGCCTGACCGACTAACTATCCACAACGGAGCCCCTACTACATGACCATCACCTCCACCGAGAAGTCCGGTACCCCTGTCGTCGCGATTAACGACATCGGGTCCGCTGAGGACTTCCTCGCAGCCGTCGACGCCACCATCAAGTACTTCAACGACGGGGACCTCGTCGAAGGTACCGTCGTCAAGGTCGACCGCGACGAAGTTCTGCTCGACATCGGTTACAAGACCGAAGGTGTCATTCCCTCCCGCGAGCTTTCCATCAAGCATGACGTTGATCCCGGGGACGTTGTCTCCGTCGGCGATCAGGTCGAAGCCCTGGTGCTCACTAAGGAAGACAAAGAAGGCCGCCTGATCCTCTCCAAGAAGCGTGCTCAGTACGAGCGTGCCTGGGGCGACATCGAGAAGGTCAAGGAAGAAGACGGCGTTGTCACCGGTACCGTCATCGAGGTTGTCAAGGGTGGTCTTATCCTCGACATCGGCCTGCGCGGCTTCCTGCCCGCATCCCTCGTCGAGATGCGCCGTGTGCGCGACCTTGCTCCGTACATCGGTCAGCAGATCGAAGCCAAGATCATCGAGCTGGACAAGAACCGCAACAACGTTGTGCTGTCCCGCCGTGCCTGGCTCGAGCAGACCCAGTCCGAGGTCCGCTCCACGTTCCTCAACAAGCTGGAAAAGGGTCAGGTCCGTCCCGGCGTCGTTTCCTCCATCGTCAACTTCGGCGCCTTCGTGGACCTGGGCGGCGTAGACGGCCTGGTTCACGTTTCCGAGCTGTCCTGGAAGCACATCGACCACCCGTCCGAGGTTGTCGAAGTTGGCCAGGAAGTCACCGTCGAGGTTCTCGAGGTCGACCTGGACCGCGAGCGCGTCTCCCTGTCGCTCAAGGCTACGCAGGAAGATCCGTGGCAGACCTTCGCCCGCACCCACGCCCTCGGCCAGGTTGTTCCGGGTAAGGTCACCAAGCTGGTTCCGTTCGGCGCGTTCGTCCGCGTTGAAGACGGCATCGAAGGCCTGGTCCACATCTCCGAGCTCGCCGTGCGCCACGTTGAGCTGGCCGAGCAGGTTGTCTCCGTTGGCGACGAGCTGTTCGTCAAGGTCATCGACATCGACCTCGAGCGCCGCCGTATCTCGCTGTCCCTCAAGCAGGCCAACGAGGGTGTCGACGCCGACAGCACCGAATTCGATCCGGCACTCTACGGCATGGCCGCCGAGTACGACGAAGAGGGCAACTACAAGTACCCGGAGGGCTTCGATCCGGAGTCCAACGAGTGGCTTGAAGGCTACGAGACGCAGCGCGCCACCTGGGAGCAGCAGTACGCTGACGCCCAGGCACGTTGGGAAGCCCACAAGAAGCAGGTTGTCCAGCACGCTGCCGACGACGCTGCCGCTGCAACGTCGGGCGAGAGCGACTCCGGCACCACCAGCTACTCCTCCGAGCCGGCCGCAACCGAGTCCGGTGCGGGTACGCTTGCTTCGGACGAGGCTCTTGCCGCTCTGCGCGAGAAGCTGACCGGCAACTAATTGCCACCGGCCCGGTTCGCCCGGGCCACTCACAGCGGGCCCCTGCCAAGTGCAGGGGCCCGCTGTGGTTTAAGCGGCTGTTACTTCCTGGTCCCGGGGCGCGGGGCGCCGCCGGTGTGCTTCGTGGCGGGCGGGCCTGGTCCCGGGCTGGTGGACATGCCCGTTCCTCGGTCCGGGGACTGGGCATAACCGGTTATGCCCGCTGGTCCGGCCCAGGAAAGAGCATGTCCGTTCGGGGCCGGGGTGTGCTGGCCTATTCAGGTGATGTGCCTGCGGGACATGCCCGTTCCTCGGTCCGAGGACTGGGCATAACCGGTTATGCCCAGAGATCCGCCCCAACACTGGGCATGTCCGGCTGCCGGAGGGGCGGTTTGTCAGGTGGTCGGGCCGAGGATGCGGTAGGTGGCAGGATCCGGGACTCCGTCGAAGTATTTGTCCAGAACCTTCTGGAACACGGGCTCGTCCGGCGCCGCCAGCGAGAAGAGGGTCGACGACGAGAGCATCTTCCGCGCGTCGATGGCGCCGAAGATCTGCTCGGCGCTTCTGCCGTCCACGTCGAGCACCGCGTGGCAGCACTCCAAAAGCCGTGGACCCAGAACGGGGTGGTCAAGGTAGGCCCGTGCCTCGTCTACCGAGGAAATTGCGAACCGGCGGGAGGTCGCGCTCTGGCCGAGGCCGGCGATCTGCGGAAAGACGAACCACATCCAGTGGCTGCGCTTGGAGCCCGCTTTGAGCTCCGACAGGGCCTGGACATACGTCCCGCCGGACTCCTGGGCGTCGACGAACCGGGACAGCTCGAACGGGTCATCCATCTGGGTCTTCCCTTCGGTTGGCTGTTACTGATTCCGCTGGCGTCGTGCCTGCCGGGCGGGACCTTCACTCCTATCCAAGCACGACCGCCAGCGTGCCGCGAGGATGTCGAGGCCGCCCCCGCACCCCGCGGCGGCATAGCCCCGCGCAGCATGGCGCGGCATGCCCGCCCGCAAGCCTGAACAACGAGCATGTCCGTCAGGGGAGTGGAGCCGGCAGGGTGGGCCTGTCCGACCCTAGGGCTCAGCAGTGGGCATGGCGCGGCATGCCCGCCCGCCGGCCGGACGGATGGGCATGTCCGTCAGGGGAGTGGTGCCCGGAGAATGGGCATGTCCGACCCGAGGGCTCAGCAGTGGGCATAGCGCGGCATGCCCACCCGCGAGCCTAGAGAATGGGCATGTCCGTTCGGGTGGTACAGGGGCGGGCCGCCGAGGCCGCGGTCAGGCCAGGGTGATCCGGGCGGTGACGCGCCGGCCGGCGGGGGTGAGTTCGGCGCCGGCGGAGCGCAGCAGGGCCTGAGCAGCGTGATTGCCGGCGTCTGACCAGCAGCCCGGCACCCAATGCGGCGGCTTCGGCCTTGACCAGCAGCAGCGCCGGCACGCCGATGCCCCGGCCGCGGAACTGCCGCCCCAGCCAGATCCCGGTCTCCACAGCGACTCCGTGGCCTGGGCCGGACAGGTCCGGTACCCGCCGGAGCCGAACCGACCCGGCCACGGCACCGCCGGCCGTGACTGCCCAGGTCTTCTCCCGCGCCGGCCCGTCGAGGCCGCAGGCGGCGCGGTGGTACGCCCGGAACCAGGCGATCCGCTCAGGGTTCCAGCCCGCGGCCGATCCAAGCGGCGGGGTGACGTCGTCGGGGTCGGCGTCGTGCACGGCCAGCGCCAGGAGCTGCTCCAGCACCAAAGCCGTCACCTCCGTCAGTGCCACCCCGGAATCCGGTTCACTCGAAATAATCGGCATCAACCCACTCCGTTCCGCCGGGCACCAAGGCGGCGCTGCCCGCGGTCAAGGCCGCGAGCCGCGCGGCCGCCTGCTCCACCTCGGCCGGGTCGTCCGGCAGCGCCAGGCGAAGGACGGCGGACTCGGCGGCGTAGTCGGTTCCGGCCATCAGGAAACCTGAGGCCCGCAGCTCGTTCTCCAGCCTGCCCGCGGAGGCGTGCGGGACCCGGACGGTGCACAGCCGCAGCCGGCGGCGGCGGACCAGCGGTGCCGTCTCCAGCGCGGTAGACACCGAATCGGAGTAGGCCCGGACCAGGCCTCCGGCGCCCAGCAGGATCCCGCCGAAATAGCGGACGACGACGGCGGTGATGTCGCTGAGGTCGGTCACGCCGGCAGCGGTTTCGCGTTTGAGCAGGGCCTCCAGCATCGGCAGGCCGGCCGTGCCGGAGGGCTCGCCGTCGTCGCTGGAGCGCTGCACCCCGCGGTCCGGTCCCAGCACGAAGGCCGAGCAGTGGTGCCTCGCGTCGTGGAATTCCTTGCGCAGCGCGCTGACCAGGGAGCGGGCGCTGTCCTCGTCCGGGGTGCGCCGCAGCACCGTGATAAAGCGGGAGCGCTTGATCTCGAGTTCGTGGCGGAAGCCGTCGCCGGCGGCCAGCGTGGTGTACGCGGTGGTCCTGCTTTCGGGGGAAACCGCATCGACTGGCACCGGTTCAGTCTAGTCTGGTGGGGTGTTGAAGATCGGGTTGACGGGCGGCATCGCCTCGGGGAAGTCGGTAGTGGCCGCGCGGCTGCGTGAGCTGGGCGCGGTGCTGGTTGACGCCGATGCACTCGCCCGCGAGGTCGTCGAGCCGGGTACCCCCGGGCTGGACCGGGTGGTGGAAGCCTTCAGTTCCGCCGTGCTGGGCCCGGACGGGCGCCTCGACCGGCCCCGCCTCGGCACGCTGGTGTTCGGCAACCCCGAGCGGCTCGCCGTGCTCAACGGGATCATCCACCCGCTGGTGCGCGAACGCGCCGCCGCCATCGCCGCCGCCGCGCCCCGGGGCGCCGTCGTCGTGCAGGACATCCCGCTCCTGGTCGAGACCGGGCAGGGAGCCAGCTTCCACCTGGTGCTCGTCGTGGACGCCCCCGACGACGTCCGCGTGCGGCGCATGGTGGAGCACCGGAAGATGACCGAAGAGCAGGCCCGCGCACGCATGGCCGCCCAGGCCACGCGCGAGGACCGGCTGGCGGCGGCCGATGTGGTGCTGGACAACTCCGGCACCAAGGACGAACTGCGCGACGCCGTGGACCTGCTGTGGCGCAGCCGGCTGCTGCCTTTCGCCGACAACCTCGCCAAGCACCGGGTCGCCCCGCGCCCCGGCGGGCCGGTCATCAGCCCGGCGGACCCGCGCTGGCCCGGCCAGGCCGCCCGGCTGGCCGGCCGGCTGCTGGCCCTCGCGCCGGAGGATTTCCTCGCCGTGGACCATATCGGCTCCACAGCCGTCCCGGGCCTGGACGCCAAGGACGTGCTCGACCTGCAGCTCACGGTCCGGGACCTGGCGACGGCGGACCGGCTGGAGCCGCTGCTGGCCGCCGCCGGCTACCCCCGCTGGCCCGGCATCGGCCCGGACAACCCCAAACCCGGGCACCCGGACCCGGCCGAGTGGGACAAGCGCGTGCACGGCAGCGCAGACCCCGGCCGGGCCGTCAACCTGCACGTCCGCGCCGCCGGGTCGCCGGGCTGGCGCTACGCGCTGTGCTTCCGGGACTGGCTGCGCGACGACGCCGAAGCACGCGGCGCCTACCTCGCCGAAAAACGCCGGGCGGCGCGGCGGCACGGCGTGGACAAGTCCGCCGCCGGCTACGCCGCTGACAAGGAATCCTGGTTCACGGCCTACGCCGCCCCGCGGATGGAGGACTGGGCCCGGCGCACCGGCTGGCAGCCGCCGTCGTACGCCGGCGTCGGAGGGCCGGGTACCGCCCAAAGCTGAATCCGGGATTCCTGTCGGCGGCCGGCGGTAGATTAGATGCATGAGCCTTGCCCAGGAAATCAACCGTGTCGTGGCGCCCTTCGAAGTCATCAGCGAGTTCAAACCCGCCGGCGACCAGCCTGCCGCGATCGCGGAGCTGACCGAGCGGATCAAGAACGGCGAAAAGGACGTGGTGCTCCTCGGCGCCACCGGTACCGGCAAGAGCGCGACGACGGCGTGGCTGATCGAGCAGGTCCAGCGGCCCACCCTCGTGATGGTCCAGAACAAGACCCTTGCCGCGCAGCTGGCCAATGAATTCCGGGAACTGCTGCCCAACAACGCCGTCGAGTACTTCGTCTCGTACTACGACTACTACCAGCCCGAGGCCTACGTGGCGCAGACGGACACGTTCATCGAAAAGGACTCCTCCATCAACGAGGAAGTCGAACGGCTCCGGCACTCCGCCACCAACGCCCTGCTGACCCGGCGAGACGTCATCGTGGTCGCCACCGTTTCCTGCATCTACGGCCTCGGCACCCCCGAAGAGTACATCGCCGGGATGGTGACCCTGCGCCGCGGCGCCGAAATGAACCGGGACGACCTGCTCCGGAAGTTCGTCTCCATGCAGTACGCCCGCAACGACATGGACTTCCACCGCGGCACCTTCCGGGTCCGGGGCGACACCGTGGAAATCATCCCGATGTACGAGGAGCTCGCCATCCGGATCGAGTTCTTCGGCGACGAGATCGAAAACATCCAGACCCTGCATCCGCTCACCGGCGAAGTCCTGCGCGAGGAAGAGGAAATGTACGTTTTCCCGGCCTCGCACTACGTCGCCGGGCCGGACCGGATGGCCCGGGCGATCAAGCGGATCGAGGACGAACTGGCGGACCGGCTCAAGGTCCTGGAGAGCCAGAACAAGCTCGTCGAGGCCCAGCGGCTCCGGATGCGCACCACCTACGACCTCGAGATGATGCAGCAGATGGGTTTCTGCAACGGCATCGAAAACTATTCCTCGCACATTGACGGCCGCGCCCCCGGCAGCGCCCCGCACTGCCTCCTGGACTACTTCCCGGATGACTTCCTGCTGGTGATCGACGAGTCCCACGTCACCGTGCCCCAGATCGGCGCGATGTACGAAGGGGACATGTCGCGCAAGCGGAACCTCGTTGACTTCGGCTTCCGGCTGCCCTCCGCGATGGACAACCGCCCGCTCAAATGGGACGAGTTCCTGCAGCGCGTCGGGCAGACCGTGTACCTGTCCGCGACACCGGGCAAGTACGAGCTGGGCAAGGCCGACGGGTTCGTCCAGCAGATCATCCGCCCGACCGGCCTGATCGACCCCGAGGTGATCGTCAAGCCCACCAAGGGCCAGATCGACGACCTGCTGGGGGAGATCAAGACCCGCACCGCGAGGAACGAACGCGTCCTCGTCACCACCCTGACCAAGCGGATGGCGGAGGACCTCACCGACTACCTGCTGGGCCACGGGGTGAAGGTCGAATACCTGCACTCCGACGTGGACACGCTGCGGCGCGTGGAGCTGCTCCGCGAACTCCGGATGGGGGTCTTCGACGTCCTGGTCGGCATCAACCTGCTGCGTGAGGGCCTGGACCTTCCCGAAGTGTCATTGGTGAGCATCCTCGACGCGGACAAGGAAGGCTTCCTGCGCTCGGCTACCTCGCTGATCCAGACCATCGGCCGCGCGGCCCGCAACGTCTCCGGCGAGGTCCACATGTACGCGGACCGGATCACCGACTCCATGGCCCAGGCGATCGACGAGACGAACCGCCGCCGCGCCATCCAGGTCGCCTACAACAAGGAAAACGGCATCGACCCGCAGCCGCTGCGGAAGAAGATCGCCGACATCACCGACCAGCTGGCCAAGGAGGACGCGGACACCCGCGAGCTGCTGGCCAGCGCCGGCAAGGCGCGGGGCAAGGGCAAGGGCGGCTCCAAGGTCCGTGCCGACGGCCTCGCCGCGGCGCCGGCCGAGGACCTCGTGGGGCTCATCGAGCA
This sequence comes from Arthrobacter sp. Soil763, assembly GCF_001428365.1. Classification (GTDB taxonomy): domain Bacteria; phylum Actinomycetota; class Actinomycetes; order Actinomycetales; family Micrococcaceae; genus Arthrobacter. The sequence goes on along the minus strand of NZ_LMSH01000003.1, from coordinate 552,840 downwards.
GCTCACCGAACAGATGCACGCCGCGGCCGGTGAGTTGCAGTTCGAGCTCGCCGCCCGTCTCCGGGACGAGGTCGGGGAGCTGAAGAAGGAGTTGCGCCAGATGCAGTCGGCCGGGCACGCCTGAGGTAAAGTGGACACCACGTAGGGGAGTATCCCGAGCGCTACGATCGTCAACACGCATGGCACAGACGCCCTGCCGGGCGTAGCGGGCAGCGCAGCGGCACCTGATGGCATTGGCCCGGGGCGGCGGCTTGGCCGGAGAGACTTACACCGCTCAGTCATACCCTGCGAAAGGTAACTTCGTGCCCGAACTTCCCGTCTGGTTCGAGATCGGCTCCTTTGTCGTTCTCGGCATCATCCTCGCCATCGACCTGCTCCTGGTCCTGAAGCGCCCGCATGAGCCGTCCATGAAGGAAGCAGGCCTCTGGGTCTCCTTCTACATCGCGTTGGCCCTGGTCTTCGCCGGCGCCATGTTCGCCTTCACCGGCCCCGAGTACGGCGGCCAGTTCATCGCCGGCTGGGTGACGGAGTACAGCCTCAGTATCGACAACCTGTTCGTCTTCATCATCATCATGGCCCGCTTCTCGGTACCCCGTAAGTACCAGCAGGAAGTGCTGATGGTCGGCATCATCATCGCGCTGATCCTCCGCGGCATCTTCATCCTGCTGGGCGCGATCGTGATCGAACAGTTCAGCTGGGTCTTCTACATCTTCGGCGCCTTCCTGCTCTGGACCGCGTGGAAGCAGGCCCAGGACGAGGGCGAAGACGAGGAAGACCGGGAGAACCCGCTGATCGCACGGATCCGCCGCGTCCTGCCGATGTCGGAGAAGTTCGACGGCGGCAAGCTGCGCACCGAGGTCGACGGCAAGAAGGTCTTCACCCCCATGGTGATTGTCTTCGTCACCATCGGCATGACCGACCTGCTCTTCGCGGTCGACTCCATTCCGGCGATCTTCGGCCTCACCCAGAGCGCGTTCATTGTCTTCACCGCCAACATCTTCGCCCTGATGGGCCTGCGCCAGCTGTACTTCCTGCTCGGCGGCCTGATGAACCGGCTGATCTACCTCAAGCACGCCCTGTCAGTCATCCTGGCCTTCATCGGGGTCAAGCTGGTGCTGCACGCCATGCACGTCAACGAACTGCCCTTCATCAATGGCGGCAAGCACATCGAATGGGCGCCGGAGATCCCCACGTTCGTCTCGCTCGCGGTCATCATCGGCACGATCATCATCGCCGTGATCGCCAGCCTGGTCAGCTCCAAGGCCTCCAAGGCCAAGCTGGACGCCCGGCTCGAGGAAGACTCCCGCAAGAGCCTGACCGACGCCGAGTAGCACCGGAGGCTCAAACACCACTGCCCGGGGAAGCGGACGCTTCCCCGGGCAGTGGTGTTTCCGGACGCCTCAGGCGGACTGGGAGCGCGCCATGCCGAGCAGGCGGCCGAAGATCGCCTCGCCGTCGTCCGCGATGCCGTCGTGGTGGAACGCGGATGTCTCCCACACCTGCAGGCCGCGGACGGCCGCAGCGGTTTCGAGCGACAGGTCACGGTCGACGTAGATGTCGTCGCTGTACACCGCCGCCGCGGCCGGGACGGTGTTGTGCGCGAGCCGGTCGGGATCGTAAAGCGGCTTCCAGTCGTCTTTCTCCGCGAGCAACTGCGCGACGGGCCGCAGCGGCGCGAGGGCCGGATCCTGTTCGAAGTACCAGGGGTAGACCATTTCGCCCGTGAGCAGCGGGGCGGGAACATCCGGCCGGAACTCAGGATGGTCCTGCAGCACCCTTAGGGCTGCCCAGTCGGTGGCCTCGCCCTGCCCGTAGATGGATTCGTGCATCAGCGCGTACAGCGGGTTCGCGGCCCGCGACACCAGGGCCCGGACCTGTTCCAGGAAGCTGTCGGAGAGCCGGTCGCCGTCGGGAGTGCCGACGAACGCGTCCTCGAGCAGGTGGTGCAGGGCATCGACCCGGGTGTTGCCGCCCAGGAAGGAGCCCACCATCTGGAACCGCTCGACGGTCAGCCGGCTGCCGTCCGGCAGGTGCTCGGGCGTCTCGCGCAGGTGCCGTGCGATCCGGTTGACCAGCTCACGGTCCTGCGGGTACCAGCCGAAGTACTCCGCATTGCGCGCCGCCACCCGGCGGAACGTCGCTTGGTAGACGCGGTCCGCGGGACCGGCCAGCGGGGCCAGCCCGCCCGTGATCAGCACCTCGCGGAGGCCCTCGGGGGCGAAGGAGAGATAGCTGAGCGCGCAGAAACCGCCGTAGCTTTGCCCGTACACGGTCCAGGGGGCCGCACCGAGGGTGCGCCGGATGGACTCCGCGTCGGCCACGATCGAGTCGGCCCGGAAGTGTTCGAGGTACCGGGCCTGGTCCTGTTCGTTGCCGCGCAGCGGCAGGGTCTTGCGGTCGACGGGGGAGGACAGGCCGGTGCCGCGCTGGTCCAGCATGAGGATCCGGAAGTCCCGGGCCGCGGCCTTGCTCCAGCCGCCCAGGGCGGGGAACCGGTTGCCGCGGCCGCCGGGGCCGCCCTGCAGGTAAAGCAGCCAGGGCAGCTCGGCGGCGGCGGTTTCGCTGTGGTCGGCGGACACATACTCCCGGGCGAAGACGGTGATCGTCTCGCCGTCGCCGCCGAAGTGGTCCAGCGGAAGTTCGAAGTAGTGCTCCGCCGTCCGCATGCCGCGGTACTCGTGCCGTGCCTTGACCACATGGCCGGCGCTGCCGCCCGGTCCGGCAGCAGCCGCCCGGGCCGCAGCCGGCTCAGCCTCCGCGGACTCCGCCAGGGCGGACTCGGCGACGGCGGGCTCAGCCACGGGCGTCGGCCGGGCGGGCGCCGCCGAAGGCATCCAGGGCATCGCCGGTGAGCCGGAAGGTGGACCAGCCGTTCATCGGGGCGGCGCCCAGGCTCCGGTAGAACCCGATCGAGGGTTCGTTCCAGTCCAGCACGCTCCACTCCACCCGGGCGTATCCGCGTTCCACGGCGGTCGCGGCCAGGTGCTGCAGCAGGGCCCGGCCGTGCCCGGCGCCCCGGGCCTCGGGCATGACGTAGAGGTCTTCGAGGTAGATCCCGTGCACCCCCTCCCAGGTGGAGTAGTTCAGGAACCACATGGCGAAGCCCTGAACGTCGCCGGACTCGTTCTCGGCCATGGTGGCGTAGACCCGCGGGGTCTCGCCAAAGAGCACCTCGGTGAGCATTTCCGGGGTGTTCCGGACAGCGTCCGGCTCCTTCTCGTAAATGGCGAGGTCGTGGATCATGCGCAGGATGGCGGGGACGTCGGAGACGGCAGCCGGGCGGATTACACTCATGGTCGCCAGTTTACTGGCACACCGCGCCGTACCGCGGCTACAGCCGGTCCACGGCCGTCACTGTGACGACGGCGGTGCCCGTCTCGTCCGAGGCGGCCAGATCCACCTCGGCGGAGATGCCCCAGTCGTGGTTGCCGGCCGGGTCGTCGAAGATCTGCCGGACTTTCCACGTGCCGGGCTCCTCGGTGATGATCAGCAGGCCGGGGCCGCGCGCGTCCGGGCCGGTGCCGATGTCGCCGTGCTCCTCGAAATAGTCGTCCAGGGCGTCTTCCCAGCGGTCGGCGTCCCAGCCGGAGCCGCCGTCGAGTTCGCCGAGGGCGGTGGCGGCCTCGTCCGCGAACAGTTCGACGCGGCGGAACATCTCGTTGCGCACCATCACGCGGAAGGCCCGGGTGTTGGAGGTAAGCGACGGCGGAGGGGGCGGCGGGGCATCGTGCGGGGTGGGTGCCGCTCCGGAGGTGAGCTCCTCCCATTCATCCAGCAGGCTTGAGTCGACCTGACGGACCAGTTCGCCGAGCCACGCGATGAGGTCCTCAAGGTCCTCGCGCAGCGCATCCTGCGGCACCGTCTGCCGGAGCGCCTTGAAGCCGTCGGCGAGGTAACGCAGCACGATGCCCTCGGAGCGGGCCAGGCCGTAGAACTGGACGAACTCGCCGAAGTTCATGGCCCGCTCGTACATGTCGCGGATGACGGACTTGGGTGCCAGTTCGAAGTCGCCGATCCAGGGCGCGGCCTTGCGGTACACCTCGAAGGCCTCGCCGAGGATCTCCGCTAGCGGCTGCGGGTAGCTGACCTCCTCGAGCATGGCCATCCGCTGGTCGTAGTCGATCCCGTCGGCTTTCATGGCCGCGACTGCCTCGCCCCGCGCCTTCTTCTGCTGGGCGGACAGGATCTGCCGCGGCTTTTCGAGCGTGGCTTCGATCACCGAGACGACGTCGAGGGCGTACGACGGCGACTCGGGATCCAGCAGCTCCAGCGCCGCCAGGGCGAAGGGGGAGAGCGGCTGGTTCAGGGCGAAGTTCGGCTGCAGGTGGACGGTGAGCCGGACAGTGCGGCCGTCGGGCCCCTGGTCCCCGGGCGGGATGCGTTCGACGACGCCCGCGGCCAGCAGTTCGCGGTAGATGCCGAGGGCCTTCTTCATCAGCTTCAGCTGGGCGGGGCGGGTCTCATGGTTTTCGGTCAGCAGGCGGCGGGCCGCAGTGAACGGGTCACCCGGACGCTCCATCAGGTTCATCAGCATCGCGTGGGTCACGGTGAAGCTGGAGACCAGCGGGTCCGGCACGGACTCCACCAGCCGCTGGTAGGTGGGCTCGCCCCAGGACACGAAGCCCTCGGGCGGCTTCTTCTTGACCACCTGCCGCAGCTTCTTCTGGTCGTCACCGAACTTGGCCGTCGCCTTGGCCATGGCCTTGACGTTTTCGATCACGTGCTCGGGCGCCTGCACGACGACGGTGCCCGCCGTGTCGTAGCCGGCCCGGCCGGCCCGCCCGGAGATCTGGTGGAACTCACGCGGATTCAGCAGGCGGGTGCGCACGCCGTCGTACTTGCTCAGCGCGGTCAGGAGCACGGTGCGGATGGGCACATTGATGCCGACGCCCAGGGTGTCGGTGCCGCAGATGACCTTGAGCAGGCCGGCCTGGGCGAGCTGTTCGACGAGCCGGCGGTACTTGGGCAGCATCCCGGCGTGGTGCACGCCGATGCCGTGCCGGACCAGCCGGTTCAGGGTCTTGCCGAAGCCTGCGGCGAAGCGGAAACCGGCGATCAGCTCGGCGATCTTGTCCTTTTCCTCCCGGGTGCAGACGTTGATGCTCATCAGGTTCTGGGCCCGGTCAATCGCTTCGAGCTGGCTGAAGTGCACCACATAGACCGGCACCTGCTTGGTCGAAAGCAGCTCCTCCAGCGTCTCGTGCACTGGGGTCTGCTGGTAGTAGAAGTGCAGCGGAATGGGCCGTTCCGCGGAACTGACGGTCGTCGTCGGGCGCCCGGTCAGTTCGGTGAGGCGCTCCTCGAAGCGGCTCACGTCGCCGAGCGTGGCGGACATCAGCAGGAACTGCGCCTGCGGAAGCTCCAGCAACGGAACCTGCCAGGCCCAGCCGCGCTGCGGATCGGAGTAGAAGTGGAACTCGTCCATGATGACGGCGCCGAGCTCCGCGGCCGATCCCTCGCGCAGGGCGATGTTCGCCAGGATTTCCGCGGTGCAGCAGATGATGGGTGCGTCCTGGTTGACGCCAGAATCGCCGGTGATCATGCCGACGTTCTCGGCGCCGAAGATCTCGCACAGCGCAAAGAATTTCTCCGAGACGAGCGCCTTGATCGGGGCGGTGTAGTAGCTGCGCTGCCCGCGCGCCATGGCCTGGAAGTGGGCCGCGATCGCCACCAGCGACTTACCGGACCCGGTGGGGGTGGCCAGGATGACGTTGGCGCCCGCAGTGAGTTCCATCACGGCCTCGTCCTGCGCCGCGTACAGGGCCAGGCCACGGCCTTCGGTCCATTCGACGAACCGGGTGTAGAGCTCATCCGGGTCGAGGCCGCTCCTGCCGGGGACTCGGGCGGCCGGGGCGGGAAGCTGATCAACAAGTTTCATTGCCTTCCAGCTTAGTGGTCGGCCCGGGGTTAGGCTTCGGCTGGGCACACCGATGAAAAGCAGGGGGACAGGCATGCAGTGGGATGCGGCGAAGTACCGACAGTTCGGCGACTACCGGGACCGGCCGTTCTTCGACCTGACCGCACGGATCCGGGCCGAAGCGCCGCGGCGCGTCGTCGACCTGGGCTGCGGTCCGGGGAACCTCACGGCGACGCTGGCCGCCCGCTGGCCGGGCGCCGCCGTCGAGGGTGTTGATTCCTCGGCGGAAATGCTGGAGAAGGCGGAAACCGTGGCCGGGGGAAACCTCGGCTTCCGGCAGGCGGACATCGCCGACTGGATGCCGGCGCCGGACACCGACGTCGTCGTCACGAACGCCGCCCTGCAGTGGGTGCCCGGTCACCGCCAACTCCTCGCCGGCTGGCTGGAGGCTCTGCCGGCAGGAGCCTGGTTCGCCCTCCAGGTGCCGGGCAACTTCGACGCCCCCTCCCACGCCCTGATGCGCGAACTCGCCGCCTCCCCGGAGTGGTCCGGCCGGCTCTCCGGGGTGCTGCGGCACGACGACGTCGTCGGGGAACCCGCCGACTACCTTCAGCTCATGCTCGATGCCGGCTGCGACGCCGACGCCTGGGAGACGACCTACCTCCAACTCCTGCAGGGACCGGATCCGGTCCTGGAGTGGGTTCGGGGTACGGGCCTGCGCCCGGTCCTCGCAGCACTCCCGGCCGAGGAGGCCCGCAGCTTCGAGGCGGACTACGCCCGGCTGCTCCGGCGGGCCTATCCGGCGGGCAGGCACGGGACAATCTTTCCGTTCCGGCGGGTCTTCGCCGTGGCGCAGAAGCGGGGCTAACCGTCGGCCGCAGCCACCATTTGACCGACGTGACACGCCGCGTGACAAAGTCTGTATGTGATGGGGCTTACAATGACAAGGCGGTCCGGGGGCGTCCGCAGCGCGGTCCGTAATCGAGCCCTGTTCCGGCGATGGAGGTTCGGTGCTGATCAAGCTGATGGGACGGCTGCTGTCCGCCCACCGGGCGGCGGTCCTGGCCATCGTCTGCCTTCAGCTCGTGCAGACCACCGCCGGCCTGATGCTTCCCACGCTTAACGCCGCCGTCATCGACGACGGCATCGTCGCCGGCAACACCCCCCTGATCCTGCGGCTGGGGGCGTGGATGGCCGGAATCGCGGCGCTCCAGGTCGCCGCCGCGGTGGCTGCGGGCTACCTGGGTGCCATCGTCGCCATGCGGATCGGCCACCAGCTGCGCTCTGACCTGTTCACCCGCGTGCAGCAATTCTCCTCGCAGGACGTCGGCACGTTCGGGGCGCCCAGCCTCGTCACCCGCGCCACCAACGACGTCATCCAGATCCAGAACCTGGCGCTCCTGGCCTTCACCATGCTCGCCGCCGCCCCGGCCAGCTTCCTCGGCGGCATCGTGCTGGCCGCCCACCAGGATCTTCCGCTCTCCGGCATTGTGGCCGCCGTGATCCCCCTGCTCGCCGCCGTCATGGTGCTGATTGTCCGGCGGCTGATCCCGCTCTACCGCCAGGGCCAGGAGCTTCTCGAGCGGATCAGCCGGGTACTCCGGGAACAGATCATCGGGGCCAACGTCATCCGGGGGTTCGTCCGGCAGGACCACGAGATCCGCCGCTTCGACGCAGCGAACAGGGACCTGACCCGCAACAATCTGGCCTCCGCCCTGCTGGTGGCCAGGATGAACCCGCTGATCATGGTGGTGGTCAACCTGTCCTCCGTGGCAGTGGTCTGGTTCGGCGGCCACCGCATCGAGGCCGGCGAGATGCGGCTGGGCGCGCTGACGGCCTTCATCGCCTACATCCTGCAAATCCTCATCGCCATCATGATGGCCATGTACGTCTTCACCACGGCTCCGCGCGCCGCGGTCTGCGCCGAGCGCATCCAGGCCGTCCTGGACACCGAACCGTCAATTGCCGGACCACCCCGCGGCGGACTCCCGCCGGCCCCGCAGGGCAGCGCAGCCGCGGAGGCGGCCCCGGTTGCCCCGGCAGCCGGGGGCACCGTGGAGTTCCGCGGCGTGTCCTTCGCCTATCCCGGGGCCGAGGCGCCGGTCCTGTCCGGCATCTCCTTCACCGCCGTCCCCGGCTCGACCACCGCGATCGTCGGCGCCACGGGCAGCGGCAAGACCACGCTGCTGAACCTGCTGCCGCGCTTCCTGGACCCGACGGCCGGGACCATCACGCTTGGCGGCCGCGACATCCGGTCCCTGCCGCTGGCCGCGCTGCGCGAACGGATGTCCCTGGTGCCGCAGCATTCCTACCTCTTTTCCGGCACAGTCGCGGACAACCTGCGGATCGGCGGGCCGGCCGCCACCGACGCGGAGCTGTGGGACGCGCTGGACACGGCGCAGGCCGGTGACTTTGTGCGCCGGCTCCCCGGCGGCCTGGATGCACCGGTCAGCCAGGGCGGCACGAACTTCTCCGGTGGCCAGCGCCAGCGCCTGTGCATCGCCCGGGCCCTGCTCCGCCCGGCCCCGGTCTACCTGTTCGACGACAGCTTCTCCGCCCTCGACTACGTGACCGACCGCCGTCTCCGGGCCGCGCTGGACCCCCTGCTGGCGGCCGCCACCGTGCTCATCGTGGCCGAACGGGTCTCGACCATCGAACGGGCGGACCAGATCCTCGTGCTGGAGGACGGCCGGCTGGCGGCGAGGGGCAGCCATGCCGAGCTGATGGAAACGTCCCGGACCTACCGGGAGATCGCGGCCTCGCAACTGGTGCTGGAGGAGTCCCCGTGACCGCGGCACTGCCGGCGGGTCCGGAAGGCGGCAAGTGGCGGGCCGCCTGGCGGCTGCTGGGGCTCCTGAAGCCAATGCGGGCGCGGATGGCGGCTGTCGTCGCGGCCACCTGCGGCTTTGCGGTGCTGAACGTGGCTGCCCCCAAGTACCTGGGCGACGCCACCGACGTCGTCGTGGCCGGGGTCGTCGGCGGTGCCTTCGATGAACGCAGGCTCGGCCGGTTGCTCCTCGCCGTCGCCCTGATGTACCTCGGGGCCTCGCTCTTCAGCTGGATCCAGGGCGCCCTGACCGCGACCGCCGTGCAGCGGCTGGTCTACGGGCTCCGGTCCGCGGTGGAGCACAAGCTGCACGTCCTGCCGTCCGGCCACTTCGACGACCAGCACCGGGGCGATGTGCTCAGCCGCGCCACGAACGACGTCGACAACGTCTCGCAGTCGCTCAACCAGCTGCTCAACCAGCTGATCATGTCGATCCTGATGCTCTCCGGCGCCCTGGCCATGATGTTCTGGCTCTCGCCCCTGCTGGCGCTGATTGCGCTGGCGTCCGTTCCGCTCTCCACCCTGCTCACCGTGGTCGTGGCGCGCCGGTCACAGGCCCATTTCACCGAGCAGTGGGCCAGCACCGGCACCCTGCACACACACCTGGAGGAGTTCTTCACCGGCCACGAGGTGGTCAAGGCCTTCGGCCGGCAGGACACCGCCGCGGCCGCCTTCGGCGAGAGCAACGACCGGCTCTTCCGCGCCGCGTCCCGGGCGCACTACGTCTCAGGCATCGTGCAGCCGCTGATGATCTTCGTCTCCAACCTCAACTACATCGCGGTCGCCGTCGTTGGTGCCCTCCAGGTCGCCGCCGGCACCATGACGATCGGCGGAGTCCAGGCGTTCATCCAGTTCAGCAGGCTCTTCAGCCAGCCCATGGGCCAGATCGGCGGCATGCTGACCCTGATGCAGTCCTGCGCCGCGTCGGCCGAGCGGGTCTTCGCCCTGCTGGACGCCCCGGAGATCCCTGCCGACGCGGCGGAACCGGCCCCCGGGGCCGCGGCGGCCGCCGCCCACCACGCGCCCCGCGGCAACCACCCCGGCGGCACCGGACCGGCCCCCGCCGGCCGGGTCACGTTCGAGCACGCCACCTTCGGGTACAGCCCGGGGGCGCCCGTGGTCCAGGACCTGTGCTTCATGGTCGAACCCGGACAGACCGTGGCGATCGTCGGCCACACCGGCGCCGGCAAGACAACGGTGGTGAACCTCCTGATGCGCTTCTACGAGCTGGACGCGGGCCGCATCACCGTGGACGGGGCGGACATCGCCGGGATGCCGCGGGACCGGCTGCGTTCCGGGTTCGGCACCGTCCTGCAGGATGCCTGGCTGTTCACCGGCACCATCCGGGAGAACATCGAATACGGCCGGCCCGGGGCCAGCGACGAGGACATCATCGCCGCGGCGCAGGCCAGCCATGTCGACCAGTTCGTGCGCGCCCTGCCGGCCGGCTACGCCACCATGCTCGGCAATGACGGCGACTCGCTCAGCCGCGGCCAGCGCCAGCTCATCTCGATTGCCCGGGCGCAGCTGTCCGGCCGGAGCATCCTGGTCCTGGACGAGGCGACCAGCTCGGTGGACAGCCGCACCGAGGTGCAGATCCGGCAGGCAATGGCGCGGCTCCGCCAGGGCAGGACCAGCTTCGTCATTGCCCACCGCTTGTCCACGGTCCGGGACGCTGATCTAATTCTGGTCATGGACCAAGGACGCATCGTTGAACAGGGCAAACACCGGGAACTGCTGGCGGGGGACGGGCTCTACAGCTCGCTCTACCGCTCCCAGTTCGCCGGGCGCAACGACGCGGACAGCGTCCTGGAGCCGGAGCAGTGAGCCCGGTCGAAGCGGCCGCGGCGGCCTACCCGGGCGGTTGGAAGCCCAACACCGGCAGTTCCGTCCCGCTCTTTGAGCAGCTGCGCCTGAACATCATCGAACGGGCCGACGACGGGTCGCTCGCGCCGGGCACCCGGCTCCCGGCGGTCCGCAGCCTGGCGGCCGAACTGGGCGTGGCACCGCACACGGTGGCCCGCGCCTACAAGGAGCTGGAAGCAGCCGGCGTCGTCGCGACCCGCGGCCGCAACGGCACGGTGGTCTGCCCCCGGGACGAAGCGTGGGATTCGCTCAGTGCCGCGGCGGCTGACTTTGCCGCTGCCGCCCGCGCCCAGGGAGCCAGCTTCGCCGAAGCCGTCCAGCTGCTCGCCGCGGCCTACGACCGGCACTAACAGACGTTCCAATAGCACAAGCACCGCCCGAATAGAGATTCGAAGAAGTTTTCGATTAGCATTGGAGGCGTGCCTAAAGCCGTAGCTGAAGAACCCGCCATCGAAATCCAGCCCGCCGCCCTGCCCAACCGGCCCCTGTCCGGCGGCCAGGAGATCGTCCGCCCGGACCTCTCCCGGCTGGTCGTCAAGGGTGCGCGCGAACACAACCTGCGCAACGTGGACCTGGACCTGCCACGCGATGCGATGATCGTCTTCACCGGTCTCTCCGGCTCCGGCAAGTCCTCGCTGGCCTTCGACACCATCTTCGCCGAGGGGCAACGCCGCTACGTGGAATCCCTGTCGGCATACGCGCGGCAGTTCCTGGGCCAGGTGGACAAGCCCGACGTCGACTTCATCGAGGGCCTGTCCCCGGCGGTGTCCATCGACCAGAAGTCCACGAGCAAGAACCCGCGCTCCACGGTCGGCACCATCACCGAGATCTACGACTACATGCGCCTGCTCTGGGCCCGCGTGGGGCGCCCGCACTGCCCCGTCTGCGGCGAGCCCGTCACCAAGCAGACCCCCCAGCAGATCGTCGACCAGCTACTCGAACTGCCCGACGGCACCCGCTTCCAGGTCCTGGCCCCGGTGGTCCGCGGCCGCAAGGGCGAATTCGTCGAACTGTTCAAGGAGCTCACCGCCAAGGGCTACTCCCGCGCCCGGGTGGACGACAAGCTCATCCAGCTCAGCGACCCGCCCAAGCTGGGCAAGCAGTTCAAGCACACCATCGAGGTGGTGGTGGACCGCCTGGTCGTCAAGGAGGGCATCAGCCAGCGCCTTACCGACTCGGTGGAAACTGCGCTGGGCCTGGCCGAGGGCCGTGTGCTGGCAGAATTCGTCGACCTTGAGGCGGACGATCCGGACCGCATCCGCGCCTTCTCCGAACACCTCGCCTGCCCGAACGAGCACCCCCTGGCGATCGACGAAATCGAACCGCGGTCGTTTTCGTTCAACAACCCCTTCGGCGCCTGCTCGGTCTGCAGCGGCATCGGCACCCGGCTCGAAGTGGACGAGGAACTCCTGATCCCCAACCCGGAGCTGTCGCTCTCCGAGGGCGCCATCGCTCCCTGGTCGCTGGGCGCCGCCACCACCGAGTACTGGAACCGGCTGCTCGGCGGCCTGGCCAAGGAACTCGGCTTCAAGATGACCACGCCCTGGGAAAAGCTCTCCGCGGAGGCGCGGAAGACCGTGCTGCACGGCAAGGACCACAAGGTCGTGGTGCAGTACCGCAACCGCTTCGGGCGCGAACGCAAGTACAGCACCGGCTTCGAGGGCGTCGTGCAGTACGTGCATCGCAAGCACACGGAGACCGACTCCGATTCCGCGCGGGACCGCTACGAGGAATACATGCGGCAGGTCCCGTGCCCGGCCTGCAACGGTGCCAGGCTGAACCCGGCGTCGCTGTCGGTCCTGATCAACGGCAAGTCCATCGCCGAGGTCGCCGCCCTGCCGATGCGCGAATGCGCCGAGTTCCTGGACAGCCTGGTGCTCACCGGCCGGGAAGCCCAGATCGCGCACCAGGTGCTAAAGGAAATCCAGGCCCGCCTGACCTTCCTGCTCGACGTCGGCCTGGAGTACCTGAACCTGGAACGGCCCTCCGGAACCCTGTCCGGCGGCGAGGCCCAGCGCATCCGGCTCGCCACCCAGATCGGCTCCGGCCTCGTGGGCGTGCTGTACGTCCTCGACGAGCCCTCCATCGGCCTGCACCAGCGCGACAACCGCCGCCTGATCGAGACCCTCACCCGGCTCCGCGACCTGGGCAACACCCTGATCGTCGTCGAGCACGATGAGGACACCATCCACGAAGCCGACTGGGTGGTCGACATTGGACCCGGCGCCGGCGAGCACGGCGGCACGGTGGTCCACTCCGGGTCTTACCAGGACCTGCTGAAGAACACGGAGTCCCTGACCGGCGACTACCTCTCCGGGCGCAAGTCCATCGAGGTGCCGAAGAAGCGCCGCAAGTACGACAAGAAGCGCGAGCTGAAGGTCGTCGGCGCCAAGGAAAACAACCTCCTGAACGTGGACGCGGCGTTCCCGCTGGGGCTCTTCACCGCCGTCACGGGTGTCAGCGGTTCCGGCAAGTCCACCCTGGTCAACGAGATCCTCTATAAGGTCCTCGCCAACAAGCTCAACGGCGCCAAGCAGGTCGCCGGCCGGCACAAGACCGTCCAGGGCCTCGAGCACCTGGACAAGGTGGTGCACGTCGACCAGAGCCCGATCGGCCGGACCCCGCGCTCCAACCCCGCCACCTACACAGGCGTCTTCGACCACATCCGGAAACTCTTCGCGGAGACCACCGAGGCCAAGGTCCGCGGCTACATGCCCGGCCGGTTCTCCTTCAACGTCAAGGGCGGCCGCTGCGAGGCCTGCTCCGGCGACGGCACCCTGAAGATCGAGATGAACTTCCTGCCGGACGTCTACGTGCCCTGCGAGGTCTGCCACGGAGCGCGCTACAACCGCGAAACCCTCGAGGTCCACTACAAGGGCAAGACCATCGCCGACGTGCTGAACATGCCGATCGAGGAGGGCGCCGAATTCTTCGCCGCGTTCTCGCCGATCGCCCGGCACCTGAAGACCCTGGTCGACGTCGGCCTCGGTTACGTCCGGCTGGGCCAGCCCGCCACCACCCTCTCCGGCGGCGAGGCGCAGCGCGTGAAGCTGGCGGCGGAACTGCAGAAGCGGTCCAACGGGCGCAGCATCTACGTCCTGGACGAGCCGACCACCGGCCTGCACTTCGAGGACATCCGCAAGCTCCTCATGGTCCTCCAGGGCCTGGTCGACAAGGGCAACACCGTGATCACCATCGAGCACAACCTCGACGTGATCAAGAGCGCGGACTGGCTCGTCGACCTCGGCCCCGACGGCGGCTCCGGCGGCGGCCGGATCGTGGCCACCGGCACCCCGGAGCAGGTCGCAAAGTCCAAGGAAAGCCACACCGCCGCGTTCCTCGCCGAACTGCTCGGCTGAGGAACCCCGCCGGTGCCCATGCCCCCAGGGATGTATTCCCTGCGGGGCATGGGAGTTTCTGGCATCCGCGGAGTCGTGAGAAACTAGGCCGGTGACGCCAACAACCGTGCCCGCGAACTTCCACCCCGGCGGCACCTCCATCGGTCCGGCCGCGGGGACCACAGCCCTGAATGAGGTGCACATCCTTGGCAATGTTTGACGCGATCCGCTGGACCACCCGCGGGTTGATCTCCTCCACCTGCCGTCCCACCGTGATCGGCCTCGAGAACGTGCCCAAGGAGGGCCCGTTCATCGTCGCGCCGAACCACCTGTCCTTCCTCGACAGTGTGATCGTCCAGGCCCTCATGCCGCGCCCCGTGGCGTTCTTCGCCAAGGCGGAGTACTTCACCACCGGCGGCGCCAAGGGCAAGATGATGAAGTCCTTCTTCGAAGCGGTCGGCTCCATCCCCGTCGAACGCGGTGAGCAGGCCGCCAGCGTGCAGGCCCTGAAGACGCTGCTGGACATCCTCGACGCCGGCAAAGGCGTCGGGATCTACCCCGAGGGCACCCGCTCCCGCGACGGCATCCTCTACCGCGGCCGCACCGGCGTCGGCTGGCTGGCCCTCACCACGGGCGCGCCGGTGATCCCGGTGGGCCTGATCGGCACCGGGAACCTCCAGCCCGCCGACACCAACAAGGTCAAGCCGCAGCACTTCACCATGAAGGTCGGCGAGCCGCTCTACTTCGACAAGACCGGACCGGACCACTCCCTGCCCGCGCGGCGCCAGGTCACCGACCGGATCATGGACGCCATCGCGGAACTGAGCGGGCAGCAGCGCGCCACCACGTACAACCAGAGCAAGAGCGTCGACTAGCCGCTCCGGCCCCCGGTGGCGGGGCTGCGGCCGCCGGGACACCGGCGGATGTCAGGTCCGCCCCGGGAGGCTCAGTAGAATGGGACGGTGGCAAATCCAGCGAGTTACCGTCCGCAGACGGGCGAAATCCCGACCAACCCGGGCGTGTACCGCTTCCGTGACCCGCACGGCCGGGTCATCTACGTGGGCAAGGCCAAGAACCTCCGCTCCCGGCTGAACTCCTACTTCGCCAACCCCGCCGGGCTACTGCCCAAGACCCACGCCATGGTCCACACGGCGAGCAGCGTGGAATGGACCGTGGTCGGCAGCGAACTGGAATCGCTGCAGCTCGAATACACCTGGATCAAGGAATTCAAGCCGCGGTTCAACGTCATGTTCCGCGACGACAAGTCCTACCCCTACCTCGCCGTCACCATGGGGGAGAAGTACCCCCGGGTCCAGGTGCTCCGCGGGGACCGGCGCAAGGGCACCCGGTACTTCGGCCCGTACACCGCCGGTGCCATCCGCGAGACCATGGACACCCTGCTGCGGGTCTTCCCGGTCCGCAGCTGCAGCGCCGGCGTGCTCAAGCGCGCCGAGGCCAGCGGCCGGCCCTGCCTGCTTGGCTACATCGACAAGTGCTCCGCCCCCTGTGTCGGCCGGATCTCCACCGAAGACCACCGGGCCCTGGCCGAGGACTTCTGCGCGTTCATGGGCGGCGAAGCCAAGCGCTTCGTTTCCCGGCTGGAAAAGGACATGGCCGCCGCCGTCGCGGAGCTGGACTACGAGCGCGCGGCCCGTGTCCGCGACGACATCGTGGCCCTGAAGAAGGTGTTCGAACGCAACGCCGTGGTCCTGGCCGAGGACACCGACGCCGACGTGTTCGCACTGCACGAGGACGAACTCGAAGCAGCCGTCCAGGTCTTCCACGTCCGCGGCGGGCGGATCCGCGGCCAGCGCGGCTGGGTGGTGGAAAAGGTCGAGGACACCACCACACCGGACCTCGTCGAGCACCTCCTCCAGCAGGTCTACGGCGAGGAAGGCGAGGTGCAGGGCAGGCTGCCGCGCGAGGTCCTGGTCCCGGAGGAACCGAGCAACGCCGAGGAACTGGCCCAGTGGCTCAGCGGCCTGCGCGGCGCCCGGGTGGACGTCCGGGTCCCGCGCCGCGGCGACAAGGCCACCCTGCTCTCCACGGTGCGGGACAACGCCGAGCATGCGCTCAAACTGCACAAGTCCCGGCGCGCCGGCGACCTGACCATGCGCTCCCAGGCGTTGCAGGAACTGCAGGAAGCCCTGGACCTGCCGGACGCGCTGATGCGGATCGAATGCTTCGACATTTCCCACGTCCAGGGCACCAACGTGGTCGGGTCGATGGTGGTGGTCGAGGACGGGCTGCCCAAGAAGTCCGACTACCGGAAGTTCTCGGTCACCGGCGCGGCCGCCAACGACGACACGGCGGCCATGCACGATGTCCTGACCCGGCGCTTCCGGCACTACCTGGAGGACCAGGCGGCGCAGGCGGCGGCCGCGGCAAAACCCGGGCACCAGGCCGCGCTGGACGCCGCCGCCGAGGCGGTCGTTGCGGACACCACCACACCGGCCCCGCGGGCGAAGTTCGCCTACCCGCCCAACCTCGTCGTCGTCGACGGCGGCAAGCCCCAGGTGAACGCCGCCGCCAAGGCCCTGGTCGAACTCGGCGTCGACGACGTCTACGTCGTCGGGCTGGCCAAACGGCTCGAGGAAGTCTGGCTGCCGGACAGCGACTTCCCAGTCATCCTGCCCCGGGCCTCGGCCGGCCTCTACCTGCTGCAGCGGATCCGCGACGAGGCGCACCGCTTCGCGATCTCCTTCCACCGGCAAAAGCGGGGCAAAGCCATGACGGTCTCGGCGCTGGACAGCGTGCCGGGCCTCGGTGAATCCAAGCGCAAGGCCCTGCTCAACCAGTTCGGGTCGGTCAAGAGCATCAAGGCCGCCAGTGCCGAGGAGCTGACCGCGGCGAAGGGAATCGGTCCCGCCCTCGCGGCCGCGATCGTGCAACATTTCAGCGCCGACGACGGCGCCGCGGCCCCGGCGCTGCCGGCGGTCAACATGACGACCGGCGAAATCCTCGAAACTTAGCTAGCGCCGGCAATCTTAGCTAGGGTTAGGAGCTGAAGTGTGGCGCGCACCGGGAAACTGCCGCGCCGCCCTCGCAGCAGAGCGGACAGCAGAGATGGGGCACGACGCATGACAGAGTCAACGGCAGGATCCGGCATGGAGGCGGACGGGCTGACGCCCGTCAAGCCGGTCGAAGCGGAGCTGCTGGTGGTGACCGGGATGTCCGGCGCCGGGCGCAGCACCGCCTCGGACGCCCTGGAGGACCACGGCTGGTACGTGGTCGACAACCTGCCGCCGCAGATGCTCGGGACGCTCGCGGAGCTCGTCTCGCACGCGCCCGGCTCCATCTCCAAGCTCGCCGTCGTCGTGGACGTCCGCAGCAAGGACCTCTTCGCCGACATCCGCGCCGCGCTGCGCAACCTCGAGGCCAGCGGGGTCATGTTCCGCGTCCTGTTCCTGGACGCCAGCGACGACGTGCTGGTGCGCCGCTTCGAACAGGGCCGCCGGCCGCACCCGCTGCAGGGCGGCGGCAGGATCCTGGACGGCATCGCCACCGAACGCGAACTGCTGCGCGAACTGCGGGAATCCTCGGACATCGTGCTGGATACCTCGCCGCTGAACGTCCACGGCCTCGCCACCGCCATCACCGAGCTGTTCAGCGAGACGGGACCCGTCGCGCTGCGCCTTAACGTGATGAGCTTCGGCTTCAAATACGGCCTGCCCGTGGACGCCAACTTCGTCGCCGACGCGCGCTTCATCCCCAACCCGCACTGGGTGCCGCAGCTGCGCCCGCACACCGGACTGGATGAGGACGTCCGCGACTACGTGCTTGAGGCCAAGGGCGTCAGCAACTTCGTGGAACGCTACGTCCTGGCCCTCGAACCGGTCCTGGACGGCTACCGGCGCGAGAACAAGCACTACGCCACGATCGCCGTGGGCTGCACCGGGGGCAAGCACCGTTCCGTCGCCGTCGCCGTCGAACTCTCGCGGCGCCTGGCGCAGTACCCCCGCGTCACCGTCACCACCACCCACCGGGATCTGGGCCGCGAGTAATGGCGCTCCTGACCGGGCCCCTGCCCCTGGTTCCGGCCGCCAGCGCGGCCTCCGCCGGCCAGCAGGACAAAGGCCCCTCCGTGGTCGCCCTCGGCGGCGGGCACGGCCTCTCCGCTTCGCTGTCCGCGCTGCGGCTGCTCACCTCCGAGCTGACCGCCATCGTCACCGTCGCTGACGACGGCGGCTCCTCCGGGCGGCTGCGCGAGGAGTACGGCGTCCTCCCGCCCGGGGACCTGCGGATGGCGCTCTCGGCCCTCTGCGACGACACCGACTGGGGCCGGACCTGGCGCGATGTCATGCAGCACCGTTTCAAACCCGGCAAGGGCAGCGGCGGCTCGCTTGACGAACACGCCATGGGCAACCTGCTGATCGTCACCCTGTGGGAACTGCTGGGCGACGCCGTCGTCGGACTCCAATGGGCCGGTGCGCTGCTCGGCGCCCGGGGACAGGTCCTGCCGATGTCCACCACCCCGCTCACCATCGAGGGCGAAGCCCGGGTGGCGCGGCCGGACGGCGGGTCCGAGCTGCAGACCGTCCGCGGGCAGGCCCGGTGCGCCGTGGCCGGCCGGTTGGAGGCTGTCCGCCTCCTCCCCGAGGCCGCACCCGCCTGCGTCGAGGCGCTCACCGCCATCGAACTGGCCGACTGGGTGGTCCTCGGCCCCGGGTCCTGGTACACCTCGGTGCTGCCGCACCTGCTGCTGCCCGAGATGCGCGACGCCCTGTGCAAGACCGAGGCGCGGCGGTGCCTGACCATGAACCTCGCCACCGACACCAAGGAAACGCTCGGCATGACCGCCGCGGACCACCTGCGCGTGCTGCGCGACTACGCGCCGGAGTTCACCGTCGACGTCGTGCTGGCCGATCCCGCGTCGGTGCCGGACCGCCGCGACTTCGAGCAGGCCGCCGGGATGCTCGGCGCGGAGGTGGTCTTGGGTAAAGTAGGGGCGTCGAACCGCCGGCCGATCCACGACCCGCTGCGCCTGGCTACGGCGTACCACGACATTTTTGGGAACAGGTAGGGAAGGTGCCATGGCACTGACAGCATCAGTCAAGGAAGAACTTTCGCGGCTGGACATCAAGAAGTCCTCGGTCCGCAAGGCTGAGGTGTCCGCCATGCTCCGGTTCGCGGGCGGGCTGCACATTATCTCCGGCCGGATCGTGATCGAGGCCGAGGTGGACCTCGCCTCGACCGCCCGCCGGCTCCGCGCCGCCATCGCCGAGGTCTACGGCCACCAGAGCGAGATCATCGTCGTCTCCGGCGGCGGGCTGCGCCGCGGCAGCCGCTACGTGGTCCGGGTGGTCCGCGACGGCGAAGCCCTGGCCCGCCAGACCGGCCTGCTGGATTCCCGCGGCCGGCCGGTCCGTGGCCTGCCGTCCGTCGTTGTCAACGGCTCCGCCGCCGACGCCGAGGCCGTCTGGCGCGGCGCGTTCCTGGCTCACGGCTCGCTGACCGAACCGGGCCGCTCCTCCGCCATGGAAGTGACCTGCCCGGGACCGGAGTCCGCTCTGGCCCTGGTCGGGGCCGCGCGGCGGCTCGGCATCCAGGCCAAGGCCCGCGAAGTCAGGGGAGTGGACCGCGTCGTGATCCGCGACGGCGACACCATCGCGGCGCTGCTGACCCGGATGGGCGCCCACGACGCGCTGATGGTCTGGGAAGAGCGGCGGATGCGCAAGGAGGTCCGCGCCACCGCGAACCGGCTGGCCAACTTCGACGACGCCAACCTGCGCCGCTCCGCCCAGGCGGCGGTCGCCGCCGGAGCCCGCGTCGACCGGGCGCTGGAGATCCTCGGCGACGACGTGCCGGACCACCTCAAATACGCCGGCGAGCTGCGTGTGGCGCACAAGCAGGCCAGCCTCGACGAGCTCGGACGGCTCGCCGACCCGGTGATGACCAAGGACGCGATTGCCGGCCGGATCCGCCGCCTGCTGGCGATGGCCGACAAACGCGCGCAGGACCTTGGGATTCCCGGCACGGAGGCAAACGTGACCCCGGAAATGCTCGACGAGTAGCCGCGGCCGGGGGATTAAGGACAGAATCAGAGCCGGGGCGGGAATACCCCGGTGGGGCCGGGAGCTATGCACCCTGGACCCGCAGCCACAGATTTCCGGGTGCCAGCCACCCGGATGCACAATCCGAGAAGTAGCAAAACCGGACGGACAGTCCATGACATTGGAGGATTTTGTGACCGAATACGTACTGCCAGAACTGGACTACGACTACGCGGCGCTGGAGCCGCACATCTCCGCGAAGATCATGGAGCTGCACCACAGCAAGCACCACGCCGCCTATGTGACCGGCGCGAACAACGCCCTGGCCCAGCTGGCCGAGGCGCGCGAGAAGGGCGACTTCGCCAACATCAACCGCCTCTCCAAGGACCTCGCGTTCCACACCGGCGGCCACATCAACCACTCCGTGTTCTGGAAGAACCTCTCCCCGGACGGCGGCGACAAGCCCGAGGGCGAGCTCGCGGCCGCGATCGATGACGCCTTCGGCTCGTTCGACGCCTTCCGTGCGCAGTTCACCGCCGCGGCCATGGGTCTGCAGGGCTCCGGCTGGGGCTTCCTGGCCTACGAGCCGATCGGCGGCAACCTGGTCATCGAACAGCTCTACGACCAGCAGGGCAACGTCGCGCTCGGCACCACCCCGCTGCTGATGCTGGACATGTGGGAGCACGCCTTCTACCTGGACTACGTCAACGTCAAGGCCGACTACGTCAAGGCCTTCTGGAACATCGTGAACTGGGCCGACGTCGCCCGGCGTTTCGACGCCGCCCGGCAGAAAGCCACCGGCCTGATCACGCTCTGACCCGTCCCCGGACGGCGCAGTGCTGTAACAAAGCTCACATTTCGGTCCATTCGGCCCGGATCGTGGACGGCCCGCCCCCGCAGTTGCGGGGGCGGGCCCAGTTAAACGTAAGATGGATCACGGAAGGCGGTTAGCCTTCAGCAACGTGGCTGGTCGCCCTCCGATCTGGTAATCATCTCTGCCCAATGGCGTGCGGGATCTGTTAGTTGGCTTGAACGCCTACTCAACTAATCGTGCTTGATAGAGAGCACCAAGGAGACTGAAAACGTGACGACACGTATTGGTATCAACGGCTTCGGCCGCATCGGCCGCAACTACTTCCGCGCCGCCCTGGCCCAGGGTGCAGACCTCGAGATCGTGGCAGTCAACGACCTCACCAGCCCCGAAGCGCTGGCCCACCTCTTCAAGTACGACTCCGTCGGCGGCCGCCTGGCCGAAACCATCGAGGTCAAGGACGGCAACATCGTCGTCGACGGCAAGACCGTCAAGGTCCTCGCGGAGCGCGACCCGGCCAAGCTGCCCTGGGGCGAGCTCGGCGTCGATATCGTGATCGAATCGACCGGTTTCTTCACCAAGGCCGCCGACGCGCAGAAGCACATCGATGCCGGCGCCAAGAAGGTCCTGATCTCCGCCCCCGCCTCGGACGAGGACATCACGATCGTGATGGGCGTCAACGACGGCCTCTACGACCCGGCCGCGCACAACATCATCTCCAACGCTTCCTGCACCACCAACTGCCTCGGCCCGCTGGCCAAGGTCGTCAACGACGCCTTCGGCATCGAGCGCGGCCTGATGACCACCATCCACGCCTACACGGCCGACCAGAACCTGCAGGACGGCCCGCACAAGGACCTCCGCCGCGCCCGCGCCGCCGCCATCAACATGGTCCCCACCTCCACCGGCGCGGCCAAGGCCATCGGCCTGGTCCTCCCGGAACTCAAGGGCAAGCTGGACGGCTACGCCATCCGCGTCCCGGTCCCGACCGGCTCGGCCACCGACCTCACCGTCACCGTTTCCCGCGAGACCACCGTCGAGGAAGTCAACGCCGCCCTCAAGGCCGCCTCCGAGACCGAGGAACTCAAGGGCCTGCTGACCTACACCGATGAGCCGATCGTCTCCTCGGACATCGTCGGGGACCCGGCGTCGTCCATCTTCGACTCCGGCCTGACCAAGGTCATCGGCAACCAGGTCAAGGTTGTTTCCTGGTACGACAACGAATGGGGCTACTCCAACCGCCTCGTCGACCTTACGGAGCTTGTCGCGTCCAAGCTGGGCTAGGGTAAGACTCATGACATTCCACACCCTCGACGAACTGATCGCTGATGGTGTCCGCGGGCGGTACGTTCTGGTTCGAAGCGACCTGAACGTGCCGCTCGACGGCTCTACAGTCACTGACGACGGCCGCATCAAGGCCTCCCTGCCAGTGCTGTCGAAGCTCACGGACGCCGGTGCCCGCGTGCTGGTCACGGCACACCTGGGCCGCCCCAAGGGCGCCCCGCACGCGAAATACTCGCTGAAGCCCGCCGCGGACCGGCTGGCATCCCTGGCGTCCTTCAAGGTCTCCCTCGCCGACGACACCGTGGGGGAGTCCGCCAAAGCGGCCGCCGCCGCGCTGGCCGACGGTGAGGCGCTGGTCCTCGAGAACGTGCGATTCGACGCCCGGGAGACGTCCAAGGACGACGCCGAGCGCGGCGCCTTCGCCGACGAACTGGTGGCCCTCACCGGCTCCAACGGGGCCTTCGTAGATGACGCCTTCGGCGCCGTGCACCGTAAGCACGCGTCCGTGTACGACGTCGCCACCCGGCTGCCGTCCTACCAGGGCGACCTGGTCCGCACCGAGGTCGAGGTGCTGCGCAAGCTCACCGACGACACCCAGCGGCCCTACGTCGTCGTCCTCGGCGGCTCAAAGGTCTCCGACAAGCTCGCGGTCATCGCGAACCTAATCGGCAAGGCGGACACCATCATGGTCGGCGGCGGCATGCTGTTCACCTTCCTCGCCGCCGCGGGCCACAAGGTCGCCGGCAGCCTGCTCGAAGAGGACCAGATCCCCGCGGTGCAGGACTACCTCAAGCGGGCCGCCGACGCCGGGACCGAGTTCGTGGTTCCCACCGACGTGGTCGTGGCGGAGAAGTTCGGCGCCGAGGCTGCCCACGAAACTGTCTCCGCGGACGCCATCGAGTCCAGCAGCTTCGGCGCCGCAGGCATCGGCCTGGACATCGGCCCGGACTCGGCTGCCGCCTTCGCGGACCGGATCAAGGGCGCCAAGACGGTGTTCTGGAACGGGCCGATGGGCGTCTTCGAGTTCCCCGCCTTCGCGGCCGGCACCCGTGCCGTGGCACAGGCCCTGACCGAAACGGAGGCGTTCACCGTCGTCGGCGGCGGCGACTCCGCGGCTGCAGTCCGGACCCTCGGCTTCGCCGATGACCAGTTCGGACACATTTCCACCGGCGGCGGCGCCAGCCTGGAATACCTGGAGGGCAAGGACCTGCCGGGCCTGAGCGTGCTGGACCGCTAAAACCTCAAGCCGGCACGGTGCCCCGGCGGGCACCGTGCCGGCTTCTTCACCGCAACGACTCTTTTGGAGATCACGTGACAACCTCAACCAACGGCAAGTTCGACCGGAAGCCCTTTATCGCGGGCAACTGGAAGATGAACATGGACCACGTCCAGGGTATCACCCTGCTGCAGAAGCTGGCCTGGACACTGTCCGACGCCAAGCACGACTACAGCCGGGTGGAGGTCGCGGTCTTCCCGCCGTTCACCGACCTCCGCGGCGTGCAGACCCTCGTCCAGGGCGACGAGCTCCAGGTCGCCTACGGCGGGCAGGACCTGTCACAGTTCGACTCCGGCGCCTACACCGGCGACATCTCCGGCCAGTTCCTGGCCAAGCTCGGCTGCCGCTACGTCCTCGTCGGCCACAGCGAACGCCGCACGATCCACCACGAATCCGACGACGTGCTGAACGCCAAGACCAAGGCCGCCTTCCGCCACGGGATCACCCCGGTGCTGTGCGTCGGCGAAGGCCTCGAGGTCCGCCAGGCCGGCACCCACGTCGAGCACACCCTGACCCAGCTCCGCGCCGGCGTCGAAGGCCTTACCGGCGAGCAGGCGGCCGAGCTCGTCGTCGCCTACGAGCCGGTCTGGGCGATCGGCACCGGCGAAGTCGCCGGGCCGGAGGATGCCCAGGAGATGTGCGCAGCGATCCGCGCCGAGCTGTCCACCCTCTTCGACGCCCCGGTCGCGGCCAAGACGCGGCTGCTTTACGGCGGCTCGGTCAAGGCCAACAACGCCGCCTCAATCCTCAAGGAACGCGACGTGGACGGACTCCTCGTCGGCGGTGCCAGCCTGGACGCGGCCGAGTTTGCTAATATTGTCAGGTTCGAGAGCCACCTGCTGGCGGACTAGTCCGGACACAGCTGTGGCCCCCGTATTCCCCTCTTTCGAAAGGCCGTCGTGGACGTTCTTCATGTCATCCTGCAGGTGCTGCTGGGCATCACCAGCCTCCTGCTGACCTTGCTCATCCTGCTCCACAAGGGGCGCGGCGGCGGCGTATCCGACATGTTCGGCGGCGGCATGAGTTCCGGGCTGAGCTCCTCGGGCGTGGCCGAACGGAACCTGAACCGATTCACCGTGATCCTGGGCGTCACCTGGGGCGTCGTGATCATCGCCCTGGGCCTGCTGATGCGCTTCAGCACCGGCGCCGACTCCTAGGCCGACGCGCCGGACCGGCGCAGACAACTTCATATGGGCCTTGCGGCCCTCCCGGCATCGGGAACTCCCGGCGTACGCTGTCGCTGGCAAGAAGCACACCACCGACAGTAGCCAGGAGTTCCCGATGCTGCATTCTGCTTCCGGATTCAGGGGCATCCGTGTTGGAGCCATCGCCGGGGCACCGGCCCGCCACGAGCCGCTCGACGGGAGGGGCGTGGGCCAGCCCAGGGTCTCGGTCACCTACCAGTGTGCCAAGGGGCACCAGACCGTCCTCGTGTTCGCCAAGCTTCCGGAGGAGCAGATCCCGGGGGTGTGGGACTGCCGCCGCTGCGGCGGGGCTGCGACCCGTGATGAGGCCCGGTTCGCGCTGGAGGACGAACCGGCCGAGGGATACAAGAGCCACCTCGAATACGTTAAAGAGCGGCGCTCCAGCCAGGACGCCGAAGACGTGCTGGCCGGAGCGCTGGAAAAGCTACGCGCCCGCCGGGCCCTTCCGAACGAGCTGCTCGGGGACGCGTGAGGCCGCGTCCTCGTCGATCAGCCACAGCGTCCGGTTCCGCCCCCGGGGCCCCGCGGCCGGCACCTGCACAGGGTTAGCCCCGGCGAGGGCCAGGCCCACGGCTCCGGCCTTGTCGTCGCCGGCCACCACCATCCAGACCTCGCTGGCGGTGTTGATCGTCGGCAGCGTCAGGGACAGCCGTGCCGGCGGCGGCTTGGGGGAATTCCTGACCCCGACGACCGTGAGGTCCTTCTCGCGGATGCCTGCCTGCTCGGGGAAGAGCGAGGCCACGTGCGCGTCGGGTCCGACGCCGAGGAGCACAATGTCCAGCCGGGGCAGCCGGCCCGGCTGTTCCGGGCGGTCGTCGGACATGTCGGCGGCGTGCTCCGCCGCGGCGGCCTCGGCCAGGCGGCGGGCGTAGTCCGCCGCCGCTTCCTCCGGGGTGTCGAAGTCATCCGTGGACCCCGGGACGTGTACGCGGGCCGGGTCGACCTCGATGTGCGAGAGCAGTGCCTCGTGCGCCTGGCGGGCGTTGCGGTCCGCGTCGTCGCCGGCGACGAAGCGTTCATCCCCCCACCAGAAGTTCACCTTGGACCAGTCCACCGCCGGGGCAGCGGGGGACTGGGCGACCGCTTTGAGCGATCCGATGCCCATCGAGCCGCCGGTCAGCACAACCGTGGCCTCGCCGTGCCGGTCCTGGATGTCCACGAGCTTGGTGATCAGGCGTGCCGCGATCGCGGCCATCAGGACCGTGGAGTCAGGATGGATGCTTACTCTGGGCTCAGCGCTCACTGGGACGGACACTCCTTAGGTTGGTACGGGGCAGTCCCATAGTAATCACTTCACCGAAGACTTCATCCGGGTCCAGCCGCCGGAGCTCCTCGGCCAGGCAGTCCTTGAGGCTGCGGCGCGGAAGGGAGATCCGCTGCGCGGGCTGGCCCGGCTGGGTCAGTTCGGCGACCGTGAGGCCGGGCCGGTACAGCTGGATGTCACCGCCGGTGCGGGTCAGCCGCACCCGGCGGATGCCGGTGCCGGCCGGGTCCGCGACGATGGTGACCGGGGCGTCCAGCGCCAGGGTCAGCCATGCGGCCAGCAGCATCGTGCTGGGGGAGTCGGAGGCGCCTTCGACGGCGACCGCGGTCACCGGCGAGGAGTCCACCTGGTCGAGCACGGCGGCGAGTTGGATCCGCCAGTTCGTCAGGCGGGTCCAGGCCAGGTCGGTGTCGCCGGCCTTGTAGGTGCTGCGGAGGTTGTCCAGCGACGCGAGCGGATCGGCCTCGTTCGCGGCGTCCGTGATGCGCCGGTGCGCGATCTTGCCGATCGAGGTTTCGCAGGCGTTGCGCGGCGCGCCGTGCGGCCACCACGCCACGATCGGCGCGTCCGGCAGCAGCAGCGCGGCCACCAGGGATTCACTCTCCTCGGCGAGCTCGCCGTAGCCGCGGAGCAGGATGACTTCGGAGGCACCGGCGTCGCCGCCCACCCGGATCTGGGCATCCAGCCGGGTCGGCGCCGAGGCGCCGGCGTCGGCAAGGACGATGATTCGGCAGGGGTGCTCGCGGCTGGCCTCGTTGGCGGCCTCGATGGCCTCCTCTTCCAGACCGGACTTGGTCACCACGACCAGGGTCAGCACGCGGCCCAGGGCGATCACGCCGCCCGCTTCGCGCAGCGCCATGATCTTCTTGGAAATCTTGGAGGTCGTTGTGTCGGGGAGATCTACGATCATGGCCTTCTCCAGGTGCGTCCGTCGCGGGCGAGCAGTTCGGCCGAGGACGGCGGACCCCAGCTGCCGGGGGCGTAGGGTTCCGGCTGCTCGTCCAGGCTGGCCCAGTACTCCTCAAACGGATCGAGGATCTTCCACGACAGCTCCACCTCCTGGTGCCGCGGGAAGAGCGGCGGTTCGCCCAGCAGGACGTCGAGGATGAGCCGTTCGTAGGCCTCCGGGCTGGACTCGGTGAAGGAGTGCCCGTAGCCGAAGTCCATCGTCACGTCACGGACTTCCATTTGCGTGCCGGGAACCTTGGAGCCGAAGCGGATCGTGGCGCCCTCGTCCGGCTGCACCCGGATTACCACGGCGTTCTGGCCGAAGTCGTCCTCGCCGTGGTCGCGGAACAGCAGGTTGGGCGCCCGCTTGAAGACGACGGCGATCTCGGTCACCCGGCGGCCCAGGCGCTTGCCGGCCCGCAGGTAGAACGGCACACCGCTCCAGCGGCGGGTGTTGATGTCCACCCGGATCGCGGCGAACGTCTCGGTGGTGGAGTCGGCTGGGATGCCTTCCTCCTCGAGGTAGCCCACGACTTCCTCGCCGCCCTGCCAGCCGCCGGTGAACTGTCCGCGCGCCGAATGGGTCGAGAGGTCCTCCGGCAGCCGGACGGCGGCCAGGACCTTCTCCTTCTCGGCCCGGAGGTCGTCCGCGTTGAAGGAGATCGGTTCCTCCATGGCGGTCAGGGCCAGCAGCTGCAGCAGGTGGTTCTGGATGACATCGCGGGCCGCGCCCACGCCGTCGTAATAGCCGGCCCGGCCGCCCGTGCCGATGTCCTCGGCCATGGTGATCTGGACGTGGTCGACGTAGTTGGCGTTCCACAGCGGCTCGAACAGCTGGTTGGCAAAGCGCAGTGCCAGGATGTTCTGGACCGTTTCCTTGCCCAGGTAGTGGTCGATCCGGAACACTGCGTCCGGCGGGAAAACCGATTCGACGATGTCGTTGAGCTGCCGCGCGGACTCGAGGTCGTGCCCGAAGGGCTTCTCGATCACGACGCGGCGCCACTTGTCGCCCTCCGCCTGGGCCAGCCCGTGCTTGGAGAGCTGCCGGCAGACCAGTTCGAACGCCTTCGGCGGGATTGACAGATAGAAGGCGTGGTTTCCCCGGGTCCCGCGCTGTTCATCGAGCTCGTCGATCGTGTCGCTGAGCCGCTCGAACGCGTCGTCGTCGTCAAATTCGCCCTGGACGAAGCGGATTCCTTCGGAGAGCTGCTCCCAGACCGTTTCGTCGAAGGGGGTGCGGGCGTAGTTCTTGACCGCTTCCTTCACCTCGGCGGCGAAGTCCTCGTTCTCCCACTGGCGCCGGGCGAACCCGACCAGGGCGAAGCTCGGCGGCAGGAGCCCGCGGTTGGCCAGGTCGTAGACGGCCGGCATGAGCTTCTTCCGGGCAAGGTCGCCGGTGACGCCGAAGAGGACAAGGGAGGACGGGCCGGCGATGCGGTTGAGCCGCCGGTCCCGCGGGTCGCGGAGCGGATTGCGCCCACGGCCCGCCGTCGGACGGGCGCCGTTTTGCGAAAATGGCATGGTGGTGGTGGTGCCTTAGCTTTCGGTAGAGGTTGCCGGCCGGGCGGCAGTGCCGGCCAGCGTGGAGACGAGCTGCTGCAGCTGGCTGACGCCGGCGGCCCGGTCCGTCAGGTGGAGCCGCAGCACGGGGCGGCCGTGGTCGCCGAGTACCTGCGCGTCGCCGGCGGCCTGCGCGGAGATCAGCTCGCCGAAGGTGAACGGACGGCCGGGGATGCCAAGGTCGGTGGCGGACGCCGCGGTGACCTGCAGGAACACCCCGATGGCCGGGCCGCCCTTGTGGAACTGCCCGGTGGAGTGCAGGAAGCGCGGGCCCCAGCCGAAGGTCACCGGACGGCCGCTGAGGGCGGCCAGCTCGTCGCGGATGCCCTCCAGCGGGGCGTAGTTGAGCCGGTCGAAGTAGGCCTGGACGCTGAGGTAGCCGTCCGTGCCGAGCTGGCCGAGCAGTGCGCTGACGGCGTCGGCTGCGGTGGACGCGCCGCCCAGCCAGTCGCCGCCGCGGACCTCAATGGCGCCGTCGGTAAAGTTGGCGGGCGTCGGTTCCGGCTGGGCGTCCAGCAGGCCGCGGGCGGCGACCTTGGCCGCTTCGACGTCGGGCTGGTCGAACGGGTTGATGCCGAGCAGCCGGCCGGCGACGGCGGTGGCGAACTCCCAGGCCATCATCTGCGCGGCGAGGCCGCCGGCGATGGCCGCTTCGTTGGCGCCGAGCTCGACGTCGGCGTCGGCCGCCACGAGGCGGACGACGAGCACGTCGTCGGCCCCGGAGCTGACCTCCGGGGCGTTGACGCCGGCGACCACGGGCAGCACGCCCGTGCCCAGTTTGCCGGTGGATTCGGCGATCAGCTGTTCGGCCCAGTCCGCGAACCCGGCGAACCCGGAGCCGTCCTCGGCGATCACGATCTTGTTCCGCAGCGGGTTGGTGCCGCCCAGGGCCGCGCCGAGGGCGAGGCCGATGTTGTCCTCGCTGTCGTCATTGAGGATCTCGGCGGCCTCTTCGGCCTCGTCCAGGAAGGCCTGGATGTCGACGCCGGCCAGCCCGCACGGCACCAGGCCGAACGCGGTCAGCGCCGAGTAGCGCCCGCCGACGTTGGGGTCGGCGTTGAACACGGCCCGGTACCCCGCCTCGCGTGCGGCGGCATCGAGCGGTGACCCGGGGTCGGTGACGATGATGATCCGGCTCTTGGCGTCGAGACCGGCCTCGGAGAACGCGTGCTCGAACACGCGCCGCTGCGAGTCGGTCTCCAGGGTGGATCCGGACTTCGAGGACACCACGATCGCCGTCTCTGCCAGCCGGTCGGCGAGGGCGCCGGCGACCTGTTCCGGGTCGGTGCTGTCGAGGACCGTCAGCTCGACGCCGGCGGTTCCGGCGATGACCTCGGGGGCCAGCGAGGAACCGCCCATGCCGCACAGCACGATCCGGGTGACACCCTCGGCGCGGAGGGCGTCACGGAGCGAGAGGATGTCTGCGACCAGCGGCTGGGACACGGTGGCTGCTTCCACCCAGCCGAGCCGCGCCGCGGATTCGCCCTCGGCGTCGGGACCCCACAGGGTGGCGTCCTTGGCGAAGATCCGGGTGGCGACCCGGTCCTCCAGGAGTGCGGGCAGGTGCTGTTCGTGGGCCTGGCGGGCGGCGCCCGTGGCGTCGTAGCTGAGAGTGGTCATGAGGAGGCTATGCGTCCTTCCGTGCAGCGGCGAGGGCGCCCTCGACGTCGGCCAGCAGTTCCTTCCAGCTTGCCACAAACTTGTCGAGGCCTTCGGACTCGAGCACGGCGACAACCTCGTTGTAGGAAATGCCGAGCGCATCGAGCGCGTTGAGCGTCGCGTTCGCGTCGTCGTAACCGCGGGTGATCGTGTCGCCGGTGATGGCGCCGTGGTCGTAGGTGGCGTCGAGGGTCTTCTCCGGCATGGTGTTCACGACGCCGGGGGCGACCAGTTCGGTGACGTACAGGGTGTCCGGGTAGGCCGGGTCCTTGACGCCGGTGGAGGCCCACAGCGGCCGCTGCGGGCGGGCGCCGGCTTCGGCGAGCAGGGCCCAGCGTTCGGTGGAGAACAGCTCCTCGTAGACCTGGTAGGCCAGCCGGGCGTTGGCCAGGCCTGCCTTGCCCTTGAGGGCCTTGGCTTCGTCGGTGCCGATCGCGTCGAGGCGCTTGTCGATTTCGGTGTCCACGCGGGAGACGAAGAAGGACGCCACGGAGTGGATCTTGGAGAGGTCGTGGCCGTTTTCCTTGGCCTGTTCGATGCCGCTCTGGAAGGCGTTGATGACGGCGCGGTAGCGTTCCAGGGAGAAGATCAGGGTGACGTTGACGCTGATCCCGCTGGCCAGGGTCGCGGTGATGGCTTCGAGGCCTTCGAGCGTGGCGGGGATCTTGATCAGGACGTTGTCCTTGTTGACCTGGCCGTAGAGCTCCTTGGCCTCGGCGATCGTACCGGCGGTGTCCCACGCCAGCCTCGGGTCCACCTCGATCGAGACGCGGCCGTCGACGCCGTTGGAGGCGGCGGCGACCGGGGCGAACAGCTCGCAGGCGTCGGCGACGTCGGAGGTGGTGATCGCGAAGACCGTCTCCTCGACGCTGGCGCCGGCGGCGGCCTTCTCCTTGATCGTGGCGTCGTAGTCGGTGCCGGTGGTGATGGCGGCGTGGAAGATGCTCGGGTTGGTGGTGACCCCGACGACGTTCTTCTCTTCGATCAGTTTGCGCAGCGTGCCGGTGGCGAGGCGGCCGCGCGAAAGGTCATCGAGCCAGATGGAGACGCCGGCGTCGGACAACTGCTGCGTGGGGGTGCTGTTCATAGCTAACTCCTGAAGTCTGGGGCCGCCGCCCCGTGGGGCGGCGGCCGGGTGGCGTGAGGTGGTGCTCAGGCGGTGAGGCCGGCGAGGGATTCCTTCGCGGCGGCCGTGACGGCTTCGGCGGTGATGCCGAATTCCTGGAAGAGGCGCTTGTAGTCAGCGGACGCGCCGAAGTGTTCGAGGCTGATCGAGCGGCCGGCGTCGCCGACGAACTCCTTCCAGCCCAGGGCGAGCCCGGCTTCGACCGAGACGCGGGCCTTGACGGAGGCGGGGAGCACGGCGTCGCGGTAGGCGGCGTCCTGCCTGGTGAACCATTCCACACACGGCATGGAGACCACCCGGGTCGGGATGCCTTCGGCCTGGAGGGCCTCGCGGGCCTGGACGGCGAGCTGGACCTCGGAGCCGGTGCCGATCAGGATGACCTGCGGTTCGGCGGTTTCGCCGTTGGCCGAGGCTTCGGCCAGGACGTAGCCGCCGCGGGCGACACCGGCGGTCGAGGCGAACGTGTCACCGGTGGCCTCGCCGGTGCCGCGGTCCCAGGTCGGGATGTTCTGCCGGGTCAGGACGATCCCGGCCGGGTTGGCGTGGTTCTCCAGCATGGCCTTCCACGCCGCGGCGACCTCGTTCGCGTCGCCGGGACGGACCACGTCCAGGCCCGGGATGGCCCGGAGCGAGGCGAGCTGCTCGACCGGCTGGTGGGTCGGGCCGTCCTCGCCGAGGCCGATCGAGTCGTGCGTCCAGACGTACAGGGACGGCACGCCCATCAGGGCGCCGAGCCGGATCGCGGGGCGCTGGTAGTCGGAGAAGATCAGGAACGTGCCCGAGAACGCCCGGGTCGGGCCGGCCAGGGTGATGCCGTTGACGATCGAGGCGGCGGCGTGCTCGCGGATCCCGAAGTGCAGGACCCGGCCGTAGGGGTTGCCCTTCCACGCCTCGGTCTGCCGGGACGCGGGGATGAAGGACGGCGAGCCTTCGATCGTGGTGTTGTTCGACTCGGCCAGGTCCGCGGAGCCGCCCCAGAGTTCGGGCAGGACCGGGCCGAGGGCGTTGAGGACCTTCCCGGATGCGGCGCGGGTTGAGACGTCCTTGCCGGCTTCGAAGACCGGCAGGGCGTCCTCGATGCCGGCCGGCAGTTGCCGGGATTCGATCCGCTCGAGCAGGGCCGCGTCCTCGGGGTGGGCTGCCTGCCACGCGGCGAAGGACTCCTCCCACACCTTCCGGGCGTGCCCGCCCCGGGCCTGGGCCTCACGGGTGTGGGCCAGGACCTCGTCCTCGACCTGGAAGGACCGCTCCGGGTCAAAGCCCAGGACTTCCTTCAGGGCCGCGACTTCCTCCGCGCCCAGGGCCGAACCGTGGATCTTGCCGGTGTTCTGCTTCTTCGGCGCCGGCCACCCGATGATGGTCCGCAGCGAGATGATCGAGGGCCTGCCCGTTTCGGCCTTCGCGGCGAGCAGCGCTTCGTGCAGGGCGGCGACGTCCTCGACGTACTCGCCGGTCGCGGTCCAGTCGACCCGCTGGGTGTGCCAGCCGTAGGCCTCGTACCGGCCCAGGACATCTTCGGTGAACGCCACGTCGGTGTCGTCCTCGATGCTGATGTGGTTCTCGTCGTAGATCACGACGAGGTTGCCCAGTTCCTGGTGCCCGGCGAGCGAGGACGCCTCGCCCGTGACGCCTTCCTGCAGGTCGCCGTCGGAGGCGATCACCCACACGGTGTGGTCGAACGGGGATTCCCCGGCCGGGGCGTCGGCGTCGAACAGGCCCCGCATCCGGCGCTGGGAGTACGCGAAACCGACCGCGGACGCCAGGCCCTGGCCCAGCGGCCCGGTCGTGATCTCCACCCCGGCGGTGTGCTTGTACTCCGGGTGGCCCGGGGTCAGGGAACCCCAGGTGCGCAGCGCCTCAAGGTCCTTCAACTCGAGCCCGTAACCGGAGAGGAAGAGCTGGATGTACAGGGTCAGCGAGGTGTGGCCCGGGGAGAGGATGAACCGGTCGCGGCCCAGCCAGTCCGGGGACGCCGGATCATGCCGCATGACCTTCTGGAACAACAGGTACGCCGCCGGCGCCAGGCTCATCGCCGTCCCCGGGTGGCCATTGCCGACCTTCTCCACCGCGTCCGCCGCCAACACCCTCACGGTATCGACCGCACGCCGGTCCAGATCAGTCCAAGACAGTTCTTGCTCTTCCAAATGTGGCACGAAAACCGGGCCCCTCTCTGTGCTGACGGCCGGAGGTACGGGACGCAGCCCTTGGCGTGTTGCCTTGGGGCGGCTCCGCCGGAGCACAGGAAGGTGCCCGCTGCGGTTCGTACCAGCCGTTCACCATCGAAACGTTGATCTATCACTAGTCGCATGCGCAGAGGCAGGGAGCGCCGTTGGGGCGGCCGCCCGTGCGTGCCGATCTGTGACCCAGCTTAGCCCCATTCCACCTGCCGGGCAGTGAACATCTCACGCTGTGGACCGCTTTTTGTCTTATGTGAATCACCGCGGGCCGGGCGGCAGAGAGTCCGCGTTGGTGCGGTCGAACGGGCCGGGCCGGCCGGGAACCGGCGCCGGTGCCGCCACGGTATGATGGTGGGTGGCTACCAACGGGGGCGGGGACATGCCTGTGCGCTGTGCGCGGACCCCCTTGCGGCCGCGGTGCAACGGACCTGTCCGCGCCGCGGCGACCAGCCGGCCAGACCAGCCAGACAGAACAGAGTGACTGCCACCGTGAGCACAACAGATACGCCGCTTAATGCCTCCCAGGCCCCTGGCCGGATCGGCTTCGCCCGCAAGGCCAAGGCCTATCTGGCGCTCACGAAACCCCGGGTGATCGAGCTGCTGCTGGTCAGCACCCTGCCGACCATGATCTATGCCGAGCGCGGCTTCCCGTCGCTGGGCCTGATCCTTGCCACCCTGGTCGGCGGCGCCTTTGCCGCCGGCAGCGCCGGCTCCTTCAACTGCTACATCGACCGGGACATCGACAAGCTGATGCACCGGACCGAGAACCGTCCGCTTGTCACGGGCGAGGTGACACCGAGGGAAGCATTGGTCTTCTCCTGGCTGCTCGGTGCGGCCGCCATCGTGATCCTCTGGTTCGGCGCGAACCCGCTCTCGGCCTGGCTGGGCCTGGGAGCCATTGTCTTCTACGTCGTCATCTACACGATGATCCTCAAGCGCCGCACCGCCCAGAACATCGTCTGGGGCGGCGCCGCGGGCTGCTTCCCGGTGCTGATCGCCTGGGCGGCCGTGACCAATACGGTGGAATGGCCTGCCTTCGTCCTGTTCATGGTGATCTTCCTCTGGACGCCGCCGCACTACTGGCCGCTGTCCATGCGCTACGGCGAGGATTACCGGAACGCCAACGTGCCGATGCTCGGAGCGATCGCCGGCGCCAAGGTCGTCTCCGTCCAGGTGGTCCTGTACGCCTGGGCCATGGTCGCCTGCTCGCTGCTGCTGATTCCGGTCGGCGGCGCCGGCTGGGTCTACACGGTCACCGCCGTCGCCGCGGGTGCCTGGTTCCTGTATGAGTCGCATGCCCTGTACAACCGGGCGCAGGGCGGGGACGTGTCCAACAAGGGCGCCATGAAGGTCTTCCACGGCTCCATCAGCTACCTGACGCTGCTGTTCCTGGCGCTCGCCGTCGACCCGTTCGTCGGGTCCGCGATCGTCGGCGGCTAGGCAGCCCGCACACGCAAACACAAACGGGGCCCCGCCCCGCCGGTCCGGCATCGAGCGGACGGGCGGGACGGGGCCCCGTGGTGTTGGCGGCCTGTTACTGCCGGGGGCTGCTGTGTGCGGCGTCGGCGGCGTTGGTGGCGGAGCGAAAACCCTTAAGCAGGCGATCGGCCCGGGGGAAGTGCGACGCCGGCTCGCCGGGGGCACATTGGCGCGGACACGCCGTAAACCCGGCCGCCGTCGGAAATGGCAGCCAAAGTGCCCCCGGACGGCGGGGCTCCTCCGAGCCGGCGGCTGAGGAAGGCAGCCTGCGGTTGGGGGCTAGTTCTTCACCGGACTGCTGTGTGCGACGTCGGCGGCGTTGGTGGCGGCGCTCATCAGCAGGGCCGCGCCGAGCATGTGGGCGCCGACCAGCAGGGCCGGGATGCCGTTGTAGTACTGCGTGAAACCAATAACGGCCTGCAGCACGGTGACGCCCAGCAGCAGGAAAACGGCAGTGCGGAAGGGGCCCTGGATACGGCCGCGGACCACCAGAAACA
This sequence comes from Arthrobacter sp. Soil763, assembly GCF_001428365.1. Taxonomy (GTDB): domain Bacteria; phylum Actinomycetota; class Actinomycetes; order Actinomycetales; family Micrococcaceae; genus Arthrobacter. The sequence continues at coordinate 517,673 of NZ_LMSH01000003.1, read as the reverse complement.
CGCCGAACAGCGCGCCCGCGGTCACCAGGTAGGCCGGGACGGCGTGGATGTGTGAGAACAGGTCCCAGTCCAGGTTGTTGCGCGGCGCGTCCGCGTCACCGGCGTGCGGGCCCGCGCCGGTGACCACGACGCCGAGGCACACGGCGACGGCGGCCATCAGCGCCGTGGCGGTCAGCACCGGGCGCGCCGCGCCGGGCAGTGCAGCCAGGTCCCTGGTCCGGGCCCGGCCGGTCCGGCCGTAGGCACGGTTGACCAGCAGGGTGGCCAGCACCACGAGCGCCATGGAAACCAGGAAGTGCAGCCCCACCACCCACGGGTTGAGCTGGGTGAGTACGGTGACGCCGCCGATCACGGCCTGCGCCGGGATGCTCGCCAGCAGGCCCAGCGCCAGGCCGAAGAGGTCGCGCCGTTCCTTGCGCAGGTTCCACAGGAACACGAGCATGGCGACGGCGACGGCGGCCAGGGCGAAGGTCAGCGTCCGGTTGCCGAACTCGATGATGCCGTGGATGCCCATTTCGGGGGTGTTCACCAGCGAGCTGTCCGTGCAGCGGGGCCAGGTGGGGCAGCCCAGTCCGGAAGCGGTGAGGCGGACGGCGCCGCCGGTGACCACCAGCACGGTCTGGCCGATGAGGGACAGCACGGCCAGCCGGCGCACCGTCTTGTCGACGGTGACGGGCAGCCGGGAGGACACCCGGGATACGAGCCGGGAAGGGCGGGAGGCCGTACTCACAGTTTTCTCAATTCCACTTGAACCAACGGGTTGCCGCGAGGCCGGCCAGCGCCGTCCAGAGCAGCAGGACAAAGGCGGCGGCCAGGTTGACGCTGCCGTGCAGGAAGGCGTCCCGCAGCGCCTGTCCCAGCGCGCCGGAGGGCAGGAAGTGCACCACCGCCTGCGCGGCTGCGGGGAGCCGCTCGGCCGGCAGGACGATGCCGCCCAAAGCTCCCAGCAGGATCCACAGCAGGTTGGTGATCGCCAGCGTTGCCTCGGGCCGGACGGTCCCGGCCACGAGGAGACCCAGCGCGGTGAAGGCCGCGGCCCCGAGGACCAGCAGCAGCAGTCCCGGCAGCAGGCCCGGCAGGGAGGGGCGCCAGCCCAGCGGCAGGGCGACGGCGGCGACCACCAGAACCTGCAGCACCAGCACCGCCAGCACGGCCAGGACCTTTCCGAGGATGAGCCCGGTCCGGCCCAGCGGCGTGGTGGACAGGAAGCGCAGGACCCCGTAGCGGCGGTCGAAGCCGGTGGCGATGCCCTGGCCGGTGAAGGCGGTGGACATGGCGCACAGGGCCAGGATGCCCGGGACGGCGATGTTGACCCGGCTTGAGCCGAGGCCGTCCAGCAGCGGGGTGACAGTGAGTCCCACCAGCGCCAGCAACGGAAGGATGACCGCCAGGATCAGCTGCTCGCCGTTGCGGAGCATGGTGACGGTCTCATACCGGCCCTGCAGCAGGACGCGGCGCAGCAATGATGCGGGCCTGCTGCCGAGCGTCGCCGCGGCGGGGGAGGTACTCATCGGGTCTCCCTTCCGGAGATGTCGAGGAAGACGTCTTCCAGGCTGCGGGCCGCCAGGCTCATCGAGGCGGGCATGATGCCGCGGGCGGCCCACCACGCCGCCACGGCGGAGAGGTCCGCCGGCGTCAGCGGGCCGGTGGCGCTGTAGCTGCCGGCGCGTGTTTCGCGGACGTCGACGGCGTCCGGCAGCACACCGGCGAGGTCCAGGCCCGGTTCGGCCTCGAAGAGCAGGGTGCGGATGTGCTGCCCCGCCGTGTCCTCCGTCAGCTCATGCCGCAGCAACTGGGCGACGGTGCCCTCGGCGACGTTGCGCCCGGCGTCGATGATGTAGACGTAATCCGCCAGCCGCTGGGCGTCGTCCATCAGGTGGGTGGTCAGGACAATGCCCATGCCGCGGTCGCGCAGCTCGCCGATCAGCTCGAACACGAGCTGCCGGGACTGCGGGTCCAGGCCGGCGCTGGGTTCGTCGAGGAAGAGCACCTCGGGCCGGCCGACCAGGGCCGCCGCGAGGGCCAGGCGCTGCTTCTGCCCGCCGGAGAGCCGCCGCACGGAGGTGCGGCTGAAAGCGTCGATGCCCAGCCGGGCGATCAGGTCGTCCACCGGCCACGGGTCCTGGTACATGCCGGCGATGTGCCGCAGCAGCGGCACGGGACGGGCCGACGGCGGCAGCCCGCCGTCCTGGAGCATCACGCCCACCCGGGCGCGCAGTTCGGCGCCGGCGGTGTCAGGGTCCGCGCCAAGCAGGCTGATCGTGCCGCCGGTCCGCTTCTGCAGCCCCTGGGCGCACTCGATCGTCGTGGTCTTGCCCGCGCCGTTGGCGCCCAGCAGCGCCGTGACCTGGCCGCGTTCGGCGGTCAGGGACAGCCCGCTGACCACCCGCAGCATCTTGCCGTCAAGGCTGGGCAGCGGGCCAACATCCTTGATGAGCCCGCGGATGGTGAGGGCGGGGGATTCGGGAGATCGCACCTGAGCATTCTACGCGATGTAGTAGCCGCGGAGCCGAGCCCGGCCCGCGGCGCGGGAAGCCATGCCTTACTGGATCGGGGGAGTAAATTACGACATGATTGTGTTGTGTATTCCATGAGCCCCTCGACGTCCGCTGTGCCCGCAGCCGAGCCTGTCGCCGCGCCCGTGCGCGCGGAGCCGCTCGCGGCGGGCCGGGCTGCGCACGCGCGCGAGGCCGACGAACGCACCCGGGACCGGGTCCAGGCCGCGGTGCTGGAGCACGGGCCGATCAGTGCCGCCGAGCTGGGCGAGATGCTAGGCTTCACCCCGGCCGCGGTGCGCCGGCACCTGGACCATCTCTCCCGCAACGGCGTCATCGAGGTCAAGCGCGCTGCCCGGGCAGGCGCCGGCGCGGGCCGGCCCGCCCGCCGCTACGTGCTCAGCTCGCAGGGCCAGTCCAGCCTGGGCAACGACTACCTGGACATTGCCGGGTCCGCCCTGCGGCGGATCGGTGACCTGGCCGGCCCGGAGGCGGTGCGCGAGTTCGCCGTCGAACGGTTCGCGCAGATGGAACGCCGCTACGCGCCGGAGATCGAGGCCGCGGGGGCTGACATCACGGCCCGCGCCCGGGCGCTGTCCGCGGCCCTGAGCCGGGACGGTTTCGTCGCCTCGGCGCAGTCCATCGAGGCCAAGGCACCGCTCCCGGCGGCGCTCTCGAGCGTGCAGCTGTGCCAGGGCCACTGCCCCATCCAGCAGCTGGCCTCGCAGTTCCCGGTGTTCTGCGAGGCGGAGACGGACGTCTTCTCCCGGCTGCTCGGCGTCGACGTCCGCCGGCTCTCCACGCTGGCGCGCGGCGGACACGTCTGCACCACCCACATACCTACGGGCCGTCCGGCCGCTCCCGGGGCCACCAGCCTCGCGGGCCAGGACAGTCCGGACGAAGTATCCAACCATCTGCAAGAAAGGCCGTGATGACGGACCAACTATCAGAGAAGAAGGTTGCTGAATCCACGGTGATTTCGGAGATTCTGGAAAAGAATCCCGAGCTCCACGGAATCGGCACCTACGAGTACGGCTGGGCCGACAAGAACGACGTCGGCGCCAACGCCCGCCGTGGTATCGATGAAGAGGTCGTGCGTGACATCTCGGCCAAGAAGGGCGAGCCCGAATGGATGCTCGACCTCCGCCTCAAGGGCCTGAAGTACTTCGACCGCAAGCCGATGCCCACCTGGGGCGCCGACCTCTCGGGCATCGACTTCGACAACATCAAGTACTTCGTGCGCTCCACGGAGAAGCAGGCCGCCAGCTGGGAGGACCTGCCCGAGGACATCCGCAACACCTACGAGAAGCTGGGCATCCCGGAAGCCGAGCGCAGCCGCCTCGTCTCCGGCGTCGCCGCCCAGTATGAATCCGAGGTGGTGTACCACCAGATCCGCGAGGACCTCGAAGCCCAGGGTGTCATCTTCCTGGACACCGACACCGCGCTGCGCGAGCACCCGGAGATCTTCCAGGAGTACTTCGGCACCATCATTCCGGTCGGAGACAACAAGTTCGCGTCGCTGAACACCGCTGTCTGGTCCGGCGGCTCCTTCGTGTACGTGCCCAAGGGCGTCCACGTGGACATCCCGCTGCAGGCCTACTTCCGCATTAACACCGAGAACATGGGCCAGTTCGAACGGACCCTGATCATCGCGGACGAGGACTCCTACGTCCACTACATCGAGGGCTGCACCGCGCCGATCTACACCTCGGACTCGCTGCACTCCGCCGTCGTGGAGATCGTCGTGAAGAAGGGCGCCCGCGTCCGCTACACGACCATCCAGAACTGGTCCAACAACGTGTACAACCTGGTCACCAAGCGCGCCGTCTGCGAAGAGGGCGGCACGATGGAGTGGATCGACGGCAACATCGGTTCCAAGGTCACCATGAAGTACCCGGCCGTGTACCTGGTCGGTGAGGGCGCCAAGGGCGAAACCCTCTCGATCGCGTTCGCCGGCGAGGGCCAGCACCAGGACACCGGCTCGAAGATGGTGCACATCGCGCCGAACACGAAGAGCTCGATCATCTCCAAGTCCGTGGCCCGCGGCGGCGGCCGTGCCGCTTACCGCGGCCTGGTCCAGGTCCGCGAAGGCGCCAAGCACTCGGCCAACACGGTCCGCTGCGACGCGCTGCTGGTCGACACCATCAGCCGCTCGGACACTTACCCGTACATCGACATCCGCGAGGACGACGTCGTGATGGGCCACGAGGCCACGGTCTCGCGCGTCAGCGAAGAGCAGCTGTTCTACCTGATGTCCCGCGGCATGCGTGAGGACGAGGCCATGGCGATGATCGTGCGCGGCTTCATCGAGCCGATCGCCCGCGAGCTGCCGATGGAATACGCGCTCGAGCTGAACCGCCTGATTGAACTGCAGATGGAAGGATCGGTCGGTTAATGACTGACATCACTACTGAAAAGGCGCGCATCGGCGCGCCCTCATCCCAGCCGTTCATCGACGGTTTCACCGAGGAAGGCGAAAGCCTTTCGCCGCTCAACTCCGCCGAGTCGAAGGCACCGCTCGCCGGTGACGCCGTCAAGGCGCACTCGCACGGCGGCGGCGTCGGCGTCCCGGACAGCTCGCGCGCCGGCCGCCTGACCTCCTACACCCTGGCGGACTTCAAGCCGCTGACCGGCATGGAAGAGGACTGGCGGTTCACCCCGCTCAAGCGCCTCCGCGGCCTGCACACCGAGGTCCTCGGCGGGGCCGCACCGGCCGTCGCCGTCACCGCGCCCGAGGGCGTCCGGGTCGAGACGGTCGGCCGGGACGATGCCCGCATCGGTTCCGCGGCCATCCCCGAGGACCGGGTGTCCGCCAACGCCTGGGAAAACTTCGCCGAGGCCACGGTCATCACCGTTCCCGCCAACGTCCAGACCGAAGGCGAGGTCAGCGTGGTGCTGACCGGTCAGGGCGAAGCGGCCTCCGCGCAGCACCTGGTCATCATCGCCGAGAAGTTCTCCCGCGGCGTCGTCGTCCTGGACCACCAGGGCAGTGCCGTCGTCTCGGAGAACGTGGAAATCCTCGTTGAGGACGGCGCGGAACTCACCGTCATCTCGCTCCAGGAATGGAACGACGACGCCGTGCACGCCTCCTCGCAGCAGGCGAAGCTTGGCCGCGACGCCAAGTTCAAGCACATCGTCGTCAGCCTCGGCGGCGACCTGGTCCGCGTCACGCCGTCGGCCCGCTTCACCGCGCCCGGCGCGGAAGCGGAAATGTTCGGCCTGTACTTCGCCGACGCCGGCCAGCACCTGGAGCAGCGCCTCTTCGTCGACCACGCGGTCGCGAACTGCAAGTCCAACGTCCTGTACAAGGGCGCCCTGCAGGGCCGCAACGCGCACACCGTGTGGGTGGGCGACGTCCTGATCCGCAAGGAAGCCGAAGGCACCGACACGTACGAGGCCAACCGCAACCTGGTCCTCACCGACGGCGCCCGCGCCGACTCCGTGCCGAACCTGGAAATCGAGACCGGCCTGATCGCCGGGGCCGGCCACGCCAGCGCCACGGGCCGTTTCGACGACGAGCACCTGTTCTACCTGATGGCGCGCGGCATTCCGGAGAAGGTCGCCCGCCGCCTGGTGGTCCGCGGCTTCCTCAACGAGATCATCCAGCAGATCCGGGTTCCCGCCATCGAGGAACGCCTCACGGCCGCCGTCGAGCGCGAGCTCGCCGCCACGGACAACTAGACGACGGACCAACGGAGAGGACACGGGATGACGGAACAGCCAAAGGGCGAGCTGGTGTGCAACGCCGCGGAAATCCAGGTGAAGCAGGCCCTGCGCATCCTGATCGACGACTACCCCGTAGCGGTCGTGAAGGATTCGATGGGGGAGATCCACGCGATTGGTGACACCTGCTCGCACGCGGACATCTCGCTCTCCGAGGGCGAGGTGGAAGGCTGCACGATCGAATGCTGGGGCCACGGCTCCCAGTTCGACCTGCGCAGCGGCCAGCCCCTGCAGCTTCCCGCCTACGATCCCGTGCCCGTCTTCGCGGTCACCGTCCAGGACGGCGGCGTCTATGTAGACGTCAGCACGGTCCTGAACGGGGCCGAGGCTCCGAACGCCGGCTGACCCGGCCACCCAGCTCCACAAAACTTTAACGACCAGAAAACCGCACCGCCGCCGAGCCGGCGGTGCAGAGGAGAACGAGACATATGTCTACTCTTGAGATCAAGGACCTGCACGTCAGCATTGACACCGAGCAGGGCACCAAGGAAATCCTGAAGGGCGTCAGCCTGACCATCAAGACCGGCCAAACCCACGCCATCATGGGCCCGAACGGTTCCGGCAAGTCCACCCTGGCCTCCACGATCGCCGGCCACCCCCGCTACAACGTCACCGGCGGCACCATCACGCTCGACGGCGAGGACGTCCTGGCGATGAGCGTCGACGAGCGCGCCCGTGCCGGCCTGTTCCTGGCCATGCAGTACCCGGTCGAGGTCCCCGGCGTGAGCATGACCAACTTCCTGCGCACCGCCAAGACCGCGATCGACGGCGAAGCGCCCAAGCTGCGTACCTGGACCAAGGACGTCAAGGAAGCCATGGCGAAGCTGCGGATCGACGCCGACTTCACCCAGCGCAACGTCAACGAAGGCTTCTCCGGCGGTGAGAAGAAGCGCGTGGAGATCCTCCAGCTCGAGCTCTTCAAGCCCAAGTTCGCCATCCTCGACGAGACCGACTCCGGCCTGGACGTTGACGCCCTGAAGGTCGTCTCCGAGGGCGTCAACCGCGCCCACGCCGAAGGCAACATGGGCACCCTGCTGATCACCCACTACACCCGGATCCTGCGCTACATCAAGCCGGAATTCGTGCACGTCTTCGTCGACGGCAAGGTCGTCGAAGAAGGCGGCCCCGAGCTGGCCGACCGCCTGGAAGAAGAGGGCTACGACCGCTACGTCCAGGGCGCCGGAACCGCCACCATCGCCGCAGCAGACGCCGCGGCACAGGCCTAGTTAGGACTACGCCATGACCGAAACCAACACGGCCCGCACGGGCCTCGAGGACGTCGAAGAGGCGCTCAAGGATGTGATCGACCCTGAACTGGGCGTGAACATCGTTGACCTGGGCCTGCTCTACGGCCTCAAGTACTCCGATGACGACGGCGCCCTGCTGATCGACATGACGCTGACCACCGCCGCGTGCCCGCTTACCGACGTGATCGAAGAGCAGGTGGGCAAGGCCCTGGACGGCATCGTCGACGACTGGCGCCTTAACTGGGTCTGGATGCCGCCATGGGGTCCGGAGCGGATCACCGAGGACGGCCGCGACCAGATGCGCGCCCTCGGCTTCAACATCTGAGTTCCTCCCCGGACGCACAGACGGCGGCGGGCCCACCTCGTGAGGTGGGCCCGCCGCCGTCTTTTGCGCCGTGCCGGCATCGGGTGCGCCGTCACCGCCATTCAGCCCGTCATAAGGGCGGTGACGCAGCAGCCGCCCGGCTACGGGGTTGCGACTTTAAAGGTGTCGCACTGGTTGATGTCGCCGGTCTTGTAGCCCTGGTAGAACCACTTCTGCCGCTGGGCGCTGGAACCGTGGGTCCAGGACTCCGGCGACACTCGGCCGGTGGCGGCCTTCTGGATCCGGTCGTCGCCGACCGACGAGGCCGCGGACAGGGCGTCCTGCAGGTCCTGGGTCTTCAGCGGCTCCAGGAACGGCTGGCCGCTCTTCGGGTCCTTGGTGGTGGTGGCGTACCTGACCCACAGGCCGGCGTAGCAGTCCGCCTGCAGTTCCACGCGCACCGCGCCTGACTCCGGTCCCTTCGGGTCCTGCTGGGCACGGTCGATCGTGCCCAGCACGTTCTGGATGTGGTGGCCGAACTCGTGCGCCACCACATACTCCTGGGCCAGCGGGCCGCCGGAGGAGCCGAACCGGTCCACGAGTTCCTGGAAGAAGCCGGGGTCGAAATACGCCGTCTGGTCGGCGGGGCAGTAGAACGGGCCCACCTCGGACGTGGCGCTGCCGCAACCGGTGTTGGTGGCACCGCGGAACAGCACGGTGTCCGGCTGCGGGTACTTGCGGTTGTACTGGGCCAGGTATTCCGGCCAGAACGCGTTCAGGCTGTTGACCGTGCCCACGATCCGGCACTCAAGGTTGGCATCAGCGTCGGCGCCGGTCTTGCACGCCGGGGCGGTGCTCTGGGTCTGGGACTGGTCGCCGGTGGTGCCGGCCAGGCCCTCGAGCAGTTGCGGGTTGATACCGAACAGGGCGGCCAGGAGCAGCACGATGCCGCCGCCGATCCCGCCGCCGATTTTGGTGCCGCGGCCCATGCCGCCGCGGCTTTGGACCTGGGAAGGGTCCAGCTGGACGTTGTCATTGAAACTCATGCTGAAACAATATCCCCTGCCACCCGCGGCGGAGAGTCCGGCCGGTAAAGTTGATCCGATGCCTTTCCTCGACCGACTCCAGCGCTGGGCCGACGACCGTCCCGACGGGACGGCCGTCGCCGTGGCCGGAAAGCGGCTGGACTGGGCCGGGCTGCGGGACGCGGCGGCGGCCCGGGTCCCGGCGTCGCCGGCCGTCACCGTGCTGGCGGAGCCGAATTCCCTGGATTTTGTGGTGTCGTTCGCGGCGGCTGTGGCGGGCCGGCGCCGCTGTGCCGTCCTCGACCCGACCTGGCCGCCGGAGCTCCTCGAGGGGCTGCGGTCCAGGATCTTGGCGGCGCCGCCCGGCGGGATGGGGGACCTCGGCGCCAGCGCGGGGCTCACGGACGGGCCGCCGGATACGCCGTTCCTGGTGGGGCTGACCTCCGGGACCACGGCCCTGCCGAAGGCCTTCAGCCGGTCGCGGCGTTCGTGGCAGGTCTCCTTCGATTCCTCGATCGAGTTCTTCGGCCTGACCGCCCGGGACCGGACGCTGGCCCCGGGACCGCTTGCCGCCAGCCTCAACCTCTACGCTCTTGCGGAGTGTCTGTACGCCGGCTCCGAGTTCCATGCCCTGGAGCGCTTCGACGTCGGCGATGCGCATACCGCCATCGCCCACGACGGCATCACCCGCCTGGTGCTGGTACCGACAATGCTCCGCCTGCTCAGCGAGCGCGGCCTGGCCGGCGGCGTGGACGCCTCCGGCCTCCGAAGCATCATCTGCGCCGGGTCAAAGCTGGACGCCCGGACGCTGGAGGCCGCCCGCCGCTGGGCGCCCAGCGCCACCATCTTCGAGTACTACGGCGCCGCCGAACTCAGCTTCGTCGCCGGCGCCGGTCTCGCCCCGGCCGGAGCCCCGGCGTCGAACGCAGGCCCTGAGGGAACCGGCATCGGCCGGGCGTTTCCCGGCGTGGACATCAGGATCCTCGACGGCGCGGGGAGGCCGCTCCCGGACAGCGAGGTCGGCAACGTCAGCGTCCGCAGCGGCATGGTCAGTGACGGGTACCTGTGGGGCGACGACGGGGAGGCGCTGCGGTGCTTCGACGGCTGGTACACGGTGGGGGACCAGGGGTACCTGGCCGACGGCATCCTGCACCTGCTCGGCCGCCGCTCGGACATGATCAACACCTCCGGTACCAACGTGTACCCCCACGAGATTGAACTCGCCCTCGCCTCGGTCCCGGGCGTCGCGGCGGCCGTGGCGGCCGGTGCGCCGGACGGCCTGCGCGGCCAGCGGGTCGTAGCCGCCGTGCTGGCCTCGCACGGCGGCCTGACCGCGACCCAGCTCCGGGCGGGTCTGGAGGACATCCTGCCGCGCAGCAAACGCCCCCTGGACTACTACGTGGTGTCCGAACTTCCCCTGACCGACCGCGGCAAGCCCAGCCGTCCGCTCCTGCTCGCGTGGATCGCCGGCAACGATCCACGCCTTCGGCGCCTTGGCTGACAACCGGACCCGCGTGCGGACCCGCGCGGCAGCCGCCGGGCCCGCGGCGCTCCCGGATGACCGGCAGCCCGTCATCATCGCCGCCCGCCGGACCCCGGTCTGCCGTGCCCGGGGAGCCCTGAAAGCTGTGCCGGCCCAGGAGCTGCTGGCCCCGGTCCTGCGCAGCCTGCTCGCCGACTCCGGAGCCGCGCCCGGGTCGGTCGCCGACGTCGTGGCTGGCAACGCCGTGGGCGGCGGCGGCAACGTTGCCCGGCTCTCGGCGCTGGAGGCGGGGCTGCCGGCGGCCGTCCCGGGACTGACCGTGGACCGGCAGTGCGGCTCAGGGCTCGATGCGATTGTCCTGGCGTCCCGGATGGTCGCGTCCGGTGGCTCCTTCGGCGGCAGCTCTCTTGGCGGCGACGGCGCCGTCTACCTCGCCGGCGGGGTGGAAAGCATCAGCACGGCCCCGCTGCGGGCGTTCCCCGGCGCCGACGGCCCCCAGTTCTTCAGCCGCCCCCGGTTCGCCCCCGACAGTTTCGGGGACCCGGACATGGGCGTGGCGGCCGAGAACGTCGCTGCCCGCTTCGGTATCAGCCGGCAACGGCAGGATGACTTCGCCCTGCGCAGCCACCGGCGTGCCCTCGCCGCCGCGGCCGCCGGAGCGTTCGACGGCGAAATCACCGCCGTGCCTGTCGCGGGCGGCACCGCGGCCGCGGATGACGGGCCGCGCCGGTCCCTCACTGCCGCCACGCTCGCGCGGTTTCCGGCCGCCTTCGTCGCCGGCGGCACCGTGACGGCCGGCAACTCCTGCTTCGACGCGGACGCGGCAGCCGCCGTCCTCGTCACCTCCGTGGCGCAGGCCCGCGCCCTGGGGGCCCGGGACGGGCTGCTGGTGCGGGCGACGCGGACCGCGGGCGTGGACCCGGCCCTGCTGGGGATGGGGGCGGCGGCCGCCGCGGAGCGCCTGTTGGCGGATACCGGAATCTCGGCCTCGGAGCTCGGCCTGATTGAGTTCAACGAGGCGTTCGCCTCCCAGACCCTGGCGTGCCTTGACCAGCTCGGCATCGACCCGGAGCGCGTCAACCTCGACGGCGGAGCCCTCGCCCTCGGCCACGCCTACGGCGCCTCCGGTGCGGTGCTCGTGACCCGGCTCCTGGCCCAGGCCCGCCGGCAACGCGTGGACGGCCTGCTGGGACTGGCGATGATCAGCATTGCCGGCGGGATGGGGACCGCGGCGCTGTTCGAGTACTGCACGCTGTCCTAGCCGGCCCTTCCATCCCGACGGACATGCTCATTCTTCGGGACGGTGAGTGGGCATAATCCGGTATGCCCAGTGGTCGGCCCCGACGACGGGCATGTCCCGTGGCGTTGAGGCTCAGTCTTCCGGGCCGGTCTCGCCGAGCCCGCGGGCGGCCAGGGCTTCGCCGGTCTGCCGGGCGAAGGCCACCGTCGTGATGAATACCGGCAGCACCAGGGCCCGGGGATTCCGGTCCAGGCCGCGGGCCCGGGCGGAGTCCCGCACGTCCGCGTAGGCCCCGGCGATAAACGGAATGCTGCGCAGCATGACGGCAATCGTCAGGGCGAAGCGCTCCGGATCGGCGCCCAGCCGGCGGAATGGCCGGGCCAGTGAGGCGACGCCGTCCAGCAGCGCCTGGACCGGAGTCGAAACTGTCAAAATCGACGCGGCCACGACACAGACCAGGATATTCAGCACGATCCGGGCCGCCGTCGGACCACCAAGCTGCCACCACTGGAACAGCCCGACCATGGCCAGCACCGGAAGGACCGGCCGGACCGCCCGGAACAGCCGGCGGCCGCCGGCGCCCGTACCCAGAAAGACGGCACAGAGGAGCGCGAGGACCACGGCGGCGACGGCCCAGTCGGCGACCAGGAAGGACGCCATGCCGCAGACCAGCACCAGCAGGAACTTCAGCCACAAGGGGGACCGGTGCAGCGGCGACGCGCCGGGGACGTACTGGGCAGAGAGGAAGCCATGGCCTCTCACGGGCCCGCCTCCGGCAAACCAGCACCGGACGCTGCCGGCCCCGGCGCCGCTGCTCCGGGAGAGTCCCCGGGGTCCGCCGTGCACAGGGCACGGTAGAACCCCACCGCCTCCGCCGGGCCGCCGTCGAACACAATCCTGCCGGCGTCGACCACCAGCACGCGGTCCAGGTCGAGGGCGAGGTCCAGGTCGTGGGTCGAGAGGATGACCTGCTGCTCGAGGCCGGCCAGGGTCCGGCGGAGCAGTTCCCGGTTCCGCAGGTCCAGCAGGGTGGACGGCTCATCGAGGACCAGGATGTCCGGGTCGACGGCCAGCACGGCGGCGAGAGCCATCAACTGCCGTTCGCCCCCGGAAAGCTCATAGATGCTCTGGTCCGCGAGCGCCAGCAGCCCGAACCGTGCCAGCACCGCCTCCGCCCGGGCGCGCCGCTCACGCCCGTCCCGCACCGAGCGGCGCAGCGACAGCTCCACGTCCTCCCGGCCGGTCGGCATCACGAGCTGCGAGAGCGGATCGGTGAAGACGAAGCCCACCCGGCGCCGCACCGACCGCACCCCGCGGACCGTGTCGGCGCCGTACACCGTGACAGAGCCCGAGCTCGGCGCGACGAGGCCGTTCAGCAGCCGCAGGAGGGTGGATTTGCCGGAGCCGTTGGCGCCGATCACGCCGATGCGGCGCTCGGACAGCGTCAGCGAGACCTCGTCCAGGAGCGTCTTCGGCTCCGCCCGGCCGTCGACGGCGACCCGGACGGCCGCGCGGTCGATGACAATGCTCACGCGGCGCCGTCCGCGCGCCGGATCCGCCGCAGCAGCAGGTCCGGGAACGCCTTGTGCAGCGCCAGCGCTATGGTCACTGCCAGGATGTTCTTTAGCACATCGCCGGGGTAGAAGGCGAGGTCGGCAAGGAACGCCGCGCTGAAGCTGAGCTTGGCGTTCACCGCCATGCCGAGGATGCCCAGGCCGTGGACGAAGATGATGCTGCTCACCATCGCCGCGCAGAAGAGCAGCACGGCGCGCACCTTCCCGGAGCCGGCACGGGTGCGGCGGAGCACGACGACGGTCAGCGCACCCAGCGCGGTGGCAGTCAGCAGGAAGCCGAAAATGTAGCCGGCGGAGGGCCCGGCCAGGACACCGAGGCCGCTCCGGCCGCCGCTGAAGATCGGCAGCCCGGCGAAGCCCAGGAGCAGGTACAGCCCGACGGCGGCGAAGGCGCGCCCGGGGCCCAGGGCGAGTCCGGTAAGCATGACCGCGAGGGTCTGCAGGGTGATCGGGACGCCGAGGCCGCCCACGGGGATGGCCGCGATCAGCGCCGACACGGCGATCAGGGCGGCGAAGACGGCGATCAGCCCCAGATCGGTCGCGTCCCACCGGCGCGGCCGGGCAGCCGTGGCAGCGGATGGTGCGCCGGTTCCCGGAGTAGCAGCCTGTGCGGCGGTCGGCATGGCTGCGGACTGGGTGGCCGCGGGCGCGTCGGGCCCGGCGGCGGCAGGGGCGGCGGGACCGGGCGTCTGCGCAGGGGAGGCGCCGCCTCCCGGCTGGCTGGTGTAGTTCATGGTGTGTCCTTCGTGCGGGCGGTAAGGGGGCCTTTCTTCCGACGATACGGCCGCGGTGGCGGCCCCATTTTGTAGGCCTCCCACTAAACCGGAGCCCCCGCTCTGGACAACCACTCCAAAGGGCCGGGACGGGCCGTGCCACTGCGCCGGGACGGGCCAAGCCGTAGCGCCGGGGGACCGCGGCCCAGGGGACGGACGGCCGCGGCCGGCGCCCGCCGTCGGCCGCCGTGCCAGGCGGATGTCACCCGGCGCGGACTCGGCCGGTAGACTGGTTAAGGCCGTTGTTCCGGCCATTCTGCCCCGGCCCCGTTCAGACTCCATCCGTTGTGCCGCGGCGTTCCCTGTTGTGAAAGGCCTTAGCTGCATTGATTACCGTCCAGGATCTCGAACTGCGCGCCGGCGCCCGTCTGCTTATGGACCAGGTGAGTTTCCGGATCGACAAGGGGGACAAGATCGGCCTGGTCGGCCGTAACGGTGCAGGCAAGACCACCCTGACCCGTGTGCTCGCCGGCGAAGGCCTGCCCGCGGCCGGCAAGGTCACCCGCAGCGGCGAGATCGGCTACCTGCCCCAGGATCCCCGCACCCCGGACATGGAGCAGCTGGCCCGCGACCGCATCCTCTCCGCCCGCGGCCTGGACATCGCCGTCGGCAAGCTCCGCGCCGCCCACGAGGAGATGGCCAGCGAAGATGCCGCCGTCCAGCGCAAGGCCATGAACCGCTACGACCGGCTGGAGTCCGAGTTCCTCGCCGCCGGCGGTTACGCCGCCGAGGCCGAGGCCGCGGCGATCTGCTCCAACCTGGCCCTGCCGGACCGGCTGCTGAACCAGCCGCTGAAGACCCTCTCCGGCGGCCAGCGCCGCCGCGTGGAGCTGGCCCGCATCCTGTACTCCGACGCCGAGACCATGCTCCTCGATGAGCCGACCAACCACCTCGACGCCGACTCGATCGCCTGGCTCCGGGACTTCCTGAAGAACCACCAGGGCGGCCTGATCGTCATCAGCCACGACACCGAGCTGCTCGAGGCAACGGTGAACAAGGTCTTCCTGCTGGACGCCAACCGCGCCCACATCGACATCTACAACATGGACTGGAAGCGCTACCAGGTCCAGCGCGAGACGGACGAGCGCGCCCGCAAGCGCGAACGCGCCAACGCCGAGAAGAAGGCCCAGGTCCTCATGGACCAGGCCAACAAGATGCGCGCCAAGGCCACCAAGGCCGTGGCCGCGCAGAACATGGCCAAGCGCGCCGAACGCCTGCTCGGCGGCCTCGAGGCGGTCCGCGAAACCGACCGCGTGGCGGCCCTGCGCTTCCCGGATCCGTCCCCGTGCGGCAAGACCCCGCTGACCGCGGACGGGCTGAGCAAGTCCTACGGCTCCCTGGAGATCTTCACCGACGTCGACCTCGCGATCGACCGTGGCTCCAAGGTGGTCATCCTGGGCCTCAACGGCGCCGGCAAGACTACGCTGCTGCGGATGCTCGCCGGAGTGGACAAGCCCGATACCGGCGAGGTCATCCCCGGGCACGGGCTGAAGGTGGGCTACTACGCGCAGGAGCACGAGACCCTCGACGTGGACCGCACCGTACTGCAGAACATGCGCTCGGCGGCCCCGGACATGAACGACGCCGAGGTCCGCGGCATCCTGGGCTCGTTCCTGTTCTCCGGCGACGACGTCGACAAGCCCGCCGGCGTGCTCTCCGGCGGCGAGAAGACCCGGCTGGCCCTGGCAACGATCGTCGCCTCCAGCGCCAACGTGCTGCTGCTCGACGAACCCACCAACAACCTGGACCCGGCCAGCCGCTCTGAGATCCTGGGCGCGCTGCGCAACTACACCGGCGCCGTCGTGCTGGTCAGCCACGACGAAGGCGCCGTCGAGGCGCTCAACCCGGAACGGGTCGTCCTGCTGCCCGACGGCGTCGAGGATCTCTGGAACGACGACTACCTGGACCTGATCACGCTGGCGTAGGCGCCCGGCCTCGGTCGCCGTCCGGCTTCTGGTGAGCCCTGCTCACCTTCGCGCCTCACGCGAATGATTTGCCGCGTGCTCGCTCGTGCCTCGCTTAGACGCACGCTACGCAAATCATCCGCGCTCGGCGCTTTCATGGACGTCGCCGCTGCGCTTATGGACTCCGCGTTCGGCGTTCTCACGCATGTCACCGTTACGCTTGCGCCTTCATTACCGCCCCGTCTGTGCGGTTTTTAGCGGACGGGCATTGCTTCCGCGTTGGTGATCCTGCGGAGCTCTTTATAGGTGATGGAGAACATGGAGTTGTGGTCCCCGGCGCCGGCCCAGAGGACGGGGTGGGCGGCCAGGGATTCGTCCAGCAGCGTCCTGATTTTGTTGCGGTGGCCGACCGGGGCGACGCCGCCAACGCGCTGGCCGGTGTGCAGCAGCACGAATTCGGGATCGGCGCGGCGGATTTTCCCGGACCCCAGGGTCAGCGCCACCTTGCGGACGTCCACCTTCGCGGCGCCGCTGGCGAGGATCAGCAGGGGAGCGCCGTCGAGGTCGAACACCAGGCTGTTCGTGATCGCCGCGACGTCGCAACCCAGCGCGGCCGCTGCCGCCGCCGCGGTCGGCACGGCCGTGTCGAAGACGGCCACGGTGTCCTCCGCGCCGGCGGCGTCCAGGGCGCGGCGGACATTCGTTACAGCGTCGGGGTGCATGCTGTCCTCCCTAAAAACCTTGGGCGTCGAGGATGGCGTCTTCCTCTTCCTCGGCCGTCGCCTTCCTGCCCTGGCGGGGCAGCGGACGACGGCGGGGCGCGGCGTTGCTGCCGTCGTGCAGGTACGGCCCGGTTCCGCCGTCCGCGGCGGCCGCCTCGTCCTCGGCGTCGATGGCGGCGTTGCGCGCCTGCTGGCGCGCGGCGTAGCCGAAGCCGACAAACATCAGCACACCGAAGGCGAACCACTGCAGCGAGTAGGACAGGTGCGTGCCTTCCTCGGTGGACGGCTTGGGGAACCCGATGGGCATGTCCGCCGCCGGCGGCGTCTCGGAGGCCAGCTGGCCGTAGGCGCCGGTGAGCAGCGGGTACCCGAGCTGGGCCGAGTAGGCGGCCAGGTCGATGGACGCCAGCTGGCCGTCCGGGGCGCCGCGGTTCAGCTCAGGTTCGGTGTGTTTCAGCCGGGCCACCACCGTGACCTTACCGGCCGGGGGCGCCGGCACCGAGTCCGGGCTGCCGGGGGTCTTGTTGCCGATGGGCAGCCAGCCGCGGTCGATGACGACCGTCTCACCGGACTCCAGTTTGAACGGAACCACCACCTCGTAGCCGGGCTGCCCGTTCAGGGGACGGTTGCGCACGATCCGCTGGCCTGCGGCGTCGTAGCTGCCCCGCAGTTCCACCTGGGTCCATTCACGCTCGGGATCGAGCCGGACGAACTGGTCCCTGGCGTCGGCGAAGGGGATCGGCGTGGCCGAGTAGTTCGAAACCACGCGGTTGATCTCCGCGAGGGTTTCGGCCCGGCGGTCCATCTGCCAGCGGCCCAGGAACACGCAGGCCGTGGCGAAAATTGCGGCCAGCAACAGGTAGCCCAGCCATTTGCTGGAGAAGAGAAAGCGGTACATTCAGCGTGCCCCGCCGCTTTCCGCGGCCGTTTCCGTCCGCGCCGCATCCCGGCCGGTGTCGGGGGAATCCGGATCGAGGGCGACCGTGTCTTTCCAGAGCCCGCGGGTCCGCAGGTAGTCCTCCAGCCAGTCGCGGTGCTCCGGGCAGGCCAGCCAGACCTTGCGGCGCTCGGGAGTGTGGATGCGGGGGTTGTTCCACAACAGCTGCCAGGCGGCGTCGGCGCGGCACGCCTTGCGCGAGCACATGGCCGCGGCGGGCTCCCCGGGGGAGCCGGCCAGGTCAAGAAGATTCATGAAGCAGCCCGTCCGTGGTCCTCGTCGTCGTCAATCAGTTCGCCCTGCAGCAGCGTCGCGGAGGGATCCTCCGCGAGCCCTTCCTTCGGGCCGGTGCCCGGGGTGCCTGCCGGGGATTCCAGTTCGGCCAGCGGAACGTAGTCGATCAGGGACTCGCTGTGCACTTCGGCGTGGTCGCTGCCGTTGGCGATCACCACCGCGACCCAGGGCAGGAAGACCGCCCCGATCACCGGCAGCACCTTGAACCAGCCGTCCACCACGAACACGAGCACCAGGCAGACCATGCGGATCCCCATGGCCACGGCGTACTTGATCATGCGCTGGCGCATTTCTTCCGAATGCGCGGCAGCGGCGTCAGTGATGCTGTGGACCTCGGCGTCGCCGGAGTTCCCCCCGGGAGTCCGCTCGCCGGGTCGGGTCTTGTGTGTCACGGCTGTCAGATCACGCTCCATAGGCTTCCTTTAATTCTCTCACCATCGGCGGAGGGCCCCAAACAGGGCCCGCCCTGCAAGGAGGCCCGCCGCGCCTGCGGCTAAGATCGGAGGCAGGAAAATCCAGCCCATCCACCGCGGTACCAGTGCGCCGCAGAAACCGGAGTCCTCCATGTCTGAAGCAACCGCGACCGGCCGCAGTGTCCTGATCACCGGCGGCAACCGGGGCATCGGCCTCGCCATCGCCGAGGCGTTTCTCGCCAACGGGGACAAGGTGGCCGTCACGTACCGCAGCGAAACGGCGCTGCCGGAGGGGATCCTGGGCGTCAAGGCCGACGTCACGGACGAGGCCTCGGTGGACGCGGCGTTCGCCGAGGTGGAGGCGGCGCACGGCCCCGTCGAGGTTCTCGTCGCGAACGCCGGCATCACCAAGGACACGTTGCTGCTGCGGATGAGCGAGGACGACTTCACCTCCGTGATCGACACCAACCTCACCGGCGCGTTCCGTGTCATCAAGCGCGCCTCGAAGGGCATGATCCGGGCACGGAAGGGCCGCGTGGTACTGATCTCCTCGGTCTCCGGACTCTACGGGGCGCCCGGCCAGATTAACTACTCCGCGTCCAAGGCCGGCCTTGTCGGTATTGCCCGGTCGCTCACCCGCGAACTCGGCGGCCGCGGTATCACCGCGAACGTCGTGGCACCGGGATTCATCAACACGGACATGACGGCCGAGCTCCCGGAGGCCACCCAGAAGGACTACCTGTCGAAGGTGCCGGCGGGCCGGTTCGCCGAAGCGTCGGAGGTTGCCGGCGTCGTGCGCTGGATCGCCAGCGACGAAGCCGCCTACATCTCCGGCGCCGTCATCCCGGTCGACGGCGGCCTCGGCATGGGGCACTAGGGGCGCCGTTCCGACGACGGCGGCAGGTGGCGGAGGGCGCATAGCGTCCGTCGGGCGCCGCCGCCGTTTTCGCGCCTCCCGCCGGCGCCCAGCCGGGGCCTTTGGTCCTTGGCGCCGCGGCGGGCCGGGCGTGTAATGGGGGTACAGCCCCCGACCATGCCTCGGCGGGGGCGTGGACCCAGGAGGACAAATCATGACTGATCTCAGCAAGTGGACGCCCTCGGACATGCTTGAGCCGGTCCGCCGCTTCCTCGACGGCGACCTGACGATGGCGTCCAGCATCAAGGTCGAACAGTTCCAGGACGGGAACACGCTGGTGGTGCGGGCGGAGGTCCCCGGAATCGACCCGGAGAAGGACGTCGATGTCTCGGTCAGTAACGGCATGCTAAACATCAAGGCCGAACGCGAGGAGAAGACCGAACACAAGAGCAAGACAGGTTACCGCTCGGAGTTCCGGTACGGCTCGTTCGTGCGCAGCATCGCGTTGCCCGCCGGTGCCAGGGAGGAAGACATCACCGCCAGCTACAAGGACGGCGTGCTTGAAGTACGGGCTCCGGCTCCCGTCGCGGCCCCGGCCGAGACGACGAAAAAGATCCGGATCGACCGCAGCTGATCCGGCCGGGTCCGGGCGCTCAGCCTGCCTCGTCCCGGGCCCGCCGCAGCCAGTCCGCGACCTCGGCGTCGAGGTCCTCCTCGGAATGAAGCTCAAGGTGGTGCATCCAGAGACTGGGGGAGACCTGCACCACGGATTTGAACCGGGGTGAGGCGAGGCGCTCGTGGAGCGCGATCGAGAGCACGGCCGGAACCGTGGATCGCACATAGCGCCCCGGCCACCAGACGTAGGCGAAGCCGCGCCGGGCCCGGAAAGCGACCTGGCTCTTGGTGGCACGGACGTGCACCTGGCCGGATACGGCCGCCGGGCCTAGCGTCACCAGCAGCCCCTCCACCGCCCGGAAGAGAGCCAGGCCGCGCGGAGACCCGCTGAAAACTTCCTCCGGCGTGGACTCGGTACCTCGCAGTGCCATGCCCGGATCCTACGCCGCCACCCAGGGCCGGGACAGGCCCGGTTGCCAAAGCTGCCACTAGAACACTGCGAACGACCCACCGGGTGACGGACATGCCCATCTTTTGCGCACGCCGGTGACGGACATGTCCATTCCTAGCCGCGGCGGGTGGGCATGCCGCGCTATGCCCACCCGCCGCGGCGCGCGACGGACATGTCCGTCGGAGGCCAGCCCTGAACTAGCCGGGTGCGTCTTCTTTGTGGATCCGGTACAAACGGTTTGCCCGGGGACGCTGGCATGATGGACAGCAGACCCCACCGTATTTGGATGTTTGGAACAAAGGAGCTCGTATGGGACTGCTGGAGAACAAGACCGCGATCGTTACCGGTTCATCGCGTGGCATCGGCGCCGAGGTTGCCAAATTCCTCGCCGCGGAGGGTGCCGCCGTCGTCGTGAACTACCGCCAGAAGGCACCCCGCGCCAACAAGGTCGTCGCCGAGATCGAGGCCGCCGGCGGCCGCGCCGCAGCCGTGGGCGCAGACCTCACCACCCAGGAAGGCGTCCAGGCCCTGGCCAGCGCCGCGATGGAGAACTTCGGCGCCTTGGATCTGCTGGTACTGAACGCCTCCGGCGGAATGGAATCCGGCATGGAGGAGGGGTACGCGCTCAAGCTCAACCGCGACGCGCAGGTCAACATGCTCAACGCCGCCGTGCCCCTGATGTCGGTGGGCTCCCGGGTGGTCTTCGTGACCAGCCACCAGGCCCACTTCATTGAGACCGTGCCCACCATGCCCGAGTACGAGCCGGTCGCCCGCAGCAAGCGCGCCGGCGAGGACGCACTCCGCGACCTCATCCCTGCCCTGGACGAGAAGGGCATCTCTCTCCTGGTCGTCTCCGGCGACATGATCGAAGGCACGGTCACCGCCACGCTGCTGGACCGCTCCAACCCCGGCGCCATCGAGGCCCGCCGCGCCGAGGCCGGCAAGCTCTACTCGGTCAAGGAATTCGCCGCCGAGGTCGCCAAGATGGCCACGGCCGACGTCGAGACCGGCCACACCGAGTACGTCGGCGGCGCCGATTACTTCGACAAAGCGGACGGCGCAGGCACCAACTAGCCGCTACCGGGATGGCACTTGGCGGCAATGTTCCTGAAGAACACTGCCGCCAGGTGTCATTTCGCGTTTAAGGTCAGACGCCCGCGATGTGGCGGACGGCGTCCAGGTATGGCATCTCCACGGCGGCGTCGGCCGCGGCGCGGACGGCGGGCTTGGCGTTGAAGGCCACCCCGATGCCGGCAGCGCCGAGCATGTCCAGGTCGTTGGCGCCGTCGCCCACCGCAATGGTGTGTTCCATCGGGATGCCCTCGGCCGCGGCCCACTCGCGCAGGTACTTTTCCTTCGCGGCGCGGTCCACGACGTCGCCGAGCACCCGCCCGGTCAACGCCCCGTCGACGATCTCCAGCTCGTTCGCGATCCAGTAGTCCAGGCCCAGACCCTCGGCAATCGGGCGCAGGATCTGGTTGAACCCGCCCGAAACGACGGCGACGGCGTGGCCTGCCGCTTTGAACGCGGCCACCAGGGCCTCCGCGCCGTCGCTGAGCTGCACCTCGGCGCGGACGGAGTCAACGACGTCGGCCGGCAGCCCGGCGAGCACCGCGACCCGGGCGTGCAGGCTCTGCGCGAAGTCCAGTTCACCGCGCATGGCCGCCTCGGTCACGGCCGTCACTTCCTCGCGTTTGCCGGCGTAGGCGGCGAGCAGTTCAATGACTTCCTGCCGGATCAGGGTGGAGTCCACGTCCATGATCAGCAGTTTCCGCGGAGCCTGCCGGAGGGCCGCGGGCACGACGGCGGTTCCCACGCCGGTGCCGGCGGCCACGCCTGCGTCGGTGACCGCGCGGCGGACCTCCGCCAGGCCGGCTTCGGTCAGGGGTTCCGGGGCCGTGCACTCGATGGTGTGGACGTCGAAGCGTCCGTCGCCGGAGCCGGACTCGTGGCCCACGGTCAGGCCCGCCGAGGCCAGGGCGCGGTGGAGCTGCTGCACGTCGGAGGGGGACAAATGGACGCCGTAGCTGACCGCGGTCACGTTCGAACTCATGGCTTCAATCCTAGCGATCGGCCCGGCGCGGCCCTGAATTCGTTTCCGCCCGGTGACGCCCCCGGCCGGGGCGCCGCTGCCGGTTATCAGTAGCCCGCTTTTTTGTCCTAGTGTCTACTCCTATGAGTGAAGTTCTTGAATTGGCCGCCGTCAGCGTTGTGCGTGGGGCGAAGACGCTCCTGGACAAGGTTGACTGGCAGGTCAAGGAGGGCGAGCGTTGGGTCATCCTCGGCCCCAACGGCGCCGGCAAGACCACTCTGCTCCAGGTCGCCGGCGCGCGGCTGCACCCGACCAGCGGCATGGCGGGCATCCTCGAAGAGGTCCTCGGCGCCGTCGACGTCTTCGAACTCCGCCCCCGGATCGGCCTGTCCTCGGCCGCCCTGGCCAACCAGATCCCCGGGCATGAGACGGTCCTCAACGTCGTCGTGACCGCCGCGTACGGCGTCACCGGACGCTGGCGCGAAGGCTACGAGAAGGACGACGAACGCCGCGCCTTCGCACTGCTGAACGAGTGGGGAATGGGCCCGCTGCTCAACCGCCCCTTCGCGTCCTTGTCCGAAGGGGAGCGTAAGCGCGTGCAGATCGCCCGCGCCCTCATGACGGACCCTGAACTGCTGCTCCTTGACGAGCCCGCCGCCGGCCTGGACCTTGGCGGCCGCGAGGACCTCGTGCACCGGCTCAGCGGGCTGGCCCGGGACGAGGCCGCACCGGCGATCGTCCTGGTCACGCACCACCTTGAGGAGGTGCCGCCGGGCTTCACCCACGCCCTGCTGATGCGCGACGGCGGCATCGTCGCCTCCGGCCCCATCGGGGACGTGCTCACCGCCGGGAACCTCAGCGACACCTTCGGAGTGGACCTGGACGTCACTGTCACCGGCGGCCGGTACACCGCCACCGCCCGCCGCTAACGGGGCCGCGCACAGCACGTGGAGTTCCTCAGCAGCATCTTCATCTTCTTCGCCGGGCTCTGGGCCGGCACCATCAACAGCGTGGTCGGCTCGGGCACCCTGGTGACCTTCCCGGTCCTCATCGCGCTGGGCTTCGCGCCGGTCACCGCCTCGATCAGCAACGCCATGGGCCTGGTCGCGGGCAACGCCGCCGGCGCCTGGGGCTACCGCAAGGAGCTCGCGGGGCGGGGGAGGCAACTGTTGCGCCTGCTGCCGGCGTCCCTCGCCGGCGGCATCACCGGCGCCTACCTGCTGCTGCACCTTCCCGAGGCCGTCTTCCATTACGCGGCCCCCGCCCTGATCGTCGTCGCGCTCCTGATGGTGGTCTTCCAGCCGCGGCTCCAGCGCTGGGTCCAGACCAGGGAAGAGAACCCTGCGAACGCCCTCCGCGACAAGGGGCACTCCGTCCTGCTGGTGGTCCTCGTCTATCTCGCGGGCGTGTACGGCGGTTACTTCGTTGCGGCCCAGGGCATCCTGCTGGTCGGCATCCTGGGCGTGTTCATGGCGGGCACCATGCAGAACGCCAACGCCATGAAAAACATCCTCGTCCTCGGCGTGAACGTCGTCGCCGCCGCGTCCTACCTGTTGTTCGCCTTCGACCGGATCAGTTGGACCGCGGTCGGCCTGATCGCGGTCAGCTCCCTGATCGGCGGCCTCATCGGATCCAAGGTGGGCCGCCGGCTGTCCCCGCCGGTGCTGCGCGGAGTCATCTTCACCCTCGGCGTCGTGGCGCTGGGCTTCATGATCGCCAAACTGCTGAATTGACCGCGCCGTGAACTTCCAATACCTGAACTCCGCCGACGATCCGCGGGTCGCGGACTACACGCAACTGACCGACGTGCACCTGCGCAAACTCCGCGAACCCGCCGAGGGGATGTACATCGCCGAATCATCCCGTGTCCTCCGCCGCGCCCTCGCCGCAGGACACCGGCCGCGCTCATTCTTCCTCGCCGAAAAGTGGCGCGAGGACCTCGCCGACGTCTTCGAGGCCTACCCGGACGTGCCGGCCTACATCGGCTCCGCGGAACTCCTGGAACAGATCACCGGCTTCCACCTGCACCGCGGCGCGATGGCCGCCATGCACCGCCCGGCGCCCGTTCCGCTGCCCGAGCTGCTCGCCGGGGCCCGCCGGGTTGCCGTCCTCGAAGACATTGTCGACCACACCAACGTCGGCGCGATCTTCCGCTCCGCCGCCGCCCTGGGCCTCGACGCCGTACTCATCTCGCCGCGCTGCGGTGACCCGCTGTACCGGCGCAGCGTGCGCGTCAGCATGGGAACGGTGTTCCAGGTCCCGTGGGCCAGGCTTGATGAATGGCCGGGGGACCTGGCGGTGCTGAAGGACCACGGCTTCCTTGTCGCCGCCATGGAGCTCACCCCGGACGCCGTCGACGTCGATGACCTCGCGGCCCGGAACCCGGAGCGGCTGGCGCTGGTGCTTGGCACCGAGGGTGCGGGCATGAGCGCGGCCACCCTGGCCGCCGTCGACCTCGCCGTGAAGATCCCCATGCGCCCCGGCGTCGACTCGCTCAACGTCGCCGCGGCCTCCGCCGTCGCCTTCTGGGAGCTGCGTCCCCGCGGCTGAACGCGGCCGGCCGCCCCGGTCCGGCCGGTTCGTCGGAGCCGCGGATCTGGGCTATCATTGGTAGCTGGCCGTTCAGCGCTTTCCGGCGCCGCACGCCCACTCCCACTCATACCTGGCAGCTGGCAAAATCCAGTTGCGCGAACAAAGGTCCAATTATGCAGTCTGATATCCACCCGAAGTACGAAGCTGTTGTTTTCAACGACCTGGCTTCCGGCGTCAAGTTCCTGACCAAGTCCACCGTGTCTTCCTCGAAGACCATCGAGTGGGAAGACGGAAACACCTACCCGGTCATCGACGTCGAAATCTCCTCCGAGTCCCACCCGTTCTACACGGGCAAGCAGCGCATCATGGACTCCGCAGGCCGCGTCGAGCGCTTCAACGCTCGCTTCAAGGGCTTCGGCGGCAAGAAGTAACCTTCTTCTTCCCAAGGTCTTGTGGAAAGCCCGCACCGGAAACGGTGCGGGCTTTTTGCGTCCCGGCAGGAGGGCGGCGCGGCGTGGCAGGATGGAGGGTATGACTTCCTCTCCCGCCTTCGACGCCGCCAGCACCGAGGACGACGGCGGCCGCCGCCACGGCGAGTACAAGGTGCCCGGCGGCAAACTGGTCGTGGCCGACCTCGACGTCGTCGACGGCGTCCTGGCCCACGTCTCGATCAGCGGCGACTTCTTCCTCGAGCCGGATGAGGCGCTGCCCGAAATCAACCGGAGCCTCACCGGACTCCCCGCCGATACCGGCGCGGCCGACCTCGCCGCCGCCGTCACGGCGGCCCTGCCGGCGGACGCCGTCCTGTTCGGTTTCTCCGCCGACGCGGTCGCCATCGCGGTCCGCCGTGCCCTGGCCAAGGCCACCGGCTGGGGCGACCACCGGTGGGACATCATCGGCCCCACGGTCCTGCCCACGCACGTGAACGTCGCCCTGGACGAGGTCCTCACCGAGGAAGTCGGCGCCGGCCGCCGCAACCCGGCGCTGCGCTTCTGGGACTGGGAGGAGCCGTCCGTGGTGATCGGCAGCTTCCAGTCCGTCCGCAACGAGGTCCACCCCGAGGGGGTCAGCCGGCACGGGATCAGCGTCGTCCGGCGGATCAGCGGCGGGGGAGCCATGTTCATGGAAGCCGGCAACTGCATCACCTACTCGCTGTATCTGCCGCAGACGCTCGTGGACGGCATCAGCTTCGCGGACTCCTACGGGTTCCTGGACGCCTGGGTCATGGCCGCCCTGGAAAAGGTCGGCATCAGCGCCTACTACGTGCCGCTGAACGACATCGCCACCGAACACGGCAAGATCGGCGGCGCCGCACAAAAGCGGCTCGCCAACGGCGGCATGCTGCACCACGTCACGATGAGCTACGACATCGACGCCGACAAGATGGTCGAGGTGCTGCGGATCGGCAAGGAGAAGCTCTCCGACAAGGGCACCACGAGCGCCAAGAAACGCGTCGACCCGCTGCGCCGGCAGACCGGGCTGGCCCGCGCCGAGATCGTCGCGGCCATGATGGAGGTCTTCAGCGAACGCTACGGGGCGGCGCCGGCCGAGCTCACCGACGCCGAACTGGACGCCGCCCGCCGCCGGGTGGAGACCAAGTTCGGCACCCCGGAGTGGCTGCACCGGGTCCCGTAACCGCAGCTCGGTCGGGGCGTTAGCCTGCGGCCTGGGCTGTCAGCGCCCGGAGCAGCTGGCTGCGCTGTTCGACGATGATCCGGCGCAATGCCCGCGGGGCGTCCGGGTGTCCGGCCAGCCATGCGTCCGTCCTCACCAGCACCGGGTGCCCGGCCGGGGAACCGGCGCCGTCGAGGTCCTGTCCGGCCGGGAAGAGGCCGCGGACGATCCTGCTGGCAATTTCGATGCTGCGGGTGGCCCAGACCCGCTCCAGGCACTCGAAGTACGGTTCCACGTAGCCCGCCAGCAGGGATGCCGGGGCGGTGTTGAAGCCGGCGATCGTTGCGCTGAGCAGCTGGTTGGACAGGGCCGTGCCGTGCACCGCGGCGTCCCAGGCGGCGTCTTTGACGGCCGGGTCCGGCCGCGCCGCGAGGGCCGTGGCGTGACCGGACTTCCCGGACGCGGTGTTGTCGCGGGCCAGTTCGGCTTCGAGATCCTCCGGACCGGCCTGGCCGTGGGCCGCCAAAGCGTGCCAGAGGTTCCAGCGCAGTTCGGCGTCGACGGCGAGCCCTTCGATGACGGTGCTGCCGTCCAACAGGCCGCGGAGAAGGTCCAGTTCGCCGGCGTCGAAACGGCTGGTGGCGGCCAGGGTTCTGGCCCAGGCCAGCTGCTGGTCCGAGCCGGGGGCCGCGGCGGCCAGTTGCGCCGCGGCGGTGGCCAGGAACGCGTGCCGGACCGCGCCGCGGCGGCGGGCCGGAACGTAGCGTTCAATGGCCGTCGAGGCGTTCCCGAGCACGGCCAGGAGGACCCCGATGCCGGGTTCGGCGGGGGCGAAGCGTTGCACGGCCTCGACGTAGCGCTCCGCCGGGGCGGCCGCGTCGCGCGCCGCGTCCCACAGTGCGGTCCAGCACAGCGCCCGCGCCATCGGGTCGCTGATCGCGTCGAGGGAGCTGCGCACCGTGGCTTCGGACTGCGGGTCCAGCCGGACCTTGGCGTAGCTGAGGTCCTCGTCGTTGACCAGCAGCAGCGCCGGCCGGGCCTTCCCGGCGAGAGCGGAGACCACGGTGCGGCCGCCGTCGACGTCGGTTTCGACGCTGTCGGTGCGGACCAGGGCGCCGTCGGCGTCCGGGTTGTAGAGGCCGATCCGCAGCCGGTGCGGGCGCGGTTCCTGCCGGCCGGTGGCGGGGTCTTCCGCCTGCTGGGTGATCGCCACGGAACCCATGACCCCGCCGTCGTCGTCGATCTCGGCGGTCAGCGTTGAAATGCCGGAGGTCTGCAGCCACTGCCGGGCCCAGGCGCCGAGGTCCCGGCCGGAGGCGGCGCTGAGCGCGGCCAGCAGGTCCGCGAGGGTGGTGTTGCCGTAGGCGTGGTCGCGGAAGTACCGGCGGGAACCGGCGATGAAGGCCTCGAAGCCCACATAGGCCACCAGCTGCTTGAGCACCGAGGCGCCCTTGGCGTAGGTGATCCCGTCGAAGTTCTGCTTCGCGGCCTCGAGGTCCGGGATGTCCGCGACAATCGGGTGCGTGGTGGGCAGCTGGTCCTGGACGTAGGCCCAGGCTTTGCGGTTGTTGGCGAAGTTGACCCAGGCGGTGTCCCAGTCCGTGGTGCGGTCCACGCCCAGGGTCCCCATGTAGTCCGCGAAGGATTCCTTGAGCCACAGGTCGTCCCACCACCGCATCGTGACCAGGTCACCGAACCACATGTGCGCCATCTCGTGCAGCAGCGTGTTCGCCCGGCCCTGGTACTGCGAGTCGGCGGCCCGGGAGGTGAAGACGTAGCTCTCGGTGAACGTCACCAGTCCGGGGTTCTCCATCGCGCCGAGGTTGTATTCGGGGACGAAGGCCTGCTCGTACTTGCCCCAGGGGTAGGGGTAATCGAAGAGGCGGTTGAAGAAGTTCAGCCCGTTCCGGGTCAGCCGGAAGAGTTCCTCCGGGTCAAAGGACGGCCCCATCGACGCGCGGCAGTACAGCGCCAGCGGCACCTCCAGCCCGGTTCCGTCCGCCAGCGTCCCGTGCCAGGTGTCCTCGGCCTTGAAGTAGGGGCCGGCGAGGACGGTGGTGATATAGGTGGACATCGGCTTCGTCGGTGCGAAATCCCAGCGGGCCGCGGCCGGGTCGCCCGGCACGGGCGTCCGCTGCGTTTCGGTGCCGTTCGAGGACACCGCCCACCCGGAGGGGGCGGTGACGTGGAAGGTGAATTCGGCCTTGAGGTCGGGCTGTTCGAAGTTGGCGAACACCCGCCGCGCGTCAGCCGGCTCATACTGGGTGTAGAGGTAGCACTGCCCGTCGGCCGGGTCGAAAAACCGGTGCATGCCCTCACCGGAGGTGCTGTAGAGGGCCGTGCCGGTGACCGTGACCTGGTTGTCCGCCTGCAGGTCATCCAGCCGGATCCGGGAGCCGTCCACGACCTCCGCGACCGCCAGTTCCCGGCCGTTGAGGGTGACCGCCTGCACCTCGCCGCCGATGAAGTCCAGGAACGTCGCGGCGCCCGGTTCCCGGGCGGAGAAGGTGATCGTGGTCCGGCTTGGGTAACCCGTCACGGCCGGGTCCGCCGCCTGCCGGACGTCCAGCCAGACGTCGTAGCTGTGGGTGCTGATCAGGGCTGAGCGGGCCGCCGCTTCGTCGCGGCTGAGGTTCTGGTTCGACACCCCGCTATCTAATCATGGGCGGCCCCGCGGGCCGGGTACCGGCGAACTCCGGGCAGCGATGAACTCCGTCAGCCGGCGGGGATGAGCACGACGGCGGCGCCGAGTCCCAGCGCGGCGATCAGCAGCCACGACGCCAGGGCGGCCAGCAGGGCGGGCGTGCCCGTGTGCAGCAGCTGCCGGACGCGCACGGCCGAGCCGAGGCCGAAGAGTGCCATGCCCAGCAGGCCGTCCTGCAGGACGGCCGCCGCCGCGAGCACCTCCGGGGCCAGCCAGCCGGTGGACCGCAGCGCGGCCAGGGCGATGAAGCCCAGGACGAACAGGGGAACCAGGGGAGGACGCCGTCCGCCGCCGTCGGCGCCCCTGCGGTGGTGCAGGCCGGCGGCGGCGACCATCGGGGCGAGCAGCAGCACGCGGGTGAGCTTGACGACCACGGCGACGGCGAGCGCCGAGGCGCCCGCGGTCTGGGCTGTGGCCACGACCTGGCCGACGTCGTGCACCGACGCGCCTGCCCACGCACCGAAGGTCTCCGGTGCCAGCCGCAGTGGTCCGACCAGGAGCGGCAGCGCGCCGATCGCGAGCGTGCCGCACAGGGTAACCAGGGCGATCGGAAGCACGGTGTCCTGCTGCCGGATCCGGCGCACCGCGGCCATCGCACCGATCGCCGAGGCACCGCAAATGGCGAAACCGGTCGCAATCAGCAGCGACACCGGCGGCGGCAGCCGGAACAACCGGCTGATCCCGTAGGTGCCGGCAAAAGCCGCCAGCACCACCGCGGTGATCAGCAGCAGCGCGGGCCAGCCCAGGCCCAGCACGTCTACCACGCTGACCTTGAGCCCGAGCACCACGATCCCGGCGCGCATCAGGTGCTTGCCCGCGAAATCCAGGCCGGCACGGCCCCGCCCGGCGCTCCACCCCGCGGCCCCGGGCAGGTTCGCGGCGAGCAGGCCCAGCACCACAGCGGCCGTCATCGCCGGCAGGGCGGGCAGCGCCGCGTGCACGGCGAGGGCTACACCGACGGCGGCGGCGCAGCCGAGCAGGCCCGGCAGGAGGCGCAACGCAGCCCCGCCGGCCGGCGGAAGCGAAGAGGGGCGGGAAAGGGGCACGGCTTCCACCCTGCCCTATGAAGGCGCCAACGGCCGCACGCAACACCGCACGCACCAGGGTGCACAACGCCGCGCGCACCGCCGCCCGCCCCGCGCGCACGGCGCGGCGGCCGTGGACCGAAATGATTTCGTCACGAAAAGATGGTTGGCTAGTGGGCATGTCTGACCTTTTCGAGGATTACTCCGCGGCTGCCGGCCGCAGCGGCGCCTACGACGAGATGTTCGCCCCGGGCCAGCAGGCCCGCAGCTCGTACGGCCAGGTCGCCGGCGCGCTCCGCGAACTGTCGCTGGCCGACGTCACCGCCCGGGCCGACTCCATGGCCCGGACCTTCCTGGACCGCGGCGTCACCTTTGACTTCGCGGGGGAGGAACGGCCGTTCCCGCTGGACATCGTGCCCCGCGTCATCCCGGCCGACGAATGGAGCGTCCTCGAACGCGGCGTCGCCCAGCGTGTGAAGGCCCTGGAGGCGTTCCTCAACGACGTCTACGACAAGATGGCGGTCGTCGCGGACGGCGTCATCCCGCGGCAGCTCGTCACCACCAGCGCGCACTTCCACCGCCAGGTCCACGGCTTCGAGCCGGCCGGCGGCGTCCGGGTGCACATCTCCGGGATCGACGTCGTGCGCGATGCGGCGGGCACGTTCCGGGTCCTGGAGGACAACGTCCGGGTCCCCTCCGGCGTCAGCTACGTCCTGGAGAACCGCCGGGCCATGGCCAAGGGCCTGCCGGAGGCGTTTGGGCAGCAGCTCATCCGCCCGGTGGAGGAGTACCCGCGCCGCCTGCTCTCCGCGCTGCGCAAGACTGCGCCGGCCGGCGTCGACGATCCCACCGTCGTGGTCCTGACCCCCGGCGTGTTCAACAGCGCCTACTTCGAGCACACCCTGCTGGCCGGCCTGATGGGCGTCGAACTGGTCGAGGGCCGCGACCTGATCTGCCGCGGCAACCGGGTCTACATGCGCACCACCGCGGGTGAACAGCGCGTGGACGTGATCTACAAGCGGATCGACGACGAGTTCCTCGACCCGCTGCAGTTCCGCTCCGACTCCATGCTCGGCTGCCCGGGCCTGGTTAACGCCGCCCGCGCCGGCGGCGTCACGATCGCCAACGCGGTCGGCAACGGCGTCGCGGACGACAAGCTGGTGTACAGCTACGTCCCGGACCTGATCCGCTACTACCTGGGCGAGGAACCGGTGATCGCCAACGTCGACACCTTCCGGCTTGAAGAGCCCGAAGCCCGCGAGCACGTGCTGGACCGGCTCGATGAGCTGGTGGTCAAACCGGTCGACGGTTCCGGCGGCAAGGGCCTGGTGATCGGCCCGGACGCGTCCCGGGACGAACTGGACGCCCTGCGCAAGCGGATCATCGCGGACCCGCGCGGCTGGATCGCGCAGCCGGTGCTGCAGCTCTCCACCGTGCCCACGCTCAGCGGCGACAAGTTCGGACCGCGGCACGTGGACCTTCGCCCGTTCGCGGTGAACGACGGCGACGACGTCTGGGTCCTGCCCGGGGGCCTCACCCGCGTGGCGTTGAAGGAGGGCTCGCTGATCGTGAACTCCAGCCAGGGCGGCGGCTCCAAGGACACCTGGGTCCTGGCCGACTCCCCGCAGGTGCCGGTCGAGTCAATCCCGCGGCCGTCGATCGCGGTCCGCGAACGGGTCTCGGTCTGGCCGGTCGAGAGCAACTGGCGCGACAGCCAGAAAGAGCAGCAACAGCAGCAGATGTCCGACGCGCAGGAGGTAGCCGCGAATGCTTAGCCGTATTGCCGAGTCACTGTTCTGGATTGGCCGTTACGTCGAACGGGCCGACGGCACCGCCCGCATCCTGGACGTCCACCTCGAACGGCTGAACCACCTGCCGATGGAGGAGCAGCGCAGCGTCGCGCAGGAACTGCTCGCCGTCATGGGAGCGCGGCCGCAGTCCGAGGAGTTCGGCCTGGACGAGCTGCTGCACGCCCTGGCCTACGACAAGCACAGCGCCACCTCGATCGCCGGTTCCCTCGGCGCGGCCCGGGAAAACGCCCGCCGCGCCCGCGAGACCGTGTCCTCCGGGCTCTGGGAGAGCCTGAATACCACGTACTACGGCCTGAACCAGCACCGCAAGGACGTCGTGGGGACCTACCGGTTCTGCAACTGGGTGCTTGAGCGCACCGCGATGGTCAGCGGCCTCGCCGACACCACGGTCAGCCACGACGAGAGCTGGCTGTTCCTGGTCCTGGGCCGGTCCCTGGAGCGGGCCGACATGACCGCGCGCATGCTCTCGACCCGGGATGTGCTCTCCGCCGGCATGTCCTGGGTGAACATGCTCCGCTGCGCCGGCGCCTACGAATCCTTTTTGCGCACCCGCCGCGCCGCATTCGGTGACCAGCACGCGGCTGAATTCCTGCTGCTGGATCGGCTCTTCCCCCGCTCCATTGTCTACGCCCTGCGCGACGCCGACGACTGCCTGGCCAAACTGGACCCCTCGGCCCAGCGTGTCGGCTTCATCAACGACGCGCGCCGGATCGTCGGCCAGGCCCGGACCTTCCTGGAGTTCCACCGCACCGACGACCTGATGTCCGAGCTGCCCGAGCACATGGAACGGGTGCAGAAGGCCGTTTCGCAGGCCTCGGACGCGATTTCCCGTAAGTACTTCAATCAGGCAGACGAACTGGCCTGGGTGGGAGAAGTTTCATGACCCGGCTCAGCATCACGCACAGGACCGCGTACAAGTACAACCGGCGGGTCACGCTTTCCTACAACGAGGCGCGCATGACGCCGCTGACCGACCCGCAGCAGGTGGTGCTGGAGTCCTCGATGAAGGTGTCCCCGGCGCAGGCGGCGGTCAGCAGCTACCGGGATTACTGGGGAACCCGGGTGACGGCCTTCGACATGCAGATGCCGCACGAGTACCTGGAGGTGCTCTCCACCACCACCGTCGAGGTGCACCGGGTGGAGCGGATCCCGGCGGAAGCTGACATCGTGGCCTGGGAAGACCTCGCCTCGGCGGAGACACTGAACCGGTTCAGCGACTGGATCCCGCAGTCCCAGCTCACCGGACCCGGCGCCGAGGTCCTCGGCATCGTGCCCGGGGTCGTCGCCGGGCGCAACCCGCACGAAGCCGCCATGGCCGTGTTCGAGTGGATGCGCGGCGAAATGAGCTACATGAAGGGGTCCACCGGGGTCACCACCAACGCCGAGCAGGCGTGGAACCAGCGCCAGGGTGTCTGCCAGGACCTCGCCCACCTGGCCATCGGGGCCCTGCGCAGCTGCGGGATCCCGGCCCGGTACGTCTCCGGCTACCTTCACCCGCGCTCGACGGCGGAACTGGGGGAGACGGTCGCGGGCCAGTCACACGCGTGGCTGGAATGGTGGGACGGCGAATGGCGCAGCTGGGACCCGACGAACCACAAGCCGGCCGGGGACTTCCACGTCACCGTGGCCCGGGGCCGCGACTACCGCGACGTGCCGCCGCTTAAGGGCATCCTGTCCGGCGGCGGCGGGTCGGACCTGTCGGTGAGCGTGGAGATCACCCGGCTGGCCTGAGCCGCACGGGCAGCCCTGCTACCGCCGCAGCCGGTCCCGGCTATTCGAGGCCGGAGCGGGTGGCGTCATCCAGCGGGGTCCACCAGGTCAGGGGCGGCACGATCTTGAACCGCCGGCCCGTGATGGTGTCCGGCGTGATCCGGACAAAGTGTTCTTTCTTGCCGGCCTGCCAGGGGAAGAGCAGCAACCCCACCGTATCCAGGACTTCTTCCTGGTTCTTCACCGCGGCGGCCTGGCCCTTGACAACCACGCTCCAGGCGATGCCGCTGTCCGAATCCACACCGTCGGCCTCGACCGCGACCGGGGTGTCGCCCGTGGCGGCCTGCAACTTGGTCCCCTCTGCGGTACGGAACACCAAGGTGCCGTGGTCCACCTTGTAGTTGATGGGGAAGATATCCGGGTGGTCGTCGACCCAGACGGCCATCCGGCCCACCGTGACGCTGCGGAGCAGCCGCCAGCACTCGTGGGAGTCCAGATTCTCGACGTCGTGGGACTGGCCTGGGTTGGACTGGCCGGCGGCCGGATTCGGATCAGTGCTCATGGCGCCGAGCCTACGACAGCGGCCGCGGCAGAAGCTAGGGCATAACGGCCCGGCGGCCGAATAAACGTTCCTTCATCCACGGGATGATCCCCGCGGATGGGGGTATTCTGGCCTCACGGCATCGGCGTGGATGTCCGGCGTGAGAATTGGGGCCAATGAAGATGCATTCACCTGGTAACAGCACGGAAACCACCGGTTCGGGAAATCCCCGGATCGAGGATCTGCTCAAGGACGTCGTCTCCCGCGCCGGGGAATTGCTGCAGTCCAAGGAACGCATGGCAGGCCTGCTCGAGGCCGTCGTGGCCGTCGCCGAGGACCTCAGCCTCGATGCCGTACTCGAACGCGTGGTGCAGTCCGCCTGCGGCCTCCTCAAGGCCCGCTATGGCGCCCTCGGCGTGATCGGTGACGACCACGCCCTGAGCCACTTCATCACCGTCGGCATCGACGGCGAGCTGGCCCGGCAGATCGGGCCGCTGCCGACCGGGCACGGCGTGCTCGGCCTGCTGATCAGGGACCCCCGGCCGTTGCGGCTCCACGACCTGAGCAAGCACCACGAAGCCTACGGCTTTCCTGAACACCATCCGCCCATGCAATCCTTCCTGGGCGTCCCGGTGCGGGTCCGGGACACGGTCTTCGGCAACCTGTACCTGACCGAGAAGGAGGGTGGCGGGGACTTCACCGACGCGGACGAGGGGCTCGCCAACGCCCTGGCCGCTGCGGCCGGCGTCGCGATCGAAAACGCCAAACTGTACGACGACGCCAGGCGGCGGGCCCGCTGGCTGGAAGCCTGCATGGACGTTTCCGGGCTGATGCTCGGGTCCGACCGTGACTGCACCGCCGGCGGCCTGGATCCCATCGCGGCGCGCGCCCTGCAGGAGTCGGGTTCACGGTTGACCTTGGTCGCGGCCACCTGTTCCGACGGCCCCGGCTATATCGTTGTCGGCGCCGCGGGGGAGCGCGCCCGGGAGTTCACCGGGGCAGCACTGGCCCTTGATGCGCCCGGGCTGCAGGACGTGCTCGCCGGCGGCGAACCCGTGATGCTGGAGCACCCCGCGGAGGTTCTGGGGGCCGCCGGTGCCGAGGGGCTGGGCCCGCTGCTCGCGGTGGCGCTGAGTACCCAGGGCGCCCACCACGGCCTGCTGCTGATGGCGCGGAAGAAGGAGGAGCTGAGGTACGCCCGTACCGACATCGAGATGGGCGCGGTCTTCGGCTCGCACGTGGCGCTGGCGCTGGAACTCGCCCGCGT
Source organism: Arthrobacter sp. Soil763 (assembly GCF_001428365.1). GTDB lineage: Bacteria > Actinomycetota > Actinomycetes > Actinomycetales > Micrococcaceae > Arthrobacter. The sequence goes on along the minus strand of NZ_LMSH01000003.1, from coordinate 482,381 downwards.
CCACCGGCTCCGCGAGGAACTGCTCGTCTTCACGGACCGCGACCGGATCGCCCGCGACCTGCACGACTTGGTCATCCAGCGCCTGTTCGCGGCAGGCCTGAGCGTGCAGAGCCTGACACGGTTCACCAAGGACGAGCTCGCCACCGACCGGATCCGGAACATCACCGGAGAACTCGATGAGGCGATCCGCAGCCTCAGGGACACAATCTACTCGCTCAAGAACAGCAGCAGCGGCGAACCCGAGATGCTCAGCGGCCGGATCCGGCGCGTCACGCGCAGGTCCGCCAAGTCCATGCCGTTCACGCCGCGGCTGACGCTCACGGGACCGGTCGACGCGGTCACCCCGGAGAAAGCGGACAACGTCGTGGCCGTGGTCTCGGAGGGTCTGAGCAACGCGATCCGGCATTCCGGAGCGGACGCCATTTCCGTCTCGGTGGCAGTGATCAAGGGCCGCGTCAACGTGGTCATCACGGATAACGGCTCCGGGTTCAACGACTCCCTCGAGCGCAACGGCTTGGCCAACCTGGAGGACCGGGCCCGGATGCTCGACGGCGAGTGCACCATCACGACGGCGCCGGAGGAAGGCACCAGTGTCGAATGGTCCGTCCCGCTCTAACGTGTCGCCGCCTCGGCGGCGGATCAGTGCTGCGTTAGCGGGGGACCAATGCCGCGTTCAGCGGCCGGTCTGGCCGGAAGCGCCGCCGTGGACCCCGTGCAGCCTGCCTCCCTCTGCGGACCGGCTGGCCGAAGACCCGGCGAGGGCAGGGCTGGCGATGAACACGGCCGCCTGGGTGCGCCGTTCGAAGCCAAGCTTCGCCAGCAGGGACGAGACGTAGTTCTTGACGGTCTTCTCAGCCAGGAACATCTCGGCCGCAATCTGCCGGTTCGTCAGACCGCCCCCGACGAGCTCCAGCACCCGGCGTTCCTGCGGCGTCAGCGCCGCAACCCGGGGATCGATTTCCTCAGGTTCGATCAGGCTTTCGACGATTCCTGCGGCGACGCCCTCGTCAAAGAGGGATTCGCCGGCTGCCGCCTTCCGGAGGGCACCGACGAGGTCGGTTCCGCCGATCTCCTTGAGCACGTAGCCGGACGCGCCGGCGAGGACCGCCCCGCGCAGGGCCTGGTCGTCGTCGAAGCTGGTCAGGATGATGCAGTTCAGCGACGGGTCCACCGACCGGACGTCCCGGCATACCTCAATGCCCGTCCCGTCGGGAAGCCGCGCGTCCAGGACACAGACGTCAGGATGCAGCGCCGGTATGCGGCGGGTCGCCTCCACCGCCGAGCCGGAGCTGCCGACGACGAGGAAGCCTTCGCCTTCGAGCAGTTCCTGCAGTCCGCGGCGGACCAGCTCATGGTCGTCGAGGATAAAGACCCGCAACGGGGCCGTCTGGCCTTCTGCCGCGAGACCGGCGTCTTCCCAGGCATACATGATTCTCCTGTCCGGCCGCCCTTGCCGCCGCCATCTGCTGCGGAGCTACCCCAGCTCCATGTGCAGCGCGGCGGCGGACAGCGTCCGTCCTTCTTGGTGCGGGACCGGAGGCCGGCCTGCGGTACTGAAAGTCGTATGTTCCATTGTGGCCCCGGAGGAGCCGCCACGGTTGCGATGCGACAATATTTCTTCGCGGCGCACAGCCAGTCTCCGTTGGCCAGCGCTGCCGGGGCAAGGGCCGTTCGGCCCCGGACCGCGGCCGTGCCGGTGTGGGAGCTGGTTTCCGCGCTTGCGCTCCATCCGGCAGGCCCCCGGCACCATGACGGGGTGACTTTGGGCCCTAGCGTCGACCCGGTGGGCACAGCTACCCTGAGCGACGTGCCGCAGCGCGGCGATCGGGCGATGGGAAAGGGGCCAAGCCATGAGTGAATCCACGGGGATCGGGACCATTGTGGTCGGAGTCGACGGATCGGACGCTTCCGTGGAGGCCCTGCGGCAGGCGCAGCGGCTCGCCGGGCCGCTGTCGGCCCATATTGTGGCCCTGGCCTGCTGGGACGTGCCGCCGGTCTACGACGGTTATGTCGCCATGGGCATCAACGATTTCGACGTGCGTGCCGGGGAGATCCTGCAGGAGACGGTGGCGAAGGCCTTTGGCGGCGAGACACCCGCGAACGTGGAGACCCGTCTGGTGCAGGGGCATCCCCGGCGCACCCTGATCGAGGAGAGCCGCACGGCGGACCTTCTGGTGCTGGGCCGGCGCGGCCATGGCGGGTTCGGCGGGCTGCTGCTTGGCTCGGTCAGCTCCGCCCTCGTCGCGCACGCGCACTGCCCGGTCCTGGTGGTCCACACCCCGGAAAAGCGGTAGCCGCCCGGCGGGAACACCCAGGCCGGGCCGAAACCCTGCCTGCCCGAAGCGGCGGCCCGGCCTACTCGAACGAGGTGCGGCGCGGGTCGGCGAGCCGGGTCCGCCAGACGTCGGGCTGGTTGACCTTGAAACGGCGCCCGGTAAGGGCCTTAGGCGCCAGCCGGACATAGTAGTTCTTCTCGCCGGGCTGCCAGGGCTCCAGCAGCAGCCCGTCCACCGCGTCCTTTTCGGTCTGGTCCTCGATGAGCTCGGCCTCGCCGCGCGCGACCACGCTCCATGCTGCCTGCTCGTGCGAGTCGTAGCCGTCGATTTCGAAGGCCACCGGTTTGGCGGTGATGGCGCCCCAGAGCTTGGTGCCGCCTGCCGTGCGGAACACGATCGAGCGGCGCTGGAGGACAAAATTCACCGGGAACACCTCGGGATGGCCGTCGACGATCAGCGCGATCCGTCCCACCACCTCGCTGTCGAGCAGGGCCCAGCACTGGTCGATGGACAGCTGGAAGTTTGGCGGCGGCGTCGTCGTAGTCACAGCTCCACGTTACGGACGCTCCCGCGGGCGGATCAGGGCCATTTGGCCCTTGGCGCCCCGGGGCGGTGTCCTACCAGGGGCTGGGCTTGTAGTCCTTGAGGAAGACGCCGTACTGGTCCTCGCCGGCTTCGCCCATCACGATCGGGTCGTAGACCCGGGCGGCCCCGTCGACCAGGTCCAGCGGGGCGTGGAAGCCTTCCTCCATCAGCCGGACCTTCGTGTAGTGCGGCCGTTCGTCCGTGATCCAGCCGGTGTCGACGGCGGTCATCAGGATCCCGTCGGACTCCAGCATTTCCTTGGCGCTGGTGCGCGTCATCATGTTCAGCGCCGCCTTGGCCATGTTCGTGTGCGGATGGCCGGGACCCTTGTAGGCGCGGGAAAACTGGCCCTCCATGGCGCTCACGTTCACGATGTACTTGCGCCGCGCATCAGAACGCTTCATCGCTCCGCGCAGCCTGCTGACCAGCAGGAACGGCGCCGTGACGTTGCAGAGCTGGACCTCGAGCATTTCCAGCGGGTCGACCTCGTCCACCACCTGGGTCCAGCTGTTGATGGTGGCGAGGTCCGGGACCAGGCCGCCGGCGTCGATCGCGGTGCCGGAGGCGATCCGCTCCAGCGACGCCGAGCCGGTGGAGAGCGCCAGCGAGGTGATCGCGTCGCCGGCCAGGACCGGGTGCTCCAGAACCGAACTGGCCAGCGCCAGCGGGTGCTTGTCGTGGGCGTGGCCGAAGGTAACCAGTTCGGGTCCGCCGTTGGCCGCCTGCAGCTCCGCCGGCAACGGCTCGTCCTCGGCATCGACCAGCGGCTTGTAGGCGTTTCCGGAACGCCGGACGGTCTGGGCGGCGTTGTTGATGATGATGTCGAGCGGCCCGGCGGCGTCGAGCGAGTCCGTCAGTGCCATGACCTGGGAGGGGTCGCGCAGGTCGATGCCCACGATCCGCAGCCGGTGCAGCCAGTCGGCGCTGTCCTCCATGGCGGCGAAGCGCCGCGCGGCGTCCTTGGGGAATCGGGTGGTGATGGTGGTGTGGGCGCCGTCGCGGAGCAGCCGCAGGGCGATGTACATGCCGATCTTGGCCCGACCGCCGGTCAACAGGGCACGCCGGCCGCTCAGGTCAGTCCGCGCGTCGCGCTTGCTGTGGCTGAAGAGCGCGCATTCGGGGCAGAGCTGGTGGTAGAAGGCATCCACCTGCGTATAGTGCTGCTTGCAGATGTAGCAGGGCCGGGACCTGATCAGGTGCCCGGCGACTTCGCCGGTGGCCGAGGTCGCCAGCTTGTTGCCGCGGGTCTCGTCGTCAATCCGGTCCGGCGCGGCGGTCGCGGTCTGGGCGATCACGGCGCGGTCCGCCTCGGCGATCATGTCCCGTTTGGTGACCCGGCGGTGCCGCTTGACCGCCTTGAACATCTTCCCGGTGGCGCGGCGCACGGAGACGTAATCCGGGTGCTCCTCGTCGTAGGCGTGGATGTTGTTCAGCACCTTGAGGCAGGCGGCAATGTCCTCGGGGGTCAGTCCGGCGGCAGGCGTCGCGTCGCCGGCCGGGTCGGGCTGTAGGTCGGGGGAGCTCATTGGCCCAATTTTACAGCCTGGCTGCCGCCCGCCCGGACGCCCGCGGCGGCGGCCGGTCCGGCAGGCCGGCCGGCGTCCGCCGCGTCAGGCGCCGGCGCCGGGCTTGTTGGCGGACGGGTCGACGCCGACGGCGGCGGCGTGCACTTCGCCGACCTTCTCGACCGACTCGCGGCCGGCCGGCCAGTTCTCCGTTGCCGTCTTGACGGCGTTGGGGACCAGGTACAGGTTGGCGGCGGAAAGCGAGCGTTCGGCCTCGCCGGGCTCGGGGACCTCCTGGCCCTTGGCGAGCACGGTGATGCCAGAGTCCGTGACCTTGAAACCGCGTGCCCGGTCCAGTTCGGGATCAAGCCCGATCGCGGCACCGGCCGGGATCCGGACGTTCTTGTCGATGATGGCGCGCTTGATCACGGCGCCTGCCCCCACCTGGACTTTGTCCATCAGCACCGAGTCCAGGACCCGGCTGGCCGTCCCGACATAGACGTCGTTGGAGAGGACCGAGCCTTCGACGATGCCGCCGGAGATCACCACGCCGCTGGCGACGATCGAATCCAGGGCGGTTCCGACCGTGGAACCCTCGCCGCGGACGAACTTGGCCGGCGGCGAGATGCTCTGGCGGGTGTAGATCGGCCATTCGGAGTTGTACAGGTTGAAGACCGGCACGGGGGAGATCAGGTCCATGTGGGCGTCGTAGAAAGAGTCGATGGTGCCTACGTCGCGCCAGTAGGTCCGGTCCCGCTCGGTGGAGCCCGGGATGTCGTTGAGGGTGAAGTCGTAGACCCCGGCCTCACCCTTGTCGACGAAGTAGGGGATGATGTCCCCGCCCATGTCGTGCTTGGTATCGAGCCGTTCGGCGTCGACGTGCAGCGCCTCGACGAGGGCATCGGCGTCGAACACGTAGTTGCCCATGGAGGCCAGGAACTGGCTGGGATCCGCGGCCAGGCCCGGGGTCGAGGATGGCTTCTCGACGAACGCCGCGATCTTCTCCGGGTTCTGCTGGTCCACCTCGATCACGCCGAACTGGTCGGCCATGTGCAGCGGCTGGCGGACGGCGGCGACCGTGGCCTTGGCCCCGCTGGCGACATGCTGGTCCACCATCTGCGCGAAGTCCATCCGGTACACATGGTCGGCGCCGACGACGACGACGATGTCCGGGTTTGCGTCGTGGATCAGGTTCAGGGACTGGTAAATGGCGTTGGCGCTGCCCAGGAACCAGCTTTTGCCCACGCGCTGCTGCGCCGGCACCGACGCAATGTAATTCCCCAGCTGGGTGGACATGCGCCAGGTTTCGGAAATGTGCCGGTCAAGGCTGTGGGATTTGTATTGGGTGAGCACAACAATCTGCAAATACCGGGAATTCACCAGGTTGGAAAGCGCGAAATCAATGAGCCGGTAACTGCCTGCGAACGGGACGGCCGGTTTGGCCCGGTCTGCCGTCAACGGCATCAGCCTATTTCCCTCGCCACCTGCGAGGACAATGGCCAAGACTTTCTTCTGCTGCGGCATGATATCGCTCCTGAACGCCTTCGATGCTCCCCAAAAACCGCCCGGTGTGCCCGGACCTCTTCACACTAGAACAGATCAGCCGGAAGGACTACCTTGGGGTTTGTGCGAATAGACATTGTGACCAAGGAATTCCCGCCCGAAATCTATGGCGGCGCCGGCGTGCACGTAGCCGAGCTCAGCCGTGTGCTGGCCCGGAAGGTGGACCTGCGGGTCCGCGCCTTCGGCGCCCCGCGTGACCCGGACTACCACGGCGCGGCCGTGTCCTCCTACCCGGTGCCGGGGGACCTCTCGGACGCCAACGCCGCGGTGCAGACGCTCGGCGTGGACCTGCGGATCGTGCCGGACGTCGCCGGCGCCGACCTTGTGCACTCGCACACCTGGTATGCCAACATGGCCGGCCACCTCGCTTCGCTGCTGCACGGCATCCCGCACGTGCTCAGCGCCCACAGCCTGGAACCGCTCCGGCCCTGGAAAGCCGAGCAGCTCGGCGGCGGCTACGCCCTGTCCTCCTGGGTGGAGAAGACCGCCTACGAGGCCGCCGCCGCCATCATCGCCGTCTCCGAGGGCATGCGGCAGGACATCCTCCGCAGCTACCCGGAAGTGGACCCCGCCAAGGTCCGGGTAGTCCACAACGGGATCGACGTCAGCCTCTGGAACCGCGACGAGGACCACGACGCGGTCCGCGCCCTCGGGATCGACCCCGAGCGGCCCAGCGTGGTCTTCGTCGGACGCAACACCCGGCAGAAGGGCGTGCCGTACCTGCTGCGCGCCGCCGCGAAGCTCCCGGCCGACGTCCAGCTAGTGCTGTGCCTGGGCGCGGCAGACACCCCGGAACTGGCCGCCGAGACCGCGAAGCTGATCGATGAACTGCAGGCCCAGCGCAGCGGCGTCGTCCTGATCGAACGGATGCTCCCGCGCCGGGAGCTGATCCAGGTCCTCAGCCACGCCACCGCCTTCGCCTGCCCGTCCATCTACGAACCCCTCGGGATCGTTAACCTGGAGGCGATGGCCTGCGGCGCCGCCGTCGTGGCCAGCGCCACCGGCGGTATCCCTGAGGTGGTCCAGCACGGCGAGACCGGGCTCCTCGTGCAGCTCGAACAGGTCACCGACGGCACCGGCACCCCGCTGGACCCGGAGAAGTTCGTCACCGAGTTCGCCGCCGCCCTTACCGAGGTGGTCACCGACCCGGAGCGGGCCGGGGCCATGGGTGCGGCCGGCCGCCGCCGGGCCGAGGAGCACTTCTCCTGGGAATCGATCTCGGAAACCACCCTCGAGGTCTACCGCTCGGTCCTTCCGCAGTAGTTACGCCAGATGACGACGGCGCCGCCCCGGCTCGGGGGGCGGCGACGTCGTCGTGCGGGGCTGCTAAGCGGTGCTGTGGATCAGCCCCGCTTCACCTTGCCGGACTGTGATTTGCCCGACTGGGCCGTGCCGGACTGTGCCTTGCCCGCCTGGGCCGTGCGGGCCAGCAGGATCTTTTCGTCCACCGGAGCCTGGCCGCTGGCGCGCTGGCTGCGGAAGAACTCCCGGGCCTCGTCCTGGCGGGCCTTTTCCGCGCCGGTGGCGATGGCGGCGCGCAGGTGCTCCGGGCCGTACCCAAAGGCATCCACCAGGTCCAGGGCGTGCGGCCGGATCTTCACCAGCAGCCGGTTGATGTACTCGCCGACGGTGCGGGCGCGCTGCATGGAGAGCCGGCCGTTCATCAGGTACCAGGCCAGGTTCTTCTCGATCAGGGACAGCCCGAACAGGTCGCGTAGCCAGGTCAGGACGGTCTTGGTGCCCGGATCCGAGGTGTGGCCGAGGGCCTCGGTGAAGGCCTCCCACTGGAGCAGCTCGGCGTGCGCCTGGGCGGCCTCGATCAGTTCGTGCTGGTGGCTGTTGAACAGGGCCGCGGCCTGCTGCTGCGGCAGCTTGTTCGCGCCCTTGAGGGCCGCGCCGACCTCGGCGACCATGGCCTGCACGCGCTCGGTGAGCAGGGCGCGCTGCCCGGCCTCGTCCTTGAGCGCGGTGGCGGCCTTCTGCACCGAGCCGGAATCCGCCACGAACTGGGCCACGCCGCGCAGGCCGGTCCGGTGAATGGCGGCGCCGGTGGCCTGTCCGACGACGTAGCGGGCCAGCACGCCGAAGTCGACGTTGCGGAACTCCTTGGCGTAGTCGGCCAGCAGGCGCTTGGCGACCAGCTGCAGCAGGACGGTGTTGTCGCCTTCGAAGGTCGCGTAGACGTCCAGGTCGGCGCGCAGCGACGCGAACCGGTTCTCGATCAGGAACCCGGCGCCGCCGCAGGCCTCGCGGCATTCCTGCAGGGTGTCGAGGGCGTGCCAGGTGCTGAGCGGCTTGAGCGCGGCGGCCAGCGTCTCCAGGTCCTGGCGGTCCTCGTCGGTGTTGTTCCGGCCGGAGAAGACGTCGTCGAACTTCTGCAGCAGCTGTTCGCTGGCGAAGCCCGCGGCGTAGGTGGTGGCGAGGCGGGTGAACAGCCGGCGCTGGTGGCGCTGGTAGTCCATCAGCACTTCCTCGTCCGTGGCGGAGGAGGCGTTGAACTGGCGCCGTTCGGTGGCGTACTGGATGGCCGTCTTCAGCGCCAGCCGGGACGCGGCGACGGCGGCGCCGTCCAGGGAGACCCGGCCTTGGACCAGGGTGCCGAGCATCGTGAAGAAGCGGCGGCCCGGGCTGGCGATGGGCGAGCTGTACGTGCCGTCGGGGTCGACGTTGCCGTACCGGTTGAGCAGGTTGGTGCGCGGGACCCGGACCTCGGTGAAATGCAGCCGGCCGTTGTCGATGCCGTTCAGGCCGCCCTTGACGCCGTCGTCCTCGCCGCCGATGCCGGGCAGGAACTCCTTGGTCTTCGGGTCGCGCAGCTGCACGTAGAAGGCGTGCACGCCGTGGTTGACGCCCTGGGTGATGAGCTGGGCGAAGACGACGGCGGCCAGGCCGTCGATCGCCGCGTTGCCGATGTAGTCCTTCCAGGCCGCGCGGAACGGGGTGTGCACGACGAACTCTTCGGTGGCGGCGTCGTAGGTGGCGGTGGTGGCGATGCTGGCCACGTCGGAGCCGTGGCCGGTTTCGGTCATCGCGAAGCAGCCCGGGATCTCCAGGCTCAGGATGCCCGGCAGCCACTTCCGGTGGTGCTCTTCGGTGCCAAGATGGTTCACGGCGGAGCCAAACAGGCCCCACTGCACGCCGGCCTTGATCTGCAGCGAGGGGTCGGCGACGACGAGTTCCTGGAACCCGGCGATGTTGGCCCCGTGCTCGTCGGCGCCGCCGAGCTCCACCGGGAAGGCCCGGTGCACGGCTCCGTTGTCGACCAGGATCCGGAGCTGGTCGAAGGTCCGCTTCCGGTGCTCGGTGTGGGTCAGGCCCTCGGTCTTGTGCAGCTCGGGCCTCCCGGCCAGCGCGCGGGCCTCGCGGCGGACCGCGGCCCATTTGCCCAGCAGCTGCTCGCCGAGGGCGGCGACGTCGACGGCGGGGGCAGCGTCCGGGGCGGCCGCGCCGGCGGCGGAGGAGGAGGTGCCGGCGGGCCGGTTGGCTAGTTCAGTCATGTCGATTCCTTCGTTGGCACTGACATCGGTCAAACAGTTGGTTCAGGGGGTGGCGGGGCCGGTTCGGTGCGCGGCACTCCGCCGGTTCAGGACGGGCGGTTCATTCGGGCCGGTCCCGGAGCTCAGGGGCGATGCCGAAGCACAGCCAGTCGGTGATCTGGCGGGCCATGGCTTCCTGGCCCGGTTTGGCGGGGGAGTCGGGGCTGGCAAGCCACTGCTCGCCCGCGTTGCGGACCAGGCCGATCGCGGCATTGGGCCAGTACCCGATCACGGCTTCCTTGCCGGCGACGGCCCGCAGCTGCTGCCGCATGGGCGCCGCCATCATCTCGCTGATCGCGTCGAAGAAGTGTCCCAGTGCGCCCGCGGCGGCGACCGAACCGTGGTCCACGCCCGGGTCGCCGGGGGCATACCGGGTCACGAAGGTGTAGACATTCGGACTCGTCTCGGCCATCTGCAGGTAGGCCGAGACCATGGCGTAAAGGCCTTCGCGCGGCGTCTGGGCGCCCTGTGCGGCCTCGAGGATCCGGCGCTGCATCTGGCTCAGCACCACTTCGCCGACGGCCTGCTGCAGGCCGGCCTTGTCGCGGAAGTAGCGGTAGAACACCGACTTCGAGGTGCCGGCTGCTGCCGCGATGTCCTCCATCGAGGCTTCGCTGCCCAGCGCGTGCACGGCTTTGCGGGCCGACTTGATCAGTTCCCGGCGGCGCTCCTCGCGGTGCGACTGCCAGCGTGAGACCCGCCCGTCGACGGCGCCCGGGCCGCCGTCGGCAACGCCGCCGTCGGGCGCGCCGGACCCGGCGCCGTTTACGGCGCCCGTCTCACTCTGCGGCGCACCAGGCCCCGCCGGAAGGATGTTCACGATACCCAGCGTATCAGGTACGCTGGGTATCGGTAACCCGCTTTGATCGAAGGAGACAGCAGATGCCCGACAATGGAACCCCCGCGCCCGGAGCGATGACAACGCCCGCGGCCGCCACGCAACTCCGCAAGGCCGTCGTCGTCGGAGGAAACCGCATCCCCTTCGCACGCACCGGCGGCGCCTACACGAAGTCGTCCAACCAGGACATGCTCACCGCCGCCCTCGACGGGCTGATTGCCCGGTTCGGTCTGCAGGATGAGCGGATCGGCGAAGTCGCTGCCGGCGCCGTGCTCAAGCACTCCCGGGACTTCAACCTCACCCGCGAAGCGGTGCTTGGATCCGCGCTTTCCGCCGAGACCCCCGCCTACGACCTGCAGCAGGCCTGCGCCACCGGCCTGGAGACCGTGCTGGGCCTGGCCAACAAGATCAAGCTCGGCCAGATCGACTCCGCTATCGCCGGCGGCGTCGACTCGGCCTCGGACGCCCCGATCGCCGTCAGCGAGGGACTGCGCGAGGTCCTGCTTGACCTGAACCGCGCTAAGACCCTGCCGCAGCGGCTCCAGGTTCTGAGCCGGCTCCGCCCCAAGGACCTGGCCCCCGACGCCCCGAATACCGGCGAGCCGCGCACCGGCCTGTCCATGGGCGAACACCAGGCCCTCACCACGGCGCAGTGGAAGATCAGCCGTGAAGCCCAGGACGAGCTCGCCTACAACAGCCACCGCAACCTCGCCGCCGCCTACGACGCAGGGTTCTTCGATGACCTGATGACGCCGTACCGCGGACTCAGCAAGGACTCCAACCTCCGCGCCGACACCACGCCGGAGAAGCTCGCCGGCCTCAAGCCGGTCTTCGGCAAGAACCTGGGCGCCGAAGCGACCATGACCGCCGGCAACTCCACCCCGCTCACCGACGGGGCGTCCACCGTCCTGCTCGCCTCCGAAGCCTGGGCCGACGCCCACGACCTGCCCAAACTGGCCACCGTGCTCGACGGCGAGGCCGCCGCGGTCGACTTCGTCCACGGCAAGGACGGCCTGCTGATGGCTCCGGCCTTCGCCGTTCCGCGCCTGCTGGCCCGCAACGGCCTGGGCTTCGGGGACATCGACTTCTTCGAAATCCACGAAGCCTTCGCCGGCACCGTCCTGAGCACCCTGGCAGCCTGGGAGGACGAGGAGTTCTGCCGCACCCGCCTCGGCCTCGACGGTGCCCTGGGCAGCGTCGACCGCGCCAAGCTCAACGTCAACGGCTCCTCGCTCGCCGCGGGGCACCCGTTCGCCGCGACCGGCGGCCGGATCGTCGCCTCGCTCGCGAAGATGCTACACGCCAAGGGCCAGGCCGACGGGCGTCCGGCACGCGGGCTCATCTCCATCTGCGCGGCCGGCGGCCAGGGCGTCGTCGCCCTTCTCGAAGCACACTAAGGGGACCCAATGAGTGACAAATACACCCAGTTCGTCAGCCGGGGCCTCGGCCGGGACCTTGCCCGGAAGCTCGGGCTGCCGCAGCCGGTGGAGCTCCGCCGTTACCGGCCCGGCCAGCCCCTCGTCGAAGGGCCCGTGCTCATCCAGGGCGCCGGTACCGGCGCGGATGAGCTTGCCGCTGCCCTGCTGGCCTGGAACCTCGACGTCCGGCGCCACGCCGTTCCGCGGGAAAAACTCGGCGCGATCATCCTGGTGCTGGACGAAGCCTCCCGGCCCGAGGACCTGGAAAAGCCGGTCCTCACCGCCGGTGCGTCGCTCCGCGACCTGGCCGCCAACGGCCGCGTGATCACCATCTCCCGGGACGCCGCGGAGGCCGCCGAAGCCGCCATGCCCGCGGTGGCAGCCGCCCGGCAGGGCGTCGACGGCCTGCTCCGTTCACTGGCCAAGGAGCTGCGCGCCGGCGCCACCGGCAACGGCATCATCCTCGCCGACGGCGCACAGACCACCAGCCCCAGCGCCCTCGGCGCCCTGCGGTTCCTCCTCTCCGGCCGTTCGGCCTTCGTCGACGGCCAGTTCCTTACGGTGTCCTCCGCCGCGGGGCAGCTGCCCGAAGACGCCGACAGGCCGCTGGCCGGCAAGGTTGCCGTCGTGACGGGTGCGGCCCGGGGCATCGGCGCCGCGATCGCCCGCACGCTGCACCGCGACGGCGCCACCGTCGTCGCCGTGGACATTCCGGCCGCCGGGGACCACCTCGCGGCAGTCGCCAACGACGTCCATGGCACTGCGCTGCAACTGGACATTAGCCGGGATGATGCCGGCCAGCGGATTATCGACCACGCGGTGGAGCGGCACGGCAGGCTGGACATCGTGATCCACAACGCCGGCATCACCCGGGACAAGCTGCTCGCCAACATGGACCAGGGTCGCTGGACCTCGGTCATCGCCGTGAACATTGCCGCCCAGCTGCGGATCAACGAGGCCCTGCTCGCCTCGGAGCACTTCCGGAACACTCCGCGGATCGTCTCCGTCGCCTCCACCAGCGGCATCGCCGGCAACCGCGGCCAGACCAACTACGCCGCGTCCAAGGGCGGCGTCATGGGCATGGTCCGCGCCACCGCGCCGCTGCTCGCGGCCCACGGCGGCTCGATCAACGCCGTCGCGCCGGGATTCATCGAGACCGAGATGACAGCGCGGATCCCGTTCGCCACCCGGGAGGTCGCACGACGGCTCAATTCGCTGCAGCAGGGCGGCCGGCCCCAGGATGTGGCCGAGGCGATCGCGTTCCTGGCCAGCGACGCCGCCGGCGGTATCTCCGGCGGGGTGCTGCGGGTCTGCGGACAGAACCTGGTGGGCGCATGAGCGCTCCCCGGACGGTCCGGCTGGGCGAGATGCCGTCGCTGTCCAAGCTGTACGTCAACGCCGCCGCCACCGCGGCACGGCGCCGGGTGCTCGGTGCGCAGTCCGGGTCCGAGCTGCCCGGCTGCGGCCACGAGGTCCGCGGCGTCACGGCCGGCGTCGGGAACCTGACGGCCTACCAGCATCTGGTCGGTGAAACCGCCAGCGACGTGCTGCCGGCCGGCTTCATCCACGCCCTGGCGTTTCCGCTGGCCATGTCCGTGATGAACCGCGAGGATTTTCCGCTGCCACTGCTGGGCATGATCCACCTCAGCAATAAGGTGGTGCAGTCCGTTCCGGTGCAGTTCTCCGAGGCACTGGACATCCGGGCCTGGGCGGAAAACCTCCGCGGGCACCGGGCGGGGACCCAGCTGGACCTGGTCGCCGAGGTGCGCGGGGCAGGGGAGGACACCCTGCGCTGGCGCGGTGTCTCCACCTACCTGGCCAAGGGGGTGTTCCTGCCGGGAATCGACAAGCCCTCCGCCGCTGCGGCGCCGGGAGACTTCACGGCACCGGACCCGACGGCCCTGTGGCAGCTGGGGGTGGACACCGGCCGCGCCTACGCGGCCGTCTCCGGTGACTTCAACCCGATCCACCTCAGTGTGCTGAGCGCCAAGGCGCTGGGCATGCGCCGTTCGATCGCGCACGGCATGTACCTGGCCTCCAGGGCGCTGGCGGACGTCGGCGCCGCCAAGGGCGACGCGTTCAGCTGGGATGTGGTGTTCGAGGCGCCGGTGTTCCTGCCGGCCAGGGTGGCGCTGGACATCAGCACCGTGCAGGACGACGACGGCGCGTGGCTGCGCTCGGACTACGTGGCGTGGAGTCCGCGTTCGGGCCGGAAGCACTTCAGCGGATCGGTGGCGTCGCTGAAATAGTGTCCCTAGGGCACACGACGACGGCGTGCCTCCCCGGGACGACGGCGGTTTCCAGGGGGAGCCGCCGTCGTCCGTGCCCCGGGTCAGCCGGCGTCGGTGGCGGTGGTATCCGGTTGGCGCTTGGCGTCGCCGGACTTCAGCACGCGCAGCATGCGGTGCAGGCTGAGCAGGATCGACTCCACGGCATTCGGCGCGCCGGGGGCATGCTCTTCGGCCGCGATGCGTGCGGTGAACTCCTGGACCGCGGCATCGGCCTGCTCGATGAGCTCGGCCTGGCGCTGCGGCTCCTCCTCGTCGACGGCGCGCAGCGCATCGCCGACCAGCGCCATGGCGTCCGCCAGCGGCGCGGCCTGGCCGTCGGGGATGACGAAGGGGTGGTCCGTGGCCCAGATGACGTCCGAGAGCACCTGCGTGACGTCCTGGATATGGAACGTCAACCGTTCCAGGTCCCGCAGGTCGCGGTAGTCCCCCTCAACGTCCCGAGGGTGCAGGCGGCGGCGCGGGTTGGCCCGGCGGCTGGCGTCGGCCTTTTGCACGGCAGCGCGAACCGAGCGGGCGTGCGCGGCCAGTGCCTCCGAGCGGCGCGACCAATCCTCGTGTTCCGGCGGCCAGTTTTCCTGCAGCGCCTTGCTCATGTCCCGAAGCTGCCGGGCCAGGGCCAGCCGCAGTTCGGCCAGGCTCAACGCGGCGGCCTTGAAGTGCAGCGGCGGGAAGACCAGCAGGTTCACGAGGATGCCGACGCTGACCCCGACGCCCATCTGGAACAGGTAACCGAAGGAAAACTTGTCCGGGTTGTGGCCGCCGACCAACAGCACCAGCAGCGCCGCCGTCGGGATCCAGTCGCTGCCTGAGCCGATGCGCGGCAGGCCGGCGAGGATCACGCCGAGCCCCATCACGATCGCGACGGTCAGCGGCGACGGGTCCCCGAGGCTGAAGAGCATGAAGGCCAGGCCGATGCCGATGGCGAGCCCGACGAGGGTCTGGAACCCCTGGCGCATGGAGCCGGAGACGTTCTCGTACATGGCCACCAGTGCGCCCAGCGGGGCGTAGTACGGGTAATCCGCGGCGGAACCCGGCATAAACGGGGCGATGAAGAACGCCACGCCAGCTGCGATGGCGGCCTTGGCGGCCAGCTGCAGCCTGGGCCACAACAGGGCGGCGGAGACGCTGGCCCGCACGGCCCGTCCCGCCTTGCCGAGCCGGGTGGGATGGCTGCCGCCGTCGGGTTTGTCGTCACTAGCCATCCGGCCAACACTAGGGCCGCGGCGTTGGTGCTACAAGTGGACAAACCCGCCCGCGCCCTGTCCGGCTAGTCCTCGGCGGCGCAGGCCTTCCGGACGGCGGCGGACAGGCGCTGCGCCCGACCGCTGGTGCGGCCTTCCTCGGCACGCCGGGGGACGTAGCCGAAACCGATGCCGTGGGCCGGGTCCGCATAGCCCAGGGCGGCATTGGCACCCTCATGCCCGAAGGCGAACGCACTGCCGAAGTCCCGCTCGGGCTGCGGTTTCATGAAGACGACGGCGAACGCGTTGCCCTGGGCCGAACACCGGTCAAGGCCCCAGACCTGCTCCTCGGCCATGAGTGCGGCGGTGGCCGGAGCCAGGAACGCGGGGAGACCGTCGACGCCGGTGAGCGCGGCGGCGTAGAGGCGGGCCAGGCCGTCCGCGGAGCCGATCCCGCCGGCGCTGCTCATCCCGCCGGCCCGGATGACGCGGTGGTTGGGCAGTTCCATGATGGTGCTGACCGGGGCATTGCTGGTGATCCCGTCGAGGCTGAACGGATCCGCCGGCGGTTCCTCGTCGTAGAGTACCGGCCGGAACCGCGGCTCCTGGTCCAGGGGCAGGCCCAGGAAGAAGTCCAGGCCGTAGGCCAGCCGCAGCCGTTCGTCGAAGAGCGCCTGCAGGGACCTTCCCGCCACCCGCCGGCACAGCTCCTCCATGATGATTCCGATCGTCAGGGCGTGGTAGCCGAAGGCTGTGCCCGGGCGCCAGAGCGGAGCCTCGGCGGCGAGCCGGCGCGCTGCCTCGGAGGTGGGGAAGTCGGCGAGCGCCAGGCCTCCGGCGATGCCGGGGACCCCCGCCTGGTGGGACAGTGCCTGCCGGACGGTGACCCGGTCCTTACCGTGCGCCCCGAACTCGGGCCAGTAAGCGACCAGTGCGGCGTCCAGGTCCAGCAGCCCCTCCTGGACCAGCAGGGCGATGACCATGGCACCGGCACCCTTGGAACACGAGTACGTGCCGGTGATCTCTCCGGGGCCCAGTCCGGTGCCCGCGCTGAGCTCCAGCACCCTGGCGCCGTGCCGGTAGACGGCGAGCTGGGCGCTGTAGGCGGGGTCCTCGGCCAGGAAGGAGTCGAAGAGTTCCCGGACGGCCGTGAACCCGGGCGCCGCGAATCCGGACGAGGAAGGCGCGTTTGCCGCGTCGCTGGTTGCGGTGTCCGCCACGGCTCAGCCGGCTCCGTGGCCGGCCGCGACCTCTTCGCCGGCCCGCACCGGCCCGGGCGGGGTGCCGTTGCCGAAGGGCCGGCCGCCGAGGGCCTCCCGGCCGTGCCCGGTCAGCCAGTTCCCCAGGTCCGGGCCCTTCGGGACGATGCCGGTGGGGTTGATGTCCTCATGGACGATGTAATAGTGCTGCTTGATCTGCACAAAGTCGATCGTGTCTCCGAAGCCGGGGGTCTGGAACAGGTCCCGGGCGTAGGCCCACAGCGCCGGCATCTCGCTGAGTTTCTGCCGGTTGCACTTGAAATGTCCGTGGTAGACCGCGTCGAAGCGGGCGAGGGTGGTGAACAGCCGGACGTCTGCCTCGGTGATGGTGTCGCCGACGAGGTAGCGCTGGCCGGTGAGCCGCTCCTCGAGCCAGTCCAGGGCTGTCCAGAGCCGGTCGTAGGCCGCGTCGTAAGCTTCCTGGGAGCCGGCAAAGCCGCACCGGTAGACGCCGTTGTTGACTTCGGTGAACACGCGCTTGTTCACGGCGTCGATCTCCGCCCGGAGGGCCTCGGGATACAGCTCCGGCGCGCCGTCACGGTGGTACTCGGTCCACTCGGTGGAGAAGTCAAGGGTGATTTGCGGGAAATTGTTGGTCACCACGGCTCCGCTGGGAACATCGACGATGGCCGGAACGGTGATGCCGCGGGGGTAATCCGGGAAGCGGCGGAAGTAGGCCTCCTGGATCCGCTCGATCCCTAGGACCGGATCCTTCCCGCCCGGATCCAGGTCAAAGGTCCAGGAACGGGCGTCGTGCGTGGGCCCCGGCTGGCCGAGCGAGATGACGTCTTCGAGGCCCAGCAGCCGCCGCACGATCACTGTGCGGTTCGCCCACGGGCAGGCCCGCGCCGCGACCAGCCGGTAGCGGCCCGGTTCAACCTTCCAACCCGGCTCACCGTTGGCGCCGGGGGTGCCGTCCCGGGTGATCCGGTCCTCGATGTAGTTGGTGTCGCGGTTGAACTCCGCCCCGCCGGTGACATAGGCGCCGCGCGTGCTGAAGGCCTGGTCCGTCTTCGTGGTTGACTCACTCATGCCCCCAGCCTAAACCTCCGGTCCAACGAGGAGCCGCCGGGGCTGCCCGGGACGCCCGACCGGCACAACGCCACCGGCACAGCGCCACCGGCAGAGCCCAGCAGGTTCAGCGCAGCAGGCCTGCCAGCACCGGGGCGATCGGCTGCCAGGCTACCCACCAGGCGGCGGCCACAGCAGCCGTGAACAGTCCGATCCAGAGGAAGGCCGGAACCCGGGTGGCGCGGGCCAGCAGGTACGCGTCCGACGTTGCCAGCCGGTTTCGGTGCCGGGTGTGCACCGTGATGAGCTTCCCCAGGTCGCGGACGGCCGCCACCAGCAGCGCCAGGCCGAGCCCGATCATCACGTGGCCGATCAGCACGGCCGGGACGAACAACACCAGCAGGACGGCCGCGAGCACTGCACCGGCGGTGATCAGCACCCCGGCGGCGTTGCGCAGGAAGATGAAAGACACCAGCAGCAGCACGGTCCCCGCCGACATGGCGGCCGGCCCCCAGCCGGTGAACCCGCACCAGACCATCGCCGCGCCCACCACGGCAGGGACCGGGTAGCCCCAGAACGTGGACCAGACTACAGCGGCCGGCCGCCGGCTGTAGCTCGTGGTCGTGCCCGAATGGTCCAGGTTCAGCCGGATGCCGCCGAGGCGCTGGCCGGTCATCAGGGCGGCAACAGCATGGCCAAGTTCATGGGTCACGGTGGCCAGCAGACCGAAGTAACGCCAGGTGGCGCTCGGCAGGGACAGGATGACGGCGGCAGCGGCGACTATGAGGAGCTCAGTGGCGGTCACCGCAGGGACCTGGGCGTGGCTGAAGCCGGCCACCAGCCGTTCCCACCAGGTGCCGGCCAGGTCAGCGGCGGCGACGCCGGGCAGTCCGCTACCCACCGCCGGCACTCAGGCCTTACCGGCGGAATGCTGAATGCAGTACGGCGTCCACGGCCTGGCCTCAAGCCTGCCCTCGGCAATGGGGCCCCAGCAGACCGCGCAGATTCCGTAGGTGCCGGCGTCGATCCGGGCCAGGGCCGCGTCAATCTGAGCCAGCCCGGCGCTGCTCTGGGCGAGCAACGCGGAGGCCTGGGAGAGTTCAAAGGCGATCGTGGCGCCTTCGGGGTCGTGCTCGTCGTCGACGTTGGAATCCTGCCGGGCGGCGTTGACCGAGGTGATGTCCCGGCGCAGGGCGGGGAGCAGGGCAAGCTTGCGTTCGCGCTCCTGAGACAGGAGGATGCGGAACCGTTCGACGTCGACCATAGGGTGCAAGGCTAGCGCGGGCAGCCGGACCGCGTCGAAACCGCCCCCGCGGTCAGGGCAGGCACGGCCGGTGCGCCGGGCCGAAAGCCCTGTCCCCGGGGATCGGACCGGCAGTACAGTGAAAACCCGATCTCACCCAGCCAGGGAGATACCATGGACCCCTCCGCCGCACAGACCCCTGCCCCGCAGGACCCCGCTTCACCACCACCTGTTCCGACGCCCGCGGTGTCACAGCCCGCCGAGGACGATGCCCGGGCGTTCGCCGCCGTGGAGAAACACCACGCCGGGATGCTCAAGCGTCTCGACGCCCTGGTCTCGGCCCTTACGCACGCCGTGCAGGCCCACGACACCGTCGCCGAGCATGACGCCCACGAGGTGCTGGTCGAGTGGTGCGAGACGGAGCTTGTACCGCACGCGCTAGCGGAGGAAGGCCCGCTCTACGGCGGGGCGGGCGGAACCCCCGAGGGCCGTCTGCTGGTGGCCGGCATGCTCTCCGAACACCAGGTCATCGTCGGGCTCGTGGAGCGGCTCCGTGCAGCCCACGGCGTTGAGGCCGCCGTCGCCGCAGGGGCCATCGGGCAGATCTTCGCACTGCACCTGCAGAAGGAAAACGGCTTGCTGATGCCGTTCATCATGGACTCGCCCGGACTCAGCCTCGCGGACGCCGTCGCCGGCCTGCACGAACTGGTGGGGGAGGCGCACGTGCACGGCCTGCACGACCGCACCGTCCCGGACGTGCCGCCGGCCAACGGCTGACCTGCCATGGCCGGCCATCCCGTGTCCGAGGGTCCCGCCGCGGGTACGGAACAGGTCACCGACGCCGACACGGCGTTGCGCGAACTGGCCGCCGTCCACGGGGTGGGGATCTCCTACCGCGGCTGGGACGGCCTCGAACACCCTGTAGCCGCCGGAACCCTGCGCCGGGTCCTCGGCGCCCTTGGGGTTGCCGCCGGGGATCCCGGCCACATCCGGCGCTCGCTGGAACAGGCCCGGCTGGCCCCGTGGCGGCGGCTCCTGCCACCGACCGTGGTGGCCCGCGAGGGCGTGGCTGCGTCCTTTGACGTGCACGTCCCGCACGGCAGCGCCGTCAGCGTCCTGGTGGTCGCCGAGGACGGCACCCGGTACGTCGTCGCGCAGCTGGAGAACTGGGAAACGCCCGTCGAGGTCGACGGCGTGCTGACCGGGCGCGCGAGTTTCGCCGTCCCCGAGGGGCTCGGCCCGGGCTGGCACACCATCCTGGCGGATACTGCCGGAATGACCGCTGAGTGCCCGCTCGTGGTGGCACCGGCGCAACTGCGCACCACCGGCACCCTGGCCGGGCGGCGCGCGTGGGGCCTCACCGCCCAGCTCTACTCCGTCCGGTCCGCACGCTCCTGGGGCATTGGCGACCTGGCCGACCTGGCAGACCTCGCCGCGGTGGCGGCCGGGGAGGGCGCGGACTTCCTCCTGGTCAACCCGCTCCACGCCGCCGAACCGAGCCCACCCGTGGAGGATTCGCCCTACTTGCCGGCCACCCGGCGCTTTTTCAACCCGCTCTACCTCAGGGTCGAGGAGATTCCGGAGTACGCCTACCTTGAACCCCGGGCACAGGCCGCCATCCACGAGTCGGCCCTCCGGTTGCAGTCCGGCAACCGCCAACCGGACCTGCTGGACCGGGACGCCGGCTACGCGGCTAAGCTGGCGGCGCTGGAGCTGATTTTCCGGGTCAGCCGCGGCCCCGACAGGGCCCGCCGCTTCGGCGAATTCTGCCGCAGCCAGGGTAAGGGGCTGGACGACTTTGCCCTGTGGTGCGCCATGGCGGAGCGCCTGGACCCCGCGTCCCCGGAATGGGCAGAGGAAGCAGCCTCACCGGGCACGGGCTACTGCACGACCCAACGGACGGCGCTCGCGGACCGGATCGAGTTCCACCGCTGGCTGCAGTGGCTTTGCGACGAACAGCTTGCAGCAGCCCAGCAGGCGGCACTGGATGCGGGGATGCGGATCGGCATCGTCCACGACCTCGCGGTCGGGGTGAAGCCCGGCGGCGCCGACGCCTGGACCCTGGCCGGGGTGCTCGCCTCCGGCGTCACGGTGGGCGCGCCGCCGGACGTGTTCAACCAGCAGGGCCAGAACTGGACCCAGCCGCCGTGGCACCCCGGCAGGTTGGCGGAATCCGGGTACGCCGCCTACCGGGACATGCTGCGCACCGTGCTGCGCCATGCCGGCGGCATCCGGGTGGACCACATCCTGGGCCTGTTCCGGCTCTGGTGGATTCCGGAGGGTGCGACGGCGGACCAGGGCACCTACGTCTACTACGACCACGAGGCGCTGATCGGGATCCTGGCCCTTGAGGCCCAGCGCGCCGGAGCATTGGTGATCGGCGAGGACCTTGGGGTCTTTGAGCCGTGGGTGCGGGACTACCTTGCTGCGCGCGGCATCCTTGGCACCTCGATCCTGTGGTTCGAACGCGACTCCAACGGCCCCCTCGACCCGGAAAGCTACCGGGAGCAGTGCCTGACCAGCGTCAACACGCACGACCTGCCGCCCACGGCAGGCTACCTGGCGGGCGAACACGTGACCCTGCGGGAGTCCCTCGGGCTGCTGCGGCGGCCGGTGGCTGAGGAGCGTGCCGCGGACGCCGCGGAGCAGGAAGCGGTGCTGGCGCGGGTCAGGGAGCGCGGGCTGCTCCCGCCGGCTGATGCTCCGCCTCCGGGTGAGCAGGCGACGGTCGAGGCGCTGTACGCGTTCACCGGGCTGACGCCGTCGGTTTTGCTGGGTGTGGCCCTGGTGGACGCCGTCGGGGAGCGGCGGACGCAGAACCAGCCCGGCACCGGTTCCGAGTATCCCAACTGGCGTGTGCCGCTGGCGGGCCCGGATGGCGTCGTCCTGCTTGAGGACCTGCCCCGGAATCCGCGGTTCCGGTCACTGCTTGCCACGATCCGGAGGGCACTGCGCCCTGTTCCGCCTGGCGACGGGAGCGGGTCGGCGGGCAAGTAGTGGCTGCCGGAAGGCGAGTACTGTCGCCGCGCCCATGCAGGAGCGGGGCAGGTTATTCGAGTACCCGTTACTCGTGCACCTCTACTGGGCAGTTTCTAGGGTTTGGCCTACTGGGTCTCAACTGAATACGAAGGTCTCACATCATGTCCACGCTTAGCGCTCTTGTCCCAAATTTTGTTGCCGTAGGCAACCCTATAAAAGCTAAATCCGTAATTCCCCGCACCGGGGGGAGTTCCCGTCCAGGATGGTGCCGGCAGGAGCTGGTGGGGGAAATTCTGGGCTCCCTCACCGGCGACGGCAGCACCGGCGGCTCCTGCGGCGCGGTAGTCGTCGGGGCGCCGGGAGTGGGTAAAACCTTTCTCGCCCGCAAAGCGCTGGAGCATCTGGATAGCAGTTTCCTGGTGGTGCAGGTGGAGGGCCGTTCGGCCCCGGCCTCGACGCCTTACGGCGCCCTGGGATCGCTCATGGAAGACCTCGACGAGGGATGCCTCGACCATCCGCTCAAGGTGGTCGCCGGACTTGCCCGGTTGCTGCGGGAACGGGCCGGGGGACGCGATGTTGTCCTGTTCGTGGATGACGCTGAGGGCCTTGACGATCTGGCCGCCCTCGTCATCAACCGGCTGACGGTCCACGGCACCGTTCGATTGCTGGCCACGGGAGAGGACCTGCTGGCGGCTCCGGGGGAGCTGGTGTCGCTGTGGAAGGACGGCGTCGTCGGCCGGACTGACATTGGCGCTTACAGTCGGGCCGAGGCACGCCAATGGCTGCGCTCCTATTGCGCAGCCCAGGTCTCAGCCGCGGCGGCGGCGGCATTTTGGGCAGCCAGCCGTGGAAACCCCAGGGTGCTCGAACTGATCGTGCGGGATCAGATTGACGCGGGCACGTTCATTGAGGACGACGGTATCTGGGTGCTGACCAACAGCGCCTTCGTGGACGGTGCGAACTCCAGGGACGCAGTCTGCACCTGGATCAACCCGGAATCCCGCGCGGAGCGGCAGGTCCTGGAACTGCTGGCCCTGAGCGGCGGCATGCCCTTGAACTCCCTGCTGCAGCTTTGCAGCGCTGAAGCCGTTGATGCCCTCACCGCGAGGGGCTGCCTCGAGCGGGCAACCGGCCGGTGGTCCGTTATCCGGCTGGGGAACCCGCTGGCGGAGCGGGCTCTCCGCGAGCGTGTTCCCAGGCGCCGGAGCCGGGAGCTGTACCTGCGCGCTGCGCAGGCCCGGCACGGAGCCGAGGGCTCGGCCGCGGAAGTCCTGGCGATGGCCCGGTGGGCGCTCGACTGTGGGGAGGCGTTGTCCCCGCAGGAGGCCAGGGAGGCAGCGTGCCTGGCCAACCGCGCCGGCCAGCCTCGGGAAGCGTTGCGGTTTGCGGAACTGCTGGCGCCGCAGGAACGAGGCACCGCTTTGATCCTCCGGGCCCGGGCCTACCTGGCGCTCGGGGAGAACGCGAAGGCGGAACAGCTCATCACCCCGCGTGACCTTGACGCGATGGACCTTTCGCTGGGCTGCTGGGTCGAGGCGACGCTGGTGCGCAGCCACGTTCTTGCCTCCTGTCCCGGCCGCGGGTCGGAAGCCCGGGCCGAGCTGGACCGTGTGGAGGTGCGGCTGAACGGAATCGAAACCGGCTCCAGCCAGGACGGCGCCGAAATAGCCGCACTGCGTGAGGACCTCGCGTTGGCCGCCGCCGAACTGGACTTCAGCGAGGGCAGGTACCGCCAGGCGACGGAGGCGCTCGTTCGGCTGTATCCAGCCTGCACGGACAGAAAGAAACTGGTCCACGCTGCCACGCTGTTGTGGCAGGCCTGGACGATTGCGGGACGTCGGACGGATGCCCGGACCCTGGTCCAGGACATGCAGGTGCGCTTCACCGCAGAAGAGCTGGCGATGGTCGGCGCAGAGACCACTGAGCAAGCACTGCTGTGCCGCTTTGTCGGGACATCCCCTGTTCCCCGGCTCTTCCGCGGTCCCGACGCCGGGCGGAGCACCGGCGGAACCGCCGCCGTCGCCGTTGCCCTGGGCGAACTCGCCCAGGGCGTCCTGGACGCCTACTGCGGGCGGGCGGAGCGTGCGCTGATGCGGCTGTTGCCGGCACAGCGTCAGCTCGGGCAGCTGGACACGTCCGGGGGGCAGGCACTGGCCGGTGCAGCTATCGCGTACTGCTACGCGCTGCTTGGGAAGAACGACAAGGCCCTGCAGTACTTGCTATCCGTGGAACTCGACGGCCGCTGCCCGTCGCAGCTCTCGTTGAGCGTGCGTTCTTTCTTCCAGGTGCTCGCCTCTGCCGAACTCGCGTCCAAGGAAAAAGCAGGCGTGCGGCTGCTGGGACTGGCCGAGGAGGAACGCCGCCGGGGTGCGAAACTGCCCGAGCTGGTTCTCCTCTGCGCGGCTGTGCGGCAAGGATGCCACGGCGCCGCCCCGCGGCTGGTCGCGGCGTCGGCTTCCGTCCAGGGGGTATTTGCCGACGTTTGCCGCCTGTTCGGAACGGGCGTTCAGGACCAGGACAGCTCCGTGCTGCTGGAGGCCGCCGAAGCCGCCGCCGCTATGGGCGATGACCTGTTCGCCAGGGACGCGGCCCGGGAGGCCCAGAAACTTGCCGCCGCGGCGGGGGACCGGGCTGCGGCCCGCGCGGCCCGGCATCGGATCAGCAGCAGCGTCCAGAAACTGGGGGTCATGCCGACGGAGGAAGACGGACCGACGCTCACGGCCCGTGAGCAGGAGGTGGCCCGGCGGGCGGCCGCGGGCGAGAGCAACAAAACCATCGCTGCGAAGATGCAGATCTCCGTCCGGACCGTTGAAGGACACCTCTACCAGATCTACGGAAAGCTCCTGGTGACCAGCCGTGCCGACCTGAAGATGACCTTCGCGTAGGGGCCACGGACATGGATACGGGCGGTCTTTCCCAGGACCAGCCGGGCTGCTCCGGGCTGGTGGCGACCATTGTGGCCGCGCTGCAACATCCGGACCGGAAGGGAGTCCTGCTGGCGGGCGACGCCGGACTGGGAAAAACCGCCCTCGCCCGCGGGGTGCTCCGGCAACTCGGACCGACGGTCAAGCCCTTCTGGATCTTTCCCGCGGCGGCGATGGCGCAGCTGCCTTTCAGCGCGTTGGCCCCTTACCTGGACTCGTTCCCTCTGCCGGAGCCTGCGTCATGGCTGGCGGTGCTGCGCCGACTGGAGGAGGTGCTCCGCCGGCAGCTCGACGCCGGCGAACCCAAGGCATTCGTGATCGTGGAAGACGCCTGGCACCTCGATACAGACAGTTCCAAGGTGCTGGCACACCTGGCGGCGACCGGGCTGGTGAAGCTGGTGGTGCTCTCCCGGAAGAAGCCCGAACCGCCGGCGGCTTTTGTCTCCCTCTGGGACGAGGGGCTGCTGCAACGCTTTGACCTCTCGCCGCTGACGGATGCGGAGGCGGCCGAGCTCTGCGGTCAGGTGCTCGGCGGTGAAATGGTTGCCGGCGACAGTACCGCCCTCAACAGGATTGCCGGTGGAAACCCGCACTTCCTGCTGTCGCTGATCCGGCAGGGCCAGCGGTCGGGCGAGTTGGTGCTGCGCAACCATGTGTGGATGCTGAGGAACTTTCATTTGCGGGTCGATCAGCAATTGCGGGATCTGGTCCGGGAACAGCTGGCCGCCAGACCGGCGGCGGAGAGGACGATCCTCGAGGCTGTGGCGCTCGCAGAACCCCTGCCCCTGGCCTGGCTGCAGCGGCTGGCCAGGGAATCGGACGTCGACACCCTGGAAGAGGACCGGCTTATCACCATCGCCCGGGGGCCGCACAGGTTAGTGCGGCCGGCCTCCCCGCTGCTGGGAGCGGTGCTGCGTGACCTGGTTCCGCCGGCCCGCAGCATGATGATCCGCTCCCGGGTCCTCGCTGCAGCAGACGGTGTGGTCCCGGAGGAGACCCAAACCAGGCTGGTCTGCTGGTCGTTGGAGTGCGGAGCCGCCGTCAGCGATGAGCAGCTCCTGGCTGCGGCCGCCAGCGCCAACCGGCACTTCGAGCCCCAGGTGGCGCTGCAGGCGGCCGAAGCGATGACCGGGGAATTGTTCCGGGCGGCAGCGAAGGTCCAGCTGGCTGAAGCGCATTATCACCTTGGTGATCTTCCCCGCGCGGCGTCGTTGCTGCGGGACTGCATAGAGTCGGCAGCGGACCCCGCGACTGCGGAGGCAGCCTCACGGCTCGCCGCCCGCGTGCATCTGGGGATGGGCGGCCATGTCCTGGGGCTCCGGGACATTGCGGCGTCCTGGCGCGCGTCGGAGCGGCGGCTGTGCACAGGGAGCGGGGGTTCCGCGGCGACCGGCCCCGATGGGAGCCGGCTGCTGATGCTGCATGCACTCCATCTGGAGGGACGTTATGCCGACATCGAGACTGAGCTGGCGGCCGGGGTGGCCGACACCGGGGCGGACCCCGTCACCCGCGCCAGGATCCTTTACCTCTGGGCCGAATTGCTGGCGGCCACCGGGCGGCCGGACAGTGCCGCCCGGGCGAGCGGCGAAATCCTGCAGCTGCTGGGCGGGAGCTCGACGGCCGAGTTCCGGGCCTACGAACTTGCACGCTTCAAGTATTCGTTGGCGCTGGTTCGGCTGGGGCGCTGGAACCTGGTCGCCCGGCCGCTGGAAGAGGCGCCGTGGCATGGCTTTCGCAGCGGGTTGCACTTCGGCGGCGGGCAGCCCCTGGTAGCCGGGCTGGCGGCACTGAGGCAGGGCGACATGGTGACCGCGCTGAGCAGGCTTTCGGTTGCCGTCGAGGCCCTGCTCGAATCCGATTTCGACCAGCTCCTGCCGTACGCCCTGGGCCTGGCAGCCTACGCGGCGTCCCTGCTCGGACGAAGCGACATGGTGGACCGCTACGGTGAGGCCTACAACCGCGTCCCCTATCAGGGCTCATTGCACTTTCAGCTGCTGGGCGAGGCCCACCTCGCGGCAGCGAACGCCGTCGTGCAGGGCGCAGCGGCCGGCATCTGTGCGCTGGCCGGGCTGGCCGATCGGGCCCAACGCGCGGGACTGCTCGCGGCGGAGCGGGATGTCCGTGAACTGGCCCTGCGGCTGGGCGATAACGGCCAGTTGCCCCGCCTGGTGGAACTGACGGACCGCGGGGAGGGACCGGAGGCCGAGTGCCTCAATGCCTACGCGCGGGGACTTCTCGAGCGTGATGCCGAGCAGTTGCTCGCGGCCGGGGAAAGGGCGCAGGAGCGGCGGTACTTCCTGCTCGCGGCCGAATGCCTCGGCAAGGCGGTCTCATTCCTCAACGGCAGCCGGGATCCGAGGCGCGGGCGGGCGGTGGCCCAATTGCTCCACCTCAGGCGCAACGAGTTGGCGGGCATCAGCGCCCTGCCGTTGTTTGGCCCCGATGACACGACGTCCCTGACAGCCAGGGAACGCGAAATTGTCACCATGGTGACCAACGGCAACACCAACCGCGAGATTGCCGAGCTTTCCTCACTGTCGGTCCGCACTGTTGAGGGTCACCTCTACCGCATCTTCAGCAAGCTCGGCATCAATCGCCGCGAAGACCTGAAGACCGTTGGCCTGACGACCGTGCGAAGCGGCACGCTCAGCCCCCGCTGAAGCCCGCGCCGAAATGCGGGCGGGGCAGCGGTAGGACTTGCGCAAGTGAGTCCGCGACCGGTCAGGCCACATCCCGAATTGCCGGCGGGGTTACTGGCTGAGTTCGGCCAGTTCCGGGGCACCGAGGCTCATCGCTGCCAGGATCGCGTCGACCGCGGCATCCACCGGGGTGGTGCCGGTATCAAGCACCAGGTCGGCGTCGAGGGGCGGTTCATAGGGGGAGCCGATCCCGGTGAAGTCCCCGAGGTCTCCGGCACGGGCCCTGGCGTAAAGTCCCTTCCGGTCCCTCGCCTCGCAAACCTCCAGCGACGTCGCTACGTGCACCAGGACAAAGGAGCCCACACTCTCGGCCATCTCCCGGACCTCCTGACGGGTGGACTCGAACGGCGCGATCGGCGCGCAAACGGCAACTCCGCCGGACTTGGAGACCAGGGAAGCGACCCAGCCAAGCCGGCGGACGTTGAGCTCGCGGTCCTGCCTGCTGAAGCCCAGCCCCGATGACAGGAGCCTGCGGACGTCGTCCCCGTCCAGCAACGTGACAGGGCGGCCGTCCGCCAGCTGCAGCCTTTCCACCAGTGCACGGGCGATGGTGGATTTGCCGGAGCCGGAGAGACCGGTCAGCAACACGACGGTTCCCGGCGCCGGAGTGGCTCCTGCCAGTGGTTCGGGATTCGCCGCACGGCGCCGACGCGGCCGCACCCCTGCCGCGGCGGCCGCGTCGGAGGTGTAGTTGAGCAGGATGGAGGCGCCCAGCCGGCGCAGCACGTAGTCGCGCAGGGTCCGGTCCGGGCCGGCGGATGGCCCCTCATACGCGGGCAGGACCAGCAGCCCGGTCCGCGCGCCGGACAGCTGCTCCGAGCAGTGTTCCAGGACGGTCAGCAGTTCCAGGACCGTGTAGCTTCCGTGCTTCTGGCTGCCGGCGACCGCTACCAGCCACAACGTGGCATGATGGCGGACCGCCATACCCATGGCTTCGGCAAGCTGGGCCGGCTCCGGCACCCGGTCAAACGCGGCCACCAGGATCGGGTCTGGAGCGCGTTCCGGCTGCGCGCTTCCGACCCCCGTGAGCGGCCGCGTCAGGCGCAGCCTGCGGACGGGCGGGTGCTCGGCGGGCTGAAGTGCTTCCAACCGTCCGGCCACGTGCATGGTGTCGTGCCCCGAGTCCTGGCCGGCGATGACGCTTAGCCGGGCCAGGGGAGTGCCATCCGGATCCGTGATCACCAGGGCACCGCGGTCCACGGCCAGCTTCCCGACGGCGGCCGGCACCGGAAGCGTGAACGGCCAGGGCCACTCCGCGGGAACGCTGGAGGGCAACGCGTAGCCGTCCGCGGGGCCGTACAGTCCGCCCAGGAGGAGCTCCAGCTCGTCCAGTCGGGCGCCGGTCAGGACGTGCGATGGTTCCGGACCGGACAGCAGGCTCACAGTGTCCCCCCGATCCCGCCGGCCGGATTCATGAGAGCGGCCGCCTCACGCCGCCGTCGGCTCTCCACACTGGCCAGCGCCGGGAAACCCTTCTGCCGCCGCAGGTACATCCAGGCCAGGGGCGCGACCAGCAGTGCGGTCCCAAGGACCCCGGCTGTCACCGCGTCCGGGACGGAGAGCATCTTCAGCGCCGAGGCAAGCAGCACAAAGGCCAACGCCCTGCGCACGAAGCCGCCCGAGAGGCGGGAAGACAGCATGGCCCCCAGGTAGACGCCGGGGATGCTTCCCAGTACCAGGGGAAGAGTCAGGCCCAGGTTCAGGTCGCCGAAGAAGGTGTGCCCCACGGCCGCTGCGAAGACCAGGGGAACGGCCTGCAGGAGGTCGGTACCGACCAGCTGGTTGGCTTTGAGACCAGGGTAGATGAGCATCAGCCCGATGATGATCAGGGACCCGCTTCCCACGGAGGTCATTCCCACCACCGTGCCGCCCACAATCCCCAGGAGGACGGTGGGCACAACCCGGACCGCCACGTGCGGCCGCTCTGTCGGCAGCTCCGCGCCGCGCCCGTCCGCGCTGCGCGCGCGCTCGGCAAGCCGGACGTAGGCCCGCACCACCAGCAGGATGGCGCTCAAGAGCAGGGCGAAGCCAAGGGCCATCTTCACGTTCTGCTGGACTTCCTCACCGGGGCCCAGCCACTTCAGGATCAGCACACCGCAGAAGGCTGACGGCACCGACCCCACCGCCAGCCACTTGACCACGTCCAGGTTCACCGTCCGGCGCCGCAGGTGGACCAGCGAACCCACCGGCTTCATGACGGCGCTGGCCACAAGATCGCTGGAGACCGCGGCGAGCGGCGGGACGCCGAAAAACAGCACCAGCGCGGGAGTCATCAGGGCGCCGCCGCCCATACCTGTGAGTCCAACGACGACGGCTATACCGAAAGCTGTCAACGCCAAGGTCAGGTCCATACTCCAGATCCTTGCACCGCGGCAGCGGACGATAAACACGTAGTCCGGCGGGCCGAAGAGTAGTCGCTGGGACCGGGGAAACGCCGCCCGACGGAGCGGGTCCGTGGTGGTGGTTGCGGTGAGGTCGAAGCTGATGTCTTTGGTGGCGTGGTAGTTCAGGTGGGTTTCGGCGGCGATGGTGTTGGTTCCGTCAACCAGCAGGGAGAGCGGGACGTTGAAGGTGACCGGGGCGGCGTTGGCGTTCGTYGTCGAGATGGAGGCGGTGGCGTAGGAGTTGATGGTGACCGTGCCGGTGGGCATGCGGGTGCGGCCGACTTCCGTGCCGTTGACGTAGACGACGACGCCGTCGTCGGCAACGRTGGTGAGTTTGAGCGCGGTGACCGCGGAGGCGCTGGGGATGGTGAAGCTGCGCAGGAAGTAGGCGGCCAGCGGGCGGGCGCTGGTGGTGGCGGAGGGGTTGAGGTTGGTTCCCAGCGGGGTTGAGCCGTAGCCCAGGGCGCCCGGTCCGGTGGTCCAGGCGGAGGAGTTGTAGCCGGGGTTTTTCCAGGCCGGGTCCGGTGCGGTGCTGCTGTACCGGTATTTCCAGGAGGATTTGGCGGGCACGACCACGGAGGTGACAGACCCGGACGAGGTGGAGACGGTCACCGGCGAGGTCTTCGTGCCGGTCGCTCCCTGGCTGTCGGTCACGGTCAGGGTCACGTTGTAGGTCCCCGCGGCGGCGTAGCTGTGCGAGGGCGCGACGCCGCCGGTGCCGGTGCTGCCGTCGCCGAAGGTCCAGCCGTAGCTGGTGATGCCGGCGTCGTCAGTGGAGGCGCCGGCATCGAACGCCGCGGCCAGGCCCGAYACCGAGGACGTGAACGACGCCACCGGAGCAGCATTGACTTTAAAAGGAACCCGCTGCACCGCAAGGACAGCGGAGGTGTCGACGACGGTCACCTTCAGCCATTCGTCCCCCGTCGATCCGCCCTTCACCGTGATCCGGGAAAAATTGGGAACCGGGGTGGTGAGGCCGTAGTACGACAGCCACGTCGACGAGGTGAGCGGACGGTCGCTGGCGAAGCTGTGCGTGTCGCCGTTGAACAGGAAAACCGGGAGCTGGAAGCTGAGGGATTCGGAGGCGAAGGCCTTCACCAGCGGCTCATAAGCGGTGCGGCTGGGCGTTCCCTTGAACATGTCGGCCTGGGTGGTGAAGACCACCGCGCGGCTGCCGTTCGCCCTGGCGCGTTCGAAGGCAGCACGAATAAGGGCGATGCAGGCGTCGGTGCGTGCCTTGACCTCGGCGGTCTGGGCACTCGTCGGCGCCGAGTAGCCGCTCCAGGTTGCCAAATCGTTGGCGGAGCCCACGATGTGAACGGCGGCAAACGTGAGGCCGCCCCGGTCGTAGAGCACGTTCTCCGGATAGCCGGCCTGCGCCGTCACGCTCGCCGTGCTTCGCCCGAGGGTTGCGCCGGGCACGGGAAAGAATACCCGGCGTATAGCGTCCAGGCGTTCCAGCGGGTTGGCGGCCCCTACCGAGGCACCGGAGCAGTCTGCCCACTCGTTATCGCCGGGTGTATAGACCAGCGGGTCGGCAAAAGTGTCAAACTTCGCCCTGATGGTGGCGTAGTAGGAGTCGGAGCAGTTGGGCGGGCCGCCGATGTCGCCCAGATGCGTCACGAGCTGCACCTGGGTGTCCGCATTGATCTGCCCGATCCGGTCCGGGAAGACACTCAACTGCGCGGATCCGTACGGGGTGTCACCGATGACGGCGAAACTGAACGGTTCGGCGGCCGAGAGGGGCCCGGCGGCGGCTGCGGTGAAACCCACGGATAGTGCGATGGCGGCCAGAGCCGAAACGAGCTTGCGTTTCACCGGTGTCTCCTCGCATTTGGAATTGCCAAGCCGGGAGACCGTTCCCGCCGCTACCACTGTTCGTCCGCTACAGATCAGTCCAGTAGCACACCGTCCAGTAGCCGCCCCTCACCGTCTCGGGTATCGAAAGGGTACAAGTGGCTCACCAGCTTGTCCATGACTCCCTGGCGGGGAACCCGCCCGCCTTCGGCAGAGCAAATCCGCACCGGGGAACCGCGGCGGCGCGGCCGGTTCGCAGGCCGGCCGGACCACCGGCGGTCGGGATCAAGTAGGCGGAGGTCCAACAGAGTGGTCCGTACCCGGACACAAACTGGCAGCCCAGTAGGCGGTGCGGATTTAGCAGTGAGACGCCCCCGGAAGACCCGTACCGTTTACTCGCGTGCCCCGGCCGGCGTCCTCCTAGGTTGGATCTATCCAGTCGATAAACAGCTACGGGTACTAAGTAGGTCTCGACAATGTGCTCTTCGAAGAAAAGTTCCGTCACGGGTTTTCACAGCAGCGCTTCCTGGCGCGTCCCGGCGCGCCCCGGCCACCGGCCGGCTCCTGGGGCGACGGCAGCCGGGCCGCCTGGGGCCGGCGTTGATCCCGGCCCGTTACAGGCTTCCTGCCTGCCGTGTGGCGAAGGGCGGTGCAACCGATGAGTCCGCTGGATGATTCTGCGGCCCTGGCCGTAGACCTTCGTTTCGACCGTCCCGCCCGCACGGCGGGGCACAGCTATCCGGCCTTCCGTGCCCCGAAGACTAAGAGCGCCTGGACCCGTGCCGCCGGTTCCGGACAGGCCTGGGCCGGCCATTACCGCCGTCTCCTGTGGGTCACCGACGCTGCGGTGCTCTGCATCGTGGCGATTGCCGCCCAGCTCTTCCGCTTCGGCGGCAACAGCTCTGAAATCGAAGTCGGCCGGTCCGGTTTCGATTACGGTTCCCTGTCCGTGGGCATCGCCGTGGCCTGGATGACAGCACTCGGGGTCTACCGCAGCCGCGATCCCAGGGTGGTCGGTATCGGCACGGATGAGTACAAGCGGGTAATCAGCGCCACGGTTACGCTGCTGGGTGTCATGGCCATCGCCTTCCTGGTTTTCAAGGTCGATGTGGCGCGCGGGTACTTCGCCCTGGCAGTTCCGCTCGGCGTCGGGGGCCTCATAGCGTCCCGCTGGAGCATGCGTCAATGGCTGACCCGGCAGCGCGCCTACGGCCACTATCTGTCGCGCGTCGTCGTCCTGGGCAGCTACAAGGACGTCCGGTACGTGGTCAGCCAGATCCAGAAGAAATCCGGAGCCCTCTATGAAGTCGTCGGCGCAGCACTGCCGCCCGGCGACGATCGGATGAGCGTAGCGGTTGGCTCCGCGGCCGTCCCCGTGGTCTCGGACACCGGCTCGGTGGTCGCTGCTGTGAAGCAGCTCAACGCGGACGCAGTCATCGTGGCAGGGCGGGTCAAGGGCGGCAGCAAATTTGTGCAGGAACTTGGTTGGAAACTCGAAGAGTCCCGCACCGAGCTCGTCCTGGCCACCGGCCTGACCAACGTCGCCGGCCCGCGGATCCGTTTCCGTCCCGTCGAAGGCCTGCCGCTGATGCACGTGGAGCTTCCCCAGTACACGGGGGCAAAGCACGTGCTGAAGCGGATGCTCGATATCGTCCTCTCCGCCGGGGCGCTCCTGGTACTCGCCCCGCTGTTTATCGTGCTGGCCATCCTGATCAAACGGGATAGCCCGGGCCCGGTGATCTTCCGGCAGGAAAGGATCGGCCGCGCCGGGGAGAAATTCATGATGTACAAATTCCGCTCCATGGTCCAGACCGCCGAAGAGGACCTTGCCGCCCTGATGGACCGCAACGAGGGCGCCGGCGTGCTGTTCAAGCTGCAGAACGATCCGCGCGTCACCCGCGTCGGCACGTGGCTGCGGCGGTATTCCCTGGATGAGCTGCCCCAGTTCTGGAACGTCCTGCGCGGGGACATGTCGCTGGTGGGTCCCCGACCGCCTCTGCAACGGGAGGTGGACGCGTACAAATCCCGGGTTCACCGGAGGCTGTACATCAAGCCGGGACTGACCGGCATGTGGCAGATCAACGGCCGCTCTGAGCTTAACTGGCAGGACAGCGTCCGCCTCGATCTGTACTACGTCGAAAACTGGTCTCTCGCCGGCGACATCATCATCCTGTGGCGGACAGCCAAGATGATGAAGAACCCGGTAGGCGCCTACTAAAGGGGGAATGATGTTGTCGCTCAACCGCGAGCGTGTCATCAGCGCCAAACTTTCGGATGCTGAGCTGGCCGCAGCCCTGGCTGAAGGGGCCGGAGACATCCTCAAGACCCTGCAGGGCCAGCCCACCGCACCGCCTGCCGGTCCGCTCGGCGCCGAGGGCGACAGGCGCTCCCAAGAGTTCCTGAAGAAAATGTTGCTCCGCAGCCGCCCCGGAGACCAGGTCCTTTCCGAGGAGGCCCCGGACCAGCCGTCGCGGCTGCGGGCCGACCGGGTCTGGATCATTGACCCCTTGGACGGAACCCGCGAATTCTCCGAAGGCCGGCGCGACTGGGCAGTACACGTGGCGCTGTGGGAGAAAGGGAACCTGGTAGCCGGCGCGGTCGCGCTGCCCCGGCTGGACATGGTCCTCACCGGCGAGGACAGCGGCGAATCCGCAGCACCCCATACCGGCTTGAGAATGGCCGTCTCCCGGAGCCGGGCGCCGGAGATCGCCGGTCCCGTGGCCACCGCAATCAACGCCCGGGTCATCCCCATGGGCTCGGCCGGGTTCAAGACCTGCGCCGTCGCCAGCGGTGAAGTCGACATCTACCTGCACGACGGCGGCCAGTACGAATGGGATTCCGCCGCGCCGGTAGTCGTCGCCCGCGCCGCCGGGCTCCATGTCAGCCGGCTCGACGGCTCCGCGCCGCAGTACAACCAGGAAAATCCGTACCTCCCGGACCTGCTGGTCTGCCGCCCGGACCTCAGCGGCATGGTCCTGGCGGCCGTTGCCAGGGCGCGGCTGGAACGCCTCCAGAAAGAAGGACATACCGGTGAGTGACGTGACCGACAGCCCCAGGCGCATCCTGTCCCAGCTCGAGCTTCTCGAGTCCGAGGCGATTTACATCCTCCGGGAAGTGGTGGCCGAGATCGAGCACCCGGCGATGATGTTTTCCGGCGGGAAGGATTCGATCGTCATGCTGCACCTGGCGGCCAAGGCGTTCGCTCCTGCCCGTATCCCGTTCCCGATGCTCCACATCGACACGGGCCACAACTTCCCGGAGGTGCTCGAACTCCGGGACCGGTTGGTGGCCCGGTACGGGGTGAACCTTGTGGTCGGTTCCGTCCAGGACGCCATAGACCGCGGGATAGTCCGGGAGGAACCCAACGGCTCCCGCAACCGGATCCAGACGCCGGTACTGCTGGAGACGGCGGAAAAGAACGGCATTACCGCCCTGCTCGGCGGTGCCCGCAGGGACGAGGAAAAGGCCCGCGCCAAGGAACGCATCTTTTCCTTCCGCGACGAGTTCGGCCAGTGGGACCCCAAAAAGCAGCGCCCCGAGTTGTGGAACCTGTTCAACGCCAAGGTCCACCTGGGCGAAAGCATCCGGGTGTTTCCGCTCTCGAACTGGACCGAGCTTGATATCTGGGAGTACATCGCCGCTGAAGGCATCGAAGTCCCCTCCATCTACTACGCCCACCAGCGCGAGGTTTTTGAACGCAACGGCATGCTGTTCGCGGCCAACGAGCTCTGCCGGCCCACCGCCCAGGAACCGACGTTCCTGGAATCGGTCCGCTACCGCACGGTGGGGGATGCCACCCTCACCGCCGCCGTACGCTCCCACGCCGACACTGTCGAGCGGGTCCTCGCAGAAGTAGCTTCGTCGCGGATCACCGAACGGGGGGCAACCCGCGGCGATGACCGGGTCAGCGAAGCGGCGATGGAAGACCGGAAGAAAGAAGGCTACTTCTGATGGACCTCCTGCGTTTTGCCACTGCCGGATCGGTCGACGACGGGAAGAGCACCCTGATCGGGCGTCTGCTGTACGACTCCAAATCCATCTTCAGCGACCAGCTGGAGGGAGTTGAGCGGACCAGCCGCGAAATGGGCTCGGAATATACAGAGCTGTCCCTGCTGACGGACGGCCTGCGGGCCGAGCGGGAGCAGGGCATTACGATCGACGTCGCCTATCGGTATTTCGCGACCCCGTCCCGGAAGTTCATCATTGCGGATACCCCCGGCCACCTCCAGTACACCCGGAACATGGTGACCGGAGCGTCCACCGCGGACCTGGCCATTGTGCTGGTGGACGCCAGGAAGGGCCTGGTCGAGCAGAGCCGCCGCCACGCCTTCCTGGTGTCCCTGCTCCAGGTTCCCCACCTTGTGCTGGCCGTCAACAAGATGGACCTTGTGGGCTACTCGCGCCAGGTTTACGAGGACATCCGACGGGAGTTCACGGAGTTTGCGGCGAAACTGCAGATAGCGGACCTGACCGTCATACCCGTCTCCGCCCTGCACGGGGACAACGTCGTGGACCGCTCGCAGAACATGCCATGGTACGAGGGCAGTTCACTGCTCAACCATCTGGAGAATGTTTACATCGCCAGCGACAGGAACCTCGTGGACGGACGGTTCCCGGTGCAATACGTGATCAGGCCGCACACCAGCGAGCACCACGACTACCGCGGGTACGCGGGGAAGATCGCCGGCGGCGTGATGCGGACCGGCGACGAGGTCATTGTGCTGCCGAGCGGCCTGCCGAGCCGCATCGCATCCATTGAAACCGCCGACGGTCCGGTGGCGGAGGCTTTTGCGCCGATGTCGGTCACGGTCCGGCTGGAGGATGACATCGATATTTCCCGCGGGGACATGATCTGCCGCCCGCACAACCAGCCCAGCGTGTCGCAGGACATCGACGCCATGGTGGCGTGGATGAGTGAGGAACCCCTCCGGCCCGGGCAGAAGCTGGCCCTTAAGCACACCACCCGCAACACCAGGGCGCTGGTGCAGTCCGTGCAGTACGAACTCAACGTCAACACCCTGCACCGGGATGAATCCGCCCCTGAACTGGCACTGAACGCCATCGGCCGGGTCCGGCTGCGGACGACGACGCCGCTGCTGACCGACGAGTACCGGCGGAACCGTGAAACAGGCGGTTTCGTCCTGATCGACGAAAACACTCACTGCACCGTCGGTGCCGGAATGATCATCTGAAATGCAAGGCTGGCGCCACCACGCACCACTCATTGGGGAGGATTTGAGAGCGATGATTTCAGGAAGAGGTTTCCCGGACGGCGGGCCGGCCGCAACGCCGGGACCGGAGCGGATCCTGTTGGTAGGTTCCAGCGGCGGTCATCTGGCGCAGCTGATGTCGCTGCGGTCCTGGTGGTCTGCGCATGCGCGGGCCTGGGTCACCTTTCCCACCGAGGATGCGAAGGCGAACCTCGAAGCGGAGGCCGATGTGTCCTGGGCGCACTCGCCCACGACCCGCAATATCCCGAATCTGCTCCGGAACGCCCGGCTTGCCTACCTTGTGATCCGCCGCTTCCGCCCCACCGTCGTCGTCTCCACCGGTGCCGGCAGCGCTTTCCCCTTCTTCGTCGTGGCCCGGGCCATGGGCATCGCGACCGTCTATATCGAGGTTTACGACAGGGTTGAGAGTCCCACCCTGACCGGCCGGCTTTGCCGTCCCTTCTCGGATCTCATGCTGGTCCAATGGCAGGAGCAACTTGGCCTGTACCGGGGGGCGCAGCTGCTGGGGAGGCTCCTGTGACGGGCATGGCAGGCAGGACAATCGGGGTACTCGTGGGAACCGACTGCCATCCGTTCCAGAGAATGATCGACTGGGCCGACGAGTGGGCCGGAGCCAACCCGGCGGACCGCGTGATCGTCCAGTACGGCCACAGCGCTCCGCCGCGTACCGCCTCAGGCCGGGACTTCATCTCGCCCACGGAACTGACCGCCTTGCTGGAGACCAGCGACGTCGTCGTCATCCACGGAGGCCCGGCCACGCTTTCGGAGGCGCGCAAGGCCGGCCACCTGCCGCTGGTGTTTCCCCGGGATCCCCGCCACGGGGAACACGTCGATGACCATCAGCAGCGGTTTTCGCGCTGGTCCGCCGGGAGGGACCTGGCCATCTGCGTGGAATCGGTGCAGGAACTCGACGCCCGAGTGGCCGCTGCGGCGGAGGATGAATCGGGAACCCGCCGCCTGATGGAGGCAGACACCTTCGGCGCCGACGAGGCCTCGCGGAAGTTGGCCGCCCTGCTGCATAAGCGCCGGACCTCGGCGAACGGCGCCTCCGCCGGCGCCCCCGTTGTCCTGTATGTCGCCGCCCCTCCCGCCGCCGTGGACACCACCCTGCTGGAAATCGCCGGGGGCTGGGCCTCGGTGGCTTTCCTCGGCGACACGCGCCGGCTCTGGCAGCGCGGCATCGTCGACAATGAGGAGTGCAGTTGCGGCCTGCCCTTTCATGAGTGCAGATTCTGGCGCGCCGTCGGGAAGACCGCGTTCGGTGGGTGGGCGCACGTCGATGTCGCCGGTTTCACCGGGTTGGCAGGCGCCGCCGGCCCGCCACGGTACCTGGGCCCCGCGGCACCGGCCGGCAGGCTGGAGCGGCGGCAGCAGCTGGCCAGGTACACCGGCTACTACCAGGCGATCTACGCCGCCGCCAGGGACGTCTCAGGTGCGGACGTCCTGATCGACACCGGCGGGGACCCGATGCTGGCCTACGCGCTGAGCCACAACCGCGAGATCGACCTGCGCTTCCTCGAACTCACCCCGCCCGCCACGTCCTGGACGCCGGTGCGAATGGCAGCACGGCAGGACAAGTCGTCCCGGCTGGGCGCCGCACGGGTGGCCCGGGCGCTGAGCCGCCACGGCATCCCGCAGGCCAGCCTGCCGCCGGCCGCCGTCGGCAATAAGGACGCCGTAGCGCTGACCTGGGCCCGGTTGGGATTACCCGTTGACGGGGCAGCCGGCACGCTCGGCGCCGTTTCGCGGCCACCGTACGGCGTGGCATTCCACGCCGTGGCCGCCCCACGCAACGACGTCGGGCGTGGCAGTGCCGCCGCGCCCGGCAACGCAGGAGCCCGTGCCCGCGCAGCCGGAGCCAGGTGGTGACCGCCATGGACCGCGTCACGGCGATCATCGCCACCAGGGACCGCCCGGAGATGCTGCGTCAGGCGATCAACGCCGTGAAGGCGCAAACCTACCCCGGGTTCATCGAGGTCCTGGTGGTCTTCGACCAGTCGGATCCTGACTACTCCCTTGCCGAGGATTCCGGGTCCCGAAGCGTGCGCGTCCTGACCAACGGACGGGCCCCGGGGCTGGCCGGCGCCCGCAACAGCGGCATCGAGGCGGCCACGGGGGAGTTCATCGCCTTCTGCGACGACGATGACCTCTGGCTGTCCCACAAGGTGGAGGCGCAGGTGAAGCTGCTCGCGGACAATCCCGGCACCGAGTTCTCCACCTGCGACATTGCGGTTTCCTACGACGGACAGACCCACGACCGGCCGCTGGGCAAGTCCTGGATCAGCTTCCCCGAACTGCTCCGCGACCGGCACACCGAACTCCATCCCTCTACGTTCATGATGCGGCGCTCCGCCGTCCTGGACGGCTTTGGCCTGGTGGACGAGGCCGTCCCGGGCGGGTTCGGCGAAGACTACGAGTTTCTACTGAGGGCCTCCCGCCGGGCACCCATTGCCCACGTCCGCAGGGTGTCGGCGACCGTCAGGTGGGGGAGCCAGTCCTTCTTCTTCCGCCGCTGGCAAACGATGTGCGATGGCTTGTCGTGGATTCTGGAAAAGTACCCTGAATTCGATACGGTGCCCGCGGGCTCTGCCCGGATCAGGGGCCAGGTGGCGTTCGCGCACGCTGCCATGGGGGAGCGGCGGGAGGCGCTGCGCTGGGCCGCATCGGCTGCCCAGCGCAATCCACTGGAGCCGCGCGTGCCGCTGGCCGCCGCCGTCGCCTGCGGGATTGTGACACCGGCCCGCGTCATGGAGGCACTCCACAAACGGGGCCGCGGCATCTAGCCGCAGTCACTCCCGGCCGCTGACCAGCTTCCGCCAGGCCGCAGCCGATGGCGCGTCCGTCAGCCGGTAGTCGCCGACACCGACCGCGGAGTCCCAGTACGCGACGAAGAGGGCCTTGTGGTCCTTCAGGTATGAACCGACCCTGGTGAGCCACGCGGCTCGTCCTTGCCCGCCGGGGTCCGAGGGAGTAAGCCGGCTTCCGGTCTCGGCAATGCCGAACGGCTTTCCCGCGGCCTTGGAGACCGCAATGACGTCCCCGAAGACCTGGGCCGGGTCCGGGTAGGTCGAGGGACCGGCAACGCTCCCGGCGTCGTTATAGGGGTCCCAGGCCAGGACGTCGATGGAGCCGTCACCCGGGTAGTAATCCTTCCAGTTCAGCTTTGAGGCAGGGTTCACGGTCCACCCCATGAGGATCAGGGTGGAGTGCAGGTGCTCGTTGTCCGCCTGGTCCTCCAGCCGCGCAATGTGCTGCCACGCCGCCCGGTAGTCGGCCGCAGTGAATTTGCCGCGGGCGACTTCCGCCTCGGGTTCGTGGACGTAAGACCAGTAGGTT
Organism: Arthrobacter sp. Soil763; assembly: GCF_001428365.1. Taxonomy (GTDB): domain Bacteria; phylum Actinomycetota; class Actinomycetes; order Actinomycetales; family Micrococcaceae; genus Arthrobacter. The sequence continues at coordinate 442,325 of NZ_LMSH01000003.1, read as the reverse complement.
TCCTGATCCCGCGGGGCCGCATTAAACCAGGCCAGCAGGGCCTCATCGAAGGTGCCGGCCAGTACGTCCGCCGGCGCCGGGCGGAAGGAGATCACCAGGGACTTACCCTTGAACGTTTCCAGCGATGACCAGCTGGACGGAAGCGCATCGTCGAAGAGCCGGACGATGCCCAGCGGGCCGAACCGGCATTCCTCCCGCGCCAGGGCTTCTGCACGCGTCCCGCCGGAGCTCGATTGTCCCAGGCTGGAGCCGAAGACGGTCCCCGACGGCGGCGCAGGGGCGGGGGCCGGCGCACCGGCGGCTACCTCCTGCATGGAGACGTCATCCACCTGGAGAGACTGGCCCGGTGCCAAGTCCCACGCCAGGATGTTCAGGTCCATGGACGAACAGTTGTAGGCGGCCGTGACATCGAAGGCGATCTTCGTCCAGTGTTCGGTCCTCAGGTGAAAGGTTGACCCGGTGAGCGGGACGTCACCCTGTTCCTCGCGGACCCGCACCTGACCCGATATCCCGGGGGTGTCGGTACGGACCCAGGCACTTACGGTGTAGCGCGTTCCGGCTTTGGTGGCTCTGACGGTATTGAGCCCGTCGTTCAGGACGGCTGTTTGCTGGCGTTTCGTTGTGAGCTCGACGGCGTGCCCGCCACTGTGTCCGCCGCTAACCACGGCCAGTTCCTGGGTGCTGCTGTCATTGGTCCGCCAGCCGGAGGTGCCAGCTTCAAAACCGCCGTTAACCACCTGCTCTGCCGCGCCGGCCTCAACCGGAGCAGAGCCGGCCTCGGCCAATCCCAGGACAAGTGCCAGTGCCGTGCAGCTGCCGGCTACTAACCGCCGGCGGCGGCTCCGGTGCGCGGAGCCTGACCGGGGCAGGGTCACGACGGCACCGGTCCCTGGCGTGTCCCCGGTGTCCCTCGAGCGATTCATAGGCTTGCTCCTGCGCCCGAGGGCGTTGGTCACGGCGCACAGCGAGACCCGGCTGCAAGGGCTTGCGAATCAGGTCAGGGCGGCCGTGTTGGTGTGAAGAGACTGTACAACTCTTCGTCACTAATTCCCACAGTTGGTACGCGGGAGGCGCCCCAAATTACCCGTGTTTCACGGAGGCAATATCGTGCAGAATGGGACCACATGCCGCAGGCGGCAGTTTTGGGGGAACCGGCGAAGGGACCGATGATGAGCAACCCGTGGCGTGGACAACGCGTTGTGAGCGGCACAGGCACGTCACCGCTGGACAGCCTGGTTGAGCAACTCTGGCACCACCCCGTCTCGGCCGGCCAGGTCCGTGTTGTCCTCAACCCCGCTCCCGACGACGGGTGGCGCGAGGTGGAATCCTACTGGGTGCTTCCCAACGCTTCACGCGCGCGGCTGCTGGTCCCGCTGGCGACGCCGCGGGTCACCGCCGCTAGCTTGCTCCAGTACCGCTCGCTGCGCCGCGGCAAAGTCAATACCGCACGGATCCTGCTGGGATCATTGGCACGGCTGGGTCTGCGGCCGGTGCAGGACAGGCTGTCGGTGCAGGAACGAGTGGTTCCGCTGCCCGGAGCGCGGCTCGCGCTGCCGCTTGCCGCCGTGGCGGCCAGGCTCCAGGGGGGCGGCACGACGGCGGAAGAGGACGCTCCGGCGGCCGGCCGTGCCGGGCGGCAGTTGTTTGCCTCGATCGGTATCCGGGAGGGCGACAACCGCAAGCCGACGCTGCAGCTGGTGGACGGTGCCGGAAAGCCGGCGGGGTACGCCAAGCTGGCCTGGAACGAGAGCAGCAGCGAGTTCATCCGGACGGAGATTGGCGCCTTGAGCGCCGTCGGCGGGTCAGCGGGGGCGGTCCGGGCACCGACGCTGCTGGCCGTCGGAACCCGCAGCGCCTTTCCGTATCTGGTGACCGAGCCCCTGCCGCTGGATGTGCGCGCCGTACGCGGCCGCGTGAAGGGCCCCACCCCCCAGGAGCTTTTCGCCCTGTGCCCGGTCAGCAGGGTGGACCGGCTCTCCTCCACCGGGCACTACCAGGCGCTGGGCCGCCGGCTTGCTGCCCTTGATCCGGCGGCCGAGCCGCAGTTGGCGCAGGCCCTGGACCGGCTGGCCGAACTGCTGCGTGAGCGCGATCCGTTGCTGCCGGTGGCAGAGCGCTGGCACGGTGATCTGGTTCCCTGGAACACGGCACGGGACGCAGCCGGGCTTTTGTGGTGTTGGGACTGGGAGTCGTGCGAGCCTGATGCGGTCGCAGGCCTGGACGCAGTGCATTGGATGTTCAGTGTCAGGCGCGAGCGCGGCGACGGCCCGATGGCTACCAACCTGCTCCGTGCCATGACGGACGCCGGTTCCTTTTTCGAGGCCGCAGGCCTCTCCCGGGAGGTCTGGCCGGTGGTAGCAGGCGTCTACGCGATGGTGGTCGCGGAACGGGCCTGGACGCTGGCTGTCCGCAATGGCGGCTGGGCCTCCTCCTGGATCACTGTGCCGGAGTTGGTCAACCTCCTCGATGCCGCCCACGGCCTGCTTGTCACTCCGGACGCGCAGGGTTCCATGGGGGCCTCCCCGGCCGCCCCGGCGATATGACACCCGCGGCCCGGGGGTCGGGCTAGGGCCAGAGCGGTTCCCGCTGGAGATATTCGGCCAGTGCCTTGTTGTGCGGGGCGTAATAGGCGGTGAGTTCTGCCCTGGCCTCCGCGGGCATCGTGGAGCGGGCGCTGGCGTTGAAGGTCCTGGTCGTCGGCAGGTCGTAACGGGGGAGGCCGAGGAACCCGCATACCCGGTCGAAGGCACCCTGCACGTCGTCGTACATATCCTCGCTGCGCAGGACCAGCAACTGGCCCTCCGGAAACGCGCGGTGCCAGTTTTGCACCTGCGGCAGATACACGCCCCGGGCCCGGTACGAGTAGAAGTCATGGGCGGTGCTGTAATACCAGGAGTCCGCCGCCATCTTCCCTAGCTCGCCCGCCAGCCTGGTGTCCTCGGCGGCCAGCGCCGCTTCAAAGCCCAGCGGCTCGACGCCGTTCTGGACTCTCTCCTGGTAATGGGAGTACGCGCGTTCCACCGGGTCCCGCAGCAGCGCGATCGCCTTGATGTTAAGCGAGACGGCGCGCGCCTGCATCGCGATCCGGGGGTCCCAGAGGTAATACGGGGACGCTTCACCGCTCAGGGGACGATAACCCAGTTTCCGGGACAACAGATTGCGGTACGCCTCCGTGTGGAAGTGCGAGCGATACCAGAGCTCGCCCCGCCCGCGCTCCTTGAAGAAGTAGTCGGTGCTCTTCTTGCCGCGAATCTGCGGGAAAAGCCCCAGAACCCCCGGGTGCATCAAGAGGTAGTTGTACAGGGACGTCGTCCCGCCACGCTTGGTCCCCACGATCAGGAAATCCGGTGCCGGCCTTGCTCCCACGGTGCCCTTTGCGTAGGACCGGGTGACCACGTCCCCGGCATCCTTCATCCACCTGGGTGCTGCGTCTTTGATGCCGCTTAGTCCAAGCATTCCGGCTCCCTCATAGGTCTGGTGGGTGGTTTGGGGGGGGGGGGTTGGGCGGGGGACTAGGGCGTGGCGGGGCCCTTACGCCGCCCGCTGCGGGAGAGGAGGGCAAGGTCGTCCAGGTGCAGCCGTTTTCTGTCGAGCCAGCACCATGCGGCCAGGGCGGCCATGCTGGTGGCCCCGGCTACAAAGACGGCCGCCGTCGACTGGCCCATCAATGCCCTGGTCAGCAGGCTTACCGGTACAACACAGGCAGCGGCGACGAAGAGGGCATAGAAGACCCGCCGCGCACCAAACTTGATGCCCAGGAAGATGCGGCTCTCTACGGAGGCCAGTACGGAGTCCAGCAGCAGGCTGAAGGCCCAGGACACTGCCGCCCCCGTGATGCCCCAGAGCGGAACCAGCCACAGGTTCCCCAGCACGTTCAGGACCAGCACGATGACTTTGTTGACGGCCATCCACCCGCTTCTGCCGCTCATCATGAGCAGGGCATCCACGTTGCCGGCCATCAGGAACGTCAGGGCACCTACACACAGTACGATCAGGGCCGTGCTTCCGCTCTCGAAACCGGAGCCCAGCCAGCCCAGGACGGTCGGGGCGAAGAACATGAACAGCGCATAGATCGGCGCCCCCAGCAGCACGATCCAGCTGACCGTCGTGGAGTAGAGATCCTGGACCTGGCGCGTCTTGTTCTCGCCGAGGAGTGCACTGAACCGCGGCGAGACCACCATCCTCATGGCCGTGGCAACGATGAGCCCTACGCTGACGAACCGGCTGGCGGCCCCGTAGACGCCGGCCGCTCCCGCCCCGGCGATCAGGCCAACCAGCACAACATCGAACCAGATAATCGACTGTTCCACCCCCGATGAGAACCAGCGGGGCAGCGCGAACTTCCAGATCTGCACATTGAGATCACGGGAGGGCCACAAGGGCACACGGCTGCCGGCGCCCTGCTCGTGCGCCTTGATGCGGCGCCTCAGAATCATCAGGGCCGCCAGCATCGCGATTGCCACCGGTGCAGCCCAGGCGATGGAGGCCAGCACCGGAAGCGTGCCCAGGCCGAGGGCCCCAAGCCCCAGGGCCCCCAGCACCAGCAAGGGCCGGGCTACCGGGAGCCCGATGTTGCCGATCGCCGCATACGGCACGATGCTTCCCAGGGCGCGGGTTGCAGCCAGCGCCACCATCATGATGGCGGCCGCGGGCAGGAACCAGCTTGCCCCCTGGACGGCCTGCACCAGCTGCTGGCTGTCGGCGTCGCCCCCGTCGCCGAGCCGGGGAGCCAGCACGGCCAGCAGCAGTGCCAGCAGGCTCCCGACTACGGCAGCAGGCACGAGCAAGGCCATCGTCGCACCGCGGAGCGAGGACCGGTCCGAGAGCTGAAGTCGGGGGAGCAGCCACACCGCGGCGGTATCCATGCCGGCCTTCGCCAGGCCCAGCACGATGGTGAAGATAGCGATGGTCTGCAACACGACGCCGGAGCCCGCTTCGCCCAGTGAACGCGCCAGGATGAAAGTCAGGGCGAAGCCCATGACGGAGCCGATGGCGGCGCCCGCGATTCCGATCACGCCGCCGCGGGCGGCCTCCCGGCGTTCGGCGCTGTGCGGGGAGGCCCCCCGGTCAACTGCCTGCTTCTCCCCGGTAATGCTCACGACGACTTGCGGCTTCCGGCCCTGGATGCTGACTCAGAATAGGACGCGGCGGGCGCCGACTCCGCGAGGACCGCCTCGGATTCAGCTCCCTTCTTGACCGTCGTGGGAAGGCTGACGACCTCCCGGTGCCGGGCCTCCTTGGCAGGGTTTTCAGGATCAACGATCCTGCGCCCCGCGGGGACCAATACGGTACCGGCGAGCTGGGCCTCAACGTCATTCATTTCGGCAGCGTTCAGGGCCAGGGCGTCAATCCGGGTCCGCTGGCATTCCCCGACGAGCAGAACCAGGTCGGAGAGACGGCCGGCCGCCAGGCGGCTTGCGTGCGGCGCGGAAGGCGGCAGGGCCAAAATGATCACCTGGCCGGACTCACGTCCGATCAGCTCCCGGCGGACTGCTTCGGTCACGAACTCGTCCGCATCGAGGATGGTCCTTCCGCATTGGGGCCGGAACACCGTGAGGGACTGGACGAGGGCGGAGCGGAGAATGCGGCCATCGGTTCCGGCACCATGGCTGTTGAGCTGCAGTCCCGTCGTCAGGACGCCCAGCTGTGCGTCCGAGGCCCCCATCAGGACGAGTTCGACGCGGGTTCCGGCCTCCGCGAGCACGACGGCGAGGTTGGCGGCTACGTCCGAGGGCCTCGAATTACGCGTTTCGTCGATAACTGTCAGGGTGCGCAGCCTGTTGTTTGAGCTGGCCAGCAGCCGCTCGCGCACCACCCGGAACTGGTCAAGGTCAGCGCCGGTGGCAGGCATCGACGCACGGGACGCGGCGAACCGGACCAGGAGGGGGCCTGCGCCTGCTCCGCGGACGTCGTACCAGTCCCGGACGCGGCGGTCCAGCATGTTGACCGCGAACGCAAGCACCAGGCCCAACACGAACGCAGCAAGCGAGCCGGTGAGCATCACGGTCGCGGGCTGCGGCTGGACGCTCACCTCGTTCTGCGCTGCCGGGTCCAACACCGTGCCGCCGCTCGTATCGATCAGGGACAGCTGGTTCAGCTGCGACTGGACGCTGCCGATCTGCGCCAGCATGGACGATGCACTGCTGCCTGCACGGGGAAGGGCCTTCTGCAGCCCGGTGAGCTGCTGCTGCAGCTGGTCCTGGAGTTTGGACTTTCGCTCCTCCGCCTGGCCTTGGCGGTAGGCGAGGTATGAGTTGGCAAGCGCGTCCGCGCCGGCCCTGGCATCCTGCGGGGTGCTCGAGGTGTAGGAGATGGTCATCGTCGTGCCGTTGGCCGACGTGGTGACGTTGACCCCGTCCCGGAGCGCCTCCACCGAGTCGCCGTTGGCCAGGCCGGACGCCGCCGCCTGGGCCACCACGTAGGAGCTTGCCAGCTGCTGCTCCGTGGAGGCATCCAGCAGGGCCGAGCTCGCCTTGGCGGGGTTGAACGGATCGGTGGTGATGACGTTGAGGTTGACGACGGTGGAGGCGGTCACGGAGCCGGGCGTCAGGCCGAGGTAGCCCGCGGCAGCGCCGATCCCCAGGGCGGTGACAAGCGCAATTGTTTTCCATTGCCGTCGCAAGACTACTGCGTAGTGACCGAGTCCGACGGAAGAATTCTCGTCCATTTGTTCCTCAATCTGCCGGCAGACCGCCGGCAATATGCCCGAAAGGGAGACCTGACTCAGCGCCGGGCCGGGGCTGATGGCACGACGATATAGCCCGGCACGCCGGGGGCATATAGGTATTGGGGGTAGGTACCGGTGCGGAACTACTCGTTGCCCGGCCATGTACCGGTTGCCATACTGAACGCCGATAGCCAAGGAACCCCCACCCCGTCACGAAGGACGCCAGGCATGAACACGGACCTCCCGGCCGGAAAAGCCGGCGTCGCGGTACTGCGCCGGAGTTCGGTGCAGCGCCCGGACCGGGAGGGAATCGGGGCCACTGCCGAGTTGCCGCGCTGGCCGTTTGCGCTGATCTTCCTGGGTTTCCCCCTTTGGTGGCTTGCCGGCCTCAGCGATCTGATTTGGATCGGCGTCGGCGGCATCATGTTTCTCTACCTGGTGCGCTTCCGTTCGGTCCGGGTGCCTAAGGGGTTTTCGGTGTGGATGCTCTTCCTGCTCTGGATGGCGTGTTCGTCCATCGCGATCGATTCACCCGAACGCATGCTCGGCTTCGTTTACCGGCTGCTGCTTTACCTGGCGCTGACCGTCATCTTCCTATACGTCTACAACGCCCGGGCGCACTTGAAGGTGCAGTACATTCTGGGCTGCCTGACGGTGTTCTGGGCCGTCGTCGTGGTGGGCGGCTATCTGGGGCTTCTCTTTCCCTCCGTGGTGATCCACACCCCGCTGAGCTACGTCCTGCCGCAATCACTGTTGCGGAACGAGCTGGTGAACCAGATGGCCATTCGCCGGCTGACACAGTTCAACCCCGCCTCGTACAACTACATCGACCCGCGGCCCAGCGCGCCCTTCCTGTACACAAACAACTGGGGCGCCGCGTATTCCCTGCTCCTGCCGCTGGTGGTGGGCTACCTCTCGCAGATCCGCAGGAGCCGCCGCTTCTGGCTGGTGCTCGCCGCGATTCCGGTCTCCTTCGTACCGGCGTTCCTGACCCTCAACCGGGGCATGTTCCTGGGACTCGGCATCGCCCTGCTCTACGCCGCCATGCGGATGGCCCTGGCCGGCAACCGGAAGGGCCTCGGCGCGCTGCTTGGCATGGGCATTCTGGTGGCGATCATCGTCCAGGTCCTTCCCGTCACCGAACGCCTGCAGAACCGGCTCGGGGTCAGCAGCACCACCGAGGACCGGGAATCGCTCTATATCGAGGCCCTGAACGAAACGCTCAAGTCACCGGTCTTCGGGTTCGGGGCGCCGCGGCCATCCGTCACCGTAGGCGCACCTTCGGTAGGAACCCAGGGGCAGATCTGGATGGTGCTGTATTCCCACGGTTTCCTCGCGGCCGCTTTCTTCGTGCTGACCTTTGTCATCATGTTCTTTTACACACTGCGGCTCTCGGACCCGGTGGGCCTGGCCTGCAACACCGTTCTGCTGGTGTCGATCGTGGAGGTGTTCTACTACGGCATGCTCGCTTCGGGTCTGGCACTTATGCTGATCGCGGGAGCGATCGGCCTGCAGAAGGCAGCCGCACTGAGACGGGGGCCGCGGCCCCGGGGGAGAGGGGTGTTCCCATCGAACTTCTAAGCGAACTGCGCAACGACCTCAAGGTAAACCGCGGCCAGTCAAAGGGCCAGGTCGTCATGGTCCTCTACCGGCTGGCCCACGCAAGCCGCCGGCCACTGGACAGGCGCCCCCGGCCGCACGCCGTCGTCGTCGGTGCGGCGTACAGGCTACTGGTGGAGTGGGTGCTGGGTGTCGAGATCCCCTGGCGCACCAGGATCGGGTCCGGGGTACGCATCTACCACGGGGTCGGCCTGGTCATCAATGACCGGACCGTCATCGGCAACAACGTCGGCATCCGGCAGAACGTGACCATCGGCAACAAGGGTTCTGCCGGCCCGTGCCCGGTGATCGAGGACGACGTCGAGATAGGCGCCGGCGCGATCATCGTCGGCGGCATCCGGATCGGCAAGGGGGCCCGCATTGCGGCCGGCGCGCTCGTCACCAAGGACGTACCGCCGGGTTTCACGGCGATAGGGAACCCGTCGGTGCTGCGGCCGCCGCGGGCTGTCGCGGCGGACACGACCTCCGCCTGAGCCGCCCTGCGGCCGCCGCTACTTGGTGGCGTTGTAGACGTCGGCGCCGAAGTGGTTCAACCCGGAAACCCCCGCCATCCCCAGATGCGGCAGGGAAAACGTGTCCTCGATGCTGGCGAGCAGGCTGTAGTGGTTGTAGAGCGTGTCGGACGAGGTGTTGGGGCGCACGAACGGCGAGATCACCAGGGCACCTACCTTCCCCCCTCCGGGACCGAAAACCGCCTGCAGCGGTGCCCCCCGGTCGATGTTCTCACCGACTTCCTTGTCGCCCTCGTCAAACGTGATGACCAGCATCCCGTCCGCCTTGAACGCCGGTGAGGAAGTGATTGCCGGTACCCATTTCTTCAACCACGCATCCGCGGTGGCCAGTCCTCCCTCTGTCCCGTCCACGCACGGGGAGTCGTGCCCGTCGCTACAGGTATTGGGGGTGATGTAGGAAAGGTTCGGAGTGGTCGCCGCCGACTTCAGGTCAGCGGTCAGGCCGGACAAATCCACGACGTTCTTGGCACAGTCGGGGGAGCCGGTAATCGCGGCGAAGTACACAAACGGGTTGTGCCTGGTGGCGTACTGGTCACCAACCCTGGGCTTCTTGGTGGGGTCGGCGGCGTTCAACCCGGGGTGCCGGCATGGGGTGCCCATATCCTCCATGTACCCCTTCCAGGTCAGCCCCGCCGAGCTCAGCTGCCCGGCAACGGTCTGCACGCTTTCCGGGTAGACGCAGCCGAAACCGGCAAGCTGGCCGTAGGACGCCGTGCCGGTCTGCGTGAACTCGTGGAAGACGGCGCAGTCATTCATCGTTTTAGGGTTGGGTCCCTGTCCGGAGATCTGGGCGATGTAGTTGGGCAGGGAGCTCGGAGCCACGGCGTAGTAGGAGGTCAGGAGAACGCCTTGCTCCCGCAGCGTCCGGGACAGGTACGGCGCCTGCGATGACTCGCCCCAGGCCCGCCGGTAGCTCGTGTTTTCCAGATTGATGACAAATACGTGGGCCGGCTTGGTCGCCGTCCGAGCGTCTGCGGAGGTACCGCCCGCTCCCGGGCCGGGCCCGGTCACCTGGCCCCCGCAGCCCGACAGGAGGGCGGCCAGGACCAGGACAGCCATGCCCGTAAGCGTCCTTCCGGCGGCGGACCGTCCGGTAGACGTCCTTGCGGCGGCCGCAGCGGCCTTCGGCGCGGGCGCGCCGGAATGACCGGGGTTCGTTCGGGCGGTGGTACTGCGGTGCGGCCTCATCTGGTTTCCGTTCCCTCGGTGCGCTGCTGCAGCGGCTGCAGGCTCTACAGCTAGCACCTGATTGCCTGCCGGTCCATAGGTAGTCCGGCGGCGGACCCGGGACCTCGGTCCGTCGATGAATGCCCGGATGGAGGCGCTCCAGTCCGTCGTGACAGCGTCCAAGGCGGTTCCTGTGCAGCTCCTGTCGCCGCGTTCAGGTGGCGCCGCTTCGCCGGTAAGTAGTGCCGCGGATTAGACGGGTAGCCGCGGGCGGCATTCGGGTAGCCGGATGCCGTTTCCACGCTATTTTTCCGGGATCCGCCGTCATACTCTTGCTTCACTTTCCGGCTCTGAAGAGTGTCAGGTCTCCAGGAGTGTGCGTCTTCCCGGCGCCTTCCGGTCTCTTCCTAAGGGGGCTCCCTGTGTCGAGGGCGCGCGTAATTTCAAAAGTTGCTGGACCGCTGGCCATCGCTTCAATCGTCTTCTCTGCACTGGTGGCCAATCCGTCACCGGCCGCGGCGGCGCCGGTGGTGGTGCGGAACGGCTCGACGGCGGCGACGGCGGCGGCCTCGTGCTGGGAAATCAAGCAGGACGCCCCTGCGGCGGCCAACGGCACCTACTGGCTGCTGACGCCCGCCATGGATGCCCCCGCGCAGTTCTACTGCGACATGACCACCGACGGCGGCGGCTGGGTCCTGATCGGCAAGGGCCGGGAAGGCTGGGTGGTCAACAACAACGGGAAGGGCTCGCCGTCTGCACTGCGCACCGCCGGCCTGAACCCCATGTCATCAGCAACGACGCAATACTCGGCCACCGTCGTGCAGGGATTGCTCAACGGCGGCCGCCCGGACGCCCTGACCGACGGCATCCGCCTCAAGCGGGCGATGAATGCGGACGGGACGCAGTGGCAGGAAGCCCGGTTCAATACGAACAAGGGGGAGCGCTGGGTCTGGACCTTCAGCGCGGAGCACCAGGTGGCCTGGTTCACCTTTGACGGCGTGCGCGGCGGAGGAGGGCTGAGCTCCAACTTTGGCGCAGATGACGCGTACCAGCGGGTCACCACCAACACCCTGGCGGACGCATCGCAGGGCTATACCCAGGGGTTTTCCTTCGGTCCGGCGGTAACCGGCACCAGCAGCAGCACCAGCTACCTCTGGTCGAAGACGGACGGGCAGGGATCCGCCCGTCCGTACACGGAAATGTATCTCCGACCCCGGCTCACCTCCCTGGACGCGGGCTTCACCCGCATCGGAGACGGCGGCACCGCAGCGAAAACGAATGTCCCGGTGGCGTCCTCCCTGGCGCTGGACAGCCCCTGGGGGCTGGCCGACCCGGCGGCTCCGAAACGTGAAGGGGACGTGCTGTCGCAGGCATTCGTCCAGAGCGGCAAGACGATGTACGTCGGCGGCAACTTCACCGCCGTCCAGCGCGCAGCCAATTCCACCGGGGCTGACAAGGTCCCCCAGGCGTTCCTGGCGGCGTTCGACGTCGATACCGGCCAACTGTTGCCCGGGTTTGCCCCTAAGCTCGATGGCTCGGTGATGTCCCTGGCCGTCCTGCCCGACGGCAACGTCGTGGCCGGCGGCATGTTCACGACGGTGAACGGCGCCGCGGCGCCCTCTCTGGTGACACTGAACCCGACGACAGGCGCCACGGCGACCAACTGGTCGGCGGCCGTGGAGGACCGCATCATCGGCGACGTCATGCGGGTCACGGACCTGGCGGTCAACGGCAACTGGCTCTACCTGGGCGGTTCCTTTACACATCTCAGCGGAGGAAGCCGGCCGACCACGCCCGTCTATGCGCGGGACCTGGGCCGCCTGTCGCTGACCGACGGCACACCGGACCCCGAGTGGAACCCCAACATGGACGGGACCGTGATGGGGATCTCGCCGTCCGCGGACGGCAGCCGGGTCTACGCGGCCGGATTCTTCTCCAACGCGGCCGGGGTCACCGCACGCAGGACTGCGGCCGTGCAGACCATCGCCGGCGCCCCGCTCGCCACGCCGGCCTGGAACCCGGTGTGGAGCAACGGCAAGGACTACCAGCAGACCGTGGGGGCCGTCGGAGACCGCGTCTGGGTCGGCGGGTCCGAGCACAGCCTCTTCAGCTTTTCCCCCTCAACGTTTGAGCGGTTGTCCGGGAACATCGGCAAGAACCATGGCGATTTCCAGACGATGGCGTCCAGCACAACGGGCATCCTCTACGCAGGCTCGCACGGCCACGACTGGAACTACTCCAACGCCTTCACCTGGCCGGACGTCGGAACAGGGTGGACCCACGCCGACGCCTTCAGCTACATCGGGGCGTGGGACGCGGCCACGGGCCAGATAGTCCCCACCTTCAGTCCGACCATCACCTGTGCCAAGAAGGCCGAAGGGGTGTGGGCTTCCCTAGTAGACAGCAACGGCACCCTGTGGGCCGGCGGAGACATAGCCACGGCTGCGACACGGACGTCGGTGTCGCGGTGGGCGGGAGGCTTCGCCCGGTTCCAGCAGACCGACGCGACCGCCCCCACCACCCCGGCCGCCGTGACGCCGTCGTCGGACGGATCGACGACGGTAAAGCTTTCGTGGAGTGCGGCGTCGGACAACAGCGGCAGCGTTTCCTACCAGATCCTGCGTAATGACCGGGTGGTGGCAACGACCACCGGCACGAGCATCACCGTTCCGAAGGGCGGCGAGAACCGCTTCTTCGTGCGGGCCGTCGACGCCGCCGGCAATCTTTCGGCCAGTTCGCCGGCCGTGGTCACCAGCGGGGGAAATCCTGCTCCGGTGGCCTCGTTCACCTCTGCCGCCGACGGCTGGGCTCAAAACTTCGACGCATCGGGTTCAACAGACAACGGAACCATTGCCGACTATGCCTGGAACTTCGGTGACGGCACCACCGGCTCCGGCGTCACCGCCAGCCACACCTACACGGCAGCCGGGACCTATCAGGTCCGTCTGGTCGTCACGGACGACGGCGGCGAGCGGGCGGGCCTGATGAAGACGCTGACAATTGTGCAGCCTGCGCCGAAGGATGCCTACGGCGCCGCCGTCTACGGTGAGAAGCCCACACTGTACTACCGCCTGGGCGACGGCAGCGGGACAACAGCGGCGGATTCGGGTGCCGCTGACAGCCCGGGAACCTATTCGGGCGGCGTGACCCTCGATTCCGCCGGGGCGCTGCCGGACGTGCCGGACACGGCCGCCGCGTTTGACGGCACCTCCGGCATGGTGGCCAGTCAGCAGAGCTACGACAACCCCGGCGCCTACACCTTGGAGCTGTGGTTCAACACGACCACCACCACCGGCGGAAAGCTGATTGGCTTCGGCGACCAGCCGGTTGGAACCTCCAACAACTACGACCGGCACGTGTACATGCAGGACGACGGGCGCCTCGTGTTCGGAACCTGGACCGGCCAGCCGAACACGATCACCAGCCCCGCCGCCTACAACGACGGCAAATGGCACCTGATGGCTGCCACGCAATCCGTCGACGGCATGGCCCTTTATGTGGACGGCGCCCGGGTGGGGACAAACCCGCAAACCCAGGCCCAGCCCTACTCCGGATACTGGCGGATCGGCGGGGACACCACCTGGGGATCCAGCAGCCCGTTCTTCGCCGGACTCCTCGACGAGGCGGCCGTCTACCCGACGGCACTGACCGCGGCAAAGGTTGCCCAGCACTACCATCTGGGCGGCGGCAACCTGGCCCCGGCGGCGGTCTTCAGCTCCACCGTCAGCGACGCCTCCGCCGCCTTGGATGCCTCTGCCTCGACCGATGACGGCAACATCACCAGCTACGCGTGGGACTTCGGCGACGGCACCACGGGCACGGGGGTCACCACCACCCATGTCTTCTCCTCGGCCGGCACCTACCAGGTCACGCTGACCCTGACAGACGACCTCGGGCTGACGTCCTCGGTGAGCCACCCGGTTGCCATCACCCGGCCCGCGCCGGCGGATGCCTACGGTGCCGCGGTCTACGCCGGAAACCCCACACTCTACTACCGGCTGGGTGAAAGCGAGGGCCCCGCCGCGCAGGACTCCAGCCCCGCCGGCAGCGCCGGTAACTACTCGGGCGGCGTCACCCTGGGCACTGCCGGAGTGCTGCCGGGAGGGGAGAGCACTGCGGCCTCCTTCGACGGTAACTCCGGCCTGGTCGCCACCCGCAACACGTTCTCCAACCCGACCACCTATTCCCTGGAGGTCTGGTTCAACACCGGCACCACCCGGGGCGGGAAGCTGATCGGGTTCGGCAACAGCGCCACCGGAACCTCCGGCAATTATGACCGGCACGTGTACATGCAGGATGACGGCCGCCTGGTCTTTGGAACGTATACGGGCCAGATGAACACGATCACCACCCCCGGTGCCTACAACGACGGGCAGTGGCACTCGGTGGTGGCGACGCAGTCCGCTGCCGGCATGGTCCTCTACGTGGACGGTGCCGAGGTGGGCACCAACCCGCAAACCGCGGCCCAGGAGTACACCGGCTACTGGCGGATCGGCGGGGACACCACCTGGGGATCCAGCAGTTCGTTCTTCGCCGGCACCCTCGACGAAGCCGCCGTCTACCCCTCGGCACTGACCGCGGCCGAGGTGGCCAGGCACCACCAACTCGGGACCACCGTGGCGCCGGTGAACAAGGCGCCGGCGGCGTCATTCACCTCGACGGCCAAGGACCTGGGGATCACGGTCGACGGATCCGGTTCCTTGGATCCGGACGGCACGGTGGATAACTACGCGTGGGACTTCGGGGACGGCTCCGCCGGCCAGGGTGCCACCGCGACCCACACCTACACGGCCGCGGGCACCTACACGGTCAAGCTCACCGTCACCGACAACGCCGGCCAGGGTGCCACCGCGACCCACACCTACACGGCCGCGGGCACCTACACGGTCAAGCTCACCGTCACCGACAACCAGGGCGCGACGGGGGAGAAGACCGGCCAGGTCACCGTCACGGCCCCGCCGGTGAACAAGGCGCCGGTGGCATTATTCACCTCGACGGCCAAGGACCTGGGGATCACGGTCGACGGGTCCGGTTCCTTGGATCCGGACGGCACGGTGGATAAGTACGCGTGGGACTTCGGGGACGGCTCCGCCGGCCAGGGTGCCACCGCGACCCACACCTACACGGCCGCGGGCACCTACACGGTCAAGCTCACCGTCACCGACANTACGCGTGGGACTTCGGGGACGGCTCCGCCGGCCAGGGTGCCACCGCGACCCACACCTACACGGCCGCGGGCACCTACACGGTCAAGCTCACCGTCACCGACAACCAGGGCGCGACGGGGGAGACGACCGGCCAGGTCACCGTCACGGCACCGGCACCGGTGGACGTGGTGGCCGTTCCGGCAAAGTCCGACTGGAGCTGGCGCTACGAAGCCACCGCGCCGCCGGCCGGCTGGAAGGAACAGGGGTTCGACGCCTCGTCCTGGAAGACCGGGAAGGGCGTCCTGGGCTTCGGCTCGACCGGGCTGGGAACAAACATCGATGTCAGCACCGGCACCAGCACGCGGCCCCTGGCTGCCTACTTCATCAAGACCTTCACGGTGGACAGCGCGGCCAGTGTTTCCAAGCTGGCACTCAAGACGGTCGCCGACGACGGCGTGGTGGTCTACGTCAACGGGACCGAGGTGGGCAGAAGCAACATGCCTGCCGGCACCGTGACGTTCAATACCTACGCGTCAACCGCCACCCGGACGTCGGTGGCTTCGGCCAGCCCGGTGACGGTGGATGTGCCGGTGTACCTCCTGCGGAACGGGACCAACACCATCGCCGTCGAAACGCACCTGAACTACCGCGCAACGGCCGACATCAGCTTCGACCTGAGCGCCACGGCAACAGTCGGCGGAACGGCGCCAAACCAGGCGCCCGTCGCCAAGTTCACCTCGACGGTTTCCGGCCTGGCGGTGGCGCTGGACGGTTCCACGTCGGCGGATGCCGACGGAACGATCGCTTCGTACGCCTGGAATTACGGTGACAACACCACCGGATCAGGGGCGACCGCGACGCACACCTACGCCGCAGCCGGGACCTACACCGTCACGCTCACGACGACGGACAACAAGGGGGCGACCGGTGTGGCAACGGCTCCGGTGACGGTCACCTCGGTGAGCGGGCCGGTGGACGTAGCAGTGGTGCCGGCGAAGGCCCCGTGGAGTTGGCGCTACGAAGGGACGGCGCCCGACTCCGCCTGGAAGAACAACGGGTTCGATGCCTCCGCCTGGAAGATCGGCAACGCCGTCCTCGGGTTCGGCACAACGGGCCTGGGCACCAACATCGATGTTCCGCCTCCGACCAGCAGCCGGCCGCTGGCAGCGTACTTCCTCAATCAGTTCAACGTGGATGACCCCGCCAAGGTATCCAAACTCACGTTGAACACCGTGGCCGACGACGGGGTCGTGGTCTACATCAACGGAACCGAGGTAGCCCGGAAAAATATGCCCGCGGGGGCAGTGACGTTCTCCACTTACGCTTCGGTTGCGACCAGCACGGCCAAAGCCAACGCGGCGCCGCTGACCATCGACGTGCCTACGTCCCTGTTGGTGGGAGGCATCAACACCATCGCGGTGGAGACCCACCTGAACTACCGGGCCACGCCCGACATCAGCTTCGACCTGAAGGCTACGCTGACGAAGCAGCCATGAGTCCCCGGCGGGGATTCTCCGCACCATCTGATCAGGCGGCCCCGCCCGCAGCTGCACCGGCTGCGGGCGGGGCCGCTTCTGTGCGCCGAGGGGGCCGGGGCCATCAGCAGTCCGGGTTGTCCGGGAAGGTTACCTGGCTGACGAGCCACGTGCGGGTCGCGGACTGTACCAGCGTCATCACGTTCAAGGACCTGTCGTTGGCGCTGCCCTTCTGGACGGTCGCTCCGGCGCTCGTCAGCACCGACACTGCCGAGGAATCGACGCAGACGTTGAGGGTCACGGTGGGCGGCTGTGCGCCCGGCTGGTAGCGGACAACCTTGGTTGACACCACCTTCGGTTTGCCGTCGAGGTGCCAGCCGTTGGCCTTGTACTCGCTGGCCTTTGCGAGCAGGGAGTCGTAGGCGGAGCCGGTGGCCAATGCTGAGAGTTGGGCCTTGCTGGGCGGGTTTACCGCGGCGAGAGCCGCGGCAGTGGTGCCCACGTACGCGGCGGCGTTCCTGGTCGCCGCAGCCGCGACGGGGGCCGGAACGGCAACGGCGGGCGCGGCGCTTCCCGGCGGGGCTGGCGACGGTGTAGTGGCCGCCGACGACGGCGGGGGAGACGCCGTGGCGGATTGCGTGGCGGACTGCGAAGTACCGTTGGGGGCGTCTGTCCGGACGGCACCGGGGCTGGCTTGCGTGACGATCAGCAGGACCACCAGCGCGGCCAGAACGGCTGCTGCGGCAACGATGCCGATGGTGCGCGTCCTGGCTTTTGGTGCCTGATCCGGTGCTGCCATAGTTTCTCCCCCTCGATGACCGCCCTCTGCACCGACGACCCCGGGTCCTCGGAGGACAATGATCCAGTATCGTACACGGCTGGTTGTGCTGACTATAGCGGGCACAGGACGGCTGGAGCGGGTACGCGGCGGTGCGCCGGCAGGCCTTCGCGAACCTCCCGGCGCGCCTGTCCGGCGGCCCCCAAAAAGCCGCCTTCCGCGTGTCGTTGCGGGGTGTGGCACCGGGGTGATAATTTCTCTTGCCGCCTCAAATTTTCTGGCCAGGACGGCGCCCGTCCCACCCGTTCCCCCTGCATCCCCGCGCACCAGAAAGGCCGCAATGGCGCTGTTCCTTCCTGAGACCCTGCCGACCCTCCAGACGGTCACCGGCAGGTTCGTTTTGGCCCCGTTCACACCGCTCGATGTCGAGCCGCTGGCCCGGCTCCTTGCCCGGGATGAGATCTGGTCCCAGGGGTTCAGCGACAGCGAGGCACGGCCCGCGGGGGAGGCCGAGCTGGCGGCGTTCGTGGATCGCCGTTTCGCCGGTCTGCAGGTCTTTTCGGTGTACCGGCAGCTTCCGCAGGGGCAGTCGCGGTTCGTCGGGACCACCGGCATCACCGACCACGACGACCTCTCCGAGCGCGTCAAGATCGGGCGTACCGTGATCGATCCGGATCTCTGGGGAGCCAAGGTGAACCACGAGGTGAAGATCACCCTGTTGGACTGGCTGTTCTCGTGCGGGGCCGGACGGGTCGAGTGCGACGTGGACGCCCGCAACCAGCGCTCCCTCTCGTCGCTGGTCCGGTTCGGTTTCACAGCCGAAGGTACCCGCCGCCGGTCCTCGCGCAACATCGACGGGCTGTGGCGGGACTTCGTCATCCTGTCGCTGTTGACCGAGGAGTGGCCGGACGTGCGGCCGCGGGCGCTGGCGGCGCTGGCCGGTCCGAGCCGCGCCGACCTGCTGGCTGTGTAGCCCGGCGGGGGTCAAGCCACCGGGTTGACCGTGTCCCCGTGCCGGTGGGCGACCTTCCATTCCCCGTCTTCCCGCCGGTACACCTGGGTGGCCCGCAGCGTGTAGCTGCGCGGTTCACCGTCGACCGAGGCGGTGATGTGCTCCTGCCCTGCCGTGTAGGCCAGGTCGCCGACGACGTCGAAGGCCTGCAGTTCGAAGCTGTAGGCGGTGCAATCGGAGAAGCTCCGCCCCAGCGCGGCGAAGAGTTCATCCACCTGCTCCAGCCCCGAAGCGTTACGCCAGGCCCCCAGCACGCTGACCGGCTCGTGGCGGGACCAGATCGCGCGGCGCGGGCCGGCGTCCCCGTTGTGCAGCGCCACTTCGGCCCGGTACAGCACCGAGGTCACCCAGACCAGGAAATCATCGCGGTCGGTCATGCTCCCAGTATGCGCCGCTGCCCGAGGCGCCGCCATCGGGCAGCGGCGCCCTGGGCAGCGCTGCTCCCGGACAACAAAAAAGCCCTCGGAATCCGAAGATTCCAAGGGCTTTTCCTTGTGTGCGCGGAGGGGGACTTGAACCCCCACCCCCTTTCGAGGACTAGCACCTCAAGCTAGCGCGTCTGCCATTCCGCCACCCGCGCAGGTGGTATTTCCGGGAAAATTTCGCCTTTCAGCGTTTTGCTTTTCTCGGAAGCAGCGAGAAAGACTCTACACGAAGTTTTCGGAAACAAATAATCGGGGCCTGCCGGGGCGGTGTGGGTAGGCTGAAGCCAGTACCGAGCCCCACCACCGGATCCCTGAGGAGCGATATGACTGAAGTTCGGCCTGAAGACGAAGTTGTCCGGATCTGCCAGGAGCTGATCCGGATCGACACCTCCAACTACGGCGACGGCTCCGGGCCGGGGGAGCGCGCCGCGGCCGAGTACACGGCCGGGTTGATCACCGAGGTGGGTCTGGAGGCCGAAATCTTCGAGTCCGCTCCGGGCCGTGCAAGTGTCGTGACCAGGATGGCGGGCGAAGACCCGTCCGCCAGCGCGCTGGTGGTCCACGGCCACCTCGACGTCGTTCCCGCCCTGCGCGACCAGTGGTCCGTGGACCCCTTCGGCGCCGAACTCAAAGACGGCCTGATCTGGGGCCGCGGGGCCGTGGACATGAAGGACATGGATGCCATGATCCTCGCCGTCCTCCGTGACTTCGCCCGCACCGGCCGCAAGCCCAAGCGCGACATCGTTTTCGCGTTCTTCGCCGATGAGGAGGCCGGCGGCAAGTACGGCGCCGGTTACGCCGTCGAGCACCGGCCGGAGCTGTTCGAGGGTGCTACCGAGGCGATCTCCGAGGTGGGCGGGTTCTCGGCGACCATCGGCGGCCAGCGCACCTACCTGCTGCAGACCGCCGAGAAGGGCCTGTCCTGGCTGCGGCTGGTCGCCCACGGCAGGGCCGGCCACGGGTCCCAGATCAACACCGACAACGCCGTGACCCGGCTCGCCGGCGCGGTCTCCCGGATCGGGGACTACCGCTGGCCGGTGGAACTGACGCCGACCACCCGGCAGTTCCTGGACGGCGTGACCGAACTCACCGGCGTCGAGTTCGACGCTGACGACCCGGAGAAGATCCTCAAGGAACTTGGCACCGTGGCCCGCTTCGTCGGCGCCACCCTGCAGAACACCACCAACCCGACCCTGCTCAAGGGCGGCTACAAACACAACGTGATCCCCGAGTCCGCTGAAGCCCTGGTCGACTGCCGCACGCTGCCCGGCCAGCAGGACCAGGTCCTCGAGATCGTCAGGGACCTCGCCGGTGCGGGCGTTGACGTCAGCTACGTGCACCAGGACGTCTCCCTCGAGGTGCCGTTCGCCGGCAACCTCGTCGACTCGATGATCGACGCCCTGCACTCCGAAGATCCGGGCGCGAAAGTCCTGCCCTATACGCTGTCCGGCGGCACGGACAACAAGGCGCTGAGCCGGCTCGGCATCACCGGATATGGTTTCGCGCCGCTGATGCTGCCGGAGGACCTGGACTTCACCGGCATGTTCCACGGCGTCGACGAACGCGTCCCGGCCGAGTCGCTAAAATTCGGCACGCGCGTGCTCAAGACCCTCCTAAGCAACTACTGAGCGGACGTTTCAGACCGATGGCATCCCAAGACCGCACACCGCACACCATCCTGCCCGACGCGCTGCTGGAACGGATCCGGGGCCGGGCCGCCGGCTACGACCGGGACAATGCGTTCTTCACCGAGGATCTCCGCGAGCTCGCCGACGCCGGTTACCTGAAGGCCTTCGTCCCGGTCGAGGACGGGGGACTGGGACTGGGCCTGGCCGGAGCGGCGCAACTGCAGCGCCGGCTGGCCACCGCGGCGCCGGCCACGGCGCTGGCGATCAATATGCACCTGGTGTGGACCGGCGTCGCGTACGTCCTGGCGGCCCGCGGCGATTCGTCCCTGGACTTCGTCCTGAAAGAGGCCGCGCAGGGTGAGATCTTCGCCTTCGGCAACTCGGAGGCCGGCAACGACTCAGTCCTGTTTGATTCGAAGACCGAGGCGACTCCGCTGCCGGACGGCAGCTACGGGTTCACCGGGACGAAGATCTTCACGAGCCTGTCGCCGGCCTGGACCCGGCTGGGCATTTTCGGCAAGGACGCCACGGGCCGTGGCGGCGAAGGCGAGCTTGTCCACGGCTTCATCGACCGCGAAACCCCCGGCTACCAGATCCTGTCCGACTGGGACACCCTGGGCATGCGGGCCAGCCAGTCCAACACCACGGTGCTCGAGGGAGCCGTCGTCCCGCCGGAACGGATCTTCCGCAAACTCCCGGTCGGCCCGAACGCCGACCCGCTGATTTTCGCGATTTTCGCCTGCTTCGAGACGCTGCTCGCAGCGGTCTACACCGGCATCGGCGAACGGGCACTGGAGCTGGGGGTGGCGTCGGTCAAGCGGCGGACCTCGTTCAAAAACGGCGGCCGCAGCTACGCCCAGGACCCCGACATCCGCTGGAAAATTGCGGAGGCTGCGATGGCGATGGACGGCCTCTACCCGCATCTCGCGGCCGTGGCGTCCGACGTCGATGCCCTCGCCGACCACGGCGGGCAGTGGTTCCCCAAACTGGTGGGGGTGAAAGTCCGGGCCACCGAAACGGCGCGCACCGTGGTGGATCTGGCCATCAGGGTCTCCGGCGGGTCAAGCTATTTCCGCGGTTCCGAGCTCGAGCGGCTCTACCGGGACGTCCTGGCCGGCATGTTCCACCCGTCCGACGACGAGTCGGCGCACAACACGGTGGCCAACGCCTGGCTGGGCCCGCTGGAAGGCTGACCGGCGGGGCGGCGGGTCAGACGGTGCGCTGGACCTGGAAGACCTTGCGGCGGAGCCAGAACCGCCGGCCGCCGCCGACATACAGGACGCTGCGCTCCAATTCCCACTTCCCGTACTCGGAGTGGGCGGCGAGCAGGCGGCGGGCTTCGGGCAGGGAATCCTCAGGGCTGACGGTCAGAACGAGATACTCGTACTGCCTCGCATAGTCCCGCTCCCGACGGACCGAGCTGTTCAGAAATTGTTCCCTCATCGCTCTCCATTTTCGTCTTTTTCGGGCTAACGTGAAGTCATGAGCATCGATCCGCGTGTCGCGCTTCAATCCCTGACCGCCGCCCTCGAGGAGCATTTGGCCGCTGCTGCGGCGCGGCGGGGAGAAGGGGATCCCGCGGTCGAAGCGGCATTTTTTGCTGTCGCCGATGCCTTCGAAGTCTATGACGACTCGCTCTACGAAGCGTACGGCGAAGTGACCCCGCTTGAAGTCATCGAGGAAGAAGATGACGAGGACGAGGACGAAGATGTCGACGACGAGGAAGACCTGGAACTGCTCCGCGACAGCTAGTCCCCGTCTCAAAGCTGCTCTACCGCCGCATCGTGGCCTAACACCTATCTGGTGCCCAGCACCCGCCATTTGCCACGCCCTGCAAGGAAAACGAGTACACATGGAGCGCCGCCGCAACTGCGACCGGAAAAAACACGTAGTCACTACGCCTGCCACCATGCACCGGCCTTTATACATTTATGAAGGGCCGTGGGCCGGAACGTGCAGTGCCGCTAGGTGGCGCTACCCGGTTTCATGAAAACGGCCGGCATGGATCGAGGCCGCAATGGACGCGAATTGCACCCGTCCCGGACGGAGAGCCGTAATGGGAGCGGCGGTAGCAAGCCTTTCCTATTTCGCATCAGGGGCGGCCGCGGGGGATCGGAAGCCGTCCGGCCACTTGATGCATGACCCGACGCTGACGTCTCTCCCGGCGATGCCGGTGCCACAGCCGGAAGCGACGCCCAAAGCGGTGGGTCAATCGTCGCCGCTCGGCACGGTGGCGGCCTTCAATGCCGCCAGCGAGAACCTGCTCCCCGGCACGCCCCGAAGCGAGTTCCCTTCGAAATGGTCGACCTCCCCGATGTTGGAGGGTTTCCTGGGCCAGCACGCATCCACTGCCAGCCGACGCATTGTGGATGTCTACGTCAACTCCACGCTAGGCAGTATCCGAATCAAGGCCTACCGGATTGGGTACTACCACGGGACAGGTCAGCGTCTAGTTTGGACGTCCGGCATCGTGCATGTCTGGCGGCAACGGCGCCCCACCTTTCGGCCCGTGACACGGATGGTTTCGTGCCCCTGGAAAGTGACGACATCAATTGACACGACGGGCTGGCCCGAGGGCTTCTACTACCTGGTCCTGGCAGGCGCATCCGGGCAGAACCACCTGATCCCCCTCGTGGTTGAATCCGCATCAGTCAAGGGAAAGGCGGTGTTGGTCTTCAACGACTGCACCATGCAGGCATACAACATCTGGGGTGGCCGCAGTTTGTACACCGGGCCCGGCCATTCACGCGCGGCCCGGGGCAGCTCCCGGTCATACAAGGTCTCCTTCGACCGGCCGTACAGGAACTTCATAGAGTTCGAGGCGCAAAATGTACCGCTAATCCGCGCCGCCGAGGCCATCGAAGACGTCAATCTCACTCTCGCTTACACCACTGAGGCCAGGATCTGCGGAAACGCCGACCTCGTCCGCGGTGCCGCTGCCGTTGTTTTCTCAGCCCATTCTGAATACTGGTCGCCAACATTGCGCCGGACCATCGAGGGTGCCCGGGACAGGGGCGCCAACATTGTCTTTTTCGGAGCCAACAACGTGTATTGGCGTACCCGGCTGGAACGCGGAAGCACCGGCAAGGACCGCATCTTGGTTTGCTACAGGAAGGCGCATCTTGACCCTGTACGGCGTAAGCACCCGGCGGCCGTGACTACTCAATGGCGTCAGGAGCCCGCCTCCCGTCCGGAATCAACCCTGACAGGGTCCCTCTACGGCGATCTTCGGTCCAAGGGAATGTTTACAGTGACAGATCCAGACTTTTTTGCCTTCGCTGGCACCGGCGCAACCCGTGGCGCAACGTACGCGGGCCTCACCGGGGGCGAAACCGACCGGGTCTACCCGACGTCGGAGTACCCCGGGTTCAAGTATCCGGAAGATCTCCACATTTTCGCGCATTCGCCGGAGTCGGGTGGCCACACCCGGCATGGCTGGTCGGATTCAACCTTTTACACGGTCCCGTCCGGGGCGGGGGTGCTCAACATGGGCACCATGAACTGGCTCCAGGCTCAGGTCGACGCCGCCGTTCCGGCGCGTTCCCGAGCCTTCGCCCGCCGGGTCACCCAGAACATCATCCGCAAAGCATCGCTTGGGCCCCTCGGTGCCCCGCCCAAGAGTCGGGAGCGGCCACAGCGCCCCCCGGGCGAAGTCACGGCCAAGGGAACGAGCAGCGCCAGAGGCCCGATCCCGTTCTAGGCGGGACCCACCGCTCCTCCCCTCCGGATCATAGCGGCGCGGACACGTCCTCCAGGGCGGTTGCGATTTCCGGCGGCAGCGGTTTCAGGTCCGCGTCCAGGATCTCCTTCAACTGGACCGGTGTCCGGGCACCCACCACGGCGGAGGCCACCCCGTGCTGGGACAGCAGCCAGCTCAGGGAAACGTCCAGGACGCTCCGGCCCAGGCCCTTGGCCGCCATCGCCACGGCCTCCACCACCCGGGACGCACCGCCCTCCAGGTAGGGCTCAACGTAGCCGGCCAGTTTCTGGCTGGCCGCCCGGGAGTCTGCCGGCATGTGGCCGCGGTACTTCCCGGTCAGGACACCGCGCCCCAGCGGGCCCCACGCCAGCAGGCCGAGGCCGGCGTCTTCCACCGCGGGAATGAGTTCCTCCTCGGCACGGCGCTGCAGCAGCGAATACTCCGCCTGGCACGCGACCAGCGGGAACCCGGCGACGGCCGCCGCCTTGGCGGTCTGCCAGCCGGTGAAATTGGAGACGCCGGCGTACCGCGCCCGGCCGGACCGGACAGCGAACTCCAGGGCGGACAAGGTCTCTTCCAGGGGCACATTGGGATCCCAGGCCTGGGCGAACCATAGGTCCACGTAGTCAGTGCCCAGCCGGGCCAGGCTGGCGTCCAGCGAGGACAGCATTCCATTGCGGGAAGTGTCCACGCTCCGCCGGCCGCCGGAGGCCCCCAGGCCGGCCTTGGTGGAGATCACGACCTCCGAGCGGGCCACGACATCACCCAGCATGCCGCCGAGCAGGACCTCGGCGCCGCCTCCTCCATAGGACGCTGCGGTGTCGATCATGGTGCCGCCGCCGTCGACGAACGCCCGGAGCAGGCCGGCGGCGTCTTGCTCGTCGGTTTCACCGGCCCACGACATGGTGCCAAGGGAAAGGGACGAGACACGCAACCCACTGTTGCCGACATAACGCTGCTGCATGCCTGCAAGCTTACGGTGCTTCGGAACTCCATAACGTAGGGTCTATAAACGTGAACTGGTTAGAAGCGGCCTTTCTTGGCCTTGTGCAGGGACTGACGGAATTCCTTCCGATTTCTTCAAGCGCCCACCTGCGGATCGTGGGGGAGTTCCTGCCCAACGCCGCGGATCCGGGAGCGGCCTTCACCGCGATCACCCAGCTGGGGACCGAGACCGCCGTGATCGTCTACTTCTGGCGCGACATCGTCCGGATCGTCAAGGCCTGGTTCGGCTCGTTGACCGGCAAGGTATCGCGGCAGGACCCGGACGCGCGGATGGGCTGGCTGGTGATCCTGGGCAGTATCCCGATCATCATCCTCGGCCTGCTCTTCCAGGACCAGATCGAGTCCGTGCTGCGCAGCCTCTGGATCGTCGCCACCACCCTGATCGTCTTCGGCATGATCCTCGCGGTCGCCGACGCCGTCGGCCGGCAGGAGCGTGAGCTGACGCAGCTGAGCTACAAGCACGGAATCCTCTACGGGCTCGCCCAGGCGATGGCCCTGATTCCCGGCGTCTCCCGCTCCGGCGGCACCATCACCGCAGGCCTGCTGATGGGCTACACCAGGGAGGCGGCGGCCCGCTACTCCTTCCTGCTGGCCATCCCCGCCGTCTTCGGCAGCGGCCTGTACCAGCTGTACAAAGTCGTCTCCAAGGACGGTCTCACCGGTCCCTACGGGTTGCCGGAAACCGCCCTCGCGACCGTCATCGCCTTTGTGGTGGGCTACGTCATCATCGGCTGGTTCCTCAAGTACGTCTCCACCCGCAGCTACCGGCTCTTCGTCTGGTACCGCATCTTCCTGGGCCTGGCGCTGTACCTGCTGCTCGGTTTCAATGTCATCAGCGCCTAGCACTAGGCTTGGGGTGTGAAATCCTGGACTTCCCGCCCCGTTCCCCAGCTGCCGGGCAGCATGCCCGCGCTGCGTCTGTTCGACACCGCCGAGGGCGGCCCGGTCACCCTTGACGCAGCGGGGGAACAGTCCCTGTACGTCTGCGGCATCACCCCCTACGACGCCACCCACATGGGCCATGCGGCCAGCTACGTCGCCTTCGACCTGCTGAACCGGGCCTGGCGCGACGGCGGCCAGCAGGTCTCCTACGTCCAGAACGTCACCGACGTCGACGACCCGCTGCTGGAACGGGCGACGGCGACCGGCGTGGACTGGCGCGAACTCGCCGCCAGCCAGATCGAGCTGTTCCGCACCGACATGGAAGCCCTGAACGTGCTGGCACCGGACAACTATGTCGGCGCCGTCGAGGCCATTCCCCTGATCGTCCCCGCCATCGAGTCCCTGCTGGAGCGCGGCCTGGCGTACCGGGTCGCCGGAACCGACGGTGAGCCCGACGGCGACGTCTACTATGACGTCGAGGCGGCCGGGAAGCACTCCGCCGCGGCCCGCGACGCCTGGACCCTGGGTTCCGTTTCGCACCTCTCCGATGCCGAAATGCTGGAACTTTTCGCCGAGCGCGGCGGCGACCCCGGCCGCGCCGGAAAGCGCCAGGCCCTGGACCCGCTGCTGTGGCGGGTGGCCCGCGAGGGTGAACCCAGCTGGCCCGGCGCCAGCCTGGGGGAGGGGCGGCCCGGCTGGCACATCGAGTGCACCGTGATCGCGCAGAAATACCTGCCGGCTCCGTTCACCGTGCAGGGCGGCGGCTCGGACCTGGTCTTCCCGCACCATGAAATGGGCGCCGGGCATGCCTACTCCCTGGCCGGGGTTCCGCTGGCCAAACACTTCGCCCACGCCGGCATGGTGGGGCTGGACGGCGAGAAAATGAGCAAATCCAAGGGCAACCTGGTGCTCGTGTCCCGGCTCCGCGCCGCCGGTGAGGAACCGGCCGCAATCCGGCTGGCGATCCTGGCCCACCACTACCGCAGCGACTGGTCCTGGACGGCGGAAGGCTTCGAGGAGGCCAAGGAGCGGCTGCGCGCTTGGCGTGCCGCCGTCGACCTGGCACCCGCGGGCTCCGCCGGGCCGCTGATCGGACAGCTGCGCGCCGCCCTCGCCGATGACCTTGACGCCCCGCGCGCCCTCGCCGCCGTGGACGCCTGGGCCGCAGCCGCCGCGGCGGCGCCGGACGGCGCGTCCCCCGTGGACGCCGCGCTGGTGCGCGACGCCGTCGACGCGCTGCTCGGCGTCGAACTCTAGGCCGAGGCCCCTAGGGCTTGTCCTTGCCGCGGCGCTTCAAATAGCGCTCGAACTCCCGCGCGATGGACTCGCCGCTGGCCTCTGGAAGGTCAGCGGTGTCCTTCGCTTCCTCGAGCTGCCGGACGTACGCGGCGATCTCCGGGTCCTCGGTGGCGAGCTCATCGACGCCGCGTTCCCACGCGTCCGCATCCTCCACCAGGTCCCGGGTGTCCAGGGGTACCTGCAGGAGCTCCTCGATCCGGTTCAACAGCGCCAGCTGCGCCTTCGGCGACGGGGCCTGGGCGACGTAGTGCGGCACGGCGGCCCAGAGCGAAATGGTCGGCAGTCCGGCCAGCAGCGCCACCTCCCCGAGCACGCCCACGATCCCGACGGGCCCCTCGTACTGGGAGGCTTCCAAGTCCATCCGCTCCCGCAGGGCCGTGTCGTCCGTGGACGTGCTGACCGGAATGGGCCGGCTGTGCGGCACATCCGCCAGCAGCGCACCGACCAGGATCACGTAGTCGACCTTCAGCGCCTCGGCGTGGACCAGCAGTTCGGCGGTGTAGGCCCGCCACTTGTAGGACGGTTCGGTCCCCTGGACGAAGATGACGTCCACATTGGTCTCCGGGACGCTGGCCTTGAAGATGCGGGTGGAGGGCCAGGAGATCTTCCGTTCACCGGAGGCGGTCCGCCGGATGGTGGGCCGGGTGAACTGGAAATCGTAGTACTCGTCCGCGTCGATGGTGCCGACTTTCTTGCCGCCCCAGAGCTTGTTCAGGTACCGCAGCGCGTCGCTGGCGGCCTCGCCGGCGTCGTTCCAGCCTTCGAAGGCGGCCAGCATCACCGTGACACGGCGGCCCTCCGGGACGGGCTGCAGCAACCGCTCCGGCTCGGGCGCGGCGTCCTCTTCCGTGATCTCTGGCTCGAAGCTGTTCATGGGTTCACCCTACGTCGAACCGGCCGGGCCGCGCAGGAAGCCGGGGGAGCGGAGTTCCACGTATTCGCCCTCGGCGTAGCCCCGACAGCAGCTCCCGCCCGGTACGGCAGGGACCGGACCCGTAGACTTGGGGCATGCGATCGCCAGCCTCCCAGCCCCTGCTCAAAGCCGCACTATGGGACATGGACGGCACCATCGTCGATACGGAGCAGTACTGGATTGAGGCCGAGCACGCCCTGGTCTCCGCCCACGGCGGACGCTGGTCGCACGAGAAAGCCATGCAGCTGGTCGGCCAGTCGCTCGTGTTCTCCGCCGGCATCCTGCAGGAAGCCGGCGTGGACCTTGAGGTCCGCGAGATCATCGACACGTTGACCGGGCACGTGGTGCACCAGGTCCGGGAATCGGTGCCGTGGCGGCCCGGCGCCCGGGAGCTGCTGGACGAACTGCACACCGCGGGCGTCCGCTGTGCCCTCGTGACCATGTCAGAGGCCCCGCTGGCCCGCGAGATCGTTGCCAGCCTGCCCAAGCCGTACTTTGAATTCCTGGTCACCGGCGACACCGTGGCCCAGGGCAAGCCGCACCCGGAGGCCTACCTGAAGGCCGTCGAACTCCTCCAGCAGCACGACCCGGAACTGGACCACCGCCACTGCGTCGCGCTGGAGGACTCCGCCCCCGGCGTCGCCGCCGCCGTGGCGTCCGGTGTCCTCACCGTGGCCATCCCGCACATCGTGCCCCTGCCGCACGACCCGCGCCGCGCCACCTGGGACACCCTGGCCGGCCGGACCGTCGCCGACCTGGAGGGGCTGCTGGCCCTCCGCCACGAGTTCACCGGGGCCGGCCTGTGACTGAGCCGTCGGCGCGGCGGCCCGCGCCGCCAGAGGCCCGGGACACCCCGGACAAGGAACGGCCGTTCTCCCTGCGCGGCGGCATCCCGCTGGGCAGGATCGCCGGAATCCCGGTTATCCTCGCCTACTCGTGGTTCGTCATCGCGGCTTTCACCGTGGTCGCGTACGGCCCGGTCCTGGCCAACAACTACCCCGGGGCCGGCGCCACCGCCTACCTTGCCGCGTTCGCCTATGCCGTGCTGCTGCTGATCTCGGTGCTGGTCCACGAACTGGCCCACGCGCTCACTGCCCGGCTCTACCACTGGCCCACGAGCAAGATTGTCCTGAACCTCTGGGGCGGCCACACCCAGTTCGAGAACTTCACCGCCTCGCCCGGGAAGTCCGTTCTGGTGGCCATGGCCGGCCCGGCCGCGAATTTGGTCCTTGCCGGAGCCGGCTGGCTCGTCGTTGCCCCCGGCCCGCTTCCCGGCCTCGCGGACCCCCTGGTCAACATCTTCGTCTGGGCCAACCTCCTGATCGGTATCTTCAACGTGCTCCCCGGCCTGCCGCTCGACGGCGGCCGGCTGGTCGAATCCGCGGTCTGGAAAGCCACCGGAAGCCACGAGCAGGGCACCATCGCGGCCGGGTGGGCGGGCAGGATCATCGTGATCGCCCTCGCCGTCTGGTTCGTCGTACTGCCGCTGTTGAGCGGCAACCGCCCGGACACCTCGCTGATGCTGATCACCGTGCTCGTCGGCAGCTTCCTGTGGATGGGGGCGAAGGCGTCGATCCAGCAGGCCCGCTACCGGAGCCGGCTTCACCTGGTCGACGCCGCGGCCCTGGCGGAACCGGCCGTCGGCCTGCCCGGCGCCGCCACCGTCCTGGACGTGCTGCGGAATTCACCGCGCGGCGTTCCCGCCGTTGTGCTCTTCGGCCCGGACGGCCGGCCCGCAGCGGTGATCGACGAGACCGCCGCGGCGGAAGTTCCCGCCGAACTGGCCGCCGCCACCCCGGCGACCGCCGTCGCCTACCCGCTCGCCGCCGGAGCGTACGTCAAGGAAACCGACCGCGGCGCGGAACTGCTGGCCTACCTGGCCCAGCTCGAGGGGTCCGACTACGCCGTCATCGACGACGACGGCACCGTCACCGGCCTGCTCCGCCAACTGACCGTGCTGAACGCCATCACCGGCAAGCAGCCACCCGGTAACGAGAGCGCCCGCTCCGGGACCGAGGGCCGGGATCAGGGCCCGACCCGGTAGAGTTACCTGCCGGTCGTGAATTCTCCGGCCCCCGACCACGGAGCGGCGCCAGCCGCCACATCCGCGACCCCGGCTTTCACAGGAGCGAGGAACATCCCATGAGCAGCGACACTGCCGCCAACGCCACCCCCGACGGGACCAGCCCAGCCGCGGAGAGCACCGCGGCAGCCGCCGCCACGCCCACACCGGCGGCAGCCCCGGCCGCTCCGGTCGGCGCCAACCGCCGGCGCGGACCGTTCCGCGAGGGCGAGCGGGTGCAGCTGACGGATGAACGCGGCCGGATGAACACCATCAGCCTGGAGGCCGGCGGCGCGTTCCACACGCACCGGGGCTTCCTGAACCACGACGAGATCATCGGCAAGCCCGACGGCTCCGTGGTGGTCAACAACGTCGGCCAGCAGTACCAGACCCTGCGTCCGCTGCTCTCGGACTTCGTGCTCTCGATGCCCCGCGGCGCCGCCGTCGTCTACCCCAAGGACGCCGGCCAGATCGTGACCATGGCCGACATCTTCCCGGGCGCCCGCGTCGTGGAGGCCGGCGTCGGTTCCGGCGCCCTGTCCATCTCGCTGCTGCGCGCGGTCGGGGACAGCGGATACCTGCACTCCTTCGAACGCCGCGAGGAGTTCGCCGACATCGCCCGCGGCAACGTTGAGACGATCTTCGGCGGCCCGCACCCGGCCTGGCAGATCAGCCTTGGCGACTTCCAGGAGGAAGTCCTCAAATCCGAGGCGCCGGGGTCCGTGGACCGCGTGGTGCTGGACATGCTCGCCCCCTGGGAATGCCTCGACGCCGTCGCCACCGTGCTGGCCCCGGGCGGGGTGTGGATCAACTACGTCGCCACGGTGACCCAGCTGTCCCGCACCGCCGAGGCCATCCGCGCCGACGGCCGGTTCACCGAACCCGACGCATGGGAATCCATGGTGCGCGGCTGGCACCTGGAGGGCCTCGCCGTGCGCCCGGACCACCGGATGGTCGCCCACACCGGTTTTCTGCTGGTCACCCGCCGGCTGGCCGACGGCGTGACGGGCATCTCCGTCAAGCGCCGGCCCTCCAAGACCGAATTCGACGCCGATGACGTCAACGCCTGGACCCCCGGCGCCGTCGGCGAACGCGCCGTCTCGGACAAGAAGCTGCGGCGCGCGGCCCGCGACGCGATCGCCGGCACCAACGTCGTGGACACCCCGGAGGTTACGAACTAGTCCGTATTTCGGAAGTCTTCAGCGGCAGCCGACGTCTTGGGGCTATGGTCTTAAGAGAAGTACGGAAGGGGCTGGTGCATGATGGAGACTCCGAACAACGACCACGGCCGGACGCCGGAGGACGAGGCGGCCGACGCCGGCCAGGAGACGGCCGGCGCGGCCGCCGAACGCTACGCGGCGAGTGAACTCTCGGTCGCCGAACGGCAGGTCAACATCCTTCGGGACAAGCTGCGCCACATCGACCGGCAGCTCGCCGCGGCCACGCAGAACAACTCGAAGCTGGTCGGCATGCTGGAGACCGCCAAGGCGGAGATCCTGCGGCTGAAGAACGCCCTCGACCAGGAAGGCCAGCCGCCGTACAGCTTCGGCACCATCCTGCAGCTGAACCCGAAGCGGCCGCCCGCACCGGGAAGCAGCGGCCAGGCGGCCACGGAGGAGTCCGTGGATATCTTCAACGCCGGACGGAAGATGCGCGTCGGCATCAGCCCGCTGGTGAACCTCAACCAGCTCGCCGTCGGGCAGGAGGTCCTGCTCAACGAGGCCCTGCTGATCGTGGCCGGGCTCGGCTACGAGCGGGCCGGAGACCTGGTCACGCTCAAGGAACTGCTCGGCGCCGACCGGGCGCTCGTCGTCGGCCGCGCGGATGAGGAGCGGGTGATCCGGCTCTCCGGCGCCCTGCGGGCGGAGAAGCTGCGGGTCGGCGACGCGCTCTCGATCGACAGCCGCACCGGCTATGCGCTGGAGAAGATCCCGCGCTCGGAGGTGGAGAACCTCGTCCTCGAGGAAGTCCCGGACATCACCTACCAGGACATCGGCGGCCTCGGCCCGCAGATCGAACAGATCCGCGACGCCGTCGAACTGCCGTTCCTGCACCCCGACCTCTACCGCGAACACGGCCTCAAGGCCCCCAAGGGCATCCTGCTGTACGGGCCCCCGGGCTGCGGCAAGACCCTGATCGCCAAGGCCGTCGCCAACTCACTCGCCGCCCGCGCCGCCGAACGCGCCGGCAAGACGGACATGAAGAGCTACTTCCTGAACATCAAGGGACCGGAGCTGCTGGACAAGTATGTCGGCGAAACCGAACGGCATATCCGGCTGATCTTCGCCCGGGCCCGCGAAAAGGCCTCCGAGGGCAGCCCCGTGGTGGTGTTCTTCGACGAAATGGATTCGCTCTTCCGCACCCGCGGCACGGGCATCTCCTCGGACGTCGAGACCACCATCGTCCCGCAGCTGCTCAGCGAGATCGACGGCGTCGAGCGGCTCGACAACGTGATCGTGATCGGCGCGTCGAACCGCGAGGACATGATCGACCCGGCCATCCTGCGGCCGGGCCGGCTCGACGTCAAGGTCAAGATCCAGCGCCCGGACGCCGAGGCCGCGGCCGACATCTTCAACAAGTACATCACCACGGACCTGCCCTTCCATGAACAGGACCTCGCCGAACACAACGGCGACGTCCAGGCCACCGTGGACGCCATGATCCAGCGCACCGTGGAGTCCATGTACTCCACCGAAAAGTCCAACGAGTACCTCGAGGTGACCTACGCCAACGGCGACACCGAGATGCTGTACTTCAAGGACTTCAACTCCGGCGCCGTGGTGCAGAACGTCGTGGACCGGGCCAAGAAGTCCGCCATCAAGGACCTGCTGACCACCGGGCAAAAGGGCCTGCGCATCGACCACCTGCTCCGCGCCGTCGTCGACGAGTTCCGCGAGCACGAGGACATGCCCAACACCACCAACCCTGACGACTGGGCGCGCATCTCGGGCAAGAAGGGCGAACGCATCACCTACATCCGCACCATCGTCCAAGGCAAAGCCGGCCAGGAGCCCGGGAAGTCCATCGAGACGATGCCGAGCACGGGCCAGTACCTGTGACCGGCGGCTCCGCGACCGCAGGCCTGCCCGCCGGGGGTCTGCCCGCCGGGGGCGCCATGCGCGTCATGGGTTCCGAGACCGAGTACGGCATCCACGCCCCCTCGGCCCCCGGCGCGAACGCCACCATGATGTCCGCCCGGGTGATCCAGGCCTACGCCCAGGTCACCCGGCAGCGTGCCGCCGGCGGCGCCGAAACCCGCTGGGACTACACCGACGAGGAGCCGCTGCACGACGCCCGCGGCTGGACCCTGGAACGCAGCGCCGCCGAGCCGGAACAACTCACCGACCGGCCGCCGGTGCTCGACGCCGAGGCGGTCGCCCTCGCCTACGGGCGGGCGGAACTCGACCACGACGGCGAGGAAGAATCCGGGTCGCTGCTGATGAACATGGTCCTTGGCAACGGCGCCCGGCTCTACGTGGACCACGCCCACCCGGAGTATTCCAGCCCCGAGGTCACGAATCCGCGCGACGCCGTGACCTGGGACGCCGCCGGGGACCTGGTGGCGCTGGCCGCGGTCCGGCGGCTCGCCGCGGACCCGGAGCTGCCGCCGATCAATCTCTACAAGAACAACACCGACAACAAGTCCGTCTCCTACGGTTCGCACGAGAACTACCTGATGCCCCGGTCCGTGCCGTTCGGTGAGATCGTCCGCGGCCTCACCCCCTTCTTCGTCACCCGCCAGGTCATGTGCGGCGCCGGGCGCGTCGGACTGGGCCAGGACAGCTCCCGGCCGGGCTACCAGATCAGCCAGCGCGCGGACTTTTTCGAAACCGAAGTCGGCCTCGAAACCACCATCCGGCGCCCGATCATCAACACCCGGGACGAGCCCCACGCCACCGCTGACAAGTACCGGCGGCTGCACGTGATCATCGGCGACGCCAACCTCAGCGAGACCGCGAACTTCCTCAAGTTCGGAACCACCGCCATGGTGCTGAGCCTGATCGAGGCCGGCCTGGCTCCACGGGTGGAACTCCACGAACCGGTCGCGGCCCTGCAGGCGGTCAGCCACGACACGTCCCTGACCGCCACGCTGCGCCTGGCCGACGGCCGCCGCGTCACGGCCCTGGACCTGCAGTGGATGTATTACGAGGCGGCCGCCAAGCTCGCCCAGGACACCGGGGTTGCGGACGCCGTCGACGGCGACGGGCACACCCACGAGGTGCTCGAGCGCTGGTCCGCGACGCTGACCGCCCTCGACAGCGACCGCGCGGCCGCTGCGTCGTCCGTCGAATGGCTGGCGAAACTGTCCCTCCTGGAGGGGTACCGGCAGCGCGACGGGCTGCAGTGGTCCGACGCCCGGCTGGGACTGGTGGACCTGCAGTGGGCCGACATCCGCCCCGAGAAGGGCCTCTACCACCGCCTGCTGGCCCGCGGCCGCATGCAGCGGATCACCGACGACGCCGCGATCGGGCGCGCGGTGACGGAGCCGCCGTCGGACACCCGGGCGTTCTTCCGGGGCCGCTGCGTCAGCCGGTTCGGCGCCGACCTGGTCGGGGCCAGCTGGGATTCGGTGATCTTCGATCTCCCCGGCCACGGGAAGCTGCAGCGGGTGCCGACCCGCGAACCGCTGCGCGGCACGGAAGCCCTCACGGGCGGCCTGTTCGCCCGGCACCGCGAAGCCGGACCATTCCTGGCCGAGCTCCTGGGCCGAAGCCCCGGCTCGTAGGTTCAAACGGCCCCGTTGGGGGCCCAAGCGTGGCAATATGGCTTTAAAGGCCGTCCTGTGCAGGATGGGGCGGACGGTGGGATGAAAGAAGGAGAGCACGATGGCAGGCCAGGAACAGCAGCAGCCGCAGTCCCGGGACACCGAGGTTGCGGAGGACCTTCCCGCCCCGCCGGCGGCGCCGGAGGCCCAGGCTTCGGACGCGACCCAGGGCGTGGATGACCTGCTGGACGAGATCGACGGCGTCCTGGAATCCAACGCCGAGGAGTTTGTCCGCGCCTTCGTCCAAAAGGGCGGCCAGTAAGCCCGGAGAACACAGGGCTGTGGGCCGGAAGCCATTGATCCACTACGTTGAGGGAGTGCACCAGTGCAGGAATCGTCAGCCAACCAGCTAGCAGCGGACGCCACGTCCTCCTTCACCGAGCACCTGCGGCGCTCCCGGCCCGAACTGCTGCCCTATACCGCCCTCCCGGCCGCCGCGCCCGGCGCTCACGGGGCGCCCGGCGCCGGCCCGCTGCAGGCTCCGCACGCCACCACGATCGTGGCCATGACCTATGCCGGGGGAGTGCTGATGGCGGGGGACCGGCGGGCGACGATGGGCAACGTGATCGCCAGCCGGCACATCGAAAAGGTGTTTCCCGCGGACCAGTACTCCGTCCTGGGCATCGCCGGCACGGCCGGCATCGCCCTGGACATCACCCGCCTGTTCCAGGTCGAACTGGAACACTACGAGAAGATCGAGGGCACCCAGCTGAGCCTCGACGGCAAGGCGAACCGGCTTGGCGCCATGATCCGGAGCAACCTCCCGATGGCCATGCAGGGCCTCGCCGTCGTCCCGTTGTTCGCCGGCTTCGACCGCGCTGCCGGCATCGGGCGGCTCTTCTCCTACGACGTCACCGGCGGCCGCTACGAGGAACAGGAACACCACGCGGTCGGATCCGGCTCGATGTTCGCCCGCGGCGCGCTGAAGAAGCTCTGGCATCCCAACCTCTCCGAAGCGGAAGCCGTCCAGGTGGCGGTGGAGGCCCTCTACGACGCGGCCGACGACGACTCCGCCACCGGGGGACCGGACCCCGTCCGGCAACTCTGGCCGGTCGTGTACACGGTCAGCCGCACCGGCGCCTTCCGGGTGGCCGAACCGGTCCTCGCGGCCGCCGCCGGCACGGTCATCGAGTCCCGCGCCGCAGCCCAGCGGGAGGCCTGAGATGACCCAGCAGTTCTATGTCTCCCCGGAACAGTTGATGAAGGACCGGGCGGACTTCGCCCGGAAAGGCATCGCCCGCGGCCGCTCCGTCGTGGTGATCAGCTGCCGGGACGGCATCGCCCTGGTCGCCGAGAACCCCTCACCGTCCCTGCATAAGATCGGCGAAATCTACGACAAAATCGCATTCGCCGCCGTCGGCAAATACAACGAATTCGAGAGCCTCCGCCAGGCAGGGGTCCGTTACGCCGATGTTCGCGGCTATTCCTACGACCGCGGGGACGTCACGGCCCGCGGCCTGGCGAGCGTCTACGCACAGAGCCTCGGCGCCGTGTTTACCGCCGAGCAGAAGCCCTTCGAGGTGGAGCTGGCCGTCACCGAGGTGGGGGAGCGCCAGGAGGCGGACCACCTGTACCGGCTGACCTTCGACGGCTCGATTGCCGACGAGCAGGCTTTCATCGTGATGGGTGGCCAGGCGGAGAAGGTCTCCGAGGCCGTCGCGGCCGGCTGGCGCAGTGAACTGGACTTCGCCGGGGCGATCAGGCTGGCCCTGGCCGGCCTGGTCGCGGACAAGGAAGACGCGCAGCTGCCGGCGTCGGCCGTGGAGGTCGCCGTGCTGGACCGCGGCTCGGAAACCAGCCGCGGCACCCGCCGCGCATTCCGCCGCCTCGACGACGCCGACGTCACGGCACTGCTGGGTGAGGAGAACTAGGATGGACAAGCGTATTTTCGGCATTGAAACCGAGTTTGGAATCTCGTATTCCAGCCCGGAATCCCGCCCGCTGGCACCGGAGGAAGTGGCCCGCTACCTGTTCCGCAAGGTGGTCAGCTGGGGCCGGTCCTCCAACGTCTTCCTCACCAACGGTTCCCGGCTGTACCTCGACGTCGGGTCGCACCCGGAATACGCCACCGCCGAATGCGACGACCTGGCCCAGCTGATCGCGCATGACCGCGCCGGCGAACTGATCTTGGACGACCTCGTGGACGAGGCCCAGGAAAGGCTGGCCGCCGAGGGATTCAACGGCACGGTCTACCTCTTCAAGAACAACACCGACTCCGCCGGCAACTCCTACGGCAGCCACGAAAACTACCTGATCCCCAGGCGGGGCGAGTTCTCCAGGCTGGCCGAGATCCTGATTCCGTTCCTCGTCACCCGGCAGCTGATCGCCGGCGCCGGCAAGATTCTGAAGACCCCGCACGGCGCCACCTACGCCTTCTCCCAGCGCGCCGACCACATCTGGGAGGGCGTGTCGTCGGCCACCACCCGGTCCCGGCCGATCATCAACACCCGGGACGAGCCGCACGCCGACGCCGAGTTCTACCGGCGGCTGCACGTGATCGTCGGCGACTCGAACATGTCCGAGACCACCGCCCTGCTCAAGATCGGCACCGTGGACCTGATCCTGCGGATGATCGAAGCGGGGGTGATCATGCGCGACATGCGGATGGAGAACCCAATCCGCAGCATCCGGGAAATCTCGCACGACCTCAGCGGCCGGGCGCTGGTCCGCCTCGCCAACGGCCGCCAGCTCACCGCACTGGAGATCCAGCGGGAGTACCTGAACAAGGTGACCGAGTTCGTGGCGGACCGCGGCCCGCACAACGCCCATGTTCCGCTCATCCTCGACCTCTGGGAGCGCACCCTCGACGCGATTGAAAGCGGCAACACCGCCGGAATCGACACCGAGGTGGACTGGGCGATCAAGAAGAAGCTCATGGACAGCTACCGGGAACGGCACGGGCTGGAACTCGACTCGCCCCGGATCGCCCAGCTGGACCTCACCTACCACGACATTTCCCGCAGCCGCGGCCTGTTCTACCTGCTCCAGGCCCGCGGCGCGGCCCGCCGGGTGGTCGACGAAACCGCGGTCAAGGACGCCGTCGACGCGCCCCCGCAGACCACCCGCGCGAAGCTGCGCGGCGACTTCGTCCGGCGGGCGCAGGAACTGGGCCGGGACTACACCGTGGACTGGGTCCATCTGAAGCTCAACGACCGGGCGCACCAGACCATTTTGTGCAAGGACCCGTTCCGCAGCGTGGACGAACGGGTGGACGCCCTGCTGGACTCTATGGGCTGATACCCAGCTTTCCGCGTTATTCTGGGTGAGGTGCCTTTCCACGGCCACCGCATGCTCTGCCGCCGGCGACAGCCCGGCACAGCGTCCATCCTGCCCCGACGAAAGTTCTTACGTGCGCCGACTATTAGCAATTCTCCTGCCCGGACTGCTGCTGCTCACCGCCTGTGGTGGCGGCGAGCCTGCCGCTCCGGAGCCCACCAGCCAGTCCGCCGGCGAGACAGCGAAGCTGGACTCACTGAAACTGACCGACAAGGGCGACAAGAAAGCCCCGGGCGTCGAATTCACCAAGCCGCTCGAGGTCAAGGACCCCACGGTAAAGGTCGTCACCGAAGGCGACGGCGACCGGGTCAAGGCCAACCAGGTCGCGGACATCTCGATCGTCGCCTTCAACGGCAAGGACGGCTCCACCCTCGAGGACACCTTCGCCAAGGATCCCGAGAAGCTTGAGCTGAACGACGAGCTCAAGACCGGCAGCGCCGTCATCTACAACGCCTTCGTCGGCGCCAAGGTCGGCTCCCAGCTGGCCCTCGCCGTTCCCGGCCAGGCCGCCGAGGGCGCTCCGGCACAGCCCACCCAGCTGCTGGTCATCAAGATCCTCGCTGCCAAGGACGCCCCCAAGGTCCTGGACAAGCCCGAGGGCGACGCCGTGACCCCGCCGGCCGGCCTGCCCACCGTGAAGGAAAATGACAAGGGCGTCCCGGAGATCTCCGTCAAGGGTGTCGCCGCGCCGAAGTCCCTCATTTCCCAGGACCTGATCAAGGGCAAGGGCCAGGCCGTCAAGGCCAGCGACACGCTCACCGTCAACTACGTCGGCGTCGCCCTGGCCAGCGGCAAGGTCTTCGACTCGAGCTTCGCCAGCGGCAAGAAGGCGTCGTTCCCGCTCACCGGCGTGATCAAGGGCTGGACCCAGGGCCTCACCGGCAAGACCGTCGGGTCCCGCGTGCTCCTGGTCATCCCGAAGGACCTCGCCTACGGCGACCAGGGACAGGGCGACGCCAAGGGCGACCTCGTCTTCGTCGTCGACATCCTCGGCGTCAAGTAGCCAGCACCACTCACCGCAAGCCACCGAAGAAGGAGCAACCATGTCATTTGGACAGCGCAACCTCGACCGCCAGAAGCCGGAAATCGACTTCCCCGAAGGCGACGTACCCACCGAACTCGTCATCACCGACCTGATCGAGGGCGACGGCCCCGAGGCCAAGGCCGGCGACACCGTCTCCACCCACTACGTCGGCGTGGCCTGGTCCACCGGCGAAGAGTTCGACGCTTCCTGGGGCCGCGGCGCCCCGCTGGACTTCCGGGTCGGCGTCGGCCAGGTCATCCAGGGCTGGGACCAGGGCCTGCTGGGCATGAAGGTCGGCGGCCGCCGCCGGCTCGAGATCCCCTCCGAGATGGCCTACGGCTCCCGGGGCGCCGGCGGAGCGATCGGCCCGAACGAGGCCCTGATCTTCGTCGTGGACCTCGTCGCCGTCCGCTAACCCCACCGAAAGCGCGGTAACAATCGGAAAGCTCTTCCGGTTGTTGCCGCGCTTTCGCGTTCACGGCAGCCATGACTTTAGTACCCTTGCGGAGTGTCCGCCTCACGTACTGAACGCCTCCTGAACCTGCTGATCGCGCTGCTCAACACCAAATACGGCCTGCGCCGCAGCGAGTTGCGCGAAAAGGTCTACCACGACACCACCAGCTCGGACGACGCCTTCGGCCGGCGGTTCGAGCGGGACAAGGTCGAGCTGCGGCACTTCGGCTTCGACGTCGAAACCGTCACGGACCCGGGCTGGGGCTCCGACGATCCCGCCACCACCCGGTACCGGATCGGCAAGGAATCCAACCGCCTCCCCGACGTCGTCCTCACCCCGGCCGAATGCACGGTGCTGTTGCTCGCGGCGCAGCTCTGGGAGCAGGCAGCCCTCGGCTCCGCCGCCCGGGACGCCGTCCGCAAACTCCAGGCGGCCGGCGGCCTCGCCGACGCCGAGCCTCCGCCCGGCGTCCAGCCCCGCATCCGCCCGGCGGGCCAGGCGTTCGAAGACCTCGTCGCCGCCGTCCACGGCCGCCATCCCGTGCGGTTCAGCTACCTGGCCGGCAGCACCGGCAACGAAGAAGTGCGCACGGTCGAACCGTGGGGGCTGGGCAGCCGGTTCGGGCAGTGGTACCTCGTCGGCTACGACCGCGCCCGCGGCGACCGGCGGTTCTTCCGGCTGTCCCGGTTCACCTCAGCCGTCGAGGTGCTGGAGAAGGACAGCTTCACCCCGCCGTCGTCCTTCAACGTCCGCGAACAGCTCGCCACCCTGCCCGAACTTCCGGTCCGGCAAGCGGTCGTCGACGTCGCCCGCGGCGCCCTGCTGGGGCTCCGCAAGCACGCCGCACCGGCCGGCGACTCCGCGGACGCCTCCGACGCCGTCCCGCCACGCCCCGGCTTCGACCGGCTCACGGTGCCCTACCGTGACGCGGAAACCCTGGCCGAGGAGCTGGCCTCCTACGGCGCCAGAGCCGTCGTCGTCGCCCCGGCCGTGCTGCACACCTCGGTGCGCCGGCGCCTGGCCGCCGCAGCGGCGTTCGCCGCCGCTCCGGCGCCGCAGATCGACTTCCCCGAGCACGCCCCGGCCAAGCGGGTGCGGAAACGCACCTCCGAGGACCAGCTCAAACGCATGCTGCAGCTGGTGCCCTTCCTGGTCCACAACCAGGGCCTGCACATCAGCGACATCGCCGAGCGGTTCGGCAT
The DNA here is from genome assembly GCF_001428365.1 of Arthrobacter sp. Soil763. Taxonomy (GTDB): domain Bacteria; phylum Actinomycetota; class Actinomycetes; order Actinomycetales; family Micrococcaceae; genus Arthrobacter. The sequence goes on along the minus strand of NZ_LMSH01000003.1, from coordinate 401,312 downwards.
CAGCCGCAAGGAACTCGAAGACGACCTGCGCATCCTGATCTGCTCCGGCCTGCCCGAGGGCTACCCGGATGATTTGCTGGACATCCGCTGGGACGACGACCATGTCTACATCCTCGAGGACCTGGACCTGAAACGCCCGGTCCGGTTCACCGTGGACGAAGCCTGTGCGCTGCTCGCCGGGCTACAGGCGCTCAACGGGCTGCCCGGCCTGGACGAGGGCGGGGCCCTGGAATCGGTGACGCTGAAACTCACCGCGGCAGCCGGCGAGGAAGGCCTGAAGGCAGCCGCCGTCTCCGGACCGGAGGTGGCACCGAAAGACTCCGCCACCCTGGACGCAGCCCGGGAGGCCATCGGCGCCGGCGAACGGCTGCACCTCGAGTACCTGTCGCCCCAGCGCGACGCCGTGACCGAACGTGACGTGGACCCGTTGCGGCTGTATTCCCTGGACAGCACCTGGTACCTGGAGGCGTACTGCCACCTGGCCAGGGGCCTGCGGAACTTCCGGCTGGACCGGATCCAGGGCCTGCGCCGCACCGGGGTCCCCGCCGGTGCGGCGGCCGCCCCTGCGGGCGGGTTCCCCGAGAAGCTCTTCACGCCCACCGACGACGACGCCGTCGTCGTGGTGGAGTTGACCCGGCAGGGAGCCGGCCTAGCCGATGACTACTACGCCGAGCGCACCGCGGAGCTGCCGTCCGGGAACCTGCTGGCCGAAATCCGGTTCGGCAGCGCGGCGTGGCTGCCCATGTTCGTGGCGCAGCACGGCGGGTCCGTCCGGGTACTGGAACCCCGCGCCCTGGCAGAGGAAACCAGGACGTGGCTCGAGGCGGCCCTCGCCCGGTACGAACCCGCCCCCGCCGCCCGGCTAGACTGAACAGCATGCCTTGGTGGTCCTGGATCCTGATTTGGATAGCGCTCGTCGCGCTGTCACTGCTGTTCTTCGGCGTGCTCGGCGTGCGCTTGTTCCGGCAGTTCATGGCCACCGTCAAGGAGCTCGGGGAGGCGGGGGACCGCTTCGCGAACCTCGGCTCCGCGCCGCTTACCCCCGGTTCAGCCGTTGTTCATGTTGGGGACGTAGCGTCGGAGCACGACGGCGCGGGGGACTCCGCGGGGGCGCAGGCCGCCCCCGGCTCAGCGGTTTTTGCCCCGCCCGCGGCCATGCGACATGATTACCATGCATCCAAAGTCGCCCGGCAGGAAGCCCGGCGGTTGCGCCGGATCCGGCGCAAAGCGGAACGTGGCCAGCCCCAGGCGCTGCGCGACATCGATCTCCGTTAGACATAGGATGTACTCAAACGAAAGGACCATCCGGCATGAGGCTTGAAGGCTGGCATCTCATCATCATCATCGTCCTGGCACTGGTGCTCTTCGCGGCACCGAAGCTGCCGGGAATGGCCCGGAGCCTCGGGCAGTCGATGCGGATTTTCAAATCTGAGGTCCGCGAAATGAAGAAGGACGGCACCCCTGAGGCAGCCGCCGACCCCGACGCCGTCGAAGGCAAAGTCGTGAACCACCCCCGGTCCACCGGCACCGAAAGCCGCCCGGGCGGGGGAACCGATGTTCCGCCGCCGAACCGCGCCTAGAACCAGATGGCAGTAACCAAAAGCCGCCGATCGAATCCCGAGGGCCGGATGGCCCTCCTCGATCACCTCAAGGAGCTGCGGAACCGGCTCTTCAAGTCCGCCATCGCCGTCGTGCTCGGCACCGTCGTCGGGTTCCTGGTCTACCAGCCCATGCTGGCGGCCCTGATCAAACCCATCCGCGACCTCAACGAACACGAGGGCCGGCAGGCCTCCCTGAACTTCGACGGCGTGGCGAGCTCCTTCGACCTGATGATTCAGGTCTCCGTATTCCTTGGCCTGATCGTGGCCAGCCCGGTCTGGCTCTACCAGCTCTGGGCGTTCATCGTGCCGGGGCTGCACAAGAAGGAGCGGCGGCTCGCGCTGTCCTTCGTCGCCGCAGCCGTCCCGCTCTTTGTCGGCGGCGTGCTGCTCGCGTGGCTGGTACTGCCCAACGCGGTGCGCGTGCTCACCGACTTCACGCCCTCCGGCGGCTCCAACTTCATCAGCGCCCAGGTCTACCTCTCCTTCGTGCTGCGCCTCCTGCTGGCCTTCGGCATCGCCTTCCTGCTGCCGGTGGTGCTGTTCGGCCTGAACCTCGCCGGCCTGGTCAAGGGCCAGCAGCTGCTGCGGAGCTGGCGGATCACCGTCTTCCTGGTGTGCCTTTTTGCCGCCATGGCGGCCCCGGGCGCGGACGCGATGAGCATGTTCTACCTCGCCGTGCCCATGCTGCTGCTGTTCTTCACCGCCATCGGGCTGTGCCTGATCAACGATCGCCGGCGGGAAAAGCGCGCGGCCAGGGTCGACGCCGAGACCGAAGCCACCGCGGACCGGGCGACTCCCAGCTCCGAGCTGGAGAATCTCTAGCCCGCAGCACACTAGGCTGGAATCATGTCCTCACTACCCGGGCCGGAGTCGCCGTCCGAGCGCTACCGCGCCAGCGCCGAGCGGGCCGCAGAAGCCAAGACCTACCTGGGCGGATTCACCCGTTCCCTCGCCTTCGAGCTGGACCCGTTCCAGCGTGAGGCCTGCCTGTCCCTGCAGGCCGGCCGGGGCGTCCTCGTGGCCGCACCCACCGGAGCCGGGAAGACGATCGTGGGGGAGTTCGCCATCTACCTGGCCCTCCAGCGCGGCCTGAAGGCCTTCTACACCACCCCGATCAAGGCGCTGAGCAACCAGAAATACACCGAGCTGGCGGAGAAGTACGGCCCGGCCCAGGTCGGCCTGCTCACCGGGGACACCAGCATCAACGGCGAAGCGCCGGTGGTGGTCATGACCACCGAGGTGCTGCGGAACATGCTGTACGCCGACTCCGCCACCCTGGACGACCTCGGTTACGTGGTCATGGATGAAGTCCACTACCTGGCCGACCGGTTCCGCGGGGCCGTCTGGGAGGAAGTCATCATCCACCTGCCCAGCGAGGTCCAGGTTGCCTCGCTCAGCGCCACCGTGTCGAACGCCGAGGAGTTCGGCGCCTGGCTGGACACCGTCCGCGGGCAGACGGACGTGATCGTTTCCGAACACCGCCCGGTGCCGCTGTGGCAGCACGTCATGGTCGGGCGCAAGATCGTGGACCTCTTCGCCGGCGACACCAGCTTCGACGAGATCGCGCCGGCAGGCCAGGACACCGCCGCGGCCACGGCCGAACCCGGAGCCGCCCCCGGCGCAGGGCGCGGCACCATCATCACCGAACGCGCCGGCTACGAGGTCAACCCCGAACTGCTGTCCATGGCGCGGGCGGAAAGCCAGATGAACTTCCGCGGCCGCTACGGCCACGGCGGCCGCCGGCAGCGCAACCAGCGCGGCCCGCGGGACGCCGCGCCGCAGGCCGCCCCGCGCAGCCCCGTCCGCAAGGCCAGCAGGCCGCAGGTCATCGCCAGCCTGGACCGGATGGACCTGCTGCCGGCCATCACCTTCATCTTCTCCCGCGCCGGCTGCGACGCCGCCGTCGCCCAGTGCGTCTCCGCCGGGCTGTGGCTGACCACCGAGAAGGAACAGGCCATCATCGCCCGGCGGGTCGACGAGGCCGCCCAGGACATCCCCTCCGATGACCTCGATGTGCTCGGCTTCTGGAGCTGGCGCGACGGCCTCCTCCGGGGCCTCGCCGCGCACCACGCCGGGATGCTGCCCACGTTCAAGGAGGTCGTGGAGAAACTCTTCGCGGACGGCCTGGTCAAGGCCGTGTTCGCCACCGAAACCCTGGCCCTCGGGGTCAACATGCCCGCCCGTTCCGTCGTGCTGGAAAAGCTCGACAAGTTCAACGGCGAGGCCCACGTCAACATCACGGCGGGGGAGTACACCCAGCTCACCGGCCGGGCCGGCCGGCGCGGGATCGACGTCGAAGGCCACGCCGTGGTGCTCTGGCAGCCGGGGACCGACCCCGCCGCCGTCGCCGGACTCGCGTCCCGGCGCACCTACCCGCTGAACTCCAGCTTCCGGCCCACCTACAACATGTCCATCAACCTGGTGGCCCAGTTCGGCCGCGCCCGGGCGCGTGAAATCCTCGAGTCCTCCTTCGCCCAGTTCCAGGCGGACCGCTCCGTCGTCGGCCTCGCCAAGCAGGTCCGCAGCCGGGAGGAATCGCTCGCCGGCTTCAGTAAGTCCATGAGCTGCCACCTCGGCGACTTCACCGAATACGCCCGGCTGCGCCGCGCCCTGTCCGACGCCGAGAAGACGGCCGCGCGGGGCACCTCGCGCGCCCGGAAGTCCCTCACCGAGGACTCGCTGAGCCGCCTGCTGCCCGGCGACGTCGTGGACGTACCGTCCGGGCGGGCGCCGGGGCTGGCCGTCGTGCTGAGCTCGGACCACCATTCACGGGAGCCACGCCCGGCTGTCATGACGCTGGACAACCAGCTGCGCCGGATCGGCCTCACCGACGTCGAAGGCCCGCTCTCACCCATCACCCGGGTCCGGATCCCGAAGTCCTTCAACGCCAAGGTGCCCAAGTCCCGGCGGGACCTCGCGTCCTCGGTCCGCAACGCCCTGCGGGAGAACCGGCCGCCGGCACCTCCCAGCCGGGACGAGGACTTCGGCCGCGCCGCCGCCGCGCCGAACATGGAAAAGAAGATCACCGAGCTACGCCGCGAACTGCGCGCCCACCCGTGCCACGGCTGCAGCGAACGCGAGGACCACGCCCGCTGGTCCGAACGCTGGTGGAAGCTCCGGCAGGAAACTGACGGCCTGATCCGCCAGATCCAGGGGCGCACCAACACCATCGCCAAGACCTTCGACCGTGTCTGCGCGCTCCTGACCAGCTACGGCTACCTGGAGAGCTCCGAATCCGGGCAGCTGGCCATCAGCCCCGACGGCCAGCGGCTCCGCCGGATCTACGGGGAGAAGGACCTGCTGATCTCCCAGTCGCTGCGGATGGGGGCCTTCAGTGACCTGGACGCCGCCGAGATCGCGGCACTGGCCAGCGTGCTGGTCTACCAAGCCAAGCGCGAGGACCGCGGGCTGCGGCCCAAGATGCCGAGCGTCTCGCTCGAATCCGCCGTCGACACGGTGGTGCGTGAATGGTCTGCCCTGGAAGACGCCGAGGAAGCCGGCAAGCTGCCGCTGACCGGTGAACCGGAACTCGGACTGGTCTGGCCGATCTTCAAGTGGGCCAAAGGCCGGCACCTGCAGGACGTGCTCAGCGGCACCGACCTGGCCGCCGGCGACTTCGTCCGCTGGGTCAAACAGGTCATCGACCTGCTGGACCAGCTGGCCAAGATCCCCAGCCTGGATCCTCGCGTCGCCCGGCTCTGCGCCGAGGCGATCACCCTGGTCAAACGCGGGGTCGTGGCGTACTCATCCGTCGCCTGACCGGCTGACCGCCGGTAACCCTGCATTCCGCTTCCCACCCCGCCCGGCCCGCCGCCGGGCACCAGCAACAAGGAGTATTCCGCCATGACCGCTTCACCGTCCCGGCCGCGCAAAGTGACGCTGTACCGCAACGGCTCCGTCTATACCGCTGCGGACCCCTTCGCCACCGCCATGCTGGTCGACGGCGACACCGTCGCCTGGGTCGGGTCGGAACACGCCGCGACGTCCATCGCGGACTCCAGCATGGAGGTCATCGACCTTAAGGGCGCCTTGCTCGCGCCGGGCTTCGTCGACTCCCACGTCCACCTGACAGAAACCGGCATTGCCCTGGAATCGCTCCGGCTCGGCGGAGTCCGGTCAGCGGCGGAGCTCCTCGACGCCGTCGCCGGCTTCGCAGCGGCGGGATCCGCCGCCGACGGCGCCGTCCTGGGCCACGGCTGGGACGAAACGCTCTGGACTGATCCGGCGCTGCCCACCCGCGCCGAACTCGAACGCGCCGCCGGTGGCCGTCCCGTCTACCTGTCCCGGGTAGACGTGCACTCAGCGCTGGTCTCGGACTCCCTCGCCGCCGCGGCAGGCCTCGGAACCCTGGACGGCACCGGCCCGGACGCGCAGGTCAAGCGTGCCGCCCACACCGCCGCCAGGCTGGCTGCCCGGAAACTTCCCGCAGCCGCCGTGACCGGCTACCAGCAGGCCGCCCTGACCGAGGCCGCCGCGAACGGCTACGTCGCGCTGGCCGAGATGGCGGCCCCGCACATCGGCAGCATCGAGGACCTCCGGCTCGCCGCCGGCTGGAACGCCGCGGACCGGACCGGGCGGCCGGCGCCGGAGATCCTGCCATACTGGGGCCAGCTGGCGGCCTCGGAGGAACACGCCCGCAGCATCCTGGAGACCCTGGGGGTGCCTGTCCTCGGCCTGGCCGGGGACCTGAACATGGATGGGTCCATCGGCTCGCGCACCGCCGCACTCCGCGAGGACTACAGCGACGCCGCGGGGGAGCGGGGCACCCGCTACCTCTCCGTGGACGAAGCGGCGGCGCACCTGGCCGCCTGCTCGCTCCTCGGCCTGCAGGCAGGCTTCCACGTCATCGGTGACGCCGGACTCGACGCCGCGCTTGAAGCCCTGGACCGTGCGGCCGCCGAGGTGGGCGAGCAGCGTATCCGCGCGGCTGGCCACCGCCTCGAGCATGTCGAAATCGCCGACGCCGCAGCGATCGCGCGGCTGGCGCACTTCTCGGTCACGGTCAGCGCCCAGCCCGCCTTCGACGCGCTCTGGGGCGGCCCGGACAGCCTCTACGCCCAGCGGCTGGGCGCACGCCACACGGCCATGAACCCGTTCGGGTCCTTCTTCTCGGCCGGCGTTCCGGTGTGCTTCGGCAGCGACAGCCCGGTCACGCCGCTGCGGCCCTGGTCCAGCGTCCGCGCCTGCCTCGAACACCACAACGACGCCGAGCGGATCTCCGCCCGTGCCGCTTTCCTCGGCCACACCCGGGCCGGCTGGCGGGCCGCCCGGTACCGCAACCCCATGGCCGGCCAGCTCGTGCCGGGCGCCCCGGCCAGCTTCGCCGTCTGGGAAGTGGAGGAGCTGATGGTGCAGGTGGCCGACGGCCGGGTCCAGTCCTGGAGCACGGACCCCCGTGCCCGGACCCCCCTGCTCCCTGCGCTGGACACCGGGACCGACCCGGTGTGCCTGCAAACGGTGCGCGACGGCGTCGAACTTTTCGCCAACGGCGCACTTCGCAGTTAGCTGCACAGCTAGCCGGCGCCCGGATCCGGTCCGCCGGCTGGCTATAATGGAGAGCTGTGCCTGTCGCCGGCCAACTGCCGGCAATCCCGGCCCTTCGACCGTTTCCCCAAGGAAAGGCCCCGCTGTGCGTGTCCTCACGATTATCCCGACCTACAACGAGCTGGAATCGTTGCCCAAGACCCTTGGGCGCCTGCGCACCGCCGTCCCCGCCTCCGACGTGCTCGTGGTCGACGACAACAGCCCGGACGGCACCGGAGAACTCGCCGACAGCATCGCGGCCACCGACAGCCAGGTCCACGTCCTGCACCGTGCCGGCAAGGCAGGCCTCGGCGCGGCGTACATTGCAGGGTTCAAGTGGGGCCTGGACGCCGGCTACGACATCCTCGTCGAGATGGACGCCGACGGTTCGCACAAGCCGGAGCAACTGCCGCAGCTGATCGAAGCGGTGGAGCAGGGCGCCGATCTCGCCATGGGCTCGCGCTGGGTCCCCGGCGGAAGCGTGGTGAACTGGCCGCTGTACCGCCAGGCCATCTCCCGCGTCGGCAGCACGTACGCCCGCGTCATGCTCGGCGTCAAGATCAAGGACGTCACCGGCGGCTTCCGCGCCTTCCGCCGGACCACGCTCGAAAAGCTCAATCTCGATTCGGTGGACTCGGTCGGCTACGGCTTCCAGGTGGACCTCGCCTGGCGCGTTGCCAAGCTGAGCCTGAACATTGTGGAGCGTCCCATCACCTTCGTGGAGCGCGAACTGGGCGCCTCGAAGATGAGCGGCAACATCGTGGTCGAGGCCATGATCAACGTCACCAAGTGGGGCCTCACCGCCCGCTGGAACACCCTCAGCCGCAAGCTCGGCCGCAGCTAGCCCCGGGCCGGCGCAACCGACAGACGCAAAACAGGCCGGGCCGGCACCTCTTGGAGGTGCCGGCCCGGCCTGTTTTCGTGGGGCGCAGCCTCAAGCGGAGCGGCGTTCCCCGCGGCGCTCACGCAGAATGGTGAGGCGGTCTTCGAGGATCTGCTCCAGCTCCGGCAGGGAGCGGCGTTCCAGCAGCATGTCCCAGTGCGTGCGGACGGCTTTTTCGTTGCTGTTGACGGGACGTTCGCCGTCGACCAGCAGCGCTTCCTTGCCGGTCTTGGAAACCCAGACCGGGGGAATCTCGGCCTCGGAGGAGAAGGTTACGAAGACCTGCTCGCCGTCCTCGCAGCGGTACTCAACCCGCTGGCGCGGAGCCGGTTCGACGCCGGATTCCGTCTCCATGCTCTGTGCGCCAAGGCGCATGCCCCGCAGGCTGCGATCGCTCATCTTTTCTCCCTTATGCTCGGTTCCCAGGGCCCGGCCCTGCGCCGGCTGGCGCCGCTAGGCGCCGCCGGACTATGTGGTGCATTGCGTTCCCGGTGCACCTGCAGGTGCACTTTTCACTGCCAAAATCGACATTAGGTTCAACGCGCCGCGAAGCTTAATTGTTCCAGCCAGCCGAACCGGCCGGACAAATACTCCACTATACGCGCCCGCCGTCCGCCAGGTAAAGCCGCCGGACCGCGAAGGCCCGCCCCGCCGGCGTGGCGGGGCGGGCCTTCGGGCCGCTGCAGTCTGTTCTCAGGCCTCGGGCGCAGAGCCTGGGGCCGACGTCGGCACCGGTGGCGCCACCGGGGCTGCGGCGGCCGGAACAGCAGCTGCAGCTCCTGCAGCCGCAACCGGAGCCTGCCGGCCGGGACGGCCGTCGGGGTTGCCGCCCGGGACGTGCTCGGCGTCGGCCGCGGGGCCGAAACCGCCCAGCGCGCCGCCGATGCCCTTGAGCGCTTCACCGACTTCGCTGGGGATGATCCAGAGCTTGTTGGACGTGCCCTCGGCGAGCTTCGGCAGCGTCTGCAGGTACTGGTAGGCGAGCAGCTTGTGGTCCGGGTTGCCCTTGTGGATGGCGTCGAACACCTTCTGGATCGCCTGGGCCTCACCGTCGGCCCGCAGGATCGCCGCCTGCGCGTCACCTTCGGCCTTGAGGATCGAGGACTGGCGCTGGCCCTCGGCGGTCAGGATGGCGGACTGCTTGGTGCCTTCGGCCGTCAGGATGGCCGCGCGGCGGTCCCGCTCGGCACGCATCTGCTTCTCCATCGAATCCTGGATGGAGTGGGGCGGGTCAATGGCCTTCAGCTCAACCCGGGAGACCCGGATGCCCCACCGGCCGGTCGCTTCATCCAGCACCCCGCGCAGCTGGCCGTTGATCTGGTCCCGGGAGGTCAGGGCCTCCTCGAGGTTCAGGCCGCCGACGACGTTGCGGAGCGTGGTGGTGGTGAGCTGTTCGACGGCCTGGATGTAGTTGGCGATCTCGTAGGTGGCGGCGCGCGCGTCGGTCACCTGGAAGTAGACGACCGTGTCGATGGACACCACGAGGTTGTCCTCGGTGATCACCGGCTGCGGCGGGAAGGACACGACCTGTTCGCGGAGGTCCAGGAGGGGCAGCAGCCGGTCAACAAAGGGAATCAGGAGCGTCAGGCCCGGATTCAATGTCCGCTGGTACTTCCCGAGGCGTTCCACGACGCCGGCGCGGGCCTGCGGAACAATCCGCACCGACCGCACGAGCACGATTATGACAAACGCTACGAGTACCAGCAGCACTACTGCGACTGCGATATCCATACATCACCTTTTCCCCAAATTGTGTGGTTATGGTTGGCGCGGCAGTTGCTACCGCGTCCCGGGTTCCTGCTGCGGAACGATCACCGCGGTGGCGCCGTCAATGGCGCTGACCACCGCACGCTGCCCGGGCGCCAGCTCTCCGGACACCGAGCGCGCGCTCCAGACGTCGCCGCCAATCTTGACCAGGCCGCCGTCGGAGTTGACCTGTTCCACGACGATGGCGGGTTCGCCAATCAGCCGTTCAATGTTGCTGCGCTGGTCAGCCGGACTGTTGCGCAAGTGCTTGAGCGCCACGGGGCGCACGAAGCCGATCATGAGCAGGGAAACGACGCTGAAGACAACGATCTGCAGCCACGGTTCGGCGCCGGCAAAATCCGCAATGAGCCCGGCCAGGGCGCCGCCGCCAAGCATGAAGAAGAAAAGATCGAGGGTGAGCATTTCCACCACGGCGAACACCAGGAACACCGTGAGCCACAGCGCCCACCAGTTTTCGGCCAGCCATTCGAACATTTCGTCCCCCTTGGCCACGCGCTGCGGGCGCTGCGGACGCAGACCCGGCGTGGCTTGGTTCCATCCTAAGCCGGGGGGCAAGCCCGTGGGACGGGGCGCCGCAGCCGGCCGGTGACCGTGGCCAAGTCGTTATTCCGCGGCGGCGGGACCGGGCGGCTCCAGCGGCGCGAAGACGCTGATCCGGAACCGGGCCGCGACCTCCGTGCGGGCCGGCAGCGCCGCGGTACGGGCCGCCAGCACCGCCCGGTCCAGGTGGTGGCCGGCTGGACCCATCAGGGCGAGGTTGGCCACGTCCGCCGGCGCCAGCTGAAGGGTGAGGTCGAGTTCGTGTTCGCCGGCTGCCCGGAAGTGGCCGGAGAGTGCGGCGGCCAGGCGTTCCTCCTTGGCCGGTTCGATCCCCAGCATGCCGGTATGTCCCGCCACCTCGGCCAGGTGCCCCGGCCGGGGCGTGACCACCACCAGCCGGCCGCCGGGGCGCAGCACGCGGGCGAACTCCGCCGCGTTGCGCGGCGCGAACACCACTGTCACGACGTCGACCGCGTCGTCCTCGAGCGGAAGCCGCTGCCACACATCGGCGACGATGCTGACGGCTTCTGGGTTCAGGCGGGCCGCACGGCGGAGCGCGAACTTCGAGATGTCCAGTCCGGCAGCAGCGGCAGGGACACGGTCCAGCAGCGCGCGCAGGTAGTGCCCGGTGCCGGTGCCGGCGTCGAGAACGGCGGCGCCGGGGGCTGCGAGGAACGGTGCGGCCAGTCCGGCGACGGCGTCAGCGAGGGGGCGGTAATGCCCGGCGGAGAGGAAATCAAAGCGCGCCGCGACCATGTCCGCGGCGTCCGCTTCGAAGACGGTGCCCTTGCCGGTGAGGAAGTTGAAGTAGCCCTGCCGGGCGGCGTCGAAGCTGTGACCGGCGGGACAGGCGAGGCGCCGTCCGCCGCCGTCAACCTCCAGCCGCTCCCGGCACACCGGGCAGGTCAGGGCGGGGAGGGTCCGGGCGAACATAGCCTCCATCGTACGGCGGCCGGAGGACTCGGCCCCGCGGGGTGTTTCACGTCACGTCCGTTCAGGGCTAGGCTCGCACTCGTGAAATCCCACCACCTGCCCCTGCTCAAGTCCGTTTCCGCCCCGACCGTGCACCCGGACGGCACCCGTGCCGTCGTGTCCGTGGTCCGGCCCGATTTCGATGCCGACGCCTATGTGGGCCAGTTGTGGAACGTGCCGGTGGACCCGGCGCTCCCGCCGCGCCGGCTGACCCGCGGTTTCCGCGACACGGCGCCGGCGTTTTCGCCGGACGGCCGGACCCTGGGCTTCCTTCGGGCCGCGGCCGGCGGAAAACCGCAGCTGCACGTCGTTGAAGCCGCCGGCGGGGAGCCGGTACCGGTCACCGCCGCACCGCTCGGCGTCAGCGCCTTCACCTGGGCCCCTGATTCACGCACCCTGGTCTTCAGCGCCCGAGACCCGGAGGAGGGCAGGTACGGCACCATCGACGGGGTCGGCGCCGGCGCCGAGGATGCCCGGCTGATCACGGAGTACAAATACCGGATGAACGGGGTCGGCTACACGACGGACAAGCCGGTTCAGCTGTTCGCCGTCGACGTCCCGGACCTGGCCGCCGAACCTCCGGTGGCGCCCGCGGGACGGGCCCTGAAGGCCGGTGCCGGCAGCCCTGACGGGGAAGACGACGGCGTGCCGGCGGCCCGGCAGCTGACGGCCGCGCGCACCGACCATTCCGGCGCTTCCTGCAGCGCCGACGGCCGCTACGTGTACTTCACCGCTGCCCTGCACGAGGGGAGCGACAGCGACCTGGGCAGCGGGATCTACCGCCTTCCGCTGGGTCCGGCCGCGCCGTCGGACCCGGAAGATCTCACCCCGGCCGACCTTGGCCGGCTGTCGGTGGCCGCGGTCCGTGAAAGCCGGGACGGACACTGGCTCTACTTCACCGCCCAGGACATCGGCGCGTCGGGACGCGACTTCGTGGCCCGTAACACGGCGCTGTACATCATGCCCGCCGGTGGCGGCGACGCGGTCCGGCTCAGCGACCCGGAGACCGCGGACCTGGCCGCCGGCGGCATCGAACCCCGCGGCGCCGACGGTGCCCTGGTGCTGAACAACGCCCGCGGCACGGTCCAGTTGCTGGCCTTCGGCCCGGAAGGACGCTCCGAGGTGCTGCTCGACGGGGACAGGGTGGTCACCGGCGCGGCGGAAGCCGGAGGTGTCGTGGTGCTCAGCTTCGCCGACGCGCAGAGCGCCGGCGATGTGGCGGTCCTGCGGGAGGCGCAGCAGGAGGGAGCGCGGGATGACAGTGCCCGGCTCCGGGTCCTGACGGACTTCTCCGCACCGTTGCGGACCGACGCCGGGATCATCGCCCCGCAGGAGCTGACGTTCGCCTCGGCCGACGGTTACCCGGTGCACGGCTGGCTGGTCCGGCCGGAGGGCGAGGGCCCGCACCCGGTGCTGCTGAACATTCACGGCGGCCCGTTCGCGCAGTTCACCGGCGCCCTCTTCGACGAGGCGCAGGTTTACGCCGCTGCCGGGTACGCGGTCCTAATGTGCAATCCGCGCGGCTCGGCGGGCTACGGCCAGGCGCACGGACGCGCCATCAAGGAGCGGATGGGCACGCTGGACATGGCGGACGTCCTGGCGTTCCTGGACGGGGCGCTGGAGAAATTCGAGGAACTCGACGGGGGCGCCCTGGGCATCATGGGCGGCTCGTACGGCGGCTACCTCACCGCCTGGACCATCAGCCACGACCACCGGTTCAAGGCCGCCATCGTCGAGCGCGGCTTCCTGGATCCGGTGAGCTTCACCGGCAGCGCCGACATCGGCTGGTTCTTCGGCGGCGAGTACACCGGAACGGATCCCGACCAGGTGACGGCCCAGAGCCCGATGGCCAGGGTGGACCAGGTGCGGACCCCGACCCTGGTGGTGCACAGCGAGGAAGACCTGCGCTGCCCCGTGGAGCAGGGCCAGCGGTACTTCACGGCGCTCAAGCGGCTGGGCGTGGAGGCAGCCTTCCTGGTCTTCCCCGGGGAAAACCACGAGCTGTCGCGCTCCGGTACCCCGCACCACCGCCGGCAGCGCTTCGACGAGATCCTGCGGTGGTGGGCGCGGCACCTTCCGACGGCGTCGAACCCGTCCCCGGCGGACGCGCCGGCCGCCGGCTAGGAGCGTCGGACCCGGCTAGGCCCCGCCCGGCAGGAACCCGAGTTCCTGCCGGGCAAGGCTGATGTCCGGCTGGGACCAGCGGGAGGCGTACTCAGCGTTGCTGCTCAGGGAGCGCAGTTCCGCGCGGTCAAGGTACAGGATGCCGTGCAGGTGGTCGGTTTCATGCTGCACGATGCGGGCCTGCCAGCCGCTGAACTCCTGCTGCTGCCGGGTGCCGTCCGCCGCGGTGAAGTCCAGCCGGACAGCCGTCGGCCGGCGCACCGCGGCCTGCAGCCCGTTGACGGACAGACAGCCCTCGTAGAAGGCGGAGTGGGCCGACCCCAACGGGGTGTACTCAGGGTTCAGCATGGCGAAGAACGGCAGGGGTTCCCGGCCGCGGGCCGCCGCGACCAGCGGATCGACCTCGAAGTTGTCTTCAAGCACGGCCAGCTGCAGGGGAATCCCAAGCTGCGGAGCGGCGAGGCCGACCCCCGGCGCCTTGTGCATCACCCGGCGCATCAGGTCGATCAGGCGGCCCAGCCGTTCCTCGTCGAGCTGGCCGGTGAACGGGACCGCCCGGTGGCGGAGGACCGGGTGGCCCACCTGGACGATGGGCGGCAGCACCCCGGCGTCGAGGACGTGGTCCACCAGCTCCCGGATCTGGTCGTCGCTGGCCCCGCTCAACGGGGCGTCGTGGTTGGCTTCGTTCCTGGCGTCTGCAGACATGGCACCAGACTACTGGCGCCGGCAGGCGGAGGTGACGAAGTCGTAGATTTGTCCGCGCAGTGCTGCTCCTGCGGCCACCTTCAGCACGCCGTCCCGCCCTCCGGCCGAGATGGTCAGCGGGAGCAGCGTTCCCACCTTGTCCTCCGCGACGGCGTGCGGGTCGCAGCGGGCCGGCCGGATGCCCAGGCGCAGCACGCGTTCCGGCCCGCCCGCGACGATCCGCACCGGCCCGGGCCACGGAAGGGCCGGGTCCTCCGCCAGCAGCGTGGTGCCGCCGACGCCGTTGAGGACCAGGAAGCTGCCGGAGCCGGAGCGTGCCGGGGTAATGACCAGGCGCAGGACGGCGGTCCGGCCGTCCGGGGAGCGTTCCAGGCCCGGGCCGAGCCGGAAGGCCGCGACCTCGGCCGCTGCCCGGGCCAGGCAGAGCTCATCGTGGTTCCGGACAAGGACACCGAAGGGGTCTTCCGCGGCGGCCCGGACGGACGCTTCCGGAGAGCCGTCGGCGGAGGTTAACCGGACCACGACGGTGGCCGTCCCGGCGGCCTTGCCGGAGGGCGCCGGGCGGCAGTGCGCGGCGGGCAACCGCACGGAAAGGCTTTTCACCTGGCCCGGCGGTAACTCCGTTCCGGCTGGTGACGCCCAGCGGGCGCCGGCAGGGAAGAGCGGGCTGTGCAGCGTGGCCGCGACCGCAGTGATCGCTGCACTGCCGGTGTTGGTCAACTGGATTTCGACAACCTGCTTGCCGTAGTTGTCGCGGAACTGGCTGATCGAGGCGCTCAGCGGCGCGGGGCGGCCGGTCGGGGAGGAGGTCCCGCCGGCGGGCGTTACCGGGCCGGTGGTCGTCCCGGAGGCGTCCGCGCCGGGACCTGCCCCGGAGAGCCCGGTACCGGTGCTGCACGAAGCCGCCGCCAGCAGGAGCGCCGCCATCCCCAGCCGGGGCAGGGACCGGCGCAGGGAGGATGGAAGGCTGCCCATGCGGCCAGTGTAGGCGGCGGCCCCGGCCGCGGGACAGTGCCGGGGGCCGGGTGGGCTAGTCTCGGTCCATGACTTCCCGCGCTGCTGCCCATCCGCTGCCTCCGGGGACCAGTCCGCTTGATCGCGTGCTGGGCCTGCTGCGTGCCCTCGAAACCGGGGGCGCGGCCGCGCTGGACCCGTTCCTGGCACCCGGCTACGTGCTGACCGAGGCTCCCAGCCTTCTCGCGCCGCAGGGGTCCGTCCGAACGCGGTCCGAGGTCCTGGCCGGCGCCGAGCGCAGCGGGGAGGTCGTCGTCGGCCAGCGCTTCGAGGTCCGCCGCAGCACCTGCGAGGCAGGCCGGGTGGTGGTGGAAGCGGACTGGTCGGCGGTCCTGCAACTGGGACTTCCCTATTGGGACGCGGGAGAAGAGATCCGGGCCAGTACGGTCGCCGTCTTCGAGGTCCGGGACGGCCTGGTCACCAGCCAGCACAGTTACGACTGTTACCACCGGCCCGACGAGCCCGGCCCGACGGCTACTGCATAGTGAAGCGGCGGGCGACGAAACGGTTGACCGCCGGCACCGCGGCCGCGGCGGCGATACCGCCGTTCCGGACGACCAGCAAGCCTGCGGGCAGGGGCCGGCCGAGCGCCATGTTGATCTCGGCCTGCCGGGCCGCGCGTGCCGCCTGGCGCACCCGCGCCGCTTCGTAGCCGGCAAGCCCCTCGCCGCTCCCGGCCAGAAGCGGCGGCACCAGCGGCGCCAGGGCCACGGCATCCAGCCAGCCCAGGCTCATGCCCTGGCCGCCGATCGGGCTGATCTCATGGGCCGCGTCACCGATCAGGACGGTACGGCCGTGCACCATCCGCCGGACCAGCCTCGACCGGACACCGAAACTGCTGAGCATGCTGTTGCTCCCGGGGTCCACCTCGGTTCCGGTCCGCCGTCGCACTTCCCCGGCGAGCCAGCCGGCGTCCGCGCCGTGCCCGGCCGGGCCCAGCCGGACCACCCAGCGCCGCAGCATCCCGGGCAGCGGAAAGGATTCGACGATGCCTTCCCGGGCCAGGAACAGCGCCGCGTCCGCACCGAGCCCGGTGCCGTCCGCGAAGTCGCCCATCAGGTAGCGGTCCGGGTAGTCCTTGCGGCGCAGCGGCGGGGCGAGGATGGTCCTGGCCATCGAGCCGACGCCGTCCGCGGCGATCACGAGGGGCGCCCGGAACTCCAGCTCCCGGCCGCCGTGCCGTGCCGTGACCGTGACCCCGCCGTCCTGCTCGCGCAGTCCGGACACCTCCACGCCCCGGCGCAGCGTCCCGGCAGCGAGGGCTCCGACGCGTTCCTCCAGCACGGCCTCGGTGCGGTCCTGCGGGACGGACAGGACGAACGGGTAGCTGCCCGACACGCGGGCGAAGGACATTTCCGCGACGGTGGTGCCGCCGTGCAGGGCCCTGCCGCGCCGGATCGGGACGCCCTGGCGGATCAGGTCCTGGTCGGCGCCGATCCATGCCAGCGCCGCCAGCGCCGGGGGATGGATGCCGATGGCCCTCGGGTGCGCCGCGGGGGAGGTGCGCCGTTCCAGCACCGTGACCTCCAGCCCAAGCTGCAGCAGCAGGGCGGCCATGAAAAGACCGACCGGGCCGCCGCCGATGATCACGACGCCGGACACGGCTTCTCCCACACCAGCAGGTTGCGGAAGGGAGAGCGCCGCTCCACGGTCCAGCCCGGGGGAGCGGCGGCGGCAAGTTCGGCCTCCGTGTAGCTGCGCCGGATGGAGGTCAGCCCGTCGCGCCTGATGAAGGACCCGGTGAACGGCAGGGCGGCCGCCCAGAACAGCGCATAGGCCGCCGGGCTGCGGCGGAGGTCGTTGTGGATCACCCGCATAGTGGCGAGCTCCGCGGAATCGGCCAGGAAAGCGGTGAACTCTCCGGGCGCCAGGTGGTGCAGCACGTGGTTGGACACGACGACGTCGAAGCGCGCGCCCGCCGCGAGCAGGTCCCGGGTCGACTGCCGCCGGAACGAGACCCCTGCGCGGGGAGGGCGCCGGGCCGCGAAGGCCGCGGCCCGGCGGTCCGGGTCCACCGCGGTGATCTCCAGGCGCAACCCGTCCCGGGCCGCCCAGCGGGACAGCAACAGCGGCACGTCGCCGCCGCCGCAACCAATATCCAGCAGCGTCGTGGTGCCGGCCGCGGAGAGCAGCGGCCTCAGCTCCCGGCGGTAAATGCCCTGCCAGCCGGAAACGGCCCGGTTCACCACCCCGAACTGTGCGTAGGTGCGCTCCAGCCGTCCGGCGTCGCAGTCCGGCCGGTCCATCTCCTCGACGGCATCGAGGGCGCGGCCGCGCAGCAGGTCCATCCCGGCGGATCAGACCGGCGCGGTAACCGGCCGCCGGACTGCGTCGGAGTCCGCGCCGCCGGACCGCGGGGCGGTCAGCCGGGTGAACAGCGCCGTCTCCACGGTCAGGCCTGGCCCGAAGGCCATCGAGCAGATCCGTTCTTCGCCTTCCTCCCGCCGCGGGCTTTCAGCGGCCGGGGCCGGGTCTTCCGCCGGCTGGTCCAGGATGTGCCGGAGCACGAACAGCACCGTGGCGCTGCTCATGTTGCCGAAGTTGCGCAGGGTTTCGCGGGCAGGAACCAACTGTTCGTCGCTGAGCTCCAGCCTGGCCTGGACCTTGTCGAGGATGCTGCGCCCACCGGGATGGATCGCCCAGTGCCGGATATCCCGGTAGGGCAGACCGGCCAGCGAGGCATCCTGGGACAGGAGCGGGTCCAGCGCGCCGATGATGTGGTCGTCGATGATGTGCGGGACGTAGCTGCCCAGGATCATCTCGAAGCCCTCGTCGCCGATGTTCCAGGCCATCGCCTCCTCGCCCACGGGCGTCAGGACGGTCTCGAACCGGTCCAGGGTCATCAGCGCCGGCTGGTCCGGCAGTTCGCGGGAACTGACGACGGCGGCCGCGGCGCCGTCGGCGAACAGTGCCGAGCCCATGATGGTGTCCGGATCGTTCGAGGTCCTCACATGGAGGGAGCAGAGTTCGGCGCACACCACGAGCACGACAGCGTCCGGGTCGGCGTCGCAAAACGACTTGGCAGCGCGCAGGGCCGGGAACGCGGCGTAGCAGCCCATGAAGCCCAGGTGGTAGCGCTGGACCGCGGGATTCAACCCGAGGGCGCGGACAATCTTGTAGTCGGGCCCCGGGTTGAAGAACCCGGTGCAGGAGACCGTCACGAGGTGCGTAATCATCCGCCGGTCCATGCCGGGGCAGGCGTCCACCGCCTTTTCGGCCGCCTCGATGAAGAGCTTGGCCGCCTCGGCGGCGAAGATATCGTTCCGGGTCTTCGTGCTGGGACTGAGCAGCAGCCCGGTCGCCTGGTCAAAGAATTTCGGGTTCTCCGCCCTGGCGCCCGTGGTCAGTTCCTCGACGGCGGTGTACCGGGTGTCGATGGCGGCTGAGTCGAAGCAGGTGCTCACCAAGCGGGAACCCAGCCTGCTCAGCCCCGGCTGGGCCGCGAACACGTCGCGGGCTTCGGCCTGGATCAGCACGGTGGGCGGGACAGCTGTTTCGAGGGACCTCAGGTAGACCGTCATGGTTCATTCTTAGTGAGGCCGCCGGTTAAGGCAATGCCCGTCGCCGCGCCGCCGCGCCTGCGCCCGGCACCGGTCCGGCGCGCCCGGCCGCTGTTCTAAGCTGGTCACAACCAGCCAGGCCGCGGCCTCCGGACCACGGCCGGAGGCCCCGCGACGCAGAGGGAGAAACCATGGACCTGCCCCACCCGGACGCACCGCCTGCGTCGCCGCATGTGGCCGACACGCACGACCTGATCCGCGTCCAGGGCGCCCGGGAGAACAATCTCAAGGACATCAGCGTCGAGATCCCGAAGCGCCGCCTGACGGCGTTCACCGGCGTGTCCGGATCCGGCAAGAGCTCGCTGGTGTTCGCCACCATCGCCGCGGAGTCCCAGCGGATGATCAACGAAACCTACAGCGCGTTCGTCCAGGGCTTCATGCCGGCGCTGTCGCGGCCGGACGTGGATGTCCTCGAAGGCCTGACGACGGCGATCATCGTGGACCAGGAGCGGATGGGCTCGAACCCGCGCTCCACGGTCGGCACCGCCACCGACGCGAACGCGATGCTCCGGATTCTCTACAGCCGGATCGGACAACCCCACGTTGGGCCGCCGACGGCGTTCTCCTTCAACGTCCCGACGCGGAAGGCCAGCGGGGTGATGAGCACGCAGAAGAGCGGCCGGGTCGAGAAGCAGGTGGTGAACGAGGCCGTCTATCTCGGCGGCATGTGCCCCCGCTGCGAGGGCATGGGGTCGGTCTCAGACTTCGACCTCACCGCGCTATACGACGACAGCAAGTCGCTGGCCGATGGGGCGCTCACCATTCCCGGCTACAGCATGGATGGCTGGTATGGCCGGATCTTCAGCGGGTCCGGCTTCTTCGACATGGACAAGCCGATCAGCAAGTACACCAAGAAGCAGCTCCACGACCTGCTCTACAAGGAACCCACCAAAATCAAGGTTGAAGGCATCAACCTCACCTACGAGGGCCTGATCCCGAAAATCCAGAAGTCCATGCTCTCCAAGGATCCGGACTCCATGCAGCCGCACATCCGCGCGTTCGTGGACCGGGCCATCACCTTTGCCACCTGCCCCGAATGCGGCGGGACCCGGCTCAGCCAGGAAGCCCTGTCCGCCAAGGTCAACGGGAAAAACATCGCCGAGGTGTGTGCCATGCAGATCAGCGACCTGGCCGGCTGGGTCCGCGAGCTCGACGAGCCGTCCGTGGCGCCGCTGCTGGGCGGGCTCCAGCACCTGCTGGATTCCTTTGCCGCGATCGGGCTGGGCTACCTCTCGCTGGACCGCCCGGCCGGCACCCTCTCCGGGGGAGAGGCGCAGCGGACCAAGATGATCCGCCATCTGGGCTCTTCGCTCACCGACGTCACGTACGTCTTTGACGAGCCCACGATCGGACTGCATCCGCACGACATTGAACGGATGAACGGCCTGCTGCTGCAGCTCCGGGACAAAGGCAACACGGTGCTCGTCGTCGAGCACAAGCCCGAAACCATCGCGATCGCCGACCACGTCATCGACCTGGGCCCGGGGGCCGGGACCGCCGGCGGCGAGGTCGTCTTCGAGGGCACCGTCGAGCAGTTGCGGGGGAGCGGCACCACCACCGGCCGGCATTTTGATGACCGGGCGGCCCTGAAACCCGCCGTGCGGGCAGCGTCGGGAACGCTCCCGGTGCGGGGCGCATCGACCCACAACCTCCGGGACGTCGACGTCGACCTTCCGCTCGGGGTGCTGTGCGTCCTCACCGGAGTGGCCGGGTCCGGCAAGAGTTCACTCATCAGCGGCTCCGTGGCCGGCCGGGACGGCGTCGTGGTCATCGACCAGGGCGCGATCCGCGGTTCACGCCGCAGCAATCCGGCGACGTACAGCGGGCTGCTCGAACCGATCCGGAAAACGTTCGCGAAGGTCAACGGCGTGAAGCCGGCGCTCTTCAGTTCCAACTCCGAGGGTGCCTGCCCTGCGTGCAACGGCGCCGGGGTGATTTACACCGACCTCGGCGTCATGGCGACGGTGGAGACGACCTGCGAGGAATGCGAAGGCCGGCGCTTCCAGGCCGCGGTCCTGGAGTACACCCTGGCCGGGCGCAACATCGCCGAAGTCCTGGCCATGTCCGTCACGGAGGCCCTCGGGTTCTTCGCCGAGGGGGAGTCGGCAACACCGGCAGCGCACCGGATCCTGGAGCGGCTCGCCGACGTCGGACTCGGCTACCTCAGCCTGGGCCAGCCGCTGACGACGCTTTCCGGCGGCGAGCGGCAGCGGCTCAAGCTCGCCAGCCAGATGGCGGAGAAAGGCGCCATCTATGTCCTGGACGAACCGACCACCGGGCTGCACCTGGCGGACGTCGAGAACCTGCTGGCACTGCTGGACCGGATGGTCGACGCGGGCAAGTCGGTGATGGTGATCGAGCATCACCAGGCGGTCATGGCGCACGCGGACTGGATCATCGATCTGGGCCCGGGCGCAGGACACGACGGCGGCCGGATCGTCTTCGAGGGCACGCCGGCCGACCTGGTCGCGGCGCGCTCCACCCTGACCGGCCAGCACCTGGCCGCGTACGTCGGAGCGTAGCCCTACGAGGCCAGCCGTTCGGGGGAAAGCCGCTCGGGGGCGTCCGGGCGGGCGCCGCCGGCGGGGTGGCTGATCTCGGCCCAGACCGCGTCGAGGGAGAGCCCGAGGACACCGGCGATCGCGGCGATCGTTGGGAAGGCAGGGGTTGCAATGCGTCCCGTTTCGATTTTACGGAGCGTCTCCGGTGAGACCTGTGCCTCGAGCGCGACCTCCAGCATGGGGCGGTCCGCCCTGGCGCGGCGCAACAAGGCACCGAGGCGCTGTCCGCGCTCGACCTCTTCGCCCGTGAGCGGCAATCTGACCATGGCACCGAGTATAGCGGGATTATATGGCCGGTATAATAATTGGATGATCGAGATTTTGAATGCCGCCGAACTGGACCGCGCACGCCAGACAGGTGCCGTGGTCGCGGATATCCTGCAGACCCTAAGGAACCGCACCACCGTGGGAACGAACCTGCTGGACATTGACCGCTGGGCCCGGAGCATGATCGCCGACGCCAGTGCCTCGTCCTGCTACGTCGACTATGAGCCGTCCTTCGGGCGCGGACCCTTCGGGCACTACATCTGCACGGCCGTCAACGATGCCGTCCTGCACGGACTGCCGCGCGATTACACCCTCGCCGACGGCGACCTGCTGACACTGGATCTTGCCGTCTCCAAGGCCGGGATCGCCGCGGATTCGGCCATCAGTTTCATCGTGGGGGAGTCACAACCGCCGGAAAGCGTCGCGCTGATCAATGCCACGGAGCGCGCCCTGGCTGCAGGGATCGAGGCCGCCGGTCCGGGGGCCCGCATCGGTGACATCGCCTACGCCATCGGAGCTGTCCTGAGCGAGGCGGGATATCCGATCAACACCGAGTTCGGCGGCCACGGCATCGGCTCGACGATGCACCAGGAACCGCACGTTCCGAACACCGGCCGCCAGGGCCGCGGCTATGAACTGCGGCCGGGCTTGCTCCTGGCCCTGGAGCCGTGGGTGATGACGGACACGGCGAAGCTGATCACGGATCCGGACGGCTGGACGCTGCGCAGCGTCACAGGATGCAGGACGGCCCACAGTGAGCACACAATCGCCATCACGGACGACGGAGCGGAAATTCTCACCACCGCGACGGCGTAAGGATCAACGTTCGGACGACGTTAGGAACGCCGGCCAGGACTGCAATGTTGCCGCCACGGCGGATCCACCCAGCCCCTTTCGGCCACTCCTGCCTAACGCCGATAATCTACATTATGTAAAGTAGAGCGAAAAGAGGATGCCCCAATTCCTCCCCGCAATACCGGCCTACATCTACGGGCTGACCCGCTTCACGCCGGCCGGGCGTGGCCTCCCCGGATCCAGGAGGAAGTACGCGGCGGTGCCAAAAACCGAACCGCCGATGCACAACAGCGTCACCAGGATGGGTGCGGAGAACACCGGCACCATGGAACTGACATTGACCACGAGCGGAAACCACAGAGCGGACCAGACCACAACGCTAAGCCAGCACGCCCAGCGCCCGCCTTTGCGCAACAGGAGGAAGGCGCAGGCGCCCAAAATGGCAGCAAGCAGGCCGGCCGAGATTCCGATGAAGGGTCCCCGGAGCACGTCGCCATCGATCGTATGCCCCCGGGCCCGCAGGGCCGCCGCCGTTTGGGCGAGGCGGAAAGAGCCCGCAACGACGACGGAGGCACCGCCCAGGAAGAACATCAGATGCACCGCCTGTATGGCCCGGTATACCCCGATGCGGCTCCCCTGCCGCCCCTGCTCCCCCGTCATGCCCTGACAGTACGCCCCCGAGGGGTGTCCGTCGATTGGCCGAGGCACATCGACGTCCGCGCGCCGCCGCCCTGGGGCCGAGGGCCGTCAGGGTGCGGTCTGCCCGGCGGTATCGATCCAGTACCGCCGCTTGCCGTTGCGGGTGTCTTCGTAGATCCCGCCGTTCCTTTCGATGGTCGCCCTGGATCCGGCGTTGTCCTCGTCGCACGTAATGAGGGCCCGGGAAATACCGAGGTCCCTGGCGACGGGCATCGCATCGGACAGCGCCTGCGCCGCATGGCCGCGCCGCCGCGCGGACGGCCTGACGCTGTAGCCGATGTGGCCGCCTTCGTTGAAGAGGAAGCTGTTCAGCTCGTGCCGGATGGCCAGCGAGCCCAGGAACCTGTCTCCGTCCACGATCCACAGGTAGGTGCATGGGACGTACCCCGGCCTCCGGGGGCTTTCGGGCAAGGCATCGGCAACGAGCGCACGCACGAAGCGGCCAAAAGTGGTGGCGTCCGTGAGCTCCTCCAGCGGCCAGTCCTCCGCGCCGCCGCCGTCCCTGCGGCCGCCGTCGAACTCTACCGACCCCTCCAGCCAGGAGGCGTGATAACTGACATCGGGGACGATAAGGCGGGCCATCCCCCGATCCTACGTGCCGGGACCGGTCAGGGCGCCCCGCCGTCGAAGGCCACGGCACTGGTGGCCACGACCGCCGCAGTCCGCCCCGGAGCCGCATGGTTCTCCCAGTAAAGGTTCGTGTGCGCAATGACCAGCTCGGGCGGCGGAGCGCCCCAGTCCGAGAGGTCCTCCGTCGTGTGGGCGTCGGCGACGAGTGTCACGTCGTAACCGCGGACAAAAGCTCCGTGAATCGTCGACCGGATACATTCGTCTGTTTGCGCGCCCGCAACGACGAGCCGCCCGACGCCGGCGGCGGCCAGGGCGTCTTCGAGGTCCGTGCCCTCAAAGGAATCCCCGTAGGACTTGTGCACCAGCGTTTCGTGCCCGGCCCGCGACAACTCGGGGACGAACTGCCACGCGTCACTCCCCCGCGCCAGCTGCGCATCCGAATGCTGGACCCAGACGACCGGAACGGCGGCAGCCCGGGCCTTGTCCACCAGTTCGGCGATCTTCGCGACGACGGCGTCGCGGCGGTACGCACCCTCGACCACGCCGTTCTGCACATCGATCACGATCAGGGCGGTGCGGGGCCGGTCGGGCAGCGTGGTCATTGGTAAGCCTCCTGCGTGGGCGGGTCTGGGGACAGACTAGACCCGGGCGGGGCCCGACTCCAGAGCCGCCGAGGTTAGGCTTGAAGTATGCCCTCCCCCGCTTCCCCGCACTCCCCCGCGACTCCGGCCCGCCCGGCGTCGCCCGCCCGCACCGCGGCGCTTGCCGCCGCGGCCGACGCCGTCCTGATCCTGGTCTTCGCCGCGATCGGCCGCGACGCGCACCAGCGCGGCGAGATCGTCACCGGCGTCCTGGCGACGGCGTGGCCGTTCCTCGCCGGGGCCGCCGTAGCGTGGCTGGCGCTGCGGTTGTGGCGTGCTCCGTTGGCACTCTGGCCGGCCGGGGTCGGCGTCTGGCTTGGCACGGTGGCCGTCGGCATGCTCCTGCGCGCGCTCACCGGCCAGATCGTGGTGTTGCCGTTCGTGATCGTGGCGCTGCTCAGTGTGGGTGTCTTCCTGCTCGGCTGGCGCCTCCTGGCGAGGGCCGTCCGGCGCCTGCGGGCACGGCGCCGGCCTGCCTGATGCACTAGGCTTGCAGCAGATGGCACGGCCCTGCCGGGGCCGATCAACCCGCCGGTCCGCGGCCCAACAGATCTGAAAGGTTTCCACGTGATCACCGCTTTCGTCCTGATCAAGACAGACGCTTCAGCTATCCCGGAGACCGCCGAAAAGATCTCCGCGATTCCCGGGATCAGCGAGGTCTATTCCGTGACCGGCGAATGGGACCTGATTGCAATTGCCCGGGTGGCCCGGCACGAGGAACTGGCCGATGTCATCGCGGACAAGCTCTCCAAGGTTCCTGCCGTGGTGCACACCACCACGCACATTGCCTTCCGCGCCTACTCCCAGCACGACCTCGACGCGGCGTTCGCCCTCGGCTTCGAGCAGTAACTCCTGCTCAGTCGCGGGACAGGGCGACCCAGCGGTCCAGCACTGCGGCGGCCGCGCCGCTGTCCACGGACTCTTCGGCGCGCTTCATCGCTGCTGCCATCCGCTCCGGCAGGGAACCCGCGGCATCCTGATCGAAGGCCACCAGACCCGCAGCCGCATTAAGCAGCGTCGCATCGCGCGCGGGCCCCGGCTGGCCGGCCAGTACGGCGCGCACGACGGCGGCATTGGCCGCCGCGTCGCCGCCGCGCAGCTCTTCCACCGTCGCCTGGCGGATCCCCAGCCCGCGGGGGTCGAACACTTCTTCCGCCACTTTCCCGTCGCGGATTTCCCAGATCCGGGAGGGTCCGGTGGTGGTCAGTTCGTCCAGCCCATCGTCCCCCCGGAAGACCAGGCCCCGGCTCCCCCGCGCCGCCAGGACCCCTGCCACCAGCGGCGCCATCCGTTCGTTGGCGACGCCGACGGCGGATGCCTGCACGTGGGCGGGATTCGTCATCGGCCCCAGGAAGTTGAAAGCCGTGGGCACGCCCAGTTCGCGGCGGGCGACGGCGGCGTGCCGCATGGAGGGGTGGAAGACCTGGGCGAAGCAGAAGGTGATCCCCGCCTCCTCCGCGTTCCGCGCAACCCGCGGAATCGGCAGGTCCAGGCGTACGCCGAGGGCTTCGAGCACATCGGCGGAGCCGGAGCTCGAGGACGCGGCACGGCCGCCGTGCTTGACGACCTTGGCGCCGGCGCCGGCCGAGACCAGGGCGGCCATGGTGGAGATGTTAACGGTGTTCAGCTGGTCCCCGCCGGTGCCGACGATGTCAAGTTTTTCGCCGCCGATCTCGATCGGGTTCGCAGCCGCGGCCATCGCCTCCACCAAGCCGGTGAGCTCCTGCACGGTCTCGCCCTTGGCCCGCAGCGCCACCAGGAATCCGGCGACCTGGGCCGGCGTCGCTTCACCGGACATGATGGACGCCATGGCCCACTCGGTGTCCCCGGCGCTGAGGTCCATTCGGTTAATAAGGGCGCCGATGAGGCGCGGCCATGCCTTGCCTGCAGCCTGTGCAGATGCCTGAGAAGTCACGATCCGATGCTATCGAGCCGGAACCCGCAATGCCCAATGCGAAGGCGGTCGGGAACTTTTCCGCGCGATTTCGCGTCTTTGTAGAAAAAGTCCCCTCAAAACGCGGTTTGCGTTGGGCAGGACAGAGTTTTACAGACATAATGTCTATGTGACATCTGCGACCCATGCCCCCAGTACCCCGGCGCACCCGACGCTGAATCGCCCGAATATGGTTTCCGTTGGAACCGTCGTCTGGCTGTCCAGTGAGTTGATGTTCTTCGCCGGTCTCTTTGCCATGTACTTCACACTCCGTTCGACGTCCGGACAGATGTGGGCCGAAGAGACAGCCAAGCTCAACTTCCCCTTCGCGCTTGTAAACACCATCGTCCTCGTGGCCAGTTCCTTTACCTGCCAGATGGGCGTCTTCGCTGCCGAGCGGCTCCAGCCGCGCCGGCTCGGCGGTCCGCTGAGCTTCGCCCGGTGGGGAATGAACGAGTGGTTCACTCTGACATTCGTCATGGGCGCGTTCTTCGTGGCCGGCCAGGCGACCGAGTACGCGATGCTCGTTTCCGAGCACGTCTCGCTCTCCTCCAACGCCTACGGCTCCGCGTTCTACATGACCACCGGGTTCCACGGCCTGCACGTTATCGGCGGCCTGGTTGCCTTCCTGCTGATCATCGGACGCTCCTTCGCCGCGAAGAAGTTCGGCCACTTCGAGGCCACCTCCGCGATCGTCACCTCGTACTACTGGCACTTCGTCGACGTCGTGTGGATCGGCCTCTTCCTGGTCATCTACGTCCTCAAGTAGCCCCCCCTTGTCTCTCTTTCTACAAGAGATAGAATTTCAAGAATCGGCTCCCCGAGCCAACGCAGGATCGAATAAAGGAACCACCACGTGAAGGCACTCTCGCAGAAGCGACGTCACCCACTGGCAGCAGTTGCGCTGTTGCTGATGGGCCTCCTCATCACTGGTGGGCTGTACGCCGTCGCCACCACCGTCAACCAGGCCAAGGCCGACACCACGAGCTTCAGTGCAAGTGACGCAGAGGAAGGCGGCAAGCTGTTCGCCGCCAACTGCGCCACCTGCCACGGCATGGGTGCCAGCGGCTCGCAGGCAGGACCGTCGCTCGTGGGCGTCGGCGCCGCCGCCGTTGACTTCCAGGTTGGCACCGGCCGCATGCCCATGCAGATGAACGGCCCGCAGGCATACAAGAAGCCCGCCCAGTTCAACGAAGAGCAGACCCACCAGCTGGCGGCGTACGTTGCTTCGCTGGGCCCCGGCCCGGCCATCCCCGAGGCCGGTGTCCTCGACGAGAAGGGCGACGCTGCCAAGGGCGGCGAGCTGTTCCGCACCAACTGCGCCATGTGCCACAACGCCGCCGCTGCCGGTGGTGCGCTGACCCG
The DNA here is from genome assembly GCF_001428365.1 of Arthrobacter sp. Soil763. GTDB lineage: Bacteria > Actinomycetota > Actinomycetes > Actinomycetales > Micrococcaceae > Arthrobacter. The sequence goes on along the minus strand of NZ_LMSH01000003.1, from coordinate 373,792 downwards.
GGGCAAGTTCGCTCCGGCCCTCGCCGACGTTTCCGGCAAGCACATCTACGAGGCCATGGTCACCGGCCCGCAGAACATGCCGGTCTTCTCGGACGCCAACGTCAGCCCCGAAGGCAAGCGCGACATCATCACGTTCCTGAAGCAGATCGAAGCCAACGGCTCCCCCGGCGGCAACGACCTGGGCGCCCTTGGCCCGGTTTCCGAGGGCCTGTTCGTCTGGATTGCCGGCCTGGGCGTCATCATCGCGTTCACGATCTGGCTGACCTCCCGGACGTCCTAGCCGCTCCGCGGCACCGTAAGAATTTCTGCCGATCCGTCGGCAGTTGGAATTGAAAAACTAACCCGGCATCAGCCGGGACGAGAGAAGGATGAGGCGAATTATGGGCAACCATAGTGACGGCAGTCCGAACCACTCGGGCACCGTAGCTACGGCTGGTCAGAATGAGGTGGAGAAGTTCCAGGATCCTGGAATTCCCCCGCATCGTTTGCGCCTGGCTGACACGGACCCGAGGGCCGCCAAGCGAGCGGAACGGCAGGTGGCCCTTCTGTTCGGCGCCTCGGTCGTGGGCACCCTGATATTCCTGGTGGCGTACTTCGCCATCGATCTTGGAGCGGACTCCTCGATCGCCACCATCCGGCTGCAGAACACGCTGCTGGGCATCGGCACCGCCTTTGCCATGCTGGGCATTGGCACCGGAATCGTGCACTGGGCCAAGGCCCTCATGCCGGACCACGAAGTGTCGGAAGAGCGCCACGCCATCCGCACCGAAGAGGACCGCCAGGCCGCCGTCCGGATCGTCGACGACATCGTCGAGGAAACCGGCATCAAGCGCCGCCCGTTGATCCGCAACACCCTGCTCGGCGCCGTCGCGCTCGCGCCGCTGCCGGCCCTGGCCGTCTTCGGTGACCTCGGCCCGCGTCCGGACAAGAAGCTGGCGCACACCATGTGGGCCCCGGTTGACGGCAAGACCAAGCGCCTGACCCGCGACCCTGACGGCACCCCGATCAAGGCCGCGGACGTCACCATCGGCTCCGCCTTCCACGTCATCCCGGAAGGCCTGAACGAGCTCGAAGAAGGCAAGCTGAACGAGAAGGCAAAGTCTGTCGTTCTGCTGATGCGCCTGAACCCGGAATCGCTCAACCCCTCCCCGGGACGCGAGGACTGGGGCTACAACGGCATCGTTGCCTACTCCAAGATCTGCACCCACGTTGGTTGCCCTGTTGCCCTGTACGAGCAGCAGACGCACCACCTGCTGTGCCCGTGCCACCAGTCGACCTTCGACCTGACCCAGGAATGCAAGGTCATCTTCGGCCCGGCCAGCCGGCCGCTCCCGCAGCTGCCCATCGCCGTGGACGACGAGGGCTACCTCTACGCCACGAGCGACTTCAAAGAACCTGTTGGACCTAGCTACTGGGAGCGTGATGAGCATGAGCGCAACATCAACAGCTGACACCCCCACCTTCGTCGCCAAGACCAAGGGCGGCCGCATCACCGACTTCGTCGACCAGCGCGTCGGCGGCTCCGGCATCCTCCGCGAATTCGGCCGGAAGGTCTTCCCGGACCACTGGTCCTTCATGTTCGGCGAAGTTGCCCTCTACTCCTTCGTCATCCTGCTGCTCTCCGGCACGTTCCTGACGTTCTTCTTCGACCCGTCGATGGCGGAGACGCACTACCACGGCTCCTATCTCCCGTTGAAGAACGTCGAGATGTCGGTTGCGTACAACTCCTCGCTGAACATCTCCTTCGATGTCCGCGGCGGGCTGTTCATGCGCCAGGTCCACCACTGGTCGGCCCTGCTGTTCGTCGCCTCCATCGCCGTGCACATGCTGCGCGTCTTCTTCACCGGCGCGTTCCGTAAGCCGCGTGAAATGAACTGGGTGGTCGGCTCCGTCCTGCTGATCCTGGCCATGGCTGCAGGCTTCACCGGCTACTCGCTCCCCGATGACCTGCTCTCCGGCAACGGCCTGCGCATCATCGACGGCGTGATCAAGTCCATCCCGGTCGTCGGCACGTACATCTCGTTCTTCCTCTTCGGCGGCGAGTTCCCGGGTACGGCCATCATCGGCCGCCTGTACATGCTCCACATCCTGCTGGTTCCCGCGCTGATCCTGCTGATGATCGCCGTGCACCTGTTCATGGTGGTCGTGCACAAGCACACCCAGTACCCCGGCCCGGGCCGCAACGACGGCAACGTCGTCGGCTACCCCCTCGGCCCGGTCTACGCGGCCAAGGCCGGCGGCTTCTTCTTCATCGTGTTCGGTGTCATCGCGCTGATGGCCGGTTTCTTCACCATCAACCCGATCTGGAACTACGGTCCCTACGACCCCTCCCCTGTCTCGGCCGGCACCCAGCCCGACTGGTACATCGGATTCGTGGACGGCGCCCTGCGCCTGATGCCGGGCACCTTCGGTGACTGGCACGTCGAGCAGGTCTGGTTCGGCCAGGTCTTCTCGTTCAACGTCCTCCTCCCGGCCCTGGTGCCGGCAGGCATCCTGTTCACCGTGATGTTCGCCTACCCGTGGATCGAACGCTGGATCACCAAGGACGACCGGGAGCACCACGTTCTCGACCGTCCCCGCAACGCCCCGACCCGTACGGCGATCGGCGTGGCAGGCTTCATCTGGTACTGCGTGATGTGGGCGGCTGCAGGTTCCGACCTCATCGCCACGCACTTCCACGTGGCACTGAACGACGTCACCTACTGGCTGCGCGCGCTGTTCTTCATCGGCCCGATCCTCGGCTTCATCGTCGCGAAGCGTGTCGCCCTGGCCCTGCAGCGCAAGGACCGCGAAATCGCGCTCCACGGCCGCGAAACCGGCCGCATCGTCCGGCTTCCGCACGGTGAGTTCATCGAGGTCCACGCCCCGCTGGACGAGTACAAGCGCTACAAGCTGGTAGGCTTCGAATCCCCGTCGCCGATCCCGGCCCAGCCGAACGAACATGGTGTGGTGGACCGCAAGGAGAAGCGCCGCGCGCTGCTCTCCAAGTGGTTCTTCGAAGACCGGGTCGCACCGGCCACGCCGGCAGAGCTCGCGGCGGCCCACGGCCACCACGGCGCCCACGAGGCAATCGACGCCACTGCCGACCAGAAGACGCTCAGCCACTAAGAGCGGTCGGCAACGCAAAAGGCCCGGTCCACCAGGACCGGGCCTTTTGCGTACCCGGAGCCGTGTCTGAAGCCCGTGGCCTGGTTCCACCGGACCACCGAGGCTACCGTCACGGCAGGGCGGTCCGGAGGCCGCTGCGGCTAGGGACGGTACCCGGAGGCATAATTGCGCGTCGGGCGGACGCCGGGCCGCTGCAGTGGCACCCAGAGCTTGTACCGGTCGGCACGGTAATAGGACACGGAGTAGTCCACCATCGCCCGGGCCACGAACGCGTGGCGCTGGATCTTCAGCAGCGGTGAGCCGACCTCCACGTTGAGCAGCCGCGCGGTGGATGGCGACGCAGCGGTCGCCTCGATCATGTCCTCCCCCCACTCCATGACCAGGCCATAGGACTCGCTTAGGACGTTGTAGAGCGACGTCGGGGGCTCGCCGTCGAGCAGCCCCGGGACCCGGTGGGCGGGAATGAAGTTCTCGTCGACGCTCATCGGTTCGCTGTCGGCGAGCAGGAGCCGGCGGAACCGGACCAGCGGGGTGCCCTCCTCCAACTGGAGCTCCCGGGCCAGGAAGGCGCTGGCGTTGATCTGTTCGAAGCTGAGGACCTTGGCGGCGGGGACCATGCCGCGCCGCTGCATCTCCTCGCTGTAGGAAGTGAGCTTGACCTGCAGGTCGAGCTTGGGCTTCCGCACGAAGGTGCCCAGGCCGACCACCCGCTCGATGACCTCTTCACCCACCAGCGCGTCGATGGCCTGCCGAACGGTCATCCGGGCCAGCCCGAAGCGTTCGGAGAGCTCCCGCTCGGACGGCAGGGCCGAGCCCGGAGGGCAGGAAGTGGCGATGTGGGCGCGCAGGATCTCCCGGAGCTGGACGTAAATCGGAGTGCCGCTGGCCCGGTCGATGGCTCCGGCCACCCTGGCCGCGTCAGAGCCCATGACGGTGCCCGCTGCATTCATTCATGCACCAAGTTTAAGTCACCCGCAAGCAGGTCTAGACCACTGCCGGATCAGGATTAGCCCGGGTCCGCTCCCCCGGCTACGCTGAATAAAGCCGCCGCACCGGCCGGCGCCCCGCCGTGCCCGGGACACTGCCGCAGCCGCGGCGCGAGGGCCGCGGGGGCAGCGCCAACTGAGGAGTCTTCATTGCCAGCACGCAAGGCGGTCGTCCGGTCGCCGATCGGATTGCACGCCCGTCCCGCCGCGGCCTTTGTCCGTGCCGTAACCCGGACCGGCTTCGCCGTCCGGATCAGCAAGGCCGGCCGGCCAGCCGTCGACGCCCGTTCCCTGCTGGAAGTCATGACGGAAGACTTTGACTGCGGCTGCGAGGTGGAACTGTCCATCCAGGCGGACCTGGTTCCGGCAGGGTCGGGACCCAGCGATGCGGACCAGGCCCTGGACGGGCTGTGCGCCCTGCTGGACTCGCAGGCAGGCTGAAGCGCCCGGGTCCGGCACGCACCACCGCACCACCGCACCAGCAGCGTGTGCGCGGCGCAGGACGCACACGAAAACGACGGCGGGCCCCACCATCAGGTGGGGCCCGCCGTCGTTTTAGTTTTGCTGTCTAATGGGCGTGGTCACCGCGGCTGTATTCGTAGACCCAGCCTACGAGAGCCACCAGGGCCAGGCCACCGGAGATGTAGGTGACCCAGAAGCCAACGGCCAGACCGAGGAACCCACCGGCCGAGGCCAGGCCGAGGACCAGCGGCCACCAGCTCCAGGGGCTGAAGTGCCCCTGCTCGCCGGCGCCTTCGTGGATCTCAGCGTCACTCCGGTCCTCCGGGCGCATGCCGACGCGTCGGGCGGTGAAGCCCAGGTAGGCGCCGATCATGCCCGCGAGTCCGGCCACCAGCAGGAGGGCGAGGTAGCCCACCGGCTCGTTCCAACCGGTCACGATGCCGTAGACGATGGCCACCGGAACGAAGAAGAAGACTCCGAGTCCAAAAATCCTTGATTCGATTTTCACTGGGCCTGGTCCTTCTGGTCGGCGTTGCCGAGCGTCGCGGCTGCCGGGGCAGGCGACTCGACGGTGTATGACTGGGAGAGTTCGGGGTGGTGCAGATCCAGGGCAGGACGCTCCGAACGGATCCGCGGCAGCGAGGTGAAGTTGTGCCGCGGCGGCGGGCAGGACGTCGCCCACTCGAGCGAAGCACCGAAGCCCCAGGGGTCGTCCACCAGGACCTTCTCGTTGCTCCGCCAGGTGATGTAGACGTTCCAGAAGAACGGGATCAGCGAGGCGCCGAGCAGGAAGGACGCGTAGGTGGAGAACTGGTTCATCCAGGTGAAGTTGTCCTGCGGCATGTAGTCCGCGTAGCGGCGGGGCATGCCCTCGACGCCGAGCCAGTGCTGGATGAGGAAGGTGCCGTGGAAGCCCAGGAAGAGCATCCAGAAGTGGATCTTGCCGAGACGCTCGTTGAGCATCTTGCCGGTCCATTTCGGCCACCAGAAGTAGAAGCCGGCGAACATCGCGAACACCACGGTGCCGAAGACCACGTAGTGGAAGTGGGCGACCACGAAGTAGGAGTCGGAGACGTGGAAGTCCAGCGGCGGAGACGCCAGGATGATGCCGGTCAGGCCGCCGAAGAGGAAGGTGGCCAGGAAGCCGATGCTCCAGAGCATGGGGGTTTCGAAGGTGATCGAGCCCCGCCACATGGTGCCGATCCAGTTGAAGAACTTCACGCCGGTGGGAACCGCGATCAGCATCGTCATGAAGGAGAAGAACGGCAGCAGGACCGAACCGGTGACGTACATGTGGTGGGCCCACACGGTTACCGAGAGGGCGGCGATGGAGATCGTCGCGTAGACGAGGCCCTTGTAGCCGAAGATCGGCTTGCGGCTGAAGACCGGGAAGATCTCGGACACGATGCCGAAGAACGGCAACGCGATGATGTAGACCTCGGGGTGGCCGAAGAACCAGAAGAGGTGCTGCCAGAGGACGGCGCCGCCATTTTCGGGGTCGAAGATGTGGGCACCGAAACGGCGGTCCGCGCCGAGGGCGAACAGGGCGGCGGCGAGCGGCGGGAACGCCATCAGCACGAGGATCGCGGTGACCAGGACGTTCCAGGTGAAGATCGGCATGCGCCACATGGTCATGCCCGGGGCGCGCATGCAGATGATGGTGGTGATGAAGTTGACGGCGCCGAGGATGGTGCCGAAGCCGGAGAGCGCCAGGCCGAAGACCCAGAGGTCACCGCCGACGCCGGGGCTGAAGGTGGTGTTGGACAGCGGCGCGTAGGCGAACCAGCCGAAGGAGGCGGCACCCTGCGGGGTGATGAAGCCGGAGACGGCGATCGTGGAGCCGAACAGGAAGAACCAGAAGGCCAGGGCGTTCAGCCGCGGGAACGCGACGTCGGGAGCGCCGATCTGCAGCGGCATGATGACGTTGGCGAAGCCGGCGAACAGCGGCGTCGCGAACATCAGCAGCATGACGGTGCCGTGCATGGTGAAGAGCTGGTTGTACTGTTCCTTGGTCTGCAGGATCTGCATGCCCGGTTCGAACAGTTCGGCGCGGATCAGCAGCGCCATGACGCCGCCGAAGCAGAAGAACACGAAGGACGCGATCAGGTACATGTACCCGATGGTCTTGTGGTCGGTGGAGGTGATCCAGTTGACGACGATGCGCCCCTTGGATTTGGGTACTACGGGAGCCTCAAGGGTCCCGGAGGGCTGAGAGTAGGTCGTTGCCACTTCGCGCTCCCCTTACTTGTTCTCGGTCTTGGCCGGGAGGCGGTCGTACTCTTCGCCGAGCAGTCCGGTGTTGCCGTCCTGGCGGAGCTGGTCCATGTGGGACTTGAACTCCGTCTCGGAGACAACCTTCACGCGGAACAGCATTTCGGAGTGGTACTCGCCACAGAGTTCGGCGCACTTGCCGTCGTAGGTTCCCTCTTTAGTGGGAGTGAACCGGATGTAGTTGGTCTTGCCCGGGATCATGTCGCGCTTCTGCAGGAACGCCGGCACCCAGAACGAGTGGATGACGTCGCGGGCGTTCAGCTCCAGATCGACGGACTTATTAACCGGCAGGTACAGGGTGGGCAGCTTTTCCTTGTCCACCTCGGTGCCGGTGAGGTGCGCCTGGACGCCGGCCTCGTGGACGTCGTCGGTGACGACGTCGCCCTTCTTGTAGTTGAAGTCCCAGGCCCACTGCTTGCCGCGGACGTCGACGACGACGTCGGCCGGAGCGTCCCGGTTGTCGATGGCCTGCTGGTCACGGTCGGTGAAGTAGAAGAACACCAGGACCATGAAGAGCGGGATCGTCAGGTAGAAGACCTCGAGCGGGAGGTTGAAACTGTTCTGGCGGGGGAAACCGACGGTGCCCTTGCGCCGCCGGTATGCGACGATGCACCAGATCATCAGGCCCCAGGTAATGATGCCCACGACCAGCGCGGCAATCCATGAGTTGACCCAGAGGTCCATGATGCGGTCAGTGTGGTTGGTGGTCCCGCGCTCGGTCGGCAGCCACCCTTTCTGTACCTCTGGTGAACATCCAGTCAAAGCCAACGCGCCGGCTAGTGCCAAGCCAGTGATCGTAGTGATCTGTTTGCGTCGGCTGCCGGTTCGGTTCTGCGAACTCACAGACGGCCCTTCCTACTTGTTGCTGCCGCCCGGCCGCCGAAAGCGTTCCGGGCACACTAAAAGTTTTACTACTCGGTGTAGAGCTTACCGCTCCCCGCGAGTTTTCGCCCACATGTCCGCGCCGTGCCCTGGCGGAGTTTTTAACCCCTCCGGCGAACGCCCCCCGGACGGAACTAAGGCCGGGCGGAAAGCCCGGCCTTAGCCCTTAGTGGAAGGAGTCCCCGCAGGCGCAGGATCCGCCCGCATTCGGGTTGTCGATGGTGAAGCCCTGCTTCGAGATGGTGTCCTCGAAGTCGATGCTGGCGCCGCTGAGGTAGGGGACGCTCATCTTGTCCACGACGACCTCGACGCCGTCGTAGTCGCGCACGGCGTCGCCCTCAAGCAGGCGCTCGTCGAAGTAGAGCTGGTAGATCAGCCCGGAGCACCCGCCCGGCTGCACGGCGACGCGGAGGCGCAGATCGGTGCGGCCTTCCTGTTCCAGCAGGCTGCGGACCTTGCCGGCGGCCACGTCGGTCAGCTGGACCTCGTGGCTGGGCAGCTCCGGGTCGGCCTGGACGGTGGTGTCGGCGCTGTTTTCATTGGTTGTAGTGCTCATGGCCTACCTTCTAACGACGGTCGTGGCGGCCCCGCCTGCGCGGCGCCCGCCCCTACTTACACGGTATGGGCTATAGCTACATGCTACGTCGATCGGCCCTGTAGCTCTAACTCCTGCCGTAACCGTGGAAGCGGGCTGGATGTTCCCTGTGGGCGCCGCTCCGGGGCGCCTAGGCCGGCGGTGTCAGGCCGTCGGCGTTCAGCCGGGCCAGCAGCAGCGCCTCCGCCACGATCACGTTCCGGAAATCCGCCAGGTGGAGTGACTCGTTGGCGCTGTGCGCCCGCGAGTCCGGATCCTCCACGCCGGTGACCAGGATCTGCACGTCCGGGTACAGCTCGGTCAGGTCCGCGATGAACGGGATCGATCCGCCGATGCCGGTTTCGACGGCGGGGACGCCCCAGGCTTCGCCGAGCGCCCACATGGCCAGTCCGGCCGCGGCGGAGCTGGTGTCGGTGGCGAAAGCGTTGCCGCTCTCCCCCGGGGTGAAGACCACCTGGGCGCCGAACGGGGCGTGCGACTCGACATGCCGGCGCACGGCGTCCATGGCCTCGGCCGGGTCCTGGCCGGGCGCCAGGCGCAGGCTGAACTTCGCGCGGGCGCGCGGCAGCAGGGTGTTGGAGGCCACGTCGACGGAGGGCGCGTCGAAGCCGATGATGGACAGTGCCGGCTTGGTCCACATCCGCGATGCGATGGTGCCGGTGCCGGCGAGCTTGACCCCGTCGAGGACCGAGGCATCGTTGCGGTACTCCTCCTCGGTGAGGTCGACCTCGGCGTCGTCGCGGCCGATGAGGCCCTCGATCGCGACGCTGCCCTCATCGTCGTGCAGGGTGGCGATCAGCCGGGCCAGCAGGGTGGGTGCGTCCAGGACGGGGCCGCCGAACATGCCCGAGTGCACGGCGTGGTCGAGGACCTTGACCTCGATCGTGCCGTCGACCAGGCCGCGCAGGCTGGTGGTGAGCGCCGGGATGCCCACCTTCCAGTTGGAGGAATCGGCCACGACGATCACGTCGGCGCGCAGCAGCTCCCGGTGCTCCTCGAGGAACGCGCGGAACGTCGGCGAGCCTGCCTCCTCTTCGCCTTCAAAGAAGAAGGTCACGCCAAGGCCCAGGTCCTCCCCCAGTACACGGGTCACGGCGGAGTAGGCGGCGACGTGGGCGAGGATGCCAGCCTTGTCGTCGGCGGCGCCGCGGCCGTAGAGCCGTCCGTCGCGTTCGACGGCGGTGAAGGGGTCGGTGTCCCAGAGCGCGGTGTCGCCGGCGGGCTGGACGTCATGGTGGGCGTAAAGCAGGATGGTCGGCTTGCCCTCGGCGGCGGGCCGGCGTGCGACGACGGCGGGTCCGCCCGGGGTGCCGTCGGCCTTGTCGCAGCGCAGGACGCGGACGTCCTCGAAGCCGCTGGCGCGGACCAGGTCCGCGACGGCCTCGGCGCTGGCATTCAGCGGCGCCGGATCGAAGCTGGGCCAGGCGATGCCCGGGATGGCGACCAGGTCCTTCAGCTGGGCGACGGTGGCGTCGAAGGAGTCGCTGACGGCCTGGCGGAGGGCGGCGGCGTCGATGGAGCCGGCGGCTGCGGACTGCGGGATCCCCGCGGATGATGAAGTCATGGCAAAAACCCTACCGTGTCATCCGTCACGGCAGACCGGGCACCGCAGGGTAATGTATAGGGGTGTTTGGACGTAAAAAGGAAGCGCCCTCGGCGCAGGACGTAGTTGACCAGCAGGCGGCCGCCGCAGCGGCCCGCGGCCCCGTGGGCGGCAAGGGCGCACCCACGCCGAAGCGCAGCGCCCAGGTTGCGGCCCGGAAGCGGCCCCTGGTGCCGGAAGACCGCAAGGCCTCCAAGGCTGCCGAGCGCGAAGCGGTCGCCGCCCAGCGGCTGAAGATGCGCCAGGCGATGGATTCCGGCGACGAGAAATTCCTGCCGCTGCGGGACAAGGGCCCGCAGAAGCGCTTCGCCCGCGACTATGTCGACGCACGCTTCAGCCTCGGCGAGTACCTGATGTTCGGCGCCCTGGTCTTCGTGATCATTTCGCTGTTGGTTCCGGCCAGCAGCGAGCAGATGATCTATGTCCTCGGCGGTTTCTGGGTCATGTTCCTGGCCGTCTTCGTCGACGTCTTCATCCTCTCCCGCAAGCTCAAGAAGCGCCTGGCCGAGAAGTTCGGCGAGGTCGAGCGCGGCACGGTCTGGTACGGCTCGATGCGTTCGCTGCAGTTCCGCCGGCTCCGCCTGCCCAAGCCCCAGGTCCGCCGGGGCGAATTCCCGGCCTGATTCACCCGCAACGAAAAACCCCCGGCAGTCCACTGCCGGGGGTTTTGCTGTCTGGGCCGGAGTTGTATCAGCGCCGGGACGGGTGCTTCGCGAGCAGCCGGTTGATCCGCGCCGCCCAGAACGGACCCTCATAGAGGAACGCCGTGTAGCCCTGCACCAGGGTGGCGCCGGCGTCGAGGCGCTGCTGGACGTCCTGCGCGGTTTCGACGCCGCCCACGGACACCAGCGTAATCGCGCCGGCGGTGGCGACCTTGAGCCGGGACAGCACCTCGAGGGAGCGCTGCTTCAGCGGCGCTCCGGAGAGCCCGCCGGCGCCGCAGGCTGCGACCTGCCCGGGCGCAGAGACCAGCCCATCGCGGGTGATCGTGGTGTTGGTCGCGATGATGCCGTCCAGCTTCATCTCCAGCGCCAGCCGCGCGACGTCGTCGATGTCCTCGTCGCTGAGGTCCGGGGCGATCTTGACCAGCAGCGGCACGTGCCGGCCGGCGGCGGCGTCCGCTTCCTTGCCGACGGCCTCCAGCAGGGGCCGGAGCGTGCCGACGTCCTGCAGGAGGCGCAGGCCAGGGGTGTTCGGGGAGCTGACGTTGACCACCAGGTAGTCGGCGGCCGGAGCCAGGCTGCGGGCGCTGATGAGGTAGTCCGCCACCGCGTCGTCGAGTTCCACGACCTTGCTCTTGCCAATGTTCACCCCGATCACCGGCCGGACTCCGGGGTAGCGGCGCTGCAGCGCAGCGCGGGCGGCGCGGAGCCGGGGTGCGACGGCGGCGGCGCCGTCGTTGTTGAAGCCCATCCGGTTGATGACCGCGCGGTCCTCGATCAGCCGGAACAGCCGCGGGGCCGGGTTGCCCGGCTGGGCCTGGCCGGTGATGGTTCCCACCTCGACGTGGCCGAAGCCCAGCTCGGTCAGCGCCTCGATACCGTGGCCTTCCTTGTCGAACCCGGCGGCGAGGCCGAACGGCGAGGGGAACGTCAGGCCGAACGCCTCGGTCCGCAGCGAGGCCGCCGGCGCGGTGAAGCGCTGCAGCACCCGGCCGGCGCCGCAGCGGTTGGCCAGCCGGATGGCCTGGAACCCGATCTTGTGGGCGCGCTCGGCGTCCATCCAGGAGAAGGCGAGCCGGAAGAAGGTGGGGTATACGCGCATGCCACTAGTTTTCCGGTTCCGGGCGCGCAATCCAAAATGCGCGCGGATTCGGTCGCCGCCGGGCGCTAGCATGAAGCCATGACCAGCGCGGATGCAGTCTCCAGCGGCGGCGCGGCCGCGCACGGTGCCCCGATCGAAGCCGACGTGATCGTCGTCGGCGCAGGACTCGCCGGCCTGGTGGCCGCCGCCGAAGCGTACGCTGCCGGCCGGCGGGTGGCGGTCCTGGACCAGGAGCCGGCAGCCTCTGCCGGAGGCCAGGCACACTGGTCCTTTGGCGGCCTGTTCCTGGTCAACACCCCGGAGCAACGGCGGCTGGGCGTCCGGGACAGCGCGGACCTGGCCCTGGCCGACTGGCTCGATTCGGCCGCGTTCGACCGCCCCGAGGACGCCCTGGCCAGGGACTGGGCAGCGGCGTACGTGAACTTCGCCGCCGGCGAGAAGCGCGCCTGGCTGGCGTCCCTCGGGGTCGGCCTGTTCCCGCTGGTGCAGTGGGCCGAGCGCGGCGGCTACGGCCCCGCCGGCCACGGCAACACGGTTCCGCGCTTCCACGTCGCCTGGGGTACCGGCCCGGCACTCGTCGCGCCGTTCCTCGCCAAGCTCCGCGAGGGCGAGTCGGCCGGCCGGGTCTCTTTCCACTTCCGGCACCGCGCCACGTCCCTGACGGCGACGGCGGGACGGGTCGACGGTGTGCGCGGCGAAGTCCTGGTACCGAGCGCCGCGGCGCGCGGCGAGCAGTCGGCGCGGACCCCGGTCGGCGAGTTCGAAGCCACGGCCCGCGCCGTCGTCGTGACTACCGGCGGCATCGGCGGCAACCACGCCGCGGTGCGCGAACAGTGGCCCGGCGGGGCCGCCCCGGAGACCATGCTCAGCGGCGTTCCGGCCTCGGTCGACGGCAGCTTCCTGGCCGCCGTCGCACGCGGCGGCGGCCGCCTCATCAACGGCGACCGGATGTGGCACTACCCGGAAGGGATCCACAACCACTCCCCGGTCTGGCCCCGGCACGGCATCCGGATCCTGCCCGGCCCCTCGGCGCTCTGGCTGGATGCGACCGGCCGGATGCTCCCGGCGCCACTCTTCCCGGGTTTCGACTCCCTCGGCGCGCTTCGGCACATCCTGGGCACCGGACACACCCACTCCTGGTTCGTGCTGAACCGCACTATCGCGCTGAAGGAATTCGCGCTGTCCGGCTCCGAGCAGAACCCGGACCTGACCGGGAAGGACATCCGGCTGCTGGCCGGCCGCCTCAAGCCCACCGGCGACAGCCCGCTGCAGCGCTTCCTGGACCGTGGCGTCGACTTCCTGCAGGCCGATTCGCCCGCCGCGCTGGCGGATCGGATGAATACCCTGACGGGTTCCGGGCTGGTGGACGCCGCCGAACTCGAGCGCCTGCTCCGGGCCCGGGACCGGCAGTTCACCAGCGGCCTCGGCAAGGACCCCCAGCTCGCGGCGATCCGTGCGGCCCGGCGCTTCACCACGGACCGGATCATGCGGGTCGCGCCGCCGCACCGGATGCTGGACCCCCGGCACGGACCGTTGCTGGCGGTCCGGCTGTCCGTGCTGACCCGCAAGAGCCTCGGCGGAATCCAGACCGACCTGCACTCCCGGGTCCTGGACGACGCCGGGCTCCCGGTGTCCGGCCTGTACGCCGCGGGCGAGGCCGCGGGCTTTGGCGGCGGCGGGATCCACGGTTACCGTGCCCTCGAAGGCACCTTCCTGGGCGGCTGCCTCTTCTCCGGCCGCGCGGCGGGCCGCGCCGCCGCGCAGGCCGGCTGACCGGAGTACGGAGGTAGGAACGCAGATGGAATGGCAGACCGACATCCTGGGCGAGGACTTCGCCTCCTGCGCCTTCCAGGCGGCCGGCCCGGACGGGGTGGAACGAACGGCCACCCTCATCCGGCACGTGCCCTCCGCGGGCGCCGGCCCCGCCCCGCAGCAGGCGGTGCTCTTCCTGCACGGCTGGAGCGACTACTTCTTCAACGAAGAGCTCGCGGAGTTCTGGACCGGCCACGGCTTTTCCTTCTTCGCCCTGGATATGCACAACCACGGCCGGAGCCTGCAGTCCGGCACGCACGGCGGCTACGTCGCCGACCTGGCCGACTACGACGCCGAGATCACCGCGGCAATGGAAATTATCGGCAGCCTGGGCCCCAAGGGCTCCCCTCCCCCGCCGGTCACCTTGATGGGACATTCCACCGGCGGGCTGGTCGCGGCGCTCTGGGCCGGCCGGCACCCGGGCCGCGCCGCGGCGCTCGTGCTCGACAGCCCGTGGCTGGAGATGCACGGCAGTCCGGCGGTGCGGCGCGCCGCCCGCACCATGGTCGAACCCCTCGCCCGGTTCCGGCCGGAGTCGGTGATCCGGCTGCCGGAGCGGGCGTTTTATTGGCGGAGCATCAGCAGCGCCGCAGAGGGCGAGTGGGTGCTCGATGACAACTACCGGCCGCCGCTGGCCTTCCCGGTCCGGGCCGGCTGGCTCAGTGCCGTCCTTGCCGGCCAATCGCAGGTGGCCCGGGGCCTGGACATCGATGTGCCCATCCTGGTGATGATTTCCGGAGCGAGCGCCAACGGGATGTTCTGGAAGGAATCGATGCGGCGCACGGACGCCGTTCTGGACGTTAACACCATTGCGCTGCGCGCCCTGAGCCTGGGCCGGACCGTTACGCTGGAGCGGATCGACGGCGCCCTGCACGACGTGTTCCTCTCCGCACCCCGGGTCCGGGCGGACGCCTACGCCCGGCTGGAGCGCTGGCTCCGCTCCTACGTCCCCGGCCCCGGCGGGAAGCAGTGACGATCCCCGCGGCGCAGCTTTGGCAGCGGGATGTCCTGGGCAGCCGCTTTGAGTCCCTGGAGCTGGCCCTGAGCCCGGACGAGGAGGGTCCCGTCATCGCCACCCTGGTCCGTCATACCGGTCCAGCCGCCGGCCACGGCACAGCAGCAGGCACAACACCAGACTCGGGAATCGACGCAGCGGAAGACGCAGCGGACGCCGTCCAGGCGACCGGTCCGCAAGGGCAGCGCCGGGGCGTTCCCGGCACTGCCGTGCCGGCGAAGGCGGTGCTTTACCTGCACGGCTGGGCCGACTATTTCCTGCAAACCGAACTTGCCGACGAGCTCGTGGCCGGCGGCTTCCACTTCTATGCCCTGGACCTGCGGAAGTTCGGCCGCAGCCTGCGCAGCTGGCAGACGCCCGGCTACACGACGGACCTGGCGGTCTACGACGAGGACCTCGACGCCGCCCTCACCGCCGTCAAGGCCGATGTCGCCCACCGGACGGGCATCCCCGGAGCGCCGACGGTGCATCTGCTCGCCCATTCGTTCGGGGGCCTGGTGGCCGCGTTGTGGGCCGACCGGAACCCTGGAGCGATCGGCACGCTGATCCTGAACGCGCCGTGGCTGGAGCTGCAGGGCAGCAGCCTGATCCGTAACCTCGCCCTGCAGCTCGTGGAACCCCTGGCCCGCATCGACCCCCGGCGGCCGTTGCTGCTGCCCAGCATGCCCGGCTACTGGGACAGCGTCAGCCGCACGGCCCACGGCGAATGGGAGCTGGATCCGCAGTGGCGGCCCCGGGAGTCGTTCCCGATCCGCCCGGGCTGGACCAAAGCGGTCCTCGCCGGTCACGCGACCGTGCAGCGGAAGCTGGACATCACGGCGCCGGTGCTGGTGATGCTGTCCGGACGCACCCGGATCCAGGCCGAGTGGTCCGAGGGACTGATGGACCTCGACGCGGTTATCGACGTCGAGGAAACGGCGCGCCGGGCGCTTGGGCTGGGCCGCCGGACGGCCGTCTTCCGCTATCCGGGGGCGATCCACGACGTCTTCCTCTCCCGGCCCGCGGTGCGGCGCGAAGCCTACGGGGATCTGCTGCTCTGGCTGAGCCTGTACCCCGGTTAGTCCGGCCCGCTGACTCGGCCTGGCCCGTGGGGGCTCAGGCAGGGTTCGGCGGCGCCGCCGCGTCCACCGCGCCGCCGTACCGGCGGTCACGGCGGGCGTAGATTTCGACGGCCTCCCAGAGCGTGCGGCGGTCCACATCGGGCCACAGCGTGTCAAGGAACACGAACTCGGCGTAGGCGGACTGCCACAACAGGAAATTGGACAGCCGCTGCTCCCCCGAGCTGCGCAAGAACAGGTCCACGTCCGGCAGGTCCGGCTCGTCGAGGTACTTCTGGATGGTCCGTTCAGTGATCGCGCCGGGCTTGAGCCGGCCCACCGCCACTTCCTCCGCGATCGCGGCCACGGCGTCGGCGATCTCCGCCCGGCCGCCGTAGTTAACACACATGTTCAAGGTGCAGGTGCTGTTGCCCTTGGTGAATTCCTCGGCGTCTTCGAGCTCGCGGATCACCGAGCCCCATAGCCTGGGCCGGCGGCCCGACCAGCGGATCCGGACTCCCCAGTCATCGAGCTGGTTGCGCTGGCGTCGCAGCACATCCTTGTTAAATCCCATCAGGAAGCGGACTTCTTCCGGGGACCGGCGCCAATTCTCGGTGGAGAAGGCGTAGACGCTGACGTGTTCGATGCCCAGTTCGATCGCCCCTGCCATCACGTCCAGCAGGGCGGGTTCCCCCGCTTTGTGGCCCTCGATCCGGGGCAGCCCGCGCTGGTTCGCCCAGCGGCCGTTGCCGTCCATCACGATCGCGACGTGGCGCGGTATGAGCTCCGCCGGGATGGCCGGTGGCACCGCACCGGAAGGATGCGGGTAGGGCGCCACCACCGGCGTGGTGCGCCGGCGAACCGGATTCTTCTTCTTGCCCAGGACCATACTTTTTCCCAACGACACAGTGTTTTTTACTGAGGTTTTTTCTACTGAGGTACTGACGTTTTTCTATTGAGGGTCTTCGACACGATTTCTCCCGGCGCGGTCTGTCCCGACGCCGGCGCTCCCGACCCTACAGCTAGGTTCGCTCCACATGCTTGAGGGACTTCAGCACCCGTTCCAGGTGCCATTGCAGGTAGCTGGCCACCAAGCCCGCGGCTTCCCGGCGGTGCACCGGCGCCGAGGCGTCCGCTGCCTGCCAGTTCCCGGTCAGCAGCGCCCCCAGCAGCAGCACGGTCTCGGCGGCGGGGGCGGGAGAGCCCGGCGGGCGGCACTCGGAGCAGACCATGCCGCCCAGCGGAGCGGAAAACGCGCCGTGCGGCCCCGGCGCGCCGCAGCGCGCGCAGTCGGTGAAGCTTGGCGCCCAGCCGCCGGTGGACAGGGCTCGCAGCAGGTAGGAATCCAGGATCAGCTCGGGAGCGTGGTCGCCGCGGCTGAGGGACGCCAGCGCACCCACCAGCAGGTTGTACTGGGCGGTGCCGGCCTCGCCGTCGACGTCGGTGAGTTTCTCCGCCGTCTCCGTCATCGCGGCCGCAACGGTGTAGCGGCTGTAGTCGGCGGCGATGCTGGAACCGTACGCACCCTTCGCGACGGCCTGGGTGACGACGTCGAGGGTGCGGCCGGAGATGAGCTGAAGGTCCGCGACCATGAACGGCTCCAGCCGGGCCCCGAAGCGGCTGCTGGTGCGCCGGACGCCCTTGGCGACGGCCCGGACCTGCCCGTGGTGCTTGGTCAGCAGGGTGATGATGCGGTCGGCCTCGCCGAGCTTGTGCGTGCGCAGGACGACGGCGTCATCGCGGTACGAGCGCGCAGCGAAGGAAGACGGTTGGGGCACGGTTAATCTTCGCACTGACTTCCGGGAAACGCCGCCTTTGCCTCACGGGCGGCGGGGCAACGGCAGCGCGCCGCCGGGATTCCGGCGGCGCGCTGCCGTTCCGTCCGGTCAGCCTCGGGCGTCCCGGATGGCGCGGTTGACGGCCGAGATGACGGCCTTGAGCGAGGCCATGGAGGTGTTGGCGTCGATCCCGACGCCCCACAGCACCCGCTCCCCTACGGCGCATTCAACATAGGCGGCGGCCTGGGCGCTGCCGCCCTCGGACAGGGCGTGCTCGCTGTAGTCCAGGACCCGGACGTCGACGCCGTCCTCGCGCAGGATGCTCAGCAGCGCCGCGATCGGGCCGTTGCCGCTGCCGGTGCGGCGCACCTGCTTGCCGTCCACCTTCAGCGCGGCGGTCAGCACCATGGTGCCGTCCTCGTCCGATTCGGTGCTGACGGCGCCCAGGGCGTAGCGGCCCCACTGCGTTTCGGCGGCGGTGGAGGGCAGGTACTCGTCCTGGAAGAGCTGCCAGAGCTGGGCGCCGCTGACTTCCCCGCCCACCGTGTCGGTGCGGCGCTGGATGACGCCGGAAAACTCGATCTGCGCGCGGCGCGGCAGGTCCAGGTTGTGCTCGTTCTTGAGCAGGTACGCCACGCCGCCCTTGCCGGACTGCGAGTTGACCCGGATGACGGCCTCGTAGCTACGGCCCAGGTCCTTCGGGTCGACCGGCAGGTACGGGACCTGCCAGGCGTAATCGGCGACGTCCTTGCCGGCGGCGGCGGCGTCCTTCTCCAGTGCCTCCAGCCCCTTCTTGATCGCGTCCTGGTGCGAGCCGGAGAACGCGGTGAAGACCAGGTCTCCGCCGTACGGGGACCGTTCCGCGACGGGCAGCTGGTTGCAGTACTCGACCGTGCGGCGGACCTCGTCGATGTCGGAGAAGTCGATCATCGGATCGATGCCCTGGACGAACATGTTCAGGCCCAGGGTCACCAGGTCGACGTTGCCGGTCCGCTCGCCGTTGCCGAACAGGCAGCCCTCGATCCGGTCGGCGCCGGCCAGGTAGCCCAGTTCGGCGGCGGCGACACCGGTGCCCCGGTCGTTGTGCGGGTGCAGGGAGAGGATGATCCCCTCGCGCGGGTGCAGGTGGCGGCTCATCCACTCGATGGAATCGGCGTAGACGTTCGGGGTGGCCATTTCCACCGTGGCTGGCAGGTTGATGATCACCTGGCGGTCGGCGGAGGCCTCGAAGACGTCGGCGACGGCGTTGCAGACCCGAACGGCGTAGGCCAGTTCGGTGCCGGTGAAGGATTCCGGCGAGTACTCGTAGGTGATGTGCGTGTCCTCGAGGGTTTCCTCGTACTTCTTGCACAGCCGGGCACCTTGCAGGGCAATGTCGAGGATGCCGTCCTCGTCCTGGTTGAACACGACCCGGCGCTGCAGGACCGAGGTGGAGTTGTACAGGTGGACGATGGCCTGCTTGGCACCGACCAGGGACTCGTAGGTCCGCTCGATCAGGTGCTCGCGGGCCTGGGTCAGGACCTGGATGGTGACATCGTCGGGAATGTGGTTGCCCTCGATCAGCTGGCGGACGAAGTCGAAGTCCGTCTGCGAGGCGGAGGGGAAGCCGACCTCGATCTCCTTGTAGCCCATCCGGACCAGCAGGTCGAACATCTTCATCTTGCGGGCCGGGCTCATCGGGTCGATCAGGGCCTGGTTGCCGTCGCGCAGGTCCACCGCGCACCAGCGCGGGGCCTTGGTGATGACCTTGTCGGGCCAGGTCCGGTCCGGCAGTTCGACCGTGATCAGGTCCTGGAACGGGACGTAGCGGTGGACCGGCATTCCTGAGGGCTGCTGTGCGTTTCGCATTACTATCGGGGCCTTTTCTGTGGTTCCTGGTGAAAGGGTGGCCGGGGCAACACAAACTCCGCAGCGAGGGTTGGCCTTGCGCTAGATCGCGTCTGAGGCCTCGCCGCGGCAGCTAAGAAGAAGCAGTTCTGCACGCACATTTTCACAGTAACACGGGTGCGTAAGATGAAGGAGCCATACCCCCGCAACGTCCACCATGCAGACGCCGGGCCGGTGCCAGGCCCGGTCCGGCGTCCTCTTCGAAGGAGCCCCAGTGCCGCTTTCCGGGATCGACCAGTCCACCATCGACGACGGCGTCCGCCCGCAGGATGACCTCTACCGGCACTTCAACGGCCGCTGGTTGAAGGCCACCGCCATCCCGGATGACCGGCCCCTGGAGGGAACCTTCACCGCCCTGCGGGACGGCTCGGAGCTGGCGGTCAAGGAGATCATCCTGGAGGCGGCCGGCCGCGGCAGCGCGGCGTCCGGCATCGAACGCAAGATCGGGGACCTCTACAACAGCTTCATGGACGAGGCCGCGGCGGAAGCCAAGGGCGCGGAGCCGATCCGGGAGCGGCTGGCGGAGGTTTTCGCCACCGGTTCCGTGGCCGAGCTCATCCGGCTGGCCGGCCGGCTGTTCCGCGCGGACGTCTCCGGATTGTTCTACATCTACCCGGCACCGGACGCGGGCAACCCGGACCGGATCCTGCTCTACACGGGCCAGGGCGGCCTGGGCCTGCCGGACGAGTCGTACTACCGCGAGGAAAAGTTCGCGCCGATGGTGGAGGCCTACCGCGGGCACGTGCGCGCCCTGTTCGGGCTGGCCGGTGTCGCCGACGCGGACGCGGCAGCGGACCGGGTGGTGGACCTGGAAACCTCCCTCGCCTCCCACCACTGGGACAAGGTCACGCTGCGCAACCCGCAGAAGACGTACAACCTCAAATCGGCGGAGCAGGCCGCCGAGCTGTTCCCGCTGCTCTCCGCCTGGTTCGACGCCGCGGACATCGCCCCGGAGAAGCGGGCCGAGCTGGTCGTCAGCACCCCGGATTTCTTCGCCGGTGCCGCCGGGCTGCTGGAGACGGTGCCGCTGGCGGTGTGGCAGGAATGGCTGGCCCTGCGGGTCATCAGCGCCGCCGCCCCGTACCTGTCGGCCGCTTTCGTGGACGCAAACTTCGCCTTCTACGGCACCACGCTCAGCGGCACGCCGCGCAACCGCGACCGCTGGAAGCGGGGGGTGGCAGTGGTCGAGGCCGCCCTGGGCGAGGCGGTCGGGCAGATCTACGTGGCCCGGCATTTCCCGGAGAGCCACAAGGAACACATGCGCTCACTCGTGGCAAACCTGATCGAGGCGTATCGCGGCTCCATCACGGAGCTGGCGTGGATGGGCGAGGAAACGAAGCGTGAGGCGCTGAAGAAGCTGGACTCCTTCCGGGCCAAGATCGGCTACCCGGAAAAGTGGATTGACTATTCCGCGGTCGAAATCGACCCGGCGGACCTTTTGGGGAACGTCGAGCGTGCCCACAGCGCCGACGTTGACCGGCACCTTGATGAAGTGGGCAAGCCCGTGGATCGGGAGAAGTGGCTCATGACCCCGCAGACGGTCAACGCCTACTACCACCCCCTGCTGAACGAGATCGTTTTCCCGGCCGCGATCCTGCAGCCGCCGTTCTTCACCGCCGACGCCGACGACGCCGTCAACTACGGCGGCATCGGCGCGGTGATCGGCCACGAGATCGGACACGGCTTCGACGACCAGGGCTCGCAGTATGACGGCAGCGGGATGCTGCGGAACTGGTGGACCGAGGCCGACCGGACCGCGTTCGAGGCGCTGACGTCAAAGCTGGTGGCCCAGTTCGACGCGCTCTCCCCCGCCGAGGCCCCGGGCCACCACGTCAACGGCAAGCTCACCCTCGGCGAGAACATCGGCGACCTCGGCGGCCTGACGATCGCCTACAATGCCTACCTGATCAGCCTCGGCGGGGAGGAACCGCCGGTCCTCGACGGGCTCACCGGTGCCCAGCGCTTCTTCGCCTCCTGGGCCGCAAGCTGGCGGCAGGTGATCCGGAACGAGGAGGCCGTCCGCCGGCTGGCGACAGACCCGCACTCCCCCAACGAGTTCCGCACCAACGACATCGCCAAGAACCTCGACGCGTTCCATACGGCCTTCGGGACGACCGCAGACGACGGGATGTGGCTGGCGCCGGAGGAACGCGTCAGCATCTGGTAGGCGCCGACCGTCCTCGGAGACGGGCTCGGCCCGCGGTAACGTCCGCGGGCCGAGCCCCTTTTCGTCTGAGCGTGCAGTGCTGCCTGGGCGTGCCGCCGGTCCCGGCGGGCCCGCTGCGGCGTGCCGTGCTAGGGGACGACGAGGGCCGGGTTGGCCTGCTGGCACTTGGCGTCGCCGGCGGTCTGGTTGACGATGTCCGGCGGCAGGGACACGGGCGCGTCGGCCTGCTTGGTCCCGGACTTGTAATCGCTGCCCAGGTACACCTGCACGCCGGCCACGTCGGCCGGCAGGACCTGCTTGGCGGGAATGCCGAGCAGCGCGGCAACGTCCTTGGCCACGTCGGCGAAGTCCGGGCCGTAGTACACGGCCGTGGTGGCCACCGCCTGGGCGGCGAACTGGCCGGTCTGGCTGAACCCGGCGGCCTTGAGCGCCGTCACCACGTCGTTGGCGCGGGCGGCGTCGGCGGAACCGTTGGCCACGGTCACCGGCTGCAGCGCCTTGTTGTAGGCCGGCGCGCTGGGCGTGGCGGCACTGGGCGCGGCACTGGCGGTCGCGGAGGGGCTCGCGGAAGGGCTGGCGGACGGGGACGGTTTGGCCGTCGGGTCGGTCAGGTCAATGTCCTTGCGCATCGCGGCGAACAGTTCGGAGGCCGCCGGTTCGGCCAGTTGCAGCCGGTTCGGGTCCGATTCTGCGGGCTCGGTGGGCGCTGCCACGAACGCGACCTTGCCGACGTCGATGGTCTTCAGGCGGTTTCCCACGGTCAGCAGCGTCGGCACGGACGCCAGGCCGTCGTCGATCGTCAGGTTCTTGGTGATGGCGTCCGCGATGCTGAGCATCCTGGCGGGGTTGGACAGTGTTCCGTCGTCCTTGATCTTGCGCACCAGCGCCGACAGGAACCCTTGCTGCGCCTTGATCCGGCCCAGGTCGCTGCCGTCACCGAACGCGTGCCGGGTGCGCACGAATGCCAGGGCCTGCTCACCCTTGACCTGCGAGGTGCCCTTGGGCAGCCGCAGGCCCGAGTCCGGATCGTAGACCGCGTCGCTGATGCATACGTCCACGCCGCCGACGGCGTTGGAGAGTTCCTTGACGGCGTTGAAGTCCGCCATCATGAAGTGGTCGATCTCCAGGCCGGTGAGCTTGTTGACGGTGTCGACGGCGCAGCCGATCCCCGCCTCGGTCATCGCCGCGTTGATCATCACGCCGCTCTGGGCCGGGTACTGCTTGTTGGTCTTGGGGTCCTTGCACGCCGGGGCGTCCACCAGCAGGTCGCGCGGGAAGCTGATGACGCCGACGCGCTTGTTGTCCGCGGAAATGTCCATCAGCATCATGACGTCGGAGTGCCCGTATCCGGAGGAGTCGTCCTTGGTGCCGTACTTGGAGTTCTTGCCCTCGCGGGTGTCGGTGCCGAGGATCAGGATCTGCATCCGGCCCGACGCGTCGTCGGGGGCGCCCTCGGTGCGGCTGTTGCCGGCGCCCAGGGCCTGGGTGGTGATGTTGCCCTGCAAGCGGATGACCCAGTACGCGCCGAAGGCGATGACGCCTACCAGCAGGACCGACAGGACGATCGTGGTGGCCTTCAGCCAGCCGGGGATCCGCCGGGCGGCGGCGAGGTGCCGTGCGGGCCCGACGGCGGTGTCATCCGTATGCCGGGCGGCCGCCCCGGGCCGGGCGGGCGGGCCAGTGCCGTCTGCACGGTTATCACGGGGTCGAACCACAGGTGGTGCCTTCCTAGACGAACGGGAGTCAAGCTATTTTACGGTCCGAAACTGGGAAAACCCCGAGGAACGAACCCCCGGGCGGGTCCGCCCGGGACCGGCGGCCTAGAAGCCGAGCTTGACCAGCTGCTTCGGGTCACGCTGCCAGTCCTTGGCGACCTTGACGTGCAGGTCCAGGTAGATGCGTGCCCCAAGGAGCGCCTCGATCGCCTTCCGTGCCGTGGTGCCCACCTCGCGGAGCCGGGCGCCGCCCTTGCCGATGATGATGGCCTTCTGCGAGGGCCGTTCGACGTACAGGTTGACGCGGACGTCCAGGAACGGCCGGTCCTCGGGCCGGTCCTCGCGGGGGACGATCTCGTCGACGACGACGGCGAGTGAGTGCGGAAGCTCGTCGCGGACGCCTTCGAGGGCTGCCTCGCGGATCAGCTCGGCGATCATCACCGCCTCGGGTTCGTCGGTCAGGTGTCCGTCCGGGTACAGCGGCGGCGACGGCGGCATGTGGCGGACCAGCACGTCGGCGACGGTGTCCACCTGGAACCCGTCCGTGGCGGAGACCGGGACGATGTCCTTGAAGCCGTCTTCGCCCAGCACCTCGCGGCCCAGTGCGGCGACGGCCAGCAGCTGTTCGGTCAGCCCCTGGCGGTCCACGGTGTCGGCCTTCGTCACGACGGCGACCACCGGCTTGTTGCCGAGTCCGGCCAGCTGCGCGGCGATGAACTTGTCGCCCGGGCCGATCTTCTCGTTGGCCGGCAGGCAGAACCCGATCGCGTCGACCTCCGCCAGCGTGTCCGCCACCAGCTCGTTCAGCCGCTTGCCCAGCAGGGTCCGCGGCCGGTGCAGCCCGGGGGTGTCGACGAGCACCAGCTGCGCGTCCGGGCGGTGCACGATGCCGCGGATGGTGTGCCGGGTGGTCTGCGGCTTGGCCGACGTGATGGCGACCTTCTGGCCCACGAGCGCGTTCGTCAGCGTCGACTTCCCGGCGTTCGGCCGGCCCACCAACACCGCGAATCCGGCGCGGTAACCGCCGTGGGGCGCTTCGCCGTCGGACTTATTCTGCTTGCTCACGTGGAACTCCCTGGTGCGTTGGTTCGGCCTCGTCGAGGAGGTCTTCAAGGTCAGTTTCTTCCTTTGGAACGGCCGCCGCAATGATGTGGCTGACGCGGTTCCGGCGGCCCTCGAGCCGGTCGGCGCGGAGGGTGACGCCGTCGACGGTGACGGTGCTTCCGACGATCGGGACCCGTCCGAGCGCCTTGGCGAGCAGGCCGCCGACGGTGTCGACCTCATCGTCGCCGAGCTCGAGGTCGAACAGCTCGCCGAGGTCGTCGATGCTCATCCGGGCGCTGACCCGGTAGCTGCCGCCGCCCAGCTCCACCGCTTCGGCGGCTTCGGTGTCGTATTCGTCCACGATCTCGCCGACGATTTCCTCGATCAGGTCCTCAAGGGTGACGAGTCCGGCGGTGCCGCCGTACTCGTCGATGACGATCGCCACGTGCGTGGATTCCTTCTGCAGCTCGCGCAGCAGTTCGCTCACCGGCTTGGAATCGGGGACGTAGCGCACCTCGCGGGCGAGGTCGTCGACGACGGGCGGCTCCTCGCCGGGGGCCAGGTTGTGCACCACCGCCGCGACGTCCTTGAGGTAGACGATGCCGAGGATCTGGTCCGTGTTTTCGCCGATCACCGGGATGCGCGAGTAGCCGGAGCGGAGGAACAGCGACATCGCCCGGTGCAGGCTGGAGCCAGAATCGATGCTCAGGATGTCGGTGCGGGGCACCATGACGGAGCGGACCAGGGTGTCGCCGAAGTCGAAGACGGACTGGATCAGTTCGGCCTCGTTGTCCTCGATCACGTCGGATTCGCTGGCGCGCTCGACGAGTTCGCGGAACTCCTCCTCGCTGAAGAAGGCCTCGTTGTCCGCCGGCGCGCCCGGTGCGACGGCGCTGCCGAGAGTGACCAGCCAGCCGGGAATCGGGCCGAGCACCCAGCACAGCCAGCGGATCAGCGGCGCGGAGAAACGCACCATGCCTGCGGAGTGCACCCGGCCGAGCTGCCGCGGCGAGACACCGACAATGACGAAGCCCAGCAGTGCCATGATGCCGGTGGCGGCCAGCCCGGCGAGCCAGACGTTGTCCAGCAGGCTGTGCAGCAGCACGGTCACGGCCACCGCGGAGGCCATCTCGAACCAGATCCGCCAGAACCGCAGCGCCCTCATGTGGGCGACCGGCTGGGCGAGGATCCGTTTGAGCGCGGCGCCGCGGCTGTGCAGCACCGCTTCCTCGGCGTCGTGCCGTGACAGGTAGTTGAAGGCCGCTTCCGCCGCGGTCAGCACGGCGGCAAAACTGAGGAAGACCAGCGCCATGCCGGCCAGGATCAGTGGGGTCACTGAATCGTCTCTGCCGGCGCGGCCTTACCGGTGAAGCCGGAGAGCAGTTCGCGCTGCAGCCCGAACATCTCCTCCTTCTCCTCCGGTTCCGCGTGGTCGAAGCCCAGCAGATGCAGGATGCCGTGCGTGGTCAGCAGCAGCATCTCGTCCTGGGTGGAGTGGCCGGCGTTCTTCGCCTGCACTTCCGCCACCTGCGGGCAGATCGCGATGTCGCCGAGCATCCCCTGCGGGGTCGGCTTGTCCGGCGTGCCGGGAGTCAGTTCGTCCATAGGCACGGAGAGCACGTCGGTGGAGCCGGGCTCATCCATCAGTTCGATGTGCAGCTTCTCCATCGCGGGCTCGTCAACGAGCAGGATGGACAGTTCCGCCTGCGGGTGGATGAAAAGCCGTTCGAAGACGTACCGGGCCAGCGCCACCAGTTCCGCTTCGTCGACCGTGACGCCGGATTCGTTGTTGACCTCGATGCTCATGCGCGTTCTCCCCGGTTCTCGCGGGCGGCGGAGTGCTTGACCCGGTTCCTTTGTGCCTCGTCCCAGATGCTGTAGGCGTTGACGATGTCCCCGACGAGGCGGTGGCGGACGACGTCGGAAGCGTCCAGGACCGAGAAGTTGACGTCCTCGATGCCGTGCAGGATGTCCTCGACGATCCGCAGCCCCGAACGGGTGCCGAACGGCAGGTCGACCTGGGTGATGTCACCGGTGACCACCATCTTGGAGCCGAAGCCCAGGCGGGTGAGGAACATCTTCATCTGCTCCGGGGTGGTGTTCTGGGCTTCATCGAGGATGATGAACGCATCGTTGAGCGTCCGGCCTCGCATGTAGGCCAGCGGCGCCACCTCGATGGTGCCGGCGGCCATCAGCCGCGGGATCGATTCGGGGTCCATCATGTCGTGCAGCGCGTCGTAGAGCGGCCGCAGGTACGGGTCGATCTTGTCGCTGAGCGTGCCGGGCAGGAACCCCAGCCGCTCCCCCGCCTCGACGGCGGGCCGGGTCAGGATGATCCGGTTCACTTCCTTTTGCTGCAGCGCCTGCACGGCCTTCGCCATGGCCAGGTATGTCTTGCCGGTACCGGCCGGCCCGATGCCGAAAATGACCGTGTTCGCGTCAATCGCGTCGACGTAGTTCTTCTGGTTCAGGGTCTTCGGCCGGATGGTCTTCCCGCGGCTGGAGAGGATGTTGTGGGTCAGGACCTCGACCGGGTTCTGCAGCGACTGGCTGCGCAGCAGCGAGACGAGCTGCTGCAGCACGGCGGGGGTGATGACGGTGCCGCGCGCCACCAGGCCGCGCACCTCGGTGAGCAGCCGCATGATCCGGGGCACCTCGGCGGCCGGGCCGCTGATGGAGAGTTCATTCCCGCGGACATGGAAGTCGACGCCGGGGAACTGGGTTTCGATGAAGCGCAGTGCCTCATCGTGGCTGCCCAGGGACTGCACCATCTGGTCGGAGTCGTCGAACAGGACCACTTCCGTCCGCAGGCCTGGGAGGGAGTGGGGGAATTCCCCTGCGGTGCGCTCGCCCGCGCTGTTCCGGGCCTTGCCGTTGGCTGCTTCAGTCATAGTGGTGGCCCGCGGGCCTCTGGTCCCCTCCAGTTCGAAATTTTCCCGCCGCGCCGGGTAGTTTGCGGCTTCTTCCATCTTACGCCAGCGCACCCGCAGCCCTGCGACAACGGAGCCCGTGACAACAGAGCCCGCGCCGGCGGCGGCCCGTTTGGTATCAACTTCATATCGTCCTCATATCGTTCCCGTTGCAGTTCGCCGGGAGGCGCCGAATCCCGGCCGGGGCCTGCTGGCGCTGTGGGATGCTGGATTCGGTCCTGCCGGGGAAGCCGCCGGCGCCGGGCCCCGTTCCGCGGGAGCCGCCCAGGACCGCACAGCGAAGGGACCGCACCATCAGCCAGCGTGGACAAAACCTCACAGCAGCAAGCCGGCGCACGCGCCGCAGCCTGCTGCTGCTGGTGCTGCCCGCGGCCCTGGCCCTCTCCGGCTGCGTGGCCACCCCGCAGCCCGGGATCACGAATTCAAACACGCCCTCGCGCACCGTTCCGGGCCCGACGGCGGGCGTCGCCACCACCAGCGCACCGCTGGAGTCCACCCAGGCCTCCAACAAGGCCCCGGTCTACTGGATCGGGCGCAGCAACGAGAACGTCTTCCTGTACCGGGAGTTCCGGGACGTTTCCGAGGACGACAATCCGATCACCCGCGCACTGCGGGTGATGATGTCCCAGAAACCGCTCGACCCGGACTTCTTCACCCCGTGGCAGAACCCGAAAATGCTGGCCACGTCGATTTCCGGCAAGAATGTCATCACGGTGGATGTCTCCGCCGACGCCTTCAACAGCAACCTCGACGCCGACATGGCCGAACGCGCCATCCAGCAGCTCGTGTACACCGCCACGGCGGCCGGCGCCAGTGCAGGCCTGACGGACACCGGGCAGCAGATCCAGGTCGTCGTCCTGGTCGACGGGCATACCGACTACGTGGCCTTTAACCGGGTCCGGCTCGGCTCGCCGACCTCCCGCAGCGTCGGAATGGTGGCCCCGGTATGGATTATCGATCCGCAGGAGGGCGCCGAACTGGCCGACGGCGCCGTCAAGATCTCCGGCCGGAGCACGGTGCCCGGGGGCAAGCTCCGCTGGGAGCTGCTGCGTACCGACGGATCCGCCAAAGCCCCCTACCTGAACGGGACGATCACGGCCGCCAGCGAGGCGGACCAGGCCGGGATGTTCAACCTGGGCGTCAACCTGGGTCCCGGCAGCTATGAGGTGCGGGTGTCGCAGGTCGATCCCGCCGGCAAGGTCAAGGACCTGAACGTCGACACCCGCGGCTTTACCGTCAAATAGGCCCAGTCAAATAGGCCCAGTCAAATAGGCCCGGTCAAGCAGTCCGGGCGGCCTCCCGGTCGGAAGACCTACCAGCGCCCGAGGATGTCACTGGCGAGCACCGTCGCCGCCGGCCCGGCCGTCGAGGACCGCAGTACGTGGTGGCCGAGCAGGGCCGTCACCGCACCCGCGCCGCAGAGCCGGGTGACCTCGCGGGGGCTGATCCCGCCCTCGGGGCCGACGATCAGGAGCACTTCGCGGCCGCCGGCCGCTCCGCTGCCGTGGGCCCACCCTTCAAGTACCTGGCGCAGCGGCCGAACCGCGTCCTCGTGCAGGATGATGGCCAGGTCCGCGGCGGCGACGGCTGCCTGCAGCCCGGCGCCGTCGACCGCGGGGCGGACCTCGGGGATCCAGGCCCGGCGCGCCTGCTTGGCAGCCGCCGTGACCACCGACTGCCACTTGGCATGGGCTTTCGCGGCCCGCTCGGGCTTCCAGCGGACGATGGAGCGCTCGGCCTGCCAGGGAACGACGGCGTCGATTCCCAGCTCCGTGGCGGTCTCCGCGGCGAGTTCGTCGCGGTCCCCCTTGGCAAGCGCCTGGACCAGGACTAGGCGGATGTCGGGCCGGACCTCCGTGCTGACCTCCCGGCACTCGACCGTCAGTTCCTGCCCGGCGACGTCGGTGACCGTGCCGGTCAGCCGGGTGCCCGCGCCGTCGGCGAGGTCAACGGACTCCCCCACGCCGAGGCGCTTGACGGTCACCGCGTGGCGGGCCTCAGCGCCGTCGAGGACGAACGTCGTGCCGGGGGCCTGCCCGTCGAGGGCGCCTGCCGGGGTGAAGAAGACCGGGTTGCTCACCGCTACAGGTTACCGAGCCGGTCCCGCAGCTTCGCGAAGACACCGCCGCTGGCAGCGAGCTTGCCTTCGGTGAACTGCTCGCCGCGGAGTTTGGCGAGCTGGCGGAGCAGGTCCTCCTGGGCAGCGTCGAGCTTGGCGGGGGTTTCCACCTGCAGGTGGACCTTGAGGTCCCCGCGGCCGTAGCCGCGCAGGTGGGTGACACCCAGGCCGCGCAGCGTGATGACCTCACCGGACTGCGTTCCGGCCTTGACGTCGATCTCCTGCTGGCCGTCGAAGGTCTCCAGGGTGACCTCGGTGCCCAGCGCGGCGGCGGTCATCGGGATGTTCAGGCTCGCGTGCAGGTCGTCGCCTTCGCGCACGTAGGTCGGGTCGTTGTTGACCCGGATCTCGACATAGAGGTCGCCGGAGGGACCGCCGGCCGGTCCCGCCTCGCCCTGGCCCGAAAGCTGGATGCGGGTGCCAGTGGCGACGCCGGCGGGGACCTTCACGGTGAGCGAGCGGCGGCTGCGGATGCGGCCCTGCCCGGCGCACTCGTTGCAGGGGTCCTTGATGACGGTGCCGAAGCCTTCGCAGCTGCCGCAGGGCGCGGTGGTCATGACCTGTCCGAGGATGGACCGGACGGCCCGCTGGACCTGGCCGCTGCCGCCGCAGATGTCGCAGCGCTCCGGGTGGCTGCCTTCGCGGCAGCAGGAGCCCTCACAGGTGGGGCAGGTGACCGCGGTGTCAACCTCGATCTTCTTGTTGACGCCGAAGACGGCGTCTTTTAGTTCGATTCGGACGCTGATCAGGGCGTCCTGGCCGCGCCGCACCCGCGATGCCGGGCCGCCCTGGCCGGCGCCGCCGCCGAAGAAGGTCTCGAAGATGTCCTGGAACGCGAAACCCTGGCCGGCGTAGCCGCCGAAGCCGTTGTCCGTGCCGTTCTCGTTGCCGGTGGTGTCGTAGACCCGGCGCTTCTGCGGGTCGGAGAGCACTTCGTAGGCGTGCGTGACGGCCTTGAAGCGCTCCGCGACGTCCTCGCCGGGGTTGACGTCCGGGTGCAGGGTGCGGGCCAGCTTGCGGTAGGCCTTCTTGATCTCTTCGCCCGTTGCTTCACGGGAGACTCCAAGAACGTCGTAGTGGCTGCTCAAAGTGTGTATCTCTTCCTGGTTGTACTGCCGGTAACGGGCAAAGAAGCGGTAAAGGTCAGGGGCGCCGGGGCCGGCCGGTCAGGGTCCGAGGATCCGCGACAGGTAGCGGGCCACCGCGCGGACGGCGGCCATGGTGGTGGGGTAATCCATCCGGGTGGGGCCGAGGACGCCGACCTTGGCGGTGGCATCCGGGCCGTACCCGGTTGCGACCACGGAGGCCTCGGCCAGGCTGTCGTAAGGGTTTTCCCGGCCGATGCTCACGGTGACGCCGCGGGGGTCCTGGGCCATGTCGCTCAGCAGGCGGAGCATCACCACCTGCTCCTCCAGGGCTTCCAGGACCGGGCCGATGCTCAGCGGGAAGTCCACGTTGGAGCGGGCCAGGTTCGCGGTCCCGGCCATGACCATCCGCTCTTCCCGGCTGCTCAGCGCCAGCGATTCCAGCCCGCGGGCCAGCGCCTGGGCGGCGCCGCGGCGTTCCGGCGGGCAGCCGTCGACGACGGCCGGCAGCGACTGAGGCAACAGCCCCAGCGGAGTCCCGGAGAGCCGGGCGAGGAACTGGGTGCGGAGCCCGGCCAGGTCCTCGTCCCCGAAGTCCTGGCCGACGTCGATCACGCGCTGCTCGACCTTGCCGGTGTCTGCGATCAGGACGGCGAGCACCTTGCGCGGGGCGAGCAGGACGAATTCGATGTGCCGGACGCGGGCCCGGCCCAGGAGCGGGTACTGCACGACGGCGACCTGGTTGGTCAGCTGCGAGAGCAGGCGCACGGTCCGGTCCAGCACGTCGTCGAGGTCGTCCGACCCTTCGAGCAGCGCTTGGATGGCGCGGCGCTCGGCCGGGGACAGCGGCTTGACGGCCGAGATCCGGTCCACGAACAGGCGGTAGCCCTTGTCCGTGGGAATCCGTCCGGCGCTGGTGTGCGGGGCGGTGATCAGTCCTTCGTCCTCCAGCGCGGCCATGTCGTTGCGGATCGTAGCGCTGGAGACACCGAGGTGGTGCCGCTCCACGAGCGCTTTGGATCCGACCGGCTCACGGGAATGGACGTAGTCCTCCACGATGGCGCGCAGGACTTCGAGTTTGCGTGGCTCGCTCACGCTCCACCTCCAATTCGACGCGTATCGCTCCGCCGGCGACCGGCGGTTAGCACTCGACATGCCCAAGTGCTAACCAGTCTAATATGAGTCGCGCCGTTGTTAGCATTGGATTCGCTGCGGGCGTGAACTGCGGGGCCCCTGATTGGCGGGCACACCGCGGCCCGCGCGCCGTTTCCCGTAGTTCCCGAGCGCAAAGCAGTGTGTAGCAGATGTCATACCAGAACTGGGGCCCGCAGGAGCTCTCCGCACCGGCCAAGGCCCAGCTGCCCGAGGTGCCGGTGGAACGGGGCATGGTGCTCGAAGATGTGCAGTCCGGCTGGGTCGGCGCCGTCACACGGGTGGAAAAGTCCGGCGGCATGCACGTGGTGGCACTCGAGGACCGGCGGGGAAAAACCCGCTCGTTCCGCCTGGGTTTCGGCTTCCTGCTGGAGGGCCGGCCGATCCGGCTGATGCCGCCTGCACCGCGGGCCGCACCGGCCGCCGCTGCCGCCGGGCGCACCGCGTCCGGGTCGGTGCGGGTCGAGGGCCAGCGCGCGCAGGTTGCCAAGGCCAGCCGGATCTGGGTGGAGGGCAAGCACGACGCCGAACTCGTCGAAAAGGTCTGGGGCGATGACCTGCGGGTGGAGGGCATCGTCGTCGAACCGCTGCACGGCATTGACGACCTTGCCGGAGCCGTCCGCGACTTCCGGCCCGGACCCGGCCGGCGCCTGGGTGTGCTGGTGGACCACTTGGTCCCCGATTCCAAGGAATCGCGGATCGCCGACGCGGTCATGGCCTCCCCCGGCGCGGCAGGCAACGTGCTGATCGTCGGCCACCCGTACGTGGATGTCTGGCAGGCGATCCGGCCCGCGGTGCTGGGCATCGAGCAGTGGCCGGTGATTCCGCGCGGGGTGGACTGGAAGACCGGCATCCTGACCGCTTTCGGCTGGCCGCACAGCACCAAGGAGGACATCGGCCTGGGGTGGCAGAAGCTGCTCGGCGCGGTGCGCACTTACGCGGACCTTGAGCCCTCGCTGCTGGGCCGGGTGGAAGAGGTCATCGACTTCCTCACGGTGCCCTGACCGCCGCCGCGTGCGTCGAACCGCGGCGGGAGCAAGTATTCTTGGTACGGCGGCTGCAGCCCTTTGCTGCGGCCGTGGCTCGTACAGGCACCATCGCTCCACCGCAATCCAAAGGACTCAACGTGGCAGAAGACGCACGCGAACACCCGGACCACCACGCAGGCCCTGACCGGCCCCAGTACCATGGCGTGCCGGCGAACGCACTGCCGCTGACGGCCAGCGAAGACCGCCAGTGGGCCACCCTGGCGCACTTCGGCGGGATCCTTGGGTGCATCCCCGCGCTGCTGATCTATTTGATCTTCAAGGACCGCGGCCCCTTCACCGCCCAGGAGTCCAAGGAAGCCCTGAACTTCACGCTGCCGCCGACGATCGCCGCGGTCGTGGCCAACCTGCTGGTCTTCGTACCGGTGGTGGGGAACATTTTCGCCGTCCTGGCCACGGTCATCTGGATCGCCCTGGCCTGCTTCTCCGTGGCCGCCGGGATCCACGTCAACCGGGGCCAGCCGCACCGGTACGAGTACAACCTGCGCTGGATCAAATAGCGCGAACGTACACTTCAGGCCCTGCCGGGCCGGAGCGTCCGCGCGCCGCGCCGGCCCGCACCACGCCGCTGACTAGTCCGGCAGGATCCGGCGCACCACGGCGTCCGCGAGCAGCCGGCCCTTGAGCGTGAGCACCAGCCGGCCCTTGAAGGCCTGCTGCGGCTCCACCAGCCCGTCGGCGATCAGCCCGGCGACGGCGTGCCGGCCGGTGTCCCCCAGGCCGCCGAGGCCGGCGATCTCCAGTCCGGTCACCAACCGGGCTTCGAGCATGACGCGTTCCACCTCGCGGGTGTCACTGTCCAGGGTTTCCCGGCCGGCCGCGGGCGAGGCTCCGGCGGAGATCCGGCCCGCGTAGGCTGACGGGTGCTTGACGTTCCACCAGCGGACGCCGCCCACGTGGGAGTGCGCGCCCGGGCCGATCCCCCACCAGTCGTCGCCGCGCCAGTACGCCAGGTTGTGGCGGCAGGCCTGCTCCGGGGTCCGGGCCCAGTTGCTGACTTCGTACCAGCCCAGCCCGGCGGCGGAGATCAGTTCGTCGGCCAGTTCATATTTGACGGCGTGATCGTCGTCGTCGATCCCCGGAACCTCGCCGCGGCGGATCTGGGTGGCGAGCTTGGTGCCCTCCTCGACGATCAGCGCGTAGGCGCTGATGTGGTCCGGGCCGTAGGACAGCGCCTTCTCCAGCGAATGCCGCCAGTCCGCCAGCGACTCGCCCGGGGTGCCGTAGATCAGGTCCAGGCTGACAGCCAGCCCGGCATCGCGCGCCCACTGGACGGCCTGCGGTACCCGGCTGGGGGTGTGGGTGCGGTCCAGGACTTTGAGGACGTGCGGCACGGCCGACTGCATGCCGAACGAGACCCGGGTGAAGCCGGCGTCGGCGAGCAGCTGCAGGGATTCCGGCGTGACCGAGTCCGGGTTCGCTTCCGTGGTGACCTCGGCGCCCGGCTCCAGCCCCCAGGTCTCGATGGCGGCGCCCAGGATCCGGGCCAGGTCAGCGGCCGGCAGCAGCGTAGGCGTGCCGCCGCCGAAAAACACCGTGGACAGGCGGCGCTCGGGCAGTCCCGAGGCCCGGAGCGCCTTACCGGCGAACTCCACCTCAGCGACGGCGGTGCCCGCGTAGGCATCCTGCGAGGCGCCGCCGCCCAGTTCGGTGGCGGTGTAGGTGTTGAAGTCGCAGTAGCCGCAGCGCACGGCGCAGAACGGGATGTGGACGTAGAGCCCGAAGGCCCGTTCAGCGGCGCCCTCCAGCGCCTGGGCGGGCAGCAGCCCGTCCGACGGCGCCGGGTCGCCGAGGGGTAGTGCGCTTGGCATGGCTACTTCTTGGCCTTGTCCTTGGACTCTTCGGTGGTCAGGGCGGCGATGAACGCCTCCTGCGGCACCTCGACCCGGCCCACCATCTTCATGCGCTTCTTGCCTTCCTTCTGCTTCTCGAGCAGTTTGCGCTTTCGGGTGATGTCACCGCCGTAGCACTTGGCGAGGACGTCCTTGCGGATGGCGCGGATGCTCTCACGGGCAATGATGCGGGAGCCGATGGCGGCCTGGATCGGCACCTCGAACTGCTGGCGCGGGATGAGTTCGCGCAGCTTGCCGGTCATCATGACACCGTAGGCGTAGGCCTTGTCGCGGTGCGTGATGGCGCTGAACGCGTCGACCTGCTCGCCCTGGAGCATGATGTCGACCTTGACCAGGTCCGCGACCTGGTCGCCGTCGGCCTTCCAGTCCAGCGAACCGTAGCCGCGGGTCCGGGACTTGAGGATGTCGAAGAAGTCGAAGACGATCTCGGCCAGCGGCAGGCGGTAGCGGATCTCGACCCGGTCCTCGGAGAGGTAGTCCATGCCGCCCATGACGCCGCGGCGGCTCTGGCAGAGCTCCATGATGGCGCCGACGAACTCGTTGGGCGCCAGGATCGTGGCCGAGACCATCGGCTCGCGGACCTCGGCGACCTTCCCCGTGGGGTATTCGCTCGGGTTGGTGACGTGGACGACCTTCTTGTCCTCGAGCGTCACTTCGTATTCGACGTTCGGGGCGGTGGAAATCAGGTCCAGCTTGTACTCGCGTTCGAGCCGTTCCCGGGTGATTTCCAGGTGCAGCAGGCCCAGGAAGCCGACGCGGAAGCCGAAGCCCAGCGCGGCGGAGGTTTCCGGTTCGTAGACCAGCGCGGCGTCGTTGAGCATGAGCTTCTCGAGCGCGTCGCGCAGCACCGGGTAGTCGGTGCCGTCCAGCGGATACAGGCCGGAGAAGACCATCGGCTTGGCGTCGGCGTAACCGGGCAGCGACTCGGCAGCGGGCTTGGCCAGGTTGGTGACGGTGTCGCCGACCTTGGACTGGCGCACGTCCTTCACACCGGTGATCAGGTAGCCGACCTCGCCGACGCCCAGGCCCTTCGAGGGGGTGGGTTCCGGCGCGCTCACGCCGATCTCGAGGAGTTCGTGGGTGGCGCGGGTGGACATCATCTGGATGCGTTCGCGCGGGTGGAGCATGCCGTCGACCACGCGGACGTACGTGACGACGCCGCGGTAGGTGTCGTACACCGAGTCGAAGATCATGGCGCGGGCCGGGGCGTCCGGGTTGCCGACCGGGGCCGGAAGGTCACGGACGATCTTGTCCAGCAGGAGTTCGACGCCGGCGCCGGTCTTGCCCGAAACGCGCAGCACTTCCTCGGGATCGCCGCCGATCAGGTTCGCCAGTTCCTCGGCGTACTTCTCGGGCTGGGCGGCCGGCAGGTCGATCTTGTTCAGCACCGGGATGATGGTGAGGTTGTTTTCCATCGCCAGGTACAGGTTCGCCAGGGTCTGCGCCTCGATGCCCTGCGCGGCGTCCACCAGCAGCACGGCCCCTTCACAGGCGGCCAGGGACCGGGAAACCTCGTAGGTGAAGTCGACGTGGCCCGGCGTATCGATCATGTTCAGTGCGTAGCTGGTGCCGTCCAGCTCCCAGGGCATGCGCACGGCCTGGGACTTGATGGTGATGCCGCGTTCACGCTCAATGTCCATCCGGTCCAGGTACTGGGCCTTCATGTCGCGGGACTGGACGACGCCGGTGTACTGAAGCATCCGGTCGGCCAGCGTGGACTTGCCGTGGTCAATATGCGCAATGATGCAGAAGTTCCGGATGAGGTCCGGATCTGTTGCGGCAGGCACCGGGGCGGTGCGGGCCATGGGAGACACGCAGGGTCCTTACTCTTGGCAATTCTGGGGGCGGCGCGGGCGGACTATTCGCATAGGCCGTTCCGCGGACGGACGCAGCCGGTGGCACACCCGGCCGCGACACGCCGCAATTTTCGTTCTCCTAGTCTCCCACGTCCCGGCGCGTGGCACCGCATCCCGGCCCTTCCCGGCGCGCGGCCCGCCCGGCGGTAGGGTTTCCCCATGTCCCAGACTCTTCGCTCCCTCGCCAGGGCCTTCCGCGGCGCCTGGCGTCTGCTGGCTGGCTCCGGCGGTGCCCCGGCGGCGCCCCGCCGGCCCGCGGCCACCACCAAGACCCGGCGGAAGCCCGCCGTCGGCCTCTCCGGAACCTACCCGGGCGATTTCCAGGGCCGCTCGACGGTCCGCTACAACCCGGCGGCCAACGGCCAGCCCGAACCCGGCGAAATCGTCTGGACCTGGGTGCCGTTCGAGGAGGACCACGGCCGGGGCAAGGACCGGCCCGTGCTGCTGGTAGGCACCCATGGCCGCTACCTGCTGGGCCTGATGCTCACCAGCAAGGACCACGACGGCGATGACCGCCGCGCCCAGGACTACGTCGACATCGGGACCGGCCCCTGGGACCGGCAGTGGCGCCCCAGCGAGGCGCGCCTGGACCGCGTCCTGCAGATCAATCCGCTGGACGTGCGGCGCGAGGGCGCGATCCTTGACGCCGGGCGGTTCGGGGATATTTCGGCCGCGTTGCGCAGCCGGCACGGCTGGTCCTGAGCGACCCGCGGGCGCGGGCCCGAACTCGCCACCGGCGGCGCGGCTCTGCTATTATTGACAGCTGTGTGTCCGTGCAGGTCGACGGCCACAGATGGTTGGTCGCCATAGGTATCCCCACGCCGCTCAGTCAATGGCCAATCTGAAAGCCCTCTAGACCATTTTCCGCATTGAAAAAGAGAGTTCACACGTGGCTAATATCAAGTCCCAGAAGAAGCGCATCCTGACCAACGAAAAGGCTCGCCTGCGCAACAACGCAGTCAAGTCCGAGCTGAAGACGGCCATCCGCGCTGTCAACACCGCCGTTGAGTCCACCGACAAGGATGCCGCTGCTGCTGCACTGGTCACTGCCAGCCGCAAGCTCGACAAGGCTGTCAGCAAGGGTGTTCTGCACAAGAACAACGCTGCAAACCGCAAGTCCGCGATCTCCAAGAAGGTCAACGCACTCTAAGGTTTCCAGTTCCACTGAACTGATGATTGTGGCCGGCACCCCCTGGGTGCCGGCCACAGCCAGTTAAACGCGGGGTACGGCCCGGCTCCTGAGCGGCGCTAGCGCTAACGGCGGACCGTACTGCGGCGCCGGGTCGCGCGTTAGCGGCGGACGGAGCGCCGGGCGAACGTGCTAACCGCTGGCGACGCCCGGTATTGCGGTGACGCGTCGCGCGTTAGCGGCGGACGGACCCCGCAATCACCGAGACGGCGTGCTCAACGGCGTAGACCGGGTCCCGCGACAGGCCCTTGACCTGGGCGTCGGCCTCGGCCGTGACCTGGATGGACTGGACCAGGCCCTCCGGAGTCCAGCGCCGGACCTCACGCTGCGCCTGCTCCACCAGCCACGGCTGCATGCCGAGTTCCTTGGCGATCTGCGCGGAGGAGCCCCGCGCGCCGGCGACCTTGGCCAGCGACCGCAGCTTGGAAGCGAGGGCGGCGACGATCGGTACGGGGTCGGCGCCGGTGTCGAGGGCGTGGCGCAGTGTGGAGAGGGCCAGCGGGGCGTTGCCGGCCATGGCGGCGTCCGCGACTTTGAAGGCTGTGGCCTCGACCCGGCCGCCGTAGTAGCGGTCCACCATCTCAGTGTCCACGGCGGTGGTCGCGTCGGCGATGAGCTGGCTGCAGGCCGCGGCGAGTTCGGCCAGGTGCGCCCCGACCGCGTTGACCAGCGCGTGCACGGCGTCCGGTTCGATCCGGCGGGCGGCGGCCTTGAACTCGGCGGCCACGAACGCGGCCTTGTCAGCGTCTTTTTTCAGCGGCTGGCAGTCCACCACGGGCCAGCCGCCGGCCTTGACCGCGTCGAGGAGCTTCTTGCCGCGCACTCCCCCGCTGTGGCGCAGGACCAGCACGGCGTCCGGCTCCGGCCCGGCGAGGTATTTGAGGCCGTCGGCGAGGAAGGCATCGTTCATCGCCTCGAGGCCCTCGACCTCGATCAGCTTTTGCTCGCCGAACAGCGAGGGGCTGACGTTCATGGCCAGGCTGCCCGGTTCATAGCTGCCGGCGTTGAGCCGGGTCACCTCGACGTCGGGCGCGGCCGCCCGGACCTGCGCGCGGATCCGGTCCATGGCCCGGGAGCCGAGGTAGTCCTCCGGCCCCGCGACCAGCACCACCGCAGCCGGCGTCACATCGCGCCAGGAGGCGGTGTTCGTGGCCGTGGTCCGGGCGCGTTGGGTCTGGGCAGCAGCCACTGGTGGTTCCTCCGAAAGGTAAATTTACAGACTCTAAGCCTGCCACGACGGGCACCGTCCACCAAGCCGGTCCGTACCGCCACGCTCCATGTGCTGGCGGGGCCGTTGACGTGCCTGTTGAGGGGCCTGCGCCCCGCGCCCGAAGCGGAGCCCGGCGGCGTCCTGCCCGGCGGGGCGGGTTGCCGGTCGAGGAGCCGGCCTAGCAGACGGGCGGTGCGCCGGTGCATCTCCGGCAAAGCGGCGAGTGCAGCGGCAGGATGGCAGGCCAGCCAGACTGCGGCCAGCGACAGGACGGAGAACGCCGCCATGGTGGCCGCGCCAAAAGCCCCTTCCGGCCAGGGCAGCGCCGCGCCCGGCAGCCCGGCAAAGTACCGGGCGATTGCTGCCACCGCGCCGGCGAAGATGCCGGCAACGGCGATGGGAACCGCGGCCAGGGCCGGCGCTGCTGCGAGGAGCGGGACGGCGGCAGTACCGAGAAGGGTGATGGGTGCGACCAGGACCGCGGCCGCGAGGTTGGCGGGCAGGGCGTAGCTGGAGAACTGAGGCTGGAGCAGAACGATCACGGGGCCGCAGAAGAGCTGGGCGGACAGCGGAACAGCCAGCGCTGCGGCCAGGCTCCGGGGCACCGCTGCCGGCAGCCAGTCCATGATGGACCGCCCGGCCGCGACGATGCCCAGCGTGGCCACGACGGAGAGCGCGAACCCGATGTCGGTGGCCAGCGCCGGATCGGTCAGCAGGAGACCGGTCGTAGCAACGCACAGCAGGCTGAGGCCCCGGCCGGCGCGACCGAAAGCGAGACCGGCCAGTCCCACCGCCCCCATCACCGCCGCCCGCAGGACGCTGGCATCGGGCCCGACCATCAGCACGAACAGCAACAGTCCCGTCAGGGCCGCGGCGGCGGCAGCGGGCCTGGGGAAACGCAGGGAGCGGGCCGCCAACACCAGCGCACCGAGCACCAGGCTGCAGTTCGCTCCGCTGACAGCGGTCAGGTGGGTCATGCCGACGGTCTGCATGGCCGCAGCCAGCTGCGGATCGAGCCTCGCCGTGTTCCCGGTGATCATCCCGGGCAGCAGGCCGGCGGCATCTCCGGCCAGCTCGGCGGAGGCCGCGCCGAAGTTCCGGGCCAGGTCCGCCGGGGCGCGGGTCCACCCGCCTGCGTCCCGCAGCACGGTCGGAGCGGACGACGCCGCCAGGATTCCGGCCTCCCGCCCGGCGGAGCCCGCGGACTTCAGCTTGCCGGTGGCGCGGATCCGCTGGCCCGGGCGGGCCTGCTCCCAACCCTGGCCGCCCATGACGACCAGCGGCACCCGCACCTCAACGCGGCGGCCGTCGAAGGCCAGCACCCGAAGCGTGGCTGGCACCGCCCAGCGCCCGGCAGAGCCCGGCCGGTCCGGGGCTGCGAGCCGGCGCGGATCCTCGGCCACGTCCAGCTCGGCCAGCACGGCAGCCTCCCCGGAGATGGCCCTGGCGACGTCGTTGGCGTGCCGTTGGACGGAGCCCGCGGCGGCGTGGCCACCCGCGGCGCAGGAGAGCAAAAGGGCGAGGGCCAGCGTGGCCCGGATGCTTTGGTGCGGCGACTGACCGCCGGGCGCGCCGCCAGGGGTGCGGGACCGGCGGCCGCGGGTGTCCTGGCCGCGCGGCCGGCCCCGGCGTTGGGAGCTGCGCCGCGGGCGCCGGACCAGCAGCAGTGCCGCCGCTCCGGCCTGCGCGCCGCACACCACGGCAATGGCAGCGGGTTCCAGGAGCCCGCAGGCCGCGGCCGTTGCCCAGACGGACACGACGGCGGGCAACAGCCGAAGGTCGGTCCGGCGCCGGCGTTCCGGCCTCCCTGCCGGTGTGGCCGGTGTGGCCGGTGCTGCCGGCCGGCCAGCCATCGTCCTGCGGAGGGCACGAGGGGCATGATCCCGCCAGTAGTCCCATGCGCGGTTCCATGCGCCGCGCCTTGCGTTGTTCCATGAGCGGTCCCAGGCGCGACGCCACGCGGAACCGCTCTTTTCGGAAATGGGTGGTCCGGCTGGTTCCCCGGCGATCGTGCGGGCAGCTGCGTCCCGCAAGGCCTGCCATGGCCGCGGCTGCCCCGCCGCCATCTCAGACCTCCACCAGCGGCAGCAGGGACGCCAGCAGCTTGGGCCCGATACCTTCGACGGCGTCGAGCTCGGCGACGCTGCCGAAGTTCCCATGCTCCCTGCGCCAGTCGACGATGCGCTGCGCCAGCACCGGGCCCACCCGCGGCAGCGTGGCCAGTTCCTCGACGCCGGCGCCGTTCAGGTTGATTTTGCCGCCCGGCGGCGCGGTGCCCGCGGGTGCGGCTCCACTGCCCCGGCTGCCGGCACCGTTGCCGGCACTACTGTCGGCACCGTCCCCGTCGCTTGACGGCGGGTCAGGGTCGCCGCGTTTGAGGACGAGAACCTTCTGGCCATCGGCCAGGACGGCCGCCAGGTTTAGCCGGTCCAGATCAGCGCCCGGAGTGCTTCCGCCTGCCGCCCGGATTGCCTCGTGCAGCCGGCTGCCCTGCGGGACTTCCACTATGCCGGGGCGGGCGACCGCCCCGGCAACATGGACGATGATCGTGCCGGCAGGCCCGGAGCCGCCGTCTTCCGGAGCTGCCGGATCGGCGCCGCCCCCGCCCGGCCCGGCAGCCTCAATGCCCGCAGCTTCCGTTCCGGCAGCTTCCGTGCCGGCAGGGTCAGCGCCTGCAGTATCTGTGCCGTCAGCCGGCGGCGTCTCCCCGCCGCCCGCGGCACGTTCGGGGCCGGGCGGCCCGCCGAGGGGCAAGACGCGGGGTGCGCCAGCCGCCGCCTGCCACCAAAACCAGGTGCTCAACAGCACCGAAACAACGGCGACCAGGACAGCTGCCCGCCGCCCGGTCCGCGACCGGAACGCGCCCGCAGGCGGGCGGCGGGTCAGTCCGCGGCTGGACAACGCCTCGGCGGCGGGTTGCTCGGCCGCGGTTTGCCCGCCGACCGGTTGCCCGCCAGCCCGTTGCCCGCCGACCGGTTGACCGCCAGCCCGTTGCCCGCCGACCAATTGCCCGCCGTCGTCCGCCGGTCTTGCCGGCGCCCGGTCCGTGGCGGGGCCCAGGCTGGCGTCCCAGCGGTGCAGGGTCGGCCCTGCTGCGCTGCGGCGGGCAGCTTCCCCGGATCGGCGCGACATGCGCTCCAGCCTAGGAACGCGCTGCGGCGCAGGATAGGACCGGGCGGCGCTATGTGGACAGGTCTCCGGCGGACTCCGCGGAACCGGACGCGCCTCCGTGCCGTTCGGCAGGGCGGCGCGGCACCGCAGGCCCGCGCGCACCGGCTGGGCCGGCGGCCAGACCACCAGCTGGACCGGCGGCCAGGGCGGGCGGGGTGCTGCTCTCCCCCACGATCACCGCGAGGACGCCGAGACCGGCGTGGGCCGCCAGCACGGCGGGCAACGCACTGATCTGTGCGGGCGGACACTCGGGCAGCAGCGCGGCCAGCCTGGCCGACAGCTTCTCCGCCTCGGACTGGTTGCCAAAGTGGTGCACGGCGATCCGGGCCTCGCCGCGCGGCCGTGACAGCGCGTCAGCGGCGGCGATCTCCTCCAGCCGGGCGATGGCGCGGGGGGCCGACCGGACCTTCTCCAGCGGCACGACCTTGCCGCCGTCGACCGCGAGGATCGGCTTGATCGAGAACATTGTGCCCCAGA
Source organism: Arthrobacter sp. Soil763 (assembly GCF_001428365.1). Taxonomy (GTDB): domain Bacteria; phylum Actinomycetota; class Actinomycetes; order Actinomycetales; family Micrococcaceae; genus Arthrobacter. The sequence continues at coordinate 331,578 of NZ_LMSH01000003.1, read as the reverse complement.
GCGAGGCGGCGGCGCCGATCCGCCCGCCGCGGCGGAGCTGCTCCAGGCTTGGCACATAAAAGTACACGCGGGTCCGGGCCAGCCGCTCCTCGGCAAACGCCTTGACCTGGGACAGACCGCGTCCGTCGGCGGCCGCTACGACGGCGCTCTGCACGCCCATCCCCTGGGCCATCCCAACGGTGCGCGAGTCCAGGACCTCCACCGGGATGCCCACCCTGCCTGCGGCAAGGCGGGCGGAGTCGGCAGTGCCGGATAGATCGCCGGAGATGTGCAGCGACAGCACCGATTCAAAGCCGCGGGCGGCAGCGGCCTGGAAGGCCTGTTCGAACTGGCCGGGCGAGGGCCGGGAGGTACGGACCGGAACGCCGCTGGCCAGGGCTACGGCGATGGTTTCGGCAATGTCATCCTCGCCCTCGCCGTAGATCTCGTCCCCGACCATGACGGGCATCGGCACGACGGTGAGGCGGCCGTCAGCGGTAAAGTCCCGCACCCACTCAGCCGGGAGCGCGGCGGCCGAGTCCGTGACCACGGCGATCCGGACCGCCGCCGGTACCGGGACCGCGGCAGGACGGCCCGCCTGGCGGAGCCTGGCCAGGCGCTCACGCAACCACGGCCAGCCCGGGGGCTCACGGTCCGGCACGAAGCACCTCCTGGAAAGAGATCCGGCCGCCGGCGTCTGCCAGCGGCCGGATCACGAACGGCTTGTCCGGCTAGGCCGGGACGATGTTGACCAGTTTAGGCGCCCGCACGATCACGGTGCGGATCCCACGGCCGTCCAGCGCACGCTGGACGTTCTCGGAGGCCAGCGCCAGTTCGCGCAGTTCATCCTCGGCGATGCCCGGGGAAACCTCGAGGCGGTCCCGGACCTTGCCCTGGACCTGGACGACGGCGGTAACCGTCTCCTGCACCAGCAGCGCCTCGTCGTGCGTGGGCCAGCCGGCGTTCGCCACCGACGCAGGATGACCCAGCACGTTCCACAGGTCCTCGGCCGTGTAGGGGGCGAACAGGCTCAGGATGACCGCAACGGCCTCGGCGGCCTCGCGCACGGCCGGGTCGGCGCCGCCGGCACCGCTGTCGATCGTCTTCCGGGTCGCGTTGACCAGTTCCATCAGCTTCGCGACCACTACGTTGAACTTGTTGTGGTCCAGCAGGGCTTCGGCGTCCGCGATGGTGCGGTGGGTGACGGTGCGCAGGGCGCGGTCACCGGTCGCGAAGTCGACGCCCGGGGCGCTGGTGACGTCCTGACCGAGCCGCCAGGCGCGGGCCAGGAACTTCGCGGAGCCCGACGGCGAGACGTCGGCCCAGTCGACGTCGTCCTCCGGCGGGGAGGCGAAGATCATGGTCAGGCGCACGGCGTCGACACCGTACTTGTCGAGCTGCTCGCCCAGGTCCACGCCGTTGCCCAGGGACTTGCTCATGGCCTTGCCGCCGTTGAGGACCTGGCCCTGGTTCAGCAGCGCCTTGAACGGCTCGTCGGCTTCGATCAGGCCCAGGTCGTGGATGACCTTGGTGAAGAAGCGGGCGTAGAGCAGGTGCAGGATCGCGTGCTCGACGCCGCCGACGTACTGGCCGACCGGCATCCAGTCATTGATCCTGGCCGGGTCGAAGGGGCCCTCGGTGTACTGCGGGGAGACGAAGCGCAGGAAGTACCAGGAGGAGTCCACGAAGGTGTCCATGGTGTCCGTGTCACGCTTGGCCGGCCCGTGGCAGGAGGGGCACTCGACGTTGACCCAGGCCTCCGCGGCGGCCAGCGGCGAGGTGCCCTTCGGGGACAGGTCTTCGCCGCGCAGGTCCGCGGGCAGCGTCACGGGCAGCTGGTCGTCCGGGACGGGGACCTCGCCGCAGGCCGGGCAGTGGATGATCGGGATCGGCGTCCCCCAGAACCGCTGCCGGCTCAGCAGCCAGTCGCGCAGGCGGAAGTTGACGAACTTCTCCCCCGTGCCCTGCTCCTCCAGGATCCTGATGGCGGCGGGGATGGCCTCGGCCTTCGGCAGGCCGTCGAGGGCGCCGGAGTTGACCAGGGTGCCCTCGCCGGCGGTTGCGGTGCCGGACACGGCCGGGTCCTCCTCGCCGGTGTCCAGAACGGCGCGGACGGGCAGGTCGAAGGTCTTGGCGAAGTCCAGGTCGCGCTGGTCGTGGGCGGGGACGGCCATGATGGCGCCGGTGCCGTAGTCGGCCAGCACGTAGTCCGCGGCCCAGACCGGCAGCTTCTCGCCGTTCAGCGGGTTGATGGCGTAGCGGCCGGTGAACACGCCGGTCTTCTCGCGCTCGGTGGACTGGCGCTCAATCTCGGACAGCGCCTTGACCTGCTCGCGGTACGCGTCGAGGGCGGCGGCGTGCTCGTCGGTGACCAGTTCCACTGCCAGCGGCGCATCGGCGGCGACGACGAAGAACGTCGCACCGTACAGCGTGTCCGGGCGGGTGGTGAAGACGGTGACGTCCTTGGCGGGTTTCCCGCCGTCGGCCTCGATCGCGAACGTAACGTGGGCGCCCTCGGACCGGCCGATCCAGTTCTTCTGCATGGCCAGGACGCGCTCGGGCCAGTGGCCGCGCAGTTCGTCCATGTCGTCCAGCAGCCGGTCGGCGTAGTCGGTGATCTTGAAGTACCACTGGTTCAGGGACTTCTTCGTGACGGCGGTGCCGCACCGCTCGCAGGCGCCGTTGACGACCTGCTCGTTGGCCAGCACGGTCTGGTCCTTCGGGCACCAGTTGACCGGGGAGTCCTTGCGGTAGGCCAGCCCGCGCTCGTAGAAGCGCTTGAACAGCCACTGCGTCCAGCGGTAGTACTCGGGGTCGGAGGTGTGCAGCCGGCGGGACCAGTCGGCGGAGATCGCGTAGCGCTTGAACGACGCCGCCTGGGTGTCGATGTTGGCGTAGGTCCACTCGCTGGGGTGCGCGTTGCGCTTGATCGCGGCGTTCTCGGCCGGCAGGCCGAAGGAGTCCCAGCCGATCGGGTGCAGCACGTCGAAGCCCTGCTGGCGCAGGTAGCGGGCGACGACGTCGCCCATCGCGAACGCTTCGGCGTGGCCCATGTGCAGGTCGCCGGAGGGGTACGGGAACATGTCCAGCACGTAGCGGCGTTCCTTGGAGCCGTCATCCAGGGGCGTGAAGACCTTGAGGTCCTCCCAGACCTGCGGCCACTTGGCCTCCATGGCGGCGAAGCTGTAAGCGCCCTCTTCGGGGCTTTCGCTCGCGCCGGCTGCTGCTGTTCCGGCTTCTGTCTCCGGCTGAACGCTCACTGCTGGCCTCTTCTGTTCATTCGATCGTGTCGGATCAGGCGTGCACGCCTGATCCCTGGGTCCCCTGCTGCGGGCCGGTATTAGTCCCGGACACACAAAAGCCCCTCGCCACGGAGGGGCTGCCGCTCGGCAATCCGGGTTGTCGTCGGGATGCCGGGCGGCTAGCTAAGCAGAAGGATCGCGCGCATACGACTACTTTAGCGCACCCGCAAACCCCCCGACCGTAAGTCGCCCCGAGCGGCTGAAGAGGGGACGCAACAAAAAGGGGCCGGAGACTCCCCGCCATGGTGTGGTGGGCACCGCGAAGCGGGCGGGCGGGAGTCTCCGGCCCCTTTTAGGGGCTAAGGCGCTACTTCACGTCCTCGTCGACCCAGTCCATGGACTTGGTCACGGCCTTCTTCCAGAGCCGCATCTGGCGGTCGCGCTCGGCCTCATCCATCTGCGGCTCCCAGCGCTTGTCCTCGGACCAGTTGGCCGAGCACTCGCCCAGGTCCTTCCAGAAGCCGACGGCGAGGCCGGCGGCGTAGGCGGCGCCGAGCGACGTCGTCTCCACCACCTTCGGCCGGATCACCGGCACGCCGAGGATGTCCGCCTGGAACTGCATCAGCGCGTCGTTGGCAACCATGCCGCCGTCGACCTTCAGCTCGCTCAGCGGCACGCCCGAGTCGGCGTTGACGGCGTCGAGCACCTCGCGGGTCTGGAAGGCGGTGGCCTCCAGCGCCGCACGCGCGATGTGGTTCTTGTTCACATAGCGGGTCAGGCCGACGATCGCGCCGCGGGCGTCGGAACGCCAATACGGGGCGAAGAGGCCGGAGAACGCCGGGACGATGTACACGCCGCCGTTGTCCTTGACCGATGCGGCAAGGGTTTCGACCTCCGGGGCGCTGCTGATCATGCCCAGGTTGTCGCGCAGCCACTGCACGAGCGAGCCGGTGACGGCGATGGAGCCTTCCAGCGCGTAGTGCGGCTTGGCGTCGCCGAGCTTGTAGCCGACCGTGGTCAGCAGCCCGTTCTTGGAGTGGACGATTTCCTCGCCGGTGTTGAAGATGAGGAAGCAGCCCGTGCCGTAGGTGTTCTTGGCCTCGCCGGTGTCGAAGGCGGCCTGGCCGAACGTGGCCGCCTGCTGGTCACCGAGGATGCCGGCGACCGGAACTTCGCGCAGCAGCTGGGAGGTGTGGACCGTGCCGTAGACCTCGGAGGAGGACTTGATGGCCGGCATCATGGACGCCGGGACGCCGAAGGCATCCAGGATCTCCTGGTCCCAGGAGAGGGTCTCCAGGTCCATGAACATGGTCCGGGACGCGTTCGTCACGTCGGTGACGTGCACGCCGCCGTCGGTCCCGCCGGTGAGGTTCCACAGCACCCAGCTGTCGGTGTTGCCGAAGACCAGGTCACCGGCCTCCGCCTTGGCGCGGGCGCCGTCGACGTTGTCCAGGATCCACTTGATCTTGGTGCCGGAGAAGTAGGTCGCCAGCGGCAGGCCCACCTTCTGCTTGAAGCGTTCCGGCCCGCCGTCCTTGGCGAGTTCGTCAACGATCGACTGGGTGCGGGTGTCCTGCCAGACGATCGCGTTGTAGACAGCCTTGCCGGTGGTCTTGTCCCAGACGACGGCGGTTTCGCGCTGGTTGGTGATGCCGACGGCGGCGATGTCGTGGCGGGTCAGGTTCGCCTTGGACAGTGCCGAGGCGATGACCTCACGGGTGTTGTTCCAGATTTCGGCCGGATCGTGTTCCACCCAGCCGGCCTGCGGGAAGATCTGCTCGTGTTCCATCTGGCCCGACGACACGATGCTGCCGCTGTGGTCGAACACGATGGCCCGGGTGCTGGTCGTTCCCTGGTCGATGGCGATTACGTACTGGTTCATGCTGACGTCCTTGTCTGTTGGGCCTGCGGTTGAAGTGATGCGAATCGAACGGGTCGTGCCCGGGGTGGATCAGGCGGCGGCGGTGGCGATGATCGGCACGACGGCTGCCACGATGCCGGCGAGGCCGCCGCCAACGAGCGGGCCGACGACGGGGATCCAGGAGTAGCTCCAGTCCGAGGAGCCCTTGCCCTTGATGGGCAGCAGCGCGTGCGCGATGCGGGGGCCGAGGTCACGGGCCGGGTTGATGGCGTAACCGGTGGGGCCACCGAGCGAGACGCCGATGCCGACGACCAGCAGGGCCACGGCGAGCGGGCCAAGACCGGAGGGGGTTCCGCCGAAGGTCAGGATGACGAACACGAGGACAAAGGTGCCGATGATTTCCGTGATCAGGTTCCACGGGGTGGAGCGGATCGCGGGGCCGGTGGAGAAAACGCCGAGCTTGCTGGCGGGCTCGGGTTCGACGTCGAAGTGCTGCTTGTGGGCGAGCCACATGACGACGGCGCCCAGGAAGGCGCCGAGCAGTTCCCCGCCGAAGTAGGTCAGGGTGGAGGCGAAGTCGACGGGAACGCCGGGAGCAAACTCCTTCTTGCCGTTGAGCAGCAGGCCGAAGGTGACGGCCGGGTTCAGGTGCGCACCGGACTTGGCTGCAACGAAGACACCGGCGAAGACGGCAATGCCCCATCCCCAGGTGACCATCAGGAACCCGCCGTTGTTGCCCTTCGTGCCTTTAAGCGCGACGTTGGCGACAACGCCACAGCCGAGCAAGGTCAGCATTGCGGTGCCGAATACTTCGGACAGGAAAACTATTCCAAGAGACATCTTTGACTCCTCTATTTTCTGTTGTCAGCCCTTCGCGAGTTTGAAGGGCTGTTGGGCCGGCAGCGGTTTCGCGCTGCCGGCCTGCCACTGCGGGGTTCCCCTGGGAGTAACCCCGCAGCCCTTGTGTCCGGAGGGCGGGCCCGCCGGACACGCAAGTCATCAGGCGACCAAGCTGTGCACCTGGACGCCGTGGAAGCGTCGGAGCACCTCCTGGGCGTGATCGATTTCGGCAGCGCGCGCCGCCGCGTCCCAGCCGAGCGGGCCGGAAAGGATCTCCGCGACCTCGTTCAGCAGTTCACCGGTGACCAGCCCGCGGAAGGCCAGCGAGGTCCTCCGGATGAGAACGTCCACCAGGTGCCCGATCTGCTCGTTGCGTGCCATGAACTCCAGTTCACGGACGCTGAGCTCGCGGGTGGAGTGCAGCGGAGCGTCGGGGCCCTCGTCGAGGAAGGCGATGACGTCCGCCGCGCGGGTGCCGTAGCGGGTCAGGAGGCCGGCTGTGCGGTCGGCGTCGCGGCCGGCCGCCATGTGGGCCTTGATCCAGCGCTGCACGCCGTCCTCGGTGGCCGGGAAGTCCGCGCCGCCGCCGATGGCGAGCTTCGCCGTCGAGACTTTCCGCTGCGAACCGAGCTCGGCGAGTACGTCGTTGCTCAGGTGTTCGGACAGGGCACGGAACGTGGTCCATTTGCCGCCGACGAGGCTGAGCACCACCGGGCCGCCGGCGTCGCCGCGGCGCTCGATGCGGTAGTCGCGGCTGACGAAGCCCGGCTGCGTGGCGTCGTGCCGGGGCAGCGGGCGGATGCCGGAGAACGTGTAGACGATCTGGTCCTTGTCCACCGTGATGTCGGGGAAGACGTGGCCGATGAGGTCGAAGAAGTACTCGATCTCGGCGTCCGTGCAGACCGTGTCCTCTGACGGGTCGGCGTCGATATCGGTGGTGCCGACCAGGACGCGGTCACCCATCGGGTAGATCAGCACGATCCGGCCGTCGGTGTGTTCGAAGAAGATTTCCCGGCCCTGGCAGGCGTCGAGCAGCTCCGGATGGTCCAGGACGATGTGGGACCCCTTGGTGCCGCCCATGAAGGCCGATGCGGCACCCATGGCCTGGTTGGTCAGGTCCACCCACGCGCCCGTGGTGTTGACCACGACGTCGGCGCTGAAGTCGAAGACTTCGCCGGTCAGTTCGTCACGCAGCTGAACCGTGCCGGCCTTGGCACCGGCCTGCGCGCCGCCGTCACCCATGGAGACCAGCGACAGGTAGTTGCTGGCGCGGGCGCCGTTGCCGCCCGCTGCGCCGGCCTTTTCCCCGTCCTGCAGCACGTCCAGCGTCAGGCGCTCGGGGTTGTGCACGGAAGCGTCAAAGTAGGTCGCGGCGTATTTGATGCCCGGGTGCAGCCGGGGCAGTTCGGCGAGGGCACGCTTGCGGCCACGGAACTGGTGCCGCGGGACGGTGCCGCCGTCGCGGGAGAAGAAGTCGTAGAGGCTCAGGCCGACCTTGATCAGGAACGCGCCCCGCTCCTTGGGCGCGCCCTGCTGTTTGTGGGTCAGGAACCGCAGCGGTGCGGCGAGGATGCCGGAGAAGGTGCTGAAGATCGGAATGGTGGTTTGCAGCGGCTTGACGTAGTGCGGGGCAATGCGCAGGAGCCGGTTGCGCTCGACGACAGACTCCTGGACGAGGCGGAACTCTCCGTTCTCGAGGTACCGGATTCCGCCGTGGATCATGTGCGAGGAAGCACCGCTGGCGCCCTGGCAGTAGTCGCCCCGTTCCACGAGCGCGACATCGACGCCCTGGAGGGCGAGGTCCCGGAAGGTTCCGACTCCGTTGATACCGCCGCCGATGATGAGCACCTGGGCGTGGGGCCGGTCCTTCAGTCGCTGCACGGATGTGCGTGGTGCGTTCGACGCCGGATTGGCCGGTATTACCTGGTTTCCCAAAACTGCTCCCTCGGGATTGCTGCTCTGCGGCGCGCCGGTAGGCGGGCCGCCGTTCACCACTATTGTTTGGACTAATGGAAAATGGAGTCAAGCACTATGCACAAACGTGCAGAATGGAAATGGAATGTCGCCAACCCGCCCGTCCGACGCCCTCCGCGCCGCCCAGCTGTACTACCTCCAGGACCTGACGATGGATGCCATCGCCCGGGAGCTGCGGACCTCGCGCTCGACCGTCTCGCGGCTGCTCTCGGCGGCCCGGGAATCCGGGCTGGTGCAGATCCAGATCCGCAGCCCGCTGGACACCGGCCCCGAACTGGCGAGCATGATCCGGGCGGAGTACAAGGTGGATGTGCACGTTGTCCCCGTGGTGGACACGCTGAACGAGGCGGAAACGCTGGACCGGGTGGCGATGCAGGCGGCCCGCACGATCGGTCCGCTGGTCGATTCGAACGCGATCATCGGGGTGGCGTGGGGCTCGACCCTCAGTGCCGTGAGCCGGCACCTGACCCGCAAGATCACCCACGACAGCATCATTGTCCAGCTCAATGGCGCCGGGAACATGCAAACCACGGGCATCACCTACGCCTCGGACATCATGCGCCGCTTCGGCAGCGCCTACGGCGCCAGGGTTGAGCAGTTTCCGGTGCCGGCGTTCTTCGACCATGCGGCCACCAAGAAGGCGATGTGGAATGAACGCAGCGTCCAGCGCATCCTGCAGTTGCAGTCCCGGATGAGCATCGCCATCTTCGGCGTCGGGTCCGTCGACGCCGACTACCCCAGCCATGTGTACGCCGGCGGCTACCTGGACGAGGATGACCTGAGCGTCCTGGCGAGCTCCGACGTCGTGGGCGATGTTGCCACCGTGTTCTTCCGCGCGGACGGTTCCTCGGACGGCATCACGCTCAACGAACGGTCCACCGGGCCCGACCTGGCGGAGCTGCGGCAGGTGCGGCGGCGGATCTGCGTCGTCTCCGGCGCGTCCAAGATCAACGGGCTGCGCGGCGCGCTGGCGGCGGGACTGGCGACCGACCTCATCCTCGACGAGGCCAGCGCCCGGCGGCTGGTCAGCGCCGAAGGCCTGTCCTGACGGCCCGTCTCCCCCGTCCCCGGCGTCGGACTGGGTAGAGTCTTCGCTATGAGAATCTCCCCGCGGCTGAGCCTGAACAACGGCGTGCTGATGGACCGACTCGGCTTCGGACTGTACAAGGTGCCGCCCGAAGACGCCGCCGGCCTGGTGACCATGGCCCTCGAGGCCGGGTACCGGCATTTCGACACCGCCGCGATGTACGGAAACGAGACCGGCGTCGGGAAAGCGATCGGCGCCCTCTCGGCCTTCAACGGCTCCACCGGCGGCTCGGGCGAGCTGCACCCCTCGCTCACCCGCGAGGATCTGTTCGTAACCACGAAGCTTTGGAACGACGACCAGGGCTACGACGCGACCCTGCGCGCCTTTGACACCTCGATCGCGAAGCTGGGGCTGGAGTACGTCGACCTTTACCTGATTCACTGGCCGTGCCCGCAGCGGGGTCTCTACACGGAGAGCTACCGGGCCCTCGAAACGCTGTACCGGGAGGGCAGGGTGCGGGCGATTGGCGTCTCCAACTTCCAGCCGGCGCACCTGGAACGGCTGCTCGACGGCGCCGAAGTGGTCCCCGCGGTCAACCAGATCGAACTGCACCCCTGGCTGCAGCAGTCCGAACTGCGCGCCCTGCACGCCTCCCTGGGGATCACCACCGAGGCGTGGAGCCCGCTGGGCCGCGGGCAGGTGCTGGAGGATCCGGTCATCCTGGAGTTCGCCGCGGCACATCATCGCACCGCCGCGCAGATCATCCTGCGCTGGCACCTGGAGCTGGGCAACGTCGTCATCCCCAAGGCCAGTTCGCAGGCCCGGATCCGCGAAAACCACGACATCTTCGGGTTCAGCCTCAGCACCGCCGACCTCGACGCCCTGGCCGGCCTGGAGCGTGGCTTCCGCACCGGTTCGAACCCCGACAATGTCAACTAGGACCGGACGCATGGACGACGTGGCGGCCGGGTCATCGCCCCGGGTTCCCCTGCTCAGCGACGGCCTGGATGCCAGGAGCCGGGCCGCCACGGCGGAGATCAACGGCAGCCGGGTCGCCTACTGGACCTACGAACCCGTCCAGGCGACCGCTGCCACCAGGACGATCCTGGTGATTCACGGGTTCCGCGGTGACCACCACGGGCTGCTGCGGGTGGTGGACCAGCTGCCGGAGATGCGGCTGATCATGCCGGACCTGCCGGGCTTCGGCGTCTCCGAGGCCGCGGGCGGCGCCGGAGAGCACAGCGTCGCCGGCTACGGAAAGTTCGTTGGTGACTTCATGGCTGCCCTCGGGCTGGGACCGGAGACGGTCCTGCTGGGACACTCCTTCGGGTCGATCATCGCGAGCCACTTCGTGGCGGACCACCCCGGGGCGGTGGCCGAACTGATCCTTATCAACCCCATCGCCGCGCCCGCCCTCGAAGGCCCCAAGGGCCTGATGACCAAGGCCGCGGTGCTCTACTACGAGGCGGCCGCCCGGCTCCCCCGCCGGCTTGGAATTGCGCTGCTGCGCAATCAGCTGATCGTGCGCGTGATGAGCGAGACCATGGCGAAGACCCGCGACAAGGACCTGCGGCGGTTCGTGCACGACCAGCACAGTGCCTACTTCTCCGCCTTCGCGGACCGCGACAGCCTGCTGGAAGCCTTCAAGGCCTCGGTCGGCAGCAATGTCGCCGAGGTGGCGCCGCGCCTGGCGCTGCCGGTGCTGCTGGTAGCCGGCGCGGAGGACGAGATCGCAGCCCTTCCCGACCAGCACAAACTGTTGCCGCTGCTGCCGGACGGGACCCTGGAAGTCATTCCCGGCGTCGGACACTTGATCCACTACGAAACCCCCGAACCCGCCGCGGGCTTTATCCGCCGCTTCTTGAAGGACCATGCCGCGTGAAAATTCTCATTGACGCCCGCTTCACCAGGCTCGACCACCATGACGGCATCAGCCGCTACGGCTCCAGCCTGATCGCGGCCGCAGCGAAAATCGCGGACGTCTCGATGCTGATCAGCGACCGGCGCCAGCTGGCCCTGCTGCCGGACGTTCCCTACACGCTGATCAACAGCCCGCTGTCGCCGGCGGAACTGTTCGTGGCCCGCAAGATCAACCCGCTCGGCGCCGACGTCGTGGTGTGCCCGATGCAGACCATGGGCAGCTGGGGGCGCAAGTACGCCCTCGTCCTGACCCTGCACGACCTGATCTACTACGAGCACCCGGCGCCTCCCGGGTTCCTGCCGGCCCCGGTGCGGATGTTGTGGCGGCTGTACCACAAGGCGTTTTGGCCGCAGCGGGTGCTGCTGAACCGGGCCGACGTCGTAGCGACCATCAGTTCCACCACCGAGGCCCTGATGGCAAAATACCGCCTGACCAAGCGGCCCGTGCGGATCGTGGGCAACGCCCCGCAGCCCGGGATCACGCCGCGCGATCCCGGCGCAGGGGCCGAGAAGACGCTGCTGTACATGGGCTCGTTCATGCCCTACAAGAACGTTGAGACCCTGGTCCGCGGCATGGCCGAGCTGCCGGAGATGACGTTGCACCTTCTGAGCCGGATCACTCCCGAACGCAGGGCCGAGCTCGAGGCGCTGGCGCCCGGGGCCGCGAACATCGTGTTCCACAACGGCGTGACCGACGCCGAGTACGAAGCACTGCTGGCCCGCACCACCGCGCTGGTCAGCCTGTCCCGCGCCGAGGGCTACGGCCTGCCCCTGGTGGAGGCGATGGCGCACGGCACGCCGGTGATCGCCAGCGACATCCCGATTTTCCGCGAGGTCGGTGCCGACGCAGTCAGCTATGTCGCCCCCGACTCCCCCCCGGCATTCGCCGCTGCGGTCCGCGCCCTGGAAGACCCGGCGCTGTGGAAGCAGCGCTCGGGCCGGGCAGTGGAGCGGGCGGCGGATTTCAGCTGGGACGAGTCGGCCCGCCGGCTGCTGGAAACCGCCGAAGAAGCCGTCACACTGCGGAAGCGCACCCGCCGGTAGGAACTGTTCCGGTAGGTACTATGCCGGGCGTTACTTCGGGTTGAGTCCGGCGATCTCCTGCAGGGCGCGAACGTGCGCGTCGAAAGCGCGCCTGCCGTCGGGCGTGAGGGACAGCCAGGTGATGCGTCGTGCATCATCGCGGCCCGCGGAAGCCGCTTTCGACGACGCGACGTAGCCGGAGGCGATCAGCGTCTTCAGCTGCTTCGAAAGGGTGGCGTCCGAAACGCCCAGCGCCGTGCGGATGACCGCGAAATCGAGCCGGTCCACCGGGCTGAGCAGACCGCAGATGCGAAGCCGCAGCGGGGCGTGAATGACCTCATCAAACGCCGCCTCAGCCATGGCGGAGGCGGGCCACGGCCGAGCTGTAAGCCACTCCGGCGAGCCAGGTCGTCGACGCGAACGCCGTGACGCTGGTGAGAACGACACCCCAGTGCAGCCCGAGGGAAACCAGGGCCAGAGAGATGCTGTAGAGCGCCAGGCAGGCCACGACAGCGCCGGCAACGGCCACCAGCGCCCGCGGCCCCATGCGGCGGAAGCGGATCCCGGTGTCACGCTGGACCAGGTGAACGAAGACGAGCGAAACAGCCAGGGCCAGCCACCCCATTGCCGGCGGCTGGTACATCTGCCCCGGCGACGTCGCGGCAGCCATGCCCACCCACCAGGCGGCCACTCCACCGAAGCCTGCCATGAGCGCCCGGGGCACCCTGACGTTTTCCGCGAGCCGCTCTCGGTCAGCAGTCAGTTCGTTCAATGCGGCTCTCGCCCCGTCACCGGAGGGCCGCTGAAGATCACTTTCCATAGCGGAAAGACTAATGGTTACTTTCCAAGGCGGCAAGTCACTAGCTGGCCAAGCCTAATCATTATCGGGCGCGTGGCCGGTCAAGCGACGAGCGACCACTCAAAGTCGTCCGGTTCGGCGGCGTCGGGGGCTGGGAAGAGATACCAGTCGGGGAAGGGATCCGCGGGTAGTTCCTGATCCGGGTCCGGCCCGGGATCCGACGGCGGGTCCTCGACGTCCGGCGGGAGCGGACAAGCCTCCGACCAGCCACCGAACCGGCTGTCGGGCCAGTCACCGGCACGGTTCTCCGGCCAGGCCTCGGACCAGTCGCCAGGCATGTCGTCGGGCAAGTCGGGGTGCCAGTCGCCTCGCCAGTCGCGTGGCGTGGAGTCGGGCCAGTGAGGTCCGGGGTGGCGGTCGTGGGGGTCCAGGCGGTGGTGTGCTTGAGGCGGTGGTGCTTCCGGCAAGGCTGGGCCAGGTTACTGATCTCGGTGCTACCGCCGTTGGACCAGGCCAGCAGGTGATCAGCCTCGGTGTCCAGGGACTGGTTGTTGCACGCCGGGAAGGAACACTTCGCATCCCTGAGCCGCAGCCAGTGCCGCAAGGCTTTCGGGATCCGGTAGCTGGTACGGCCTATCTCCAACGGCGCCCCGTCCCGTGGATCGACCAGGACACGGTAGATCGAATCCGCCCCCTCCGCCACCAGTTCCCGGGCCATCGACGGCGGAATCGGCCCGTACCCGTCCAGCACAGCCGGTTCCTCCGTGGCTCCCAGCAGCGAGAACACCGGGACGGTGACCAGCACTTGAGCCCGCGGTACCGGCACCCCGGCGCAAACCCCGCCGGGCCCGCCCGCGGTGGCTGGGGCGGCGCCGCGGGTCAGTAATAACGTCGCGGCCACGTCCGCCCGCAGCTGGGTCAGGGTCCGGGCCTCGGCCGGACCCTGCAACGCCCGCGACGCGGCCGTGAGTCGGTCGAAGATCCCCGTGGCAGTCGCGGCCGGCAGGTACGCGTTGATCCAGGCCATCCCGTCCCGGTCCGGAATGAACTCCACCCGGCGATCTCCCGCCCCGCGGACATGCCTGGCCTCGATACTGGCCGGGTGGTGACGCTCCCGCCACGAACGGGCCTTCGCCCGGAACCGGCCCGGAACCAACTCCCCCGCCGGGCACCCCCGCGCCGGCACCGGCGCCGCCGGATCCAGGAAATGCCCCTCCAGCGCCGCGGCAGCGGCCCGGTCCAGGCCCGCGGCTTCATCCACCATGACTCTCGCGTGCTGCCAGGACAGTTCCCCGGCCTGCAACGCCCCCAACGTCAACGGCAATGATCCGGTCAGCGCTTGCGCATCCGAAAGCAGCGCCGATGCGGACCGCTCGCTGACCGTCAGCACACACGCCACCTCCGCGACCGTCCCCATCTCCCGTGCCGTGTGGTCCTGCGGCGAGGCCACAGGACCTGCCAAGGTCTCCGTCACATGCGCATACCCCGCCGCCAACCAGACCTTCACCGCCGCCAACCGCGACTCGGCCCGGGCCACCTCCGCCAACCCATCCAGGTACGCATCCGACCGCACCTGCAGAGGATCGGCGCCGTCGATACCGGCGTCGTCACCACAAGCGGCCCCGCCAAGGAGAACCTCAAGCACAGCAGACGACTCCGCCAGGGCAGCCGCCGCTGCCCCGATCTCCGCGCTGAAAGCTTCTCCGCTTTGCATACTCAAAGCATCTCAAGAGGCACTGACAATACTGCGGCGGGAGTGCGGAAGTACGGCCATAACTCGCTTCATCCTCAACAGGCAGCTGACCCGTGCGGCGCAGCTTCGACTCAGTCTGCGCTGCTCGTTCCCGTTTCCCAGCTGGTGAAGCTGGGCCGGCGGCGTTGCGCCGCTGCGAATCCGGCATTCACGCCCGCATCCAGTCGATGGAAAGTGCGCCAGTTTGTGTCGACGTCGACCCATCGAGCGGGTTGGCCAGGCTCCGGCCGGAGCTCGCTGGAGGCCTCAGCCACCGCCCAATACGACAAATTGAGCGTCTCCGGCCAGTCCTGCCGGTACGAGCGGGCTGCGGCAAAAGCCGGGCGGTGCGCAATTGCCGGTTCAATCCCTGTCTCCTCCCTGAGCTCGCGGACTGCGGCCTCGCGAGGAGTCTCACCGGCGCCCGCGCCGTCGCGTGCAAGCGGGAACACCGGCGCCGCTAGAGCACGTCGACGCCGTCGAGCCGCAGCTGGACCGGGTCGTCAGTGCGCTTCGCCGCTGCGGCGGCCTTGACGGCCCGCAAGGCCTTCGTAACGTCGGCGGCCTGCGCGTACGGGATAAAGAGCAGGGTTCGGACGTCCCCGGCGGGCTGGACACCGGGAACCTGGGCGCCCGGAGCCGGGTGTCCGCCGGGGCTGTGCTGGGCGCCGGCCGCAGGCCCCGCTCCCCCGGCCAGCGGCGCCGGACCGGCCGAGCGCAGGGTGATGCCTTGTTGCGCCAGCGTCCGCTCCGCGGCCTTGGTGAAGTGGGCGACGGCGGTTCTGCCGCCGGTAACCGATGCGACCCGGACCGCCGGTGGCAGCGACAGTTCCTGCCGCAGGTCAAGCTCCCGGCCCGCGTACCCGGCAGGGTCCCAGCGCAGCAGCGCGCCCACGCCGGCGGTGTCTTCGGCCGTGATGACCACCAGTCCGCCGTCGGACGCCGGACGGACCAGGGCGGCGGCGTTGAACCAACGCCGCACGGCGTCTTCACCGGCTCGGAGGTTTTCGCGGCGCAGCAGCGAGTCGCCGTCGAGCAGCAGTGCCGCGGCGTACCCGCCGGCGGCCACAGGCTCCGCGCCCACGGTGGCCACCACGAGCGCCTTGGCATCCGTCACCTCGGCCAGCACCCGGTCCCCCGAAGAGGTGAAGACGGGTTTGCCGGGGAAGGCCCGGCCAAGCTCCTCGGCGGTCCGCAGGGCCCCGACGGCCCCGCGACGCAGCCGTACCCCGTTGCAGTGAACGCACCGCCACTCCGGCGCCGGCGCGGAGCACCAGCGGCACGCCGGCACCGACGCGCTTCCGCCCGAGCCGGCGATGGCCAGGGGCCCGCTGCAACTGGTGCAGCGCGCCGGTTCGCGGCAACGTTCGCAGGCCAGCGACGGCGCGTACCCGGCGCGCGCTACCTGGACGAGCACCGGTCCGCGCTCCAGTCCCTCTTTCGCGGCACGCCAGGCAGCCCCGGGAAGCCGGGCGATGCGGGCCAGCGGATCGCGCTCCTGCTCGAAACTGTCGGCCGTGTTCAACACCCGCGGCACGGCGCGGCGGACCACGTGGCGCTGAGCCTCCACTGAGCGGGCCCAGCCGGACTCCACCAGCCGCTGCGCTTCCGTGCTGCGGGCGTGCCCGGCGAGCAGGCACGCGGCACCTTCATGGGCGGCGCGGAGCAGCAGCACCTCCCGGGCGTGGGCGTACGGGGCGCGCTGCTCGATGTGCAGATCGTCGCCGTCGTCCCAGCACACCACCAGCCCGAGTTGCCGGACCGGGGCGTACGCGGCCGAGCGCGTTCCCACCGCTACCCCGGCGGCGCCGCTGAGCACCCGGAGGAAGTTCCGGTACCGCGGTGTCTGGCCGTCCTCGGCCGTGAGCCGGGCGACGTCGCCGGCCGGCAGGAGCTCCAGCAGCGCTGCTTCCGCGCGGTCCAGGTCACGCTGGTCCGGGACCACGACGACGGCGCCCCGGCCGGAGCGCCGGACCGCGGCCACCGCTTCGGCCACCAGCCGGGGCCAGCCCCCGCGGCCGTAGCCTTGCAGGGCGCCCAGAACCGCCCGCGGCGATTCCCCGGCGGCCACGTGCTGCAGGAACGCCGGACCATTGTGGTAGTCCGCCCAGCGGGACGGGGCAGCAGCATCGGCAGGGCCACCGGCAACGCCAGGCTCACCGGCAGCGGCGGCCCCGTCACCAGCGTCTGCGAAGAGTGCCGGGTCGAGTCTGCCGTCCGGAGCAAATTCCTTCTCCAGCCGGGCCATGCGGGGCGGGATCGCGACGCGCAGGACATCGCTGACGGTTCCGGCGTACCGCCCGGCGACCCGTCCGGCCAGTTCGGCGACGGCGGGGGTGAGTACCTGGACCGGCGACACGACCTTGTGCAGCGGCAGCAGGGCGTGGCCGGCGTCGGACTCCGCGACGCGTTCGAGCAGGTAACCGCCCAGTTCCTGGCCGCTGAACTTCACCCTGACCCGCACGCCCGGCTGCGCCGCCGCGTCCAGGTCCGCCGGAACGCTGTAGTCGAACGGCCGGTCCAAGTGCGGCAGGGGCGACTCCAGCAACACGCTGGCGACCGGCAGGTCGGCGGCCAGCGGCGGTCCGCCGGACGCCGCGGAGGCAGGGAAGCCCTGCAGCAGTGACAGCTGCAGGGGCTCCTCCGCCGCGGCGGCGGCGCGTCCACGTGGTGTGCTCATGTTCCCTGCCTCCCTTCAGCTGCCGTCGGGCATCTGTCCCGACCCAAAAAGACTGTAGCCAGGCCACCGGTCGGCGGCCTGGCTACAGTCCATCACAGGCCACCGACAGTCGGCGGCCTCCTAAGACATGCGTCGGACTCAGGCGTTGAAAAAGGCCTTCAGCTCGTCGACCCGGTCCAGGCGCTCCCACGTGAAGTCCGGCTCCTCGCGGCCGAAGTGGCCGTGGGCGGCGGTCTTGGCGTAAATCGGCCGCTTGAGGTCCAGGGCGTCGATGATCGCCCGGGGACGCAGGTCGAAGATCTCGGCAATGGCCTCGCTGATCCGGGCCGGATCGACGGTCTCGGTGCCGAACGTCTCCACGTAGGTCCCTACGGGGCGCGCCTGGCCGATCGCATAGGCGATCTGGATTTCGGCGCGCTTGGCGAGCCCGGCGGCCACCACGTTCTTGGCGACCCAGCGCATGGCATAAGCGGCCGAACGGTCAACCTTGGACGGATCCTTGCCGGAGAAAGCTCCGCCGCCGTGCCGGGCCATGCCGCCGTAGGTGTCGACGATGATCTTGCGGCCGGTCAGGCCGGCGTCGCCCACGGGGCCGCCGATCACGAACGCTCCGGCCGGGTTGAGGATGTTGCGGGCCCGGGAGGTGTCCAGGTTCGACATGGCCATGACAGGCCCCACCACGTGCTCGGCCAGGTCGGCGCGGAGCTGGTCGAGGCTGGCGCCTTCGGCGTGCTGGCTGGAGATGACCACGGTTTCGACCGAGACCGGCCGGTCGCCGTCGTAGCCGACGGTTACCTGGGTCTTGCCGTCCGGGCGCAGGTAGCCGAGCTGGCCGGATTTGCGGACCTCGGTCAGGCGTTCGGACAGCCGGTGCGCCAGCCAGATCGGAACCGGCATGTACGAGGGGGTCTCGTCGCTGGCGTAGCCGAACATGATGCCCTGGTCACCGGCGCCCTGGAGGTCGTAGTCGTCCTCCTGGCGGCCCTCGCGCGCTTCGAGCGAGTTGAAGACACCGCCGGCGATGTCATTGGACTGCTGGCCGATGGAAACAGAAACGCCGCAGCGGGCGCCGTCGAAGCCGTTGGCCGAGGAGTCGTAGCCGATGCCAAGGATGGTCTCACGGACGATCTGCGGGATTTCGACGTAGGCATCCGTGGTGACCTCGCCGGCCACGTGGACCAGCCCGGTCGTGGCCAGGGTCTCCACCGCGACTCGGGACTCAGGGTCCTTGGTCAGCAGGGCGTCGAGGATGGCATCGCTGATCTGGTCACAGATCTTGTCGGGGTGTCCTTCGGTCACCGACTCGGACGTGAAGAGCCGGAGCGAGGCGGGCGTGGACCCGTGGAAGTCTGGGATGTGCAGCGGTAAAGTCACTCAACTACCTTACTGGTTGGGAAACGGGCGTCCGGCGGCGTGAGTCCCTGTGCGAAGGAGACCTTGATTACGGCAGCGCTCAAGCGGGCGGGACTGCCCTGCTCAACTCGGCGCTGACGCGGTCAATCACGGCAGCCGCGACGTCGGACTTGGAGCCCGACGCCTCTTGGGGTTCGGAGCCGGACCTCGCAAGGATGACTACGGAGTTGCTGTCCTGGCCGAAGACCTGGTCCTTGCCGACCTGGTTGACCACCAGCAGGTCGCAGGCCTTGCGCCGCAACTTGGCCTGGGCGTATTCCAGGACGTCCCCGTCGGCGTCGCCGGTCTCTGCCGCGAAGCCCACAATCAGCTGGTTCCGTGCGGCGGCGTCGCGGATCTCGACGAGTTCGCGGAGGATATCCGGGTTGCGGACGAGCGAGATTACCGGATCGGCGCCGTCGTCGCGCTTCTTGATCTTGGTGCCGGAGACATCGGCGGGGCGGAAGTCCGCCACGGCGGCCGCCATGATGACGACGTCGGAGTCGGCGGCGGCGTGCAGGGCTGCTTCGCGCAGTTCCAGCGCGGTCTCAACCCGGACGACGTCGACGCCGGCCGGGGCCTGGACGTCCATGTGCGCGGCGAGCAGGCGGACGCGGGCACCGGCGTCGCGGGCGGCGGCGGCCAGGGCCACGCCCTGCTTGCCGGAGGACCGGTTGCCGAGGTAGCGGACGGGGTCCAGGGGCTCCCGGGTGCCGCCGGCGCTGATGGTCACGGTGAGTCCGGACAGCGGCCCAGCGGCTCCGGCCAGCGGCGCCCCGGACTGCGACGACGCCCCGGGCACCGGGGTGTCGGGTGAGTCCGGGACCTCGGCCCCACCGGCCAAGGCCAGCGCGGCGGCGAAGATCGCCTCGGGCTCGGGGAGCCGGCCCGGGCCGGAGTCGGCACCGGTCAGCCGGCCGCTGGCGGGCTCGAGGACGGTGACGCCCCGGCTGCGGAGTGTCTCGACATTGGCCTGGGTTGCCGCATGCTGCCACATTTCCGTGTGCATGGCGGGCGCCATCAGCACCGGACCGCCGGCCATCAGCAGCGTGTTGGTGAGCAGGTCGTTGGCCTGTCCGGAGGCGGCGCGGGCGAGCAGGTCCGCGGTGGCCGGGGCCACCACGATCAGCTCCGCTTCGTGGCCGAGCCGGACGTGGTTGACGGTGTGCACCTCGTCGAAGACGCTGTTGCTGACCGGGTGCCCGGAGAGGGCCTCCCAGGTGGCGACGCCGACGAACCGGGTCGCGGCCTCGGTGGGGATGACGGTGACGTCATGGCCGGCTTCAGTAAAAAGCCGGAGGAGCGACGCCACCTTGTAGGCGGCAATCCCTCCCCCGACTCCGAGGACTATGCGCACGTGACCTCCGTCAGGCAGCAGAGACTAATTACTCTGCGGGTGCTTCGATCGGCGTGGAGACGAGCTTGCCCTCGTTGATCTCGCGCAGGGCGATCGAGAGCGACTTTTCGTTGAGCTTGGTGTCGACCAGCGGGCCGACGTACTCGAACAGGCCCTCGTGCAGCTGGGCGTAGTAGGCGTTGATCTGGCGGGCGCGCTTCGCACCGAAAATCACCAGTCCGTACTTCGAGTCGGCGGCCTTCAGCAGCTCGTCGATCGGCGGGTTGATGATGCCTTCAAGGTTCGTGGACACGAATTCTCCAAATTCTAACGGGCGTACATCCCGTCGCATGGGCTACGGGTTCGGGGTCAGCCCCATGAGTGAAACAAGCTCGTCCGCTGCCCGGCGAACGTCATCATTGATGACGGTGTGGTCGAACTCCGGTTCAGCAGCAAGTTCTAGTTTAGCGGTTTCCAGCCTTTGCTGCTGTTCTTCCGCGGATTCCGTGCCGCGGCCGACCAGCCGGCGGACCATTTCGTCCCAGCTCGGCGGGGCCAGGAAGACGAACTGGGCGTCCGGGACGGCCTTCTTGACCTGGCGGGCCCCCTGCAGGTCGATCTCCAGCAGCACCGACCGGCCCTCGGCGATGGCGGCATCGACGGTGCTGCGGAGCGTGCCGTAGCGGTTCCGGCCGTGCACGACCGCCCACTCGAGCAGTTCGCCGTTCTCGACCAGGGAGTCGAACTCCTCGGCGGACTTGAAGAAGTAGTGGACGCCGTCCTGCTCCCCCGGGCGCGGCGGCCGCGTCGTGGCGGATACGGAAAGCCAGACGCCGGGGTAGTTGTCCCGGATGTAGGTGGACACGGTGCCTTTGCCGACGGCGGTCGGTCCGGCGAGGACTGTCAGTCCGGGTTTCTTGCTCACATATTCCTTTGGCGGTGTTGCGGCCGCGGCGCTGCAAGGCGCCGGGCTGCAAAAAGCGGGCTATTTCTCGTCTATAAAATCTACCAGCGCCCGGCGCTGGTGGATTCCCAGGCCCCGCACCCGCCGGGACGCGGCGATCCCGAGCCTGTCCATGATCGCCGCTGCGCGGACCTGGCCGATCCCGGGCAGCGCCTCGAGCAGCTCCACCACGCGCATCCGGGCGATGGCCTCGTCGGAGTCTCCGGCGCTGAGCAGTTCGCCGACCGACAGCCGGCCGGACTTCAACCGCTCTTTCGCCTCGGCGCGGGCCGCCCTGGCCGCGGCGGCCTTGTGCAGGGCATCGGCACGCTCCTGGGGCGTGAGGGGTCGCAAGCTCACTGAGGTCCTCCCTGCACTATCAACCGAGACCACGCGGACGGCCCGGTCAGCCGGGCCGCACCAGCACGCCGGCCGGTACCGCGGACTTGTCCTGAACTTACAGTCTGGGATCGCCGGAAAGCAATGGACCGGGGCCGCCTTGGTACACCTAGGCCGCGAGGAGCGCGTCCAGGGTGCGGCGCGCGGCCTCCTTGAGGGCGGCAGGTTCCGGGCCGGCAGCCAGGATGTCCCGGCTGGAGGTGCCGAGCACCTGGCCGTAGGCGTCCCCGAAGGTGCGGCGCAGGTCCGCTGCGGTGGCACCTTGCGCACCAAGGCCCGGGGCGAGGATCGGGCCCCGGACGGCCGCGAGGTCCAGGTCCAGGTCCGCCAGCGCCGTGCCGACCGTCGCGCCGACCACCAGGCCCACGGAGCCAAGGTCTCCGGCGTACCGCTGGTTTTCCGTGGCGGCGGCCCGGACGATTCGTCGGGCCACGGAGTCGGCGCCGCCGACGTGCTGGACCGAGGCGCCCTCCGGGTTGGAGGTCAGGGCCAGCACGAAGACGCCGCGGCCGGACTGCGCCGCGAGGTCCAGGGCGGGACGGAGCGATTCGAAGCCCAGGTAGGGACTTAGCGTCACCGAGTCCGCGGCCAGGGCCGAACCGTCGCGCAGCCACGCGTCGGCGTAGGCGGCCATGGTGGAGCCGATGTCGCCGCGTTTGGCGTCGGCGATGCTGAGCACGCCGGCCTCCGTCGACGCCGCGAGGGTGCGTTCCAGCACGGCCATGCCAGCCGAGCCGTGGCGTTCGTAAAGCGCGACCTGCGGCTTCACCGCGGCAGCGAGCGGCGCCACCGCGTCCAGGACGGTGCGCGAGAAGCGCTCCAGCCCGGCGACGTCGTCGGCCAGCCCCCACTGCTGGAGCAGGGCCGGGTGCGGGTCGATGCCGACGCACAGCGGGCCGCGTTCGGCCATGGCCCGCCCGAGCCGGGAGCCGAACGACTCCCGGCCGGGCGTGTCAGCGGTGCCTGCCTCAGGCATCCGCATTCGCTTCCTGCAGGACCCGCTGCTGCGAGGCGGCGAGGGAGGCGGCGTGCTCCTGCAGGCTCGTGACGGACCACTCGTAGGTCCGCATCGCCTCGATGGCCTGCACGGCGGCGTTGAACTCCGCCACCGTGGTGATGCACGGGATGCCGATCGACGTCGCGGCGGCGCGGATTTCGTAACCGTCGCCGCGGGCTTCGCCGCCGGAGGGGGTGTTGAACACCATGTCGATCTCGCCGGCGACGATCAGGTCCGCGATGGTGCCCTCCCCCTCGGCGCTGGAGCCCTCGGCGACCTTGCGCACCGTGGTGGCCTGCAGGCCGTTGCGGCGCAGCACGTCGGCGGTGCCGCCGGTGGAGACGATCTCGAAGCCCAGGTCGGAGAGCCGCTTGACCGCCATGATGATGGCGCGCTTGTCCCGGTTGGCGACCGAGACGAAGACCTTGCCTTCGGTGGGCAGCGCGTTGTTGGCCGCGGCCTGGCTCTTGGCGAAGGCGGTGTCGAAGTGCTTGTCGATGCCCATGACCTCGCCGGTGGAGCGCATTTCCGGGCCCAGCAGGGAGTCGACAACCTTGCCCTCCAGGGTGCGGAAGCGGCTGAACGGAAGGACCGCCTCCTTGACCGCCACCGGCGCGTCCAGCGGCAGCGTGGAGCCGTCGCCGGATTCCGGCAGCATCTTGTAGGCGCTGCGCAGCTGGTTGACGGTGACGCCGGTGCCGATCAGCGCCGCGGCCTTGGCCATCTGCACGCCGGTGGCCTTGGAGACGAACGGCACGGTCCGGGAGGCGCGCGGGTTGGCTTCGAGGACGTAGAGCACATCGGAGGCCAGCGCGAACTGGATGTTGATCAGGCCGCGGACGCCCACGCCCTCGGCGATGGCCCGGGTGGCGGTCCGGACGCGGTCGATCACGTTGTTGCCCAGGGTGATCGGCGGCAGCACACAGGCGGAGTCGCCGGAGTGGATCCCGGCCTCCTCGATGTGTTCCATGATGCCGCCCAGGTACAGGTCCTTGCCGTCGAAGAGCGCGTCGACGTCGATCTCGACGGCGTCCTCCAGGAACCGGTCGATCAGCACCGGGTGGTCCGGGGTGATCTCGGTGGCGTTGGCGATGTACCGGGAAAGGTTCGCCTCGTCGTAGACGATCTCCATGCCGCGGCCGCCCAGGACGTAGGACGGGCGGACCAGGACCGGGTAGCCGATTTCGTCGGCGATCTTCTTGGCGTCCTCGAAGGAAACGGCGGTGCCGTTTTTCGGGGAGACCAGGCCGGCCTCGTCGAGGACGCGGGAGAAGGCGCCGCGGTGTTCGGCCAGGTCGATCGCCTCCGGCGAGGTGCCGAGGATCGGCACGCCGGCGTCGGCGAGCTGCTGGGCGAGCTTGAGCGGGGTCTGCCCGCCGAGCTGGACGAAGACGCCCATCACGCCGCCGGTGCGTTCCTCGGCGCCGATGACCTCGAGGACGTCCTCAAGCGTGAGGGGCTCGAAGTAGAGCCGGGTGGACACGTCGTAGTCGGTGGACACGGTCTCCGGGTTGCAGTTGACCATCACGGTCTCGTAGCCGGCCTTGCGCAGCGCCATCGACGCGTGCACGCACGAGTAGTCGAACTCGATGCCCTGGCCGATCCGGTTGGGACCGGAGCCGAGGATGATGATCGACGGCTTGGCGTGCAGCGCCACCTCGTCCTCCTCGTCGTAGGAGGAGTAGTGGTAGGGCGTGTACGCGGCGAATTCGGCGGCACAGGTGTCCACGGTCTTGTACACCGGGCGGATGCCCAGGGCCTGCCGGACGCCGCGCACGACGGCCTCGGAGTTGTGCGTCAGGGCGCCGATCTGTGCATCGGAGAAGCCGTGCCGCTTGGCGCGCTGCAGCATCTCCAGGGTCAGGGCGGTGGACTGCCGGATTTCCTGGGAAATTTCATTGAGCAGCTGCAGCTGGTCCAGGTACCAGGGGTCGATCCCGGTGGCCTCGAACAGCTGCTCCACGGTGGCGCCGCCGAGCAGCGCGCGCTGGACCTGGTGCAGGCGCTCGGTGCTGGGCCGCTTGGCCTTCTCGACCAGTTCCGCGATTTCCCACTCGGGGACGGCGCTGAAGTCCAGCTGCGATCCCTTCTGTTCCAGGGACCGCAGCGCCTTCTGCAGGGCCTCGGTGAAGTTCCGGCCCATGGCCATGGCCTCGCCCACCGACTTCATGGTGGTGGTGAGGGTGGAGTCCGCGGCCGGGAACTTCTCGAAGGCGAAGCGCGGGACCTTGACGACGACGTAGTCGAGGGTCGGTTCGAAGGACGCCGGGGTCTTCTGGGTGATGTCGTTCGGGATCTCGTCCAGGGTGTAGCCGAGGGAGAGCTTGGTCGCGATCTTGGCGATCGCGAAGCCGGTCGCCTTGGAGGCCAGGGCAGAGGAGCGGGAGACGCGCGGGTTCATCTCGATCACGACGACGCGGCCGGTGCCCGGCTCGACGGCGAACTGGATGTTGCAGCCGCCGGTGTCGACGCCGACCTCACGGATGACGGCGATCGAGATGTCGCGCAGCCGCTGGTACTCGCGGTCGGTCAGGGTCAGGGCCGGGGCGACGGTGATCGAGTCGCCGGTGTGGACGCCGACCGGGTCGAAGTTCTCGATCGAGCAGACGACCACGACGTTGTCGTTCTTGTCCCGCATCATCTCGAGTTCGTACTCTTTCCAGCCCAGGATGCTCTCTTCGAGCAGCACCTCGGAGGTGGGGCTGTACTGCAGGCCCTGGCCGACGATCCGGCGCAGGTCATCCTCGTTGTACGCCAGGCCGGAACCGAGGCCGCCCATCGTGAAGGAGGGCCGGACCACCATCGGGTAGCCCAGGTCTTCGGCTGCGCTGAGGGCCTCGTCCATGGTGTGGATGATGTGGCTGCGGGCCGATTCGGCGCCGCAGCGTTCCACGACGCCCTTGAATTTCTCGCGGTCCTCGCCGAGTTCGATCGCAGCGATGTTGGCGCCGATCAGCTCGACGTTGAACTTCTCCAGCACACCGTTCTTGTCCAGGGCGATCGCGGTGTTCAGTGCGGTCTGGCCGCCAAGGGTGGGCAGGATCGCGTCGGGGCGCTCCTTGGCGATGATCTTCTCAACCACCTCGGGGGTGATCGGTTCGATGTAGGTGGCATCGGCGAACTCCGGGTCGGTCATGATGGTGGCCGGGTTGGAGTTGACGAGGATGACGCGGAGGCCTTCCTCCTTGAGGACGCGCAGTGCCTGGGTGCCGGAGTAGTCGAATTCGGCCGCCTGGCCGATCACGATCGGGCCGGAACCGATGACCAGGACGCTTTTCAGGTCAGTTCTCTTGGGCATTACTTCTTGTCCTCAGTCTTGGAGTCGGGGGCAGTCTTGGAGTCGCCGGCCTTGGTGTCCGCCATCAGCTCGATGAAGCGGTCGAAGAGGTACGCGGCGTCGTGCGGGCCGGAGGCCGCTTCGGGGTGGTACTGGACCGAGAAGGCCGGGATGTCGAGGCAGGACAGGCCCTCGACGACGTCGTCGTTGAGGCTGACGTGGCTGACCTCGACGCGGCCGAAGCGCTCCTCGGGGGCCTGGGTGGCGCCCTCAAGCGGGGCGTCGACGGCGAAGCCGTGGTTCTGCGAGGTGATTTCGACCTTGCCGGTGCGGCGGTCCATGACGGGCTGGTTGATGCCGCGGTGGCCGTAGCGGAGCTTGTAGGTGCCGAAGCCGAGGGCGCGGCCCAGGATCTGGTTGCCGAAGCAGATGCCGAAGTAGGGCAGCTTGGCGTCCAGGACGGAGCGGAGCAGGTTCACCTGGCTGTCGGCGGTGGCGGGGTCGCCGGGGCCGTTGGACATGAAGACGCCGTCGGGGTTGACGGCCTTGACGTCCTCCAGGGTGGCGGTGGCCGGCAGCACGTGGACGCGGACGCCGCGTTCGGCGAAGCGGATCGGGGTCATCCGCTTGATGCCGAGGTCGATCGCGGCGATGCTGAAGCGCGGCTCGCCTTCCCAGCCCCAGTCGGCGGGTTCGACCGTGTAGGCCTCATCGACGCTGACTTCCTCGGCCAGGCGGGAGCCTTCCATCGGCGCGCTGGCCAGCACCGCGTCGAGGAGTTCCTTGTCCGTGGCGGCCGCCGCCTCGCCGGAGAAGATCCCGGCGCGCATGGTCTTGTGTTCGCGCAGGTGCCGGGTGATGGCGCGGGTGTCAACGCCCTGGATGCCGACGATGCCCTGGTCGATGAGCTCCTCGTCGAGGCTGCGCTCTGAGCGCCAGTTCGACGGCCGGCGGGCGGCGTCGCGGACGATGTAGCCGGCCACCCAGATCTTCCGGGATTCGGCGTCGTCCTTGTTCACGCCGGTGTTGCCGATGTGCGGCGCGGTCTGGACCACGAGCTGGCGGGCGTAGGAGGGGTCGGTGATGGTTTCCTGGTAGCCGGTCATGCCGGTCGCGAAGACCGCCTCGCCCAGGGTCGTGCCGGTGGCGCCGTAGCTGGTGCCGCGGAAGATGCGGCCGTCTTCGAGGACGAGCACCGCGGGGGTCGTTGCTGTTTTTGTCACGTCTGTCTTCTTCACTTCTGCGTTCGTCGCTGGCTGGGATTCCGTCACGTCGTTACTTTCCACTATCGGCTTCTGCCTGAGGGGCTGCGGAGATCAAATCTTGGAGGGCGGCCAGGAGCAGGGCCTTGTCCCCGGCCCGTCGGGTCCTGAACCCGGTATCGAGTTCGCGGGCGCCGAGGGTCCAGCTGAGCACCAGGAGTCCGTCCTTCTCGACGAACTTCCCGGCCATGCCGCTTTCCTGCCGCACCCCGGTGAGCCGGCCGGCGGGAACGAAGACCGGCCCGGCGCCGGAACGCTCGAACAGGACGCCTTCGGGGTGGACGCTGAGTTCGGCGTTGGTGCGCAGTCCGAGCTGGTGCACCGCGATCCGGTCCAGCCAGTCGCCCGCCGTGGTGGAGGCGACGTACTGGCCCTCCGCCGCGGCCAGGGGCGCACCCAGCGCGGCGGGAACCGCGGGCAGGGGCTCGACGTCGGCCTGGCGGCGCAGCCGCCCGCGCCAGCCGGCCCAGATCAGGGCCAGGGCGCCGATGATCAGGACCAGCGTCAGGATCAGGGAGAGTTCCTTGACCATCACGCCCGGCCCGCCGCCGGTGCGCCGGCGCTGCCGGGAGCGTCCGGGAGCCAGCGGTACGGGGTGTTCAGTTCCCCGTCCAGGACCGTGGGGTGTCCCTTGAAGAAGGTGGCCACGACCTTGCCCGGGAGTTCCCGGCCGGCAAACGGAGAGTTACGGCCCATGGTTGCCATCTTAGAAGGGTCCACGGTCCAGCGC
This sequence comes from Arthrobacter sp. Soil763, assembly GCF_001428365.1. GTDB lineage: Bacteria > Actinomycetota > Actinomycetes > Actinomycetales > Micrococcaceae > Arthrobacter. Next base: position 304,165 of record NZ_LMSH01000003.1, on the reverse strand, counting down.
GCAGCCGGGTCCACGAGTGTGACGTTGGCCGGTTCGCCGGGCTCCAGCGGCCGGCCCTGGTCCGCCAGCCGGCCGATCGCGGCGGGTGTGGTGGAGGTGACGCGGGCGAAGCCGGCCCAGTCCATCAGCCCGGTCTCGATCATGGTGTGCTGGACCACGGACAGGGCGGTTTCGAGCCCGGTCATGCCCATCGCGGCCTGCGCCCATTCGCATTCCTTGTGTTCGCTCGGGTGCGGGGCGTGGTCGGTGCCGACGACGTCGATCGTGCCGTCCGCCAGCGCGGCGCGCAGGGCCTGGACGTCCTCGTCGGTGCGCAGCGGCGGGTTGACCTTGTAGACCGGGTCGTAGCTGCGGACCAGTTCGTCGGTCAGCCAGAGATGGTGCGGGGTGACCTCGGCCGTGACGTTGATGCCGCGGGACTTGGCCCAGCGCACGATTTCCACGGAACCGGCGGTGGAGACATGGCAGACGTGCAGCCGGGACCCGACGTGCTGGGCGAGCAGCACGTCGCGGGCGATGATGCTTTCCTCCGCGACGGCGGGCCAGCCGGTGAGGCCGAGGACCGCGGAGACGGCGCCCTCGTTCATCTGCGCCCCGGCGGTGAGGCGCGGTTCCTGGGCGTGCTGGGCGACGACGCCGTCGAACGCCTTGACGTATTCGAGGGCGCGGCGCATGAGCACGGGGTCGCTGACGCAGATGCCGTCGTCGGAGAAGACCCGGACCCGGGCTCGGGAGTCGGCCATGGCGCCGAGTTCGGCGAGCTGTTCGCCGGCGAGGCCTACAGTGACGGCGCCGACCGGGCGGACGTCCACCCAGCCGGCGGTGCGGCCGAGGGTGAGCACCTGTTCGACGACGCCGGCGGTGTCCGCGACCGGGTTGCTGTTGGCCATGGCGTGCACGGCGGTGTAGCCGCCCAGGGCCGCGGCCCTGGTACCGGTCTCCACCGTTTCGGCGTCTTCGCGGCCGGGTTCGCGCAGGTGCGTGTGGATGTCGACCATGCCGGGCAGGGCCACCAGGCCGGCGGCGTCGATGACGGTGGCGTCACCGGCGTTGCCGAGGTCGGTGCCGCGCGCGGCGATGACGCCGTCGCGGATCAGCAGGTCTTCAGCGGGGCCGCCGAGGATCGCGGCACCCCGGATGAGGTAGGCGCCGGTGCTGCCTGTGTCCTGTTGCTGTGGTGCCATCAGTGGCTCTCCTTGGAGTAGGCGGCGGTGGGGGTGGCCGGTCCCCGGGTGTCCCCGGAGAGCAGCAGGTAGAGGGCGGCCATCCGGACGGACACGCCGTTGCGCACCTGGGCCAGCACGGTGGAGCGGGGTGAATCGGCGGCGGCCGACGATATTTCCAGGCCGCGGTTCATCGGGCCGGGGTGCATGATGATGGTGTCTTTGAGGCCCAGGCTGTCCAGCGCGCGGAGCCGGTTGTCGTCGAACCCCCAGCGCCGGGAGTATTCCCGAGTGGTCGGGAAGAACGAGGCGTTCATCCGTTCGCCCTGGACCCGGAGCATCATCATCGCGTCGACACCGCCGGCGAGGGTCTCGTCCAGGTCGTAGCTGACGCTGCAGGGCCAGTGCTCGACGCCGATCGGCAGCAGGGTCGGCGGCGCCACCAGGGTGACGTCGGCGCCCAGGGTGCGCAGCAGCCAGACGTTGGAGCGGGCCACGCGGGAGTGAAGCACGTCGCCGGCGATCGCGACGCGCATGCCGGCCAGGTCGGCGCCGGCGGACGGGGTGCCGGCGAGCCTGGACCAGTGCCGGCGCATGGTGAACGCGTCCAGCAGCGCCTGGGTCGGGTGTTCGTGGGTGCCGTCGCCGGCGTTGATGACGGCGGCGTCGATCCAGTCGGTGGCGGCGAGCCGGTGCGGCGCGCCGGAGGCCCAGTGCCGGATGACGACGGCGTCGGCCCCCATGGCGGCCAGGGTCTGGGCGGTGTCCTTCAGCGATTCGCCCTTGGAGACCGAGGAGCCTTTGGCGGCGAAGTTGATGACGTCCGCGGAGAGCCGCTTGGCGGCCGCTTCGAAGGAGATGCGGGTGCGGGTCGAGTCCTCGAAGAACAGGTTGACGACGGTGCGGCCGCGCAGGGCCGGGAGTTTCTTGACCTCGCGCTCCCCCACCGCGGACATCTCTTCGGCGGTGTCGAGGATGCGGATGGCGTCGGCGTAGCTGAGGTCTTCGGTGGAGAGCAGGTGCTTCATGCGGTGGCCTCGATGACGACTTCATTCACGGCGCCGCCGTCAGCGGAGTCGGTTTCCTCGAGCCGGACCCGGACCTTCTCCGCGGAGGAGGTGGGGAGGTTCTTGCCGACGTGGTCGGCGCGGATCGGCAGTTCGCGGTGGCCCCGGTCGATCAGGACGGCCAGCCGGACGATCCGGGGCCTGCCCAGGTCGACGATTGCGTCCAGCGCGGCCCGGATGGTGCGGCCGGAGTACAGCACGTCGTCGATCAGCAGGACGACCTTGTTGTCGATGCCGGTGCGGGGCAGCTGGGTGGGGTACGGGGGCCGGGTGGGCTGGTGCGACAGGTCGTCGCGGAACATGGTGACATCCAGCTGCCCGACGATGGCGGCCGGGTCCACGGAGGGATCGGCGGCGGCGATCTTGGCGGCGAGGCGGACGGCCAGCGGATAACCGCGGCGTGGAATGCCCAGCAGGACCAAATCCTGGGAGCCCTTGTTGGACTCGAGAATCTCATGGGCAATGCGGGTGAGTGCGCGGTCGATGTCAGCCTGGGTGAGGACCACCCTGCTGAGCTTGACCGTCGCCGGGACCGGTGCTTCCGGGACAGAAGTCAACGCTCGTCTCCCCTTTCCCCGCCTCACAGGACGGAATTAAAAAAGGATCATTTGCCTTTTCAAATTACCACACGGCCACCCGCCGGAGCGCGCCCGCGGGGGCGGCGTGCATCACACCTGGGACCGTCCGGGCGGCGTCTCTTGGGCCTCCCGCCGCGGGCACCTTAGGCTCAGTGCATGACGAGCTTCAATCCCCCGCCCGGCCGGCAGGTGCCGCAGCAGGCCAATCCCAGCTGGATGGGGCAGGTCCGGCCCCGGGACTACCGGCCGGCTCCGGAGGCCGGCCGGTCAGCGGCACCCGGCGGGCAGCCGGCGTACGCCGTGGCACTGCCCGCGCGCTCCTCGGCCGGGATGGCCGCGCTTACGCTCGGCGGAGGGATCCTGGCGTTCTTCAGCCTGTTCCTGGTCCTGCCCTTCGTGCTGGAGAATACCGGACCCGCCGGGTTTGTCGTGGGGTTCATTGCCTCGCTGCTGCCGTTGGCTTCGGTGCTGCTCGCCGTCCGCTACATCGACCGCTGGGAGCCCGAGCCGAAGCGGCTGCTGTTCTTCGCGTTCGGCTGGGGCGCGCTGGTGTCGATTGCCGTGACGATGCTGATCCAGCCGTTCTTCTCGTTGGCCGCGGGCCCGGCGTCGGGGCTGGACTACCGCACGTTCGCCGTCACGGTCCAGGCCCCGGTGGTGGAAGAGTTCGCCAAGTCGCTGGGGCTGCTGCTGTTGCTGCTCTTCGCCCGCAAGCAGTTCGACGGCCCGGTGGACGGCATCGTGTTCGCCTTCACGGTCGCCGGCGGGTTCGCTTTCACCGAGAACATCCTTTACTTCGGCCGCGCAATTGCCGAGTCCAGCGCACCCGGAGCGGACCTGGCCGTGATTTTCTTCCTGCGTGGGGTGATGTCGCCGTTCGCCCACGCCATCTTCACCGGGACCACCGGGCTGATCCTGGGCCTAGCGGCGCGGCGCTGGCATTCGGGCCTGGCGCTGCTGGCGTTCCCGGTGGGGCTGGTGCCGGCGATGCTGCTGCACAGCGGCTGGAATTCCATGGGCCGGGACTTCCTGGCCCAGTACATCCTGGTCCAGGTCCCGATTTTCCTGCTGGCGGTGCTGGTGGTGGTGTTGCTGCGCGTCGCGGAGCGCCGGCTGACCCGGCAGCGGCTGTTGGAGTACGCCGCGGCCGGCTGGTTGACCCCGCAGGAGGTGGCCATGATGTCAACGCCTGCGGGGCGCCGCTCCGCTCTGCGCTGGGCCGGATCCGTCGGCCGCCGTCCGCAGATGAAGGCGTTGCTGCATGCCGCCACCCGGCTGGCGTTCACCCGGCAGCGGATCCTCAGCGGCCGGGACGTCGCCGCACACCAGCTGGACGAGCAGCACCAGCTCGGCGAGCTGCTCAGGCTGCGGGAAGCCGTGCTGCGGTAGACCCCGGGGACGCCAAAGGCCGGGGGCCGCCTTTCGGCGGCCTCCGGCCTTAGTGGTGTGGTGCTTAGGCCAGCAGCGAGGGCTTCAGCTGCTGCAGGCGGCCCAGCAGGCCGTTGATGAACGTCGGCGACTCATCCGTGGAGAGCGTCTTGGCCAGGGCCACCGCTTCGCTCACGGCGACGCCGTCGGGAACATCCTCGTTGTAGAGCAACTCCCAGGTTCCGATCCGCAGGATGATGCGGTCCACGGCGGGCATGCGCTCCAGCGACCAGCCCTGCGAGTAGGTCTCGAGGAATTCGTCGATGGCCGCCTGGTGCGAGACGACCCCCTCGACGATTTCCAAGGTGTAGGGGTTGATGACCTGATCCGTCATTTCCCGACGGGAACGCAGTACATCGAATGCGGAGGCGGAGCGCTGCTCTGCCTCGAAAAGAACATCCAGGGCCCGGTTACGGGCCTTACCGCGTGCGCTCACTAGTCGTTGACCCGGCCAAGGTAGCTGCCGTCGCGGGTGTCGACCTTGACCTTGGTGTTGTTCTCCACGAACAGCGGGACCTGGATTTCGTAGCCGGTCTCGAGGGTGGCGGGCTTGGTGCCGGCCGAGGAGCGGTCGCCCTGCAGGCCCGGCTCCGTGTAGGTGATTTCCAGCACGACGCTCGGCGGCAGTTCGATGTAGAGCGGGTTGCCTTCGTGGATGGCGATGTTGACCATCTGGTTTTCCAGCATGAAGTTGGTGGCGTCCCCGACCGTGGCGGCCGGGACGGTCAGCTGGTCGAAGTCCGAGGTGTCCATGAACACGAAGTCGGCGCCGTCCTGGTACAGGTACTGGTAGTCGCGGCGGTCAACCGTGGCGGTTTCGATCTTGAGCCCGGCGTTGAAGGTCTTGTCGACGACCTTGCCGGACATCACGTTGCGCATCTTGGTGCGGACGAAGGCGCCGCCCTTGCCGGGCTTGACGTGCTGGAACTCGATGATGTTCCAAAGCTGGCCCTCCAGCTTCAGCACGGTTCCGTTCTTGATGTCGTTAGTGGTTGCCACTGTATCCTCGGGTTTCGTTGTTGGCTGGTTCTAGCCACCGGCCGCTTATGCCAGGCAGGCATGCCGATCGGGGCCTGCCAGCGCGTCTTTATCAAAAATCCAAAAACCATTCTACCGGTTTTGCCGGCGGACTGCCGGTCGGGCCCCTAGCAGGCGAGGTCGAGGACGTCCCGCGCCCGCTGCAGCGCCACGGTCGAGGAGTAGATCAGCGCCGCGTCCGCGGACCCCGCCACCCGGAGGTCGAGCGCCTTCGCGAAGGATTCGACGGCGGCGGCGGCGTGGCCGGCGGCGAAGTGGGAACGGCCCAGGTGCTGCTGGACGACGGACTCCTCCGGGGTGCCCTGGGCCTCCGCCAGAAGCTGGCGGTACAGCTCGACGGCGCGGTCGAACCGGTGCGAGACCCGGAGGACCTCGGCTTCGAACATCCGCAGCCGGAAGGAGTCCGGGTCCTTGTACCGGGCCTCGGCCAGCAGCTCCGCGGCTTCTCCGGGGTGGCCCTGCACGAGGCGGACGAAGATGAGGTCGGTGGGGTCCGTCGAGGCGGCCAGCGCCGCAGCACAGGCCTCGTCGTTGACCACTTCCGGCATGAGCGATTCAGGGTTGATCCGGATGCCGGGAAACCCGCCGTCGGGCCAGTCGCTGGTGCTGCCGCCGTCACGGACCATCAGGAAGCGATTTCCTGGTAGGCCGCAAACAGCAGCGAGGTGTCCGGCACATCCAGGATGCCGGGCCGTGCCACCCCGTCAAGCACGACGAAGCGCAGCAGGTCGCCGCGGGACTTCTTGTCCCGCCGCATGCCGTCCAGCAGCGCCTGCCAGCGGTCCCGCCGGTAGCTGGTGGGAAGTCCAAGGCTCTCGAGGATGCTGCGGTGCCGGTCGGCGTCGGCGTCGCTGAGCCGGCCAACGCTGCGAGCGAGTTCGGCCGCGAACATCATGCCGACCGAGATGGCGGCGCCGTGCCGCCAGGAGTAGCGTTCAGCGAGCTCGATCGCGTGCCCCAGGGTGTGGCCGTAGTTGAGGATCTCACGCCGGCCGGATTCCCTTAGGTCCTCGGAGACGACGGCGGCCTTGACCGCGATCGACCGTTCGATCAGCTCGCGCAGGACCTCCGACCGCGGTTCGGTGACGGCGGACGGGTCCTTCTCGATCAGGTCCAGGATGGCCGGATCGGCGATGAAGCCGCATTTGATGACCTCGGCAAGGCCGGAAATGATCTCGTTCTTCGGCAGGGTGTCCAAGGTGTCCAGGTCCGCCAGGACGCCGGCCGGCGGGTGGAAGACGCCCACCAGGTTCTTGCCTTCGGCGGTGTTGATGCCGGTTTTCCCGCCGACGGCGGCGTCCACCATGCCGAGCAGGCTGGTGGGCATGTGGATGACCTTGACCCCGCGCAGCCAGGTCGCGGCGACGAACCCGGCGAGGTCGGTCACCGCTCCCCCGCCGACGGCGACGATCGCGTCGGAGCGGGTGAAGTCGTTCTGGCCCAGCACCTGCCAGCAGAAGGAGGCGACTTCGATGTGCTTGCCTTCTTCGGCGTCCGGGATTTCGGCCGTCAGCGCGGTGAAGCCGGCGGCGGCCAACTCTTCGCGGACGGTGTCGCCGGTGAGCCGCAGCGCGCGGGGGTGGATCACGAGGACGCGCCGGACACGCTCCCCCAGCAGGGCCGGGAGGCCGGCCAGCAGGCCGCGGCCGACGACGACGTCGTAGTTCTCCCCTGCAGCCTGGCCGGTGACCTTGATGACGGTGGATTCGTTGCTCACAATTCAACTTCCTTTGTTGCCGCTGGAGTGGAGGCAGTTGCCCCGGACCGGCCGGCGGCCAGTTCCTCCAGCGCATCTTCGAGACGGCGGGCGAGTTCCTGGACGGATCCGCTCCGCACGTCGAGGACCAGGTCGGCCAGCCGCTCGTAGACCGGTTGCCGGGTGGCGAAGAGCGTCCGCCAGCGTTCCATGGCGTCCCCGGCCAGCAGCGGGCGGCCGGAGTTCCGGGCGATGCGTTCGGAGACGGTGTCGGCGTCGCATTCGAGATAGACCACCGTGCACCCGGCCAGCAGCTGCTGGGTCCCGGAGTCCAGCACCGCGCCGCCGCCCAGCGAAATCACGGTTGAGGCGCCGGCCGCGTCCTCGATGGCCTGGGCCACCGCGCGGGCCTCCAGTTCGCGGAACGCGCACTCGCCCCGGTTGGCGAAAATCTCGGCGATGGTGCCGTGCCGGGCGACGACCTCGGCATCGGTATCCACGAACCGGGCGCCGAGCTGCTGTGCCAGCTGCTGCCCGATCGCCGATTTGCCCACCGCCATGGGCCCGATCAGGGCCACCGGCCGGGGCTGTCCCTGCGGTTGCTGGTTCCGGGCGGGCACTAGTGTCCGATCGAGTCCAGGGACGCCGGGATGTTGTCCAGGTAACCCTTGAGGTTGCGGGCGGTCTCCTGCACGGAGTCGCCGCCGAACTTTTCCATGACCGCCTCAGCCAGGACCAGGGCCACCATCGCCTCGGCCACGACGCCGGCTGCCGGGACGGCGCAGACGTCGGAGCGCTGGTGGTGGGCCTTGGCTGCCTCGCCGGTGCTGACGTCAACGGTCTTCAGCGCGCGCGGGACGGTCGCGATCGGCTTCATGGCCGCGCGGACGCGCAGGACGTCGCCGATGCTCATGCCGCCCTCAATGCCGCCGGCGCGGTTGGAGGCGCGGGTGATCCTGCCCTCTTCGTCCTTGACAATCTCATCGTGGGCGGCGGAACCGCGGCGCTCGGCGGTCAGGAAGCCGTCGCCGACCTCCACTCCCTTGATCGCCTGGATGCCCATCAGGGCCGCGGCGAGGCGGGCGTCGAGGCGCCGGTCCCAGTGGACGTAGCTGCCCAGTCCGGGCGGGAGTCCGTAGGCGAGGACCTCGACGACCCCGCCCAGGGTTTCGCCTTCCTTGTGCGCGGCGTCGACCTCGGCCACCATGGCGTCCGAGGTCTCGCGGTCAAGGCAGCGCAGCGGGTCGGCGTCGAGGGCCAGGACGTTTTCCGGCGCGGGCAGCGGACGGCCTTCGGGCACGGCAACACTGGCGATCGAGACCGTGTGCGAGACCAGTTCGATGCCGAGCTGCTTGAGGAACGCTGCGGCGACGGCGCCGAGGGCCACGCGCGTGGCGGTCTCCCGGGCGCTGGCACGTTCGAGGACCGGGCGGGCCTCGTCGAAGCCGTACTTCTGCATGCCGGTGAAGTCTGCGTGGCCGGGCCGCGGCCGGGTCAGCGGGGCGTTGCGGGCCTGGTCGGCGAGGACCGCGGGGTCCACCGGGTCCGCGGACATGATCTGCTCCCACTTGGGCCACTCGGTGTTGCCGACCTGGATGGCGACGGGGCCGCCCTGCGTGAGCCCGTGGCGGACACCGCCCAGGACCGTCACGGCGTCCTGTTCGAACTTCATCCGGGCGCCGCGGCCGTAGCCGAGGCGACGTCGGGCCAGCGCCTCAACGATCCGGTCACTGCTGAGTTCCACGCCCGCGGGGACGCCTTCGATAATTCCGACCAGGGCCGGCCCATGGGATTCTCCGGCGGTCAACCAACGCAACATACAATCCATCCTGCCATGCACGGCACTTAGAACACCCGCCGGGGGGCCCCGACTGCGTCACACATCACATCTATGACTTCGGCCGGCAGCGGGCCGTCGTGGCCGGTGAAGAGGCGTACCTGTTCCACGGCCTGGTAGAGCAGCATCTCCAGCCCCGGGACCACGGTGCCGCCCCCGGCCGCCCATGCTGCGGCGATGTCGCTGGGCCAGGGATCGTAGGCGGCGTCGAGCAGGACGCCCGCCGTACTCCGGCCGGAAGCCGCCAGTTGCCCGGCGAGCCCGTCGGCGGCGCGTGGCGGCAGGGTGGAGACCACGACGTCGGCGGAGGCGATCGCGGGTGCTGCCGCGGAGAGCTCCAGGACCCTCAGCGGAAGGCCGACGGCGGTTGCCGCGGCCCGCGCCTCGGCGGCCCGGCTGACATCGCGGACGTAGACCGCCGCTTCCGGCGCGCCGAGCTCCTGCAGGGCCGCCACCGCGGCGGCCGCGGTGCCGCCGCCGCCCAGAATGGCGGCGGAGGGCCGGGGGCCGACGCCGGCGTAGCGGATGGCGTTGACGATGCCGGCGACGTCGGTGTTGTAGCCGACCAGCCGCGCCGCCCCGGCCTGGCCGGCGGTGAGCTCCGCGGCTTCGAACACCACGGTGTTGACGACGCCGAGCTGGCGCGCGACGCCGCGCACGGAGTCAACCTCCGCGGCCATGGCGGCCTTGAGCGGCATCGTCACGGACAGCCCCCGCCAGCTGCCGTCCGCGCGGACCGCGGCCAGGAACTCCGGGAGCTCCGGGACGGTCAGGTCGACGGCGTCGTAGGCGATGTCCAGGCCAAGCCGGGCGTACGCCGCACGGTGCAGCGCCGGTGACTTCGAGTGGCTGATCGGGTGGCCGAGGACGGCAGCCCGCAACATCACACGCAGCGTCCGGGGTTCGCCTCGCACCACGCGTTGTACTTGGCGACGTACCCGTTGTGCTCGGCCAGCGTCTTGGAGAACTTCGTCTCCTTGGTGTCCAGGTTGATGGTCACCCAGTAGAGGTAGTCGTTCTTCTTGGGCTTGGCAGCGGCGTCAATGGCCCGCTTGCCCGGTGAGCCGATCGGTCCCACCGGGAGCCCCACATTGGCGTAGGTGTTGTACTTGTTCGACTTGTCGGCCTTCTGGTCCTCGTCGATGTGGAAGCTGCGGATGCCCAGGCCGTAGGTGACGGTGGCGTCGGACTGGATCAGGCCGTTGGTTTCGGTGTTGCTGGGCTTGAGCCGGTTGTAGATGGCGCCGGCGACGTCGCCGTACTCCGCCTGCCCGCCCTCGGCCTGCACGATGCTGGCCACGGTGATGGCGTCGTACTGTTTCGCCGGGTCCGTCACGCCCTGGGCTTTGAGCTCGTCGAGAGTGGTGCGGACGAGTTTCTGCAGGATGTCCTTGCCGGAGGAGCCCAGCGGGAAACGGTATTCGCCCGGGAACAGGAAGCCTTCGAGGTTCTTGGCCTCAGCTGGCACGCCGAACTGCTTGGGGTTGTTGCTGAGTTCCTTGAGGTCCGCGACCGGGATACCGGTGCCCTCCGAGATGGCCTGCAGAGATTCGTTGATCCGCAGGCCCGCGCTGAGCGCGAAGTACATGACCTTTTCCTGGTCCGCGTTCAGGAGGGCCGCCACCGCGTCCGCGTTGTTCATTTCCTTGCGCAGCGTGAACGTGCCGGGGCTCAGGGACCCGCCGGACGCGGCGAATTGCTTGAGGAAGGAGTCGGCGTTCGCGATGACATTCTTGGACTCCATGTCGGTGGCGACGGAGCTTGGTCCGGCCCCCGGCGGGACGGTGATGGTCACCGAGCCCGTGCCGGGCCCGGGGTAGTCAGCCTTAGTGTTGCCGCCGAGCAGCGGTTTGATGAACTGCGCTCCGACGGCGATCGCGACGACGAAGACCGCGAGGGTGACGACGAGGGCGAGGAAGCGGCGCCGCCGCCGGACCTTCTTGGAAGGGCCTTTGGCGGTGGGAATGGCGGCGGCGCCGACCATCAGGTCGTGGCCTTGGCCGTGGCCGTGGTCGCCGGCGTGGTCGTACCCGTCCGCGGCGTCGGCGTGGTCCTCATGGCCCTGGCCCTCGTAGCCGTGGCTGTCGTAAGGCTGTTCGTCGTAGGACTGCTCGTCGTAAGGCTGGCCGTCGTGGCCGTGGCCCAGGCTGTGGCCGTACTGCAGCTCATCGGCGCGCCGCAGGGTCTCTTCGCGGGACATGGCCGGAGCGTACTCGTGGACGGGTTCCGCTTCGACAGGTGCTGCCTCGACAGGCTCGGCTGCGGGCTGCCGCGGTGCGGACGCTTCACGCACCGGTTCTTCCTGAACAGGCTCTTCGCGCGCGGGCTCGTCACGGACCGGTTCGTGCACGGTCGGTGCGGCTGCGGGCGGCTCCGGAGCGGGTGCGGCTGCGGGCGTTTCCGGAGCGGGTGCAGCTGCGGACGTTTCCGCCGGGCCGGAGCCGGGCGCCGCGGCAGGGGGCGCATCCTGGCCGGTTTCGAAGGCCTGCGGCGGGATGACATCGTGGCCCTGCGTGGCCAGGGATTTTTCCCGGGCCCTGATCTCTTTGCGCGTCAGCGGACGGCCAGCGCCGTCGTCGGCAACACCAGAGGAGTCGTCATGATTGACCGGGCTCACTGTAGCCTTCCATGTCAGGCAGAATGCGTTGTGCAGAATGCGTGTGTACTGCCGGGGCGGCCTGAGCGCCGTCCCCGGGTGGCCCCGGAGGCAGGTCCGCCGTGACGCGGCGGCCTACATCCGTTCCCCTGGCCTTTTGCATATCGATCGCGTGCTGCAGGATACCCGCGGCCGCGACCTGATCAACTACTTTACGGTGGTTTTTGCTGCTCATGCCAGCTTGGTGCAGCTCTCGGTGGGCGCTGACCGTGCTGAGCCGCTCGTCAACCAGCCGCACCGGAACCCCGGAACCGGCCGCCAACAGCGTACTGACCAGTAGCTTTGCATACTCCGTCGCCATTTGGGCGGAAGCGTGCTCCTCGCCTTTCATGGTGCGCGGCAGCCCGACAAAAATTTCCACCGCGTCCAGTTCCTGCACCAGGCCGGCGAGGATGCGCACGTCGGTGTTCTTCTTCGCGTTCCGCTGCAGGGTGCGCAGCGGTGTGGCCAGGATCCCGTCCCGGTCGCACACCGCCACACCCACGCGCACGGTCCCGACGTCCACCCCGAGTTTGACTCCGCGGGGGTAGCCGCCGGGCTCGGCTGAATCTGCCATCCGTGGTTCCGGGCTAGCGCCGGCTGATGGCGTCCACGACGGCGGAGAGCGCCGCGCCGACCTTGGACGCGTCGGTGCCGCCGCCCTGGGCGACGTCGTCCTTGCCGCCGCCGCCACCGCCGAGGATCCCGGCGGCGAGGCGCACCAGCGCTCCGGCCTTGACGCCGGCCGCGCGGGCCGCCTCGTTGGTGGCGATCAGGATGACCGGACGGTCGTTGCTGACCCCGGCGACGGCGACAGCCGCCGCGTCCGACCCGAGGCGGGTCCGCAGGTCCAGGGCGAGGCCGCGGAGGTCGTCGGCGCCGCTGACGGTCCCGGCGTCGTGCGCGATGACCTTCACGCCGGCGGCGTCCTTGGCGGTGCCGACCAGCTGGGCGGCGGCAGCGGTGAGCTGTTCCTTGCGCAGCCGCTCCAGTTCCTTCTCGGTCGCCTTGAGTTTGGCCAAGGTGCCGGCGATCCGCTCGGTGAGCAGGCCGGAGGGAACCTTGAGCATTTCGGTGAGTTCGGTCACCAGGGCCCGCTCAGCCGCGAGGTGCCGGAACGCGTCCATGCCCACGAAGGCCTCGACGCGGCGGTTTCCCGATCCGACGGACTGCTCGCCGAGCAGCGACAGGCTGCCGATCAGCGAGGTATTGGACACGTGCGTGCCGCCGCAGAGCTCGCGCGACCAGGCGCCGTCGATCTCCACGACGCGCACCTCGTTGCCGTAGTTCTCGCCGAACAGCGCCATGGCGCCGAGGGCCTTGGCTTCGGCGAGGCCCATGACCTTGGTCTCCACCTGGAAGTTGTTCCGGATGGCGATGTTGGAGACTTCCTCGATTTCGGACCGGGTGGCGGCGCTGAGGCCCTCGCCCCAGGCGAAGTCGAAGCGCAGGTAGCCGGCCTTGTTGAAGGAGCCGCGCTGCAGCGCTTCCGGGCCGAGGATCTGGTGCAGGGCGGCGTGCACGATGTGCGTGCCGGTGTGCGCCTGCTCGGCGGCGTGCCGGCGTTCCCGGTCGACCGCGGCCTGGACCAGCGAGTCGGCGCCGATTTCACCCTCGCGGACGATCGCCTTGTGCACGCTCAGGCCCTTGACCGGGCGCTGGACGTCGAGGACCTCGACGACGAAGCCGTCGCCGGTGATCAGCCCGGTGTCGGCCGCCTGACCGCCGGCCTCGGCGTAGAACGGAGTTTCGGCGAGGACGAGTTCGATTTCGTCGCCGGTGGCGGCCTGGGAGACCTTGCGGCCGCCGGCGATGATGCCGCGGACCTTCGACTCGCCGGCGAGTTCGGTGTAGCCGGTGAAGACCGTCTCCCCCGCGCCGAGCAGTTCCTGGAAGACGCTCAGGTCCGCGTGGGCGCCCTTCTTGCCCTTGGCGTCGGCCTGGGCGCGCTGGCGCTGTTCGAGCATGAGCTTGCGGAACTCGGGCTCGTCGACCTCGAGCCCGGCTTCCTCCGCCATCTCCAGGGTGAGGTCGATCGGGAAGCCGTAGGTGTCGTGCAGGGCAAAGGCGTCGGCGCCGGAGAGCGGCTGGCCGGCGGCCTTGGATTCCTTTACGGCGTCCTCGAGGCGGGCGGTGCCCGAGGCGATGGTGCGCAGGAACGCCTTTTCTTCGGCGTAGGCGATTCGGCTGATCCGGTCGAAGTCGGTTTCCACGACCGGGTAGACGCCCTTCATGGCGTCACGGGAGACGGGCAGCAGGTCCGGCAGGCAGGCCTTCTCCACGCCGAGCAGGCGCATGGAGCGGACCGCACGGCGGATCAGCCGGCGCAGCACGTAGCCGCGGCCCTCGTTGGAGGGGGTGACGCCGTCGGCGATCAGCATCAGGGCCGAGCGGATGTGGTCGGCCACCACGCGGAGCCGGACGTCGTCGGTGTGGTGCGGGTCCTCGGGGGTCTCGGCGGAGGTGTACTCCTTGCCGGCCAGCTCGGCGGCCTTGTCGATCACGGGGCGGACCTGGTCCGTCTCGTACATGTTCTCGACGCCCTGGAGGATCATCGCGAGGCGTTCCATGCCCAGGCCGGTGTCGATGTTCTTCTTGGGCAGTTCACCGGTGATATCGAAGTCCACCTTGGAGCGGACATTGTCGATCTGGTACTGCATGAAGACGAGGTTCCAGATCTCGATGTAGCGGGTCTCGTCGGCCAGCGGACCGCCTTCGACGCCGTACGCCGGACCGCGGTCGTAGTAGATCTCGGAGCAGGGGCCGGCGGGGCCCGGCTGGCCGGTGGACCAGTAGTTGTCCGCCTTGCCCATCTTCTGGATCCGCCCGGCCGGGACGCCGGTGTTCTTGAGCCAGAGTTCCTTGGCCTCGTCGTCCTCTTCGTACACGGTGACCCAGAGGCGTTCGGGATCGAGTCCGTAACCGCCGTCGTCAACGCTGGTGGTCAGCAGTTCCCAGGCGAACTTGATGGCGTCTTCCTTGAAGTAGTCGCCGAAGGAGAAGTTGCCGCACATCTGGAAGAAGGTGCCGTGCCGGGCGGTCTTGCCGACTTCCTCGATGTCGCCTGTGCGGATGCACTTCTGCACGCTGGTGGCGCGGGAGTAGGGGGCTTCTTCACGGGCGGTCAGGTAAGGAATGAACGGGACCATACCGGCGACGGTGAACAGCAGGGAGGGGTCGCTGGAGACCAGGGAGGCGGAGGGCACCGCCGTGTGGCCCTTGCTGACGAAAAAGTCGATCCAGCGCTTGGTGATCTCCTGCGACTTCATAACCTGGTTTCTTACCCTTCAATATGCACGGCCGGGATGCGCTGCGTGGTGCCGCATCATCGGCTCTGCGTTGTTAGTACTGCTGCGTTTGTTTGTGCTGCCGCGTGTGGTGGGGCTGCGGCATTCGGTGGAACTGGGAGCTGCTGCGTCCCTTGGGAGGGGCGGCGGCCGGCGAGCCGGCGCCCCGCAGTTCCGCGGGCGCCGCTGCTGTCCATTCTCTCCCGGCTAGCGCCGGATCGCACCCCGGACGGTGGCGGCCGCGGAGCCGGCACCGCCGCCGTCGACGCCGCCGTCGACGCCGAGGGCGGTGCGGAGTTCGGTTTCCCGTTCCCGCATGCCGGCGCGGACGGCGTCGGCAAAGTCATAGACGCCGTCGGTCAGCCGTCCGACGGCGCGGTTGAGGCCTTCGGGGCCGAGTGAGGACTGGGCCTCGCTGAGCTTGCGGACGGCGATGACGCCGATCGCGACGCCGATGCCCATCCAGATGATCCTGTTCATGTCCAGCTCCTGTGTGCGGGTCGGGTCAGCGGCTGCGGCGGCCGGTGGCGGGCTTCTTGCGGGCCGTGAAGGCCGAGCGGACCCCGTAGCTGAAGGCGGCGACCTTGATCATCGGCGAACCCACGGTCGCGGCTACCAGCGAGGACAGCGCCGAGATGTTGGCGGAGGCGTCGGAGACGTTCGAGGCGATCCCGTCGACCTTCTTCAGCTGCTGGTTGGTCGTGGAGACGGTTGCGGTGACCTCGTCCATGAGCGGGGTGGCGCCGTCGCTGATGGAGCGGATGGTGCTGCGGACCTCGTCCAGCACGCCGCCGAGCTTGAAGATCGGGACCGCGAGCAGCAGGACCAGCAGTGCAAACACTCCGACCGCGATCAGGCCGGCAATATCGCCACCAGACATAGACGTTCATCTCCTTGAAACTACGTGGATTCCTGCGTGGTCCTCCGGCCGCGGGACGGCGGGCGGAGAACTCCCCCAAGTACCTTACATACAAAGAAGCCCGCGGCGCTTGCCACGGGCTTCTTTGTAAGGTGTCGCGCTGGTTCTAGCGTGCGTAGAATTCCACGACGAGCTGCTCTTCGCAGGTCACGGGGATTTCGGAGCGCTTCGGGCGACGGACCAGGCGGGCCTGGAGTGCCTCGAGCTTGACGTCGAGGTACGCCGGAACCATCGGCAGGACGTCGCGGTGTGCGCCGGCTGCTGCCACCTGGAACGGAGGCATGGATTCGCTGCGGCTGTGGACGTGGACCAGCTGGCCCTCGCCGACGCGGAACGACGGGCGGTCAACGCGGACGCCGTCAACGAGGATGTGGCGGTGCACAACCAGCTGGCGGGCCTGGGCGATGGTGCGGGCGAAGCCGGCACGCAGCACGAGGGCGTCAAGACGCATTTCGAGCAGTTCGATCAGGTTTTCACCGGTCAGGCCCTTGGTGCGGCGTGCTTCTTCGAAGGCACGGGTCATCTGGGCTTCGCGGATGCCGTACTGGGCGCGCAGGCGCTGCTTTTCGCGCAGACGAACGGCGTAGTCGGAGTCCTGCTTCTTGCGCGCGCGGCCATGCTCACCGGGGCCGTACGGGCGGCGCTCCATGTACTTGGCGGCCTTGGGGGTCAGAGCAATGCCGAGTGCACGCGAGAGGCGTGCGGTACGGCGAGCACGAGTGTTGTTAGCCACTTGTGTCCTTCCAATATCTGCGGTGTGTCAGTGTTACTGGCCTCCACGATGGAGAGCATCGGCCAACCGCTGCCTTTTGCTACTGGGCACAGGGCAAACCCGTCAAATCAGCAGGAACTGCCGAAAACTGGTGGATTGTGCGTCCGTGCCTTGCCAGACAACGATCCATCCTACCAGAGGATCACTTGCCCCGGATGATCTTCCGCAGCCGTTCCAGCCTGGTGGAGATGTCGCGTTCCGCGCCATTCGCAGTGGGTTCGTAGTAGTTCCGGCCCACGAGGTCATCCGGCGGGTACTGCTGGGTGGCCACGGAGTGCGGGGCGTCGTGGGCGTACTTGTAGCCCTTGCCGTGGCCCAGCTGCTTGGAGCCGGGGTAGTGCGCGTCGCGCAGGTGCGCCGGGATGCCCCGGCCCAGGCCCGCCCGGACATCGGCGATGGCCTGGTTGATGCCCAGGTACGCGGCGTTGGACTTCGGCGCGGTGGCGAGGTGGACCACGGCCTCGGCCAGGATGATGCGGCCCTCCGGCATCCCGATGAGCTGCACGGCCTGGGCCGCAGCGACGGCGGTCTGCAGTGCAGTCGGGTCGGCCATGCCGACGTCCTCGGCCGCGGAAATCACGATGCGGCGGGCCACGAAGCGGGGGTCCTCCCCCGCCTCCAGCATCCGGGCGAGGTAGTGCAGCGCGGCGTCGACGTCGGAGCCCCGGATGGACTTGATGAACGCGCTGGCGACGTCGTAGTGCTGGTCCCCGGCCCGGTCGTAGCGCACCGAGGCCACGTCGAGGGCGCGCTCGGTGTGCTTGAGCTCGATCGTCACGGGCGTTTCGGCTGCTCCCCCGGTCCCGGGGCCGCCCGCGACGTCGTCCGCGTCCCCGAAGGCGACGCCGGCGGCGGCCTCCAGCGCCGTGAGCGCCCGGCGGGCGTCGCCGCCGGAGAGCCGGACGAGGTGGGCCAGCGCCTCCGGCCCGAGCTTGACCGTGCCGCCAAGGCCGCGGGCGTCGGCGACGGCGCGTTCGAGCAGGCCTTCGATGTCGGCGTCGGTGAGCGGTTTGAGCGTCAGCAGCAGCGACCGCGAGAGCAGCGGGGAGACCACCGAGAACGACGGGTTCTCCGTGGTGGCCGCGACCAGGACCACCCAGCGGTTCTCGACGCCGGGCAGCAGCGCGTCCTGCTGGGCCTTGTTGAAGCGGTGGATCTCGTCCAGGAACAGCACGGTGGTGGTCTTGTACAGGTCCCGGGCGGTGAGCGCCTCGTCCATCACGCGCCGGACGTCCTTGACCCCGGCGGTGATCGCGGAGAGTTCGACGAATTTCCGGCCCGGGCCTTTGGCGATCACGTGCGCGAGGGTGGTCTTGCCGGTGCCCGGCGGTCCCCAGAGGATCAGCGAGCTGGGCCCGGCGGGGCCGGTGGCGTCGCTGCCGGCAGCGAGCTGCCGCAGCGGCGACCCGTGGCCCAGCAGGTGCTGCTGGCCGACGACGTCGTCCAGGCTCCGCGGCCGCATCCGGACAGCGAGTGGACTGCGCGGCGCGGTCCGGGCCGGCGCGCCGTCCGGGGCGCGGTCGCTGCCGTTTTCCTCGGCGTCACTGTCATGGTGCGCGGACGCAGTGTCCTGCCCTGCGCCAAAGAGATCATCCACATAGATAGGCTACTTCTAGTTCCCGGCCGCCCCGACACGGCGGCCGCCACCCTGCCTGCCCCACCGCACCTCACATCGGAGACCGCGCCATGCCCAGCCCCGACACGCGTGTGGCATTTGTCTCCGGCGACCGGCTGCCCGGCTGGGTGGAGCGTTTCGCCGCCAGCCACGGGGAGCTGCGGGAGGACCCGGAGGATGCCGGGCTGCGGCTGATCGCTGCCGACGGCGCCACCGCACTGCTGCTGCCGCCGTGGCCGGTGGACGGCCGCCCCGGCCGCGGGAGCGACGCTGTGGCCCGGCTGGCGTCCCTGGCCTCGCAGCCGCGGCGCCTCGGGGCGGTCCTGGTGCGCCGCGGCGGCTATTCGGTCGCGGTGGTCTCCGAGGGACGCGTCCTCGCGTCCAAGACCGGGACCCGGCATGTGCAGTCCCGCACTGCGGCCGGGGGCTGGTCCCAGCAGCGCTTCGCCCGGCGCAGGGCCAACCAGGCGGACGCCCTGGTCGAGGCCGTCGCCGAGCATGCCGCCCGGATTTTCGCGGACCACAGCATCGAATACCTCGCCCCGGGCGGCGACCGCACCCTGGCCGATCAGGTCCTGGCCGAGCCCGTGCTGAAAGGTTATGCGGCGCTGGCCCGGCTGCCCTTCCTGGATGTCCCCGACCCGCGGGCAGCGGTGCTGAAGAAGGCCGCCGCGGACCTGTGCGCCGTGCGGATCGTGGTGACGGACCCGCCGGCGTAGCGGCAGCCTCGGACCTGGAGCCAGCCCCGGCCGCGGGGTCAGTTCTACGCCGTCGCCCGTCCCGTGACCTCCTGACGGATAAGGCGGCTATCTTGGACCGACGGGCTGCTTACGCCAGCGGCCGCCGGCCGCGAGTGGGACAACGACGTCGAGGAGGAATGCATGGAGGACCATCCAGAGGCGCCCGAGGACAAGGATCCGGGGCCCTTTTACCACGGCACCAAGGCTGACCTGAAGCCGGGGGACCTGCTGGTACCGGGCTACAGCTCGAACTTTGGTGCCCGCAAAAAGGCGAACTTCATCTACCTGACCGCAACCCTGGATGCCGCGACGTGGGGCGCCGAACTCGGTGCCGGCGAGGGACCGGGCAGGATCTACCGCGTGGAACCAACGGGCCCGTTGGAGAACGACCCCAATCTGACGGACAAAAAGTTTCCGGGAAACCCGACAAGGTCCTACCGAACCCGCGAGCCGCTGCGGGTGGTCGATGAAGTGCTGGACTGGCAGCCACATTCCCCCGAGGTGCTCCAGCACATGCGGAATCACCTGGAAGAACTGAACCGGCTTGGAGTCGAGGCCATCAACGACTGACCGAATCACTACAGCCGCTGCGGGTGTTGCCGGGAACGGGCGCCGCCGCGTGGCGCAGAGCAGCCGTGGTAGTCGGGGGCCAGGGGCCGGGGATCAAGCGGCGTCCACGGGCGCGCCGTATTCCAGGATTGCGTCGGTGAGCGGGATGTTGTCAGGCCAGGTTGGTGGTTCCCAGTCCTGGGGTTCGCTGGCGTAAGTCCGCCCCGCCGGTGAAATCCAGCCCGGTGGGCTGGTCTTTGTGGCCCCGACGGGCCGCCACGCCGTGGTGTGTTTGAGGCGGTGGTGTTTCCGGCACGGCTGGCCGAGGTTGCTGATCCCGGTGGTCCCCCCATCGGCCCACGCCAACACATGATCTGCATCCGTGTCGAGGGAAGAGTTGTTGCAGCCGGGGAACGGGCATTTGCCGTCGCGCAGACGCAACCACTGCCGCAGAGCCTTCGTGACCCGGTAACTGGTCCGCCCGATCTCCAGCGGCACCCCATCCCGCGGATCAACCAAGACCCGGTGGAACGAATCCGCGCCGCCAGCCACCAAGCGCCGAGCCGTGGAGGGCGGGATCGGCCCGTACCCGTCCAGCATCGCCGGTTCCTCCGTCAGACCCAGCAACGACAACACGGGGACGGTGACCAGGACCTGAGCCCGCGGCACCGGCGCACCCCCGCCCACAACGCCCGCGTCCGCAACGTCCCCAGCCACAATGTCCTCGTTCACGATGTCCCCGCCGGCCGCATTGTCCGCGCTGCCGGTGTTGTTGCCCGTGAGGAGGAGAGTGGCGGCGACATCCGCGCGGAGCTGGGTCAAGGTCCGGGACTCCTCCGGGCCCTGCAACGCCCTCGCCGTAGCGGTTGTGCGGTTCCAGATCCCCGCTGCGGTCTCCGCCGGAAGGTACGCGTTGAACCACGCCATGCCATCGCTGTCCGGAACGAACTCCACCCGCCGGTCCGCCGCGCACCGGGCATGCCGGGCCTCGATACTCACCGGATGGTGGCGTTCGCGCCAGGTGCGCGCCCTGGCGCGGAACCGGCCCGGAACCAGCTCCCCGGCCGGGCAACCCCGGGCCGTGTCCGGCGCGGCCGGGTCCAGGAAATGCGCTTCCAGCGCCGCCGCCCCGGCCGCGTCCAAGTTCGCTGTCTCGTCCACCATGATCCGGGCGTGCTGCCACGAGAGGGTCCCGGCTTGCAGGGCTTTCAGGGTCAGCGGCAGCCTTTCCGTCAGTGCCACACAGTCGGAGATCAGCGCCCCGGCCGTGCGTTCGGAAACGGTCATGCTACCTGCGACCTCGGCGATTTCCGCCATCTCCTGAGCGGTGTTGAGCAGTTCCGGCGCCGCCAGCGCCTTGGTCGCGTCCAGATATTCCGCGGTGATCCGCGCCCGCAACGCCGCGCTCCGCGCATCCAGCCGCGCCAGCTCCGCGAAACCGTCCAGACACGCTTCCGCCCGTGCCCGCAACGGATCAGCACCATCCGGCAGCGGATCGTACCCGCCGTCGGGCAAGCCGGAAGAAGCCCCGCGAACAAGAGCATTCAGCGCACCGGCGGAATCAGCGACGGCGGCCGCCGCCTCCTGGGTTTCCGTACTAAAAGCCGCGCTGCTTTCCATACCCCCATCAAAGCAGGAGGCACCGACAAAATTAGAGTTGGCTTCGGCTCGGCCGGACGGGTTCCCCGGAATCCCTCAGTGGCGGCCGCTAGGGTGGGCCCATGCCACAAACCGCCGGACAGAAGCTCGGATCGTTACTGCTGCCGCTGTATTTGCTGGCAGTCCTTGCCGGTATGGCAACCGGCGCGGCTGTCGGCGCTGTCCTGAGCGCAATTTCGGCCCTCCAGCGCGTCCTCGACCCCGTCCTCGCCTCGACATGGGGACCGGGCGGACCGGGGATCATCCCCATCCTGGTCGGTGTGCCGGTCGGTGCCGGGATGGCGTTGGCCCCGGCAACCGGCGCTGTCGCGGGGCTTTTCGTGCAGGCTTGGAAATTGCCGTTCCCGTCGGTCAGGAGCCAGGCCCGCGCCGCGGCGTGGGGTGCCGGTCTGGCGTCGGTCCTGCTGACGTGCGGTGCCCTGCTAATGGACGGCGCCAATGTCCCCGCGATCGTGGCGGCCGGGGCAGCGTATGCGCTGGGGTCCTGGTATCTGGCGTCGGCTATCACCTCAAGGCTTCTCCGGCACCGGGAGTCCCGGGAGTCCCGGGACGCGACGGACTGAGACACCTGGTCAGCAGCCCGTGAGGTTCCTCTTGGGCCGTTCCTGCCGGTAAAGGTAGCGGCCGGCCAGCCGGAACCCCGCGCGGGTGTAAAGCTCGCGGGCTCCGGTGTTGGAGGCCACCACCAGCAGCCAGAACGACGTGACGCCGCGGGCTTCGCCTTCACTCAACAGCGCCCGCAGGATCCGGAAGGCGTAACCGCTCCGCCGGGCGTCCGGGCGCGTCGCCATGCAGTACAGCCCGCCCGCGGCGCCGCCGGCGTCCGGTGGCAGGGACAGGCGCCCGACGGCGGCCGGCTCACCGCCGTCGTCGCGCACGAGGGCGTACAGCGAGGGGCACGCTTCAAGGATTTTCCGGGCGACGGCGAGGTCCTTGTCGTCACCGCGGCCGTCCACACTCCACCACAGCCGCAGCCATTCCCGAGTGGGAGCCTCGGATATTTCGACGCCGCCGGCGGCAGGGACCTCCGTCCCGCCGTCCCGGACCAGTATCAGGGTCTCGGACTGCCGGGTGAACCCTTCCTCGTCCAGCAAGGCGTTGAGCGGCGCGGAACGAGGGTCGTCGAAGACCTGGAAGATCAGCGGAAGCCGTCGTTTCCGGTACCAAAGGCGCGCCTCCCTGAGGGCCGCTGACAGCAGGTGCGGATCCGTGCCAGGTTCGCGCGGCCACACGGAATTGGCCCGCTGGGTCACCCCGGAAGCTGCGCGGAGGACCCAGCCCGCGCGCTCCTCCCGGTCGGGGGCGGCCCACGCGGCGTCCATCAACGCTTCGATCCCAGGCATCGGTTCCGCTGCCATGTGGCCCCCACCTCCTACTTCTAAGAGACAGCAAAGGCTCCCCGGATACCCGGGAAGCCTTTGCTGATCGTCATGTCAAGCTACTTGGCGCCGTCCGCCGGAGGCGCGGCTTTCTTGGCCTCCGGCTTGAAGTCCACGCCGGCTTCCTTGCGCTGCTGGGCCGTGATCGGTGCCGGCGCCTGGGTCAGCGGGTCGTAGCCGCCGCCGGACTTCGGGAACGCGATGACGTCGCGGATCGAGTCCACGCCGGCGAGCAGCGAGACGACGCGGTCCCAGCCGAACGCGATGCCGCCGTGCGGGGGCGCGCCGAACTTGAAGCCCTCGAGCAGGAAGCCGAACTTCTCCTGCGCGTCCTCGTGCGAGAGGCCCATGACCTTGAAGACCCGCTCCTGGACGTCTCCCTGGTGGATACGGATCGAGCCGCCGCCGATTTCGTTGCCGTTGCAGACGATGTCGTACGCGTAGGCCAGGGCGGTTTCCGGATCGGTGTCGAAGCTGTCCATGAATTCGGGCTTGGGCGAGGTGAAGGCGTGGTGCACGGCCGTCCACTTGCCGCCGCCGACAGCGACGTCGCCGGAGGCGACCGCGGCCGCGGCCGGCTCGAACATCGGTGCGTCGACGACCCAGCAGAAGGCCCAGTCGCTCGGGTTGATCAGGCCGGTGCGGTGGCCGATCTCGACGCGGGCGGCGCCAAGCAGCGCCCGGGACGGGGTCTTCTCACCGGCGGCGAAGAAGATGCAGTCGCCGGGCTTGGCGCCGACCGCGGCGGCGAGGCCGGCACGTTCGGTCTCGGTCAGGTTCTTGGCCACGGGGCCGGCCAGCTCGCCGTCTTCCTTGAACAACACGTAGGCGAGGCCCTTCGCGCCGCGCTGCTTGGCCCATTCCTGCCAGGCATCGAGGGCGCGGCGGGCCTGCGAGGCGCCGCCCGGCATGACGACGGCACCGACGTACGGGGCCTTGAAGACGCCGAAGTTGGTGTCCTTGAAGAACTCGGTGAGCTCGGTGAGCTCCAGGCCGAAGCGCAGGTCCGGCTTGTCCGAACCGTAGCGGGCCATCGCGTCGTTGTACGTGATGCGCTGGATGGGCGTCGGGATCTCGACGTCGATCAGCTTCCACAGCGCCTTCACGATGCTTTCGCCGAGGTTGATGATGTCGTCCTGCTCCACGAAGCTGGCTTCGATGTCGAGCTGGGTGAATTCCGGCTGGCGGTCCGCGCGGAAGTCCTCGTCACGGTAGCAGCGGGCGATCTGGTAGTACTTCTCGAAGCCGCCGACCTGCAGGAGCTGCTTGAAGAGCTGGGGCGACTGCGGCAGGGCGTACCACGAGCCCGGCGCGAGGCGGGCGGGCACGACGAAGTCGCGGGCGCCTTCCGGCGTCGAGCGCGTCAGCGTGGGCGTCTCGATCTCGACGTAGCCGTCCTGGTGCAGCAGTTCGCGGGCCACGCGGTTGGCCTCGGAGCGCAGCCGCAGGTTGCGGGCGGGGCCGGGGCGGCGCAGGTCCAGGTAGCGGTGCTTGAGGCGGGCCTCCTCGCCGACCTCGACGTGCTCGTCAATCTGGAACGGCAGCGGGTCGGAGGTGTTCAGGATGGTGACCTTCTCGGCCATCACCTCGATCTCGCCGGTGGCCAGCGCCGGGTTCTCGTTGCCCTCCGGGCGCTTGGCAACCGTGCCGATAACCTGCAGCACGAACTCGTTGCGGAGGCCGTGGAAGACCTCTTCCTCACGGACGACGACCTGGGCGACGCCCGAGGCGTCGCGCAGGTCCACGAAAGCGACACCACCGTGGTCACGACGCCGGCCGACCCAGCCGGCGAGGGTTACGGTTTGTCCAATGTGCTCGGAACGAAGCGATCCGAGGTCGTGTGTGCGCAGCACAGCTCGCCTTTCAGCAGGAAAACAGGTGGTATTAGGGTGGACCGTTGCGGGAACGGTCCCGTTTGAGTTTACCCGCTGGAAAGGACCCTTCCGCCATGGCCCTCCCTCCCACCCCGCCGGGGCAGCTGCAGCGCCGCCTCGGCGTGGTCGATTCCACCGCGATCGGCCTCGGGTCGATGCTGGGGGCCGGCGTGTTCGTGGTGTTCTCCCCCGCCGCGGCCCTGGCCGGTGGGCTACTGGCCGTCGCGGTCGCCGTGGCCGGGGTGGTGGCCTACTGCAACGCCGTCGCCTCCGCCCAGCTCGCCGCCCGGTATCCCTCCAGCGGAGGTACCTACGTCTACGGCCGCCGGCAGCTGGGCGAATGGCCGGGGTTCATCGCCGGCTGGGGGTTCGTGACCGGAAAAACCGCGTCCTGCGCCGCGATGGCCCTGACCTTCGGGCACTACGTGGCGCCGGGTTTCGCCACCCCGATCGCGGTGGCCGCCGTCGTCGTGCTGACCGGCGTGAACCTGCTCGGCATCACGCGAACCGCGGTGCTGACCAAGATTCTGCTGGCCGTCGTGCTCGCCACCATCGCGTTCGTGGCGGCCGCGGCGCTGATCGGCCCGCACCCGGCCGGCGCGGGCGCGGCGTCCGGGACCCTGGCATCCGGGATGACGGCGGCCGGGGCGTGGGGCGTGCTCCCGGCGGCCGGGCTGATGTTTTTCGCCTTCGCCGGCTACGCACGGATCGCCACCCTGGGCGAGGAGGTCAAGGACCCGGCGACGACGATCCCGCGCGCCATCCTCGCGGCCCTCGCCGGGGCGTTCGTCATCTACCTTGGCCTGGCTGTGCTGTTGCAGTGGCACCTGCCCGCGGACCGGCTGGCCGCCTCCTCCGCCCCGCTGCTGGACGCCGTCGCGGACTCCGGGCTGCGCGCCGGCGTGCCGCTGGTCCAGGCGGGGGCCGCCGCCGCGTGCCTGGGCGCGCTGCTGGCCCTGATCACCGGGGTTGGCCGGACGACGATGGCGATGGCCCGGGAACGCGACCTTCCCCCTGTCCTGGCCCGGGTGGGCGGGCCGCACACGGTCCCGTTCGTTGCCGAACTCGCCGTGGCTGCGGCGGTGATCGTTCTGCTGCTGACCACCAACGTGCTGACCGTGGTGGGCTTCTCCAGCTTCGGGGTACTGGTCTACTACGCGGTGGCCAACGCCGCCGCGTTTACCTTGACCGGCCCGCGCCGCTTCGCCCCCCGCTGGCTCAACGTCCTGGGCTTCGCCGGCTGCGTGGTCCTGGCGCTGACGCTGCCGCCGGCCTCGGCGCTGGGCATGGCCGGGGTGCTGGCGGCGGGGATCGCCGGGCGGGCGCTGGTGCTGCGGCTCCGGGCGCGCAGCGGGGCCTGACCCGGCCTAGGCAGTACAGCTAGGCCCGGGTCACCCGGACGTGCAGGTCCTCCTCGGCCGGGGCCCAGGTGGCGGGGTCGGCGTCGACCTGCTCGCCGGTGCGGATGTCCTTGACCTGGTGCTTGCCGTCGTCATCGGTGAACCACACGAACGGAATGCCGCGGCGGTCAGCGAACTTGATCTGCTTGCCGAACTTCTCGGCCTTCGCCGCTACCTCGGTCGCGATCCCGCGGGCGCGCAACTGCGCCGCAACATCCTGCGCGGCGCCCCAGCTGCCGTCGTCGTTCAAGGCCACCAGCACGGCCGTGGGGACGGCCCGGGAAGCCTTGGCCAGGTCCTGGCTGAGGATCCGGGACACCAGCCGGGTCACGCCGATGGAGAGCCCGACGCCGGGGAACTTGCGGTTGCCCTTGCTCGCCAGCGCGTCGTAACGGCCGCCGGAACAGATCGAGCCGAGCTGCTCGTGGCCCACCAGGACGGTCTCGACGACGGTGCCGGTGTAGTAGTCGAGGCCGCGGGCAATGCTGAGGTCCGCGACCACTTTGCCCGGGGCGCGCTGGACCGCGGCGGCGATGACCTGCTCCAGTTCGTTCAGGCCCTCCTCGAGCAGCTCGTTGCTCACGCCGAGGGCCCGGACCTGTTCGACGAACGAGGTGTCCGCGGTGCGGATGCCGGCGAGCTTCAGCGCGGCCTGCGCCTGCTCCCCGGTGGCGCCAAGCTCCGACTTGAGCAGCTCGGCGACCTTGGCGGGACCGATTTTCTCCAGCTTGTCGATGCTGCGCAGCACCCCGGCGGTGTCGGTGAGGCCGATGCCGTTGTAGAAGCCTTCGGCCAGCTTGCGGTTGTTGATCCGGAGCAGGAAGTCCGGGATCGGCAGGGCGGACAGGGCCTCGGCGATCACCAGCGCGATCTCGACGTCGTAGCGGAACGGCAGCTCGCCGTCGCCGACGATGTCGATGTCAGCCTGGGTGAACTCGCGCGCCCGGCCCTCCTGCGGGCGCTCACCGCGCCAGACCTTCTGGATCTGGTAACGGCGGAACGGGAAGGCCAGGTAGCCGGAGTTCTCCACCACGTACCGGGCGAACGGCACAGTGAGATCGAAGTGCAGGGCCAGCGCGTGCGGGTCCGCCTTGTGTGACGTGCCGGCCGCATCCGCAGCGTCGCCTGCGTCGTCCTGGAGCCGGCTGAGGCCGTAGACCTCCTTGTCGATCTCCCCCTTGCGCAGCAGCTGCCCGACGGTTTCCACGGCGCGCGTCTCAATGGACGAGAAGCCGTGCAGCTCGAAGGTCCGCCGCAGGGTGTCCAGCACATGCAGTTCCACCAACCGCTCCTCGGGAAGCCACTCGGGGAATCCGGACAGGGAGGCGGTGCGTGCCATGGTGGAATTTTCTCCTTGGGTTACGACGGCGGCGGGAAGGTGCGCGGGCGCAGCGGCCGCGGCGTCCCGCGCAGACCGGCCGGTCATGCATAAACTGTGTGCGGCAGTCAGTTTATGCGCTCGGCGCGCTCATCTCTAATGCGGCGGCGCCCGGACAGTACTGCCGGCAGCTCGCGCGCTGCACCGGACCGGCGCCCCGGCGCTGACCGGGTGCGGCCCTATTTCCAGGAGGACTTTTGGCGGCCAGTTCACGCAGTGCCCGTGAGGCCAAGCGGCGCGTCCAGCAGATGGAGGCCAAGCGGGAGCTGCGCCGTGACCAGGACCGGCGGCGGAAACGCGACAACATCGTCGCCGCCGCGGGCGGCGGCGCTGCCCTTGTCCTGGCGCTGGTGCTGCAGCTCGCCGTGTTCTCCGGCAACCCGAGCGAGGACGACTTCAAGGCCGCCGAAGCCGGCCTGGAGAGCCCCACCGCCAGCCCGTCCGCCGCCGCGAGCAACGGGCCGGACATCCCGAAGCCGGAGACCGCGGCCGGCAAGATGTTCACCGGCACGCTGGCGCTGAACCGCGGCAGCCTCGGCGTCGAACTGGACGGCACGAAGGCCCCGCAGACCGCCGCCGTCTTCAAGTCCCTCGCGGACCAGGGCTTCTACAAGGGCCTGAGCTGCCACCGGCTGACCACCGGGGAGTCCTTCGGTGTGTTGCAGTGCGGGTCCAAGTCCGGCGACGGCAGCGGCGACCCTGCCTACACGTGGGGCCCGCTGGAAAACACACCGGCCGACAACAAGTACCCGGCCGGCACCATTGCCGTGGCCCGGACCGGCGGGAACGCCTACGGCAACGGAACCCAGTTCTTCATCGTTTACAAGGACACCCAGATCCCCGCCGACGCGGCCGGCGGCTACACTGTCGTCGGCAAGGTCACCTCCGGACTCGACGTGGTCAGCAAGATCGCTGCGGCGGGAATTAAACCGGGTTCCAGCGCAACGGACGGCGCACCTAAAGAACCAGTCACGATAGACTCGTTCTCTCTGAAGTAACCAGCCGGGCCCGTGTGGCCACGGTGCCGGTATTTCCCTCCAAGCGAAAGACTTCTAGCGGTGACAGACAGTCAGAAATCCGACGAAACAGTAGCAGCAGCTGCCAACCAGACCGAGGCCCCGGCCACGGCCCCCGAGGCAGGTGCGGCAGCCCCGGCCCCCGCGCCGTCGCCTGCGCCGCGCCCCGCGCCCTCTCCGGCGGCGTTCGCCGCCCGGCCGAAGGCCGCGCCGTCCCCCGTGGTGACCGCTGCCGCTGCCGCGTCCAGCGCCGCCTCCCTGGCCGAAGCGTCCCGCTGGGGCCGGGTGGAAGGAGACGGCCACGTCTTCCTGACCATCGACGGCGAGGAGCACCCGGTCGGCCAGTACCCGGGTGTCAGCGATGACGAGGCGCTGGGCTACTTCGCGCGCAAGTACGACGACGTCCTCGCCCAGATCGTCCTGCTCGAGCAGCGGGTGGCGTCGAAGGCGCCGGCCACCGACATGCAGAAGACCGTGACGCACCTGCGGGAAATCCTTGCCGAGCGCAACATGGTGGGCGACCTTCGCGCCGCCGAGGCCCGCCTGGATACCCTCTCCGGCCAGATCGCCGACCTCGAGAAGACGGAAAAGGCCGAGCACGACGCCGTCCGCGCCGCCGAGCTCGCCGCCCGCGAGGCGATTGTCGCCGAAGCCGAGCAGATCGCAGGGAACGACCCCGCCCAGACGCAGTGGAAGACCTCGAGCGCGCGGATGAACGAGCTATTCGAAAGCTGGAAGACCGCCCAGAAGAGCGGGGTCCGGCTGGGCCGCAGCAACGAGGACGCCCTCTGGAAGCGGTTCCGCGCCGCCCGTACCGTCTTTGACCGGCACCGCCGCGCGTACTTCTCCCAGCTGGACAGCACCAACTCCGCGGCGAAGGCCGCCAAGGAGAAGCTGATCGCCGAGGCGGAGGCACTGTCTTCCTCCACCGAGTGGGGCTACGCCGCCGGCGAGTACCGGCGCCTGATGGACCAGTGGAAGGCCTCGCCGCGTGCCAGCCGCAAGGACGACGACGCGCTGTGGGCCCGCTTCCGCGCGGCCCAGGACGTCTTCTTCACCAACCGGCAGGCCGCCAACGACGAGATCGACCAGGAATACGGCGCGAACCTCGTGGTGAAGGAAGCCCTGCTGGCCGAGGCGAACGAGCTCCTGCCGATCAAGGACCTCGCCGCCACGAAGAAGGCCCTGCAGTCCATCCGCGACCGCTGGGAAGACGCCGGCAAGGTCCCGCGGGCCGACATGGGCCGGATCGAAGCGGGCCTGCGGAAGGTCGAGGACGCCGTCCGCCACGCCGAGGACGAGAACTGGAAGCGGTCCAACCCGGAAACCAAGGCCCGCACCAACAGCGCCCTGACCCAGCTGGAATCCGCCATCGCAGGCCTCAAGGACGACCTGGCCAAGGCCGAGAAGGCCGGGGACGAGCGGAAGATCGCGGCGGCCCGGGAAGCCCTCGAGGCGCGCCAGGCCTGGCTGGAGCAGCTTGAGCGCTCCGCCAGCGAACTCTCCTAGCAGTACAGCGCCGCGAGGCAGCTGCCGCCCGGCAGCCACTGCCGAAGGACAGGCTCCGTCCCGGTTATCCACATGACCGGAACGGGGCCTGTCCTGTGTTCCGGCCCGGACGCGACGATTGCTGCATGGTTCTGCCGCACGCTGCCGACGACGCCTTCGAGGTGCTCTACTCCCCCGGCCGGCTCTTTTCCTGGCCGGAGTTGCAGGCAATGGCGGCCGACGGCGTGCTCGTCCGGTTCGCCCAGCGCGGGTTCCTGCCGCCCGGCGCGCAGTCAACTCCGCGGCTCCGCGCCCGGGCCGTCGCCTGCGCCCTTCCGGCACCGATCCGGCAGCGCGTCGTGGCGGGCCGGATGACCGCGGCCTGGATTTTCGGCTGCGCGCCCGAACCGGACCGGCTCGCCCTGCTGGTGGACGCCAACCGCCGGGTTTCGAGCCTGCGGGCCACCCGCGGCTGCAGTTTCCATGAGGTCAAGCTCGGACCGTTCGACGTCGTGAGCCTCGGCGGGCTGCTGGTGTCCAGCCCGCTGCGGACCGCGGTGGATATCGCCCTGCATGTCGAGCCCGGGCGGGCGCTGCCGGCCCTGCAGGCCTTCCTCGACGCGCCCGGGCTGGGCATCCGCACTGGCCTGCTGCGCCGCGCCGTCGAAGCAGTGCCGCGGCTGCCGTACCGGAAGACCGCCTTGGAGACGCTGGCCGCCCTCGAGTGACCAGACGCCCCGGCTGCCGGCGTCAGCTGCGGCGGCGGTTTCCGGTGGTGCGGTAGACGTCGAAGACACCGTCGATCCGTCGGACCGCGCTGAGCACGTGGCTCAGGTACTTCGGATCTCCCATCTCGAAGGCGAACTTCGAGATCGCGACCCGGTCGGTCGAGGTATGCACGCTGGCGGCAAGGATGTTGACGTGGTTCTCGGAGAGCACCCGGGTGACGTCGGACAGCAGCGACTTGCGGTCCAGGGCCTCGACCTGGATTTCGACCAGGAAGACGCTGGACTGCGTCGGCGCCCACTCCACTTCGACGATCCTGTCCGGCTGGTCCATCAGGCCGGACACGTTCGTGCAGTCGGTGCGGTGGACCGAAACGCCGGAGCCGCGGGTGACGAAGCCCAGGATCGGGTCCGGCGGCACCGGGGTGCAGCACCGCGCCAGCTTCACCCAGACGTCGTCGACGCCGCGGACCACGACGCCGGAGTCGGAGTACCGGGTCTTGCTGACCTGGGCGGGGATGGAGACCTCGGTGAGGTCGTCCTCGGGGGTGTCGTTGCCGCCGAGGCTCTCGACGAGCCGTTCCATCACGGACTGGGCGGAGGTGTGCCCGTCGCCGACGCCCGCGTAGAGACCGGAGATGTCCGTGTACTTGAAGTCCTCGGCAATCGCGGCGAGGGCGTCGTGGGTCATCAGGCGCTGCAGCGGCAGGTTCTGCTTGCGCATCGCCTTGGTCAGCAGCTCCTTGCCGCGGTCGATCGCCTCCTCGCGGCGCTCCTTGCTGAACCACTGCCGGATCTTGTTCCGGGCCCGGGCGCTCTTGACGAAGTGCTGCCAGTCCTGGCTGGGTCCGGCGCCTTCGGCCTTGGAGGTGAAGATTTCCACCCAGTCGCCGTGATTCAGTTCGCTGTTGAGCGGGACGAGCTTGCCGTTGACGCGCGCGCCGATCGTGCGGTGCCCGACCTCGGTATGCACGGCGTAGGCGAAGTCCACCGGCGTCGAACCGGCCGGCAGTGCCATCACCTCACCCTTGGGGGTAAAGACGAACACTTCGCGGGCGTTGATCTCAAAGCGCAGCGAATCGAGGAACTCGCCCGGGTCGGAGGTTTCCTGCTGCCAGTCCACGAGCGAGCGGAGCCAGCCCATGTCGCCGTCGCGCGGGCTGCCCGGCCCCGCGGCGGTGCGGTTGGGCTGGTCCTTGTATTTCCAGTGCGCCGCGACACCATACTCGGCGCGGCGGTGCATCTCGTGCGTGCGGATCTGGATCTCCACCGGCTTGCCGCCCGGACCGATCACCGTGGTGTGCAGTGACTGGTACATGTTGAACTTGGGCATCGCGATGTAGTCCTTGAACCGGCCCGGCAGCGGGTTCCAGCGCGAATGCATGGCCCCCAGCGCCGCGTAGCAGTCCCGGACCGAGTCCACCAGCACCCGGACGCCCATCAAGTCGTTGATGTCGTCGAAATCCTTATCCCGGACGATCATCTTCTGGTAGATCGAGTAGTAGTGCTTTGGCCGGCCCGTGATGGTGGCCTTGATCTTGGCTGCCCGCAGGTCCTCGGTGATTTGGTTGCGGATGACGGCGAGGCTCTTCTCCCGCTCGGGGGTCCGCTCCCCGACCATCCGGACGATTTCCTCGTAGACCTTCGGGTAGAGCGCCGCGAAGGACAGGTCCTCCAGCTCCCACTTGATCGTGTTCATGCCGAGCCGGTGCGCCAGCGGGGCAAAGATCTCCAGGGTTTCGCGGGCCTTGCGCGCCGAGGATTCGGCCGAGACGAAGCGCCAGGTCCGGGCGTTGTGCAGCCGGTCGGCGAGCTTGATCATCAGGACCCGGATGTCCTTGGCCATCGCCACGACCATCTTGCGCACCGTCTCGGACTGGGCGGCTTCGCCGAAGCTCACCTTGTCCAGCTTGGTGACGCCGTCCACCAGCATCGCGACCTCAGGCCCGAATTCACCCTTCAAGTCCTCCAGCGTGTAGGAGGTGTCCTCGACCGTATCGTGCAGCAGCGCGGCGGCGAGGGTGGTGCCGTTCAGGCCGAGTTCGGCCAGGATGGTGGCGACGGCAACCGGGTGGGTGATGTACGGGTCCCCGCTTTTACGCTTCTGTCCGCGGTGGCAGCGTTCCGCGACGACGAAGGCACGCTGGATGAGTTCAAAGTCGTCTTTAGGGTTGTTGGCGCGTACGGTCCGCAGCAGCGGCTCGAGGATGGGTGAGTAGGCGGGGGTGCCGCGGCCGGTGAGGCGGGCCAGCCGCGAGCGGGTGCGTTCGCGGCGGCCCGGGAAGGTGGACCGGGCTCCGGTGTTGTCGACGGGCACGGCCGTGTCGGAACGGCCGTCAGCCACGACGCCGGTACCCGGCCCCTGGCCGGAGGCCTTTTCCGCCGGGGCGGCTGGCGCCGGCGTCGAACGATCTTCCACAGAAGCAACCTCTCAAAACCCGTTAATTATTCAAGTCTATTCCCGCGGCAGGATACTTCGATAACCGCGCCTCCTACGCAGACGGGCCGGAGGACGCCACAAGGACGTTCTCCGGCCCGTCGGGCGCTTCTGTACCGCGGCGGTCAGGCCGTGGCGGGTGCCTGCCTGGCGGGGTCGGCGGCACGGCGCTGCTGGACGCGCTTGGCCTGCTTGACCAGGTCCGGCTCGCCCTGGCGCAGCCACGCGTACAGCGGCGCGGCGACGAAGATGGTCGCGGCGGTGCCGATCAGGATGCCGACGAACAGGGCCAGCGAGAGGTCGCGCAGCGTACCGGCGCCGAGCAGCCCCGCGCCGATGAAGAGGATCGCGCCGACCGGCAGGATCGCCACCATCATGGTGTTGATGGAACGCACCAGGGTCTGGTTCACGGCGAGGTTGACTTCCTCGGCGAAGGTGCGCCGGGTGGATGCCTGCAGGTCCGCGGTGTTTTCCCGGATCTTGTCGAAGACGACCACGGTGTCATACAGGGAGTAGCTGAGCACGGTGAGGAAGCCGATGATCGCCGAGGGGGTGACTTCGAAATCGCTGAGCGAGTACACGCCGGCGGTGATGAACATCGTCACGGCCATGCCGGCGAGGGCGGACAGGGACATCTTCCAGGTCCTGAAGTACAGCGCCATGAGGACCGCTGCGAGACCGACGAAGATGGCCAGGCCGATCAGCGCCTGCTTGGTCACGTCCGCGCCCCAGGTCGGGCCCACGAAGGTGGAGGTCACCTCGTTGTCGGTGACGCCGTACGCCTTGGTGAGCCCGTCCTTGATCCGGAGCGTCTCGTCGTCGCTGAGCTTGTCCGTCTGGATCCGCATCGTGTTGCCGGCGACGTTGGCCACGCGCGGCAGGGTGCCGGAGACGACGTCCTGGACGGCCTTCTCGCCGAGGGCCGGGTCGCGGTCCTTGACGTTGGAGACCGTGAATTCGGAGCCGCCCCGGAACTCGATGCCGAGGTTGAACCCGCCCTTGACGACCGGCAGCAGGATCGACAGCGCTACGGCGGCCGCGGCGACGAGGAACCAGATCTTCTTGGCCCCGACGAAGTCGTAGGATCGCTTGCCGGTGTAGAGGTCGTTGCCGAATGTGGCGAAGCTGGCCATTTACTTGCCTTCCTTGGACGCGCTCTTGCTGGAGCCGGCGAGTTGTTCCTGCCGTTCCGCGAGCCGCCGTTCTGCGATGGTCATGCGGCGTTCGGCCTCGGCCGCGGCACCGGTGTTCTTGGCGCGCGGGGCGGCGACGGGCCGCTCCTCCGGCGTGCGGATCCGCCCGGCACCCCGGTAGAGGGGCACGGCGCCGAGCCGCTTCGGGTCCAGGCCGGAGAACTTGTGGCCTTCACCGAAGAACTTGGTCCGGGCCAGCAGCTGCAGGGTCGGGTGCGTGAACATGAAGACCACGATCAGGTCGGCGATCGCCGTCAGGCCCAGGGTGAACGCGAAGCCGCGGACGTTGCCGACGGCGACGAAGTAGAGCACCAGGGCGGCCAGCAAGTTCACGGCCTTGGAGGCCAGGACGGTGCGCTTGGCACGCTTCCAGCCGTTCTCCACGGCGGAGACCAGGCCACGGCCCTCACGCAGTTCGTCGCGGATGCGTTCGAAGTAGACGATGAAGGAGTCGGCCGTCTGGCCGATGGCCACGATGATGCCCGCCACGCCTGCCAGCGAGAGCCGGTAGTTCTCGGTCCAGCCGAGGATCGCGATGGCCAGGTAGGTCAGCGCGCCGGCGACGACGAGGGAGGCGACGGTGACGAAGCCGAGCGCCCGGTACTGGAACAGCGAGTAGACCACGACCAGCAGCAGGCCGATCAGGCCGGCCAGCATGCCCATGCGCAGCTGCTCACCGCCGAGCGTGGCGGAGATCTGCTGCTCGCTCTGGATATCGAAGCTGATCGGCAGGGCGCCGAAGCGGAGCTGGTCGGAGAGCGCCTTGGCGGACTGCTCGGTGAATCCGCCGGTGATCTGCGGGCGTCCGTCGGTGATGACCGCCTGCGACCGCGGGGCGGAGATGACCTGGTCGTCCAGGACGATGGCGAACTGCGCCTTCGGGTCCGAGCCGGTCTCGCCGCCGGCGTCGACGTAGAACTTGTTCAGCCGTTCGGTGACCGTCTTGAACTTTGCGGTGCCCTCGTCGTCGAACTGGATGTCGACGGCCCACTCGTTGGTGACGGCGCCCTGGGCGCCGCGCTGCAGCTGGAAGGACGAGGACTTGATGTTCGAGCCCTTGACCTCGACCGGGCCCAGGATGTACTTGATCGCGGGCCGGCCCTCGGCGGCGGGTTCGCAGGTGACCAGCGGCTTGGCCGGGTCGGAGCGTTCCTGCTTGTCCTGGGACGGGTTGTCGCAGTCGAGCGCCTCGAACTTCTTGTAGACGTCCGCCGTGACCCAGTTCTCGTCGCTGCCGTTCTTCGGGGCGGCGGTGGGCTTGGGCAGTTTCGCCGCCGGGGTCCGGGACGCTTCGGGCACCGGAGCGCCGGCGCCGGCCTGGATCACCGGGCGGAAGTTCATGTCGGCGGAGGCCTGGATCAGCTTGCGGGTTTCCTTGGAGGGGGTGCCCGGCAGGCTGACGATGACGTTGCGCCCGGACTGCGTGCTGATCTCGGCTTCCGCGACGCCGGAGCCGTCCACGCGCTGGCGGATGATCGCCACCGCCTGGTTCAGTTGCTCTTCGTTAATGTCCGAACCGCCCGCTACCTTGGGCGCCAGGATCATCTGGGTGCCGCCTTCAAGGTCCAGGGCCAGCTTCGGGGCCCAGCTTGCCTGCCCGGCCATGGTGCCGCCCGCGAGGACGGCCGTCAGGACGGCGAGGATAACGCCAAGCCAGACCAGCACCCGAAGGGCTGAATTTTTGGGGCCAGTTCGTGCCATTGTCGATCTTTCTATTGTTTACGGAAGAACCGCCGGCGGGCCCTGACGGGCCGGCGCCGGCGGATGCCCGCGCACCGTAGCTCCGCGGGATAGCTCAGGAGGCAGACTAGCTGTCTTTCCGGCCTTCATCGTTCAGGCGGCGCAGGGTTTCGTCCGGAGTTTCGTTGCGCGGTGTCTCGGCGGCGGGGGCTGCGCCTTCGACGCCGTCGACCGTTGCGTCGGTCTTCCCGAGGGTCAGCGAGGAGGCGTCGTCGGGAACAACCGTGGGCTCCGTGGCGGCGGCTGCCGGCTCAACGATCTTCGTGACGGCCTGACGGTGCACCGTGGCGGTGTTGCCCGGGGAGAGCTCAAGCAGGACCTTGTTCTCGGCTTCATCGATCTCGACGATGCGGCCGAACAGGCCGAAGCTGGTCATGACCTCGACTCCGGGGCCGAACTTCGACTGGAGCTCTGCCTGCTGCTGCTGCGTCTTCTTGTTGCGGCGGAACATCATGAAGACGAACACGCCGAGCATGACGAACAGGAGAATTGTCATTGGATCCAAGGGAAAGTTCCGTTCTGTACTTGCAAGCTGATTGAGGGCATCATCCGCTTCGTTCCGGGGCGGCCCGGGGCTGCCCGGGAAGGACCTAAGCAGGAAACCTAGCGGGACTACCTCGCCCGGCCTGCGACGGCCGGCAGGAACCGCACACGGAAACAAAGGCCCGAACGTGCCGAGCGTCATACCAGTCTAAAGGGAAAAGCCTAAGCGTGAGTGCTACTGCGGGTTACGGATCCATTCCGGATCCGCTTCCTCCGCGCCGTCGGCGGCCTGGAACAGCTCCAGCGGGTCCTGGCCGGCCACCCCGGCCGGCACCGCGTAGCCCAAGTGCGTCCACGCGGCCGGCAGGGCGATCCGCCCGCGCGGGGTGCGGCCGAGCAGTCCCTCGCGGACCAGGTATGGCTCGGCGACCGTCTCCACCGTTTCGGTTTCTTCACCGACGGCGATCGCCAGGGTCGACAGTCCCACCGGACCGCCGCCGAACTTGGTGATCAGCGCCTCCAGCACGGACCGGTCCAGCCGGTCCAGGCCGCGCTTGTCGACCTCGTACATGTCCAGGGCCGCCGACGCCGCGCGCGCGTCGATCTGGTCGACGCCGTGCACCAGCGCCCAGTCCCGGACCCGGCGCAGCAGCCGGTTCGCGATGCGCGGTGTCCCCCGGGAGCGGCCGGCGATCTCGCTGAAGCCGGCGGAATTGACCTTCAGGTCCAGCAGGCCGGCGGAGCGGCGCAGCACGAGCTCAAGTTCCTCGACGGCGTAGAACTCCAGATGGCCGGTGAAGCCGAAGCGGTCCCGAAGCGGCCCGGGCAGCAGCCCCGCGCGGGTGGTGGCACCGACCAGGGTGAACGGCGGCAGTTCCAGCGGGATGGCGGTCGCGCCGGCGCCTTTGCCGACGACGATGTCGACCCGGAAGTCCTCCATGGCCATGTACAGCATTTCCTCGGCGGGGCGGGACATCCGGTGGATCTCGTCGAGGAAGAGGACCTCACCTTCGGAGAGCGAGGACAGGATGGCGGCCAGATCGCCGGCGTGCTGGATCGCCGGGCCGCTGCTGATCCTCAGCGGGGCGTTCATTTCGGCGGCGATGATCATCGACAGCGTGGTCTTCCCCAGGCCGGGCGGGCCGGAGAGGAGCACGTGGTCTGCGCTGCGACCCCGCATCCGGGATGCTTCCAGGACGAGCGACAGCTGCTTCCGGACCCGGTGCTGTCCGACGAAGTCGTGCAGGTTCTTCGGCCGCAGGGCGGCCTCGATGGCGCGTTCCTCGGGTTCCTCTCCCCCGGCGACCAGGGATGGTTCAGCCACGGGCGCCTGCCCGGTTCCCGGCGCGTGCCCCGTCCTGGCCGAGCCAGCGGAGCGTGGCGCGCAGGATTTCGGCAACGTTGCCCTGCTCGGCGAGGTCGGGGGAATCGGCCAGCGACTTGTCGATGCTGCTGGCGGCGTCCTTCTCGGACCAGCCCAGGCTGGTCATGGCGGCGATGACCTGAGGTTTCCAGACCGCCTCGGCGGACACGGCCGGCACGGAGGCTCCGGGAGTGCCGTGCGGCACCAGTTTGCCGGCAAGCTCCAGGACGATCCGGCCGGCGACCTTGGGCCCGATGCCGGGGACCTTGGTGAAGGCCTTGTTGTCCCCGGAGTGGGCGGCGACCCGGATGGCCTCGGGGTCGTGGACGGCGAGCACGGCCAGCGCGAGCCGGGGACCGACGCCGCTGACGCTGAGCAGGATGTCAAAGACCTCGCGCTCGTCGTCGCTGCCGAAACCGAACAGTGTCAGCGAGTCCTCGCGCACGATCAGCGAGGTGAACAGCTTGCCCTCGTCACCGACCCTGAGCCGGCTGAGGGTCTGCGGGGTGGCATTCACGCTCATGCCGGCGCCGTTGAGGTCGATGACTGCCGAGGACAGGCCGACGTGCGCCACCGTGCCGCGGAGAAAACTGATCAAGGCCTGGCTCCTGGGGTTACAGCTGGGGTCCAGCTGAGCTCTTACCGCCGGTACGGCCGGCACGCGCCGTCCATCCGAACATATCTACGAATACCCTAGCAAGCGGCCCGGACATTCAGCGCGCACGGCGCGCTTTGGCTTCCGCGTCCGCCCAGGCCCGCTGGGCTGCCGTGAGCGACCGGCCGCCGGGGGCGGCGTCGGCCCAGGCCCGCTGGGCGGCGGTGAGTGACTGGCCACTGGGTGCCGCGGCGCCTGCGCTCC
Organism: Arthrobacter sp. Soil763; assembly: GCF_001428365.1. Taxonomy (GTDB): domain Bacteria; phylum Actinomycetota; class Actinomycetes; order Actinomycetales; family Micrococcaceae; genus Arthrobacter. The sequence goes on along the minus strand of NZ_LMSH01000003.1, from coordinate 265,847 downwards.
TGCCCGACGTCGCGCCGCCGGCACGCCAGGCGTGCGTGATGGCCAGCGCCAGGGCATCGGCCGCATCGGCGGGCCGGGGCGGGGCGTCCAGCCGCAGGATTTTAGTCACGAGCTTGGTGACTGCGTCCTTGTTGGAGGTGCCGCTGCCGGTAACGGCGGCCTTGACCTCCGACGGAGTGTGCAGGGCTACCGGGATGCCGCGGCGGGCGGCGGCGGCGATGACCACGCCGGAGGCCTGGGCTACGCCCATTACCGTGCTGACGTTGAGCTGGGAGAAGACGCGTTCGACGGCGAGGACGTGCGGTTCGTGCTTGTCGAGCCAGTCGTCGATGGAGGTCGCGATCACCAGCAGCCGCTGGTCGAGCTCCTCCTCCGGGGAGGTGCCGACGACCCCGTAGGCCACCATCGTGGCCCGGCGGTTCTTCTCGACGTCCACGACGCCGATCCCGCAGCGGGTGAGGCCGGGGTCGACGCCGAGGACGCGAAGGGTCACTCGGCTTCCAGTGCGGCCTGCACGTCGTCGCTGAGGTCGGCGTTGCTGTAGACGTTCTGCACGTCGTCGAGCTCTTCGAGCGCGTCCACCAGCTTCATGAACTTCTTGGCAGCGTCCAGGTCCAGCGGCACCTGCATGGAGGGCACGAACTCGGCCTCGTCGGTGTCGTACTCGATGCCGGCTTCCTTGAGCGCCTCGCGGATGGCCTGCAGGTCGTTCGGCTCCGAGTGGATTTCGAAGCTGTCGCCGTTGTCCTTGACTTCCTCGGCGCCGGCGTCGAGGACTGCCATCAGCACGTCGTCTTCGGTGAGGCCGTTCTTCGGCAGCGAGACGACGCCCTTGCGGGAGAACAGGTAGCTGACCGATCCCGGGTCCGCGATGGTGCCGCCGTTGCGGGAAATCGCGAGCCGGACCTCGGAGGCGGCGCGGTTCTTGTTGTCGGTAAGGCACTCGATCAGCAGCGCCGAGCCCTGCGGGCCGCGGCATTCGTACATGATCTCGGTGTAGTCGACGACCTCGCCGGTCAGGCCGGCGCCGCGCTTGATGGCGCGGTCGATGTTGTCGTTGGGGACCGACGTCTTCTTGGCCTTGGTGACCGCCAGTTCGAGCCCGGGGTTGCCGGCCAGGTCGGGTCCGCCCATGCGTGCCGCGACTTCGATGTTCTTGATCAGCTTGGCGAACGACTTGGCCCGGCGGCTGTCAATGATGGCCTTTTTGTGCTTGGTCGTCGCCCATTTGGAGTGGCCTGACATGCTTTATGCTTCTCCTCTGATCATTCGAATAAACAGTTCGTGCACCCGCTTCTCCCCCGTCACTTCCGGGTGGAAGGAGGTGGCCAGCAGCTTGCCGGAACGCACTGCAACAATTCTAGCCGTCCCGTCGAGGGATTCCGGGTGGCCGGCGAGGGATGGTTCGACCTTGGCCAGCACCTCCACGCCCGGACCGACGCGCTCGACCCAGGGACCGCGGATGAACACGGCGTGCACGGGATCGACGCCGCCGGCCGCGCCCGCGCTGAACTCGAGGCCCTTGAAGACGAGGTCGGTTTCAAACGATTCGCGCTGCCGCCCGAAGGCGTTGCGGCGCACGGTGATGTCGAGCCCGCCGAAGGTCTGCTGCGGGTTGCCGGCCAGGTCGGTGGCCGGATCCGCGATCTCCTCGGCGAGCAGGATCATCCCGGCGCAGGAGCCGTACACGGGCAGCCCGGCGCGGATTCGCTCACGCAGCGGGTCACGGAGTTCAAAGGTCCTGGCCAGCTTGTCGATGGTCGTCGATTCCCCGCCGGGAATAATCAGGCCGTCCAGGCCGTCCAGTTCGGCGGGCCGGCGGACGCCGATGCCGGCAGCGCCGGCGGCCTCCACCGCGTTCAGGTGTTCGCGGAAGTCGCCCTGGAGGGCCAGGACGCCGATCCGCAGGCCGGAGCCCACGCGGGAGCCGGGCGCAGAAAGGGGGGTGGTCATCCTGCCAGCATAGTGCCAGGCGGAGCCGGGAGCCGCACCCGGGCCCGGCCCCGGGCCGGGTTCCATGCCGCTGCTGGGATATATTACAAACCATGCTCTACTTCAGCGTTCCGCTCGGCAAACTCGTCCGCCGGGTGTCCCGGCTCCGGGGCGGAGGCTCTGCCCTCCCCGGCCTGGTGGTCGAAAAGATCGACCCGGGGTTTATGCAGCGGACGCTCGCCACCCTCCCGCTTGGCGTCGCCGTCGTCAGCGGCACCAACGGCAAGACCACCACCACCAAGATGGTCGTGGAACTGCTGGAAAGCCAGGGCCTGAAGGTCTTCACCAACCGCACCGGCAGCAATTTCACCCGCGGCGTGGCCGCGGCGCTGCTGGGCGAGGTGGACTGGCGGGGCCGGCTTAATGCCGATATCGCCGTGCTGGAACTCGATGAGGCCCACGCCGTGCACTTCGTCAACAAGGTTCCGCCGCGCTACTGCCTGCTCCTGAACGTCCTGCGCGACCAGCTGGACCGGTTCGGCGAGATCGACAAGACCGCGGAACTGCTGCAGCACATCGCGGCGAAAACCACCGGCACCGTGGTGCTCAACCGCGAGGACCCGCGGGTGGCGCGGATCGCCGACACCCTCGGCGAGGGCACGGCCAACGCGCCGCAGGTACGTTATTTCGGCCTCGACGACTCGCTGCTGAGCACCTTTCCCAACGACGACGAACTGCGCGCCGCGCCGGGCAGCCCGGTGCCGGCGGCACCCCCCAAGCCGGCCGCCGACGTCGTGCTTCGCCGGGTGGGCGCCGACGACGCCGACTTCGAATACGACGGCGCCACGGTCAGCACGCACATGCTGCTGCGGGGCGTCTACAACATCTTCAACGCGGCGGCGGCCCTCACCCTCGCCCGGGCCATCGGTGGCCGGGACGGAGCGGCAGCCGACAACGGGCGCCTGCTGACGGCCCTGGCCCGGGTGGCGCCGGCGTTCGGCCGCGGCGAAAGCCTGGTGGTGGACGGCCTGCCGCTTGACCTGGTGCTGGTCAAGAACCCCAGCGGGTTCCGGCTGGGCCTGAAGTCCTTCCCGGCGGCCGGCTACGCCACGATGATCGCAATCAACGACAACTACGCCGACGGCCGGGACATGTCCTGGCTGTGGGACGTGGAGTTCGACACCCTGCGCGACGGCGGCGTGGACCAGCTGTCCGGGTCCCGCGCCTACGACATGGCGCTGCGACTGCAGTACGACGACGTCGCCATCGGCGCGGTGGACACCGAGATCGCCCCGGCGCTGGCCGCCTTCATCCGCGGAGCCAAAGACAAGCCCAAGCGGATCTTCTGCACCTACACCGCCATGCTGGCTATCCGCCGCGAGCTGTCCAAAATCACCACAGTGGAGGTGGTCTCATGACCCCGGCGTCCCCCGAAACCCCTGACGGGCTCTCCTTCGGCCACGAACTGCCGCCGGCGGACTCCCCCGCGCCCGGCAAGGGCACCATCCGCGTGCTCCAGCTCTATCCGCGCGACATGAACATCTACGGCGACTGGGGCAACGCCCTGGTCCTGGCCCAGCGGCTGCGCTGGCACGGCTACACCCCCGAACTGCTGGAGTACAACGTCGGTGACGAATTTCCCGACGGCGTCGACCTGATCGTCGGCGGCGGCGGCCAGGACAGCGGCCAGCTGGTGATCCAGGACGATCTGCTCACCCGCGGGCCCCTGCTGAAGGACCTCGCCGACGACGGCCTGCCCATGCTGGTGATCTGCGGGCTGTACCAGCTCTTCGGGAAGTTCTTCAAGACCCGGACCGGAGCGGTTATCCCCGGGATCGGCGTCCTCGACGTGGAGACCCACGGCACGGACGAACGGCTCATCGGCAACGTGTCGGTCTCCTCCCCCGAATTCGGGACCGTGCTGGGCTACGAGAACCACAGCGGCCAGACCACGCTGGGCCCGGACGTCACACCGCTGGGCACCACCGCCAAGGGCACCGGCAATAACAGCAGCGACGGGCAGGAAGGCGCCCGCTACCGGAACGTCGTCGCCAGCTACCTGCACGGTTCGCTGCTGCCGAAGAACCCGGCACTGGCGGATTTCCTGATCCAGACGGCAGTGGAGCGCAAGTACGGCAGCTTCACGCCCGGCGCCCCGGACGACACGTACGCCGTGCTGGCCCGCGAACATGCCGCCCGCCGCCCCCGCTGACACCCAGGCACTGCAGTCCGGGGCCATCGACGTCGCCCGGGACGACCCGGCGCGGACCGACGTGCTCGGGCTGCTGGGCGAGCACCTCGCGGACATGTTCGCCACGTCCCCGCCCGAGAGCGTGCACGCCCTCGACCCGGCGGCGCTGGCCGGCGCCGACATCACTTTCTGGACCGCGCGTCCGGCTCCGCACGGCAGCGGGCTGCTGCTCGGCTGCGGGGCGCTGAAGGAGCTGGACCCCCTCAGCGGCGAAATCAAATCGATGCGGACGGCGCAGCACGCCCGCGGCCAAGGCGTCGCCGCCCTGCTGCTGGACCGGATCCTGGCCGAAGCCCGCGCCCGCGGCTACCGGCAGGTGTTCCTGGAGACCGGCAGCCAGGACTACTTCGCGCCCGCCCGGCGGCTCTACGCCCGGCACGGCTTCACGGCCTGCCCGCCCTTCGCCGGATATGTCCAGGACCCGAACAGCGTCTTCATGGAACGCAGCCTCAACGGCTATCCGGCCCGGTCCAGCACCCTCACCAATCGCGCAGCTGTGCCGCAAACTCCGCGGGCCGGGTGGCCGGCCACCAGTGGCCGCTGTCGACCCTGACCACCCGCAGGTCATCCACCCAGTCCTGCAGCCCGTCGAGCAGGTCCGGGCTGAGGAAGGGATCCCTGACCGGGGCCACGACCTGCACCGGGAGGGTCACCCGCGCGGCCGGCGGCCAGTGCCGGCCGGGGCGGAAGTTGGCCCGGTAGAGCGCCAGCCCGCGGACCGGGTCGTTTCCCACGCCGCGCTTGGCGGTCCGCTCGTAGCGCCGGGCCAGCACCAGCCGCCACGCGGCCTCGGGCAGCACCGGGACCAGGAAAGCGGCGATGTACCAGCTCCGCAGCAACTGCCCGGCCAGCTGCGGCCACGCCCGGGCGTTTCGCAGCCGGGAACGCACCCAGCGGGAGTAATGGCGCAGATCAGGCCCGGAGATGGACGTGTAGCGGCTGATCCGGCCGGCGGCCCGCGGGTCCTGGACGGCGGCCCAGCCCTGGATGGATCCCCAGTCGTGGCCCACCAGGTGCACACCGGAGGCGCCGACGGCGGCCAGCACCGCATAGAGGTCGTCCACCAGGGTGGCCAGGGCGTAGTCGCCCGGTGTGGCGGTGACAGCGGACGCGCCGGCGTTTCGGGTGTCGTACGCGATCACGTGGTGCGTTGCGGCCAAATCCCTGATCGCGGCGGCGAACACCCGGTGGTCGTCCGGGTAGCCATGGACCAGCAGCAGCGTCGGAACAGCCGGGCCGGGCGCCGGGCCGTATTCGTAGACGGCCAGTTCCGCTCCTGCCGCCGTGACCGTCCGCCGTCGTTCCTGCAGCGTGCCCACGGCCTAGCGTTCCTTGGTGATCAGCAGTTCGTGCGCCCCGGCGGCCGCCGCGCCCATGGACTCGACGACGGTCCGGGTCCGCGTTCTCGTCGCGGCGTCCGCGGCGGCACCGGCGCATGGACCCTGCGGGGCGTCGGAGGCGACCGAACACCACCGGTAGGGGTCCCGGACGATGACGGACGGTACCCAGCCCAGGTCGGAGGCGGACCACTTGCCGGCGGCGTCCTGGCTGAACTGTGCCCGCACCAGCAGGCCCTCGTTGTTGACCACGTACCACGGCGAGAGCTCGGTAACGCCGTTGCCCAGCCCGTAGGCGATCCAGGTCCCCTTGTAGCGTTCGATCGGCAGGACCGAGTGGGTGTGGTGGCCGTAGATCATGGTGAACTGGCCGCTGTCCACAAGGGCGTGCGCCACGGTGCGCTGTTCGGCGTTAGGCGCGCTGGCGTACTCATCGCCGGCGTGCATGACGCCGAGCACAATGTCTGCACCGAGCGCCCGCGCCTTCCTGGCCTTGGCGATCATCGCCGCCGGGTCGAGCATGTCCACCTGCCAGGCGTGCTCCGGGAGCTGGCCGTTCAGCCCGTAGGCCCCCTCGATCACGGCGATTTTGGCCGCGGGGGTCTGCAGGATCATCACCTCGCGGGACTCGGCTTCGCTGCGGTAGGAGCCGGTGTGCTGCAACCCAGCTGCATCGAGCGCGTCCAGGGTGCGGACCAGCCCCGCCGTGCCCTGGTCGATCGTGTGGTTGCTCGCGGTGGTGCAGGCCTGGTAGCCGACCTGCTTCGCGGCCGTGATGATCTGCGGCGGCACGTTGAAGGAGGGGTAGGCGGAGAACGGCCCGGTGGGGCTGGAGACCGGCGTCTCCTGGTGGCAGACCGCGAGGTCGCTCTTGGCAATGTACCGGCGCTGGCCCGCCAGCAGCGGCTCAAAGTCCAGTCCCTTGGCGCCGGCGGCGAGGGCGTCCGCGCGGGCCTGCTCCCAGAGCTGCGTGTGGACCAGCATGTCGCCGGTCACCAGGACGGAGGCGCAGCGGACCCCCGGGCACGCCGGGCCCTTCCCCGGCGTCGGGGTGGGCGACGGGCTCGGGGTCGAGGACTCCGCGGCGCCGGGCGTGGACTGGCCGCCCTGCCCCGCCCCGGACGGCGTCCCGGCCGACGAGGCCGTGTTTTTTCCCGCGGATGTGCCCGCGGAGGCACCCGGGGCTTCCGCACTCGGGTTTGAGGCCAGGCCGCAGGACGCCAGCGAGGCGGCAAGGACAAGGGCCGCCGGTCCGGCAAGCAGTAGCCGGCCGGGCCGGAAGGAGGAGATGGTTCGCATTCCGCTATCGTACGGTGGCCGGGGTCACAACACGCCCACCATCCCGTTGTGTACCGCAGCCGTGCATGAAAGAGTTATTTCATGACTAACCCGCTCCTGAGCCCCAGCCCCCTGCCGTACAAACTGCCGCCGTTCGCGGACATCGAGGTCCGGCACTACTCCGAGGCCGTCGAGGCCGGCCTCGCCGAACACCTCGCCGAAATCCAGGCGATCGTGGACAGCCCCGAACCGGCGTCGTTCGAAAACACGGCGCTGGCGATGGAACGGTCCGGCCAGCTGCTGCAGCGCGCGGCGGCGTCCTTCTTCACGCTGGTGTCCGCCGACGCCACCGACGCCATCCGCGAACTGGAGACCAGCCTCTCCCCTAAGTTCTCGGCCCACCAGGACGCGGTGTACCTCAACCCCGGCCTGTACGAACGCTTCGCGGCCATCGGCACCGACCGGCTCGACGCCGAGTCCCGGCGGCTGGTGGAGGAGTACCTGAAGGAGTTCCGCCAGTCCGGCATCGGGCTGGATCCGGCCGGCCAGGACCGGCTGAAGGCCATCAACGCCGAGCTCTCCACCCTGGGCACCGAGTTCGGCCAGCGGGTGAAGGAGGGGATGAAGTCCGCCTCGCTGCTGCTGGACGACGCCGCCGACCTTGCCGGCCTGCCCGCGGACGACGTCGCCAGCGCCGCCGAGGCGGCCCGCACCGCCGGCCACGAGGGCAAGTTCCTGCTCACGCTGATCCAGCCCAGCAACCAGCCTGCGCTCGCCGCGCTGGAAAACCGGGAGGTGCGCCGGCGGCTGTTCGAGGCATCGACCGGCCGCGGCAGCGGCGGCGGCAGCCTGGACGTGCTGGACCTGGTCAAGGACATGGTCCGGCTCCGCGCTGAGAAGGCCCAGCTGCTGGGCTTCGCCAACTTCGCCGAGCTCAGCGTGGACCAGCAGACCGCGCCGGACTTTGAGGCAGTCCAGGCCATGATGAACCGGCTCGCCCCTGCCGCTGTCCGCAACGCCGACGCCGAGGCAGAGGCCCTGGCGGAGATCGCCGGGCACCCGCTGGAGGCCTGGGACTGGGCCTACTATGCGGCGAAGGTGAAGCGGGAGCGCTACGCCGTCGACGAGCAGGCGCTGCGGCCCTACTTCGAGCTGGACCGGGTCCTGAAGGACGGCGTCTTCTTCGCCGCGAACGCCCTGTACGGGATCACATTCCACGAACGCACCGACCTGGCCGGCTACCACCCGGACGTCCGCGTCTGGGAGGTGAAGAACTCCGACGGGACCGACCTGGGGCTGTTCCTGGGTGACTACTACACCCGGGAAAGCAAGCGCGGCGGCGCCTGGATGAACTCGCTCGTGGAGCAGTCCGGGCTGCTGGACAACCGGCCGGTGGTGATCAACAACCTCAACATCTCCAAGCCGCCGGCCGGCGAGCCGACGCTGCTGACCCTCGACGAGCTGCGGACCACCTTCCACGAATTCGGGCACGCCCTGCACGGGCTCTTCTCCGCCGTGACCTATCCGCGGTTCTCCGGCACGTCCGTGCCGCGGGACTTCGTCGAGTACCCCTCCCAGGTCAACGAGATGTGGATCATGTGGCCGGAGGTGCTCGCGAACTACGCCAAGCACCACGCCACCGGAGAGCCGCTGCCGCAGGAAACCGTGGAGAAACTCGAGGCAGCCGCACTGTGGGGCGAGGGCTTTGGCACCACCGAGTACCTCGGCGCGGCACTGCTGGACCTGGCCTGGCACGTCCTGGACGGCACGGACATCCCGGAGGACGCTCTGGAGTTTGAGGCCAAGGCACTGGCCGCGGCCGGCGTGGCGCACAGCCTGATCCCGCCGCGCTACCGCACCGGCTACTTCCAGCACATCTTCGCCGGCGGCTGGTACGCGGCGGGCTACTACTCCTACATCTGGAGCGAGGTGCTCGACGCCGAGACGGTCGAATGGTTCAAGGAGAACGGCGGTCTGACCCGGGCCAACGGTGACTTCTTCCGCGCCGAGCTGCTCTCCCGGGGCAACAGCCGCGACCCGCTGGAATCCTTCCGGGCCTTCCGCGGCCGCGACGCCGGATTGGAACCGCTGCTGAAGCGCCGCGGCCTGGACTAACCCTCAGAACGCAAACGAGTCCGGCCCGTCACCTTGGAAGGTGGCGGGCCGGACTCGTTCAATCAAACGCTCAAGGCGCCGAACGGTGTGATCCGGCAGCGTGCGTAAAAGGGGCCCCGCGCCCCGGCCAGCCGCTTAGCTGCCAACCGGGCGCGGGGAATAGCACGCAGAGGATCGCGCCGTCCGTCGCCCCCGGAGCGCGAGTTACCAGCCGCGCTCGGCGAGGCGGTGCGGCTGCGGGATCTCGTCGACGTTGATGCCGACCATGGCCTCGCCCAGGCCGCGGGAGGCCTTGGCGATGACGTCCGGGTCGTCGAAGAAGGTGGTGGCCTTCACGACGGCGGCGGCGCGCTGGGCGGGGTTGCCGGACTTGAAGATGCCTGAGCCGACGAAGACGCCGTCGGCGCCGAGCTGCATCATCATGGCGGCGTCGGCCGGAGTGGCGATGCCGCCGGCGGTGAAGAGCACCACCGGAAGCTTGCCGGTGGCGGCAACTTCCTTGACCAGTTCGTACGGGGCCTGCAGTTCCTTGGCGGCGACGTAGAGCTCGTCCTCGGGCAGGGCGGCGAGCTTCAGGATTTCGGCGCGGATCTGGCGCATGTGGGTGGTGGCGTTGGAGACGTCGCCGGTGCCGGCCTCACCCTTGGAGCGGATCATGGCCGCGCCCTCGTTGATGCGGCGCAGCGCTTCACCGAGGTTCGTGGCACCGCAGACGAAGGGAACGGTGAAGTTCCACTTGTCGATGTGGTTGGTGTAGTCGGCCGGGGTCAGGACCTCGGACTCGTCGATGTAGTCGACGTTGAGGGACTGCAGGACCTGCGCCTCGACGAAGTGGCCGATGCGGACCTTGGCCATGACCGGCACGGACACGGCGTCGATGATTTTGTCGATCATGTCCGGATCGGACATGCGGGACACGCCGCCCTGGGCGCGGATGTCGGCGGGAACGCGCTCCAGCGCCATTACGGCCACGGCACCGGCGTCCTCGGCAATGCGGGCCTGCTCGACGTTGACGACGTCCATGATGACGCCGCCCTTGAGCATCTCCGCCATGCCGCGCTTGACGCGGCTGCTGCCCGTAACGTTCTTGGCGGACGCGCCGGCTTCGCTGCTTACATCAGGTGTAGACACAAAAACCCCTATGGGTAGATAGATGACCTCGCCGGGGAGAGGAGGGCACGCGGATGGGAATCTCGCCTACACGCTCGCTCACACCGGATTACCGGGAACCATTGGCCGGTAAGGGTAATACTAGTCCCCCGCCGCGGCGGGTTTGAATTCCGGTTACGGTCCCTCCCTCCGCGGAAAGCGCGGCCCGGAAGGGCCCGCTAAGACACGGCGGGTGCGGCCCTCAGGCCGCCGGCTCGCTGGCGGTTCCCCGGTGTTCGTCCAGCGACTGGCGGTGCACCGCAGTGATGCGTTGCACGACGGTGACGAAGCTGGCCAGGGCCAGCAGGCACAGGGTGGCGAACAGGACCACGGTGGGCAGGCCGAGCCCGGTGAAGCCGGTGACCACCAGCACCGAGACGAGCCGCTCGGCGCGTTCGGCGATGCCGACGTTGGCGTGGAAACCCAGGGCCTCCGCCTTGGCCCGCGCGTAGGAGACCACCATGCCGAGGACCAGGCAGAGCAGCGCCGCGACGGCGATCGCCGTGTCCGCGCCGCCGGTGAAGAACCAGATGGCGACGCCGGCAAAAAGGGCGCCGTCGGCGATCCGGTCCAGGGTGGAGTCCAGGAAGTTGCCCCAGCGGCCGCCGCGGTCCTGCAGGCGGGCCATGATCCCGTCGACGACGTCGGAGAAGATGAACGCGGTAATGAACAGGGTCCCCCACCACAGCTCCCCCAGCGGGTAAAGCACCAGGGCGCCGACGACGACGCCGGCGGTCCCCACGATGGTGACCGCATCCGGGGAGACGCCGATCCGCAGCAGCCAGCGTGCGAACGGGGTGAAGAGCGCGGTGAAGAACCCGCGGGCGTGCTTGTTAAGCATCCGTTGCACCGGCCGGCATCTGCCCTGTGTTGCTGCCCTGGTCGCCGCCGCCGTCCTCCGCCTGGGGCCAGGCGTCGGCGACCTGCTGGCGGACCTCGCCCAGCGTCTGGGTGATGGCTTTGGTCTGGGCGATGATCGGGAAGAAGTTCCCGTCCCCGCCCCAGCGCGGCACGACGTGCTGGTGCAGGTGACCGGCGATGCCGGCGCCGCCGGTGACGCCCTGGTTCATTCCGAGGTTGAACCCGGTGGGGTTGGCGACCTTGCGCAGCACCCGCATCGCCGTCTGGGTCAGGTCTGCGAACTCCGCGGTCTCCTCCACCGTCAGGTCCGTGTAGTCCGGGATGTGGCGGTAGGGGCAGACCAGGAGGTGGCCAGGGTTGTACGGGAAGAGGTTGAGCACGACGTAGCACGACCGGCCGCGGAACACGATCAGCGAGTCGTCGTCCTCGCGCTCGGGCGCGACGCAGAACGGGCAGTCGTCCGGGTTCTTGAACTGGTGCTGGCCGCCCTTGATGTAGGCCATGCGGTGCGGAGTCCACAGGCGCTGGAACGCGTCCGGCACCCCGGCCAGGCCAAAGTCGTCGGTCACGCCGTCGTCGCCCGGGTAGCCCGGGACGGCGCCTGTGGTCTCCTGCACGTGCTGCTCCCCCGCTAGCTGGTCCGGTTGCGGACGGCGTCGACGATCCGGCTGACGGCTTCCTCCACCGGCACCCCGTTGTCCTGGCTGCCGTCGCGGAAGCGGAAGGACACGGCGCCGGCCTCGGCGTCGTCGCCGCCGGCGATCAGCACGAACGGGATCTTATCTTTGCTGGCGGTGCGGATCTTCTTCGGGAAGCGGTCCGAGGAAATGTCCACCTCGGCCCGGATCCCGGCCGCCTTGAGCTTGTCGACGACGTCGAACATGTAGTCGTTGAACGCCTCGGCCACCGGAATGCCGACCACCTGCACCGGCGCGAGCCAGGCCGGGAACGCCCCGGCGTAGTGCTCGGTCAGGACGCCCATGAAGCGCTCGATCGAGCCGAACAGGGCGCGGTGGATCATCACCGGGCGCTGGCGGGTGCCGTCGGCGGCCTGGAACTCGAGTTCGAAGCGCTCAGGCAGGTTGAAGTCCAGCTGGATGGTGGACATCTGCCAAGTCCGGCCGATCGCGTCGCGGGCCTGGACGGAAATCTTGGGCCCGTAGAACGCCGCTCCACCCGGATCCGGGACCAGGTCCAGTCCGGATTCCTCGGCGACCTCGGCGAGGGTCCGGGTGGCTTCCTCCCAGATCTCGTCCGAGCCGACGAACTTCTCCGGGTCCTTGGTGGAGAGTTCCAGGTAGAAGTCGTTGAGCCCGTAGTCCTTCAGCAGGGCGAGAACGAAGTTCAGCGTGGTGGTGAGTTCGTCCTTCATCTGCTCGCGGGTGCAGTAGATGTGGGCGTCATCCTGGGTCATGCCGCGGACCCTGGTCAGGCCGTGGACGACGCCGGACTTCTCGTAGCGGTAGACGGAACCGAATTCGAAGAGCCGCAGCGGCAGTTCGCGGTAGGAGCGGCCGCGGGAACGGAAGATCAGGTTGTGCATCGGGCAGTTCATCGGCTTCAGGTAGTAGTCCTGGCCGGGCTTGCGCACGGTGCCGTCCTCGTTGAGCTCCGCGTCGATGTGCATGGCGGGGAACATGCCCTCCCGGTACCAGTCCAGGTGCCCGGAAACCTCGTAGAGGTGGCCCTTGGTGATGTGCGGCGTGTAGACGAATTCATAGCCGGCGTCGACGTGCCGCTGGCGGGAGTAGTCCTCCATGGCCTTGCGGATGATGCCGCCCTTGGGGTGGAACACCGGCAGGCCGGAGCCCAGCTCGTCCGGGAAGGAAAACAGGTCCAGTTCCGCGCCAAGCTTGCGGTGGTCGCGGCGCTCGGCCTCGGCGATCCGCTCCTGGTAGGCCTTGAGCGCTTCCTTGGTCGGCCAGGCGGTGCCGTAGATGCGCTGGAGCTGCTTGTTCTTCTCGCTGCCGCGCCAATAGGCGGCAGAAGAGCGGGTCAGCGCGAAAGCGTTCGAGATCAGCTTGGTGTTGGGCAGGTGCGGTCCGCGGCAGAGGTCGCACCAGACGGTGGTGCCTTCCTTGCGCTCGACGTTGTCGTAGATGCTCAGTTCGCCGCCGCCGACCTCCACGGACGAGCCGTCGGCATCGGAGCCGGCACCCTTCAGGCCGATCAGTTCAAGCTTGTAGGGCTCGTTCTTCATCGCCTCGCGCGCCTCGTCCTCGGTGACGACCCGCCGGACGAACTTCTGGTTCTGGTTGATGATCTTCTGCATCATCTTCTCCAGCTGGCGCAGGTCCTCCGGGGTGAAGGGCTCCTCGACGTCGAAGTCGAAGTAGAAACCGTCGGTGATGTACGGGCCGATGCCGAGCTTGGCGTCGGGGCGCAGCTGCTGTACGGCCTGGGCCATGACGTGGGCGGCGGAGTGGCGCAGGACGTTCAGCCCGTCCGGGGAATCGATGGTGACACCTTCGATGGTGGCGCCTTCGGGAAGCGGCTGGTCGAGGTCTTTCAGCTCGCCGTTGACGCGGGCCACAACGACGTCGCGGCGCTCAAAAAAGAGTTCCGCGCCGGTGGTCCCGGTAGTCACCTTGGTCTCTTCGCCGTCGACGAGAAGGGTGATCTGCTGGGCATCTGACACGGGTGTCTCCTATTCAAAGTTAAGGCTTCGTAGCTTGTGGCGTACGGGGACCACAGCCAGCCTCGTCCATGCTATCGGGTTCCGGAGGGGCCAACCAACGCAGGCTGGCGGGGAAAATCCGCCCTTCAGCCGCCGAACCCGGTGATGGCAAGGTTCCGCCGGATCCCGTCCAGCGGTCCCGGCACGGTCACGTCGGCGGGGACCGGCGAGGCTGTGTCACCGGGTTCGGCTCCGGCGGAGCCCGCGGGCGCAGGGAAGGGCAGGGTGTCGGTGCGGCTGAGGTCCCAGGCCATCGAGGCGCTGATGCTGATGCCGCGCGGCCCGGTCCGGCGGGTGGTGCCGCGGATCAAGAGCAGCCGGGTGCTGAACAGCAACGGGCCGGCCTGCTCCTGGGCCTCGTGGAAGAAGACCGAATCCACGCAGCCGGTCCCGTCGTCGATGCTGATAAACACCACCCGGCGGCCGCCGCGCATCGGCGGGGTCTGGGTGGCAACCCGCACCCCCGCCACCAGCACCTCGGTGCCGTTGCGGAGCCCCAGCAGCTTGTCCGCAGTCGTGACTCCCAGCCGGTCCAGCAGGGGCCGGTGGCTGGACATGAGGTGGCTGCTGACATCCACGGCCATCAGGTCGAGTTCGGCGCGGACAGTCTCCACCAGGGTGGGGGCGGGCAGTCCGGCCTTGATGTTCTTCAGTTCGACGTCGCCCAGGGGCAGGGCCAGCTGCCCTTCGATGACCTCGGCGCCCTTGCGGTGCGTCCGGCCCTGGAGCTGCTGCAGGTGCTGCACCAGGTCTGCCCGGTTGGCGCTGCCTCCCGAGCTCCGGTGCAGCGAATCGAAGGCGCCCAGCTGGGCGAGCCGCTGGATGCTTGGTTTGCTCAGCCGGGCCCGGGCGCGCAGGTCTGCCAGCGAGTCGAAGGGCTGGCCGGCCACAATCCGCTTCAGCTCGGCGCCCGAGAGCCCGAAGATCCCGTTCAGGCTCAGCCGGATGCCGAGCCTGCCACGGTCCGGGCCTTCTTCCACTCGTTCAACCCGGTATTCGGCCTGGCTGCGGTTGATGTCCAGCGGGAGGATGGGAATGCCCAGCCGCCGGGCCTCGGCCACCAGCAGCCGCTTGGGGTACATGCCCGGATCGTGTTCCCAGAGCCCGGCGAGGAATGCCTCCGGGTGGTGGGCCTTGAGCCAGGCCGACTGGTAGGTGGGAACGGCGAAGGCGGCGCCGTGGGCCTTGCAGAAACCGAAGCTGCCGAACGCTTTAAGCGTCCCCCAGACCTTGTCCACCACCGCGGGGGCGTAATTCCGCGCCCGGGCTTCGCGGCGGAAGAATTCCTCCACTTTGGCCTCCAGCACCTCGTTGCCCAGGGCGCGCCGGAATTCATCGGCCCGGGCCAGCCCGCAGCCGGTCATGATGTCGAAGGTTTTGAGGATCTGCTCATGGAAGACGGTGACGCCGTGGGTTTCCTGGAGCACGGGCTTGAGGTCGGGGTGCGGAAATACCTCCGGCGCGAAACCGTGCCGGTGCTCGAGGAACGGCCGGACCATGTCCGACTTCATCGGCCCCGGCCGGAACAGCGAGATGTCAATGATGAGGTCGTTGAATTCCCGGGGCGCCAGCTTGCCGATCAGTTCCCGCTGTCCCGGGGATTCAATCTGGAAGCAGCCCAGGGTGTGGGTGCTGCGGATCAGCTCGAAGGTGGGTTCGTCGTCGAGTGGAACGGCGTTGAGGTCGATGCGGCCGTCCGCGGCGATGAAGTCCGGTCCGGTGCCGTCGGGGCCGGCCGGGTGGCCGCCCGCGGCCATGACCTCGGCCTTCGACGGGTGCAGCCGCACCACCTCCCGGACGGCGAAAGCCATGGCGCTCTGCATGCGGACACCCAGGACATCGAGTTTGAGCATGCCCATCGGATCCATGTCGTGCTTGTCGAACTGGCTCATCGGCAGGCCCAGGCCGCTGGGCTGCACCGGGGTGCGGTCCAGCAGGGTCGCGTCGCCCAGGATCACTCCGCAGGGGTGCATCGAGATGTGCCGTGGCAGCCGGTCGAGCCGTTCGGTCAGGTCCACCAGCAGGTCCAGCTGCTGGTTTTCGCCGAGGTCGCGCTGCTCCACCCGGCCGGCGAACTCCTTCAGCTCGGGTTTCTCCACCAGGGCCTCGCGGAAGTTCCGGGCCGAGAACCGCCACAGCTGCTTGGCGATCTCGTCGATGTCCCCGCCGTCCATGCCCAGCGCCAGGCCGGCGTCGCGGACGGCGCCGCGGGCCCGGTAGCCGTTCTGCATGCTCATCAGGGTGACGCGTTCGGCGCCGAAGCGCTCGAAGATTTTCCGGTAGACGTTGTGGCGTTCGGCGCTCTCGACGTCGATGTCGATGTCCGGCAGCGTGGCGCGGTCCCGGGACAGGAAGCGCTCGAAAATGAGGTCGTGCTGCAGCGGGTTCACCTGGCTGACGCCGATCAGGTAGTTGACCAGGCTGGAGGCCCCCGAACCGCGGGCGGCGGCCCGGACCCCCATGTCCTGGATCATCCGGGACACCTCGGCGACGGTGAGGAAGTAGGACGCGAAACCCAGGTTGTCGATGATCCTCAGCTCGTGCTCCAGCCGGGCGCGCAGTGCTTCGGCCTGCCGTCCGCCGATCCCGGGAAAACGGGCATTGATGCCCGCCTCGCAGCGGCCGGTGAGTTCGACGAGCGGGTCTCCCGCGATCCCGATCACCGAGGCCTCCGGCACCACCGGCTGCTTCCAGCCCATGTCGGCGGCCGGGTCCATCCGGCAGCGGTCCGCGAGCGCCTCGGTCTGTGCGAGCAGGCTTTTCAGGTCCGCGGCGCCATAGCCGGCGGCGTGCATGATTTCCCGGCCCAGCTGCTGCATCTGCCCGGCGGATTTGAGCCAGGCCTGTCCGTTCGGTTGCAGCAGCGGGGCTGCGGCGAGTTCGGGCAGGGACTTCAGGGTGCGCGCGGAGTCCAGCACGTCCGCCGTGGCCGCCCCGTCCTCGGCGCAATACCGCACCGCGTTGCTCAGCACGGCGGGTACCGCGTGTTCGGCCGCGAGCTTGAGCATCCGCACCGCGTGCGCCGTGCTCAGCGGCTCGCCGGGCGGGCTGAGCTGCGAGACCACCTCGGCGGCGACGGTTCCCGGCGGCATGGCGTCCAGCCAGCGTTTGAAGAGGGTGCGGGGGCGCAGGTAGCGCCGCCCGGTCATGGCGCGGCCGACGTCGGAGTCCGGGCCGAGCAGGACGGTCAGGACCGGTTTGAGGGTGTGCGGGTCCAGGGTGCGGGAGGCAAGTTCCGCCCGGGTCACCGCGACGGGCACCGTGCCGCCGGCCTTGCCGGTGGTGCGGGCATGGGCGTCCGAGACCAGCCGGCACAGCGCACGGTAGCCGGCGCCCTGGTTCTGCCCGTGCGCCAGCACGACGACGCGGCCGCCGGGCTGGGCGCGGAAGTCGCCGTCGTCGTCGAAGACCGCAAGGTCCACGCCGACGACGGCGTCCAGCCCCGCGGCCATACAGGCCTTCAGGTGCTTGACCGTGCCGTACAGGCCGTCGCGGTCGGTGCACGCGAGCGCCGTGGCACCGTCGGCCGCGGCCGCCGCTGCCAGCTCCTCCGGCCAGGAAACCCCATAGTGGGCGCTGAAGGCGGTGGAGACGTGCAGATGGGTGAAGCTCATGCCGATTCAGTTTTCCGGACCGGGCGGAGGGAGTCATGGATCCGCAGCAGCCGCCAGCGGCCGCTGCCGGCGTGCCGGCTCAGGTCCAGGGTGAGGGTTTGCTCCGGGTGCCCGGCATCGCGGACCTGGATCCGCCAGATCTCGTGGTCCACCAGCCCTGCCCCGCCGCCCAGAGGAGCCCGCATTTCCTCAGCCCACCATTGCCGCCGCTCGAACCAGCGGACCGGTTCGGCGCAGACGTCATAGTGCCGCCCGGCCCATTCCAGGGACCGGGGCTGACCCGTGGGCGTGCAGTCGACGTCCACCGACTCACTGAACATCCCCATGACGCCTCCCGGACCCACCGGCCGCTACACCGGCCTGAACAAAGCTTTCCCCGGGCCGTTCCCGGGCAGGGCACAGGACCGAGTATTCGAATATATCTTCGAACACTTTCAGTCTACGCCGGGGCCGGGACAAAACCTAGATCGGGGGTGGACGGACGCAGGCGCAGGTAGCAGGATTGAGCCATGAGCTCCCACAGCGCACTCCTGAAGCACGTAAGTATCGCCGCCAAGGATTCAACCTTGGTGGCGAAATTCGATATTGACGGGAATATCCCCAGTTCGGGGGCGTATGTGGTGGGGCTGGTGGCGTCCACCCCGGACCATTCCCATCAGCGCCGGATGGAAATCGAGTTCATGAACGGCGAGGCCGTGTCCTTTTTCTGCTTCAGCCATGACGGCACGGAGGAGAACTTCGACCTCAAGGGTGTGGAGCATTCCGGAAACACCATCACCGGGAACTTTCCGCTCAGCACTGTGATGGGCCTGACCAAGGGCCATCTGATGACGGCCTACAGTGACTGCGACGGCCGTGACTACCAGGCCAACGTACCGGTCGAAGAGGCCCTGTAGCCTCCGGGAACCGCGTCGCGGCGGATGGTGCGGCGGATCGTGCCACCGGTCAGTTGCCGGCCTTGTAGACGTCCAGTTCGAGCCGGGTGAACGCCGCGATCATCGCCTGGTACGTCTCCGTGACGATGTCAGGATCGATGTCTTTTGCTTCCGCCGTCGCCTTGACGTGTTCAAGGACCCGTTCCACCCGTCCCGGGGCCCGCACCTCGGCGCTGTCGGCCTTGAGCGTCCCGGCGATGCGGATCAGCCGCTCCCGGCGGCCGATCAACGCGACAATCTGCTCGTCCACCTCGTCGACCGCCACCCGCACGGCTGCGAGCTGGTCCTTGTCGGCCTGGGCATCTTTGGCGTCACGATGGGATGTGGACATGCCCATGACAGTATCGAACGATGCAACCACGAGTCGACTTCATCTCACTGGGCGTCCGCAGTGTCGACGCCTCGCGCCGCTTCTATGTCGAGGGGCTCGGGTGGCCGGTCCACCGCGAGGTCCCCGGCGACGTCCTCTTCCTGCAGGCCAACCACGGCCTGATTCTCTCGCTCTGGAACGCAGGGCAGATGCAGGCCGAAGCAGGCACCGACGCACCCGCCGGGGTTCCCTGCATCACCCTGAGCCACAACGTGGGCAGCGCCCCGGAGGTGGACGAGGTCCTGCGCCAGGCGGAGGCCGCCGGAGCCGTCATCGTCGCGGTGGCCAGGACCCAGCCCTGGGGTGGCTACACGGGCTACTTTGCCGATCCTGACGGCTTCCGCTGGGAGGTGGGCTTCAACCCCACCTGGACGGTCGACGCCGACGGCAGGGTGACGGTCTAGGTCTCCCCCTGCCACGCCCGGCACGACTATCCCGGGACAGACCCTTTAGAACAGGCTCCCCACGGGCTGGATCAGCTCCGGGGAATCGTTCTTGACGTTCCCTACGGCGGTTCCGACGGCGTCGATCGTCCAGCCCTCGGCGACGTCATGCGCGTTGGCCCGCACAATCCCCACGAGGGCGGCGGCGTCTTCGGCCTGCGGATCCAACCAGGCCTCCATGGTCCGACGGTCCATCGGCAACGGCACCCGGTCGTGCAGCGCCGTCAGTTCCGCCAGCATGCCGCCCGCGTAACCCTCCGGCGGCGAGTCCGTGGTCAGGATCGATGTCGAGAGCAGCCAGCGGCCCGGGTCCCCCTCGGCCTTCGACGGGTCCTTCCACCATTCATAGAGCCCCGCGAAGACCACCGGGCTGCCGTCCTTCGGGTGCACGTAGTAGGGCTGCTTCCCGCGGCCCTCACCCTTCCACTCGTAATAGCCGTCGGCAGGAACGGCGCAGCGTCGGGCGCGCGTCGCTTTCCGGAACGCGGGCTTCTCCAGCACGCTTTCGCTGCGCGCATTGATCATCTTCGAGCCGATGCCGGGGTCCTTGGCCCAGGAGGGCACCAGGCCCCAGCGGGCGATGTGCAGCTGCCGGACCGGTTTTGGCGCGGCCCCGTCGTCGACGAGGCGTTCGAGGATGATCGGCACGTCGGCGGTCGGGGCGACATTCCACGACGGCGGGATCACCACTTCCTCTTCGAGTTCGGCGTCGAATTCGGCCAACAGGTCCCCGACCGCACGGGCCATCACATAGCGTCCACACATGGCACCAGCATGCCACCGGGAAGGGTCCCCGGACAGTACCTGCGGGAATAGCGGCCGGCGGGTTACGGTTATGGGCAATGACGTATGACTTTCATCGGCGCCCCGCGCTTCGCCCCGGCGCCGCCGACCAGCCCTAAGGAGAACTTCGTGGACTTCACCCCCGATTCCGGCACCATCACCATGTTTTCGACGACCTGGTGTGGCTACTGCAACCGGCTGAAGAAGCAGCTGGACGCGCAGGGTATCGGCTACACCGAGATCAACATCGAGGAAGTCGAGGGTACCGCCGAACTCGTTGAGCAGCTCAACGGCGGCAACCGCACCGTGCCCACCGTCCTGTTCCCGGACGGCACCGCCGCGACCAACCCCTCCGCGGCCGAGGTCAAGAGCCGCCTCGCGGCATAGGAAGCCTTCAGCACACCCCCAACCACGTACGGCGCGGACTGCCGGTTCACCCCAGAAGTCCGCGCCGTACCGTTTCCCTCCGGCTTCCGGCGGGAAGACGGCGATGAATAGGAGCTATCCCATGGTCCACAAAGTCAAGGGCGCGATCGTCCGGTCCAAGAACGCCCCGGTCACCCTGGAGACCATCCTGGTCCCGGATCCCGGCCCCGGCGAGGCCCTGGTGGATGTCCTCACCTGCGGCGTCTGCCACACCGACCTGCACTACAAGCAGGGCGCCATCAATGATGACTTCCCCTTCCTGCTCGGCCACGAAGCCACCGGCGTGGTCAGCGCCGTGGGCCCCGATGTCACCGCGGTGGCACCCGGGGACCGGGTGGTGCTGAACTGGCGGGCCGTCTGCGGCGAATGCCGCGCCTGCCGCCGCGGCGAACCGCAGTACTGCTTCAACACGCACAACGCCACGCAGAAGATGACCCTGGAGGACGGCACCGAGCTCACTGCCGCGCTCGGCATCGGCGCCTTCGCTGAGAAGACCCTGGTCGCCGCCGGCCAGTGCACCAAGGTCGACCCCGACGCCGATCCCGCCGCCATCGGCCTGCTCGGCTGCGGCGTCATGGCCGGCCTCGGCGCCGCCATCAACACCGGCAACGTCGGACGGGGCGACTCCGTCGCCGTCATCGGCTGCGGCGGCGTCGGCGTGGCAGCCGTAGCCGGCGCCGCGCTCGCCGGCGCCACCACCGTGATCGCCGTGGACATCGACGCCAAGAAGCTCGAACGCGCCAAGGAACTCGGCGCCACCCACACGGTGGACTCCTCCGCCGTCGACCCGGTCGAGGCGATCCGCGAACTGACCGGCGGCTTCGGCGCCGACGTCGTGATCGACGCCGTCGGGCGTCCCGAGACGTACAAGCAGGCCTTCTACGCCCGCGACCTCGCCGGCACCGTCGTCCTGGTGGGCGTCCCCAGCCCGGAGATGACCCTGGAGCTGCCGCTGCTGGACGTCTTCGGCCGCGGCGGCTCGCTGAAGTCCTCCTGGTACGGCGACTGCCTGCCCTCCCGTGACTTCCCGATGCTGATCGACCTGTACCGGCAGGGGCGGCTGGACCTGGACGCCTTCGTCACGGAGCGGATCACGATCGACCAGATCGAGGAGGCATTCGAGAAAATGCACGCCGGCTCCGTGCTCCGCTCGGTGGTGGAACTGTGAACGGGTCCGGCGTGAGGATCGACCAGCTGGTCACGTCCGGGACGTTTTCGCTCGACGGCGGCACCTGGGACGTCGACAACAACGTTTGGATCGTCGGCAACGACACCGAGTGCCTGGTGATCGATCCCGCCCACGACGCCGCAGCGATCGCGGAAGCCGTCGCCGGCCGGACCGTCACGGCCATCCTGCTGACCCACGGCCATGACGACCACATCGCCGCGGTGGGCGAATTCCGGAACCTGGTGGGCGCGCCGGTCTACCTGCACCGGGACGACTGGATGCTCTGGGACCGGGTCTTCCCGGGCACCGAGCCGGACCACGCGATTTCCGACGGCGACACGTTCGACGTCGCCGGCGCCCGGCTGGTGGCCCTGCACACCCCCGGCCACTCCCCCGGCTCCGTCAGCTTCCGGCTGGAGAGCGAAGGCACCGTTTTCACCGGCGACACCCTGTTCCAGGGCGGCCCAGGAGCGACCGGCCGGTCCTTCAGCGACTTCCCCACCATCATCGAATCCATCAAGTCCCGGCTCCTGACCCTGCCGGCGGACACGGTGGTGCGCACCGGACATGGGGACTCGACCACGGTCGGCGCAGAGGCGCCGCAGCTCGAGGAATGGATCGCCCGGGGCCACTGAACGGCCACTTCGCGGCTCACTGGCAGAGCGCCGCGGCAGGGGCCCCGTCCGGACTCCGGGCGGGGCCCCTGCCGCGCCCGGCCACCAGCGGGCGTGCGGGCGTCGTGGCTCAGCGCGCAGCCACGCCTTGTGGCCCGCGGGCAAGAGCGTACGGGTCAAGGTTGTTGAAGGTGTAGAGGTGGACGCCGGCCAGGGAGGGCTGGCCGGCGGACAACTCCGACACCAGGCGCCGGGGTGAATAGTTACCGCCGTCCATGAGCCGCCGGGCGAGCGGGCCCTTGCGGCTGATGAACCGCAGGGACGGGCCGACGCCAATCTTGGCGGCCAGCGAAATGAGCTTGGTACGCGGCACGGACCCCGCGACCCCGGCCCACACCGGCAAAGAAACGCCCTCCCGGCGCAGCAACTCGACGTACCAGTTAATCCGGGCGGCGGAAAAGCACATTTGCGTGACCACGCTGGCGGCAAGATGCTGTTTTTCCAGCAGCGCGTCGAGCATATGGAGCTGGCTCCGCTGGGGGTGGCCTTCGGGATAGCCGGCGACGCCGACGGCGACCTCCCCTCCGGAGATTTCGGCGATGTCTTCCAGCAGCCGGGCACCGGTTTCGTACGGGCCCGCCGCGTGCGCCGCGTCCCCGCCGACGGCAAAGACCTCGTTGATCCCGGCGGCCCTGCAGTCCCTGAGGACGCCGGCGAGTTGGGCGCGGTCCGCCAGGCTGCGGGCGGCGAGGTGCGGGACCACATCATAGCCCAGCCGGGCCAGCCGGACCGCTGTCTGAACGGTGGGCGTGACGCCGTGGTGCGGCAGGCACGTCACCGTGAGCGCAGCTCCCGGGGGCAGCCCCGACTGGACCCGGGCGACGATGCCGTCGGTGGGGACAATTTCCAGCCGGAGGGGAAGCGCCCCGCCGGCATCGTTGCCGGGCCGAGGGGTGGAAGTTATGGATGAAACACAGTGAACCGTCACGAGGAACTCCAAGGAATGGCCGGCGCAGCGCACCGGAGGGCAAGCCTGGGCAGGATCCGGGACCGGATCCGGTCCGCCATGCGAAGCCGCCCGTGAACCCGGGCGGCTTCGCATGATCGGGCGGAAACGCGTCAGCGAAGGACGACCGTCCGGTTGCCGGAGAGAATAATGCGGCCTTCGGAATGCCAGCGGACGGCGTTCGTCAGGGCCTTGCACTCGGCGTCGCGGCCGACCGTCACAAGGTCGGCAGGCGTGTAGGTGTGATCGACCTCGATGACCTGCTGGGCGATGATGGGGCCTTCGTCCAGTTCCGAATTCACGTAGTGCGCGGTGGCCCCGACGGTCTTGACGCCCCGTTCGTAGGCCTGGTGGTAGGGCTTGGCGCCCTTGAAGCTCGGCAGGAACGAGTGGTGGATGTTGATGGCCTTGCCGGCGAGCCGGGCCGTGAGGTTGTCGCTCAAGACCTGCATGTACCGGGCAAGGACGACCAGTTCCACCTGGTAGGTGTCCACCAGCGAGAGCAGGGTTGCTTCGGCTTCCGGTTTCGTTGCCTGGCTCACGGGCACATGGTGGAACGGGATCCCGTGCCAGCCCACGAGATCCTCGTGGTCCCGGTGGTTGGACACCACGGCCACGATCTCGACCGGGAGTTCGCCGGTGCGGGCCCGGAAGAGCAGGTCGTTCAGGCAATGGCCGTACTTCGAGACCATGACAAGGATCCGCTGCTTGCGGCCATGCGGCTCCAGCCGCCAGTTCATGGCCCATTCCCCCGCGACCGGGGTGAAGTCCTGGCGGAGCGCCTCGGCACTTGGAGCGTTGCCCGAGGAGACGAAGTGCACCCTCATGAAGAAATGCTGTTCCTGCCGGTCACCGAATTGTTTGATGTCGATGATGTTGCAGCCGTGGTCCAGGAGGAATTTCGAAACGGAGCTGATGATTCCAGGTGATTCGGCGCAGTCGAGGGTGAGCACGAATTCCGCGCCGGCCTCCTCGGCCCGGTCCGGGGCGGTGGTGATCGGGTATGTGGCTGTTGCGGTCTTCACTTGCTGTCCACCGCCCGGAGCTCTGCAACATCCTGTTCGGACTGCAGCTCGGCCTGGAACGCCTCGTAGCGGGCCAGGTGGGCCGGCCGGCGGCGCAGGATGGACCACGCCACGCCGAGGACGATGAACCAGACGGGCGTGACCAGGAGCGCGGCCAGCGTGTCCGGCTGGGTGGTCAGGGTCCAGAGCACGAAGGCGAAGAACGCGAACACTACCCACACCATGGGGACGCCGCCGGGCATCTTGAACTTCGACGAGTCATGGAGCTGCGGACGGCGCCGCCGGAAGGCTACGTAGCAGGCGAGGATGATCGACCAGACGAAGATGAAGCAGACAGCCGAAACGGTGGTGACCATCTCGAAGGCTTTCCCGATGTTTTCCCCCGCGTACATGAGGACGACGCCGGCCAGCAGCAGGACGCAGGATAGGAAGAGCGCGTTCTGCGGAACCTTGCGGCGGGACAGATCACCGAAGCGCGCCGGCGCATCACCTTCCTGGGCGAGTCCGTAGACCATTCGTGAGGTCGAGTAGATGCCGGAGTTGGCCGAGGACATCGCCGAGCTGAGGACCACGAGGTTGACGACGGTCGCGGCGGCACCGAGGCCGGCCAGGGAGAACATGGCGATGAAGGGGCTGTGTCCGGCGGCGAACTGGGTCCAGGGGATCACGGACATCAGGATGATGAGCGCGCCGACGTAGAAGAGGAGTACACGCACCGGGATCGAGTTGATGGCCCGGGGCAGGTTCTTCTCCGGGTCCTTGGCCTCCGCCGCCGTCGTGCCGACCAGTTCGATGCCGACGAACGCGAACACGGCGATCTGGAACCCGGCCACAAAACCCATGAATTCGTTGGGGAAGAAGCCGCCGTGGCTCCACAGGTTCGTGAACGTGGCCGGTCCGGCCTCGGAGCTGAAGCCGCTGAAGATCATGAATAGGCCCACGACGATCAGCGCCGCAATGGCGATGATCTTGATGAGGGCGAACCAGAACTCGGTTTCACCGAACGCCTTCACGGTGGTCAGGTTCAGCAGCAGCAGGATGGCGACGGTCGCCAGTCCCGGGATCCACAACGGCAGCCCCGGCCAGAGTTCCTGGGAATACCCCGCGATGGCGATGACGTCCGCGATGCCGGTGATCACCCAGCAGAACCAGTACGTCCAGCCGGTGAAGAAGCCCGCCCACGGCCCCAGCAGATCGGCGGCGAAGTCGCTGAAGGACTTGTAATGCAGGTTCGACAGGAGCAGTTCGCCCATGGCCCGCATGACGAAAAACAACATGAAACCGATGATCATGTACACAAAAATGACGGACGGACCGGCCGCCGAAATGGTCTTGCCCGAGCCCATGAACAGGCCCGTGCCAATGGCGCCGCCGATGGCTATCAGCTGGATGTGGCGGTTACTGAGCTGCCGCTCGAGGTGGGGGGCTTCAACCGTGGTTGAAGCCGGTGTCTGAATCGTCATGAGGAACTCCATCGTTCACGTGGCACTTCAATGCCACATTGATTCGGGTTCCTCCCCGCTCTGTCTGGGACCTGAGAGTTTCCGCGGTCCCTGCCGTGGCAGGAGCCGCTTGCACCTTCGGTGAGCGCGGCGCCAGCGGCGCACGTGCTGCTTTCCAGAGTTGCCTCGCCGCGGCGGTACGGGGGCCTGAGAGATTCCTGGGGAGGATTTGCTCCTACGGCGCCTGCTGAATGTACCGGCAGGACTCTCCCGCCGCAGATCATAAGCATGTTGATTTTGTTGTGAATACGGAAGGCGCAGTGGCTTGGAGGTCAACTCCGCTCAACCACGGGCCGTAAGGTCGTTACTCTTCTCCGGCAATGTGCCCGGATCCGTAGAAACACCGGCGGTCAGCCCAACTGGGACGCGTCCGGCCGATTCAGTGTGGGATGGATCACGCCGGAAAGTCAACCCCGCCGAATTGTTTCGTCGCACGAAGCCGTCATGTTGCCCGGTCCGGGCAATGTGTGTAGCGTGTGAGCCGAATCACCACATTCGAATAAGCCTTTCGAGCCGTGGCGGGAGAGTCCTCCCCGTCATCACCGGGCAGGCGCCGTAGGAGCAAATCCTCCCCAGGAATCTCTCAGGCCCATGTACCGCCGCGGCGAGGCAACTCTGGAAAGCAGTCAGGTTCGTTCCTGGCTCACCGACGGTGCAAGCGGACAAAGGTCTGCGGAATCTCTCAGGTCCAATACAGAGCGGGGAGGAACCCGGTCCCCTCCGGCGCCATTGCGCCGGCCAAACCTTGGAGTTCCTCTTGACGGTTCAATCTCTTCCATCCCAGTTCGCCGACCGCCATATCGGTGCCCGCCGCCAGGCCGACGTCGACGCCATGCTGAAGGCTGTCGGCTACGACAGCGTCGATGGCTTGGTGGACACCGCTGTCCCCGATTCCATCCGCCAGGACGTCGCGCTGCAGTTGGCCGATGCCCTGAGCGAGGTCGAAGTGCTCGCCGAACTGCGCAGGCTGGCCGCCAAGAACAAGACTGCCGTGCAGATGATCGGCCAGGGCTATTTCGACACTGTCACCCCGGCCGTGATCCGCCGGAACGTCCTCGAGGCCCCGGCCTGGTACACCGCCTACACGCCCTACCAGCCGGAAATCTCGCAGGGCCGGCTTGAGGCGCTGCTGAACTTCCAGACCATGGTTCAGGACCTGACCGCCCTGCCGGTCGCCAACGCCTCGCTGCTGGATGAAGCCACCGCCGTCGCCGAGGCCGTGCTGCTGATGCGCCGGGCCAACAAGAACAAGTCGGCCCTCGACGGCAGGACCGTCCTCGACGCCGACTGCCTCCCGCAGACCATCGCGATCGTCAAGGGCCGCGCCGAGGCGCTTGGCTTTGAGGTGGAGGTCGCGGACCTGTCCCAGGGCCTGCCCGGCGGCGACATCAACGGCATCGTGCTGCAGCAGCCGGGAGTGTCCGGCCGGGTCTGGGACCAGACCACTGTCATCGCCGAGGCCAAGGAGCGCGGCGCGCTCGTCACCGTCGCCGCGGACCTGCTGGCCCTGACCCTGATCACGCCTCCGGGCGAACAGGGCGCGGACATCGCCGTCGGTTCCTCCCAGCGCCTGGGCGTGCCGCTCTTCTTCGGCGGCCCGCACGCGGCCTATATGGCCGTGCGCGCCGGAATGGAACGCACCCTGCCGGGCCGCATTGTCGGGGTGTCCAAGGACAACGCCGGCGTCCCGGCCTACCGGCTGGCGCTGCAGACCCGCGAACAGCACATCCGCCGCGAGAAGGCCACCTCCAACATCTGCACCGCCCAGGCGCTGCTGGCGATCGTATCCTCCTTCTACGCCGTCTACCACGGCCCCGACGGGCTGAAGGCGATCGCCGAAACCGTCCACAACAACGCCCGGATCCTCGCCACCGCGCTGGAAACGGCCGGACGGGAACTGCTCAGCGGATCCTTCTTCGACACCCTCACCGTCCGGGTGCCGGGCAAAGCCCGCAAGGTCATCATCGCCGCGGAAGCCCGGGGCATCAACCTGCGCTTCATCGACGCCGACACGGTCGGCGTGTCAGTCGATGAGACCACGACGCCGGAGGTCCTCTCCGCGGTGGCCGTCGCCTTTGGCGCCGGGCCGGTGGGCGAGCCGAACGGTTTTGAGCTGCCCGAGGCGCTGCTGCGCACCTCCGATTACCTGCAGCACCCGGTGTTCAACACCCACCGCTCCGAGACCCAGCTGCTGCGGTACATCCGCCGCCTCTCGGACCGGGACCTGGCCCTGGACCGCACCATGATCCCGCTGGGGTCCTGCACCATGAAGCTGAACGCCACGGCCGAGATGGAAGCCATCTCCTGGCCCGAGTTCGCCTCCATCCACCCCTTCGCCCCGGAATCGCAGACCGCCGGCTGGCGCGAGNAAGCTGAACGCCACGGCCGAGATGGAAGCCATCTCCTGGCCCGAGTTCGCCTCCATCCACCCCTTCGCCCCGGAATCGCAGACCGCCGGCTGGCGCGAACTGATCGAGGGCCTGGAAGCTGACCTGACCGAGATCACCGGCTATGACCAGGTGTCCATCCAGCCGAACGCCGGCTCCCAGGGTGAGCTCGCGGGCCTGCTCGCGATCCGCGGCTACCACCGCTCCCGCGGCGATGAGCAGCGCAACATCTGCCTGATCCCGGCCTCCGCGCACGGCACCAACGCCGCCTCCGCGGTGCTGGCCGGCATGAAGGTCGTCGTCGTGGCCACCGCCGCCGACGGCACGATCGACCACGCCGACCTGCAGGCCAAGATCGAGCAGCACAAGGACGCCCTCTCGGCGATCATGATCACCTACCCGTCCACGCACGGGGTGTACGACGCCGACGTCCGTGAGGTCTGCGACGCNAGGACGACGACGACCCCAACGAGGACCGGCTCGCGCACGTCGTTACGACGCCCGGCGCCGCGGTGACCCCCGTCGGGGCGGAACAGGCCATCGAACAGCTGCAGGCCAAGATCGAGCAGCACAAGGACGCCCTCTCGGCGATCATGATCACCTACCCGTCCACGCACGGGGTGTACGACGCCGACGTCCGTGAGGTCTGCGACGCTGTCCACGCCGCCGGCGGCCAGGTGTATGTTGACGGCGCGAACCTGAACGCGCTCGTAGGCCTGGCGCAGCCGGGTAAGTTCGGTGGCGACGTCTCGCACCTGAACCTGCACAAGACCTTCTGCATCCCGCACGGCGGCGGTGGACCGGGCGTGGGCCCGGTTGCGGCCAAGGCGCACCTGGCCCCGTTCATGCCCGGCAACGCGGCCGACCCGGCGAACGGCGCCGAGGGCACCCCGATTTCCGCGTCCCGCTACGGTTCGGGATCGCCGAAGGGGCTGCCTGGAAACGGATGGCCAGCCACAGCAGNGACCCGGCGAACGGCGCCGAGGGCACCCCGATTTCCGCGTCCCGCTACGGTTCGGCCGGTGTGCTGCCGATTTCCTGGGCCTACGTGAAGCTGATGGGTGGGCAGGGCCTGACCGAGGCCACCAAGTCCGCGCTGCTCGCTGCGAACTACGTTGCCTCGAGGCTCAATGAGTTCTTCCCGGTGCTGTACACCGGTGAGGGCGGGCTCGTGGCGCACGAGTGCATCCTGGACCTGCGCGAGCTCACGGCCAAGACCGGTGTCACGGCCGAGGACGTCGCCAAGCGCCTGATCGACTACGGCTTCCACGCCCCGACGCTGGCGTTCCCGGTGGCCGGGACCCTGATGGTCGAGCCCACCGAGTCCGAGGACCTGGCCGAGATCGACCGGTTCATCGACGCAATGATCACCATTCACGCCGAAATCGAACAGGTCGCGGCCGGCGACTTCAGCCTGGCGGACTCCCCGCTGCGCAACGCTCCGCACACCGCGGCGGCCGTGATCAGCGCCGACTGGGACCGTGCTTACCCGCGCGAACAGGCAGTCTTCCCCGTCCACACGCTCAAGCAGGACAAGTACTTCCCGCCGGTCGGCCGGATCGACGGCGCCGCCGGCGACCGGAACCTGATNCGCGAACAGGCAGTCTTCCCCGTCCACACGCTCAAGCAGGACAAGTACTTCCCGCCGGTCGGCCGGATCGACGGCGCCGCCGGCGACCGGAACCTGATCTGCTCTTGCCCGCCGCTCGAGGCCTTCGAAGATCACTCCGACGACTCCGCAGACTCTGCCAACTAAGGACAGCCAACGATGACTGAGAACTACACCGCGCTCTACGAAGAGCATAAGAAGGCCGGCGCCTCCTTCACCGATTTCGGCGGCTGGCAGATGCCGCTCAAGTACAGCTCCGAACTGGCCGAACACCACGCCGTCCGCAAGTCGGCAGGCCTGTTCGACCTGTCCCACATGGGCGAGGTCTGGGTCACCGGCCCAGACGCCGCAGCGTTCCTTGACTACGCCCTCGTCGGAAAAATCTCCGCGATGGCGGTCGGTAAGGCCAAGTACTCGCTGATCTGCAACGAGGACGGCGGCATCATCGACGACCTCATCACTTACCGGCGCCCGGCGGCCGCCGACGGCACCGACAAGTTCCTCGTGGTCCCCAACGCGGGCAACGCCAAGGTCGTCGCCGCGGAACTGGCCGAACGCGCCGCAGGCTTTGACGTCACCGTCGATGACGTGTCCGCCGAGATCTCGCTGGTCGCGGTCCAGGGCCCGAAGGCGGAGGCCATCCTGCTCCGCCTCGTTCCCGCCGCCCAGCACGAACTGGTCACCGGCCTGAAGTACTACGCCGCCGTCGAGGTCCCCTTCACGGTCGGCGGTGCCGCCAAGGACCTCCTCCTCGCCCGCACCGGCTACACCGGCGAGGACGGCTTCGAAATCTACGTACCGAACGACGACGCTCCGCCGCTGTGGGAGGCCCTGCTGGAGGCAGGCGCGGACCACGGAATCGTTCCCGCCGGGCTCGCTTCCCGCGACTCGCTGCGCCTCGAGGCCGGCATGCCGCTCTACGGCAACGAGCTCTCCCGCGAAGGCAACCCCTACGCCGCAGGCCTGGGCCCGGTGGTATCCCTCGCCAAGGAATCCGACTTCGTGGGCCGGGCGGCCCTGGAAGCCCTGAAGGCCAGCGGCGCCGGCACCAGCACCGGACGCGGGCTCGTCGGGCTCAAGGGCCTCGGGCGCCGGGCCGGCCGCGGCCACTACCCGGTCCTCAAGGACGGCAACGTCGTCGGCGAAGTCACCTCCGGCCAGCCCTCCCCGACGCTCGGCTACCCCGTCGCGATGGCCTACGTCGACGTCGAATTCACCGAATCAGGCACCGCCCTGGACATCGACCTCCGCGGCAAGCCCGAACCGTTCGAAGTCGTCGCCCTGCCGTTCTACAAGCGCGAAAACTAGTTTCACGGGCGCTGAAGCCGCCCACCACGGACCGCTGTCCCGAAAACATCAAAGGAAAAAACACATGAGCAAGGTTGTTGCTGAACTGAAGTACTCCGCGGAGCACGAATGGATTGCTGCCGACGGGTCGGGCCCGGCCGGGATCGGCATCTCCGCCGTGGCTGCGGACGCGCTGGGTGACATCGTTTACGTTGACCTGCCCGAGGTCGGCTCCGCGGTGACCGCGGGCGAGACCTGCGGTGAAGTCGAGTCGACGAAGTCCGTCTCTGACCTGTACTCCCCGGTCACGGGCGAGGTCACCGAGATCAACGACGCCGTCGTGTCCGATCCGGCGCTGATCAACAGCGACCCCTACGGCGCCGGCTGGCTCTTCAAGGTAGCCGTGACCGAAGAAGGCCCGCTGCTGTCCGCTGAAGAGTACGCCGCAGCCAACGGCGGCGAACTGTGAGCGGGGCAACGGCGCTGGCCGCAGGCACCAACACCGCAGTGTTCGAGCAGGTCGTGTCCCCGTCGCTGGACGCTGACCTGTCCGCCCTGGACCCGGAGATCGCCGCGCAGATCGCAGGCACCAACACCGCAGTGTTCGAGCAGGTCGTGTCCCCGTCGCTGGACGCTGACCTGTCCGCCCTGGACCCGGAGATCGCCGCGCAGATCGACGCCGAGTTGGGCCGCCAGCGCGACGGCCTTGAGATGATCGCCTCGGAGAACCACACCGCCCGCGCGGTGATGCAGGCGCAGGGCTCGGTGCTGACGAACAAGTACGCCGAGGGCTACCCGGGCAAGCGCTACTATGGCGGCTGCGAGCACGTCGACGTCGTCGAACAGCTCGCGATCGACCGGGTCAAGGCCCTCTTCGGTGCGGAATACGCGAACGTCCAGCCGCACTCCGGCGCGCAGGCGAACGCCTCGGTCATGCACGCCCTGATCCGCCCGGGCGACACCATCATGGGACTGAACCTGGCCCACGGCGGTCACCTGACCCACGGGATGAAGATCAACTTCTCCGGCCGGCTCTACAACGTCATCCCGTACCAGGTCCGCGAGGATGACCACCGSATCGACATGGCCGAGGTCGAACGCCTCGCCCACGAACACAAACCGCAGCTGATCGTGGCCGGCTGGTCCGCGTACGCCCGGCARCTGGACTTCGCGGAGTTCCGCCGGATCGCCGACTCGGTCGGKGCGTACCTGATGGTGGACATGGCCCACTTCGCCGGGCTCGTGGCCGCCGGGCTGCACCCGTCCCCGGTGCCGCACGCGCACGTAACGACGTCGACGACGCACAAGACCCTCGCCGGTCCGCGCGGCGGGATCATCCTTTCCAACGACGCGGACATCGCCAAGAATATCAACTCCGCCGTATTCCCGGGCCAGCAGGGCGGCCCGCTCGAGCACGTCATCGCCGGCAAGGCCGTGGCCTTCAAGGTCGCCGCGTCACCGGAGTTCAAGGAACGCCAGGAACGTGTCCTGGCCGGCGCCCGGATCCTCGCCGANTTCCCGGGCCAGCAGGGCGGCCCGCTCGAGCACGTCATCGCCGGCAAGGCCGTGGCCTTCAAGGTCGCCGCGTCACCGGAGTTCAAGGAACGCCAGGAACGTGTCCTGGCCGGCGCCCGGATCCTCGCCGARCGCCTGGTCCAGCCTGATGTGACGRCCAAGGGGATCAGYGTGGTCTCCGGCGGCACCGACGTGCACCTGGTCCTSGTGGACCTGCGCGACTGCGAACTCAACGGCCAGGAAGCCGAGGACCGGCTCSCCGCGATCGACATCACCGTCAACCGCAACGCCGTCCCGTTCGATCCGCGCCCGCCGATGGTCACCTCCGGGTAGCCGCCCCAGACGATGATCGCGCCGATCATCAGCAGTTCGCCGGTGTTGATCGAAAGGCTGGCCACCCGCTGCAGGTCGCCGCGGGTCAATGAGCTGACCACTGGCGCAATCGCAGCCGCTCTGTTCCGTGTTTCGTTCCTACGAGGGCTGCGCGGGCCCGGGGNTGCGAACTCAACGGCCAGGAAGCCGAGGACCGGCTCGCCGCGATCGACATCACCGTCAACCGCAACGCCGTCCCGTTCGATCCGCGCCCGCCGATGGTGACCTCCGGGCTGCGGATCGGCACCCCGGCCCTGGCCACCCGAGGGTTCGGCGAGGCGGCCTTCACCGAGGTCGCGGACATCATCGCCGAAGCGTTGACCGCCGACGCCGRCGCGGACCTGACCGGGCTCCGCACCCGGGTCCAGGCCCTCGCYGCCGCCCACCCSCTCTACCCGGAGCTGTAGCCCGTCCCTGTCGTTGAGCCCGTCGTTGGAATTGGGGGCGACGGGCTCAACGACAGGCCYTTGAAGCATGACTAAGTGAGGAACCGACAATGGCTGTTGGCGTYTTTGATCTTTTCTCTATTGGGATCGGGCCCTCAAGTTCGCACACCGTGGGGCCCATGCGGGCCGCCGCGGTCTTCGCCGAGGAGCTGAAGGCATCGGGGGACCTGGACCGCGTGGCGGGGTTGCGGGTTGATCTCTACGGGTCGCTGGCTGCGACCGGGCACGGGCACGGGACGATGACGGCGATCCTGTTGGGCCTGGAGGGCTTCCACCCGGAGACGATCCTGCCCGCGGAGGTCGAAGAGCGGCTGGCCGCGATCGCGGAGACCGGGGTCCTGAACCTTGCCGGGACCGTGCCCCTGCCGTACGGGGTGAAGGACATGGTGCTGCGCCCGCTGACCGTGCTGCCCCGGCACACCAACGGGATGACGTTCACCGTCTCNAGGGCTTCCACCCGGAGACGATCCTGCCCGCGGAGGTCGAAGAGCGGCTGGCCGCGATCGCGGAGACCGGGGTCCTGAACCTTGCCGGGACCGTGCCCCTGCCGTACGGGGTGAAGGACATGGTGCTGCGCCCGCTGACCGTGCTGCCCCGGCACACCAACGGGATGACGTTCACCGTCTCCGACGCCGACGGSACGGTCCTGCTCGCCGCGACGTTCTTCTCCGTCGGCGGCGGCTTCATCGTCCGCGAGGGCGAGGAAGACGCAGCACTGAAGGAACTCGATGAGTCGATCCAGGAGCTGCCCCTGCCGTTCCGCACCGCGGCGGAACTGCTCGAGCACTGCCGGGCKACGGGCCTGTCGATCAGCGACACCATGCTCGTCAACGAACGCGCCGCCCGGACCGAGGACGAGATCCGTACCGGGCTGCTGCACATCTACGCAGTGATGGCCGAATGCGTGCAGACCTCGCTCAAACGCGAGGGCCTGYTGCCCGGCGGGCTGAARGTCCGCCGCCGGGCCCCGGACTGGCACGAACGGCTGATGAAGGAAAGCTGCAAGGAAGACCCGGACTACCGGGACCCGAAGTACTGGCAGGAATGGGTNATCGAGACCATCATCTCAAACGCGAGGGCCTGCTGCCCGGCGGGCTGAAAGTCCGCCGCCGGGCCCCGGACTGGCACGAACGGCTGATGAAGGAAAGCTGCAAGGAAGACCCGGACTACCGGGACCCGAAGTACTGGCAGGAATGGGTCAACCTCATCGCCCTGGCCGTGAACGAGGAAAACGCCTCCGGCGGCCGGGTCGTSACCGCMCCGACCAACGGCGCCGCCGGGATCATCCCCGCCGTGCTCTACTACGCCCTGMACTTCGCYCCCGGCATGGACMAAGCCACCCAGGCCGACCGGGACGAGACGGTGATCAAGTTCCTGCTCGCSGCCGCCGCCGTCGGGGTCCTCTACAAGGAACAGGCCTCGATCTCCGGCGCCGAGGTCGGCTGCCAGGGCGAGGTSGGCTCCGCGTCCTCGATGGCCGCCGCMGGGCTCGCCGAAGTCCTCGGCGGGACCCCGGCGCAGGTCGAAAACGCCGCGGAAATCGCGATGGAACACAACCTCGGCCTGACCTGCGACCCGATCGGCGGGCTCGTCCAGATCCCCTGCATCGAACGGAACGCGATCGCCGCGGCCAAAGCGATCAACGCCGCCAAAATGGCCCTCTGGGGCGACGGNCTGACAATGCGCGGTCACCCCGCCCCGTCCCGAAGGGGGTGGGGGAGAGCCTGCGACCCGATCGGCGGGCTCGTCCAGATCCCCTGCATCGAACGGAACGCGATCGCCGCGGCCAAAGCGATCAACGCCGCCAAAATGGCCCTCTGGGGCGACGGMTCCCACCGGGTCTCCCTCGACGARGTCATCATCACCATGCGCGAAACCGGCAAAGACATGTCCTCCAAATACAAGGAAACCGCCATGGGCGGCCTCGCCGTCAACGTCGTGGAGTGCTGATTCCCTAGTTGTGCAGCGCCGCCCACAGGTTCAGGGACGACGCGAACACCACCCAGGTCAGGTAGGGCAGCATCAGCAGTCCGGCAGCCCGGCTGATCGGACCAAACCGCAGCACCGTCACAGCCACGGCCACCGCCAGCGCGACGATAATAGCGAACGCGGCCCACAGCGCGGGGGTGCCCCACGCCGGGTACAAGCCGAAGAACGCCGGCGTCCACAGCAGGTTCAGCACCAGTTGGACCGCGTACACCGTGAGGGCCGCCCGGGTGCCGGCGGCCCGGCGGCGCCAGACCAGCCACGCCGCAACGGCCATTGCGATGTACAGGGCGGTCCAGACCGGGCCGAAGAGCCAGTTCGGCGGGGTCCACGGCGCCTTGTCCGCGGCGGCGTACCAGCCGTCGACGTTGCT
Organism: Arthrobacter sp. Soil763; assembly: GCF_001428365.1. Taxonomy (GTDB): domain Bacteria; phylum Actinomycetota; class Actinomycetes; order Actinomycetales; family Micrococcaceae; genus Arthrobacter. Next base: position 230,386 of record NZ_LMSH01000003.1, on the reverse strand, counting down.
GCCGGTTGCCAGCCCGCCGAGGGCCGCGACCAGCGCCGACGCGGCCAGCAGCACCAGCAGGGCCGCGGCCTGGGCGCCGCGGCCGGGAGCGGCCGACCCCTTCCCACGGAGATCCCGGGAACGGGCCGGCGGTTCCTGCTGCGCGTGCATGGCATCCAGCTTAACCGTCCCGGCCGCCCGATAGACTTGAGGCTGCATGCCAGCCATGCCGCCGAAGCTTGTCCCGCGAAGATTGGATACCGCACCCTTGCGAGAATTCACTGCCCGCTTTGCCTCCGCCGAAGAGGTTGCCAACTGGGATGCCCACGTCACGGCAAACCCCAACGGCGGGAACCTGCTGCAATCCGAAGCCTTCGCCGAGGTCAAGCAACACTTCGGCTGGACACCCCTGCACCTGGTCTACGAAACGGCCGACTACACCAGCTACAACCTCGTCCTGGAAAAGTCCTTCCCCCTCCTGGGCAAGCTCTGGTACCTGATCAAGGGCCCAGACGTCGCATCGGTCGACGACATTCCGGGCATCGCGGCGGCCAACGCCGAATTCGTCAACCGCTCCCGGCTGGGCGTCTTCGCGATCAAGATCGAACCCGACATCGTGCTCTCCGACGACGCACGCCGGGTCCTCGAAGGCGCGGGCCTGGTGAAGACCCCAAACCTGCAGCCCAACGACTCGACCGCGCTGCTGGACATCTCCCCGCAGGAGAATCAGCTGCTGCGCAACCTGCACTCGCGCGGCCGCAACGCCGTCCGCCGCGCCATCCGCGAGGGCGTCGAAGTCCACAACGTCGAACCCACGGAAGAGAACTTCCGTGCCATGTACGCGCTGATGACGACCACCGTGGAGGCCAAGTCGCAGGTCCGGGTCCGGGAGTACGAGTACTACCGGCAGTTCTGGACCAACTTCCTCGACCGCGGCCAGGGCCGGCTCCTCTTTGTCTACGAAAACGATGTCCCGTCGGTGGGGGCGTTTGTCATCAACTACGGACGCAAGGGCACCTACAAGGACGGCGGATCGCTGCAGAAGCGCAGCCAGTACGGTGACTCGCACCTGGTGCAGTGGACGGCCATCAACCAGCTCAAGGAGCTGGGGTGCACCGAGTACGACTTCTGCGGCACGCCGCCCAGCGACAAGCTGAAGGACACCTCCAACCCGTTCCACGGCCTGGGCCTGTTCAAGACCAGCTTCAGCAAGACCGTGACGGACTTCGTCGGATGCTACGACCAAGTGCTCAGCCCGCTGAAGTACAAGGCCTGGACGGCCGCGGGGGAGCGGGTCGCCCGCCAGCTGTACACGCGGCGCACGGGCCAGCAGTTCTACTAGACGCCCGCCAGCCAGATTCGTGAGGAGGCCGGAATGACAAACCCACCCGACGGCCGCCGCGGGCCGCACACCGACGGTCTGCCCCGGACCCAGCCGATGTCTCCGCTGCAGGTCCGCCAGAACGCCGCAGCCAAACGCATGCTCCGCCGGCTCGTCCAGGGCGAAAATCCCCCGACCGCGCCGCTGAGCATCGTGGACCGGCTGGCCGGCAGTCCGTACGCCAACCCGATGATCCAGGTCGGCGGCGTGGACGCCTCCGCCCGCAAGACCATCGACTTCGCCCTGAAGCTCGCCGAATCGATGTTCCGGTACGGTGCCGGTGCCCTCGAAGTGGAAACCAGCATCATCGCCATCACCGCTGCGCTGGGCCTGAAGAACATCGAGGTGGACATCACCAACCAGTCGGTGGCCATCAACTATGCCCCGAAGGACCAGACGCCCATTACGCTGCTGCGGGTGGTCCGGTCCTGGACCAACAACTACGCCGGCCTCGCCGAAGTCCATCAGCTGGTCACGGACATCGTGGCCGGCGGCGTCGGCCGCGAGGAAGCGGTGCGCCGGCTCGAAGACATCACCCGCAGCGCGAAGCCGTTCCCGCGCTGGATGGTCACGGTGGCCTTCGGCGTGTTCTCCGCGGTGTTCGTCGGCGTGCTCGGCGGCGGCCTGGCCGCCTCCGGCATCGCATTCCTGTCCAACCTGCTGGTCAGCCTGCTCGCCCGGCAGCTGGGCCGCTGGCGCACCCCCGACTTCTTCGTCACGGCCGCCTGCTCGTTCGTGGTCACTCTCGTCGCCCTGCTGCTGTGGCGGTTCGGCGACCCGGTGGGAATTCGTATTGCGCCTGCCATCGTCGTGGTGGGCGGCATCCTGCTGCTGCTGCCCACCGGGCGGCTCGTTTCCTCCGTGCAGGACGCGATCAACGGCTTCCCGGTGACCGCGGCCGGCCGGTTCCTCTCCACCATGCTCACCTTCGGCGCGCTCGTCGCCGGAATCGCCGTCGGCTTCGTCGTCGGCGCGATGACCGGAATGCAGTCGATCGACGTCACGGAAACATTCCCGCCCCGGTATCCCTTGTGGCTGCTCGTTCCGCTGGTGGCCATCGCCGTCGTCGCGATTGGCGTCACCGAGCAGACCGCGCCCAAGCTGCTGCTGCCGACGGCGGCGGTCGGCGTGGTGGGTCATCTGGCGCTGATCGGCGGCACAGCGATCGGCATCGGGCCCCGGTTCGCACCGGCCGTGGCCGCCGTCGTGATCGGCCTGCTCGCCCGGGTCGTGGCGCTGCGGATGGGCGCCCCGCAGCTGGTGGTCGCCGTGCCCGCGGCGTTGATCCTGCTGCCGGGCCTGACCATATTCCGGTCGATGTATGTTTTGACGATCGAGGAATCGGAGATCCTGATGGGTGCCGGCGGCATGCTCAGCGCGGGCGCGATCGTCCTTGGCGTGGCCGCCGGAATCGTCCTGGGCGACACGCTCGCCCGGCCGCTGACCCGCAGCCTGGCCAGCAACGAGCGGCGGCGGGCGCGGCGCCGCTAGGCCTAGATCTTTCCGATCGGGAGTTTCTTCTCGGCCTGGAAGTCGTCCTCCACCCGGCCGCGCGCCCAGTAACCGGACAGGGAGACCTGCCCGCGTTCGAGGCCGCGCTCGGCGAAGAACACCTCCCGCAGGGCCTTCATATAGCCGCGTTCCCCGTGGGCGAAGACGGAGACCCGGCCCTCGGGCCACGACGCCGTTCGGACCGCCTCCGGCAGCAGGCCCGCCCCGCCCGCCGGGGCGCCCCGCCGCAGGAGCCAGCGGAGTTCGACGCCGGCAGGGGCCTCAAGCGGCAGGATGTCCGCCTCGCTGTCCACCTCCAGGAACGCCAGTCCGCGGGCGTCCGCCGGGAGCGCTTCAAGGACCGCGCCGATGGCCGGCAGGGCCGATTCGTCGCCCGCGAAGAGGTGCCAGTCGGCCGTCGGGTCAGGGTTGTAGCCGCCGCCGGGGCCGGTGAAGATGAGGGTGTCCCCGGGCCGGGCGGAGGCCGCCCACGGGCCCGCCAGACCCTCGTCGCCGTGGATGACAAAATCGATGGCCAGTTCCGCGGCGTCGTCGTTCACCCAGCGGACGGTGTAGGTCCGGGTGTGGGGCCACTGGTCGCGGGGATGGGACTCCCGCACGGCCCACAGGTCCAGCGGCTGGGGGTAGTCGATGCCCGGCTGCGGGAAGGCGATCTTGATGTACCGGTCGACGTAGGCATTGTTGACGTAGCTCGCGAAGCCGGGCCCGCCCGCCACGATCCGGACCATATGCGGCGAGAGCTGCTCGCGGCGCAGGACCGTCAGGGTGGTCTGCGGCCGGGAGTTCCGGTTGGCGGAGGTGGCGGCGGGAACGGAAGTCATGCTGCCAAGCCTAGCCAAGATTCCGGTCAGGGCAGCGGCGGCAGTTCCCAGTCCACGGCGCCGTCGCCCTGGTCTGTCAGCAGGCCGTTGGCCCGGCTGAAGGGCCGGGAACCGAAGAAGCCGCGGGTGGCGGAGAGCGGACTGGGGTGGGCGCTGGCGAGCACGGCGGTCTGGCCCAGCAGCGGCCGCACCCCTTCGGCGTCCTTGCCCCAGAGAATGGCCACCAGCGGCACCGAGCGGCCGTCCTCGCCGCGCCGGTCCGCCAGGGCCGTAATGGCGGCGGCGGTCACATCCTCCCAGCCCTTCCGGCGGTGCGAACCGGCGGCGCCGGCCCGCACGCTGAGAACCCGGTTGAGCAGCAGCACGCCCTGCTCCGCCCAGCGGCCCAGGTCCCCGTGGACCCGCGCCGGCAGCCCCAGGTCCGCTTCCAGCTCCTTGTAGATGTTGGCGAGGCTGCGCGGAATCGGCCGGGTCCTCCCGTCCACGGCGAAGGCCAGTCCGATCGCGTGCCCCGGGGTGGGGTAGGGATCCTGCCCGACCACGAGGACCCGGACGTCGGAGAACGGCTGGCGGAACGCCCGCAGTACGTTGGAGGCCGCCGGCAGCACCGCGTGGCCGGCCGCGGCCTCATCGGCACAGAACCGCAGGGCCGAACGCAGCTGTGTCTCCACCGGCGCCAGGACCTCGGCCCAATCCGGCGCCACGAGGTCCTCCAGCGGCGCCCCGGCCATGGCCGCAAAATCTGTCACCGCCGCCCCTTCGGGGCCGCCGGGTCCGGGGGCGAGGGGGAAGAGCGCATCGGTGTCGTAGGGGTCCAGCACCGTCCCATTCTCGCAGGCCCGCGTGCCGCCGGCGCGGACCGGCAAATGACAAGCCTGTTATTCAGCCGTAAAATACAATGCGGACCTATTGGCACAAACGGGGGAGCGGCAGTGGCTGAAGCAGCATCCGAGTACCTGCCGGCGCAGGACGCCGCAGCGGAGACGGACGCGGCCGCCTCGCCGCTGAGCAGCCGGGACCGGGAGATGCTGGCCCTGGAGCGCCAGTGGTGGAAGTATGCCGGCGCGAAGGAACAGGCGATCCGGGAGCTGTTCGACCTTTCCGCCACGCACTACTACCAGCTCCTGAACGCGCTGATCGACACCGAGGCGGCGCTGGCCCACGATCCCATGCTCGTGAAGAGATTGCGTAGACTACGTACGTCACGACAACGTGCCCGTACTGCACGCCGTTTGGGCTCGGACGCATAAGCACGCGTCAGGTCCGGCCGGAAGCGCGGAAATCCGCGCGGAGTCCGGCGTCGGACCCCAGCCAGAAAATCAGCAAGGACGTCGTTTTACCATGACCAAATACGCTCGGGACGAATTCGATCGGGTCCCGGAGACCTCCACGCGCCAGGGTGTCCACCGGGCCGTCGCGGCGGCCGGCACGCGCCGCCTGGGCCCCATCCTCGCGGTGGGAGCCGTGGCCCTCGCGATCGGTCTGTTCGCCTTCCTCCTGCTGCCCAAACTGGGTTTCGGCTCCGGTCCCGCGGCCGTCGCCGTTGACCAGGCCGCCAGCAAAGCCACCGCCTCGCAGGCGCCCACCTCGGGCGCGACCGCAAGCAGCGGCCCGACGGCGAGCAGCAGCCCCACCGCCAGCCCCAAGCCAACGGCCACGACGCCAACCGCCTCACCGGAAGCCGGCGTCGACAAGACCCAGCCGGTGGCGATCTACAACGGAACCACGACGCCGGGCCTCGCCGGCCGCGTCGGGTCCACCGTCACCGCGGACGGCTGGGCCGCGGGCCCGGTAGCCAACTGGGGCGGCGCGCCGCAGCAGACCTCCGTCGTGTACTACAGCGGCGCGGCGCAGAAGGCCAACGCCGAAGCGCTGGCAGCCCTGCTCGGGATCGGCACCGTGGTGGATTCGGCGGACTTCCAGATGCCGCTGGTCGTCGTGCTCGGCCCCGGTTTCCAGTAACGCCGCAGTGCGGTGCTCGGTTACGCGTGAATAACTTTCGCGGCGGATCGGCGCCCACGCCGGCGCCCGGACGGCGGGCGCCGGTTAGAGTGGCTGCGGACTTCGTTCCGCAACCCCGGGCCACAGTGGGGTGGTCCGGGAGCAAGCTAGCTGAAAGCGTGGAAGACATGGCACTGGGGACCGTCAAGTGGTTTAACGCCGAGAAGGGCTACGGCTTCATCACCGTCGACAGCTCCGGTGCCGACGTCTTCGTGCACTGGTCAGCCATCGCCGGCGAGGGCTACCGCTCCCTGGCGGAGGGCCAGCGCGTGGAGCTGGAAGTCGGCGAAGGGGACAAGGGTCCGCAGGCCGAGAACGTCAGGTCCGCCTAGTGCCGCTCGCAGCAGTACCGCCCCGCCAGCCAGCCGACGCAACGGCGCGTGCCGCTGTCCGCCGCCGGGCCGCAGGCAGCCGCCCGGCACGCGCCGCGGCAGCCGCCGTTGCCGCGCTCCTGGCCGGGGCGGCCCTTGCCGCCTGCTCGGGACCGGCCGGCAACGCCCGGGTGGCGACAGTGGATGCCAGCGGGGACGGCATCCTGCGCATTGGCCTCATCCTGGACAACACCGGAAACCAGGACTTCCTCAACGCATCCCAGTTGGCTGCGGCGAAGCTCGCGGTCAAGGAAATCAACGCCGCCGGCGGGCACAAGGGCAAGCCGGTGGAGCTCCTGCCGGAGGCCGTCGGCACCGACACCGGCGCCCGGGCGCGGGACCTCGTGGCCGCCAAAGCCGACGTCGTGATCGGCCCCACCGACTCCAGCCGCGCAGCGGACGCCATCGACGTGCTGGCACGGGCCAAGGTGGCGGTCATTTCCCCGGCCAACACCGCTCCGGGGCTCACCAGCTACAAGAGCGGCGGCTACTACTTCCGCACCGCCGCAGCGGACATCGCCCAGGCCTCGGTTCTGGTCAAGCTGGCCAAGGACGGCGGCGCGAAGACGATCGCCGTCGTGCACGAGGAAGGGGACTACGGCAAGGACGTCTCCGTCGCCGTGTCTGCGGCTGCCAAGGCCGCCGGGCTCGGCACCTCGGTGGACGCCGAGTTCAAGCCCGGCCAGGCGCGGCAGGCTGCCGCGGCCGCCAAGCAAGCCGCTCCGGACGCCGTCGTGCTCGTGGCCCGCGGCGGGGCCCAGGGCGCCATCGCCGAACTCAACAACGCCGGCCTGGCCGGGGCGAAACTGATCCTCAGCGACGGGGCCGTCAACCAGTACGGTGCGGGCCTCGGCTCGAAAGCCCTGGACGGCGCCCGGGGAGTCCTCCCCGGGACCTTCCCGTCGGCGCACTTCCAGGCCGAACTCGTGGCCGTCGACCCCGGGCTCAAGGACATGGCCTACGCGGCGGAGACCTATGACGCCGTGAACCTGGCCGCAATCGCGGCAGCGGAGGCCGAGGACGACGCCGGGGCCTCCATCGCCTCGAAGCTCCTCGCCGTCTCCGGCGGAGCGGCCCCGAGCGGCGGCGGTGATTCCGGGGAAGCCGTGGCCTGCAAGGGCTACCAGAAGTGCCTGGACGTCCTGCGCGGAGACAGGCGCCCCGACTACGACGGAGAATCCGGCCCGGTCAACTTCGACAGCAACGGCGACGTCACCGTTGCCGCGTACATGATCTACACCTTCGGCCCGGACAACACGGCCAAGATGACGGGCGCGGAAACCGCCCGCAGCAGCGCTTCCTGATCGCTCCTAGCGAAGCGTGCCCGGCAGGGCCGCCGTCGCGCCGGCCACTGCTTGCACTCTCCCCGGGGGAGTGCTAATTATTGACTTAGCACTCCCGAGTACTGACTGCTAAGACGCCGCCCGGTTTCGCCGGCGGCGGCGGGGCGGCGGAAGGGCCGGGAGCGAAGAAATACCTGGCTGGGGTGAGATCCCCGGCCCGGCGGCGTACAGAGGCTGCCGGGCAGGAATCGTCCGTCGCGGGCACCAAAGCCACGGTTCATTCTTAACGACTGTCCCGAAAGGACTACTGCCGTTATGGCCAAGATCATTGCATTTGATGAAGAGGCACGCCGCGGTCTTGAGCGGGGCCTGAACATCCTCGCCGACGCCGTCAAGGTCACCCTCGGCCCGCGTGGACGCAACGTCGTCCTCGAAAAGAAGTGGGGCGCCCCCACGATCACCAACGATGGTGTTTCCATCGCCAAGGAGATCGAACTGGACGACCCGTACGAGAAGATCGGCGCCGAGCTGGTCAAGGAAGTCGCCAAGAAGACCGACGACGTCGCCGGTGACGGCACCACCACGGCCACCGTGCTGGCCCAGGCCCTCGTCAAGGAAGGCCTGCGCAACGTTGCCGCCGGCGCTGACCCGCTGTCCCTCAAGCGCGGCATCGAGAAGGCTGTTGACGCGGTCACCCGCGAGCTCCTGGCCTCCGCCAAGGAGATCGAGACCAAGGAAGAGATCGCCGCGACCGCGTCCATCTCCGCCGGTGACAACGAAATCGGCGCACTGATTGCTGAAGCCCTGGACAAGGTCGGCAAGGAAGGCGTCATCACCGTCGAGGAGTCGAACACCTTCGGCCTCGAGCTGGAACTCACCGAGGGCATGCGCTTCGACAAGGGCTACATCTCCGCCTACTTCGTCACCGACGCAGAGCGCCAGGAGACGGTCCTCGAGGACCCGTACATCCTGATCGTCAACTCCAAGATCTCCAACGTCAAGGAACTGGTTGCGGTCCTCGAAAAGGTCATGCAGTCCAACAAGCCGCTGCTGATCATCGCCGAGGACATCGAGGGCGAGGCCCTGGCCACCCTGATCGTCAACAAGATCCGCGGTACCTTCAAGTCCGTCGCCGTCAAGGCACCGGGCTTCGGCGACCGCCGCAAGGCGCAGCTGGCCGACATCGCCATCCTCACCGGTGGCCAGGTCATCTCCGAGGAAGTCGGCCTCAAGCTTGAGACCGCCGGCCTCGAACTCCTTGGCAAGGCCCGCAAGGTCGTTGTCACCAAGGATGAGACCACCATCGTCGAGGGTGCAGGCGACGCCGACCAGATCGCCGGCCGCGTCTCCCAGATCCGGGCCGAGATCGAGAACTCCGATTCCGACTACGACCGCGAGAAGCTGCAGGAGCGCCTGGCCAAGCTGGCCGGCGGCGTTGCAGTCATCAAGGCCGGTGCCGCAACCGAGGTCGAGCTCAAGGAACGCAAGCACCGCATTGAGGACGCCGTCCGCAACGCCAAGGCTGCCGTGGAAGAGGGCATCGTCGCCGGCGGTGGCGTGGCCCTGATCCAGGCCGGCGCCAAGGCTTTCGCCAACCTGCAGCTCGCAGGCGACGAAGCCACCGGTGCGAACATCGTCCGCGTCGCCATCGACGCCCCGCTGAAGCAGATCGCCTTCAACGCCGGCCTCGAGCCGGGCGTCGTGGTCGACAAGGTCCGCGGCCTGTCCGCAGGCCACGGCCTGAACGCAGCCACCGGCGAGTACGTCGACCTGCTGGCTGCCGGCATCAACGACCCGGTCAAGGTCACCCGCTCTGCCCTGCAGAACGCGGCCTCGATCGCCGGCCTGTTCCTCACCACCGAGGCCGTTGTGGCCGACAAGCCCGAGAAGGCCGGCGCCCCGATGGGCGGCGGCGACGACATGGGCGGCATGGGCGGCATGGGCGGTTTCTAACCACCCGGCTACCAAGCCTCCAACCCCGGCCGGCACCTTGGTGCCGGCCCCGGTGCAACGACGGCGGCGGTCCCACCTGCGGGTGGGGCCGCCGCCGGCGTTTAACCCGCGTCCCCAACGCTCCCTCGGGTTCGGCAGGGTTTAGGCGCAAGCTCCCTCAGGCGGGCCCCGGAGCTGAAGGAGCGTCGGGTGGGAAGGCCCCGGAGCTGAGGGAGCGTCGGGTGGGAAGGCCCCGGAGGTGAGGGAGCGTTGGGTGGGAAGGCACCGGAGGTGAGGGAGCGTTGGGTGGGAAGGCCCCGGAGCTGAGGGAGCGTCGGGTGGGAAGGCCCCGGAGGTGAGGGAGCCTTGGGTGGCAGGGTCTGGCAGGATAGTGCAGTGACGATTAGAGCAGCAGCCGACGGTTCGGCTTTAGGAAACCCAGGCCCGGCCGGTTGGGCCTGGTACGTGAACGACGACTGCTGGCGGGCCGGCGGGTGGCCGCACGGGACCAACAACCAGGGCGAGCTCATGGCGGTCCTGGACCTCTTCCGCGCCACGGCCCACCTGCCGGACGAGGATCTGCACATCCTGTGCGACAGCCAGTACGTCATCAACTCGGTGACGAAGTGGATGCCGGGATGGAAGCGCAAGGGCTGGCGTAAATCCGATGGCAAGCCGGTGCTCAACGTCGACCTGCTCAAGGACATCGACCGGGCGCTCGCGGGGCGCAAATACACCTTTGAATGGGTCCGCGGCCATGCCGGCCATGACCTCAACGAGGCTGCGGACGACCGTGCCCGGGCCGCCGCCACCGCCTATCAGCAAGGCGTGGCTGTCCGACAAGGCCCCGGCTTTATCCGCGCCGGCGACCCCGCCGCGCCGGCGGCGGGTGGCCAATCCGCCCAGCCCGTGATGTCGGCGGCAGCGGCCCGGCCGACGCGTTCAGCAGCCCCACAGCCGACGGCGGCGCCCACCCTGTTCGGGGGGTCGTCACTCCTGTCCGAACCGGACCTGTTCAGTGAGCTGGAGGACGAGGCACTGCCGCAGCCCGCCGGGGCCGATGAACTGCCTGAATTGGTCGTGGAATCCCTGGAGCGTGAACTGCTGCTTCCCGGCACCCGTTCCGACCTCGGCCGCACGTCGGTACTGCTGCACCCCGACTTCACCGAGATCGGCAGCTCGGGACGCCTCTGGTCCCGCGATGAGATGCTGATGGCCCTGGAGGGAAACCCCGGAAGCCCCGCGGAACTGGAGCTCCTCTCCGCCGACCGCGTCGGCGACAGCTCCGTGCTGCTGACCTACCGCACCCACACCCGGGCCGGGGCGGTGCTGCGCAGCTCGCTCTGGGTCCTGGACGGCGCCCAGTGGCGCCTGCGCTTCCATCAGGGCACCCCGGAGGCCTAAGGAGCCTTGTAGCCCGCCTAGCTGAAACGCTGGGCGTTGCTGAGCTCGGTCTGGGCGTAGTTGGCGGCGGCCGAGTTGAGCGCCAGGTTGATCGAGGCAAGCGAGGCTTCGACCTTGGCCTGGGTCAGGGACCATTCTGCGAGCAGGGCCTGGAAGTTGGTGGCGGCCGAGCCGCGCCAGCTGGCCTGCAGTTCGTCCAGCCCGTGCTTCATGGCCTGGACGTCCGCGCTGATGCGGTCGACGGTGGCCTGGACGTTGGCGGATTTGAGCTGGAGCAAGTCGGTGTCGACGGAAATGATGCTCACGGGAATGCCTTTCGCGGATCCTGCAGGCAGCCGGGGAGTCCGGCTTTCGTCGCCGGCTGGGGTCCCCGACTGCCTGCTGTGGGGGTCGTCCGGACCTTCCGGACACTGCGAGCGTAGGCCGGTTCATGCCGCCGGCCCCAGCTGTGCAGCCCGCTATGTGGAAAACCCTAGCCGCGGGCCGCGCCGTCGCGTCCCGGCTCCGGACCGGATGCTACCTCTGACGCCTCCCCAGGCTGCGCTCCGTCAAAGTGCTCCGATCCGCGCCCTGCCGGCTCGGTCTTGTCAGTGGGCGCCTCTGACGCGCCGGCGCCGGCTGTCTCCCCGGACGTCTCCTCAGACACCTTCGGCTCTGCCAGGTAGGGCAGGCTGACCACGAGGGTCGCGCCGCCGCCCTCGGTGGGCCGGACCCGGACCGTGCCGGAATGCGAACCCACGATGGCTGCCACGATCGCCAGGCCCAGGCCGCTGCCGCCTGTTTCCCGGGTCCGGGACGTGTCGGCCCGGTAGAAGCGCTCAAAGATCCTGGCGGCCTCGTCCTCCGGGACGCCGGGGCCGTGGTCGCGGACCTCGATCACCGAGTGGCGGATTCCGGCGTCGTCGGTCCGCACGCCGACGGCGAGTTCGATCGGGGACCCGTCCGGGGTGTACCTCAGGGCGTTGCCGACCAGGTTGCCCACCACCTGCCGGAGCTTGGCCTCGTCGCCCATCACCGGAGCGGCGGCGCCGGAGCCGCCGTCGAGCCCGCGGAGCGAGATCACCCTGCTGCGGTCGCTGGCCTGGGTGTCCACCACGGCGTCGTGGGCGATCAGCAGCAGATCCACGGGCTTCTGCTGCAGCGGGCGCTGTTCATCGATCCGCGCCAGCAGCAGCAGGTCCTCCACCATGGCGCCCATCCGCTTGGCCTCGCTCTCGATCCGGCCCATGGCGGTCCCGACGTCTTCCGGGGTGGACAGCGCGCCGTGCCGGTACAGCTCGGAGTAGCCGCGGATGGTCACCAGCGGGGTGCGCAGTTCATGGGAGGCGTCCGCGGCAAACCGGCGCATCCGGGCCTCGGACGCCATCCGTGCGGCGAAGGCGGCTTCGATGTGCGCCAGCATGGCATTCAGCGACCGGCTGAGCCGGCCGACTTCGGTGTCCGGATTTTCCACCTCCACACGCCGGGAGAGGTCCCCGGCGGCGATCGCGGCCGCGGTTTTTTCCACCCGCGCGAGCGGCCGGAAGGACCGGGTGACGGTCCAGGTGGCGATGAAGAAGGCCAGCACCAGGGTCAGCAGTCCCACCCCGACCACCACGAGCGTGGCGTGCTCCATGACCGAATCCACCGGGTACAGCGGCAGCCCGATGACGACGACGGCGGGCCTCTGGTTGCCGTCGAGCACGTTGACCGCCACCACTCGCCAGTTCCGCCCGTCGGTGCCGCGGACCTGGAACGGGGCCTCGCCCCGTTCGTGCGCCTGTTCGGGGGTGATGTCGGCGATCGCCGGGCGCGATCCCTTGGAGCCGCCGAAGATGTAGGTGGGCTGGCCCGGGCTGAAGAGCATCAGCGAGTAGTCGGTGGGGACGTTCGAGTTCTGGTCCTGCAGCTGGCTGAAGGACTGCTGCTGCCGCGCTGTTCCGACGGCGGCTTTGAGCTTGTCGTCGACCTGGCCCTGCAGGTAGCTGTGGAGCAGCGCGAGCGTGCCCGCTCCCGTGGCGGTGAGTGCCACGAGCATCAGGGCCATCATGATGGCGACCAGCTGCGAACGCAGCGACGCCGTCTTCCAGCGGTGCAGCAAGGTCAGCGTTTCTCGGCCGTCCGCAGCACGTAGCCGACGCCCCGCTTGGTCTGGATCAGGGCCGGGGCGGAGGGGTCGATGTCCACCTTGCGCCGGAGGTAGGAGATGTAGGACTCGACGATCGAGGCGTCCCCGTTGAAGTCGTACTCCCAGACGTGGTCCAGGATCTGCGCCTTGGACAGCACCCGGTTCGGGTTGAGCATCAGGTACCGCAGCAGCTTGAATTCGGTCGGCGACAGCTCGATCACGGTGCCGCCGCGGCGCACCTCGTGGGCGTCGTCGTCGAGTTCCAGGTCATCGACGCGGAGGACGGCGTCGTCGTCCTGGAGCGGCTGGGTGCGGCGGAGCACGGCGCGGATCCGGGCCACGACCTCGTCGAGGCTGAACGGTTTGGTGACGTAGTCGTCGCCGCCGACGGTGAGCCCGGTGACCTTGTCCTCGGTGTCATCCTTGGCGGTCAGAAACAATACGGGGAAGTGCTTCCCGGCCGCGCGGAGCCGGCGGGTGACGGTGAAGCCGTCCATGTCCGGCAGCATGACGTCAAGGACGGCGAGGTCGGGGGCGTGGAGTTCGGCGGCGGCGAGGGCGTCGCGGCCGGTACCGGCGGAGACGACGTCGAACCCGGCGAAGCGCAGCGAGGTGGAGAGCAGCTCGCGGATGTTGGGTTCGTCATCGACGACGAGCAGCTTGGCTTCGGGACCGTTCTTTTTCATGGTTCCCATGATGCTCCCAGACTCTGTGAGTTTTCTGAACGGCGGATGTGTGTTCTTTGGGCGCCAGCTACCCGCCAGCTACCCGCCGGCTACCCGCCTGCGCCGACGTCCTTGGCGTCCATGATCCGGTAGGCGTAGCCCTGCTCGGCGAGGAAGCGCTGGCGCTTGGCCGCGAAATCCTGGTCCAGGGTGTCCCGGGCCACGAGGGAGTAGAAGCGGGCGGCGCGGCCGTCCTGCTTGGGCCGCAGCAGCCGCCCGAGCCGCTGCGCCTCCTCCTGGCGCGAGCCGAAGGAACCGGAAACCTGGATCGCCACCGAGGCCTCGGGCAGGTCGATGGAGAAGTTGGCCACCTTGGAGACCACCAGGGTCTGGACTTCCCCGGCGCGGAACGCGTCGAAGAGCCGCTGGCGTTCCTTGACGGAGGTGTCGCCCTTGATGACCGGGGCCTGCAGGCGCTCGCCGATTTCGTCGAGCTGGTCGATGTACTGGCCGATCACCAGCAGTTGCTCGCCCGCGTGCTCGGCGACAAGCCGTTCCACGATCCCGGTCTTGGTTTCGGACGTGGCGCAGAGCCGGTACTTGTCCGCGTCCTCGGCCATGGCGTACGCCACCCGCTCGTCCCGCGGCAGGTCCACCCGGACCTCCACGCAGTCCGCCGGCGCGATGTATCCCTGCGCCTCGATGTCCTTCCACGGGGCGTCGTAGCGTTTGGGCCCGATCAGGCTGAAGACCTCGCCCTCGCGGCCGTCCTCGCGGACCAGGGTGGCGGTCAGCCCGAGGCGCCGGCGGGCCTGCAGGTCCGCGGTCATCCGGAAGATCGGGGCCGGCAGCAGGTGGACCTCGTCATAGATGATGAGGCCCCAGTCGTTGCCGTCGACCAGTTCCAGGTGCGGGTAGAGGCCACCCCGCTTGGTGGTGAGCACCTGGTAGGTGGCGATCGTGACGGGCCGGACTTCCTTGACCGAGCCGGAGTACTCGCCGATCTCCTCTTCGGTCAGCGAGGTGCGCTTGAGCAACTCGTCCTTCCACTGCCGGGCCGAAACCGTGTTGGTCACCAGGATCAGCGTGGTGGTGGAACTGGTCGCCATCGCGGCGGCGCCCACCAGGGTCTTGCCGGCGCCGCAGGGGAGGACGACGACGCCGCTGCCGCCGGCCCAGAAGTTCTCCGTGGCCAGCTGCTGGTAGGGCCGGAGCTTCCAGCCGGATTCGTCGAGCAGGATCGGGTGCGGGGTGCCGTCGACGTAGCCGGCGAAATCCTCGGCGGGCCAGCCGATCTTCAGCAGCAGCTGCTTGAGCTGCCCGCGCTGGGAGGAGTGCACGACGACGGTTTCGGCGTCGATCCGGGGCCCCAGCAGGGGAGCGATCTTCTTGGCCCGGCTGACCTCCTCGAGGACCGGGTAGTCGGAGGTGCGCATCACAAGCCCGTGCTGCGGGTCCTTCTCCAGCCGCAGCCGGCCGTAGCGGGACATGGTCTCTTCAATGTCGATCAGCAGCGAGTGCGGCACCGGGAACCGGGAGTACTTGAGCAGGGTGTCGAGGACCTGCTCGGCGTCCAGGCCGGCCGCCCGGGCGTTCCAAAGGCCGAGCGGGGTGAGCCGGTAGCTGTGGACGTGCTCCGGGGCGCGCTCCAGCTCGGCGAACGCGGCGATCGCGTGCCGCGCCTCCGTGGCCTGGTCGTGGTCCACTTCCAGCAGGATGGTTTTGTCGCTCTGGACGATCAGCGGTCCGTCATTCACTGGAGCAGTTCCTCGGTGGCTTCGATGTCGATGATCCGGTGGATGGAGAGGACGCGCTCGGTTTCCTTGGCCGGATCAAACACGCGCACACGCCCGCCATTCACTGCTACCGGAACAACGGTTTCCCGGGTGGCATTCCCCAGACTGTCGACGATGTTCATCACGACCCGCTGCTTGAGCCGGATCGCCTTCTGCAGCGTCTCCAGGCCCAACTGCGTGGCGGCCTCGCCGGGGGTGCCCGTACCGCCGCGGCCGCCCGCCGCTCCGGCGTCGGCGCGGGTGCCGGCGTCCCGCAGCACCGCCAGCTGGGCGTCGACGTCGGCGTCCTCGGGGGCCGTGCGCGGGGCAGTGTAGACCGGGCGGGCACTGCCGGGCGCGGCGGTGCTGCGCCGCAGCCGGACGGCGGAACCGTCGTCCTCGACCGCGGGGGACAGGCCCAGTCCGCGCAGCAGCGCGGCGGCGTCCCGGGCCGGGGCGGGGCTGACCAGCACCGTGGGCGCGATCCGGACCAGGCCAAGGCCCGCGGCGGCGGGATTGTTCAGCAGTTCCAGCAGCGCTGTCTCGTCCTCGCTCTGGATGAAACTGCCCGCGGCGCCCACCCGGATCCTGGCATGCCGGGCGGCGGTGTCCTCGATGAGGTACTGCAGCGGCTGTGGAACCGCCGTCGCCGAATGGTCGCGGAGGAACTCCAGCAGGGCAGCCGCATCCTGGCCGGCGTCGAGCGCCCGCCGGACCGAGGCGACGGAGAACCGGTAGATCGTGGCGGGGCCCTGGCCCTCCGCGTCGGACATAGTGAGGAGTTTCTCGCTCAGCTCCGGATCCAGGTAGCCGGGCGCGACCGCGGTCAGGTCCGCCTGCAGCAGCACGTGGTTCAGCGCCGCGGGGAGGTGCTCACCCAGGATGGACAGGGCCTCGTCGGGCTGTTCGACGGCGATCGCCGCGCCGATCTGGCTCAGGGCGCCGGAGCCGATCAGCCCGAGCATTTCGGCTTCGGCCAGGACACCCTGGACCAGGGAGCTGAAGCGGCGGGCCATCCGCGGCTGGGACCAGTCGGCACGTTCCAGCACGGCGGCGGCGTCGAGCACCGGCGCGTCGCCGTCGGCCGCCGCGGCCTCCCGGGTCAGCTCGTTCAGGATTTCCAGGATCCGTTTCCGGACCACCGGGGCGTCGGGCCGCTGCGCTTCCGCGGAGAGCGCATTGATGGTGCTGCCGGCCATTCCGCGGTGCGCCTGCGCCGCCGGGGTGCCGCTGAGCGGCTGTCCGACCAGCGACGGGACCCGTTCGCTGGCAAGCCAGGCGTTGACCAGCCACAGCCACTGTTCCTGCCGGGGCAGGCCCAGCCACTCCAGCTGCGGCGCCTGGACCCAGGCGGAACTGTCCACATCGAGCCGGAGCAGCCCTGCCAGCGCGCACAGCTCGGCCAGCAACCCGGCCTCGTGGACGCCGATCCGCAGTGCGTCGGCGAGCCGCTTCATCTCGCGGACGCCCACCCCGCCGCTGCGCAGGGTGGTCAGAGGCTGCTCGCGGACGGTGTGGAGCAGCTCGCCGGCCAGCCGCAGTGTTTCGGCGATGGCGCCGAGCGCGGCGTTCCGGCGCAGGGCAGCGCTGGTCTGCCCCAGGGTCGGAACCGGCGGGGTTAGCGTGAAGTGCGCGATCACATAGCCGCCGCGAAGCGCGACGCCGACGCTGTGCGGAAGTTCCACGTGCGCGGCGTCCAGCGGCACCAGCAGCCCGCGGGCCAGCAGCCAGTCGACGGGGCCGACGTCGGGCCCCTCGTTCAGTACCGAGGCGCGGCGCTGTGCCTGCGGCACGGCACCCATGGCCCAGTTTCCGAAGCGTGCCAGCAGCGCCGCCGTGCGCTCCGGCGCGGTGGCCAGGAGCGACCGCAGGGCTTCGGGGGACGCCGTCCAGTGCTGCAGCGACAGCGCCGCTTCCATCGGCGTCGTCGCCGGGGCGACGTCGGCGCCGGCCTGGTGCAGCTCGGCGACCAGGTGCACCACGCGCTGGGCGAAGGCGGGCTGGAGCCGGACCAGCTCGGTGTAGCTTCGCCCCAGGCCTGCAGGGTAGATGCCGATGACGTCCCGGAGGCTGCCCACCGGCAGGTAATGCCGCTGCCGTGCCGCGGCGGCGCCGGTCCCGTGCGGCGGTTCGGCGCGGTGCACGAGGGCAAGTTCCTGGAGCGACTGCAGGAGCGGTTCCAGGGCGGCGAGGGTTGCCCCGTTGATCAGCCGCTTCAGCGTGGCCGCGGACGCACTCTGCCCGGTGTCGGTGTTGGTGCACAGATACAGCGTCTCCAGGACCTGCATCTGCGGACGGTTGAGACGCTCCAGGGCCCGCTGCACGCTGACCCTGCCGCTGGCCCGGGCCGCAAGGGCGGCGAAATCCGGCACCGGGGGCGACATCAGGTCCGGCCGCGCGGCGAACAGGGCCCGCAACGAGTCGTCGCTGCGGGCCTGCATTTCCTTGCTCAGCGCGCGGATGAGGGACATCAGTCCAACGTTACCTTTCGCCGGGCCCGGGTGTCCGGCGCCGGCCGGAGACGGCGTCAATCACGAGCACCAGCATGAGCAGGAACGCAATGGGGAGCCCGTAGAGCGCGGCGGAGGTGATCCACACCGGGGCCACGGAGTTGTTCAACGCCATCAGCATGACGGCACCGACCGCCGCCAGGGACAGCGCCGCAGCCGCAGCCGCAAGGATCAGGAGGGGCCGCCGGAAACGCTGGGGAATCATGGAGGCAACGCTAACAGGGCTGCCCACCCCGTGCCTCAACCCGCCAAAGTGGGCAAGGCAGGATAACCTTGGAGGAACAGACCAACACGGTCCGGGCGGCCACACCCTGAACCCGCATAACCATGCGGATGCGCTGGCCGCCGGACGTGCACCCGCAGAACGAAGAAGGTTGATTACGTGCCCACCGGCAAGGTCAAGTGGTATGACAAGGAAAAAGGCTTCGGATTCCTCGCAGGCGAGGACGGCCAGGAGGTCTTCCTGCCCAAATCCGCGCTGCCCGAGGGCGTCACGGACCTGAAAGCCGGCACCCGGGTGGAGTTCGGCGTGGCTGACGGCCGCAAGGGCGCCCAGGCCCTGGGCCTGCGCGTGCTGGACAAGACGCCGTCGATCGCGAAGGCCAAGCGGCCCAGCGCCCGGGACCTCGCGCCGCTGGTGCAGGACCTGGTGACCGTGCTCGACAACCTCTCCGGCACGCTGTCCGCGGGCAAGTACCCGGAGGGCAACAAGGCCAAGGCGATCGCCGCGGCCCTGCGTAAGGTCGCCGACGAGCTGGACGCGTAAGGCCTCCATGACTCCGGAACCTGAACAGAACGCCGCCCCGGCGGCCGCCGGCGCCAAAGCCGACTCCAAAGCAGGATCCAAACCGCGCTACGGCGTGCCCGTGTGGCGCACCGGTAAACCCGACGCGTTCCTGGCCGCCGCCGTCGACGCCGCCCGGACCGCCGTGGAGGGCATCGCCCAGGCGGACCAGATCGGCCGGCACCTGGCGGCCAAGAGCGAAGGCGACCGCCTGGTCACCCACCTCTTCGAGTCCAAGCTGCCCGGCTACAGCGGCTGGCAATGGTACGCAGTGCTGACCCGCAACTCGCGCTCCAAGGTGGTCACGGTCAACGAACTGGGCCTGCTGCCGTCCGAGGACTCCATCCTGGCCCCGGAGTGGGTGCCCTGGGCTGAACGGGTGCGGCCCGAGGACGCCCAGGAGGACGAGGCCGCTCAGTCCGGCGCCGGCGCCGGGGAAGCGTCCGGGGAGGCACCGCAGGACGGAGCCACCGAGGACGAAGCCCCCGAGGCACCCGGCGACGACGCCCCCGAGGACGAGGCCGCTGAAGCGCCGTCCCAGGTAGAGGCCGACTAGCGGTTTGGGACGGTTCGGGAGAGCGCGGCGGCGGAAGGCCTGGACATGAGGTCCACCTTCAAATCCCTGCACATCCTGAACTACCGGATCTGGTTCATTGGTGCGCTCGTCTCGAACATCGGGACCTGGATGCAGCGCACCGCCCAGGACTGGCTGGTCTTTGACCACCTGACCGACCAGGACGCCGGGGCCATGGGCGTCACGATGGCCCTGCAGCTGGGCCCGCAGCTGTTCCTCGCGCCGGTGGCCGGCCTGGTCGCCGACCGTTTCAACCGCAAGCGCCTGCTGGTACTCACCCAGTCGGCGATGGCCCTGCTGAGCGCGGCGCTGGGCGTCCTGGTGGTCTCCGGGGCCGCGCAGCTCTGGCATGTCTACGTCTTCGCGCTGCTGCTGGGCGTCGTCTCCGCCGTGGACGCGCCGGTGCGGCAGACGTTCGTCTCCGAACTGGTACGCGACGACTACCTGCCCAATGCGGTCGCCCTCAACAGCGCCTCCTTCAACGTGGCACGGATGATCGGGCCGGCCGTCGCCGGGGTGCTGACCGTGGCCATCGGCCCGGGCTGGGTCTTCCTCGTCAACACCGCCACGTTCATGGCCCTGCTGCTGAGCCTGGCCAAGATCCCGTCCGCCTCGCTGCGCCAGCTGCCCCGCGCGGCCGCCGGCAAGGGCCGGATCCGGGAGGGCCTGCGCTACGTGCAGTACCGGCCCGACATCGTGGTGGTGCTGGTGGCGGTCTTCATCGTCGGCACGCTCGGGCTGAACTTCGTCCTGTTCATCGCCGCCATGGTGGGGACGGAGTTCGGCCTCGACGCCGGCGCCTTCGGCCTGATGAATTCGATCATGGCGATCGGCTCCGTCGTCGGCGCCCTGCTCTCGGCGGGACGGAAGAAACCCCGCATGCGCGTGATCTTCGGTGCGGCGGGAGCCTTCGGCGTGACATCCGGCCTCGCCGCCATGGCACCGGACTACTTCTGGTACGGCATCACCCTGGTGCCGGTCGGCCTGTTCGCGATCACCATGATGACCAGCGCCAACGGCTACGTGCAGACCACCACGGACCCGGTCATGCGCGGCCGGGTGATGGCCCTGTACATGGCGATCTTCATGGGCGGCACGCCCATCGGCGCCCCGCTGGTCGGCTGGGTGGCGAACGTCGCCGGCGCACGCTGGTCGATGGGCGTCGCGGCGGCCTCCGGTGTGGCCGCGGCGCTGATCGGCATGGTCTGGATTGTCCGGGCCAAACACCTGCGGATCGCTTTCAACCGGCGCGCCCGCGGGCTCCGGTTCTTCCGGGTGGTGCCCGACGGCGGCGGCCACCACGCGGAGACCACGGAAACCACAGACGGCGCCGCCCGGGGGACGAATCCGGACGACGCCGTCGGACGCTGACGCGTCCCAAGCCGGGACCGCGCCGGGCCTACCGCTGCAGTTCGCCCACTACGAAGTCGATGCACTCCAGCAGCGCGGACACGTCGTCCGGCTCGATGGCCACGAACGTGGCGATCCGCAGCTGGTTGCGGCCGAGCTTGCGGTACGGTTCGGTGTCCACGACGCCGTTGGCGCGCAGCACCTTGGCGATCGCCGCGGCATCGATCGAGTCGTCGAAGTCAATCGTGGCGATGACGTTGGACCGGTCCTCAGCCCGGCCCACGAACGGCGTGGCGTAGGGTGAGGCTTCGGCCCAGCGGTAGATCCGCCCGGCCGAGTCCGCGGTCCGTGCGGCGGCAAAGTCGAGGCCGCCGTTGGCGTTGAGCCACCGCACCTGGGCATCCAGGGTCACCAGCGTGGCCAGCGCCGGGGTGTTGTAGGTCTGGTTCAGCCGGGAGTTGTCGATCGCGGTCTGCAGGTCCAGGAAGTCCGGGATCCAGCGGCCGCCGGCCTTGATCCGCGCGGCCCGCTCCAGGGCGGCCGGAGAGAACAGCCCGAGCCACAGGCCGCCGTCGGAGGCGAAGTTTTTCTGCGGGGCGAAGTAGTACACATCGGTCTGGGCGACGTCCACGTCCAGGCCGCCCGCCGCGGACGTTGCGTCCACCAGCACGAGCGAGCCCTCGTCCGCGCCGGCGACGCGCTGGACCGGGGCCGCGACCCCGGTGGAGGTCTCATTGTGCGGCCAGGCGTAGACGTCGACGCCGGCTTCCGCGTTCGGCGCCGGCCGGGTTCCCGGATCCGAAGTGATGATCGAGGACTCCGCCAGGAAGGGGGCCTTGTTGGTGGCGGCGGCGAACTTGGAACCGAACTCACCGAACGACAGGTGCTGGGCCTTGTTCTCGACCAGGCCGAAGCTGGCAATATCCCAGAACGCGGTGGAGCCGCCGACGCCGAGGATTACCTCGTAACCGTCGGGGGCGCGGAAGAATTCGCTCAGGCCGGTCCGGACCGATCCCACAAGGTTCTTCACCGGCGCCTGGCGGTGCGAGGTGCCCAGCAGCCCCGCCGCGTCGGCGAGGGCCTGCATCTGCTCCGGCCGCACTTTCGAGGGGCCGGCGCCAAACCGGCCGTCCTTGGGAAGGAGGTTCGCTGGGATGGTGATGCTGCTGTCGCTCACTGTGGCTCCATTTTCGGCTGGGTGCGTGGCGGGCTGGGGAGCGGTCCCGGCCAGGTGGGGCCGGAACCTGCTCCTTCATTCTGCCCGACGGCCCGGTGCGGGCGGGAAAAATGTCCGTCACAGTCCGGTCATCGAAACCGGTCGCGGGCGGGTGGGCCGGCAGCCGGCGCCGGGGCGGGGGAGCGGCCGGCCATGCGGCGGCCGGGCCCGGTGATTATCCGGACTAATTCACAATAGGCTAGGCTGAGCGGTGACGTACGGCGGATCCCGCCTGGGCGCGTGCCGCGCGCTGTACGGTGGGAAAGACGCAAGGGCGGCGCCCGAGGAGCTGAGCTGAATGACGGATCTGATCGACACCACGGAGATGTATCTTCGGACCATCCTGGAACTCGAAGAAGAGAACATCGTCGCCCTCCGCGCCCGCATCGCCGAACGGCTGCGCCACTCCGGCCCGACCGTGTCCCAGACCGTCGGGCGCATGGAGCGAGACGGGCTCGTGGTCGTCTCCGGCGACCGGCACCTTGAACTCACCGCCGTCGGCCGGAAACGCGCTATCGAAGTCATGCGCAAGCACCGCCTCGCCGAACGGCTCCTTGCCGACGTGATCGGCCTCGACTGGGCCTACGTCCACGAGGAGGCGTGCCGCTGGGAGCACGTGATGAGCGAGCGGGTCGAGCGCAGGATCTTCGAACTGCTGGACCACCCCACCGTCTCGCCCTACGGAAACCCCATCCCCGGCCTCGCCGAGATCGGCGGCGTACCGCTCGAACCGGCACAGGGGCACGGTGTGGTGAACCTGCTTGACGCCATGGCGGGCTACGCGGAGGGTGCCCGGATCACCGTGAACCGGCTGGCCGAACCGATCCAGGTCGAGCCGGAACTGCTGGCCCAGCTCGATGAGGGGGGAATCCGCCCGGGCGCCGCCGTGTCGCTGGAACGCGTCGGGGAGTACATCTCCGTCCGGGTTCCCGACATCCAGGGGGCCCTTGAGCTGCCGCCCGAGGTCGCCGCCCACGTCTTTGTTACCCTCGGGTAAGTCCGGTCCAGGGGCCGGCCGCGGGACACGCGGAAAGTTCTCCACAACCGGATAACGGAATTATCACTACGGGCCTTAATCCTCTATAGTTGATGACTAGCACTGATACTAAACCGTTATCTGATCCGAAGCCGAGCTCTGCCAGCGGATCAGTAGGCGAATCATCCTTCTGGCAGAGGCGGGGGAACCACTAACGGCTGCTGCGGCAGCCTTGGGGTGAAGTCCGCTAGCGGCAAGCAAACACCAGAGGATGTCCTTGGATTCCCCTGTGCCTGGATGCTTGCACCGGCGGACCGGGTCTTTGATCTCTCTGACCCGAATCCGACAGCTAACTTCGCAGGCTAGCCAGAGAGGAACCCTTCTTGACCACCCAGACCGTCCGGGGCCGCCGTCGTGCGACCGGCCCCGCTCCGGAGCCGCGCCCGGCCGCCGTCGTTCTTACCGGCCGCCCGCGTGACGCGCACCGCGACGAGCGCCGCGGCCGGCGCAGCCCGTTCCGCCAGGTAACTGACTTTGCCGCCGTCAGCGGAGTGGGGCAGAAGGCCGGCATCGCCCTGGCTGCCACGGGCCTGGTCCTGACCGTCGCCGTGCCTGCCACCGGCCCCGCGACGGCCACCGGCGCCGCCCGCACCGGTTCGGTCTCCGCCGCCGCGCAGCCTGAAGTGAAGGCCGCCGCCGCCGAGATCAACTTCAACCGCACCGCCGTGACCACCAAGGGCGACCCGGACGGCCGGCTCAAGCAGCTGCTCAGCGCCCAGTCGGTCGGCTCCATCACGCGCGCCGCTTCCACGGGCAGCCTCGGAGCCCCGCTTGACTCCATGGTCTCCGCCTCGGCCTTCGGCTACCGGATCAGCCCCATCACCGGCGGGGCCGGCGAGTTCCACCGCGGCCAGGACTACGCCGCCCAGTGCGGCACCGCCGTGCACGCCGCCGCGAGCGGCACCGTTACCTTTTCCGGCTGGCACCCCTACGGGGGCGGCAACCGGGTCGTGATCGACCATGGCAACGGCCTGGAGACCACGTACAACCACTTGTCGTCGTCCAGCGTCCACGTGGGCCAGCAGGTCTCACGCGGCGATGTGGTGGCGATGAGCGGAACCACCGGCGCCTCCACCGGCTGCCACCTCCACTTCGAGGTGATGGTCAACGGGGAAGTCGTGGATCCGCTCGGCTGGCTTTAGCTAGCCGAGGGGCAGCTCACATTTTTTTGACACGCCGTGATCTGAATGTGACATTGAGCCCCAACTGCTGTACCGTTTGAACCACGCCAACTTCTCCGAAGTTGGCGCTCTTGAGTGGATTGCCTAACTCTGCCACCGCTCAAGGTCCGTTCGCATCACATCGTCTGGCAGGGGCGGGGGAACCAATTTTGGTCTTCGCAAGAAGGCCTAGGGGTTAAGTCGCAAAGCTTCCCAGGAAGCGGCGCGGCCGGGTGACTCCCATCCGAATCCGACAGCTCACCTCGTAGGCATTGGGAGAGGCTACTTTCGTGTCTTCACGCCACAATGCTGCGCGTTCTCGCGCTGGCGAGGCTCCAGTGAGCCCGCTTACCTCCGTGTCCCGCGTTGCCCTTGCCGGCGCCCGGTCCGGAGTTCTGAACGCAGTTCCCGCTTTTGGCGCGTCTTCGCAGTACACCCTTCGCTAAAAACCCGTTTCGGGGCGATCCGGCGTACCCCCAAGATGCCGGAGCGTCCTTTGTCCCGCCTGTAGCGCGGACACCAGGATCACGAAAGAGAGAACTTAATGACTACTCGTGCAACTACTGCACGCCACCGCGCGGAGGTCACCAAGACCAACTCGCTGGCTGTCATTGCTAAGGTCGTGGGCGACAACGCCGGCGGCATGGGTCGCCAGGCTGCGGTTATCGCTGCCGCCTCCGGCCTGGTTCTGACCAGCGGTATCGCAGCCAACGCTGCCGAGACCAACGTTCAGCGTGAATCGGCTTCCGCCTCCGCCACGGAGGTCCAGTCCAACGCTCCGGCCACCATCTCCGCGGCCTCCAGCATCGCCATCTCCTACGAGAAGCCGGCTGTCACCACCGCGCCGGGCCCGGTCGTCGAGGCGCCCAAGCCTGTCGTCGAGGTCCAGGAGACCAAGGCTGCCACCACGGACGCCACGGACGCCGCGACCACCGGCACCGCCGCGACCGCCTCCCTGGCCACGAAAGCCCCCGCAGCCGTCAGCGGCATGGGTGCTTCGATCGCCGCCGCCGCCTACGCGCAGATCGGTGTCTCGCAGGACTGCACCATGCTGGCCACCAACGCCCTTGCCGCCGTCGGCGTCAACTACCACGGCTGGCCGGCCGGCTACCTGTCCCTCGGCCGCACCGTGAGCGCCGCCGAAGCTCAGCCGGGCGACCTCGCCTACTACCAGAACGGTGGCATGGGCATGGCCCACATCGCCGTCTACGTCGGCAACGGCATGGCCGTGCACGGCGGCTGGAACGGCGGAACCACCGCGCTGTACAGCGTCAACGTCGGCTCCGGCCCGGTCTTCATCCGCGTCGGCGGCTAAGACCCAAACCCGGCCCCGCCGGTAACCGTGTGAAGGACCCCTGCCCATCCGGCAGGGGTCCTTCGCGTTTCCGAAGCAGCACCGCAGCCTGCGCCGCACGCTCCCGACGGAGAAAAAAATTCGGCAATCCCGCCCATCGGTGTTTACTCTTGTGGTGTCGATCCATAGCCCGACCATGCACAGGGCAGCCGGCCCTCGTGCCCCTGGCGGGTGCGGCCGTGAAGAGGTATGCGGATGCGCACTCTCGTTCTGAACGCTGGATATGAACCGCTGGCGGTAGTCACCTTCCGCCGGGCGCTGGTGCTTGTGCTGACCGGAAAGGCCAGCGTGGTGGCCGAAGGGGATGACCCCGTGGTGGGTCCGCAGGACATCCTCGGTCGCCCCTCGGTGATCCTGCTGAACCGGTACATCAGGCCCCGCTATAACACTCTGACGGCCGTCAGCCGCAGGGGCGTGCTCCGCCGCGACAACCACCACTGCGCGTACTGCGGGAAAGCCGCCCACACCATCGACCATGTACAGCCCAAGTCCCGCGGCGGCGCCGACTCGTGGGAGAACCTCGTCGCCGCCTGCCTGCGCTGCAACAACGCCAAGGGAGACCACACCCCGGCCGAAATGGGCTGGAAGCTCAGCTTCGTGCCGGGGCCGCCGAAGGGCACCATCTGGCAGATCAAGGAACTCGAAAAGCCGACGCCGGCCTGGGACCCCTTCCTGCTCCCCGAGCGCGCGCACTGAGCAGCTCCTGCCTGAGCCGCCGCTGCGGCAGCCGGAACCGCCGCCGGCCGGTGCCCGGCTAGGCTGGGCTGGTGGACTTCGATGCTGTGATTCTGGCCGGGGGCCGGTCCTCCCGGCTCGGCGGCGTGCCCAAAGCACAATTGACCGTGGGCGGGGTGAGCCTGCTGGAGCGCGCGCTGCAGGCTGCGGCCGGGGCGCGCCGCACTGTTGTTGTCGGCCCGGATCCCGGCGGCCTCCCGCCCGGGGTGCTCAGCTGCCGCGAGGACCCGCCGTTCTCCGGTCCCGCCGCCGCGCTTGCCGCCGGCCTCTCCGCCCTGGCCGCCGGCCCGGACGCCCGGCCGGCGGCGCCCCTGACCCTGGTGCTCGCCTGCGACATGCCGCGCGCGGCCGCCGCCGTGCAGTCCCTGCTCGCCGCACTGGCCGGTCCGGGGGCGATCCGGTGCGACGGCGCGGTCGCCGTCTCCGCGGATGGCCGGATCCAGCCCCTCGCCGCGGTATATGACACAGGCGTGCTACAACGTGCGGTAGCCGACGCGGACCGCCGTGGCACCCTCTCAGGCGGTTCGGTCTTCGGTCTGCTTGCTAGTCTTGAGCTGCGGAGCGTCCCGGTCCCGCCGGGCTCCACGGACGACGTGGACACCTGGGACGATGCCGCCGCGCTGGGAGTGTCCCGGCCCGGTCACGGTCCCCTCGGGGAGCTGCGGCCCAACCCGACTTTGGAGGCAAACGGTGAAGAGCCAGGATGAAACCCTCGAGGAGTGGTGCCGCGCGCTGCTCCAGGCCCTTGAGCTCGAAGACATCGAGATCGACATCAACGAGGTGCTGGGCCTCGCCGGGGTGGCCGCGCACTCGGTGGTCCGCCCGGCCGCGCCCCTGACCACCTTCATCGCCGGCTTCGCCGCCGGGCTCGCGGCCGGTTCCGGCCAGGCGGACGACGGCGTCGCCATGCAGGCTGCCATGGGCGTCGCCCGGAAACTCGCCAAGGAGCACGCCGCCGCCGAGGCCCCCGGGGCATGACCCCCGAGCCACCTGCCGCCACCGGCGGCGCAGCAGCCGGCGGCCCCGAGTCTGCCCCGGGCGCCGGCGCCGGGGATGGCGCCCACCGGCACCTGGCGCATAGCTGGCAGGAGGCCCGGCAGCTCGCATACGACTGCGCCGTGCCCATCCCGCCCGCCCCGGTGCCGCTGCGCCATGCCCTCGGCCGGACGCTGGCGGAGGACCTCGCCGCGGTCCAGGACATGCCCCACTACGCGTCCTCGGCCATGGACGGCTGGGCGGTCAACGGCAGCGGTCCCTGGATCCTCACCGAGCCCGGGCAGCGGCTTGCCCCGCACCAGGCGAGCCCGATCGTCACCGGCGGCTTGGTGCCGCCCGGCGCCAAAGCAGTGCTGCGCAGCGAGAGCGGGGAAATCGGCCCGGACGAGGATGGGCTGCCGGTGCTCAGGCTCGGCGGCGGTGCCCGGCCCGGTGAACCGCGCAACGGCGAACACATCCGCAAGGCGGCCGAGGAGGCCGCCGCCGGCGACGTGCTCATCCGGGCGGGGACAGTGCTCAATCCGGCGCACCTGGCCCTGGCCGCCCTCGCCGGCCACGACGCCCTCCCCGTCGTGGGCAAGCCCGTGGTCCGGCTGGTGTTCACCGGCGGCGAGGTGATCCGCAGCGGCGTCCCGGCCCCCGGCGAGGTCCGCGACACGTTCGGCCCGCAGCTGGCCGCCGTCGTCGGCATGCTCGGCGGCATCTGCTCGGAGGAACTCAAGATCGGCGACAGCGATGCCGACTGGCTCGCCGCCCTCGAAGACACCGCCCCCGGCGCGGACACCGCCCCCGGCGCGGACACCGCCGCCGGCGCGGACACCGCCGCTGCCGCGGACGCCGGCGCAGCGGACCCGCCTGCCGCCACGGAAACGCTGCCGGCCGACGTCGTCATCACCACCGGCGGTACCGGCCGGTCCGGCACCGACCACCTTCGGCGCACGGTCGCCGAGCTGGGCGGGCGGCTCCTCATCGACGGCATCGCGATGCGCCCCGGCCACCCTGCGGTCCTGGCCGAACTGCCCGACGGGCGGTTCGTGATCGGGCTGCCGGGCAACCCGCTCGCGGCCATGATGGCGCTGTCCACGATCGGCGCACCGCTGCTGGCGGCACTGGGCCACCGGCCGCCGCCGCCGGTGACCGAGGTGCCGTGCGGGTCTACGCTCGAACCGGACCCCGGCCGCACCCGGCTGATGCCGTTCCGGATGCTGTACGGCATGGCGTCGCCGGCCCAGCACACCGGCCCGGGCATGATGCGCGGGCTGGCTGCGGCCGACGGCGTCCTGGTGGTCCCGCCACACGGCGTGCAGCTGGGGGAGCCACTCCCGGCCTTCGCCCTGCCCTGGGGTGAAGCGCTGCCGGACCCCGCAGCCGCCAAGGCGCCCGCGAAGCCCGCCGCGAAACGGCCGGCCCGCAAGCCGGCCGCTGCCGGTCCCGTGGACTGGAGCGAGCTGCTTGGCTGACCGCGTACCCGGGGCGATGATGGATTCAGGGACCTGCCGCGGTAACCGGCAGGATCCGAACGCAATGCTGATGAGGAGTATCTGATGGGCCGCGTGACACAGCGCCGCAAGGTGCACAAATTTGTTCTGGACGGCTCGCCGCAGGCCCTGGAGTTCCCGGTCCGGCACCGCGAAGACGTCCTGGCCGTTGAGGAGCCCCTGGAAATCCGGCTGGACCAGCTCTCCTTCTCCGTCACGATGCGGACCCCGGGCAACGACTTCGACCTGGTGGCCGGGTTCCTGGTCTCCGAGGGGGTCATCTGGGAACCCGAACAGCTGGTCTCGCTCCGCTTCTGCGCCGGCGAGGACGAGGACGGGGTCCAGACCTTCAACGTCGTGGAGGCGCAGCTGCGCCCCGACGTCGTCCGGCCCGATACCGGCCGCAACGTCTTTACCTCCAGCTCCTGCGGGATCTGCGGCACCGATTCGATCGACGCCGTGCACAAGTCCTCGCACTTCAGCCCGGCGGCGGATCCGCTGAACGTGCCGGTGGAAACGCTGGCAGCCCTCCCGGACCGGCTGCGCGAGGCGCAGGCCGTCTTCGACGCCACCGGCGGGGTCCACGCCGCGGGATTGTTCCGGATCGGCGACGACGGCTCGGCCGAACTGCTCTGCCTGCGCGAGGACGTCGGCCGGCACAACGCGGTGGACAAGGTGGTGGGCTGGGCACTGCGCGAAGGCCTGCTGCCCCTGCGCGGCACCGTGCTGCAGGTCTCCGGCCGGGCGTCCTTCGAACTGGTCCAAAAGGCCGCCCTGGCGGGGATCCCGGTGCTGGCGGCCGTCAGCGCGCCCTCCAGCCTGGCCGTCGAACTGGCCGCCGCCAGCGGGATGACGCTGGCCGGGTTCAGCCGGGGAACCACCCTGAACGTCTATGCCGGGCACGAGCGGATCTCGCTGCCCGCCGCCGTCGGCTAAGCCGCACGGACCCGCGCCCGCCGGCGGTCGTTGGTTATTCAACGGTGCGCGGGTAGATTTTATCCAACGACTGGACACAAGGCCCGGCCCGGCTCAGCACCACCCGCCCCAGCGCTAAGAGGATCACATTGCACGACGACCGCCGTCTTACGGAAGTCCGGCTTGACCGCTTTGTCCGCGAACGCATCATCCCTGCCGTCTACCCACGCAGCGTGCCGCTCCGGCTCAGCAGCTGGGACGCTCCGGGTGAACCCGTCCCCGCGCTCGAAGCCATGCGCCAGCCGTTTGGGCCGCAGGAACAGGGTGCCCCGTGGGGGAGCCCCTGGAGCACCAAGTGGCTGCGGCTCCAGGGCGAGGTGCCCGACGGCTGGGGCACCGGCCCCGACACCGCGGTGGAAATCCTCGTGGACCTGGGCTTCAGCGCGGACCTGCCCGGGTTCCAGTGCGAGGGGACGGCCTGGCGGGCCGACGGCACCGTGATCAAGGCGATCTCCCCGCGGAACCTGTACATCCCCCTGAAGCTGCTGGGCAGCGGCATGTCGGTGGACTTCTACGTCGAGGCCGCGGCAAACCCGGACCTGTCCCAGGGCTGGACCTTCGCAGCCACCCCGTACGGCGATAAGACAACCGCCGGCTCCGAACCGCAGTACCGGCTGGGCCCGATCGTCGTCGCCGAACTCAACCAGGCCGTCTGGGACCTGCAGCAGGACATCGCGGCACTCAGCGGGCTGATGCACGAACTGCCGATGGAACTGCCCCGGCGGCACGAGATCCTCCGGGCCCTGGAGCGGATGCTCGACGTCATGGACCCGGATGACGTGGCCGGCACCGCCGCGGCCGGACGGGCCGCACTCGCCGGCGTGCTGGACCGGCCGGCCTACGCCTCGTCCCACACGCTGGTGGCCACCGGCCACGCACACATCGACTCGGCCTGGCTGTGGCCGGTCCGGGAAACCATCCGGAAGTGCGCGCGCACGTTCTCGAACGTTGTGGCGCTGATGGACGAGGACCCCGGCTTCGTCTTCTCCTGCTCCTCGGCGCAGCAGCTCGCCTGGATCAAGGAGTACTACCCGGAACTCTTCGGCCGGATCCGCGAGAAGGTCAAGACCGGCCAGTTCGTCCCGGTGGGCGGCATGTGGGTCGAGGCGGACAGCAACATGCCCGGCGGCGAGGCCATGGCCCGACAGTTCCTCGAGGGCAAGAGCTTCTTCCTGGCGGAGTTCGGCGTCGAGTGCCGGGAAGCCTGGCTGCCGGACACCTTCGGCTACTCCGCGGCGATGCCGCAGATCGTCAAGGCCGCCGGCAGCCGCTGGTTCCTGACCCAGAAGATCTCCTGGAACCAGGTCAACCGGATGCCGCACCACACGTTCAACTGGGAGGGCATCGACGGGACCCGGCTGTTCACGCACTTCCCGCCGGTGGACACCTACAGCTCCGAGGTCAGCGCCCGGGAGCTTGCCCACGCCGAGCGAAACTACCGGGACCACGGCCGCGGGACCATGTCCCTGCTCCCGTTCGGCTACGGCGATGGCGGCGGCGGCCCCACCCGCGAGATGCTGGCGGCCGCGCGACGCACCGCGGACTTGGAAGGGTCGCCCCGGGTGCGGCTGGGGTCCGCCGCGGACTTCTTCGCCGCCGCCGAAGCCGAATATCCCGACCTGCCGGTCTGGGTGGGCGAGATGTACCTTGAGCTGCACCGCGGCACCTACACCAGCCAGGCCAACACCAAGCGCGGCAACCGGCGCAGCGAACACCTGCTCCGCGAGGCCGAATTGTGGTGCGCCACCGCCGCGGTCCGGGCCGGCGCGGAGTACCCGGCGGCCGAACTCAAGCGGCTCTGGCGCCTGGTGCTGCTGCAGCAGTTCCACGACATCCTGCCCGGCAGTTCGATCGCCTGGGTGCACCAGGATGCGGAACGGAACTACGACGCAGTCGCCCGCCGGCTCGAGGCAGTCATCGCCGAGGCCGCTGCCGCCGTGCTGGGCCCGGGGAGTCAGGAGTTCCTGCTCAACGCTGCCCCGCACCCGCGCGACGGTGTCCCGGCGCTCGCCGCCGGTGTGCCCGCCCGGGCCGAAGCGGACGTGCGCGCGGAAACCGACCAGGGCGGCTACATCCTGGACAACGGCATCATCCGGGCCGCGGTCAACGCCGACGGCCTCCTGGTCTCGCTGCTGGACCACGCCAGCGGCCGGGACGCGATCGCGCCGGGGGAGGTCGGCAACCTTCTCGAACTCCACCGCGACACCCCGAACGAATGGGACGCGTGGGACATCGACGCGTTTTACCGCCGCAACGTCACGCCGCTGACCGAGGCCCGCTCTGTAGCGCTCGAGCGCTCCGGCGGCGGTGCCACGGTCGTCGTGGAACGACTGGCCGGAGACTCGGCGGTGACGCAGCGGATCCGGCTGGAACCGGGGTCGACGTCCCTGGTGATCTCCACGGCGGTGGACTGGCAGGAACGCGAAAAACTGCTCAAGCTCGGCTTTGCCCTCGACGTCCGGGCGGACCGGTCCGCCTCGGAGACGCAGTTCGGCCACGTGTTCCGGCCGACCCACCTGAACACCTCGTGGGAGGCCGCCAAGTTCGAGATCTGCGCGCACCGGTGGATCCACGTTGCCGAACCGGGGTACGGGGTCGCTGTCGCCAACGAGGCCAGCTACGGTCACGATGTCACCCGGCACGTCCGGGAGTCCGACGGCGGCACCACCACGACCGTCCGGGTTTCGCTGCTGCGCGCGCCCAAGTTCCCCGACCCGGATGCGGACCGCGGCCCGCACGAGCTGACCGTCACCGTCCGGCCCGGGGCCAGCATCGCCGACGCCGTGGAGGAGGGCTACCGGACCAACCTCGCCCCGCGCATGGTCACGGGAGGCCGCGGCGTGGAGCCGCTGGTTACCGTGTCGAACGCCGCCGTGGTGGCCGAAGCGCTGAAGCTCGCGGAGGACGGCTCGGGCGACGTCATCGTCCGGCTCTTTGAATCCCTGGGGGAGCGCTCGGCGGCGAGGGTGGCGGCGAACTTCGGCACGTCTGCGGTAGAAGCCGTGGACCTGCTGGAGCGCCCGGTGGAGGCGCCCGGCGTGACTTTCCTGGACGGTGCTGCGGACCTGGTGCTTCGGCCGTTCCAGCTGGTCACCTTGAGGTTCCGCCGCTAGAATGTGGGCTTAAACAGGCTGAGTGGGAGCGGTCCTGTCGGACCGCTACCACTCATCCCCCCAATGGCGCTTGGACACAAGCCCGGTTCGTAAGACTGAATCCCCATTCACGAAACCGGCCTGCGTTTTCACACATTCATGATTGTGCCACGCTCTAATGATTTTGTGAACGCCAAAGCTGATATTTTACGGAACGTTGCAGGAGCGTTATCTGCGGAGTTGGCCGCGCTTGGCGGAAATCCAGAAAACGAACAGACCCGTCACGTAACCGAGCACCGCCGCGAAGTTGACCAGGAGTTGCGCCGGTTCCCAGCTGTCCGGAGCAAACGACGCCGGAACCGAAAGGATCGCGGCCACGCCTCCGGCCAGGGTGACGGCGGCGCCGGCCCGCACCAGCCGCGGCAACGCGGCCCTGACGGTTGCCAGCAGCGCCGGCAGCAGCAGCGCCGAGACAAAGGCCGGGTAGCTGCGGCCGGCGGCGGCGTAAAAGGGGCCCAGGACGGCGTTCCGGGCGGTGTCCGCAGTCTCCTTCAGCCCCACCGAGGAGCCGTGGGTGTCCATCAGCCAGAAGGTCAACCCCACCGCGGCGCAGGCCGCAGCCAGGCCCCACCAGCCCGGACGTCCGGTGAGCAGGCGCCGGGCGCCGCCGTCGCCGAGTGCCGTGGTGAGCCTCAGGCCCACCAGGAAGACCATCCCGAAGACGATGTAGCGCAGGATCAGATTCGTCAGGTTCCGGCTGCCGAGGGCCTGGTCGATCGCCAGGTAGGGGCCGGGAATGCTGAGCACGCTGCAGAGCGTCGCGAGCAGCAGGATCCCGAACACTGAGCGGTTGTGTCCGCGGAGGGCGTCCGGTGCCCGGACCAGTAGGGCGACGCCGCAGACCAGGAGGGTTCCCCACTCAAGCATGGGGCGCTTTCGGCGCCCCGCGGCCCGATTCTTCGGGGCCCGGCTCTTCGGGCCCCGGCTCCGCGGTTCCCCGCGGCCGGGCGGATGAGCGGGCGGCGGCGCGGCCGGCCAGCCAAATGGTCGCCAGTCCCAGGCTCATACCCAGGACGGCGGTGAAGTTGATGGTTGCCTGTGCGCCGGTCACGTTGGCCCGCAGCAGCGGGTACAGGGCTGCGGCCACCAAGGCGGCGCAGCCCACGGACAAGAGCAGGGCGCCGGCGCGGACCGCGGCCGGCAGCCGGCTGCGCGTCGCCCGCACCGTGGACGGGAGCAGGCAGGCGGCCACAAAGGCGGGGTAAGCCCTGCCTGCCGTCGCGTAGAGTCCGATCAGCTGGGCGTTCGAGGGACTCCGCAGCGGCAGTTCGCCCAGGCCGGTGGCGGAGCCGGAAGTGTCGGCGAGCAGGAAGAACACCGTGGTGGCTGCGGCCACAGCGCCGAGAACGGCAAGCCCGGCCGGTCCGGCGATGCGGCGCACGGCCCTGCGGTCGTCGAAGGCCCGGGCCGTGCGGTAGCCGACCAGCACTACCGCCCCGTAGACGAAGAACCGCAGGATCAGGTTTGCGTAGTTTTCGCCGCCCAGCCAGGCGTCGACGGCCAGGTAGGGGCCGTCGATGCTCAGCAGGATGGCGAAGGCCGCCAGCAGGAACGCGCCGAAAATGGAGCGGTTGCGTCCCCGGGCGGCATCCGGGAGGCGGCCGAGGGCAACGCCCCCGCAGACCACCAGGGCCGCCCACTGCAGGATCTCGGTCACGGCACTGCACCGCCCGCCGGGGGCCGCGGGAGGCGCCGTGCCGCGAGCCGCCCCGCCCAGATCAGGACCAGCCCCAGCACCAGGCAAAGGATGCCGGTGTAATTGATGACAAACCGCCAGCAGCCGAACCCCGGCGGGATCAGCGGGAACCCCAGGCTCAGCGCTGTGGCCGCCGACCCGACGGCCATCGAGACGGCGCTGCCGCGGATGATCAGCGGGAGCCGGCTGCGGACCGTCCGCACCATCGCGGGCAGGAGGGCGAGCAGCACGAACGCCGGGTAAAGCCGGCCCGCCGCACCGTAGTACTCGACCAGCGCGCGGTTGCGCGCGCTCTTGGCCGCGACGTCGACCAGGCCGGCCGATGATCCGGCCGTGTCCATCATCAGGAAGAGGCCGATGACCACCGCCGAAGACAGCACCGCCACACCGATGCCCACCTTGCCGGTGAGGAAGCGGCGGGCGTCCTCGGCCCCGAATCCCTTGGCAATCTGCAGCCCCAGGAAGAACACGGCCGCAAAAACCACGAAGCGGAGCACGACATTGGCCAGGTTGATGCCGCCCAGGAAGCGGTCGATGACCTGGTACGGTTCCTCGATGCTCAGCAGGATGGCCACCATCAGCAGCAGCAGGATGTAGAAGACCGGCCGGTTCTCGCCCCGCCGGGCGCTGGGGATCCTGGCCAGGGCCACCAGGGCGCAGACCGCGAGCGTGCCCCATTGCAGTACCGTGACGATCATCCGAGGTTCTCCCAGATCTTCTCGGTCTGTGCCTGTTCCTGCTCCTGGCGGCGCAGGGTCTTTCCAAGCGCCTGGAGCCGATCCCCGGCGAGGGTGGCGAGCTCACCGTCGGAGAGCGCCTCGAGGGCGGCCTGCCGGGCGCCCGGGGCCCACCCTGCCTCCGCCTCGGTGATCAGGCCGGTGGCAACGAGTCCGCCGGCCAGGCCCACTCCCGCGGCGCGGGACGTGGCGACGGCCAGTTCCGGGGCCAGCCGGTTGGCCGTCAGCTGGGCGGAAAAATTCTGCCGTGCGATCCCGGTGGCTGCCGAGACCCGGTGCCGGACGTCGCCGTCGTCGATCGCGTCCACCCAGTTGCGCACCGAGGTGGCGTGCGGGGCGGGGCTCAGCGTGGCCGTGGCCTCGCCTCCGCCGGTACGCGCGATAACGGCCCGCAGCAGGTCCGTCGTGGCGATCTGGCTGACCAGCTCCGCCTGCGTGGGCGGCCGGGAAGTGTCCCGCAGACCCGCATAGCTCTCGAAGCCGGCCAGGCCGTCCACCGGGTTCAGGCCCAGCGCCCGGCTGATGCTCACCAGGGTGGCCTCCGCCACCTTGCCGCGCACGAGTTGCTGCGCCAGGGTGGTGCGTTTGATGCCGGCTATCCGGCAGATATCGGCGGTGCTCGTCGCCGGCGCGACACTGTGGAGCCAGTGCTGGAACGCCTTGGCGGGTAAGGGCATCTAGGGAGCTTCCTGCCTGGTTGAACAGCGGGTACAAAACATCGGGCATCACGGGGACAAGCAGGGGAGGACTTCCGATTTTACCTGCCCGCCTTCTTCAACTATGCTAGATGCTCGAACCCGCTGGTCCGTACACCCCCCAAGTCCGGACCGGCGGGTTCTTCTATGCCCGGCGGAATCCCGGCGGAATCCGGCCCTTGTCCGCGGGCCGCCGTTTTGGGCCACGGTGAGAGGATGGACTAATGACTGCAACCCTTGTTGCCAAGGATCTCTCCGGTGGTCACGACCACCGCACGCTCTTCTCCAAACTCTCGCTCACCGTCGCCCCCGGCGACGTCGTCGGCGTCGTCGGTGCCAACGGCGCCGGCAAGTCCACGCTGCTGCGCCTGCTGGCCGGCGTCGACCAGCCGCAGGAGGGCACCGTCAGCCTGGCCCCGGCGGATGCCTTCGTGGGCTGGCTGCCGCAGGAGCACGAGCGGATCGAGGGCGAGACAATCGCCGGCTACATCGCCCGGCGCACCGGCTGCGGACAGGCGACGGCGGAGATGGAAGCCACGGCGGAGGCGCTCGCCACCGGCGCGCCCGGCTCCGACGACGCCTACTCGGTGGCCTTTGACCGCTGGATGGCCTCCGGCGCCGCGGACCTGGAGGACCGGATCCCGGCCGTGCTCGCGGACCTGGGGCTTGAAGTGGGACCGGACGCCGCGATGACCGGGCTCTCCGGCGGCCAGGCCGCCCGGGTGGCGCTCGCCGCGCTGCTGCTGAGCCGCTTCGACGTCGTGCTCCTGGACGAGCCCACCAACGACCTGGACCTGAACGGCCTGGCCAAGCTCGAAGCGTTCGTCCGCGGCCTGCGCGGCGGCGCCGTCCTGGTCTCCCACGACCGGGAGTTCCTGGCCCGCTGCGTGACCACCGTGGTGGAACTGGACCTCGCCCAGAACGCCGTCGCCGTTTACGACGGCGGCTACGACGCCTACCTTGAGGAACGCGCCGTGGCCCGCCGGCATGCGCGGGAACGGTACGAGGAGTTCGCCTCCACCAAGGCCGACCTCGTCGCCCGTGCCCGCACCCAGCGCGAGTGGAGCTCCCAGGGCGTGCGCAACGCCATGAAGAAGAGCCCCGACAACGACAAGATCCGCCGGGCCGCGAACACCGAGTCCTCCGAAAAGCAGGGCCAGAAGGTCCGGCAGATGGAGTCGCGGATCGCCCGGCTCGAGGAAGTCGAAGAGCCGCGCAAGGAATGGCAGCTGCAGTTCAGCATCGGGGCGGCACCGCGCTCCAGCGCCGTCGTCGCGACCCTGCGCGACGCCGTCGTGCATCAGGGGGACTTCACCCTGGGGCCGGTGAACCTGCAGCTCAATGCGGGGGAGCGGATCGGGATCACCGGGCCCAACGGCGCCGGCAAGTCCACCCTGCTGCGCCTGCTGCTGGGGGTGCGGACGCCCGACGCCGGTGACGCGTCCATGGGCGCCTCCGTGGCGGTCGGCGAAATCGACCAGGCCCGGGGGCTGCTGGCCGGCCACCTCAAACTGGCCGACGCCGTCGAGGCCGTGCTTCCGGACTACACCCCGGCGGAGGTGCGGACCCTGCTGGCCAAATTCGGCCTCAAGGCCGACCACACCTCCCGGACCGTCGACTCGCTGTCGCCGGGCGAACGGACCCGCGCCGCGCTGGCGCTGCTGCAGGCCCGCGGCGTGAACCTGCTGGTCCTGGACGAACCGACCAACCACCTGGACCTTCCCGCGATCGAACAACTCGAGGAAGCCCTCGAAAGTTACGACGGCGCCCTGCTGCTGGTCACGCACGACCGCCGGCTGCTGGAAAACGTGCGCCTCGACGCGCGCTGGCACGTCGCCGACGGCGCCGTCACCGAACAGCTGGTCACCACCGGCCCGAAAGGCACCGACAAATGAGCATGGACCGGGTGGCCTGGAGCTCCCTTTACAACATCACCCGCGGCGCCGACGGCTCCAGGACCTTCTCGAAGGCCTTGGTCAAGCGTGTCTTCGGCTTCGCCCGT
The DNA here is from genome assembly GCF_001428365.1 of Arthrobacter sp. Soil763. Classification (GTDB taxonomy): domain Bacteria; phylum Actinomycetota; class Actinomycetes; order Actinomycetales; family Micrococcaceae; genus Arthrobacter. Next base: position 192,705 of record NZ_LMSH01000003.1, on the reverse strand, counting down.
CCACACCGCAACCGGCTGATCGCCTTCGTGCTGCTCTCCATCGTGATGGCGGTCCTCGCGGTCGCCACGCCGGTGCTCGCCGGCCAGGTGGTCGACGCGATCATCGCCAAAACGGACGCCGGGACGGTCATCTGGCTGGCGGTCCTGATCGCGATGGTGGCCGTCGCCGAGGCCGGGCTCGGCCTGGTGACGCGCTGGCTGTCCTCGACGATCGGCGAAGGCGTGATCCTGGACCTGCGCACCAAGGTCTTCGACCACGTGCAGAAGATGCCGATCGCGTTCTTCACCCGGACCCGCACCGGCGCGCTGGTGAGCCGGCTGAACAATGATGTCATCGGCGCCCAGTCCGCGTTCGCCGGAACCCTCTCCGGCGTCGTCAGCAACGTTGTTGCACTGGCCCTCACCCTCGTGGTGATGCTGAACAAGTCGTGGCTGGTGACCGTGCTGGCCATGATTCTGCTGCCGATCTTCCTCATTCCGGCCCGGCGGATGGGCTCCCGGCTGGCTGAGCTGCGGCGCGAGGCGGCCGAGCACAACGCAACCATGGGCACCCAGATGACCGAGCGCTTCTCCGCGCCCGGGGCCACGCTGGTGAAGCTCTTCGGCCGTCCGGACGAGGAATCCCATGAATTCGCCGTGCGCGCCGGCCGGGTGCGGGACATCGGCGTCCGCACCGCGATGCTCCAGTTCACTTTCGTCACCGCCCTGACCCTCGTCTCGGCCCTGGCCCTGGCCCTGGTGTACGGCCTGGGCGGCTGGCTGGCGCTCGGCGGGCAGCTCGCCGCCGGCGACGTCGTCGTGCTGGCCCTGCTGCTCACCCGCCTCTACGCCCCGCTCACCGCGCTCTCCAGCGCCCGGGTGGAGATCATGAGCGCGTTGGTCAGCTTCGAGCGGGTCTTCGAGATCCTGGACCTCAAGCCGCTGATCCAGCAGAAGCCGGACGCCGTGGAATCCCCGCGCGGGCCGCTGTCCGTGGAATTCGACAACGTGCGGTTCTCCTACCCCTCGGCCGAGAAGGTTTCCCTGGCCTCCCTCGAGGACGTCTCCACCCTGGATACCCGGGGCGGCGAGGAAGTGCTGCACGGGATCAGCTTCCGGGTTGAACCCGGCCAGACCGTGGCCCTGGTGGGGTCCTCCGGCGCCGGCAAGTCCACCATCGCCCAGTTGCTGTCCCGGCTGTACGACGTCGATTCCGGCGCGGTCCGCTTCGGAGGTGCCGGGACAGGTACCGGCGTGGACGTCCGCGACCTCACCTTCGATTCGATGCGCGAGACCCTGGGGATGGTGACCCAGGACGGCCACCTCTTCCACGAGAGCATCGCCGCGAACCTGCGCCTGGCGCGCCCCGACGCGAGCGAGGAACTGATGTGGGAGGTGCTGCGCCAGGCCCGGCTCGAGGACATGATCCGCTCCCTGCCGGACGGTCTGGACACCATCGTGGGGGAGCGCGGTTACCGGCTTTCCGGCGGCGAACGGCAGCGGCTGACCATTGCCCGGCTGCTGATCGCCCAGCCGCGCATCGTGATCCTGGACGAGGCCACGGCCGCCCTGGATTCGACCAATGAAGCCGCCGTGCAGGAGGCGCTGGGAGCCGCCCTGGAAGGCCGGACCGCCGTGGTCATCGCGCACCGGCTCTCCACGGTCCGGGCGGCCGACGCCATCCTGGTGGTTGAGGGCGGGAACATCGTCGAGCGCGGGACCCACACCGAGCTGCTCGCCGCCGAGGGCCGCTACGCGCAGCTGTACCGGACGCAGTTCGCCGAGGCGACCGCCGTCGCCGCCGAGGCCGTGCCCGAGCTCTAGGTTCCGGGGGTTGGCGTCCGCAGGCCCCGGGCGTCCGGGCCGGACGGATCCTGTCCGTCCGGGCCTCGTCCGTCCGGGCCTCCGGCGGCGAGAAGGGGCAGGACGTGGTCGGTGAGGAGCGGCGCGAGTTCATCCGGCCACGGCCGGTCCAGGTCCAGCCAGCGGATCTCGGCGATCTCGGCCGAGGGCCGGGCGTCCCAGCTGCCCGGCGCGGTGAAGACCGTGGCCTCGATCTGCGTGGCGGCCTCGTTGGCGGCGTCCGCGAGCCAGCTTCCGAACGGCAGCAGGTGCTCGGGCGCGACGACGATCCCGACCTCTTCTTCGAGCTCCCGGGCCGCCGCCTGCGCCGCGGTCTCCCCGGCCTCGGGCTTACCGCCCGGGTGCATGAACTTGTCCGTGCCGCGTTTGCGGACGGTCAGCAGGCGCCCCGCGGAGTCGAAAACGCAGACCGCCGACACCACAATCAGCGGATTGGCCGCGAATTCCCTGTGCAGCACCGATTCGAGCAGCAGGTCCTTGGCCGGGCCGGAGACGTCCCAGCTGTAGCGGAACTCGTCCGGGCCGGTCCTGGTGTAGTCCACGCGGTACAGGTCCGGGTCGCACCAGTGGCTGTCCCTGCTGTGCCCGCCGAACCCGATGCGGTGGAAGGGCCTGCCGTCGGGGAAGAACATGTCCATCGTGTCCGGCGCCGCGGAGGGCCGCAGCAGGTAGTCGCGGGTGGCCGGCCCGGTGAACGGGGCACCGCCCTCGGGAGTCCAGGCCACGGTGCCTTCTTCGTGGAAGTGGAGGCCGCCGTCGGAAGTTTCGGTGAAGCGGACGACGCCGGCAAACGTTCCCCGGTTGCCCGTGGCGCGGTCCAGCAGGGTGCGCGTGACGGTCCAGCTGCCGAGGAGATAGGCACGGAGGTCAAGATGCGGGCCGCCGGACGGGTCGGTGCCTGCTGGTTGGGAATCCAAGTGCCCTCGATTGGAATCGAACCAACGACACCGGCTTTAGGAGAGCCGTGCTCTATCCACTGAGCTACGAGGGCGTGTGTCCCGCCGCGCGGCCGTCGGCCGGCCCGTCCGGACACGCTTACCAGCATACAAGGTGAGGGCGCGTACTACGCTCTTGGCATGACCGCCTCCGCCCCCGCCGCGTCCCCGGAGATCATCTTCGTGCCCGACGTCGCCTCCACCCGGAGCTACCTCGGTGCGCTCGCGAAGCTGAGCGTGCTGCAGTACTTCGTCGCCGAGGCAGCAGTTATCGGCGCCTGGGCCGGCCGGGAGCCTTACAGCCGGCGCACCGGCTACATCAGCGATCTCGGCGCCCTCGGCTGCGGCACCTTCTCGGGCCGGGACGTCTGCTCCCCGGCGCACCTGCTGATGAACGCGTCCTTCGTGGTGCAGGGCATCGGCATGATCGTCGGCGCGCTGCTGCTGACCTCCGCCGTGGTCGGCGTCGCGGCCCGGGCCGGGGCACGGCTCGCGGCGTGGCGGGGACAGCGGTCGACGGCGGCGGCCGCCCTCGTGGCGCGGGTCCTCGGCGCGGGCGCCGGGGCCGGGACGGTGATCGTGGGGCTGGTCCCGGAGGACGCCGGTTCGGCCTGGCACCTTGTCGGTGCGCTGCTGTATTTTGCGGCCGGCGGCCTGGCGCTGCTGCTGGTGGGCTGGCTGTGGCGGCGGCAAACGCCGCTGGGCTGGTTCATCCTGGCCTGCGGCGCGGTATCGCTGACTGCCCTGGTTGCGGGCGGCCTGACCGGGATGCACGTGCCCGAACCCGGCACCCTGGAGCGGCTGATGGGCTACCCGATCACGATTGGCATGGCGGCGCTGGGGCTGGTGGTGGCGCAGCGCGTGCGGCAGCAACTGATGGCGCGCAAACAGGAGCGGCTGCGGGGGAGTTCTCCCCATCCCGCGGATCCGAATCCCCCGGTAACGTGAGCGCAGGACGCTACACCTATGGGGGACACCGTGTTGGAACGAGCTGGGGATCCTGCCCCGGGCATCATCAGGATCAGCGGGCTGGCCTGGGCGCTGGCCGTCGACCGTACGCTGCGGACGCTCGCCGCTGAACCGGAAGTGGATGTCGCCGGCTACGAACGGTCGGCGCCCGCCCGGGCGCTGGGCGCACTCGACCCGGCGGACACCGGCAGGCTCGCCGCCGAACTGGCCGCTGCCGGCATCAGCGGCGCGGACGGCGCTATCCGGGAGCCGTGGCTGCTGGCGGTCATGATCGCCGTCAGCGCCCCGGTCCGTGTCAGCGCCGTTGCGCGGTCCGGTGAGTGCTCGGTCCACACCGACCTCGGCCTGGCCGGCGGCCGGGGTGTTGCCGTGGCCTACCGGCGCCGGGTCCGCACCCCGGAAGGTCCGGACACCGGCCCGGTCGACGTCGTCGGTGTTGACGACGCCGTGGAAGTGGCCCTGTTCGAGGAACAGGACGCCTGGGCTGCGCTGCGGCGGGTCCTCCCCGAAGTCCCGGAACTCCGCTCCGCTCCCGGCGCTCCCCGCCCACCGGGCTTACCGGCCGGCGGCCGAACGAGGCTGGATCCGCGGGAGCTGCAGGAGACCGGCGGCGCCGCGGTGCCGCAGGACCTCCGGGACGCCGTCCTGGCCCCGCGCTGCACCGTGCATCTGCAGGTGTCGGCGGCCCCGCCGCGCGGCGGCGCGACCAGCGGTGCTGCGGCGTACCGCTCCGGTGATGTCTGGGCCCTGGCGGACCGGCTCTACTCCGTGCGGACCACCGTCGGTGACCAGCCGCTGGTGCTGGAGGACGTGCCCCCGGGCGACATCGCCGCCACCTTGCAGTGGCGGCTGCTCGGCGCCCGCGAATTCCTCGCCGCGTCCGCGGGACAGGTGGCGTGACCGTGGGCCTGTACGGAATGGACGTCGAATCCGGGCGCCGGCTCAGCGAGCAGCTGGGCCGGGCAGGCGACCGGTTGCTGGCGTTGAGCGCGAACCTGACTCCGGTGATCGCGGCGGCTCCGTGGAATGGCAGGGACGCCACCCGGTTCAAGGACGACTGGACCGGGCAGCGGCAACAGCTGGTCGGCGCGGGGCTGGCCCTGAAAGCCGCGTCGAGCGCGGTGCAACGCAACGTCGAGGAGCAACTGGCCGCGAGCACCCCCGGCGCCGGCGGAACCGGCGCGGCGGGCGGGCCGCGCGGTGGCGGTTCCCCGGCGGACGAATCCCTTTTGGACCGCTTGGCGGGGGCCGTCGCGGACGACGCCGTCGACCTCTGGAAGCAGGCCGGACGTGTCCTCGGCGCGGTCGACGCCGTGGCCGGAGCCTTCACGGCTGCGCCGGACACCGGCTGGAACTGGCTGCAGGGCCACGCGCCGCTGCCGATCAGGAACCTGATGGATGCCGAGGCCAACCTGCTGGACCAGGCCGGCCACTTCGGCGACATGGGCTGGCGCTGGCTGACCGCAGGGGAACCGCCGTCGCTCACCGAGATCGCCTCGAACCAGGTCCTGCTGGGCGCAGGGGCGCTCTCCCTGGCCGCCACGGTCCTGACCGGCGGCCGGTACAACCCGCGACTGCTCGACGACGGGCGTCCCGTGGCCGGCGAGCCGCTCCCGGTCGCGGTCGGCGACCCCGCCGGAACCGACCAGGAGCTGCGGTTCAACACCCCCGTCCCGTCGAGCATCAGCGCCATCCTGCAGACCACCAACGCCGCCTACGGCGACGAGGGCAAGCCCGGTACGCCGGACGCGGCAGTGCGGATCACGACCGTACACAAGCCGGGGCAGGCCGACGCTTACATTGTCAGCATCCCCGGAACGACCCGCTGGTACCCGGACGGAGCCGCCAACCCCACCGACCTGACTGGCAACCTCGAGCTGGCGGGCGGCAATCTGTCCACAGCCGCGGGGGCCGTCCGGCTGGCCATGGAAAACGCCGGCATTCCGCCCGGATCGCCCGTCATGCTCTCCGGCCATTCCCAGGGCGGCATGATCGCTGCTGCGCTCGCCTCGGACGGATCCTTTACGGACCGCTTCAACGTCACCAATGTCGTGACGTTCGGTTCCCCGGTGGATTCGGCACCGATTCCCGCCGGTATCGACGTCCTCGCCCTGCAGCATGCGGGGGACCCGGTGCCCAGGGTCGACCTCGGCGACCTCACAGTCGGGGCAGGCGGGGACGTGACGGCCGGCCGTGACAACGGCGCCCTGGTGGTCACCATGCCCAACCCCGACGTCCCTCCGGGGGTGGCGGGGATCGGCTATCACGATGGCGGCGAGTACGTGAGGTCCACTGGCGCGCTTGAGCACGAAGGCCCTATCGCCGACTACGCTCAGAGGGAGTCAACCCGGCAATTCCTCACCACTGACCCGGGCCAGGTCAGCTCGAGTGTCTCCGGCATCTCGCGCAAGCAATGACCGTGAGCCGACAGGTGCCGGACCAACGCGGAAGTAGACGATGAAAAAGCTAACTAACCCCCTGGCAGGAGCGCTGATCATGGGCCTTCTCGTAACCATGCTGGCCGCTTGCGGGCTGGGCGGTCCCTCGAAAGAACAGCAGTTGGAATCGGCGCTGCAAAAGGCCGGAATGTCGGTCGCCGGGGTGTCCTCCGCCGAAGCGGACGCCAAGGTTAATACCTCCGGAGAATTCATCACCGTAAAACTCGTCGGTGAGACCGCGGAGAAGGAAACGCTGGCCCGGACGCTGCAGGATGCCATGCCCGCGCTGCTGGAGAGCATCCGCGACGTCGACGGCGGAACATTCGGGGTCAGCATCTTCTCGCCGGACGGCGCTGTCAGCGCGGGTCCGCGGGACCTTGGCTACACCGGTTCAAGCTCGCTCTCGAGCGTCCGGGAGTTCTTCGCCAAGTAACAATCGGAATTGTGCAGGGGCGGTTTATCCTCTTGCCATCGGGAAAAGCCATTCCGGAGTGTCGCCGGTCTCACGATGTCGCCGGCGTGGACTATTATGAGGGCATTCGCCGGAACGCGCCGGTGCCTCGTGCGGGATTTGGTTCCAGCGCACGCCGAAATGCCGACTTTGTAGTCTGTGGGGGCAAATGTCTGATCACCTAATTGCGCCGTGCCAGGCAGCGATCGGTCTCAGGGATCCCAGGGCGCCCCGCGAATACCGCCCCACCCCATCATTACCTGCCCTGTCCGGTGCGGGGGTGGTCCGATGACGGTGGAAGCCCCGGCGGCAGCGGACGGCCAGCTCCCCGAGCGCAGCCCTTCGGCCGACGCCCGTCCGGAGCCGCTGGACCTCGACGGCGCGCTCGAACCGGCCGGCGTGCCGGCAGCGGAAGGCGCAACGGACCCCTTCGACATCGCCGAGGCGCCGGAGCCCTTCGGCCTGGCCGTAACGCCGTCGTCGTCTCCTGAGCCGATCATCGTCGTCCGGCAGCTTGAGGGCGGAATCATCGAAGTGGCGCTGCCGCCAAACCGCGAGATCGAGGGACCGGAAGCCCGGGTCGCCGGCGCAACTGTCCGCACCCTCGCCGACGGCAAACGCGTCCCGGTCCTGCTCACCATCTCCGGGGTAGTCGGCGTCAGCGTCGAAGCGCGCCAGGTCTACGCCGGGTCCATTGCGGCCTCGGCGTTCGCGCTGGTGGGGGAGAGCCCTGTTGACCGCGTGATTGCCCACTACCTGCTCCGCTCCAAGACTGAAACAATCCCGGCGCAATTTTTCGTCTCGCGCACAGAAGCCCTCGAGTGGTTAAGGCCTTATACGAGTGAAAAATGATGTTCCTGACCCCCGGCTGCACTCCCTCGTGGAGGGCATTGTCAGGATCGCCAGCGGCGACCTGAGCACCCGCATTCCGCATTCCGGCGCGCGGGACGACGTCGCCGCGGTCATCGCCGGCATCAACCTGATGGCCGATGACCTGCAGACCATCTACCAGGAGCTCGAAGAGCGGGTGGAAAGCCGCACGGCCATGCTGCGGCAGGCCCAGGTGGAGCTGGAACGGATGGCGCTCACCGACCCCCTGACCCAGCTGGCCAACCGCACCGCCCTGAACTCGGTGCTCAGCCACGCGCTCGCCGAAACGTCGCGGGGCGAGATGCCGCCTGCGCTCCTGATCCTCGACCTCGATTCGTTCAAGGGAATCAACGACACCCTGGGCCACAGTGCCGGCGACGACGTCCTGCGCGTCATCGCCCGGCGGCTCCAGGACGCCGTCCGGGTCACCGACACCGTGGCCCGGCTCGGCGGCGACGAATTCGCGGTCATGCTGCCCAAATCCAACCTGGTCCGTGCCCGGCGCGTAGCCAACCGCATTCTCAAGGCCCTCAGCGAGAGCCTGGAGATCGGCGATCTGCGGATCACCTGCGGCACCAGCATCGGCGTGCGCGTGGCCGAACCCGGCCAGTCCGTCGATGACTTGGTGATGGAGGCGGACACCGCCATGTACGCGGCCAAGGCGCAGCCGCACAGCGGAATCAAGATCTTCGAACCGGCGCTGCTGTATGCCCGCAGGCTCCAAAGCCTCATGGTGACCGAGATGCGCGAGGCCATCCAGCAGGACCAGCTCACGCTGCACTACCAGCCGGTGGTGGAACTCGCGACGGGCCGGATCGAGGGTGTGGAGGCGCTGGTCCGCTGGAACCACCCCGAGCGCGGGCTGCTGATGCCGGACCAGTTCATTCCGCTGGCGGAAGAGACCGGGATGATCGTGGAGCTCGGGCACTGGGTGCTGCGCGCCGCGGTCCGCCAGCTGCGGGACTGGCAGGACCGGCTGCCGCTGGACGACGCCTTCTCTGTCCGGGTCAACATTTCCACGACCGAGCTGCAGAACCTCGAACTCATCGAGCACGTCCAGGACATCCTGCGGGAAACCGGCGTCGACGCGGCCAACCTCATCATCGAGCTGACGGAATCGATGGCAGTCACCGGGGGAGATGTGGACAAGTACTCCCTCAGCGGACTGCGGCAGCTTGGCGTCCAGTTGGAGATCGACGACTTCGGTACGGGGTATTCGTCCATCAGTTACCTGCGCAAGCTCCCCGTGAACGTGGTCAAAATCGACCGGAGCCTGATCGACGGGCTGGGCACCGACGCCGAACAGGGCGGCTTCGTGGAGGCCGTGCTGCACCTGATCCACGCCTGCGGCCTTACCGCGGTGGCGGAAGGGATTGAAACGGCCGAGCAGGCCGACGAACTGGTGCGCCTGGGGTGCGCCAGCGGACAGGGCTACTACTTCGGCCGGCCGGTTCCCGCAGCGGACCTGGAAGAGCTCATCAGCCTGGGCCGCTCCGTGGCCCAGTAGGGCGGCGGGCCGTTGACGACGGCTGCGCACGCACCCCGGCTGCGTTAGGGCCTCGAGAGCCGCAAAGCGGCGGACAAAAACAATGGGCGGGAACCGGAATTCACTCCGATTCCCGCCCATTGCGGTGTGCTGACTCCGTTAGTTCTTCGGGGTGGAGTTCGGCCAGTACTCAACGGCCACGACGGAGCCCTGGCCGGAGTTGCCGCCGCTTGCGGAGACCGCGGATACGGCGGACATGCCGGCTGCGGCCAGTGCTCCAGCGACGAGGAGGGTAGCGAGGGTTTTCTTCATTGTTGACTCCTGTTACGGGTGTGACTGATGTGATTTGGACAGTGCAGGATCATCATAGGCGTTTTCGACACGCCACCGTGTAACGATTTGCCGCGGGGGCTATGAGCTCGTGATAGCCACGCAATCCGGACTAACGCGTAAGCGGATGTTTGCGCGCCGCGTACGCATTAGCGGCTTCTGGCACCGATAATTGATTCATGCACTCCGTTTCACCCCTATACGCAGCCGCCGAGCTCCGAGCGCACGAGCAACGCAGCAACCATGCCTTTGCCGAGGCGGCTGGGAGCGCAGAGCGGGCCGCGGAGATAGCACTTCGCGACGGAAACTACGGCTCTTGGTGGAGCATGACCTTCCTTCAAGCCGAGAACCTTCTAGATGCAGGACGCTTTAACGAATGCGCGGCATTGGCCAGCAGCCTCATCGTTGATCAAACGGATGCCTCGAACCTCCACGATCAGGCGAGGACACACATCCTGCTGGCTAAGGCGAGCCAGGGCGCGGGCCTCCTCGAACAGGCAGCCGCCGCGGCTCGTGATGCGGTTGAGCTAACGACCGGAGAGTCGGAGTCCGAGATCAACATCAAAGCTAGGCAGGCTCTGATCGCAGCCTTGGCCGATGGTGGAAAGCTTCCTGAGGCGTGGGAGGAGAGTAAACGTCTCGCGGGTGTCGTTTCCGACGATGTCGACGACCAGTTGGCCGGCAAAGCCTATTGGGTCATTGGCAATGTCGCTTTTCTCTTCGACAAGATCGAGGAAGGCTTGCGCTACCACGAACTTGCAGCAACTACGTTTTCCCCCACGAAGAACTTGGACGTGTGGGCGAAATTCAACAAGGCCTCGGCGGCCATGCGCCTTGCGGCGAACGTCGCAGATGGCGACACATTGCGTTGTATCGAACGAGCCGAGCTGGCGACTGACGTTATTGGCGGGAGCGAGGCCGACCTGCTCCTTCTGAAACGGAACAGGGCTCACTGGAGCTACCTGGCAGGCGACGCGGAATCGGCTATTGCGGCGTTGGAGGACATCCGAACAACAGCAAAGAGCCTCACTCCTCAGACTCTTGGGGATATCTGCCTTCTGCTGGGGAGGGCATACCTAGCAGCCGGTGAACCGGCCATGGCGCGTCAGGCACTCTCGGAAGCTGTGAGCCACTTCGAAAGCGCAGGTGCGTCCGCACGCGCTGAACAAACCAGAACCATCCTCGAAACCGAACTGGGTCGTGATTCCCTGTGGGCGCGCTTCCTGCGCGTTACAGGTCTGGGCCGCAACTAGGTCCGGACGGGCATGCCCTCCGCAACGGCCGAACGATGGGCATACAGGGTCCCTGCCCATTCGTCCCCTCCAGGGGCGAGCATGTCCGGTGGGGCGGAGCCCGAGCCGCAGCTACCGACTCAGCAGCGATCAGCCTCTCCGCCCGAACCTCTTAGGTTCCGGCGGGTCCTGCCGCGTCCGTGCGGGTCGGTGCTTTCTTCCGTCCGAGGAACACCGCCGCGGCGCCTGCCAGCAGGCTCAGGACCAACAGCACCCAGCCGGCCACGGTGAGCGCCGAGGCCAGGGCAACCTGGCCGGCGTCGAGCGTCCCCGCCGACAGCATGGCGTCAACCGACGCGTTGCCCCACAACCGGGTGACGACGAACAGCATCGGCACCGCCCACAGGACCCAGCGCAGCGACTTCCGGGCCACGTTCGTGCCGATCAGCAGCAGCCAGGTGAAGCCGAAGATCAGCGGGAACAGCGTGCCGGCGGTCTTATGCACGTAGTTGAGCTGGCCCCTGGCATCCTGGTCCATGGCCGAGCGCAACTGCTCCGCGAAGCCCCGGTCGAAGCCGCCGACCAGCGAATCGGGCATCGGCAGGCCGCCGCTGAGCTGCGTGAGCTGGTTCAGCGTCAGCAGGTGCAGGTACCAGAAGAGGAACAGGCTGGCGACGACACCCGCGATCAGGATCAGGTTGCTGTTGCTCTGCGCCTTCTCCGGGGTCCGGGTGGTGCTCGGGTTGATCACCGCGGGCAGGTGGTGCTGGGGGACGGCCGCGTTCGCGCCGTGCTTCTTGATCCGCTGGGCGGGTGTCTTGGCCATGGCTCCATTATCGCCCACTGTCCCGCCGCCGGCCGGTCCGCCCCCGGCAGCTGTGCCTGTTGGGCATGCCGGCGCGCCGGATAGGCTGAACCCGTGAGCGAATCAGGCAGCAATGAACTTGGCAGGCACCGGCTCGGCCGGCACAGCACCGCGGAACTCAACCCCCACTTGGATGACTACCAGCTCGCTGAGGCGCTGGTCCGGGAGGCCGGCAACCTGGCGCTGCTGATGCGGCAGGCCGGCCTGGAGGGCCACCGCAAGACCTCGGTGTCCGACGTCGTCACCGCCGCCGACCATGCCGCCGAAGCCTATGTGCTCGAGCAGCTGCAGCGCTGCCGGCCCGACGACGGCATCCTCGGTGAGGAGGGTGCGTCCAAGCAGGGCACGAGCGGCCGGACCTGGGTGATCGACCCGGTGGACGGCACCTACAACTTCCTCCACGGTTCCAGTTACTGGTGCTCAGCGCTCGCCCTGAAGGACTCGTCCGGGGCGCTCCTGGGCGCAATATTCCAGCCGGAAGCGGACAAGCTCTGGCTTGGCGGCACCGGCCGGGCCGCAACGCTCAACGGCGAGGTCCTGACCAGCTTCGGCCGTCCCGCAGACGGCGGCCGGGGCCGGAACGAGGCGCCGGTGGCGGAACTCGGTGCGGCGACCTACATCCACCCCACTTGGTTGGCCGACCCGATGTGCGCCATGCCGTGGCATGCGGCCGCGACGGCCGCCGCGGCCCTGCGGATGTTCGGGTCCGGCTCCTGTGACCTTGGCCGGGTAGCCGACGGCGAACTCGACTGCTGGTTCCAGCACAGTTCCCCGGAGTGGGACTGGCTGCCGGGCCAGGCGATCGTGCACGCTGCCGGCGGCACGACCGACGTCGTGCGCGTCAACGGCCTGGACTGGCACGTGGCCGGAGGAACGACGGCGGTGCGGCAGCTCCGTGCCGCGCTGGAGTCCGCCTCCATCGGCTAAGCCTCCGCGGCGTCGGCCCGCCCTCCGCTCTGACGGACATGCTCAGTGTTCAGCTCTAAGCGTGGGCATGCCGGGATATGCCCGGTCCTCGGCCGGACTGACGGGCATGTCCGTCGGGGTGGGCGGGGGACGCGGGGCGGTCCGTCGGTGCCACCGCCTAGACTTGTTAACACCATGGATATGTTGTTTGACCCCTATGCCGACGGACCTTTCCAAGTTGCCTCCCATCCTGCCGCGCCCGCAAAGGCGTCCGGCAGCCGGGGGGCCGGCAGCGGCATGCCGGACCTTGCCCCGGCGCAGGGGACGGGCGCCACCGCAGGTGTCCCGGTCGCAAACGGGGGCTGGAACAACGCGCCCGGCCGCAACGACGACGGCGGCCCGGGCCACCAGGGCGGCGAACATCACGGCAACGCCCACCACGGGGACCACCACCGCCTGCCGCAGGCCGAAGAGCTGCTCCAGGGACTGAACCCGCAGCAGGAGGAAGCCGTCAAGCACGCCGGCAGCGCGCTGCTGATTGTCGCCGGCGCCGGCTCCGGCAAGACCCGGGTGCTCAGTAACCGCATCGCTTACCTGATCGCCACCCGGCGGGCCCACCACGGCGAGATCCTGGCGATCACCTTCACCAACAAGGCCGCGGCGGAAATGCGCGAGCGGATCGAGCAACTGGTCGGCCCGCGCGCCAAGACCATGTGGATCTCCACCTTCCACTCCTCCTGCGTCCGGATCCTGCGGCGCGAGGCTGCCAACGTCGGGCTGAACTCGAACTTCTCCATCTACGACTCGGCCGATTCGCTGCGCCTGATCACACTCGTGGCCAAGAACCTGGACCTGGACCCGAAACGCTTCGCGCCCAAGGCCATCCAGCACAAGATCTCCGCGCTCAAGAACGAACTGATCGACGCCGACAGCTACGCGTCCAGCGCCAACTACAACGACCCCTTCGATCAGGCCGTCGCCGAGGTCTTCAAGGGCTACACCCAGCGGCTGCGGCAGGCCAACGCCATGGACTTCGACGACCTGATCGCCGAGACCGTCTACATGTTCCGCGCCTTCCCGGCGCTCGCGGACTCCTACCGGCGCCGCTTCCGCCACGTGCTCGTGGACGAATACCAGGACACCAACCACGCCCAGTACGCCCTCGTGCGCGAAATCGTCGGCGAGGGCGAGGGGGCGGCCGAACTGACCGTTGTCGGCGACTCGGACCAGTCCATCTACGCCTTCCGCGGCGCGGACATCCGCAACATCGTGGAGTTCGAAAAGGACTACCCGGACGCCCGCACCATCAAGCTCGAACAGAACTACCGCTCCACCCAGACCATCCTCAGCGCCGCCAACTCGGTGATCTCCCGCAACCCCAACCGGCCCGAAAAACGGCTGTGGACGGCGGAGGGCGACGGCGAGAAGATCGTCGGCTACGTGGGGGAGAACGAGCACGACGAGGCGCAGTTCATCGCCAAGGAAATCGACCGGCTGCAGGACGAGGGCAACCTCCGCCCGGGCGACGTCGCGATCTTCTACCGCACCAACGCCCAGTCCCGCTCGATCGAGGACGTCCTGGTCCGCGTCGGGCTGCCCTACAAGGTGGTCGGCGGCACCCGGTTCTACGAGCGCAAGGAAATCAAGGACGCCCTCGCCTACCTGCGGGTGCTGGTCAACCCGGACGACGACGTCAACCTGCGCCGCATCCTCAACGAGCCCAAGCGCGGCATCGGCGACCGCGCCGAAGGGGCCGTCGCCTCGCTCGCGCAGCGGGACCGGACCTCCTTCATGGCCGCCGCCCGCCGCGCCGATGAGGCGCCGGGCATGGCCACCCGTTCCGTGAACGCCGTGCTGGGGTTCGTGAAGCTCCTCGACGACCTGGCCGAGGTGGCCGCCGGCTCCGGTGCCGCCGCGGCCCTGGAAGCCGTCCTGGAGCAGACCGGCTACCTCGCCACCCTCCGCTCCAGCACCGACCCGCAGGACGAATCCCGGGTGGAGAACCTCGCCGAACTCGTCGCCGTCGTGCGCGAATACGAACGGGACAACCCCGAAGGCTCGCTCGGTGCCTTCCTGGAGCAGGTCTCCCTGGTGGCCGACGCCGACCAGATCCCGGACGCCCCCGGCGCCGACGCGGAGGACACCGCCGCCGCCGTCGCCGAGGCCAAGCGGCTCGGCGTCGTCACCCTGATGACGCTGCACACCGCCAAGGGCCTGGAGTTCCCGGTGGTGTTCCTGACCGGCATGGAGCACGGGCTCTTCCCGCACCAGCGCTCGGCCACGGACCCCAAGGAACTGGCGGAGGAACGCCGGCTCGCCTACGTGGGCCTGACCCGCGCCCGGAAACGGCTCTACCTGACCCGCTCCGAGGTCCGCAGCATGTGGGGTCAGAGCCAGTACAACCCGGCCAGCCAGTTCATCGAGGAAATCCCGGCCGAGCTGGTCGAATGGAAGCGCGAGGGAACCGTCCGCCAGGCCGGCGGGTGGGGCGGCGGATCGATCGGATCCAGCCGGTACAGCGGCTCCTTCTGGGGCGCCGGGACCGCCCGCGGCACCGGCGCGGATTCCGCCGCCGGCTTCAACGCCGACGTGCCCGCCGCCATCGCCAAGAACCGGGTCCAGCCCCAAAAGGAGATCGTCGCGGTCGGGGTGGGGGACAAGGTCAACCACACCAGCTTCGGCAACGGCACGGTGCTGGCGGTCGAGGGTGCGGGGGACAAGACGGTCGCGAAGGTGAAGTTCGACATCGGCGAGAAGCGGCTGCTGCTGCGTTATGCCCCGCTGACCAAGATCGAGGCCTGACCGGGCAGCCGGGGCCGCCGGGCATAATGGAGGCCATGCAACGGACGATCCTGGGGATACTGGCCGGCCTGGCCCTGCTGGCCACCTCGGCGTGCACCATCACGCAAAAGGACCCGGACTACGTCCCGCCGGCGCCGCTGCCGCCCTTGGAACAGCTCCGTCAGGCACCGCTGACCGACCCCGCCGCGCTGGGCTCGGGCCAGGACTACCTGAGCTTCGTCACCGCCGACCGCAACATCGTCTGCTCCCTGACCTCGGCCCGGGGCGGGCACGTCAACCTGCCCTACGAGCCGAATTCCTTCGGAGCCAGCGAAAACGGCAGGTGGGCCACCGTGCCGGTCGCGCACTGCGAGCTGGCCGCCTACCCGAAACCCGAAGCGAAGGACATCCGCGACGACTGCTCCGGGACCGGCCTCGGCTACCTCGGCGGAACGGCCCTGCTGACACCGGACAAGGCCGTCTACGGCGAGTGCCGCTCCGGCGTCACCGCCCAAGAGGCCGAATTCGGTCCCAAGGGCAGGCGCAACGGGCCGATCTCCGCGCTGCCCACCCTCGCCGACGGGAAGAACGTCGAGCGCAACGGCCTGCGCTGCTCCGCGTACGACGGCGGCGTCGCCTGCGGAAACATCTCCGCGGGGGTCGCGTTCTTCATTTCGCGGGACCGTTACGAACTGGTCCAGAGGCCGCCCAAAACCGCCTCCCCGGCGCCGTCGGACGCCCGAAAAACCCCGTAATCTAGCGGTTTTTCTACGCCCAATAGAATAGTGTCCTTACTCACATAAGCGGTACTCTGGGTCGGGCTGGTCCCCGCGAAGGACTAGAGTTCCCAAAGGAGCATTGCGCCGTGTGGCTCGTTTCCAAGCTTGTCGCAGGGTGCGTTTATTCCGCAGCCCGGTAACCGCGAGTACGCGGGGTCCGGCTGTACAGAAACTACTTCGACGTAGAAGGACACTAAACCGTGGACCTGTTTGAATATCAGGCGCGCGATATGTTCGAGGCGCACGGTGTACCCGTGCTTGCTGGCATCGTGGCGCACACCCCTGAAGAAGCAAAGGCAGCTGCCGAGAAGATCGGCGGCGTAACTGTCGTCAAGGCACAGGTTAAGGTCGGTGGCCGAGGCAAGGCCGGCGGCGTTAAGGTCGCGAAGACCGCCGATGAAGCGCTGGAGCACTCCACCAACATTCTCGGCATGGACATCAAGGGCCACACCGTTAACAAGGTGATGATCGCCCAGGGTGCGGACATCGCCGAGGAATACTACTTCTCCGTCCTGCTCGACCGCGCCAACCGCAACTACCTGGCCATGTGCTCGGTGGAAGGCGGCATGGAGATCGAGCAGCTCGCCGTCGAGCGCCCGGAGGCGCTGGCCAAGGTCGCGATCGACCCGGCCGTTGGCATCGACCAGGCCAAGGCCGACGAGATCGTCGCCGCCGCCGGTTTCGCCGAGGAACTGCGCGGCAAGGTCGCCGCCGTCATCCTCAAGCTCTGGGACGTCTTCAAGAAGGAAGACGCCACCCTCGTGGAGGTCAACCCGCTGGTCAAGACCGGCGCCGGTGACATCGTTGCCCTCGACGGCAAGGTCTCCCTCGACGAGAACGCCGACTTCCGCCACCCCAAGCACTCCGCCCTGGAGGACAAGGACGCCGCGGATCCGCTCGAGGCCAAGGCCAAGGCGCAGGACCTCAACTACGTCAAGCTCGACGGCGAAGTCGGGATCATCGGTAACGGTGCCGGCCTGGTCATGTCCACGCTCGACGTCGTCGCCTATGCCGGCGAGAACCACGGCAACGTCAAGCCCGCCAACTTCCTGGACATCGGCGGCGGAGCCTCTGCAGAGGTCATGGCCGCCGGCCTCGACGTCATCCTCGGCGACGAGCAGGTCAAGTCCGTCTTCGTCAACGTCTTCGGCGGCATCACCGCCTGTGACGCTGTCGCCAAGGGCATTGTCGGCGCTCTCGCCGAGCTCGGCCACTCCGCGAACAAGCCGTTGGTCGTCCGTCTCGACGGCAACAACGTCGAGGAAGGCCGCCGCATCCTGGCCGAGGCCAACCACCCGCTGGTTACCCTGGCCGCCACCATGGACGAGGGCGCCGACAAGGCTGCCGAGCTCGCCAACGCAGCGAAGTAAAGGGACACGACTATGTCTATTTATCTGAACAAGGACTCCAAGGTCATCGTCCAGGGCATCACCGGCGGCGAAGGCACCAAGCACACCGCCCTCATGCTCAAGGCCGGCACCAACATTGTGGGCGGCGTCAACGCCCGCAAGGCCGGCACCACGGTCCTGCACGGCGACAACGAGATCACCGTCTTCGGCACCGTCAAGGAAGCCATGGCCGAGACCGGCGCCGACGTCTCCATCGTCTTCGTGCCGCCGGCCTTCACCAAGGACGCCGTCGTCGAGGCCATCGAGGCCGGCATCGGCCTGGTCGTCGTCATCACCGAGGGCGTGCCGGTCCAGGACTCCGCCGAGTTCTGGGCGCTGGCCCAGTCCAAGGTGGACGCCAACGGCAAGCAGGTCACCCGCATCATCGGCCCGAACTGCCCCGGCATCATCACCCCGGGTGAGGCGCTCGTCGGCATCACGCCGGCGAACATCACCGGCAAGGGCCCGATCGGCCTCGTCTCCAAGTCGGGCACCCTGACCTACCAGATGATGTACGAACTGCGCGACCTGGGCTTCTCCACCGCCATCGGCATCGGCGGCGACCCGATCATCGGCACCACGCACATCGACGCCCTCGAAGCGTTCGAAGCTGATCCCGAGACCAAGGCGATCGTGATGATCGGCGAAATCGGCGGCGACGCCGAGGAGCGGGCCGCGGATTACATCAAGGCCCACGTCACCAAGCCGGTCGTCGGCTACGTGGCCGGCTTCACCGCCCCGGAAGGCAAGACCATGGGCCACGCCGGCGCCATCGTTTCCGGCTCCGCGGGCACCGCCCAGGCCAAGAAGGAAGCCCTCGAGGCTGCCGGCGTCAAGGTCGGCAAGACGCCGTCCGAGACCGCCAAGCTGCTGCGCGAAGTTTACGCCGCACTCTAGGCCTCACCCGCTGCGTCCCGCAGCACCGCGCCACCGCAACGCGGGGCCGCCTCCGGCCCATCCCCTGGGATGGCCGGAGGCGGCCCCGCGTTCGCCGCTTAACCGGACGCCGTACAGCCGGACGCCGGCGCTGCGTCTAGTAGGGTTGGAGGAGAGGCAATGCGCCCGGTTCGGGGGCGCGCAGGCAGGGGATCACCATGGCAGAGACGCGGCGGACACTGGTCGACGTCGTCGTGGACCAGGTCCTCGAATACATCCTCAGCGGGCAGATCAAGCCCGACGACGCCCTGCCGCCGGAAGCGGACATCGCCAAGGAATCCGGCGTCAGCCGGCTCACCGCCCGCGAGGCGATGAAGGCGCTCAAGGCCCAGAACGTGGTTTACGTGAAACGCGGCCTCGGCACCTTCGTGAACCCGCCCGAGCGCTGGACCGGCCTGGACGCGATCATGCGCGCCGCCTCCCGGGGCGTGGCCTCGGACCAGGTCGCGCTGCGTCTGCTCGAAGTCCGGCGGATGGTCGAAACCGGCGCCGCGGAGCTGGCAGCCTCCCGCCACACCGAGGCCGACCTGGCCGATCTGACCGAGAGCGTCCGCCTGATGGAGGCCGCGCACCACGCCGGCGACGTCGAGGCGCTCACCGTGGCCGATATCGCCTTCCATGACACCGTCCTGCGCGCCTCCGGCAACCCCTTCGTGCCCGCCCTGCTCGGCCAGCTCTCCACCCTGCTGTACGCCATGCGGCGTGAGACCTCCGCGTTCCCCGACGTGCAGCGGCACGCCATCCACCACCACAAGCAGGTCCTGACCGCGATTGCCTCCGGCGAGCCGGCGGCTGCCCGGTCGGCCATGGACGCGCATATCACCCAGACCTTCGAGGACTACGAACGCTACCTCGCGGTCGCAGCCCGCGGCGCCGCCGCCAGCTGACCCCGGGGGCCATTCTGGCCGTGCCGCAGCCCCGCCCAGCCGCCGGCGTCCGGCCGGACAGTGGTGCGCGACGCATTCCGTGAGCTGTTGACGCCACCCTGCCGTGTGATTAGAATCTCAGACAGATATCAGACATCTGACATCATCGATTGTCACAGAATGCCGCCAGCCAAAGGAGTCTTCATGCGCGCGCACGTCCCTGCCCTGGGCACCACGAACACCGGTGGAGGCCAGCGATGACCTCCCTGACCGCCACCCCGGCCCTGAGCGAACTGGGCCAGACCACGCTGCGCAAGGTGCGCCGCCGGCTCATGCCCCTGATCGTCCTGCTCTACTTCATCGCCTACCTGGACCGTAACAACGTCGGCTTCGCCAAGCTCGGCATGCAGGGCGACATCGGCCTCACCGAAGCCGCCTACGGCCTCGGCGCCGGTATTTTCTTCCTCGGCTACGCCCTGCTGGAAATCCCGAGCAACGGCGGCATGTACCGCTACGGCGCCCGCAAGTGGATCGCCCGCATCCTGATCACCTGGGGCATCTTCGCCACCGCGATGTTCCTGGTCAACGGCGAGACCACGTTCTACATCATCCGCTTCCTGCTCGGCGCGGCCGAGGCCGGCTTCTTCCCGGCCATCCTCTTCTACCTGACCCTCTGGTTCCCTGCCGCGCAGCGCGTGACCGTGCTGGGTATCTTCATCCTCGCCCAGCCGATCTCGAACGCCCTCGGCGCCCCGGTCTCCGGCATGCTGCTGGGCCTTGAGGGTGTCGCCGGCCTGCACGGCTGGCAGTGGCTCTACATCATCGAAGGCATCCCGGCGATCGTCCTGGGCATCATCACCCCGTTCGTCATGACCGACCGGCCCGAACACGCCAAGTGGCTCAAGCCCGAAGAGCGCGAGTGGCTCTCCAGCACCATGAACAAGGAACTGGCCGACAAGCAGAAGTCCGGCAACCACAACTTCCTCGCCGGCCTGAAGGACCCCCGCACCCTGGCCTACTCGGCCCTGTACTTCGGCCTGGTCTGCGGCATCTACGGCCTCGGCCTCTGGATGCCCACGATCGTCAAGGCGCTCGGCAAGTTCGACTCCGTCCAGGTCGGCTTCATCGTCTTCATCCCGTACGCCATCGCGGCGGTGTTCGTGTACTTCTGGAGCAAGCGCTCGGACCGCACCGGCAACCGGGTCTGGCACGCCAGCGCCAGCATGGTCCTGGCCGCCGTCGGCCTGCTCGGCGCCGGGTTCCTGCTGCCGGTCAACGCCGTGCTCTCGATGGTGTTCCTGACCCTCGCGGCCATGGGCATCTACTCCGCGATCGCCCCGTTCCTGGCCATGCCCTCCGCCGCCCTGACCGGCGCCGCCGCCGCCGCAGGCCTCGCGATGGTCAACTCGCTCGGCAACCTCGGCGGCTTCGTCTCCCCGTACATCGTCGGCCTCCTCAAGGACGCGACCGGCAACAGCCAGAGCGGACTGGTCTTCCTGGCCGCCTGCCTCGCGGTCACCGCCGTGGCCACCTACCTCTACGCCCGCAACCGTCCGGAAGGCGTCTCCGCCGCCGCGGCCGACTCCGTCACCGAAAGCCACTAGGAACCACCCATGACTGAAACCAGTACCTTCCCCGCCGAACGCACGGTCGTCCTGACCGGGGCCGCCTCGGCCCGCGGCATCGGCCGCGCCACGGCCGACCGGCTGGCCCGCGACGGTTGGTCCATCGCGATCCTGGACATCAACGCCGAGGACGCCAAGGCCGCCGCCGCTGAAATCGGCTCCAACCGGGCCGTCAAGGCGCTCGGCGTCGGCGCTGACGTCTCGGACGAGGCCTCCGTGGACCGGGCAATCAGCGAAATCGAGGCGTCCCTGCCGCCGATCGTCGGGCTCGCCAACCTGGCCGGCATCAGCTCCCCGACGCCGTTCATGGAAACCTCCGTCGCCGAGTGGGACAAGGTCTTCGCAATCAACATGCGCGGCACCTTCATCGTCTCGCAGCGGGTCCTCAAGGGCATGATCGAACGCCGGCTCGGCCGGATCGTCAGCGTGTCCTCGATCTCCGCCCAGCGCGGCGGCGGCACCTTCTCCAAGGTCGCCTACAGCGCGTCGAAAGCCGGCATCCTCGGCTTCACCCGGGCCCTGGCCCGGGAAGTCGGCGAGTTCGGCGTCACCGTCAATGCGGTCGCACCGGGCCCGATCGACACCGACATCATGGGCGGCACGCTGACCGAGGAGCGGAAGGCCGCCATGTCCGAGGGGATCATGATGGGCCGCGTGGGCACCCGCGACGAGGTCGCCGCCCTGATGGCCTTCCTGCTCAGCGAGGACGCCGGCTACATCACCGCCGCGACCTACGACATCAACGGCGGCCTCCAGGTCTCCTGACCGGACGCTTCCCAGGACGTGCCGTGCGGCTCCGGCCGCACGGCACCACCCGGAAGGACCACAGCATGACCCACGAAACCTCCCCGGTCGGGATGGCTGCCCCCGCCGCCGCTGCCCCCGAGCCGGTGCGCCTGCCCGATGCCCGGCAGCGGATCCGTGCCTACCGTGAGGCGACCGGCCGGCGGACGGCCGTGCTCGACGATGATCCGACCGGCTCGCAGTCCGTGCACGGCGTCTCCGTCGTCACGGTCCTTGAGGCGGACGAGTACGCCGCGGCCCTGGCCGAACCGGCGTCGACCTGCTTCATCCTGACCAACACCCGCAGCCTGGACGAGGCCGACGCCGTCGCCCTGAACCAGGAAGCGGGCCGGGCCCTGTTCGCCCTGGAAGACCGCCTCGGCGCGCCCCTGGACGTGGTCAGCCGCAGCGATTCGACCCTCCGCGGCCATGTCATGGCAGAGATCCGGGCCCTCGACGCCGTCCGGCGCGAAGTCACCGGCCACGGCTTCGACGGCGTCCTGCTGGCCCCGTCCTACTTCGAAGCCGGCCGCTTCACCGCCGGGGACGTGCACTGGGCCATGGTGGGCGGCGAACCCGTCCCGGCCGGTGACACCGAATTCGCCAAGGACGCCACCTTCGGGTACCGCTCCTCGGATCTCAAAGACTTCGTCGCGGAAAAGAGCGGCGGCACGGTCAGTCCCGACCAGGTGCTCAGCATCGGCCTGGACGACATCCGGACCGGCGGGGAGGACCGGGTCGCCGAGATCCTGCGCGCCGCAGCCGGGCTGCAGCTCATCATCGTCAACGCCACAGAGTTCGCCGACCTGGAAATCGTGGTCCTGGGCCTGCAGCAGGTCCAGCGCGAGGGCAAGGTCTTCCTGCACCGCACCGGACCGTCCTTCGTCCGCGCCCTCGCGGGCCTGGACCCCAAGCCCACCCTGCAGGCGCAGGACATCTGGCCCGGCGGACGCCCGGCCGGGCACGGGCTCGCCGTCGTCGGCTCCCACGTCGGCCAGACCGCCCGCCAGGTCGCCGCGGCGCAGGCGCGCGGCGGCGTGAGCGAGGTCGAGCTCTCCGTCGCCGACCTGATCGACCCGGCAGCCCGCGCCGGGCACATCGCGGCCACCGCCGAACGGGTCGTCGGCGCCCTCGCCGACGCCGACGTCCTGCTGTACACCTCCCGCACCCTGCTCAAGGGCGCCGACGCGGCGGCCAGCCTGGAGATCGCCCGCAGCGTCTCCGCCGCCCTGATCGAGGTGGTCCAGGCCGCGCTCGCCGCCCGGCCGGCCTGGGTGATCGCCAAGGGCGGCATCACCTCGCACGACGTCGCGGTCCGCGGCCTCGGCATCCGCCGGGCCACCGTGCTGGGCCAGCTGTTCCCCGGCATGGTCTCGGTGCTCCGCCCCGACGAGGCGGCCCCCGGCGTGCAGGGCATGCCGTATGTCGTCTTCGCCGGCAACGTTGGCGACGAAAACGCGCTCGCCGACACCATTGAACTCTTCCGCGGCACCACGTCCGCGGCCCAGGAAAGGAAGTAACCCGATGAGCAAGGTCGGATGGATCGGACTGGGCGCGATGGGCGGCCCGATGGCGGTCGTGCTGGCCAACGCCGGGCATGAGGTCACGGCGTTCGACGTCGCCGACGGTCGGGCACAGTCACTGGCAGGTCCCGGCCTCACGCCGGCTGCCTCGGCCAAGGAGGCGGTGGCCGAGGCCGACGTCGTCGCCCTGATGGTGGCCACCCCCGCCCAGGCTGACGCCGTGCTCTTCGGCCCGGACGAACTCGCCGCGGCGCTCCGACCGGGCACCGTGGTCCTGCTGATGGCCACGGTCGGCCCGGCCGCCGTGGTGTCGCTGGCCGAACGGCTGGCACCGTTCGACGTCGATCTCGTGGACGCCCCGGTCTCCGGCGGCACCAAGCGCGCCGCCACCGGTGAGCTGCTGATGATGGTCAGCGGCTCCGAGCGGGCCCTCGCAGCGGTCCGGCCGCTGCTGGACGCGATGGCGAGCTCAGCGCCGGTGGTGGGCTCCGCCGTCGGCGATGGCCAGAAGGTCAAGCTGGTGAACCAGCTGCTCTGCGGCGTGCATATCGCCGCGGCGGGGGAGGCCCTGGCCTTCGCGGAGGCGCTCGGCCTGGACCCGAAGGAAACCTGGAAGGTGCTGCGCACCGGTGCCGCGGCGTCGTTCATGTTCGATGACCGCGGCTCCCGGATGGTAGACCCGGAGAATACCGAGGTCCGCAGCGCCCTGGACATCTTCGTCAAGGACATGGGCCTCGTGGTGGACGCTGCGCGGGACAGCACCTACCCGGCCCCGCTGGCCTCCGCCGCCGAACAGCTCTACCTCAGCGGCCGGCGCGCCGGCCTGGGCCGGCGGGACGACTCGTCCGTAATCGAGGTGCTGCGCGGGCGGTAGCACCCGCGGTTGCGGCTATAGGATTCCAAGTATGGCAATCAAGGATCAGGCCTCCCGCGGCGTCAGCAGGCAGGTCCTCGCCGACCATGTCTACGAGGCGCTGCTCATCGCGCTGATGGACGGCCGGCTCGAAGCCGGCACGCCGGTCAGCATCGACGGGATGGCCCGGGAGCTGGACGTCTCGCCGACGCCGGTCCGGGAGGCGCTGGCCCGGCTCGAGGCAACCGGGATGGTGCGCCGCACCGCCCTGCGCGGCTACCGGGTGGCGCCGCTGTTCACCGCGGCGGAGCTCGCGGACCTGATGGACGCGAGGCTGGTGATCGAGCCGGCCAACGCCTTCATGGCCTGCGGCCACGCCGACGCCGACCTCACCGACCAGCTGTCCCAGGCCATCGAGGACCTTAAGGCCGCGCCGCGGGGGCCCTCGTTCGCCGAGTTCCGCGCCTACTGGGAGGCCGATGAGCGGTTCCACCGCCTCATCGCCGAGCACGCCAACAACCAGTTCCTGCTCTCCGCGTACAACGCCCTCGGCGGGCAGGTGCAGCGGTTCCGCTTCTTCGGAGGCCTCGGGGTCACCGACGCGGACTTCGCGATCGCCGAACACACCGAAATCCTGCGCGCCTTCGAGGCCGGCGACGCCGACCTGGCCCGCCGGAAGATGATCGCCCACATCGAGGGCGTCAAGCAGCGCTCGCAGCACGACAGCGAAGTGCACGACAGCGAAGTGCGCAGCTAGGCCGGACGGCCCCTAACGGCCCTCCCCGGCACCCGCCGGAAGGTTCACGTGGCAGAAACCTCTTGACAGGGTCTCCGTGGCCGGTGAATCCTATAGGAAATGTGATTCAAGATTTGGAGTGACAATGTCGTACACCGCTGAAAACTGGCCCATCACCGCGGCCCTCCTGCAGTTCCCGGGGACCCGGCCCGACGGAACGTCGCTCCAGGACGCCCCCGCCTCCGACTGGCAGCAGGTGTTCGAGGAAGTCGCCGACGCCGGCTTTGCCAACGCCGACCTGACCGACAGCTGGGTGCGCCCCGGCGACCTCAGCCCGGCCCGGCTGGAAGAGTTCGCCGCCGCGGCCCGCGCCGCCGGGGTCGGCCTGCCGGCCATCTCCGCAATCCGCCGCAGCGTCATCGACGCCGCCAACTGGGAAGACAACCTGGCCTACACGCACCGCACCCTCGACGCCGCCGCGGCCCTTGGCTGCGAGGTCGTCTCGATCGGTCTGCACCAGGCGCTGACCCCGGCCCAGCGCGAACAGCTCTGGTTCTGGACCGTCGAGGGCCACAAGGACCCGGTGGGGGACAAGGAGACCTGGAACAAGGCCGTCACCCGCATCCGCGAGGTCGGCCGGCACGCCGCCGAACTCGGGCTGCTCGTCTCCCTCGAAATGTACGAGGACACCTACCTCGGCACCGCCGACTCTTCGGTGCAGTTGGTCCAGGACATCGATCTGCCCAACGTCGGCCTCAACCCGGACATCGGCAACCTGGTCCGCCTGCACCGTCCCATCGAGGACTGGCGCGAGATGGTCCACAAGACGCTGCCCTACGCCAACTACTGGCACGTCAAGAACTACTTCCGCGACGAAAACCGGGCGAAGAACCAGTTCGTCGCCATGCCGGCGCCGATGGAGGCCGGCCTGATCAACTACCGCGAAGCTTTCCAGTTCGCGATCTCGGTCGGATTCCAGGGCATCATCTGCACCGAGCACTACGGCGGCGACGGCCTCAGCGTCACCGCCGCCAACCAGGACTACCTGCGCCGCCAGGTCCTGCCCAAGCGCGAGGGCTACGCCCTCGGCACCTCCCTGGTGGCCCAGGGGCGGCAGCAGCCCGCGGCCGTTTCCGCCGTCTAGGGCCGCGGCGCCCCGTCCGTCCAACCGCCCCAACCGGTTCAACGAGGAATCATGACCAAGATATTTGACGATCCCGCACGCTTCGCCGACGACGCCCTCGACGGCTTCGCCGCCGCCCACCGCCAGTACGTGGCCCGGGTCGACGGCGGCGTGGTCCGCTCCACCGAGACCCCGGCCGGCCAGGTCGCCCTGGTGATCGGCGGCGGCTCCGGCCACTACCCGGCCTTCGCCGGCCTCGTCGGCGCCGGTCTGGCCGCCGGCAGCGCCTGCGGCAACATGTTCGCGTCCCCTTCCGCCGGCCAGGTCTACCGCGTGGTGAAGGCCGCGGAAACCGGCGGAGGAGTGCTGCTCAGCTACGGCAATTACGCCGGCGACGTGCTCCACTTCGGCCAGGCGCAGGAGCGGCTCAACGCCGAGGGCATCGAGACCCGGACCGTGCTGGTGACCGATGACATCGCCAGCGCCCCGCTGGAGGAAATCACCAAGCGCCGTGGCATCGCCGGGGACCTTACCGTCTTCAAGGTCGCCGGTGCCGCAGCCGAGGCGGGCCTGGATCTCGACGCGGTGGAACGGCTGGCCATCAAGGCCAACCACCACACCCGGTCCCTCGGCGTCGCCTTCGCCGGCTGCACCCTGCCCGGCGCCGCGGAACCGCTGTTCACGGTGCCCGAGGGCATGATGTCGGTCGGCCTGGGCATCCACGGCGAGCCGGGCATCTCCGAACAGCCCCTGCCGACCGCCAGCGAGCTGGCCACCCTGCTGGTGGACGGGCTGCTCAAGGACAAGCCGGACGCCGCCGGCTCCCGGGTGGTGCCGATCCTCAACGGCCTGGGCACCGTCAAGTACGACGAACTGTTCCTCCTGTTCGGCAAGATCGAGGCCCTGCTGACCGCGGCCGGCCTGGAGATCGTGGAACCCGAATGCGGCGAGCTCGTCACCAGCCTGGACATGTCCGGGCTGTCCCTGACGCTCTTCTGGCTGGACGAGGAACTGGAACAATTCTGGTCCGCCCCCGCCGACACCCCGGCCTTCCGCAAGGGCAACCTCGCCCCGCGCCGGGCCCGGTCCGTCGCTGTCCAGGCCGGTGCCGGGACGGCGACGTCGTTCACGGCCACCGCCGCGTCGGCCGCGCTGGCCGGCACCGCCGTCCAGGCGCTCAAGGTCGCGCAGTCCGCCGTCGTCGAACACGAGGAAGCCCTTGGCAAGCTCGATGCCATTGCCGGGGACGGCGACCACGGCATCGGCATGCGCCGCGGCGTGGACGCCGCCGTCGCCGCGGCAGAACAGTCGCACGCCGCCGGAGCCGGGCTGGAGGAAGTCCTCGCGGCCGCCGGCGAGCAGTGGGCCGAACGCGCCGGCGGCACCTCGGGAGCGCTCTGGGGCGCCGCGGTCACCGCCGTCGGCCGGGCCCTGGGCAGCAAGGACACCTACACCGAGTCGGACGCGGCCGCCGCCGTCGACGCGCTCCGGGACGCGATCCTCACCCTCGGCAAGGCCGAAGCGGGGGACAAGACCATGGTGGACGCGCTGCTGCCGTTCGCCGACGTCTTCAACCGGGGCATCGACGACGGCGACGGCCTGGTCCGCAGCCTGCGGACCGCCGCCGACGCGGCCGCCCGGGCCGCCGACGCGACGGCCGGGCTCAGCCCCAAAAAAGGCCGCGCCCGCCCCCTGGCCGAAAAGAGCCTGGGCCACCCCGATCCCGGGGCCGTGTCGTTCGGCCTGATCGCGGACCGGGTCGCCGAGTACGCAGCCTCGATCGAACGCAGTTGAAGGAGCACCCCATGACAGAACCCACAGAAACCACGGCACCCGCCGCCGAGGCCCGCCAGGGCTGGCGGATCGTCGTCGGCAACGACGAAGCCGGCGTCGAATACAAGAACGCCCTGCTCGCCCTCCTTGAAGCCGACCCCCGGGTCGCCTCCGTCGAGGACGTGGGAGTCGGCGCCGACGACACCACCGCGTACCCGCACCTGGCCGTCGCCGCGGCCCGCAAGGTCGCCGCCGGCGAGGCCGACCGCGCCCTGCTGATCTGCGGCACCGGACTGGGGGTTGCCATCTCGGCCAACAAGGTGCCCGGCATCCGCGCCGTCACCGCCCACGACAGCTACTCCGTGGAGCGGTCCGTCCTGTCCAACAACGCGCAGGTGCTCACCATGGGCCAGCGCGTGATCGGCCTGGAACTGGCCAAGAAACTGGTCAGCGAATGGCTGGACCACCGCTTCGATGACACCTCCGCATCCGCGGCCAAGGTGGACGCAATCCACTCCTATGAAGGAGCTTCGGAAGGATCGGAAAGCAAATGAGCACTCGTAACATCGCCGTCGTCGGCTCCGGCTACATGGGCGGCGGCATCGCCCAGGTCCTGGCCCTGGCCGGCGCCCGTGTCGCACTCGCGGACGTTTCCGCCGAGATCGCCCAGAGCAACTACGAACGCCTCCTGAAGGAATCCGACGAGTTCGTCGCGGCCGGGCTGTTCCCCGCGGGCTCCACCGAGAAGCTCAAGGAGAACCTCTGGGCCGCGAAAGACATCGAGGAAGCGGTCGCCGGCGCCGACTACATCGAGGAAGCGGTGCCCGAGGTCCTCGAGATCAAGCACGCCACCCTCCGCCGGATCAGCGCCGCCGCACGCCCGGACGCCATCATCGGGTCCAACACCTCCACGATCTCCATCGCGAAGCTGGCCGAAGCCGTGGCCAACCCGGAGCGGTTCCTCGGCGTGCACTTCTCCAACCCGGCACCGTTCATCCCCGGCGTGGAGGTCATCCCGCACGAGGGCACCTCCGAGGCCACCGTTGAGACGGCCCGCGCGATCGTGGGGGAGACCGGCAAGGAAACCGCCACCGTCAAGGACGTCACCGGCTTTGTGCTCAACCGGCTGCAGTACGCGCTCTTCCACGAGGCCGCGCAGGTGGTCGAGGAGGGCATCGCGACCGCCGAGGACGTGGACACCATGGTCCGCACCACCTTCGGCTTCCGCCTGCCGTTCTTCGGCCCGTTCGCGATCGCGGACATGGCCGGGCTCGACGTCTACGCCTTCTGCTACAAGTCCCTCCAGACCGGGTTCCCGGAGCGCTTCGCCACCCCGCAGATCCTGCAGGAAAAGGTCGACGCCGGCCAGCTCGGCACCAAGACCGGCTCCGGTTTCCTCAACGTCCCGGCCGAGCGGACCGCCGAACTGGTCGCGTACCGGAACAAGGCCTACGTCGCCATGCAGAAACTCCTCGAGGAACTCGGCCCCGCGCCCCTCGCCTGAGCTTCCTGCACGCACCGAACACTTCCCAAGGAGACTTCCATGACCACCTTCCCCGCAGAGCGCACCGCGATTGTCACCGGTGCCGTCTCCGAGCGCGGCATCGGCCGGGCCACCGCGGCCTACCTCGCCGAGCGCGGCTGGAACATCGGCGTCATCGACCTCGATGACGCCGCCAGCAAGGCCCTGGCCAAGGAGCTCGCCGAAAGGCACGGCATCAAGGCCCACGGCGCCGGCGCCAACGTCGGCGACGAGGCCTCGGTCCGCGCCGCGATCGACGAGATCGAGGCCGAACTGCCGCAGCTCGTGGCCCTGGCCAACGTCGCCGGCGTCAGCTCCCCGGTGCCCTACCTCGAGCTCGACGCCGCCGAATGGGACCGGGTGCTCAACATCAACATGAACGGCGTGCACTACGCGACCCGCCGGGCCGCCGAATCGATGGTGAAGAACCGGCTGGGCCGGATCGTGAACATCTCCTCGGTCTCCGCCCAGCGCGGCGGCGGCACGTTCAGCAAGACTCCGTACTCCGTTGCGAAGGCCGGCGTGATCGGCCTGACCCGCGCCACGGCCCGTGAACTGGGCGAGTACGACATCACCGTCAACGCCATCTCCCCGGGCCCGATCGACACCGACATCATGGGCGGCACCCTCAGCGAGGAACGCAAGGATGAACTGGTCAAGGACCTGGTCGTGAACCGGGTGGGCAGCACGCGCGACATCGCGGCCGCGATCCACTTCCTGATCGGCGAGGACGCAGGCTACATCTCCGGGCAGACGCTCAACGTCGACGGCGGCCTGTACATGCACTGACCCGGCGACCGGAGCCCCCGGGCACCGGAAACCACCAAGACCGCAGGCCGCCGGCCCGCGGGGGAACCACCCCACCTCATCACTCGAAGGAGAGTGCTGTGTCCGTAACTACCGCAACATCCAAGGAACTTCTGGGCCGCCCGGTCTTGAAGTCCGCGATTTCCAAGGCGGCCCGCCGGCTGATGCCGATGCTGGTCATTCTGTACATCGTCTCGTTCCTGGACCGGACCAATGTCGGCTTCGCCGAAGCGGCCCTGGGCGCGGACAAAGGCGTCTCCGCCGCGGCCTTCGCCCTTGGCGCCGGCATCTTCTTCATCGGCTACGCGATCTTCGAAATCCCCAGCAACCTGCTGCTGAAGAAGGTCGGGGCCAAGGTCTGGCTCGCCCGGATCGCGATCACCTGGGGCATCGTCTCCGCCTGCTTCGCATTCGTGCAGGGTGAAACCTCGTTCGTGATCCTGCGCTTCCTCCTCGGCGTGACCGAGGCCGGGCTCTTCCCGGGCGTGATCATGTACCTCGCCGAGTGGTTCCCGAATAAGGTCCGCGTGCAGATGTTTGCCATCTTCTACCTGGCCCAGCCGTTCTCCCAGATGATCGGCAACCCGCTCTCCGGCTGGCTGATCAACATCGGCGACCAGGTGCCGGGCGTCCGCGGCTGGCAGGTGATGTTCTTCGTCGAGGGCATGCTCGCCGTCGTCGCCGGCATCGCGGCCTTCTTCTTCCTGATCAACGGTCCGGACAAGGCCAAGTTCCTCAGCAGCGAGGAGAAGTACGCGCTCAAGGAAGTCATGGCCCTGGAGGACAACATCAAGGACGAGACCGGCCCCCGCGGCATCCTCGCCGCGATGCGCAACGGCCGGGTCTGGTACTTCACCGCCATCTACTTCTGCCTGCAGATCGCCGTCTACGGCGTCACCTTCTTCCTCCCGCAGCAGGTCTCCTCGCTGACCGGGCAGAAGGTGGGCCTCGCCGTCGGCCTGCTGATCGCCGTGCCGTGGTTCTTCGGCATCTTCTCCTGCTACTTCATCGGCAAGGCAGCCAACACGGTGGCCAAACGGCGCAAGTTCGGCACGATCCTGTTCATCTCCACCGGCCTGTGCATCTTTGGTTCGGCCTGGGCCGGAACCAACCACCAGCCGGTCCTGGGCATGATCTTCATTACCCTGGCCGTCTGCAGCTTCCTGGCCGTGGGCCCGGTGGTGTGGTCCTACCCGACGGCGTTCCTGGCCGGTTCCGCCGCGGCCGCCGGCATCGGCCTGATCAACTCGCTCGGCAACCTGGGCGGCTTCGTCGCTCCGATCCTGCGCACCGCGGTCAACGAGGCGACGCATTCGCCGACCGGGTCGATGGGCGTCTACGCCCTGGGTGTGCTGCCGTTCGTGGCGGCGGCGATGATGTTCGCCACCAAGCGGTTCAAGAACAAGGCCGACGAGCTGCTCGACTAGAACCAGCCGACGTCCCGCCCCCTCCGAGGAGATCCATGAACCGCACCTCCGGCACCAGCGCCGAACCCCTGTACATCGGTGTCAGCACCAAGATGTACCTGGGCTACCAACAAAGCCTGCGCTGGCTGTCGGAGGTGCGCGCCGTGGTGGACGCCCGGCCCGCCCTGGGCCGGGACATCCGGGTGTTCGTCATCCCCTCCTTCCCGGTTCTGGCGGCGGCGGGGGAGATCCTGGCCGGCTCGCCGGTCCTCCTCGGGGCACAGAACTGCGCCTGGGGGGACGGGCCGCTGACCGGGGAGGTCAGCCCGGGCATGCTGGCCGAGCTCGGCGTCTCGCTGGTGGAGATCGGCCACGCGGAACGCCGGGCGCTTTTCAGCGAGGACGACGGCGTCGTGGCCCGCAAGGTGCGCGCCGCCGTCGACGCCGGGCTCACACCGCTGCTGTGCATCGGCGAACAGGCCCGGACCGGCCCGGAGGAGGCGGCCGCCGTCTGCCTCGCCCAGGTGCGGGCCGCGGTGGCCGGCGACGAGGCGATGGTCCGGCGCCTCGTCGTGGCCTACGAACCGGTCTGGGCCATCGGCGCGGACCGGCCCGCCGCGCCGGACTACGTCAATGAGGTGGCGGCACTGATCCGCGGGGGCCTCGGCGCCGCTTGTCCCGTCATCTACGGCGGCAGCGCCGGCCCCGGCCTGTTGCCGCAACTTCCCGCCGTCGACGGCCTGTTCCTGGGCCGTTTCGCCCACGACGCCGGCAACCTCGGCCGGGTGCTCGACGAGGCGCTTCAGACCCTGGCGCCGGAAAGCAGCTCCTCGAGCCGCTCGTAGCCCTCGCTGACGCCGGACTCCATCCCGGACTGCGCCATGCCGTCGCGTGCCTCCATGCTGGGGTACACCGCATGCGCGGACAGCCGGGTGCGGCCGCCACCGAGGTCCGTGAAGGTCATGAATTCGATACTGACCACGTCCGGGTAGCCGTCGAACTCAAAGGTCTGGATGGCGAAGTCGTTCTCCCGGACCGTGTGGAAGATCCCGCTGAACACGTGCGGGACACTGTCCGGGCCGGTGTGCGTGTAGCTGTAGCTGCCGCCGGTGCGGAAGTCATAGTGGTCCACATCCATGTGCATCCCGCGCGGGCCGAGCCACTGCACGATGAGGCCGGGGTCCTTGTGGGCGCGGAAGACGTCCGCGACGGGGAAATCGAAGTCCCGTTCGAAGTCGATGAAGGGCAAACCTTCCGGGACGGTGAGTTTCAGGGCGTTGCTCATGATGAGTCCTTTGCCTGCGTGCCGCGTGCTGCGGCCGGTGATTGGAGCACGGCGTCGAGGCTGCGGAACTGCCCCTCGCGGACCAGCCGGTACTGGTCGATCCATGCGGTGAGAGCCTCCAGCCGTGCGGGGTCCAGGTGGACGGGCCGGCGCTGGGCGTCGCGCGTGCGCGTCACCAGCCCCGCCTGCTCGAGGACCTGGATGTGCTTCGAGACCGCCTGCTTGGTGATCGCGAAGGGTTCCGCCAGTTCGTTGACCGTGGCCGGGCCCCGGCTGAGCCGGGCGATGATCCGGCGGCGGATAGGATCGGCCAGCGCCAGGAAGGCGGAGTCGAGCTGTTCGTCGTCGTGGACCACGGTACTTCTACCTTCTTTTTGTCAACCTAAAAGTTGATAAACCTTTCGGTTGTTTAACCGTACGCCGCTGGTTCTTTGTTCGGCAAGGGGCCTAGCTTCGTCGAAGTATGCCGGACGGGTCCGCCACGGTGAACTCTCGGTGAACGTCCGCCCACGGGGGCGGAAAAGCCGGCATTTGGCCCCGGCGGGATGGAAATACTGGAATGCATGACAACCTTTACTCGTCGTCAAGTACTACGCTCCGCGGGGGTTGCCGCCGTCGCGGGAGCCCTGGCCTCGCCCGCGCCCGCCGGCGCCTTCGCGGCCCCCGCCGCCGGGCCGTTCGGTCATGGCGTCGCCTCGGGGGATCCGATGCCCGGCAGTGTGCTGCTGTGGACCCGCGTCACGCCCACGCCGGACGCGCTGCCCGGCAGCGGAACCGGCCCCGACGTGTCAGTGGGCTGGGAGGTCGCCGTTGACTCCGGTTTCAAGAAGATCGTCGCCCGGGGAACTGCCGGCACCGGTCCGGCCAGGGACCACACCGTCAAAGTGATTGCCGACCGGCTTACCCCCGGCACCAGCTACTGGTACCGCTTCACGCTGGGCGCTGCCGTTTCGCCGGTCGGCCGCACGCGGACGGCGCCGGCCGCCGGCGCCCCGGTTGACCGGCTGAAGTTCGGCGTGGTGTCCTGCGCCAACTGGCAGGCTGGCTATTTCTCGTCGTACCGCCATCTGGCCGCCCGCGGCGACCTCGACGCCGTCCTGCACCTGGGCGACTACCTTTACGAATACGGCCCCGGGGAATACCAGGCCCGCGACGTCGTGGTCCGTCCCCACGACCCGGCCGTCGAGATGACGCAGCTGGCGCACTACCGCCGCCGCCACGCCCAGTACAAGACCGACCCCGACCTCCAGGCCCTGCACGCGGCCGCGCCGTTCATTGTGACCTGGGACGACCATGAGTCGGCCAACGACGCCTGGAAGGGAGGGGCCGAAAACCACACCCCGGGCGTCGAGGGTACCTGGAGCGAGCGCTTCACCGCCGCGCACCGGGCCTACGCCGAGTGGATGCCGGTCCGCTACGAGCCGGGCGGGACGATCTATCGCCGCCTGGACTTCGGAACCCTGGCCAGCCTGTCCATGCTGGACCTGCGCACCTACCGCGACCAGCAGGCCGCCAACGGGGCGGATTCTGCCATCAGCAGCCCGACCCGGACGATCACCGGCGCCGCCCAGATGGACTGGCTGCTGGGCAACCTCACCTCGACGGGACCGCAGTGGAAACTCGTCGGCAACCCCGTCATGATCGCGCCCGTCCGCGTCCCCTCCACCCTGAGCGCTGCGGAGCTGGCCGGGGTGCAAAAACTGATGGGTGGAACGAGCATCAGCGGCGTGCCGTACAACGTGGACCAATGGGATGGCTACGAGGCCGACCGCAACCGGGTGGTCCGCCACCTGCGGGACAACAGCATCAAGGACACGGTGTTCCTCACCGGTGACATCCACTCCGGCTGGGCCTGCGACGTCCCGGCGGACCCGGCCACCTACCCGGCGACGGGGGACTCGGTGGCCGCGGAACTGGTCTGCACCTCCGTCACGAGCGACAACCTCGACGACATCCTCAACGTTCCGCCGCGGACCGGGTCCGTCGGCGTCGAGAACGCGATCAAGGCCGCCAACCCGCACGTGAAATACCTGGACTTTGACTCGCACGGCTACTCCGTCCTCGACGTCACGCCTGCCGGTGTCCGGATGGACTGGTACGTCCTCGCCGAGCGCACCGACGCCGGCTCCGGATCGACACTCACCACATCCTTCAACGTCCAAACCACCACGGGCAAGGTCACGCCCGCCCAGGGAGGCATCGCATGAGCCGTTCAACCAACCACCAGCCGACGCCGGGCCGCCGGCAGTTCCTGCAGCTCGTGGCCGCGGGAGGCGCCGCCGTCGTGCTGTCCGCTGCCCCGGGTGCCGCCTGGGCGGCCCCCGCGGCGGGACGCACCCGCAGCTACGTCCTCGTCGTGGACGGTTGCCGCCCCGACGAAATCACCCCGGCCCTGACGCCGCGCCTGGCCTCCCTGCGGGCTGCCGGCACCAATTTCCCGGCCGCGCGCTCGCTGCCCGTGATGGAGACCATCCCCAACCACGTCATGATGATGACCGGTGTCCGTCCGGATCGCTCCGGGGTTCCGGCCAACGCCATCTTCGATCGGTCCGAAGGCGTGGTCCGGGACCTCGACCGTCCCACGGACCTGCATTTCCCCACCCTGCTGGAGCGGTTGCAGGAACAGGGGCTCACCACCGGCTCCGTGCTGAGCAAGAAGTACCTCTACGGCATCTTCGGCACCCGGGCCAGCTACCGGTGGGAACCCCAGCCCCTGCTGCCGGTCACCGGGCACGCGCCCGACGCCGCCACCATGGACGCGCTACTTGCCATGGTGGACGGACCCGATCCCGATTTCGTCTTCACCAACCTGGGCGACATCGACCGCGTGGGGCACTCGGACCTGACCGGAACCACGCTGCGGGCCGCGCGCGAAACGGCCCTCGCGGACACCGACGTTCAGGTGGGACGCTTCATCGACCACCTCAAGGACACCGGAAAGTGGGATTCCAGCGTGGTGATGGTGCTGGCTGACCATTCGATGGATTGGTCCCTGCCGAGCAATGTCATTTCCATTGACCTGATCCTGCAGGCCCGTCCGGAGCTGCAGTCCAACGTCAAAATCGCCCAGAACGGCGGCGCCGACCTGCTGTACTGGACCGGCTCGGACGCCGACCGCGCCGCGGGGCTGGCCGCCGTCGAACAGCTGGTTGCGGCGCACCAGGGCGTCCTGTCGGTCAACCGGCCCGCAGACCTGCGCCTGGGGGCGGAAGCCGGCGACCTCGTGGCGTACTGCCGTGCGGGCTGGCGTTTCTCGGACCCCTACGTGGCCTCGAACCCCATCCCGGGGAACCACGGGCACCCGGCCACAGAGCCGATTCCGTTCTTCGTTTCCGGCGGGAGCCCGGCTGTGGTCAAGCAGTCGGTCTCCTCGGAGCCGGCGCGGACCGCCGACGTCGCGCCCACCATCGGTCGGCTCTACGGTCTCAAGGCCCCCGCCGGAGGCTACGACGGCACGGCTCGGACCGCCGCCCTGACCGTTTAGTACCACCCCGGGACCGGGTCACCCGGTCCCGGGGTCGAAGGCGCCGGAGCCAGCCCCCACGCTGCCTCCGGCGCCTTCCTGCGTCCGAGGCCCGCGATCAGACCCCGGCGTGCAGCCGGGGGAGAGCCTCCACCAGGATCGCCAGCTCCGGCACCTCGCGGGCCTGATCCAGGGCGCGCTCCAAGGCGGCGTCGTGCGCCGGCCGGGTCTGCTCCAGCAAAGTAATGCCGCTGGGCGTCAGTTCGGTGTAGATCCCGCGGCGGTCGTCCGCGCAGAGGATCCGGGTCAGCAGACCGCGGTCCTCGAGCCGGTTCACCAGGCGCGTGGTGGCGCTCGGGCTCAGTGCCGTGGCCCGGGCGAGCTGCTGCATCCGCATATGCCAGCCGTCCTGACGGCCCAGGGCGTCAAGCACGGTGTATTCCACCACCGACAGCTGAGCCTCGGCCTGCAGTGAGCGCTCCAGCTCCGCCTCAATGAGTCCGTGCAGTGCCGCGAGGGTCCGCCAGCCTTGCGCCCGGACCTCGACGGCGTCGTCCTTGATGCCCATCTGTGTGCTTCCTTTCAACTCCGGCGTGCGCCGCCGATCCTGCCCACTGGCGGCGCCCAGAAATAGTTGCTTGCGCGGCATAGTTGCGTGTGCAACAATAAATACCGCGTCTGCAACTAATAGCTTACGACGCACCCATCCCCTCGTACAGTTCAAAAGGAGTTTCTCCATGCCTATCGGGCTGATCGCACTCGCCCTCGGCGGGTTCGGCATCGGACTCACCGAGTTCGTCATCATGGGCCTGCTGCCGCAGGTGGCCGCCGACTTCCACGTCACTGAAGCCACCGCGGGCTGGCTGATCTCCGGCTACGCCCTCGCCGTCGTCGTGGGGGCGTTGTTCTTGACCGCCGCCGTCACGCGCTTTGAACGCAAGCCGGTGCTGGCCGTGCTGATGCTGCTGTTCATCGCCGGCAACCTCGTCTCCGCGACCGCGCCGGATTACGGCCTGATGTTGGTGGGCCGGATCATCGCCGCCCTTTCCCACGGAGCGTTCTTCGGAATCGGTGCCGTGGTCGCCGCCGGCATGGTGGCACCTACCAAGAAGGCCGGGGCCATCGCCATCATGTTCACCGGGCTGACGGCTGCGAACGTCCTGGGCGTCCCCTTCGGCACCATGCTCGGCCAGGCCGCCGGCTGGCGCTCCACTTTCTGGGCCATCACCGGCATCGGCGTGCTGGCCCTCGCGGGCATCCTGGCCCTGGTGCCGAAGACCGGCCCGGGCGAGGCGGCTGCAGGCGGCCTGCGCGGTGAACTCCGGGCGTTCCGCTCGGGACAGGTCTGGCTCTCGATCGCCGTGACCGTCCTCGGCTACGGCGGCATGTTCGGCGCCTTTACCTACATCGCGTTCACCCTGACCGAGGTCACCGGCTTCTCCGCGGCCACCGTGCCGTGGCTGCTGATCCTCTTCGGCGTCGGCCTCTTCATCGGCAACACGGTCGGCGGCAAGGCCGCGGACCGGGACGTGGACCGCACCCTGCTGGTGGTGCTGGCCGCCCTGGTGGTAGTCCTGGTGGTCTTCGCGCTCACCTCGGCAAACCAGCCGATGACCATCGCCTCGATGGTGCTGCTGGGCGGGTTCGGCTTCGCCACCGTGCCGGGGCTGCAGATGCGGGTGATGAAGTACGCCGACGGCGCCCCCACCCTGGCGTCAGGTGCCAACATCGGTGCGTTCAACGTCGGCAATGCCCTCGGGGCTTGGACCGGCGGAGTGACGATTACCGCCGGGCTGGGCTACACCTCACCCATCTGGGCGGGCGCCGGGATCACCCTGCTGGGGCTGGCCGTGATGGCCCTGGCAGCAGGCGCCGCCCGGAAGGCAGCGCCGGCCGACGGCGGCGCACCGGCCCGGGCGGTTGTTGTGGAAACGTCGGCCGGGGAGTCTGCCCCGGAGCCAGTGGCTGCCGGCCGTGGCTAAGCCCGGCCAGCGCCGTTCCGGCAGACCTCCACGAAGGCCCGGAACGGCGCTTGCCGTTCCCCGGCGGGCAGCTCCAGGGCCTCCGGATGCCACTGGACCGACGTCACCCAGCGCCGCGGGTCCTCGAGGGCCTCGACCGTCCCGTCCTCTGCCACCGCGGTGACCACGAGTCCGTCGGCCACGCGGGCCACGGCCTGGTGGTGGCCGGAGGCGATCTTGACCGTCAGCGGCCCGGACGCCCCATACAGGGCAGCCACCTTGGAACCGCCGTCGATCCCCACCTCGTGCCACGCCCAGGGCCCGGCACCGTTCAGCGGGGCGGGCTCCCGGTGCGGCACGGACCCGAAGTCCAGGTCCTGGACCAGGGTTCCGCCGTACAGCACATTCAGCAGCTGATGCCCCGGCAGATCCCCAGCACCGGGACGCCGGCGGCGATGGCCTGCCGGGCCACGTCAAGGTCGAGGGAGTCCTGGTCGCGGTTGACGTCGTAGCAGGCGGACCCGGGCTCCTCCCCATACAGGCGGGGATCCAAGTCCCCGCCCCCGGGAAGGACGACGCCGTCGAGCTCGCCGGGTTCCTCTGCCGCGGTCAGCAGCACCGGGTCGCCGCCGCCGTCGCGCACCAGGGCGACGATGTAATCGAACAGCGCATTGGCCTCGCCAACCCGCGGATCGGGGTCCGAGTAGGAGGTGAGCCGGACCGGAATGCCGATGCGGGGGCGCGCGCCGCAGGGGCCAGCGGGATTCTGCATGCTTCATTCTGCATCACCGCCGCGGCGCGACCGCATCATGACGCCGCGCCGGGCAGGGCTAGGATTGCCGGATGAACAGCAAGTACCTCGTGTCCCGCAGCCGCTTCATCGCCGCCGCCCCGGAAGCCATCTTCGAGGTGCTGGCCACGCCGACGCTGCACAGCGTAATAGACGGCTCGGACACCGTGAAGGGAGCCCAGCCTCGCGGGCCCGAGCGGCTCAGCCTCGGCGCGAAGTTCGGCATGGAGATGAACATCAAGCTGGACTACAAGATCCTCAACACGGTCTGCGAGTTCGAGGAAGGCCGGCGGATCGCGTGGCGCCACTTCGGCGGCCACGTCTGGCGCTATGTGCTGAACCCGGTGACCGACGACGCCGGGACCCCGGGCACCTTGGTCACGGAGCAGTGGGACGCCCGGCATGTACCGGCCAGGATCCTGCTCCGCTGGGCCGGCTATCTCCGCCGCCACCCCGCCAGCATCGAACAAACCCTTGCCAAGCTGGACGCCTACCTGACCTCGGCGGAGGGCACTGCGCCCGGTGCCGCCCTGGATCCCCAGCACTAGGACCGTCGGATGAGCGCCGCCCGCAGCCTGCACCCGAGCCCGCGCACGCTGGAGGTCGAGAGCCTCGACGCCTTCGACCGGCTGGTCGCGGCCGGCGCCCGGAGCATGCACGGCTGGCACCTGCAGTCCCTGGACCTGCGCGGCCGGGGCGAACCGCTCGAAGCACTCGACGCGCAGGGCGCCATCTTCCTGGGCTGCAGCTTCGATGACGGCGTCGAGGAATCACTGCGCAGCCGCGGCGCCCTGATCTTCCCCAAGCTGGAGGCGGTGCCCTTCAACCCCTACCGCGGCCAGCTCTACACCCCGCAGGAGCTGTACGCCGGCGTCGAGCACAACCGCTATGAGGACACCCTGGACGCCCGGGTGTACCAGTGGAGCATCCGGCCCGGCCAGCGGCACCGCCTGGACGCCACGCTCGCCGCCGCGCTGCACGACCATTCGATCGGCGACGCCCTGGAGGAGCTGACGCGCTCCGAACTGTGCCGCGGCCGGACCATGGTGGGGGTGATGGGCGGGCACGCCGCGAGCCGCGGCTCGGCCGGCTTCACCGGGGCGGCGCAGCTGGGCCGCATGCTGGCCCGCAGCGGCCGGGTGGTCGCTACCGGCGGAGGTCCCGGCACCATGGAGGCGGCCAACCTCGGCGCCTACCTCAGCAACGCCGCCGAAGCGGACTTCGACCGGGCGCTGGCCAGCCTCGCCGCCGTGCCCGGGTTCCGGCCCTCGGTCTCGGCCTGGGCACGGACCGCGGCCGCCGTCGTCGACCGCCACCCGGACGGCACCCCGTCCCTGGGCATTCCCACCTGGTTCTACGGCCACGAGCCGCCGAACTATTTCGCCACGCACATCGCCAAATACTTCGCCAACGCCATCCGTGAGGCGATCCTGCTGGAGCTGTGCAACGGCGGTGTGATCTTCCTGCCGGGCTCCGGCGGCACCGTGCAGGAGATCTTCCAGGACGCCTGCGAAAACTATTACGGGGCGCCGGAGACCATCACCCCCATGGTGCTGGTGGGCGCCGAGCACTGGCTGCGCCGATTCCCGGCCTGGCCGCTGCTGCAGAGCCTCGCCTCGGGCCGGCGGATGGAGCAGCGGATCTTCCTGGTCGACAGCGTCGAGGAGGCCCTCGCCGTCCTCGACCGCTAGGCGCGGCCGGAGCCCGGCGCGCCCGGCAGCGTTCGGAACCCGGCGTGCCCGGCAGCGCGCGGCGCGGCGTGCCCGACGGCGCGGCGGGGCTCAGAGGTCCTTGCGGCAGGGGGCGCGGCCCAGCTCGTGCAGGCCGGTCAGGTCACCGGCGGCCAGCCCGTCGGGTGCGCCGATCTCGGGATACATCAGCTGGGTCGGGTCGTCGACGTGTTCGAGGCCCATCACGTGGCCGAGCTCGTGCAGGATCACGGCGGTGGCGTACGCCGAACCGTCGCCGCGGCGCAGTTCGTCGGTGATCTGGGGCGCGTCCAGCTCCAGGCTGCCGGTGACGAAGCTCTTGGGCCCGTCGCCGAAGCTGAAGTGCGTGCTGCCACCGGTGCCGATCACGGCGCCCTTGAGCTGCGGCGCCTGTTCGGGGGTGGTCCACGCGATCAGCAGCGGCGCCCAGCGCTCGCCGTAGCGCTCCTTCTGGTAGGGCGCGCGGGACGGGGAGGGATTCTCGGTCGTGGAGCCGTCGTTGACGAACTTGATCCCGGTTGCCTCGGACACGGTCCTGATCGCGTTTTCCGCCAGCTGCCCGGCGCCCTCCGGGGCGAGCGACGCGTTGACCACGTAGTGCAGCGGCCGGCAGGGGGAGTAGCCCACGGGGGTGCCGTCGGCGTTGGCGGCCAGGAATTTATAGGAGGCGCTGGACGACGGCGGCGGCGCCGGGTGTCCGAGCGGCTGGTCCTGCTCCTCGTAACCCGGCGGCGGAACGGCCATCTGTGAGCCGTCCTCCGGAACTCCGGCCTGCCGACCCACCGGACTGGCCGTCGGATGGGCGGCCGGCGCGGCGGGCTGGGCGCGGGCGCCGTCGTTGAATTCGAACAACCCGACGAAACGGGGATCCCCGTAGACCAGGCCGGCGGCGAGGAACGCGGAACACCCGATCAGGACCACGGCGGCCAGGTCGCGGACCACCCGGGCCGACCCGCGGGCGCGGCTGTGCCGCGGCCCGCGCGGCCTCAACCCGGGATCGTCCACTAGGCGACCACCGCGCCGAAGGCCATGCCAAGGAGGTACGTGACGGCGGCCGCGCCGATGCCGATGCCCAGCTGGCGGAACGCGCGGCTTGCGGGGGAGGTGCCGGAGAGCAGCCCGACGACGCCGCCGGTGAGCAGCAGTGCGATGCCCACCAGGGCAGCCGATACCACCAGGGCGGCAATGCCGGTCATGCCGAGCAGGAACGGAATGATCGGCACGATGGCGCCGGAGGCGAAGAAGCAAAAGCTCGACGCCGCCGCGCTCCAGGCCGTGCCAACGGCCTCGTGCTGGTCCTCGGCCTCGGGCAGCTCCGGGCGGAGGGACAGGCTGGGATCGCAGTCGCAGTCCCGCAGGCCCATCCGTTCCGCGACGCGGTGCTCGGCCGCCTCCCGGGACATCCCGCGGGCCAGGTACACCAGCAGCAGCTCGTTGTGTTCGATGTCGAGTGACGGGGCCGCGGCCAGGGTCACCTGGGTGGGCCGGGTTGCGGCGAGGAGTTCGCGCTGGGAGCGAACGGAGATGAATTCGCCGGCGCCCATGGACAAGGCCCCGGCCAGCAGCCCGGCGACGCCGCTGAGCAGGACCACGGAGCTGCCGACGCCGGACGCCGCCATGCCCATGACCAGCGACAGGTTGCTGACCAGGCCGTCGTTGGCGCCGAAGACCGCGGCGCGGAAGCTGCCGGCGAGCCGGTTGCGGCCGCGGGTCGCCAGGCCGCGGACCACTTCCTCATGGATCTGCTCGTCGGCGACCATCGCGGGGGTGGCATGTGGATCGGTGGCGTAGGGGGAGCGGCTTTCGGCGCGCTGGGCGAGCGCCAGGACAAACACCGAGCCGAAGTGCCGGGCCAGGAAGCCCAGGAACTGGCTCCGCAGCGACGCCGGCCGCGGTTTGCCGGCCTGGCCGCCGAGCAGCTGCAGCCAGTGCGCCTCGTGGCGCCGTTCCGCCTCGGCCAGGGCCAGCAGGATCTCGCGTTCTTCGCCGCTGCGGTTCTGCGCGAGGTCACGGTACACGGCGGCCTCGGCCCGTTCATCGGCGAGGTATTGGCGCCAGCGCTTGATGTCCGCGGCGCTCGCCGGCGACGCCGCCCCCGGTCCGGGCGCGGCGGAGGGCACGGGCCGGGGACCGGGCACGGCGGAGGGCACGGTGCGGTCGGGTCCGGACTGGTTGTGGTCAGATGGCGCGTGCTGGGACACGGAAAGCTCCTGGGTTGACGGGGCATGGTTCGGCCCCATTGCCACCCCAGCCTACCCCGGATTTCCGCGGATTTTCGGCCGGTAATCCTCAGCGGAAAGTTTCGGCGCACCGTAAAGTAAGCGACCTTAGCATCCCCCGCGGTGCGGCTTCCGGACCCTTGACCGCCACCGCCCGCGGTGTTCGAATAAAGGCCTGGGCGGGTTCAACGGCAGGCCCGCCCGGCCGCTTCCGGGACCGCCCTGCGGCACCCGCGGCGGTCCGCACGCCACTGCCGCCGCCCCACCGCACGGAGGTTGCACCATGGACACCACCGGACCACATTCCGCCCAGCCGGCCAGGGATTCCGTTGAGTCGGATCCCGCCTACGACTTTGCCGAGGACGCCCCGGTGGGGGACGCCGAAACCGTCGACGAGGAACTGCTGGAGGAAGCCGACCGGCTCGTGCCCCTGGACGCGGAAGATTTCCTGGGCGACGAGCAGCCCATCGAGCCCGCCGACGCGGACGAATTCCGGGCCCCGGAGGACGAGGAGTAAACGGCGGCGGTGCGCCGGGCGCTCCGGCAGCCGCAGACACGACGACGGCGGCGCCTCCCCGCGGAGGGAAGCGCCGCCGTCGTCGTGTCCGGAACTGTTGCCGGCCCCGCCGGGCAGCCGCGGCTGCCCGCGCTGCCCGGCCGGCGTCGTCCTGCTAGTGGCTGAGCGCCGGTGCCTTGTCCTCCTCGGCAACTGCGCCGCCGGCGACACGTTCCTGCCAGTGCCGCATGACGGCCGGATCCGTGGGCTTGGTCAGCAGCGAAACTGCCAGGTAGACCACGGCGGAAGCCAGCAGGCCGTAGTAAATGGGTTCGTTGGCGTAGATGCCGTCCAGCGGCACCTCGGCGTTGACCTCCAGCACAATCATGGTGCCGAGGGTGATCACCGAGCCGACCGCCATGGAGGCTGCCGCTGCCGCTCCGGTCCCGCGCTTCCACACCAGGCCGCCGAGGATCGCGACGAGCAGTCCGCCCACCAGGATGTCGTAGGCGATGGTGAGGGCGGCGACGACATCCTTGGTGATGATCGCGATCACGATCGCCACGATCCCCAGGCCCAGGACCCAGAGGCGGTTGGCCCGGACGTCGTGTTCCGGGTTGTCCGTGTCATCGGTGCTGATGTGCTTGCCGAACCAGCTGGCGACGAACGGCAGGACGTCGGCGCGGGCCACAGTCGCCGCGGCGATCAGGGCGCCGGAGGCGGTGGACATCATGGCGGCAACGGCCGCGGCGAGGACCAGGCCGCCGATGCCGATCGGCAGCAGGTTCGTGGCGACCTCGGCGTAGACAACGTCCTTGCCGAGGGCCTTGACGTCGATGTCCGGCAGGGCCACCCGGGCGCCGAGGCCGATCATGGCGCCGGCGGCGCCGTAGAGGATGCAGTAAATGCCGGCCGTGGCCCCGCCCCAGCGGGCGACCGTGGGGGTCTTGGCAGTGATGACGCGCTGCCAGATGTCCTGGCCGATCAGCAGGCCAAGGGTGTAGACGACGAAGTAGGTGATGATCGTCTGGACGCCGATGCCGTCGATCTGGAAGAAGCTGTCCTCGACGCGGCTGCGGAT
The DNA here is from genome assembly GCF_001428365.1 of Arthrobacter sp. Soil763. Lineage (GTDB taxonomy): Bacteria > Actinomycetota > Actinomycetes > Actinomycetales > Micrococcaceae > Arthrobacter. Next base: position 148,476 of record NZ_LMSH01000003.1, on the reverse strand, counting down.
TCCGTCAATGCCGCCGGCGGCGTTGAGCGTGAACGGCAGCATGAGCAGGAAGATGCCCACCGTCTTGATCACGAACTGGACCTGGTCGGCCAGGGTGATGGACCACATGCCGCCGATGGTCGAGTAGACCAGGACGATTGCGCCGCCGATGGCGATGGCCAGTGCGCGGTCCCAGCCGAAGAGGACCACAAAGATCGTGGCGTACGCGCTGGTGGACGTGGCGCAGAGCATCAGGGTGTACGCCAGCATGACGATGCCGGAGGTCTGGGTGGCGCGGCTTCCGTAGCGCAGGTTCAGCATCTGCGAGACGGTGTAGATCTTCAGCTTCTGGATGGTGCTGGCGAACAGCAGGCTCAGCAGCAGGACGCCCGCGCCTATGGCGACCACCAGCCACATCCCGGAGATGCCGAACTTGTAGCCCAGGCCGACGCCGCCGACGGTCGAGGCGCCGCCCAGGACGACGGCGGCCATGGTGCCGGTGTAAAGGAACGGGCCGAGCCGGCGTCCGGCTACGAGGAAGTCACTATTGGTCTTGGTGCGGGATTTACCCCACCATCCGAAGGCCAGCATGGCGATCAGATAGACCACCACGATGGCGATGTTGACGAAACTTGCGTCCATTGAATGCTCCTCGGAGCGGTTGGGCGGCGACGCCGCCGGACCGCAACATTGCGGCCGGTGATCGGCGATGCCAGACGGATTGGGGCTGACGGGGATTGGCGTCGGTGGCCGGACGCCGGGGCTGAAGACCGGAGCCTTCGGCCGGAGTCTGCGGCCGGACCCCGAATCATTGCCTCATAGGCAACACTTGTTGCCAAACAGTAAGGTGTGATCCCCACAACAGTCAAGGTGATTCGGCCCCGTGTCCCGGCGGGCCCTCCCGCGCCCCGGGGGGGCTAGGATTGGCTCCAGTACGGGGCCGGGCGGCCGGCCGTGAAAGGTTCCCAGATGAAAGCTCTTCCCGTTGAACCAAGCAACGTTCCCGTTGTTATTGGTTCCCGGATCCGTGCCGCCAGGCAATCGCAGCGGCTCACCATCGAGCAGGTAGCCGACGCCACCGGCCTGACCAAAGGGTTCCTTAGCCGGGTCGAACGGGACCTGACCTCGCCGTCCGTCAGCTCACTCGTGACCCTGTGCCAGGTCCTGTCCATCTCGATCGGGGACCTGTTTGCCGCTCCGGAAACCCATCTCACCCGGCAGGGCGAGGGGCCCCGGATCTCGCTCGGCGGCGAGGGCATCGTCGAACGCCTGCTGACGGCCCGCTCGGAACGCCGGGTCCAGATCATCCAGGCCGTGATCGAACCCCGGGGCCGTGGCGAATCCGAGCTCTACGCCGTGGACTGCGACGTCGACGTGCTGCACGTCGTCAAGGGCCGCATCCGCCTGGTGCTGACCAACGAGGAGTTCGAGCTGGAAACCGGCGACACCGTCACCTTCCCCGGCCGGGAGCCGCATACCTGGATCAACCCCGCCGACGAACCCGTCGAGGTCCTCTGGGTGCTGGTCCCCGCCGCCAGCCGCTAGGCTTCTGGTACCAAGCCTCAATCCTTCGGGGCTCCGGGCCTTCCCGCCCAGTTACTCCCGGCAGCGCCGCGGCCACCGCGCCAAGAAACCCGGATTGCCGCGGCCGGCCAGGTAGCCGGGCGGGTGCGTCCGCCCCTGGACCCCTCAGCGCCCGGGCCTTCCCGCCCAGTTACTCCCGGCAGCGCCGCGGCCACCGCGCCAAGAACCCCGGATTGCCGCGGAAGTCCTGCCGCGGCCGGCCAGGTAACCGGGCGGGAGCGTCCGCCCTGTGACCCTGCCCTAACGGGTCTGCCGCGGTCCCTTCGCCAGGACCGCCCGGATCTCCGCCAGGACGCGCTGCGGTTCGAACCAGATGTCCTCGGGCATGTAGTGGAGCGACGCGAAACCACTGAGGGTCGCGGCATTGTTCCGCTGGAGATCCCGACGAAGGTCTTTCCGGCTCGAGTGGAACGCAAAGCCGTCCACTTCGACGATCAAGAACCCTTCGAGCAGGAAGTCGACCCTGCCGATGCCGGGCAAAATGACCTGGGCGTCGTAGCCGAATCCGTTGGTCCTGAAGAGATGCTGGGCGTCCACTTCCACGATGGACTCGGCCCGCAGATCCAGTAGCCGCAGGGACTGCCGGGCAGTCCCGGACCGGTCGGCGGTGAGTTCTGCTTGCAACAGTTCCAGCGGGACGCCGAGCAGCCGCATGGCCGACGTCGCGATAGCGGTGGACGCCGGGGGAGCGAGGCAGCCCAGGGCATGCAGCACCACATCTTCGACGGCGGCCACGGGAAGCTCCGCGGGCCCCTCGAACCGCACCGTCCGGTGCCGGACGAAGCCGCGGCCGTGTCCGTGGTTGCACGCCAAGTGGTGCCGGGCGGGCGGATCCCGCAGCCACAAGCCGTAGTGATTGGCGGCGCTGGCACAGCTGACCCGGGCGTTGTGTTGCAGGGCAGCAAGGAACTCGGGCTTGCAGTCCGGCAAGGCAAAGACGCCCCGTCGCGGCTGGCGGGCAACCAGGGCAAGCCGGGCAACATCCCGGCGGCTGTAGCCTGCGGACAGGAACTGGCCGGTCCGGGCAATGCCGCCCAGCTGGGTCAGGTAAACGAGGGGATCCATAGGACAAGTGCAGGCAGCGGCCGCCCCGGCTGGAACCGGGAAACCCTGCTAACTGGACAACTTTGCGGCTCCGCGTTCGCCGGCCCCGGGCGTTCCCGCCCAGTTACTTGGCCTGGCACCCGTGCCCGGATGACTGAATTCCGCGGAAATGCAAGGGCCTGGCCGGGCGGCGGGGTCGGCAGCAGCGAGTAACCGGGGAGGAACGTCCGGCCTCGCGGAGAACCGGGCAGGCGGGGTGGCCGAAAAGACCCGGCCGCCGGCCGTGTACGCTCCCGCCCAGTTACTTCTCCGGCCAGCGTGCCGCGGCAGCCAAAATCCGCGGATCCGCGCGGCTTCGGCCGGGCGGCGAGACTGAAGGCAGCCCGGTAACTGGGGAGGAGCGCCCCGCCAGCTCCGAAGGCCGGGCAGGCGGGGTGGCCGAAACGGCTCCGCGCCGCCGGCCGTGTACACTCCCGCCCAGTTACTTCCCCGGCCAGCGTCCCGCGGCAGCCGGAGTTCGCGGATCCGCGCTGTTTCGGCCGGGCGGTGAGACCAGTGCCGGCCAGTAACCGGGGAGGAACGTCCGGCCCTCGCGGAGAACTGGACAACCGGGCGGCCCGGCAGCTCTCGGGGTACCACATCCGGTGGTAGTCAGGTAAACAACTGATGCGCCACAGGCAACTTGAAGTGTATGATGGCAATCACACCCGCCGGACCACCCCCTAAGGAGACGCCACTCGTGGAAGAGCTGCGCATCGAAGCCAACGGCAACCTCGGCCCCATCGATTCCTCCCGCATCCCGCGCTACGCCGGGGCCGCGACCTACGCCCGGCTGCCGCGCCTGGACCAGGTCTCCAAGGCCGATGTCACCGTCGTCGGGGTGCCGTTCGACTCCGGCGTCTCCTACCGGCCCGGCGCCCGCTTCGGCGCCAACCACGTCCGGGAAGCCAGCCGCCTGCTGCGGCCCTACAACCCGGCCTGGGACGTCAGCCCGTTCGAAAACATCCAGGTGGCCGACGCCGGCGACATGGCGGTCAACCCGTTCAACATCAACGACGCGATCGAGACCATCCAGCAGAACGCGCTGGACCTGACCGCCTCCGGCAGCAAGCTGCTCACCCTCGGCGGGGACCACACCATCGCCCTGCCGTTGCTCCGCGCCGCCGCCGAACGCGCCGGCCAGCCCGTCGCCATGCTGCACTTCGACGCGCACCTGGACACCTGGGACACCTACTTCGGCGCCGAATACACCCACGGCACCCCGTTCCGCCGCGCCGTCGAAGAAGGCATCCTCGACACCGAGGCGATCAGCCACATCGGCACCCGCGGCCCGCTCTACGGCAAAAAGGACCTCGACGACGACCACCGCTTCGGCTTCGGCATCGTCACCTCCGCCGACGTTTACTACCAGGGCGTGCTGGAAACCGTCGCCAAGGTCCGCGACCGGATCGGCAACCGCCCGCTCTACATTTCCGTCGACATCGACGTCCTCGACCCCGCGCACGCCCCGGGCACCGGAACACCGGAAGCCGGTGGCCTCACCAGCCGTGAACTGCTCGAAATTATCCGCGGCTTCCGCGGCATGAACCTCGTCGGGGCCGACGTCGTCGAGGTCGCCCCCGCGTACGACCACGCCGAGATCACCGGCGTCGCGGCCAGCCACGTCGCCTACGAACTTGTCACCCTGATGGCGGACAACGCCGTCGACGGCGACCGTGCCGGCGCGCCGAACGGCTACGCCGCGCAGGCCCTTGGCCAGGAATCCCGCCGCCCGGCCGGCTTCGCCGCCGCCGGAACCCGTCCCGCCGAGACCGGGGCTGCGCTGTGACCGGCGTGCGCAACGGCGGAGACCTCGTCGTCGAAACCCTCGAGGCGCTCGGCGCCAAGACCGTCTTCGGGATCCCCGGCCAGCACGCCCTCGGCCTCTTCGACGCGATGGGCCGCGGCAACCTGCACTTCGTCTCCTCCCGGGTGGAGAACAACTCGGCCTTCGCCGCCGACGGGTACTCCCGCGCCACCGGCGAGGTCGGAGTGCTCTTCCTCTCCACCGGACCGGGCGCACTGACCTCCCTGGCCGGGCTGCAGGAGGCCTACGCCACCGGCGTGCCGATGGTCGTCGTGGCGAGCCAGATCCCGCTCGAAGGACTGGGCGCCCGCCGCAAGGGCATGCTGCACCAGCTCGATGACCAGAAGGCCTCCGCCGCCAACGTCACCAAGAGCCAGCGCCTGATCCAGCACGCTTCCGGCATCCCCTCGGCCATCCAGGACGCCTGGACCGAGGCCATCTCCTCGCCGCAGGGCCCGGTATGGATCGAAATCCCGCAGAACGTGCTGCTGGACCCGATCATGGTGCCCCCGGTGGAGGACGCCCTCGCCGAGGCCGCGGATAACCCGCCCCGGGTGGAGCTGGTCCGCGAGGCGGTGCACTGGCTGTCCGAGGCGAAGCGGCCGGCGATCATCGCCGGCGGCGGCACCCGGCGCGGGCACGCAGAGAAGTCGCTGCTGTCCATCGCGGAGAAGCTGCGCGCGCCGGTCATCTGCACCCCCGGTGGCAACGGCGCCTTCCCGTGGAACCACGAACTCTCGCTCCAGTCCTGGATCGAGGACCAGTACATGACCGAGCTGCTCGAGGACGCCGACGTGCTCGTCGTCATCGGGTCCTCGCTGGGTGAAGTCACCTCCAACTACTTCACCTTCGAACCGCGCGGCCGGATCATCCAGATCGACGCCGAACCCCGCGTGCTCGAGTCCAACCGGCCCGGCCTGGGTATCCGGGCCGACGCCGGCCAGGCGCTCGCGGCCCTGGACGAGGCCTTGGTCTCCGCGGACGCCCGGCCGGACTGGCACGGCCGCACGCCGGAGGGCCTGGTCAAGGACACCCTGGCCAAGGTCAAGGCCCGGCTGGAATCCCAGGACCTCGGCAAGGAACTGAAGTTCATGGCCGACATCCGCGAGGCCGTGCCCGCGCAGATGCAGACCTTCTGGGATATGACGATTTCCGCCTACTGGGCCTGGAGCTGCTGGGACGCCCGCGAGGGCCAGTTCCACTCGGCCCAGGGTGCCGGCGGCCTGGGCTTCGGCTTCCCGGCGGCGATCGGCGGCGCCGTGGGCCTGGAAACCACGGGGACGCCCGGCGGCTCGTCCCGCGTGCTCGCGGTCTCCGGCGACGGCTCCGCGATGTACTCGATCTCGGAGCTGGCCACTGCCAAGCAGCACAACGTGCCGGTCACCTGGCTGATTGTCGACGACGGCGGGTACGGCATCCTGCGCGAATACATGGTGGGCGCCTTCGGCAAGGCCACCGCCACCGAGCTGGCCCGTCCGGACTTCGTCAAGCTCGCCGAGGCCTTCGGCGTCCCGGCCGTCCGGGTGGCGCCCGAGGATGTCGGGGACGCGCTGAAGACGGGCTTCGCCGCGGACGGCCCGAACGTGGTCGTCGTCGAAACCCTGCTCAAGATGTTCGCCCCCACGCACCTGGACGTCTAACCCCGTCCCCGCGTCACCCGCCCTCACCCCCTTAACCAACACCCTCCATAGCGCGAACGGACACTTGAGGCCCCGAATCCGAGCGGATTCGGGGCCTCAAGTGTCCGTTCGCGCAGGGGCGGGAGGGGCTTCTTAGTTTCCCAAAGCAATCAAATTAAGCTATTGTTGCTTCGGGCAAGTAATTAAGGGGTGTCCTTTCATGTCAGTTGCATCGAGCACTGCGGCCAAACTGGTCCATCAGATTTTCGACCTCCAGCGCGCCGTCCGCTGCGTTGCCGCGGCCAACCTCCGCGGCGAAGACACGGGCGTGGCGCTGCAGGGCGTGCTGCGCTTCGTGGGGGAGGGCGAGACCCGGGCGACCCGCCTCGCGGAGCGGCTCGGCGTCAGCGCTCCCGTCCTCAGCCGGCACCTCGCCGAGCTGCTGGAGCAGGGCTACGTGGTCCGCCGGCCGGACCCGGAAGACGGGCGGGCGCAGCTGATCGCGCTCTCGCCGGCGGGAGTCGAAAAGCTCCGCTCCATCGAGGCCCAGCGCGCGGCCACCCTGCAGGCCTTCCTCCAGGACTGGAGCGAGGACGACGTCGAAGAGACCGCGCGCACCCTGAAGAAACTCGCTGAATCCCTTCGGAGTTCAGCCCGGGCAAAGACGGCCGGATCCACCGACACGACCACCTTTGTTGAGGAGTAAAACCATGGCCAGCCACGCTGCCGCCGCCGGGCCATCCCCGGCTCCCACACCGCACTCACATCCAGCACCTCCGGTGGCCATGAGCCACCGCCAGATCATGGAGGCCCTGACCGGGCTGCTGGCGGCGTTCTTCACCGCCATCATCAGCAGCACCATCGTGGCGAACGCCCTGCCGACCATCATGTCGGAGCTCAAGGGCACCCAGACCGACTTCGCCTGGGTCATCACCGCCGCGCTGCTGGCGAACGCCGCCACCACCCCCATCTGGGGCAAGCTCGCGGACCTGTTCGACAAGAAGTTCCTCGTCCAGCTGAGCATCGTGATCTTCGTCGCCGGTTCCGTCATGGCCGGTTTGTCCGAAACCATCCCGCTGCTGCTGACCGCCCGGGTGATTCAGGGCGTGGCGATGGGTGGCCTGACCGCCCTGGCCCAGGCGATCATCGGCTCGATCATCCCGCCGCGGGACCGCGGCAAGTACTCCGGCTACATGGGCGCCGTGATGGCCGTCGGCACCGCGGGCGGCCCTCTGCTGGGCGGCTTCATCGTCGACAGCCCGCTCGGCTGGCGCTGGACCTTCTTCGTCTGCGTCCCGCTGGCCATCGTCGCCCTGATCCTGCTGCAGATCACCCTGAAGCTGCCGCACGTGAAGCGCCCCGCCAAGATCGACTGGCTCGGCTCCATCCTGCTGACCTCCGGCGTCAGCCTGCTGCTGATCTGGGTGTCCTTCGCCGGCAACCCCGAGTACTACGACTGGTGGTCCTGGCAGACGGCCGCGATGGTCGGCGGCGGCGTTGCCCTCCTGGCCCTGCTGGTGTTCGTCGAATCCCGCGTGGCCCAGCCGATCATCCCGCTGAAGATCATCTCCGAGCGCACCACCGCGCTGGCCATCCTGGCCTCCGTGGCCGTGGGCGTCGGCATGTTCGGCTCCTCCGCCTTCCTCGGCCAGTACTTCCAGGTAGCCCGGGGCGCCAGCCCCACCGAGGCCGGCCTGCTGACGCTGCCGATGATCGCCGGCAACCTGATCGGTTCGGTGCTCTCCGGCCAGCTGATCAGCCGCACCGGCAAGTGGAAGCGCTACCTGATCGCCGGGTCCATCCTGCTGATCGGCGGCCTCGGCCTGGCCGGCACCATCGACCACACCACCGAACTGTGGGTGACCGGCCTCTACACCGCCGTGCTCGGCCTCGGCTTGGGCCTGCTGATGCAGAACCTCGTGCTGGCCGTGCAGAACACCGTCCGCGCCACCGACATCGGCACCGCCAGCGCCTCCGTCGCGTTCTTCCGCTCCGTGGGCGGCGCAATCGGCGTCTCGGTCTTGGGCGCCGTGCTCGGCAACCGGGTCAAGGAACTGGCCACCGAGGGCCTGGCCGCCGCCGGCATTCCGGTCACCGGGGGCTCGGCGGGCAGCAGCATGGACCTCAAGGACCTGCCCCCGCAGATCCGCGACATCATGCGCGCCGCCTACGGTGACGCCACGGCGGAAATCTTCTTGATCTCCGCAGTGATCGGCATCATCGCCCTGGTCGCCATCCTCTTCATCAAGGAAAAGCCGCTGCGCCGCACGGTGGACATCCAGCCGGAGGCGACAGCCGCTGCGGCCGTCACCGGGTCCGGAGCAGACGCCGACGGCGTGGCTGCCGCCAGCGGCGTGGTCGCGAGCCCCGCCCACGGCGCGGCCAACGCCGCCACCCCGGACGGTGAACCGCAGCCCGCCAGCGGAATCGTCGACCTGGACCGCGAGTTCATCGAGGTCCTGGGCCGGCAGCGCGCCAACGGCTCCCGCTTCCCGGAAGCCGCGCGGTTCTCCCCGGAAAGCCGCCGCGACGGCGAGGCCCGGGCCGAAGGCGCCCGCCCCCGGTCCCGGACCATGCTGGCCGAGACGGACACCAGGGCCGACGCCGCGGAGCTGCTGCCGCTGCTGCTGCACACCCAGCAGCTGCTGGCCGAACAGCAGGTGCAGCTCTCCGAGGCCCTGCGCGCGGTCCAGGAGCAGGCCGCGGAGCAGCGCGCCATCGCCGCCGAGCAGGCCAAGGCCAGCGAGCAGCTCACCACCCTGCGCCGTCAGCTGGCCAAGGAACGGAAGCTGCAGCGGGCGGCGGCGGACTACATCGCCACGCACGGCCGGCACCGCAGCGAATAGCGCTCCCCGGCACGCCACAGCGGCCCCGCACCACCCGGACCCCCGGGCGCTGCGGGGCCGCTGCGTCCCCTGCGGCGGCGGGCCCCCGGCCAAGCTGATCGCTTCCAGCACGGCCCGGAGGTGTTGCCCCGGCGGGAGATTCCGTAGAGTGGGACAGCTCAGGGTGTCGGCCCGGGCTGCTATTACTTTCTTCTCAGCATTTTGACCCTCCCCAAAGGACCCGTGGGCATGCTTGTCACCCTCATACGGCGCTACTCCAAGCCGTATCTGCCGTATATCGCGGCCGTCGTCATATTCCAGTTGGCCTCCACCATCGCAGCGCTCTACCTGCCCAGCCTCAACGCCCAGATCATCGACGAGGGCGTCTCCCGCGGCGACACGGACTACATCTGGCGCACCGGCGGCCTGATGCTCGGCGTCGCCCTCATCCAGGTCGTCACCGCGATCGCCGGCGTCTACTTCGGGTCCAAGGCCGCCATGGCCTTCGGCCGGGACCTGCGCCGGGCGGTCTTCCGCCAGGTCGGCAGCTTCTCCGCCCGGGACGTCAACGTCTTCGGCGCCCCCACGCTGATCACCCGCGGCACCAACGACGTCCAGCAGGTCCAGATGCTCATGCTGATGGGCCTGAACTTCATGGTCGCCACCCCGATCATGTGCATCGGCGGCATCGTCATGGCCCTCCGTGAAGACCTCAACCTCTCCTGGCTGGTCTGGGTGTCCGTCCCGCTGCTGGTCGTGGTGGTCGGCTACCTCGTGGTCCGGCTGATGCCGCTCTTCCGCGCCATGCAGACCAAGATCGACCGGCTCAACGGCGTCCTGCGCGAGCAGATCATCGGCATCCGCGTCGTCCGCGCCTTCGTCCGCGAACCGCACGAGGCGCAGCGCTTCGGCACGGCGAACAAGGACCTCACCGACGTCTCGCTGAAGATCGGGGCCCTGTTCGTGCTGATGTTCCCGGCCATCGGCATGATCCTGCACGTCTCCACCGCCGCCGTGCTGTGGTTCGGCGGCCAGCGGGTGGACGCGGGGGAGATGCAGGTCGGTTCGCTGACCGCCTTCCTGCAGTACCTGCTGCAGATCCTGATGGCCGTCATGATGGGCACCTTCATGGCCATGATGATCCCGCGCGCCTCGGTCTGCGCCGACCGCATCGGCGAGGTGCTCGACGTCGAGCCCTCCCTCCACGAACCGGCCGCGCCCGTCACCCCAGCAGCCAAGGCCGGCCGGGTGGAATTCCGCAACGTCTCCTTCGCCTACCCGGGCGCCGAGGCCCCGGTGCTCAGCGACATCAGCTTCACCGCCGAGCCGGGCCAGACGGTGGCGATCATCGGCTCCACCGGCGCCGGCAAGAGCACCCTCTTGGCGCTGCTGCCGCGGCTCTACGACGCCGGCTCCGGCGAGGTGCTGCTCGACGGTGTCCCCGTCACCGACCTGGACCGTGCCGAGATCACCGGCCGCGTGGCCATGGTGCCGCAGCGGCCCTACCTGTTCTCCGGCACGATCGAGCACAACCTGCGCTTCGGAAAGTCCGAGGCCACCGACGCGGAACTCTGGGACGCCCTCACCGTCGCCCAGGCCGCCGACTTCGTCCGCGAGAAGAAGAACGGCCTCGGCGCCCGGATTGCCCAGGGCGGCACCAACGTCTCCGGCGGCCAGCGCCAGCGGCTCTGCATCGCCCGGGCCCTTGTGACCGAACCCAAGGTCTTCCTCTTCGATGACTCCTTCTCCGCCCTGGACGTCGCCACCGACGCCCGGCTGCGGAAGGCCCTCAAGGCCAGAACCGCTGACGCCACGGTCATCATCGTGGGCCAGCGCGTCTCCACCATCGCTGACGCGGACCAGATCCTGGTGCTGGACAACGGCAGGATCGTGGACCGCGGAACCCACGAGGAGCTCCTCGCCAGCTCCACCACCTACCAGGAAATCGTCGAATCCCAGCTGACCGCGGAGGCCATCGCGTGAGCACCAACCAAAAGCCCGGCCCCGACGCCGCAGGAACGGCCCGTGCGGACGGCGCTGCGGACGCCGCCGAGGAGGACTTCCACGAGGAGGAGTTCACCCCCGGAGAAGCCGACGGCGGCATGTTCGGCGCCGTGCCGGCCAAGAAAGCCCAGCACTTCTGGCCCTCCGCCAAGCGGCTGATGGGCCTGCTCAAACCCGAGCGCGCCGGCATCGCCGCCGTCCTCGCGATGGTGACGGTCGCCGTCGTCCTCAACGTGATCGCACCCCGGATCCTCGGCCAGGCCATGGACGTGATCTTCAGCGGCGTCGTCGGCAAGCAACTGCCGCCCGGCGCCACCAAGGACCAGTTCATTGACGGCCTGCGCGCCCAGGGCCAGGACAACTTCGCCGACATGCTGGCGCGGATGGACGTGGTGCCCGGTGCCGGCATCGACTTCCAAAAGCTGGCGTTCCTGATCAGCGTGGTGCTGGTGATGTATTTCGTCGCGAACATCTTCCTGTGGCTGCAGGGCTATGTGCTCAACGTGCTGGTCATGCGCGTGGTCCGGAAGCTGCGTGATGACACCGAGAAGAAGCTCAACCGGCTCCCGCTGAACTACTTCGACACCCGGCAGCGCGGCGACACCCTCTCCCGCGTCACGAACGACGTCGACAACATCCAGCAGGCGCTGCAACAGGCCTTCGCCCAGCTGGTGAACTCGGCGCTGACGGTGATCGGCATCGTCATCATGATGTTCATCGTGTCCTGGCAGCTGGCCCTGATCGCGCTCATCGCCCTGCCGCTCTCCGGCGTGGCCGCCGGCATCATCGGCGCCCGCAGCCAGAAGCTCTTCGCCGCGCAGTGGAAGAACACCGGGGACCTCAACGGCCAGATCGAGGAGTCGTTCTCCGGCCATGACCTGGTCCGGGTCTTCGGCCGCGACGCGGACATGCTGGCCCGCTTCGACGAACGCAACGAGGAACTTTACAAGGCCAGCTTCGGCGCCCAGTTCGTCTCCGGCATGATCATGCCCGTCATGCAGTTCGTCTCCTACCTCAGCTACGTGGGCATCGCCGTCGTCGGCGGCCTACGGGTGGCCTCGGGCGGGATGAGCCTGGGAGATGCGACCGCGTTTATCCAGTACTCGCGCGAATTCACCCAGCCGCTGGGCCAGATGGCCGGAATGGCCAACATGCTGCAGTCCGGCGTCGCGTCCGCCGAGCGCGTCTTCGAGTTCCTCGACGCCGACGAACAAAACGCGGAGACCGCCACCGAGCAGCTTCCGGCCAAGACCGACGGACACGTCGAGTTCCGGCACGTCACTTTCAGCTACACCCCGGACAAGCCGCTGATCGAGGACCTGTCCTTCACCGCCGAACCGGGCCACACCGTCGCGATCGTCGGCCCGACCGGCGCCGGCAAGACGACCCTGGTGAACCTCGTGATGCGCTTCTACGAGCTCAACGCCGGAACCATCACCCTGGACGGCGTGGACATCACCCGGCTCAGCCGCGCGGAGCTGCGCTCCAAGGTGGGCATGGTGCTGCAGGACGCCTGGCTGTTCGGCGGGACCATTTACGAGAACATCCGCTACGGCAAGCTGGACGCCACCGAGGACCAGATCATGGCCGCCGCGAAGGCCACGTTCGTGGACCGCTTCGTGCGGGCGCTGCCGGACGGCTACGACACGGTCATCGACGAGGAGGGCAACAACGTCAGCGCGGGCGAAAAGCAGCTGATCACTATCGCCCGGGCCTTCGTGGCCAACCCCTCGCTGCTGATCCTGGATGAGGCCACCAGCTCGGTCGACACCCGCACCGAGGCCCTGGTGCAGAAGGCGATGGCGGCGCTCCGCTCGGACCGGACCAGCTTCGTGATCGCCCACCGCCTCTCCACCATCCGGGACGCCGACACCATCCTGGTGATGGAGGCCGGCCGGATCGTCGAGCAGGGCCGCCACGCGGAGCTGCTGGAACTCCGAGGTGCGTACTACCGGCTCTACATGTCCCAGTTCGCCGGGGAGGACGCGGACGCGTCGCTGGAGGAAGAGCCGACGGCGGTGCACAGTTGAGCGCCGGGATGCCCGACGCCGGGATGCCCGACGGCGGGACGGAGTTCAGCGACGCGGCCGCGGTGGCGCCTCGGCGGCTGGAGGTCAGGGTGCCGATGCGCTGGGGCGACATGGACGCCTACGGGCACATCAACAACGTGCAGCTGGTCCGGATCCTCGAGGAAGCCCGGATCGCGGCCTTCGGGCCGCCACGCGGAGCCGGCCTGCCCGGGATCGAACCCGAGGTGTCCCTGTTTAACGACGTCCCGGAGGGAACCCTGGCGCTGGTGGTGGAGCACAAGATCCGCTACGTCAGGACCTTGGAATACCGCAACGTGCCCGCGGTGGTGCAGCTGTGGATCGGCGCGGTCAAGGGCGCCAGCTTCGACATCCACTACCTCGTCCAGGATCCCGTCACCGGGGAGGACTGCGTCAAAGCGAGCAGCCACCTGGCCTTCGTGGACGAGGTGACCGGCCGGGTGCTGCGGCTGACCCCCGACCAGAAAGCCAAGCTGGCCCCCTACATCCGCTCCGCCGCCGGCTGACCTTACCGGCTGAGGGGCCCGCGGCCCCCGAGCACCCTGGCCCTACCTTGGGCGATGTGATGGGTCCTAGACTGGACGGGCCCCGCCGGTAGCGGCAGACGACGAGAGCTAGGAGCACCGACCATGGCCAAGCGAAGCAAGGCGACGGCGCGCAAGAAGAAGACCTGGAAGGAACTCTCGCCGATGGCGAAGTTCGGCACCATCACCGCGGCCATCGTGCAGCTGTCGCTGCTGGTCGCGGCGCAGCGGGATATCTCCCGCCGCCCCGCGGAGGAGATCCGCGGGAGCAAGGCCTTGTGGCGGGCGGCAACCCTGATCAATTTCGTCGGTCCTGGCACGTACTTCACCTTCGGCGTGAAGCGCCACCCGGCCGCCAAATAAGTCTCCCGGCCGCGCGTTCGCGGGCCCCTTCGTCCGGGCGGGATAGGACCCCGCGGCGCGGCCTCCAACGAGGCCGCGCCGGCACCCTTTCCGGAGCCGCGCCGACGGTCCCCGGAAAGCTACCCGCCGGTAATTAAGTTTTGCTGCAGGGAGCCGTCGTGATGCGGGCGCCCAGCTTAAGCCTGTAAATTGAAGGGATGACCCCCAACAAAAAGCCCGCCATGCACCGCGCCCTCGGCATCTCCAAGGAGATCGAAGACGCGGCGTGGTTTGTGCTGGGGCCGGGCCTGCTGGGGAAGGCTTCGCCGCTGGACGGCCGCACCCGGACCTGGTCCGTGGCGGCTGCTTCGGAGCTGCTGGAGCGGCTGGAACGGGGCGTCCCGGACCCCAAGGCGCCAATGATGACCAACCTTCGCGAAAACCTGGAGGGCGCCACCCGCGGGGCCAAGCAGCTGGCCGTCGAGCTGTTGTTCCTGCAGTCGTTGCCGCTGGCGCACGAGGTCAAGTCGCTCAAGGTCAAGCGGGCACGGGTGGCCGAGGCCGCATCGTGGTTGGAGCCGCCGCTGGAGCTTCCCGACGAGCTGTACGCCGGCATGACGGACCACGGCGTCATCCGGGACCGGACCGCCGAGTTCAACTGGACCATCTGGGACCATCTCAAGTGGCTGTGCCGCTTCGTCCGGCACGTCGCCCAACGCCCCGCCGGCGTCGTCCAGGCAGCGGTCAAAGACCCGCTCGCCTTCCATGAACTCACCATGGGCACCCCCGACGACCAGCCCGCGATCCGGCGCAGCATCGAGTTCCTGGTCTGGCCGGCCTACTTCGAACCCGTCGTGGCCGACGTCGAACGCCAGGAGATCCGCGACGCCTTCGCTTCCCTGGTCGGCGGCGCCAAGGGCGACTCCGACGAGGAAGTCTCCGCGGACATCCACCGGATCCGGCTGCACCTCGACGAGCAGGCCGGGCAGCGGATCGACTGGTACTCCCGGCAGCTGGTCAGCCAGTGGCGGAAGGTCGGCGACCCCGGCCGCCGCGCCTGGCTGCTGCGCAGCCACCATGACAATGCCGAGGTCATCGCCGCCTGGCACGACGAGGAAGCGGTGACGCTCGACGTCGAACACCTCCGCCTGCTCGATCCCGGCGTCACCGCGGGACTGGTCCAGCACGCCGTCGACGAGGACTACAAGCACCTCAGCTACGTCGAACGTGAGGACACCAAGAGCGCGATTTTCGCGTTCCTGACCGTGATGAAGCCCGGCGACCTGGTCCTGTACCAGACCGCAGGCACCGTCCGGGTGGGTGTGGTGCTCGGCGAGCCCGAACACCAGGACGACAACCGCCGACTGCGCCGCAAGGTCCGCTGGTTCGACGAGGTCCATGCCATGGCCGAGCTGCCCCGGCACGTGCAGCGGCAACTGGCCAGCTCCGGCCTGATCGTCGACGTCACCCGGGTGATCCAGGCGCTCGACTCGCTCATTCCGGCCGAAGCCGAGGCGGAGGACGCCGACGGCACCGAGCCGGACGCCGCCGTCGAACCCTGCGAGGGTTTCCGCCCACTGTCCGCGGAGTTCGCCGCGTCCCTGCACATGGACCTCGAACCGCTGCAGGAAATCGCCGAACTGCTGGAGGAGAACCGCCAGCTGGTGCTCTACGGCCCGCCCGGCACCGGCAAGACCTACCTGGCTAAGCACCTCGCCGCCGAGCTGGCCGGCGACACCAGCGACGAGCGGGTCAAGCTGGTCCAGTTCCACCCCTCCTACGCCTACGAGGACTTCTTCGAGGGCTACCGGCCGGACAAGACCGACGACGGCCAGGTCTCCTTCAAGCTGGTCGCCGGGCCGCTGCGGCGGCTGGCCGAGGAGGCGGCCAAGCCGGGCAACGAGAACAAGCCGTACTTCCTGATCATCGACGAGATGAACCGGGCCAACTTGGCGAAGGTCTTCGGCGAGCTGTACTTCCTGCTGGAGTACCGCGATGACCGGATCTACCTGCAGTACAGCCCCACGGAACCGTTCTCGCTGCCGGACAACCTCTACATCATCGGCACTATGAACACCGCGGACCGCTCGATCGCCATGATGGATGCCGCGATCCGCCGCCGGTTCTCCTTCATCGAGCTGCACCCCAAGACGGAACCGGTGAAGGGCTCGCTGTTGCGGTTCCTGCAGGCCCGGGACCTGGACACGACGCCGGCGCTGTTGCTCGATGAGCTGAACAACGCCATCGACGAATGGGACCGCGACCTGATGATCGGGCCGTCCTACTTCATGAAGCAGGCCGCACAGACCCCCCAAGGGCTGCGCCGGATCTGGAAGTACGAGCTGATGCCGCTGCTGGAGGAGCACTACCACGGCCAGCTCAACCGGGCGCAGCTTCAGGAGCGGTTCGGCCTGGAGCAGCTGCTGTCCCGCCTTGCGCGTGCCTAGCCCAGCCGCCGGCCGGGTCCGCCACATCGTCCTGGACGAACTGTCCGGCGGGGTGGTGGAGCGCCTCGACCCCGGCAGCGCCGCCTACCTCAACGGCAGCGGACTGGCGAAGGCCTCGCCGCTGGGCATGGGTCTGTTCCGGATCGAACCGGTCGGCAAGGTCGGCTCCGTCCGCACCCCGTCGGTGCAGGTGGAAGTCCGGCCCAAGGAGCGGCTCGGCCTGGACCGGCTGCTGTTCCTGCTCGGCTACACGGAGGACCAGGGCTTCCGCGACGACCCCGTCGCCGCCGTCGAGGACACCGACCTCTGGAGCGCCCTTGCCGAGTCCCTCGCGCAGCTGGCCGATCGTGCGCTGAGCCGCGGGGTGCTGCAGGGGTACCTCACCGTCGATGAGTCGCTGCGTACCGTCAAGGGGCGGATCCGGATGTCGGACCAGATCTCCCGGCGTCCCGGCATGCTGGTTCCCCTCGAGGTCTCCTATGACGAGTTCACCGAGGACATCCCGGAAAACCGCATCCTGCGCGCGGCCCTCGAACGCATGGCGCAGGTGCCGGGCGTGCGGGCCGACGTACTCAGCCGGCTGCGCCGCCTCAAGGGCAAGCTCGACGCCGTGACCCGGCTGCAGTCCGGCGCGCCGCTGCCGGCGTGGCGGGCCAGCCGGATGAACCTGCGCTACCACGCCGCCCTGCGGCTGTCCGAGGTGATCCTGCGCAACGCCTCCGCCGAGGCGGGCGACGGAACGCAGCACTCGGCGTCGTTCGTGGTGGACATGTCCAAGGTTTTCGAGGACTTCGTCGGGACCGCGCTGCGGGAGGCCATGGCCGCCTACCCGGGGGAGATGCGGCTCCGCTACAACGCCATGTTGAACGAAGCCGTGCGGGATTCGGACCGTATTATGGTCCAGCCGGGCGCGGTGCATCTGCTCGGCGGCCGGCCGGTGATGGTGTACGACGCCAAGTACACGGCAGCGTCCGACGTCGGCGCCTCGCTCTCCGGGGACCACTACCGCATGCTGGCGTACTGCACCTCGCTGCGGGTGCCCACGGCGTGGCTGGTCTACCCGGGGGCAGGCGAGATCAAGCTGCGCCGGATCCTGAACACCGACATCGACGTCGTCGAATACCCGCTGGACCTGTCGCTGCCGCCGTCGGGCATCCTGGCCGCGGTGGCGGACCTCGCCCAGCAGTCCTGGGGCGAAGTGGTGCGCCAGGCAGCCATCAGCCGCTGAACCTGGGCCGTGGCGGAACCTGCGTCCCCGGACCAGTGCTATCTGGTCGGCAGGCTTTAGGCGGGTTCGTCCTGGACAGCCGTGGAAATGGCGAGCAGGTGGTTGAGCAGGGCTTTTTCCGGTTCCCCGGGATTGTCCGCGACATGGTGGCGGAGCTGTTCCCGGACGGGGGCCTCATCCGGTTTGGTGTCGTTGAGTATCGCATCGATGATGGCCGAGACCTGCCGGCGCAGGGGCTCCAGATCCTCAGGTGTTTCGGGGCTCCGGGCGGCGTGCCGCGTGCGGGTCTCGGTAGACAACAACAAGTGTGGCATGGTGCTCTCCTGCGGAGTAAGTAGTATCCCCACATACCGGTCGATAGCGTCATAGTCCCCGAGGTTCGATCTTAACCCGGAAGAGACCAGTCTGTCTCGTGCAGCGGTACGATTATTTTGATGTCTTTTTCAAGCAAATCCCAGGCTGAACCTCCGCCGCCCGACCCCTCGGGCAGCGGTGGCGCTCCTGTAGCCGGCGGTGAGACCATCGCCGGTGGTGCTGAGACTACCGGCATCCATGAACGCATTTTGGATGTGGCGTACGAATTATTTTCGCGTCGTGGCGTCCGTGATGTCGGCATAAACGAGCTGATCAGCCGGTCCGGGGTCGCGAAGGCCAGTTTCTACCGGCACTTCGGTTCCAAGGACGAACTGGTCCTGGCGTTCCTGGAGCGCCGAGACCGGCAGTGGACCGTGGCCACGATCATTTCGGAGGCGCGGCGCCGCGGCAGCACGCCGTCCGAGCAGCTCCTTGCCATCTTCGATGTCTTTGCCGACTGGTTCGCGCGCGACGACTTTGAGGCCTGCTCGTTCGTGAACATCCTGCTGGAGATGGGGCCCACGCACCCGCTGGGCCGGGCCAGCATCGATTACCTCGATAAGATCCGCGGGCACGTCCAGAGCCTTGCCGAGGAAGCGGCGCTGCGCGAGCCGGAGAGCTTCGCGCGGTCCTGGTACATCCTGATGAAGGGGTCGATCGTGGCGGCGGCTGGAGGAGACCGGGCCGCTGCTGGTCGCGCCCGCGTCATGGCCGAATGGCTGATCGCGCACCATCAGGCCTAGCTGCGCAGGAAGCTGTCCAGCTGTTGTTCCAGGGCCGAGCGGTCCTTGAGTTCGCACTCCCACACGGTGAGCACCTCCCACCCTGCGCCTTCCAGCGCCCGGCGCTGCTCGGCGTCGCGCGCCCTGGTCCTGGCCCGTTTGGTTTCCCAAAACTCGGCATTGGACTTCGGGGCGTGCTGGCCGACCCGGCAGCCGTGAAAATGCCAAAAACAGCCATTGACGAAGATGACCTTCCGGCGGCTGGCGAAAACCAGGTCGGGGTTGCCCGGAAGGCGGCCGCCGCGGGCCGAGCCGTGCAGACGGTACCGGTACCCCTTGGCGTGCAGCATCCGGCGGACCAGCAATTCAGGCTTGGTGTTCTTGCCCCGGATGCGCGACATGTTCCAGCTGCGCCGCTCCGGGGTCAGACTGTCCGCCATGGCTTCAGTCTAGGCGGCGGGCCTTGCTCCGGAGGCGGCCTAAATCTCCCGCTCGGGGTGTTCGCCGAACTGGAAATGCCGGCCGCTGACTGAGATCGGGGCGATCTCCACGTAGAAGTCCTTGAGCGTCGGCACCCACGGCTTGAGCCCCAGCGCTTCCGCGGCGGCGATGTCTGCGGAGTTCTCCAGGACCCGGGCCGTACCGCGGACCACGACCGACCAGGCCTCGTCGGAGAGGATGCCGTCCGTTTCAAACAGGACCTTGGAATTGATAGTCAGCTCGGCGAGCTTGTTGCCCGGCGCGGTGCGCAGATACAACTTCTTGTCGCTGACCGCGTAATTCACCGGAAAAATGTCCGGTTCCCCCGCGACGGTGACCACGAGCCGCCCGTGCTGTGTTCCCTCAATAAGCTTCCACGAATCGTCCTCCTCCAGGCGCAGGATCGGGTTGCCGTCTGTGTGTTCGAACATCATGGGCCCATTGTTCTGGGTGCTGTAGAAAAGCGCCAGAGCCAAGTGTGCTGTCGGGCCTCACGCTTTATTGTCGGACCCTGTCCTTACCGTCTCCCTTGTTCGGTTTGCATCGCCGCCACGGGTCGATTCGCAGGAAATTCTGAGTATTTGGCCGCTGGCAGGATGCGCCTTTGCGCCATTGGGGGCGCGCGGGCCCGGACACTTCACCGCCAGGCGCAGCCTGGCCAGAAAACATGGGGAAATCATGAGCAATTTCAATTCGCACGGCACCGCGGCCGCGGATCAGCCGACGTCGACTGTTTCGTCCGCGGGTGCCGTTCCGACTGCTTCCGGTGCCACTCCCGCTGCGCCGGCGCAGCGGGGTAATGGCTGGGGCGTCGCCGCCCTGGTCATCGGCATCGTGGCGGTCGTCTTCTCGTTCATTCCGGTGATGGGCGTTATCGCTTTCATCCTGGGTCCGCTCGCCGTGCTGTTCGGCATCATCGGCGCCACCCGCAAGTTCGCCAAGAAGGGTTCAGCGATCGCGGGCCTGGTCCTTGGCGTGCTGGCCATCGTGATCGCCGCCATCTGGATGGCCGTCGTCTCCGCCGCGGTGTCCTCGGCGGACCAGGCGCTCAACTCGGAGCACAAGATGCAGTACGTCGTGACTACGAACGGCAAGGCATCCGTCAGCTACTGGACCAGCGGCGGGATGTCCTCGGAGGACGTGATGGGTGGTTGGAAGAAGGAGCAGACGGTGAAGAATTCGGAGTTCGTCTCGCTGACGGTCACCGGTGATTTCACGAATGCCGCGGCGAAGGTCGGCTGCGAAATCCTGATTGATGGAAAGTCGATTTCCAAGAACTCGGGAGCGGGCCAGGGGGCTATGGCAAGCTGCAGCGGCTCCGGGCTCGGCGCCGACAGCAAGAAGTAGGACAGCGGGGTCGCAGGACCCCGCCAGCCGGCTGGGCGTTGCGGAAGCGTGGCTTCTGCAACGCCCCTTTGCCGTCTCGGGAATCGCAAGGTCCGCCTGCTGTGACCATGTGCGCTCTGTGGGGCAAAAAGGGGTGTGGATAACTCTTACGGCCGGATCGCGGTCTCAGTTACCCTTAGGCATTGTTTGGATTCAGGCGTCTTGATTTCTATCGGGGGATTAGCTGAACATGACATCTCGCACTCCAAGCCCCACCCGCCGATTCACGGCTACCGCCACATTCCTCGCCGCCCTCGTGCTGGCCACGTCCGCTTGCACCAGCGGCCAAGCGTCGCCGACTGCGGCCCCGGTTCCCTCAGCGTCGGCCTCCGCCAGCGCGAGTCCGGTGGTGAGCGCGACTGCCACGGCGCCCCCTAGTTACAAGCCCGCCGATGCTAAAGGCAAAGCGCAAAATGTCCCCGTACCGGTGCTGCCGGAGGCCGCGAAGAAGAAGACGAAGGAAGGTCTGGAGGCGTTCGCCCGGTACTGGTTCCAACTCCTCAGCTACGGCTACGAAACGGGTGACACCACGCGTCTCACGGAGCTGACGAGTCCATCGTGCCGGGCGTGTGAGAAAGCCAAAGCGGTTATCAAGGGGTGGCACGAAGGTGGGCGTTGGATAGTGGGCGGCCGCACTTCAACCCCGGCAGTCAGCACAACGTTTCTCGTCGCACCCGATGGCAACTATCAAGTGGCGATACAGGTATCGCAATCTGCGCTCTCGTACTTCAACCCTGATGGCACGCTGTACCGGTCAGATCCTAAGCCGGACGACACAGGGAATTTGATGCTCTCCGTCTATAGGAACGGATCATGGTTCGTTAACAACATTCAGCCCATAGTCGGTTAAGACTATGAGGAAGCCGGGTGGGCTAATGCTGACGGCGGCAATACTGCCCGTCGCCCTACTAGTGTCAGCGCCTTCCGCCATCGCGGACGGTCAATCACCTCCCGTAACAGGTGATTGGGGCGAAGATTCGATAGACGTGGGGGGCTGGGCAATCGACCCGGCTTCGGGGAGATTCGTCTGGGCGTCGCCCGGATCGCCAGTAGCCGACCCCTTTCAGTACAAATACGAACTCCAGTGCCACCTCGGTGGTGGCGACTTCGACGCCGATTGCCTTGAGACGGTCATTGAATGCAAAAACGGGCCCGACGGGAAGGACGGTATTCCGGTCACGTGGCTAAAAGCTCCTGCAGGCGTGCCCAACCCGGTGTGGAGTTACCACTCCGGTCCAACATGCCTCTTCGACGCCAGACCAGAGGATCTGTTGCCGCGCATCGCCGCAATGATTCAGAGTGAGTTCCAAAAGCTCCCGATTTCCGCCGGCCGGGTGACCGCGCAGCCCAGCCCGCATACCCTCCGGGGCGCGGACACGAACTTCTACGCCGAAGCCGCCGAGCAGCAATTCGACATCAAGATTCTGGCCCAGGACGTCCATATCGAGGCCAGACCCGTCCAATACACCTGGAACTACGGTGACGGCACGACGCTCGGCCCGCAAAACTCAGCCGGTGGTCCGCTGCCTCAGGACCGGTGGGGTGAGAAGACGGCAACCAGCCACGTCTACACCCGGACCGGCGACTTTTCGGTGGTGCTGACCACCTCGTTCCTCGGTACCTACTCCGTCAACGGCGGTCCGCCGCTGCCAATTCCTGGCCAAGGACAGTTCAACGCCCCGCCCCGCCCTGTCAGCGTGTGGCGCTCCATCACCCGCAACTACGCCGACGACTGTCTCAAGAATCCCCAGGGTGCGGGTTGCCCGGGAGCGCCACCGGGGTCGCGCTGACCCGGCGTGATTCGAGTCTCAGACGGAATAGATGCGGGCGCATTGATGCTGTCGCCAGTGGACTCAAACCACTGCGAAAGGAACCGCGCATGCTGTTTTCCACTCTCACCGTTGGCCAGTTGGAGCTGCCGAACCGCCTTGTGATGGCGCCGCTCACCCGGCTTCGTTCCGGCCGGAAAGGTGTGCCCGGGCCGCTGGTCGTGGAACACTACCGGCAACGCGCCTCCCTGGGACTCATCGTCAGCGAAGGCACTTACCCCAGCCCCGCCGGCCGCGGCTTCCCCGGCCAGCCCGGCCTGGTGACCGAGGAACAGCTGAAGGGCTGGGCCGATGTGACCGCCGCCGTGCACGCTGAGGGCGGCCGGATCTTTGCCCAGGTCATGCACGCAGGCCGCGTTACGCACGAAGACACCACCGGCGGACACGAAGTTGTCGCGCCGAGCGCTATCGCCATCGACGGCCAGACCCGTACCTACGAGGGCAAGCAGGCGTTCCCGGTCCCGCGCGCCCTGACCACCGAGGAACTGCCCGCCATCCGCGAAGAATTTGTCCAGGCATCCCGCAAGGCGATCGAGGCAGGATTCGACGGCGTCGAGCTGCACTCCGCGAACGGTTACCTGCTGCACGAATTCCTGACGCCGGCCGCTAACCAGCGCGACGACAATTACGGCGGCTCGCCCGAAAACCGGGCCCGCTTTGTCATCGAGGTCGCCCAGGCCGTCGTGGACGCCGTCGGTGCGGACCGCGTTGGCATCCGTATTTCGCCGGAACACAACGTTCAGGGCGCCCTGGAGCAGGACGCCGCCGATGTGCGCGAGACCTACGGCCACCTCGTGGACGCGCTGGCGCCGCTGAAGCTGGCCTACCTGAGCGTCCTGCACAAGGAACCGACCAGCGAGCTGGTCCAGGAACTGCGTACGCGGTTCAACGGCACTTTCTTGGTGAACACCGGCTTCGGCGTCGTCACGACCAGCGAAGAAGCCCGTGCCCTGGTCTCCGACGGGCACGCCGACGCGGTCGTCGTCGGACGTCCGGCCATCGCCAACCCGGACCTGGTCCGCCGCTGGCGCGAAGGGCTTCCCGTGAACGAGCCCAACCCGGGCACCTTCTACACCGACGGTGCCGAGGGTTACACGGACTACCCGGCGTACCAGAACTAAGGGTTCCCGTCCGGTCGCGGTCCTCTTCGGACGGACATGCCCGACCGGTGCCTCGAGGAGTGGGCAGGATGCCATCCTGTCCACTCCTCGCGCTTAACAACGGGCATGTCCGTCAGGGACACAAGCAAAGAATGAGCATGTCCGTCAGGGACGCCAGAGAATGGGCATGTCCGTCCGCTACGACGGGGCGGACACCGACCGCTGGCACAGGCCGATGAAGCCGCCGAGCTGCTCCAGGGCCTCCGGCCGGCCGGGCAGGTAGTTGGTCAACTCGGGGGAGCGGACGACGACGGCGCGCCACTGTCCGCGCGAGATGGCCACGTTGATCCGGTTGCGGGAGAGCAGGAACTCCATGCCCCGCGGCGCCTCGGCCACCGCCGAGCAGGCCATCGACACGATCACGACGGCGGCTTCCTGGCCCTGGAACTTGTCCACCGTGCCGACGCGCACCTCGGCCAGGCCGGCGTCGTCCAGGGCATCCCGGACCAAGTTCACCTGGGCATTGTAGGCCGCCACCACCAGCAGGTCGGACTGCCCCAACGATCGCTCCTCCTCCGGGGCACAATGCCACTGCAGCCCAAAGTGGCGGCGGACCTGACGGACCACCTCCGCGGCTTCTTCCGGAGACGACGTCGTGTTTCCGCTGTGCGGCACCAGCACGGTTTCGATCCCGGCGGGCACCCCGTCGAGGCGTCGCAAATCCGCGGAGGGCGCGGAGTGCAGCCGGCCGTCGTAGGAGAGTTCGGAGACGGCCCGGCACAGCTCGGAGTGCATCCGCCACGAATCGGCCAGGAAGTAGCCCAGCTCCGGCGGGAGCGTGGCGTGCCCGGCAGACACCCAGCCCAGGGCCGACTCGTCGACCGGTTCCGGGTGCCTTCCCTGGCTGACCTGCGGGAGCTGCTGCGGATCCCCCAGCAGGAGCAGTCGGCTGCTCGCCTGGGACACCGCCAGCGTATTGGCCAACGAGAACTGCCCGGCCTCGTCGATCACCAGCAGGTCCAGGGCGCCGGGCGGAACGGTGGACCCCGTCAGCGTCCAGGCGGTGCCGCCGATGAGGGCGCCGCCCGGCGAGGCCAGCAGGGCCGTCACATCCTGGGCGGTGCGCGAGGTCCAGACCACCGGGTTGTTGTGCTTGACGTCCTTGGCTACCCGGGCGGGGTCGACGCCGGCCTTGGTCACCGCCGTGGTGAGCAGATTCTCCACCACCGCGTGGGACTGCCCGACGACGCCGACCTTCCAGCCGCGGGCCACGAGCCGGGCGATGACGTGCGAGCCCACGTACGTCTTACCGGTTCCCGGCGGGCCCTGCACGGCCAGATAGGAGTGGTCGAGGTCCAGGGCCGCGGCGGTGATGGCGTCGACGAAGCGGTCCGGTCCCGCACCGGGGCGCGGCAGGGCGGCCCCTCCGGTGAGCCGGGGCGGCAGGCGGCGGACCAGGTCCAGCGCCGGGTGCTTGGGGAGGCCGCCGCCGGTAAGGCCGGCCACTACGGTGTCGGCCAGCGATTCGAGGGCCTGCTCCAGACTTTTGGTGGCCAGCGGCTGGTTTTCGGTAAGCGCGATCGGCAGGTCAGCGTACGGTTCGATATTCCGGTGCAGCCGGTCCCGGATAATCACCGTGTCCTTGCCATCCTCGTGGCCCAGTTCGAGGACTTCGGTTTCGAACCAGCCGTTCCGGCCTTTACCGTCCTTGCCGGTGCCCGCGAGTCCGGCCGGCAGCGGCTGCCCGTACATGCGGAACCATTTGCTGCCTTTCCGCAGGTCCGAGCCGGGACTGACGGTGCCGGTCAGCTTCACCCGGCGCTCCGGCAGTTTCCGGCCGTCCTGCTGCCAGTCGCCCAGGACCTCGGCGGCTTCGACCAGGAAGACGTTGCGGTCCCGGTCGTGCGTGTCCGGTCCCTGTTCGCACCGGTCGAAATGCGCCCACCAGAACGATTTCCGTTCCCGGCGGTGGTAGCTGACGGCCGCGGCCAGCATCGCGACGGCTTTGCGGTCCGCCTCGGGCAAAGTGGAGCCGGGCTCGGCGAAGGTCAGCAGTGCCGCCTCGGCCGATCCTTCCCCGCCGCCGTTGTCGACGTCCACTGACGGCGTTGGCGCAGGCGCCGAGTCACCACGCCCGGCGTCGGCCTGCGCCCCCGTGCCACGGGGCTCGATGCCGCGTTCCCGGGCGCGGTCCAGCAGCCAGTTCCGCAGTTCCAGGGTGGAGAGGCAGTCATATTCGTTGTAGTCGGAGATGCCGGCCAGGATCGCGGCGGCGTCCTCGGCGCGGTGCTCGTCACGGGCCGCGCAGTACTTGGCGTAGGCCACCACGGAGGCGCCGGCGTCCTTGACGTCGCCGGTGCGGAGGTGCGCGCCCATGTAGAGCGGCTCGAGTTTCTTGATGCTGTACGAGTTGTCCGAGATGCGGATGCTGTTCCGGACGGTCTGGTACAGATCCACCAGCAGTCCTTCCCGCAGCCAATCGTCCACGACGTCCTCACCGGCGACGTGCTGGACCGACAGTTTGCGCAGGGCGGTCTTCTCGTAGGCGGCGTAGTGGTAGACGTGCATGTCCGGGTAGTCACGCCGGCGCTTCTCGACGTAGTCCAAAAAGTCCAGGAACGCCTGCTTCTCCGCCGCCCGGCTGTGCGCCCAGAACGGCCGGAAGACCCCGGCGGCCCCCGGTGCGGCCGGCGCCTCGATCACGCCGAAGAGGTACTCCAACCCCCACACGCCTGTGTCGGTGTCCTGCCAGAGCGGATCGCCCTCGAAGTCGAAGAAGATGTCGCCGGCGCTGGGCGGCGGAAGCTCGGCCAGGGTGTTCTCCGGGAGGACGCCGTAGCGGAGGACATGCTCCTCGCCGTCCTTGGTGTACAGCACCTGCCCGTCGGCGGGTCCCACGCCGGACTGCATTCGCGCCTGGTCCTGCAGCCGCTGCAGCACCGACGTGGGCTTGGCCAGGGTCGCCGTCGCGAGCTGCCTGACCGTGTAGATGCCCTCGCCGTGGAGGATCTTCCGCTGCGCGGCGTTCATCCGGGCCACCAGCAGCAGGTCGTCGGTGGCCTTCACCTGCTCCTGGCAGTAGTCGCACCGGCCGCAGGCACTGACGCCGTCCGCACCCCAGATAACTGCTCCGGGCTGTGCGATGTGTGCGGCGGTCAGGGCAAGGAAGCGGTCCCGCCGTTCGCGGAAGACCGGCAGGATCTCGGACAGCCGGTGATCGCTTCGGACATTGTCGTAGCCGCCGTCGGCCCGCTGCACCGTGGCGCCGAGCACGAGGGTCACCGCCGGGTCGACCGGAATGCCCGCCTTCAGCAGTTGGTCCCCGTAGGCGGCAAGCTGCAGCAGCGCCGTCACTTTGGCGTGGCGGGCGAGTTTGGTGTCGAACACGGCGTAGCCGCCGTCGGCCTGGCGCACCAGGAAGTCGGAACGGCCGTGGAACTGCCCGTCGAAAAAGGCGGCCTGGAAAACGACGTCGGCTCCGGCCCGCAACGCCCCCAGGGATTCCTCGTGCTTGGCGGTGAGGGTGGCACGGTCCAAGGTCTCGGCGGGAACGACGTCGTACACGCCGCGACCGCGGGCCGGGCCCCACGGCCCGAACTCGGCCTTGAACGCGTCCAGGACCTTCTGTTCATGCCGATCGCCCAGCCGTGCCGCGTGCTCGAGCATCTCGTCGGTCCCGAAGTCCGCCTTGGCGGCGCGGTCCAGTTTCTCATCGAGCTTGCGGAGCAGCTGGTACTCGCAGTCCGCGGCCACCACCAGGTCACTCGCGGAGTAGACCAGGTCCGGTGCCGCGCCCGGTACCTCCGGTTCAAGAAAAAACACTGCGCCCCGCTTTGCTTGGTTGGTCCCGCTGCCGTCCGTCCCTCTGCTGCCAAGCTACCAAAGCCCACCGACACCGAAAGCCCGGCGGGCGCCGGGCCGCCGAACCGGCCCGCGCCGGGGTCTGGCCGCTGTCCGGGGTCCGGCGTATCGTCGGTAGCATCATGACCGAACAGCAACCCTACGAGCTGGTCCGCCACTACCCGCATTTCGAGCTCCGCCGCTACCCGCCGTACGTGGTCGCGGAGGTGCGGGTGACCGCGAGCTTCGACCGGGCCGGGAACGCGGCCTTCCGGCACCTGTTCAACTACATCAGCGGCAACAACACCGCGGTACAGAAACTGGCCATGACCGCTCCCGTGCTCCAGGCCGCCGGCAGCCCGGGGGCCGGGTCCGCCCAGAAGCTGGCGATGACCGCCCCGGTCCTGCAGAGCGGTCCGCTGCCGGGGAACGCGACGGGAGCCTCGGGCGCACCGGGCGCCGGAAACGGCGGGGCGGCCGAGTTTGTGGTGGCCTTCGTGCTGCCGGCCGGCGTGAGCGCCGAGACTGCCCCGGTCCCGACGGACCCGTTGGTCCAGATCCGGGCCGTCCCCGGCGCCCTGGCCGCAGTGGTCCGGTTCTCCGGCGGCGGCTCCGAAGCGGCTTTCGCGCGCCGGAATGAGGGCCTGCAGGCCGCGCTGGCCCTCGCCGGCCTGAGAGCGGTGGGGCCGCCGCGCTTCGCCCGGTTCGACCCGCCGTTCAAGCCGTGGTTCCTGCGGCGCAACGAGCTGGTCCAAGACGTGGCGGAACCCGGCAATGCGCCCGACGGAACCGGCGCCGTAACCGGGTAAGGCAAAATGGGGTGGGTGAGTAACGCCCCGCAGCAGCCCGCCGCAAGTTCGCAGATCGAGACCCTGATCGCCGCCGAGCTGGGGGTGAAACCCTGGCAGGTGAAGGCAGCGGTCGAGTTGCTCGACGCCGGTTCCACGGTCCCGTTCATCGCCCGCTACCGCAAGGAAGCCACCGGCACCCTGGACGACACCCAGCTCAGAACGCTCGAAGAGCGGCTGCGCTACCTGCGCGAACTGCAGGACCGCCGTCGGACCATCCTTGAGGCGATCGCCGCGCAGGGTGCGCTGACCCCCGAACTGGAGTCCGCCGTCGCCGCCGCCGACACGAAGTCCCGGCTGGAGGACATCTACCTGCCGTTCAAGTCGAAGCGGCGCACGAAGGCCCAGGCAGCCCGGGAGGCCGGGCTCGAGCCGCTCGCGGACGCGTTGCTGCGCCGGCCGGAGCTGGACCCGGAACGCGAAGCCGCCAAGTACCTCAACGCCGACCACGCGATCGGCGACGCCGCCGCGGCGCTCGCCGGGGCACGGTCCATCCTGGTCGAGCGCGCCGCGCAGGACCCGGACCTTGCCCAGACGCTGCGCGAACGGCTCTGGACGCAGGGCCGGATGGTCTCCCGCGTGAAAAAGGGCAAGGAAGCCGAGGGACAGAAGTTCAAGGACTACTTCGAGTTCTCCCAGGCGCCGTCTGGGATGCCCTCCCACCGGGTCCTCGCGCTGCTGCGGGGCGAGAAGGACGGGGTGCTGGAGCTGGATCTCACCGAGGCGGACCCTGACGACGACGACGGCGCGCTGGCCGCCGCGCGGGCCCGCTACGAGGGCGCCGTGGCCAGGTTCCTCGGGGTCGCCGACCGCGGCCGGCCCGCCGACGCGTGGCTGCTGCAGACCGCGCAGCTCGCGTGGCGCTCCCGGGTGCTCAGCCGGCTGAGCGGCGACCTGCGGAGCCGTCTCTTCGCCGCGGCCGAGGACGAGGCGGTCCGGGTCTTCGCCGCGAACCTCCGCGATGTGCTGCTCGCCGCCCCGGCGGGGAACCGCGCCACCCTGGGCCTGGACCCGGGCTTGCGGACCGGCGTCAAGGTCGCCGTCGTGGACGGGACCGGCAAGGTCGTCGCGACGGACACGGTCTATCCGCACGCCCCCGCCCGGAAATGGGACGAGGCGCTGCGCACCCTGGCCGCCCTGGCCCGCAAGCACGGGGTTGAACTCGTCGCCATCGGCAACGGCACCGCTTCCCGGGAGACGGACAAACTCGCGGCGGAACTGATCAAGGAACTCGGCGCCGGAAGCGGCCCGGCGCCGCAGAAACTCGTCGTCTCCGAGGCCGGCGCGTCCGTCTACTCTGCGTCGGCGCTCGCCGCCGCCGAACTGCCCGGCATGGACGTGTCGCTGCGCGGGGCGGTCTCGATCGCCCGCCGGCTGCAGGATCCGCTGGCGGAACTGGTCAAGATCGAGCCGAAGTCGATCGGCGTCGGGCAGTACCAGCACGACGTCACGGCCTCGAAGCTGGACCGCAGCCTGGACGCCGTCGTCGAGGACTGCGTCAACGCCGTCGGGGTGGACGTCAACACCGCGTCCCCGGCCCTGCTGAGCCGGGTGGCCGGCGTCGGACCGCTGCTGAGCGAAAACATCGTGGCGTACCGCAACGAACACGGCCCCTTCACCAAGCGCAGCGAGTTGAAGAAGGTGCCCCGGCTGGGGGCCAAAGCCTTCGAACAGTGCGCCGGCTTCCTGCGGATCACCGGGGGAGCGGAGCCGCTGGATGCCTCCAGCGTGCACCCGGAAGCGTACCCGCTGGCGCGCCGGATCAAGGCTGCCGCCGGCGCCGGCGGCGCCCTGTCCGGGCTGGATCCGACGGACTTCGTGGACGGCTCGTTCGGCCTGCCGACGGTCCGGGACATCCTCGCGGAACTGGACAAGCCCGGGCGGGACCCGCGGCCCGCATTCGCGGCGGCGGCGTTCCGCGAGGGCGTCGAGAAGATCTCCGACCTGCGGCCGGGGATGGTGCTGGAGGGGACGGTGACCAACGTGGCCGCGTTTGGCGCGTTCGTCGACGTCGGCGTGCACCAGGACGGGCTGGTGCACGTCTCGGCCCTGGCCAACCGGTTCGTCTCCGACCCCCGCGAGGTCGTGAAGTCCGGGCAGGTGGTCCGCGTGAAGGTTCTTGAGGCGGACCCGGAGCGCAAACGGATCTCGCTGACGCTGCGGCTCGACGACGAACCCGGCGCCGCCGCGCGGCAGGCCCCGGACCAGCAGACGCCCGGCCGGCCGAAGCAGGGCCTCCAGGCGCCGCACCGAAAAGCGTCGGACCGAAAGGCGCCGGACCGAACGGCGCAGAGCCGCCAGACCCCGGCGAAGGGCACCGCGGACCGCACGGGCAAGACCCGGCGGCCGCAGTCGACGCCGTCGCCGGCCAACACGGCACTGGCCGCGGCGCTCCGGGATGCCGGCCTGGCCGACTAACCAGCCAGCCATCCAGCTCCGGGAACCGCTTATCGCGAAAATGCTACCGCTCGTCGTGAAACCGGCCCCGCGCGCCACTGAAATCGGCCACGACGCTGTGATCTGCACCATGATTGCCGGAGGCAACGGCCGAATCCGGGGCCTTCGCCTCTATGCCACCGGGCCCCGCGCCCGGGCGGCGCAGAGACAGCGACGTCTTCGATGAGCAAGGGGAGCAATTATGGGCTGGCTCGACCGTGAACGGACAATCGCCCCGCCGGGCTTCAACCGCTGGCTGGTGCCGCCCGCGGCGCTCGCCGTCCACCTCTGCATCGGCCAGGCGTACGCCACCAGTGTCTACAAGACGGCGCTGGTCAAGCACTTCGGCGCCAGCCTGACCGAAATCGGTGTGATCTTCTCCATCGCCATCGTGATGCTCGGCCTCTCCGCCGCGATCATGGGCACCTGGGTGGACACCAACGGCCCCCGCAAGGCGATGTTCACCTCCGCCATGTTCTGGACGAGCGGCTTCCTGATCGGCTCGCTCGGCATCTTCACCCACCAGCTGTGGCTCGTCTACCTGGGCTACGGCGTCGTTGGTGGCATTGGCTTGGGCATCGGCTACATCTCGCCCGTGTCCACGCTGATTAAGTGGTTCCCGGACCGCCCCGGCCTCGCCACCGGCATGGCCATCATGGGCTTCGGCGGCGGCGCCCTGATCGCCAGCCCGGTCTCCACCGCGCTGCTGAAGATGTACGACCCCAACTCCGGTGCCAAGGGCTGGGTGGCCAGCGGCGACTCCGTCGGCAAGCTCTTCCTGACCCTCGCCGTCGTCTACCTCGCGTACATGCTCTTCGGCGCCTTCACCATCAAGGTGCCGGCCGAGGGCTGGAAGCCCGCCGGCTTCGATGCGGCGAAGGTCAAAGCCTCCGAGCTGGTCACCACGGACAACGTTTCGGCCAGGAACGCGGTCAAGACCAAGCAGTTCTGGCTGGTCTGGATCGCGCTGTTCTGCAACGTCACCGCCGGCATCGGCATCCTGGAGCAGGCCGCCCCAATGATCCAGGACTTCTTCCGGCAATCCGACGGCGCGTCCCTGGTCAGTGCCGGCGTCGCCGCAGGCTTCGTCGGGCTGCTCTCCATCGGTAACATGGCCGGGCGCTTCGCCTGGTCCGCCACGTCCGACCTGACCGGTCGCAAGCGGATCTACATGGTCTACCTCGGCGTCGGCGCGGTGCTCTACACGGTGCTGGCCCTCGCCGGCTCCTCCACCACCTTCCTCTACGTCGCCCTGGCGTTCTTCATCATCTCCTTCTACGGCGGCGGCTTCGCGACGGCCCCGGCGTACCTGCGGGACCTGTTTGGGACCTTCCAGGTCGGCGCCATCCACGGCCGGCTGCTGACCGCCTGGTCCGCCGCCGGCGTCGCCGGACCGCTGATCGTCAACGCGTTCCTGGACGCCCAGGGCAAGCCCGGCCAGCTCAACGCCTCGGACTACCAGCCGGCCCTGCTGACCATGGTGGCGCTGCTGGTAGTCGGCTTCGTCGCCAACCTGCTGGTCAAGCCGGTGGACGCCCGATTCCACGAACCCCGCCCGGACAGCGTCCGGCCCGCCGAACCCGCCATGGAGGCCTAGATGAGCACCACAAACACCCCGGATGCCCGCTCCGCCGTGAACCCGTCCACCGGCAAACTGGTGGTGGGCTGGGCCCTCGTCGGATTGCCGCTGGCCTACGGGGTCTACGAGACCCTGACCCGCGTGGCGGCGCTGTTCGGCTGACCATGACCTTCACCGCGCCCGACCAGTTCACCACCAGGCCCACCCTGCAGGGCACCTTCGGCATGAGCGCGTCCACGCACTGGCTCGCGACGGCGGCGGCCCAGGCGGTGCTCGAACGCGGCGGTAACGCGTTCGACGCCGCCACGGCCGGCGCCTTCGTGCTGCACGTCGTGGAGCCGCACCTCAACGGACCCGGCGGGGACATGACCGGCGTCTTCGTCACTGCGGACGACCCCGGCACCCCGGTGGTGCTGATGGGGCAGGGCCCGGCACCGGCCGCGGCCACGGTGGAGCATTACCGTGCCGAAGGCCTGGACCTCGTCCCGGGATCCGGGGCGCTGGCCGCCGCGGTACCGGCCGCCGTCGACGCCTGGCTCCTGCTGCTGCGGGACCACGGGACGTGGGAGCTGGCGGAGGTGCTGGGCTTCGCCATTGGCTACGCGCGGGAGGGACACCCCCTGCTGGGCCGCGTCGGCACCACGATTGCCGCGGTGGCGGAGCTGTTCCAGGAGCACTGGCCGACGTCGGCGGCGCTCTGGATGCCCGGCGGCGCCGTCCCCGCCGAGGGCACCCTGTTCCGGAACCCGGCCTACGCCCGGACCCTGGAACGCCTTATCGAGGCGGGACCCGCCGCCGCCGGGGCAACCCGCGAGGACCGGATCGACGCCGCCCGGCGCGAATGGCGCGAGGGTTTCGTCGCCAAGGCGATGGCTGAGTCGGTGCGGACGTCGCACCGGCACTCGTCCGGCACCGACCACGCCGGCGTGATGGACCTGGCCGACCTGGCCGGCTTCGAAGCCGGCTTCGAGCCTGCGGCCACCGTCGAGTTCCGTGGCCACACCATCGCCAAGACCGGTCCCTGGGGCCAGGGGCCGGCGCTGCTGCAGACCCTCGCCATCCTGGACGGGTTCGAGGACCGGTTCCTTGATCCGTCCACCGAGCTTGGCGTGCACACCATCCTGGAGGCGCAGAAGCTCGCCCTCGCCGACCGCGAGGCCTACTACGGGGACACCGAGGTGCCGCTCCCGTACCTGCTCTCCGAGGAGTACTGCGCCGAACGCCGCGCCCTGATCACGGACCGGGCCTCCCACGATTTCCGGCCCGGGACGGTCCCGGGACGCGAGCCCTACGTTCCGGTGCTGCGGACCGAGTACACGCCGCCGGCGCTGGCCCGCAGCGGCTCCGCCCCGGCGGGGCTGGGCGTCGGCGAGCCCACGGTCGCGCCGAGCGGGGAGACCCGGGGCGACACCTGCCACATCGACGTCGTCGACCGCTGGGGCAACATGGTCTCGGCCACGCCGTCCGGTGGCTGGCTGCAGTCCTCACCAACCATCCCCGACCTTGGCTTCTGCCTGGGTACTCGGCTGCAGATGACATGGCTGGAACCGGGCACGCCGTCGACCCTGACCCCCGGCAAGCGCCCGCGCACCACCCTGACACCCACCCTGGTGCTGCGGGACGGCCAGGCCGTCACCGCGCTGGGTTCCCCGGGCGGGGACCAGCAGGACCAGTGGCAGCTGCCGTACCTGCTCCGGACGATCGTCGGGGGCTTCACGCCGCAGCAGGCCATCGACGCGCCGACGTTCCATACGACGTCGATGCCCGGCTCCTTCTGGCCGCGCACCTGGGAACCCGGCGGCGCCGTCGTCGAGGAGCGGCTCGGCGAGGAAGTCATTGCGGGCCTGGAACACCGCGGCCATGTCGTCACCCGGGTGGGCGGCTGGACCCTGGGTCGGCTGTCGGCCGTGACCAGGGACCCGGCCACCGGAGTGCTGCAGGCGGCGGCCAACCCCCGCGGCGCCCAAGGCTACGCCGCCGGGAGGTAGGGGCGGACGCCGCTCGTCAAACGCGCGGTGCCCCGCTGCGGCGGCGCGCGGTTAGGTAGATTCCGGTAGTGACGGCGGCTGGCGCGGCAAGGAAAACGCCAAGCCCGGACACGCCGCTCGCGGTGCCACCTGTGGCTAAATAGGCGGTGATTCCTATCCACCAGAGCAGGACGGCCGCGAATCCGCCGATGACCAGCACGAAGACGCGGCTGGTAGCGGCGCCGACCACGGATTGGCGCTTGTAGTCGCCACCTCCCACGTTGCGCGCCAACTCAGGTGCGGCCTTGGCGCGATGGCGACTTCTTCCTGCCGAGCCATGGCCCCGACGGCGAAGGCCAGCGCGCGGGGCGGGGAACTTAGCCGCGGGTGCTTGCTTGTTGCGGGCCGCGATGAGCCAGGTTCCGGCGGTTGCCAGCGCCGGGATGGCGAAGAAGGCGAGGAATCCGCCGCGCCCGCTGGCTGGGCCACCTACGACCACATAACCGGTGAGCCCGATCCACCAGCAGAGGATCGCTGCGAACCCGGAAGCAATTCCCAGCATGGTCCGTCCGCCGGATCGGTCGACGGGACGAGAACCGGAGGTTTCGATGTGGGCCATGGATGTCCCCTTTGACGTTTCCCATTGGGCTAGGTGCCTGCCATTCCAGCACTACTTGGAAGGTTTGACGAGCCCTTGGGGCCAAGCTCTGATGCCACCACGCGGTGACCATTCAGGTGTCGAAGGTTTTAACCGCCCATCACGATCGGAAGTAGTGGTTTTGGCGTGGTTTTTGGCCGGGGTCGAGGTGGGGTGGCGGGATGTACCAGGGGACGCCGGCCTGGACGTGGATGGTCCATTGTTCTTTGTGGATCACGTGATGGTGGTGGGAGCAGAGGAGCGTGCCGTTGTCGGTGCTGGTGGYGCCGCCGCGGGACCAGTAGGTGATGTGGTGGGCTTCGCACCAGGTGGCGGGGATGG
Source organism: Arthrobacter sp. Soil763 (assembly GCF_001428365.1). Lineage (GTDB taxonomy): Bacteria > Actinomycetota > Actinomycetes > Actinomycetales > Micrococcaceae > Arthrobacter. Next base: position 113,466 of record NZ_LMSH01000003.1, on the reverse strand, counting down.
TGCAGCCGGGGAAGGTGCAGCCTTGGTCGCGGGCGGTGATGGCTTTGCGGATGTGGGGCGGGAAGATCCGGCTGGTGCGGCCGATGTCGAGGATGCGGCCTTCGGTGCCGAGCAGGATCGGGATGATGTCGGCGTCGCAGGCGATTTTGCGGATGGTCGCGGCGGTGACGGGTCCGGTGAAGGCCAGAGTCCCGGTGCCGGTGAACCCGAGCGGCCCGGTCCCGGGCTGGTCGAACCCGCCTTGGTTGCCGTTGGCGTGGAGGCGTTCCAGGATGTCGCGGTAGTCGATGGTGGCGAGGATTTGGGGGCGGTGTCCGCCGGTGGCTGGCAGCCCGCCGGCGGCGAGGGCGACTTTGCAGCCGCCGACGAGTCCGTCGAGGAGTTTCTGGGCCCGGGTGCGCCGGTCCAGCGGGTCCGCGGGCGGCCACTCCTGGTCTGCTTCGCCGGCGTCGTCCACCGCACCCCCGCTGGCGCCGCCGTCACCGCGGGTCGCGCTGGCCGCTGCGAGGGTTCCGGGGGTGCGTGGGTTGGTGGCGGTGTTCATGACGGTGATGAGGTGGGCGGTTTCTCACCATCGTCGCAACAGGTTCGATTCGAAGGTAACAGAATCTCAATTTAGCCATCGAAGGCCGCCGACCCGGTCCGAACGGATTGGTGGGATTCGCCAGCGCACATGTTGCCTTCACATCAGATGTTGAGACAGAGGGGCGTGCCGTACAGGAGTTACGGAAGGGCCCTTTAGGTGTGGTTCACCGTGCTCGTTGCCGTGATATTTGCAGTGTTCAATACCGCAGCATCAATTTCCACCTATGTGGTTGGTGGCCGCCTGATCGGTGGTTTCCACGCCGATACTGTGTGTGTTCGTCCAGTTCGCCAACAGCTGCAGCCCGTCGTGGCTTGGAGATCCAGGTTCCGCGGAGAAAACCAGCATTTGGAGGCTGTGATCTGAGGCGAGGTCCAGGCCGAGGTAGGTCAGGTCGAGGTTGCCGACGACGGGGTGGTGGATGCTCTTGAGGCCGGTGCGGTGCTCGCGGACATCGTGCGCTCCCCAGAGCCTTCGGAAGAGGTCGCTGCGGGTGGAAAGTTCCCCCACGAGGTCGCTGAGTTGGCGGTCGTAAGGGGACCGGCCTGCTTCGGCCCGGAGGAGCGCCACGATCTGTCGGGTGTTGGATTCCCAGTCCTGGTAGAACGACTGTGCCTTCGCATCGAGGAACACAAAACGCGCGGCGTTCACCGGTTGCCGGGAGTCCTCGAACATCTCCGAGAACAGGGCCCTCCCGAGACGGTTGGTGGCGACTGCGTCGAGTCGGCCGTTCTGCACGAACACCGGGACGGTCGACATGGCATCGATGGTCTGCTGCAGGCTGGAATTGATCTGCGTTTTGCGTGTCGGGCGCCTGCGCCCCGGGTGGGCTCCGGCGTTGGCTGAGCGGATGAGCTCGTAGAGATGCGAGCGTTCGGCCTCGTCCAGCTGGAGGGCCCGGCTGACCCCTTCGATTACGGCCTCCGACACTCCTTTGGCGTTGCCCCGTTCCAGGCGTTTGTAGTACTCGGAACTCATGCCGGCCAGGAGTGCGACTTCTTCCCGCCGCAGGCCGGGAACGCGGCGTCGTCCGCCGTAGTCGGGCAGGCCGGCTTGTTCCAGGTCGAGTTTGGCCCGGCGCGAGATGAGGAACTTGCTGAGGTCGTCCTGGTTGTCCATGGAATCGAAGGTACTCCACCCCGCGCCCGTTAGCGGGTCCCTGCCAGGGAACCTCTAGGTAGGGTCTCGCTAGCCCCGACGCTGGCCTGTTGACTTGAAACATCAGCCACCCCGAACGGGCCGGCCAGGACTTGAGAAAGGCATCATCATGACCAAAGTTTGGTTCATCACCGGAGCTGCCCGCGGCATGGGCGTCGACCTGGCCAAGGCCGCCCTCGACGCCGGACACCGAGTCGTCGCCACAGCCCGCGACGCCGCCAAGGTCACCGCGGCTCTCGGCGAACACGAGAACCTTCTCGCCCTGTCGCTGGACATCACCGATGCCGCAGCCTCGACCGCAGCCGTCGAAGCCGCCCTCGGAGGTTTTGGACGCATCGATGTACTCGTCAACAACGCCGGTAACTTTTACGCCGGTTACTTCGAGGAGATCAGCGACGAGCAGTTCCGTGCACAGATGGAGACCAATTTCTTCGGCCCGCTGAACGTCACCCGCGCAATCCTGCCGGTCATGCGTAAGCAGCGCAGCGGACACGTCATCACCATCACCTCCGCCGCGGGCATCATCGGCCAGGAGTTCTGCGCCGCCTACGCCGCCTCGAAGTTCGCCCTCGAAGGCTGGATGGAGTCCCTCGAGTACGACGTCGCGCCCTACGGGATCCACACCACCATCGTCGAACCCGGCTTCTTCCGCACCGAACTCCTTGTCGAGGGTGCGTCCTCTATTTGGCCCGAACTGTCGATCGAGGACTATGCCGAGCGCACCACCCAGACCATCGCCGCTTGGAAGAGCATCAACGGCCTCCAGGGCGGAGACCCCGCCAAGCTCGGCGCAGCCCTTGTCACGATCGCCGCCTTGGAAACCCCGCCACTGCGTTTCGTCGCCGGAGCAGACGTCGTCGCCGGTGTCGAGCACAAGGCCCAGCTGCTCCTCGACCAGGTCGATGCCCACCGCGACCTGTCCTCCTCAATGGCCCTCGAAAACGCTTAGGAAATGATGAAGAAATCTCTGTCCCTTGTCGCCCTCGTCTCTACGGCCGCGATCGCCCTCGCAGCATGTTCCGCACCCGCGGCCGAGAACACCACCACCACATCCCCGGGCGCGGCAACTGCCCCGTCCACCACAACCACTACCGAGCCGTCGGCCCCGGCCGAGGCTTCCACGGACGGGACTCCGATCACCATCACCGCCGGCGATGTGGTCATGACCGCGACCCTCAATGACACCCAGGTCGCCCAGGACTTCGCGGCCACGCTCCCTGTGACGCTGCCCTGGTTCCGCAACGCCGGCATCGAGTACATCAGCGAGCTCTCTGCCCCCATGACGGAGACGGGCCCGTTCTACACGGACGTACAACCCGGAGACATCGTCTACTACAACCCCCTCGACAGCATCACCATCATCTACGAGGAGACCAGCTCCGTCCCCACCCTCACGAAAATGGGAGAGATCACCTCGGACCTGAGCGTTTTCGACAACCTCCCCGACAACGTAGACATGCGCATCGAGCGCGGCTAACCCGCCCCACCCGGTTCAAACACCAAGGAGCAAGGACATCCCACTCGTGAATTCACAACTGGCCGGAACCATCGCCATCGTCACAGGCGCCAGCAGCGGCATCGGAGCGGCGACCGCCCGCAGCCTCGCCCGGCACGGCGCATCCGTCGCCGTCGTCGCCCGCCGAAAAGACCGGCTCGACACGCTGGTGTCCGACATTGAAGCCGCAGGCGGCACCGCCCTGGCTATCGAAGCAGACATCACCGACCGCGCCCAAGCCGAGCAGGCGGTAGCGACCGTCGCTGACCACTTCGGACGGCTCGACATCCTGATCAACAACGCCGGCCTCATGCTCCTTGGCCCGATTGTTGGCGCCGATGTTGAGGAATGGGAGCGGATGATCGCCGTCAACCAGAACGGCCTGCTCTACATGACTAACGCGGCACTGCCGCACCTGCTCAAGGCGGCCAAGGACGAGCTCCGGGAAGTGGCCGACATCGTGAACATCTCCTCGATCGCCGGGCGGCAGGCGTGGGCGAACTACGGCGTCTACAACATGACCAAGTTCGGCGTGAACGGCTTCACCGAGGCCCTGCGCCAGGAAGTCACCAAGAAGCACGTCCGCGTCGGCGTCCTCGAGCCCGGCGCGGTCGACACCGAACTCGTCTCGCACAACAACGACACCATCAAGGACGAACTCGCCGCCTCGGACGCCATCCCCGAGCCGCTGCAGCCTGGGGATATCGCCGACAGCATCGCCTTTATGGTGACCCGTCCGCGCCGATCCTCCATCGCCGAGCTGTGGGCCATGCCCACGTCCCAGGCCTGAAAACCACCCCGAAAGGAATCACAGCATGAAGAACGCACGCCTCGGAGGCCTGGAAGTCTCCCGCATCGGACTCGGTGCCATGACCATGGCCGGCACCTACACCAGCGAGGGGATCCTGGATAACGCTGAATCGATCCGCACCATCCACCGCGCCCTCGACCTCGGCGTCACCCACATCGACACCGCCGAGATCTACGGCCCGTTCCTCAGCGAGGAACTCGTCGGCCAGGCCATCAAGGGCCGCCGTGACCAGGTCAAGATCGCCACGAAATTTGGGCTCGTCTCGCACAAGGGCGGCGGCCCCGGCGTGATCGACAGCAGCGCGGCTAACGTGAGGTCCGCCGTTGAGGGCTCCCTCAAGCGCCTCAGCACCGACCACATCGACCTCTACTACCAGCACCGGGTCGATCCGAACACCCCCATCGAGGAAACCGCCGGTGCGGTCGCTGACCTGATCGCCGAGGGCAAGGTACTGCACTTCGGACTGTCCGAAGCGTCCCCGGCCACGATCCGCCGCGCACATGCCGTGCAGCCCGTGACCGCGCTGCAGACCGAGTACTCGCTGTGGACGCGCGACGTCGAAGAGGAGATCCTGCCGCTGCTGCGCGAACTCGGCGTCGGCTTCGTCCCGTACTCACCGCTCGGCCACGGCCTGCTGACCGGCCAGATCCGCTCCGTCGACGACTTCGCCGACGACGACTGGCGCAAAACCAACCCCCGCTTCACGGGCGAGAATTTCCGCCGCAACCTCGCGATCGTCGACGAAGTCCAGAGCATCGGCGCAGAAATTGGCGCGACTCCAGCCCAGACCGCGCTGGCCTGGTTGCTGACCCGCGGCGGGGACATCGCCCCGATCCCCGGCACCCGCCGCGTCTCCCGGGTCGAGGAGAACACCGCGGCCGTCGGCATTACCCTCACCGACGACCAGCTCGAACGTCTGAACTCGCTCCGGCCCGCGGCAGGGGCACGGCACGACGAGGCCAACATGGCCTCGATCGACCTCTGACCAGAAGGAACAACACATGGAGTAACCGACAGTTTCCTTTCACTCGAGCTGGACTCCAGCTGTCCACAGCCGGGCGTCAATTCGGGTTATCCACGGCTGGAATTGGGAGCCGGTGGGGTAGCTCCCTGGTCGCCGTAGCGGTGGATAACCCTATTGAACTGTCCCCGGCTGTGGGCAGCCGAGCCGTTTTTTCGGTGCCTTCGGAAACCGCCTTGGTGTGAAGTGCAGCAGCGTTTTGGAGGGAAGCAAAGCGCGCGGCTGCGCTATCCCACTCGAGGACGGCTCGCGGCCGTCCGTTGATCTCATCGGCGGCGAAGCGGACTTCAGCTTGTTCGACCGCGCTGAGGTCTGCACCCTTACGAAAGTACTGGCGGAGCAGGCCATTGGCATTCTCATTCGAAGCACGTTGCCAGGGGCTGGCCGGATCACAGAAGTACACGAGCGTCCCCAGCGCGGCAGTCACCTCGGCGTGCTTGGCCATCTCGGATCCCCGGTCCCACGTCAAGGTCCTCCGCAACGTGACCGGCATGACTCCGAGCGCCTCAATGAGCTGGTCGCGCATGCTGTCGGACCTGGTTCCGGGGCGGAGCGCAAAGGCGACGAGGAGCCGGGAAGAGCGTTCAACCAGCGTCACTATTGCTGATCTGTTCCCCTTCCCCATGATGAGATCCCCTTCCCAATGGCCGGCCTCTTCCCTGGTAGCGATGTGGGCTGGGCGGTCACCGATCTTCAGGGCATCGGCCATGTACTGGCGTGGCTTCACCTTGGTCCTGGACCGAGGCCGCCGGCTGAACTTACCCGAGCGCAGCAGCCGGGCAGGCCCCGATGGAATGGGGCGGATGCTCAGATGGTAGAGCGCACGGTAGATCGTTTCATGCACCAGATGTCTGTGCTTCTCGCCTGGAAACCGTTCCCGCAGGGCTTGGCACACCTGCTGAGGACTCCATCGCTTCGAGAGACACTCCACAACGTATTGCCGCAACTCGTCATCACCAGCAAGTTTGGGCAGCCTTGGCCTCGGCCTTCGCTTCTGCGCCATTTTCTGGGCACGGAACGGATGATAGCGACGTGCGTCGGGACGATTCCGAGCCACCTCCCTGCTGATCGTGGCCGGTGACCGTCCAAGGTCACGAGCAATGGATCGGAGACTCGCCCGAACCAGCAAACGGTCGGCAATGTAGATGCGTTCGTCTTCTGACAAATACCGGCTGGATACAGCTGCCGCAGGAACAGCCTTGCGGGGCCGCGGATCCAAGCCTTGCTGCACCAAGCCCTCGACCCCGTTGCGTCCATTCAACCAACGGAGGCCCGTGTTCGGGTTGATGGCAAGAATCCTGCATGCCGCGCGGTTCGAGTGGCCTTCTTTCATGAGCTGAACGTACAAGGGCTTCTTCTCAACCAAGCCCGGAGGGCCCATTTTCCTCGATCGGCGCGTCGAACTACGCATGAAACAACACCACTTTCAGTCGGTGTTGCGACGTTTGTGAGAAACCGCCGTGTTCGTATTGGTCGGTGGTGGCGAAGATTTCCAGGTGGTGCAGGCCGTGGCGTGGTGTGCGGATGAAGGCGCCCTGGAGGTGGCGGAGGGTTTCTTCGGAGGGTTCGGTCCCGTCCTGGTCGATCGCGTCGGCCCAGCGGCGGGTGACCCGGGCCAGGAAGTCCGGGTCGTGGTCGACGGCGGTGGCGGTGAGGGCGTGTTCCATCCGGTTCCGGGTGTCCTCGTCGGTCAGGGGCCGGACCCGGTCCAGGGCCAGGGTGATCAGGGTCGCGGAGCGGGACGGGACAGCGCCGGCGGCGAGGGCTTCGGCGAGTCCTTCGTGGACCGGGGGCAGGGGTTGGCCGGTCATGCCGGTGCGGGGCAGGGTGTTCCCGGCGAGGGTGAGGCGGCGGCGGGCTTCGCCGGCGCTGATCTGCAGCCGGTCGCGGAGGAAGTCCCCGGTTTTGCGGTACCCGTCGGTGGCCGGGAGCGCGTCCGGGGCCTCGAGCCGGGCCCGGTTCACCGCACCCGCGGCGACCAGTTGCAGGTACTCGGCGGCGCGGGAGATCTCCTCGACCCGGCCGGCGTAGTCCGCGGCCTGCCCGAAGTCCAGCAGCGCCGTGTCCGCCACCGCCGTCGCNTACTCGGCGGCGCGGGAGATCTCCTCGACCCGGCCGGCGTAGTCCGCGGCCTGCCCGAAGTCCAGCAGCGCCGTGTCCGCCACCGCCGTCGCGCACGCACCCCGCAACAACCCCAGTACGGCGTCCAACTCCTGGCCCGGCACAGCAGCCGCCGGAACAACAGCAACGGGCACGTCACCGCCGGCTATATCCGGACCGAGTGCCTCCCCACCGTCTGTTCCCCCGCAGCCCGCCCCCCGTCCTGAAGAACCGGCGCCGCGCCCCTCACCAGCCGGCCCGCCGGCCGGATGCGTGATGAGAGCTGCACCGATTCCCATGTCCTAATCCAACCAAGGACCTGTGACATTATTGGCTGCCCCGGAGCCGGCAGGACCGAGTTTGTGGTGAAGGAACGCTGCGCTGATTCCCATGCATCTATTCCATCAGCGACCACTGACACTAAGCGCTGCGGAATGCTGTGGTTCCCGCATCGACGCAGGCCCAACCTCGGCGTGTGGCCCGGGCCGGTCCGGGTGGTCACGTCGCAGCGGCACCGGCCGGCCGGTAGATATTGACCAGCACACCGGAGGAAAGTGCCCGGCTCGCGACGAGGGTGAGCCTGGTCAGCGGGAACCCGGGAGGGAACAGTTTCTTCCCGGTGCCCAGGACCAGCGGGTAAACGACCAGCCGGTATTCATCGACCAGGTCATGGACGGCCAGGGTCCTGATCAGTTCCGTGCTGCCCCAGACGCGGATCTCCCCGTCTGTAGCCGCGCGGAGCTTCCGCACCTCGGCCGGGATGTCGGGGCCCAGCAACTGGGAGTTCTTCCAGCCGAGCCCGGTCAGCGTGCGTGAGGCGACGTACTTGGGGATGCGGTTGTACCGCCGGGTCAGCTCACCCTGGAAGCCGCCCGCCGCTTCGTCCCAGACGCCCCAGGAGCCCGCGAAGATGTCGTAGGTCTTGCGGCCCAGCAGCAGGGCCTCGGTCCGGCTCTCCCACTCCGGGACGATCTCGCCGTCCTCCGCGGAGCTGTAGCCGGACTGCCAGCCGCCGTAGGGGAATCCGCCCTCACGGTCCTCGTCCGGACCGCCGCCGGCCTGGACCACGCCGTCGAGGGTCATGAACGCCTGCACCACGATTGAGCCCATTGTCGTTACTCCTTTTCTACGGTCGGGTTCCGTCCAGCACCCGCGGCCGGCCGAACTGGGTGCGGACGCCGGGGGAGAACAGCACCGATTCCGGCGGTCCGGTCACGGTGATGCCGGCGGCCGCGACCAGCTGGTCGTCCAGCCCGGCCAGCCGGGCGTTGTATAGCGGCCAGGGGGTGTGGGTGTTGGGAGTGTAGAGGGTGCGGCCGCGGAAGCGGCTGTGCAGTCCGAAGCGCGCCGTGAGGTGCACGGAGAGCGGGTCGGCGGTCTCGGCGTCGAGCTCCGGGACCGCAGCAAAGTCGCTGCGCGCCCCACGGCGGAAGCGCCGGACCGAATACCCGGTGGCCGGGTCCGCGGCGCCCGCGGGCAGGAACCTGTCCCGCGACCACACGTAGGGGATGCCGGCGGCGCGCGCGGCCAGGACGACCGCCAGACGGGAGGCATCCAGGCTGAGGAACACCACGCCCCGGGTCCCGTCCGGCTCGCGGGAGTAGAGCCGGACGTTGATCTCGTTGAAGCTCCCGAAGTAGGGGATTCCCGGTCCGCGCCCCAGGCCGGCGCCCTGCATGCGGAAGCCGATCAGGCCCACCCAAGCCGACCCGTCAAAGGTATCCGGTTCCACGCCCCGCGGCATGAACGGCGCCGCGACCGCCCGCGGGATGCGCCAATGCAGGAAGACGGCGTCGGTCCACCGCTGCTCCATGATCACCGGGCGGGGCAGCTCGGGCGGCAGGGGCCACGGATCGGCGCTCATCGTCGGGTTCATTCGGCGGCCGACGGCGCCTGCGCACCCGAGGGCTGCTTTTGCCACGGCCAGCGTCCGGTGATCTCAAGCTCCAGCGAGAAGCTCAGGAAGGTCCGGATCAACACGATGATGGCCAGCACGCCCACGCTTTCGAACGTCGGGGTGACGGCCACGGTCCGGATGATGTCCGCCGCCACCAGCAGTTCCAGTCCCAGCAGGATCGAACGGCCCAGCAGTTGCCGGTAGGACCGATACACCGAAAGCGGCTCGACGCCGGCCGGCAGCCGCCGCGGCTGGAAGCCCCGCAGCGCCAGCGGCAGCGACACGAGCGCGCCTACGACCATGACCGCGACGCCGGCAAAATCCATGAACCGGCCGACCGTCTCGATGATGTGCTGGAAGTCCATGCTGCCCCTCGGAGGATAGTCGGAAGAACGAACGCTGCGCCCGGCCGGGGCCCGTCAGGGGTGGCGCTCGCCGACGCCGGCCAGAACGGCCCGGTAGCCCTCGCGGTAGCTCGGATACGCGAAGGTGAAACCGGTGCCGCGCAGCCGCGCGTTGCTGACGCGCTTGTTCCCGCCGCGTCCCGGCTCCCCGCCCTTGGAGCCGGCGCCGCCCTTGGAGCCGCCCGGCGTCGTGCCCTCCGGCGTGGAGTCGCCCGACGTCGAGCCGGCCGCCTCCGGCGCCGGTTCCGGCAGGTCCAGCTCGGCGGCAAGGAACCGCAGCACCTCGCCGAGCTCGGCCGGTTCGTCGTCGACGCCCACGTACAGCGGTGCCGGCTCGGCGGCCATGGTGCAAAGGTGCACGATCGCGGCCGCGGCGTCGTCGCGGTGGATACGGTTGGTGAACCGGGACTCCGCCGGCACCGTGGCCTTTCCGCTGCGCACCTGGTCAATCAGCCTGGTCCGGCCCGGTCCGTAGATTCCGCCGAGCCGCAGCACCACGGGCGTGATCCCGGTGCCCTCGAGCCGACGGGAAAGCAGGTCCTCCGCCTCGCGGATGATCCGGCCGGAGAACCCGCCGGGGTCCGGCGCCGTCGTTTCGTCCACCCAGCCGCCGTCGGCCCCGCCGTACACGGCCGTGGAGGAAACGAAGAGCACCCGCCGGACCGGGGCGCCGGAGGCCGTCACGGCGTCGAGCACCCGGGCCAGGCCGTCCACGTAGGCCGCCCGGTACGCCTCCTCGGTGGGTGCATCCGCGGCAACGGCGACGACGACGGCGGTGGTGTCCGCGGGGACTGGCGGCAGGTCCCCGGCGGTCAGGTCAGCCCGGGCGCCGTCGATCACGGCAGGCAGCTTCTCCGGCGAACGCCGCCAGCCCATCACACGGTGTCCGGCCGCGGCAAAACGCAGGCCCGCCTCAGTCCCCAGGTCGCCGCAACCGGCCAGCAGTACAGTCATACCGCCAGTTTGCCAGCAAATCCGGTGGGCCGGGTCGGGGATCGGCTAGCGCGGCGGGGGCGCCTGACTGATCGACGGCGTCGGCTGCGGAGCCGTGGGCGCCGCAGGGCGGTACTGGGAGGCGTAGTTGATAACCATCATCGCCACGACAATGACGAGGAGGAACTGCAAGAGGGCCGCCAGGCAACTGGGGCGTTTCGACCGGCCACGGGAGCTGCGCTTCGGCCCGGTGTTCCTAGTCGGTGCTGGGCGTGACCGCCATTGGCGGAGCGTCGCCGCAGGGGCGTCGGGCGGGCCAAACTGTCCGGCAGAGCGCTGCTGGGGAACGAACTGTGCCGTGGTGAGCAACTGGGGACTGGTGGTGCCGCCCAGCGCTTGCTGCAAATAACCGTGGATGATGGGCACCAGCGCGGTGTCCAGCACGGCCGGAAGTGCGGCCACCGCCGGCACCAGCGTGTTCAGTCCCTGCAGCCTTATGCCGCTGTTCGTTGTGCCGCGCAGCTCCGGCTGGCCCACCAAGCAGATCCAGCCCTGCACGAGGCGGCGGTGGTTCGGATCGAGGAGTGCCGCAACTGCTGCGCTCTGCTGAAGTACCCCCGCGATCTCCGGCTCCCGGGTGTACCCGTTTTGCCGGAGGATTCCCGCCCGAAGGCGGACTTCGCCGCTCCAGTTTTTCGCATCCACCACCACGATGCCCCCTGGGCCGACGAGGATGTGGTCCACGTTGGCCTTCGGGCGGCCCGGCCAGTGAACGTCGTGGAGGGCGAGCCAGCCTAAACCCTCGAGCTCCGTGATTTTCTTCGCCACCAAGGCTTCGCCGGCCGCGCCCACCGCCCAGGCGTGAGCCGTCCGCTCCGCCTGGTCCAACTCCCGTCGCAGCCGTGTGACGCGTTCTGCTGCTAGTCGAGACTGTTCGGCAGCGCCATCTCCTGCGGCCATGACTTCCCCCAAAGTAGCTCTGGCAGTGCACCGCGGCCCGATTGGTGCGGCGATGGCTGACACCATATGTCAGAGCCGGGCAGTTTCCCAGTCATTTTGGGCGCAAAAGCAATGCAGCTGCGCGAACCGCTAGGTCTGCCGGCTCAGGGCGCGGCGATCGGGAAGAAGACCCGGGGATCCTGCAGCAGGGCCGGGTAGTCGAAGTCGTTGCGGGAGAGGATCTCCTTGACCTGGAAGTTCCGGGCGAACTGGCCCTCCACCGTGATCGGCCGGCCCTGGACCTCACCGACGGCGAACGAGCGGCCGCCGTCGAACGGGATGGCCACTACGGACTTGCCGGGCAGCGTGGTGAACGCTTCCTCCTGCGCCTGACGCTTGCGGGTGGGCTTCTTCACGGGCGGCGCGGCCGGGCGCTTGCGCGCGTTCTTCGCCGGGCGGCGCGACCGGTCGTCCACGTAGACGAACTGGTATTCGTCAGTGGCGGGGGCGGTCTTGGCGCGCCCAGCCGGGGGCAGGCTGATGGTCTTCAGCTGTTCCGGATCAGTGTCCTCGAGCGGGAGGCGGAGCACCCACATCCGGTCGCCCGCGGGATCTTCCGGAAGCAGCTCGTGCTTGGGCTCCGGCCACACGTACTCCAGGTCCGGGTCCGTGCCGGGGAAGACGTCGGTGTAAAAGCCCGGTTCCTTGGCCAGCAGCCGGGACCGGTGGCTGAGGTGGAATTCCGGGTTCCCCAGCCAGTACGGCATGGGGATTTTGGCAGCATAGTCCGGGTGCGCCGCCTGCGGGGCGAACTCCATGATCTTGTCCCGGGTGGTGTCCTCGCCGCCGCGGGCGACCCATTCGTCCGCCATGGCTAGGCCGTACATGGTCAGCGCCGGGACGTGTCCCATCCACATCCGCACCGCCGGGTGGGACTGCCAGCCGTAGTGGGGGATCACCAGCGCGCGCAGCATCTGCAGCGCCTCGACGCGCTGCTTACCCAGCCGCAGCTGGTCCAGCGCGGCCGCGCTTTGCCGGAAATCGGGGAAGGGAAGGAAAGTCTGCATCTCTCCAGTTTGGGGCCACCGGCGCGCAACACCAATTGCTGGCCGCCGCAGGTGAGGGTGTTCACATTACGGATACCCACAGACACCTCCCAGCCCGGAGATTTATCATGTACCGGAACCACCCCGTCGCACGGAAGACCCCGCCATGACCCCTTCAACCACGGCGCCCTCTGCGCCCAAATACGGACAGATGCTCGGCCCGGAAGCCAATGGCATCCTGGTGCTTGAAGAATTCACCCTGGACCCCGCCGCCGCCCGCAAGGAACAGCACGGATTCCGCGCCGCGCTGGCCTCGGTCGCGCTGACGATGCGCCGGATCCTGGCGTTCCGCCTCCTGATTGCCGTCGTCGCGATCGCCAACCTCCCGCTGTTCCTGCTCTCCAGCGGGTGGGAGATCTATGCGGTCTCGCTGGCGGTGGTGGTAGCTGTCCACGCCGCGGTGTCCTGGCTGAACCGGCACGAACCGCGGCTGCGGCAGCGCCGGATGCTCGAACTCCACCTGCACCGTGAACGCAGCGACAACTACCGCAAAGTCCGCGACGCCGTGAAGTACGTCATCGACACCCCCGCTCGGATGAACGAACAGCTCTACCTGGACCTGTTGGCGGCCAAGCGCGTCGCCCTGCACCTCGCGCACGGCACCGTCGCTCTGCTGGATACCAGCGACGACGCCGCGTGGAAAGTGCGGATCATCCGCGAACTGCCCCGCACGGCCTAGCCGCCTGAGACCACAAAAACGACGACGCCGGAGCGCCCCCCAGGGCGCCCGGCGTCGTCGTTTTAGGCCTTCGCGGTGCGTCACCGCCGACGGTTTAGGCCGGAAGCTGCAGCACCTGACCGGCCAGCACGACGTCCGGATCGGAAATCGTGTCCGCGTTCGCGTCGGCGAGGGCCTGCCAGCCGCCGTCGATCTTCAGGGCCTTGGCGATCTTGCTGAGGCTGTCGCCGCTCTTGACGGTGTAGGTCTCGCCGCTGAGCGCCACCGGGGCGGCGTGCCGCGGCGCCGTCAGGACCGGCGCGGCGGTCTGGACTGCGCCCTGGACCGGGACGGACTGGACCGGTGCCTGCGCGGCCGGGGCTGCGGTCGACGCGCCGCCGCTGAGGCCAAGCTGCGCGGCGCAGGCAGGCCATGCGCCCCAGCCTTGGCTGGCCTGGACCTTCTGGGCCACCGCGATCTGCTGCTCGCGGCTGGCGTCCGCGGCCGAACCGGTGCCGCCGTGCGCGGCCCAGGTGCTCTGGGTGAACTGCAGGCCGCCGGAGAAACCGTTGCCGGTGTTGGTGCTCCAGTTGCCGCCGCTCTCGCACTGGGCGAGGGCGTCCCAGGTGGACGTGCTGGTCGCGGCCGGGGTGGCCGCAGTTGCGGCGCCGGCGGAAAGGGCGACGCCTGCAACCGAAACGGCGGCCAAGGCTGCTCCACGGCGCGCGACAGTGCTGAGTGATGAAGTCTTCATGGGTTAGCTGCTCCTGAGGGCCACCTGCGCTCGGTCCGTCCCCGGACGTTGTCGCGCCACTACCCACCCCTGACAATAGAGGTCATCTTGCGGTGTCTGCCGGTTGGGTAGTTCACGGTGGAGGCAGCACCTGGCATCCATGCCGGGGAACCCCGGACACGCTCCCCACGCTAGACGAGGCCGTGTCCGTTATCAAGCCGTTACCAAAATTGACTTGGTTCTGTGAAGCAGGGCCTCACCTGCGACGATGCGCTAGATGCCGCCCAGCACGGCAGCCAGGTACGGCGCGGTGCGGCTCTTTTTGGACCCCGCGACGGCGGCGGGTTCCCCGGCGGCGATGATCTTTCCGCCGGCGTCGCCTCCGGCCGGTCCCAGGTCAATCACCCAGTCCGCGGCGGCGACCACGGCCATCTCGTGTTCGACCAGCACCACCGTGTTGCCCGCGTCCACCAGGCGGTGGAGCTGCGCCATCAGGAGTTCGACGTCGGCCGGGTGCAGCCCGGTGGTGGGCTCGTCCAGCAGGTACAGCGAGTGGCCGCGCTGGGCGCGCTGCAGCTCGGTGGCGAGCTTGATGCGCTGGGCCTCACCGCCGGAGAGCTCGGTGGCGGGCTGGCCCAGGCGAAGGTAACCCAGGCCCACCTCGCGCAGCGCCTGCAGCGCCCGGGCGGCGGCGGGGACACCGGCCAGGAACTCGGCAGCTGCGTTGACGGTCAACCCCAGGACGTCGGCGATGTTCTTGCCGTGGTAGCTGACCTCCAGGGTCTCCGGGTTGTAGCGGGAGCCATGGCATTCCGGGCAGGGGCCGTAGCTGCCGGGCAGGAAGAGTAGTTCGACGGCGACGAAGCCCTCACCCTGGCAGGTTTCACAGCGTCCGCCGGCGACGTTGAAGGAGAAGCGGCCGGCGCCGAAGCCGCGGGCCCTCGCCTCGTCGGTGGCGGCGAACTCCTTGCGCACCGCGTCGAACAACCCGGTGTAGGTGGCCAGGTTGGACCGCGGGGTCCGGCCGATCGGCTTCTGGTCCACCTTCACCAGCCGGTCGATCCGCTCCAGCCCGGTGACGTGGCCGATGCTCAGCGGCGCGGCAATCTCCCCGGCCTCGTCCCCGGCGTCGGCGTCCGTGTCTTCCGGTGCAGCGCTGCCCCCGTGCAGCCACGTCCCGGCGACCTCGGCCAGCACCTGGCTGACCAGCGTCGACTTGCCGGAGCCGGAGACACCGGTGACGGCGGTCAGGACACCCAACGGGAAGCGGGCGTCAAGGTTTTGCAGGTTGTGGCGGCTGATGTCCCGTAGTTCCAGCCATCCCGCAGGCTCCCGGGTGCCGCCCTCCGGCCTGCCGCCGCGGGCGGGACCGCCGTCGGGCTCCTCACCGTTGCTGTCCGGGAACAGGAAGGGCCGGGTGACGGAGGCCTCGACCTCGGCAAGCCCGGCGACCGGGCCGCTGTAGAGCACCTCGCCGCCGCCCTCGCCGGCGCGCGGACCCACGTCCACCAGCCAGTCGGCACGGCGCACCACGTCCATGTTGTGCTCCACCACGAACACCGAGTTCCCCGAGGACTTCAGCTGGTCCAGCACCGCTAGCAGGGGTTCGGCGTCGGCCGGGTGCAGGCCGGCGGAGGGTTCGTCCAACACGTAGATCACGCCGAACAGACCCGAACGCAGCTGGGTGGCGATCCGCAGCCGCTGCATCTCGCCGGGGGAGAGCGTGGGCGTGGCGCGGCCCAGCGCGAGGTAGCCCAAGCCGAGGTCCAGCAGCACGGTGACGCGCTGCAGCAGGTCCCGGGTGATGGCGACGGCCACCTCGTTGGACTCCCCGGAGGACTGCTTGCGCGAGGCGGTCCCGGCGGACGTCAGCTCCGTGGTGGGCCGGATGATCTGCGCGAGTTCGGTCATCGGAACGGCGTTGAGTTCGGCGATGGTCTTGCCGGCGAAGGTCACGGCCAGGGCCTCCGGGCGCAGGCCGCTGCCGCCGCACCTCGGGCAGGGTCCGGTCTCCATGTACCGCAGGACGCGGTCACGCATGGTGCTGCTCTTGGAATCGGCGAGGGTGTGCAGCACGTAACTGCGGGCGCTCCAGAACCGGCCCTTGTACGGTTTCGCGACGCGGTCCCGCTGCGGGGTCACCTCGACCACGGGCTGTTCTTCGGTGAAGAGGATCCAGTCGCGGTGCTTCTTGGGCAGTTTCCGCCAGGGGGTGTCGACGTCGTAGCCGAGGTGGGTGAGGATGTCGCGTAGGTTCTTGCCCTGCCAGGCGCCGGGCCAGGCGGCGATCGCGCCGTCGCGGATGCTCAGCGACGGGTCCGGGACCAGCGAGGATTCGGTGACGGTGTGGGCGATGCCCAGGCCGTGGCATTCCGGGCAGGCGCCGGCGGCGGTGTTGGGGGAGAACGCGTCCGAATCCAGCGGCGCCGCGCCGTCGGGGTAGCTGCCGGCGCGGGAGAAGAGCATGCGCAGCGAGTTGGACAGTGTGGTGACGGTGCCCACCGTGGAGCGGGAACTGGCGATGCCGCGGCGCTGCTGGAGCGCGACGGCGGGCGGCAGCCCGGTGATCAGCTCCACCTTCGGGTTGTGGCCCTGCTGGATGAGGCGGCGGGCGTACGGTGCCACGGATTCGAAGTAGCGGCGCTGGGCCTCGGCGTAGATGGTGCCGAACGCGAGTGAGGACTTCCCGGATCCGGAGACGCCGGTGAAGGCGACGATCGCATCCCGGGGCACGTCGACGTCGACGTTCCGCAGGTTGTTTTCCCGGGCGCCGCGGACCCGGACGTAGCCGTCCGCGGTGTGGTCCGGCGTCGGGGCGGCGGGATCGAAAGCCTGCTGGGTATTCTGCATCTGTTCGACTCTATCCGCCTTGGCTTGCGCCGGGCATATCCTTACCGAATGGAAACTTACGACGGCGGCGCCGGGGCGCCGCAGGCGGAGGGCGTTCCCGGGGACGCCGCCGAGGCCCGCACCGATGAAGTCCGCGCTGATGAAGTCCGCCCTGGCCAGGCCAGCACCGAGGAGGCCGGCGCCGAGGGCAGCACCGAGGGGGTCCGCCCGACGGATGCCCGCACGACGCTGCCGGTGGCGGAGCTGCACCTGCACATCGAG
Source organism: Arthrobacter sp. Soil763 (assembly GCF_001428365.1). Classification (GTDB taxonomy): domain Bacteria; phylum Actinomycetota; class Actinomycetes; order Actinomycetales; family Micrococcaceae; genus Arthrobacter. The sequence continues at coordinate 96,517 of NZ_LMSH01000003.1, read as the reverse complement.
GGCACGCTGGAGCCGGAGCTGATCTTTGCGCTCGCCGAACGAAACGGCATCACGCTGCCCTACGCGGACCTCGACGAGCTCCGGGCCCGCTATGAGTTCACGGACCTGCAGTCGTTCCTGGACCTGTATTACGCGAACATGGCCGTGCTGCAGACCGAGCAGGACTTCGCGGACATGACCCGGGCCTACCTCGCACGCGCCGCCACGGCCGGGGTGCGCCATGCCGAGATCATGATGGATCCGCAGGCCCACCTGTCCCGCGGGGTCTCCCTGGCCACCTGCGTGAACGGGGTGGCCTCGGTGCTGGCCACCTCCCAGCAGGAGTTCGGCATCTCAACCCTGCTGATCGCGGCGTTCCTGCGCGACCTCTCCGAGGACTCCGCCCTGGAGGTCCTCGAGCAACTCCTCGCCATGGACGCCCCGATTGCCGGGATCGGCCTGGACTCCGCCGAGGTGGGCAACCCGCCGTCGAAGTTCCAGCGGCTCTTCGCCCGGGCCAAGGAGGCCGGGCTGCGGCGAATCGCGCACGCCGGTGAGGAGGGCCCGACGGCGTACATCATCGAGGCGCTGGACGTCCTCGGCGTGGAACGGATTGACCACGGCATCCGCTGCATGGAGGACACCGACCTGGTGGAGCGGCTGGTGCACGAGCTGATGCCCCTGACCGTCTGCCCGCTGTCCAATGTCCGGCTCCGCGCCGTCGACACCCTGGCCGAGCACCCGCTGCCGGCCATGCTCGCCGCCGGGCTCAACGTCAGCGTTAACTCCGACGACCCCGCGTACTTCGGCGGCTACGTCGATGACAACTTTGCCCGGCTCCGGTCCGAGATCGGCCTGTCCGACTTCGACTGCGTGCGCCTCGCGGCGAACTCCATCCGGTCCTCCTTCGCGGACGAGGACCGGAAAACGGAGCTGCTGGCCGAACTGGCCGCCTCCGGCCGCTGACCCCGCCGTTGCTCTATCACTTATGGCTGCCAAACCTGCCGGATAGGAGCCATAAGTGATAGAGCAACCCGGGGGTTAGAGCGGGGTTAGGCGTCGATGCTGCCCATGTTGGGGTAGCGGGCACCCGCAGCGGCGCCGGCCGGGGCCAGCTCATCGAGCCGGGCCAAGTCGCTCGGGGTGAGGTCGACGTCGACGGCGCCCAGGTTCTCGCGCAGCCGCTCGCGCTTCTTGGTCCCCGGGATCGGCACGATGTGCTCGCCCTGGGCCAGCAGCCAGGCCAGGGCCAGCTGCGCCGGGGTGCAGCCCTTCTCCGTCGCCAGCTCGGTCACCCGGTCCACGAGGGCCAGGTTGCGGGTGAAGTTCTCGCCCTGGAAGCGCGGTGAGTGCCGGCGGAAGTCATCCTCGGCGAAGTCCTCCTCGCTGCGCAGCTGTCCGGTCAGGAAGCCGCGGCCCAGCGGGCTGTAGGGGACGAAGCCGATGCCGAGTTCGGCGAGCACCGGGAAGATCTTGGTCTCGGGCTCGCGTTCCCAGAGCGAATACTCGGTCTGCAGCGCGGTGATCGGGTGCACGGCGTGGGCGCGGCGGACCGTGTCGGCGCTGGCTTCGGAGAGTCCCAGGTGCTTGACCTTGCCGGCCTGGACCAGCTCCGCCATCGCGCCGACGGTGTCCTCGATCGGCACGGTCTTGTCCACCCGGTGCTGGTAGTACAGGTCGATGTGGTCGACGCCGAGGCGCTGCAGGCTGGCGTCGCACGCGGCCCGGACGTACTCGGGCCGGCCGTTGATGCCGACCCAGGATCCGTCTTCGCGGCGTTCGTTGCCGAACTTGGTGGCGAGCACGACGTCGTCGCGCCGGCCGGCGATGGCGCCGCCGACCAGTTTTTCGTTGGTGAACGGGCCGTACATGTCGGCGGTGTCCAGCAGGGTTCCGCCGGCGTCGAGGAAGGCGTGGATGGTGGCGACGGACTCCTGCTCGTCGCCGTGGCCGTAAAACTCGCTCATGCCCATGCAGCCCAGCCCGAGGGCCGAGACGGTAAGCGAGCCGAGGGTACGTGATTCCATGGGGATCTCCTGACCAGAGGGGGGAGTGCCGCGGATGGGCCCTTCCGGGCGGCGGCGGTCAGGCAACTCTAGCCAGCCTGATTGCCCCGGGCAACGGTCGTTCAGTTCCTGGCGGGCTGGGTCCCGGAGCGGGTACGGTTCAGGCGCAGGATCACCGCGGTAAGGGCGGTGACGACGGCGCACACCGCGGCGCCCCAGGCGATGTCCGTGACGGCGACGACGGCGGGGAAGTCCTTGAGCACGGCGAAGGCCGTCAGCGCCCAGGTTGCGTAGGTGAAGAAGCCGAACAGCGCCCCTCCCGCGGCCCGGCTGCGCAGCGTGGCGCGGGCGTCGCCGGGCCGGATGCCGTAGTGGACGATCCCCGCGACGTAGACCAGATAGAACAGGACGGCACCGACGGCGTTGAAGCTGGCCGGGAGCAGGTGCCCGATCTGGCTGCGGTACTGGGGGTTGGCCACGGTAAAAATCCAGACGGCGTCGATCCCGGCGAAAATCACGGCGGCCACCGCATAGGCCAGCAGCCACTTCCTGAGCGGACGGGTCATGGGGGCTCCTTCGGGGCTGGATGCACGTTCAGTGATTGGGGGCATGACCGGTGGAACTGGAACTTTCCCCAATACTAGTTCGTAGGCTTAGTAGTCAGCGCCGGCTACCAGATCCGGGGCCGCCAACGGAAGGAACCGTCCATGAAGGAATCCGAACGCAAGGCGCTCGCCGCCATCCCGGTGGTGGTCCTGCTCGGTGCCGGACTCGCCTGGGCCGGCAGCCAGGACGGGGCGGCAGTGGGCGGGGTGCCGGTGTTCGCACTGGCCGTGGTGGCCGCGTTCCTGATCCAGTGGCTGGTGTTCATCCCGGCGTACCTTGCCCAGACCGAGCGGTTCTATGACCTGACCGGGTCGCTGAGCTATATCGCGGTCACGCTGCTGCTGGTCCTGCTCACCCCGGGAATCGACGCGCGGGGGCTGCTGCTGGCCGCGCTGGTGCTGGTTTGGGCGACGCGGCTGGGTTCCTTCCTGTTCCGCCGGATCAGCGAGGCCGGCAAGGACGACCGCTTCGACGAGATCAAGCCCTCCTTCGTCCGGTTCCTCAGCGTCTGGACCATACAGGGGATCTGGATCGCCTTCACCGCCGCCGCGGCGTGGGTGGCCATGACGTCGGCGAACCGGGTCGGGCTGGATTGGTTTGCCGTGGCCGGCCTGCTCGTCTGGGTGGCCGGGTTCAGCTTCGAGGTTGTGGCCGACTCCCAGAAATCGCGGTTCAGCGCGGACCCGGCCAACAAGGGCCAGTTCATCTCGACGGGCCTCTGGGCGAAGTCCCGGCACCCGAACTACTTTGGCGAAATCCTGCTCTGGATCGGCGTGGCCATCATCGCGCTGCCCGTGTTGCAGGGGTGGCAGTGGGTGGCCCTGATTTCGCCGGTCTTCGTGGCCCTGCTGATAACGAAGGTCAGCGGTGTACCGCACCTGGAGCAGAAGGCGGACAAGAAGTGGGGCGGGCAGGCCGATTATGAGGCCTACAAGAAGAACACACCGGTCCTGATCCCGAAGTTCTGAGTCGGTTCGGGTGGCGGCGGACCGTCCGCCGGAGCGTCATATCGGGTCACGACACACGGGGATCTCCCCGTCCAGTCGCGGAACCCGGCGAACCTTGGCAAAATGCAGGTGGATCAATAGCTTCTAAAGGAGACCCATGGGCGCGAACGCTGCGGAAAACACCAACCTTCGACTGAAGGCCGTGCTGGATGTCCTGGCCGAGGGGGTGTGGTCGGGCGAAAAACTGAACGCCGGGGTCGTGCTCGGCGAGGCGATCGCCCGGGTGCCGCTCAACGATCGCGAGCGCGAGCTCCTCAGCGGCGGAATCCCGCGCGGCCACAAGGCGCTCACCAGCGCCACCGCCAAGCTGGTCAAGGCTGGCTGGCTGGTCAAGGGCCGCTCCGGCTGGACCATCACCGAGGACGGCCAGCGGGCCACGGTGGCGTTCGCCGACCCCGCCGCCTTCACCGCAGCGCTCGACGCCGGGACTCAGCCGCCCGCTGACACCCCGCTGCCGGCCGCCCCCGCCGGGAAGCCCGCGGCCAAAACCGCGCCGAAGGCTGTGCAGGTGGCTGAGAAGGTGGCGGACGCCGCCGCCAAGCTGGTCGAGGAAGCCGTCGCCCCGGTAGCGAAGGCGGTCCGGAAGCGGAAAGCCGAGTCCGCCGCCTCCGAAGCAGCCGCCGGGGAAGCCCAGGCGTCCGCGCCGGAAGCCGTTCAGCAGCCGGCCGAGGTCGCCGTCGCCGGTGACTTCAACGTGCTGCTCGGCGCCCCTGCCAACTGGGCGCCGCAGTACGACGAATCCCAGATGCAGCTGGACGAGGTGGACCAGCTCTGGAAGCTCTCCGCTGACCTGCCCGCCGGTTCCTACAGCTTCAAGATCGCGATCAACCGCTCCTGGGACGAGAACTACGGCGCCTTCGGCCACTTCGACGGCGCGAACCACGAGATCCACCACCGCGGCGGCCTGCTGGTCATCCAGTACGACCACCGCACCAAGGACATCGTCTTCGGCTAACCCTCGAAAGGAAGGACAGCGGCTCGGCGTCACCCACGCGTGACGCCGGCTAGAACCGCGTGGGGTCCGGTCGGGATGGCGGCGGAACCGGGCCGGGATCCGGGATCGGTAGCGGCCCGGGCGCGGGTCCCGGCGTCGGACTTGGCCCCGGGGCGGGGACGGGCGACGGCGGTGTGGGTCCGGGCTCGGGCGGAAACGGGTCGCCAGGCTGCGGCTCGGGCGACGTCGGCCCAGGCTCCGGCGGAAACGGGTCAGGCTCGGGCGCTGGGGGAATGGTCATGGCACCGATTATCGACCCGCCCCGGCGGAGAGGGAAGAGAAGCGAGCCCGCCTAGTTTTGCGCCGCGATCGACTTGTCCCGGTCCTCGAACACGTCCTCACCGGGTCCGGTGAAGGCGCGGGAGCGCTGCACGGCCTCGATCGAGCCGGTGAACAGCTGCGAATCGTGCGGGTCGGACGGCAGCCGGGCGGCGGTTTCGTCGGCGGCGGCGACCTTCCCGGGGCGCCGGGCCGCCGGCTGTGTGGAGGCTGGGGCGGACGGCATCGATTCGAGCCGGACGTGCGGCAACGCCGTCGGGTATTCCTGCTGCAGGAACAGCACCAGCTCTTCGCGGATCAAGCAGCGCAGGTCGAACAGCGAGGCGCTGTCCCCGGCGCTGACCAGGATGCGCACCCGGACGAAGCCCGCCGTCGCGTCCGTAATCTGCAGGATCCCCACCCGCTGGTCCCAGAGCTCGGTGGAGGCCAGTACCTTCTTCAATTCGGCGCGCATGGCCTCGACCGGAGCCCGCCAGTCCAGGTCGAACTCCACGGTCCCCATCACCTCGGACTGGCGCCTGGTCCAGTTCTCGAACGGGGTGGTGGTGAAGTAGGTCGAGGGCAGGATCAGCCGCCGGTCGTCCCAGATGTGGACCACCACGTAGGTCAGGGTGATCTCCTCGATCCGGCCCCACTCCTTCTGCACCACGACGACGTCGTCCACCCGGATCGCGTCGGTGAAGGCGAGCTGGATGCCGGCGAAGACATTGACCAGGGAGGTCTGCGCGGCGAGGCCGGCCACGATCGAGATGACGCCGGCGGAGGCGAGCAGGCCCGCGCCCAGGGCCTGAATGGCCGGGAACGTCAGCATGATGGCGCCGAGGGCGACGATCGCGACCAGCGCGACGCCGATCCTCCGGGCCAGGATGACCTGGGTCCTGAGCCGCCGGGCGCGCCGGTTGTCCGCCACGTCCACCCGGTAACGGGTCAGGACCATGGTTTCGATGATCAGCAGCACCGCGATGGCCAGCCACGCGACCGATCCGATCAGCCCGATCAGCAGGGCGTGGTCGACGTTGCGGCGCCACTCGGCGTTGTCGGTGGTGAGCACCAGCGCGATCCGCACCGCGATCAGGCAGAGCGCGAACCGCAGCGGCAGGCGCGCCACCCGGGACGTTTCCCGCAGCGCTTCCTGCTTGCGGTTGAGCTGCAGGACCACGCGCCGGACCAGCCAGGAGGCGGTCAGCCCGGCGGCCACGGCCAGGGCCACGGCGATGAAGGGCATGGCGGGGTTAAGGAAATCTTGCATCCTTTAAGGACTAGCAAGGTTCGGCGGGCATTTGAAATCGACGGACCGTTAGGTGAGGCGGCTCACGCAGTGGTGGCGGGTCCGGGTGTCCCTCGCCGTGCCGTTGCGCTGGGATGCCGGCGGGACCTTCGGCCCTTGCTTCCGCGGCGCAGGAGCCCAGAATGGAGCCACCACTTGCGGCTCAGGGGGAGGGTGACATGCGTCGAGGCACATCTGCTGGCGGATTCGGACTGATTGGAGCCGGCCTGGCGATCGTGCTCTCCGGGTGCGGGTCTCCCGCCGCGGCACCGGCCACCAGCAGCCCGCCGGAGACGACTTCAGCTTCCGCGACGGCTTCGACTTCCGCCACTGCGTCCCCCAGCCCTGCTTCGCCCGGCACCGCTTCGCCCAGCACGACGGCGTCCACCCCGGCGCCGGAAGCGACGACGGCCGCCCCGGCGGGCTGGAAGTCTTACACCACCCCCGGCGGGACCCTGACCTTCGACTACCCGCCAACCTGGTCCGTCAAGGAATCGGACGACGGCGCGGCGTTGGTCAGCGACTACGGCAAGACGATGGCCCGGCTGCGCACAGGCGTGGGACCCGGACCGGCGTGCACGGCCAAATCGCAGTTCATGGTCTACGACTCCGCCCCGATTCCGGCGCTGGCCCGGGGCGGTGTGACGCCGCGGTTCAGCTACGAGGCACGGGTCAACGCCACCCCCGCCGACCCGGGCAAGCCCAATACCTTCGCATACGGCATCACCTCGGCGCCGGCGCCCACCGGGACTGAAGCCTGCCCGATCTCCCACGTCTTTGCCTGGCCGCCGCGCTCGGCATCGTTCGGCGGCGTCTATGACCCGTTCGACACCACCCCGGGCAAGCCCATGCACGTGGACACGCCGGAGGTGTACATGGACACCGCCGAATACAAGGTCATCAAGCAGGCGATGATGTCCCTGCGGCCGACGGGGAAGTAACCCGACGATGGCGCGCTGTGGGGGAGCGGCGGCTGTTCTGGGTGTCGTCTTACTGCTGGGCGGCTGCGGGATTGCGCCCGCTCCCGGCGACGGGGGTACCGCCGCTTCGACACCGGCTCCTTCCTCGCCGGGTACGACGTCGGCTTCGGTGCCGCCGGGTTCGACGCCGGCTACCGCCTCGCCAGGGCCGACGTCGGCGTCCCAGGGCTCGGTGCCGGCACCGTCCGGGTCCGGCAACCCGGCGGGCCTCGAGGATCCTCCGCCGGACTGGAAAACCTTCACCACCTCGGACGGACTGTCCTTCGACTACCCGCCGGACTGGACCGCCAGGGACCCCGGCGGTGCGCTGGGCGGAGCATTCGTGGATGTCACTAATGCGTCCGGGAAGCGGATGGCGGAGCTGCGCACCAATATCGTCACCGGGGCCGAGTGCATCGAGCAGTACCCCTACCGGATCTTCGACTCGCAGCCGCTCCAGTCCCTGCTTGAGCCGGGGGCTGCGGACCACGCCGCGCCGCGCTTCGTGTTTGAGTCCCGCGGCGACGACACCGGCCCAGGCCCCACGCCGACCACCACGGCCGCCTACGGAATCACGATGATGCCGGAAGCGACCGGCGCGCTGGCCTGCCCGATGTTCCACCTTTTCCTCTGGCCGCCGAGCGGAGCGCTCTTCGGCGGAACCTACGACCCGGCCAAGAACCTAACCCCCGGGCCGCCAACCCTGCCGTACCTCGAAAAAGCCCAGCGGTACGCCGCGACCCAGGAATACCAGCAGATCCGCACCATGATCACCTCGCTCCGGCCAGCCAAACCCGCCAGCTAGCCCCACCCACCCCGGACGCTCCCTCACATTCGGGGGTGTTTTTGGGGACGCTCCCTCACATCTGGCGGTGATTTTGGGGACGCTCCCTCACATCCGGCAGTCCTTCCCGCGTCGCTCCCTCAGGCGGCGGTGCTGTCTCCTGCGCGCTAGTAGACCGCGGACGTGAGGGAGCGTCGGGCAAATAGCTACCGGACGTGAGGGAGCATCAGGTTGATAGGCGCCGGATCTGAGGGAGCGTTGGGTTTAGACGGCCGGGAAGTGGCGGCGCCGGGAGGTGTGCGGGTGGGGAGTTTTGCTGCTCTTGGTCCACGTCGTGCCGCCCCAGGGCGTGGAGTGCGTTTCGCGGATCAGTCCGGTGCCGGCGCACTCGCGGACCGCCATGATGCCGTCCGCCGCGGAGCGCTTGTCCTCGAAGGCCTTGGAGACCGCGAGTACAGTGCCGTCCGCGCCGAGCAGCCGGAACCGGACGTTCGATTCAGCGTCGGTAAAGATCTCGAATTGTCCTGCCATGTTCTTTTCCTTTCAGGGGGTCCGGAGGGCGGCGCGGGGTGTCCGCTGCATGCCGTGTCCGGAGGTCTACTTCCACCCTCACAAGGGCCCGCAGGTGGCTGAAAGGGGCAAAAGTCCCGGATGCCGCGGGCCGTCGGGCGGGGCTAGGGTAGAGGCATGGCTGAATTCGCTGGGCGTTCCGGAGCGCCGGATTCCGGGGCCGCGGTGCGGCTGACGGCCCGGGTGGAGGGCATGGTGCAGGCGGTCGGCTTCCGCTACTGGACGGTACGCAAGGCGGAGGAACTGGGTCTGCGGGGCACGGTTCGGAATAACGACGACGGCACGGTCGGCGTCGTCGCCGAAGGGCCGCAGGCGGTGGTGCTGGAGTTCCGGCGCTGGCTGCGCTCGGCAGACGCGCCGGGCCGGGTGGACCAGGTCGAGGAACGCATGTCTCCGGCTACCGGCGCCTTCAGTAACTTCCGGGTAGTGTACTGAGCGGTCCCGCTCTCAGTGCCCGGCGTCCTTTCGGGCCAGCGTCAGCAGCCCCCGCTCCTGCACGGCCCTGCGGGACAGCGTCTTGTACCCGGCGCTCTCGAACAGCACGGTGAGCACGTCGCCGTCGTGCTGCATGACCAGGCCCGGCCCCCACTCGGCGTGGACGACGGCGGCGTTCACCGGGAAGCCCGACACGTCCTGACCGCCAGGCTCGTCGGCGGCAGCTGCGGTGCCCCCGGCCGTCCTGGCCGTGGCAGCTGCGCCCGAAGCGCAGTTGTCGCAGTTGCCGCAGGCCCCCGGGTGGTCCTCGCCGAAGTAGCCGAGCAGGAACTGGCGGCGGCAGCGGTGGGTCTCCGCGTACCCGCGCATCATCTCCACGCGCGACCGCTCCACCCGGCCCCGGGTCGCTGCGAGCTCCACCGCCTGGGCCAGCACCTGCTCCGGGTCTGCCGCAGCGTCGAGCCCTGCCCCGTCCCGGTCGGCGGTGACGGCCCCGGTGTCCTGCAGTTCGTTCAGCAGCCCGGTGAGGCGCCGGGCCGGGAATCCCGTCCGGTCGGCCAGCTCCTCCCGGGGCAGCGGACCGCCGGCGGCGCGCAGGGCAGTGAGGACGGCGCGGAGTGAGGCCTCGTCCGGGGTATGCGTGGTGAAGAATCGGCGCAGCCCCAGGTCCTCCGAGCGGTAGTGCAGCACGGCCAGGGCAGGCGCCCCGTCCCGCCCGGCGCGGCCGAACTGCTGGTAGTAGCTGTCCAGCGACTCGGGGATGTCGGCGTGCAGGACGAACCGGACGTCGGGCTTGTCGATTCCCATGCCGAACGCGGTGGTGGCGACGACGACGTCCAGCTCGCCGTCGAGGAACCGTTCGTGGACGTCGGCGCGGTCCGCTGCGGCCATGCCGGCGTGGTACGCGGCGGCCCGGAGGCCGTTGCGGGCGAGCTTCTGCGCGTACTTTTCGGTGTCTTTGCGCTTGGCGGCGTAGATCAGGCCGCAGGACCTGTCGGCTTCCGCCCCGTCCTGCGAGCAGGGGTGCAGCTGCCCGATCAGCTCAGTGGCCTGACGGATCACGGCCCGGCGCTTCTCCTTGTCCTCGTGGTGCCGGACGACGTCGAGGGTGATGTTGGGCCGATCGAAGCCGCGGACCAGGACCAGCGGGTCGACCAGGCCAAGGCGCGCCTGGATTTCCTCGCGGACAGGGGGAGCGGCGGTAGCGGTGAGCGCCGCCGTCGTCGGGTTTCCAAGCCGGGCGCGGACCTCGCCGAGCCGCAGGTAGTCGGGCCGGAAGTCGTGCCCCCAGGAGGTGACGCAGTGCGCCTCGTCCACCACGAGCAGCGCGGGCGCCAGGGCGGCGAGCCGTTCCACCGTGCTGTCCTTGGCCAGTTGTTCGGGGGCCAGGAACAGGAACGCCGCGGTGCCGCTTTCCGCCGCCTGCCAGGCCAGTTCCTGTTCGGCCGGGCTGTGCGAGGAGTTGATTGCGACGGCGCCGCCCGGCCCGGCGGCCTCGAGCAGCCCGTCGAGCTGGTCTTCCTGCAGCGAGATCAGGGGTGACACCACCAGGGCAGGACCTCGACGGTCTCCGTCCTGCTTCCGGCGGTGCAGCAGCAGGGCGGGCACCTGGTAGATAGCCGACTTGCCGTAGCCCGTGGGCATCACGGCCAGCACGTCCCGGCCGGCGGCGAGGGCCCGCATCCCCTCCAGCTGGCCGTCGCGCAGGTGCGGAAGGCGGAATGCGTCCGCGGCGAGCCGGCGGAGGCCGACGTCGGCCGCGGAACCGGTGTCGCTGGACGAGGCGCGGGCGCGGGTCGGCGCGTTGGGTGCAGGAGTGCCTGCGGTGGCGTTGGTCATGGGTGCTACTCCGCGGGGACGTTCGACGGGCCGTCTGCTTCAGCCACGTCTTCAGCCTAGCCCTTACCCCGCCGGGCCCCGGGAGACGGAAAGCCCTCGGCAGCGGCGGGGATCGTGAGTACGGTAGGGCCCATGCAGAAAATATCGATCGAGGCCCTGGCCCGTCAGCAGGTCGCGGCGGCACTGGAAGCCGGCAGCGGGCGGGCCGCCGACACCGTCTTCGGCGGACACGAGAAGGTGCTCCGGCAGACCGTGATGGCCTTCAAAGCCGGAACCCAGCTGAGCGAACACCAAAACCCCGGGGAGGCCACGGTGTTCGTGCTCCGCGGCTGCGTCCGGCTGCAGTCCGCGGGCGAATCCTGGCAGGGGAAGGCCGGGGACCTGCTGATCGTCCCGGATGGACTGCACAGCCTGCACGCCGAGGAGGACTCGGCCATCCTCATGACGGTGGCCAAGCTGAAGACCTGAGGTGATCCCCGGATGACGTCCCCATGACGCGGACCCCCGCCCGGATAGGACAGACTGTTGCCGTGAGCAACTCTCCCCGAACCGGCGCCGCCATCGCCGGATTGAGCCTGGGCACCGCGCTGAACCCGCTGAACTCCTCGATGATCGCCGTCGCCCTCGTGGTGCTGCAGGCCGACTTCAGGCTCGACGTCGCCACGGTCACCTGGGTGGTCACCTCGTTCTACCTCACCTCCGCCGCCGGCCAGCCGCTGATGGGCCGGCTCGCCGACCGCTTCGGCCCGCGCCGGCTGTTCCTGCTCGGGATGGCACTCGTGGCTGTGACCTGCGCCCTGGCCCCCTTCGCGCCGAACTTCGCGCTGCTCTGCGTGGCCCGGGCCTTCATGGCCCTTGGCACCGCGAGCGCCTACCCGAGCGCCGTCGTGATGGTCGCGGAACTGGCGAGGCAGGCGGACGTGAACTCCACCCGCCCGCTGGGCCGGATCCAGATGGCCAACACCTCGGCGGCCGCCGTCGGGCCCGTGGTCGGCGGGCTGCTGGTGAGCCTGGTGGGCTGGGAGGCGCTGTTCCTGATCAACGTGCCGCTGGCCCTGGCGTCCATCCTGCTGGTCCGCCGGTTCGCGCCGCAGGACGGCGAACGCGAACAGGGGAGGGTCTCCGAGCTGCTGCGGGACTCGGACCTGCCGGGCATCGGCGCGTTCATCGGGGCCCTGGTGCTGGTGATGATGGCGCTGCTGAACGTTGTGCCCGGCTACCGGTGGTGGCTGCTGGGCGGCGGGCTGCTGCTGGCCGTGCTGTTCGCGGTGCGGGAACTGCGCTTCAACCCGCCGTTCCTGGACCTCCGGCTGCTGGGCCGGAACCGGCCGCTGCTGCTGATCTACCTGGGCTTCGCGCTGTTCAGCGGCGTCTACTACTTCGCGTTCTTCGGCCTGCCGCAGCTGCTGCAGACCGCCGGCGGCTACGACCCCGGAATCGTGGGCCTGCTGATGCTGCCGCTCGCCGCCATCTCCGTGGTCGGGACGCCCGCCGCGGTCCGCGCCATCGACCGGTTCGGCGTGCGGCGGGTGCTGATCGCCGGCGTCGTGCTGCTGATCGCGGCGTCCGGCACGATGTGGCTGCTGACTGCCTCGCTCGCCGTCCCGCTGGTGCTGGCCATGACCGCGCTGCTGGGCGTGCCCTACTGCGTGGTCAGCATCGCCACGAGCCAGGGCATGTACCTGTCCACGCGGCTGGAGGAGCGCGGGGTGGCCGCCGGGATCTACCAGACCTGCCGCTACCTCGGTGCGATCACGGCGACCGTGCTGATCGGCGTCTTCTACGGCACCGGCGTCAGCCAGGCCAACTGGGGCCTGATGGTGTTCGTCATGCTGGGGCTGGGCGCCGTGGTGTTCGTCGTCTCGCTGCTGTGGCGGGAACGCCGGGCGGCGTAGCCAGCAGCCGACGCCGGACGACGACGGCGGGACACCGGCCGTCGTAGCCGGCGCCCCGCCGTCGTCAGCGGACTGTCAGTAGCTGGCCCGGCTGCCGCCCTCGGCAGAGGGAACGAACTGCGCGGCGAGGGCTTCGGAGCCCCGGGCCAGGAGCGCGACGTCGGCGCCCACCAGGATGAACGCCGCGCCGTGGTCCAGGTAGTGCCGGGCCGTGTCCGGGTTGAAGGCGTTCACCCCGGCCGGTTTCCCGGCAGCCTTCGCCGCACCGAGGCAGTGCTCGACGGCGGCACGCACCTCGGGGTGCTCCTGCTGTCCCAGCAGCCCCATCGAGGCGGCCAGGTCGGAGGGTCCGACGAAGATGGCGTCCACGCCGTCGACCGCGAGGATGTCCGCCACCGCGTCCACGGCGGCGGTGGATTCGATCTGGACGGTGACGCTGATCGTCTCCGCGGCCCGGGCCAGGTAGTCCGGCACCCGGTTCCAGCGCGCGGCGCGGGCCAGGGCGGAGCCGACCCCGCGGACCCCGTGCGGCGGGTAGCGGGTGGCGGACACCGCGGCCTCGGCCTCCGCGACGGAGTTGACCATGGGGATCAGCAGGTTCTGCACGCCCAGGTCCAGGTACTGCTTGATCAGCACGGTGTCGTTCACCGGCGGCCGGACCACGGCGTGGACCGGGTAGCCGTGGATGGCCTGGAACTGGGCCAGGATGGACTCGAGCCCGTTGGGGCTGTGCTCGGCGTCGACCAGCAGCCAGTCCAGCCCGGCCCCGGCGCAGAGCTCGGCAATCAGCGGGCTGCCGGAGCACACCCACATTCCTGCGAGCGGCCGGCCCGCCTCACCCTCCTGCGCAGCCAGCGCGGACCGGAACGTATCGGTTACTCGAAACGGCATGTCACAGCCCCCAGGGGTCCGTAGTCGGCGTGGACGGTGTCGCCCTTGTAGACCCAGAGCGGCCGGGTGAAGGACCCGGCGAGGATGATGTCCCCGGCCTTGAGCGCGTCGCCGTGGGCGGCGATCTTGTTCGCCAGCCAGTGCACGCCGTTCGCCGGGTGGTCGAGGACGCCCGCGGCAACCCCGGTCTCCTCCACGGTCTGGTTCTTGTAGAGGATGGCGGAGATCCAGCGGAGGTCGACGGCGTCGGGCTTCACCGGGTTGCCGCCCACCACCATGGCGCCCATCGCGGCGTTGTCGGAGATGGTGTCCACGATGGTCCGGCCCTCCATCTCGATCCGGGAATCCAGGATCTCGAGGGCCGGAACCACGTAGTCGGTGGCGCGGAGGACATCGAAGATGGTCACGCCGGGGCCCTTGAGCCCGTCCTTGAGGACGAACGCGAGCTCCACCTCGACCCGGGGGTGGGTGTACTGGTCCCACGCCACCGAGCAGCCGGTCTCCAGCACCATGTCATCGAAGATGGCGCCGTAGTCCGGCTCGGTGATGCCGGTGGCGTCCTGCATGGCCTTGGACGTGAGGCCGATCTTGCGCCCCACGAGGGTCCGGCCGGCTTCCTCGTTGCGGCGCCGCCACAGCTGCTGCACGGCGTAGGAGTCCTCCACCGTCATCTCCGGGTACCGCGCGGTCAGGCGGGGGACCGGAGTGCGGCTGCGGCCGGCTTCCACCAGTTCGTCGGCAATGGCCTCGATCGTCGTCGGCTCCAGCATCGCTTAGACCTGGACGCCCAGCTTGAACCCGGTGCGGTCGCCCTCGGGGGAGCCTTCCTTGCGGGTGTAGGAGAAGCCGTCGGCGCCCACGGTGACCGCCATTTCGCTCTTTTCCTCGCGGACGACGACGGGCTGCGGGTTGCCGTCCAGGTCCAGGACCAGGGAGGCCTCGGTGTACCAGGACGGGACCACGGGGTTGCCCCACCAGTCGCGGCGCTGGTTGTCGTGCACGTCCCAGGTGATGGTGGGGTTGTCCGGGTCGCCGGTGTAGTAGTCCTGGGTGTAGATCTCGATCCGGTGCCCGTCCGGGTCCAGGATGTAGAGGTAGAACGCGTTGGAGACGCCGTGCCGGCCGGGGCCGCGTTCGATCCGGTCGCTGATCCGCAGGGCGCCCATCTTGTCGCAGATCTGGATGATGTTGTGCTTCTCGTGCGTGGCGAACGCGACGTGGTGCATGCGCGGGCCGTTGCCGCCGGTCAGGGCGGTGTCGTGCACGGTCTGCTTGCGGTGCATCCACGCGGCGTACGTGACGCCGTCGGAGTCCTTGATGTCCTCGGAGACCCGGAAGCCCAGGTCCTCCAGGTAGGCGCGGCCGCGCGGGACGTCCGGGGTGACCTGGTTGAAGTGGTCCAGCCGGACCAGCTCGCCGGCGCTGTAGAGGTCGTAGCGCTGGGTGAGGCGCTCGACGTGCTCGACGTCGTAGAAGAACTCGTACGGGAAGCCCAGCGGGTCCTCGACCCGGACGGAGTCGCCGACGCCCTTGGTGAAGCCTTCCTTGCGGCGTTCGACCCGGCAGCCGAGCTCCTTGTAGTACGCCTCGGCGGCGTCGACCTCGGCGGGGGACTTCACCCGGTAGGCGAAGGCGGCGACGGCGGCCACCGGTCCCTTGCGCAGTACCAGGTTGTGGTGGATGAACTCCTCCAGGGAGCGCAGGTAGATCGCGTTCTCGTCTTCCTCGGTGACGTGCAGGCCCAGGACGTCGACGTAGAACTCGCGGGAGCGGGCGAGGTCGGTGACGACGATTTCCATGTAGGCGCAGCGGACGATGTCCGGGGCCGGGACGGTGGGGGTGGGGACGAAGTTGGTCATGGGATTCTCTCTTCTTTGAAAGGGGGCTTGGGAAGGCCCGACGGCGGCCGGCCGTCGGTGCCGAAAATCAGGCGCCGAACTTGGGCGTGTGGACGGTGCCGAGGGTGATGTGGACGGCCTGCTGGTCGGTGTAGAAGTCGATCGAGCGGTAGCCGCCCTCGTGGCCCAGCCCGGAGGCCTTGACCCCGCCGAACGGGGTGCGCAGGTCGCGGACGTTGTGGCTGTTCAGCCACACCATGCCGGCCTCGACGTTCTGTGAGAAGTTGTGCGCGCGGGTCAGGTTCTGGGTCCAGATGTAGGCGGCGAGGCCGTACTTGGTGTTGTTCGCCAGGGTGAGCGCCTCCTCGTCGGTCTCGAACGGGGTGATGGCGACGACGGGGCCGAAGATCTCCTCCTGGAAGATCCGGGCATCGGGGGCGACGTCGGCGAACACCGTCGGGGCGATGTAGTTGCCCTCGGGCAGGTGCTCCGGGCGGCCGCCGCCGGCCAGCAGCCGGCCCTCGGACTTGCCGATTTCGACGTAGGAGGCCACCTTGTCGTAGTGCTCCGGGTGGACCAGGGCGCCCACCTCGGTCTTCGGGTCGTGCGGGTCGCCAACCACGATCTTCTTGGCCCGGGCGGCGTACTTCTCGCAGAACTCGTCGTAGATGGCGCGTTCGACGAGGATCCGGGACCCGGCGGTGCAGCGCTCGCCGTTGAGCGAGAAGACGCCGAACAGGGCGGAGTCGATCGCAGCGTCCAGGTCCGCGTCGGCGAAGACGACGCAGGGGGACTTGCCGCCGAGTTCCATCGAGAGGCCCTTGAGGTTGGCCGCGGCGTTCCGGAAGATCGTCTGGCCGGTGGTGGTCTCGCCGGTGAAGGAGATCAGCGGGACGTCCGGGTGCTTGACCAGCGCGTCGCCGGCTTCCTCGCCCAGGCCGTTGACCAGGTTGAACACGCCGTCCGGCAGGCCGGCGTCCTTGAAGATCGTGGCCCACAGGGAGGCCGAGAGCGGGGTGAACTCGGCAGGCTTGAGCACCACGGTGTTGCCGGTGGCCAGGGCCGGGGCGAGCTTCCAGGACTCCAGCATGAACGGGGTGTTCCACGGGGTGATCAGGCCGGCGACGCCGATCGGCTTGCGGTTGACGTAGTTGATCTGCGCGCCGGGGACCTTCATGGCGTCGTCGAACTGGGCGACGATCAGGTCCGCGAAGAAACGGAAGTTCTCGGCCGCGCGCAGGGCCTGGCCCTTGGCCTGGGTGATCGGCAGGCCGGTGTCGAAGGTTTCGAGTTCGGCGAGCCGGGCCTCCTGGGCCTCGACGGCGTCGGCGATCCTGTTCAGCACGCGGGCGCGTTCGCGCGGCTTCATCTTCGGCCACGGGCCGTTGGTGAACGCTTCGCGGGCGGCGGCGACGGCGAGGTCGATGTCCTCTTTCTGGCCGGCGGCGGCGGTGGCGTAGGTCTGGTTGGAGACCGGGTCCAGCACGTCGAAGGTCTTCCCGCCGACGGAGTCGACGAACTGCCCGTTGATGTAGTGCTGGATGTGGCGGGGCAGGTCCTGCGGCACGTAGTGCGTGGCGGTCTGTTCTGCAGTGAACGTCATTGTTGCTTCCTTACTGCTCGGGCGGTGAAAGGTGGGGAATCTTTAGGCGGTTTCGGTCTGGGCGAGATAGGCGTCCAGGGTGGCGGAGCGGTGCAGCCGGGCGGCCTTTTCGATCTGGTCCGAGTCGGCGCCGGATTCGATCAGCCGCAGCAGGTTTTCGTGCTCCTCCACCGAGCCCCGGGCGCGGCCGGGGACGAAGCCGAAGGTGGAGGACCGGAGCGAGGCGAGCCGGTTCCAGCCGCGGTGGACGAGGTCCAGGATGTGCGGGTTGGGGCAGTGCTCGAACAGGACGCTATGGAAGTCCTGGTTGAGCCGGGTGAACCGGATGGGGTCGAAGTGGTCCAGGCAGTCGCGCATCTCCTCGTTCACCGCGCGGGCCCGGGCGATCGCGGCCGGGTCGATCAGCGGGGCGGACAGGGCCGTCGCGGCGCCCTCCACGATGCTGAGTGTCTGCATTGTGTAGAGGTACTCGGTGGGGTCGATCCCGGCGACGGTGGCGCCGATGTTGCGTTCGAACGTCACCAGGCCCTCGGCTTCGAGCCGCCGGATGGCTTCCCGGACCGGGACCACGCTGACGCCCAGGTCCTTGGCGATCGCGCCCAGGACCAGCCGGTAGCCGGGGGTGTAGGCGCCCTCGATGATCCGGGCCTTGACGGCCTGGTAGGCCTGCTCGGACTTGCTGCCGGCCACCATCGCGGTCTCAGTCACCGTCGGTGCCCGCTTCCCAGTCGGCGTAGCGCTGCTGCCACTGCGCGTTCATCGGGTAGAGCCCGTCGACGCTGTTGCCCTGCTTGACCATCTCGAAGATGAAGGTCTCTTCCTTCTCCTGCCGGATGCAGTCGTCCACCAGTTCCTCGGCGATGGCCGGCGGGATCACCAGGATGCCGTCCGAGTCGGCGACGATGATGTCCCCGGGCTGCACGGTGGCGCCGCCGCAGGCGATGGTGATGTCCGTATCCCAGGGCACGTGCCGGCGGCCCAACACGGCGGGGTGCGGGTTGGCGAAGTAGGTGGGCATGTCCAGGCCGGCGACGGCGGCGTAGTCGCGGACGCCGCCGTCGGTGATGATGGCGGCGGCGCCGCGGACCTGGGCGCGCAGGGCGAGGATGTCCCCGACCGTGCCGGTGCCCTTTTCGCCGCGGGCTTCCATGACCAGGATTTCGCCCTCGTTGACCGAGTCGATGGCACGCTTCTGGGCGTTGAAGCCGCCGCCGTGGGTCTTGAAGAGGTCCTCGCGGTTGGGCACGTAGCGGAGGGTGCGGGCCAGCCCGACGACGCGGCGGTCCGGCCGGGTGGCCTGGAGCCCGTCGATGCTGACGTTGTTCAGGCCGCGTTTGCGCAGCTGGGAGGACAGGGTGGCGGTGGCGACGGACTCGAGCTTGGCCTTCAGCGCCGGGTCCAGGCCGGCGGCGGGGAGTCCGGCGGCCTCGCGGGAGCCGTACGCCTCCTCGCGCTGCAGGTCATCGGCCTTGGGGCCGGCGCCGAAGTCCGCGAACGGCGTCGTGCCTTCCTCGACCGTGGTGGCCAGCCGCCCGGTGCCGAGGGCACCGTCGAGCGTGGTGACCTCCACCTCCAGGACATCGCCCGGCTGGGCCACCGAGGCGCCGGCCGGGGTGCCGGTGAGGATGATGTCGCCCTCCTGCAGGGTCAGGAGCTGGGAGAGGTCCGCGACCAGCCGGGCGAACGGGAAGAGCAGGTCCTCGGTGGTGTCGTCCTGGACCAGCTCGCCGTTGTGCCAGGTGCGGATCCGCAGTCGGGCGGGATCGACGGCGTCTGCCGGGATCAGGGCCGGGCCCACCGGGGTGAACCCGTCGCCGCCCTTGGACCGGAGGTTCGAGCCCTTGTCCGCGTAGCGCAGGTCGTAGACGCCGAGGTCGTTGCTGGCCGTCACGGCCGCGACGTGGCTCCAGGCGTCCTCGACGCTGACGCGCCGGGCGTTCTTGCCGATGACCAGGGCGATCTCGCCCTCGAAGCCGAGGAGTTCGCAGCCGGCCGGGCGCTCGACCGGGCTGCCGGTCAGGGCCAGGGAGGAGGAAGGCTTGAGGAAGTAGGACGGCTGGGCCGGGGTGCGGCCCCGCTGGGCGGCACGGCTGGGGTAGTTGATGTGCACCGCAATGACCTTGCGTGCCGACGCCAGGGTGTCGTCGCTGACCTGCTCCAAAACAGCCTCCTGATCAAGTACGAAATCGTATACGACGACTATGGGCCCTCGGGCGGGCCGGCGTCAACCCCCGGGATTTCGCGGCTTTACGGCGGCCCTTGTAACCCACGTCATAACTGGCGTACAGTTTTGAATCAAAGCCCGTGGTTCTATTATCGAACACTTCGTTCGATTATCGAACACATGACGGCGGACAAGCCCCCCTCAGCAGTAAGGAAAGCCCGTGCACTTCCACCAGTACGGATATGTCTCCGGTGACCCGCGGGTCCAGCCAGCCGCCGGCGTCGGCCTTGACCGCCCCGCCGACCTCCCCGCCGAGGTTGACGTGCTCATTGTGGGCACCGGCCCCGCGGGCATGCTGGCCGCCGCCCAGCTCTCCCAGTTCCCCGGCGTGACCACCCGGATCGTCGAACGCCGGCCCGGCCGGCTCGCGATCGGCCAGGCGGACGGCATCCAGGCCCGCAGCGTGGAGACCTTCCAGGCCTTCGGCTTCGCCGAGCGGATCATCGCCGAGGCATACCGCATCACCGAGATGGCCTTCTGGAAGCCGGACCCCGCCGACCCGACCCGGATCATCCGCACCGCCCGCGCGCTCGACGACCCGGCCGGGATCAGCGAGTTCCCGCACCTGATCGTCAACCAGGCCCGCGTCCTGGACTACTTCGCCGAGTTCATGGCCAACGCCCCCACCCGGATGAAGCCCGACTACGGCTACGAATTCATCCGGCTGGAGGTCGGCGAGGGGGAGTACCCCGTCACCGTGACGCTCGCGCACACCGCCGGGCCCGACGCCGGCACGGAGCGCACCGTCCGGGCCAAGTACGTCGTCGGCGCTGACGGGGCCCGGAGCCGCGTCCGCGATTCGATCGGCTGCACCATGGCCGGGGACAAGGCCAACCACGCCTGGGGCGTCATGGACGTGCTGGCCAACACCGACTTCCCGGATATCCGGACCAAGTGCGCGATCACCTCGGGCGGCGGCGGCAGCATTCTGCTGATTCCGCGTGAGGGCGGGCACCTCTTCCGGATGTACGTGGACCTGGGCGTGGTCCCGGAGGGCGACGCCGGCGCGGTGCGCAGCACCAGCATCGAACAGATCATCGCCAAGGCCAACGCCATCATCCACCCCTACACGCTGGATGTGCGCAACGTCGCCTGGCACAGCGTCTACGAGGTGGGCCACCGCCTGACCGACCGGTTCGACGACGTCGTCCCGGAGGACGTCGGCACCCGCACGCCGCGGGTGTTCATCACCGGCGACGCCTGCCACACGCACAGCGCCAAGGCAGGCCAGGGCATGAACGTCTCCATGCAGGACGGCTTCAACATCGGCTGGAAGCTGGGCCACGTGCTGGAGGGCCGCAGCCCGGAGGCGTTGCTGGCCACGTACTCGGCCGAGCGCCAGGTGGTAGCCAAGAACCTGATCGACTTCGACAAGGAATGGTCGACCCTGATGGCGAAGAAGCCGGAGGAGTTCAACAGCCCCTCGGAGCTTGAGGACTTCTACGTCAGCACCGCCGAGTTCCCGGCCGGCTTCATGACCCAGTACGCGCCGTCCATCCTGGTTGGCGAGGACACGCACCAGGAGCTGGCCACTGGCTTCCCGATCGGCAAGCGCTTCAAGTCCGCCCCCGTGGTGCGGGTTTGCGACACCAACCCGCTGCACCTGGGCCACCAGGCGACGGCGGACGGCCGCTGGCGGATCTACGTCTTCGCCGATCCCGCTGTGGCGGGCGCGCCGTCGCCGACCACGGACTTGGCGGCCTGGCTGGCCGAGGCGCCGGATTCGCCGCTCGCCGCCACCCCCGAGGGCCTGGACCGGGACGCCTGGTTCGATGTGAAGGTCATCTACCAGCAGGAGCACACGGAGGTGGACATCACCGCCGTGCCGGAGGTGTTCAAGCCGCAGGTGGGCCCGTTCAAGCTGAACTACCTGGAGAAGGTCTACGGCACCGACCCGAACGCCGACATCTTCGAACAGCGCGGCCTGAACCGCGGCGGCGTCGTCGTGGTGGTCCGGCCGGACCAGTACGTCGCCACCGTCCTGCCGCTGACAGCGACGGCGGAGCTCGCCGCGTTCTTCGCCCCGCTGCTGCAGAAGCGGGCAGCGGTCTAGGCAGGCGCGGCTAGCGCTGCACGGACACCGACGCCGGGTCTTCCACCGCAGTGGAGGGCCCGGCGTCGGCGTCTGCCGACCCGGTCCGAACCCGCGCGATCCCGCCCGCGACGGCAACGGCCAGGGTGAGGGCCGCGGTCAGCAGCACCCCGAGCCCGGGGTGGACGTGCAGCAGGGCCGCACCAGCGGTGGCGCCGGCCAGGATCAGTACAACCGCGCCCAGCCGACGGCCGGTGTGCTTACCCGACCCGCCGCCCAGGCGGGAATCCGCGGCCAGGCCGGTCAGCGTGGAGGTGACCACCACGGTGGTGACGTCCTTGACCGCCAGGTGCCGGGCGGTGGCGGCCTGGATGCCCATCGCGACCGCCAGCGCGCCGGTGATCGCCAGGGTGACGGGATCCCCGGCGTGCGGGGCGTGGACGAACAGAACGGCGGCGACCACGGTCATGGTTCCGCCGACGGCAGTCAGCAGCGCCGTCGTCCGGCGGCTCCAGCCCGCGGCTTCGGGCCGGAGGACGCGGCCGGCCAGCACGGCGCCGAGCATGAAGCACGCCAGCGCGATCAACGGTCCGACCACCGGCAGGTTGTCCGCGCCGATCAGGGCCATGCCGAGGATCACGACGTTGCCGGTCATGTTGCCGGTGAACACCCGGTCCAGGCCGAGGTAACCGACGGCGTCGATCACGCCGGTCGAAAAGGTCAGCACCAGCATCAGGCCCAGGTGCAGCCGGTCCGGCTCGGCGGACTTCAATCGTTTAAGCATCGGTCAACTTTCCTTGCGGGAGCCGGGTACCGGCGGAGCTGAGCCGGCACGCAAGCCGGAGGAGATCGGCATCACGGTGTACCGGACCCACAATACTCACGCCGCACGGCAGTCCCCCGGCAGTGCGTAACGGGACGTTCACCGCTGGCAGTCCGGCGATGCCTGCAATGCAGGTCAGCTGCATGGTGGACCGGCGGACGGCCTCTAGCCTTGCGCCGCCTGCCTCTGCCAGCGACGGTGCCACGGACGACGTCGACGGCAGGACCAGTACGCCGCGGCCCACCACGGAGCGGAGATGCTGCCGGGCCGTCCGGAGGAGGTCCCGGGCCGCCTCGGCCTGGGCAGGGGTGACCAGCGACGCCGCCCTGAACCGCGCGGCCACATCACTGCCCAGGCTCTGCCAGTGCCCGTCGATCCACCGGCCGTGCTGCTCCCACGCCTCGAAACCCTGGACGGTCTGGAACGCGCCGAGCCAGCCGGCCAGCTCATCGACCGGGAACTCGGCGGCGGCCAGGGCGGGGACGCCTGCAATGCCGGTCCAGCGCTGCAGGAAATCTCGTGCGGCTCGATCGACACTGGGTTCCGCCAGGGCCAGCAGTTCCGGCGCGAACTGAGCTCCGGTCAGTGGCCCGAAAGAAGCGTCGCCCGGCGGCAGCAGCACTTCGCCGACGGCAGCCAGCGTCGCGGCGTCGCGGGTCATCCAGCCGACGGTGTCGAAGGACCGCGCCAGCGGCAGCAACCCTCGGCTGCAGACGGCGCCGTGGGTGGTACGGATGCCGTAGAGGCCCTGATAAGCGGCGGGGACCCGGATGGAGCCTCCGGTGTCCGTGCCGAGTCCGATGTCGGCCTGGCCCGCGGCGACGGCGGTGGCCGACCCCGAGGAGGAGCCGCCGCTGATCCGACCCGGCGCGTTCGGGTTCGGCGGGGTGCCGTAGTGGGCGTTGGTGCCCGCCAAGCTGTAGGCGAACTCATCGGTCCGGGCGATCCCGGCGACCGCGGCGCCGGCGGCCAGCAGCGCCGCGGGGGCTGTCGCCATCGTCGATTCCGCGACACCTGCCGCCAGCCAGTCCGGGTTCCCAGCTCCGACCGCAAAGCCCTCCAGCGCGAAAAGATCCTTTACCGCGACGCTCAACCCGTCGAGGGGTCCGGCGCCGGTGGCCGGTAGCAGCGGCTCTCCCAGTGCGCGCCAGACCGCCGGGTCCGCCGGCAAGGTCGGGGCGGTCACCGGAGGAAGTCCTCAACCCGGATGCGGGCGTGGACGCCTTTGACCAGGTCGACCACCTGGGAGATGTTGAAGTCCGTGGCTGCGCTGAGGTAGGCGTAGGCCAGGCTGGGGTCCATGCCGTAGCGGGCCTGAAGCAGGCCGACGGCGGCGCGGACGCAGTTCTGCACGGCAACGTCGAGGTCCTCGTCCATTCCGGTCGGGACCAGGAACTCGGGGGTCTGCGCCAGCGGGCCGCTGAGTTCGCCGAAGCTCCGCACAGCCTCGTCCTGCGGCACGATGTCGAAGCGCAGCCGTACCCGCAGCGAGGCCTCCATGGCGGTGAGCGAGACCTCGCCGTCGCCTTGGGCGAAGTGTGGATCGCCGACGTAGGCCAGGGCGTCGGGCACCTGGACCGGCAGGTAGAGGGAGCTGCCGGCGGTGAGCAGATTGATGTCGATGTTGCCGCCGTGCGCGCCCGGCGGAACGGAGTGCGGCCGCTGTGGGCCGTCGACGGCCACGCCCATGATGCCCAGGAACGGGTTGAGCGGGAAATGCACGGACGGTTCCGCGCCGGGACGCAGCGGCAGCCAGCCGGACGGCGTGCCGTCCGCGGTGTCGCGGACGGTGGCAAAGGCGCTGTAGCTGCCGGCGCGCAGCGGGAATTCCCCGTCCAGCGCGCCGCGGCCGTGCCGGCTGGAGATCACTCCGTAGGGCACCCGCGGCGTCGTCTGCAGCACGGTGATCTTCAGCAGGTCGCCCGGCCGGGCGCCTTTGACAGCGATCGGTCCCGTCACCACGTGCGGGCCGAGGCCCGCGGATAGGCGCTGGACGTCGGAGGCCGCGAGCTCGATGGCGTCTTCGAGGATCTGGTGTTCCGGGACGCCGTGGGAGCCAAAGTAGGCGAGCGGGTCCCGGCCCTGGTCCTCCAGGATGCCTTCGTGGCTGATCGTGTCGATGACGACGTCGGTGCCGGGGTCGATGCTGAGCGCCGGCCGGTCGCCGGCGCAGGGCAGCGCGCCCCAAAGGACGTTCTCCCGGGCCGAGGGCAGGTAGGTGGTGCCGTCGGCGATGCCGTCCCAGGACTGGAGGATGCCGGACGCTCCGGGCGCCGTGGTGCCAGGCACAGTGCCGGAGGCGGACGGGCGGGTTTTCGGGGTGGGCTGGAAAAGTGAGGTGGTCACGAGTGGTCTCCGGTGGGTAGGGGGTGGTCAGTGCTGGTGGCCGCTGATCAGCGCGGCGACGTCGGCCAGGTGGTCCCGCATGGCGATGCCGGCGCCGGTCGCGTCCCGTGCCAGGACGGCGTCGAGGATCCGGCGGTGCCCCTCGATCGAGCAGCGCCGCCCCTCGGTGGTGGAGTGGGAGCGTAGCCGGACCTCGGTGGTCCAGGAGCTGGTCAGGGTCAGGACGCTGGCCATCAGTTGGTTGCGGCCGGCCTGGGCCAGCAGGGTGTGGAACTGGATGTCCAGCCGCAGCGCCTCCGCCGGGTCAAGGTGTTCGCTGGAAGCGGCCAGGACGTCCTGGAGCTGGATCAGGTCCGCGGCGCTGGAACGTGCCGCCGCGAGCTCGGCCACCAGCGGTTCGAGCGAGCCGCGCAGTTCCGCCACGTCCTGTTGCGCCTGCCCGACGCCGGCGAGGCGGGCGTACAGCTCGCTCACCGGCGGCGGGGGCTGCGCCACCAGGGTGCCCCTGCCTCGGGTGCGTTCCACCAGGTGCTTGGACTCCAGGTCCTGCAGGGCTGTCCGCACGGTGGCCCGGGAAACGGACAACTGCGCGGCCAGTTCCCGTTCCGGCGGAAGCTTGTCCCCGGGTCTGAGCCCGCGGGAGGCGATCTCGCGTTCGAGGTAGGCGGCGACTTCCGCGCTCATCGAGGCGGCACGGCGCAGGCCGGGGCGGGCTGGGGTGCGCTGGTCCGTGGTCGGAGTGCTGCGCTGGTTCACGGCGGATGCCTTTCGTTGGTTGCTGCTGCTGTGGGAGTGGCGTACGACGGCGGGCGGACGCCGCCGTCGTACGCCGCCTCAGTTGGCCGGCTGCAGGGCGGGTGCTGCGGCGGGTGCCGGAGTGACACCGGCGGGCTTGGTGAAGCAGAACGCAACCGCGCCGATCAGCAGCAGCACCGCGGAGAGGTAGAACCCGGCTTCCAGCGCCCCGGTGGCGTCAGCGAGGGCGCCGGTGATGTACGGGGCGAAGATCGAGGAGAGCATGCCGGCGAAGTTGAAGTAGCCGTACGCCGTCGAGTACATGGAACGCGGGGTGTTTTCGGCCAGGAAGGCGATCAGGATGGGGTCCAGGGCCAGCTTGCCGACCAGGCCGTAGACCACCAGACCCGCGATCATGAGCGAGTAGTTGCCGGTCATCGGGACCAGGATCTGGCAGAGGCCGCCCAGGACGGAGAGCACGACGATCAGTGGTCGGGTGTTCCTGAGCCGGCGGGCCCACATGCTCAGCAGGATGGCGCCGGGGATGGAAGCCCACGGCACGAGTGAGGCGATGATGCCGGTCTGGGCCGGGGCCACGCCGCGGGCCTGCTGCAGGTAGGTGGGGAGCCAGGTCAGCATCGAGAAGAAACCGTAGAGGGAGCAGAAGATCAGCACGTAGGTGAGGATGTGGTTGCGGGTGAACAAGGCGTTGTTGGACGCGGGCGCAACGGGTGCGTCGGTGCCGGCTTCTGCCGCCGCGGCTGCCTGCGCCTTGTGTTCGGTGTCGATCGGGGCCAGGTAGTAGTTGATCAGGAAGGCGACCACCAGGGTGGCGGCACCGAAGATGAGGAAGGACACGTGCCACGGCAGGCCCAGGGTGAAGGTGAAGTAGCCGGAACCGATGAAGCCGAGTGAGATGCCGACGGCCATGCCGCTGTTGATCAGGGCGGCAGAGACACCGCGCCACTTGTCCGAGATGTAGCTGGAGGAGATGCCGTACACGGGGCTGTAGAAGGTGCCTTCGCCGATGCCGGTGAACGCCCGCATCAGCAGGAAGACCATGAAGCCGGGGGCGAAGCCGCTGAGGATGGTGCCGATGCCGAACAGCACGTAGCCGGCCACCACCACCTTGACCCGGCCGATCCGGTCCGCGAGGTAGCCGGTGGGGATCTGCATCAGGGCGTAGGTGATGAAGAAGACCGTGGACATCAGGCCCAGCTGGCCTTTGTTCAGTCCCCACTGGTCCTGGATGACGCTCATGACGGGGGAGAGGATGTTGCGGTCCGCGTACATGAATACCCAGCCGAGGGAGAACAGCAGGGTGACGGCAACCGGGCCGGGGCGCTTGCCGCTGACGGGCAGGGTGCGACGGCGGGTGCCGGCTCGGGGTGCGTCCGGGGCGGTCTGCGGGGTGTCCCGGGCGGCGCTCGCCGTGCCGGGCGGCACGGCACCGGCGGTGGCCGGCTTTTCGACGGTGGAAACGTTCAAGGGATGCTCCTGGGGCTCTTGGCTGATTGGTTCATTGGTCGAACCAATGACCAAGCTAGAGCGCGCCGGGGGTCGAAAACCCTTGATTTTCCGGGGGTTAGGAGTCTTTTACGGGGCCGAAACGGGGTTTAACCTGTCGGTTACATGACTGGTTCTTAGCCGACTCATAGGACCAGTTATGCGTCGGGCTTGTTACCCCGCATCCGGATGTTACGCCGGGCGAATTGCCGGGGGAGTCCCCCGCGGACGACAGAGCTGAGACGGCGGCGCTCAGACGACGGCGCTGAGCCGCTCGCCGTTGAAGTATTCGAGGTTCCAGCCGTCCGCCGGGTGGTGGTGTGCAAGGTTCAGCACGGCGTTCTCCACGCTGTCGAGCCTGCGGCCGGCGGCGCGGCTCAGGCTGACCCGCAGCAGCGAACCGTGGGCCACCACCAGGACGTGGCCGCCGCGGTACTCCTCGGCCAGGGCCTCCAACGCGGCCAACCCGCGCTCGGCGGCGTCCTCTTCGCTTTCGGCGCCGCGGAAACCGTTGGGGATGCGCAGCTCGTCCAGTTCCGGGCCGTCCGTCATGCCCTCCGCCGGCCCGTAGGAACGTTCGGCGAGCTCCGGGATGCGGCGGGCGACGCTGAGGCCGAGGCCGGCGGCGATCAGGTCCGCGGTTTCCGCGGCGCGGCTCAGCGGGGAGGAGACGACCGCGTCCCACCGATACCCGGACAGGGCGGCGACGGCGTCCCGCGCCTGGGCGCGGCCGACGTCGTTCAGCGGAATGTCCGTAGACCCCTGGAGCCGGCGCTCCGCATTCCAGTCGGTCTGGCCATGGCGGATGAGGGCGAAGGTCGTAAGGGTCATGGCTCCATTCTGCCCTCGACCGGCCCGGACCCGGGAACCGGGCGAGGCCCTGCGGCCGCTTCGCCGCCGCTCACACCGGGGCCGTCGACACCGCAAAAGCCGCAGTACCCCGGGCGTATTGACACCCTCGAAGCGCCGGATTACTTTCAGCCTTAGGAGGCGTTTCGCCCCTTCCTCACCACTTAGGCACAGCGGTTCCCGGTGCCGTGCGCCGCCCCAAAACCTCGGATTCGACGTCGGCTCCGAGGCGTGCAGCAGGCCGCCGGCCGCCAAGCCTGGGGGATCCACATTCGGTCTCTCGACCTGAAGGAGCAGAAGATGTCGGAAGGCATTGGGTTGCTTGAGCGGTTCTACAAGGACGTCATGGAGAACGGAAACCTGGCGCTCGTTGACGAGTTGGCGACGGAGAATTACGTCGAGCACGAGGAAGGCATGCCGGGGCAGCCCGACGGCAGGGAGGGGCTCAGGTTTTTCGTGAATGCCATGCGGTCGGCGTTTCCGGACATCAAAGTCAAAGCCATCGATTCCTCGATGAGCACCGGCAACATGGAAGCCTGCCACGTGGTCCTTACCGGGACCCACCGCGGCGACATGGCTGGCATCCCGGCGACGGGCAAGAGCGTGGAGTTCGACGCCACCGACATCCTCCGCGTCGAGGACGGCAAGGCGGCCGAACATTGGGGCACCACGGACAACCTCACGCTGATGCGGCAGATCGGCGCGGTGCCCGTCGCCTGAGCAGGCTGAGTAGCGGCGCTACCCGCTGCACGGCGCAAACGTACGACGGCGGCCCGACCGGCCGCCGTCGTCGTCTTGCCCTCGGGTGAACCCGCGCTTTACGCTGTCGGCGCGTAGGCCTTCGGAAGCTTCAGCCCCCGTTCTTCCATCACGCCGCGCAGGCGGGTGGGGTAGTCCGTGATGATGCCGTCCACGCCGAGGTCCATCAGCCGGTTCATGTCGGCGGTGGTGTTGACCGTCCAGGGGATGACCGGCAGGCCCAGCTGGTGGGCGTCGGCGATCATGCCGGGCGTGACGGAGCGGAACGTGGGGGAGATCGCGTCGTAGCCCTGGGCGGCGGCTGCCTTGGCGAGCGACCCGCCGTAGGTGTCGATGTCGATGCCGCCGAGGTTCGGGCTGGCGCCGGGCTGGCCGACCTGGAGCCAGGCGTCGCCGCTGGAGAGGGCAACCAGCGGGAGCTCCGGGGCAAGCTGCTTGGTCAGGTTCAGCGAGGACCAGTCGAACGACTGCACGGTGCTGCGGTCGGCCATGCCGGAGTTCTGGATCTCGGCAACCACTGCCTTGGTCAGGGCCACCATGCCTTCGCCGCCGGCTTTACCGTCCTCCACCTTCGTCTCGATGTTGAAGCGGACCTTCTTGGCGTCGGCGTCGTGCACCAGTTGGAACAGGTCCTGGAGTTCGGCGATCCGGTTGCCCTCGATGACGTCCTGCTCCGGAAACCCCTTGAGCTGGGTAAACCCGCAGTTCAGCGTCTTGATCTGGGCGAGCGACAGGTCGGCGACCCGGTCCCCGACGTAGGGGAAGGCGGGGTCGCCCGGCGCGGCCGGCGCGGTGTCCTGGCATTTGTCGGTCTGGATGGTGTCGTCGTGCCAGACGATGATCTTTCCGTCAGAGGTTAGGTGGGTGTCCAGTTCCAGGGTGCTGACGCCCAGCTTCAGCGAGTTGGAGAAGGCGGCCAGCGACTCCTCGGTCCACTCGCCGCGGCCCCCGCGGTGTGCCTGGAGGTCGAAGGATCCGTTGCGCTCGTTGGTTTTGACCGCGGAGGCGGCGCTGCCGTGAGCGGTCGACGACGGCGCGGAGCCGGCGTCGCTGGTGGAGGCGGCGACGGCGGGGCCGGCCAGGGAGGCGATGAGCGCGGCGGCGGCCGCTGCAGTCATAACTGAAGGCATGGTGATGGTTCCTCACGTTGACGGATACCGGCCCTCCGCCGGCAACCCGACCACCCTAGGTAGGCCAGATGGATTGCCGTGTGCGGGGAGCTGGACCCCGGGTGAACAGTTGCCTCCGTGCGGAGCCTACCACCGCCCTAAGTGTGGTGGAGGCCCTCAATGGCGTCCAGATCGCGGACGGCGTAGCGCAGGTGCTCCCACTCCTCGTTGAGGATGGTGTGCAGGCAGGAGCGGACCGTCACCGGCACCTCCGGGGCCCACGGGTTGCGGCGCCGGGCGGACAGCTCCTCCTCGGTGACCGTGGCGAGGTACTCCCGGACCATCGCCTGCCGGCCGGCCCGGACCTGCAGCACCTCCGCGTACGGCGGGGCGGCGGCGAAGACCGACAGGTCGTACCCGTCGGTCTCGTACTCCGCGTGGGGCTGCCCGGCCGGGTGGTACGGCCGGTCGAGTTCCAAGATGGCCTTCCGGAACCACGTGTCGGTGGCCATCACCAAGTGGCGCAGGGTCTGGGCAAAGGACCACTCGCCGTCAACCGAGACATCCACCGTTCCGGCCGGCATCGCCGCGGCCCGCTCAACCGTTGCCTGCCACGTGCCCTCGAGCACGGCCCACGCTTCCCGCAGCCCGTCCGGGTCCTGGGCGCGGCGCTGCTCCCGGCCGGGGAAGCGACGGTTGAGTTCGGCCTCAACGAAGGGAACGACGTCGACGCCGTTGACGAGAAGCGTGCTCCCGTCCCCAACCAGCCACGGCGCATCGATGTCCGCCCCGGCCGCGTCCACCCCGCGCAGCACCGCGCCGGAGAGGACCGAGCGGACGAACCGGGCGCCCCGCAGGTCCACATCGGTGAAGGTCGCGCCCTGCAGATTATCGGTGTGATCGAAGGCTGCCATGGCCGCCACTCTGCCACGGCAACTGCTGCCGCGCACCCCTGTTTCCCCGCGTCGGGCCGGTCCATAATGGCCTCATAAGCTTCGGGGACCCCCTGCGCCGGGACGGGTGGCGCGGCGTGGACGTGTCCCAGGTGGCTGCCTCCGCCCGGCGCGCGCGGCGGCCACGGCCGGACCCGGGTTCCGGGGACCGGCACCGGGGGGGAGCAACGCCAACATTGCGAACATCAACGCACAGATTGGAAGCATCATGCTCAACAACGCAAGCATCATGGCCGTCCTGCCCGCGAAGGACATCGACAGGGCCAAGGCGTTCTACCGGGACAAGCTGGGAATCGAACCCTCCGAGTCGATGGAGGAGGGCACGGTGATGTACACCTGCGGCCAGGGGACCCGGTTCCTGCTCTACCAGACGGACAACGCGGGCACGGCCAAGAACACCCAGATGGGATGGGAGACAGCGGACCTCGAGGGGGAGATGGCGGAGCTGCGCGGCCGCGGCGTCGTCTTCGAGGACTACGACTTCCCCGGCCTGAAGACCGATAACGGCGTGGCCACCGCCGACTGGGGGAAGGCCGCCTGGTTCCTGGACAGCGAGGGCAACATCATCAACATCGCCCAGCGTTCGTAGCCCAGCCACCGCGATACCCTATCACTTGTTGTCGCTATGGGGGCTGAGAACGACAACAAGTGATAGGGCAACGAGCCCGTTCGGAGACGGGGAGACTCAGCCCCGCAGGATCCAGGCGGCGTTGTTCGGCTGCAGCCATCCGTCCTCGGTCAGCGGGGCGGCGCTGAGCAGCAACCTCCCGGCCGGGAGCTGCACGGGTTCATCGCCCATCGCGACGGCGACCAGGAACTGCTCGTTGCGTTCGCAGACCAGCAGGTTGCCGGGCTCGACGCGCCAGGTGCCACCGTCGGCGGCGGTGAAGACCTCGTCGCGCCACAGCGTCCGGCGCAGTTCCAGCGCGGCCTTGGTGAGGTTCAGCGCAGACGCCGGGTCCTGCTCTTGGAGTTCGACGGCGTGGGCTCCCCACCCCGCGGGCTGGGGGAGCCAGGGCTCCGAGGCAACAGCCGGACCGGCCAGCGAGAAGCCGTGGTTGCGGCCGGCGTCCTCTGTCCAGGGCAACGGCACGCGGGCGCCGTCGCGGCAGACTCCGCCGCGCGCCCACATCGGGTCCACCCGCGCCTCCACTGGCACATCGACCTCGGGCAGCCCGAGCTCCTGGCCCTGGTACAGGTACGCCGGGCCGGGCAGGCCCAGCAGGGCCACCAGCGCCGCGCGGGCACGCGCCGCGCCAACCGAGCCGCCGCCGAACCGGGTGGCGGCGCGGACAATGTCATGGTTCTCCAACGCCCTCGTCGGCGTCGCACCATGCAGCAGGCGGGCGGCTTCGAGCTCGTTGCCGACGGCGGCCCACGCCTCCGGATCCCAGCCGAGTTTCACGAACGCGAACGCGAAGGCCTGCTGCATCTCGTCCGACCGGGTGTAGCGGGCGGCGCGGGCCGGTTCCAGGTTGACCTCGCCCACCAGCAGCCGGTGCGGCTCATACTTCTCCGCCAGGGTGCGCCAGCGGCGGTACACGTCGTGGACTTCCTCCTGGTCGGAGACCTGCGGGTTGGACCGCAGCCCGTCCACCACGCCGCCCTCCGAGGGCGAATCCGGAAGCCCTTCGGCCTTAAACAGCGCGTGCGCGACGTCGATGCGCAGCCCGTCCACGCCCTTGTCGAACCAGAACCGCAGCACGCCGTCGAAGTAGTCTCCGACGGCGGGGTTGCGCCAGTTCCAGTCCGGCTGCCCGGCGGAGAAGAGGTGCAGGTACCAGTCGAGATCCGTCTCGGACGAGGGGTTGGCGCGGCTCCAGGCCCGGCCGCCGAACACGCTCTGCCAGTTGTTCGGGGGAGTGTCTCCCCCGGGTCCCGGGACGAAGTGGAAGAGCTCCCGTTCCGGCGAGCCCGGTCCGGCGGCCAGGGCCGCCTGGAACAGCGGGTGCTCCGAGGAGCAATGGTTGGGGACGACGTCGAGCAACACCTTCAGGCCCAGCGCGTGCGCCTGCTCCAGCAACGACTCGAACTGCTCAAGAGTCCCGAACAGCGGGTCCACGCCGCAGTAGTCGGACACGTCGTAGCCCTGGTCCACCTGCGGGGAGGGCTGGAACGGGGTCATCCAGATCCCATCGACGCCCAGCTCGGCGATATACGGCAGCCGTGCGGTGAGCCCGGCGAGGTCGCCCACGCCGTCGCCGTCGCCGTCCGCGAAGGAGCGCGGGTACACCTGGTATATGACCGCGGACTCCCACCAGTCGGCCGGCGCCAGGGCGGTTTCCTCCGACACGCTCATGTGCTGGCACCCGGACCGTCGAACATTGCGGTGGTGCTGCCCTGGGGCACCACCACGTGGACGGCATTGCGCTGGACGGTGAAGTCGGTGGGCGTTGTGGTGGCGATCTCGCCGTCGAGGTTCACCGGCAAGGGCTGGTCGGTGACCACCCGGACCCGCCGGGTGGTCAGGTGGTACACCCGGTCGTGTTTGATGAAGCTTCCGTCCTTGAGCAGCCGTGCGATGCTCACGTGCTCCCGCAGGGGCCCCGCCAGGATGGCGTAGACGTCAAGGGTGTGGTCATCGATCCCGGCGGTGGGGGAGACCGTGTTGCCGCCGCCGTAATGCCTGCCGTTGCCGACCGCCAGCTGAAGCAGATCGTCCAGGTCCAGCGGCTCGTGGTCGTTGTCCGGGAACTCGAGGCGGGCCCGGAACGGCTTGTGCCGGACGTAGGCCTGAAGCGTTGCGATGCTGTAGGCCAGCGGCCCGATGAACCGCTTCAGGCGGGGGCTCAGCGCCTCGGTAACCGCCACCGAGATACCCACGGATGCGACGTTGAGGAACGGTTCACCGTTAGCCCGGCCAAGGTCGATGTCCACCACCTTGCCGTCGGCAACGGTGGCGCACGCCTCGGCAAGATTGTTCGGTATCTCCAGGGTGCGGGCGAAGTCGTTGGCGGTGCCCAGCGGAAGCACGCCGAGCATGACGTCGGTGCCTGCAACCCGGCCGGCGGCGTAGGAAAGTGTCCCGTCGCCGCCGCCGACAACCACGAGGTCATGCCCGTCCGCAAGCACCCGGTCAAGCGTCCCGGACAGGTCTGCTCCGGACTGCACGAGGTGCACGGCTGAGATTGGCACGCCGGCCTTGCGCATCGCCTCCACGGCTAGTTCGTGTGAGGCTGCCCGGCGGGATCCGGCGTTGATCACAATGGCGGCAGAGTGTGCGTCCCGGGCAGTCTTCATTTACACCATGCTAGGACGCGGACCTGTGTACTCCCTTAGTTGGCCACCGCCGCCTTGGCGGCCCGCGAGGCCGCCATCCACTCGCTCAGCCACGGTGCCCGGACGCTGGCGGTGATCCGGCAGTCGGCCACGAAGGTTCCCCTGGCGCCGGCGTCGATCCAGTCGCTGAGCGCGGACAGGTCCTCCAGCGAACGGATGATCGCCGATTCGGCACCGAGGGCCCGGGCGACGCCGCTGAAGTCCACCTCGGGGATCAGCATGGGTTTTTCGGTCAGGCCCTGGGACCCGTACTGGTGGATTTCGGCTCCGTAGGCGGCGTCGTTGTAGATCACGACGACGGCGCTGCGGGCGGCGCCGATCACGGATTCGAGGTCGGACAGGCCCATCAGGAAACCGCCGTCACCGGAGGCCAGCACCAGGGTGCGGCCCTCCTCCACCGCGCGGGCTGCGCCGACGGCGCTGGCCAGGCCCAGCCCGATGGTCTGGTAGGCCGTGCCCACCATGACCAGGTCCTGCGGCCGCGGGATGCGCCAGTACATGGGTGCCCAGCCGACGAAGTGCCCGCCGTCCTGGACCACAGTGCGGCGCTCGGGCAGCACCGCGTCCAGCGCCTTAGCGAGGGAACGCGGGTCCAGCCGGCCGTCCGGGGTCTCCGCTGCGCCGGGGTGGTGGGCCGGTCCCTCGGCCAGGCGCTTGCGGGCTTCCGCGCGCCAGGCTTCGGAGGGGCTGGCGGCCGATGCGGCCGGGTCCTCCAGCAGCGTCAGGAGGCGTTCCGCCCCGGACTTCACGTCCCCGCTGACGAACGTGTCCACCCGGGGGTGCGTCGGCTGCAGGGCGGCGTCGATCTGGATGACCGTGCTGTCGGGGCCGAGCAGGTGCCCGAACCGCATGGTGAAGGGGCTCAGGCTCGCGCCCGCCACGAGGACGACGTCGGCCTCGCCCATGAGCCCGGCCGCGGTGTCGGTGCCGAAGCCGCCCGCGACGCCGAGGTAGCCGTCGCCCTCGAGGAGGTTCAGCGCCAGCGCGGTACCGGCGGTCAGCGCGCCGAGCCGGTCGGCGAGCTGCCGGAGCTCGGGTCCTGCGCCGGCCAGATGGGCGCCGCGGCCGGCGAGGATCAACGGCCGCTTCGCCCCGGCGAGGAGGCGGGCCACCTGCTCCAGACCGCCGTCGACGTCGTCACGCACGGCCGGTGCCAATGGCGCCGGAAGCTCTTCATCGGCCGCTTCGAGCGCGGCGAGGTCGTAGGGGATGGCAAGCACGACGGCGGTGCGCTTGGTGAGTGCGTACTCCACCGCCTGCTGCGTGATCGAACCCGCGGCCTCGCGGGTGACGGTGAAGGTGGCCGCGCCCAGGCCCGCGGCGATGGCCGCCTGGTCCACGTCCTGGGGGCGGGCGCCGGTGGTGGGGGCGTCCCCGGTGACCAGCACTACGGGGATCTGCGCCTGCACGGACTCGGCCAGGGCGGTGAGCGCGTTGGTGTAGCCGGGGCCGTAGGTGGTGGTGCCCGCCGCGAGGCGACCCGACGTCCGGTAGTAGGCGTCGGCCGCGGCGATGGCGGCGCCCTCGTGCCGGACGGCGGTGAAGCGGAGGCCCAGCTGCTCGGCGGCGTCCAGGAAGTGGACGTTGCCGTTGCCCATGACCCCGAAGAGGTCGGTGAGGTAGCTGCCGAGAACTTGCGCCACGCGGCCCGAGACGGTGAGAGTAGTCATGCGGAAAGCTTGTGGGCTGGGTCACGAATGGGCAAGAGCATCGAATCTCGATGGGATTTTTGGCAGTAGAGCACCGGTTATAGTGAAAATTTGCCCACTCGAAGCCCTTGGGTCAGGAGCCCTAGTCGGCGGGGCGGGAGTCCTGCTCAGAGAGCCGGGCGAGCAGGCCGTCGTAGCGCGGAGGCATGAGTTCCAGCACGGAAATCGCGGTGCTGGTCCGCTGGATGCCGTCGATGCCCAGGATCTCGTTGGTGATGCGGTAGAGGTCGGCCGTGCCGCGGGCCACCACCTTGGCCATGAGGTCCGCATCCCCGGTGGTGGCGTGCACCTCGATGACCTCCGGGATCGCGGCGAGCCCGTCCTCCACCGCCCCGGTCCGGGTCTGGCTGATGGACAGCGACAGGAAGGCCATGAGCTCATAGCCCAGCGCGGCGGGGTCCAGTCGGCGGCTGAAGGACCGGAGGGCGCCGCTGCGCTCGAGCCGCGCCAGCCGGGCATGGACAGTGTTCCGCGCGACGCCGAGGGTCCGCGAGAGTGCCAGGGCGCTGGCCTCGGGATCCTTGTCCATGGCCAGGATGATCCGGCCGTCGAGGGAATCCAGGGCACGAGGGTTCGGCATGGTCATATTTTCACCGCAGTCAGTTGAAGTTGAGCAGAAGTCCCATTGGCATGAGGGTATCTTGCATTGTGCGGCGGGTCACAATCATGATCGGTCCTCATGACCTCTGATCAGCTCCTGACCGCACCGGCCACAGCACTTCCCGCCCTTCGGGGCGCGGTGGCCGGACTTCCGTCCTACGTCCCGGGACGCCGGAGCGCCGGCCTGGACATTGCTGCCCTCGCCAGCAACGAAAGCCACTACGCACCCCTCCCCGCGGCCGCCGCTGCCGTGACCGAAGCGGCCGGAACCATGAACCGCTACCCGGACAGCGCCGCCGTCGAACTCCGTGAACGGCTGGCACGGCACCTGGGCGTCACCGCCGGGGAAATCGCGGTGGGACCCGGCAGCGTCGGCGTCCTCCAGCAGATTATTACCGGGCTGTGCGACGCCGGCGATGAAGTGATCTTCGCCTGGCGCTCCTTCGAGGCGTACCCCATCCTGGTGGAGCTGGCCGGCGCCCGGCCGGTCCGCATCCCGCTGGACGACGCCGAGGGCCACGATCTGGAGGCAATGGCCGCGGCCGTCACCGACCGCACCAAGGTGATCCTCCTCTGCACCCCCAACAACCCCACCGGTGTGCCGATCAGCCACGAGCGCATCGAGGCGTTTCTGCGGTCCGTCCGTTCCGACATCCTCGTGGTGGTCGACGAGGCCTACGTGGAGTACGCCGAAGCGGGCAGCGGCCCCGATTCCCTGGCGCTCTACCGCCAGTACCCGAACGTCTGCATCCTGCGCACCTTCTCGAAGGCCTACGGGCTCGCCGGGCTGCGCGTGGGCTACGCCGTGGCCGCGCCGGCCATCGCCGAGGGACTGCGCCGCACCGCCCTTCCCTTTTCCGTGAGCGCGCTGGCCCAGAAAGCTGCGATCGCGTCGCTGGCTGCCGGGGACGAGATGGAATCCCGGGTGGCGGCCGTCAAGCAGGAACGCGCTCGGATGGCCGCGGAGCTGGCAGCGCAGGGCTGGAAACTGCAGCCCAGCCAGGGCAACTTCCTGTGGATCCGTGCCGATGACACCCTCCGGGAGGCGCTGGTGGAGGCGTTCGACCGCGCCGACATCCTGGTGCGCGGGTACCAGGGCGACGGCGTGCGCATCACCGTGGCCGACCCCGCCGCCAACGACCGCGTGCTCCGGCTCCTGGCAGCCCACGCGGGCTGACACCTGACTTACCCCAATCCCTAACTCCGTTCCGCCTACAACCAGAGGAATACCCATGGAACAACAGACAAAGACGTCTGCCCGCGCGCTCGGCGCGGCCCTAAAACCCCGGCAGCTGACCATGATGGGCCTGGGCAGCGCGATCGGCGCGGGCCTGTTCATCGGCTCCGGCGCCGGCATCCAGGCCGCCGGCCCGGCGGTGCTGATCTCCTACCTCGTCGCCGGCACCCTGATCATCCTGGTGATGTGGGCGCTCGGCGAGATGGCTGCCGCCAACCCGGACAGCGGCGCCTTCTCCGTCTACACCGCCAAGGCCTACGGCCCGGTGGCCGGTGCCACCGTCGGTTGGCTGTGGTGGATCCAGCTGGTGGTGGTCATCGCGGCAGAGGCGCTCGGTGCGGCCGGCCTGCTGGCGACGATCTTCCCGGCCCTGCCGGTGTGGCTGATGGCGTTTATTTTCATTGTCGTGCTCACGGCCGTGAACCTGACCAGCGTGAAGAACTTCGGCGAGTTCGAGTTCTGGTTCGCCCTGCTCAAAGTGGCGGCGATCATCGGATTCCTGCTGGTGGGCTTCGCACTGCTCTTCGGCTGGCTGCCGGGCGTGCAGTCGCCGGGCCTGTCCAACTTCAGGGGTGAGGGCTTCGCACCCAGCGGCTTCGCCGGGATTGCGACGGCGCTGTTCGTGGTCGCCTTTGCGTTCGGCGGCACCGAGATTGTGTCCGTCGCTGCCGCCGAGACGGCCGAGCCTGCCCGCAGCGTGAAGAAGGCCGTCCGGACCGTGCTGTGGCGCATCCTAGTCTTCTACATCGGCGCCATCTTCATTATCGCGGCCGTGGTCCCCGTGGGATCGGACGGGCTGAAGAGCCCGTTCGCCGCCGTGCTGGACGCCGCCGGCATGCCCGGTGCCGCCACCGCGATCACCCTGGTGGCCGTTGCCGCTCTGCTCTCGGCGTTGAACGCCAACCTCTACGGCGCGTCCCGGATGGCGTACTCCCTCGCAGAGCGAGGCGAAGCCCCGCGCGTGCTTGCCTCGGTGTCCAAGGCCCGCGTCCCGGTGGTTGCCGTCCTGGCCAGCGTCGCCTTCGGCATCGTCACCGTGGTGCTGGAGCTGGCATTCCCGGAGATGGTCCTTCCCGTCCTGCTCAACATCGTGGGCTCGACCTGCCTGCTGGTGTGGACCTCCGCTCTCCTGGCCCAGCTCGCGCTGCGCCTCCGCGCAGACCGTGCGGGCACCGAGCTTCCCCTGCGGATGCCCGGCTTCCCGGCGCTCACGGTGTTTGGTCTGGTGATCCTCGCGGCGATCTTCACGGTGGGCTTCATTGGCGAGGATTCCCGTCCCCAGCTCCTGAGTACCTTTGCCCTCGTGGCGCTGCTGGCGGTGGCGAACTGGATGAATCACCGGAACCGGAAGGTTGCGCCGGTTGTCGGATCCTCGGAGCGTGCCAAGGAGCCGGTGTTCGTCGACTGAATCAGGTGCTGCTGACCCGGCTAGCGGGTTCGGTGCACGCGGAGGGCGCGTCCGGTCTGACCGGGCGCGCCCTTTCCGTTCTGGTTCCATGGTGGCGCTGGTTGGTGCGGAGGAGTGTTGCAGGGGCATAGTGGCAAGGTTGAAAGTTGTCCTTGCCGCTACTTGATCGCCTTCAGGATGCGCAGGCGGCGGGCCTCGAATAATTTCAAACTGTCCAAACGGTAGCGAGCGTAGGTCGGCAGATCGGAAGGCAGCGCGGGCGATTCGAAGTCTTCGAAGGGAAGCAGGAACCGCACGGCGCCGTCCGCGTTTACAAAGTCTTCGAGATGAAAATGCTCGATGTATCCGGCAAAAGAGCCGAACAGCTCAAAGAAGTCCGCATGTCGATCCATGGTCGACGTCAAAGGACTCGTGCCACCCTCGTAAAACCGCCGAATCGCCTCCAGGGTCAAATCCCAGCGATCTTGGATCCGTGGATGAGTGCCGCGATTCTGGTTGAGGCTGCCCTGTGAGACCGGGAAGATCATGAAACCGCAGATGGTGTAGGAGCGTTGGAGGAACGCGTCATTCACTTCGTCCGGAAGCTGCGAATAGAGGTGGTGCAGTTTCTTTCTATGCCGCGTCGCAATTGTGTCGCTGCCAAGGACAATTCTTGTGCCATCCGCTTCGTACACGAGATAGGGAAAGAGAGCTCGCCCCGCGTGAAGCTCAAACGGTCGGCCGTCAGGAAGCGGCTTGCTCCATAGGAGCTGGTGGTACCGCCTGAGCGTGCGGCTGTGACTATCGGGG
The DNA here is from genome assembly GCF_001428365.1 of Arthrobacter sp. Soil763. Taxonomy (GTDB): domain Bacteria; phylum Actinomycetota; class Actinomycetes; order Actinomycetales; family Micrococcaceae; genus Arthrobacter. The sequence goes on along the minus strand of NZ_LMSH01000003.1, from coordinate 57,207 downwards.
TCCTTGCCCTCCGGTGTGTCGTCGAAGAAGTTATAGTCGACGTCAAAGTCTTCAAACTCGTCCATGAGCAGAAACTAGCAGAAGCCGCCGACATCGTGCGGTTGCGGCTCGACAGCGCAGGGCCATTCGCCGTAGGGCATGGGAGGACGTGGTCGCTCCGTGGCTCCGCCGGGCCTGAAAGTCCGGAAACACCGCAGACCGACGAGGCTCAGCGGTGGGTGCAATCGTCCCCTCCGGGCTGACCGGACGGGCCCTCTTCCGTCTGTTGTGCCGAGTCGGCCATGGTAAGCGTGAATGGGCAACGCCATAGAGGCGCGCCGGGGTGATCAGTGTCGGTCCTACGACGCCTTGGATCTAGGTGCTGAGGCTCACCAGAGACTTGATTGCATCGTAGGCAAAACAGGATATTACCCCCATAATAACCACCTTTCCGTCCGCGCTTACTTTGTTAGATAGAAGTTTTGTTAGGACTCTGATTTTTGCAACAAAGAAGGGAATGAAAAACACTGCAACCACTAGCAGACCAACAACCATGACGAAAAACCATAGAGGCAGCCCCGGAATCGAACCGGCTACGAAACTCGCAGCTAGCGAACACCAACACCTAGATCCAAGGTGAATGTTCGATAGCACTATAGTAGGTCCACCCGCTTCCTTATCCCAATTCGAGGTCGACTCCACAACAAAGAATGGCAGGCCTGGTGAGGTGTTGAATCGAGAGGTCTCTCCCTACTCAACGGGACCAGCTGAGAATGTCCAAGATACGTAGATCGCCGAGGGCCGACAGCAGGCTGGCTTCGTTGCCTTGCATGGTCAGGTCCTCGCGAAGTTGCTTGAGACTATCCTTGTTAGACATCACGTCGCTGCGGATGGCTGCCCAATACATCCTTCTGAATCCGCGCTTCTTGTATTGTTGTGCCGCATTGGCTGCCGGGACTCGGTAGAGATCCATCAGACGCGAATCCAAGATGGGGTAGAGGTCTGGGCGTTTGAAGTGCAAGACCTTTGATGCCTTAGCCCAACCCACTCCTCGCAGATCAGTCATCAGTGAGTAGAGATCTTGCATCGCGTCATAAAGTCCGTCATCACTGGCTGGATCGGCGTCTTCGATGCAGGCGCTTGGAGAGATTGCTGCCCAATACTTGCTCCAAGTCAAGGATTTCCTCTCCAACTCCGTCTGCTCGGCGCGAGAGAATCGTGAGTGAATGATTCGGGTCATCCAGATCTCGTCCGCGGTGAGAATATTCGGATCTCCTTTGTCTCCGAAGTCGTACTTCTTCAGCGTGTCTGCGTACCGTTTGCCGTAGTCGATAAGCGTCGCCATCGGCTCGGACAAAGTGCGGCCCGCTATGGAAATCCTTGCCGTCATTGTTACTCCTTTGAAGTCTGGCCTGGTGTGTTTGGCCGCTATGTTCATAGTTTTATGTTGTTACTGGACTTCGGCGCAGTGAACGGGCGGTCGGCCGGCGCTATGTGCGCAACGCGGCCGTCAGCACGGGTTGCCGAAATAGCGGGGTCAAGCCTGAGAGGGCTCCCAAAGCTCTGCCCTTGAGAGCGCGGACTTTAACTCTCGGCCACCTGCTTCCTCCAGCAGGGTGCTATCACCCACGACCACCAGCAAACTCCTAGCCCGGGAGAGGCCAACGTAGAGCTGTTCCGCGGCGCGCTCCATGTCCTTAAATCCGTTTACGCATAGCACCACGGCTGACCGCTCGAGGCCCTTGAAACCCAGCACGTGGCCATAGAAGACGTCTTTGTTCGCGTGGAAGTCGAGCCAGTAGTCAGCAATGGTGCCGGCGTCGACATGCTCCAAGTGAGCCGGGTGCCGAGATTTGGTGGTGAGGAGAGCTATCTGGTTGTTGGACCAGCCTTCGTCCATGAGCGCCTCGACGCAGTCGTCGGCGGCGTTGAGGGCGTCGTCTGTGAAGCACTCGACTCTCCGGACCGGCAGCCCGGTGCCACCCCGTGGAGTGAAGTGGTCACCAGCGAAGGACTTGAAGGTCTCAGCGATTTTCCTGGTGTTCCTGAGGTTCTCATCGATGTGGATGGGCACTAGATCCGCCGTGGGATGCTCACCGTCCGAGGCCGCGCCCCACCTCCTGTAAACGTCCTGCCGGTCGTCCATAAACGCGTAAACCTCACCGCCGTCGGGATTTGTGGTGCAGGCGAGCAGGGACTCCCACCACAGCGGGGCAAAGTCCTGCGCTTCATCGACAACTACGGCGTCAAGCCGGTCGTGCGGGTCCATCTGGGCCGCCAGGTTCTTCAGGAGTCGGGGCATTTCCTCCTCGAAGTAATTCGGCTCCGAACCGTCCGGGACCCCTAGCCCGCGCACGTACTCGTGGAATTCCCCCGTGAAGACGGGCTTCGCTTGCCGCCAGCCCGCCACCTGCTGCTGCAGGTACTGGCTGAGGCCCTTGTTGTAGCTGAAAAGGCCGACCCGTTTGCCTTGCTTGCAGAGGAGCCGAGCCTTTTCCACGGCCAGCCACGTTTTCCCACTACCTGCGCCGCCGGTGAACTTGACCCGCGGCAGAGACCGAGTGGCCTGGAGCAACACAGTCTGCCGTTCAGTGAGGTGATCTTGCGCGTCTTCGGCTTCCTTAGGATCCTGGGGCTTGGCGCGGTCGTCTCCCAAAGTTCCGCTGAGTACGCGGACGATTCGCTCCATGAACGCTGGCGCCAGCGGAGATGACCCGCCACCTTCCCGCTCGATGGCCGCGCGGACTAGTTCGACCGCGAAAGTGGTATTGGCCCTGTCTAGGACGAGTGTTCGGGGGCATCCTGCCATCTCCCAGTCCGGAGGGACGTCCGTGTACGGGAAACTGACCATGTAAGCGAAGCGGCTAGTCAGGCGACTCCCGAGCTGAGCCTCGATCCAGTTCTTGAAGGCGTGCGTGGATCCCTGGGACTGCACCACGGGGCTCTTGAGAGGCCGCTTCCCGGAACGATCCGATTGATACCACTGCCCGTCAGCGACGCTGATCTGACCGCCCTTGACTTCGATTGCCGCTATCCCGACCCTCGGCCACAACACCAGCAGATCAATTTCGAATTCCCGTGCTCCGTCGCGCACCTGTACCGAATGGGCAAGGACTGCGTCATCCGGAAGGCTATTCTTCAGCGCCTCCCAAACGACTTTCTCCGCAACCTGGCCGTCACCGAAGTCCGGTTCCTCCGGAATGCATCTCACTGCTGCCCCCTGCGATTTTTACCTAGATAAACGGAATTACTTTTTGCTAAGCCTAAGGTGCGGTCTAAACATTCCACAGCAACGCCAGGAACGCAGCGTCAGGGTTCATGCCCGGCAGCACTTGTCGGAGTAGAGCCAGCGCCTCCAAGTGTGTAATTCCATCCCCGGGGTTTCGTGCAGCGCGGTTTCAAAGATGCGGGCCCGCGCCCATGTCCTCCTCCGGAACCCGCACAACGATGGAGTCTGGCTAGGCTGCGTGAGTTCGCTTGAGCAGGTTGCGGAGCTGAGGATTAACACGCTGTCTGGCATTGAACGTACACGCGGACAACTGACAGCGGTCGCGGGGCCGCAACATATGCTTTTGGCCCTTATATGCCGGGAAGGCAGTGATTCTTGTGTCTTTTTCCTACTTGCCTGAGTTTTCGTCATTGCGCCTTAGCTGCCGGGCTCGGGTGATCAAGCGAACGCCTGAGACGAAACAGCCGGCCGCTACTAGGAAGAGGAAAACGGCCGCGCCGATTCCGTTGGAATTGTGATTGATAGGGTTCCATATGCTGACCAGGAGCCACACGAGCATGGGTATGGCGATTACAAGGAGGCACCCGCCGCAGCCGGCGCTCGAATCCGCCTGCGACGCTGGCTGTCTGCCTTGCTGGTCATAGGCCTGACTAATTCCGGGCGCTGTTGAGCTGATATGCACCGGAAATCTCACAACGTCCATCCGGCCCAGGTCCATGTACGACAAATGACCCTCGTCTAGGAACACCACTTGGTCGGGCTGTAGGGAGACATTCTCGGTCGATTCCCACACCTCCGGAACTGACGCCTCAAAAAGTCGCTGAAGGTGAAGGTGAGTGCCGCCTGTGCCGGGCAGTGCCCTCCGCAACGTGAAGGGTTGAGATGTGGCGCTGGTCCGCGGCCTACTAGAGGGCCGCAATTGGGGGTTGCGATCGCTTCGATGAGCTGCGGCTAGTTTCCGACGACCTTTAGTGGGTGAATAGATGAGCGGTGCTATGCGGCGACCGCGCGTCGCTCCCGTACCTTGCGCGTGGGAACCAAGCGTGCACGGATGCTTTGGCCAGGGGGGGCCGATTTCGTCAAAATAGACACGGCTCCCGAACTCGTTTGCATAGAAGTAGACAGGAGCGCCACAAACGGGAAAGCGACCGTTAGGCTTCGCCCAGCGAATTGACCAAGGAAGGGGCGCTTTAGGAGCGACCACGCGCGGAGACTTCGAGGCGCGATATGGATACTGCTGTCGGCGAGATCGCGTCACGGTATGGCTGGAAACCCAAACTCGCTGTCCGTTGGGGCCTCGACGATAGTGACCGCGGCGGCGATACGTTGTCATTGGGCGATCCTAAATGCGGGTGATGTCCGGAACAAACGCAATTTTGCATTCTCTGGTCTGTTCTTATCGGCGTCCGAATGACGCCAAGGCGGGCGAAGGGTCGCAGTCCGAAGAAGCGCCATGCCGAGTGGCGTCACCGCCCGCCACAGCGACTTGCAGCCGGCTGTCACCGTAATGTAGTCGAGCTCGAACAGAGCATCGCACGCCAAGGAGCCAACGAGTTGATCGGCGACCGCCATGTTGTCTTGATGCGGGGCCTGGACCACGAGCCTCCGGGCCTACGTTTACTGAAGGGCCCGCAAAATCCGTTCTCGATTCCTTTCGAAAGCCGCAGCGCCATTGCCGTCGGGTGCTGGAACGCGAATTATGGGTGGATGTCCCATCGCCGGGGTGGCGAGATCGCGAAGAGCGTCGTAATACGCGCGCTGCCGCTGCCGGCCGCCAGGCCCAAAGGCTGCCGCAGTCTTCGCCTGCCGGTACTTGTCGGCTTTCGGAGCGAACTGGCGGCAGAGTTCTTGATACTCCCTAACTCCGAAATCCAAGGGATAACCGGCTGGGTAGTACTTGAATGACTGCAGTCGGAAGCTAGTGAAGTGCTGTAGTTCGTCGATCTCAATGATCGTTCCAGTCTCAACGTGGATGAAGTCGCCTGGCAAAGCCGTCGTTCGTTTCGCCGCCTGCTCAGGGGCCTGACCTCCGAGGGACAAGAAGATGTCATGCAGCGGGCCGGTGACGTTAGAAGCTCGATCGGGTAAACCGAAGTGCCCTCTTTGATTGAGCCACGGAGTCTTGCACCGAGCCAATTCCAAACCCTCACAGCGAGCGGCTTCCAGAAACGCATTCTCACAATCCCCAACAGGCATGGAGCCAGCATAGGGGGCTGTTCTACAGTCAGCGCGTAATTCGATGCAATCGACTGCCGGCTGACCCGGGTTTTTTGTGGGCACACGTTTGGAACCGGCAAAATGACCACGATGCATTAGCGGGCTAAAAGTTTGGTGTCCAGACATGTACCCAATAGCCTGGCGCAGTGACTAATTCCATTGGGGGAGTGGCAGCGGGGCAGCTGCCCGAGGGCTTGTACGAACTTCTGAACACGGATGCGCTCGGCAGCTTGTTGAATAACGCGTCGGATCTGCGACCCGTCTTTGCCGCCATAGATGACGAAGACAGCCCGGATATCCTCTCCCAGCACGTTGCCGAAGCCGTCCGGCGAGTCCTCGCCACAGCCAAACCCACCGAACGCGTCGCCCTCGCAAATAGGCTCCTCCGGGAATTGAACATCGGGGACCGCATCGCACCCGGCCCCACCCAACTCCAGTCCCTCCACCGCCCGGACACCCTTAAACGCCGCAACCTGCGCCGCCCCACCACCAAACTCGGCGATTCGGCTCTGCTGACCAACAGCAAGGACGATCCGAACCTCGCCGCGGAACTCCGAACCGAGATCGAATCCGCAAACACCGTGGATCTCCTCTGCGCCTTCGTCCGTTGGACAGGCCTCCGCCTGCTCCATCCGGCGCTCGAGGAGCTCAGGGAGCGAGGCGCCAAACTCCGCGTCATCACCACGACTTACATGGGTGCCACAGAACGCCGTGCCATCGACGAGCTCGTCACACGTTACGGCGCCGAAGTGAAGATAAATTACGAAACCCAGGCCACCCGTCTCCATGCCAAGGCCTGGCTGTTCCGCCGCAACTCAGGCTTCGACACCGCCTACGTCGGCAGCTCCAACCTGAGCCAGGCAGCCCTCCTCGACGGCCTCGAATGGAACGTCCGGCTCAGCTCCGTCGGCACGCCCGCACTCCTGAACAGGTTCGAGGTCACCTTCGACAGCTACTGGGAACAACGCGCCTTCCAGAGCTACGATCCCGAACGCGACGGCGAAAAGCTGGACGCCGCGCTGGAACGAAACGGCGGCCGGCGCACAGCGGTCCCCGGGGCAGCCACCGGCCTTGAGCTTCAGCCTTTCCTCCACCAGGAGGAAATGCTTGAAGACCTCGAAGCCGAGCGGCTCAAGGGCTTCAACCACAACCTCCTGGTCGCCGCCACCGGCACCGGCAAAACCGTCATCGCCGCGCTGGACTACAAGCGTCTCTGCGAAGCGGCCGGCAAGAACCTGAAGTTGCTCTTTGTCGCCCACCGCCAGGAAATCCTCAAGCAGGCCATGCGCACCTACCGCGACGTCATGCAGGACGGCGCCTTCGGCGAACTTTACGTCGGGGAGCACAAACCCAGGCAGTGGAAGCACATCTTCGCCTCCGTCCAGTCGCTGTCATCCCTCGGCATTGAACAGCTGGCACCCGACTTCTTCGACGTCGTCGTCATCGATGAATTCCACCATGCTATGGCGCCCACCTACCGCCGGCTGCTGGACCACCTGCAACCGCAGCAGCTCCTCGGGCTGACCGCGACGCCGGAACGCGGCGACGGCGTCGACGTCGCCCAGCAGTTCTTCGACGGCCGCACCGCCAGCGAACTGCGCCTTTGGGACGCCCTGGACGCGGATCTGCTGGTGCCGTTCCACTACTTCGGTGTCTCGGACGACGTCGACCTCAGCCAGCTGGAATGGAAGCGCGGCAACTACGACACCGCGCAGCTGAACAACCTCTACACCGGCAACGACGCCCGCTCCGCCAAGGTGATCCGCGAACTCCGCGACAAGGTCACCAGCACCGAGCAGATGCGGGCCATCGGCTTTTGCGTCTCGGTCCAGCACGCCCACTACATGGCGGAGGTCTTCAACCGCGCCGGGATCGCGTCCGTTGCGGTCGACGGCAGCACCGACGACGCCGACCGGGCGGCGGCGCTGAAGCGTCTCGCCGCACGCGAGATCAACTGCATCTTCGCCGTCGACCTCTTCAACGAAGGCCTGGACCTGCCGCAGGTGGACACCATCCTGATGCTCCGGCCCACGCAGAGCGCCACGATCTTCCTTCAGCAACTGGGACGGGGCCTGCGTCGAGCCGAGGGCAAGGCGGTGCTGACCGTCATGGACTTCATCGGCCAGCAGCGCCGTGAATTCCGCTTCGATCTGCGCTACCGGGCCCTCACCGGCTACGGGCGCAAGGAACTGGAAAAGGCGGTCGAGGACGAGTTCCCGTACCTGCCGTCGGGCTCTCAGATTGTGCTGGACAGGGTGGCGCAGAAGGTGGTGCTGAACAACATCAAGGCGCAGCTGCGGTTCAACCGGGTGCAGCTCGTCCGGGACATCGCCTCGTACGCGGAGACCGAGCTGCATGCGTATCTCGAGCGGTCCGGGAACGACGTGAAGTCGATTTACCGGTCCACGAAGGACTCGTGGACCGGGTACTTGCGCACGGCCGGTTTGATCGAGGGGTTCTCTCCGCTGGAGGCAGTCATCACGGGGAGGATTCAAGAGCTCTCGGACGCCGACGAAAAAAAGCTCCTCAGCCGGATGGCGCGTCTGATCCATGTAGACGATCCGGAACGCGCCGATGCCTACTCGATGCTCGTCGGCGCAGACGCTCCCCGCTACGCGGACCTCGGCATGCGCGAGCAGACCTTCGCCCGCATGCTGTTCTACACGCTTTGGGACGACGGCGGCGGCTTCCAGTCTTACGACGCCGGCCTCGACCACCTGCGCGGCTACAAGTTTGTCTGCAGCGAGATCCGCCAGATCGTGAGACTCGGTGTGGCAGCCTCCAAGCATGCCGCCAAGGGCCTTGGAGCAGGGTTGCAGCACATCCCACTGCTCTCGCACGCCACCTATCGGCGTGAGGAAGTCCTTTCGGCCCTGCAGTACGGTTCCCTGGAACTAGGCAAGAGTGTGCAGCATCGCGAGGGTGTGGCCTGGTGCCCCGCGACATCCACCGATGCCTTCTTTGTCACTCTCAACAAGGACGACAAGAAGCACTCGGCCACGACCATGTATAAGGACTACGCCATCAGCCCGGAGCTGTTCCACTGGGAATCGCAGAACGCGACCTCGCCGGGTAGCCCGACGGGAAGAAGGTACTTGAATCGGGCTGCGCGCGATTCGAAGATCCTCATCTTCACCAGGGATGCGGCCGAAGACGAGACAGGTCTGACTGTTCCGTATGCGTGTCTCGGCCAGGTGGACTATGTGCAGCACGCGGGGGAGAAGCCGATTGCGATCACTTGGAAGCTGCACCGGCCGATGCCGGCGGATGTTTACGCCACAGCGGCTGCGGTAGCTCAATAACCGGCCCATGCGGAACGAGTAGGCACTATAGATTATGGCAGTTTGGGCAGGGAACCCGCGGAGGTGCGGCAGATCTCTGAGACATCAAACCAATAGGCTTCCTCCATGCATTCATACGAACCCAGGCAATATCCCACAATAAGTAGCGAACGCTTGGAAAGGCTGTTCCGTCTAGATCCTCGTGTTCGACCGTCTGAAGTAGCCGCATTCCTGGCGCTGGATCCCCTGCTGCAGTTTGAAGAATTGAGAGAGCTTCGACGAGATACGGCACACCTGGGTGGAGGGAGCTTTGGTGCTTTGGTTGCCGTCTTTGCGGGTGCCGCCCTGGTCGCCTACCCACTGATCGTTTCGGGGGTATTTCAGTTGGCCGATCTGCCTATTCATCCTTTGATTGTCGGGGGTGGAGTCGCTGCCTTGGGTCTGGTTCTGGCACTGAGCTTTGCGCTCACCCAAAACAATCTCGGACGTTCCGCTACGAGACTAGCTTTCTATGAAGAGGCTTTGGCGCTACAGCGTTCTGCGCGGGACAGGAGTGCTTGGCCGGGGCGAATGAGCAGACCGTCCGTACGCCGCGTCATCTGACAACTAAGGGGTGGCTGCGCGTGCTCGCACCAGAACGTGCCGAGCTCCAAATTCGATGGTCCTCTCTTGCCCGTGGCTGGCAATGTGCCCGCACTATAAGCCTGGCTTGTCGCGGCGAACCTGCAAAGAAATGTCTGTGCCACAGATTACATTTGTCTTCGTACATCAGTCCGGGCCGTGGGGGTCCTCAGCGAAGGGGCTCGTTCATGAGCGCGGAAGCGACAGTCAGGGATCTCTCTAAGATCGCCGAGAAAGATCAAGAGCAGGCTTATTTCGACGCCGCCAAGGAACATCGTGAAGCCGCCGCAGCATCTTGGGCTCCGTCGAATTTCTCTGGGGGGACAGCCGCAGAGCGCCGCGCCATGCAATTAGAAGCCAACCGACGGACAATCGTCGCGCCGGATGAGCCGGCTGCCTTTGGCCGCATCGACGCCGACGGTGAAGATCCCCTTTACATCGGCAAAGTGCGAATCCTCAATGAACAGAAAGACCTGCTGGTGACCAACTGGCAGTCGAAAGCGGCCGAGCCCTACAGCCAGGCCACTGCGCAGGAACCTCTGGGCCTGTCTCGGAAAAGGACCTACGACTGTCTCGGAAACGAAATCCGCGACTTCGAGGACTTGGTCTTTGGTGATATCGCTGCAGCCGTCGTCGAGCTTGAAAGCGCCAAGTACGGCGGCGACGCCCTATTGCAGGCCATGCAGCGGCGTCGAAGTGGAGCCATGGTCGACATCGTGCGGACCATACAGGCCGCCCAGGACAAGCTGGTACGAGCCGCCAAAGACCAACTCCTCGTTGTTCAGGGCGGACCGGGAACGGGCAAGACAGCGGTTGCCCTGCACCGGGTATCCTGGCTTCTCTTCAACTTTCAAGACGAGTTGCCGCCAGAGGATGTTCTCGTGGTGGGACCGAACCCGACTTTCACACGCTACATCCGGCGGGTCCTCCCGGATCTCGGTGACGAAAACGTCCAACAGCAAGCACTCCAGCAGCTGCTCGCTGCTGACATTCGGGTCGGCGGCCGCGAATCCGACAACGTCGCATCGGTAAAGGGCTCATCCAGAATGAGCGACGTACTCGCCACTGGACTCCAGCAGCGGGTACGAATCCCGAATGCGGACATCAAGATTCGGCGCAGGGGATCTGGTTCAACGGTGACTGCAAACGCCGGTGAACTGGCAGAGATCATCAGGTCCATAAGCAGCGCAACTTTTGCTGATGGCCGTCTTGCCCTCCGCCAACAAATCCTGCGGCTCGTAGGGCCCCAGCTTGGCGCTGCCCGCGGCACGGTTCTGGAATCGGCTCTTGACCCAGTGTCGCTCGACGCCGAAGTCGAAAAGATTTGGCCTCAGATAACGCCGCCCCAGTTCATCCGCGAACTACTCGGATCATCGGAAAGGCTGCAGCGCGCTGGGGAAGGATTCCTCAGCGCAGTAGAAATTTCTCTGCTACACCGGCCTTCCGCCCCCCGAATTGCTGACGAACCATGGACCATGGCCGACCTGGCCTTGATCGATGAAGCCACTGAAATCATGCGCGGCGAACCAACGCTCTATGGGCACATAGTGGTCGACGAAGCACAGGACCTGTCAGAGATGCAGCTTATGGCGATCCGTCGACGGTCAAAGACCGGCTCCATGACTGTCGTTGGCGACATTGCCCAGTCCACCGGACCTTACTCCCGTAATTCCTGGGATGACGTTCAAGTCTTGCTCGGGTCGTCGTTGCCGTCCGCCGTAGTGGAGCTCGAGCATGGTTATCGTGTGCCTAAAGAGGTTTTCGACGTCGCGCTGCCGGTTCTAAAGTCGGCAGCGCCCGCTGTCACACCCCCCACGATTCTCCGTGAGGCCGGGCAGCAGCCGCGCTTCATAAGAACTACTCAAACGGATTTTGCTGATGCTATTGTCGCTGCGGTCTTCGAACACAGCGGACGCGGGCGATTTGTAGGTGTGGTCGCCTGTGAGGAACGGTGGCCGGAACTACGAACAGCATTCGAGGCGAAAGATCTCCAGTGGAGCCAGTCGAGTGACGGCGGACTATCCTCCGCCATAAATCTGGTTACCCCGGAGGATTCCAAAGGTCTTGAGTTTGACGCTGTCATTGTTGCGGACCCCCAGGCGATTTTGGATATGCCGCACGGCGGCCGGATGCTCTACATCGCGCTAACCCGCACGACAACGTACTTGGATGTTGTATATCCGGCTGGGCGGCTGCCGGTACTCCTCGGTGGACCGGACGAAGCGCCGGTGCCAGGAATGCCCGAGAGAGACGCCGCTGAATTAGGAGAGCATCCCTCAGTTCGGTCAGAAGAGAATGTGGAACAAAGCAACCCATCTAGCGGTCCAGACCAGGCCGATCCAGACGTACTGCGTGCGCCCTTTGGCAGGATCGAATTGGATAAGCTCGGACCCTTCGAGCTTGGGCTTGCTGAATCAAATGCCACGCACCTGGCTGAGAAGATCCGGCAAAGCGTCCAGCCGGCCATCTTGCCGGCAGTGTTGGAGAAGATCGCGATTATCCTGAGCGGCAACGACTGAAGCAAGCACCGGTTGGGTGCGCAGGTTGGAATCTCGACCGCATAGGAACGATCGCGAGCTTGGCGGGCGTTGGCCACTGGTATGGCCGGCATGCCGGAGCCTTGCTCCACGGGCATCGGCGCCAAAAAATGATAGAAAGAAACGAAGATAATGGCGAAATATACAGTTCAGCAGCAGCAAGTGGACACGCTGCTTGGGTGGGTCCGCAGCAAACAGATCGCCATCCCCGAGATGCAGCGGCCTTTCGTGTGGAACTCGACCAAGGTCCGTGACCTCATGGACTCCTTGTACAACGGGTTTCCTATCGGGTACCTCATCACCTGGCAGAGTCTCGAGGTTGGACTAAAGGATGGCAGCACTTCAAACTTCAAACAGATCCTTATTGATGGTCAGCAACGTATTACGGCAATGACTGCGGCGCTAGTCGGAGAGCCGGTGGTGGACAAGAGCTATGCGCGGAAGCGGATTAAGATCGCGTTCAACCCCGTCTCTGAAGAGTTTGCAACACTTACACCGGTCCTAGAAAAGAGCCCCGAGTGGCTCTCCGACGTTTCGGAATTCATTAGTGCGCCGTCGGTTCTGGGAATCATGCGAGACTATTTGGCCGCAAATCCAAGCGTGGACGAGCTCGCCGTTGAACAGGCGTTCGGCAAGCTGGGGGCAATTAAGACGGCACAAGTGGGAATCATCACGCTCGGTGAAGATCTCGACATCAACACGGTGACCGAAATCTTCATTCGAATCAACTCTAAAGGTGTGCCTCTGAGTAGCGCTGACTTCGCCATGAGTAAGATCGCGAGCCACGGCGAGTTCGGATCTAACCTGCGCAAGCTGATCGACTACTTTTGCCACCTTGCGGTGGCCCCTCACGTCTATGACGACATCGCGGAGAACGATTCGGCCTTTGCGGCCTCGGGATACATGCAGAAGATTGCGTGGCTTCGTCGGGATACCTCCGACCTCTACGATCCGACGTACACCGATGTTATCCGGGTGGCGGGAATCAAGGCCTTCAAACGGGGAAAGGTGGCCGCTCTGGTTAGCGTCCTTTCCGGGCGCGACTTCGAGACCAGGAGCTTCGACGAAGAGCTCGCTGTCGAGTCGTTCAAAAAATTGGAGAGTGTTCTCCTCGAAATCGTCAACGAGTACAACTTTCAGCAGTTCACGATGACGATCAAGTCAGCTGGGTTCGTTTCGCCGAGCATGATCAGTTCCAAGAACGCACTGAACTTCGCATATGCCATGTATCTCCACCTACGCGGTGAAGGGCGGATGACCGAAGGCGACATCAAACGGGTGGTCCGGAAGTGGTTTGTAATGTCCCTCATCACGACTCGATACACCGGCTCATTTGAATCAGCCTTCGACGCTGACATCCGGAGAATATCGGAACTGGGAGCAAGCGAGTTTTTGGACAACATTGAGAAGTCATCAATGAGCGACAACTTCTGGGACGTAGCCGTCCCTATGGCCATGGAAAGTCCTAGCGTAAGGAGCCCGTTCTTTCAGACGTACTTGGCCGCCCAGGTGCACTCCGGCGCCAGAGGTTTTCTCTCCAAGAACATTACCGTGGCCAACATGTTGGAGGAGTCCGGCGACATCCACCACCTGGTCCCGAAGAACTACTTGCAGAAGAACGGTGTAGCTGATCGAAATGACTACAACCAAATTGCTAATTTTGCGCTGACCGAGACGCCAATCAATATAGGAATCAAAGACTCGGCGCCCGCCGACTACATGGAGCGACTCAATATGCAGATCGCCGACGGTGAGCGTCGGCTTGGCGAGATCACAGAGTTGTATGAACTCAAGGAAAACCTAGCTGCGAACGCGGTGCCGGATTCGATCTATACAACCACCGCAGAGTCGTACGGTGACTTCCTTACCGAGCGTCGTCTCTTAATGTCGCACTTCATCCGGGACTACTACCGCAGCCTTTAACACTGATATGGGGAACAATTTGAGCGCTGGTTATGCTGTTGTTGACGTTGAAACGACCGGGCTTTATCCTGGGAGTCACCGCATTGCCGAGATCGCCGTCGTGCACGTCGAACCGGATGGGACTGTCAGCAACCGCTGGGAGACGCTCGTCAATCCTGAGCGGGACCTTGGGCCGCAACACATCCATGGCATCCGGGCCGCTGACGTGCTGAACGCCCCGGTTTTTGACGACATCGCCCACGATGTGATGGGCCTCCTCGCGGGGCGTGTCCTAGTCGCCCATAACGTCCAGTTCGATTACCGCTTCGTTTCCCATGAGCTGGGGCGGGCAGGACTTGCCATTCCATTCGAGGTCCACGACTGCCTCTGCACGATGAAGCTGGCACGGCGGTACCTGCCGGGCGCAGGACGGTCGTTGAAGGACTGCTGCGACAGCTTCGGAGTGAGCCTCGACAATGCACACAGCGCCGGCGACGACGCTGAGGCCGCCGCCCATGTGCTGAGCAACTACCTGCACATGGATTCCGAAAACCCCGAATGGTTCAGTGCCCTCGACCGGGCCTATTTCGCGTCCTGGCCGGCTGTGACGCCAAAGCGCCAGCCACCTGCCCTGCGTCCAACGACGGAGGAGCCGCAGCCACATTTTCTGGAGCGCCTGGTCAACCGGCTGCCCGAAGTGGCCGGCACCGACGAGCACACTGCCTACCTGGCCATGCTCGACCGGGCGCTCATGGACCGGCAGATCTCCGCATCCGAGGCGAACAGCCTCGTTGCACTGGCCGATGAGCTCGGAATCAGTCGTAGTTCCGCGGAACAACTTCACGTCGACTACATGGTCGCGATGCTTGCCGCAGCCTGGCAAGACGGCGTCATCACGCCGGAGGAGGAAGCTGATCTTCGACTGGTTGCAGGCCTGCTCGGTATCAGCCAGGATTCGATCACCCAAGGACTGGCCGCCCCGATCGCCGTACAAGACACAGACAGCGGTGCCGTTGGACAGTCGCTGGTGCTGGCCGCCGGTGACAAGGTCGTCCTTACCGGTGAAATGTCGCGGGATCGAAGCGAAATCGAGGCGGACCTCAGAGCCGCAGGCTTTGTACCGCATCCGGCGATCACCAAAGCAGTGAAACTCTTGGTGGCGGCCGATCCCGACAGCCTGTCGGGCAAAGCCAAGAAAGCCCGCGCTTACGGGATTACTGTGGTGGGGGAAAGCTACCTCTCGAAGTTGCTGAGCGCATAGTCAGAGCGCACTACCGCCGCCCTTGCGCTTTGCAACAATGTCCGACGCATCTGTCCCGCAGTGGAGCATGGACGTCACGTGGAGCAGTCCTGTAGAGACCTTCTCCAAAGCGTGTCTTCATGCCGGAGAGATTCCTCGAGCTATAGGATTGGCAGCGAGCATTTGGGGAGGTTCATTGGCAACGAAGTCAGTCGGGGGCGGCTCGGGGGCGGTTGCCTCTTCGTCGCACGCAGCCTGCGCACGTTTCCGAGGCACCGACCCGCTTATCACCGGATTGACGCGACGAAACCTTGCGAAGGCTGTGGGCTTCGCAGACACAGCCGGTGGAATTCCGCAAGCTCGGTGGATGCGTGCGATGACGTTTGAGCGCTTGATTCGTCAAGAATCGTTCGCCGGCAAGATCGCTACGACGGCCGTCGGCTATCTCGGTCTCGACCGTCCGGCAGAGGTTGTCACGGTCAACGCGCACGTCAATGTGAGTACGACGGCGAAACTGCTTGCTGACGCCCACGAGCGCGCGGTCCTGTCCGGGGCGGCCACACTTGTTTACGACCTGTCTGTTCCGTTCGTTGGCTTCGAGGGTTCTCGGGCGACCGACGTGAAGCCGGACTTCGCCGTTGTAGCGCGGAAGGCGAAGGGCGACGGTTCGGGGACCTGGCTCATAGTCGGCGACGCCAAAGACTACGAGCGACTGCGTTCGCGGATTGAGGACTCCCGAATGCTCAAGGGATTCCTTCAAGTCGCGGTCGGGGCCGAGTCGTGCAGGGGCTGGTCCCAGCTGCCAGCGGAAATGGACGTACACACCCATGGCGTCCTGGCAGTGCCGAGAAACTCCTTCTTGCAGCCGGAAGCAGTGGTGGAGAACCTTCACGATTACCGGGAGGAGGTGCTGCTCCGCATTGCGGAGCGCCGCGCGGAGGCCCTTGCGACCGATCGTGACGAGTCAACTCCGCTGCCCGAGTTCGTGTCTCACCTAAAGGCCACGTTCGATCCGGCAACTTGCACCACGTGTACGCTCTTCTCCTTCTGCCGCGACGAACTCCGCAGGTCCGAAGATCCGGCTGATCTCTTGATCGAACTGGGAATCAGCCGCGACCTGCGTACACAGGCGATGGGCTTGGTCGACGGCTCGAGCGAAGTTGGACGAGTCCCGGCGACTGTAGCCGCGAATATCGATGCGACACTTCACGGCGTAGCCCAGCCGACGGGTCAGCTGCGTGTCGACCAGGTGGGCCTCCCCGGGACGGTGAACGTCGTCATGGCTAAGTCCGACGCCGCCGCGCTCGGTGTGCACGGCTTGGCCATCCAGCGGGTAACACCTGACGGCCGGGGCGAGTGGCAGAGCTACGTTTACAGTGACCCCCAATCTCCGGAAACGCGACGCCAGGTGATGAGGACCCTTGGAAGGGCCCTAAACCTTGCAATGCGCGAGCAGCGGATAGCTAACCCCGCGTCGCCGGGCGCGATTTACATCGTCGTCCCTGACCGGGCTACCGCCGATGTTCTCGTTTCCGTAGCCGACAACCTCGCTGGTGTTGAGTTGAGCCGACTGCGTTGGCAGCGAGACAAGGACATGGGCCGACCGGCGCTGACCTTTGATGGCGAGCCGGCCGAGATGCCCGCAGCAATCAGCGAGACCGACAGAACTGCCATCTCATTTCTGCTCGAGGAGGACCGCGCACGTGCCTTCTCACTCCGATGTCCCATCATCGACGTGCGCGCCGTACTCGCCAGGCATTTCGTCGCCGGTGGCCCGTCTGCGAACTCCGGCCGCCTCGACTATCTCGTCGGATGGGCAGAAGCAGTCAGCCGAGGCGCGCTGGATCAGCGTGCCTATGCCGACGAGATTGAGGAGAGCATTCACACCCCCGGCGCACGCCTTGCGAACGCGCATTCGGACGCGATTCACGTGTCGCTAACCGGCACACGTGTTCGGTCGGCCGGAAGTGGCCCAGCCGATTCGCCCTCGTATCACGACCTTGTTTGGGATGAACTCGCCTACAAGTGCGATGTTCTAGACCGAACTCTGGACGTATTGGAGGCCCTCCCGGTCTCAAAGCTCCGCGAGACATACCGGACAGTCGAAAGCGCGGCCCAGGAAGTCTGGCGTCGGCGTCTTTCGCTGCACGCGTCCGACCTCGTTCGGTTCGGGCGCACCTACCGCTTTTGGAGAAACTCGCAAGTCCGGATGATCGAAAGTGACCAACGCTGCACAGCCCAATTGCTGGCCCTGTCGAACCCGCAGTCCGCGCACGACCTTGCGACTTCGGCCGGAACGCGAGAAGTCGCATTCGCGACGGTGGTATCGACAGATCCGATTGTTCTCGATGTTGATTCGCGCCGGATTGTGGAGGGTTCGAGAGTCGTCATGGTCGTTCACAACGACGAGGCCTGCGTCGAAGCCGCAATCACCTCCGTTGATGTGGCGCCCAAGAGCGCGTTTAAGATCGACGGCATGAGTATTGGTCCGCTACACCGAGCAGGCGTTGCGGACGAAGCAGCTCCCAAGACGCATCTCGTTTGGTCACCGCAGGTGGTTCCTCCCCTGAGCGCCGGGGAGCGGCTGATAGTTGCTGACTTTGAGTGGTTCTCAAATAATCAAGGAAACCGCCACCTCCACGTTGCTAAGCCGGGACTCGATGCGCAATCTGCGCCGAGGCCGGACTGTGAGAGCGGTTCACATGATGAGGCGCCGCAGATCCATCAGTGGTGCTGCCGTTCTCACGAAAGTCGGGAGGGGGAGTGGTCTGACGTCATCGCCGACCGCCGCGCCCGTGGCCAACTAAACCCACAGGTCTGGCCCCCGGTTCGCGATGGCGATGCGTTTGAAGTCATCCCTTCTGGAGCCCCTGTCGGCAACCCGTACTCTGAGCCAAGCGAAATGGTTCCGGCCGACCTCACGATCGATGACCTGGAGTGACGATGGCCGGCTACTTCACACCACCAGAAATCATCGCAACAGGCGCAGCTCATCACATTGCAGCGGCAGCGTGCAACGCTGCAGTCTCCGACGATGCTAGTCGCGAACTTGCCGATGTCCTCTCAGGGGCGTCCCCCGTCGAACGAATTCTGCTTAAGGCCGCAGCCGGCGCCGGCAAGTCGCACGTCCTGAAGCGTCTCGTAGCCGAGGCTCATGCCCACGCTGCCTGCAGGCGGGCCGTCGTCGTTGCGTTCACCAACAAGCAGGTGCGCCCACTGGCAACCTCGCTGGGGAAGGGCCTCGGCCGCGACCGCGTGTGCCTCTTGGTTTCAGCCCAGCAATGGGGGGAGGTACCTCAGGAGGTAAGCGACGCAGCCACAGTTGTAGCCAGAACGTCTGACATTCCTGACACGGCTTCTGTCGTCGTAGCGACCTGCAGCCGGCTCGGGGCACCAAATGAGATAAGTAGGCTTCGTGACCGCTTGGGTGCTGGAAACAACGGCCAAGCGCCGTTCGACGTCATGTTCGTTGACGAGGCGTGGCAGATACCGCATCACCTTTTCGACAAGGTCACGAAGGCTGCTCCGAAGTGGGTGGCTGTTGGCGATGTCGGTCAGCTCCCGCCGCTCGAGATCGGCGACAACCCGTGGCGGGGGGATCCTGGATACAATCCTTACCGTGCTTGGCCGACCGACTACGATGACGATGCCCACACGTGGGGCAGAGAACTGCCTGCGGTCTGGCGCCCATCTGTCGGGCATCTTGGGCTCTGGCGGGCCTTCTATCCTGAGTGGGACAGGCTCGACTGTGTCGCGGCGCCCGGTGACCGAGTCCTTAACCTGGGGACGATGGACGGTCCAATTACTGAGATCTGGGGACAAGTCGGTACGGGCGTACCTACGCTCCTCGAAGTCGATGGTTTGCCCGAGCCAGAGGCCGCAGATATCGACGGTCCGTTGTTGGAATTTGTCGAAGCGTTGCTCGGCGAATTCTTCTCTGCCGGGCCAAGCCTTGAGACTCAGGAATACGACTCTGACGGAACGCCGATCGGCAGCTTCGCCGTTGCTAAGCCCGGCGGAGACCACGAAAATCCTCTGGTGGCCATCCTCGCCACGCGAAACCAGGCCGTCGACGATGCGGCAGAAGTAGTTGTTCGATTGCGAGAGAAGTACGACCTCACAGAACGAGACATCGTGAGCTCGACGGTAGACTCATACCAGGGACAGACCAACGGAATCACAGTCGCCGTCCACCCGCTTAACGGAGCAGCCGAGCTTGACACGTTCAACTCTGCGTTCGGGCGGCTAGCCGTGACATGCACCCGCGCCACCCATGGGCTCCTCATGGTTGCGCGCCCGGGCCTCGACGAACTGCTTGCTCAAGCACCCGCACGGCCGGGCACACCGTTTGGAGAGCCCGGCAACCGGCAGCTGCCCCGGCAGACCCACCAGCGGATACTTGCGACTTTTGCTCGCGGCCGAATCGATGTATCTGGCGACGGTTAGCGTTCGCTGGAGGGCAGGGGCGAGGGGCCGCCAGCCTCACTCGGCCTGTCCCCATTTCGACCTCGCCATTATGGCGTGCCTACTTCTACACACAACGACGACGAAGGAATCCGATGTCCCGGCTCAATGACCTGCTCAGGCGATTGAATAACAGCGATCCTGCATTAGCCGCTGACCTCAAGCGCGAAGTAGATGCGCTTGCTGACCGCCGAGCCTTTGGCCTCAATTTTGAGCGGCACGCCCCGGAAGCCGTCGAGCTTCCGGGGCGCAAGGTACTCAAAAATTCCAAGGTACGAATCTTGCCACAGCGCGGCACGAGACGAACGCCGGAGCATGACCGTCTCTGGCGGGTCCTCTCTATCAACCGAGCAAGCGAGACGGCAGCAGCGAATCTTGAGTCGCTCGACGGAGTGGAGGCCCAGATCGCCTCTCTAAGTGACTTAGTCGTCGTCGCCGAGTTTCGCGATCCAATCTTCCCCGGTCTCATCTCGACCGGCAAGGTGGAACGCGGTGGCGACAAGCCGTTCCACACGGTGATCAACGCAGAGAACTTCCACGCCCTCCAAACGCTGCTCTTCACACACCGCGGCAAGGTTGACTGCATCTATATCGACCCGCCCTATAACACGGGGGCGAAGGACTGGAAGTATAACAACGACTACGTAGAGGGCGACGACCTTTATCGTCATTCAAAATGGCTTGCATTCATGGAGCGACGATTGCTCTTAGCCAAGGAATTGCTAAACCCCGATGACTCTGCACTCATCGTCACCATTGACGAGAAGGAGTACTTGCGACTGGGGATGCTCTTGGAGCAAACCTTTCCTGACGCACGTATCCAGATGATAACCAGCGTCATCAACCCAAGTGGATCCTCCCGGACAGGCGAGTTCTCGCGTTCCGACGAGTACATCTACGTTGTCTTCATCGGAAGCGCCTCGTTGGTTCCGTCAGGCGAGGACATGCTGAGGCCGAGCGTCGAAGGACGCCAAGTTAGATGGGAAGGGCTGGCCCGCCGTGGTGCCAACGGACGGCGGACGGCTCGACCAAATCTGTTCTATCCGATTTTCTTCAACTGCGCCGACGGCACATTCCACTCGGTCGGCCAACCGCTTGCGCCGAACGCAGATCGTCAAGATGTGCAAAGCCCAGTCGGTGCCTTTGTGGTCTTTCCCATCGGGTCAGACGGGACCGAAGTCACCTGGGGCATATCTGCCGACAAATTCCGGGCCTACGTGAGCGCCGGGTACGTAAAGTTTGGCCCGTGGCAGCCAGGATCACGCAGGAGAGCAGTGTACTTCCTGCAATCCGGCACAATAGGCGCAGTCGAACGAGGAGACATTGAAATCTTGGGTGCGGACGGGGATGGCACGCTGATCCTTGGCACTCTTAACAAGCCAGTGCGCCCAATGACAACTTGGACAAAGCAGTCACACAGCGCCGGCGACTACGGCAGCACGCTGCTTCGGTATATGCTCCCGGACCGGCGTTTTCCCTTTCCGAAGTCGCTTTACGCGGTCGAAGATGCTCTACGATTCTTTGTCAAGGACAAGCCCAATGCCGTCGTTTTAGACTTCTTCGCTGGGTCGGGAACCACCACCCATGCGGTAATGCGGCTCAATAGGCAGGATGGCGGTCGGCGCCAGTGCATATCCGTCACGAACAACGAAGTGTCGGCGGACGAGCAGAAATCGCTGAGGACTAAGGGCCTCCGGCCTGGCGACCCCGAGTGGGAGCAGTGGGGCATCTGCAACCACATAACAAAGCCTCGTATACGAGCGGCTGTCACCGGTCGTACTCCGGAGGACCAGCCGATCAAGAGCGATTACAAGTTTACGGACGTCTTTCCGATGAGCGACGGATTCGAGGAGAACGCCGAGTTCTTCACTCTCACGTACGAGTCTCCGCTCCGCGTTTCCTCCAACCGCGAGTTCGCTAAGATCGCACCTCTGCTTTGGATGCGCGCAGGATCTCGAGGCCGATGCATCGACGACGTGACGGCTGGATGGGATGTAGCCGAGACCTATGGCGTCATTGCCGATCTAAACCAGACGGAGGGGTTCCTTAAGGAAGTCACCTCGAACGATGGCGTAAGCCTCGTGTACATCGTGACCGACGAGGACCGGCTCTTCGAGTCGGTTGTGCGGGAGCTACCTGAGCACGTAGAACCCGTCCGGCTGTACGAGGCGTACTTGCGCAACTTTGAGATTGAGACGGGAAGGAACTCACTGTGAAGTTCACACTGAAGGACTATCAGGACGACGCTGTCGCGGATGTGCTTGCCAATCTCGAACGTGCCAAGACAGAGTACGAGCGGGACGGTCGAGAGTCGTCGTTTTCTCTGACCGCACCGACTGGCGCAGGCAAGACCGTGATGGCAGCGGCCGCGATCGAGGCCCTCTTCTACGGAAGCGAGCGCTTTGACTTCGAGCCGGACCCTGGCGCCGTCGTTATCTGGTTCTCCGACGACCCGAACCTCAATGATCAAACCCGAATGCGCCTCATGGACGCGTCAGAGAAGTTCTCTTCATCGGATCTCGTGACCATCCAGCCGCCGTTCGCGAAGCCGCGTCTGGATCCGGGCAAGGTGTACTTCTTGAACACCGGCAAGCTTACGAAGAACTCTCTCCTCACGCGCGGCCATGAAGAAAACCTCGAGGAGCAGCTCGCAGGTCTGGCCGATGTTGCCACCCCCGACATGCAGGGGTGGACGATCTGGGAGACAATAGCGAACACCATCGCAGACGACAATCTCACGCTCTATCTTGTGCTCGATGAAGCGCATCGTGGCTTCAACACTCGAGTTACTGGGGACAAGCCCACGATTGTTCGAAAACTAGTGAACGGGCACGCGGGCTACCCTGGGGCTCCGATTGTCTGGGGTATTTCGGCGACGATCGAGCGATTCCAAGACGCGATGAAGGCAGCTGATGCGAGCAAAGATCGCCGTGCCTACCCTTCCGTCGCGGTCGATCCGTCTCGCGTTCAGGAATCTGGCCTGGTCAAGGATGTCGTTGCCCTGAACATCCCGCACGAAGCCGGCAACTTCGACACGACCCTCGTTCGATTGGCTGCAAGGAAGCTCGTCCAGTCCACCGAGCGGTGGGCCAGATACGGTCAGTCTCAAGGCGCCGTCGAGGTCGTAAAGCCACTTCTGGTGTTGCAGACGCCGAATAAGCCGGAGGGCGATGACATTGGACGTGCTCTTGACGCCATTGCCCAGGAGTATCCCCAGCTCAACGAGTTTAACGTTCGGCACGTGTTCGGTGATCACACAACTCAGAGATTCGGCGCTTGGGAGGTGGACTGGATCGAACCCCAACACGTTGAAGAGAACGAAAAGGTTCGAGTGCTCATCGCGAAAGATGCGATCTCGACAGGTTGGGACTGCCCGCGCGCTGAAGTCATGGTGTCATTCCGCCCAGCCAAGGACAACACCCACATTACTCAGCTGCTCGGCCGCATGGTTCGCAGCCCCCTTGCGCGCCGGGTGCCTGGCGACGAGCGGCTCAACTCAGTTGACTGCATCCTGCCGTTCTTCGACCGAACCACCGCTGGGCAGGTCGTCAAGTACCTCACCGGTCAGCTGGAGGAAATGCCTGGAACGGCAGGCAAGAAAATTCTGCTCGACGGCCGGGAACTGCTAGCCAATCCCAACATTTCTGACGCTGTCTGGAATGCGTGGGACGAGCTCCCAACCGAAACACTTCCAAAGCGCGGTGCACGACCGGTGAAGCGCCTCGTGGCCCTGGCTCAGGCACTCGCCATGGACGGATTGCGGCCGGACGCTCTCCGCGACGCCGAGGGCGAGATGCACGCCATTCTCGATGGCTACGCTGCACGGTACTCGCGGCTGCTCGATGAAGCCGTCGAGCAAGTCTGGCGCGTCGACGTCCAAGAGATTTCGGGAAAGGTGGGTTCGTCCAAGCTCAGCTATCGTGAGTTCGCGGAGCGCGCCGACGACCGCGCGATTCGAACCGCGTTCGAAGACGCGAAGAAAGCCTTCGGCGCCGACATTGCCCAGTCGTACGTGAATCATCTGGCTGGCCCAGACGACGATGCGGCGGATGATGACGGGCTTCGGGACGCATTCGTTAAGGCATCGGCCCTAGCTATGATCAAAGAAGTCCGTGAAAAGGTTGACCAAGAGGCCACCGAGATTGTGGATCGGTGGTTTGCCGAGAGCCGCGTGGACCTGAAGGGCCTGCCGGACGAGCGACAGCAGGAGTACGAGGACATCCGTTCGATGACCATCGACCCTCAGCAGGGAATGCTCGGGCGGCCACGATCCCGCATGGAGGATTATCAGGTAGTCGACGACAACGAGCAGCTTAGCGTCGCGCCACTGGCTAGCCTCCATCTGATGTCGGACGAAGAAGGACAGTTCCCGCTGAGCTCGCTCAATAAGTGGGAGCGCGGCGTCGTCAATACGGAACTTTCCCGTCAGAATGCCGTCGGGTGGTATCGCAACCCGTCGCGGGCCGCCGTCGACTCCTTGGGCATCGCGTATCGTGACGGAAAGGGCAACTGGCGGTCGATGCACCCGGATTTCATTTTCTTCCACGAAGTAAATGGTGAAACCAAAGCATCCATCATTGATCCCCATGGACATCACCTTGAGGACGCAGTCACGAAGCTGAGGGCGCTGGCTGAATTCGCCGAAAAGTACGGGGAAAGCTTCTACCGTATAGAAGCGATAAGTCAGGTGGACAACTCCATGCGAGTACTCGATATGCAGGAGTCCGCGGTTCGAGATGCGGTGCGCCACCGAAACGACTCGGCAGTTGATTTCTACTACTCCGACCTTGCTGTGGATTATGACCGTTCAAAGGTGCACGCGCCCAGTCAGGCAGTGAATCACTGATGGTGGGGGAGCCCGGTAGCCGGCCCAGGGCTATCGGGCTCCCGCTGCGTTACAGAGCCGCCGGACATCGCACATTTGGCACTTCGTACGCTCGGGCTTCGGTTCGTACTCGCGTCGCCTGAGGCTCTCTACCGTGGCGATGACCGAGGCCTCGGCGTTGGCAATGGCGCGTTTATCGACATCGACGTCATAACGTTGGGTCGTGCCGAGGTCGTGAATGAATGCCGCGGAGACGTCGAGTCCTTCGCGGCGTCCGGCATCGGCATAAATCTGGAGTTGCAGCGGGCTGGTCTGCTCGCCGGTAGAAGTCTTGTAGTCGACGATTGCGAGACTGCCGACTTGGCCGTCGTGCTCGTCGTAGATCACATCGGCCCGGCCGGAAACGACCACGCCGTCCAGGTAGAGCTCGAATGGGCGTTCCGTGGCCCACGTGCGCAAGAGATCCGACGGATGGTCGGTAACGTATCGCTGAACTAGCTTGCGGGCCTTTTCGCGCATCTCTTTGTGGCCAGCCTTGTTGGCATATGGCAAGAAGAATTCAGAGTCGAGCAGTTGATTAATCTGCAACTCGGTTGGAAGTGTCCCGGTGGCCTTCGTTTTCTCCGCGAGCACTCGCATGGTGTGGTGAACCGCGTTGCCGTATCCCAGTTCCGCCTGGATCGTCGGCATGAAGCCAAGTTGATTCTTCAGCATGTAGCTTCGCGGGCAGGAGTCGAATGCGGCCAGTTCGCTATAGGTGATCGACAGTTCGGAATTGGCTGTGCCGCCCTTGCCGGAGACCGAAGTTGGCACACCTTGGTTCGTGAAGACTTGGCGGGCGTACTCGAAGTACCCGGAAGCATTGCGTGTCCTGCCGCTCTTCTGTCGCGCATGACTTGAGAGGAGGACGGCATCGCGGGCTCGAGTTATGGCGACGTAGAAGAGACGGCGTTCGTCTGCGTCGGTGCCTTGGTAGCGTGCGACGTCGAATTTGCCGACTAGTGACGGCGGCCATTCCTGGCTCTGGCCGCTCTTGCTGGAGGGGAAGCGCGTCTTAACCAGCGAGGGCAGGAAGACGACCGGCCACTCGAGCCCCTTGGCTCCGTGGACAGTTCCGAGTGCGACTCCGTCCTCGAAGAGATCCTCTTCGCCCGCGAAGTCGTTGTAACTCCCGACCGCGTAGTTCGAGAGCAGGATCGCGAAGTTCTTGTAGAACCACTCCCCGCCGCTCCTGGCCCCGACCTGCTCTCCGGGGTTGTTCGGGTCCTTCCGGGCCCGCCAGCTGACGCCCTCGTAATCCGCCAGGACGTTAGTGAAACGTGCAATTGTGCCTAGCCGGTTCCGCGTCAGACTTTCGGTGAGGTCCCACCGATTCACGCCGAGCATCTCCACGAGAACGTAGAAGTCCCCGACTAGGCTCTCGTTAAACTGGCTGGCCAGCGCCTTCACCTTCCAGCTCAGCAGGCGCTCTTTCAACGCGGTGAAGCTCGCTGGCGTCAAGCCGAAGATGCGTGTGTAGTCATCTAATAGGCGGTCCAGAGTGACCGCCTGCCGGGGGGTGCCGTACTTCTCGGGTGACCAATCGATTTCTCCGATCCAAGCGTACGTAGCCGCGAAAACCTCTGCTTCGGGCTGAGCGAAGAGGCCGGTGCGTCCGCCTGGTTGGACCGGGATCCGGCGGGCTGCGAGTGACTCAAGAATCGCCGGGTAAGCGGCCCTCCCTCGTACCAAAATGGCGATGTCCTTGTACTCGACGCCCAATTCGCGGAATTCGAGGATCTGCCTCGCGATCTCCTCCGCTTCATCGTTCTCGGTGCCGGGATTGCTGGTGAAGGCGACAGACGGTCCGACACCTTCACGAAAAGGGTGCATCTCCTTGTCGATTCGCCCTGGAACCGTCTTGGCAAATGCGTTGGCGAGTTCGACGATGCCGGGACGGGACCGGCGATTCGTCAGCAAGCGAAACTGCTCGACGGCGGGGTACCGCTCGTCGAAAGTCACAATGTTTTTGACCGCTGAGCCCCGCCACTGGTAGATGGCTTGATCATCGTCACCGACAACGACAATGTCGGCAGTGCCGTATGGCTTCGCCAAAAGCGATATCAGGCACTCTTGCGCCGGGTTTACGTCCTGGTACTCGTCAACAATCAGATGCCGAAGCGGCTCAGTGACCTTCGCGTGGATTTCGGGATCCTGCAGAGCCTCGACAGCACGGACGATTTGGGTGCCAAAGGACATGAACTGGTACCGGTCGAGCATCGCGTAGTACTCCGTGACAGCGGCCTTGAAGTCATCTTCTGGCAGGGCACTGACGTCGATCATCTCGTTCTCGAGGACGTCTACGCCTCGCTGAAACTTTTCAATGCTTTGAAAGGTGCGGCCCGTGGCCGACAAATTCTTGATGCCGAGCTTGAAGCTTTCGCGGTATAGAAGGTTGGTCAGCTGGTTTGTGTCCAATGGTGTGTACGTCTCGTAGCGTGGGACATAGGTCTGGAGCGTTCGAAAGCAGTAGGCGTGGATCGTGCCGACGAACAGGCGACCCAGCTTGTCGGTCGCCTCGGATCCTTGGATAGCCGTCACGCGTTCGCGAATACGCTCCTTGAGCTCCGCGGCGGCCTTCTCAGTGAACGTAAACGCCACGATTGACTCTGGAGCTTCACCGTCCGCCAGGAGTGATGCGACTCGCTGCGATACCACCTCTGTCTTACCGGAGCCGGCAGCAGCGATGATTTGGATATGGCTGCCTCGATGTGCGACAGCCGCGGCCGCGTCTCCTTCGAGCTCCGGAATTTCCGCGGTTGACGGCTTGGGGCGGCTCGGAGCGGTGACTGGTACGTCGGCTTCCAGTGGAGTGGACTTAGCAGGCTGTGTCGGGATCACGGACTCGGGCGCTCTCGCCGGCACGACAGCCGCCGACCCTGGAGGTGTGATCGGAGGGGACCCGACGTTGGCCGAAGACGGCGTCGTGGGTCTGATACTGAACGGGGAAGGCGTAGCTGCCTTTTTCTCCTTGGACGAAGAGACCCACTTGAATTTCACGTATTTTCCCCTGTTTGACCGTAAATCCACGCGACCGGATCATCGTTGACGTCGTTCGTCGTTGGCAATCGCAGTCTGTGAACAATCTTTGACAGATCTTATCTGCTGCATGGCCGTTCGGCCTGACGTCGGCCTCACCTGTGGGCCAGCGTGCTGCAATTCGGAGCTTTTCCGCATCCGGCGGGCTCCGCAACACTGTTGCACGAGACGGCGCACTTGTCGCCGGGCCTGCGGCCGGGAAGGATTGGAACCGAGTCGACTCGAGTCCTGCTGTGGATTAGCCGAGCAACAGACTGAACCCTTGGAAAGGGATGCCCCGCAAGGGCTTCGAAAGGATGATTCGTTGGCAGGAAGACTGAATACGGCCCCACATTGGTTGACTCGGCTAAATCCTCGAATCGATTTAGAGCTTATCGATCCAAGTATCTTCTTCTCGAAGATCCCAGTCAGATGCCCCGACGGCTCGGGGTTTGGCCGCAGCATTTCCCTTTATGCGCTTGAGAACCCGATGGGCTTCGACTGCTGTGAGTTCGCGAAGCGAGGCCAAGGGCCGCACTACACAGCTTTGCGCGACTTCCTGACGACGTTCTTGGCTCTCGATCCCAGCGACGGTGAACGCCTCGCGGATGGCGAGCACTTGGTCGTCTCGAATGGGTTGCTCGGAGGGTCCCGCGCTTTGGCCGGGAACTTCTTCTGCGTCGAGATTAAATAGTGCGTCATTCACAATGACGAGAATACAGTGACAGGCCGCCACCAGGTGGCTCACGGACGATTGGAGCTGACGCTCGCTTCCGATGGTAGGCGACGATGTCGTCTCGCCGCTCTATGGTCGCATATGGGCTGTGTCCCGAAGGGAGTTCGTTCAGGACCACTAACTGCGGCTTACTCGAATTCCGTCTGATCCCAGGGTTCCTGCGACTCCACGTACTCATCATCGAGCGAATCACCCATCGACGCGTCCTCGCCGTTCAGATACCAGTCCTCTATGGAATCGGACATGCGTGCCTTCTCTCAAAGTTGAGTTCCGCGCTATTGTTCAAACCGCGGAAGCGGCATGGACGAGTCTTGGGAAGATTTAGGTCTGGGCAACATAACATCTGAATTTGACGACCGCAAGGCACCACTTATGCGAAGGATCAGCCAAATGCTGCGAACGGAGCGGCGCCTACGGCGTCCCCACGCGCGCTAGGTGACCCCTGGAGATGGGTTCTCCCGAGCCCTCTCCAAGGTAGCCGACGGGAAGGAAGAGATGCGGTGGGGAGCACGTCGTCGAACCCCGTCTGGCCGTCTTAGGGTTACCGCGCCGATACGCGATGCCGAGCGAAGAGCCTGCCGAACCACAGCATGCTCGGGCTCACTTCTTCCGCGTCTTTTTTATGAGTTCCGCTGCCTGACGGTAGAACTCCATAGCTTTCGGGCTTGTTACAGCGTCGTAGACCTTCTTGCCTTCATCGGCAGCCTTTTTCACTTTTGCTTGCACTTCTGGGTCCGTGGCGAGATCGCGCAGCTTGCCAGCGGCGGCCTTTGCCTTGGCTCCGCTGTTCTTCAATAGCGCGGCAGCTTTCTCAGCATTTCCAGACATAGTTTTCTCCGTAGCGTCAGTATTTCGTCAAGCGAGGTTAGCACCGAGCGATGATGCTGCCCTGCCTGGCCGGGAGCAGGAGGAATCCCGCACGGCACGTTGGGGCGAGCCAGCCACCAGAAAAGCTGGTCAGGCAGCCGCCGCAGGGAAAACTACGAGCGACCCGTCCCTGCTTCGTTCGATCTCAATCGCGACGTCAGCCTGGTGGAATCCCGTAGTCACGCCGTCGCCGATTGAGCGAAGGCGATATGCGGCCACGAGCAGGTTGTCGACCTCGCCGGGGGTGAACGCGGGAATCCGGAAACCTCCATCACGCTTCAGCTCAAGAGCCGACAGCCGAAGTAGAACTGAAGCGATGGCGGATTCCAGCTCGTCGATGCCACGTTCGTCGTCACGCAACGACCCGATGAAGCTCTTGAACGGATTGTCCGTGTCCTGCTGAGCATGTTCCACTGCCTGAAGGACCAGTACCCTTCGTTTGAGGGCGATGGCGAGTCGAGCAACCTCCAGATGCGCGCGGAATACGCCGCCCTCCTCATTGAAGCCGGGGAATGATTTCGCCAGCGCACCTACTTCGACCGGCCCTTCGGGCAGCGCATCCAGCGCTGCTTGCCACTTCTTGAGTCGCCTCCGGGTTGCTGCGATCGCCGTGCTGATCGCGTGCGATGCGGAGTCAAGTCCCAGCGATAGCCCGACTCGGCCTTGGTCGAGGAGGACGGATGTCGCCTTGTCGATCGCTTCAGGACAAGCATCCAGTTCGTTGCGCTCGCTGTCGAGGTTGTCGTCGTGCAACTGCTCCAGGAGGTCTGTAATCCGCTCGATCGCTTGCTGTCGTTGGTGATCGGCGTAGGCGCTCGCGCTGACCGCGACGGCCATCAGAACAAGGGGCGCCGCAACTGTCAGCGCCCCGGCGCTGACGACTGCCACACCTGCGGTTGCAGCCGAGCCGGTAGCAGCACCTGCAGCAGCGGCGCCTCCAGCAACAGGCACAAACGAAGCTTGCGCTACCGTGGTCCCGGCCGAGTTGACTAACGCGCCTCGAATGCCGCCGGCAGCTGCCTTGGAAACCATGGGGTTAACAAGCCCCTTGCCGACCTGCGCGGCAACCTTTGCAGGAACCACCATTCGGTAGAGCACGTCACCAGTTTCTGCGACGTTTACCGTCGGAGTTGTGGCCCTTGCAGTGTTGGTGACGAGCTCCGCTAGCTGCCTAGCGAGCGGACTGGCTGCGTGAAGCGCAATCCCGCCGTTCCGATCGCGCTTGGTGGAGATTGGATGTGCTTCCAGAGTGACGACAGGGGAATCTGCAAGCGCGGCCAGGACGGTTCTCAGTTCAGCCAGTCGCTCCGGTGTCATGCCCGCATCTCCGAGCACGTTCGACACGCTCACGGACTCGGTTGCGAGTGCCCATACAGGCACGAGTGCCTTGGTCTCTGTGGTCACTTCTTGTCCCCTCCCCAAACGGAAATCCGCTATAAGCGGTAGTAGCGACCCCAATAGTATCCTCGTGGCGCAGCCTCGCAGCCCCCTACTGGGTTCAGTGGGGCTTTCGGTGAGGCGAGGGATATAAGTCAGGACTCATGAGACACAGGCGTCCGCCCCAGCCGCGCGTCGAATCCCTCCTTCACCAGGGCGAAGTGTGCGTGGACGTCATCGCTGAGGACGAGGCCGCCGTCGTCCGCTCCTTTGAACGGCGGTGCAGGTGGACGCCCCGGCGGCCGAAGTTCCACGAGTGAATACTGTCGCCGCCGCACGCCCCGCCACCCACTCCGCAAAGATCGCAGCAAACCAAAAGGCAGGCCGGCTACGAAAGCCGGCCCGCCTTTGGCGCTTAAGCAGACCCCCTACATAACCCCGGTCGGCACCAGCAGCGCCCAGGCCAGCGCGGGAGCCACCAGGACCACGCCGCCGGCGTACATCATGAGCTGGCGGTAGACGCGCTGGCGGTCGTTGTCGCGGGCGTTGGCCACCACCAGAGCGCCGTCGGTGGAGAAGGGGGAGACGTCCACGACGGTGGCCGCGATGGCCAGGGCCGCGACGGTGCCGGAGGCGCTGAGCGAGCTGGTGGCCAGCAGCGGCCCGGCCATCGGGATAAACGCGGTGAGCAGTGCCGTCGAGGACGCGAAGGCCGAACCGACGCCGATGACGTAGCAGAGCACCAGGGCGATCAGCAGCGGCGCGCCCAGGGCCAGGGCCATCTCGGCGAGGGTGTCGATGACGCCCACATGCTGGAGCAGCGACACGTAGGTGATCATGCCGGCCACCAGCAGCACGGTGGACCAGGACACCCCGCCGATGAACGTCTTGTGTTCCTTAATGTTGACGAACGCCAGCAGCAGGCCGGCGGACAGGGCCACGAAGCCGATCGGCATGTGGAAGCCCAGCGTGCACACGAGGATCGCGGCGATCAGGACCAGGGTGAAGAGCTGCTGTCCGCTCGGGCGGCCGGTGCGGGGCGTCTCCAGCCCGGCGTATTCGTTGGCGTGCTTGTCACGCAGCTTGCCCAGCAGGCCGAACAGCACGATGGTCAGCGCGGAGAGGATGAAGTTCAGCGCGAAGCTGGCCAGGAAGAGCGAGCCCTGCGAGATGGGGAAGCCGTTCTTCAGGGCGATGTCGTGCACTAGGACGCCGGCGACGGAAAGCGGCGAGAAACCGCCGGCGTGGGCGCCGTTGATCACGAAGGCGCCCATCAGGACCGGGTGGATGCGCGACTCGTACGCCAGGCCCAGGGCCGCCGGGGCCAGCAGCGCCACCGCGGCGGGGGAGAAGGTGCCCAGCGCGGTCAGCGCCGCGGCCAGGAGGAAGAACACCCAGGGCAGCAGCATGGTCTTGCCCCGGACCAGGCGCACGCAGGTCTGGACGATGATGTCGATCGACCCGTTCCGCTGCGCCATGCTGAAGAAGTAGGTCACGCCGATGATCGTCAGGACGATGCTGGCCGGGAACTCCTCCAGGATTTCCTTGTCGCTCATGCCGAGCATGAAGTAGCCGACGCCGAAGGACGCCACCAGCCCCATGACGCCGATGTTCAGCGGCCATTTGGTGGCGACGACGAACATCACCACGAGGATAACGAGCGGGATGATCTGGGTGGCGGTCATGGTCGGCTCCGAGTCAGGGGCGGCCGCGGGGTTGAACAGGCCACCTCCGAACAGGAGGGCGACCAGACCCAGGACGGCGATCGCGGCTACCGTCACCAGCAGGATACGGCGGCGGCGGTCGGGACGCCGGGAGGGTTCGACGCGGGTGTCGCCGGGGGCGGCCTGTTCCGGTGCCTTTTCTACGGTTTCTTCTGCAGTCTTTTCTGCGATGTTAGTCATGATGCTTTCTCCTCATCGAGTAGCGCTGGCAAGGGAGGCGTCGACGGCGGTGCCGAGGGCCTCGGGCAGGTGGATGGTGGTGGTGGCGATGGTGCGGGCGGTGCGGTCGACGCCGACGAGCAGGTGCCCGTCCCGTTCCTCGCTCCAGGTTTCAATGACCCCAGCCGGGGTGCGCAACCGCAGCGTGGGTCCGACGGTGCCGCCGGTGATGTCGCCCAGCAGCGTGCCCGGGGTGCGGGCAGCGAGGGTCAGGGCGATGCTGCCGGTGATGGCCAGGGCCGGGTGCGGCTTGCCCATCGAGAGCATGACGACGGCGACGTCGGCCTCCGCGTCGGTGCGCGCCGGGGCGGCGACGACGGCGACCTTGGGGACGGCGCGGGCAGCCTCGCCGGGCGTTGCCGCGAGCCCCATCCGCACGGCGGCCTGGCGGCGGATGTGTTCCAGGGTGTCCAGCTGCAGTTCCAGTCCGGCGGTCCAGCCGGCGTGGCGCTCCGGGTCCAGGCCCAGCTCCTCCGCACGCAGCATCACGACCGGCGCTCCGGCGTCGACCATGGACACGGACCAGCGGGTCCCGCCGGCGAGGATGGTGTCCGTGGCCGAGCCGGTGGGAAGCAGCCGGCCGGTGGTCTTGCCGGCCGGGTCGAGGAATCCGAGGCCCACCCGGTAGCCGGGGAAGGGGACGCCGGGCATCTGGGCCTGCGGGACGATCGGCAGGGCGCCGGCCGGTGTCGCCACCCGCTGGATGATGATCTGGCCGGTGTTGGTGTTGCGGGTGACGATCCGGGTGACGTCGCCGTCGGGGACCACCCAGCCCTTTTCGATCGCGTACAGCCCGACGACGGCGGAGCAGTTGCCGCAGTTGCTGCCCCAGTCCACGGCGGCTTCCTCGATGCCCACCTGGGCGAAGGTGAATTCGACGTCGACGCCGGCGTCGGCGGGGCGGTGCAGGATCATCGCCTTGCTGGTGGTGGAGGTGGCGCCGCCGACGCCGTCGATCTGCCGGTGGTCGGGGCTGCCGAACAGCCGGGGCAGCAGCACGTCCGGGCTGGTCCCGGTGTCGTCCAGCTGGCCTGTTTCGAAGACCCAGCATTTGCTGGTGCCTCCGCGCATCCACTCCGCTTCGATCTTCATGGTCTGTTCCTAGCTTCGATTCTGCTTCTGTTCCGCCCCGAGGTGTCAGGGGCTTGATTTGAGATTGATCCAGATCACAAATGAAGACAAGGTTGGATATCTGCACGGGACTGTAGTGACGCTTCATTCAGTGCTGTTACTGGGCCAAGCGCCCTGCTTGGAGAGCGCCTCCGTCGGAAACGGGGCGCTAAGTGCCGCGCATCACGCGGGGAATGTATAGAATTAACCGATTCAACAGAAGGGCATAGCGTTGCTTAACGATGCTGACCAGGAATTGTTCGATATCCGGCGCCTGGCGCTCTTGGTGGAGGTGGTGGAACAGGGATCCATCACCGCCGCGGCCGAGCTGATGATGTATACGCCCTCCGCGGTCTCGCAGCAGTTGCGGAAACTCGAGCAGGAAGTCGGGCAGCCACTGCTAAACCGTCGGTCCCGCGGCGTGGTGCCCACCGAAGCTGGGCAGGTCCTCGCCGGCCATGCGCGCAAGATTATCGGGCAGATGCGGGCCGCGCAGTCGGACCTGGACCAGATCGCCGGCCTCAAGCGCGGCTCCCTGACCGTCGGCACCTTCCCGACGCTCGCCGGGTCCTTCCTGCCGCTGGTCATTCGGGCGTTCAAGAAGCGGTACCCGGCGATCGGCCTGTCCCTGCGCAGCGCGCGCTTCGATGATCTGGTCAGCGACCTGCAGTCCGGGGTGACGGGGCTGTGCCTGCTCTGGGACTACCCGTGGAACCGGTTTCAAGACGATTCCATCCGGATCACGGAGGTGTTCCAGGAGAGCACGGTGCTGCTGGTCTCGCGCAGCCATCCGCTGGCCGATCGCGAGGAGATCCGGATGGAGGAGGTCCGCAAGGAATCCTGGATCGTCCGCGCGGAGGCCCACCCCGTCGTCGAGGTCCTGCAGCGCTCCGCCCATGAGGCCGGGTTCGAGCCGACCATCGGCTTCCTGGCCAACGACTACCAGGAAGCGCAGGCGATGGTCAGCGTCGGCATGGGTGTGGCCATGGTGCCCAAGACCGCGGTGGCCCTGCAGCACCCGGATGTCCGGGTGATCAGCCTCGGCTCCGCCGCGCCCCTGCGGCGCGTGCTCCTGGCCCAACGCCAGGACAAGGTCTACGCCCCAGCCGAAGTCGCCTTCCACTCCACGCTGCTCGAAATCGCCCGGGAACGCGCCGGCGACTACCTGTAACGACGAGTGCTCGCGCACAGAGGAGAAACGCCAAACGGCGCTGCCTCCCACGGAGGGAGGGGGACACAATCTTTGATCTCGCGTAATCAATTTCATGGCGCGCCACAATCGTCCTCCGCGGTCTGCCTGCGTGGCTGTATGTTCGTGCGGGGGACGTTCACCGACGCGTGCGGTATGTGCGGGATTCCCCGCATCATGTCAGCACCGTCGAAAGGTCTCCAATGTCCCATTCTGGTCACATCGAACCGCTCCAGTCAGAGTCCCCAAACGAGCAGTCTGATGAGACGCCGATGTCTGCCGCCGAGAAGGCGTCGGGGCAGCTCCTGAAGTTGGTGGGCAAAGTGATCGACACGGGCGTGGGTCCACTGACCGGGTCGGTGGCGTGGGCGGAAGATCGGCTGTCCCGCGTTCAAGGATCCAGCTACGAGCCCAACGCCGACCCAGTACGGAAAGTCAGGCCGTACGAAGTTGACGACATCGAAAAGGCGATCAAGAGGCTGATCGTCGAGTCCGTCGAAGCGGCCGGGGTCAACGGCTTCGTGACTGGGTTGGGTGGGTTCATCGCCATGCCCGTGACCGTCCCCGCGAATATGGCGGGCGCCCTCGTGATCAATGCACGCCTAGCGGGGGCAATCGCATACCTGCGCGGGTACGACCCCAAAGATCCGCACGTACGAACGGTGGCTACGCTCGTCGCGGTGGGCTCGAATGCACAGCAGATCGTGAAAACTTTCGGCATCAAGGTCGGTGAGAAGATGTTGATTCAGGCGATCAAGCAGCTCCCGATTGCCCTAATCCGCGAGATCAATAAGAAGGCTGGCTTCATGCTGCTAGCCAAGTACGGCTCAAAACGGGCGCTCGTCACTTTGGCGAAGGGTGTGCCGCTGGTCGGTGGAGTGATAGGTGGCGCTGTGGACGCGACCATGACCGGCGCCATCGGCCGTACCGCGAGATCGATGTTTCCCATCGATTGACGGGTTCGTGCGGCCTGGAAGCGTGACTAAAGTCGGCAAGTTGGGGCCCCTGACGAGCTTTACGCGGGTCGCCGAGAGCAATAATGCCGACCCCCGCGGTGGTTCGGGCGCCACTGCACGTCAGGGGAGCGGCTGGCGTTCGCCGACGCTTAGTGCAGCCCCCGGCGCCAGGTAGCCCAATCGTCGTCGTTCCAGCCGTTCCTGCTGGCGCGGCGACGGAACCCTGGCACCCTTGGCCCGGTTGCATCTGGCGCAGGAGGCAACAAAGTTTTGCAGGCTGGTGGACCCGCCTTTAGACCACGGGTAGAAGTGGTCGCCGTGCTCAGCGGGCCGTGAGCAGCGGCGGCCGAGACCTGCCTCCATCTCGCACTGGCCGCCGGCGCGTGCCATTCCTTCCCGGCGCTGCTGGCGAGTGAAGCGCCGCGCCGGATCCCGGCGTCGGACGTCCCGAGCGGTGATAACGCCCGCGATAACTGTGAGGACGATGGCGAGCAGGCCAGGCAGTATCACCGCAGCCACGACACCGTCCACCATCCCACGGAATACCTCTGACACGGTGGACGTTTTGGTGCCGGCGCTTGTCTTCGGTATGAAGGCCAGAGCAAGCGACACGGCCAGCCACATCATCGTGGCTGCGAATGCCAGCCGTAGTCCCACGCGGGTCCAGTAAATGCGCTTCAAGTCCTTCATTGAGTTGCCCCCATCATCCTCAGCTCCGGAAAGCTGCTGCCCCTGGAAGGGGCAGGGAAATCCTACCGCCGGTTCAACGCCCAAGGCTGCCCGACAGGCTCAGCTGTCAGGGCGCAGGCTGCCGACCGCCGATGCTCAGCGCAACCGCAGGTTCGAGGGCTTTCCGGGAACGTCCCTCGGCTCCAGGCCGGCGGCTTCGGCCTGCAGCACGCACCACTTGCGCAGCGGCATGCCGAGAACCTTCGGAAGGGACCCATGGTGCTCCTTCACCAGCGGCGTTCCCACGTTGCCGAACAGGGACACGCTGATGCCCGATTCGCCGTGCAGCAGAGGGTCGCCCAGGACCGACCTCCATGCCTGCTCCAGCGCCTTGGTTGCCGCGGCTGCACTGCCGTTGACTCCCTGGAAGCTTCGCGTCAGATGCGCTTGCATGCGCTGGTACTCGGTGAGCGCCGGGGTCTTGGAGGCCGCTGCGGGCGCAGCGTTCGCCTTAGGAGGCGCGTCCTTCACCGCTGCCCGGGGTGCCGTGCCGACGGCCGGCGGCTGTGCCGGCTTGGTGACCGCGCCGGCGGCGATGATGATCAGGTCGGCGAGTTCCGCGTGCAGCTCCGCGATCTGCCGGTGGATGGCGCTGATGCGGAGGACGACGTCGGAGTCTCCGCCCTTGGGTGCAACGCTCAGTCTGGTCTCTGCCTCGGGAGGGAGAGTGGTGCGGAACAGTGCACACAGCGCCCCGGCCAGCGCAAGCCGGGCGCCGTCGTCGGGCAGCAACAGCGGAGCCGGGCTGGACGAGTTCGCAATCACCGCAGCCAGTTCCGGCAGGTCGCCGTACACCTTGCCCCAGCGGATCCGCTCAATGGTGGTGCTCCGGTCCACCTGCGGGGAGTAGACGCTCTGCACGATGCGCAACTGCAGCGCGTCGAACGCTGGGAAGTGCTGGGGGAGGATGCCGCCGCGCAGGGCTGCACGGACGGCGTCGAGCTGCCGCGACACCTGCTCGATCGGATTCGGCACGGCCATGCCGCCCTCCAGCAGCCACGGCGTGCCGGTGTCGGTCGCGAGTGCGACGCGCTGGGGGAATCCCTTCCACTCGCTGACCATGATGGTGCCCTGCCGGACGTCATAGAAGATCCAGTCGACTTCGGCCACGGGCTTGCCGGGTGCGTCCACCCGGCAGTTGCTGAACGCCCAGACGTCGTCATCGAGCAGCTCCTCCAGCCGGGCAACATCGCGGGGAGACGGTCGGTGGGCGGCCGAATTGGCGGAAGGAAAGTGCAGCAACGGAAGCCTTCTGGGGCGCTGTGCCAGCTGAGGGATCCCCAGGCCCCGAGCCGGTCGCGCGTCGTGCGCTACGCCACATCATCACCGGTCGGAAGGCACGGCGGCAAGTAAACCGCGTGGGCGGCCTCTGGCAGCTTCGCCGCGTCGACATGGCGGAAGTCCTCGAACCGCACCTCATGAACGTTTGTGCAACAGCTCACACGTCCGCGCAGGGCGTGTTCTGGACGCGCCTCAAGCTACTGACCAGTAACTTCGTACTGCGGGAGACTCTGTTCCGCGGCGCGGGCAGGACGCGGCCGCGTGCCGATAATCCTGCACATCCGTGCAAATCCATGGTCCTGCCGGCCTGCTGGCTGCCTAGCATTGAAGACCGAGGCCAAGCCCCGGTTGCGAAAGAACACCATCTGGCACCACCCACCGACACGAACAAAGAGGTTTCCATGTCGCTGCTCACCAGAGCCCTGTCCATCGTCGCCGCCGCGGCCCTCGCCGCTTCACTCTCCGCCGTTCCGGCCCAGGCGGACACTCTCGATGTCGCCCCGCCCGGCGCCAACGACTGGACCTGCAAGCCGTCCGCCGAGCACCCCTATCCCGTCATCCTGGTGCCCGGCACCTTCGAGAGCATGGCCAAGAACTGGTCCACCCTCTCGCCCTACCTGAAGAGCCAGGGGTACTGCGTGTTCGCCCTCAACTACGGTGAAACCAACGGCGTCTACGCCACCGCGCCGGTGGCCGACTCCGCGAAGGAACTGGCCCCGTTCGTTGACGCAGTCCGCGCCGCCACCGGCGCCAAGAAGGTGGACCTAGTGGGCCACAGCCAGGGCGGCATGATGCCCCGCTACTACATGGGCTTCCTCGGCGGAGCCAAGTACGTCCACCACCTGGTGGGCATCGCACCCTCAAACCACGGCACGAAAGGCCTGATCGTCCCGCCGCCGGATTTCCTCCCGCCGCCGGACTACACCGCCTTGAACTGCGCGTCCTGCGCCGACCAGCAGGCAGGGTCAACCTTTATGCAGCAGCTGAACTCCATCGGTGACACCGTTGCCGGACCGTCGTACACCATCCTCTCCACGGTCTACGACGAGGTGGTGATTCCCTACAACAGCCAGTTCCTTAGCGGCACGGCGAAACAGGTCACGAACATCACCATCCAGGACAAGTGCCCGGCCGACGTCTTCGAACACGACCAGACGCCGAACGACCCCGTGGTGCACCAGTTCGTGGCCCGCGCCCTGGCACAGGCCTCCGGCCCCGTCGATCCGGCGTACCAGCCGAGCTGCCTCTAGCCGGCTTCAGCGTTGCCGGGCCCCGGCCGGGATGCTGCGACGGCGGGGCTCACCCCGGCGTGAGCGTCTGCACCGCCTGCGCGACGCGGGAACCTAACGTGCTGCGGCCGGCCCTGGGTGTCGTCATGGCCCCCAGCTGAGGACGTCCCGGTTTCACAATTCCGGCACCTGGCGCGCGGCATCCCGGAGGGCCAGCGCGGCCTGGACCAGCGCGGCGTGGGTCAGCGCCTGGGGGTAGTTCCCGAGCAGGGCCCCGGTGCCCGGATCGGCTTCCTCACTGAACAGACCGAGCGGGCCGCCGAGACCCAGCAGCGCGTCGAACAGCCCCGCCGCCTCCGCGGTCCTTCCGGTCAGGGCCAGGGCCTGGACCAGCCAGAAGGAGCAGGGCAGGAAGGCGCCCTCGTCCCCGGGCAGTCCGTCCCGGCCGGGCGGGTAGCGGTAGAGGAGAGGGTAGCCGGCGGAGAGTTCCGCGGCGACGGCATCGACCGTGCCGCGCAACCGCGCCGAACCCGGCGCCTCGAAGCCGGTCACCGGCAGGATCAGCAGCGCCGAGTCCAGATCGGGCGAGCCGTAGGAGCGGGTGTAAGTGTTCCGGGCTGGGTCGAATCCCCGGGCGCGGATGTCCGCGGTGAGGGCGGCCCGCGCCGTGTCCCAGCGGCGCCGCCGTCGGGCGCTGATCCGGTGGGAGTCCGCGATCCGTAGCGCCCGGTCCAGGGCCAGCCAGCCCATGATTTTCGAGTGCGCATGGTGGGCCGGGTCGTCGCGGATCTCCCAGATGCCGGCATCCGGTTCCGGCCAGCGCCGCGCCACGAGGTCGGTGAAGCCGCGCATCGCCCGCCACGTCTCCGAATTGAGCCGGTGCCCCTGCCCGACGAGGTTCCACGCGGCGTCCAGGACCCAGCCGTAGCCGTCGAGCTGGTGCTGGTGCGCGGCGCCGTTGCCCGTCCGCACCGGCGCGCTGCAGGCGTACCCGGGCCAGCGCTGCAGCGTGCGCTCGCGGGGAACGTGCCCGCCGGTCAGCGTCAGCAGGGCCGGCAGCCGGGGCCGTTGCAGCCGGCTGGCGTGCAGGAGCCAGTTCAGGAAGTTCAGGGCCTCGCCGTCCTTGCCCAGGGCGAGGAACGCCGCGATCCCGATGCTGGCGTCGCGCGGCCAGGCGTACCGGTAGTCCCAGTTCCGGACGCCGCCGGGGTCCTCCGGCAGGGAGGTCGTGGGCGCCGCCACGGGCGCGCCCGACGGGGAATAGGTCAGCAGCTTCAGCGTCAGCAGGCTGCGCAGCACCGCGTCACGGAACGGGACGCCGTTGCTGACCCCGGACGTCCACTCCTGCCAGCGCCGTTCATCGGCGTCGACCAGCTCCCACGCGGCCTCGGGATCCACCCAGACCAGCGGTTCCGCGTACGCCAGGGCGAGCACCAGCACCACCGGACGCCCGGGCACCACGGTGACCTCCGCCGTCGTGCCCGGCTCCACCCGCAGCCCGCCGCTGCAGCCCAGCGACATGGCCAGGGCACCCCACTCGCAGACCAGGTGCGGCCCCGGACGGACCCGCGGGCGGCCGTGGCGCTCGCCGAGGCGCGGATCAAAGACGACGGCGGCCCGCACCGGCGCGTCCGCCGCCTCCAGCCGCCGCACCAGGAGGGTGGTGGGCAGCAGTTGCCCGGCGACTTCCCCGATCATCGCCTCGGTGAGGGTCAGCGTTCCGCCGTCGGTGGTCCAGGCCGTCTCGAGCGTGGCGGTGTGCGGGCGGTAGCGGCGGCCGAGCCGGTGCGCCGGCCGGGCGGGACCGGCGCGGAAGGTGCCGGCCTTCGGGCCGCCGAGCAGGGCGCCGAAGACGGGGTCGCCGTCGAAGGTCGGCGCGCAGAGCCAATCGATGCCGCCGTCGGCGGACACCAGGGCGGCGGTGCGGGTGTCGCCCAGCAGCCCGTAGCCGGCAAGGGCGGGGGAGGGGGCCGCCGGATTCATGCTGCACGTTCTTTCACGCCGGGTCAGCGGACCGTGAGGAGCAGGCCGAGCAGCGATCCGTAGACCAGGTGGGCTGCGACGGCCACCGCGGGCGTCTGGATTCCGTAGTTAAGGCCCAGCAAGCCCGGCGGCTCCAGGGCTGCCCGGCTGGTTGGCCCGGCCCGGGTGCTCGCCATCCGCGGATGGATGCCGGGCAGCAGCGGCAGGATGATGGTCAGCGCAACGGTCACGTGGAGGAGGCCCAGCAGCGCGCCGATCCACCAGGTGGCCCTGCCCAGCAGCGCGAAGACCGCCGCGTAGCCGAGGGCGAAGACCTGCCCGGCGGCGAGGTGGATGAAGAATCCGGCGATCCGGGCCCTGTCCGGGTCCGGCGTGACGAGGCTGCCGAGGACCAGGGGCAGGTCGAGCCGGGTCCAGCCGGCCATCTGGCAGGCGATCAGCACCGCGGTCAGGGCCGTGGTGGCCAGCAGCCCGAAGAGCGCCCAGCCGGGCCAGTCCATCTCAACCGCCGCCGTGGGCGCTGGGCGTGCGGGCAGCATGGGTTGGTTCCATCGCGCACCTTCTAAAAGTGACTATTCAAATTTTAGGGGGGTGCGGGAGGGGCGGGCAAGGGCCGGGCGCGACTGCGGCCACGGCCGGCAAGGTGACTGGCAACAGGGGGCGGGTTCCGGCGAAATTACCCCTGCGCCGGCTGACGGGCGACCTCGTAGGAGGGCTTCCGCAACCTGCGCGTCCAGCCGTAAGTGCCGGCGCCGGGCAGGGAATGCTCCAAGGGATCAAACCGGGTGGGCAGGTCCGCCGCTGCCGGGTCCAGGGTCAGCGTGAGGGTGCCGAACCGGATCCAACGTCCCGCGGGCCGGGCATGGAAGAGCCCCAGTGTCCAAGGTGCGGTGCCCAGCGCCCGGCGGAAAGCGTCCGGGGCGGCGGGAAGCCAGTTGCCGGTTTTTTCCGGGCAGGCCGCCAGCAGGACCGGGCCAGCGGATCCCTTGTAGGGCATGAGTGAGGTCAGCCTGCTGCTGCTGGCATGCCGGTGGGCCGTGAGCACCAGCCGGCCGGGCCGCGACAGCCCGGTAGATGCCAGCAGCACGTCGGCCGGGCCCGTTTCCGTGGTGATTCGCAACGCCAGTCCGAGGATGTCCGGCCAGCCCGGCGGCGTTCCGACCGACCGCGAGAGCCTGGCGCTCACCGCGGCGTTCCCGCTGGTATCGACCCACAGGATTCCGCTCTCCGCGGCGGCGGGCTGCCGCTCGATAGTCCCCTTAAGCGCAACGCCCGCGGAGTGGATGGGCCGATCCGGCCGCAGCACCTTGAGGGCCTTGAAACCGGCGGCGAACGCTTGGCCCGCCGCTCCGCTGAAACGTTGGTTCATACCATCTCCTCCGTCGGTCCGCGCGGGTCAGTTGCCGGACCCAGTAAAGCATGCGGCAGGGGACGAGCGGGGCGCGCGGCCGCTGAGCAGGATGGCGATGCCGTCGCGGAGCAGCCAGGAGCTTTCTTCTCTGTGGCGGCTTCGTTTACCTGGTCTGCCGGACCCGGTCACGCGCCGGCGGAGGCACGGAACGCCAGGTATCGCGGGTCCCCGCGGCCCAGCAGGGCTCCCAGGACCTCCGCCGCCGCGGCGTCGGCGGAACCCATGTCCGTGGACAGCCAGCGCATCAGGAGCCCGGGGTCGGCGCTGGCCCGTACGGCCGATCCTACGGCCAGGTCCAACTGGTCCCGGAGCAGCTGGACCGCCAGGACGCCGGACCGGCTGAGCAGGGGCGCCCGGTAGGAGTCCAGTGCGTCCGCCACCCGGCCTTCGCGCAGCTGCCCCAGCACCCGCCCTGAGTCGGACCGGCCGGCCACGTCCGCCGCCAGCCGGTACGGGTTGGACAGCACCGCCTCGCCGAGCAGCGACCGGAGCCGGAACATCTCGGTGCGGATGGCCTGCGGAGTCCCGGCGTCGCCGTGCAGTTCATAGGCCAGTTCCTCCGCCGCCCAGCCCTGGGCGCGGGAGTCCAGCAACGCCAGGATCTCCGCACGGCGCGGCGTCAGTGGCACGCGGCTGCCGTCGGCCAGCACCGCTGCGGGCTTGTCGCCCAGCAGTTCCAGGGACGCGACCGCCGCCCTGGGCTGCGATTCAACCGCGTCACGCAGGCCCGCGCGGGGGTGCTGCCCGCCCGGGTTCGACAGCGCCCTTGGTGGCGTACCGCCGTCGGGCGCCCCCAGGAGCGCCTCCGCCACCCGCACGGCGCACCGCACCATCCGCAGGGTGTCCGCGCTGATAGTGTCCAGCGGCCCCGAGACATCCAGCACCCCCAGCACTTGCCCGGTGGCCGGATCCCTGATGGGCGCAGCCGAACACGCCCACTCGTGGTGGGTGCGGACCAGGTGCTCGGCGGAAAACAGCTGCACCGGGCCGCCGGTGACCAGGGCCTCGCTGATGGCGTTGGTGCCGATGCCCGCCTCGGACCAGTCCGCCCCTTCCAGGAACTCCAGCCGGTCGGCCTGCCGCAGGACTGCCGGGCTGCCCACCCGCCACAGGATCTCGCCGCTGGCGTCGGTCAACACCAACAGATGCCGGCCGCTCCGCGAATCGTCGGCCAGCAGCTCGTGCAGGGCCGGCATGACGCCCTGCAGCCGGTGCCCCCGCCGGAGCTCCAGCACCTCGGACACCTCGTGCAGGTGCCGCGGGCTGTGCTGGTCCGGGCTGATGCCCAGGGCCATGGCCCGGTGCCATGAATCGGCCAGGCTGGCGGGGATCTCGGGGCGCGGGATGCCGGAGATGACAAGTTCGTGCGCGCGGCGCAGCGTCCGTGCATACCGCGCCGGGTCCGAGAACCTCAGGCCGTAGTCCACTCAGCTCCTCCCCGCAGCCGGCGGCAGTGCCGGACCGGTGGGCGTGTAACGCCGCTGTTACCCCCGGCGCGCTCCAATAGTGATGCAGCTCACGCCCGCCCCAGCATATCGCAGGGTACCGGCGGGACGGGGCTCACCTGGCAACATCACAAAGGAGTGGAGATGACCGGAACACCAACCGCTGCCGCGCAGGCCTGGCTGGCGCGATTTGATGACGCGCTGCAG
This sequence comes from Arthrobacter sp. Soil763, assembly GCF_001428365.1. Taxonomy (GTDB): domain Bacteria; phylum Actinomycetota; class Actinomycetes; order Actinomycetales; family Micrococcaceae; genus Arthrobacter. The sequence continues at coordinate 13,392 of NZ_LMSH01000003.1, read as the reverse complement.
CGGCGCGACCTGGACGCGGCCGTGGAGCTCTTCGAGGATGACAGCTACTGGCGCGACTTCGTGGCGTTCACCTGGAACCTGAAGACCCTCGAAGGCAAGGTCGACATCAGACGCATGCTGGAGGCGACGCTGGAACGCGTGCAGCCCGCGGGCTGGGCGCTCGCGGAGGACGCTACCGGGGACGCCGACGCCGTGGAAGCCTGGATCACGTTCGAGACCGGCGACGCCCGCGGCTACGGCCACCTCCGGCTGCGGAACGGCAAGTGCTGGACGCTGCTGACCACCATGCAGGAGCTGAAGGGCTTCGAGGAGAAGAAGGGCCCGCGCCGCGAACAGGGCGTGGCCCACCAGATCGTCCGCGGCCGCCGGTCGTGGCTGGAACTGAAGGAAGAGCAGGAGGCCCGGCTCGGCTACGAGGAGCAGCCGTACTGCGTGATCATCGGCGGCGGCCAGGGCGGCATCGGCCTCGCCGCCCGGCTGCGGCGCCTTGGCGTGCCCACCATCATCATCGAGAAGAACCAGAACCCCGGCGACTCCTGGCGGAACCGCTACAAGTCCCTGCACCTGCACGATCCCGTCTGGTACGACCACCTGCCGTACCTGAAGTTCCCGGACGACTGGCCGGTCTTCGCCGCCAAGGACAAGATCGGCGACTGGCTGGAGCACTACACGCGGATCATGGAATTGAACTACTGGTCCGGCACCGAATGCGTGGGAGCGGCGTACGACGACGGCGCGCAGGAATGGACGGTCGACGTCGTCCGCAACGGCGAACCGGTGACGCTGCGGCCCAAGCAGCTGGTGTTTGCCCTGGGCGTCTCCGGCTACCCGAACATCCCCACGTTCGACGGCGCTGAGAGCTTCCTGGGGGAGCAGCGCCACTCCTCGCAGCACCCCGGCGGCGGGGACTGGACGGGCAAGAAGGCCGTGGTGATCGGCTCGAACAACTCGGCGCACGACATCTGCGCGGACCTGTGGGAGCACGGCGCCGACGTCACCATGGTCCAGCGGTCCTCCACCCACATCGCCCGCAGCGAGTCGTTGATGGACCTGGCCCTGGGCGACCTGTACTCGGAGCGGGCGCTCGCTAACGGCATCACCACCGAGAAGGCGGACCTGCTGTTCGCCTCGCTTCCCATGCGGGTGCTTCCCGGGGCGCAGGTGCCGGTGTACCAGCAGATGGCCGAGCGGGACGCGGAGTTCTACTCCCAGCTTGAGGCCGCCGGCTTCGACCTGGACTTCGGCGTGGACGGGTCCGGTCTGTTCGTGAAATACCTGCGGCGCGGCTCCGGCTACTACATCGACGTCGGCGCATCCCAGCTGCTTATCGACGGGCGGGTGAAGCTGAAGTCCGGCCAGGTCGCCAAGATCACCGGCAACGCCGTCGTGATGGACGACGGGACCGAGCTGGAAGCGGACCTCATTGTCTACGCCACCGGCTACGGCTCGATGAACGGCTGGCTGGCGGACCTGGTCTCTCCCGAAATCGCGGACAAAGTAGGAAAATGCTGGGGATACGGCTCGGACACGCCAAAAGACCCTGGCCCGTGGGAGGGGGAGCTGCGCAACATGTGGAAGCCCACCAACGTGCCCAACCTCTGGATCCACGGCGGCAACCTGCACCAGAGCCGGCACTACTCTGCCTACCTGGCCCTGCAGTTGAAGGCCCGGATGGAAGGACTGGAAACGCCCGTCTACGAACTGCAGCCCAGCCACCACACCCGCTGACCGGGCCCAATCGGCAGCCGCCGGCTTTCCCGGCGAACCCACTATCCGTTCCACGAATGGAAGGACCATCATGAAGGCAGCACGTTTCCATGGCCGCAAGGACATCCGGATCGAGGACATCCCGGAGCCGGAGCTCCGGGCCGGCGCGGTGAAGATCGACGTCGCCTGGTGCGGGATCTGCGGCACGGACCTGCACGAATACCTGGAAGGCCCGATCTTCTGCCCCGCACCGGGGCACCCGCACCCGCTCTCGCACGAGGAGGCACCGGTGACCCTGGGACACGAGTTCTCCGGGACGGTTTCGGAGGTCGGCGAGGGTGTGGAGGGGCTCGCGGTGGGCGACAACGTCGTCGTCGAACCCTATTTTGTGGACGGCGACTGCGACATGTGCCAGGCGGGCAGCTACCACCTGTGCCGGCAGATGGGCTTCATCGGGCTCTCCGGCGGCGGTGGCGGGCTCAGCGAAAAGATCGTCGTGGACCAGCGGTGGGTGCACCCCATCGGCGACATTCCCCTGGACCAGGCTGCCCTGATCGAGCCGCTCTCCGTGGCGCACCATGCGGTGGCACGCAGCGGCGCCAAGGCCGGCGACGTGGCCCTCGTGGGCGGCTCGGGCCCGATCGGGCTGCTGACCGCGGCCGTCCTCAAGGGAATGGGCGTGACCACGATCATCAGCGAACTGACCCAGGCGCGGAAGGAAAAGGCACTCTCCAGCGGGGTGGCGGACCATGTGCTGGACCCCAGCCAGGAGAACGTCCCGGCCCGGGTGCTGGATCTCACCGGCGGCACCGGCGCCGACGTCGCCTTCGAATGCGCCGGCGTGAACGCGGTGCTGGACACCATGCTCGACGCCGTCCGGCCCGCCGGAGTGGTGGTCAACGTGTCCATCTGGGGTGCGCCGGCCACCGTGGACATGCAGAAGCTGGTGCTCAAAGAGATCGACCTGCGCGGCACCATCGCCTACGTCCGGGACCACCCCGCGGTGATCAAAATGGTGCAGGAGGGCAAGGTGGACCTCAAGCCGTTCATCACCGGCAGGATCGCGCTGGACGACCTGGTGGAGCAGGGCTTCGACACCCTCATCAATCACAAGGACACGGCGGTGAAGGTTCTGGTGCACCCGTAGTTCGGCTCCCGGGACGTGGCGCCGCCGCCATCGACATGACGTCACCGCTCGGGGATTTCCGCTTTCCCGCAGACAAAACAACCGCCCCACCGGGTTCCGGTGGGGCGGTTGTTGGGGAGGTGCGGTTCTCCGTGCCGGCTTTAGCTTAGACGCGTGCCTTGGCGCGGCCCTTGGTGAGGATGACAGCCAGGGCGATCATGCCGGCGCCGAGCACCAGGTGCAGGATGTTGTCCAGGCTGTTCAGCGGCACGAAGTCGCCGGCTGAATCTTCGGGGACCACCAGGCCGTAGACGAACAGGACCAGGTAGATGATGCCGCCGTAGAGCAGGAACGACTTGGCGCCGGTGGCGGAGCGGGCCAGCAGCAGGCCGGCCGCCCCGAAGAGGAGGTGCACGATGTTGTGCAGTGCCGAGACCTGGAACAGGCCCAGCAGCATCGCCTCGGAGTGGTGGCCGGCGAACTGCAGCGACTCGTAGTTGGTGGTGATGCCGGGGACGAAGCCCAAGACGCCGACCAGCAGGAAGACGGCGCCGACGGCGAGGCTGGCCTTCTGGACGGGGGTGCGGACTGCGGTACGGGTGTGGTTCGTGGTGGTCATGGCGAACTCCTTCGATGCGGACGTGCGGTGATGGAGCGGCCAATGGTCCGGCCGGTCCCGTGCTCATGTCAGCAATTCGGAGGACGCCCGGTGGTGGATTGCTCCATCCGGTGGATTTTGTCCCGGACAGCAGCGGGCAGGGGCCGGATGCGGCTGCGGCCCTTGCCCGACAACTGCGGCGGTTCCCGCGGGACTATCCCCGGGCGGCCAGCCCCGGCACCCCGTCCCGGATCACGAACGAGGCCTTCGTGCCCACGGGGGCGCCCGGCGTCGTGACGTGGTCCAGCGTGCGGAAGTCCGCGGTCATCGCGTCCCTGGTGATCCGGGTGGTCACGTAGCCGCGGTTGTCGTTGTAGAACTTCAGGTGCGGGTTCCAGGCCATGGTGGGGTCCGTGGTGGAGCCGGTGCCGTTGCCGGTGGAGCTGATGGACGTGCACACCAGTTCGGAGCCGACGACGGGGGCGTCCGGGTTCTTGTAGTCGACCTTGACGTCGTTGGCCCAGTTGCGGTGCACGTCGCCGGTGAGGACGACGGCGTTGCGCACGTTCGCGTCCACCCAGCCCTGGGTGATGCGGCGCCGGGACGCGGCGTAGCCGTCCCACCCGTCCATGGAGACGTCGTCGATCTCCGGGGCCTGGTTGCGGTCCCGCTCGGCGAAGAAGACCTGCTGGCCCAGGATGTCCCAGCGCTGGGTGGAGTTCCGGAAGCCCTCCAGCAGCCACTTCTCCTGCTCGGCGCCGGTGATGGTGCGGTCCTCGGCCAGCCGCTCGGCGACGTTCTTCCGCCAGCCGTCGCCGGCCAGCTGGTCGTCGCGGTACTGCCGGGTATCCATCATGTGGAAGTTGGCCAGCTGGCCCCACTGCAGCCGCCGGTAGATCTTCATGTCGGCGCCCGCCGGCACGGACGAGGCGCGCAGCGGCATGTTCTCGTAGTACGCCTGGAACGCCGCCGCCCGGCGCTGCCGGAAGTGCTCGGTGGTGTCGTTCAGCTGGCCCGGGTCCCAGTTTTCCGGCACGTCGTCGGCCCAGTTGTTGTCCACCTCGTGGTCATCCCAGACCACCAGCCAGGGTGCCACCGCGTGCGCGGCCTGCAGGTCGGCGTCGGCCTTGTACTGTGCGTGCCGCTGCCGGTAGCCGGCCAGGTTCACCGTCTCCGGGCCTTCGTGGTCGCGGGGGTTGCCGCCGCCGATCACGTAGCTGTCCTTCTTGTACTCGTACAGGTAATCGCCGAGGTGCAGCACCAGGTCCGGGCGGTCCTGCGCCAGCCGGGCGTAGGCGGTGAAGTAGCCGTGCTCGTACTGCGCGCAGCTGGCGAACGCCATGGCCAGGGCCGCCGGCGTCTCATGCCGCGCCGGGCTGGTCAGGGTCCGGCCGACGGCGCTGAGGTGCCGGCCGGTGCGGAACCGGTAAAAGTACTCCCGCCCCGGCCTCAGTCCGCGCAGCTCCACGTGTACCGAGTGCGCGGTCTCGATCCGGGCGTGTTCGACGCCGCGGGCCACGACCTTGCGCATCCCCTCGTCCTCCGCCACTTCCCAGGCCACGGCGACGTTCCGGGCGGGCATGCCGCCCAGGCCGTCCTCGGCCACCGGGTCCACGGCCAGCCGGGTCCAGAGCACGAAGCCGTCCGGCCACGGTTCGCCGGAGGCGATGCCGAGCCGGAACGGGTCGGTGCGGAGACCGGCGTCGTCCGCGGTGGAAACGGCGACGGCAGCACCCGGCCAGGCGGCGACGAGTCCGGCGCCGAGGCCTGCGGAAAGAACGGATCTGCGGGAAATGTTGTCCATGGCCTGACAGTATTTTCGGCGCATTGACAGTTTCTGAGGGCTGCGTGAATGAGGCGTTAACTGCGTGACAAGGGTTGGAGGCCCGAGTAAGGTCTGTGGTCCGAAGGCCCGGGAATCCGAGGTTCCAAGAGGACCCTGTAACCGGTGCTGCGAGGCGGCCAAGGAGAACTGATGAACAGCGCGCCCTCCATCGTCATTTTCGACGTCAATGAAACGCTCTCGGACATGGCGCCGATGGCGGAGCGCTTCGTCGAAGCTGGCGCCCCCGCGGAGATGGCGAAACTCTGGTTCGCCACGCTGCTGCGCGACGGGTTCGCCCTGACGGCGGCCGGCGGCAACGGCTCCTTTGCCGAGATCGGCGCCGAGGCCCTGCGCGGCCTGCTCGCCGACGCAGGGACCGGTATGGACCGCGACCGGGCGGTGGAGCACGTCATGGCCGGGCTGGCCGGGCTGGGCCTGCATCCCGATGTTGCGGACGGGGTCCACGACTTGCAGGCCGCGGGCTACCGGCTGGTCACCCTGTCCAATGGCGCCACCCGCGTGGCGGAGGAACTGCTCACGACGGCGGGCATCCGGGACCGGTTTGAACGGCTTCTGTCCGTGGAAGACGCCCCCGGCTGGAAGCCCGCCGCGGCCGCTTACCTTCACGCGGCGTCGGCTTGCGCCGGCGAGCCCGGGCAGATGCTGCTGGTGGCGGTTCACCCCTGGGACATCCACGGCGCGGCCGCGGCCGGCCTCCGCACGGCGTGGATCAACCGGAGCGGGGTCCCTTACCCGGGCTACTTCTCGGCTCCCGACTACACCGTCGCTTCCCTGCGCGAACTGCCGGGAACCCTCGCCGGGCCGAGAACACCGGGCGCAGGGCTGCGGTGACCGGGGAGTTCCCATAGCGGAGCGGGTCCCCTCGCAGCGTCTTTCCACCCCCTCCCGAATGTAACGAACTGGTAACATGGAGGTGATGTCGAAACAGCCTGGAACCTCCCGAGTCACGCAACTGGACGGCCTCCGCGGGCTCGCCGCCTTGGTGGTCGTCGCCTGCCACGTGCTCTCCGTCGTACCCGGCATCGGCCACGTTGTCTTCGACGAACGCTCCCGCCCGCTCAACAGCGCGGAGTCCTGGGCGGTGTTCTCGCCGCTGCATCTGCTCTGGAACGGCACGCCCGCGGTCCACGTGTTCTTCGTGCTCTCCGGATTTGTCCTCATCCTGCCCTTCACCAAGCCGGGCCGCGGCAAGGGCTGGGCCTCGTACTACGTGAAGCGGCTGCTGCGGCTCTACCTTCCGGCGTGGGCGTCGCTGGTGCTGGCGGCGGCCCTGATCGCGCTGATACCCCGCACGGCGTCGCCGCTGCAAAGCTCGTGGGCGGACATGTACGTCGTCGATCCGGAGCTGGGCCGCGTGGCCCGGGACGGCCTGCTGCTACTCGGCGCGAGTACCGTGAACACGCCGTTGTGGACCCTGCGCTGGGAGGTCCTGTTCTCGCTGCTGCTTCCGCTGTACGTGCTGGTGGCCCTGCGGTGGCGGCGCATCTGGCACCTGAAGCTGGCGCTCGTCGTCGGCCTTTCCGTGGTGGGCGCCGTGCAGGAGGTGCAGTGGCTGATCTACCTGCCCATCTTCGCCATCGGCGCCATCCTGGGTGTCGAACGGGACCGGATCCGCGAGCTGACCGGCGCCTGGCCGCGGCTCGTCTGGCTTCCGCTGACGGCCGCCGGCCTTCTCCTGGCCAACGCCGAATGGCTTAGCCCCGCGAAACCCGTGAAGGGGGTCGAGGCGCTGATCACCGTCGGCGCAACGCTGCTCGTCCTGGTGTTCCTGCTCTGCGGTCCGGCTAAAAAGCTCGGCGACACCGCTGCCGCGCAGTGGCTGGGCCGCATCTCCTTCAGCCTCTACCTGGTGCACCTGCCCATCATCCTGGCCGCCGTCACGCTGCTGCGGTCGGTCTCGCTGCCGCTGGCGCTAGCCGTCGCCGTGGTCCTCTGTTTCGCCGCGGCCGAGCTGTTCTTCCGCTACGTGGAGCAGCCCGCGCAGCGCCTGTCCGTCGCCGCCGGGCGCGCCGTGGACCGGCGCATTGCCCGCCGGGGCGGGGGAGCGACCGCCGCGCCGCGCGCCGCGGCGCCGTCGGCCGCCCCGCCCTCGAATGTCACCGTCGCTCGGGCGCACCAACCCGTCCCCTAGGCGTGTGGTCAACGGCCGCGGAAATCTCCTGTAGTGTTGAACCTGTTGTTGTGTTTATGCAGTTGGTAGTTCAGGCAGTACGCGCGGTCGAAAGTCCGCGTTCTTCTGAAGTAGCGGTTTTGAACACCCCACACCGGAGGACCCGAAAGTCGGGACTTTTCCTCCATCTTCACGAAGGACAAAAATAATGGCTACTGGTACCGTCAAATGGTTTAACGCTGAAAAGGGCTTCGGCTTCATTTCCCCCGATGACTCCTCGCAGGACGTTTTCGCGCACTACTCCGCGATCAACTCCTCCGGCTTCCGCTCCCTCGAAGAGAACCAGAAGGTTTCCTTCGAAACCGAGCAGGGCCCCAAGGGTCCCCAGGCTACCAACATCCAGGCTCTCTAATTTTCTAGAGATCTACGGACCGTTAGGTTTCGAGCAGGGCCCGTCTTCGGACGGGCCCTGCTTTTGTTTAACCCGGGTGTGCCTCGACGCCCACCGCACCGCACACCGCCCGACGCCGGCCGCCCCACCGACGCCGGCGCCTCACCCGCCCTGCCGCCGCGCCACCCACCCGGCCAGGACGGGGTTGTCGATTTCCTTGGCAAGCCACCGCGCAGATTCCGCGGCGTCCGGATCGCCCAGCACGGCCCGGTGCGACTGCGCCCGCACCGCAAACTCGCGCATCCCGGACCGGCCGGCCAGCGCGCCCAGCCGGTCCGCGAACTCCGGCGCCCGGGGCGAGCCGGCGGCCAGCGCAACTTCTGTTGCGACATCCAGCAGCCGCGCCGAATACCAGAGGTACCACGGGCTGGGCTCAAGACCCCGGCCCACCCAGTGTTCGGCGGCCGCCAGGTCGCCGTGGGCCAGGAACAGCCGCGCCTCGGCGCCGGCCGCGAGGGCCATGTAGCAGTGGTCGCCCGCCAACTCCGCCATCACCCAGGCCCGGTCGATCAATGCCGCCGCTTCCTCGAGCTTTCCGGCAGCGAGGTAGGTTTCGCCGCGCAGCCCCGCCACGAACGGTTCGAACGCCGTCCAGTGTTCCGCGGCCACGCCGTCCAGCGCCCGGTCCAGGCACGTCCCGGCCAGGTCGAGCTCGCCGCGGATCAGGTGCACGCGGCCCAGCAGCGCCTCGCCGAACGCCTGCTGCCGGCGGTTCCCCGCCTCGCCGGCAAGCCTCACTGATTCGCCCAGCGCAGCCGCCGCATCGGCGTACCGTGCGGTGTCCGAGGCGAGCATCCCCTGGATCGCCAGGATCCGCGACTGCTCGTCCGGAAACCCCGCGGCCGCCCCCATCGCCTTCGCCAGCCAGCCGGCGGCCCGGTCCGGCACCCCGCGCTGCACGGCGAGGTAGCCCAGCTCACGGTACGCCGCAGCGGCGGTGCGGGAGCCGCCGTCGGGCGCTTCCGCCGTCAGCGCGCGGTGCAGGAAGTCCGCCACCTCGGCGCCGCGGCCGCCCGCCTGGTGGATGACCGCCCCGGCAAGGGTGACCAGCGCCTCGGCCAGCAGGTGCCGCTCACCCGCCCGCTGGGCGAGCTCGACGGCGAGGCGCAGCTGCGCGAGCCCGCGGTCCACCGCTCCGGCCGAGAGTGAGGCGGCGCCGGCGTCGAGGTAGGACCGGACCGTGGCCGCATTCGCCGGGGTGGCGGAATCCGCGGCGGTGACCGGATCCGTGAGCGCCCGGCCAACCTCCTCGGGCGGCGGCATGCCCAGCTCCGCGCGGTACAGCTCGCCGAACCTGGTGACCTGCTCGCGGGCGCGGCGCCGGTCACCGAGAGCCACCAGTGCCTTGACCAGCACGGCGGCGCAGTCGGCATTGAACGGATCCCGCTGCAGCGCCCGGGAAGCGAGGGCCGCGGCGTCCGCCGGGACGCCGGCCGCCAGCGCAGCCAGCGCGGCGTCGGAGAGCAGGGCCCGCACCGCGTTCTCCAGCCGGTACCGCTGGTCCGCGAGCCAGGACTCAAACACCGGGCTGTCCGTGAAGTCCAGACCCTCCAGCAGCTTGCCCTCGAACCGGCGCGGGTCCAGGTCCCGGGCGGCGGCGGGGCCGAGCTCCAGCACGTCGCACCGCCAGCCCGGCTGCAGGTCCAACCGCAGGGGATCGCCGGCGATCGCCGCCCCGCCGAGCACCCGGCGCAGTTCGGACAGGTTCCACCGGAGGGCGCCCAAAGGATCCGCCGCGTCGGGAAACAGCAGCGCGGCGGTGCGGGCGCGGCCGGCGCCGGCCGGGTTCAGGGCGAGATAGGCGAGCACCGCCCACGCCTTGCGGCCGCGGGGCTGCGGGGGAGCGCCGTCCCCTTGGCGGGGGTCCGTAGGTGCTGGGTCAGGGGGTTCGATCCGGGGCGGGCCGAGGAGCCGAATCCAGGTGTCGGCCATACCGAATTTTACCGCCGGAACGCCCTCACACGCCTGCTCACACGGTGCCTGGCGACACTGGTTCCATCCACCCACCACCCACCATCGAGGTGCATCACCAATGGAAGTTCTCACCATCCTGCTCGCCGGGTCCGCGCTGGTCGCGATCCCCGGCACGTTCGCCGCCATCCTCCGGGACGGGCACGGCCGCACCCCGGAGGTGCGGTCCGATGAGCCGTGGACCGCCGGCCACCTGCCGAGCGAGCCGTACGCGTCAGCGAACCGGAGTTTCCCGCCCACCCTCTGGTTCCGGTAGACCCCGGCGCCGGGCCCACCCACTGGCCCGGCGCAGTTCATGCCGCCGCCACCGCCGGTTCACCCGCACCGTCAAGGCTGGGACGCATGACTGATTTCACCCGCCGCAATGTCATCAAAGGTGCCCTGGCCGCTGCCGGCGCCGCCGCCGTCGTCCCCGCAACGGGCGGGGCTGCCAGCGCCGCCTGGCCCGCCGGCATCGCCCTCGTCCGCAACCGCCTGACGCTGCCGTCCGGCATCGCCAACGGCGACGTCACCACCGGCTCCGGGGTGTTGTGGTCCCGCGCGTCAGGCCCCGGCCGGCTGGTCGCGGACCTGCTGGCGGTCGACGACGACGGGTCCCCGCTCCGCGGCGGACGCGCCTTCCGGCGGGTGCTGCGGGGGAGCCCCGCGACCGAGGCGACCGACTTCACCGCCAGGATCAACGCCGAGCACCTGCCCGCGGGGACCCGCTTCGCGGTCACCATGCACTTCGAAGACGCCGACGGGAACGCCGGCGAGACCGCGCAGGGATCCTTCAGCACCGCCCCTGGAACCGGGCTGCTCCGCAGCGGCCGCGCCGCCCGCGGCCAAAGCTTCGTCTGGAGCGGCGACACCGCCGGCCAGGGCTGGGGCATCAACGAAGAGATCGGCGGGATGCGCGGCTACGCGGCCATGCACGCGACGCGGCCGGACTTCTTCATCCACTCCGGCGACACCATCTACGCCGACGGCCCGATCGGCGCGGAGGTGACCGAACCGAACGGGCAAGTGTGGCGCAACCTCGTCACCGAGGAAGTCTCCAAGGTGGCCGAGACGCTCAACGAATACCGCGGCCGGCACCGCTACAACATGATGGACAGGAACGTCCGCGCGCTCTACGCGGAGGTCCCGGTGATTGCCCAGTGGGACGACCACGAGACGCACAACAACTGGTACCCGGGCCAGATCCTCACCGACAACCGCTACACCGAACGCCGCGTGGACGTGCTCGCCGCCCGCGGCCGGCAGGCGTGGCAGGAGTACCAGCCGATCTCGGGGGTCCGTTCCGGCGGCACCGGGTTCGAACCGGCCCGCATCTACCGCAAGATCAGCCGCGGCCCGCAGCTGGAGATCTTCTGCCTGGACATGCGCACCTACAAGGACGCCAACACGGACGGGAAGGAAACGCAGCTGACCCACATCCTGGGCCAGGAGCAGGCCGACTGGCTGATCCGCGAGGTCAGCAGGTCCAAGGCCACGTGGAAGGTCATCGCCGCCGACCTCCCACTCGGACTGGTGGTGCCGGACGGCCCCGTCAACCAGGAGTCAATCTCCAACCGCGACGCCGGCGCGCCCCTGGGCAAGGAACTCGAGCTCGCCGGGGTGCTCTCGGCGTTCAAGCGCAACCGGGTTAAGAACGTGGTCTGGCTGACCGCCGACGTGCACTACTGCGCCGCCCACCACTACTCGCCCGAGCGCGCCGCCTTCACGGACTTCGACCCGTTCTGGGAATTCGTCGCCGGACCGATCAACGCCGGCAGCTTCGGCCCCAACGCCCTGGACGGCACCTTCGGCCCGGAAGTGGCGTTCTTTAAGGCCGGGACGTACGCCAATGAGTCCCCGCGCAGCGGCGAGAGCCAGTACTTCGGCCACGTGGACCTCGGCGCCGACGACGTCTTCACGGTCAGCCTGCGCAACGCCAACGGCGCCGTGCTGTGGAGCAAGGCGCTGCAGCCGCAGCGGTAGGCCGGGCGACGCCTCGTGGCGCCCGGCGCCGGGGTCCCCCGCCGCCGGCATCCATCCCGCAACGGCGCCAAAACGGCAGTGGGCCCCTCCCGAGAATCCGGGAGGGGCCCACTGGCGCTTGCGGAGCGCTTACGGGGTTGGCATGCCGCCGTTGACGTTCAGCGTCTCGCCGATCACGTAGCTGGATTCGGAGGAAGCGAGGAAGACGTACGCCGGCGCCAGCTCGGCCGGCTGCCCGGCGCGGCCCAGCGGGGTTTCCTTGCCGAACTCCGGCAGATCCTCGGTGGGCTGGCCGCCGCTGGGCTGCAGCGGGGTCCAGATCGGCCCGGGCGCCACGGCGTTGACCCGGATGCCCTTGGGCGCCAGCTGCTGGGCCAGGCCCTTGGTGAAGTTGTTGATCGCGCCCTTGGTGGAGGCGTAGTCGACCAGCGTCTCCGACGGGCTGTAGGCCTGGATCGACGTGGTGTTGATGATGCTCGATCCCGCCGGCAGGTGCGGCAGCGCCTCTTTGGTCAGCCAGAACATGGCGTACACATTGGTCTTGTACGTGTGGTCGAACTGCACATCCTCGATGTCGCCGAGAGCCTTCTGCGCCACCTGCTTGCCGGCGTTGTTGACCAGGATGTCCAGGCCGCCGAGCTCCTTGACCGCGGTCTCCACCAGGTCGCGGCAGACGGCGGAGTCCTTGAGGTCGCCCGGCACCTTGACGGCCTTGCGGCCGGCCTTCTCGATCAGGTTCGCGATCCGTGTTGCGTCCTCTTCCTCCTCCGGGAGGTAGGACATGACGACGTCGGCCCCCTCGCGGGCGAACGCGATCGCCGTCGCGGCGCCGATCCCGGAGTCCGCGCCGGTGATGAGCGCCTTCCGGCCTTCCAGCCGCCCGGTGCCGCGGTAGGTGTCCTCGCCGAGGTCTGCCTTGGGGGTCATCTTGGCGTCCAGGCCCGGTTCCGGCTGGCTCTGCTCCGGCGGCTCGATCTGCTCGTACGCGGTGACGGGGTTCCTGAACGTGTACTGGTCAGTCATGGTTCTCCTCCGGTTGGTGCGTCGCCCGGTTCCTCCGGTGGGAGGCCCTGGGCGTACGCGGCGGGTGGGTCAGCCGCATGCTAAGCATGCTTACTAATCACCCTAGTGCGGGCAGGGGAACGGTGCAACGACGTGGGGCGGGCGGGGAGGAGCGCGCGGAACGTTGGGTGAGCGGGCGGAGCAACGGGGGAGTGGGTGACGGGAATCCAGCGCTCCGCTGTCGTGCTCTGCGGATATCTGTCGCCGGGGATTCAGCAGCGTGGGCCGGGTGTGACTCACTGCATATCGGTCGGTTGCAGGGCTGTCGGTCGTTGGTGGGCGGTCCGGGCGGCGGAAATCCGCGCCATTCCGCGCTTGTTCGGGTGCGGCGACCTGCTTGGGGGTGGATTTGCGTGGGGTCGTGGGGGTGTGTAAAGTTATTCGAGTCGCCGCCGCTGAAGCGGAAAGATAGCGACCGACCCCCTGATAAACGGCCTGGAAAATGGTGCGGATTAGTGCGCGCCGGTTTTTGGGTGGGGACCCTTTCGTTGCTTTGGATTCCGGCGGATCGCCGGTTTGCAAAGCGGTTCGGACTCGGGTAAGTTTGAAAAGTTGCTCC
>NZ_LMSH01000002.1:889241-1330357 GCF_001428365.1 Arthrobacter sp. Soil763 | reverse complement strand
TGACCCTGGCACCAGAAGGCCGGAAGCTGCTGCGCATCGAGCAGCGCAACGCGGCCACCCCGGTGGAACGCAAACCGGAATGGATCAAAGCCAAAGTCCAGATGGGCCCGGAATTCGTCCAGCTCAAAAACCTGGTCAAAAAAGAAGGCCTCCACACCGTCTGCGAAGAGGCCGGCTGCCCCAACATCTTCGAATGCTGGGAAGACAAGGAAGCGACCTTCCTGATCGGCGGCTCCGAATGCACCCGCCGCTGCGACTTCTGCCAGATCGACACCGGCAAACCCTCCCCCGTGGACATGTTCGAACCCACCAAGGTCGCCCGCTCGGTCCAGTCCATGCAGCTGCGCTACGCCACCGTCACCGGCGTCGCCCGCGACGACCTCGCCGACGAAGGCGTCTGGCTCTACGCCGAAACCGTCCGCAAAATCCACGAACTGAACCCCGGCACCGGCGTCGAACTCCTGATCCCCGACTTCTCCGGCAAACCCGAACACATCGCCGCGATCTGCGATTCCAAACCCGAAGTCTTCGCCCACAACGTCGAGACCGTCCCCCGGATCTTCAAACGCATCCGCCCCGCGTTCCGCTACGAACGCTCCCTGGACGTCATCACCCAGGGCCGGAACCTCGGCATTGACGCCGCGGACCTACTGCNTACGCCACCGTCACCGGCGTCGCCCGCGACGACCTCGCCGACGAAGGCGTCTGGCTCTACGCCGAAACCGTCCGCAAAATCCACGAACTGAACCCCGGCACCGGCGTCGAACTCCTCATCCCCGACTTCTCCGGCAAACCCGAACACATCGCCGCGATCTGCGATTCCAAACCCGAAGTCTTCGCCCACAACGTCGAGACCGTCCCCCGGATCTTCAAACGCATCCGCCCCGCGTTCCGCTACGAACGCTCCCTGGACGTCATCACCCAGGGCCGSAACCTCGGCATGGTCACCAAATCCAACCTCATCCTGGGCATGGGCGAGACCCGCGAGGAGATCTCCGAGGCCCTCCGCGACCTGCACGAGGCCGGCTGCGACCTGATCACCATCACCCAGTACCTGCGCCCCTCCCAACGCCACCTCCCCGTGGACCGCTGGGTCAAACCACAGGAATTCGTGGACCTCCAGCAGGAAGCGGACGAGATCGGCTTCCTCGGCGTCATGTCCGGGCCCCTCGTCCGCTCCTCCTACCGCGCCGGCCGGCTCTGGGCCACCGCAATGCGCAAAAAAGGCTGGGAAATCCCCGCCGAACTCGCCCACATCGAATCCTCCGGCAGCACCCGGCAGGAAGCCAGCTCACTCCTCGCCGCCCACTCCTGACGTCCACGCGACAATCGCCTGAGGTCCTAAGCGGCCCCGGCCCGGCCCCGGCGCGGCCGGTCCGGCTAGGCTGTGGCGCTATGAGCACCAATCCCAGCATGGACCCGGGTATCTTCGCCGCGGGGATCCGGCCGCAGTTCGACGCTTTCCTCGACGAGCACCGGGCCGCCCTGCACGACTGCCTCGACGGGCTGAGCGAAGCGGAGGCCCGGGCTGCGCTGGTGCCCTCGCGCACGACGCTGCTGGGCCTGGTCAAGCACGCCGCGTTCGTGGAAAAGGTCTGGTTTGACGAGGCCGTCACGCGCCGGACCCGGCAGGAGATCGGCATTCCGGCGACCCCGGATGAATCGTTCATCTTGGAGCCGGGCGACACGATCGCCGGCGTCCAGGCCGCGTACCGTGAGGCCTGCAGCGCCTCCCGGGCCCGGACGTCGGCGCCGGGGCTGGACGACCTGGTCACCGGCAACCGCCGCGGGCCCCTGCCGCTGAGGTGGGTCTACCTGCACATGCTGCGGGAACTCGCGCAGCACTGCGGGCACGCGGACATCCTTCGCGAACAGGTCCTCGCGGCGCGCAGGACCGGCTGAGCCTCTGGCTGGACCCCGGGTCAGGCCAGCAGGGTGCCGAAGTCGCCGTCGTTCAAGGACGCGTAGCGGCCGTACGCGGCCAGGACGGCGTCCTCGACTCGCTGCACGTCAATTCCGGGCACCAGGTCGTCGGCGGCGCCCGCCGTCGCCGGATCCCACTCCAGGCCCAGCGCCGCATAGCTGGCCTCCAGTACGGCCCTGATGGGCGCCGAGTCCTGCACGATGATCACCGAGCTGAACAGCCACCCGCCGGAAACCACCCGCTGGGCGGTACCGATGAGCTTGATCCGGTGGGCGGGGTCGGCGGCGTCAGTTCCGTGCACGCTGAACTCCCCCGGGCAATACTCACCGGGGATCTCGCCGACGCCGGCCGCCACGCCGGCGTCGCGCAGCGCCTGGGCCAGCAGTTCGCCGAAGAAGGAGAAGCGGCCCTTGGCCCCGGCGATCGCGTCGGCGTCCGGTTCCAGCTGGTCGATCACGAGCGTGCCCTGGTGGTAGGCGGCGGCCCGGCCGCCGGCCTTTCGCACCAGCGGTTCAAACCCCAGCTCCCGGCAGGCCTGCGCCGCGGCGTCGAAACCCGGCAGGTGGGTGTCCCGCTGGCCGAACGCGACTGTGGGTTCGGGACGGTACAGCCGCAGCATCGGGCCTTGCGCGCCGGTCTTGACCCGCTGCAGCAGCTCCAGGGCGAAGTCCAGGTCCTGCGCGGCGCCGAGGGACTCCTGCTGCCGGTACACGGTCAGGGTCCGGGGTCCGGCCGCGGCCTGCTGCATGTTGTTATGCTCCCTTATGGTCATTCTGCAATTCCTGGTGGTAGCCGCCGCGTTCGCCGTGATCGACGCCATCTGGCTGAAGTCCATGAGCAAGTTCTACCGCCGGCATCTGGGCCACCTGATGGCGGACAAGCCCCATCTAGGGTACGCCGTCGTGTTCTACGTGCTGTACATCGCGGGGATCGTTTTCTTTGCCCTCCGCCCGGCGCTCGACGGCGGCAGCTGGCTGACCGCACTGGGATACGGCGCCGCCCTCGGCGGCTTCGCCTACGCCACCTATGACCTCACCAACGCCGCCACGCTGAAGAACTGGCCGCTGGCGATCGTCGTCGTCGACATCGCATGGGGCATAGTCCTGACCGGTGCCGCCACGCTCATCGGCTGGCTGGTGTTCCACTAGGCTCCCGGCCGGCCGCGCCGCCTGTCCCGGCCGGCCTCAGCCAGCCCCGTTCTCAGGATTTGCGCAGCGTCAGGATCTGCTCGGCACGGCCGAACGGTCCCTGCAGGTCGTGCAGCACGGTCGAAGTCAGGCCGATGCCGTCCGTGCCGAACGAGACCTCGTTGTCCAGGCCCAGCCATTCCCCCTCGGGCCGCCGGTACATGTGGATCTGCAGGTCAAGGTTGGGGAAGGCGTAGCTGCCCTTGCCCGGCGGCACCCGCGCCGCGATGCCGTTGGCAGTGTCTACCAGCCCGACCAGCCGGGCCAGGTCGCTGCTGTCCGCCCGGTCCGTCAGCGGGTGCTCGGTGTGCAGCCAGACCGTGCCGGAACCGGCGCGGTGCCCCTCAGCGATGCGCATCTGCAGCGAGGCGATGTACCCGCCGGGCCAGACCTGCGCGGCGTCGTACGGCTCGCAGTCCTCCGGCGCCGGGATCCGCGGATCCTCGATGGCGGCGACGGCGGAGGTGTCGGAGGTGATCATCCGCCAGGCCGTGGCCCGGATCGCCACCCGGCCGCCGGCAACGAGTTCTGCCTGCAGCAGTTCGATGGTCCGTCCGGGGCGCAGCGTGGTGGTGGTGACCTCGAATTCCCCGCCCGGGATCAGGCCCAGGATTTCGTAGCTGATCCGGGCCATCCGCATGTCGTCGCGCGGCTCGTGCCGGGCCAGGCAGTCGGCCATGATGCCCGACGCCGGCGCCATGTGCTGTTCGTGCGCGTTCCAGGCGCCCTGGGCGTGGATGGTGGAGCGGAAGCGCCCGTCGCCCAGCACCTCGTAGTAGAAGTCGCCCTCGGCGAGCACCGGTAGTTCAGCAGTCAACGTCGACCCTTTCGCCGCACCAAATCAGAGAATCTTCACCACCCTACCGCTCCGGCGGACGTCGCCCGGAACCGCGGCACAGCACGGCACAGTTCCCTCCGGGCGGCCGGGACTGGGTAGACTCGGAAACAGGTTTACCCCGACTATGCTGCGAAGAGGTGCTCCCCCTGATCCGAGTCATCAGTTACAACCTCCGCAAACACAAGGCCAGCGGCGAACTTGAGGCGCTGGCCCGCGATTACGACATCGATGCCCTGTGCCTGCAGGAGTGCGACACCGAAGACCTGCCCGAAAGCATCGCCGGCCTCCACCTTGCCGACGCCACGCGCGGCAACCGGTTGGGCCTGGCGATCTATTACCGCAAGGAACGCTTCACCGCCGGCGAGACCAAGACGTTCGCTTTGAAAAAGTCGCTGCACGACCGTGTGCTGGCACCGGCCCACGAGCGGCTCATCGGCACCCGGGTGGTGGATAACGAGACGGACCACGACCTGGTCATCGCCTCCTTCCATGCGGCGCCGCTTACGGCGTCGAACTCGTTGCGCCGCAACCAGATCCACGCCGCGCACGCGGAGCTGCTGAGCATGGGCGGCGGGCTCATGACGCTCATGGTCGGCGATTTCAACTACCCGTTCTTCACCGAGTACCTCACCCAGCAGATGAAGGACGCCGGCTACGAGCTCTCACTCAGCGACCGCCGGACCTACACCCGCTACAAGGTTTTCAAGGGCCACTTCGACTTCGCGACGTCCCAGGGCCTCATGATTGAGAGTGTCGAAACGCTGCCGCGCGGCGCATCCGACCACCTCCCCATCCTCATTTCGGCGGAGTACGGCCAGGACGCGCCCGGATCGGTGAGCGGGCCGGAAACCGGCACCTAAGCCGGTGCCGCCGTGCCGCGCCGCTGGACCCTGAAGGCACCGCCCGGACTCAGGATTGTCCTGGACTACCGGCGGGCCTGGCTTCCGGCCGACCTCGCCGCGGGA
This sequence comes from Arthrobacter sp. Soil763, assembly GCF_001428365.1. Taxonomy (GTDB): domain Bacteria; phylum Actinomycetota; class Actinomycetes; order Actinomycetales; family Micrococcaceae; genus Arthrobacter. The sequence goes on along the minus strand of NZ_LMSH01000002.1, from coordinate 1,325,443 downwards.
GCCGCCCTGAGCGCGGCGCTGATCCCCGCCGGCATGGCCTACGCCGAAGCGGCCGGGCTGCCGGCAGTCTCGGGCCTCTACGCCTCGGTGGTTCCGCTGCTGGTGTACGCGGTCTTCGGCCCTTCCCGGGTCCTGATCGTGGGGCCGGATTCTTCCTTGGTGCCGATGATCGCGGCGGCGGTCCTGCCCCTGGCCGCCGGCAATCCCGGCCATGCCGTTGCGCTGGCCGGGGTTCTCTCGGTGCTGATCGGCCTGATCCTGGTCGCCGGCCGGTTACTTAGGCTGGGGTTCGTCACCGGCCTGCTGTCCAAACCCATCCGGGTGGGCTACCTGAACGGCATCGCGCTGGTGGTCATCGCCAGCCAGGTGCCGCGGCTCTTCGGACTCCCGGCCGAGGGCGGCAGCCCCGCCGACGCCGTCGCGGCAACCGTCCGGGGACTGGCCCAGGGCGCGGCCCACCCGGTCGCGCTGCTGTTCGGCGCCGGCAGCATCACGATCATCCTGGCCTGCCGGGCCCTGCCCTGGAAGGTTCCCGGCGTGCTGCTCGCCGTGCTGGCGGCGGTGGCGGCCACCGCCGCGGTCGGCTCCGACGCCGTCGGCCCCGTGGTGGGCGCGCTGCCGCCGGGTCCTCCGGCGCCGGAGCTGGGCAGCGTCCGGGCCGCCGAAGTGCTGGCGCTCCTCGGCCCTGCCGCCGGGATCGCGCTGATCGCCTTCGCCGACACGTCCGTGCTCTCCAAGTCCTTGGCGCGGCGGGACGGCACCCATGTGGACGGCAACCAGGAGATGGGTGCCCTTGGCCTGGCAAACGCCGCCTGCGGGCTGCTGGGCGGCTTCCCCGTCTCCGGCAGCGCCTCCCGCACCCCGGTGGCCCTGCAGGCGGGAGCCAGGACCCCGGTGAGCGGGCTGACCGCTGCGGCGCTCGTGGTGCTGTTCATGGTGGCCGCGCCCGGAGTCACCGCTTACCTGCCCTCCAGCACGCTCGCCGCCGTCGTGATCGTCGCGGCCGCGTCGATCATCGATGTCCGGACCCTGGTGCGGCTGGTCAGGATGAGCCGGACCGAGACGGCGCTGCTGCTCGCAACGTTCCTCGGCGTCGCCTTCGTCGGCGTCCTGGAGGGCGTGGTGGTGGCGATCGGCTTGTCGCTGATGGTCTTCGTCCTGCGCGCCTGGGATCCGTACCGCACCGAACTGGGCAGCGTCCGCGGCAGGCCCGGCTACCACGACCTGAGCCGGCACCCGGAGGGCAGCCGCGTGCCCGGCCTGGTGATCGCGCGTTTCGACGCCCCGCTGTTCTTCGCCAACGGCGCCGTCTTTGCCGAGCACATCCGGAACCTCGTGGCGCAGTCCCCCGGCCCGGTCCGCTGGGTGCTGGTGGCCTCGGAGGCCATTACGGACCTGGACACCACCGCCCTCGATGACCTCGTGGAACTCGACGACGAACTCGCCCGCCAGGGCATCAGCCTGGTGTTCGCGGAGATGAAGGGGCCGATCAAGGACCGACTGCTCCGCTTCGGCGTCAGCGGCCGGTTCGGTCCGGACCACTTCTACCCCACCGTGCACAACGCGGTCCGGTCCTACCGGCGCCGGTTCGACCTTCCGTGACGGGTAGTCCGTCACCGGTATCAGCCCCGGAGCGGAATGACCTCCACCCGGCCGCCGGGGCCGGCGACCACCAGGACCCGCTTCGCGCTCACGCCCGCCAGCGCCTCCGCAACGCGGCCGGCGTCGACACCCGGGCCGGCGGCGATGCCCGGTTCGGGAGCTCCGCCGTCGGCCCGGTTCCAGACAGTCACCGCCGCCCCGGTGTGTTCCTCGATGCTGCGGCGCAACCGGCCTGCGTCCTCGCCGGCCACCAGGATCACGTGGCCGATCGTGCGCCTGCGCCCGGCCGCGGCGGCTGTCAGCCGGGACCTGTCCTGCCGCCAGACGGCGAAGTGGTAGCCGGCGGCCAACCCCGTGGCCACCAGCAGCCCCAGCGGCGCGCGGATCCGGTCCACCAGGCTGCCCCCGGTCACGTCGCCGAGGAAGAACTCGAAGATGCGGTAGCCGATCACCAGCAGGGCCACCAGGGCCACCATGGCGCTGAGGCCGAAGACCGCGACCAGGTAGACACGCCGGCCCGCCGGCACCGCGGTGTCCGTCCGGTGCTGCCGCGCGGGCCGCCACGCCAGCCACCAGACGCAGCCGCCCACGGCGAGGGAGCTCAGGCCGCCAAGGAGCAGCGTCCGGGCGTTCCCGCCGGCCAGCGGGGAGACGGCGATGGACAAGGCGGCGTTCACCACCACACCGATGCCGGTCGCGGCCACCGCCAGTGCGACACCGGAGGTCACCAGCGCCCCGGCCTGACGCGTGCGTTCGGAACGCCCGGCCGCCTGGGTGCGGTAGTAGCGCCAGACCAGGGCGCCGACGGCGGCGCCGGCGATAGCGAGGCCCAGGGGTTCCAGCAGGACCATCAGGGAATCCTGCCGGTCACACGCGAGCCGCAGCAGCACGAAGAGAATGGCGCCGGCGCCGGTCAGCGCCAGCACACCCGTCGCCATCACCCCCACGACCACCAGCCCGACGTCGGCGAAGCCGGCCTTGAGGCGCCTGGCCCCGCCGCGGAACCAGTGCCACCACCAGACCAGGGCACCGCCGCCCGCCCAGATCAGGTCGCGAAGGGTGCTGTGCCACCAGGGATCCACGGTCGAGGTCAGCTCCATCGAGCCGCGGATCGCCACATCCAGCAGCCCGCCGAGGGCGGTGACCGCGGCGCCCACGCCAAGGGCCAGGCCGAAGTAGGTGCCGACCACGGCAGGGACGGTCGAGAGCTCGAGCGGGCCGCGGCCGGGGTGGCGCCACATCCTGCGGTGCCACCCCCAGACCAGGGCCCAGACCAGCCCGACGGACAGCGACGAACGCCATTCCGGGTTCCGGGCGCCCACGAACGAGGCCGCCGTCGACAGCAGGGCTGTGACGGACATGATCAGGGAATACGAATAGACCGCCGCGACGTAGAGGCCCCACGACGGCGCCGCCCGCTCTGCCTCCTCGTCCAGCCGGCGCCAGATAAACCACCAGAGCAGGGCAGCCAGCGGGCCGCCGATCAGGGTGAACGCCAGGGACAGGGCCAGCCCCTCGATGCCTTCCCCGGCGAGGACCTGCCCCGCGCGCAGGAACCGCTCCAGGAGACCGCTGAGGCCGTTGGCGGCAATCATCACCAGGGCAAAGAGCAGGATAAAGACAACGAGGCGCCGGACCTTCGCCTGGGCGGAGCCCGGCGCCTGGGCCGGGTGTACTTTTACCGTGCTCACTTTTTCGGCGCTCATTTCTTGGGCACCAGGGACGTGCAGGTCTGCAGGCTGTAGGGCAGGTCGTTGATCAGCCAGGTACCACCGCTCTTGACCAGTCCGATGGCGGCCTCTTCGGCGTACTCGGCCGGGCCGAACGGGCCTTCGCCGGTGCCGCGGACGATGGACACCCGGACGGTTGCTGTTTCCCCGCGCTCCGTCGTCGAGATCAGGACCACGCTGCTGGCCTGGGCCTTACCGTAGTAGTTGTCGCACCGGGAGCGGGCGTCGGCGCTCAGGTACGCGCCGGCGGCGGCGGCATCGCCCTCGATCACCGCCTTGCTGTAGCGTTGCACCACCCCGGCCGGCGAGCCCGGATCCAGCTCCGGGGCTTCCCCCCGGAGGAACACGACCGCAAGGGCGACGACGACCAGGACTCCGATGGCCGCCACGATGCCGAGCAGTACCTTATCCGGCCGGTGGCGGCCCTCACCCGGTACTGCAGCGCCCGGCGCTGCGGCATCCGGGCCGGGCGCCGCCCCTGCGGCGGTTCGGGGGTCCGGGGGCGGCTGGCTCATGCCGTCATTATGCAGGGCCGCAGGAGTTACGTCACGGTGTCTTTCGGCCCGGACCGCCGCCCCGAGGACGTCGCCGGCACGGGCGTCGACGGCACGGGCGGCAGCAACTACTCTGGGGACCCATGGGGACGCACCGGCATCTGGGGAACTCGCACCACCACCTTGACAGCACCGCGAGCACCGCGGCGCGGCTGCTGCTGTTCGTGATCGGCCTGGCAGCCCTGCTGATCGGTCCGGCGCCGGCGGCGCTCGCCGTTCCGCCCACCGACGTCGTCGTGGAAGACCGGGCCGGGGTCCTGGACCGCAACAGCCTGCTGCCGGCGGTGCGCGGCATCGACTTTTACGAACCGACGAAGGTGGCCGTATACACCTACAACGGCACGGCGGCGGACAACCTGAATGAAGAGGTCCTGCGCTTTGCCCGGGCCCAGCACCCGGAGTGGATCAGCGCCGACGGGCAGAAGTGGGCGGACGGGCTCTTCATCTTCGCCCTGGACCCGGTGGGCCGGCACGTCGGCACCTACATGGGCGAGGACCGGAAGGTGTCCCTGGAGCAGCGCAGCGAGATCCAGGATGCCTCGAAGGAACTGCTCCGGGATGCCCAATGGACGGACGGGACGATTGCCGGCATCCGGCGGGGCGCGGAACTGATCAACCAGCCGTGGTACCGCTCGACGGCATTCCTGGCCACGGCCGGGACCGCGGTTGGCGTCACGGCAGCCGGCGCCGGCACCTGGCTGCTGGTGCGCTGGCGCACGCGGGTGGGCGCCCGCCGGGAGATTGCCCGTGCCGACGAGGACTACGCGGAGGTCAGCATGGACCTTCAGGTCACCGAGCTGAACGCCGGTACCATCCCCGACTCCTCCCGGTACGGCAGCACCGTCCTGGAGAAACACCGCACCTTCCTCAGCCGCTACAACACTGCCACCGGGCTCTCCAACCAGGTCCACGCGCTGACAAAGCGGCAGCTCGGCCGGCAGTCGAGCCTCGCGCTGGCCCGCCGGTTCGCCGACGCGGCGGCCGAGCTTGACGCCCTCGACGATGTCATCGCCGACACCAACGCCCTGCTGAACCGGGCCTCCGGCTGGGCGGCGGCCTGGGACCGGCAGCTCGCGCCGTTCCGCGCCGACCTGGCCGGCATTGAAGGCATGCTCGCCAAGAGCCACGGTGAGGGCAGCTCCGCCACGGCCGCCGCCCTGCGGTCGTTCCGCGACCGCAGCCAGCGCGAGATGGAACGCTGGACGGCGGACTTGTCCGAGGGCGCCATCAGCCCCGAAACGGCCCTCGACCGGCTGCGCGACGCCAGGACCGAACTCTCAGAACTGCTCAAGAGCCATGCGGACACGGTGATCGCCGGCTACGCCAGGAACGGGCGGGAGGCCGAGCTCATGCGCAAGAAGATGGAGGAGGCGCAGGCCGGGACGGCCAGGCGGCAGCGGCGCAGCTACGAGCCCAGCATCCTGGGCACCGTGTACCCCTCCTACTACTTCTTCTCGGTCCCCAGTTTCACGACCGGAGTCAGCTCCGGGGTCTCCAGTGTCAGCTCGGCCCGGGGCGGCAGCACCACGGGCTACGGGGGCAGCGGCGGCAGCTTCTCGGGCTCGGGAAGTTCGTCCAGCTTCTGAGAAAAATCTGCCTCGACAAGGAACCTGAGGGCGAGGATCGTTGGCTCCGTAGGCAGTCCTGTTCCTGGTCCACGGCACGCCGGACACCATCCGCCGTCGTGCGCCGGGGTCGATCAATCCCTATCCACAATGCATGGTTCGAAAAGAGGGAGTGCAATGTCCGCAAACGTTGTCACCCAGCTGCAGGTTAAGTCCCACAACTCCCCCGACGAGAAACGCCGCCCCGACAAGACCGAGGTGGACATCGTGTCCGTCGGCGACTACACGATCGGAAGGCTGAGCTTCGAGCCGGGCTGGCGCTGGTCCGACTGCATCAAACCCGTGGTGAACACGGACATGTGCCAGAACAGCCACGTGGGGTTCTGCGTTTCCGGACAGCTGACGGTGGAAACCGCCGACGGCGGCCGCATTAGCATTGCCGCCGGCGATTCCTACACCATTCCGCCGGGCCACGACGCCTGGGTGGAGGGCTCGGAGGGCTTCGTGGGGATCGAGTTCCTCAGCGCCGCCGACTTCGCCAAGTCAGCGGAGTAGACCGGGCGCCTCCGGGGTGGTCAGCCAAGTTCCCGGCGCCTGAACCGCAGTTCACGTTGGGCCCCCCGCAAGGGCGAGCCGGTGAACGGCAGCTGGTCCAGCCGGATGCCCTCCGCTGCCGCCAGCGCCGTCCGGTTGGCGGCCGCGGCGGCCCGCCCCGGCAGGCCCAGGCTGTCGGCGAACTCCGCCCAGTGCCGTGCCTTTAGGTTCCTGGTCTTTCCTGCCACCGGCAGGGCCAGGGTTTCGTCACCGTAGAGCAGGGTGCACGGGACGTCGTAGACCGGGGCCATGACGAATCCGGCGGGGCTGCCGAGGACGGCCAGGTTCTTGGCGTGCAGGTCACCGTTGCCGGTCAGCCAGGCAAAGACGAACTGGAGGTACAGGTTCCGGCTGGCCACGACCGGCGCCCGGCACACCCGGGCCAGGGCCGCGGCAACCGCCTCCCCGTCCACTCCGTACTTGGCCGCGGGCGGCAGGCCGAGCACCTGGCTGCCGTCCTCAAGCGGCAGCCTGCGCCACGTCCCGTCGGCGCCCCTGACCCGGTCGAACCGTTCGACGAGGAGCCCGGCCAGCCCGTTCCGGTCCGCGATCACGGAACTCTTCGCCACCGGGATCTTCAACGCCCTGGCTCCGGCCAAGTGGGCGGCCTCGTTCTCCACCAGGTGCGGATGTTCCGGCGGGTCGAGCTTGAGCAGGTAGCGGTGCCCCCGCAGCGCCAGCGGGGTGGTCAGCATGGAGGCGCTGGTCTTGCGCTGCACCCCGGGGATGCCGTGCAGGTCCACTGCGTTGGCCAGAAAGGAGAAATCCAGTTCCTCGGGGCGGGACGTGTCGGCCAGCGCCGCCGGCTCCGTCGGCGGCTCGCCGGCCGGGACCACCTGGACGTCGCCGGGAACGTCGGCGCCGACGGCGAGGAGCAGGGTGAGTTCGTCGTCGAAGCTGGTCTTCGTCGCATTCTTCAGCACGGTGAGCCGGTGCCCCTCGGGGAGCAGACCTGCGAAGAACGCAGGCAGGGCGCCAGCGGGGGCTTCGACCGCAGCGTCGGAGACCGGCAGGGAAAACGCGACGGCGGGGTTTCCGCCGGAGGTGTAATCCTCGCGGTAGGTGAACCGCACTCCCCCGGTGCCCGTCCGGGCCAGGTGGCCGGCCAGCACGCCGTCCTTGTAGACGTCCGCCGCTCGGACAAACCTGAGGTCTCGAAGCTCTGCGGCCATCAGGACACCGTCACGGCCAGGCCCAGGACGTTGGCCACGGCCACCACGGCGTGCAGTGACGGATTGCCGGTGCCGGTTTCGATGGCGCGCACGGTGCGTTCGGACGTTCCGGCCAGGTGGGCCAGGTCTTCCTGCGTCAGGCCCGCCTCCCTGCGCGTCCGGCGGACCGCCCCGGCGATTCCGGCAATGTCGTCCACGCTCGTTCCCCTTCCGTCCGGCAGGCCCCGCGGCCTCCGGCATCATCCTGCCGGTTTTGCCCTTATAGTCCTACCATCATGGACCGAACCGACCGATTCGGCAATATTCTGCCGGATGAGTCAGCGCGTCAGGCTTTGGGAGCCGCCACGAGCCCGGAACGGCAGGATCCTGCCGGATTCGCTGACGACGGCGCCCCTACCGGGACCCCCGGGCCGGGCGTAGGCTCGGCCCATGCGAAAGATCATCATGGCCGTGCAGGTCTCACTCGACGGGTTCTTTGAGGGACCCGGCCGGGACATCGGCTGGCACCGGGTCGACGAAGAGCTGCACAGCCACTTCAACGAGCAGCTGCGGACGATGGGGGCCTTCCTGGACGGGCGGGTCACCTATGAGCTGATGGCCGGCTACTGGCCGGCGGCCGACCAGGATCCGGCAAGCACCCCGGCCGAGGCGGAGTTCGCACGGATCTGGCGGGACATGCCCAAGTACGTGTACTCCCGGACCCTGCAGGCGGCCGGCTGGAACACCACGGTGGTGCGCGACGTCGTCGCCGCCGATGTCCTGGCGTTGAAGCAGAGCCCCGGCGGGGATCTGGCACTGGGCGGGGCCGAGCTGGCCGACAGCTTCCGCCGCCTCGGGTTGATCGACGAATACTGGATCTACGTCCATCCGGTTTTGCTGGGGAGCGGCCGGCCGCTGTTCAAGACCGCCGCGGACAGGACGGAGCTGACGCTGGCCGGCACCAGGGCGTTCGGCAACGGGGTGGTTCTGCTCCGCTACACCAGCTGAGCGGCACACTCCGACGGCGTTCACCCCGCGGCACCCGCCCTGGCACGCGAAAGCCGGTGGCCGGCTGCCCTGGGCAGCCGGCCACCGGCTTTGAAAGAGGCGCGTGCGCCGCTCTGCGCGGTGGTTATGCTCCGGCGCGGACGAAGGTCACGCCGCCGGTGGCGGTCAGCCAGGACAGCGGGTGCTTGATCGTCTGGTTGGAACCGTTCATGCCGCCACTGATGGCCTGGCCGTCGCCGGCGTAGATGGCAACGTGGCCGGACTGGACGATCATGTCGCCGGGCTGGGGGGTGCTCACGACCTTGCCGTAGTTCATGAACTGCTGCGGACCGAGGTCGCCCACCGGGATGCCGGCAGCGCCAAGGGCCTTCTCCACCATGGCGGTGCAGTCCTGGGTGATGCCGATCTGGCTGTAGGCGGCGGACAGCATGGCGGCGTTCACGCCGCCGGCCTTCGGGGCAGGAGCCGCGGTGGCCTTCGCCTGGACCGTGATCGCCGGCGCAGCCGGAGCGGCAACGGGGGCAGCAGCCGGAACGGCCGGGGCGGGAACAGCTGCGGGGGCCGCAGCCACCGGCTTCGGCTGCTCGATCACGGGTGCCGGCGTGGTGGCCACTGCCGGCCGGTCGAAGCTGATCTGCACAGCAGAATCAGCGGTGACGGGCGTCGAGACCTTGCTGTCGACGTCGACCTTGGAGGCCGGGGCGGAGTCACGTTCGGCCGGAGCTGCGGTGGCCGCCTGGGCTGCCATGCCGCTGGTAAGGACGAGGCCGGAAGCCGCGAAGAGTACGGCGGCCTGGCGGCCGATGGTGCCCGGTTTGACCGAAAACGCTGCGGCCCGTCCGGCGGTGGCGTCGGAACGATGGCGTGCAGAAGTAGTGCTTGAAGACATGAATGTAGCCTCTCCCAATGCCTGCGAGGTGAGCTGTCGGATTCGGATGGGAGGCACCCGGCCGCTGGCCCGTGAGAACAGGCACTGCGCGGCTTCACCCCAAGGCCGGCATAACGCCAGGCCAAAAGTGGTTTCCCCGTCTCTGCCAGATGGTTGCATTCGGATCCCGGGCCGCGGCAGAGTTAGGCAATCGGCTCAGGAGCGCCCGTATCGGATACAAACAGGCACCCATCCACGGTAACGTCATCAGGCCGTAATGTCACATTCAGATAACGGGGTCCGTGTCCTGCGGGCTTTCCGGCCGGGCGTCCGGGCCAAAAACCCCTAGGGGGCCGGCGGCCGTGCGCCTAGCATGGCAGCACCCAGATTTCCGGAGCGGAGGCCCGAGATGTCCAGCCCGTGCGTTGCGATTTGCCAATTGAGCGACCCGGCCCAGCCGGACTTAGATGTCAACACCGAACTGCTTGTCCTCGAGGACAATGAGACCCACGTCTTGACCTGGGATGCCGAGCCGCGCGACGGCGGCTTCGACGTCCACGTCCTCAATGACCGGGTGGACGCGCTCGGGTTCATGGTCCTCGCCGACTGGCAGTTCCTCGACGGAAAAGCCTATGCCGTGGTGGAGCGCCGGCCCGGCCGGTAGCGCCTCCGCTGCCCGGTGGCCTAGGCGCCGTGCCCGGGCGGCTAGGCGCTGCGGTGCCGGCCGAAGGCGCTGCGGACGACCGCCACCGCCTCCGCCACGGGGTCATCGGGCCCCGGCGCGGCCGCCGTCGCCGTCCCCGCCTGCGCAAGGCCTGCCTGCCGGCGGAAGCGGTCCCAGTCGCCTCGGCCGGCCCGCACCTCGCGCAGCGGGGCGAGCAGGGCGGCGCGCCGGAGCCAGGCGTCCGGGTCCTGCAGCCAGCGCCCAAGGACAGCCTCGGCCCGGGCCCGGGGCTGGCCCTTCAGCTCCGCGACCAGCGGCCCGACGACGTCGACGGCGAGCGCGTCGGCCAGTTCGCGCAGGTGCGCGCCGCGGAGGAAGCCCTCGATCCGGGTCAGGTCCGTGTTGTCCAGCACAGCGAGCCGGGACTGCAGCAGCACAACGGCGGCAAGCCGGCGCTCGAAGACGGGCACCGCCCACAGTTCGGAGCTGAGCGCGGTGACGCCGTCGTGGTCCAGGTCCCGGTAGCGGCGAAGCGCGTCCCGGACCGTGCCGCGGACGGCGCCCACGGAGGCGCCGTAGGCCCGCAGGTGGGACCCGAAGCGGGCCTGCGCCTCCTCTGCCCGCTGCCAGGAGCTTTCCCGTTGCAGCGCCGTGTCAATGAACTCCCCGGGCCCGCTCATGGCTCCATTCTGCCCGGTGGACCGTGCCGGGCTTAACCGATGACGGCACCGGTGGCCGAGTACCAGGTCAACTTGCCGCGCTGGAAGTTCGAGGCCCGGCCGACGGAGACCCAGTACTCATCCGAGACCGGGTAGCCCAGCCGGCCCCGTTCCCAGCCCAGGGCTGCCCAGCGGGACCTGATCGCGCCCATCACCGAATGGGCGCCGGTGGCCGGCGACCAGTAGATCGAGCTGCCTCCCCCGCCGCCGCCGGCGAAGTGGTTGTACCGGCCCACCTTGTCCGGGGTCACCATCTCGTCCGTGACGGGGTAGCCAAGCTTGCCCCGCTCCCAGCCCTGCGCGGCCCACTTCGACCTGATCCCGCCCATCACGGCGTGCGCGCCCGTCTTTGGTGACCAGTAGATCGAGCTGCCGCTGCCGCCCCCGCCGGCGAAGTGGTTGTACCGGCCCACCTTGTCCGGGGTCGCCAACTCGTCCGTGACGGGGTAGCCGAGCCTGCTCTGCTCCCAGCCCAGGGCGGCCCAGCGGGACCTGATGGCCCCCATGACCGCGTGCGCGCCGGTATTCGGCGACCAGTAGATCGAGCCGCCGCTGGCGCCCCCACCGGAGAAGTGGTTGTACCGGCCGACCTTGTCCGGTGTTACTTTCTCGTCAGTTGTCGGGAAGCGCAGGACGCCGGCGGCCCCGCCGAGCGCCTTGTAGCGGTCGTAGATCGCTCCGGTTACCACGTGTGCGCCGGTCGCCGGCGACCAACAGATCACGCCCCGGGCATAGTCCTGGCATTTGCCGCCGGCGACCGGGTATTCGAGGGTCAGGGACCTGCCGAGGATCGACCGGGGGTCGCCGGCATTGAGCTGGTAGGCCTTGAGCCCGATCGGATCATCGACGCCCGTGCCGGTAAGCATGACCTTTAGTGCGCCCTGCCCGTCATTGCCGGTCAACAGGTAGAAGGTGTCCTGGGTTCCTGCCTGGCCCGGCACCGTTGGCTTGAAGGTCACGCTCTGGTAGGCGGATTCACCCGGCGGGATGACCAGGCCTTCGGCGATCGGGGTGGTGGTGGAGAAGACGCCCTGCGGTGCCTTGGCTTTGGTGATGGTCAGCGGGATGTTTCCGGTGTTGACAATCGTGAAGTCCCGGGTGGCGGCCGCACCGACGGCCACGTCACCGAAGTCCAGCGACGGCGGCAGCTGAAGGTGCGCGGCGCCGGAGACCGCCGTCGCCGTTATCGGGACCGTCAGCGACCCCCGGTCGCTGGTTACCGTCAGCTGGTCAGCCACCGCGCCCGCCGCCGTGGGGCTGAACGTGATGGACACCGGCACGGAGGTGAGCGGCTGGATTTGTTGCCCGAGGACCGGAGCCGTTCCCGGGTCGACGCCGAGGGCTGCGTTGGCTGGAGGGGTCATCCCGGTGACCGTGGCGACCGTGGTGCCGGTGTTGACGACGTTGACGGTCTGCCGGCTGCTCGTCTGGGTCGGCACGTCGGTGAACGCCAGTGCCGCCGGGGTGGCGCCCAGTCCCTCCTTGGTGCCGACGGCGTGGATGCCGAGGAGGTCTGTTTCGCCGTCGGCGGTCTTGACCGTCAGAGTGCCGTCGACCTGGCCGGCCGCGGTCGGCGCGAACGTCACGGGCACCGCCAGGCTGGCGCCCTTGGCCAGCGCCCGGGGCAGGGGCAGGGCGCCGATCGCGAACGGCGCGGCGGTGGTCACGGCGTTGATGGTGACGGCCCTGGTGGCGGTGACGGTCACGGTGCCGGTCTTTGTCGAACCCACTGCGGCCAGGCCGAGGTCGGTGTTCGATGCCCCGACGGCGGAAGTCGTGGGAGCGCCGAACGCCAGCAGGCGCCCGTCCCGGGTGCCGACGTAGACCCGGCCGTTGTCGGTGGCCACGGACGAGAACTTCGAGGCCGTGCCGAGGGGGGCCGCGAACACCTGCTGCAGTTTTCCGTTGCTGTCCGGCAGGGCGCGGTAGGCCCGCAGTTCGGCACCGGTTCCGGTGGGGCCGGTTGAGTACACCACCCACACGAGTGCCGAGGCGGCATCCGTCCCGTTCGAGGTGACCGACGGCGCGCCGGAGGTGTAGCCGAAGGCGCCCACCGACGTGCCCACCGCGGCCAGCTGCACGCCGCCGGTGCTGGTCGGCACGAGCTTGTGGGCCCGGAGGTAGCCCTTGTTCTCGACGGTGTAGACGTACCCGCCGTTGGGAGTTCCGAGGAACGCGGGCCGGCCCCAGACCCCGCTGTACGGGCCGGCTTCGTCGAGGACTGCGTCGCCGCCGCCGGGGCCCTGGCCCATGCCGCCGAGGTTCGTCCGGTCCATCAGGTAGACGCGGCCGTCCTTGCCCGCGTGAACCAGCAGCCGCGGGTACGCCGCGGTGCCGTAGCCGTCGGGGATGGCGATCGGCGCCCCGGAACCGAGGTCGGCGTCGTCCTGGTCGAGCTTGGCATTGTTGGCCGGGCTGAAGAAGTCGGTGGGCTTGAGGGTGCCGTCCGCGCCCACGGCCAGCCGGACCACGGATTCGGCGAGGGTGGCCGGCGGGGTTTTGCCCGGTCCGGGCTTAGGCGAGATGCCATTACCGGTCGCGAAGAGGATCTGGCCCGGCCCGTCGGAGACCAGGCCGCCGCCGGACTGCCAGATGCCGCCTTCGGCGTTGCTGTTGCCGGATTCGGTGGCCCACATGGTGGTTTGGCGTCCGGCGGTGGAGACACCGACGACGTAGCCGACGAACGGGGCGTAGTCGCAGTGGCTGGCGAAGCCCGCGTACACCACACCGTTCATCAGCAGGAGCCCGGGCCGCTGCATGGCGGTCATCGGATTGAACGGGCGGGACGGGTCGTTGGTCGGGGCGCCGCTGATGAGGACCGGGAAGCCTGGCCGTTCCACGCCGGTGCTGCGGTCGAGGGAATGCATGTACCAGTGCGGCAACAGTGCGCTGGTTCCGTCGTTGGTCTTCGCCAGCAGGAACACGCTGTTCGTCGCGGCGTCGTAGACGGGAGTGGAGGTGACCCCGATGTTGGGGGTGAGGTCCCCGCAGCTGACCGTGGATGCCGGCCAGGCAGGGCCGAGGTTGCGCTGCCAGGTCACCGCACCGGTGGCGGCGTTCACCCCGTAGACATTGTTGTTCTCCGTGGCGGTGATGACGGTGCCGCCCACCACGAGCGGCTGGGCGTAGACCTGTCCGTCGACGGGAGTGGAGAACAGTTTGCCGAAGTTTGAGGAGGCCACCGACGACGGCGTCAGGATCGTCTCGTTGCTGTCCCACCCGGTCCGGAAGACATCGTGGGCGATGGTCCCCACATCCGCGGCGGCGATACTACTGCCCGCGGACAGTCCGGCGGCGCCGAGTGCGGTCGAGAGGAGGAGTGCCCAGGCGCTCCGGAGCCGTAGGCGTGGACGGCCCGCGGGCAGCCTGAAGCCGTCTCTTAAAGTGGAGGATGAGACCGATCCGGCTGTTCCTTCGCGCATGGCTTGAGACCCATTTCTAACCGCAAAAAGCGTTTTCCCTGCCCAGTAGTCAGGAGCCTAGAAGCGCTGCCGATCCAGGGAACGAGTGGGCCTTACCCGTCTTCTGGCCGGCATTTCGTGCTTTGCGCCGGGTACTACTTGCTTCTGCCGAACGCCTACCTGTCCGGCTACCCGGCCTGCGGAGGGGCCCCGCCGACGGCGCCGCCGGGCGGGGGTGGGTTAGCATGCTGACACGGCCAGCCCGCTGCCGCGGCTGCCGCCCGAACCCGACCACCTGCCTTAGGGGACCCCGACCATGCCAGCCACCTCGCCCACGCCCGAGTCCTCCTCCGCTGCCCGCCTCCGCTGGGGCATCCTCGGTACCGGCTTCATCGCGGGCCTGCAGACCTCTGACCTGGTCAACCACGGCTTCACCGTCCAGGCGGTGGGATCCCGGAGCCTGGACACCGCCCTCGACTTCGCGGGCACTTACGGGCTGCCGAACGCCCACGGCAGCTACAAGGCACTGGCCAACGACCCCGAGGTCGACGTCGTCTATATCTCCACGCCGCACCCGTTCCACTACGAGAACGCCCTGCTCGCTCTCAACGCCGGCAAGCACGTCCTGGTGGAGAAGCCCTTCGCCATGAACGCGCGGCAGGCGCAGGAGATTGTCGACCTCGCTGCCGCTAAGGGCCTGGTGGCCCTTGAGGCGATGTGGACGCGCTTCCTGCCGCACATGGTCCGGATCCGTGAGCTGGCCAGCTCGGGCGCGCTCGGCGAGGTCCGGACGGTCCTGGCGGACCACAACCAGAACCTGCCCAAGGACCCCGCGCACCGGCTCAACGATCCGGCCCTGGGCGGCGGAGCACTGCTGGACCTCGGCATCTACCCCGCGTCCTTCGCCTTCGATGTCTTCGGCGCACCCGCCCGGATCCAGGCGGCTGCCAGCATGACCGCCACCGGCGTCGACCGCCAGACGGCGATGATCTTCGAATACGCAGACGGCCAGCAGGCGGTGTTGCACTGCGCCCTGGATACCGCCGGTCCCAACCGGGCGGCTGTCATTGGGACCGCGGGGAGCATCGACGTCGACCCGGTCTGGTACACCCCGACCGGTTTCACCCGCTACGACGACGGCGGGAACGTCGTCGAGCGCTTCGACGAACCGGTGACCGGCCGCGGCATGCAGTACCAGGCGTGGGAGCTCGAACGGCTCGTTGCTGCCGGCGCGTCCGCCAGCGACGTGCTCTCCCCCGCGGAGACGGTCCAGGTCATGGCGGCGCTGGACGCGGTCCGCGGCCAGATCGGGCTCAGCTACGCCAGCGACGACCGGTAACCCGGCCCGCGGCCTTCCCGGCGGCGGCAGGACGTGCTGCGGCCGCTGGTAGGGTCTGCGCATGGATGAAAATTTGGGGAAGTTCATCGATGACTTCGCGCAGCTTGTGCAGCTGGCCCAGGCGGGCCAGCGCCGGGTACCGGCCGGGGAGCAGTTGCTGGCGACGCTGGCCGGGCACTTGGGCGTCGCGGTCGAAACCTTGTCCGTCGTCGCGGAGGAGATCCCGCCGCACCGATTCGCCGACGCTGACATCCAGCTGGCCGAACTGGCGGGCAGGGACCCGGGCTTCCGGCTGGTGGGCATCGGCGGCGGCGACCAGCGCCACCACCATTCACTGAGCGACATGCTGCAGCAGGCCCAGCTCTTTCCCCAGTTCCCGCTCGCCCAGCCGGACTACACCAACCTCGCGGTGGGGCCGGATGAGCAGCGGCAGGCCGTGGCGCTGGGGCTCTGGCTGTTCCGGTTCGGCGGCCAGCCGATCGCCGTGCTGCAACGGGACGCCAACCCCCGGTACGGCCGTCAGGCGGCCTCGCTCGAGGTCCTGGCCGGCCGCGCGGAGACCGCCGCGGCCTTCCTGGCCGAATTCCGCCGGCGGATGCAGCATTACAGCATCCTGAAGGGGCAGGTCATTTCCCTTGTCCTGGGCGAATATGGCGCCAGCTCAGGGGGTGTGACGTTCCACAAACGGCCGGCCCTCGCCGCGGACGAGGTCATCCTGCCGGACGGGCTGCTGCAGAAGGTGGCAGACCATGCCCTGGGCATCGCCGAGCACCGGGACGCGCTTCACGGTTACGGCCAGCACCTCAAACGCGGCGTCCTGCTCTACGGGCCGCCCGGTACCGGGAAAACCCACACGGTCCGGCACCTGCTCAGCGGCAGCGGCGGATCCACCGCGATCCTGCTCTCCGGCGGTTCGCTGGCCCGGATCTCCGAAGCGGCGGCCATGGCCCGCGCGCTGCAGCCGTCCCTGATTGTGCTGGAGGACTGCGACCTGATCGCGGAGGACCGGAGCTTCGGGCACGGGCCACAGCCGTTGCTGTTCGAGGTGCTCGATGCCATGGACGGGCTTGCCAGCGACGCGGACGTGGCCTTCGTGCTCACCACCAACCGGGTCGACATGCTCGAACGCGCCCTGGCCCAGCGCCCCGGCCGGGTGGACCTCGCGGTGGAGATACCGCTGCCGGCCCGGCCGCAGCGGATGGCCCTGCTCGAGCTGTACTCGCGTGACATCCCGTTCAGCGCGGCCGCCCTGGCCGAGGCCGCGGACCGGACGGCCGGGACCACGGCGTCCTTCGCCCGCGAACTGGTCCGCCGTGCCGTCGTGGCCGCCGCCCTGGCCGGCAGACCGCCCGTGGATGCCCACCTCCGCACCGCCGCCGAGGAGCTGATGGCCGACGGCGAGGCGCTCACCCGCAGCCTGCTGGGCAGCGAGTGACCGCCTCGATCCCTACGCGTAGGCCAGGCTCACCAGGAGGGCCTTCAGCTGGGCGTACCGTTCCGTGGCCATCCATGCGCGGGCTTCACCCCGGTTGGCGAAGGCAGGTTCGCCGAAGTGGACCCGCGTGATCAGCCCGCCGTTTTCCGTCGGCACGAGGTTGCACCAGGATGAGACGCCGTCGCCCTGTTCCAGGGACCGGGGGTCGGCCAGTCCCATGTTGTAGTAATCCTTCCCGGCGATGGATTCGACGGCGAACCCGAACGCTGGCTTCGTCCCGTCCGGGGCGGCCATGGCCGGGACCGTGGCCTGGTCGAGGACCCGCCGCGACGCGGGGCCGCCGGCGCACCCGGTTCCCACGCCATTGGCGAGCGACACCACCTCCCGGCCTGCCTCGTCCGCGACCACCGCGTCGACACCCGGCAGGCCGGCCGGCGGGTACTGCGTCCGCACCGTCCACGCGGCGGGGTAGCTGAAGGAGATATGGCCGTCCGGGAAGGTGAACGTTTTCAGGTTGTGGGATGACTCCGTCGGCGGTGTGGGCGTGCGGGCCGTCGATGCTGCCGCCGGCGCCGCCGTCGTACCCTTTCCGGCAGCCGCCGTCGTCGCCCCGGACACCCTGACGGTTGAGGCTGCGGCCTCCGACGCCGCCGGGCCGCCGGGTTGCGCTCCGCAGCCGGCCAGGACAAGGCCGGCGGCCAGGCCCGCCGCCGACATGGTCAGGAAACGCCCCGTGTGCGTGGTCTTCATGGTGTACCCCCAAGGTGCTGTAACGGCGGGCGAGGTACCCGCTCACCCTCAAAGTTTCCGGAACACCGCCAAGGGTTACAGAGGGGCCCGAAAATCTTTTGCCGGCACCGGGAACGCGGTGGGTTATCGTGGTGCCATGCCCAGCCAATTAGCCTCCGTTGCCATCGACGCTGTCGACCCGAAGGTGGTGGCCGATTTCTGGTGCGCCGTCCTCGGCTGGAACATCATCGAGGAGACCGGCGATGACGACGGGGAACTCATCAGCATTGGCCCCCGTGACAACTCCGCCCCGTCCATCGACGTCATCGCCGTGCCCGGGGCGAAAACCGTCAAAAACAGGCTGCACTTTGACCTGCGCGCCGACGGCGTCTCGACGGCCGAAGAACTGGAGCGGCTCCTGGCGCTCGGGGCCCGTCGCACCGACGTCGGGCAGGGCCCGGATGTCAGCTGGGCGGTGCTGGCAGACCCGGAAGGCAATGAATTCTGCCTGCTGTCCCGCTCCGTCCAGGATGTTGAGGCCGAGGAAGCCCACCCGGCGGAACCCGGCCAGGCCTAGGATCGGCGGCGGCTGCGGAGCAGGCTGACGAAAGGGGCTTCGGTGGCACGCATCTTTATCACCGGCTCATCGGCCGGCCTGGGCCTCGACGCCGCACGCACCCTGCTCGGCGAGGGCCACGACGTCGTCCTGCACGCCCGCAACCCCGCCCGCGCCGCGACGCTCCGGGCATTGTCCGGCGCGGCGGCAGTCGTCGTCGGCGACCTCAGCAGCGCAGCGGGAACCCGGTCCGTCGCCGAGCAGGTGAACCGCCTGGGCCGGATGGACGCCGTCATCCATAACGCCGGCACCTATCGTGAGCCGGACCGCGGCAGCACCCCCGAAGGGCACGCCCGCACACTGGCCATCAACACCCTGGCGCCGTACCTGCTGACCGCCCTGCTAGACCGTCCGGACCGGCTGGTCTTCCTCAGCAGCGGCCTCCACCGCGGCGGCGGCACCTCGCTGGCGGACATCGACTGGACCGGGAGGCGCTGGAACGCCGGCCAGGCCTACGCCGAGAGCAAGCTGTACCTCACGGCGCTGGCGCTCGCGGCCGCCCGCCGATGGCCGTCGGTGCTGAGCAACGCCGTCGACCCCGGCTGGGTACCCACCAGGATGGGCGGCCCCGGGGCGCCTGACGATTTGGAACTGGGGCACCAGACCCAGACCTGGCTGGCGGCCAGCCACGATCCCGCAGCCCTCACCAGCGGCGGCTACTGGCACCACCGGACACTGCGCGCCCCCGCCCCCGAGGCCGCCGATCCCGGTTTCCAGGACCGGCTGCTGGCCCGGCTCGCCGAACTGACCGGCGTCCGGCTGACCTGACGCCGGAGCTGACGCCGGCCGCCCGGCGCCCGCATAGGTCCCCGCTCAGTCCCAGCCCAAGGCCGGGCGCAGCCCGGTGGAAATCGCCTCGAGCAGCCGGACGTTAAAGTCCACGCCCAGCTGGTTCGGGACGGTGACCAGGAGGGTGTCCGCCGCGGCGACCGCGGCGTCGCGGGAAAGCTCGTCCGCCAGTTGCTCTGGTTCGCCGATGTAGCTGCGACCGAACCGGGCCAGGCCGCCGTCGAGGTAGCCCACCTGGTCCCGTGCGTCCGCCTGCGCGCGCACACCGAAGTAGCGCCGTGACTCGTCGTCAATCAGCGGAATGATGCTCCGCGAGACGGACACCCGCGGCGCGCGCTGGTGCCCGGCCGCGGTCCACGCCTCCCGGTAGCCGGCGATCTGCTCGGCCTGCAACTGGTCAAACGGCACGCCGGTGTCCTCCGTCAGCAGGGTCGAGGACATCAGGTTGAGGCCCTGGTCCGCCGCCCACCGCGCTGTGGCGCGGCTCCCGGCGCCCCACCAAATCCGCTGGGGCAGCGTGGCGGACCGCGGCTCGATTGGAACGCTGGCGCCGCCGATCCCGAACCGGGGGTTGGCCCGGGCAAGGCCGGCGCCGGCGATGGCGCTGCGGAAACGGTCGGTGTGCCGTCGGGCCAGGTCCGCATCGGTCTCCCCCGGGGCGGGCACGTGCCCGAAGGCCTCGTAGCCGGCCAGCACCGATTCCGGCGAGCCCCGGCTGATGCCCAGCTGCAGCCGCCCGCCGCTGATCAGGTCGACGGCGGCGGCCTCCTCGGCGAGGTGCAGCGGATTCTCGTAGCGCATGTCGACGACGCCGGTGCCTACTTCGATCCGGGACGTACGGGCGGCGATCGCGGCCAGCAGCGGCAGCGGCGCCGCCTGCTGCTCGGCGAAATGGTGGACGCGGAAATAGGCGCCGTCCACGCCGACTTCCTCCGCGGCCACGGCCAAATCGATGGCCTGCAGCAGCGCATCCCGCGCCGAGCGCACGCGCGAGCCCGGGACATCGCCCCAGTGGCCAAAGGACAGGAAGCCGATCCGTTTCATCGTGGTCACCCTCTCACAGTCGTTCGGGCTGCCGGAAGCGGGCCTGGGGCCCCGGGGCAGCGGGCGCCGCCGCGTTGGCCGGCGCGACCGCCAGGACCACCAGGGCCAGCGCGATGATGCCCAACCCCGACCAGCCGGCCGCGCTGAGTCGTTCGCCCACGACGGCGACGGCCAGGACGGCGGCGACCGCCGGCTCGGTCAGGGTGATCGTCGTCGCCGTGCTGGCAGGAACACAGGCCAGCCCGTAGCCGAAGAGCACGTAGCCGGCGAACATCGGTACCAGGGCCATGTAGGCGGCGACGGTGAACGCCTGGGTGCTCGCGAGCAGCGGTGCGCCGGTCATCAGAAGGACGGGCAGCAGCAGCAGGCCGCCGGCGCCAAAGACCGCGCCCATCGACGCGGCGCGGCCGACGCCGTCGTTCATCAGCCGCCGGGCGCACCAGGAGTACGTGGCGTAGGTGGCGCCGGCGACCAGTCCCAACCCGATGCCGGCGAGCGCGGAACCACCGCCGGCGGGGTCGCCGGTCATCCTGGCCAGGCACAGCAGGATGCTGCCGGTGACCCCGAGCCCCGCCGCCAGCAACCACCACCGGCTCAGCGGGGCGCGCCGGGTCACCCGTTCCAGCACCCCGGAAGCCAGCGGCGCCGAGGCGAGGGAGACGACAGTGCCCAGGGCGACACCGGCCAGATGCATCGAGCTGTAAAAGGCCAGCGGATAGATCGCCACCGCCGCGGCCCCGACGGCCACCAGGCTCAGCCTGGCCCGCAGCTGCCCGGCGGCGGCACGGAGCGCGGGAAGGGCGATGAGGGCCTGCAGGATGCCGCCGACGGCCAGGGCGGCCGAACCGATCGCCAGCGGCCCGGCCGCCGGGGCGAAGGTGGCCGCGGTGCCGGTGGTCCCCCACAGGATGGAGGTCAGGGTGATGGCGCCGATGGCCATCAGTTGCCGCCGCCGTACACTCCCGTCCGGGCCGGCGACCGGCAGCACCTCAGCGTCATTCTTGAGTTCCCGCACCGCCGCCGCCCTTTTCCAGAAGTAGGTAGCCCAGTCTAGCTACTTCGTCGTGGGCAGCGACTAGCTGTCCAGCGACCTCCGGGGTTCGGCCCCCGGCAGCTCGCTTTTCGCTTCCTGGTTCTGCGCCGAGGCGGCCTGCAGGAAGAGTTCCCGAGAAGCTATGTTGATCCCCAGGGCGGTCGCGGCGATATCCTCCAGCGCATGCTGTATCCACAGCACAGCGGTCTCGCTGGCGGGATCCTCGACAAGGGCAGAGGGCTGGGCCGCCCGTAAAGACGCGTACCGGGCCACCTTTTTCCTCAGCGTTTCAGCGAGGTCCTCGACCTCGGCCAGCAGTGCATCCCGCCAGGCGTCCGGATCGTGGGTGGTGCCGCCGGTATCGGCCGAAGAAAGGTGGTCGAGTCCGGGCTCTTGCCGCTTCCACAGGAAGTCCGCCAAGGCGTTCGCCTGCGAAGGGGCCGACGCAGCCTGGGGTTTTGGGTTGCCTGACATGAAAGATCCTCTGGGTAGTTCGCCGAAAGATGGGGCGCTACCAGGGTCCGGGGCAACAATGCCACTCTACGTGGGTTTGCCCCAAGAGGCTAGAGCACAAATCGCGGGTCCAAGGGCACAGGCGGACGGGCCGGTCGCTGGAGTAAGATTCCGGCATGGCTGAACGTAGCCGTGCCGAACGCATCAGCTCCGCTTTCGTGAAGATGGCGGACACCCTCGTTGTCGACTATGACGTGTTCGACCTCCTCCACACCCTCGTGGACGAAGCTGCCGCCGTTCTCGACGCCGCTGCTGCGGGACTGCTGCTCGTAGATCCCGACGGCAGCCTGCAGGTGATGGCGACGACGAGTGCGGAGTGCCAGGTGGTGGAAGAACTCCAGGTTGAATCCGGGACGGGTCCGTGCGTGGACTGCTACCGGACGGGAACGCCGGTGGCCGTCGATGACAGCGAAGACCAGCCACTGGCCCGCGTTCGCGGCCTGCGCCCTGTCCCAGGGTTTCGGGTCCCTGCTTGCCGTCCCCATGCGGCTGCGCAGTCGAACCGTCGGTTCCCTGGCATTGTTCAGCCACGGGACGGGGCCCGCCACCGCCGAGGACGCCGCTATCACCCAGGCCTTCGCCGACATGGCAACTATCGCCCTTCTGCAGGAACGCGCTGCGAGGGAGAGCGTCCTGATAAACGAACAGCTCCAGCGCGCCCTGAACGGACGAATCCTGATCGAACAAGCCAAGGGCATGATCGCCCACACTTCCAATGTCGACATGGGCGCGGCTTTCGCGCTGCTGCGCGACTACGCCCGCTCGCATAACCAGACGGTCTACGAGACGGCGGACAGGATGATCAACAACCGCGAGTTCTCGGTCTAGTCCGGATGGTGTGGTCCCCGTTTTCCGATCTGTTTCCCTGCCCCGGCGGAGGGGTTTAGTGCACACTGGTGCCGTGAGCGGAATCCCATGGGTGCTGCATGTTGATCTGGACCAGTTCATAGCGGCCGTGGAAGTGCTGCGGCGGCCCGAGCTGGCGGGCCGGCCCGTGATTGTCGGCGGCCGCGGCGATCCCGCGGAGCGTGCCGTGGTCTCCACCGCGTCCTACGAGGCCAGGGCTTTCGGCGTCGGCTCCGGAATGCCACTGCGGGTTGCCGCCCGGAAAGTGCCCGACGCCGTCATCCTGCCGGTCGATCAGGAGGCCTACCTCGCCGCCTCCGAAACGGTGATGGCCACCCTCCGCGCGCAACCCGGCGCCACCGTGCAGGTGCTCGGCTGGGATGAGGCCTTTGTCGGGGTCGCGACGGAGGACCCGGAAGCCTACGCGCGGCAGCTCCAGGCCGCCGTCCTGGAGCGGACCCGGCTGCACTGCAGCGTCGGCATCGGCGACACCCTGGTCCGGGCCAAAGTCGCGACCGGTTTCGGCAAGCCGGCCGGCGTCTTCCGCCTCACCGCCGCCAACTGGCTCGAGGTCATGGGCGGCCGGCCCACCAAGGAGCTGTGGGGCGTCGGAACCAAAGTCTCGGCGAGGCTGGCCAAGCTCGGCATCACCACGGTTTCCCGGCTCGCCGCGTCCGATCCCCAGGACCTGGTCCCGGAATTCGGTCCCCGGATGGGCCCCTGGTACGCGGAACTGGGGCGCGGGGACGGTGCCGGCGTGGTGGACGACACCCCTTGGGTCGCCCGCGGGCACAGCCGGGAGACCACGTTCCAGCAGGACCTGACCGAGCCCGCGCAGGTGGATGAGGCGTTGCGGGAGCTGACGTCGCAGGTGCTCGAGGACGTTGCGGCCGAGGGCCGGCCCGTCGTCGGCCTTACCCTGAAGGTCCGCTACGCACCGTTTGTGACCAAGACGCACGCACGGAAGATTCCCGAGACCTTCGACCGCGCCGACGTCCTTGCCCGGGCCTTGGAGCTCGGCGCCGGTATCGAGCCGGGCCGGCCCATCAGGCTCCTGGGCCTCCGCGCGGAGATGGCCATGCCGGAGGACGCCCGGATGGGGCACACGCCCACGCGCGGCGGCTGGTGACGCCGTTGTCGTCCGGCCCGGCGGCAACCACGCCGGAGCGCCGCTGAGGCGGAAACGCACGCCCTTCATCACCTAACGTTGGCAGGGGCCGCGGCCGCGGCTACCGGTTTTCGACGGAGGACAATCGTGGAATACATCAAACTCGGCAACACCGGCCTGGACATCTCACCGCTGGCCCTGGGGTGCATGACCTACGGGGACCCGGAGCGGGGCCCGCACCCGTGGACGCTGCCCGAGGACCAGAGCCGGCCGCTGATCCGCCAGGCCGTGGAGGCGGGGATCAACTTCTTCGACACCGCCAACGTGTATTCCAACGGCTCCAGCGAGGAGGTCGTGGGCCGGGCGCTCGCCGAGTTCACCCGCCGGGACGAGACCGTCATCGCCACCAAGGTGCACGGCGTGATGCGCCCGGGCCCCAACGGGCGCGGACTCTCACGCAAGGCCATCTTCGCCGCACTCGACGCCAGCCTGGCGCGGCTGGGGACCGACTATGTCGATCTTTACCAGATTCACCGGTGGGACCCTGCGACGCCCATCGAGGAGACGCTCGAGGCCCTGCACGACGTCGTCAAGGCCGGGAAGGTGCGCTATATCGGCGCGTCCTCGATGGCGGCCTGGCAGTTCAGCAAGGCGCTGTACCTGCAGCAGCTCAACGGCTGGACCCGGTTCGTCACGATGCAGGACCACTACAACCTGGTCTACCGCGAGGAGGAGCGCGAGATGTTCCCGCTCTGCGCGGACCAGAAGATCGGCGTCCTGCCCTGGAGCCCGCTGGCCCGCGGCAAGCTCACGCGCGACTGGGACGAGAAGACCAACCGCTCGGAAAAGGATGAGTTCGGCAAGACCCTGTACAGCGCCGAGGGCAGCGACCGGGCTGTGGCGGACGCGGTGCGGGCCATCGCGGAGCGCCGCGGCGTGCCCCGCGCCCAGGTGGCCCTGGCATGGGTCCGCTCCAACAGCGTGGTTAGCGCCCCGATCGTCGGCGCGAGCAAGCCCGCCCATCTGGAGGACGCCGTCGCATCGCTGGAACTGACGCTGACGCGGGAGGAGAAGGCGGAGCTGGAGACCCCGTACGTGCCGCACGAGGTCGCCGGGTACTGACAACGACGGCGGTGCGGGGGCGGGTGCGGGGCGGGCGACCCGGCGGCGTCGGGCGCGGGGCCTTGCAGCCCGCGCTTAGGGCGCGCCACCCGGGCGTGGGACAATGGGAAGGATGACTTCCTCAACTTCCTCCTCCGACGCCCCCGACCGCACCCGCGCAAAGGACGCCGGCGACGCCGCACGCCCGCAGGTCCGCCCGACGGCGGAAGGCTGGGAGCAGGCGCGCACTGTCGAGGGCCGGCCGGTACTCCAGTTCGCCTCACCGCGGGTCAAGCAGCCGCCGGCGCACCTGGCCGACCTGACCCTGGCCGAGCGTGCCGCGAAGCTCAAGGAGCTCGGCGTCCCCGCCTTCCGGGCGAAGCAGCTCTCCACGCACTATTTCCAGCACTGGACCACGGATCCGGAAGCGATGAGCGACCTGCCGAAGGCCGGCCGCGAAGAGCTCGTGGCAGAGATGTTCCCCCCGCTGCTGACCGAGGTCCGCCGCCTCCGTACGGACAACGGGGACACCATCAAGTTCCTGTGGCGGCTGTTCGACGGCGCCCTGGTCGAGTCGGTCCTGATGCGCTACCCCGGCCGGATCACCCTGTGCGTGTCCTCGCAGGCCGGCTGCGGGATGAACTGCCCGTTCTGCGCTACCGGCCAGGCCGGGCTGACCCGCAACATGTCGACGGCGGAGATCGTGGACCAGGTGGTCGCCGCGAACCGTGCGATCGCCGCGGGCGAGCTGGGCCCGAAGGAGCACGACGACGAGCGCGTCACCAACATCGTTTTCATGGGCATGGGCGAGCCGCTGGCCAACTACAAGCGCGTGATGGCCGCCCTGCACCGCTTCGTCGACCCGGCGCCCGAGGGCCTGGGCATGTCGGCCCGGAACATCACGGTCTCCACCGTCGGCCTGGTCCCCGCCATCCGCAAGCTGGCCGACGAGGACCTGCCGGTCACCTTCGCGCTGTCCCTGCACGCGCCCGACGACGAACTCCGCGACGAGCTGATCCCGGTCAATAACCGGTGGAAGGTCGACGAAGCGATCGACGCCGCCTACGAGTACTACCGCAAGACCGGCCGCCGCGTCAGCATCGAGTACGCGCTGATCAAGGACATGAACGACCACGCCTGGCGTGCGGACCTGCTGGCGAAGAAACTGAACCAGCGCGGCCGCGGCTGGGTCCACGTGAACCCGATCCCGCTGAACCCCACCCCCGGTTCCATCTGGACCTCTTCGGAGAAGCCGGTGGCGCAGGAGTTCATTGCCCGGCTCCGCGCGGCCGGGGTGCCCTGCACCCTGCGCGATACCCGCGGCAAGGAGATCGACGGCGCCTGCGGCCAGCTCGCCGCCGCGGACTAGGCGTTTCGGGCCGGTAGGGGGAACGAATCATGGAGCTCAACCGCTTGCTACAGATCCGGCGCATCTATGCCCAGCCCGCCGCATTGGAGCTTCCCCGGGGCAAGGAAATCGTCACACGCTGGCCGGACGCCGACGTCGTCCCTGTCGATAGCCACTGGAACATCCCTGAAGTCCACGGGGATGAAACGAACGTGCCGCGCTGGTCCAGGATCAAGACGGAGGCGCTGGTCCTCGGCGTCAAAAAAGCGCTGACCGTTAAGCCCAACGGCCGGTCAGCGGATTTCATTGCACCCTCGACGGCGAACGGCTGCGCCATGGCATGCGCCTACTGCTACGTGCCCCGGCACAAGGGGTACAGCAACCCGGTCACCGTGTTCGCGAACATCGACGACATCGCCCGGGCGCTGGAGCGGCATGCCACGCGGCAGGGCATAAAGCTGGAGCCCAACCAGTGCGACCCGCAACTCTGGGTGTACGACATCGGCGAGAACAGCGACTGCTCCGTCGACGCCCTCATCAGCGACAACGTGGAAGACTTGGTCACGCTTTTCCGGGACCTACCTACCGCCAAGCTATCTTTTGCCACCAAGTACGTGAACCCGGCGATGCTCGGGTGGGACCATGGCGGCCACACCAGGATCCGTTTCTCCTTGATGCCCGCGGCCTTGGCGAAGTCGATTGACGTCCGGACCTCACCCATGGCTGAACGAATGACCGCCATCAACGACTTCGTCGAGGCCGGCTACGAGGTGCACGTGAACTTCTCCCCCGTCATCATCACGGACACCTGGCTCCACGATTGGGAGGAGCTGCTCCGTCGGCTCGACGCCACCCTGACCGACGCCGCCAAGGCCCAACTTGCGGCGGAAGTGATCTTCCTGACGCACAACGAGGGGCTCCACGAGGTCAATCTGGGCTGGCATCCCCAGGCTGAGAAGGCACTCTGGCGTCCGGATTTGCAGGAGGCGAAGGTCTCGTCGAACGGCTTCACGAACGTCCGCTACCGGTCGGGACATAAGGCGGGCTATGTGCGGCAACTGACGGAGCTCATTGCCGAAATCACGCCGTATTGCCGGGTCCGCTACGCGTTCTGAGGGAGGCTCGGGGGGATGGTTGACAGCTCCCTTAGGACCAGGAATGTTCCAGCCGGATCTCCTCGGTGATTTGTTCGATGTTGTCCGGGCGCCCGGCTTCCCTCGTGAAAAGGGACACGGTCGCCGTGGCGCAGCCTCGAATGAAGCGGCCGCTTCCTGCCGGGACAGTGAGGACCACTTCGGCCGGCTCGCCCGTGCAGGTCAGCGGCCCGGAACCGGCGCCGCCAAAGGGAGCGCGTCCATGGTGTTCGGCCTGGGCGAGGAAGATTCCCACTCCCGCCGTCTGCCCGACCGGGCATTCATAGGTAACGTACACCTGGACCCGGGAGCCGTGCCTGGACAACTCCCCGTCGTCGACGCCCAGCCCTCCTCCGGCGTCGGCTCCGGCGGGTGCGGCCGCAGCCAGCAGGACGAAGGCGACAGCGGCAACACTGCCAGCCAATGTGGAGGCCCGGCGCCGCGAGGGCCTGCCATGGCGCCGGTTGCGGCGGTGCTGATCCTCGCTCACGATTCCCACTTCCCTTGGCCGATCCATTTCACCGGGATAAGCGGGTTGGAACCAGGGAAGAAAATCCCGGCAGGGGTTTCCGCGTCGGCGTGCATCAGGTGCCGTTCCAGGCTGTCCAGGACCTGCCCCAGCGACCGCCGCTGCTCGCTGGTCAGGGCGGCACCGTCCTGCAACTGCTCGAGCAGCCCGGCGCCGGCCGTCTCTACTTCCTTAAAGGTGCGCAGTGCCGGCTGCAACAAAGGACCGACCCACGTCCGTTCATGATTCATTTTCGACCTGTCCCCTCGGCCGAGCCCCTCCCCCGCCTTCGAGCCTAGCCGCCCGCCGCCGCAAGAAAAAGCTACCCGCCGGTACCGTGCGTGTCCGCTAAAACCGCTGAGAACCCCGGTCCACTTTGCCGGGTAGACACCCTCTGCGGGCGCACCCCCGCATGCGGAATATCAGCAACTAGAGGGAGTAATCCAAACTTTTCCACGTAACCATCGGCCTCAACGTCCCGGACATTGAAGAGGCCTGCGTCCGGGTATAAATGTCGGTGGTCGGTCTTAGTGTGAAGACATGGAGAGCGGAGATGCTTTCACAGCGGACATCAGGGCGGCAGCAGCGGCCCTGAGGCAGTCCGCCGCCGCGTTGGAGGCTCTCCTTGATGGTCCCGGTGCTGCGGAGTCCAACGCCGACGCCGA
The DNA here is from genome assembly GCF_001428365.1 of Arthrobacter sp. Soil763. Lineage (GTDB taxonomy): Bacteria > Actinomycetota > Actinomycetes > Actinomycetales > Micrococcaceae > Arthrobacter. The sequence continues at coordinate 1,297,380 of NZ_LMSH01000002.1, read as the reverse complement.
TCCGGTGCGGCTGCGTGCCGACGCCTGCCTGGACGGTTTGTCTGAGGCGGCACGGGTGGAGTCACGGGTCGCGGCGCTCAAGGTCCGCCTCGCTGCCGGCTATGTCCATCTGGCCGAGGTTCTTGCGGGGCCGGCTGCCACGCCGCAGGACTGGACGGCCCGGGAGATGAGCACCGTGGCGGAGGTCGCGGGGGTGCTGACAGTCAGTGAGCGCTCCGCCTCGGCGCTGATTTCGGATGCGCTGGCCCTGACAACGTCGCTTCCCCTGACGCTGGACGCTTTGGGCTCCGGGAGCGTGTCCTGGCAGCACGCCCGCATCATGGTCAATGAGGCTGCAGGCCTCTCTCCCGCCGCGGCGGGATCTCTGGAGGCCCATTTCCTTGACCCGGACGCTCCTTCGCCGGCCCGTGGCTGTCTTGCGGGAGAGCTGGTTCCGGGGCGGTTCCGGGCCAAGGCCAGGACCTGGCGTGAGCGGCACCATCCGCTCAGCATCGAGGCCCGGCATGTCCGCAGCGCCGCCGACCGGCGGGTGGAGTTCGTTCCCGACCGGGACGGGATGGCCTGGTTGAACGCGTACCTGCCGGCAGCGACCGCGGCGGGGATCTTCGATCGACTCACCACCGCCTCCCGCGCGCTCCAGGGGCCGGCCGAGGCACGGACCCTGGCCCAGCTCCGGGCGGACGTAGCGGCGACGCTGTTCCTCAGCGGAGAGGGCGCCGCCGGCAGGGTCCATGCGGCCGGGACCGGGGATGCCGACACCCCGCTTACCACGGCCGGTGTTCCCATGCCGCGGGCGCAGGTATTGGTCACGGTCCCGGTGCTGTCGCTGCTCGGGGTGACTGACGAGCCGGCGATGCTGGATGGGTATGGCCCGATCCCACCGTCAGTGGCCAGGAAGCTGGTGGCGGGCGGGGCGGATTCGTTCTACCGGGTGCTGACCGATCCGCGGGACGGGGCTCCCCTGGAAATCGGCCGCACGAGCTACCGGATCCCGAGGGCGATGCGGCACTGGCTCCGGCTGCGGGACGCCAAATGCAGCTTCCCCGCCTGCAACAACTCATCTCTGGACACCGAGGCCGACCACCTGCTCGCGTGGGCCAACGGCGGGACCACCGGAATCAGCAACCTGGGCCAGCCCTGCCGCAAACACCACCGACTCAAACACACCACCACCTGGACTCCCACCCCGGCGACCGGGCATGAACCACCGGCATGGATCTCCCCCACGGGACGGCGGTACCGCAGCGAACAACAGGACTGGGAACCACCCCACCTGCCCGACACGCCGTCGGCCTTCCAGGCAGCCGCATGGTCCCGCCTGCCTTCCGTGCCGGCCACGCTTCGACGTCGCTGGTCCTCCGAGGCGCCGCGGCCCAGCAAATTGGGGGCGGCCGCGCCCGCAGGAAACGGCCTGACATCGTCCGCGCCAACCCGGGGTGAACAGCTCCCGAATGCCGGATAAAGCGCGGCGCGTGCGTGGCCGATCCGCAGCCTCGCGGCCCTAGCGTGGGTGACCGTGATCGACACCAAGCGTCGTCACCGCGCAGTTATCAACCCTGGAGAACCCATGAAGTACACAAAGCTGCTGACCGCGGCTGCCATCACCGCCGGCCTCGCCCTCGGAACAACTCTTCCGGCCAAGGCCGCTGACACCAACCCGAACGGCACCGACAACCACTTTGACCTGCAGGCGCACCGCGGCGGCATCGGCCTCACCGTCGAATCGACGCTGGCCTCGTTCGCCAAGGGAATCGAGACCGGCGTTAGCACCCTCGAGATGGACCTGCAGATCACCAAGGACGGCCGCGAAGTGATCACCCACGACCGGAAGATCAACGGGGACAAGTGCCGCGACACGGCCCCCGTTACCCCAGGCGACCCGCTGTTCCCGTATGTGGGCAAGTACATCAAGAACCTCACCTTCGCGCAGGTCCGCAGCTTGGACTGCGGTTCCTCCACGCTGCCGCAGTTCCCGGGCCAGCAAGCGTCCCCCGGCGCGAAGATGCCGACCCTCGCCGAGGTCTTCGATCTGACGAACCGTTACCGGGCCAGCCAGGTCAAGTTCAACGTCGAGACCAAGGTAGAAGCCGGCGCCCCGGAAGAAACCGCCCCGCGCGAGCAGTTCGTCGACGTCGCGCTGCGCGAAATCAACAAGGCGCACATGGCCGAACGCGTCTCCATTCAAAGCTTCGACTGGGGCTCGCTGCGCCTGGTCAAGGAACGCCAGCCCGGCATCCGCACCGTGGCCCTGACCAACAAAGACTTCCTGCAGGCAGGACAGCCCGGCAAGTCGCCGTGGCTCGGCGGCATCGATGCTGACGACTTCGGCGGTGACCTGGTGGATGCGGCCGCGTCCCTGGGATTCGACGCCATCTCCCCGGTCCACGGCACTCCGCAGAACGGGACCGTCAGCGACGCCAACTACGTCCCCTACGTCACCGCCGACATGGTGTCCCGCGCCCACGCCAAGGGCATGCAGGTCATCCCGTGGACCGTCGATGACAAGCCGACGATGCGGGCCCTCATGGATTACGGAGTCGACGGACTCATCACCGACTACCCGAACCGGCTCCGCGAGGTCATGGCCGAGCGGTCGATGAAGCTTCCGAAGCAGTTCGCCCTCGAGCCCGGAGCGTCAGCACACGCAAGCTGACCGAGCAATGCAGAACGGCCCCGCACACAATTGTGTGCGGGGCCGTTCTGTCTCGTCTGTGGAGAGGCGGACCTAGAAGTCCCAGTCCTCATCCTCGGTATTGACAGCCTTGCCAATCACATACGACGAACCCGACCCCGAGAAGAAGTCGTGGTTCTCGTCGGCGTTCGGCGACAGGGCCGAGAGGATCGCCGGGTTCACGTCGGTGACGGAGGCCGGGAACATGGCCTCGTAGCCCAGGTTCATCAGGGCCTTGTTGGCGTTGTAGTGCAGGAACTTCTTGACGTCCTCGGCCAGGCCGACGGAGTCGTAGAGGTCATGCGTGTACTGGACCTCGTTCTCGTACAGCTCGAAGAGCAGTTCGAAGGTGTAGTCCTTGATTTCCTGGCGCTTCTCCTCGGAGACCTTCTCCAGGCCCTTCTGGAACTTGTAGCCGATGTAGTAGCCGTGCACGGCCTCATCGCGGATGATCAGGCGGATCAGGTCGGCCGTGTTCGTCAGCTTAGCCCGCGAGGACCAGTACATCGGCAGGTAGAAGCCCGAGTAGAACAGGAAGCTCTCCAGCAGGGTGGAGGCCACCTTGCGCTTCAGCGGGTCGTCGCCCTGGTAGTAGTCCATGACGATCTGGGCCTTCTTCTGAAGGTTCTCGTTCTCGGTGGACCAGCGGAACGCCTCGTCGATCTCCTTGGTGGAGGCCAGCGTGGAGAAGATGGAGGAGTAGCTCTTGGCGTGCACCGACTCCATGAATGCGATGTTCGTGTAGACGGCCTCTTCGTGCGGGGTCAGGGCGTCCGGGATGAGCGAGACGGCGCCGACGGTGCCCTGGATGGTGTCCAGCAGGGTCAGGCCGGTGAACACGCGCATGGTGAGCTGCTGCTCGGCCGGCGTCAGGGTGTTCCACGACTGGACGTCGTTGGACAGCGGCACCTTCTCCGGCAGCCAGAAGTTGTTGACCAGGCGGTTCCAGACGTCCACGTCCTTGTCGTCCTGGATGCGGTTCCAGTTGATCGCCTCGACGTGGCTCAACAGCTTGACCTTCTCGGTCATGTCATCCCCTCAATGTTGGGTTGGTTCTCTAAGTTAAAGCGTACGACGGCGGGCGGGCGCCCGCCGTCGTACTCAAGCCTTCAGCGGCTGGTTACAGCATGCAGCTGACGCAACCCTCTACCTCGGTCCCTTCCAGCGCGAGCTGGCGGAGACGGATGTAGTAGATGGTCTTGATGCCTTTCTTCCAGGCGTAGATCTGGGCCTTGTTGATGTCGCGCGTGGTGGCGGTGTCCTTGAAGAACAGCGTCAGGGACAGGCCCTGGTCCACGTGCTGCGTGGCCGCGGCGTAGGTGTCGATGACCTTCTCGTAGCCGATCTCGTACGCGTCCTGGTAGTACTCCAGGTTGTCGTTCGTCAGGTACGGCGCCGGGTAGTACACGCGGCCCAGCTTGCCTTCCTTACGGATCTCAATCTTGGACGCCACCGGGTGGATTGAGGAGGTGGAGTTGTTGATGTAGGAGATCGAGCCGGTCGGCGGGACGGCCTGCAGGTTCTGGTTGTAGATGCCGTGTTCCATGACGGAGGCCTTCAGCTCGCGCCAGTCATCCTGGGTGGGGATGTGGATGTTCTGGAACAGCTCGGCAACCTTCGCCGTCTGCGGGACCCATTCGCGGTTGATGTACTTGTCGAAGAACTCACCGCTCGCGTACTTGGACTTCTCGAAGCCGCCGAACGTCTGGCCGGTCTGGATGGCCAGCTTGTTGGAGGCACGGACCGCGTGGAACAGCACCGAGTAAAAGTAGATGTTTGTGAAGTCCAGGCCCTCTTCGGAACCGTAGTGGACCCGCTCGCGGGCCAGGTAGCCGTGCAGGTTCATCTGGCCGAGGCCGATCGCGTGGCTCTGGTCGTTGCCGCGGGCGATCGAGGGCACCGAGGTGATGTTGGACATATCCGAGACCGCGGAGAGGGACCGGATGGCCGTCTCAATGGTCAGGCCGAAGTCCGGTGAGTCCATGGTCTTCGCGATGTTCAGCGAACCCAGGTTGCAGGAGATGTCCTTGCCGGTCTGGTCGTACGACAGGTCATCGTGGTACGTCGTGGGCTGGGAAACCTGGAGGATCTCCGAGCACAGGTTGGACATGATGATCTTGCCGTCGATCGGGTTTTCCCGGTTCACGGTGTCCTCGAACATGATGTACGGGTAGCCGGATTCGAACTGGATCTCGGCGAGGGTCTGGAAGAACTCGCGCGCCTTGATCTTGGTCTTCTTGATCCGGGAGTCGTCCACCATCTCGTAGTACTTCTCGGTGACCGAGACATCGGAGAACGGCATGCCGTAGACCTTTTCGACGTCGTACGGGGAGAACAGGTACATGTCCTCGTCCCGCTTGGCCAGCTCGAAGGTGATGTCCGGGATCACGACGCCGAGCGAGAGGGTCTTGATGCGGATCTTCTCGTCCGCGTTCTCACGCTTGGTGTCGAGGAAGCGGTAGATGTCCGGGTGGTGCGCGTGCAGGTACACGGCGCCGGCGCCCTGGCGGGCACCGAGCTGGTTGGCGTAGGAGAAGCTGTCTTCGAGGAGCTTCATCACGGGGATGACGCCGGAGGACTGGTTCTCGATCTGCTTGATCGGCGCGCCGACCTCACGGATATTGGTCAGCGCGAACGCCACGCCGCCGCCGCGCTTGGACAGCTGCAGCGCCGAGTTGATGGACCGGCCGATCGACTCCATGTTGTCTTCGATCCGGAGCAGGAAGCAGGAGACCAGCTCGCCGCGCTGCTTCTTGCCGGCGTTCAGGAAAGTCGGGGTGGCCGGCTGGAAGCGGCCCTCGATGATCTCGTCGACCATCTGGGTGGCGAGCTTCTCGTCGCCGCGGGCCAGGTGCAGGGCCACCATGCAGACGCGGTCCTCGTAGCGTTCCAGGAAGCGCTTACCGTCGAAGGTCTTCAGCGTGTAGGAGGTGTAGAACTTGAACGCGCCGAGGAAGGTCTCGAAGCGGAACTTCTTCTTGTACGCGCGGTTGAAGAGCTCGCGGATGAAGTTCATCGTGTACTGGTCGAGGGTTTCGCGCTCGTAGTACTCGTTCTTGACCAGGTAGTCGAGCTTTTCCTCGAGGTCGTGGAAGAACACGGTGTTGTTGTTCACGTGCTGCAGGAAGTACTGGTGCGCGGCCTCGCGGTCGGCTTCGAACTGGATCTCGCCGTTCGGGCCGTAGAGGTTCAGCATGGCGTTGAGCTCGTGGTAGCCCAAGCCCTGGTAGGCGGCCGGCAGGGCCGGCTTCTCCCCGGGGACGGTGTGCTTCTCGACGGCGGTGTTCGCGGCGGAGCCGGTGGCTACTTCTGTGTCTGCGACAGTCGTGTCCAAAATTCTTCCAATCCTTGTTGTACTCGGCTGACGTCTTCCGGCGTCCCCATGAGTTCGAAACGATATAGGTGCGGGACCTGGCACTTGGCGGCGACGATGTCGCCGGCCATGCAGTAGTTGTCCCCAAAGTTCGTGTTGCCCGCCCCGATCACTCCACGGAGCTGCTGCCGGTTCCTCGGATCGTTCAGGAAGCGGATGACCTGCTTCGGAACGGATCCCTCTCCCCCGGTTCCTCCGTAGGTGGGAAGCACCAGGACGTAGGGCTCGGTGGCCAGCAGTGCCGGTTCCCTCGGGTGGAGGGGGATGCGGGCCGCCTCGACACCCAGCTTCTCGACGAAGCGCCTGGTGTTCTCGGAGGTGGAGGAGAAGTAGATGAGGTGGCTGGCTGTGGTGCGGACCGCATCGGAGCCTGCCGCGGCTGAGTCCACGGTGTCCGCTGCGAGCGGCGGGCCGGCGGTTGCCGGTGCTGCCATGCGAGTCACCTCATCCGTCGTGGTGCTGTGCGACGGCTTTCAGGCAACCGCGACGGCGGCAGCCTGTGCCAGTTCTTCGATCTTGTCCGGGCGGAAGCCGGACCAGTGGTCCTGGTCGGTGACGACGACCGGAGCCTGCATGTAGCCCAGGGACTTGAGGCGCTCCAGGGCTTCGGCATCCTGGGAGATGTCAACGCTCTGGTAGGCGATGCCCTTCTTGTCGAGAGCGCGGTAGGTGGCGTTGCACTGTACGCAAGCCGGCTTGGTGTAAACCGTAACGGTCATGTCCTGGTCCCCTTTGTTGAAGTCTGTGGTTCGTGTCCGGTGGGGCCCGACGGGAACAGGAATCCTTATCCGTTACTGGCCTCGCCCTGCGGTCTGCAACCGCTCCGCTCGAACTGTATGTCGATACTACATGTAGTGCAAGAGCCCGGCGCGGACCCCAAGATGATGTATTACAAGTATGTCATTTAACCCACTTTTAATCCACAGCCGGGGACCTTCAAAATGTCCGGATTCCAGCCGTTTTCGAGGACGAAATCCACATCCTGTGGAGTAGTTAGGCACAATTAACGGCCCGGCGTGTCGCTATCCGACGGCGTGTCGCACCTAGCTGCCCTAGGGGCCGTGGCCGGGCATCCGGGAGATGACCGTCCGCCGCGGGATCAGTCGGCCGGGCGCAGGGACGTGATGGTTTGACGCACCTCGTCGTACTCCTCTGTGGCTGTGTAGGCCTCGGGAGTGTCGACGTCGGGGGTGTCGCCGGGCGCCGCGACGACCGGGTTGTAGACGCCGCTGAATGCCGCCAGTCCCGAGCCCCAGTCGAAGAACTGGAAGATGGGGCACGCGCTGGGTCCGACCGGCGGCGGCGCCGAGGTGATTCCGTAGGCCAGGGAGGCCGGCCGGGTGGGATACGACCCATGGTCGTCCCTGCCCTCGAAGATGAACCGGGGAGCCGCGCCGTCCTGTTTCAGGGCCGGCAGAACCTGGGAGTCCATCAGGGCGTAGGGGTACTTCGCCGGACAGTCCGGCTTGGTTTGGATATTGGTGCGCAGCGTGGCCATCGACTTGCCGGCGCCGCTGAGGACCTCCACGAACACTCCCCCGGGCGCTGCCTCGCGGGCCCGGTCCTTGACGTTCCAGTCCGGCGGGTAGTCGAAGGCCAACTGGCCGTCCGGCGTCGTGTAGGTTTTCCACTCCGCCTGCGCCGACGGGCGGGCAGTAGCCCGGACTGCCGGGGTCAGTGCCGCCTTGGACAGCGATGGCGTCGCCGACTCGGAAACGACGGGCGGCCCGGTCGGAGCAGAACAGGCGGTCATCAGCACCGCAGCGCAGGAAAGAGCGAAAACTGCTTTTCGGGTTGGCATGGACCGCCGCATGGCGCCCTCCCCTTGTGGGTGCAAACTACTGCAAATGATTCTTCCAGCTTCCAGGGCGGATAACAGGGCCTTACGGCCCCGCGGCCGCAGCACGACGGGATGCCGGCAACGGCTCGGGCAGCAGAAAGGGGTGCCGGCGGACCTCGCCGGCACCCCTCTGTCCACCCTGGACGCCCCGGCTACCGCCGGGAGTCCTGGTGCGTCCTAGCGCTTCAGCAGCGTGTTGCCGTAGCCGGCGTCGCACTTGCCGTCGTGGATCACGCCGGCGCCGGGCGCCACGGCGTAGTCGCTGGCGGGGTTGAAGACCGCGGTGCGGACATTGGTGACCTTGCTCGCGCAGGCATCGGCGCCGTCGGAACTCATGCTCTGGCCACCGATCCACATGTCGATCCAGATCGTAGAGTTGGTGCCGTTGACGTTGGTCCCCTGGTGGCACGGGCCGCCCTGGGGCTCGTCGCCGTCGCCGCAGCTGTCCTCGACGATGAAGTAGCGGCGCACGTCCGGCAGGTAGATCCGGGTGCCGGCCGGGACATCCAGGACGTCCTTGCCGGTAGCGGTGGAGTGGCCGACGGCGATCGTGATCGGGTCCTGGTAGGTACCGGTGCCGCCCGCGGTCTTGTGCAGGATCGGGTGGCTGATCGTGGCCGACCCGGCGGGGGTGTTGTCATACCAGGTGTAGGCCGTCGTGTACGTGGTGTGCACGACCCGCTCGGAGGAGGCCGGAACAACCGGAGCCGGCTTCGGCGCGGCGGGAGCCGCGGCAGGGGTCGACGGAACAACGGCCGGCACCTTGGCGGCGGCCTGTGCTTGCGCTGCCGCCTCCTGTGCCGCTGCGGCGGCGGCTGCCTGCGCGGCCTTCGTCTTCGCCGCCGCGGCCGCCTTGGCGTCGTCGGCCTTGGCCTTGGCAGCGGCCTTGGCCTTCGCCTCGGCCTGCGCCTTGGCGGTGGCCTTGACCTTCTCAGCAGCGGCCCGCTGCGACGTGCCGATCTCGGCGGAGCTGTCGGTGCCGGATTCGAAGCCGGCGCTGGCCGAGCCCGTGGACTGTGCGGATGGGTTCTGGGCACCGGCCCCGCACGCCGAGGTGGCGAGCAGGACGGAGAGCATGCCGGCGGCAAGCAGACTATTTCTGCGCATGGAAAATAAAGCCTCTTCATGGAAATGCGGAAACAGGCAGGCACCAAAGGGTATCCCTGCCCGGGATTGGTCACGGTTTGCGGAGCGCGGGACGACGCCGCCACGGGACTTAGCACACGCAACGGCGTTCAGAACGCCGTGTCGGGGCGTGTATGCCAACCGGTGACCTAAACGTTACCGGAGCGTCAACTAAAAGGCCGAATCCTCGGCGCGCCGCGGATAAAGCCGCAGGCCAGAGGCTTTCGGCCCGGATTCGTCCGGCGCCCGCGGAGGGTTGGTGCCCCCCGCGTATGCCTGCCTGACGCCGCCGGCCCTCAGCGCGGCGGGGTTGAACCGGGCGATGCCGTCACGAGCTGGTTGCCGTAGCCGCTGTCGCAGATGCCGTCGTGGATCACGCCGTCCCCGGGGGCGACGACGAAATTGTCGGCCGGGTGGAAGACTGCCGCACGCACTCCCGTGACCTGCTCCGCGCAGCGCTGGGCAAACGATTCACCCTCCCCCTCGCCGCCGATCCAGGCGTCAAGCCAGGTGCTGGCCCCGCCATGCCTGGCCGCGTCAGCATGGCACGGGCCCTCCTCCGGCGCCGGCCCGTCCCCGCAGGTGTCTTCCACGATGAAGTAGCGCCGCACGTCGGGCAGGTAGATGCGGGTGCCCGCCGGGAAATCCAGGACGTCCTGTCCGGTCTCCAGGGAATGCCCGACGGCGATCGTCACCGGGTCCGCGTAGGTCCCCCTGCCGCCGGCCTTCTTGTGCAGCACGGGGTGGCTGATGTCCGGGGAGCCCTCGGGGGTGTTGTCGTACCACGTGTAGGCCGTGATGTAGGTGTCCGGCGTCACGGTCAGCGCAGTGGCTGTGGGAGCCGGCGGCGGCGGAACGGCGTCGCACGCGGCCACGGCAAGCAGTACCGCCAGCACGCCGGCTGCCGCTCCGACTCCCCTGCGCATGCCGCACCCGCCTCCACTGACTCCCGGACCGTATCCCGTACGCTACCCGGCCTCCGCCCGGCGCGGTAGCCACCGCCGACGCCCTGTTGCGCTGCGCGGCGCAGCCCTCCCCGGGGCCCCGGACGGCCCCTGCCGCGCGTACCGCGGCGGTACCGGCTTACTCGCAAAACACCCGGTCGGTACTCGGTAATCGGCATCAAAAACCAAGTAGCACCGTCGCGAAAACGCGCGTGTTTTCTACGCGTGCGCCCCGTTCCCGAGCGCTCCAAACTCGAAAGCAGAAAGGGATACGCCGGGATCCGGCGGCTCAAGAAAGTTCAGGGAGAAGTCGCATGAGCGCCAATTTCTCCCGTCGAAAAATGGTCGTCCGTTCCGGGTCGAATCCCCGTCGAACAGCGGCGGCGCTCCCGCCCTGGTCTCCGTCAGGGCTACTGCACCATCGATTCTCCGGCGAGGCAATCCATGACGAAAAAATCTCCCATTTCCGGCACGGCACCCGTCTTCTTTGATCCAAGTGGCAAGCGCTGGCGGCGCATCCTTATTGCGTTCGTTGCCAGCGCCTTGCTGATCGTTTTTTCGGTCGTTTGGATTCTGCCCGCGGCCAGTGCCCCGGTCTGGAAAGGGCAGGAAAACCAGAACGTGGAATACCCGCGGAAGCTGCTCTCCAGCCATGACCTGCGCAATATCCCGCGGATCGGCCCCGAGGGCGGGTTCGCCTTCGACCGGATTGCGCTGATCGAACGCCGGAACGGCAAAGTTTTCCTCAAGGACCCGTTCAGTTCGACAATTTGGCGTGAGGCCACCGCCGAGGAAATCGAACTGATCGGTGACAGTCCGTACGCAATGGAAACTTTCGGCAAGCCGGCGGACCACACCCTCATGCTGACCTTCGACGACGGCCCTGACCCGAGGAATACGCCGCAGATCCTGGATTTGCTGTCCAAGGAAGGCGTCCCGGCCACCTTCTTCACCGTGGGTGACAACATCGTCAAATACTCCGATATCTTCCGGAGGATGACGCAGGAAGGCCACATGGTCGGGAACCACACCATGTCGCACATCGATTTCTGGGCCCACGATGACCTTTTCAACCGGCAGCAGGTCATCGGCGCGGACCGGATCATGCGTGCCTCGGACAATTACGCCAGCCGGCTCTTCCGGATCCCGACCGGCGACCCCGGCAACAATTCACTGGCACTGCTGCAGTCCCAGCAGCTGGGATTCCTGCACATCAATATGGACTTTGATACCCGTGACTGGTCGTACGCGCCCGGGGTTCCGATCAAGGCGCAGAAACTCGACGGCCAGGGACACATTGTCCTGGTCCACGACGGCGGCGGTGACCGCAGCGCCACGATTGAAATGCTGAAGTCCTTTATCCCGATGGCCAAGGCGCAGGGCTATACCTTTACCACCGTGGAGCCGCTGCTGCCGCCGGAATTTGTCCCGGCGAAGAATGTTCCCGGTGCGGTCGAGGACAACGCCACCCTCGCCGCCATGACGACCTACCTGGTCACCCCGAACGTCATCCTGACCTGGCTGTTCTGGTTCGGCATTGGCTCGCTGACGCTGCTGACCTTCCTCTACGTCGTGCTGGCGGTCATCAACAACCGGCGCCAGAAGAAGCGGCTTTGGGCGGAGATTAAGGAAGAAGACTGGCCGTTTGTCAGCGTCGTCCTGCCGGTTTTCAATGAGGAACTCGTGGTGGCGAAAACATTGGACGCGCTGCGGGCCAGCGACTATCCCCGGCTGGAAGTCGTGGCCGTCAATGATGGCTCCACCGACGGCACGCTGAAGGTATTGTCCGAATACGCAGAAAAGTGGCCCCAGCTGCGCGTCATTGACCAGCCCAACGGTGGCAAGTCGGCCGCCAGCAACCATGGAATTGCCCAGTCCCGCGGCGAAGTGGTGGTCACCCTGGACGGCGACACCATGTTTGAGCCGCAGACAATCAAGATGTTCGCCCGGCATTTCCTGGCCCCGCGCAACGGCAAGGTTGTCGGCGCGGTCGCAGGGCATGTGAAGGTGGGCAACCGGCGCAACCTTTTGACGGCCTGGCAGAGCCTGGAATACCTCTCCGGCATTTGCGTCACCCGGATGGCAGAAGGCCTGATGGGCGCGATTTCGATAGTTCCCGGCGCCTGCGCCGCCTGGCGGCGTGAAGCGCTCCTGGCGGCGGGCGGCTATTCCCACGACACCCTCGCCGAGGATGCGGACCTGACCCTGTCCCTGCAGCAACTGGGGTACAGCATCGTCCAGGAAAACAACGCCGTGGCCTGGACCGAGGCGCCCATGACGCTCCGGGGCCTGTTCAAGCAGCGGCTGCGCTGGACTTACGGCAACATCCAGACGCTGTACAAGCACCGGTCCATGCTGTTCAATCCCAAGTTCGGAGCCCTGGGCATGCTGACCATGCCCTACGCCTTGATCTCGGTGCTGGTCCCCCTGGTGTTCATGCCGCTGACGATCATCGTGGCGATCAGCAGCCTGGCCCACGGCGAATGGCAGGCCGTCGCGTTGTTCTCGGCGTTCGTCGCCGGGACCCACATGATCATTTCCATCGTGGCGGTGGTGATGGTCAAGGAGAGCCCGATGCACCTGCTGATCGTTCCGATCTACCGGCTCATCTACGAACCGCTCCGGGCCTACGTGGTCTTCGGCTCGGCCATCCTCGCACTGCGGGGCACGGCGGTCGGCTGGTACCGGCCCGAACGCACCAACAGCGTCGCCATCCCCGCCGGCCACGGCGCGCTGGGGGCGCTGGCTCCGGTGCCGGCGGACCAACTGGCCCACTCCTAGCCGGCAGACGGGGACGGTAAGGTGCCGGACCGGCGGAGGCGGCGACACGGCAGCGAGGCAGGCCGGTCCCCCGCGCCCCGCGGCTGGGGCGCGGCCCTGGCGGTCTCCGCCGTCGTCCTGGCGGCCGCCGCCTGCACCCCGCTTCCGCCCGGGAACTACGGCCAGGAAGAAGGCAGGAGCCGGCCCCCGTTGAGTCCGCCGTGGTTCGGGGGGTACCTGGACGTCACGCTCACCCCCAGCCTCCGGCTCCAGGACCTGCCTCCGAACGGCACGGTCACCACGGTGTTGTCCTTTATCGGCGCGCATCCGAAGAAACCCTGCGAGCCATCCTGGGACGGCTTCTACACCCTGGACGAGGCCAGCAGGCGGATCGACCTGGCCGGACAGCTGAAGTCCTTCCGGGCCGCGGGCAACAGCGCAGCCATCTCCTTCGGCGGGCAGCTCGGCAAGGAGCTGGCGGGAGCGTGCGCCACCGAGGATGCACTGGTGACGGCCTACTCGACAGTGATCTCAAAATACGGCGTGGACACGGTCGACTTCGACGTCGAGGGGGACGGACTGAAGGACGCGGCGGCCGCGGCCCGGCGCGGTGCTGCGGTCGCCAGGTTGCAGGCCGGACGCCCCGCGGACCATCCGCTGAAGGTGTGGCTGACGCTGCCGGTGTCCTCCGAGGGCCTGACATCCGACGGTGAGAAGACGGTCGCGGCCATGCTTGACGCCGGGGTCGACCTCACGGGCGTCAACATTATGGTGATGGACTTCGAGCCGCTCGACCCGGGCCGGACGATGTTCGACGCAGCCGTCAGCGCCGCGGAGGCCACGCACCGGAGCCTGTCCAAGCTCTACGGGGCGGCCGGCGAGCAGTTGGATTCCGGCCAGGTGTGGCACCGGATCGGGCTCACCCCGATGATCGGTGAGAACGATGTCAAAGGCCAGGTCTTCAGCCTCGCAGATGCCGAACGGCTGAACAGCTTCGCGGTTGAACGCGGCATCGGCCGGGTCTCCATGTGGTCCCTGAACCGCGACGCTGCCTGCGGCGCCGGGGCCCAGCGGCAGGTCGGCAGCGCCGCGGCGAACAACTGCAGCGGGGTGAAGCAGGAGGCCGGCCAGTACGCGAGGCTGCTCGGCAAAACCCTCACGGTCTGATGCCGGGACCCGCCGGGCCGGGTCACCCCGGCCCGGCGCAGGCGCCGGTCAGCCGGGCCGGCTGCAGAGGATCTGCTCCACGCCCATCCGCCCCTCGGCGAAACTGCGGAGCGCCCCGACCAGGTACAGCCGCCAGACGCGGGCGATTTCCTCGCCCATCATCGCCACGGCCGCGTCGTGGTTCTCCTCGAACCGGGCGTACCAGGCTTCCAGGGTGCGGACGTAGTCCCGGCGCATGGCCTGCACGCCTTCGACTTCGAAGCCTGCGTCCTCCAGGAAGCCCAGCGTCTCGCCGACCGGGCGCATGTGCATGTCCGGGGCGATGAAGGACTCAATGAACGGCCCTCCCCCGGGGTGCTTGCCGCGCCGGGACATTTGCTGGACCAGGACCTTGCCGCCGGGCACCACGTTGGTGAACAGCGCCGAGGCGTAGACCGGGTAGTTGCGCTGCCCCACGTGCTCGCCCATTTCGAGGGAAGCGACGGCGTCGAACGGCCCGTCCGGTATCTCGCGGTAGTCCTGCACGCGGATTTCGACCCGGCCCTCGAGCCCGCGTTCCTTGATCCGCGCGTCGATGAAGGCCTTCTGCTCCACCGACAGGGTGACACCCACGACGTCGGCGCCGTAGTACTGCGCCGCGTGCAGGCTCAGTGAGCCCCAGCCGCAGCCGACATCAAGCAGCCGCATTCCGGGTTTCAGGCCGATCTTGCGGCACACGAGGTCCAGCTTGTCCCGCTGGGCGTCCTCCAGCCCGTACCCCTCGGAGGAATCGGTCCAGTATCCGCTGGAGTATGCCATCTGCGGGTCGAGGATCAGCGCGTAGAAGTCGTTGCTGAGGTCATAGTGGTGGCTGATCGCGGCCCGGTCGCGCAGCAGGCTGTGCAGCCGCCCGGTCACGCGGGCCTGGCTGGCGGGCGGGGCGGGCGGTGCGCCCAGGGCTCCCGCGGCCCGGGCGATCCGCGCCACGCCGGCGAGCACCGACGGCGTCGGCCGGACTCCCGAGAGCCCGCGGTCCCGCACCACCTTCCAAAGGTGCTCAAGCGCGGAGTTGAGGTCGCCGTCGACGTCGAGCTCCCCGGTCACGTAGGCCTGGGCCGCGCCGAGCTCCCCCGGCGCCCACAGCAGCCGGCGGATGGCGTCCGGGGAGTTGAGCCGGACCACGGGTGCTCCCGCCGGACCTGCTTCGCTGCCGTCCCACACCACCAGCCGGACCGGCAGTTCCCCGCCGGCCACCGGCCGCAGGACCTCCGCGATGGTGTCCGCCAGCCCCGCCGTCACTGACCGCTCCGGCCGGCCGTGGCGGGGCGGGCCACTTTGGCGCCGGCCGCGCCTGTGGCCCGGGCCGGCACCTTGTCCAGCACGATCTGCTGCACGTCCAGGTACCCCGTCTCGAAGCCGGCGCGGGAGTAGCACAGGTAGAAGAGCCACATGCGCTGGAAAACTTCGTCGAAGCCCAGTCCGCGCACCTCCGCGGCGCGGGACATGAAGCGTTCCTCCCAGAGCCGCAGTGTCTGGGCGTAGTGCTCGCCCATGGCCAGCCGCTCGCGGACCCGAAGGCCCGTCTGCTTCTCGGTGACTTCCTCGATGGCCCGCACCGAAGGAATGACCCCGCCCGGGAAGATGTACTTGTGCACCCAGGTGTAGCTGGTCCGGGTGGCGATGAGCCGGTCGTGGCCGATTGTGATCGCCTGGATGGCCACCCTTCCGCCGGGGGCCAGCACGCGTTCGATCGTCTGGAAGTAGGTGGCCCAGTATTCGTAGCCGACTGCTTCGATCATTTCGACCGAGACGACGGCGTCGAACTCGCCCTCGACGGCGCGGTAATCCTTGAGCTCGATCGTGACGGCGTCGGCGTAGCCCGCCTCCGCGACGCGCTGCCGGGCCAGTTCCTGCTGTTCGCTGGAGAGGGTTACCGAGTACACGCTTGCCCCGCGGGCGGCGGCGCGGAGGGCGAGTTCGCCCCAGCCGGTGCCGATTTCCAGCACGCGGGTGCCTTCGGTGACGCCGGCCTTGTCCAGCAGGCGGTCGATCTTGGCCTGCTGGGCGGCGGCGAGCCCGTCCCAGGCGACATGCCGCAGCGCCTCGCCGCGTTCCGGGAACAGCGCGCTGGAGTAGGTCATGGTGCTGTCCAGGAACGTCGCGAAGAGCTCGTTGGACAGGTCATAGTGCCGGGAGATGTTGGACCGGGTGTTCTGCTCGGTGTTGCGTTCGGTCCGCGGGGTGCGGGGCAGGTAGAGCCCGCGCAGTTTCTGCAGCGGCTCCGGCACGAGCGAACCGACCCGGGCCGCAAAGACCTCCATCACGGCGGTGAGGTTGTCCGCGTCCCAGTCCCCGGCCATGTAGGACTCGCCCAGGCCGATCAGGCCGCCGTCGCCCAGCCGCCGGGCAAAGTCTTCGGGCCGGTGCATCGTCATGACCGGGTACGCGGTGCCCCGGCTGGAGCCGGAACCCGCGCCGAGACCCAGCTCGGTGCCGTCGGGGTAACGGACGGTCAGGGGCAGGCGCCGGACCGCGGCGCGGAAGATCGTGTCGGCGACCTTCCCCGCAACCCGGGCCTTGGTGCTGGCCGGAACGGCGGCGACGCTGGGCCAGATCGCGGCGTCTATGACCGCCGGCGGCTCCGGAACGGTGTACGGGACAGCGTACGGCGTGGCGGCGTTCCCAGAAGTAGGGTTACCGGACGCGGGGTTCCCGGCCGGAGTGTTTCCGGACTGGGTGCTGTCCGGGGTGCTGGGTTCCGGCGTGTGGTCAGTCGGCGGCGCCGGGTAGGCTCCGCCCGCTTCGGTCATGGTCACTGGACTGCCTCCTGTGAGGGGTGGTGTGGTCTTTTGATGACGGGCAAGCGGCGTGCCCACAGCTTGATGCCCTGCCAGCGGATCTGCGCCGCGACCCGCAGCGGCGCCAGCGGGACGGCGAGCGCCGCGGCGAGGATGTTCGGCACGGTGGCTTCGCGGCGGACCCCGTCCATGGTGGCGACGAAGGGCTGCTGGCCTTCCCGCTCCAGGACGATCGATACGGCCAGCCGCTCCCCCGGTTCGGGCAGTTTCATCCGGTACCGGCCGTCGACGTCGTTGAACGGTGAGACGTAGAACGCCTTGGGGACGGTGGCGCGGCCGGCGGAGTCGGTGTGCAGCAGGTAGCAGTGCCGTTCGCCGTAGGTGTTGTGCACCTCGGCGACGACGCACCGCAGCTCCCCGCCGGGGCCGTGGCACCAGAACAGGCTGAGCGGGTTGAAGACGTGGCCGAAGACGCGGGCGCTGGCCAGCATGGTGATCCGGCCGCCGTCGAGCGTGATGTCCTGGGTGGCGAGGTAGCGTTCGACGTTGCCGCGCAGGCTCCCGGCCGGGTCACCCAGGTGGTCGGCGGCGGAGAAACCGGCCAGCGGCGCGATCCAGCGTGGCAGCACCGGGAGGGCATCGACGTCGACGTACCAGCTGTAACTGCAGTAGGTGAAGGCGTTGCGCAGCGGCGTCCGCCGCACGTGCCCGATGGAGGTGCGGTAGATGGCTGCGCCGCCGCTCATGCACCCTCCAGCGCAGGGGTCAGGGTTTCAGCGCCCTGCGGTGCTGCGGCCGCCGGGTCGGCGGGGGCCGCCGGTTCCCAGGACCGCCCCAGGGCCGCCGCGGCACGGACGCCGGAGAGCGCCCCGTCCTCGTGGAAGCCCCAGCCGTGGTAGGCGCCGGCGAACGCCAGCTGCCCGTCGCCAAGGCCCTGGATCTGCTCCTGGGCGCGCAGCGAATCCGGGGTGTACTGCGGGTGTTCGTAGACCATGCGCTCCAGGACGGCGCGGTCGCCGACCAGTTCGGATTCGCCGAGGCTGACGATGTAGCGCCCGCCGTCAACCGGGTCCAGCCGCTGCAGCCGGGTCATGTCGTAGCTGACCAGCACCCGGTCGGGACGGGCGTCGCAGGAGGGCAGCCGGTAATTCCAGGAGGCCTGGGCGTTGGTGCTCTTCGGAAGCACGGCGTTATCGCGGTGGAAGACGGTGTGGTTGACCGAGTACGGCATGCCCGCCAGGGCATCCGTTTCGGCCGGTGAGGCGTCGGTGAGCAGGCTCAGCGCCTGCGCCGGGTGGGTGGCGACGACGACGGCGTCGAAGGTCTCCGTGTGTTCGGGCCCGCTGGCGGGTTTGGAGGTGACGTCCACGCCGCCCTCGTGCCGGCGGATCCCGGTGACCGGCGAGGAGAGCCGGATGTCCGGCAGGCCGGCCGCGATCTTGTCCACGTAGCTGCGGGAGCCGCCGGTTACGGTGCGCCACTGCGGGGACCCCTTGATGCCGAGCAGGCCGTGGTGGCCGAGGAAGGTGAAAAGGTAGCGGGCCGGGTAGGCCAGGGCGGTGGTCGGGTCGCAGGACCAGACGGCGCTGACCACGGGCGTCATGAAGTGCACGATGAAGTAGCTGCTGAACTTTTCCCGGTCCAGGAACTCTCCGAGCGTCAGTTCGCCGGCGCCGTCCGCTGCCCCGTCCGTGCCGGCGGCCAGCAGGGCCCTGGCCCGGCGGTAGAACCGCGTGACCTCGAGCAGCATCAGCAGGTAGCGGCCGCGCAGCAGGGTCGAGGGCGTGGGGATGATGCCGCGTGCGCCGGCCCGGGCCCCGGCATATTCGAGTCCGCAGCCGTCGCAGCGGATGGACATGCTCATCTCGGACGGCTGGGTCTGCACGCCGAGTTCCTTGAACAGCCGCAGGAGGGTGGGGTAGGTCCGGTTGTTGTGCACGATGAAGCCGGTGTCGATGCCCAGCACCGTGCCGTCGGGCTGGCGCACGTCATGCGTATGGGCGTGGCCGCCGAGCCGTGCGTCGGCTTCGAAGACACTCACCCGGTCCCGCCGGTTCAGCACGTAGGCGGCGGTCAGGCCGGCCACCCCGCTGCCGATCACGGCGACGCGCCGCCCGTCCGGGATGCTCTCTGCTTGCTGCACTGTCTGCTCCTGTTGCCTTGCCTGAATTGTCCTGATGGACCGTCGTATGGGCAATTCGTCACCGCGGGGCGGCCGGATGAGTGTAAATTTTCGGCGGCCGCTTGAAACCCAATGTGCCAGAATGAAGCCGGATTCCGCTTCCGCCCCACCGAAGCACCGACGCACAACCCCGAAGGACGGCCCTTGATCAACCCCGTGCACCTGCGAACGCTGGTGGAAGTGGTACGGCTGGGCTCGTTCACGGCGGCCGCATCCCGGCTCGGTTACACGGCCTCGGCGGTGTCACAGCAGATGTCCGCCCTGGAGCGGGACACCGGGGTGGAGCTGTTCCAGCGCTCAGCCCGCAGCATCCAGCCCACGGAAGCCGCCGTCGTCATGACCCGGCACGCCGCCAAGGTGCTGACCGATATCGACGCCCTGATGGCGGCGGCCGCACGGACCCACGACAGCGCCAGCCAAGAACTGCGGCTGGGCATCTTCCCGTCCCTGGCCACGTACGTGCTGCCCCGGATCCTGCAGAACCCGGCGTGGAAGAAACTCGGCATCGAACTGCGGGTCTCCGTGGCGGAGCCCGGCCAGACCATCCAGGGGCTGCGCACCGGCGGCGAGCTCGACGTCGCCCTGGTCTACCAAGTGGGCCAGTCGGGCCTGGCGTGGCCCCACACCATCAACCGGCAGTGGATCGGCGACGACGACTTCCGGGTGGTGCTGCCCGCGGCGTGGGGCATCGGCGCGGACGCCCGGGTGGCCGCCGACCATCTCTCCGACATGCCCTGGATCATGCACCACCCCGGCACCTCCGATGCCACCGTGATCGAGCGGCTCTTCGCCGGCTGCAACCTGCACCCGCGGGTGGTGGCGTACAGCGATGACTTCCACGCCAGCCTGGAGATGGCCGCCGCGGGGCTTGGCGCGGCACTGGTTCCCGAATTGGCGCTGCTGCACCGGCCCGACGGCGTCGTGGTGCTGGACGTCCCGGAGATCCGGCTGGCCCGCAACGTCTTTGCGCTCCTGCCGAAGGAGAAGCAGACGGCGCAGGTGCAGTTGTTCGTGGAACTGCTGGCCGACACGCTGCAGAAGCTGGGAACGACGCGCCGGGACTAGGCGCAGGAGCGGTTGTTAGGGCCGGACCTCAGGAGCGGCGCCGCAGTTTCCCGGCGGGCGCGACGAGGGCGCTGATGAGCCGGTGCTTGGCCTTCGTATACGGCGGATAGATCAGTTCCAGGGTGTCCGGCCAGGACGGTTTGGACAGGGTGGAGCGTTCGTGGGAGAAGGTCCGCACCGAGTGTTCCCCGTGGTAGGCGCCCATGCCGCTGTTGCCCACCCCGCCGAACGGCAGCCCCGGAACGCTCAGGTGCGCCGCCGGAACGTCGAAGCAGAGCGCCCCGGAGGAGGTCTCCTCGGAGAACGCCTGGCGCGTGCCGGGGTCGTTGCTGAAGACGTAGAGCGCCAGCGGCTTGGCGCCGGCGTTGATCATCCGGATCGCCTCCGCCTGCCCGCTGACCGGAACCAGCGGCAGCAGCGGTCCGAAGATCTCCTCCCCCATCACCGCGTCGCCCGGCGCGGGCCGCAGCAGGCTCGGGGCGAAGTACCGGCTGGCGGCGTTCCGTCCGCCGCCGTGGACCACCGTGCTGCCGTCCGCGAGCGCGGCGACCCGCTCGAAGTGCCGGTCATTGACGATCCGGCCGTAGGAGTCGCTCCGCGCCGGGTCGCTGCCGAAAAGCGCCGTGATCGCCTTGACCAGCTCACGCTGCAACGGTTCCAGCACCTCTTCGGTGGCCAGGACGTAGTCCGGTGCCACACAGGTCTGGCCCGCGTTCATGAACCGTCCCCAGGCCAGCCGCTTCGCCGTCTTGGCCAGGTCCGCGGTGGAGTCCACGTACGCCGGTGACTTGCCGCCCAGTTCCAGCGTGACCGGCGTCAGGTGTTCGGCCGCGGCCCGCAGCACCACCTTCGCCGCGGCTTCCCCGCCGGTGAAGAAGATATGGTCAAAGCGCATTTCCAGCAGGGCCGTGGTCTCGGGGATGCCGCCTTCAATGACCTCGGCTGCGCCGGGAAGGTACTCCGGGATCCAGC
This sequence comes from Arthrobacter sp. Soil763, assembly GCF_001428365.1. Classification (GTDB taxonomy): domain Bacteria; phylum Actinomycetota; class Actinomycetes; order Actinomycetales; family Micrococcaceae; genus Arthrobacter. Next base: position 1,276,504 of record NZ_LMSH01000002.1, on the reverse strand, counting down.
GGGCCAGGGCGGCAGAGGTGGCGGGGGCGTGTTCGCTGGGTTTGAGCACCGCCGTGTTGCCGGCGGCGAGGGCGCCGGCCAGCGGCGCCAGCAGCAGCTGCAGCGGGTAGTTCCACGGCCCGATCACGAGCACCACGCCCAGCGGGGTCAGCTCGGTCCAGGCCTTGGCCGGCTGGACGGCCAGCGGGACGGAGACCGGCCTGGGCTTGAGCCAGGCGGCCAGGTGCTTCTCCAGGTGCGCGGCCTCGGCGGTCACGAAGCCGATTTCGGTCAGCTGGGCCTCGGTCTCGTGCTTGCCCAGGTCACCGGCGAGAGCGGCGGCGAATTCGCCGCGGCGCTCAACCAGCATCCGGCGCAGGTTGCCGAGTTGCTCGAGGCGCCAGGCGAGCGGACGGGTGGTTCCGCTGTCAAAAACTTCGCGGGCGCGGGCGACGGCGGCGGCTACGGTGTGCATCCGTTCAATCTACCCGCCGGGAGAGCCTCTCCGGCGGCGGCACCGCACAATTGCCGCCGGATGGTGGAACGGCGCGGGATTGAGGACTATGTTGAAGTCATGAGCAAGGTAGCAAGCCGGCACTTTGGAGAGATCGAGCTCAACCACGGTCGTGACCATAATTTCGCTGCGAAGCACGAACTTGACGGCCAGCCCCTGGAGCTTGACCTCAATGTCAACGCCCATGACCACTTCGACGAGGCGGCCCTGCACAAGGTCGACTACCGGCTGCGGTTCCTGCCGGAACTGGTGGACCAGGTCCGCGAGATGATCGCCGAGGAACTGGACCAGGAGGGCACCAGCCCGCAGGAGTACCTTCGCTTCCACTGCAACGCCCTCAAGCCCGAGCATCTCAAGCAGGTCTTCGGCGTCGAGGACAAGGCGCAGTTGACCAACCAGGTCTTCCTCAAGGCGTTGAAGCTCGGCCACGTGGGCATCTTCCCCGGCCAGCCGGAGCGCTACTTCGTCCTGGACTTCACCCTGGGCGCACACTTCACCGACGAGGTCCTGGTGGCCTCCGCGGACGAGGACGGCGTCGTCGACGACGAGATTCTCTGGGAATCCTGAAGCTGAGCGGAACGCACGACGGCGGCCGGCCACCCAGGTAGGTGGCCGGCCGCCGTCGTTTTTTCACTCGGCCTGCCTGTCCGGCCGGGGGCTAGACAGCGGCTTCGAGCAGTCCGGTCCGGACCGTCCGCGCCGCGCCGACCAGGTGCCGCAGCGATGCCTCGGTCTCGGCGTAACCGCGGGTCTTGAGGCCGCAGTCCGGGTTGACCCAAAGCTGGCGGGACGGGACATGCCTGACCGCGGTGCTGAGCAGTTCGGTGACTTCCTGCTCCGCCGGGACACGGGGCGAGTGGATGTCATAGACGCCCGGGCCCACGCCGCGGCCGAAGCCGTGCGCCTCGAGGTCGTGCACCACCTCCATGCGGGAGCGGGCCGCCTCGATGGAGGTCACGTCGGCATTGAGGCCGTCGATCGCGTCGATGATGGCGCCGAACTCGGAGTAGCACAGGTGGGTGTGGATCTGGGTGGCGTCCGCGGCGCCCGCGGTGGCGAGGCGGAACGACCTGACGGACCAGTCCAGGTAGGCGGCCTGGTCGGCGCGGCGCAGCGGCAGGAGCTCACGCAGCGCCGGCTCGTCGACCTGGATGATGCTGATTCCGGCGGCTTCCAGGTCCGCAATTTCGTCCCGGAGGGCCAGCGCCACCTGGTTGGCGGTCTCCCCCAGCGGCTGGTCGTCGCGGACGAAGGACCAGGCCAGGATGGTGACCGGACCGGTGAGCATGCCCTTCATCGGCTTGTTGGTCAGCGACTGCGCGTAGCGGGCCCATTCCACCGTGATCGGGGCGCTGCGGGTGACGTCGCCCCAGAGGATGGAGGGCCGGGTGCAGCGCGAGCCGTAGGACTGGACCCAGCCGTGCACGGTGACATCGAAGCCCTCGAGGTTCTCCGCGAAGTACTGCACCATGTCGTTGCGCTCGGGCTCACCGTGGACCAGGACGTCGAAGCCGAGTTCTTCCTGCAGCCCGACCACGCGCTTGATCTCGTCCTTCATGAGCTGCTCGTACTGCCCGGTGCTGAGTTCGCCCTTGGCTGCCCGGGCCCGGGCGGTGCGGATGTCGGCCGTCTGCGGGAAGGAACCGATAGTGGTGGTGGGCAGCGGGGGCAGCTGCAGCGCCGCCGCCTGGGCGGCTTCGCGGATGCCGTAGTCGGAGCGGCTGAAGTCGGCCTCGGTCAGGGCCGCCGTGCGGCGGCGGACGCCGGCGCGGCGGACCCCTTCGGCGGCGGCGCGGGAGGCGATGACGGCCGCCGCCTCCTCGATGGCCGGCTGCACGGAGGCCGGATCGGTCAGCAGCCCGGCGAGGGTGACCACTTCCACGGTTTTCTGGTCGGCGAAGGCCAGCCAGCTGCGCAGCTGCGCGGAGAGCTGGGTCTCCTCGTCGACGTCGTGCGGGACGTGCTGTGTGGAGGTGGAGGTGCTCACGGCGAGCCGGGCGGCGGACTGCCGGAGCTCGGCGATTTTCGCCGCCGAGGCGCCAAGGTCGTTACGCCAGATGTTGTGCCCGTCCACGACGCCGGCGACGAGGGTCGTGTTCCCCAGCGCCGCCAGTGCGGCGGCGGAGGGTACCTGGCCCTTGAAGACATCCAGGTGCAGGGCGTCGATGCCGGTCGCGGCGAGGGTGCCGAGCTGGCCGTCGAGTGAGCCGTAGGGGGTGGAGACGAAGAGCTGCGGCCGGCGTGCCGCGGCGGCGAGGACCTCGTAGGCGCGGGCGGCCGCGGCCTGGATGTGCCCGGCCGGGGCGGCGTGGTCGGCGACGAGGGCGGGTTCGTCGAGCTGGATCCAGGCCGCCCCGGCTGCCGCGAGCTTCTCCAGCAGCGCGGTGTAGACCGGCAGGACGTCCTCGAGCCGGGAGAGCGGGTCGAAGCCGGCCGGGGCGTCGTCGGAGGCCTTGCTCAGCAGCAGGAAGGTGACGGGTCCGACGAGGTACGGGCGGGTCTCCACGCCGTTGGCGAGGGCGTATTCGAACTCTTCGACGATCCGGGAGGAAGCCGGCGTGAAGCGGGTTTCCGGGCCGATCTCCGGGACGAGGTAGTGGTAGTTGGTGTCGAACCACTTGGTCATTTCCAGCGGCGGCTGGTCCTTGGTGCCGCGGGCCAGGGTGAAGTAGCCCTCGATGCCGAGCTGGCCGTCCGCGTCCAGGAGGTTGCCGAAGCGGGCGGGGACGGCGCCGAGGTGGGCGGCGGCGTCCAGCACCTGGTCGTAGTAGGAGAAGGTGCCGGGGATGGCGGCGGGCTCGGTCAAGCCGAGCTCCTGGAGCCGGCGGGCGGTTCCGAGCTGGATCTGTTTGGCGGCCGTGTCCAGGGCGGCGGCGTCGATCCGGCCGGCCCAGTAGGCTTCGACGGCCTTTTTGAGTTCGCGGCGGCGGCCGATCCGGGGGTAGCCGAGGATCGAGGCGGACGGGAAGGGGGTGGCGTGCTGTGCAGTCATGGCAGGTCCTTGGGTGGTGGTGAATGTCAGCTGGCGAGGCGGCGCTCGGTGCCGCCTCGCGGCGCGGCGCTCCGGCGGGGGCCGGGCCGGGCGCCCGGCCTGGGCAGCGCGAGCCGGTCCAGCACGTCGAGGGCGCTGGCGTGCTCGTTGAAGGTGTAGAGGTGCAGGCCGGGGGCGCCGGCGTCGAGCGCGGCGTTGGCGAGGTCCACGGTGGCGGCGACTCCGATCCGGTTGCGTTCGGCGTCCGTGTCGGCGGCAGCGAGCCGTTCGAGCAGTTCCGGTGCCGGTTCGACGCCGGTCAGCTCGCCCAGCCGGGTCAGCCGACGGACGCTGGTCAGCGGCATGACGCCGGGGATGATCGGGATGGTGACGCCGGCCCGGCGGGCCCTGGCCAGCAGCTGCTCGTACTGGCCCGGGTGGAAGAACACCTGCGTGATGGCGAAGTCTGCGCCGGAGCGCTGCTTGGCGAGCAGCACCTCGACGTCGTGCGCCTCGCTGGGCGATTCCGGGTGCCGGGACGGGTAGGCGGCGACGCCGACCGCGACTTTGCCCGCACAGAGCAGGGCCGAGCGGCGCTGTTCGACGCGGCGGATCAGCTCGATCAGGTCCTGGGCGTAGCGCAGGGACCCCTGGGCCGGCTCGGTTCCGTCCTTGGGCTGGTCCCCGCGGAGGGCCAGGATGCCGCGGACGCCGACGTCGAGCAGTTCGGCGATGACGCCGGCCAGTTGCTGCGGGGTGTTGCCGACGCAGGTCAGGTGCGCCAGCGGCCGCAGGGTGGTTTCCTGGACGAGCCGGTTGATCAGTTCGACGGCGGTGCCGCGGTTGGAGCCGCTGGCGCCGTAGGTCACGGACACATAGTCGGGATTGGTCGTCTCGAGTTCACCGATAGTGGTCCAGAGCGACTCCGCAGCCGCGGGTGAGCGCGGCGGGAAGAGTTCGTAGGACAGGGCGACAGGCGCCGTGGCGGCCGGATGGGGATGTGCGTCGATAAGGCTTGGAGGTGACATTTGCGTCCTTGGCTGTGGGTCATCGCCGCCAGCTCGGCCGGCGATCCGGCCGGCACTGCCGCCAATGAGGTGAGTTTGGGGAACACGGAGGGAACTTCGGCAGGACGCAGCCGCGACTGGTACGCCTGGGGGGAAGCTGTCCGTGAGCAAATGTCAGGCCCACATGGGGGCACCCACACCCTCCTGGGCGGCGCCGGATGGTTCCGGTGGCCGGCCCGCAGCGGAGGATCGCTGACACGTTACGGAAGTAACTTGGCTACGACTCTAGGCGGATCAGGAAGGGGCGCACAAGCCGACCGCCGAATTAAGACGCGGTTTTACGTCAGGAAGGCACGTGTCGTTGAATATTCTTCGCCAGAACTCCACCTGGGACGCCGGGGCAAGGCATGATGCTCAGTGCGGAAGGGCCCTCCCCAGGCCGCCGGTGCGGGTCTATCCTGTGCACATGATCCAGCTTCCAGCCAGTTACCAGGAGTATCTCGCCGGCAAGAGCGAGAGCCTCGTCAACACCGTGCGGCCCATTTTGATGCAGTCCGCGGCGGACGGCCGGCACGGCGTCCGGGTGGTCGTCCACCCTCACGACCACCAGGCGCACCTCGACGACACGATCCCGTTCGGGACCGTCATCGAGGACATCGACTAGCGTCCGGAGCCCCGCAAGGCCGGCGCGCCTAGCCTTCGAGCAGAAGGCGCTGCGAGCGGGGTGCCAGCGTGTGTTCGAGCACCAGGCAGGCCGCACCCACGGCGCCCACGTCCTCCCCCACGCCGGTGCCGACGACCTCGATGCCATGGATCTTCCCGGTGGCGCTGTTGCGGCCCACCAGTTCGGGAAGCATCTCCAGGTAGGCGGGCGAGAGGCAGGTCCAGAACGGGCCGCCGAAGACGACGCGGTCCACGTCCAGGGCATTGGCCACCGCGGAAACGGCCCTGCCGACCAGCACCGCGGATTTCCTGATGATCTCGACGGCTGTCTCGTTGCCGCCGTAGGCCAGGGCACAGAGTTCGGCGAAGCTTTCCTGCACGGCGGGCGCGCTGCGGTCGCCCCGGGAACCGTCCAGCACCCCGGCCGCCTCGGCCTGCGCCACGAGGACCTGCGGGATGGCGGATGACTTGACGCAGCCGCGTTGGCCGCAGTCGCAGAGCGGACCGTCCGGGTCCACGATGATATGGCCGATTTCGCCGGCGTTGCCCGAAGTCCCGCGGATGACCTCGTCGTTGATCACCACGCCGCAGCCGATGCCGGTGCCCATGTACATGAAGACGAAACTGCCGGCGCCACTGGGGCCGCCGGCCCAGGTCTCGGCGACCGCGGCGCTGGTGACGTCCTTGTCCAGCAGCGTGGACAGGCCGGTCGCCTCGGCAAGGGTGTCGCGTAACCGCACCCGGTCCCACCCCGGCAGCAGCGGTGGATCCACCACGGCGCCTTCGCCGAGGTCGATCGGCCCCGGCGACGCCACGCCCAGCCCGGCCACCTTGGCCGGATCGACGCCGGAGTCCTGGATCAGCTGCCGGATTTCGTCCGCGATGGTGCCGATGATCGATTCCGGGTCCGTGCTGGAAGGGGTTTTGAGCCGGGAATGTTTGACCACGGCGCCGACGAGGTCCAGCACCACAAAGGTGAGCACGGCGGGATCGAGGTGGACGCCGACGGCGTACATCCCACCCGGGTTGAGCCGGAGCATGGTGCGCGGCTTCCCGGGCCCGGAGCCTTCCTTGCCGGCTTCCACGATCAGGTTCTGGTCCAGCAGGCGGCGGGAGATATTGGAGATGGTTTGCGGCGACAGGCCGACCATCTGTGCGAGCTCGACGCGGCTCAGCCCGCCCGGGGCCCTTCGGATCGCGTCCAGGATGACGGTGAGGTTGAAGTCGCCCATGCGTGGGAGGTTGGTTCCGCGCCGAGGCGAGGGTGTGCGGATCTCAGTCACTGATACCTCTAAACGTCATTGGCCAAGCACAGCTGATGTCAGAATCGTACGTTACCGACGGCGCGGACCCCACCCGCAGGCGTCACGATCAGGCTGGTTCGATGTCCCGTGCGGCGGCGGGTGCCGGTGCCGCTGCCGACGGTGCCGGTCCGGCACCGCCCGGCGGCTGTTGCCGCACGCTGACGGTGACGGTGAATTTACGGTTGCGCCCGGCCTCCCGGGTGGGTCCCACCAGCCGCTGGAGTGCGGGCCGGTACTGCAGATGGCTGTTGAAGACCGTCCACAGTTCCCCGCCCGGCGCCAGGACGCGGGCGGCCGCTTCGATGAGTTTGAGCCCGGCGCCGGCGTGCACGGCGGCGCCCAGATGGAACGGCGGATTCAGCAGGACCAGCCCTGCGCAGCCGTCCGGCAGGGAGCTCACGGCGTCGTCCTGCAGCGTCTCGATCTGACCGTCAAGGCCGTTGGCGCGGGCCGTGGCCCGCGCGGAGTCGACGGCCGCGGCCGAGCGGTCCGTAGCCGTGACGCGGGCGAGCGGATGGCTGCGCGCGTAGGCCGCGGCCAGGACGCCGGTGCCGCAGCCGAGGTCCACGGCGTGGGCGGCGTCGGACATCTCGGGGAGGAAGTCCAGGAGGAACCGGGTGCCGATGTCCAGACCCGTGCCGGCGAAGGCCGCACCGCGGGCGCAGACGGTCAGCCCGAGCCCGGCGTGCCGTTCGGCGACCGGGAACGGCGCGGCGCCGTCGACGGCTTTGGCCCCGCGCACCAGGAGGACGCGCGACTTATGCTTGGCCAGCTGGGGTTGGACCTGCCGGAAGTAGCGTTCCAGCACGGTGTTCATGCCCAGGCTCATGTGCTTGATCCTGCCGCCAGCGAGCAAGGTGACGCCGGGGGCGGCGTACCGGGCGACGGCGTCGGCGATCTCTTCGAGTTCGGCCAGGGACCGCGGCAACTGGAGCAGGACCAGGCCGGCATCCTTGACCGCGTCGTGAAGCGGCAGCTGTTCAAATCCGCCGGTGAGGCCGGCGGCCTCGGCGTTGCGCCTCAAGGCGCGTTCGCCGGTGACCAGGTCCTCGTGGACACGGATGATGCCGTCCGCCCCGGCGGTGCCGTCGCTGCCCCGGCCGGCCAGGCGCAGCCCCAGTGTCAGGGCCCCGTAGCGGTCCCCCACGACGGCGGTCCGGACGCCGGGGGCAAGTTCACCACTGGCCCGCAGTGCGGCGGCGGTGTCCAGCAGCAGCCGGTCCGTGGCATCCCAGGCCTGCAGGTTGGGCGCCTCGACGTCGGGGGCCCTGCGCAGCAGGGAAAACAGGGAGTCCAGGTCATCCTCCGCCATGTGCACAGCTTGCCGCCGTTCTCTCGCGCCGTTCCGGTCTTGCCTGCGGCCGCGCCCCACTCGTGGGCGCTTCCCCGCGCCGGGCAGGGCCTGCCCGGCCTACCGGCTTAAAAAGGCGAGGTCCCGCTCGCTGAGCGGGACCTCGTTCGGTGGAGCTGAGGGGACTCGAACCCCTGACCCCCTGCATGCCATGCAGGTGCGCTACCAGCTGCGCCACAGCCCCAAACCGCTGCTTCTCCGACCTTCCCAGTGGGCGGTTCGATCAAGCAACCTGATTAGCTTAATCTACATTTGCCGCAGACGCTAATCGGCGCACGGACGCGCATTTCGCGGGGATGGCCGGCACCTGGAAGGTGTGGCCGGTGGTGCTGGAACCCAAAAAATCCGCCGGAATCTTTCGATTCCGGCGGATTATCCGGTGGAGCTGAGGGGACTCGAACCCCTGACCCCCTGCATGCCATGCAGGTGCGCTACCAGCTGCGCCACAGCCCCGTATTCTTGCCGTTCCGGTTTCGTTCTCTCCGGAGCAACTCAAATATCTTAGACCAGCACTTCTGAAAATTCCAAATCGGGCATATTCAGAATTCGGTGCCGCCCGGTCGGGCTGTCCGCTACTCGGTTTCGGTGGCGGGAGCCGTGGTGGCGGTGGCTTCGTCGCCCAGCTGGAGATCCACGACGGGGCAGTCCTTCCAAAGGCGCTCCAGGGCGTAGAAGACGCGGTCTTCCTCATGCTGGACGTGGATGACGACGTCGGCGTAGTCCAGCAGGACCCAGCGGCCGCCGGAGCGTCCCTCGCGGCGGACCGGCTTCAGGTCATGCTTGGACAGTTCGTCTTCGATGCCGTCGACGATGGCGTTTACCTGCCGTTCCGAGGGGGCGGAGGCGATCAGGAACACGTCGGCCAGGGCCAGCCGTTCGCTGACATCGAGGGCCACGATGTCCTGGGCGAGCTTGTCTGCGGCGGCGTGGGCTGCCTGGCGGGCGGTCGTGATGGATGAATCGGTGGCAGTCATTGGACTCCTTGGTGAAGTGGAAAGCTGATGGATGGGAACGGGCTGGGCGCCCGGGGTGCGTTGGGCGCCTGCGGCCGGGGATGCGGTGCGGGACCGCGGAGACGGGACCGGTTAGCCGGCCAGCCCGGTGATGATCAGGATGATGCCTGCGATGAGCGCCAGCACGCCAAGGGCCAGGACTCCGAGCTGGAGGGCGCGCAGGCGCCGGGCCCGGCCGAGCCCCGCCGTGGCGGCGTCCAGCGGATCGAGCCCGTACGCGGCGTTGGCGGCAACCGGAGGCCTGGCCGCCGGCTCCTCCTCGGCCGGCATCTCGACGCCGGCAGGCTGGCGGCGGACGGAGGCCGCTTGCGCGGCGGCTTCTGCCCGGGCCAGGACGCCGGAGCGCCCGTCGGCGGGGCCGGTGTCGCGCTTGCGGGACGATCCGGGCCGGCGCGCCGTGCGCGGCGGCTGGACCTTGGGACTGGAGTTGGTGACCAGCGGGACATAGGACGTCGCCGGGCGTTTCATCACCGGCCGGTCGATGCCGGGGACGGCTTCGAATTCCAGCGGCGTGACCATGGCGAGGTTGCTCGCCGTCGAGGGCCCGTTGCTGGGTGCCTCGGTGCGCGGCTGGCCCGGGCGCGGCGCGGCCGGCTGGTTGTTTTGTGCGGCGAGCTTTTGCTTTGCTGCCGCCCGCCGGTTGAGCACGGCGGCACGTTCGGCCAGGGCGATCTGCTCGGCCAGCACTTCCGGGTTGACCGCGTCCGGGTCGGTGGCGGCGATGTGTTCCATCTTGGCAACCTGGTTACGCGCCTGTTCGGCGAGGAGCTCGCGGGCGGCAAGGGCCTGTTCGACGCTCATCCCCTCGGGCAGCTTTGGCTCCGGGGCCGGACCGGCCGACGCGCCGGTGGGCGCGGTGCCGGGGGCGGGAGCAGCCGCCTCCGACGCCCCAGAAGCGGCGCCCGGCGCCTCAGGACCCTTCCCGGCGGCAGCCTTCGGGGCAACGACCGGGTGGGACCGGGTCCGCGGCGACGGCATTGGAACAATCGGATTCGCCGAGGTCGCCGGGGCGGTTTCCTCGGCCAGCTGCTGGAGCCGGAGCTGCCGGCGCGTCGGCGTCCCGCCGGGCGAGAGCTGTCCCTCTTTTTCGGCCAGCTCCTTGATGGTGCGCAACGCGGCGCGGTCACGGGCGCGGATTTGGGACGAGCGCTCGGCCGCGGAGGTCGTCCGGACCGAGTCCACCGGCCCGGGGATGCGCCGCCGGCCGGTGGTTTCGGCCTCCGTGGGTGCTTCCGGCCGCGCGGCATTGGCCGGGTTGTCCGGCGTCTCGGCGCCCGGGTTGGCGTCCTGGCGTTCGCCCCTGGCCTGGCGCAGTTCGCGTCGGCTGCGGATGGGAGGCTGTTCCTGACTCATGGAAGACTCATTCGGTGCTGGCGGATTGGTGTGCTTCGGGCTCCGGCCGCGACTCCCGGGGATCCGACTCGGGATCGGACCGGCCGTCGTAGAGGTCGTACTTGGCGATGTACTGGACTACCCCGTCCGGCACGAGGTACCAGACCGGGTTGCCGGCCGCGACCCGCGCCCGGCAGTCGGTGGAGGAAATCGCCATGGCGGGGACCTCCAGCAGGCTCACATCTTCGCGGCCCATGCCGTCCAGTACGTGGCCGGGCCGCGTTACGCCGACGAAGTGCGCCAGTGACCACAGCTCGTCGATGTCCTTCCAGGACAGGATCTGGGCCAGCGCGTCCGCGCCGGTAATGAAGAACAGGTCCGCGTCCGGCCGCAGCGTGCGCAGGTCGCGCAGCGTGTCGATGGTGTACGTCGGCCCGGGCCGGTCGACGTCGACCCGGCTCACCGTGAACCGGGGGTTCGACGCCGTGGCAATGACCGTCATGAGGTAGCGGTGTTCGGCCTCACTGACCTTCTTGCTGCTCTTCTGCCACGGCTGGCCGGTAGGCACGAAGACGACTTCGTCGAGGCCGAACTCGGCGGCGACCTCACTGGCCGCGACGAGGTGGCCGTGATGGATTGGATCGAAAGTTCCGCCCATCACACCCAGGCGCAGGCGGCGCTTCGCGCCGTGCTGCTTCACTGTGGCGGAAATATTAGTGGCCCAGTCCGTGGTCGTGCTTGTTCGGGTGCTGGCGGTGCGGGTCCGCGTGCTCCTCGACGGCTTCGTGGCGCTTGCCGAGGTTGCCGTAGGAGAGCGTCACGAACAGCATGACCAGCAGGATCACGAACATCGTAATGCCGACGACGAACGGCGGCGCGATGAGCGGTGCGAGTGCCTCATGCTCGGCAGCGGCGGCTACGGTGGTGGCGATCTGCTGGAACAGCATGTTCTCCCCTAGTGAGTTCACGGAATCAGGGCGGCGGGCTCCCCCGCCGCTCCTGGCTTTTGTTCCATGTTACCGCGTCGCTAGGCCCTGACCTGGCCTTCGCCCTGCACGATCCACTTCGTGGTGGTCAGCTCGGTCAGGCCCATCGGCCCGCGGGCGTGCAGTTTCTGGGTGGAGATGCCCACCTCGGCGCCCAGGCCCAGCTCCCCGCCGTCGGTGAAGCGCGTGGAGGCGTTCACGATCACGGCGGCCGAATCGACCTCGGCAATGAAGCGTTCGGCGTTGGCGAGGTCGTTCGTGAGGATGGCTTCGGTGTGTCCGGTGGACCAGGTCCGGATGTGCTGCACCGCTTCATCGAGGCTGTCGACCATGGCCACGGCGAGGTCCAGGTCCATGTATTCGGTGCCCCAGTCCTCGTCGGTGGCCGGGACGGAGTCGACGCCGGCGGGCAGCGCGGCCCGGATCCGGTCGTCGGTGTGCAGGGTGACGCCGGCGCCGCGCAGCGCCGCGGCGACCGCGGGCAGCACCGTCGACGCGGAGTGCACCAGCAACGTCTCAACGGTGTTGCAGACGCTGGGCCGCTGGGTCTTGGCGTTGAGCAGGATCTCCACCGCCATCTCCTCGTCGGCGGAGGCGTCGAGGAAGATGTGGACATTGCCCTCGCCGGTTTCGATCACGGGGACCGAGGAGTTCGTCACTACGGTCTGGATCAGTTCGCGGCCGCCGCGGGGAATCAGCACGTCGACGCGGCCCCGGGCCCGCATCAGCACACCGGCGCCCGCACGGCCGTATTCGTCGACGCTCTGCACGGCGTCCGCGGGGAGGCCCACGGACTCCAGCGCGTCGCGGAGGATTGCGACCAGCGCGGCGTTGGTGTGGGCCGCGGCGCTGCCGCCGCGCAGGATCACGGCGTTGCCGCTCTTGAGGGCCAGCCCCGCGATGTCCACGGTGACGTTGGGACGCGCCTCGTAGATTGCTGCCACCACGCCCATGGGCACGTTGACCTGCCGCAGCCGGAGCCCGTTCGGGAGGGTCTGGCCGCGGACCACGTTGCCGACCGGGTCGGGCAGGTTGGCGAGGTTTTCAAGCGCGGCCGCGAGGGCCTGGACGCGGGCACCGGTGAGGGTCAGCCGGTCCAGCAGTGCCGCGGAGGTGCCGTTGGCCTGACCGGCGGCGACATCCTGGGCGTTGGCGGCCAGGACACGGTCCTGATGTTCGAGCAGGGCGGCTCCGACGGCCCGCAACCCGCGGTCCTTCCAGGCGCGGTTGGCACGGGCCATCCGGCGGGACGCGGCCCGGGACCGGTCTGCGACGGCGTGCACCGCGGCTTCGACGTCCGTCACGGCCGGCGGCAGGGCCTCGGCGGGCGCGTCGGTAACCGGCAGGTCGGGGTGCGAAGTGAGGGCCTCAGTCATGCTCCCAGTTTAGGCGAGCCGAGGGCTCAGACCAGCACCAGGTCGTCAACATGAACAACTTCACGGTCATAGCCGCGGCCGAGCGCCCGGCCCAGTTCCCGGGTGGAGCGGCCGAGCATCTGCGGCAGTTCCCCGGCCCCGTAGTTGACCAGCCCGCGGGCCACCACCGTCCCGTCCGTGCCGGTCATTTCGACCGGGTCGCCGGCTTCGAAGTCCCCGTGCACGGCGGTGATACCGGCCGGAAGCAGCGAGGTGTGGCGGTCGCGGACGGCCCGGACGGCGCCGTCGTCGAGCACCAGCGTGCCCTGCACGGACGCGAGGTGGGCGAGCCACAGCAGCCGGATCGGCTTGCGGGAGCCGTTGACGGAGAACCAGGTTCCCACGTCCTCCCCCGCCAGCGCCGCGGCGGCGTTGGCGGTGGAGGTGACGAGTGCGTGGATGCCGGAGCCGGCGGCGATCGAGGCGGCCTCCACCTTGGTGACCATTCCGCCGGTGCCGACCCCCGCTTTGCCGGTGCTGCCGATCGAGACCCCTTCGAGGTCCTGCGGGCCGGCGACGTGCGGGATCCGCTTGGCGCCGTGGGAGGGCGGCCCGTCGTAGAGGGAATCGACGTCGGAGAGCAGGATCAGCGCGTCGGCGCGGACCAGGTGGGCCACGAGCGCGGCGAGCCGGTCGTTGTCGCCGAAGCGGATCTCATGGGTGGCCACGGTGTCGTTCTCGTTGACCACCGGGACCACGCCGAGGTTCAGCAGCCGGTCCAGCGCCCGGAAGGCGTTGGTGTGCTGGCTGCGGCGCATGAAATCGTCCGCGGTGAGCAGCACCTGGCTGACCGTGACGCCGTGTGCGCCGAAGGCGTGGGTGTAGCGTGCCATCAGCAGTCCCTGGCCCACGCTCGCGGCGGCCTGCTGGGTGGCGAGGTCGCGGGGTCGCTTGTCCAGGCCCAGCGGGGCCAGGCCCGCGGCGATCGCCCCGGAGGAAACCAGGATGATCTCGGTGCCGGCGTTGCGCTTGCGCGCCAGGGCGTCGGCGAGGTCGGTGACCGCTTCCTCCGCGATCCCGCCCCGGATGGAGGTCAGCGACGAGGACCCGACCTTGACCACGATCCGGCGGGCGCCGGAGAGCACGGCACGGCCGGGGACGCCGGCCGTGCCGGGCCGGGCGACGGCGTTACTCGTCATCGGCTTCGCCGAGTCCACTCTCCTTGAGCGGCTGCGGGGCGCGGCGGGCACTGACCGATTCGGTCCAGATGCCGGCCTTGCGCTCGGCCTCCAGCTCGGCGCGGGCGGCGGCCTTGGCCTCGCGGCGCTCCTGCTGCTCTTCGCGCTTCTGGCCGCGGGTGGGGCGGTCGCCGATGTCGGCGAACCGGATGTCCGTGCCGCGCGGGGAGGCCAGCAGTTCGGCGCCGGCCATCATCGTCGGCTCCCAGTCGAAGACGACGCCGTCGTCCTCGCCGATGACGACCGCGTCGCCGGGCTTGGCGCCCTGCTTGAACAGCTCGGTTTCGACGCCGAGCTTGGCCAGCCGGTCCGCGAGGTAGCCGATGGCTTCCTCGTTGGTGAAGTCGGTCTGCTTGACCCAGCGGACCGGCTTCTCGCCGAGGACGCGGAACAGCGGCTCCATGCCGCGTTCCTCGCGCCGAATGGTGAAGCCGGATTCGTTGACCGCGCGGGGGCGCAGCACCGGCGCAGCGACCTTGGGCGGGGTGGCGGCGACGGCGTCGCGGGCGGCCTTGACGATCTCGGCCATGGCGAAGCCGAGCTGGCGCAGTCCCTCATGGCTGGTGGCGGAGATCTCGAAGACGCGGTAGCCGCGCTTCTCCAGCTCGGGACGGACGAATTCGGCCATGTCCTTGCCGTCGGGCAGGTCCACCTTGTTCAGGGCGACCAGCCGCGGGCGGTGATTCAGGGGCACGACTTCGCCGTCGGTGCCGGCGTAGCTCATGTCGACGGCGTACTTCTCCAGTTCGGCCTCGATCACGGCCAGGTCGGAGAGCGGGTCGCGGTCGGATTCCAGCGTGCCGCAATCCAGCACGTGGACCAGGGCCGCGCAGCGCTCGACGTGGCGCAGGAAGTGGTGGCCGAGGCCCTTGCCCTCGCTCGCGCCCTCGATCAGGCCCGGGACGTCGGCGATGGTGAAGCGGACGTCGCCGGCCTGCACGACGCCGAGGTTCGGGACCAGGGTGGTGAAGGGGTAGTCGGCGATCTTCGGCCGGGCTGCGGACATTGCGGCAATCAGGCTGGACTTGCCCGCGGAGGGGAAGCCGACCAGCGCGATGTCGGCGATGGACTTCAGCTCCAGGACGATGTCGCTGGATTCGCCTTCGATGCCCAGCAGCGCGAAGCCGGGGGCGCGGCGCTTCTGGGAGGACAGCGCGGCGTTGCCCAGGCCGCCCAGGCCGCCGGCCGCGGCGATGAACTCGGTGCCTTCGCCGACCATGTCGGCCAGGACGGTTCCGTCCTTGCTCTTGACGACGGTACCCTCGGGCACGGGCAGGACCAGCGTCTCGCCGTTCTTGCCGCCGCGCCAGTCGCCCATGCCGGGTCCGCCGTTGGTGGCGTGCCGGTGGGGGGCGTGGTGGTAGTCGAGCAGGGTGGTGGTCTGGGGGTCCACGCGGAGGATGACGTCGCCGCCGTTGCCGCCGTTGCCGCCGTCGGGTCCGCCGAGGGGCTTGAACTTCTCGCGGTGGACGGAGACACAGCCGTGGCCGCCGGTACCGCCGGATACGTGCAGTACTACCCGGTCTACAAAGCTGGCCACGTGGATCTCCTCAGTGCTGTTCCTTGGGTCCCTGGGGGCCCAAGATGATTGTAATGCGGTTAAAACACCGGTGGAGCGGACCTGCTGGCCCGCCCCACCGATTTAGAACTTGTTGTTACTCTGCAGCTGCAGCAGCCACGATGTTCACAACGCGACGACCACGGCGGGTGCCGAACTCGACAGCACCGGGGGTCAGGGCGAACAGGGTGTCGTCGCCGCCGCGGCCGACGCCGGCGCCCGGGTGGAAGTGGGTGCCGCGCTGGCGGACGATGATCTCGCCTGCGGAAACTACCTGGCCGCCGAAGCGCTTGACGCCGAGGTACTGGGCGTTGGAGTCACGACCGTTGCGAGTGGAGCTCGCGCCTTTTTTATGTGCCATTTGAAATGCCTGCCTTTAAATTCTGGGGAATCTGCTGAAAACCTGAACAGTAACGCTAGTTACTTGATACCGGTGATCTTGACCTTGGTCAGTTCCTGACGGTGACCCTGGCGCTTCTTGTAGCCGGTCTTGTTCTTGAACTTCTGGATGACGATCTTGGGACCACGCAGGTCCTCCAGGATCTCAGCCGTAACCGTTACCTTGGCCAGGTCCTTGGCTGCAGACGTGACCTTGTCACCGTCTACCAGGAGCAGTGCGGGCAACTCAATGGTGCTGCCGGCTCCACCGGGGACGCGGTTCAGGGTAACGAAGTCTCCAACGGAAACCTTCTCTTGGCGGCCGCCTGCGCGGACAATCGCGTACACCACTGGGGAACTCACTTCTCTCGACGTTTATTACTAGATTTGCGTGCGGAACCTGGGACCAAGGGCTGGTCCGGCTCACGCTGTGCCTCAACGCCGGTGGATTCCCCGGGGGAATCCATGAGCCATTCCGTGAAAGCGTCCTGCCCGTAGGCGGATGGACACTTCCTCAAGGACATAACCCAAGTGTTGGCGTAAGCACCGAAGGTCTAGACTACGCTAATTTTGCCTTCGGCCGCAAACGAGGCCGGGCCCGGCATGGAGTGCGTGACAGGCGCCACACCGCCCCCGTCAAGGGGCCGGTGCCGTCCTGCCGCAACGGCTTCCGGAACCGCGCCCCACTATCTTACCGGCCGGACCGTCCTGCTTCGGCTAAGCGTGCAGCCTCGGCGCGTCGAAGAATTCCGTCTCGTAGCGGCAAGAGTGGCGGAAGGCTTCGGCCATGGCCGCGCGGTCCCCTGCCGACGCCCGCCGGGCTGCCGCGTCGGTAAAGCGGATGGCCTGCCGCGTCGATGCCGCGAAGGCTTCGTCCGCATAGGTGCGGAGCCACGCGGCATAGGGATGGGCCTCGGGGTCGGCGGCAAAGTCCCGCCGGAAGGCCTCGTGCAGGGTGGCGCCCACCTCGGCGTACAGCCAGAAGCACGGGAGGGCCGCCGCGACCAGCACCGCGTAACTGCCGGCGAGTGAGGCCGCATGCAGGTGGTCCACGTAGGCCTTGGTGACCGGCCCGGCGCCGGATGCTGCCGCGGCGTGGCCGGCCAGCCACGTGCGGTGCAGTTCGGATTCGACCTCGAGGCACTGCTGGGCCGAGCGCCCCCAGAACAGCTGTTCTTCTTCGGTGGGGGCAAGCGCGGCGGCACGGGACAGCACCCGGGAGTAGCCGTTCAGGTACAGGGCGTCCTGGCCGAGGTAGTAGGTGAATTCGCGCTCGGGCAGCGTTCCGTCCGCAAGCCCGCGGATGAAGTCCAGGCCGTAGATGGCCGCCAGGCTGTCGGCCGCGTGCCGGTCGAGCGCCGCCGCGAAGCCGCCCTCGGCGGCCTCCGGGTCGCCGTCCCCGCCCCCGTACCCGCCGGACGCTGACTGCAGGTGGTGGAAGTGGTGGACGGGTCCGTTGCCGCCCCCGACCTCGAGTTGCCCGGCCTCCCGCAGTGCTCCCAGCAGCCAGGGTTTGACCTCCCGCAGTGCGGCTTCCCAGTTGCCCGCCCGGGCCTGCACCGTGGCGAGGGCCGAGGACAGCGAGCAGCCGGTGCCGTGGCTGTTCCCGGTGGCGATTCGCTCGCCTTCCACCACCACCTGTTCCCGGCCGAGCACTCCCCCGGTGTTGATCAGCGCATCCGGGCAACCGCCGTCGTCGGTCCCGGCACTGCCCGCCAGGTGGCCACCCTTGACCAGCACCGTGGTCCCGGTGGCGGCTGCGAGCCGTTTGCCCTGCTGCAGCGCACCGGGCCAGTCATTGGCCGCCGGTTCGCCGAGCAGCATGCCCAGTTCGGCCAGGTTGGGGGTGATCAGGTCCGCCAGGGGAAGCAGGGCGCGGAGGGCGGCTTCCGACGATTCCTGCAGCAGGCGGTCGCCGCTTGTTGCCACCATCACCGGATCCAGGACCACGACGGCGGGACGGGCCTTCTCCAGCCAGGCGCGCACGGCCTCGATCACGGCGGCGTCGCCCAGCATGCCGATCTTGACCGCGTCGACGGTGATGTCCTCGCTGATGGCCTCCAGCTGGGAGGTCAGGAACGCCGCCGGCGGGACGTGCACCGCGCGCACGCCCCTGGTGTTCTGGGCGGTCAGCGCGGTGATGGCGGCCATTCCGTAGCCGCCGTGCGCGGCGATGCTTTTCAGGTCCGCCTGGACGCCGGCTCCGCCGGAAGGGTCGGAGCCGGCGATGGCCAGGACCCGCGGGATCCGCCGGGGCTGCGGGGCTTCCACGGCGGCGCCTCCCGGCCCGTGGCCCGCCTGCGCGGGGGTTGGAAAGGCGGCGGAGAAAACGGACGTAGGCGCAGTGGGTACAGTCATCTGGACATCCCTTCGCCGGTGCTAACCGGACAGGTTCAACGGGTCTGGATCTCAGCCGGCTCGATGCGCGGCACCCCGTGTCAGTCCACCCAGCCTAGCGCGCGTCGCCCCGATATCCCGCGCCCCGCAGGGGGCCGCGTGCCCGGCGGAACAGCCCCCTTAACGACCCAGCGGGCCCCGCCCGGGTCCGAGCACGTGTGCGTCGGATCCGGGCGGGGCCCGCGGTGGTTCGTGCCTGCTGCTGCCGTCCGCCTACAGTTCCGAGGCGGGGACGCCGACGCCGAGGATGAGCGGTTCGCTGGCGGCCGGCTTGGCCGCTGCCTGGCTCGGCTCCGGCGCCTTGGCCTCGTGCACCGAGCCGGCGGCAGCCGACGGGGTGGCTTCGCGCTGCTGCACAGAGGTCTCGTTGGCGGCACCCTGGGCGCGGCTGGCGCTGCGGTTGCGGCGCACGCGGCGCGGGGCGGCGGTGTCAGTGGCCGCTACGGACGGCTGGGCCGGAGCCTGCCGGACGGGCGCCTGCTGGACCGGAGCCTGCGCGCGTTCCTGCTGGACCGGAGCCTGCGCGCGTTCCTGGCGGGCCGGTTCCTGGGCGCGTTCCCGCGTCCGGTCCTGGCGGCCACGTTCCTGCCGGCCGCGTTCCTGCCGCGCCGGTGCCTGTCCCCGCTCCTGGCGGGAATGGTCCTGACGGGGCTGGCCCTGCCGGGACTGATCCTGCCGGACCGGTTCCTGGCCGGTTGCCTGCTCCTCGCGGGCACGCACGCTCGGCGGCTGGATCCGGGCGACCCGGGCCCGGCCACGGCCGCGGGTGGCCCGGGACGGTGCGGCGGCCGGTGCTGCCTCCGCGGCTTCCTCTTCCGGCGCGGCTTCGGCGGCCCGTGCGGGGGCAGCGTCGGCGGCGGGGGCCTGAGCCTGGGCGGGAGCCGCCCCGGCGGCGGCGGCCGGCTTGCCGGTTTCGGCGTCGCCCAGGTTGGCGAAGGCCTCGGTCAGCAGATCCAGGGTCAGCGCGGGCTGCGTGCTTTCCTGGGCGTGCTCGACGAAGGGCAGGGCAACCTGCTCCCCGCCGAAGGTCAGGACCGCGGCGGGGCGTCCGGCCGCTTCCTCGGTGGAGGCGAGCTCCACGGCGGCGTCGAGCGCCGCCTGCCGGGTTTCGGCGTCGGGCGCTGCCGTGGCCTCGCCGTCGTGCAGGTGCGCGGCGTGCGCCGCGGCGGCGATGTTGGCCAGCGCCGCACGGGTCGCTTCCGCCTTGGCGTGGCGCTCTGCCTCATCCGGTTCGGCGTGCACGGCTGCGGGCGCGGAAACCCCGGCCTCGCCGCCCTGGCCGCCCTTGCCCCGGCGGCGCTTGCGCTCACTGCGCCCGGCAGGCTGGTGCTCAGCGCGCGGCACGTGGTGTTCGGCGGCGACAGTGTTGGCGCGGCGGTGCTCCACCGGCTCGTCGTGGGTCACGACGCCCCGGCCGGCGCAGGCTTCGCACTGCTCGCCGAAGACTTCCAGCAGGCCGGTGCCCATCCGCTTGCGGGTCATCTGCACCAGCCCGAGCGAGGTCACCTCGGCAACCTGGTGCTTGGTCCGGTCCCGGCCCAGGCATTCGACCAGGCGGCGCAGCACGAGGTCGCGGTTGGATTCGAGCACCATGTCGATGAAGTCGATCACGATGATGCCGCCGATGTCGCGCAGCCGCAGCTGCCGGACGACTTCCTCGGCCGCTTCGAGGTTGTTCTTGGTGACCGTCTCCTCAAGGTTTCCGCCGCTGCCGGTGAACTTGCCGGTGTTGACGTCGACGACGGTCATGGCCTCGGTGCGGTCGATCACGAGCGAGCCGCCGGAGGGAAGGAAGACCTTGCGGTCCAGGGCCTTGTGGATCTGCTCGTCGATGCGCCAGGCAGCGAAGATGTCCGTGTCCTTGGTCCACTTCTCGAGCCGGCCCACCAGGTCCGGGGCCACATAGGTGACGTAGGCCTCGATGGTGTCCCAGGCCTCCTCGCCGGAGACGATCAGCTTGGAGAAGTCCTCGTTGAAGACATCCCGGACCACCTTGATGGTCAGGTCCGGTTCGCCGTAGAGCAGCTCCGGGGCGAGGACCTTGCTCGACGTGGACTGGCTTTCGATTCCCTCCCACTGCGCCCGCAGCCGGTTGATGTCGTGGGTCAGCTCCTCTTCCGAAGCTCCTTCGGCAGCGGTGCGGACAATGACGCCGGCGTCCTCCGGGAGGCGGTCCTTGAGGATCCGCTTGAGCCGGTTCCGCTCGACGTCGGGCAGCTTGCGGGAAATGCCGGTCATGGAGCCGCCGGGCACGTAGACCAGGTACCGGCCGGGCAGGGAAATCTGGCTGGTCAGGCGGGCACCCTTGTGGCCGATCGGGTCCTTGGTGACCTGGACCAGCACGGAGTCGCCGGACTTGAGCGCGTTTTCGATCCGGCGCTGCTTGCCTTCGAGGTTGACGGAATCCCAGTTCACTTCGCCGGCGTACAGCACGGCGTTGCGGCCGCGTCCGATGTCGACGAAGGCAGCTTCCATGGACGGGAGCACGTTCTGGACCTTGCCCACGTAGACGTTGCCGATCAGGGAATCCTGCTGCGTGTTGGACACGAAGTGCTCGGCCAGGACGCCGTCTTCGAGGACACCGATCTGGATTCTGTCGTCGCGCTGGCGCACGATCATCTGGCGGTCCACGGATTCGCGGCGGGCCAGGAATTCGGCCTCGGTGATCACGGTGCGGCGGCGGCCGGTGTCGCGGGATTCGCGGCGGCGCTGCTTCTTGGCTTCCAGCCTGGTGGAGCCCTTGAGGGAGGTGACGCGGTTGCTGGCCGGGGCTTCGCTGACCGCCCGCGGGGCCCGCACGCGGGTCACCGTGTTGGGCGGGTCGTCGTCGTTGCCCCCGGTCAGTTCCAGGTCCTGGTCGCCGCGGCGGCGCCGGCGGCGGCGGCGGGAGGTCACACCGTCGTCGAGCGTGGCCTCGGAATCCTCGGCTTCGCCCTCGGTGTCGCCTTCGGCCTCAGCCTCGCCGGCCGTGCGGCTGCGCCCGCGGCGGCCGCGGCTGCGGCGGCGCCGGCGGCTGCCGGAGTCCTCGCCGTCCTCATCGTCTTCTTCGTCGGTTTCATCAGCTGCCGCGGGGGCTGCCGCAGCGGTCGGGCGGACCACCGCGCTCAGGTCGGGGGCCTGGAAGATCATCGAGGTGACGGCGCCCGGGTCCAGGAACGGCGACGGCGCCTCGGCGGACTGCGTGTCCGGCTCCGCCTCCGGCGCGGGGGTTTCGGCGGCCTGGGCAGCCGGGGCCGCTGCGGCGGCTTCTGGAGCAGGGGTTACCCCGGCGGCGGGTTCTGCCTCGGGTGCGGGGGCGGCCGTTTCGAGCGCTGCTGCCTCGGCCGCTGCATCCTGTACCGCCACGGGCTCTGCGGGGGCGGTTTCCTCCGGCGCCGCTGCGACCGGGGCGGCCTTGGCGCGGGAAGCCCGGCGCCGGACCGGCTTTTCGGGAGCCTCTGCGGGAGCTTCGGCAACGGCGTCGGCAACCGCCGGAGCTTCGGCGGGGGCCGTCGTGTCGGCGGCGGCTTCGGCGGCAGCGTCCTGGACGTCCGTCTCGACCTTCCGCGACCGGCTGCGGCGGGCGGGGGCCTTGGCTTCTGCGGCGGGGGCTTCAACGGCGGCGGGGCTATCGGGCGCGGTCCCTTCGGGGCCGACTGCAACGTCCGCTCCGGCGTCGGGCACCGGCTGCGTTTCGGGCGCCGGCTCGGCTGGTGCCGACTTCGGCGCGGCCTTGCGGCGGGTGCGGGTGGCCTTCTTCGGCGCCTCCGCCGCGACGGCGGATTCCGGGGTTTCCTCGGTGACGGTTGCTTCGTCGTTACCGGCTACAAGCTGGTCATTATCCATATGTGGCGACACTCCTGCCCCTGATGTACCGCCACATCCGGCACCCGTGGGGGCATATATGCGTCAACACCCGCAGGCATTGACAGAAGTCAATTGGCTACCTTCAGGTTCGCACCGGCAGTGGGGTGCGGCAGCCCTGGAAGGCCGGCGGGATTGTCGTGAACCCGTTGATCTCTACGTCACAACCAGGTGCCGTCCAATGGCATTGCGGGATAGCCCGGATCGACGGATCCGTAGTATGCCCAGCTCATCATTGGCGGTCTTGGAAACAAAGTCGCCGGACTGTAACGCGAATGTGGTTCGCGTAACAGCCAGGTTCATTGTCTCACAGGAGGCGCAAAAGCAGGGGTAGGCCGGCCCCCACGTCCGCGCAGTGGACCGCGGATCGGACGGTGCGGCCGCTGCCGGGCTTCTTCCAGCCTCCGGCGATAGAATCGGCGCAAGAGCATCCGACGCAGTTTCCCGACGCAAAGGACTGAAATTCCATGCCGAGCCTGTCCACCGCCCCCGGTGACGTCTCCCCGGCCGGGCACACCGCCGGCCCGGCCGCCGCGGAGCGGCCGTTGCCCCCGATGACCCGCGACCGGCCGTTCGCCTGGCTCCTGCTGGTCACCGGCGTCGTCGGCTGGCTCGCGTCCGGCTCGCTCGTGCTGGAGAAGCTGGAGGTCCTGAAGGACCCGAGCCATGTCACGGTGTGCGACGTGAACCCGTGGATTTCCTGCGGGCAGGTGATGCAGACCTGGCAGAGCTCGGTCTTCGGCTTCCCGAACATGTTCATTGGCATCGTGGCCTTCGCCGTCATCATCACCACGGCCATGGGGATCCTCGCCGGCGCCACGTTTGCCCGCTGGTACTGGATCGGCCTGCAGGCCGGCGCGACGCTCGGCTTCGCTTTCGTCGTATGGCTCTGGTCCCAGGCGCTGTACTCGATCCACATCCTGTGCCCCTTCTGCATGGTCGTCTGGGCGGCGATGATTCCGCTGTTCGTCTGGGTGACCGCCCGCAACGCCGTCCACGGGGTCCTGCCGCTGCCAGCCGCGGCCGCCCGGGTCCTGGCCGACTCCGGCTGGATCGTGACGGCGCTGCTCTACGTCGCCGTCGTCGCCACGATCTTCTTCGCCTTCATCCAGGTCTTCATCGGAACCTCCGGCTACTGAGGGCCCCACCCGAGAAAAGCGCGAACGTACACTTGGGGCCCCGATTTCGGAAGAAATCGGGGCCCCAAGTGTACGTTCGCGCTAAACGGGGGGGCACTAAGTGTCCGTTCGCGCGAGGAGTGGGTTAGAACCAGATCTTGATCTCGCGCTCGGCGGACTCGACCGAGTCGGAGCCGTGGACCAGGTTCTGCTGGACCTTGACGCCCCAGTCGCGGCCGAAGTCGCCGCGGATGGTGCCGGGCGCCGCCGTCGTCGGGTCGGTGGTGCCGGCGAGCGAACGGAAGCCCTCGATCACGCGGTGGCCTTCAAAGATCGCCGCGACGACCGGGCCGCTGAGCATGAACTCGACCAGCGGCTCGTAGAACGGCTTGCCGACGTGCTCTTCGTAGTGCTGCTCGAGGAGTTCGCGGGTGGCGTCGACCTTCTTGAGTTCGGCCAGGGTGTAGCCCTTGGCCTCGATCCGGGCAAGGATGCTGCCGGTCAGGTTGCGGGCGACGCCGTCGGGCTTGATCAGGACTAGGGTGCGCTCAGTGCTCACAACTGCTCCAATATGTTGGGGTGGGGTTCGGGGACAAGTCTAGTTGCTCTGGCCCTCGGGGTGGGCGGCGTCCCAGGCCTGCTGCTCGCGGTCCCGTTCGGCCGACTCGCGGTCGATCCGGATGCCGGTCCGGATCCCGTACCACCACGTGATCGCGAACAGGCCGCCGACGATGAACATGGTGGGCTCAATGAACCCGGTGAGCACCAGCAGCAGCTGCAGGATCCAGCCCAGGGCCACGCCCCACGGCTTCGTCAGCACGGCGCAGGTCAGGGCGAGCACCAGGCTCAGCCCGATCCCGACGCCGAAAACCAGCAGCGGCGGGAATTCGCCGCGCCGGAGCCCGAACACGGCGAGGGTGCCGAAGAGCGCAACGAAGGACTCCAGCAGCAGGACGGTGGAGGCGAACATGACCTTGGTGGACCGGCGTTTTTTGGGCATGCCCGGGCGCCATTCGCGCTGGGCCTTGGTGAGCTTTGCCATCGGTTACGCCTCGGACTTTCCGAGCAGGATCCGGGCCTCGGCCACGAGCGTGATGGACCCCGTGACGAGGATTCCGCCGGCCAGGTCGTCGTTGGCTTCGGCCCGCTCAACGGCCCATTCGAGCGCGTCGTCGAGTTTTTCCGCGACGTGGATGTTCTCCTCGCCGAAGCCCAGGTCCAGGGCCAGTTCCCCCAGCTCGGCGGCCGGGATCGCGCGGGGCGAATTGGATTGGGTGAAGCAGTACTCGGCGGCGACGTCGCCCAGGGAGTCCTTGAGCTGGCGGAGGATTTCCTCGGCGTCCTTTTCCTGCAGGATGCCCACGACCACCACGAGCTTGCTGAAGCTGAACGCTTCCTGCAGCGCTTCGGCCGAGACCCGGATGCCTTCCGGGTTGTGGGCGGCGTCCGCGATGATGGTGGGGGCGGTGCGGAGGACCTCGAGCCGGCCCGGTGAGGTGACGGCGGCGAACGCCTCTTGCAGCACCTCGGCGTCGAGCGGTTTCTCGGCGCCGAAGAACGCCTCCAGGGCGGCGATCGCGACGGCGGCGTTCTCCGCCTGGTGCGCCCCGTGCAGCGGAACCATCAGGTCCTCGTAGCGGCCGGCGATGCCCTGGACGGTCACCAGCTGTCCGCCGACGGCGACCGTGCGGGACTCGACGCCGAACTCCACCCCTTCGAAGCGGAACGGCACGTCGACTTCCTTGGCCTTCTCCAGCAGCACCTGGGCGGCGTCGCGGGGCTGGGCGGCGCTGACCAGGAAGCCGCCGGGCTTGATGATGCCGGCCTTTTCGTGCGCGATGTCCTCGGTGGTGTCCCCGAGGAGGTCGGTGTGGTCCAGGGAGATCGGCGTGATCACGGAGACCTGGCCGTCGCCGACGTTGGTTGCGTCGGTGATCCCGCCCAGGCCGACCTCGATCACGGCGACGTTGACCGGCTGGTCCGCGAAGACCGCGAAGCCCAGGATGGTCAGGCATTCGAAGTAAGTCAGCCGGGGCTGGCCCTCGGCGGCGAGCTCGCCGTCGACGATGTCCAGGTACGGGCGGATCTCGTCCCAGATCCGGACGAAGGTTTCGTCCGGGACCGGTGCGCCGTCGATGCTGATCCGCTCGGTGACCTTGGTCAGGTGCGGGCTGGTGTAGCGGCCGGTGCTCAGCCCGTGCGCCCGCAGGCCGGCCTCGATCATCCGGGCGGTGGAGGTCTTCCCGTTGGTTCCGGTGACGTGGATGATCGGGAACGCCTTGTTCGGCTCCCCCAGGATGTCCATGGCGCGGCGCAGCGGCGCCAGCCTCGGTTCCATCTTGTTTTCCGGCGCCCGGCCCAGCAGTTCGGCGTAGACGCTCTCTACGGAGAATTCGTCGGTCATGGATTAGGCCCCTACTTCAACGGTGACTTTGTCGACACTGATCCGGGGTTCCTTGACCTCGGCGGGTACCGTGTCCAGTTCCACGGTCAGCGTCTCGGTTTTGACCAGCTCGGCGTGCGCCAGCAGCGCCTCGACCGTGGCGGCCGCCGCGGTGACCGTGGTGCGGATCCGGTCGCTGACGTTCAGCCCGGCGTCCTTGCGGGCCTGCTGGATGGCCCGGACCAGGTCGCGGGCGGTGCCTTCGGCCTCCAGTTCCGGAGTGACCTCGGTGTTGAGCACCACGAACCCGCCGCCGGGCAGGACGGCCGCCGCGCGTGAGCCTTCGCCTTCCGCGGCTTCGGCCACGACGGTTTCGAGGGTGTATTCCTGCGGCTCGAGGGCGAGGCCGCCGGCGGTGACCACCCCGGCGTCGTCCACGCTCCAGTCGCCGGACTTTGAGCCCTTGATGGCCTGCTGGACGTTCTTGCCCAGCCGCGGGCCGGCGGCCCGGGCGTTGACCACGAGCTTCTGCTCGATGCCGAACTCCTCCGGGGAGGCGCTGCCGGCGTCCAGGAGCCGCACGGAGCGCAGGTTCAGTTCGTCGGCGACGACGGCGGCGAAGCCCTCGAGGGCGTCCGCGCCGGGGGCGACCACGGTGAGTTCCTGCAGCGGCAGGCGGACACGGAGGTTCGCGGCCTTGCGGAGCGAGGATCCGGTGGAGCAGATCTGCTGCACCCGGTCCATGGCCTCGACGAGCTCCGGGTTGGCCGGGAACTGGTCCGCGTCCGGCCAGTCGGCCAGGTGCACGGAGCGGCCGCCGGTGAGGCCGCGCCAGATCTCCTCGGAGACCAGCGGCAGCAGCGACGCCGCGGCCCGGCAGACGGTCTCCAGGGCGGTGTAGAGCGCGTCGAAGGCGTCGGTGTTCTCGTCGAAGAAGCGCTGGCGGCTGCGGCGGACGTACCAGTTGGTGAGCATGTCCAGGTAGCCGCGCAGTTCATCGCACGCCCCGGAGATGTCGTAGCTGTCCAGCTGGGCGGTCATGTTGCGGACCAGCTCGCCAGTGTTGGCCATCAGGTACTGGTCCAGGGTGTCGGAGTAGCCGTCGTAGCGGAGCTTCGCGTCGTAGCCGGAACCTCCGGAAGCGGCGTTCGTGTACAGGGTGAAGAAGCTGTAGACGTTCCACAGCGGCAGGATGACCTGGCGAACGCCGTCGCGGATGCCCTGTTCGGTGACCACGAGGTTGCCGCCGCGCAGGATGGGGCTGGACATCAGGAACCAGCGCATGGCGTCGGAGCCGTCGCGGTCCAGGACCTCGGAGACGTCCGGGTAGTTGCGCAGGCTCTTGGACATCTTCTGCCCGTCGGAGCCGAGCACGATGCCGTGGCTGATGACGTTGCGGAAGGCCGGCCGGTCGAACAGCGCGGTGGAGAGGATGTGCAGCATGTAGAACCAGCCGCGGGTCTGGCCGATGTACTCGACGATGAAGTCCGCCGGGTTGTGGGTGTTGAACCATTCCTCGTTCTGGAACGGGTAGTGCACCTGGCCGTAGGGCATGGAACCCGAGTCGAACCAGACGTCCAGGACGTCCTCGACGCGGCGCATGACGGACTGGCCCTCTTCGGGGGTGCGCGGGTCGTCCGGGTTCGGCCGGGTCAGTTCGTCGATGAACGGCCGGTGCAGGTCCACCTGGCCGTCCTTGTTCAGCGGCAGCCGGCCGAAGTCGGCTTCGATTTCGGCGAGCGAGCCGTAGACGTCGGTGCGCGGATAGTCCGGGTCGCTGGACTGCCAGACCGGGATGGGGCTGCCCCAGTAGCGGTTGCGGCTGATGGACCAGTCACGGGCGTTGGCGAGCCACTTGCCGAACTGGCCGTCCTTGACGTTGCCGGGGATCCAGTTGATCTCCTGGTTCAGCTCCGACATGCGGTCCTTGAACTTGGTGACCTCGACGTACCAGGAGGAGACGGCGCGGTAGATCAGCGGGTTGCGGCAGCGCCAGCAGTGCGGGTAGGAGTGCTCGTAGCTGGCCTGGCGGACCAGCCGGCCCTGGGCGCGGAGCACCTGGGTGATGGGCTTGTTGGCCTCGAACACCTGCAGCCCGGCGATCGCGGCGAGGTCGCCGTGGCCGAAGAGGGGCAGGAATTTCGCGCCTTCATCGACGGACAGGACCACGGGGATGCCGGCCTCTTCGCAGACCTTCTGGTCGTCCTCACCGTAGGCCGGTGCCTGGTGGACGATGCCGGTGCCGTCGGTGGTGGTGACGTAGTCGGCCACGAGGAAGCGCCAGCCGTTTTCGGTGCCGTACTTCTCGGCGTCGGCGAAGTAGTCCCAGAGCGGCTGGTACGTCAGTCCCTCGAGTTCGGCGCCGGTGTGGCGGGAAACGACGGCGGCTTCGGCCGCGGCGGCGCCCTCGGCGCCGTCGCCGTAGCCGAGGTCCTTGGCGTAGGCGCCCAGCAGGTCGGCGGCCAGCAGGAAGGAGCCGGTGACCGGCGCCTCGGCCGAGGCGGCCTTGATCCCGTGCGGGCCGGCCGGGAGCACCACGTAGGTGATGGCGGGGCCGACGGCGAGCGCCAGGTTGGTGGGCAGGGTCCAGGGCGTGGTGGTCCAGGCGAGCGCCTGCACGCCGGCGAGCTGGCGGGAGAGTTCCGACTCCCCCGCGGTGATCGGGAAGGTGACGGTGACGGTCTGGTCCTGGCGGTTCTTGTAGACGTCGTCGTCCATGCGCAGCTCATGGTTGGACAGCGGCGTCTCGTCCTTCCAGCAGTACGGCAGCACGCGGTAGCCGTTGTAGGTCAGGCCCTTCTCGTGCAGCTGCTTGAAGGCCCACAGCACGGACTCCATGTACTCGACGTTGAGCGTCTTGTAGTCGTTGTCGAAGTCCACCCAGCGCGCCTGGCGGGTGACGTAGCTCTTCCATTCGTCGGCGTACTTCATCACCGAGGCGCGGCAGGCGTCGTTGAACTTGTCGATGCCCATGGCCTCGATCTGGGTCTTGTCCGTCATGCCCAGCTGCTTCATGGCTTCGAGTTCGGCGGGCAGGCCGTGGGTGTCCCAGCCGAAGCGGCGCTCGACGCGGCGGCCGCGCTGGGTCTGGTAGCGGCCCACCAGGTCCTTGGCGTAGCCGGTGAGCAGGTGGCCGTAGTGCGGCAGGCCGTTGGCGAAGGGCGGGCCGTCGTAGAAGACGAATTCGTTGGAGCCGTCTTTACCCGCGTCCCGCTGGTCGATGCTCGCCTGGAACGTGCCGTCCTGGTCCCAGTACTCGAGGATGCGCTCCTCGATCTCCGGAAACTTCACGGAGGCGGACACGCCGGCTGACGGAGAGCTGCTGGCGTCGGAAGGTGCGGCTGAGGCCTTGGGGTAATGGGTCATCTCGACATCCTGGGTTGAGCTGTGAACAACGGGATTCATTCAGGATGCGAGGACGGCTCCTGTGCTGTCGGAACAACACCGGCACCGCGGTACCACCTCACTTACCGCACGCTGGCCCCCGCTCCCCGAAGGAGGCGCCGGCCGGCCGCGGCCGCTCGTTGACTGCTGTGACGGGCTTACCCGTCCGGTTCTACCGGCCCTGGCCGCGTTGCCGCGCCGGGGCGTTCTTCCGGAAGCTCACCGGTGATGGCCGGGTCAAAGCTGATATGTCGATGGTACCGGAAGTCGCGGCGCCCCGCGGTATCACGGCCGGGCCGGCACAGCGGGGCGCCGAAGGAGCGGGAGGAAGGCCAGCAGCGCTGCCAGCTGGGTGGCCACGATGAAGGTGATGAGCCCGGGAAGGGAAACCGCGTAGAGGGCGCCGATAATGGTGGCGCCGGCCAGCCACCCGGTGCCGTAGATGGCCGTGAAGATGCCGTATCCGGTGGCTCGGCGCGCTGCCGGTACCAGGTCCGCGACCGCTGCCCGGAGGGTGGATCCGTGGATGCCCAGGGCCGCACCCCACACCACCGCGCCCGTCCAGACCAGCCCGGGCGAGGTGCTGAAGGAGAAGAACGGGACGGCAGCCGTCAGCGGCAGCGCAATCAGCAGGCCGCGCAGGCCAATCCGGTCATACAGTGCCCCCGAAGCCAGGGCTGCCAACGCCGCCGCGCCCATGGACGCGGCGTAGGTGACCGGGATCAGCGCGGCGGGAAGCACCCCCTGCACTTCGAGGTGGTAGGAGATCACCCCGAAGGTGGAGAACCCGAACATCGAGACCGCGGTGAACCCGCTGTACCACCAGAATCCGGCCGGCAGCCGGTGCCGCGGCGGGCGGGGGCCGGCCAGGCCGGCAGTGGTTCCGGAGGTGCGGGGGCCGGCGTCGGGGCCGTCGGGGTCGAACCTCTCCGGCACCGGGACGGCGCGGCGAAGCAGCAGCACAGCGACCAGGGCAAGCGCTCCCGGGATAGCCAGCACTGCGAAACCGAGCTGGTATCCGGACACCGCGACCATCAGCCCCACCAGCAGGGGTCCCACCAGCGCTCCGGACCGGTCGAGGGCCTCGTGGGCGGCGAACGCCCTGCCGTGGCCGATGCTCGACCCGGCGTGGGAGAGCATGGTGTCGCGCGCCGGTGTGCGGACCGCCTTGCCGAAGCGTTCTGCGATGATCAGCACCGAGGCCTGCCACAGCGCTCCCGCCAGCGACAGCAGCGGAACGGTCACGATGGTCAGCGTGTAGCCGGCGATTGTCAGGGGCCAGTACTTGCGGGTCCTGTCCGCCAGGGGGCCGCTGGCCAGGCGCAGGACCAGGGCCACGGCTTCGCCGGCGCCGGTGATGAAGCCGACCATGACGGCGGATGCGCCAAGGGTTGCCAGGTAGGGACCCGTGATGGCGCGGGCGCCCTCGTAGACGACGTCGGCGAGCATGCTCACGACGCCGAAGGACAGCACGAACCGCAGCGGGCCAAACCTGTTCGTTGTGCCCGCCGCGCCCGTCACAGCAGCCCGGCCAGGGTGAGGCCGCCGGCGGCTGCCGCGACGGCGGCAACGGCCGTGCCGACACCGTTCAGGAGCGCCAGGCCGGTGCGGCGGGACTGGATGAGGCGGACGGTTTCGAAGCTGGCCGTGCTGAAGGTGGTGAAGCCGCCGAGGAAGCCGGTTCCGGCGATGGCCTGCAGTTCGGCCGGCGCCGCGTGGGCGATCACGAGCCCGGCAACCAGTCCCAAGAGGAAGGATCCGCTGATGTTGATGGCGATGGTGCCCAGCGGCAAGGCGGTGCGGAGGCGGGACCTGACCAGCCCGTCCACGACGAACCGTGTCCCGGCGCCGAGGCCGCCGGCGAGGCCAAGCAGGAGCAACGTAAGGAGGGTCATGCGGCGCGCTCCTGCCGGCCGTGGTGGTCTTCGGCGCCCCGCCGGGGGGCTTGCCGGGCGTGCTGTCCGGCGGCTGCCCGGATCCCGGCGACCGTCGCGACGGCCCCGCCGATCACGGTGGCGGCGACGTAGCCCAGCGCGTCGCCTGCCCGGCCGGCGCCGAGCAGGGTGGTCGTCTCCAGCGTCAGGGAGCTGTAGGTGGTGAAGGCGCCCATGAACCCGGTCCCGGCGAACAGGCGGATCACGCGTAGCCGGCCGGCGTCGGGGCCCCGCCGCACGAGGGCCTCCAGCAGGGCGCCGAGCAGGAACGCGCCGGCGAGGTTGATCGCCAAGGTTGGGAGCGGCCACCCGCCCGGGGAGGGCAGGACGGTGCCGAGCCCGTAGCGGGCCAGCGCACCGGCCACGCCGCCGCCAACCACCACGAGCACGAAGCCCGGATGCAGGTGCAGCGGGCGCCGGATGCGGGCCGCACCCAGGGTCCCGGCGTCGCTGTCCACGGGCAGCACCCGCCCGGGTGCGGCCGCGGGCGATTCCGCCGCGGTATCCGGGGCGGCCGTCTCCGGAGTGGGCCGCTCCATCAGCGCACGTCTTTCGGGCGAGGTTTGGGCTGCGGCGCGAGCGGCACGACCAGGACCGGCCGGTGCTGGCGGTGGGTCAGGTGGACGGCCACGGACCCGACCAGCAGTTCCTCGAATCGGGCCCCCAGGCCGCGTTCGCGGGTACCGACGACGATCACGGAGGCGGCGGTCGATTCGGCCAGCCGACCCAGCGCGCGGGCCGGTTCGCCGGCCAGAGTCACAAAGGACCACTCGACGCCGGAGCCGTCCAGCGCCTCCCGCAGCCGCCCGGCTATCGCGGCGCTGATCCCCTCGACGTCGTCATCGATCCCGTCCGGATCGATGGGCCGGGCGCCGCCGCCGTCGGGTTCGCCGGCCAGGTAGCTGGTGACGTCCACGTAGGCGCAGATGAGGTTCACGCCCAGGCTGTGCGCCAGCTCCGCGGCGCGGTGGGCGACGGCGAGGGGCTGGCCCGGCACGACCCCCATCAGGACCGGGCCGGTGATCCTGCGCGGAACGAAGGCCGCGGGTCCGGTCTCCGCCGCGGGGTGCTTCGCGGGCTCGCTCATCGGTGCTCCTGTCGTTCGGATTCAACATCGCCTGGGCGGGACGCTGCGGGGATGCAAGGCAGGTCCGGCAGGGCCCGGGCGAACTCGAGGAGCCGGGGGCTTTTAGCAGCACGTGCGGGCATGGGCCACCTACCTTCGTATCCGCAAAGGTAGGAACCATCAGCCGGGAGGCGGTTCGAACGTCCGCAGCGGGTGCAAGGCGTTCCGGCGGGATCCATCACCGTGAACAGATCGTACAGGTCCGGCCGCGGGCGCGCCATCATCGGGCGCGCCCGCGGGCACCGGGATCCGGTCAGCTTTTGCGGATCACCTTGAAGTTGGACGCCTGGGCGACCGGACGAATGATGATCTGGTCCAGATTGACGTGATGCGGCGCAGTCACCGCATAACGGACGACGTCGGCGACGTCGCCGGCCGTGAGGGGCTTCTCCACTCCGGCGTAGACCTTGTCCGCGGCCCCCTGGTCACCGAGCCGGTTGAGCGAGAATTCCTCGGTCTGCACCATGCCCGGGGCCACCTCGATCACGCGGAGGTTGTGTTCGGCTTCCTCCAACCGGAGGGCCCCGGTGAGGGCGTGCTGGGCGAACTTCGCCGCGTTGTATCCACCGCCGCCCTCATAGGCGGACAGACCCGCCGTCGAGGTCAGGTTCAGGACGGTGCCTCCGCCGCAGGCGCGGAGCATCGGCAGGAAGGCACGGGTGAGCTTCATGGTGCCAAGCACGTTGACCCCGTACATCCAGTCCCAGTCCTCGGTCTTGGACTCGGCGACCTTGTCCGCGCCTCGGGCACCGCCGGCGATGTTGATCAGGGTGTCGATGCCGCCCGCCTGGCTCACAGCCTCCAGCAGCCGCGCGACGTCGGCGTCGTCGGTCACATCCGCGGGCAGTGCGATGGCGCCGGTCTGGACCGCGAGTGCCTCGAGCCGCTCGGCGCGCCGGGCGACGGCGAAGACGGTCCAGCCTTCGTTCCGGAGCGCCCGTACGGTGGCCTCGCCAATCCCGGTGCTGGCGCCGGTGACGACGGCTGCCTTGGCGGTAGGTGCAGTTGATGCGGTATCGATTCCCTCAGTCATGGCACCACCCTAACGGGAATCGCCCGCCGGCTCGGCGCTGCCCCGCTGCAGGAACTCCAGCAGCACCCGGGCGTGGTTGGTCTCCGGGTCCCTGGCTCCGAACAGCAGGGTCACCTTCCCGTGCTCCGCCGCCAGGTCCCGCAAAGTGCCTACGGCGGGGTTGGAGTCGAGCTCGGCTTCGTAGGCGGCGCGGAAGTCGGCGAACCGTTCCTGCATGTGGGCGAATTCCGTGCGCAGCGGCGGCGAGGGCGCCACGTCCTTGAGCCACAGCTCCAGCTGCGCGCGGTCCTTGCTGACGCCCCGGGGCCAGAGCCGGTCCACCAGCACCCGGCAGCCGTCGTCGTCCGCGGGTTCCTCGTAAATACGCTTGATTGCGAAACTTCCGCCGCTTTCCGTCACCTGCAGCATGTTACGGCAGCCGCCCCTGCGGGGGCACCGGCAAAAAAGATGGAAGAATTGGCCCATGGCTGAACACACGCAGGGTACAGACACGCCCACCACCGCCCCCATCAACGTTCCGGACAAGCCCGCCCTGGAGGGCCTCGAAGCCGCCCTCACCCGGCGCTGGCTTGACGAAGGGACCTACAAGTTCGACCCGGAAACCACCCGGGACCAGGTCTACTCGATCGATACTCCCCCGCCCACCGCGTCGGGGTCCCTGCACGTGGGGCACATGTTCTCCTATACCCAGACCGACGTCTTGGCCCGCTACCAGCGGATGACCGGCAAGAACGTCTTCTATCCGATGGGCTGGGACGACAACGGCCTGCCCACCGAACGGCGGGTGCAGAACTACTACGGCGTGCGCTGCGATCCGGCCATCCCCTACGACGCCGGTTACCGGCCGCCGGCCGAACCGGCCAAGAACCAGCGCGACTTCGACGTCGTCTCGCGCCGGAACTTTATCGAACTTTGCGAAGAGCTCGCGGTCGAGGACGAGAAGGTCTTCGAAAACCTCTTCCAGACCCTGGGCCTGTCCGTCGACTGGGACCTGACCTACCGCACCATTGACGACAAGTCCCGGGCCATCTCGCAGCGGGCGTTCCTGGCCAACCTCGCCGCCGGCGACGCGTACATGGCCGAGGCGCCCACCCTGTGGGATGTCACCTTCCGCACCGCGGTGGCCCAGGCCGAGCTGGAGGACCGCGAGGTCGCCGGCGCGTACTACCGCTACCCGTTCTTCACCGAGGACGGCGAAAAGGTCTACATCGAGACCACCCGCCCGGAGCTGCTCGCCGCCTGCGCCGCGCTCGTGGCAAACCCCGACGACGAGCGCTACCAGCCGCTCTTCGGCAAGAAGGTCACCTCTCCCCTGTTCGGCGTCGAGGTGGAGGTCAAGGCCCACCCGCTCGCGAAGGCGGACAAGGGCTCCGGCATCGCCATGGTCTGCACCTTCGGCGACCTGACCGACGTCACCTGGTGGCGCGAGCTGCAGCTGCCGACCCGCCCGATCGTCGGCCGCGACGGCCGCATCGTGGGCGAGACCCCGGACTGGATCACCTCCGAGGACGGCCGCGCCGCGTTCGCCGCGATCGCCGGCAAGACCGTGTTCAGCGCCAAGGAAGGCGTGGTGGAACTACTTTCCGCCGCGGACCTGCTCGACGGCGAACCGAAGAAGATCATGCACCCGGTCAACTTCTTCGAAAAGGGCGACAAGCCCCTCGAGGTCGTCACCTCCCGCCAGTGGTACATCCGCAACGGCGGCCGCGACGAGGAGCGCCGCGAACGCCTGGTCGGCCGCGGCAAGGAGATCGAGTTCCACCCGTCCTTCATGCGCTCCCGCTACGAGAACTGGATCACCGGCCTGAACGGCGACTGGCTCGTCTCGCGGCAGCGCTTCTTCGGCGTGCCGGTGCCGGTCTGGTACCCGCTGGATGCCGACGGCAACCCGGACTACGACTCCCCCATCCTGCCCGCGGACGGGCAGCTCCCGGTGGATCCCGCGGCGGACGCGGCCCCGGGCTACGAGGAAGCCCAGCGCGACACCCCGGGCGGCTTCACCGGCGACGCCGACGTCCTGGACACCTGGGCGACCTCCTCGCTGACCCCGCAGATCGTGGGCGGCTGGAGCACCGACGAGGCGCTGTTCGCCAAGGTCTTCCCGTTCGACGTGCGCCCGCAGGGGCACGACATCATCCGGACCTGGCTGTTCTCCACCGCCGTCCGCGCCGATGCCCTGCAGGACGTGGCCCCGTGGAAGCACGCCGCCATTTCCGGCTGGATCCTGGACCCGGACCGCAAGAAGATGTCCAAGTCCAAGGGCAACGTGATCGTCCCGACCGATGTGCTCAACGAGTACGGCTCGGACGCGGTCCGTTACTGGGCGGCCTCGGCGAAGCTTGGCGCGGACACGGCCTACGAAATCGCGCAGATGAAGATCGGCCGCCGCCTGGCGATCAAGCTGCTGAACGCGTCCAAGTTCGTGCTGAACCTCGGTGCCACCGAGGACTCGGTGGTCTCCGGTGACCTCTCGGTGCTGACCAATCCCCTGGACCGTGCCGTGCTGGCGCAGCTCTCCGACGTGGTCCAGCAGGCCACCAAGGCGTTCGAGAACTACGACTACGCCCGGGCACTGCAGATCACGGAGAGCTTCTTCTGGCACTTCACCGACGACTACGTGGAGCTGATCAAGGACCGGGCCTACGGCGCGGCCGGCGAGGAGCAGCAGGCGTCCGTGCTGGCCGCCCTGGCGACCAGCCTGGACACGCTGCTGCGGCTCTTCGCCCCGTTCCTGCCGTTTGCCACGGAGGAAGTCTGGAGCTGGTGGCGGAACGGCTCGGTGCACCGCGCGCCGTGGCCCGCCGCCGTCGGGGTCGACGGCGACACGACCCTGCTGGCCACCGTGGGGTCGGCCCTGGGCGGCATCCGCAAGGCCAAGTCCGAGGCCAAGGTCAAGCAGCGCACCGAGGTGCTCTCCGCCACGATCACCGCTCCGGAGGCCCTGACCACCCAGCTGCAGGCCGGCCTGGGCGACCTCAAGGCCGCGGCGAACGCCCGTGAGCTGGCATTGGTGGCCGCCGACGGCGAGCTGACCGTAAGCGACGTCGTGCTGGCTCCGGCCGAGGAGCCCGCCCAGGCGTAGCACCCGCCAGAAACCATGAAGAGGGCCCTGTGCCCGGCTCACGCCGGGCACAGGGCCCTCTTTGCTTGGTCTCCCGGGCCTAGATTTCCGAGGAGGTCTCGAAGTGCGTCAGGACCGGCGGGGCGGCCAGCAGGGCACCGAGGCCGCTTGCGCCCTCCTCGGTGGCCCGCCACGCCCGGTAGGCCGCGTCCTGCTCCATGGAGGCCCAGCGTTCGACGACGACGACGTGCGTGGGATTCTCCTTGTCCACGAGTACCTCGACGCCCAAGCAGCCGTCGAAGGCACGGGTGTCCGCCAGGGTCTCGCGCAACACTTCGGGGGCGGACTCAAGGACTTCGGTCTTCAGGGTCAGGTCAAGGTGGGCGGTGAT
This sequence comes from Arthrobacter sp. Soil763, assembly GCF_001428365.1. Classification (GTDB taxonomy): domain Bacteria; phylum Actinomycetota; class Actinomycetes; order Actinomycetales; family Micrococcaceae; genus Arthrobacter. The sequence continues at coordinate 1,240,185 of NZ_LMSH01000002.1, read as the reverse complement.
GGGCATGGGGCTCCAAAGCTCGCAAGAAATCCCGAGGGGATGCTGTCACTGGGGCCAACCATGCGGGGCGGGGCCTTGTTCCCACCGGGCAAAGGGGAAGCCCCATCAGCTTTTTGCGGTTGGTGGGGCTTCGACTTTTCGATTACCACGTGACGTCTTAGGTAATCTGGCGGGATCCTTGGAATTTCAGGTCTTCCTACCTCGTCACTGGTAGCCACCATCTGACTTTGCCGAAGGCTGCGTCGGATGAGTGTCACTGAATCTTTGGTTCCTGCGTCCCGCTTCTTTCGAAGTGGGTAAGTCCTATTGTTCTCCCGCCCTCAGGGATGCACAAGGGCCCCGGATGAACTACACGGCAGTAGTTCGTCCGGGGCCCTGATGACCGCAGCGGGGCTGGCGCCTAGCTGAAGACCGGGTCCTCGGTGCGGCTGCGCTTGAGCTCGAAGAAGGACGGGAACGAGGCCAGCGTCACGGTGGCATCCCACAGCTTGCCGGCCTCCTCGCCACGCGGGATGCGCGTGATGACCGGCCCGAAGAATGCCGTTCCGTTGAACGCAACGACCGGGGTGCCGACGTCCTGGCCGACCAGGGAGATGCCGGACTCGTGGCTGGCCCGCAGCTCGGCGTCGAACGCGTCGTCTTCGCCGGCTGCCGACAGTTCGGCCGGCAGGCCCAGCTCGGCCAGCGACTTGGCGATGACCTCGGCAATGTCCTTGTTGCCCTCGTTGTGGATCTTGGTGCCCATGGCGTCGTAGAGCGGCTTGATGTATTCGCTGCCGTGCTTCTGGGCGGCGGCCACGATCACGCGGACGGGCGCCCAGGCCTTGACCAGGAAGTCCTTGTACTCGGCCGGCAGTTCGTCGCGGCCCTCGTTCAGGACGGCCAGGCTCATTACGTGCCACTCGGTCTTGATGTCCCTGACCTCCTCGACCTCGGTGATCCAGCGGGACGTCACCCAGGCGAAGGGGCACATGGGGTCGAACCAGAAGTCAGCTTTATTCGTCATGGTTTCAGGCACGGAATTCTCCTTCGGAAGTCAACGGGGCCGCACCGCGCGGGGGCGAACACACCACCACAGTGCACGGGGCGTCACTTACGCACAGCCACGGTCCCGGCGGATTTATTCCAAGCCCCCGATGCTGGCGGACGTCGTGATCAGACCGGTGCGATCAGGCGGACTTGCGGCGCTTGACGTCGTGGGCGACCAGCGTGGGCTCGGCCTTGTTGGCCACGACGTCCTTGGTGATCACCACGGAGGCGACATCGTCCCGGCTGGGCAGGTCGAACATGACCGGGAGCAGCACTTCCTCCATGATGGCCCGCAGCCCGCGGGCGCCGGTGCCGCGTTCGAGCGCCTGGTCCGCGATCGTGTCCAGGGCCTCATCCTCGAATACGAGTTCGACGCCGTCGAGCTGGAACATCTTCTGGTACTGCTTGACCAGCGCGTTCTTGGGCGTGGAGAGGATCTGGATCAGCGCCGGGCGGTCCAGGTTGGACACCGTGGTGATGACCGGGAGCCGGCCGATGAACTCGGGAATCAGGCCGAACTTCAGCAGGTCCTCGGGCATGACCTCGCCGTAGGAGTCCGCGTTGTCCTTGACCTCGTTCAACGGGGCGCCAAAGCCGATCCCCTTGCGCCCCGAGCGCGAACCGATGATTTCCTCCAGGCCGGCGAAGGCGCCGGCCACGATGAAGAGCACATTGGTGGTGTCGATCTGGATGAATTCCTGGTGCGGGTGCTTCCGGCCGCCCTGCGGCGGGACCGAGGCGACCGTGCCTTCGAGGATCTTCAGCAGGGCCTGCTGCACGCCCTCGCCCGAGACGTCGCGGGTGATGGACGGGTTCTCGCTCTTGCGCGAAATCTTGTCGATCTCGTCGATGTAGATGATGCCCTGCTCGGCCTTCTTGACGTCGTAGTCGGCAGCCTGGATGAGCTTGAGCAGGATGTTTTCGACGTCTTCGCCCACGTAGCCGGCCTCGGTCAGGGCGGTGGCGTCGGCGACGGCGAACGGGACGTTCAGGCGCCGGGCGAGGGTCTGGGCGAGGTAGGTCTTGCCGCAGCCGGTGGGGCCGATGAGCAGGATGTTGGACTTGGCGATCTCGACGTCGTCGTGGTGGCCGCCTTCGGCCAGGCTGCCGCTCTTGGGGGCGTGGCCGGCCTGGATCCGCTTGTAGTGGTTGTAGACGGCGACGGCGAGGGAGCGCTTGGCGGGTTCCTGGCCGATGACGTATTCCTGCAGGAAGTCGAAGATCTCGCGGGGCTTGGGCAGTTCAAAACTGCCCAGGTCGGCTACTTCGGCGAGTTCTTCTTCAATGATCTCGTTGCAGAGTTCAATGCACTCGTCGCAGATGTAGACGCCGGGCCCGGCAATGAGCTTGCGGACCTGCTTCTGGCTCTTTCCGCAGAAAGAACACTTCAGCAGATCGGTGCTCTCGCCAATCCGAGCCATATGTGAACCCCTTTTAGTGTCTTGCTGCCGGCCGGGTCGTGCTCCTGTGCAGCGCTGCATCCGTTACTCGAGTCACGGACGGTCCCCGCGGGACATCCGGCCGTGACATCTTCCACTCTAGGTCACTTTAGGCGTGATCGGTGGAAAGAAGACGCCGGTGCGGCCCCATTTCTCTGGGCCGCACCGGCGTCGTCGTCTTACTGCCCGGTGCTACTTGGTCAGCGCCTGGGGCTTGATCTTGCGCGAGTCGAGGACCTGGTCGATCAGGCCGTAGCTCATCGCTTCGGCCGCCGTGAGGATCTTGTCGCGTTCAATGTCGTTGTTGACCTGCTCGGAGGTCCGGCCGGAGTGCTTGGCCAGGGTGTCCTCGAGCCAGGAACGCATGCGCATGACCTCGGCGGCCTGGATTTCCAGGTCGGAGGCCTGTCCGCCCTGCCCGCCGGAGAGGGCGGGCTGGTGGATCAGGACGCGGGCGTTCGGCAGGGCTAGGCGCTTGCCGGGGGTGCCGGCGGCCAGCAGGACCGCGGCGGCGCTGGCGGCCTGGCCCAGGCAGACCGTCTGGATTTCCGGGCGGATGTACTGCATGGTGTCGTAGATCGCCGTCATGGCGGTGAAGGAACCGCCCGGGGAGTTGATGTAGAGCGTGATGTCGCGGTCCGGGTCGGTGGACTCGAGCACGAGCAGCTGCGCCATGATGTCGTCCGCGGAGGCGTCGTCGACCTGGACGCCCAGGAAGATGATGCGATCCTCGAACAGCTTGGTGTAGGGGTCCTGGCGCTTGAAGCCGTAGGGGGTGCGCTCTTCAAACTGCGGCAGCACGTAGCGGCTGCTCGGCAGGTTCCCGGCAGTCGATCCGAAGTTGTAGTTCATAGTCATTGCTCCTGGAGTCGGTTCTGGCTGCGTGCCGGTTAGTTTTCGGTGCCGGACTCGGCGTTGGTTCCGCCGCCGCCTGCCACGGATCCGGCGTGGGCCGCGATCTTGTCGAAGAAGCCGTATTCGAGGGCTTCGGTGGCCGTGAACCACTTGTCACGGTCGTTGTCCTTGAGGATGGTTTCCACCGTCTGGCCGGTCTGCTCCGCCGTCAGTTCGGCCATGACCTTCTTCATGTGCAGGATCAGCTCGGCCTGGATCTTGATGTCCGAGGCGGTGCCGCCGATGCCGCCCGAGGGCTGGTGCATCAGGATGCGGGCGTTCGGGGTGGCGTAGCGCTTGCCCTTGGTGCCGGAGGAGAGCAGGAACTGGCCCATCGAGGCGGCCAGGCCGGTGGCGACGGTGACGACGTCGTTCGGGATGAACTGCATGGTGTCGTAGATCGCCATGCCGGCGGTCACGGAGCCGCCGGGCGAGTTGATGTAGAGGTAGATGTCCTTCTCGGGGTTTTCGGCCGAGAGGAGCAGCAGCTGGGAGCAGATCGCGTTGGCGTTCTCGTCGCGGACCTCGGAGCCGAGCCAGATGATGCGCTCTTTCAGCAGGCGGTTGTAAATGTAGTTATCCTGGGCTGCCGGATCGACGGTAGCCATCCGGGGTGCCCCTGCTTGCTGTGACATGTGTACTTACCTCTCGCTGGCGACGGTGGCGCCACTGGACGGCGCCACTGAACTTTCCTACATGGACACTAACGGTTTTCCGCCCCGCTTTGTGCGCAGGCACAGGGCTGTTCGCTGACGGCGCACGATTGGCCGGAGGGGTTCGTTGCAGGCTTAAAAAGCCGCACCCCCGAATCGGTGATCCGGGGGTGCGGGCGGGTACTGCGGGTGCCGGTCGGGCTAGAACTTCACGGCCGCCGGGTCGTCGTTCTTCGCCTCTTCGGCAGCCGGGGCTTCCTCGGAGGTTTCCTCGGCCGCGTCGGCTTCGAAGGAGGCCTCTTCGCCGCCGGGGCGGACGAAGTCGCTCAGGTCGATGGTCTTGCCCTCGGAGTCGGTGACCTCGGCCTGGCCCAGGACCACGGCGAGTGCCTTGCGGCGGCGGACCTCGGAGACCATCATCGGGACCTGGCCGCTCTGATCGATGATCTGGGCGAACTGGTTCGGATCCATGCCGTACTGGCTGGCGGTGGTGACGATGTAGTCGATCAGCTCGTTCTGAGTGACGTTGACTTCTTCCTTTTCCGCGATGGCGTCAAGGATGATCTCGTTCTGGAAGGCGCGCTCGGTGTTGGCCTTGACCTCGGCGCGGTGCTCCTCGGTGTCGTGCTCACCTTCACCGTGGGAGTTCTCGGCGCTGAAGTGCTGCTCGAGCTGCTCTTCGACGACGGAGGCCGGGACCGGAACCTCGACCATTTCGACGAGCTTGTCCAGGACCTTGTCGCGGGCCTCAACGCCCTGCTCGACCGTCTTGGAATCGGCGGCCTGCTTGGCGAGGTCCTCGCGGAGCTCGGCCAGGGTGTCGAACTCGGACGCCAGCTGGGCGAAGTCGTCGTTGGCCTCGGGCAGCTCGCGCTCCTTGACGGCCTTGACCACAACCTTGACCTGAGCGGCTTCGCCGGCGTGGTCGCCGCCCACCAGGGTGGTGTCGAAGATCGCGTCCTCGTCGGCGCTGAGGCCGGTGACGGCCTCGTCCAGGCCTTCGAGCATGGTGCCGGCGCCGACCTGGTAGGACAGGCCGGAGGCGGAATCGACTTCGGCGCCGTCGATCGAGGCGGTGATGTCGATGGTGAGGAAGTCACCGTCGGCGGCGGGGCGGTCGACGGACTTGAGCGTGCCGAAGCGGCCGCGCAGCTCGTCGAGGGCCTTGTCCACGTCGGCGTCGGAGGACTCGGCAGCGGCGACCTCGACCTTGATGCCGGCGTAGTCCGGCAGTTCGATCTCGGGGCGGACGTCAACCTCGGCGTGGAACTTAAGTTCGCCGTCGGTGGCGGACGGGTCCGGCACCTCGGTGATCTCGACCTCGGGGCGGCTCAGCGGACGGATGCCGGTTTCCTGCACGGCGGACTGGTACCAGCCGTTGAGGCCTTCGTTGATCGCGGTCTCCAGGACGTACCCGCGGCCGACCCGCTGGTCGATGAGCTTGGCAGGGACCTTGCCCTTGCGGAAGCCGGGAACCTGGATCTGCGAAGCAACAGTCTTGTATGCCTCTTCGATGCTGGGCTTCAATTCCTCAAAGGGGACCTCAACATTGAGCTTGACCCGCGTGGGGGTGAGGTTCTCGACAGCGCTCTTCACAGTCTAAGTACTCCTGGTTTTGGGGGTATGGGGGTCTGCAACGCCACTATCGACGGCATTGCTGCAGAGTCGGGGTGACAGGATTTGAACCTGCGACTTCCTGCTCCCAAAGCAGGCGCTCTAGCCAAGCTGAGCTACACCCCGTAAGTGCACAGAACAGTCTACGGTCATACTGTGGCGATTTGCACATTTGACACTGGGGGCCTGCATTGGGTTTAGTTGTATCCGGCTTCAACAGCCGCCCGGAAATTTCGCTGAACTTCCAGCGTATTCCCGGGGACGTAGCTTAATGGTAAAGCCTCAGTCTTCCAAACTGATTACGCGGGTTCGATTCCCGTCGTCCCCTCTCGAATATGACGAAGAAGGCCCCTCTCCGGAGGGGCCTTCTTCGTACCCGGTCGCTTCAGGCCCGTTGGCAGGCGGGGCACCAGTAGAGCTTCCGGGCGGCGTGCTCGGCCAGCGCCACCGTCCCGCCGCAGTCACGGCACTCCAGGCCGTGCCGGCGGTAGACGAAGTGCGCGTCCCCCGGCTCCGGCAGGGTCCCGGCGGAGCGGGCTCCCAGGCCGCCATCGCCTACGACGCCGGTTCCCCCGGCGCGGGCCGAGGTCCAGTAGCGCGGCGCGGTCGTGACGATCCGGCCGTCGCGGACGCCATCGGACATCACGGCAACCGTGTCGTCCCAGAGCCGGCCGGCCGCCTCCGCGTCCAGGGCGGTACCCGGCAGCAAAGGATCCAGCCGCTGCCGGAACAGCAGTTCGGCCCGGTAGACGTTGCCGACGCCGGCAATCACCTTCTGGTCCATCAGCAGCCTCGCCAGCGGGCTGCGTTTTGCCGCCAGCGCGGCGATGAAGCCGTCCCGGTCCCCCGGAAGATTCCGCAGCGGATCCGGCCCCAGCCGGGCAGTGACCGCTTCGGCCTCTGCTTCGGTCAACGTCTCGCAGGTGGTTGCCCCGCGCAGGTCCGCCCAGCCGTGTGCACTGGCCAGCCGCACCCGCACGGCGCCCACGGGGGCTGGCGGGCCGGCATACACGGATTCCGGGCCAGGTCCGCCGGAGACCTCCCGCTCCCCTACCCGGCGCGGCGCGCCGATGCTGGACGCGCCGCGGAAGTGCGCGTCCCCGCCGAAGTCCCAGGCCCCGTACAGCCCCAGGTGGACGTGCAGGACCAGACCGTGGTCGAACGTGAGGAAGAGGTGTTTTCCGTGGGCGGCGGAGGCGGTCAGGACGTGTCCGTCCAGCAGCGCCGCGCCCTGGGCGAAGCGGCCCTGCGGGCTCGTGACCGCGAGCCGTTCGGCCACGAAGACGTCGGCGAACTGGCGCGCCAGCCGGTGGATCGAATGCCCCTCCGGCACTACTCGACTACCTCGCCGGTGGCCTCGTAGGTGGCGATCTTGCCGATCCGGCGCACGTGGCGTTCGTCGTTGCTGAACGGCTCGGCGAGGAAGGCCTCGATAATGGCGGTGGCCTCCTCGACACTGTGCTGCCGGCCGCCGACGGCGACGACGTTGGCGTCGTTGTGCTCCCGGGCCAGCTTGGCGGTGGAGAGGTTCCAGGCCAGCGCGGCGCGGACGCCCTTGACCTTGTTGGCCGCGATCTGCTCGCCGTTGCCGGACCCGCCCAGCACGATCCCCAGCGCCGCGGTGCCGGCTTCCTGGTCGGCGATGACGGCGCGGGCGGCGTTGATGCAGAACGACGGGTAGTCATCCTGGGCGTCGTAGGTCTTCGGTCCGTGATCGAGGACTTCGTAGCCCTTGGCCCGGAGGTGGCCCACCAGGTGGGCGCTCAGCTCCATGCCGGCGTGGTCGGTGGCGATGTGGACGCGCGGGAATTCCGGTGCAGTGGTCACGGCAGATCCGTTCTGTGGGGCGCCGGCGGGCTCGCCGGCGCGGCTGATCAGGCTCCTGACAAGCCTACTAGGGCCGAACCGGGGGCGCCCCGCCGTCGCGGCGTGCCCGGGCCGCGACCCGGGTGAGCACCTGCGCCACATTGTCCGCCGTCGCCGGGCTGCCGCCGCTGACCGCCAGCCGGTGGCCGTCGGAACGGGCGACGACGACGGCGGGGCCGCTGCTGACCAGCATCGCCGTCGTGCCGCCGTGGTGCCGGTAGCCCCAGCCGCCATAGTCCGCGGCTTTGACCAGCTCGGGGACGGCCGTTTCGATGGCGGCAGCGGGGACGTCCATGACCGGCACGACGCCGGCCGCGAATACCCGCAACCCGGTGCGGTCCACCCTGACCCGGGCGAAGAGGAACACCGCGGCGACGACTGCCACGGCCACCAGCAGCACGGCCAGCCAGGGCACAGCGATCGTGAGCAGCGCCGCGGGGAACAGCGTGGCGATGCCCAGCATCACGAACACGGAACTGCGGGCGTGGACCCACAGGCTGATGGAGTCGCGGGCCAGCTCGGGGTCCAACTCGCGTTCCAGCGCCTCCCGGACGGCCCGCTCATCGTCAGCGGACCACCGCTCGTCCGCCTTGAAGACAAGTCCCATCACCACCCCCAGGCCGAGGGCGGCGCCGCTGCCCATCGCCAGCACCGCCACGTCGACCCGGGAGCCCCGGGCGTCGGGCAAGCCCAGCTGGCCGACGAGCATGGCCGCCAGCACGGTGGTGACGAAGAGACTCACCGCCAGCCCGGCCCCCATCATGAAGCGGCGCATCAGTGCCGGACGGGATAACGGGACCGCCTGCAGCAGCAGCGCCCAGCCAACGACCACGATCAGGGCCGCCCCGATCGCCACGACGGCACCGAAGGGCGCGAAGTCGGCGGCGCCGGCGTCGGTCCAGCGGACTGCCAGCGGTTCGGGCAGGTCCGGCCGGATCAGCAGGGCGCACCCGACGAAGGCGGCTGCCAGCACCACCGGGAACCCGACGGCGAAGCGCAGGGCCCGGACGTCGGCGGAGTCGCGGATCTTTCCCATAGCTCCAACGCTACCCCTGCCGCAGCCGCCGGGAGGGACACGCTGTGACGGAGGCAACTTGCCAAGGCGGAGAAGCGTGAAAGAATAATTTCACAGTATTGTTTCCACCGTTCCCACCACTCCTGGAGGCACCTCTTGCCCGGTATGAACCTCACGCGCGCCGAAGCCCGCGAGCGCGCCGCACTGATCGCCGTCGACTCCTATGACGTCAGCCTCGACCTGACCCGGGGCGAGAAAGTCTTCGGCTCCACCACCGCAGTGAAGTTCTCGGCCACGCCGGGGTCCTCGACCTTCATCGACGCCGTGACCGACACGGTGCACAGCGTGACGCTCAACGGCCGCGAACTCGATCCCGCCGCCGTCTCCGACGGGATCCGCATCCAGCTGCCGGACCTCGCCGCCGAGAACGAGCTGGTGGTGGTCGCCGATGCACCGTACATGAACACCGGCGAGGGGCTGCACCGCTTCGTGGATCCGGTGGACAACGAGGTTTACCTCTACACCCAATTCGAGGTACCGGATTCCCGGCGGATGTTCGCCGTGTTCGAGCAGCCCGACCTCAAGGCCAGCTTCACGTTCACTGTCACCGCCCCCTCGCACTGGGATGTCGTGTCCAACTCCCCCACGCCCGTGCCGGCCGAAACCACCCCCGGCGAAGACGGCGGCGCCCGGTCGGTCTGGACGTTCGCGCCGACCCCGCGGCTGTCCTCCTACGTCACCGCGCTGATCGCCGGACCGTACCAGTCGGTCCGCAGCGAAGTAGTCTCCGCCGACGGGAAGGTCACCCCACTGGGCGTCTTCGCCCGGAAGTCGCTCATGCAGTACCTCGACGCGGACAACATCTTCGAACTCACCCGCCAGGGCTTCGAGTTTTTCGAGGCCCAGTTCGGCTGCCCGTACCCGTTCGAGAAGTACGACCAGCTGTTCGTGCCCGAATTCAATGCCGGGGCGATGGAAAACGCCGGCGCGGTCACCATCCTTGAGGGCTACGTGTTCCGCAGCAAGGTCACCGACGCGCAGGTCGAACGCCGCGCCATCACCGTGCTGCACGAACTGGCGCACATGTGGTTCGGCGACCTCGTCACCATGCGCTGGTGGAACGACCTGTGGCTCAACGAGTCCTTCGCCGAGTACATGTCCCACCTCGCAGCCGTTGAGAACACGAAATTCGACCACGCCTGGACCACCTTCGCCTCGGTGGAGAAGTCCTGGGCCTACCGCCAGGACCAGCTGCCCACCACCCACCCGATCTTCGCCGAGATCAACGACCTGCAGGACGTCGAGGTGAACTTCGACGGCATCACCTACGCCAAGGGCGCCTCGGTGCTGCGGCAACTGGTGGCCTGGGTGGGACCGGAGGAGTTCATGGCCGGGGTGCGGGAGTACTTCCGCAAGCACTCCTGGCAGAACACCGAACTGGCCGACCTGATGGTCGAGCTGGAGAAGGCCAGCGGCCGCGACCTGGACCACTGGGGCCGGCTCTGGCTGGAGACCGCCGGGGTGAACACGCTGAAGCCGGAACTGTCGGTCGGTGAGGACGGCACGATTACCTCCTTCGCGATCCTGCAGTCCGCCACCGAGGCGCAGCCGACGATCCGGCCGCACCGGCTCGCGGTGGGCTTCTACAACCTCGACGGTGCGGGAAAGCTCGAGCGGGTGCACCGCGAGGAGCTCGACGTCGACGGCGAGCGCACCGACGTTCCGGCCCTGGCCGGCATGGCGCAGCCGGACCTCGTCCTGCTCAACGATGACGACCTGGCCTACGCCAAGGTCCGGCTGGATCCGAAGTCCCTGGCCACCGCCACGGCACACCTGAAGGACTTCGGCCAGAGCCTGCCCCGCACGCTCGTCTGGGGTTCGGCATGGGACGCTGCGCGCGACGGCGAAACCCCGGCCCGCGGCTACGTGGAGCTGATCCTGGCCAACATCGCCGAGGAGACGGACTCCTCGGTGATCCTGGTCCAGCTCCGCCAGCTCGCCACCACGCTGAACTTCTACGTCGCCGCGGAGCACAAGGAGGCCACCGCGACCGCAGCCGCCGACCGGCTGTGGGAGCTGGCCTCCCGCGTCCCGGCCGGGTCCGACGCGCAGCTGCAGTTCGTGAAGTCCTACGCCCTGCTGGCCCGCAGCGCCGGACAGCTGGACACCGTTGCCGGGCTGCTGGACGGCTCGGTCGAGCTGGCCGGGCTCGCCGTCGACCAGGACCTGCGCTGGGAGCTGATCACGTCCCTCGTCGCCGGCGGCCGCGCCGGCCAGGAGGCGATCGACGCCGAGCTGGAGCACGACAACACCGCCACCGGCCAGAACGCCGCCGCCCTGGCCAAGGCAGCCATCCCCACGGCCGAGGCGAAGGCCGCGGCCTGGGAGTCGATCGTGGTCAAGGGCGAACTGTCCAACGCCCTGCAGGGCTCGGCCGTGGCCGGGTTCACCCGGGTGCTGGACACCTCCCTGCTGGAGCCTTTCGCCGAAAAGTACTTCGAGGCCGTCCCGGGAATCGTCCGGGACCGCACCCACGCGCTGGCCCAGCAGATCGTCGTCGGGCTCTACCCGGCCCAGCTGACCACCCAGGCCACGGTGGACCGCACGGACCAGTTCCTGGCCACCCTGCCGGAGGAGAGCGCCGCGCTGCGCCGCATGATGCTGGAGAACCGCGACGGCGTCGTCCGCGCGCTGCGCGCCCGCGCTGCCGACGTCTAGGACGCACCCAGCGGCAGGCGGCGCTCACCGGCACCGCCGGCCCCCAGGACCCCGGCACCGTCTGACGGTGCCGGGGTCCTGCGTTTTAGCGCGGCTAGACTGGCGCCATGGGCCTTGACGAACACCGCTATTCCCTGCTGGTGCGCTGGACCGGCAACACCGGCAGCGGCACCTCCTCCTACCGGGGTTACTCCCGGGACCACGACATCGAGATCCCCGGGCTGCCGGTCCTGAAGGGCTCCGCAGACCCCACCTTCCACGGCGACCGGCAGCGGTACAACCCGGAGCAGCTGCTCCTCGCCGCGCTCTCGCAGTGCCACATGCTCTCTTTCCTGCACGTTGCCGTGAAGCACGGCGTCGTGGTCACCGGGTACGAGGATCATGCCGAGGGCCTGATGCGCACCAACCGGGACGGCAGCGGCCAGTTTGAGTCCGTCACGCTCCGGCCAAAGGTCACCACTGCGTCCGCCGTGGCCGCGGACCTGACGGAGGAACTGCACCGCGGGGCGAACGCGGTCTGCTTCATTGCCCGGAGCGTGAACTTCCCGGTGCGGCATGAGGCGTCGGCGGCGGTGGCTCCGGGCCCGGCCGCTTAGCCGGACGCAGCCCCCGACGCAGCCCCGGCCCGGAACTCCCGCAGCAACCGGTGCTCGGTGTCCGGGCTGAGACCGGCCTTGCGTTCCCGGTCCAGTCCGCGGCGCCGCTCGTCGGCCAGACTGTCCGCCAGCGTCCGGGGCCACGGCCGCAACTGCAGCCCGGCGGCGCGGGCGGCGGCATTGCTGCGGGTTGTGAATCCCTCGTGGCCCGGCGGAAGCCACAGCGGCAGCGAGTCCGGGCCCGCCCAGTAATTCACGCCGCGGGCGGCCAGCCAGTCAGAGGGGGCGGCAACGACGCGTGCGGTTTCCCCGGCGCTTGCCCCGGAGGGCTCCCCGGCGGCTTCGCCGGCTGCTTCCCCCGCCAGCCGCCGCGACTCTTCAAGGTAGGCGGCGAACGGCACAGGTTCGCCGACGGCGTTCAGCGTCCCGGTCACACCCTGTTCCGCCGCTGTCAGCAGCCAGGCGGCCAGGTCCCGGACGTCGATGATCTGGGTCGAAGCAGCCGGAATGTCCGGCACGAGGACCGGCCCGGGATCGCGGGCGAAGCGGGCCGGCCAGTAGCCGTAGCGGTCCGATTCGTCGCCGGGCCCGCCGATCAGCCCCGGCCGGCACAGGTGCGCCTTCTCCCCTGCCAAGTCCATGGTCAGGCGTTCGATTGCGGACTTCGCCGCGCCGTAGTTCTCCATCGTCGCCGGGGTCCCGGCGGGCAAGGGCGGCAGGACGGCGTCATCCTCCGCCGTGCCGGGGACCGAAGGATCCGCATAAACCGAACAGCTCGAGACGAAGGTCCAGTGGCGGGCCAGGCCTGCGAGCGCTTCGAGCGCATCCTGCGCCTCGCCCGGGTCCCGGGCGACGTCGATGACGGCGTCCCACTCCCCCGCGTGGACGGCCCCGGCGTAGGCGGCCGGACCCTGTGAACGGTCCGCCTGCAGCCAGCTGGCGCCGTCCGGCGGCGCCGACCGGGTGCCGCGGGCCAGGCACATGACGTCGTGTCCGGCGGCGACGGCCTGCCGGGCGATTTCGGCTGACAGGAAAGCGGTGCCGCCAAGGACCAGGATGCGCATGGGGCAACGCTACGGCGCTAATCTGGAAAGTGAACAGAGTCTTATGCGCCCGGCGAACGCGGGCGCGCCGAAGGAGCAACCCGCGCAGATGTACAGCCTGACCACCGCCGAGCCCATCACGCCTCCGGACATATCCGCCGTCAACCTGCCCGGTGTGCTGATCAGCATCGGCGTCGGGGTGGCTGTCTGGCTGGTGGCGTCGTTCGTGATCGCCGGCATCACCAAGCGGGTGGCCGCCGGCACCACGTTCTTCAAGAAGCCGCACTTCCGCTGGGTGGCGCCGGCGCTGCGGGCACTGGACCACCAGCGGCGCGAACAGCGTGCCAACACCATCGGCTCGCTGCTCAGCAGCGTCGTCAGTGTGCTCGTCGTCGTCATCACGGTGATGTACGTCCTGCAGAACCTGAACGTCAATATCGCCCCGCTGCTGACCAGCGTGGGCATCCTGGGCGTGGCAATCGGCTTTGGCGCCCAGCAGCTGATCCGCGACTTCCTCGCCGGGATTTTCATCACCATTGAAGACCAGTACGGCATCGGCGACGTCATCGAGACCTCCGAAGTGGTGGGGACTGTGGAGTCGATGGGACTGCGCATCACCCGGGTCCGCGCCGAGGACGGCACCGTCTGGTACCTGCGCAACGGCGAGATCCTGCGGGTCGGCAACCGCTCCCAGGGCACGTACGTCCCCCTCAACGACCCGGCGGACGACGCCGGGGCCGCACCCCAGCAACAGGCCGGAGAATGACATGACCATCCCCAACGCCGGTGAGCCCCGGCAGCCCAAACAGCTGATGCAGAACGATCCGTTCAGCCGCCCCGGGTACACGGACAACTTCTACGACGCCGTGGGCGGGCACGAGACCTTCGTGAAGCTGATCGATGTGTTTTACGACGGCGTCGCGACGGACCCGCTGCTGCGGCCTATGTACCCCGAGGAGGATCTGGGCCCGGCCAAGCGCCGCTTCCTGATGTTCCTGGAACAGTACTGGGGCGGTCCGACGACCTACAGCCAGGAGCGCGGCCACCCGCGTCTGCGGATGCGCCACATGCCCTTCCGGGTCACGCCGGAGGCCAAGGATGCCTGGCTGCACCACATGCGCACCGCCGTGGACGCACTGGACCTGCCGCCGCTCTACGAGGGCACGCTCTGGGACTACATGGAGCGGGCGGCGCTCTCGATGGTCAACAGCCCCTCCGAGGCCTAGGAGCGCACCACGCCGGACATGGAAAGACCCCGGAGGCACTTGGGGGAATGCCTCCGGGGTCTTTCTGCGTTCAGAATACCCGGTCGGGTATGCAGCTCGCAAGTGCCGCGTGGGCGTGGCCCGGCGGCGTCCTACAGCCCCGAGCCGGCGCGGACCAGGATGTGTCCGCGGCTGCTGCTGAGCCGGAACCACCGGCCGGCACGGAAAAGCCCCTGCTCTCCGTCGGCCAGGAAACCCAGGGCCAGCGCGGCGAAGGCCGCCCCGGCAGGCAGCCCGCCGGCGCCGTCGAGGGGCCGGCCCCAGACGGTGGCCCGGGCGTTGTTCACCAGCAGCGCTCCCGGTTTGTCCGGGATGATGCCGGCAATCTCGGCGATCCCGGCGTCCGCAGCCTGGCGCAGGACTGCGTCAGGCAGGGCCCCGAGCGCCTCCCAGCCTGACCGCGGGGCTCCGACGCCGGCCCAGGATTCGGCGACGGTCACCGGCGGCACGGGGAGGTCGACGTCGCCGGCACCGGCGCGCGCAAGCCGGTCCAGCACGGCGGACAGCGGAACGGTGACGTCGAGGTCCGCGGGTTCGGCCAGCGCCATCGTCCGCAGCCCCAGGATGGTCGGTGTCGACTCCCCCAGCAGCCGGGGCCGGAGCACGCACACGTAGGCGGCCAGGACCGGGCCGGCGGCGTTCAGCCTGATGGCGCCGTCGTCGATGGACTTGGCGCGGGTCGCGAAGGTGCGCAGGTCGGCGAGGTCTTGGGGATCGCTGAACCGCAGGGACTGGGTGAGGAGGTCAGACACAATCCCGACTTTACCGGCTGCGCCTCTTTTGAGCCTTGCCGGGGCGCCGTCTAGAGTCGTTGCATGACTGAAGCCGACGCCGGATTGCAGGCGATGCCCACCGAGGATCCCACCACCTCGCTCATCCAACTCCTGACCCTCGGCGAACTGGAGGGCGCCCGGACGGACGAGGACATTTTCATGGGCCCCTCGCAGAAGCAGCCCCGGCAGCGCGTCTTCGGCGGACAGGTCCTGGCGCAGTCGCTGGTGGCGGCCGGCCGGACCGTGCCCGACGGGCGCGGCGTGCACTCCATGCACGGCTATTTCCTCCGCCCCGGCGACGCCAACCAGCCGATCACCTTCGGCGTGCAGCGGCTGCGTGACGGCCGCTCCTTTTCCGCGCGCCGGGTGCACGCCTACCAGGAGGGCATGCCGATCCTGTCGATGATCGCGTCCTTCCAGGACGAGGATGAAGGGATCGAGCACCAGAGCGAGATGCCGGAGGGGATCCCGGACCCGGAGTCGCTGCCGAGCACGGCCGACCTGCTGGGCAAGTACGACCATCCGGTGGCCCGGCACTGGGCGTATGAACGGCCCTTCGATATCCGCCACGTGGACCCGGCCCTGTATGTCTCGGCGAAGGGGTCCAGGGACGCGCGCAATGCCGTCTGGATGAGGACCTTCGGGCCGATGCCGGACGATCCGCAGCTGCACCGCGCGGCCCTGGCCTACGCCAGCGACTACACCCTGCTTGAGTCGGTCCTCCGCCGGCATGGCCTGAGCTGGATCACCCCGGGCATGTCCGTCGCCAGCCTCGACCACGCCATGTGGTGGCACCGGCCGGTCCGCGTTGACGAATGGCTGCTCTACGTCCAGGAGTCGCCGAGCGCCCAGGGCGCCCGCGGCCTGGCGACAGGCAGGATTTTCAGCCGCGACGGCCGGCACGTGGCGACCGTCGCGCAGGAGGGGATGATCCGGGTGCCGACCGACCTCAAGCACAAGGTCAAGGGCGCCGTCCAGACCAAGGTCCTGCAGCACCAGATGCGCAAGGCCGACCGCGGCTGACGCGGCACGCAAAAAGGGCCGGCTTCCCATTCGGGAAGCCGGCCCTTTTTGGTGCGTGCGGCCCTGCCGCGCGGCCGAACCTAGTCGCGGGTGAGGCGGCGGTGGGTCACGCGGTGCGGCTTGGCCGCGTCGGGGCCGAGGCGCTCGATCTTGTTCTCCTCGTAGGATTCGAAGTTGCCCTCGAACCAGTACCACTTGGAGGGGTTCTCCTCGTCACCTTCGTAGGCGAGGATGTGGGTGGCCACCCGGTCCAGGAACCAGCGGTCGTGCGAGACGACGACGGCGCAGCCGGGGAACTCCAGCAGCGCGTTCTCGAGGCTGCTGAGCGTTTCGACGTCGAGGTCGTTGGTCGGTTCGTCGAGCAGCAGCAGATTGCCGCCCTGCTTGAGGGTCAGGGCCAGGTTCAGGCGGTTGCGCTCACCACCGGAGAGCACGCCGGCCTTCTTCTGCTGGTCCGGGCCTTTGAAGCCGAAGGCGGCCACGTAGGCGCGGGACGGCATCTCGACCTGGCCGACCTGGATGAAGTCCAGTCCGTCGGAGACGACCTCCCACAGCGTCTTGTTCGGGTCGATGCCGCCGCGGCTCTGGTCCGCGTAGGAGATCTTGACCGAGTCGCCGATCTTCAGCTCGCCGCCGTCGAGGGGTTCCAGACCGACGATGGTCTTGAAGAGCGTGGTCTTGCCGACGCCGTTCGGGCCGATGACGCCGACGATGCCGTTGCGCGGCAGCGAGAAGGACAGGCCGTCGATCAGGGTGCGGTCCTCAAAGCCCTTCTGCAGGTTCTTGGCTTCGAGCACCAGGCCGCCGAGGCGGGGTCCCGGCGGGATCTGGATCTCTTCGAAGTCCAGCTTGCGGGTGCGGTCAGCTTCCGCCGCCATCTCCTCGTAGCGGGCCAGACGGGCCTTCGACTTGGTCTGGCGGCCCTTGGCGTTGGAGCGGACCCACTCAAGTTCCTCGGCGAGGCGCTTGGCCTGCTTGGCGTCCTTCTTGCCCTGGATCTCCAGGCGGGCGCGCTTCTTCTCGAGGTACGTGGAGTAGTTGCCCTCGTACGGGTAGAGGTGGCCGCGGTCCACTTCGGCGATCCATTCGGCCACGTGGTCCAGGAAGTACCGGTCGTGGGTGACGGCCAGGACGGCGCCGGGGTACGAGGAGAGGTGCTGTTCGAGCCACAGCACACTCTCGGCGTCCAAGTGGTTGGTGGGCTCGTCGAGCAGCAGCAGGTCCGGCTTCTGCAGCAGCAGCTTGCAGAGCGCGACACGGCGGCGTTCACCACCGGAGAGCAACGTGACGTCGGCGTCGGCCGGCGGGCAACGCAGGGCGTCCATGGCCTGCTCGAGCTGGGAGTCGAGGTCCCACGCGTCCGCGGCGTCGATGGCTTCCTGGAGCTGACCCATCTCCTCAAGGAGTGCGTCGTAGTCCGCGTCCGGGCTGGCCATCTCTTCGGAGATCTCGTTGAAGCGCTGGATCTTGCCGTAGATCTCGCCGACGCCTTCCTGGACGTTGCCCAGAACGGTCTTCTCCTCGTTCAGCGGGGGTTCCTGCAGCAGGATGCCCACCGAGTAGCCGGGGCTCAGCCGGGCTTCACCGTTGGAGGGCGTGTCCAGGCCGGCCATGATCTTGAGAATGGTGGACTTACCGGCACCGTTCGGGCCAACAACACCAATCTTGGCCCCCGGGAAGAAGGACATGCTCACGTCGTCGAGGATAAGTTTTTCGCCAACGGCCTTACGGGCCTTGGTCATTGTGTAGATAAATTCCGCCATGCCTACAAATCTAGTGGCTTGGCGGCGATAACTCACATTCCCTGCCCGGGTCAGCCCCGCCAGCCCCCGGTCCCGCTCCGTCGCGCCCCGCCGGCCGTCGGCGGCCCCTTCGACGATGGACTCAGGCCGCGGTTTCCTTCAACTCCCCCGTTTCCGCGTCGAAGTCCGGTTCGTCGTCAGCGCTGTCGCCGCTTTCCGCCTCGCCGGCGGCAGAAAAGTCACGGTAGGGGTCGTCCGGGTCGGGGCCGCCGTCGTTCCGCTCGGGCCCAGCCGCATCCTGGGCGGCCGCCGGATTGTGGCCCACGTTGCGGGTGTAATTCGCAGACCCCCACATCAGGTCGTGCCCTACCGACTCGGCGTCGATGTCCACCGCGTGGTGGACCCGGCCGTCGGTTTCCCAACTGCGCAGTTTGAGCCGGCCGACGACGATGATTCGCTGGCCCTTCTTAATGCTGCAGCCCATGTTGCCTGCGAGCTGGCGGTACCCCTGCACGGTGAACCAGTTGACGTGTCCGTCCACCCAGGCGTTGGCCGTCCGGTCGTAACGCCGCTCGGTTGAACCCATCCGGAAGGAGGCAGTGGCCACGCCGCCCGGCGTCGTCGAACTTTTGATGTCGGTGGCGACGAAGCCACGGACCGTGATGCTGTCATTCATTGGTCTGTCCTGTCTCTGAGTTGTTCACTGGCTCATCCAGCGTCGCCCCCGGACGGGAGTTGGGGCAGGCAGGGACGCCGCTATGTGGAAAACCACCGCAGTGCCACCTCGGGCACGCCGGCCGCCCGCCTTCCTCCCCGCGCCCGGCACTGTAAACTTCTTGAGGCGTCTCCGGCAGCAGTCCGGGGAGCGGCCACGTGCCCCAGTAGCTCAGGGGATAGAGCAGCGGCCTTCTAATCCGCCGGTCGGGGGTTCGATTCCCTCCTGGGGCACAGCGCGCGGTTCTGGCCGGCGGCTTTTCGCCGGCCAGGGCCGCTTTTTCGTCGGCGGGCGCCTCCGCGCCGGCACTCAGGGCCCAACCAACAACCCGTCCGCCGCCTTCGCATCCAAAATCATCAGTACCCTTAGGATTGACGTAACAAGCGGGGCACGTGGTCAGCTCGCCCGTCCCGCAGCGATCCGAAAGGTATGGCCGCAATGACTCAGACACCCCGGGAATACGATCCCCAGGAGCCGGTTGACGGCTCGAACGCGCAGTACCCGATGGCGGGCGATGCCTCGACCGGACCCGTCGACACCGGTTACATGGGCGGCGCCCCTGCAGCCACCTCCGGACAGGCGCTCGGCACCCCCACCGACGCCGTAGCTGCGTCCCGCGGCGAGGCGCCGGGGCCGGCGGCGTCCGGGACCTCCACTCCAGCCCCGGAGGCCCGCACGGTCACCCGAGCGGGAATGGTCTGGGTTGCGGTCGCCAGCGCACTCGTGGTGCTGGTGCTGCTGATCGTCTTCATCCTGCAGAACCAGGTCTATGTGCAGGTGGCGTTCTTCGGCTTGGAAGGCTCTGTCCCGCTGGGTATCGCCCTCTTCATCGCCGCCGTCGGCGGTGGCGTGCTGGTGGCCATCGCGGGTGCCGCCCGCATCATCCAGCTGCGCCGGGCCGCCCATCGCCAGCGGATCAGCCAGGCCGCACGGACGCGGTAGCGCACCCGACGTCCGGCTGCAACGGGCCGTCCGCGGTGAAAGCCACCAGGTGTTCGCCGCGGGCGGCCCACCGCGCTTCGTCCACCTGCGGGGAACCGGCTGAGCCCGCTGTCGCGGAAGGAAGCGCTGCGGCCCCGGCCGGCGCCGGGGGTCAGATCACCGGGCGGGTGGTGACCGGTTCGGAGGGCTTGCTGAACAGCTGCTTGGTCTTGGGATCCAGGAAGATCAGGTACAGGGCGAACAGCAGGGCGATGATGGCGGCGGCGTTGCGGGCCAGCGCGAGCGCCAGGCCGAGGTCTTCGGTCTGCAGGTAGGGGAAGACTTCCAGCTGGTCCGAGATGGCGTACACCATGAAGAAGGACACCAGGAAGTACACGGCCTTGACCTGCCAGTCGTCCCGGATGCCGGTGACGGCGAAGAGCGGGATCAGCCAGACGACGTACCAGGACTGGATCATCGGCGCCAGGAACACGACGGCGGCGAAGGCCAGCGTGAGCCGCCGCATCAGGCGGTCGTAGTCACCCCGGAAGATCTGCCACGCGACGATCCCGAGCGCCAGCAGCTTCCCGGCGTCGTAGACCCATTTGGCTACGCCCCAGCCGTCCAGGCTGAAGGCGTTCAGGATCGAGGCGACGATCAGGCCCAGCAGGCCCACCGGCGCGTACCAGATCCAGATGCTGCCCGGGGCCGAGAGCCCGTTGATCCAGCCGAAGCCGAACCCGTTGACCAGGCTCATGGCGTACAGCAGCGCGAGGCTGATGCCGGCAGTCAGCGCCCAGAAAACGAACTTTCGCGGCCAGCCGGCGTTCTTGCCGGCCCACAGGAGCCCGATGAAGGGCAGGAAGACGATCGTGATCGGCTTGACCGAGATGGACAGGGTCACGAGCACCAGGCCCAGAAGCACGCGTTTGGTGGCGCAGTAGTAGAGACCGGCCAGGGCCAGCCCGATCATCAGGGCATCGTTATGGACGCTCGCGATGAAGTTGGTCAGGAACAGCGGGTTGGCGGCGGTCAGCCACAGCGCCCGGTGCGGGTTGACGCCGTGGAGGTCGGCCAGCTTGGGCACGTAAATGACGCACAGCACGATGCCGATCAGGGCGGCAAGGCGGAACAGCATGATGCTGGCCTCGGGATGGACGTTCGTGGACCAGACCACGAACTGTTCGATCCAGAGAAAGAGCTGGCCGTACGGCACGGGAGCCTCGGTCCACATCTTGTCCGCGCCCAGCTGGAAATAGTTGGACAGCGCGGAGATGCCGTTCTCGTACGGGTTGAACCCCTCCACCATGAGTCGGCCCTGGCCGATGTAGGCGTACACGTCGCGGCTGAACAGCGGCACCGAAACCATCATCGGCAGCCCCCACGCGGCCACGGCCGCCAGGGTCGCCTTGCGCGCGCCGGTACCCCAGACACGGACCCGTTGCCCCAGCCGGAGCCAGGCGCGGACCAGCAGCATCCCGCCGACCGCCAGCAGCACAATGCTCAGGGCGACGCCCACCGCCTCGGTCCGCATCCAGATGAACAGCGGAACCCGCCGCAGCTCGGAAACCGGAGCCAGCCAGCCGACGCCGAGGGAGCCGATGGCCATGAAGACCGAGCCCACGAATCCGGCCAGGATCGGCGACCGGGCGTTGTCGACCTCTGCAACGGACGACGCCGGAGAGGTGCGTGAGGTACCGGCAGCCGTTCCCCCCGCCGCAGGTACAGGCGCCGTCATCTCAGGGTCGTCCAATCTGTAGTTGGGGGTTGGTTCGTCCCGCGGCCCGCCGCCACGGCGGCCACGGGGCACGCCGCGGGAGGAAAAAATAGAGGGCCGCGTCCCCGAAATCCTAGCACCGGACCGCTCAACGACGGCGGAACGGTAGGCTGGGCGGGTGCCTATATCTAACGAACGCATCGTGTGGATCGACTGCGAAATGACCGGCCTGGATTCCAAGAACGACGCCCTCATCGAGGTGGCGGCCCTGGTGACGGACTCTGAACTGAACATCCTTGGCGACGGCGTCGACGTCGTCATCAAACCGGACGACGCCGCCCTCGCCCAAATGAACGACTTCGTGCGCGATATGCACACCCGGTCCGGGCTGCTCGCGGAACTTCCCCACGGCAAGACCATGGCCGAGGCACAGGCGCTCGTGCTCGACTACATCAAGAAGTGGGTGCCGGACCCGAAGAAGGCACCGCTGGGCGGCAACTCCGTCGGCACCGACCGCGTGTTCCTGGTCCGCGACATGCCGGAACTGGTCGAGCACCTGCACTACCGCGTGATCGATGTGAGCACCATCAAGGAGCTCTCACGGCGCTGGTACGCCCGCGCCTACTTCCAGTCCCCCGCGAAGCTCGGCGGCCACCGCGCCCTGGGCGACATCAAGGACTCCATCGACGAGCTGCGCTACTACCGGGAAGCCGTCTTTGTCCCCGCACCGGGGCCGGACAGCGCCACCGCCCAGCGGATCGCCAAGTCCATCATGGCGCCGGCCGACGCAGCCGACGACGCCCCGGCCACCTCATCGGCGGAGTAATCTCCACCACGTTTGGGGAAAATTTCGGCGAATTCCGCCAAAGTGGCAAAACCACCCCCGAACAGCAGGTAAGCTATTTGTCGTTGCCTTAGCAGCCCGCCGGTTCGCCGGAGGGTCCAGCAGGGCACATGGTGGGCGTAGCTCAGTTGGCAGAGCGCCTGGTTGTGGTCCAGGAGGTCGCGGGTTCAACCCCCGTCGCTCACCCTCACCAAGGACGGCACATTGTCCGACCTTGCCAAAGGCCGCACCGGTTATCCGGTGCGGCCTTTGTTGTCTGTCCAGTCGTCCGTGCAGGGAAGGATCCGCCATGAAACGCCGGCTCTTTGAAGAAGACCACGAGATGTTCCGCGAGATGGCCGCGGAGTTCAACACCCGCGCCGTCGCCCCGCACTACAGCCAGTGGGACCAGGACCACATGATCTCCCGCGGATTGTGGACGGCCGCCGGCGAGCAGGGCCTGCTGGGCCTCGCCGTGCCGGAGGAATTCGGCGGCCTGGGCATGAACGACTACCGCTTCCGCGCCGTACTGGATGAAGAGTTCGCCAGGAGCAACCACCTCGCCGTGGGCCTGGCCCTCCACCTGCACGATGACATGGTCCTCCCCCACCTGCTGGCCTACGGCTCCGAGGACCTGAAATCCCGCTGGCTGCCCGGCATGGTCTCCGGCGAGACCGTCACCTCGGTCGCGTGGACCGAACCGGGGGCGGGGTCGGACCTTCGCGGCATCCGCACCAAGGCAGTGCGCGACGGCGATGACTGGCTGATCAGCGGCCAGAAGACCTTCATCGGCAACGGAATCTCCGGCGACGCGTCCCTGGTCCTGGCCCGCACCGACGGCGGCACCGGACGCGGAAACCACGACTCCTTCTCCCTCTTCATGGTCCGCAAGGGCGAGGGCTACAGCACCGGCAAACAGCTGGACAAGATGGGCCTGAAGGCCTCCGACACCGCAGAGCTGTTCTTCGACAACGTGCGCGTGCCGCACGCGGACCTGGTCGGCGAGGAAGGCAAGGGCCTCCAGTACGCGGCCGCACAGTTGCCGCAGGGCCGGCTGGCGATCGCGGTGGCGGCGTCCGCCGTCGTCCGCGCCGTCTACGAGGCGACCGTCGCGTACACCAAGGACCGCAACGCCTTCGGCGAGCGGATCATCGATTTCCAGCACAGCCGCTTCGAGCTGGCCGACATCCTGACCGAGGTCGAAGTCACGGAGAGCTACGTGGACCAGGCGATCCTGGCCTTCAACGCCGGCGAGCTGGACGCGGCATCCGCGGCCCGGGCCAAACTGTGGGCCTCGGAGCGGGCCAAGTCCGTCACCGACCGCTGCCTGCAGCTGCACGGCGGCTACGGCTACATCATGGAATACCCGGTCGCGCAGGCCTATCTCGCCGCCCGCCTGCTCACCATCTTCGGCGGCACCAACGAAATCATGCGCGACGTCGTCGGCCGCACCATCGCCGGTTAACCAGCCGCCGACCCGCAGCAAAGGAAACCCATGACAGTCCTTCCCATCACCATCTGGGGCGAACCCGTCCTGCACCGCCGGGCCGCCGAGGTCGAAGTCTTCGACGACGCCCTCCGCACCCTGATCGCGGACATGTTCGAGACCAACGACGCCGCCAACGGCGTCGGACTCGCCGCTCCGCAGGTGGGGGTGGGCAAGCGGCTGTTTGTCTACAAGTACGCGAACGACGACGGCGCGCCGCCGTCCGGCGTGGTCGTCAACCCGGTGCTGACCCTCTCGAAGGTTTCCGGCGCGCTGCCGGACCCGGATGAGGAGGTCGAGGGCTGCCTGTCCTTTCCGGGCGGCCAGTACCCGCTCAAACGGGCGGAGTGGGCCCGGGTCCAGGGCTTTGACGGGGACGGCAAACCGGTGGACTTCGAGGCGACCGGCTGGTTCGCCCGGGTGATGCAGCACGAGTACGACCACCTCGACGGCAAGCTCTACGTCAACCGGCTGATGGACCGCTACTCCCGCAAGGCGATGAAGCAGGCCAAGAAGAGCGGCTGGGGCGTCCCCGGGCTGACCTGGATGCCGGGCGTGGACCCGGATCCGTTCGGCCACTAAGGAGGCCTGCGACACCGGCCGCCAGGACTCCTATGCTTGGGCCCATGGAAGCCACCGCAGCGGCGAAGCCGATCCTCACGCTCACCGTCAACCCGGCCCTGGACATCAGCACCACCACCGAGACGGTCTCCAGCGGGCACAAGCTGCGCTGCGGGCCGAGCCGGCTGGATCCGGGCGGCGGCGGCGTGAACGTAGCCCGGGTGGTGCAGCGGCTCGGCGGGCGTCCGCTGGCCATTTACACCGCGGGCGGACCCACCGGGGAAGCCTACCGGCGCCTGATCGAAGCCGAACGGCTTCCGTCCCTCGTGGTCCCCGTCCAGGGCAGCACCCGTCAGGACTTCACGGTTGACGAGACCAGCACCGGGGAACAGTTCCGCTTCGTGCTGCAAGGCCCGGAGTTGAGCGAACCGGAGTGGCGCCTGTGCCTGGCGCTCGTGGCGGACACCATCCAGCCGGGCGGCTACGTCGTCGCCAGCGGGAGCCTGCCGCCGGGGGTACCGGAGGACTTCTACGCCCAGGTGGCCCGGCTGGCGCGGGAACAGGGCGCACGCTGCGTGGTCGATGCCTCCGGCCCTGCCCTCGCCGCGGCCCTCGCCGAGGGGGTCTTCCTGATCAAACCCAGCCGGCGGGAGCTCGGGCTGCACTTCGGCACGGTCCTGGACAGCGAGCAAAGTGAACTCGACGCCGCGATGGCTTTGGTGGCCGACGGGACCGCCGAGCACGTTGCGCTGACCCTCGGCGGGCAGGGCGCGGTGCTGGCCTCGAGGGAAGGTACCCTGCGGCTGGCGGTGCCGCAGGTGCGGGTGCGGAGCACGGTCGGCGCGGGCGACAGCTTCCTGGCCGCGTTCGTGCTCCGGCTGGCGCAGGGCAGGCCCCTGCCGGAGGCGTTCCGCTCCGCGGTCGCGGCCGGCAGCGCGACGGTCACCACGGTGGCCACGGAGCTCTGCCACCGGGAGGACGTCGAGCGGCTGGAGGCCGAACTCGCGGCCCAGGACTTCGGGGCCTGAGCGGGGAAGCCGCCGCGTCCCCGGCACCTCAACGAGGCAGCACCGTGTGCTGGTTCGGACAGGAACCGAGGACCCGCTGCATCGCGTCCTTTTCGGCGGGGGTCACCCACAGCCCGTAGGCGGCCTTGACCGAAATCTGACGGGCGACGTAATGGCAGCGGAAGTTCCGGTTCGGCGGCAGCCAGGCGGCGGCGTCGGAGGCGCCCTTGTCCTGGTTGGCCTGCCCGTCGACCGCAATCAGGTTCAGCGGGTCGTTGGCGAGGTGCTGGCGCTGGACCGCCGTGAGCTGCTGGGCGCCAGTCCGCCAGGCGTCCCCCAACGCGACGACGTGGTCGATCTGGACGTCCTTGCTTGAGCCTGACCCACGGCGGAACGTTATCGTCCGCCCGGTGTAGGGTTCCTGGAACGTCCCGGCCCCGATCCGGCAGCGGGATCCCGCGGCGAAGCTGGCCCCGGGAAGGTCCCGGCGGAGGATGTCATTGCGGGTGTCACAGCCGTTGCGGTCGACGTCGAGCCACGCCTGCCCGAAGGCGCTGCGGTCGTAGTTTCCGATGCCGGCCGGGTCTCTCACCGGCAGGGCCTCCAACGCGTCGGCGGCGTTCCCGCCGGGGACGGCGCGCACCGCTGCCACGGGCTGCATCCAGCCCCGCGCCAGCACGGGAGCTGCGCTGGGCCCGGTCCCCCGCGGCTCGGCCAGGAGGAACTGGCCGACGGTGAAGAACCATACCGGCAGCACCAGGGCTGCCAGCAGCCCGGCTGCAAGGACCGCCCACGCCTGCCGGGACCGGCGCCGGGCGCGCCGGTAGTCGCGCAAAGTGGCGGTCACGGAGGGATGGCGCGGGGCCGGGGCGGGGACACGCCATCAGCCTAGGCGCGGGCAGCGGCGGCCGCGGGGTTCTCCACAGTGTGCAGGACAGGTCCGCGGCGGGCGCCCGTCAGGTCCGCGTTGTCACTGCTCCCGGGTAACCCGGCGCAGGTCCTCCTCGGCAAGCTTCAGCAGCGCTTCGAGCTGGGCGACGCGGGCGTCGTCGATCTCGCCGGCCTCGCGTTTGGTACGGGCGTCGTCGAGGAGGCGCTTGGCTTCCTTGGCGTTGCTGCGTGCCACGTCGAGGGCGTGTTCGAGGGTGGTTTCGTGCTCCACAGCCGGGTTCTGTTCCATGGCTTTATTGTGGTTCGCTTTCCCGGCCGATGCCAGCGGACCGGCCGGGAAAGCGCGAAGCGTCCTAGCCGACTTCGACCGGCAGGCCGGCGGCGGCCAGCGTGGCCGCGGCGTCCTTGGCGGGGAACGACGGCGGGTTGACGCCGGCCATTTCCTCCATGACCCGGACCACCTGGCAGCTGTAGCCGAACTCGTTGTCGTACCAGACGTAGAGCACCAGGTTCTTGTCGTTGCAGATGGTGGCGAGGCCGTCGACGATGCCGGCACGGCGAGAGCCGACGAAGTCGGTCGAGACGACCTCGGGCGAGTCGATGTAGTCGATCTGCTTGCGGAGGTCCGAGTGCAGGGACATCTCGCGCAGGTAGTCGTTGACCTCGTCCTTGGTGGTGCCGTTCTCCAGGTTCAGGTTCAGGATGGCCATCGACACGTCCGGGGTGGGGACCCGGATGGCGTTGCCGGTGAGTTTGCCCTGCAGCTCGGGCAGCGCCTTCGCTACGGCCTTGGCGGCGCCGGTCTCGGTGATGACCATGTTCAGCGCGGCGGAGCGGCCGCGGCGGTCGCCCTTGTGGAAGTTGTCGATCAGGTTCTGGTCGTTGGTGAAGGAGTGGACCGTTTCCACGTGCCCGTGCACCACGCCGTAGCGGTCGTTGATCGCCTTCAGCACCGGGGTGATGGCGTTGGTGGTGCAGGAGGCCGCGGTGACGATCTTGTCCTCGTCGGTGATCGAACCGTGGTTGATGCCGTGCACGATGTTCTTCAGGTCGCCCTTACCCGGCGCGGTGAGGAGCACGCGGGAGACGCCCTTGCTCTGCAGGTGCTGGGAAAGGCCTTCGGCGTCGCGCCAGCGGCCGGTGTTGTCGACCACGAGCGCATCCTTGATGCCGTAGGCGGTGTAGTCGACGGTGGCCGGGTTGTCCGAGTAGATGACCTGGATCTGCACGCCGTTGGCCGTGATGGTGTCGTTCTCCAGGTCCACCTTGATGGTGCCCTCGAAGGAGCCGTGCACCGAGTCGCGGCGCAGCAGGCTCGCCCGCTTGGTGAGGTCGTTGTCGGACCCGCGGCGCACGACGATTGCGCGCAGCCGCAGCCCGTGGCCGCCGCCGGCCTTTTCAATCAGGAGCCGGGCCAGGAGGCGGCCGATCCGGCCGAAGCCGTAGAGGACGACGTCGGTGCTGGTGCGGTCGTCGCCGCCGCGCTTGCCGACGACCTCGGCGAGTTCCTGGCGCAGGAAGGCGTCCAGGCTGATGCCGTCGCCCTCCGCGCGGTACTTCTCGGTGAGCCGGGCGATGTCGATGGCCGCGGCGCCGAGATCCAGCTTGGTCAGCGCGTCCAGCAGCGGCGCGGTCTCTTCCAGGCGCAGCTCTTCCTTGCTCATGCGGCGCGCGAAGCGGTGGGCTTTGAGGATGTTCATGGTGGACTTATTGATCAGGCTCCGTCCATGGATGGAGGTCACCACGTTGTTCTCGCGGTACAGCCGGCCGATGACCGGAATCATGGCCTCGGCGAGCGCCTCGCGGCCCATCCACGTATCAAGACAAGAATCTGACGTCTGGCTCACAGAACTACCTTCCTAGAATCCCCGCATACGCCCTCGTATACGGATGTCGGCCGCCGGCGGGTGTCCGGAACCTGGGCGCCGCGGGGATTCGGTCCACCCCGGGCGCCTGTGTGCAACGCAAAGAAAAGGCCACCGGCTGCGAACGCAGACCCGGTGGCAGAACATCTACGTTCGCTATCCATTCTAGGGCGGGGCCGGGCCCCCGGACGCCGGCGGCGGCGTGAAGTCACTCACACGGCAGTGGGGCTGGCGGGGCGCCTGTGACGTAGGATGACCGGATGGGACTCATCGTTGCACTTCTTGTCATCTGGCTGATCCTTTCAGCCCTCGGCTTCGTCGTGAAGGGCCTGCTCTGGCTGGCCGTGATCGGCCTCATCCTATTCGTGGCGACCGCCGCCTGGGGCTGGGTGAAGCGCAAGGCCAAGGCCTGAGCGGCTCCAGCACTTAAGGGCTAACGGCGAAGGGCCGGCACCTCGGGTGCCGGCCCTTCGCCGTGTCCCGGCCGGTCCGGCCGGTGCTGTCTTGGGGTGGATGGGTTGACCGATACGCCGGGTTCTGTGTTCCCGCGCTGTTACCGGCGCGGGAGTAGCGGCCATCCATCTACGAACGCCGTTGCCGACGCCCTCCAGCAGCCTACCCGGACACTCGGGCGGGCAGCCCTCGAACGTGTCCTGTCTGGCCTTGCTCCGGGTGGGGTTTACCTAGCCTTCCCGGTCACCCGGGAAGCTGGTGGTCTCTTACACCGCCGTTTCACCCTTACCTGCTGCCCCACCGTGCAAGCACGGCTACGGAGCAGGCGGTCTATTTTCTGTGGCACTGGCCTGCGGGTTACCCCGAGTGGGCGTTACCCACCACCCTGCCCTGCGGAGCCCGGACGTTCCTCGAGCCACTTGCGTGACGCGCGGCCGCCTGGTCAACCCATCCGCTGTCCATTCTACGGTCCCGCCGCCGCACGGCCGGGCGGCCCGCCGGACCGGCGCCTTTTTCCCTCTCCGGTGGGAGAATTGAAGCAACATTCCCGCCAGGCAAGGGGGCGTCAGGATGGACTTCACCGCCGTCGTCGTATGGTTGCTCTTCGCACTGCTGCTGCTGTTCCTGGCCCGGGCCTCCATCCGGATCGTGCGCCAGTACGAGCAGGGCGTGCTGTTCCGGCTGGGCCGGGTCATCGGCGTGCGGATGCCGGGGCTGCGCTTCATCGTCCCGGTCATCGACCGGATCCAGCTGGTCAGTCTCCGGATCGTGACCATGCCCATCCAGTCCCAAGGCATCATCACCCAGGACAACGTCAGCGTCGACATCTCCGCCGTCGCCTACTACCGGGTGATTGACGCCGTGAAGTCGGTCGTGGCAATCGAGAATGTGGCGGCCGCGATCAACCAGATCGCCCAGACCACGCTGCGGAAGGTGGTCGGCCGGCACAGCCTGGACCAGACCCTCTCCGAGACCGAGCACATCAACAGCGACATCCGCGAGATCCTCGACGCCCTCACCCTGGAGTGGGGCGTCGAGGTGACCCTCGTGGAACTGAAGGACATCCAGCTGCCCGACAGCATGAAGCGCGCCATGGCCCGGCAGGCCGAAGCCGAGCGGGAGAAGCGGGCCAAGATCATTGCGGCCGAGGGCGAATCGATCGCGGCGGTGGCCCTGGGCGAGGCATCGGACATGATGATGGCGCACCCGCTGGCCCTGCAGCTGCGGAACCTGCAGTCGCTCGTCGAGATCGCCGTGGACAAGAACTCCACCGTCGTCTTCCCCGCCCCGCTGATGAGCACCATCGGCGAACTCTCGGCCTTCCTCGCCCGCGAAAACCAAGCCGCCGAGGCCGCCGGCCGCCCCCGGCCCGCCGGAGCCCAGGCCCCGTCGCCGGCCCCGGCTCCCGCGGTCGCCCCGGCTGCCGCCAGCACCCGGGACACCCCGCCGAAAGTCGCCTGAGCTGCGCGCGGCTAAGATCGTACGGTGCTGATTCTGCTGCCGCCCTCCGAAGGCAAGACCCCCGCAACGGGCGGCGACGCCGTCGACCCTGCGTCGCTGAGCTTCCCGGCGCTGAACGCCTACCGCGCCAAGGTCCTGGAGGCGCTGGGGACGGTCAGCGCCCACGAGGACGCCCTGGCCCTGCTGGGCGTCGGCGCGTCGCTGCAGGCCGACGTCGAACGCAACACCCGGCTGCACTCCGAGCCGGCCGCGCCCGCCCACCAGGTGTACTCCGGGGTCCTTTACGACGCCCTGGGCTACCGCACGCTGACGCCTGCGCAGCGGAAGAAAGCGGACGGCTCGGTGCTGGTCATTTCCGCCCTCTGGGGCGCGATCCGCTTCTCCGACCGGGTTCCGGCGTACCGCCTGTCGATGGGCACGGCACTGCCCGACGTCGGCCGGCTGGCTTCCTTCTGGAAGCCGCAGCTGACCGAGGCGCTGGCTGCCATCACGGAGGGCGAGCTGCTGGTGGACTGCCGCTCGAGCACGTACGCGGCTGCCTGGGCGCCGCCGGCCGGACAGACCGTGGCCGTCAATGTCTTCACCGACGTCGGCGGGGTCCGCAAGGTGGTGAGCCACTTCGCCAAGCACACCCGCGGCGAACTCGCCCGGCACCTGCTGAGCCGGCGCGGCAAGGTCCCGCAGACGCCGGAGCAGCTGCACAAGGCCGCCGCCGAAAAATGGACCTCCGAGCTGGTCGGGGGCACGGCCCGGAAGCCGCACACCCTCAACCTGATCCTGCCCGGCTAGGCCGGAAGCCCGGCTAGGCCCACTCGGCGGAGCGGACCAGGATGCATCCGGAATCGGGGCAGAAGACGATGTCGTCCTCGGCGGCGGCCTTGATCTCGGCCAGGTCGCCAGGGCTCAGCTGCATGCCTGAGCCCTCGGAGGTGCCGTGGAAGAGCCGCGCCGCCCCGACGCCCCGCTTGGCCAGCGTCTTCTCGTAGACGGCGAGCATGCCCGCGTCCAGCCCGTCGGCGAACTCGGCGCGCTGGCCGCGCACCACGGTCAGCTCGGCCGCCACCTCGGCGAGCTGTTCGTCCAGCTCGGCACGGATGGCCCCGAATGAGCCCTGGATGTCGTCCACGATCTGCTGCTGTTCGGCCTGGCGGAGGCGGAGCGCGTCGAGCCGTTCGAGGACCTCGAGTTCGACGTCCTCAAGGTCCGAGCGCCGCTTGTTCAGGGAAGCGATGTCGCGCTGCAGGGCCACCAAGTCCTTGGACAGGCCGGTGCCGCTGTTGAGCCGGGCCTCGTCGCGCTCAATCCGCGAGGCGACCTGTTCGACGTCGGCCTCGGCACGCTTAAGTTCGAGCTCGGCGTCGTGCACCGCCACCTTCGCGGATCCCAGTTCACCGTTGGCCACGCCCAGCGCGGCCTCCAGGTCCGTGATCCGGGAGTCGCTTTCAAGGCTGCGGCGGCGGTTGGTCAGGGACTTGATCCTGGCGTCGAGTGCCTGCAATTCGAGCAACTTCAACTGTTCCGCCGGTGCTGCCTTGGCCACTGTTTCCTCCGCTTGTTCACTTTCCGGCCGGTGCCGGGCGCCGTACGGGCGCTCCCTAGACTCTAGCGCCTAGCCCGGAGTCAGGATGAAGTCCCAGGGGTCGCTGTTGGTGGTGCTGACCCGGATCTCCACGTCGTGGCCCTGGTCGCCCAGGACATTGCCCAGCGCCTCGGCGGCGGCCGGCAGCCACAGCCACTCGCTGGCGAAATGCGAAACGTCAATCAGGTAGGGCCGGTCATTGACGGCCGCCTCGCGGGCTTCCGACGCCGGGTGGTGCCGCAGGTCCGCTGTCAGGTAGACGTCGGCGTTGCTGGCCCGGACCTCGTTGAACAGGGAGTCGCCTGCTCCCCCGCACAACGCCACGCGCCGGACCAGGCCGTCACGGTCACCGGAGACCCGGACGCCGCCGGCCACGGAAGGCAGGATGCCGAACACCTTGGCGGCGAACTCCCCCAGGGTCTGCACCTCGGCCAGGTCGCCCACCCGTCCGATGCCCTCCTCGGGCAGGCCGTTGGCGGCTGGAGTCAGCGGCATCACGTCCTGCAACCCCAGCGCATCGGCGAGGACATCCGAGACGCCTCCGACGGCGGAATCACCGTTGGTGTGGACGGTCAGGAGGGCGGTGCCGGACTCGATCAGCCGGTGCACGGCTTTGCCCTTGGGCGTGTTGGCCGCGACGGAGGTGACGCCCTTGAGCAGCAGGGGGTGGTGGGTGATGAGCAGCTCCGCGCCCCAGGCGACGGCTTCCTCGATGACTTCCAGGGTCGGGTCCACGGCGAAGAGGATCCTGCCGACCGGGGCGTTGGGGTGCCCCGCTACCAGGCCCACCTCGTCCCACTGCTCGGCCAGCGATTCGGGCCAAAGCTCCTCGACGGCCAGCATGATGGTCCCCAGCGTGGCCGCGGCCTCCTCAGGGGACTCGCCCGGAGCGGCGGCGTCCACGGGGCCGGTTCCTTCGGCAGCTTCGGCGCCGGCCTCGGTGCCCCCGGCCTCGGCGCTCCCGGGGCTTCCGGTAGCGCCGCCGGGCCCGGCCGGCTGTGCTGAAACGTCGTTGTTCTCAGGTTCCATACCCACATTCTTACCTTATCCGCGGCTCGTGCCGCCCGTGCCGGGCGCCCCTGGTTGGGGCGGGGCCCGGGACGGGCGGGAATGATCTGCGCCGTTCGTCCATTGAACAGGACATGAGAACTTTCGTCCTCGGCGGGGGCTGCTTCTGGTGCCTCGATGCCGTTTACCAGAAGACCAAGGGTGTCAGCTCGGTCGTATCGGGTTACACCGGCGGCCACGACCGGAACCCCGACTACTACGCCGTCTGCTCCGGCACCACCGGCCATGCCGAGGTGGTGGCCGTGACCTTCGACGAGGAGGTCATCCCCGCGGACGTGGTCCTGGACATGTTCTTCGCCCTGCACGACCCCACCACCCTGAACCGGCAGGGCTACGACGTCGGCACGCAGTACCGGTCCTCGATGTTCTACGAGACCACCGAGGAAAAGATCCTGTTCGAGGAAGCGATCGAGCGCAACCAGGCGCTCTGGTCCGATCCGATCGTGACCGAAGTCAGCCGCCTGCCGGTTTTCCACGTCGCGGAGGATTTCCACCAGGACTACTACGCGAAATACCCCGACCAGGGCTACTGCCAGGTGATCATCAACCCGAAGCTGGCCAAGGCCAGGAAATATTACTCTGCATGGCTTAATGCTTAGCCGGGCCTTTACGGCCCTCGTTAGGCTGACCTTAGAATTCCTCCTCACAGATAGGCACATATAACCCATGGCACGGATCTATGACGATGTAACCCAGCTGGTCGGCGGCACTCCGCTGGTGCGGCTCAACCGGCTGAGCGAGGGCCTGGACGCCACCGTCGCGGTCAAGCTCGAGTTCTACAACCCGGCCAACAGCGTCAAGGACCGGATCGGCGTCGCCATTATCGACGCCGCGGAGAAGTCCGGCGCGCTGAAGCCCGGCGGAACCATCGTCGAAGGCACCTCGGGCAACACCGGCATCGCCCTGGCCATGGTCGGCGCCGCGCGCGGCTACAAGGTCATCCTCACGATGCCGGAGACCATGTCCACGGAGCGCCGCGTCATGCTGCGCGCCTACGGTGCCGAGATTGTCCTCACCCCCGGTTCCGAGGGCATGCGCGGAGCGGTGGAAAAGGCCCAGGAGATCGTGGCCAACACGGAGAACTCCATCTGGGCCCAGCAGTTCGCCAACGCCGCCAACCCCGAGGTCCACCGCCGCACCACGGCCGAGGAGGTCTGGGAGGACACCGACGGCAAGGTGGATATCTTCGTCGCCGGCGTCGGCACCGGCGGAACCGTCACCGGCGTCGGCCAGGTGCTCAAGGAGCGCAAGCCCGGCGTGCAGATCGTCGCCGTCGAACCCAAGGACTCCCCCATCCTCAACGGCGGCGCCCCCGGCCCGCACAAGATTCAGGGCCTGGGCGCAAACTTCGTTCCGGAAATCCTCGACACCAACGTCTACGACGAGGTGCTCGACGCGACCCTGGAAGACTCCGTCCGGGTCGCCCGGGACCTGGGCACCAAGGAAGGCATCCTCGGCGGCATCTCCTCCGGCGCGATCGTCTGGGCGGCCCTGGAGCTCGCCAAGCGTCCCGAGAACGCCGGTAAGCTGATTGTTGCTGTCGTCTGCGACTTCGGGGAGCGCTACATCTCCACCGTGCTGTACGACGACATCCGCGGCTAACACCGGCCCCGATTCCAGCTTTCGCAGAAAGGTCTTAGTGAGCTTCTTCGCAAGACTGAAGGAAGACCTCGACGCCGCCCGGTCCCACGACCCGGCGGCGCGGGGCTCTTTTGAGAACTTCTTCGCCTACTCCGGCCTGCACGCCATCTGGGCGCACCGGCTGACGCACCGCATGTGGCAGAATCCGTCGCTGCGTTTCCCGGCACGCCTGATCTCGCAGCTGGCCCGGTTCCTGACCGGGATCGAGATCCATCCGGGCGCCACGATCGGCCGCCGCTTCTTCATCGACCACGGCATGGGCGTGGTGATCGGTGAGACCGCCGAAATCGGCGAGGACGTCATGCTCTACCACGGCGTCACCCTCGGCGGACGCTCGCTGGCCAAGATCAAGCGGCACCCGACGATCGAGGACCGGGTCGTGATCGGCGCCGGCGCCAAGGTGCTGGGCCCGATTACGATCGGCCGGGACAGCGCCATCGGCGCCAACGCCGTCGTGGTCAAGGACGCGCCGGCCGAATCCATCCTCACCGGCGTGCCGGCCACCTGGCGCCACCGTGACGCCCAGCGCGAGACCAAGCCCGCGGTCGACCCGGCCGAGTACCTGATCGAATACCGCATCTAGTCCGCGTTCCAAGCACAGGCTTTAAACGCAGCGGCCGGCGCCCCGGAAGGGGCGCCGGCCGCTGCGTTTAACCGGTCCGGACTAGTGCGTGTCCACCGCGGCGATCTCGGACTTGTCCTCGCCCCAGAGGGTGTGGAACGTGCCCTCGGTGTCGATGCGGCCGTAGGTGTGCGCGCCGAAGAGGTCGCGCTGGCCTTGGATCACGGCGGCCGGCAGGCGCTTGCGGCGCAGCCCGTCGTAGTAGGCCAGCGAGGAGGAGAACACCGGTACCGGGATGCCCAGCTGCACGGCGGTGGCGACCACGCGGCGCCAGGCCGGGAGAACCTCGGCGATGGCCTGGGTGAAGGCCGGGGCGAAGAGCAGGTTGGCCGGCTTCTGATCCGCGGCGTAGGCCTTGGTGATTTCCTTGAGCAGCTCGGCGCGGATGATGCAGCCGCCGCGCCACAGGGAAGCGATCTCGTCCAGCTTCAGGTCCCAGCCGTATTCCGTGGCCGCAGAGGTCAGCATGTCCAGGCCCTGGGCGTAGGAGACGAGCTTGGACGCGTACAGCGCCTGCCGGACGTCCTCGACGAAGGTCTCGGGGACCTCGACGGCGGCCTCGCCGCCGGCGAGCAGCTCCTGGGCCAGCTTGCGCTGGTCGGCCTGGGAGGACAGGGCGCGGGCGAAGACGGACTCGGCGATGCCGGAGACCGGCGACCCCAGTTCCAGGGCGGAGATGACCGTCCAGCGGCCGGTGCCCTTCTGCCCGGCAGCATCCACGACGACGTCCACGAACGGTTTGCCCGTCTTGGCGTCGACGTGGCCGAGGACCTCGGCGGAGATCTCGATCAGGAAGGAGGCCAGCTCCCCCTTGTTCCATTCGGCGAAGATTTTGGACTGCTCGGCCGGCTCGATGCCCGCGCCGGAACGCAGCAGGTCGAAGGCTTCGCCGATGACCTGCATGTCCGCGTATTCAATGCCGTTGTGCACCATCTTGACGAAGTGGCCGGCGCCGTCGGTGCCGATCCAGGCGCAGCAGGGCTGGCCGTCGACGTGGGCGGAGATCTTTTCCAGCAGCGGGCCGAGGGCCTTGTAGGACTCCTTGGAGCCGCCGGGCATGATCGAGGGACCGTTGAGCGCGCCTTCCTCGCCGCCGGAGACGCCGATGCCGACGAAGTGGAGGTCCTTCTTGGCGAGGGCCGCTTCCCGGCGGCGGGTGTCCTCGTAGTGCGAGTTGCCGGCGTCGATGATGATGTCGCCGGGCTCCAGAAGCGGTTCGAGCTGCTCGATCACGGAGTCCACCGGCTTGCCCGCCTTGACCATGATCAGCACGCGGCGGGGCTTCTCCAGCGAGTCGACGAGTTCCTGCAGCGTCTCGGTCCGGACGAAGTCGCCGTCCTGGCCGTGCTTCTCGAGGAGCGCGTCGGTCTTCTCAACGGACCGGTTGTGCAGGGCAACGGTGAAGCCGTTCCGGGCCAGGTTGCGGGCCAGGTTGGCCCCCATCACCGCAAGGCCGGTGACACCGATGTGTGCTGACATCAAAACTCCAATTCATTCTGTGCAACGGGTGCAATTCGCTCCGCGCCGGGCGGGAGCACGCTTTTGGGACCAGTGGCTGTCAATAAACCATATGTATTCCCGCGGACTGCGGGAAAGCAGCGCCCACGTGGCGGAATACGGCGCGTCATAAACAGTCTATGATTTCGGCGGCCGCGGCGCCCGCTGCCGCCGGATAGGCGGCCCGCGCCA
The DNA here is from genome assembly GCF_001428365.1 of Arthrobacter sp. Soil763. GTDB lineage: Bacteria > Actinomycetota > Actinomycetes > Actinomycetales > Micrococcaceae > Arthrobacter. The sequence goes on along the minus strand of NZ_LMSH01000002.1, from coordinate 1,204,016 downwards.
CTATGCTTACGACTATGTCGACCAGCCTCCATCACCGCGCTATCGAGCATCTGGGCGCCCGCATCGTCGCCGGTGAGCTTCCCGCCGGCCACGTCATGCTGGCAGAACACCTTGAGGACGAACTGAAGGTCTCCCGCTCGGTGGTCCGCGAGGCGGTCCGGGTGCTGCAGTCGCTGGGGCTGGTGGAGACGATCAAACGGGTCGGCATCCGCGTCCTGCCCGCCAACAGGTGGAACCCGTTCGATCCGCTCGTGATCCGCTGGCGGCTGGCCGGCGAGGGCCGCGGCGCCCAGCTGCGTTCCCTGGCCGAGCTGCGGACCGCCGTCGAGCCGGTCGCCGCCGAGCTCGCGGCCGCGAATGCGCCGGACGAACTCCGGTCCGACCTGGTGGAGATCTCCCATGCCATGCGCGAAGCAGGCGTGGCCGGGGACGTCCCGCGGTTCCTCGACCTGGACATCCAGTTCCACTCGCTCCTGCTCACCGGTTCCGGCAACGAGATGTTCGCCAACATGGTGGGCCAGGTTGCCGAGACGCTGACCGGCCGCACGGTCCACGGCCTGATGCCGGACCACCCGCGCAGCTCCGCCCTGCAGTGGCACGTGGACGTGGCCGAATCGATTGCGGCCGGCGACGGCGCCGCCGCCCGGGAGGCCTCCGAGAAGATCATGCGCGAGACCATCGCCGACATGGAGCCAAGCTGGAAGGACCAGCCCCGGGTCTTCGTGCCCGTTCAACGCCGCTAGCCGGAATTAGTCCCGACAATGGCGAAATTCAACCGCTAGACGTTTCACATTTGCCGGAAATCACGGTATATTTCTTTCAAGCCTTCCACCGCGGTATCCCCCAATAATCGCGGTGGAAGGCTTTTCCATTCCTAGGCGGCGTCCGCCACAGCACCGCGGAGCCGCCAGCCCCCGCCGAGGCCGTCGCGGATGAGCTCCATGGTGGTTAGGGCTGATCCCCGGTTGCGGCCCAGCCGGGCCTGGATCTGCCAGACCTCCACGTCGACCCGGCTCAGGCCCTTGGGCATCCGGCGTTCGGCCTCCCACCACGGCACCCGTTCAAACCAGCGGACCGGCTCCGCCCCGACCAGCCATTCGCGGCCGCCGCGTAGCACCGTCACAGGGCGCCCGTCCGGACCGGTCTTCACCATCACATGTTCCATGCCGGCGACAGTACGGGCGGGGACCGACATTTTTCCGTGGCGCCTGCAGCGGCAGGGACGCCGGTGGGCGGGCAGCAAAAAACCCCGCTGCGGGGCCATGACAAGCGCCCTGCAACGGGGTTTTCCTTGGTGGGTCCTACCGGGATCGAACCGATGACATCCACGGTGTAAACGTGGCGCTCTACCAGCTGAGCTAAAGACCCAAAGCATTGTTTCCGCACTTCACCGCGTCAACCAACGAACAATTACTGTACCGGAAGCGGGCGCTGAAACGCTAATTGATGACCACCCCCGGTCGGCCCGGGCGGTGCCGGCACGCGGCCGCCCATGGCCCTGCGGTCCCAGGCGCGAGCCGGGGTCAGAGGCCCGGGAGTTCGGCGGCCAGCCAGGACAGCGATTCGCTCACGCCGGCCTCCAGTTTGATGGTGGCCAGGTCGTCGCCCCGGGTGGGTCCACGGTTGATGATCACCACATCCTTGCCCTGCTTCGCCGCGTGCCGGACGAACCTCAGGCCGCTCATCACGGTCAGGGACGATCCTGCGACCAGCAGGGCCGCCGCGGCGTCGACCATGGCGTACGAGCGCTCCACCCGATCCTTGGGGACGTTTTCGCCGAAGTAGACAAAGTCCGGCTTGAGGGTGCCGCCGCAGGCCGGGCAGTTCGCGACCACGAAGCCCGCGATCAGCTCCGCGTCCTCCACGGTGGCGTCGGCGTCGGGGGCGGTCTCGACGACGCCGGCTGCCAGCGCCTCTTCCAGGAAGCCGGGGTTCAGTTCCTCCAGCACGCCGGCGAGGAGCGTGCGGCTGTAGCGGCGGTGGCAGGCCAGGCAGGTGACCTGATCGAAGCGGCCGTGCAGGTCCACTACGTTGACGCTGCCAGCGTCCTCGTGCAGCCGGTCCACGTTCTGGGTGATCAAGCCTGTCAGCAGCCCGCGCTGTTCCAGCAGGGCGGCGGCCGCGTGGCCGTCGTTGGGGTCGGCCCGGCGCATCCGCGACCAGCCGATGTGGTTGCGGGCCCAGTACCGGCGCCGGTTTTCCGGGGCGCCGATGAATTCCTGGTAGGTCATGGGCGCCCGCGGTGCCGCTCCGGGCCCGCGGTAGTCCGGGATGCCCGAGTCGGTGCTCAGCCCGGCGCCGGTGAGCAGCGCGAAGCGCTCCCCCGCCAGGAGCCCGTGGATTTCGCGGAGCGCTTCGAGGTCGTCCTGCGCCGGCCGGGCGGCAGGAACCGGCGGCAGGCTCGCGAAGCCGGTCATGCCGACTCCGGGCCGCCGCTGCCTCACCATGCCGTCCGCCGTCAGTTTCCCGTGAGGTCCGCCAGGGCGGCGCGGTATTCGGCAAGGTCGCGCGCCTGGCCGCGGGGATTGACCACCACGTAGCGGACGGTCCCGGCCGCATCGATGATGAAGGTCCCGCGGCGGGCCATGCCGGCGTCGGCGTCGAACACCCCGTACTGCTCCGCGACGGCGCCGTGCGGCCAGAAGTCCGCCAGCAGGTCGAAGCCGTAGCCTTCCTTCTCCGCGTAGGCCCGCTGCGTGAACTTGCTGTCCACGGAGACGCCCAGCACCACGGCATCGGCGTCGTCGAAGAGCGCCAAGTTGTCGCGGAGTTCGCAGAGTTCGCCCGTGCAGATGCCGGAGAACGCGAACGGGAAGAATACGAGGACCACGTTGCGGCCCCGCAGTCCGGACAGCCGGACCGGTTCGCCGTACTGATTGGCCAGTTCGAAGTCGGGGGCCTGCTGGCCGACCGCCGGAACGGCAGGGGCCAGCGCCGGCGCGTCGGTGCCGGGTGGGGTCACTTGTTCTTCCGGGTGACCAGGCGGGTGGCGCTCCAGTCGCGGGAAACGCCGGCCGAGGTGGTGCAGTGCAGCCCCGCGGTGGGCGCCGCCTCCTGGATGTCCGAGGGCGAGACGTAGCCGTCACGGCCGTTCTTCGGGGTCAGGACCCACACCACGCCGCCCTCAGTCAGCGAGGTGAGCGAGTCGACGAGGGTGTCCACGAGGTCCCCGTCACCGTCGCGCCACCAGAGGATCGCGGCGTCCACGACCTCATGGTCCTCCTCATCGAAGAGTTCCGAACCGGTGAGGTCCTCGATGTCGTCACGCAAGTCGAAGTCGACGTCGTCGTCATAACCGAATTCCTGAATCAGATCTCCGTTTTTGAAACCCAATTTTTCCGCCACATTTACCGAAGTGGCGGCGTCGGCCTCGCTCACGTGTTGCTCCTATGCTGTTTGTACGATCCGGGGTGGTGCTCTATGGTCCCAGCGGTGCTAGTGATTTCCATTACTACAAGCCAACACCCTTTGAGCCTTTGCTTCAAGCTGCCGGGCCCGTGATCGGCCATATTCTGCGTCACACAGCCCCATCCGCGGGCCCGTCGGCGGCCCCGCGTCACAGAACCAGTATGCCCGCGACTTACGGCCCCGGCCCTGCGGGACGGCTACGCATCCGCGGACTCACACGGCTAGAGTGGCTGGTGACGACCATGACTGCGCGGCCAAACCGACCGCTACAACAGGCAGGCACGGTCGTGATTGGACCTAGCCCGGCGTACAGGACCGGGCTGCTGTTACCGATATGTCGCACACGTCGCGTTCACGCCAGGCAGTCACCCTGCCGGAGCTGAGGGTGCCGGTGAATGCGCTCAAAGAGAGGTTGGACGTGGCTGCAGGAGAAGATACCTCCCATATCCTCAGCGGGTTGACTAACCAGCTGCCTGATCGTGATCCCGAAGAGACCGCCGAATGGCTGGAGTCCCTGGATACCCTGATTCAGGAACAGGGCACCGAGCGTGCCCAGTACATCATGCGGAGCCTGCTTCAGCGGGCGGGCGCCCAAAGCGTAGGCGTGCCGATGGTGACCACCACCGACTACGTCAACACCATCCCCGTGGACCAGGAAGCACCGTTCCCCGGCGATGAGGAGATCGAACGCAAGTACCGCGCCTGGCTGCGCTGGAACGCCGCCGTCATGGTGCACCGCTCCCAGCGCCCCGAGATCGGCGTCGGCGGCCACATCTCCACCTACGCCGGTGCGGCGACTCTCTACGAGGTCGGCTTCAACCACTTCTTCCGCGGCAAGGACCACCCGGGCGGCGGTGACCAGGTCTTCTTCCAGGGCCACGCCTCCCCCGGCATGTACGCCCGTGCCTTCCTCGAAGGCCGCCTGAGCGAAGAAGACCTCGACGGCTTCCGGCAGGAGAAGTCCAAGGAGGGCCACGCCCTCTCGAGCTACCCGCACCCGCGCCTGATGCCGGAGTTCTGGGAGTTCCCGACCGTGTCGATGGGCATCGGCCCGATGAACGCCATCTACCAGGCGCAGTCGAACCGCTACCTGCACAACCGCGGGATCAAGGACACCTCGGATCAGCAGGTCTGGGCGTTCCTGGGCGACGGCGAAATGGACGAGCCGGAGTCCCGCGGCCTGCTGCAGCTCGCCGCCAACGACAAGCTGGACAACCTCAACTTCGTGATCAACTGCAACCTGCAGCGCCTCGACGGCCCGGTCCGCGGCAACGGCAAGATCATGCAGGAACTTGAGGCGTTCTTCCGCGGCGCCGGCTGGAACGTCATCAAGGTTGTCTGGGGCCGCGAGTGGGACACCCTGCTGGCCAAGGACGACGACGGCTCGCTCGTGAAGATCATGAACGAGACCGTCGACGGCGACTACCAGACGTACAAGGCCGAATCCGGCGGGTTTGTCCGCGAGCACTTCTTCGGCAAGACCCCGCAGACCAAGGACATGGTCGCGGACATGACGGACCAGGAGATCTGGAACCTCAAGCGCGGCGGCCACGACTACAACAAGGTCTACGCCGCGTACAAGGCCGCCACCGAGTTCAAGGGCAAGCCGACGGTCATCCTGGCCCACACGGTCAAGGGCTACGGCCTGGGCACGCACTTCGAGGGCCGCAACGCGACCCACCAGATGAAGAAGCTGACCCTGGCGGACCTGAAGGCCTTCCGCGACCACCTGCGCATCCCGATCACGGACGAGCAGCTCGAGGCCGATCCGTACCAGCCGCCGTACTACCACCCCGGTGCCGACGCCCCGGAGATCAAGTACCTGATGGAGCGCCGCCAGGCCCTCGGCGGCTTCGTCCCGGAGCGCCGTTCCAAGCACACCGAGGTCACCCTGCCGGGCGACAAGGCCTACGAGGTCGCCAACCGCGGCTCCGGCAAGCAGCTGGCCGCCACCACCATGGCGTTCGTGCGGCTGCTCAAGGACCTGATGCGGGACAAGGACTTCGGGTCCCGGATTGTGCCGATCATCCCGGATGAGGCGCGCACCTTCGGCATCGACGCGTTCTTCCCGACGGCGAAGATCTACAACCCGAACGGGCAGAACTACCTGTCCGTGGACCGCGACCTGGTCCTGGCCTACAAGGAATCGATCGCCGGGCAGATCGTGCACGCCGGCATCAACGAGGCCGGTTCCGTCGCGGCGTTCACCGCGGCCGGCACCTCCTACGCCACGCACGGCGAGCCGCTGATCCCGATCTACGTGTTCTACTCGATGTTCGGTTTCCAGCGCACCGGCGACTCCTTCTGGGCAGCCGCGGACCAGATGACCCGCGGGTTCATCATCGGCGCCACGGCCGGCCGCACCACGCTGACCGGCGAGGGCCTGCAGCACGCAGACGGCCACTCCCCGATCCTCGCCTCGACCAACCCGGCCGTCGTCACCTACGACCCGGCCTACGGTTACGAAATCGGCGTGATCATGCGCGACGGCCTGAACCGGATGTATGGGCCTGGCGGAGCCGACAACGATACCGACCGGAACCTGATGTACTACCTCACGGTCTACAACGAGCCGATCGTCCAGCCGGCCGCCCCGGCCGAGATCGATACCGAGGGCATCATCAAGGGCATCTACCTGCTGGCCCCGGCCAAGATCGACGGCCCCCGCACGCAGATCCTCGCCTCCGGCGTCTCGGTCCCGTGGGCCCTCGAAGCCCAGCGGGTCCTCGCCGAGGACTGGGGCGTGTCGGCCGATGTCTGGTCCGTGACCTCCTGGACCGAGCTGCGCCGCGACGCCATGGCCGCCGAGGAAGATGCCTTCCTCAACCCGGGCCAGCCGGCACGCGTTCCGTTCGTGACCGAACAGCTCGCCGGCGCCACCGGGCCGATCGTGGCGGTTTCGGACTACATGAAGGCCGTGCCGGACCAGATCCGCCAGTTCGTCCCGAACGAGTTCGCCTCGCTCGGCGCGGACGGCTTCGGCTTCTCGGACACCCGCGCCGCCGCGCGCCGCTTCTTCAAGAACGACACCCACTCGATCGTGGTCCGTTCGCTGCAGATGCTGGCCCGCCGCGGCGAGGTCGATGCCCAGGCCCCGGCCCAGGCAATCGAGAAGTACCGGCTGCTGAACGTCAACGCCGGCACCACCGGCAACGCGGGCGGCGACTCCTAGCCACCCGCGCCGGCCACGGCAGTACCGCAACAGCGCCGGACGGCGGTTCCCACCTGGTGGGGGCCGCCGTCGGGCGTTTAACCCCGACGGCGGCAGCCCCTCCGCGGCCGCGGGGCGTGTGATCTGGCGCAACGCGTCTTGTAGCCTTTGCACAAATGGAGCTTGGGCGGCGCGCCCCGTATGCTCGATGCATGGCAGAGCCCACCACCACCCCCGCCCCACGCAAGCAGCCGGCGCGGGCACTGAATCCGGAGAAGGCCGAGACGCTCAAAAAGCTCCGCGCCAGCGTGGGCCAGCTGTCCACGACCACCCTGCGGCAGCTGGAAAAGTCGCTGCCTTGGTACAGCCGGCTGAACTCCGATGAGCGCTCCGCGCTGGGCATGGTCGCGCAGAACGGCATCGCCGCCTTCGTCACCTGGTTCGAGCGCCCCAGCTCCCCCTCGTGGATCCTGTCCGACGTTTTCGGCACCGCCCCGACCGAGCTGACCCGGTCGATCAGCCTGCAGAAGGCCCTGCAGCTGATCCGGATTGTCGTCGAGGTGGTCGAGGAACAGGTCCCGATCATCGCCCCGGAAGCGGACCAGGCCGGCCTCCGCGAGGCCGTGCTGCGCTACTCCCGCGAGGTCGCCTTCGCCGCGGCCGACGTCTACGCCCGCGCCGCCGAGACCCGCGGTTCCTGGGACACCCGGCTCGAAGCGCTCATTGTCGACGCGATCCTGCGCGGCGAAAACACGGACGCCCTGCGGTCCAGGATCGCCGCGCTGGGCTGGAAGGCGCAGGAGCGCTTCACCGTGATGGTGGGCAATTCCCCCTCCGAACCCAGCGCCAGCTACGTCAGCGAGCTGCGCCGCACGGCCGGCCGCTTCGCCGAGGACGCCCTCGTCGGCATCCAGGGCGACCGGCTGATCCTGATCCTGGGCGGGGTCCAGGACCGGGAGGGTGCCTGCCAGAAACTCAGCGAGCTCTTCGCCCCGGGCCCGGTGGTCTACGGCGCCGAGGCCGGCTCCCTGTTGGAGGCCAGCAGTTCCGCCCAGTCCGCGTTCGCCGGGCTCACCGCGGCCCGGGCCTGGCCGTCGGCACCGCGCCCGGTGGCGGCCGACGACCTGCTGCCGGAACGGGTGATCTCCGGGGACGACGCCGCTCGGCGCTCCCTGGTCAAGAACATCTACCGGCCGCTGCTGGCGGCCTCGAACGGCCTGGTGGAGACCCTCGGGACCTACCTCGAGCTCGGTCATTCGCTCGAAGCCACCGCCCGGGAACTGTTCGTCCACGCCAACACGGTGCGATACCGGCTCAAGCGTGTGTGCGACGTCACCGGCTGGGATCCACTGATCCCCCGGGAGGCTTTCGTGCTCCAGGCGGCACTGGTGGTGGGCCGTCTTTCGACCCCTCCGCGGGCCGCGGCGGAGCGCCCCGCGCCGCGCAACAACTCCTGACCCGTTGTAGACTTCCTACAACCTGACCCAGTGAGCTTGGTGCATGAAAGTACCGATGATTCACGCGGCAATTTGGAAAGCTGGATACGTGCTTGCAATCGTCTGCCCTGGACAGGGCTCCCAGACCCCCGGTTTTCTGGCCCCCTGGCTGGAACTCCCACACGTCGCAGGCCATCTGGCCTCCCTGAGCGAAATTGCGGGCATCGACCTCACCGCGCACGGCACCACCTCGGATGAGGAGACCATCAAGGACACCGCCGTCGCGCAGCCGCTGATCGTCGCGGCCGGACTCGTGGCCGCCAAGTCGCTCTTCGACGTCGAACTGGGCACCCTCCCGGTGATTCTCGCCGGGCACTCGGTCGGTGAAATCACCGCCTCCGCCCTGGCCGGGGTCCTGACCGAAACCGAAGCCATGACCTTCGTCCGCGAACGTGCCAACAGCATGGCCGCCGCGGCCGCAGCCACCCCCACCGGCATGAGCGCCGTCGTCGGCGGCGACCCCGCCGAGGTGCTGGCCGCGATCGAGGCCTGCGGCCTGACCCCCGCCAACGTCAACGGCGCCGGACAGACCGTCGCCGCCGGCACCCTGGAGCAACTCAAGGCCCTGGCCGAGAACCCGCCGGCGAAGGCCCGCGTGATCCCGCTGAAGGTCGCCGGCGCGTTCCACACCGCACACATGGCCCCGGCCGTTGCGGCGCTGGAGGCGCTGCGCCCGTCGCTGCACCCGCGCAACCCGCAGGTGCCCCTTCTCTCGAACTACGACGGCGCCGAGGTCACCGACGGCGGCGCCGCCGTCGCAAGCCTGATCGCCCAGGTCAGCCGCCCGGTCCGATGGGACCGCTGCATGGAAACCCTCGTGAAGCGCGGCGTCACCGGGGTCATCGAACTGGCTCCGGCCGGAACGCTGGCCGGCCTCGCCAAGCGCGGCATGCCGGGCGTGAAAACCGTCACCGTCAAGACCCCGGACGATCTGTCCGCCGCCCTGGCCCTATTCGCAGAACTGGAGGGAGGCAAATGAGCGCTCCTACCCTGAAGCAGGCTCCCCTGCAGGAAAACACCCGGGTCATGGGCGTCGGCGCCTACCGCCCGAACGTCATCGTCACCAACGACGATGTCTGCCAGTGGATCGACTCCTCGGACGAGTGGATCCGGCAGCGCACCGGCATCATCACCCGCCACCGGGCTCCCGCCGACGTCAGCGTGATCGACATGGCGGAGGGCGCCTCCCGCGAGGCGCTGGAGAAGGCCGGCATTGAGGCCTCCCAGCTCGGCGCCGTGATCGTCTCCACCGTCACCCACCCGTACGCGACGCCGTCCGCCGCCGCCAGCCTGGCTGACCGCCTCGGCGCAACCCCCGCGCCCGCGTTCGACATCTCCGCAGCCTGCGCCGGCTACTGCTACGGCATCGCCCAGGCCGACGCCCTGGTCCGCTCCGGGGCCGCCAAGTACGTGCTCGTCGTCGGCGCGGAGAAGCTCTCCGACGTTATCGACAACACCGAGCGCACGATCTCCTTCCTGCTGGGCGACGGCGCCGGCGCCGTCGTCATCGGCCCCTCCGACGCCCCGGGCATCGGCCCGTCGGTCTGGGGCTCGGACGGCAGCAAGTGGGACGCCATCGGCATGACCCACTCAATGCTGGACATCCGCGAGCTGGCCATGGCCGGCAAGAGCACCGCCGCCCTGAGCGACGGCGAAGCGGCCGTGACGCAGGCGGCGCTCTGGCCGACGCTGCGCCAGGACGGCCAGACGGTGTTCCGCTGGGCCGTCTGGGAGATGGCGAAGGTGGCCCAGCAGGCCCTCGACGCCGCCGGCATCCGCGCCGAGGACCTCGCAGCCTTCATCCCGCACCAGGCCAACATGCGCATCATCGACGAGATGGCCAAGCAACTCAAGCTTCCGGAGACCGTCAAGGTCGCCCGGGATATCGCCGAAGCAGGCAACACCTCGGCAGCGTCCATCCCCCTGGCCACCCACCGCCTGCTCCAGGAAAATCCTGAGCTCAGCGGCGGACTGGCCCTGCAGATCGGGTTCGGAGCCGGACTGGTCTTCGGCGCCCAGGTGATTGTGCTTCCGTAGGCGGCCACCGCACTTCCCAGGCCGGCGGCACCCGCCGGCACTGATTCCCACACCAAACCGAACCCTCGGTTTGAATCATTTCGCCAGACACTGCCGGAACAACACCCGGAAGCCGACGGCACCAACAAGAGAAGGAGCCATCAATGGCTAGCAACGAAGAGATCCTGGCCGGCCTGGCCGAAATCGTCAACGAAGAGACCGGCCTGGCCCCCGAGGCTGTCGAGATGGACAAGTCCTTCACCGAGGACCTGGACATCGACTCCATCTCGATGATGACCATCGTCGTCAACGCCGAGGAAAAGTTCGGCGTGCGCATCCCGGACGAAGAGGTCAAGAACCTCAAGACCGTTGGCGACGCCGTGAACTTCATCTCCAACGCCCAGGCCTAATCACCGCCTGAACTTCCGGCACGGGCCGGCGGCGGCCGGGCAGCAGCCCGCCGCGCCGGCCGTGTTCAGGCAGGGTTCCCGGCCTGATTCCGTTCCCGGCGCCGGCGCGCACCGGGACGGCCCGCCGGAACCGATCGTTACCGCACCACCACCGAGTTTTGCCCACGCGGGCCGCGGACGCCTCACCCAGGGGTCCGCATGAGAGCCGGCGCACCGACAGAGAGTGATCCCATGGCACGCAAAGTAGTCATTACCGGTCTGGGTGTCACCACACCCATCGGCGGCGATGTCCCCACGATGTGGAAGAACGCGCTCAAGGGCGTCTCCGGGGCGCACACGCTCGAGGACGACTGGGTCGCCAAGTACGAACTTCCCGTGCACTTCGCCGCACGCGCCTCCACCCCGGCCCTCGAGGTCCTGAGCCGGGTCGAGGCCAAGCGCATGGACCCCTCCACGCAGTTCGGCGTCGTCGCCGCGCGTGAGGCCTGGGCCGATGCCAACATCACCGAGATCGACCACGACCGCCTCGCCGTCGCCTTCGCGACCGGCATCGGCGGCGTCTGGACGCTGCTGGATGCCTGGGACACCCTGCGCGAAAAGGGCCCGCGCCGCGTCCTGCCCATGACCGTGCCGATGCTGATGCCCAACGGCGTCGCAGCCGCGGTCAGCCTGGACCTCGGCGCCCGCGCCGGCGCCCACACCCCCGTGTCCGCCTGCGCGTCCGGCACTGAGGCCGTGCACATGGGCCTGGACCTGATCCGTTCCGGCAAGGCCGACGTCGTCGTCTGCGGCGGCGCCGAAGCGGCCATCCACCCGATGCCGATCGCGGCCTTCGCCTCGATGCAGGCCCTCTCCCGCCGCAACGACGATCCCGAGCACGCCTCGCGGCCCTACGACCGCGACCGTGACGGCTTCGTCATGGGCGAAGGCGCCGGTGCGCTGGTCCTGGAAGCCGAGGAGCACGCCCTGGCCCGCGGCGCCCGGATCTACGCCGAGCTCGCCGGCACCTCGGTGACCGCCGACGCCTACCACATCACCGCCCCGGACCCCGAGGGCCTGGGCGCCACCCGGGCGCTGAAGGCCGCCATGTTCGACGGCCGGATCCAGGCCGAGGACGTCGTGCACGTCAACGCGCACGCCACCTCCACCCCGGTCGGTGACAAGCCCGAATACACCGCGCTCAAGGCCGCCCTCGGCAGCCACGTGGACAACGTGGCGGTCTCGGCCACCAAGTCGCAGATGGGCCACCTGCTGGGCGCCTCCGGTGCCGTGGAAGCGGTACTGACGGTCCTGGCCGTGCACGAGCGCAAGGCTCCGGTCACGATCAATCTGGAGAACCAGGATCCGGAGATCCCGCTGGACGTCGTCACCTCCGAGCGGGCCCTGCCCGCAGGGGACATCGTGGCGCTGAGCAACTCCTTCGGTTTCGGCGGCCACAACGCCGTCATCGCCGTCCGCAGCGTCTAACCGGGCCGGCCGCGCGGCATACCTGCGCGGCCCGCCCGGCACGCGCGGCACGCGCGGCACGCCGAAATGACAGATGGCGGCAATGTTCCTCGTGAACATTGCCGCCATCTGTCATTTCGCGGTGCTATGGAGTGTGTTGCGGTGCGTCCCGGACTGGCGGGAGGCGGGTGGGCTCTAGCCGACCTGGTGGAGCCAGCGAACGGGGGCGCCTTCGGCGGCGTGGCGGAAGGGCTCGAGTTCCTCGTCCCAGGCTTCGCCGAGGGCGAGGGAGAGTTCATGGTAGACGGCGGAGGGATCGCCGGCGCCGGATTCGTAGGCGTACCGGATCCGGTCCTCGGAAACCATGATGTTGCCGTGGACGTCCGTCACGGCGTGGAAGATGCCGAGCTCCGGGGTGTGCGACCATCGGCCGCCGTCGACGCCCTGGCTGGGCTCCTCGGTGACCTCGTAGCGCAGATGCGCCCAGCCGCGGAGCGCAGACGCCAATTGAGCCCCCGTGCCCGGCGTTCCGGTCCACGACAGCTCGGCCCGGAACATTCCGGGCGCGGCGGGCTGGGCAGTCCACTCAAGGTCCGTGCGCTTGTCCACGACCGAGCCAATGGCCCACTCAACGTGGGGGCACAGGGCGGTCGGGGCCGAGTGAACGAACAGGACACCGCGGGTTTGTGCAACAGACATTCCATCCTCCATAGCTATAGGTACGTCTTCCCCAACGACCTCTGCCTGGATGACCATGCGTCGCGTAAATCCGCGTGGGGCGGCTGCCCCTGCCAGACTATTCAGTTGTGTAATTTCTGCGCCATACAAAAAATAGGTCCGGACCTCACTCGGTGCTTAAGAGCTTCAAGCACCACTTGAAAGTTGCCGGGCGTGAGTCTCATTCTGCCGTACCGTGCCTAATTACGCCAGTGCAATTCGGCGAGCCGTCTCCGGCGCGCCGAAAGGGGGTTGAACGGTTCGCCACGCATGGGCCGGAGCACCCAAAGAGCCGCCACAGACTGCCCCGCCGGTCAGGCCCGCGGGTGTGCCTGCTGGTAGCTCTTGCGGAGCCGGTCGACGGAGACATGGGTGTAGATCTGGGTGGTAGCGAGGCTGCTGTGGCCAAGGATCTCCTGCACCGCTCTGAGGTCCGCGCCGCCGTCGAGCAGGTGGGTGGCGGCGGAGTGGCGCAGCGCGTGCGGACCCGTGGCCGAGGTGTCCCCCAGCCCGTCCAGCAGGTCTTTGACGACGCTTCGGACCTGCCGCTGGTCCACCCGGCGGCCGCGGGCGCCCAGGAAGAGTGCCGGGCCGGAGCCTTCCACTGCGACGGTCGGGCGGCCGCGGCGCAGCCAGTCGTCGACCGCGAGCGCAGCCGGCAGTCCGTACGGGACGGTCCGTTCCTTGTTTCCTTTGCCGAGTACCCGCAGGGTCCGGCGGTCCGGGTCCAGGTCGTCGATGTCCAGGCCGGCCAGCTCGCCGACACGCACGCCGGTGGCGTAGAGCAGCTCCAGCATGGCCTTGTTGCGCAGGGCCAGCGGGTCCCCCTCGGCGGCGGCTGTCTCGGCCCCCGTGACGAGCCGCTGTACCTGCCCCTGTTGCAGCACGCCGGGTAGGGATTTCTCCCGCTTTGGGGCCTTGAGGCGAAGCGCGGGGTCGGCGCCTAGGAGCTCCTCTCGGACAGCCCACGCGGTGAAGGCCCGCGCCGTGGCAGCCCGCCGGGCGAGCGTGGCCCGGGACATCCCCGCTTCGCTTTGCGCTCCCAGCCAGCGGCGCAGGGTCCCGAGCTCGATGTCGGACAGCCCGGCGGCGCCCTCTGACGCGGCGTACTCCAGCAGGCTGGCGACATCCGAGAGATAGGCGCGCACGGTATGGGCGGACCCGTTCCGCTCCGCCGAGAGGTAGCGGCCGAAGCCCTCGGCGGCGGCGTCCAGCGCGGCGGGCAGTTGTTGCTGTGTTGGCACTCTCCCATTCTTCCCGCCCGGGGCCCGACCGGTCCGGCAGCCGGGCGGCGCGCCGCCGGGATCTCATCCGGCCGCCGTCGAGCGTTTCCAGCCGCCGCGGACGCCTTCGGCCAGGCCGAGCAGTCCCAGCCGCCCGAGGCCGGCCCGCACCGACTCGGCGCTGAGCCCGGCCACGACGGCGAGCTTCTCCACCGTGCTGGTGGTCCGCAGCGGCAGGGCATCGAGCAGGATCAGGTCCTCAAGGGTCAGTCCGTCCTGCGCCTGCGCCGGGCCCGGGTCCGCATCGGGCAGGCCGTCACCGCTTGGCGAGGCCAGTTCGGCGATCTCGCCGGCATCTGTGACGCACACCGCGCCTCCCTCGCGCAGCAGGCGGTGGCATCCTGCCGAGTTGGCCGAGTGCACCGGGCCCGGGACCGCTCCGACAGCCCTGCCCAGGCTCTCCGCGTGGTGGGCGGTGTTCAGGGCACCGGACCGCCACCGGGCCTCCACCACCACCGTGACGGCGGCCAGTGCGGCAATGATCCTGTTCCGCTGCAGGAACCGGTACCGCGTCGGAGCCGAGCCCGGAGGAACCTCGGCCAGAACGGCCCCCTGGTTGGCCACCGCGCGGAGCAGGTCCTCGTTTCCCGCCGGGTAGAAGCGGTCCACTCCCCCTGCCATCACGGCGATCGTGGGCAGGCTCCCGGCAGCTCCGGCGAGAGCCGCTCGGTGGGCGTGCGCATCGATACCGTAGGCCCCGCCCGAGACGATAGTGAATCCCCGCTGGGCCAAGGCATAGGCCAGATCACCTGTCACCGCCGAGCCGTACGAGGTGCTGTCGCGGGAGCCGACCAGGGCGACGGCCTTCGTCGCCGGAGGAAGCTCCTGTTCGACGCCGCGCCACCAGAGGCACAGCGGTTCCTGCAGGCCCAGGTCCGCCAGCTGGGCCGGCCACAGCACGTCGCCGGGGATGAGGAGACGGCCGCCGAGCCGCTGCACCGTGGCAAGGTCCCTGGCCGGGGCCAGATCGGGAACGCGGGGTGCCCAGCGTTTCAGGGCCATTCCCAGCCCGCTCCAGCCGCCCGACGCCCCGTTTTCCTCCAGCACGCCGGTCAGCTCACGTTGCAGTCCGGGCCCGGCCGGGAGCTTTCCGGTAGCGACCCGCAACGCGTCTTCAGCACCCACCAGCCGGACCAGCGCCAGGCCAACAACATCTTGGGGTTCCAACAGCCGGGACAACGCGGCCCGGGCCGTTCTTTCGTCGTGTGTCATGCAGGGATTCCTCTCCGTGGGTGGTCCAGGCCTGGACTGCACACCCGCAGGCCTGAACCGTGCGCCGTCGCCGTCATGCGGCGGCCGCTGCGGCCTGGCGAAGCCCGAGCGCCTGGCCGATCTCGTCCGCGCCGGGGCTGCCGCGCCCGGCCAGATCGGCCAGGGTCCAGGCGAGCCGCAAGACGCGGTCATAGCCGCGGGCCGTCAGTGCGCCCCGTTCCAGGGCGTGGTCGAGGATGCGGGTGTTCGTCCCGGCGGGCCGGAGCACGCCGCGGAGCACCCTTCCGGGGACCTGGGCGTTGGTCTCCAGTCCGAGCGGCCCGAGCCGCTCCAGCTGCACCTCCCGGGCCCGGTGGACCCGGGCGGCGATTTCCGCGGTTCCCTCCTCCGCGCGGGGCTGCCCGAAGTCGGCCAGGGCCACCCGCTCCACCTGGAGCTGGATGTCCACGCGGTCCAGCAGGGGCCCCGACAGCCGGGCAAAGTAGCGTCGGCGCATCATCGGCGTGCAGGTGCAGTCCAGGCCCTTGCCGGCGGCCTTGCCGCAGGGGCACGGGTTGGCTGCGAGTACCAGCTGGAATCTCGCGGGATAGGCAGCGGTACCGGCGGAGCGGTGGATCACCAGCTCACCGCTTTCCAGCGGCTGCCTCAGGGCGTCCAAGACACGGCGTTCGTACTCCGGGGCCTCGTCCAGGAACAAGACGCCCCGGTGCGCCCGTGAGGCGGCGCCGGGCCGCGGCAGGCCTGATCCGCCGCCGATGATGGCGGCCGCGGTGGCCGTGTGGTGCGGGTTCTCGTAGGGCGGCCTGCGGCGCAGGGTGACGGCGGCCGAAGTCAGGGCGCTGAGCGAGTGGATGGCCGTGACTTCCATGGCTTCACGGTCGCCAAGGTCCGGGAGCAGCCCGGGCAGCCGTTCAGCCAGCATGGTCTTGCCGGCCCCGGGCGGTCCGCTAAGCAGCACGTGGTGCGCACCCGCGGCGGCAACTTCCAAGGCGCGCCGGCCCTCGGTTTGGCCGGCGACGTCGCACATATCCGGCGCCAGGGCGGCCGGGTCCGGGCCTGCTTCGTCCGGCTCTTCCTCGTCGGGCTCGAAGTCGAGGGCGAGGTCCTGCGGGTCGGCTCCGAAGTCGAAGGCCAGCCTGGCGAGGGTGCGGTAGCCGCTGACCCTGGCGCCCGGCACCAGTCCGGCCTCGGCGGCGTTGGCCTGGGCAACCACCACATCCGGGTAGCCGGCCTGCACCGCGGCCATGACGGCAGGAAGGATGCCCCGGACCGGCCGCAGGCGCCCGTCCAGGCCCAGTTCGGCGATGAAGACGTGCCTGCCGGTGGGGCGGACGTCGTTGGCGGCGAGCAGTACCGCCATGGCAATGGACAGGTCGAAGCCCGACCCACGTTTGGGCAGCGACGCGGGGATCAGGTTGGCGGTGATTTTCCGCCGGCTGAGCGGAATGCCGGAGTTTTGGGCCGCGGACCTGATCCGCTCTTTTGCCTCGTTCAGTGAGGCATCCGGAAGGCCGAGGATCACAAACGCCGGCAGCGTCTGGCCGATGTCGGCCTCGACCTCGACGATGTAGCCGTTCAATCCCACCAAGGCCACCGAGTAGGTCCGGCCCAGCGCCATCTATCCCACCCCTTTGAGGTGTTCGATGGACGGGCCGCCGGTACCGTCGTCGAGGACGGCGACGACGTCGACCCGGCGCAGCGGCATCCGCAGTTCGTGATCGCGGCACCAGGCGGAGGCCAGACGGTGCAGCCGTGCCAGTTTGGCCACGGTGACGGCTTCGAAGGGGTGACCGAAGGCGAGCGAGGCGCGGGTTTTGACCTCCGCGATCACCAGGGCGTCGCCGTCGAGCGCCACGATGTCGATTTCACCCTCGGGACACCGCCAGTTGCGGTCGACGATCCGCATCCCCTGGGCTTCGAGGAAGCCTGCAGCGAGTTCTTCACCTCGCCGGCCCAGCACGTCCTTGGCTCTCATGCCTCCAGCGTGCGGCCCGGCGGTTCCCGGGCACAGCGGCAGGCCGGGCTATGTGGACAACCCAAACTAAGTGGGTAAGTCGGATCTGTGGGTAACCCGGGCTACGCGGGCAACGTCAGCCGGCGGCCCGGCCCCAGACGGAGGTCACTTGCCGGCGCAGGGTCAGTTGCCGAGGTCCTCGACCTTGGGCAGCGCCAGTTCCTCGCTGCGCGGCAGTTCCTCGACGTTGACGTCCTTGAACGTGATCACGCGGACGCTCTTGACGAACCGGGCGGACCGGTAGACGTCCCAGACCCAGGCGTCCTGCAGGGTCAGGTCGAAGTAGACCTCGCCGTCGGCGCTGCGCGCCTGCAGGTCCACGTGGTTGGCCAGGTAGAAACGCCGTTCTGTCTCGACCACATAGCTGAAGAGCCCGACGACGTCGCGGTATTCGCGGTAGAGCTGCAGCTCCATGTCGGTTTCATAGTTCTCAAGGTCCTCGGCACTCATGCTTCCATCTTGCACCATTGGGCGGCGGGCGCGCGCCACGGCTCCTGACGGGCCGGGCTGGTAGGCCGGCACCGTGGCCCGCAGCAGCGGGTCCGCGGCGGCGGTCCTAGTCGCCCAGCAGCTGCCAGCTGACGCGGTGGTAGGGCGAGGGTCCGGCGGCGCGGAGGGCGTCCTTGTGCGCGGCGGTTCCGTAGCCCTTGTTTTCGTTCCAGCCGAAGGCCGGGTATTCGGTGTGCAGGGCGGCCATCTGCCGGTCCCGCTCGACCTTGGCCAGCACGGAGGCCGCGGCCACGGACAGGCACTGCATGTCGGCCTTGACGAGGGTGTGCACCGGGGCGTCACAGCCAGGCTCCTCCGGGCCGGCGTCGTCGGGGTCCGGGTCGAACAGCGACGCCTGCGCCGCCGGCGAAAGCCAGTTGTGGCTGCCGTCCAGGAGCACCACGTCGGGTCTCACCCCGGCGGCAAGCACGGCGAACCAGGCACGGTTGCCCGCGAGCCGCAGCGCGGCGATGATGCCCAGCGCGTCGATCTCCGCCGCGGAGGCGTGGCCGACGGCGGACGCGACGCTCCAGCTGCGCACCAGCGGTTCCAGCCGTTCCCGGTCCGCGACCTTCAGCAGCTTACTGTCCCGCACATCGGCGAGCAGCTTTTGCTTGTGCAGGTCCACGACGGCGATCCCGACGCTGACGGGACCGGCGAGGGCACCGCGGCCCACCTCGTCGATCCCAGCGAGCAAACGCGCACCGGAACCCCGGAAGCGGCGTTCGTAGTCGAGGGTTGGAGCTTCGGACACGGCAGCCGTCCCTACTTGCCCGCCGGAGCCGGGACGTTCCGGAAGACGTCCGGGTAGTTATCCAGGGACGTGATCCGGTTCAGCGGCCACGCGATCACGGCCGCCTTGCCCTCGATGTCGGCCAGGTCGATGAAGCCGCCGTTGCTGTCCAGATGGGAACGTGAATCGGCCGAGTGGTTGCGGTTATCTCCCATGACCCAGACTTTCCCGGCCGGGACCACGACGTCGAAGTCCCGCGCCTGCGGGATCTCGGCACTGTTGATGTACTTCTCGTCCAGCGGTGCCCCGTTCACGGTCAGGCGGCCGCTGCCGTCGCAGCAGACAACATGGTCGCCGGGCAGGCCGATGACACGCTTGACCAGGTGCTGCTCGGAGTTGTCCGGGAGCAGGCCGACGAACATCAGCGCGTCCTGCACGCCGGTGAGCGGCCCGGCGGGCTTTGCCGGGGCCGGGACCAGCCATCCCTTGGTGTCGCGGAAGACGACGACGTCGCCGCGCTCCAGCGCGATCGGTTCCGGCACGAGCAGGTTCACGAAGATCCGGTCGTTGACGTCGAGCGTGTTCATCATCGACTCGGACGGGATGTAGAAGGCCCGGAACAGGAACGTCTTGATCAAGAAGGACAGGACGACGGCGATAACCACCACCGTGGCGATCTCCTTGAGCCAGGCCAGCACGGGGTTGCGCCCCTCGCAGGCCTTCGCCTTGCGGGCCCGGGCCGACGTCGGTCCGGCGTGCGCGGGACCTGCCAGCGGGGTGCCCGGTGCGTGTTCGGGCCGGTCGTGCTCGAGCCGGCCGTGACCCCGAACGGGCCGCGCCGCGTCGTGCGCCGCGTGCGGCTGCGCGGCGTGCGGCTCCGCGGTAGTCTCCGCCGTCGGCCCCGCCGCAAACGCGGTGGTCTCCGGCGTCGGCTCGGGGACGTGCGCCGGCACCGGCGCGGCCGGCAGCCGCGTCGTCCGGGGTTCGTCGGCCGGGATCGGCATGGAGGTCACGCGGGGTTCGTCGTGCCCCTGCGGATCGGGACTCCGGGGTCCGGTCTCGGGCATCTACCGTCCGTTCCTAATCGTTGTGGCGGCCTCGGCGGGCCGCGGTATTTCTGCAAATCTATCAAGCGGCCAGATGACTTGTACCGGCCGGCCGATCACGCGGTCCAGCGGAACCATGCCCCCGCCCGGCGCGCCCAGCAGGCTCCGGGAATCGGCCGACTGCGACCGGTGGTCCCCCAGCAGCCACAGCCGGCCGTCCGGGACGATGACGTCGAACTTGAGCCGGCTCGGGGCATCCCCTGCATAGATATAGGGTTCCTCAAGCGGCTGGCCGTTTACTGTGAGCCGCCCGTCGGAGCCGCAGCACGCCACCCGGTCGCCGGGCAGGCCGATGACGCGTTTGACGTAGGTGGTGTCGCTGCCCGTCAGGCCCAGCCAGTGGCCGGCGCCCGCCAGGAGGTCGGCGGCGGGGCCACGCCCGCTGTTCAGCGGGGCGAAGGAGCCGCGGCCGTCGAAGACAACGACGTCCCCGCGGCGGATGGGCGACGACGCGAAATCCGTCCGCGACACGAGGATCCGGTCACCGTCGCGCAGCAGCGATTCCATCGAGGCGGAAGGGATGAAGTAGACGTCCAGCCACAGCGAACGCACCAGCCCGCCGATGGCCACCGCCAGAACCAGGCCTAAAAGCGCAAGACGCCAGCCCAGTTTCCTGGGCCGGCGTCTTGTCTGTTCCATGATCCGAATCCTCTAACGCGTTTCTGATGGAGCTGCGCAGGGGCGGACGGTTCCGGCGCATGCCGGAGCCGTCCGTGGATCCGCGGGTAAGTCCGGAAGACTTACTTGGCGGTCTGGAAGTCGCGCTTTTCCTTGATCTTCGCAGCCTTACCGCGCAGTGCACGCATGTAGTAAAGCTTGGCGCGGCGCACGTCACCCTTGGAGACGAGCTCGATCTTGTCGATGATCGGGGAGTGCACCGGGAAGGTACGCTCCACGCCAACACCGAAGGAAACCTTGCGGACGGTGAAGGTTTCGCGCACGCCGTCACCCTGGCGGCCCAGGACGAAGCCCTGGAACACCTGGACGCGGGAGTTCTTGCCTTCGATGATGTTCACGTGCACCTTGATGGTGTCACCCGCGCGGAACTCGGGAACATCGTTGCGCAGCGAGGCTGCGTCGACGGAATCGAGGATATGCATTAATCCACTCCTGGTGAACGCCACAGGTCATTCACGTTGGGTCACGGCGGCCAAGCCCGGATGCGGTCCGCACCGGAAATTGCCGCCGAAAGTTTTATGTTTCCGGTTCCGCCGGGAATCGGCGGGACCGGGGTGCCGCGCTGTTGGTGACGCTCCCCCTGTGGCAGGTTCGCACCCAGCAGGCACAAGGACTAATTTTGCCACATCCGGGGCCGGTTTGGTGAATCCGCGGGACGGGCCGGCCTGGCCCATGCCGGCCCGGTGGTGGCCCGGCGGTGCAGGCTCAGGCTTCGGGGCGGCGCCGGAGCCGGCCGTCGACGACGTCGTACCCCAGGTCCGCGAAAGCGGTGCGGTCCGCGCGGGGCAGGGCGCCGGCGTCGAACGCCTCCAGCAGGTCCGGGCGGCGTTCGGCGGTGCGGCGGTACTGCTCGTGCCGCCGCCACTGGGCAATCTTGCCGTGGTTGCCGCTCAGGAGCACGGCAGGGACCTCGCGGTCCCGCCAGGTCGAGGGCTTGGTGTAGACCGGGTATTCGAGCAGCCCGTCGGAGTGCGATTCCTCGACGAGCGATTCGGGGTTGCCGACGACGCCGGGCAGCAGCCGCCCGACGGCCTCCACCATGGCCAGCACGGCCACCTCGCCGCCGTTGAGGACGTAGTCGCCGAGGCTCATGGGCCGGACGGTGAAGTGCTCCGCGGCCCATTCGAGGACCCGTTCGTCGATGCCCTCGTAGCGGCCGCAGGCGAAGACCAGCTGGTCCTCTTCCGCGAGTTCGTGGGCGATCGCCTGGGTGAAACGCTCCCCCGCCGGCGACGGGACAATCAGGACCGGCTTCTGGGCCGGCGCCCCGGCGGAGGCGTCCGCGCCTGGCCCCGTCGCGGCCACGGCTTCGAGCGCCTGGGCCCAGGGCTCCGGCTTCATCACCATGCCCGCGCCGCCGCCGTAGGGCGTGTCGTCCACGGTGCGGTGCCGGTCCGTGGTGAAGTCGCGCAGGTCGTGGACCGACAGGTCCAGCAGTCCGTCCTGCCGGGCCTTGCCAATCAGGGACAGCTCCAGCGGTGCCAGGTACTCGGGGAAGATGCTGACGACGTCGATCCGCATCTTAGGCGTTGTCCCCGTCGCCGGCCTGCCGTTCCCCGGCCGCCGCGACGCCGTCGCCGTCGTCGGGGGTGGCACCGGCGTCGGTGTTGACCTCGAACAGCCCGGGCGGCGGGGTGACGACGACGTACTTGTCGCCGACGTTGACCTCGGGGACGATCTGCTCGACGAACGGGACCAGGACTTCCCGGCCGTCCTCGACGGTGACCACCAGCAGGTCTTGGACGGGCATGGTGTGCAGGCCGGAGACCTTGCCGACCACGTTGCCGCCGACGCGGACGTCCAGGCCGACGAGTTCGTGCTCGTACCAGCCCTCGTCGTCGTCCTCGTCCAGTTCCTCGGTTTCGATGTAGAGCTTCGCGCCGCGGAGGGCCTCGGCCTCGTTGCGGGTCTGCACTTCCTCGAAGGCCAGCAGCAGGATGTCCTTGTTCCAGCGGGCGCTCTCCACCGTCAGCGGCCCGGCGGAGGCGGGTTCCACCACGAACTGCATGCCGGGAACGAAGCGGTCACCGGGGGCGTCCGTGAGCACCTGCACGGTCACTTCGCCGCGGATGCCGTGCGGCTTGCCGATTCGTGCCACCTGAAGCTGCATCTGTTCCTCTGTTCGGGTTTTGGGGAGTTTATGGTTCCGGGTGCGCTTCTTGCGCAAAAGAGTCCGGCCCCTCCACCATAAGCTGGCGGAGGGGCCGGACTAAAGACGAGTTGTGCTGGCCGCGCTACCGGCGGCGGTCGGTGTCGACGACGTCGACCCTGACCTGCTCGCCGTCGGCCAGAGCAGCCACCACAGTGCGCAGCGCGCGTGCGGTGCGGCCCTGGCGACCGATCACCCGTCCAAGGTCGTCCTGATGAACGCGCACCTCGAGGGTGTCCCCGCGGCGGTTGTTCTTGGCACTGACCTTGACGTCCTCGGGACTGTCAACAATCCCGCGGACCAGGTGTTCGAGCGCTTCTGCCAGCAAGTTACTCAGCCTCGGTGGTCTCTGCTTCGGCTTCGGCCGGAGCCTCGGCTGCATCGTCCTTCTTGGCCTTCTTGGTGATGGCTTCCGGGATGATCACGGAGCCCTTCTCCGGGGCAGCGAAGCCTTCCTTGGCAGCCTTGGTCTTCAAGGTGCCTTCCTGGCCCGGAAGACCCTTGAACTTCTGCCAGTCACCGGTGATCTTGAGGATCGCGGCAACCTGCTCGGACGGCTGTGCGCCGACGCCGAGCCAGTACTGGGCACGGTCCGAGTCGACCTCGATGTACGAGGGCTCTTCGGTCGGGTGGTACTTGCCGATCTCTTCGATGGCACGGCCGTCACGCTTGGAGCGTGCGTCCATGACGACGATGCGGTAGTACGGGGCGCGCATCTTGCCGAAGCGCTTAAGGCGAATCTTAACGGCCACTTTTGTGGTCACTCCTGTTTCATAAACGGGGTCGAGCCCGGCGTTCTGCACCCGTGGGGCGGGCCGTACTAGGGGGTTCTAAAGGACAAGATCCAGACGCGGAGAGAGGGGCCGCGCAGATCAAGTACCTGATCATTGTGCCAGATGACCGCGCGGATTTCGACTTGACACCCGCGCGCGGCGTTCCGGGCGGCGTTTTGGGCGGAGGCGTGGGCGGCGTCAGCAGGCCCAGACGTAGAGTCCGGCCTTGGCGGCGGGATCGACGCCGGCGGCCAGCTCCGCAATCTGCCGGACGTACCGCTCGGCCTGCTCGGCGCCGAAGGGCATGTCCTCCTCCGCGGCCCAGCTCGCGGCGACGTCGGCCAGCACGTCGCCCTCCCCTTCGGTTTCATAGGTAAGCAGCTCCGCCAGCGCGCGGACCATGGCGGCCGGTGCACCGAGCAGGGCATCGCTGGCCACGTCCACCATCGCCAACTCGTAGTCGGCACCCGCTGCATGCACCGCGGCGCCGGCCAGGTCGCCCAGGCGCTCGACCTCGAAGTCACTGATGTCCGGGATCCGGACCGCACCGGGCGCGGGGGCGGCGCCGCCGTCGAGGGCTGCAGCGCGCTTGAGCGCGGCGTCATGGGTGGCGGCGAAAATCTCGGTAAATCCCACGGAACTCATCCTTAGCTGTCCGGCGGCGTCGGGCCGCTGCCTGCGGCCTTCCCTCAGCCTAGCCGTTCGGGCGGCAGGGATGGACATGCCCAGCGGCGGGCAGGATCCGGCAACGGACATGCCCAGCATAGGACGTGGCCAGTGGGCATAACCCGTCATGCCCACGCCCCGGCCCGAAGGATGGGCATGTCCGTCGGAGGTGCCTCGGAAGGAGGGATGGACATGCCCGGACCAGGGTTAGCGGACGGCGACGCGGATCCGGTTGCGCCACGGATCCTCGAAGCGCAGCTCAGCCCCGGTGTGGTGGGACTGGACGCCGGCGGTCTTGAGCCGGTCCGCAAGCGCCCCGACGTCGTCGCCGGAGGGTACTTCGATCAGCACCTCGCCCAGGCCCAGGGTGTCGCGGCGCGGGCCGGCGCCGCGGCTGTTCCAGACGTTCATGGCCATGTGGTGGTGGTACCCGCCAGCCGAGACGAAGAGCGCCTGGCCGTGCCAGCCGGCGGTCTTCTCGAAACCGAGCGTGCCGACGTAGAAATCGTGGGCAGACTGCACGTCGCCGACCTGCAGGTGAACGTGCCCGACGCCGGCGTCCGTCTCGAGCTGTCCGGCCAGGGCGGCTTCGGTCAGGTGCTGTTCCAGGTAGCGCTGCGGCGGCAGGGCCAGGCTGTCCATCACCACGTTCTTGCCCTCCCAGGACCAGGCGTCGCGGGGGCGGTCCCAGTAGAGCTCGATGCCGTTGCCCTCGGGGTCGTTGAAGTAGAAGGCCTCGCTCACCAGATGGTCCGCGCTGCCGGTGAAGGACTGCGGCTCGTACTGCGCGGCCGAGGCGATGGTCGCGGCCAGGGCGGCCTGGTCCTCAAAGAGCAGGGCGGTGTGGAAGAGGCCGGCCTCTCCGCGGGAGGGGATGTTCAGCCCCGGGGCCGGGGCCAGGTGGACCAGCGGCCTGCGCTTGCGACCGAGGTAGAGCCCCCCGTCCTGCTCGGCCACGACTTCCAGACCGAGGGCGCGCTGGTAGTAGTCGGTCATCAGCTTCATGTCGCCGACCTTGAGCATCACGGTGCCCATGGTGAGGTCTGCGGGAAGGAGATCCTGGGTGCTGGGTTCTGCGGTCATCGAAACGCTCCGGTGGTCCTGCGGCCGCCGACCTTCGGCGACCCGTCACATAGTTAAATTACTTGAAGCTTCAATTTATTCCTAATGCAGACCGCCGGAACCTCCCTCTCCCCCGCCGACGCGTGCGCCGCGCAGCACGATGTGGCGGATGCTCCTGAGCGTGGTGAGGTCCTTGCGCGGGTCCTCGTCGCACACGAGGACATCGGCGCTGGCGCCTTCGGCAATGGCCTCAGCCTCCAGCCAGGTGCGGGCGGCCCAGGAACCGGCGTCGAGGGCGGCGACGGCGGGCAGGCCCGCTGCCTGGAGCGCCTCGAGTTCGTCCACGATCCGCCCGTGCCGGATGACGCTGCCGGCGTCGGTGCCGGCGTAGAGCGCCACGCCGGCCTCATGCGCTTCAAGGATGCGTTCCGCGCGGCGCTCCCACAGCGCGCGCATGTGGGCCGCGTACCGGGGGAACTTCGCCTCGGCCTGCGCGGCGATGTTGGGGAAGGTGGCGATGTTGATCAGGGTGGGCACAATCGGCACGCCCTGTTCGACGAAGCGCGGCAGGTGCCGGGGCAGCAGCCCGGTTCCGTGTTCGATGCAGTCGATGCCGGCGTCGAGCATGTCATCGAGGGTGTCCTCGGCGAAGCAGTGCGCCGTGACCCGTGCGCCCTCGTCATGCGCGGCCCGGACGGCGTCCTTGACGGCGCGGGCGGGAAAGCTCGCGGCGAGGTCTCCGGCGCCGCGGTCGATCCAGTCCCCGACCAGCTTGACCCAGCCGTCACCAGCGCGGGCCTGCTTGCGGACAGCCTCCACCAGATCCTCCGGTTCAACCTCGACGGCGAGGCCGCGCAGGTAACGGCGGGTCCGGGCGATATGCCGGCCGGCACGGATGATCCGGGGCAGCCCGGGGTGCCGCTGGATCCACCGGGTGTCATGGACGGCGCCGGCGTCGCGGACCAGCAGAGTTCCGGCCTCGCGGTCCTCCTTGGCCTGCTGCCCGGCCACCTCGGCGGGGACATCGCCGCCGGGGCCGAGCCCGATATGGCAGTGCGCGTCGACCAGCCCGGGAATGACCCAGCCGTCCAGGACCTGGTCCGGCTCCTCCGTGGGCCGGGTGAAGGTGAGCGTGCCGTCCACCGCCCACAGCCCCTGCCGTTCCTGGCCGGGCGCGGTAAGGACCGGGCCGCGGAATTCGATGATGCCATTCATGGCCTACAGCCTAATCCGCAGCGCCGGCGGCTCAGGAGGCGTGCGCGTGGCTGCTGCGTTCGACGTCGGCGATGAAGGTGCGGATGGCGCGGTCGCCTTCGCGGGAGTCCTGCGGCCGGTGCCCTCCGGGGGCGGTGCGGTACAAGGCGCCGGTTTCCCGGAGGTAGCCGGCGATCTCCTCGTACAGCGGTTCCCAGCCGCCGGTGAGGACAAGGGTGGGCACGCCGGGAACGATGTGCAGCGGCGCGTCCCATCCGGGGGCCTGCAGCCGCAGCCGCCGCGCTTCCCTGCCGTCGTCGGCCGCGGGGGCGCCGACGCCGCCGCGCACCGGGGCGTGGGCGGCGAACACGCGCCGGACGAATTCGCGGTGGAAGTCCTCGTCGCTGAGCTGGTGCCGGACATCGAAGAGCGGCTGCAGCAGCGCGCGGTGGGCCGCGGTGGCGGGCAGTTCGGCCGTCAGCGAGAAGCAGGCCGGCTCCACCAGGGTCAGCGACTGGACCAGGTCCGGGCGTTCGACGGCGGCCATCATCGCCGAGATGGCGCCCTGGGAGTGGGCGACCACATGGCCTCCGGCGGCACCCCGGCCGTCGTCGGCCAGGGCCCGCAGGACGATGGCCGCGTCGGCGGCGAAGTCGGTCGGCAGCGGCTCGGCGACCGGATCGAAGCCGTGGCGGCGCAGGAACAGGGCGTCGTAAGCCAGGGCCATGCCATGCTGCTTCGGCCACGCCGCGGCGCCGAAACTGCCGGCGCCGTGGACGAAGACTACGCGCTGCTTGAACATGGTCTAACCCTAGGGCACCGGTCTGTCATCGGGACCGACGACATACGCTCCGGGCGCCCTGCTTACTTGCTGCCGCCAAGGAACTTGTCGAAGCCCTTCGGCAGGTTCAGCTGCGAGGGGTCGAAGTCCCCGCCCTGCTGGCCGAAGGAGGCACCCGTGGGGACGGCCTTGGCGCCGGCAGCCCGGCGGGCCTCCGCGTCTTTGAGCTCCTGCGCGGCCTTGGCTGGGTTGCCGGAACGGGCCTTCTTCTTCGGCGCGGACTTGGCACCCTTTCGAGCACCGCCTCCGCCGCCACCCATGCCCGGCATCCCCGGCATGCCGGGCATGCCGCCGCCCGCAGCCATTTTCTTCATCATCTTCTGCGCCTGGGCGAAGCGCTCCAGCAGGCCGTTGACCTCGGAGACGTGCACGCCGGAACCGCGGGCGATGCGGGCGCGGCGGGAGCCGTTGATGATCTTCGGTGCCACCCGTTCGTGCGGGGTCATGGACCGGACGATCGCCTCGACGCGGTCGATTTCACGCTCGTCGAACTGCTCGAGCTGCTGCCGGATGTTCTGCGCGCCCGGCATCATCATGAGCATCTTCTTCATCGAGCCCATGTTGCGGATCTGCTGCATCTGGGCGAGGAAGTCCTCAAGCGTGAAGTCTTCCTGGTCGGCGAACTTCTTCGCCATCCGGGCCGCTTCGTCCTTGTCCCAGGACTTTTCGGCCTGTTCGATCAGGGTGAGCACGTCGCCCATGTCGAGGATGCGGGAGGCCATCCGGTCCGGGTGGAAGAGTTCGAAGTCGTCCAGGCCCTCGCCGGTGGAGGCGAACATGACCGGCTTGCCGGTGACCGATGCGACGGAGAGCGCGGCACCGCCACGGGCGTCGCCGTCGAGCTTGGAGAGCACGATGCCGGTGAAGTTCACGCCTTCGTCGAACGCCAGCGCGGTGTTCACGGCGTCCTGGCCGATCATCGAGTCGATCACGAACAGGACTTCATTCGGGACGATCGCCCGGCGGATCTGGCGCGCCTGCTCCATCATGTCCGCGTCGACGCCGAGGCGGCCGGCGGTGTCCACGATCACGACGTCGTGCAGGGTGCGCTTGGCTTCCTCGACGCCGGCGCGGGCGACGGCGACCGGGTCACCGGCGGGGTGGTCGAGTTCGGTGGAGGTGGCGCCCGGGTGCGGGGCGTAGACCGGCACGCCGGCGCGCTGGCCGACAACCTGCAGCTGGGTGACGGCGTTGGGGCGCTGCAGGTCGCAGGCGACCAGCATGGGGCTGTGGCCCTGGGCCTTGAGGTACTTGGAGAGCTTGCCGGCCAGGGTGGTCTTGCCGGCGCCCTGGAGGCCGGCGAGCATGATGATGGTCGGGCCGGTCTTAGCCAGCCGGATCCGGCGGGTCTCGCCGCCAAGGATCTCCACGAGTTCCTCGTTGACGATCTTCACGATCTGCTGGCTCGGGTTCAGCGCGCCGGAAACCTCGGCGCCGAGGGCACGCTCGCGGACCCGGGCGGTGAACTCCCGCACCACCGGAACGGCGACGTCGGCATCCAGCAGGGCGCGCCGGATCTCGCGGACCGTAGCGTCAACGTCCGCCTCGGTCAGGCGGCCCTTGCCACGGAGGTTCTTGAAGGTTGCTGTCAACCGGTCAGAGAGTGAATTGAACACGCGCCGTGCACTTCTTTCAGTGGATCTACAGCTGGCGGCCGGAGCGGCGCGCCAGAGTCGTGACTGATTCGCCGGAACGAACTGCCTCGACAACGGGACTCGACTATCTAGGGTATCAAGACGCGCCTTCAAGATGGCATGCTGGCTTAGGTGACCAGTCAACCAACGGTAAAAACCCTGCTCATCCTCGGCGCCTCGGGCGACCTGACCGGCCGGCTGCTGCTTCCGGGCCTCGCCCGGCTGGTGGCCAGGGGCCACGCCCAGGGCCTGACCCTGGTCGGCGCGGGCTCCGACGACTGGACCGAGGACCAGTGGCTCGAACGCCTCGAGACCTCCTTCGCCGACGCGAACTCCCAGGCCGATTCGGCCGGTAAACGGGAACTCAAGCGGATCCGCGAAACCACCGCGTACCGCCAGCTCGACGTCACGGCCGAAGGCCAGCTGGCCAAGCTGATCGCTGGGCTGGAAGGCCCCGTCGCCGTCTACTTCGCGCTGCCGCCGAAGATCAGCGAGCGCGCCTGCCAGGCCCTCACCCCCGACGACGTTCCCGCCGGGACGCGGCTGGTGATGGAAAAGCCCTTCGGCTCCAGCGAGGAATCCGCCCGCGAGCTGAACCGGACCCTGGCCGCCCTGGTCCCCGAGGACCACATCCACCGGGTGGACCACTTCCTGGGCAAGGCGACGGTGCTGAACATCCTGGGCCTGCGTTTTGCGAACACGTTCCTGGAACCGGTGTGGAACCGGGAACACATCGAAAAGGTGGAAATCATCTTCGACGAGGACCTCGCGCTGGAGGGCCGGGCCCGCTACTACGACGGCGCCGGCGCGCTGCGGGACATGATCCAGAGCCACCTCCTGCAGATCATGGCGCTGATGGCGATTGAACCGCCGGCTTCCGTGGACGAACGCGACCTCCGCGACGCCGTCGCCACCCTGCTGCGCGCCAGCAGCATCAAGGCCCCCTACGCCAGGAACACCCGCCGCGCCCGGTACACCGCCGGCACCCTGGGCGGCCGCCAGGTCCCGGACTACGCCAAGGAAGAGGGCGTGGACGCCTCGCGGAACACCGAGACCCTGGCCGAGGTGCAGGTGGACATCGACAACTGGCGCTGGCAGGGCGTGCCGTTCATCCTCCGCTCCGGCAAGGCACTCGGCACCAAGCGCAAGGAAGCCGTGGTCACCTTCCGGCCCGTCCCGCACCTGCCCCGCGGCTTCACCGGCGTCGACTCCCCCAACCAGCTGAGGATCGGGTTCGGCCCGGACACGCTGCAGTTCGACGTCGACGTCAACGGCCCCGGCAACGTGCTCAGCCTGGACCGGGCCACCCTGCAGGCCGAACTGAGCGCCTCCGAGCTGCTGCCCTACGGCGAAGTCCTGGAGGGCGTGCTCACCGGCGATCCGCTGCTGAGCGTCCGCGGCGACACCGCCGAAGACTGCTGGCGCATCCTCGAACCCGTGCTCAAGGCCTGGGCCCGGGACAGCGTGCCGCTGGAGGAATACCCTGCCGGCTCCGACGGTCCCGAGGGCTGGCCGGCCTAGCCGCCGCGCCGGCGCACCGGGCACCGAGCGGCAAAAGCGGGCAGCAAAAAGCGGGGCCGGACACCTTTTCAGGTGCCCGGCCCGCTGTCGCAGCCCCCGATCGCGGTCCGACAGCGCGGTGCGACTGGGGGGCTGCCGCTTAGATGGCTGCCGCGCCGCGTTCTCCGGTGCGGACCCGGACGGCCTCGAAGACATCCACGCTCCAGACCTTCCCGTCACCGGCCCGGCCGGTGTTGGAGCTGGCGATGATGACGTCCAGGATGTCGTCGGCCTGTTCGTCAGTGGCCAGCACCTCGACCCTGATCTTGGGCAGCAGGTCCACGTTGTACTCGGCGCCGCGGTACACCTCGGTGTAGCCGCGCTGCCGGCCGTAGCCGCTGGCCGCGCTGACGGTCAGGCCCTGCACCCCGTAGGCTTCCAGGCCTTCCCGGATCGCGTCGAGCTTTTCCGGACGGACAATTGCGGTGATCAGTTTCATGCTTCCACACTTTCCTTGCCTGCAGCGGTCTTCTGGCCGTTCGAAGCGGTGTCCACGGCGGCCCCGGCCGGCGCAGCAGCCGGAGCGCCTGCCGGTGCCTCAGCGCCCTCGGCCAGCGGCTTGCCGGTGATCAGCTCGTGGAGCGGCTGGAAGCTTCCGCCGTGGCCGCCGACGCCGAACTCGTACGCCGTTTCGGCGTGCAGGCTCAGGTCCACGCCCACGACTTCCTGCTCCTGGGAGACCCGGAAGCCCATCGTCTTGTGGATCGCCAGGGCGATCACCGCGGTCAGCACGGCCGAGTAGACGATCGCCACCGCGGCCACGGCGAGCTGCGCCCAGAGCTGGGTGAGTCCGCCGCCGTAGAACAGGCCGCCGCCGACGCCGTCGGCCGGGACGGCGATGAAGCCCAGCGCCACGGTGCCGATGATGCCGGAGACGAGGTGGACGCCGACGACGTCGAGCGAGTCATCGAAGCCCCAGCGGAACTTCAGGCCGACGGCCAGCGCGGAGGCCACGCCGGCCACGACGCCCAGGCCGAGCGCACCGACCGGGCTGACGTTGGCGCAGGCCGGGGTGATGGCGACCAGGCCGGCGACGACGCCGGAGGCGGCGCCGAGGGAGGTCGGGTGGCCGTCGCGGATCCGTTCGGTGACGAGCCAGCCGAGCATGGCCGCGGCCGGGGCTGCGAGGGTGTTGACCCAGATGAGGC
This sequence comes from Arthrobacter sp. Soil763, assembly GCF_001428365.1. Classification (GTDB taxonomy): domain Bacteria; phylum Actinomycetota; class Actinomycetes; order Actinomycetales; family Micrococcaceae; genus Arthrobacter. The sequence goes on along the minus strand of NZ_LMSH01000002.1, from coordinate 1,172,830 downwards.
CAGCCTGTTCCGCCGTCGTGGCCGCACCGGCGTTGAAGCCGAACCAGCCGAACCAGAGGATGGCGGCTCCGAGCATGACGAACGGGATGTTGTGCGGGCGGTGGTTCGGGTCCTTGCCGAAGCCGCGGCGGTTGCCGATGATCAGGACCAGGACCAGGGCCGCGACGCCGGCGTTGATGTGGACCACGGTGCCGCCGGCGAAGTCGATGGCCGGGCCGAGGGCCTTGCCGAGTTCACCCTCGGGGCCGAAGAGCCCGCCGCCCCAGACCATGAAGGCCAGCGGGCAGTACACCAGGGTGACCCACACCGGCACGAACACGCTCCAGGCGCCGAACTTGGCCCGGTCCGCGATCGCGCCGCTGATTAGGGCGACGGTGATGATGGCGAAGGTCGACGCGTAGCCGACCTTGATCAGCCCGTCGGGGGTGTCGATGCCCTCGAGCCCGAAGGTGGCGAACGGGTTGCCGACGATTTCCAGGAAGCCTTGCCCGGAGCTCATCGAGGCGCCCCACAGCACCCAGACGACGCCGACCATGCCGATGGAGATGAAGCTCATCATCATCATGTTCAGTGCGGCCTTGGCGCGCGTCATGCCGCCGTAGAAAAATGCCAGTCCCGGTGTCATGAACAGCACGAGCGCTGCTGCCACCATCAGCCATACGTGACCTGCGGTAAGTTCCATGGTGCACGTCCTCCCTTGCGTAGAAATAAGTGCGATGCGAATTGTTGATGTCCGGCGGATCGCTCCGCCTGCCCCAACGCGGATTGCGTTCTACGAAAGAGTCTGCTGGCGCAGTGTTTCACCGGCAGAGGTTTTAGATTGCCGGGTTGTTACAGGAACCTCCCGGACGTAAATGGTGCATCTCGCGCTTGTTACGGTTATGTTTCACGCGCTTCTACTCCCCTCCCGCCTTCCTTCCGGCACCGAAAGCAGCACCATGAGCAAAACAACCCCGCCCGCCAACGGAACCCGCCTCCCGGCCCTGCTCCGGCGCACTGGCGGCCCGCGCCTGCCCCGGGACATCAAGGTGATGCTGGTCGCGGCCTTCCTGATCGCGCTGGGCTTCGGCCTCGTGGCGCCGGTGCTCCCCCAGTTCGCCACGACGTTCGACGTCGGTGCGACCGCGGCGGCGGTGATTGTCAGCATCTTCGCGTTCATGCGCCTGCTATTTGCCCCGGCCGGCGGGGCGCTGATCGTAAAGCTGGGCGAACGCCCGGTGTATGTGGCCGGGCTGCTGATCGTGGCCGCGTCGACGGCGGCCTGCGCCTTCGCCCAGGACTACTGGCAGCTGCTGATTTTCCGCGGCCTCGGCGGCGCCGGATCGGTGATGTTCACGGTCGCGTCGATGGCCCTGGTGGTCCGGCTGGCGCCGCCGGAGAGCCGCGGCCGGGTTTCCGGCGCGTACGCCTCGGCCTTCCTGATCGGCAACGTGTGCGGGCCGATCGTCGGCGGGCTGCTGGCCGGCTTCGGCCTGCGGGTGCCGTTCCTGGCCTATGCGGCGGCGCTCGTGCTGGCGGCCGCCGTCGTGCAGACCCAGCTCAGCCACGTCCCCGCGGGGTCCCGGGAGGCGGGGGCGGCGGCGCCGCCGATGCTGCTCCGGGAGGCGCTGCGGGACAGCGCCTACCGGGCCGGGCTGGCCTCGAGCTTCGCCAACGGCTGGGCGACCTTCGGGGTCCGGATGGCGACGGTGCCGCTCTTCGCGGTCGCGGCGCTCGGCGCGGGCTCGTCCTCGGCCGGCTGGGCCCTGGCCGTGTTCGCTGCCGGCAACGCCGCGGCCCTGACCTTTTCCGGGCGGCTCGCGGACACGCTGGGACGGAAGCCGTTGATGCTCGCCGGGCTGGTGGTCACCGGCCTGGCCACCGCCGGGATCGGCTTCACTCACCAGCTGTTCTGGTTCCTGCTCGCTTCGACAGTCGCGGGCCTGGGTTCCGGGTTGCTGGGGCCGGCGCAGCAGGCGGCGATCGCCGACGTCGTCGGTAATGAACGCTCCGGCGGGAAGGTGCTGGCGGTGTTCCAGATGACCTCGGACAGCGGCGCGATCGTCGGCCCGGTCATCGCCGGGGTGCTGGCCGACCGGCTGGGGTACGGCTGGGCGTTCGGCGTGACCGGCGGGGTGCTCCTGGCCGCGGCTGCCGGCTGGCTGCTGGCCCGGGAAACCTTCCAGCGACAGCCCGCTTAAACCGAAGCCGGTGCCGTTGGGACGTCCCAACGGCACCGGCTGCGGGTGTAAGCGCGGCTAGTTCAGCAGCGCGTCCACGAAGCTTTCGGCGTCGAACGGCGCCAGGTCGTCCGCGCCCTCGCCCAGGCCGACCAGCTTGACCGGCACGCCGAGGGACTTCTGGATCGCAACGACGATGCCGCCCTTGGCGGTGCCGTCCAGCTTGGTCAGCACGATGCCGGTGATGTTCACGACCTCGGCGAAGACCCGGGCCTGGTTCAGGCCGTTCTGGCCGGTGGTCGCGTCCAGTACCAGCAGGACCTCGTCCACCTCGGCGAGCTTTTCGACCACGCGCTTGACCTTGCCGAGCTCGTCCATCAGGCCCACCTTGTTCTGCAGCCGGCCCGCGGTGTCGATCATGACGACGTCGACTTCCTGCTCGATGCCGGCCTTGACCGCCTCGTAGGCGACCGACGCCGGGTCCGCCCCGGCAATATCGGACTTGACCGTGGGGACGCCGACGCGCTGGCCCCAGGTGGCGAGCTGCTCGGCGGCAGCGGCGCGGAAGGTGTCGGCAGCGCCGAGCAGCACATCCTTGTCCTCGGCGACAAGCACGCGGGCCAGCTTGCCCACGGTGGTGGTCTTGCCCACGCCGTTGACGCCGACCACCATCATCACGGCGGGCGCGGCGGCGTGCCGTTCCACGTTCAGGCTGCGGTCCATGATCGGGTCAACGAGCTTGATCAGTTCCTCGCGCAGCAGCGCCTTGACCTGCTCCGGCGACCGGGTGCCGAGGACCTTGACGCGTTCCCGGAGGGCGTCCACGAGCTGCATGGTCGGTTCGGTGCCGAGGTCGGCCAGCAGCAGGGTCTCCTCGACCTCGTCCCAGACGTTTTCATCGATCTTGTCCGCGGAGAGCAGCGCCAGCAGGCCCTTGCCCAGGATGTTGTTGGACTTGACCAGGCGTTCGCGCAGCCGGGTCAGGCGGCCCGCCACCGGCAGCGGGGTCTCGACCGGAACGGTCTCCAGCCCGGCGGCGTTGTCCGGCACCTCGACGGTTTCCAGGCCCTCGAGGTCGACGGCGTCCGGCGCCTTCGGTACCGGTCGGTCCTCCAGCAGCGTGCCGCCGCCGGCGCCCTGCACGGGGTCGTTCGCGTCGCGCTGCGTCGGGTACTCTTTGATATTTTTCCGGGTCTTCATGAGCACCGGAATCAGCGCACCGAGGACCACCAGGGCAACAATGATGGGCAGAATAATGGGGAGGATGTCGTTCACTCCCCTAGCTTCTCATAACCCCAATCGCCGGTCTTAAGGCGCCGGCCCGAGGGCCGGTTTCGGGCGCCGGGCCTAGACGTCGGCGCCCAGCCGCTGGCTGATCACGGTGGAGACGCCGTCGCCTCGCATCGTGACGCCGTAGAGGGCGTCGGCGACCTCCATGGTGCGCTTCTGGTGCGTGATGACGATCAGCTGGCTCGATTCGCGCAGCTCCTCGAAGATGGTGATCAGCCGGCCCAGGTTGGTGTCATCCAGCGCCGCCTCCACCTCGTCCATGACGTAGAACGGCGAAGGCCGGGCCTTGAAGATCGCGACCAGCAGCGCGACCGCCGTCAGGGAGCGTTCTCCGCCGGAGAGCAGGGAGAGCCGTTTGATCTTCTTCCCGGCGGGGCGCGCCTCCACCTCGATGCCGGTGGTGAGCATGTCGGTCGGGTCGGTGAGCACCAGCCGGCCCTCGCCGCCGGGGAACAGCCGGGCGAAGACGCGGACGAACTGGGCCGCGGTGTCCTCGAAGGCTTCGGCGAAGACCTTCTGGACCCGCTCGTCGACTTCCTTGATGATGTCCAGCAGGTCCTTGCGGCTGGATTTGAGGTCTTCGAGCTGGCTGCTCAGGAACTGGTGGCGTTCCTCGAGGGCGGCGAATTCCTCCAGAGCGAGCGGGTTGACCCGGCCCAGAGCGGAGAGGTCGCGTTCGGCCTTGCGGAGCCGCTTTTCCTGTTCCTCCCGGACGAAGGGCGTGCCTTCGACGATGTCGCGGCCGTCCTCATCCACCGGGGCGCGCAGGGCTGCCCACTTATCCGCCGAGGCCGCGGCCGCCACGGGCACGGGCTGGTCGGGGCCGTAGTCGGCGACGAGTTGGTCAGGGGTGAGTCCGAGTTCCTCGACGCTGCGCAGCTCCAGGGCCTCGATTCGGAGGCGCTGCTGGGCGCGGGCCAGCTCGTCCCGGTGGACGGAGTCGGTCAGTTCGGCCAGTTCGCGGGCGAGGGCGTCGTTGCCGGTCCGCACCGCGGCCAGGTCCTGTTCCATCTGTTCGCGGCGTTCCTCGGCGGCGTCGCGTTCCCGCCGGGCCAGTTCCACCGAGACATCGAGGAAGCCGACTGCCTGCCCGACGGCGGCGGCCACGGCGGCCGCGCGGGCGGCCTGCAGCCGGCGGCGGCGGGCCCGTTCGGCGGCTTCCTCGCGGGCGCGGCGCTCGGTGGCGGCGGCCCGTTCCAGCGACGAGGCACGGTTACCGATCGCGGTCAGCTGCTCTTCCGCGCTGCGCAGCGCCAGGCGGGCTTCCATCTCGGCGGCGCGCGCGGCGGCGGCGGCCGTGGCGAGTCCGTCGCGGTGCTCGGGGGACGGTTCTTCCTCCGCCGGTGCCTCCTGGGCCGCGGCCAGCCGGGCGGCGACCGCTTCCAGCGCTTCCTGTTCTCCCTGGATGTTCGCTTCGGCGCGGGCCAGGGACGCGGTGAGGCGTTCGCTTTCGCCGACGGCGCTGCGCAGCACCGAGTTCAGGTGCCCCAGCCGTTCGGCGACGGCGGCGAGCCGGGCGTCGGAGTCGTGCAGTTTCTCCAGGGCCGCGTCGGCCCGCTCCTGTGCCGCGGCGCGGCGGGATTCCGCGGCGGCCCGGGCGAAACGGTGCCGTTCCAGGTCAGCGGCCACGACGGCCAGCCGGGCGGCGGCCTCATCGACGGCGGCCTGGACTTCCAGCAGCGACGGCGCCGTGGCCGAGCCGCCGCTGGCGGTGAGTGCGGTGAACACGTCCCCTCCCCGGGTGACCGCGGTCAGCTCCGGCCGGGCGGCGATGAGCCGGGCGGCGTCGTCGAGATCCCCGACGACGGCGGTGCGCTCCAGCAGGCGGGCGACGGCGGCGACAGTTCCGGCCGGGTCCGCCGCGCCGGAGGAGGCCGCGACCAGGTCAGCGGCCCAGCGCGCGCCGTCCGGAAGCCCCGCGGCAGGTGGTGTATCCGCCTCGGTGTCCGGTGCCGGGCCGGCGAGCAGCAGCGCGGCCCGGCCGGCGTCGTCGTCCTTGAGCTGCTGCAGGGCCGCGGCGGCCGCGGCGGAACCGGTAACCACAACGGCGTCGGAGCAGCTGCCCAGTGCGGCGGCGACGGCGGCCTCGAACCCGGGCTCGACGCTCAGCATGCCCGCCAGCGGGCCCAGCACGCCGGGCAGGCCGGCGGCCATCACGTGGCCGGAACCGTCCTTGCGGTTCAGTCCCAGCTGCAGGGCGTCGCGCCGGGCCACGAGCGCGTCGCGTTCCCGCTCGGCGGCGCGTTCGGCGTCGTTGAGGGCGTCGATTTCCGCGGCCACGGCATCCAGCGCCTCGGCCGCGGCCTCGTATTCGGCGTCGAGGGTCTCCTCGCCGTTTTCGACGCCGGCGGCCTGGGATTCGAGAGCGCTGAATTCGCTCTGGGCGAGGCGGCGGCGTTCCTCCCCGGCGATCTGGGACTCACGCAACCGACCGAGCTCGGACTGCGCGGCCTCCACCCGGGACCGCGCGGCCCCCACCTGGCCGGCGAGCCGGGCCAGGCCCTCGCGTCGGTCGGCCGCGGCCCGGAGCAGCGCCGCGTGGCGCTTGTCCTCGGCCGCCGCGGCGGCTTCGGCGTCCTGCTTGGCGGCGGTGGCGGCGTCCAGGACGGTACGCCGCTCGAGGATCTGTGCCTCCAGCCCGGCCTGTTCGGCCCTGACCCGGGCGGCCTGCCGCTCCAGCTGTTCGGGGTCCCGCCCGGCGTCCGGGGCGGGGTCCGAGGCTCCCAGCAGGCGGCGGCGCTCCTCGGCGAGCGAACCCAGCGAACGCAGCCGTTCCCGGCCGGAGGAAAGCTGGTACCAGTTGTCGCGCGCGGCGTTCAGCGCGGGGGTGGCCTCCGCCGCGAGCTGTTCCAGGCGGCCCTGGCGCTGGCGGCCGGCTTCGAGTTCGCGTTCGACGACGGCGCGGCGTGCCTTCAGCGCGCTCTCGTCCGCCACGTCCTGCGCCAGGACGGACTGCAGCTGGACCAGGTCGTCGGCCAGGAGCCGGCAGCGGGCGTCGCGGACCTCGAACTGGACGGTCTGGGCGCGGCGGGCGACCTCGGCCTGCTTGCCCAGCGGGGTGAGCTGGCGGCGGATTTCCCCGGTCAGGTCGCTGAGCCGGGCGAGGTTGGCCTGCATCGCTTCCAGCTTGCGGACTGTCTTTTCCTTGCGCCGGCGGTGCTTGAGGATGCCTGCCGCTTCCTCGATGAAGCCGCGGCGGTCTTCCGGGGTGGCGTGCAGCACCTTGTCCAGCTGCCCCTGCCCGACGATGACGTGCATCTCCCGGCCCAGGCCCGAATCGGAGAGCAGCTCCTGGATATCCAGCAGGCGGCAGCCGGCGCCGTTGATGGCGTATTCGGAGCCGCCGGTGCGGAACAGCGTGCGGGAGATCGTCACCTCGCTGTAATCGATCGGCAGGGCGCCGTCGCTGTTGTCGATGGTGAGTGAGACGTGCGCGCGGCCCAGCGGCGGCCGGCCCGAGGTTCCGGCGAAGATGACGTCCTCCATCTTGCCGCCGCGCAGGGTTTTGGCGCCCTGCTCCCCCATCACCCAGGACAGGGCATCCACCACGTTGGACTTGCCGGAGCCGTTGGGGCCCACCACGGCGGTCACGCCGGGTTCGAATTCGAAAGTCGTCGCGGAGGCGAACGACTTGAATCCGCGGACGGTCAGGCTCTTGAGGTGCAAGGTGTTTCGGGTCTCCTGCTTGGCGGACGCGGCGCGTCCCGGGTACCTCCAATCTACTGCGCGGCCCGGACAATCCCGCGCAGCCCGCCTGCGCCGGCGGCACAATTCCGGCGCCACCGGCACGCCCGCGTCCTGCGGGCCCGGCCCCCGCCGTCGTCCGGGGACCTCTGCGTCGGCGGGAACAAAGCCGCAGGGGGCATAGTTAAGGGTCTTGGGCCTGCGCTCAGCGGTGGTTTCTTTGCCGACCGGTGCGGGACGGATATGAACAGGGGCTTTGATTTGGTAGGGAATGCAACATTCCGGCACAGCAACACTGCGTTGCTCTCGGTCAGCAGCGTCGAAGCTCCGACAATAGTCAGCTCTTCGGATTTCGACCGGCGCCTGGCGGTGACCCTGCGGCGGCTGAAGTTCCCGCCGAGGCTCCTGGAGCGCGTCGCCGGCGTCACGCACCGGCGCTGGTGGGCGCCGGGGACCTCCTTCGACGACGCCGCGATCGAGGCCGGCGCGAAGGCGCTGGCCGAATCCGGCGTCGAGGCCGCCGAGGTTGGCCTGCTGATCAACACGTCCGTGACGCGTCGGAACCTGGAGCCCTCCGTGGCGGTGAAAATCCATCACGGGCTGGGCCTGCCGTCGTCGGCGATGAACTTCGACCTCGCCAACGCCTGCCTGGGCTTCGTGAACGGCATGACGCTGGCAGCCAACATGATCGACTCCGGCCAGATCAAGTACGCGATGATCGTCAACGGCGAGGACGCCCAGGCCACGCAGGAGGCCACCCTGGCCCGGCTGCAGCGGCCCGAAACGACCCGCGAGGACTTCAACCGCGAGTTCGCCACCCTCACGCTGGGCTCCGGCGCCGCCGCGGCGGTCCTCGGCCCGGCGGACCTGCATCCGGGCGCGCACCGGATCCTGGGCGGGGTGATGCGGGCCGGCACCGAACACCACGAGCTGTGCGTCGGCGGCGTCGACGGCATGGCCACGGACACCAAGGGACTGCTCGACGGCGGCCTGGAGCTGGTGGTCGACGCGTGGCGGGAGGCGCAGCCGGAGTGGGACTGGGCCGCGATGGACCGCTACGTGACCCACCAGGTGAGCAACGCCTACACCCAGGCCATCATCGACGCGATCGGCCTGGACCCGGACCGGGTCCCGATCACCTTCCCGCACTGGGGCAACGTGGGCCCGGCGTCACTGCCGATGACCCTCGCCGCAGAATCGCAGACCCTGGCCGCCGGCGACCGCGTGCTCTGCATGGGCGTCGGGTCCGGCCTGAACACCGCAATGGTGGAAATCGTTTGGTAGCCGCGGACTGGCCCGGCGCCGACCCTGCCTGGTCGCGCGAACTCGACGTGCCCTCCAGCTCCGCCGCCGACGAACCCGGCACCGTGCGGCGCTGGCACCTGCTCGATAACGGCGCGGAGCTCGCCCTCCGCGGCCTCACCCCGGAAGGGACGCTGCTGTGCGTGCACGGCAACCCCACCTGGTCCTACCTGTGGCGCAGCCTGCTGGCCGCCGGGTCCAACCCCGCCCGCCCGTGGCGCGTGGTGGCAGTGGACCAGCTGGACATGGGCTTCTCCGAGCGGACCGGCACGTTCCGGCGCCTGGCGGACCGGATCACCGACCTCGGCGACCTCACCGCTGCGCTCGGCCTGGACGGCCCGGTCGTCACCGTCGGCCACGACTGGGGCGGGGTAATCAGCCTCGGCTGGGCGCTGTCACACCGGGACCAGCTCGCCGGGGTGGTGCTGACCAACACCGCCGTCCACCAGCCCGACGGCACCCCCATCCCTCCGGCCCTGCGGCTGGCCCTGCACCCGGCGGTGCACCGCTGGGGAACAACGACGACCCCGGCGTTCCTGCAGGTCACGCACGCCCTGGCACGCCGGCAGCTCGCCCCCGCGGTCCGCGCCGCGTTCAGGGCCCCCTACCGCGGCGCCGGGCGTCGGACGGGCGTGGGGAACTTCGTCGCGGACATCCCGGCGGACGCCTCGCATCCGAGCTACCCGGCGCTGACGCGCGTCGCGGAGGGCGTGCGCGGCCTGGACGTCCCGGCCCTGATGCTGTGGGGCCCGCGCGACCCGATCTTCTCCGACCGCTACCTCAAGGACCTGATCGGCCGGCTGCCGCAGGCCAGGGTGCACCGCTTCGAAGGTGCCGGGCACCTGCTCGCCGAGGACCGCGACATCGCCTCGCCCATCTTTGACTGGCTCGCCGACTCCTTGGGGCCGAACGGACAGTTCACGCCCCACCCCGAGGCCACCGCCCCGCCGAACGGACAGTTCACGCCCCGCCCCGAGGCCACCAGACCGCCGAACGGACAGTTCACGCCCCACCCCGAGGCCACCGCCCCGCCGAACGGACAGTTGACGCCCCACCCCGGGGGCGCAGCGTGGGAACCGCTCTGGGCTCCGTTGACATCGCTGGCCTCCGGGACAGCCGCCGGTGACACCGCCGTCGCCGAAATGGCCGCGGACAGGCACACGGCCCGCTCGCTGAGCTGGAGCGACCTGGAGGACAGCATCACGCACCTCGCCGCGGGCCTGCACGACGCCGGCGTGCGGTCCGGAAGCCGGGTCAGCCTGATGGTGCCGCCGGGGGTGGACCTGACGGTCGTCCTGTATGCGTGCCTCCGGCTGGGCGCGGTGGTGGTCGTCGCCGACGCCGGCCTCGGCACCCGCGGCCTGAGCCGCGCCGTCAAGGGCGCGACCCCGGACTTCCTGATCGGCATCGACCGGGCCCTGGCGGCCGCCGCGGCGCTCGGCTGGTCCGGCCGGCGCATCAGCGTCCGGGACCTGCCGGCCGCCCGCCGCCGGATCCTGCGCGTCGAAACCTCCCTTGACGAACTCACCCGCTGCGGCGCGTCCGCCGAGGCGGCGGACCGGCTCCCGGCACCCGCGCCGGATGACCCGGCCGCGGTGCTCTTCACCTCCGGTTCCACCGGCCCGGCCAAGGGCGTGCTGTACACCCACCGGCAACTGGCCGCGACGCGGGACACCGTGGCAGCAACCCTGGGGATCCGGCCGGGCGCCCGCCTGGTGGCCGGCTTCGCTCCGTTCGCGCTGCTCGGCCCGGCACTGGGCGCCGTCTCCGTCACGCCCGCCATGGACGTGACCCTGCCCCGGACGCTGACCGCCCGCGCCCTCGCCGACGCCGCGGCCGCCATCGACGCCACCGTCGTCTTCGCCTCCCCCGCGGCGCTGCGCAATGTCCTCGCGACCGCGTCCGGACTGGACCCTGCCGGGCAGGCCGCGCTGGCCCGGGTGGAACTGCTGCTCTCCGCGGGTGCGCCGGTTCCGGCTGCGCTGCTGGAGGAGGTGCAGCGTCTGGTGCCGGCCGCGTCACTGCACACCCCCTACGGCATGACCGAGGCGCTGCCCGTGACCGACATCAGCCTGGACGAAATCCGCGCCGCGGAGGCCGACGCCGCCGCCGGCACCGTCGCGGGAGCCGGGAACGGCGTCTGCGTGGGCCGGCCGGTGCACGGCGCACGCGCCGCCGTCGTCCCGCTCGCCGCGGACGGCACCGCCCCCGGGGATTCGCCGGTCACAGATCCCGGGGTAACCGGGGAAATCCTGGTCAGCGCGCCGCACGTGAAGGACAGCTACGACCGGCTCTGGCTGACCCAGCGCGAGAGCGTCCGCACCCCGGGCTGGCACCGCACCGGGGACGTCGGACACTTCGACGCTGCCGGCCGGCTCTGGGTGGAGGGCCGGCTCGCGCACGTCGTTACGACGCCCGGCGCCGCGGTGACCCCCGTCGGGGCGGAACAGGCCATCGAACAGCTCGACGGCGTCGGCCTGGCCGCCGTCGTCGGGGTCGGGCCGGCCGGGACCCAGGCCGTGGCCGCCGCCGTCGAAACGGAGCCCCCGGTCCGCCGGGCAGGACCCGCGGCCCCGGAGCTGGCCGGGCGCGTGCGCGCCGCCGCCCGTGGGTCCGGCGTCGAGGTGTCGGCCGTGCTCACCGTGCCGTCCCAGCCGACCGACATCCGGCACAACGCCAAGATCGACCGGACCCGCCTGGCCCGCTGGGCCACACGGGTGCTTGCCGGCGGCCGGCCGGGCACGCCATGAGGGTCCTGGTCACCGGCGCGAGCGGGCTGCTCGGCGGCGAGGTAGCGAAACTGCTGCTGCGGCAGGGACATGCCGTCACCACGTTCCAGCGCCGCCCCTCCGGCGTGGCCGGCGCGACCGACGTCCGCGGGTCCCTGTCCGACGACGGCGCGCTCCGCCGCGCGGTGGCCGGCGCCGAGGGCGTCATCCATCTCGCCGCGAAGGTCTCCTTTACCGGCCGCGCGGCGGATTTCGACGAGGTGAACATCGAGGGAACCCGCCGGCTGCTGCGTGCCGCGCGGGACGCCGGGGTGCGCGGGCTGGTGTTCGTTTCCTCCCCCTCGGTGGCGAACTCCGGGGCCGCGATCGCCGGGCTGGGCGCCGAACCGGCGGACCCGGCCGGCGCGCACGGCGACTATGCGCGCACCAAGGCCGCGGCGGAGCTGCTGGCCCTGGCCGCCGACTCACCGGAACTGCGGGTCGCGGCGGTGCGGCCGCACGTGGTCTGGGGCCCGGGCGACACGCAGCTGGTGGAGCGGGTGCTGGACCGGGCCCGCCGGGGCCGCCTGCCGTTGCTTGATGCCGGCGCGGCGCTGATCGACACCACGTACGTCGACAACGCGGCGTCGGCGATCGTGGCCGCGCTGCACCGGATGGACCACATCCACGGCCGGGCCCTGGTGGTCACGAACGGCGAACCGCGCCCGGTGGGCGAACTGCTGGCGGGCATCTGCGCCGCCGGCGGCGTACCGGCCCCGGCCTGGCACGTCCCGGGCCGGCTGGCGCGGGCGGCCGGCTCCGTGGTGGAGAAGGCCTGGCTCCGGGCCGGCAGGACGGAGGAGCCGCCGATGACCCGGTTCCTCGCCGAGCAGCTGTCCACCGCGCACTGGTTCGACCAGCGCCAGACCCGGGCGCTGCTGGACTGGACGCCGGCGGTGTCGCTGGATGAGGGACTGGAGCGGCTGGCCCGGCACTACGGCGGGCGCTGACTTCTGTTACCAGCGGCCGTTGCGCGGCTTCGGCTGGCAGACCGGGCAGGTGTAGGAGGAGCGGTTCATGAACTGCTCGCGCTTGAGCAGGCTGACGATCCCCGCTTCGGCGCAACGGCGGCATTCGCGGCCCTCGCGGCCGTAGGCATTCAGGGACCGTTCGAAGTAGCCGGAGGCGCCGTTGACGTTGACGTACAGCGAATCGAAGCTGGTCCCGCCCGCGGCCAGCGCGTCCGTCATGACCTGCCGGGCGGCGTCGAGGACCCGCTGCGCCTCGCCGCGGCGCAGCGTGTCCGTGGGCCGGGCGTAGTGTAGCCTGGCCAGCCAGAGCGCCTCGTCGGCGTAGATGTTGCCGATCCCGGAAACCAGGCCCTGGTCCAGCAGGGCGCGTTTGAGCCCGGTCCGGCGGGCCCGGAGGCGCCGATAAAAGGTCTCAAAGGAGAAGTGCGGGTCCAGCGGGTCCCGGGCGATGTGGGAGGCTTCCTCAGCGATCAGCGGGAGCGGGGTCTCCGCCAGACCGCCCGGTCCGCCGTCGGCGGTGGGAACCAGCGAGGTGAGGAACAGGCCGCCGAAGATCCGCTGGTCCACGAACCGGAGCTCCTCGGGCATGCCCGCGGCCGGACTGAGCCGCAGCCGGACCTTCAGGTGCTTTTCGTCCGGGACGTCGGGGTCCTGCATCAGCAGTTGCCCGGACATACCCAGGTGCGCCATCAGCGCGACGGCGGGAGTCCCGGGATGGCCGGGCGTGTCCGCCAGCGGCATCCACAGGAACTTGCCGCGCCGGACCACGTCCAGGACGCGGGCCCCCTCGAGGTTGCCGGCGAAGTCCTCCGGCCCCAGGGCGTGCCGGCGCAGGGACCGCGGGTCCAGGACCTCGACGGCGGTGATGGTCCGGCCCCGCACCCAGCTCACGAGTCCGCGCCGGACCACCTCCACCTCGGGAAGTTCAGGCAAGGCCGCTGCCTAGCTGCTGGCCGGCGCCGCGGAAGGCGGGGCGTTGGATGAGGCAGCTTCTGAAGGTCCGGCGTCCCCGGCGTCGGTCGACTGGGCGCCAGCGGGGGCGGTGAGCCGGCGCCAGGCGTCGGCCGCGGCTTCCTGCTCGGCTTCCTTCTTCGAGTTGCCCGACCCGGTGCCGTAGTCCGTGCCGCCGATCCGCAGCACCGCCACGAACGACCGGGCGTGGTCCGGGCCGGAGCCCTCCACGAGATAGTTGATGGTGCCGAGCTGGCGGCTGGCGGCGAGCTCCTGGATGCTGGTTTTCCAGTCCGTGCCGGCGCCGAGCACCGCAGCGTCCTTCAGCAGCGGCCCGATCAGCCGCATCACCAGCTGGCGGGCGGTCTCCAGGTCATTGGACAGGTAGGTGGCGCCGATCAGCGCCTCCATGGTGTCCGCCAGGATTGAGGCCTTGTTCTTGCCCTGGGTGAGCTTCTCGCCCTGGCCCAGGTAGATGTACTCCCCCAGCCCGATGCTGCGGCCGATGCCGGCCAGCGCCCGGGTGCTGACGACGGCGGAGCGCCGCTTGGCCAGATCCCCTTCGGGCAGGTCCGGGTTGTCCCGGTAGAGCGCGTCCGTCACGGAGAACCCCAGGATTGAGTCGCCCAGGAACTCGAGCCGCTCGTTGGTGGGGATGCCGCCGTTTTCGTAGGCGTAGGAACGGTGTGTCAGAGCAAGACGAAGCGTCCCGGCGTCAATAGAGACACCGAGACGCTTCAGAAGCTCTTCAGTTGAAGACATCTTAGTCAGCCTGTTGGCGGATTAGACGTCTGCGACCTTGCGGCCCTTGTACTCAAGGAACAGCGCGGTGCCAGCCGAGTCGGTAACGACCTTTGCCTGGTGCGGCAGGCTGTAAACAACCTGGCCGTTCTCTACGGTCTTCACCAGGTGGGGGGCGGTTGCCTTCCACTGGGAGCGGCGGGCGCGGGTATTCGAGCGAGACATTTTCCGCTTGGGAACAGCCACGGCTAACTCATTTCTCTCTAGTCCAACACTTACAAATCAGTTTTGCCGGTCAGGCTTAGCCAGGTCGGCTAGGGCAGCCCAGCGAGGATCTACGACCTCGTGGTGGTGCCCCGGCTCGTCTTCCAGGCGGACTCCGCATTCGGAGCACAGGCCTTGGCAGTCTTCCCGGCACACCGGCTGGAACGGCAGCATGGTGACCACTGCGTCCCGCAACACCGGCTCAAGATCGATCAGATCGTGCTCGACTCGACGTTGCTCTTCTTCATCTTCTTCGTCCGGGAACTCGGCGTCCCCGTAGAAGAACAGTTCTTGCACATTGACCTCAAGGTCATACGCAAGGGGATCCAGGCATCGGCCGCATTCGCCCGTTACTTCGACGTTCGCGGTTCCCGAAACCAGAATTCCTTCGTGTACGGCCTCCAGGCGCAGATCCAGCTCGACATCCGAGCCTTCCTGCACACCAATGAGCGCCACACCAAGGTCACTTGGTGCGGGTACATGTTCCTTCAGTGTCCGCATGCTTCCCGGACTGCGTCCGAGGTCCTTGACGTCGAACGCCAGGGGCGAACTAGCATCTCGTTTAATGAGAACTCCTGTTGAACATATGACCGACGTACCATCTTAGCCTGATCTTCCGGACGGACTCAAACCGGCCGACGGCGCGCGGCAGGGCGCCGCACCCCGGCACCGGCAAGGGCCGCGCCACCGGAGCCAGGCTCCCGAGTACCGGTCAATCCTACCCTCTGCCGGGCGGATTCTTCTCCGGCTCGCCGGACCGCAGCCGCCGGAGCACCGACTTCGGAAGGAACTCGGACACGTCCCCGCCCAGGCTGAAGACTTCCTTGATCAGGGTGGACGAGAGGTGCAGGTAGTGGCCCTCCGCGGGGATGAACACGGTCTCGACTCCGGTCAGCTGCCGGTTCATCGTGGCCATGGGCAGCTCGTAATCGAAGTCCGAGGAGGACCGGAGGCCCTTGACGATCGCCGTGGCGCCACGGTTCCGGCAGTACTCGGCCAGCAGCCCTTCGCCCACGGGCTCCACCACGATCCCGCGCAGCGAGGCCAGTGTCTCCCGGGCCATGTCCAGGCGCTCGTCCAGGGTAAACCGGTACTTCTTGGCGTAGTTCGTGGACACGGCCACGATCACCTCATCGAAGAGGCTCGCGGCGCGGGCAATGACTTCCAGGTGGCCGTTGTGGATGGGGTCGAAGGAGCCAGGGCATACCGCGCGTCTCATCCTCCGAACCTACCGCATCCCCCGGACGGCCCGGGATAGCATGGCGGAATGTCAGCACTGAACAATTCCTCCATCGAGCCGTTCACCGTTGCCGGCGGCGTCGTCCTTGTCACCGGAGCCGCCATGGGGATGGGCCGGCTTTACGCCCTGCGCGCGGCCCGCGAGGGCGCCGCCGTCGTCATTCTCTGGGACGTCGACGCCGACGGCCTGGCGCGCACCGCGGCAGAGGTCACCGAAGCGGGCGCCCGCGCCGTCGTCCGCCGCGTGGACCTGGCCAGCCGGGAGGCGATCGCCGAAGCCGCAGCCGAAGCGGCAGCGGAGGGACCCCTGACCCTGCTGGTCAACAACGCCGGGATCGTGCGCGGCGCCCTGTTCTGGGACCACGAGCCAGCCCGGGACATTGCGTTGACCATGGACATCAACACCCTGGCCCCGATGTACACCACGCTCGCCTTCCTGCCGGCAATGATGGCCGACAGCGGACGGCCCCGCCGGATCCTGAACATCGCCTCGGCCGCCGGCACCGTCTCCAACCCGCGCATGAGCGTTTACGCCGCCTCCAAGTGGGCGGTCATCGGCTGGAGCGACTCGCTGCGGCTCGAACTCGAGCAACAGGGCTACGGGCACCTGAAAGTGACCACGTTCTGCCCCAGCTACATCTCCACCGGCATGTTTGCCGGCGCCCGCGGTCCGCTGTTCACCCCGCTGATGAGCCCGGACGACGCCGTCGACCGCGCCTGGCGCGCGGCCGTGCAGGGCCGGCCGCAGCTGATCGCGCCGGCGACGGCGCAGCTGGGCAAGGTGCTGCGCGGGCTGCTGCCGGTGCGGGCGTGGGACTTCGTGGGCGGCAAGATCTTCGGTATCTACACGACGATGGACAAGTTCACCGGCCGCCCGGGCGCACCGGCACAGGGCGGCGCCGCGGCCGGCAAGGCGGAAACCCGGTGAGCGCGCGGCCGCTGGCCCCGTGGCAGCGCACCGCCACCGGCGCCAACCTGCTCTCCCCCGGCGGGAACCTCGGCGTGACCATCTTCGAGGAGATGACCACGCTGGCCCTGAACACCGGAGCCATCAACCTCGGCCAGGGCTTCCCGGACGAGGACGGCCCGGCGGAGATCAAGGACGCCGCGCAGGCCGCGATCGCCGCCGGAGCCAACCAGTACGCGCCGGGCAAGGGCATCCTTGAACTGCGTGAGGCCATCTCGCTGCACCAGGAGCGCTTCTACGGGCTCACCCCGGATCCGCAGACGGAGGTGATTGTCACCACCGGCGCCACCGAGGCGATTGCCGCGGCGCTGCTGGCCCTGGTGGGCCCGGGCGATGAGGTGCTGACCTTCGAGCCGTTCTACGACTCCTACGGCGCCATCATCGGGCTCTCCGGCGCCACGCACGTCACCGCCCCGCTGCTGGCTCCCGACTTCATGCCGGATCTCGATGCCCTGGCCGCGGCGTTCAGTGACCGCACCAAGGTGGTGCTGGTGAACAACCCGCACAACCCCACCGGCGCGGTGTTCCCCCGCGGGGTGCTGGAGCGCATCGTCGAGCTCGCTGCCAGGCACGACGCCGTGATCCTCACCGATGAGGTCTACGAGCACCTCACCTTCGGTACCGCGCACCTGCCAATCGCCTCCCTCCCCGGCGCCGCGGAGCGCACCCTGACCATCTCCTCGGCGGGCAAGACGTTCTCCTTCACGGGCTGGAAGGTCGGCTGGCTCTCCGGCCCCGAGCACCTCGTGGCCGCTGCCCGCACGGTGAAGCAGTTCCTCAGCTACAGCTCCGGAACGCCGTTCCAGAGCGCTATCGCCCTGGGCCTGGGCCTGCCGGACGAGTTCTACGCCGGCATCGCGGACACCCTGCGGCTCAAGCGCGACATCCTCAGCGAGGGTCTCCGCGCGGCGGGCCTGGAGGTGTTCACCCCGCAGGGGACGTACTTCGTGAACGTGGACACGGCGCCGCTGGGGATTTCCGATTCGGTGGACCTGGCCCGGCGGCTGCCGGAGCTGGTGGGCGTGGCCGCCATCCCGGTGCCGGTGTTCTGCCACGCCGAGGGCGCCGAGCGGACGCGCAGCCTGCTGCGCTTCGCCTTCTGCAAGAAGACCTGGGTGCTGGAGGAAGCCGCGGAACGGCTCTCCACCCTCCGGGACCGGCTGTGAACGGCCAGGACACCGGGCAGGCTGACACTCCGGAAGCTGGCGGCAGGAAGGTCGGAGCCCCGGTTCTGCGGCGGTTCCTGCACACCACCGGCCAGGAGGCCGTGATCGAGCCCGACGAGTTCACCGACGGCGGCTACGTGCTGAGCATCGGCGGCGCGGAGCAGTCCCACGTGAACCTGGCGGAGCCCGACGACATCTTCTACGAATATCTGCGCCGGATCGGCCATGTGGTGGATCTCGTCGCGCCCTGGGGCGAACCGATCACCGCACTGCACTTGGGCGCCGGCGCCCTGACCCTGGCCCGCTACATCCAGGCCACCCGGCCCGGCTCCGTGCAGTACGCGGTGGAGCTGGAGGGCGAACTGCTCGACTTCGTGCTGGAGGCCCTGCCGCTTCCCGCCGGAACCGAGCTGCACCCGATGGTCGGCGACGCCCGGGATGCCCTCGCAGCGCTGCCCGCCGGACTGGGGTTCGACGTCGTGATCCTGGACATTTTCTCCGGCCCGGAGGCGCCGGCGCATCTGGCCTGCACCGAGTTCTACCAGGAAGCCGCCGCCCGGCTGAGCCCGCGTGGCGTGCTGGTGGTCAACGTCGGGGACGAGCCCGGCCTGACGCTGGTCCGCAGCCAGGTGGCCGCGCTGCGCCGGGCCATGGCCGATGTGGCCGCCGCCGCGGAGACGGGCATGTTCGCCGGCGACCAGCCGGGCAACATCATCCTGGCCGGCACGCAGGGACCCTGGCCGGCGGCGTGGACGGCGGCGCTGACCGCCCGCGGCCCGCACCCGGCGAAAGTGCTTGCCGGGGCGGAACTCGACGTGCTCTCGGACTAGCCGAAGGCGATCTTGCGCAGCAGGCCGCGCAGCTGGTCCCGCTCGGCACCATCCAGCGCTGCCAGCGAAACGTCCTCGGCCGTCCGCACGGCCTCCGCGGCCTGCCGGTAGAGGTCCTGGCCCGCCGGTGTCGGCCGGATGACCTTGGAGCGCCGGTCACGGGGATCGGGAGCGCGGGCCACCAGGCCGCCCTGTTCCAGCGCGTCCACCAGGGTGACAATCTGGCTGGGATCCAGGCGCAGGAACTCGGCGAGCTCACGCTGGGAGGGCTCCGCGGCCCCGCACACCACGGCCAGCACCGAGTAGGAGCGGACCTTCAAGCCCAGCGGGGCCAGCACGGCGTTGGCTTGGGCGCTGCCCAGCGACCGGGCGCGGGCGGCCAGGAACTCGATTTCGTCCGCCAGGCCGGCGGCCAGGAGCCGCTCCGGGACTGCCGGGCCGGCGACGCCTCCCAAGGGGTCCCCGGCATGTTCAAGAGATTCGGCCACAGGTCCTCGCAACTTCCGGTCGGCTCCTAGGAGCGATGATCACGCTCCACCCTACCGCCGGGACACCCCGGTGCGGGAATAGTTGAACAAATTATCGTTGACAAACTCAATTATATGGGTTGTCATGTACGTACCTCGGAGCCGCCGTCACACCGGCTGCCGGCAGGGGCACCGGGCGTCGGATAACTTACCCCAAGGAAGTGGACTGTTATGAAGAGACTCACCTTTGCAGCCGTCGGCGTGGCCGCGGCCCTGCTGCTTACCGGCTGCGGCAGCGGGTCGCCGTCGGGATCCGCCTCGTCCGCTCCGGCCGCCGGCGGCGACGGCATGCGCAACATCAGCGTCGGTGTGATCTCCATTGCTCCCTCCGCGGCCGTGAAGATGGGCATCGACGAGGGGATCTTCACCAAGCACAAGCTCAAGGTCGAGCTGCAGAGCGGCCAGGGCGGCGCGGCGATGCTGCCCGCAGTCTCCACCGGCACCATGAACTTCGCGGTCGGCAACCCGCTCTCCGTGCTGCTGGCCAAGAACAAGGGCCTGGACATGCGGATCGTCACGGGCTATTCCAACTCCCTCGCCACTGGCAAGGACATCAACGGTGTGGTCGCCAAGGCGGACTCCGGGATTGCCACGGCCAAGGACCTGGCCGGCAAGAAGGTGGCCGTCAACACCATCAACGCCCAGGGCGACCTGACCATCAAGGAGGTCGTGGCCAAGCAGGGCGGCGATCCCAAGGCGGTCCAGTTCCTCGAGCTGCCGTTCCAGGACATGGGCGCCCAGCTGGCGCAGGGCAACGTCGACGCGGTCTGGGTTCCCGAGCCCTTCCTCTCGAAGCTGCTGGCCGAGGGCAACAAGCTGGTCACCTACAACAATCAGGAGGCGCTGCCGGGCCTGCCGACCATGGTGACGTTCACCAGCGGCAACTACGCCCAGCAGAACCCGGAGGTGGTGGCCGACTTCAAGGCGGCCATGACGGAGACGCTCGCCATGGCGCAGAGCAACCCGGACAAGGTCCGGGCGCTGCTGCCGGAGTTCATGAAGATGCCCGAGGCGGTGGCCTCGAAGCTGCGGCTTGAAGAGTTCGATGGCAAGGTCAACGAGCCGGTCCTGGGCAAGCTGGGCGAGCTGATGGCCAAGTACGGCATCACGCCGTCGACGCCGGATGTCGCGGGCACCATCCTGAAATAACTCCTCCGGGGCTAACCCCGGGGTAAACAGCAAGGGCCGACGGCGGGACATCCCGCCGTCGGCCCTTTGCTGTTCTTCGCGGACTAATCGCCGGCGGTGTCAGGTTCCACGTCAGGCTCCACGCCCGGTTCGGCGAACCAGAGCAGGGTTTCGCCGTACTTCTTCTCGGCGAACCGCTCCAGGCCCTCGGGCCAGGTCGGTTCCGGGGAGCGGGCGGAGCGTTCCACCACGACGACGGCGCCCTCGGCCAGGTGCGGCAGCAGCTTGGCCAGCGCCGCGGCCAGGGCCGGCTCGTCCAGCGGATAGGGCGGGTCCAGGAACACGAGGTCCCAGCGGGTGGACTCCCCCGCGCGGTCCAGGAACGATTCAACTTTGGACCGGTGCACAGCGACCACTTTGCGCCGGGCCACGGTGTTGACCAGGTCGGCGTTGCGCTGGCAGACCTCGCTGGCCTTGCCGTCGAACTCCACCAGGTCCACCGCCCGCGCGCCGCGGCTGGCGCTTTCCACGCCGAGGGAACCGGACCCGGCGTAGAGGTCCAGCACGCGGGCGTCGGAGATGACCTCGAAGGCGTCCAGGCGGGAGAACAGTGCTTCCTTGACCCGGTCCGTGGTGGGGCGGGTCAAGGACCCGGGGACGCTGGCCAGGGGCGTGCCGCCGGCGGCACCGGCGATGATCCGGCTCATGGGGTGCCCGCGCTTGATGGGTTAGCCGCGTTCAAGGAACGCCTCCTTCTCCGGGTTGAGGTAGTCGTCGATCGCCGCGGCGAGCTCGGGGTGGCGGGCCAGGTCCGGGTCGGCACCGATGATCGACTGGGCGTCGGTCCGGGCCCGGGCGATCACGTCCTCGTGTTCGAGCACCCGCAGCAGTTTCAGGGTGGAGCGTCCGCCGGACTGCGATGCGCCCAGGATGTCGCCTTCCCGGCGCAGCTTCAGGTCCTCCTGCGACAGGGCGAACCCGTCCGTGGTAGCCGCCACCGCGTCCAGCCGGCGCCGGCTGGGGTGTTCAGGTTCCAGGGAGGTGACCAGCAGGCAGGTCCCCGGCAGCCCGCCGCGGCCAACGCGGCCGCGGAGCTGGTGCAGCTGGGAGATGCCGAACCGGTCCGCGTCCAGGATGACCATGAGCGTAGCGTTGTGCACGTCGACGCCGACTTCGATCACCGTGGTGGAGACCAGCAGCTTGGTCCGGTTGGCGGTGAAGGCGGCCATGGTGTCGGATTTGAGCACCGGGTCCTGTCGGCCGTGCAAGGGTGCCAGCGGCACGCCGGCCAGTGCCGGTTCATCCTGCAGCAGCTCCACGACGCCGGTGACCGACGCGAGTTCCCGGGACCCGTTTTCGGCCAGGTCCGCGTCGGTGGGTTCGGCTTCGCCGGGGCTGAAGTCGCCGTCGTCGTCCGTGCCGATCTTGGGGCAGACGACGTAGACCTGGTGGCCGGCGTCGATCTCCTCCCGGGCGCGGGTCCAGATCCGGGTGGCCCAGGCCGGGTGTTCGGCCAGTCCCACCACGTGGGTGGTGATCGGGGCGCGGCCGGCCGGGAGTTCGTCCAGGACGGAGGTCTCCAGGTCGCCGAACACCGTCATCGCGACGGTGCGCGGGATGGGCGTGGCGGTCATGACCAGCAGGTGCGGCGGCTTGCTGGCCTTGGCGCGGAGGGCGTCGCGTTGTTCGACGCCGAAGCGGTGCTGTTCGTCCACCACGATCAGGCCGAGGTCGTAGAAGGAGACGTTCTCGCTGAGCAGGGCGTGGGTGCCGATCACGATCCCGGCCGTCCCGGACGCGGCGTCCAGCATGGCCTGCTTGCGCGCCGCGGTAGGCATGGACCCGGTCAGCAGCGTGACCTGCACGGAGTCCGCGCCGAGTCCGCCGAGCAGCCCGTCGCGGGAGAGCGGGCCGAGGGTGCGGCGGATCGAGTCGTAGTGCTGGGCAGCGAGGACCTCGGTGGGGGCCAGCAGCGCGGCCTGGCCGCCGGCGTCGACCACCTGCAGCATGGCACGCAGCGCCACGATGGTCTTGCCCGAGCCCACCTCACCCTGCAGCAGCCGGTTCATCGGCGAGTCCAGGGCCAGTTCCTCGGCGAGGGTCTTGCCGACGGCGGCCTGGCCGGCGGTCAGGGTGAACGGCAGTTGCCGGTCGAACGCGGCAAGCAGGCCGTCGGTCACCGGGCGGCGTGCGGTGGCTTCCTCGGCGGCCAGCTGGGCGCGGCGCCGGGCCAGGGCCGACTGCAGCACCAGCGCTTCCTGGAACCGGAACCGGTCCCGGGCCCGCTGCCAGTCCGAGGGGGTCTGCGGGGCATGGATCAACCGGTAGGCGTCCGCGGCCGTCAGGAACTTTTCCCGGCTGGCGATCCCGGCCGGCAGCGGGTCCGCGAGCTGGTCCAGATCGACCGTGTCCAGCAGCGTGGAGATGACCTTCTGGATGGACCAGCTGGTGAGCTTGGCCGTGGCCGGGTAGACCGGAATGGGCATCGCGGCGAGTTCCTCGGGGTCCTTGCCGGAGGCATCCGGGTCCTCGTCGAGAAGCAGGAAGTCCGGGTTCGTCAGGCTGAGCGCGCCGCCGTAGCGGGTGACCTTGCCGGAGAACATGGCGCGACGGCCCGGCTGCAGTTCGGCCTTGGCCCGGAAGCCGTTGAAGAAGCTGATCTTGAGCGTCCCGGGAACGCCCTTGCCGGCGTCGTCCGTGACCACGACGTCGGTCAGCGTGCCGCGGCGGGCTCTCATGGACCGGGTGCTGCTGGAGAGCACCCGGGCGATCAGGGTCACGTCTTCATCCGGCGGGAGCTCGCTGATGGGTGTCAGCTCCCCGCGGCTCAGGTAGCGGCGCGGGAAGTAGTTCAGCAGGCCACCGACGGTGCTGATGCCGAGATGCTTTTCAATCACGGCCGCGGAGCGCTTGCCGATCCGGCGCTCCAGGGGCAGGGCTAGTTCAGCGTTCATGTCCGTCCGGGTCCGTGCTGCCGCCGACGCCGGCGGCGTCCGGCTCCCGGGGATCGCGGGGCAGGGCGAGTTCGCTGACGCTGATGTCCGAGGGTTCGCCGAGCGAGCGGATGAGCTCGACGGCGGGGGCCGGGTCCGGGACGTGGACGTGGACGCGCCAGCGGTAGGCGCCCTCGGCGTCGGGGTCGCCGCCGACCTGGCTCATGATCACCGACTCGCCCATTTCGTCCAGCCGCTGCCGCATGGTGGCGGCGTCCAGCGGCGAGAGTGTGATGGTGCACATGACCTCCACGCCCTCGTCGCGGGGCATGCCCTCGTGGATGTGCGGGTCATGGACGTCGTAGCCGTGCAGCCCGTCCAGCAGCTGGTCCTGCAGTTCCTCGCCGAGGACGGCGGAGCGCAGGCAGTCCAGGATCAGCAGCATCCCGACGCCGCCGGCGTCCACCACGTGAGCGGTGTGGAGGGCTTCGAGCTGGTCCTCGGTGTGCACGACGGCGGCCAGGGCGGCCTCGACGGCCGCGTCCAGGGCCAGGCCCAGGGTGTGGTTGCTGTCATCGCCGCCGTGCTCGGCGTCGACGGCGGCCGCGGCGCGGGCGGCCGCTTCCATGACCGAGAGCATGGTGCCGGGGACGGGGTCGCTGAGGGCGGACCAGGCCCGGATCTGGGCGCGGTTCAGCGCGGCGGCCAGCAGCGGGGAGCTGAGCCTCGGGTGCCCGGCGAGGGGTTCGGCGGCGGCGCAGAGGAAGACGGCGAAGAGCGTGCCGGAGTTGCCGCGGGCCTGCTCGATGGCGGCCTGCCCGGCCTTGGCCAGGACGGCGCCGACGTCGTTCTGGGCCGGGTCCGGCGGGCCCACTACGTGCAGCGGGGTGTCTGCTGTCACCTGCGGGAGGGAGGAAGTGTCCGTGGGGACGTCCTGGAGCGCGCGGGCGGCGGCGCGCACCGTGAGGTAGAGGTTGGTGCCGGTGTCACCGTCGGCGACGGGAAAGATGTTGATGGCGTTCAGGCGGTCGCTGTGGTTTCCCAGCGTTGTTTCCGCCTTGCCCAACCACCGCTTCATCGCTTGCGCGTTGGCGGCAATCTTAGTCTGCAAAGTGATCCCATCCCACGGTGTGCGCGGGCTTGCCCGCTATCGTCACGCCCGTGCTGTCCTTTGGTGCAGGGTCCTTTACCGAGCCTATCGCAGTGAACCCGGCAGGCAGCTGAGCCCTTGCCGGGAAGGCGGCCAGCAGGCCGTGGTCTTCTCCCCCGCCCAGCACCCACTCCAGCGCGTCCGCCCCCAGCAGGACGGCGGCGGGCCGGAGCGGGGCGGCCAGCGCCGTGAGGGCAGCGGGATCCACGTCCAGCACGGCACCGCTGGCCGCGGCCATCCGGGTCCCGTCCCGGACCAGTCCGTCGGAGATGTCCATCAGCGCGGTGGCGCCGTGCCGGCGGGCCAGCGGGCCGGCAGCCAGCGGCGGCCGGGGCCGGCACTGGGTGTCCAGCAGTTCGCGCTGCTCAGGAGAGAGCGTCTCCACGGGGACGTCGGATTCCAGCAGGGCAAGCCCCGCGGCGGCGCGGCCGACGGTCCCGGCGAGCGCCAGGATGTCCCCCGGGCGGGCGCCGGAGCGCAGCACCGGGGCGTGGCCGTCCAGGCTGCCCACGATGGCGACGCTGACGGCCAGTTCGCGGCCGCGGCCGAGGTCGCCGCCGGCTACGGCGCAGTCGGGGGCGCCGAGTTCGCGGATGCCGGCGCTGAGGCCGTCGGCGAAGTCTTCCACCCAGGCGATAGCGGTGTCCTCGGGCATGGTGAGGCTGACCACCATGGCCGTGGCGCGGGCGCCCATGGCGTTGATGTCGGAGAGGTTCTGTGCGGCGGCCTTCCAGCCGACGTCGTACCCGGTGGTCCGGTATCCGTTGTTCCATTCCAGCCGGAAGTCCTGGTCCGCCACCTGGGTGTCGATGCTGATCACGGTGCGCCCGTCCGGGGCCGCGACGATCGCGGCGTCGTCCCCCGGGCCCAGCAGCAGGGTGCCGGCATCGCGGGTGGCGTTCCCGCCGTGCAGCCGCGGGAAGATCCGGGCCAGGAGCTCGCCCTCGGAGAGCCCGCCGACGGTCAGGGCGGCGGGCTGGGCGGGTGCGGCCGCGCCGTCCGGCGGGTTGCCGGTACGGGGCGGGCGGGTCAGCGGTTCAGGCACAGTCCTACGCTACCGCGCAGGGCCGACAGCCGGGGCGGAACCAGGCCGGGGCCTATGCTGTCACGCGGTTACGAGCCCGCCCCGGCGGATTTGGCGAACTCACCCAGGGTGTCGTTACGCAGGGCTGCGGCCACCTTGGCGATGGCGGCGTCGTCGCGCAAGACGATCGACTGGCCGTCGGCTGATGTCCCGATCCCCTGCGTTGGCAGCGTAAAGCTGACCACGTCAGCGGAACGGACATTGCGCAGTCCGACCGCCAGCGCCCCCACGGCGGCCGCGTCCAGCGACTTGTCGACGCTGATATACGGCGAGACTGAGTCCACCAGGCTGCTGATCCGAACGGGGTTGGCCAGGGTCTCCGGGGTTAGGAACTTGGACATCAGGGCCTTGAGGAATAGTTGTTGGTTCTTTACCCGCTGGTAGTCGCCGTCGGCGAATGACTTCCGTTCCCGGACGAAGGCGAGGGCCTGCTCGCCACTGAGCTGCTGCTTGCCGGGTTCAAAGGAGAACCCCTGGGCAGTGAAGGCCTGCGGAATGTTGACAGCGACGCCGCCCAGGGCGTCCGTCATAGCCTTGAAGCCTTCGAAATCCACCACTGCCACGTGGTCAATGCGGCTGTCGAACATACCCTCCAGGGTCTGGACCAACAGCGGGATACCGCCGAATGCCATGGCGGCGTTCATCTTCGCCTCGCCGTGTCCGGGGATCTGCACCCAGGTGTCGCGCATGATGGACATCATGTAGATGTTCTTGCGGTCCGCGGGAATGTGGACCCACATCATGGTGTCGGAGCGCTGGTCCGAAGCTCCGCCGGCTTCTGCCTCCCCCAGCGCCGCGCCGCGGCTGTCGCTGCCAAGCAGGAGCAGGTTGACTGCGTCCGTCCTGGTTTCCGGCGGCCGTGCAGTCTCCGACGGGAAGGCCTGTTCGATCTTCTGGGATTTGGAGTTGAAGCTGTTCGCCAGGTTGAAGGCGAAGACGCCCGCGCCCACCGCCACAACCAGGAAGAACGCCACCACTCCCAGAAGGATGTTGCGGGCAGTCCGTTTCCGCTTCTTCCGGGACCGTTGAACCTCGGCGTCCGGGGTTTGGTCATCGGGGTAAAAGGACATCGTGGCGTTCCCACCTGTTCTGCAAGATTCAACGGTCATCGGCTAACGCAGGCCCATTCTGTCACGGCCCCCCGCAATACGGGCACGAGGGACATGGCCCCGCCGGGATAGGCTTAAGCAATGCCTTCGTCCCGTATCCCTGCAGCCGCACGTCCTCTCCGACTGGTGGTTGCCGCCGCGGCCGGCGCGCTGGTACTGAGCGCCTGCTCGCCCGCCGTCGACGTCGCCCCCGCCAAGGACGCGGCGAACGCAGCGTGCGCGCCGATGATGCTGGCGCTGCCGGACACCATTGGGGACGCGAAACTGCGCAAGACCAACAGTCAGGCGACCGCGGCGTGGGGAGATCCGTCCCTGGTGGTCCTGCGCTGCGGCGTCAACGTTCCGGGCCCCACCACCGACCGATGCGTCAGCGTCAACGACGTCGACTGGGTCATCAAGGAGGGCAACCCGGTGTGGACGCTGACCACCTTCGGGCGGGAACCCGCCACCGAAGTGCTGATGGACCCGGACAAGATCAGTTCCGCCACCGTACTGGCGGAACTGGCCAACGCCGCCGGCAAGATCAAGGCGACCCGGAACTGCGTGGGCCAGGAAGACCTGCAGAACCTGCCCACCGGCAAGTAGTTCCGGTGCGGCTCCTGAATCAGGCGCCCGCCCCGCCGGCTCCTACCGGAGGCCGGTCTTGCGGTGCAGGGCCAAGTGGATCAGTTCGTCGATCAGTTCCGCATAGCCCAGGCCTGAGGCCTTCCACATCTGCGGGTACATGCTCTTGGGCGTAAACCCGGGCATGGTGTTGATCTCGTTGATGATCAGCTCACCCTCGGGCGTGTAGAAGAAGTCCACCCGGCTCAGGCCCTCGGCACCGACGGCGTCGAAGGCGACGGCCGCGAGCTCGCGGACCCGGGAGCTGGCCTCGTCGGGGAGGTCGGCCGGGCAGCTGAGCGACGCGGCGTCGTCCTCCACGTACTTGGCGTTGAAATCGTAGAAGTCGTGGCCGCCGCCGGCCACGGAGATCTCGCCCGGCATGGACGTCCGCGGCGCGTCGGTTCCCCGGCCCTCCAGGACGGCGCATTCGATCTCGCGGCCAACGATGCCGGCCTCGATCACGAGCTTCGGGTCGTGTTCCCGGGCGGCCTCGATGGCGGCGTCCAGCTGGTCCAGCGAGTCGACCTTGGAGATGCCCATGGAGGAGCCGGCCCGCGCCGGCTTGACGAACACCGGGAAGCCGAGCGCATCCACGCGTTTGCGCACCAGCTCCGGGTCGGTGAGCCACTGCCGGTCCGTCACCGCGATGTACGGGCCCACGCGGAGTCCGGCGGACTCGAACACGACCTTCATGAAGTGCTTGTCCATGCCCACCGCGGAGGCCAGCACGCCGGCGCCGACGTAGCGGGTGTCGGAGAGTTCCAGCAGGCCCTGGATGGTGCCGTCCTCGCCGAACGGCCCGTGCAGCAGCGGGAAGACCACGTCCACGGAGCCGAGCTCCTGCGGGACCTGGTTGGGCGCTGCCACGATGAGCTGGTGCTCGCCGCCGATCTCCGCGAGGGTCACGGTCTGCTCCGACGGCGCCACCTCGGGCAGCGACGTCGAAGACAGCGACCACTGCCCGGTGTCGCCGGAGACAAGCACCCACTGGCCGGTCTTGGCGATCCCGATCGGAATGACCTCGTACTTGGCCTGGTCGATCGCCCCGAGGACTCCCGCCGCGGTAACGCAGCTGACGGCGTGCTCACTGGAGCGGCCGCCGAACAGCACTGCCACCCGCGGCCGGGCGCTGCCGGTGGTGTTTTCTGGGCTCACGTTGTTTTCCGACACTCTTAGTAATCGCCTTCGGGTTTCAGGTCCCGGGACAGCAGCAGCGGCCCCAGTTCGTCTACGGACAGTTTGCCGGCCAGCACGGCGACGACGGCGGCGGTGATGGGCATCTCGACGCCCACCTTCCCTGCCAGCTCGTGCACGGCCTGCGCCGACTTGATGCCTTCGGCGGTCTGCGTCATTTCCGCAGTGACCTGCTCCAGGGTCAGCCCTGTGCCAAGCAGGCGTCCCGCCGTGTGGTTGCGGGACAGCGCGGAGGAGCACGTGGCCACGAGGTCCCCGAGACCGGCCAGCCCCGCCATGGTCCGGGCTTCCCCGCCCAGGGCCAGGGTCAGCCGGGAGGTTTCGGCCAGGCCGCGGGTGATCACGGACGCCTTGGTGTTATCGCCCATCTGCCTGCCCTCGCAGATGCCGACCGCCAGGGCGATGATGTTCTTGACGATGCCGCCGATCTCAACGCCGATGACGTCCGACGTCGTATACGGCCGGAAGTACGGTGCGGTGCAGCTACGGGCGATCCAGCCGGCCGCGGCGTCGTCTGCGCAAGCGACGACCGAGGCGGTCGGCTCCTCGCGCGCGATCTCCATGGCGAGGTTCGGCCCGGAGACCACGGCAACGCGCCCGGCGGGGATGCCGAGTTCTTCCCGGATCACCTCGCTCATCCGGGCGTCGGTGTGCAGTTCCAGGCCCTTCATCAGCGAGACCACTAGGGCGTCCGGCCCGATCAGGTGCTTCCACTCGCGCAGTTGCGGCCGCAGCGTCTGGGCGGGCACCGCCAGGACCACCAGGTCCGCGCCCTGGATGACCTCGGCGACGTCGGTGGAGGCGGTGATGCTCGCCGGCAGCGCGATGTCCTTGAGGTACTGGCCGTTGCGGTGTTCGGTGTTGATTTGGTCCACGACGGCGGCGCGCCGGCCCCAAAGCCGGATCTCCCGTTCGACGCCGGAGGCGGTGGCGGCGTCCGCGAGGACCTTCGCGAACGTGGTCCCCCAGGAACCGGCCCCCAGCACGGCGACGCGCCGGGCCGAACCGGTCAAATCTGCCGTCACTTGGTGCCGTCCGTGGCGGTGCCGTCCGCGGCAGTGCTATCCGTGACGGTGCCGGCATCGGTACCCTCGGCTGCTCCGCGGGTCTTGCCCCCGCGTTCGATGAAGCGCCCGTGGGTGGACTGGTTGTGCGCCGAGGGATCCCAGCGGACCAGCGGCGGCTGGCCGCCGCGCAGCGTCGCCAGGAGTTCGGTGATGGCGTCCATGATGACGTTGGTGGCCTCGGTCAGCGTGGTCTTGTCCAACGGCCGGCCCTCGAAGGCGCTGAGGTCCACCGGGTCGCCCACCAGCACCCGGGACGTCTTCCGGGGGAAGATATGGAAGCGCTTGGCGTAGCGCGGGAACACCTCATGCGCGCCCCAGTGCGCCATCGGTACGACCGGGATGCCGCTTTCCAATGCCATCCGGGCGGCTCCGGTGTGGCCCTTCATGGGCCACAGCTCCGGATCGCGGGTCAGCGTGCCCTCCGGATAGATGATGATGGCACCGCCCTCGTCCACGACTTCCTTGGCGACCTGGAGCGACCGGTTGGCACCCGCCGTCGAACGTTCCACCGGAACCTGCTTGGTGTTGCGCAGCACCGAACCCAGCACCGGCACCTTGAACAGGCTGCCCTTGGCCAGGAAGTGCGGCATCCGCTTCTGGTTGTAGAGCATGTGCCCGATCACGAGCGGGTCGATCTCGGTGCAGTGGTTGGGGACGGCAATGAAGCCGCTGGCCGGGAGTTTCTCCAGCCCCTCCCACTTCTTGTTCATCAGCAGGTTCATGACGGGCCGGACAATCCCGGCCACGATGACAAAGGTGATGTGGCTCTTGGCCGTTTCCTTCACGGAGTCCCCGCTATCGGGCCGACGTGATGTCGAAATCGGCGCCCAGGCCGGCGAGCTTTTCGGTGAAGCGCTCGTAGCCGCGGTTGATGATGTCGATGCCGGTGACCCGGGAGGTGCCGGTGGCGGCCAGCGCCGCGATCAGGTGGCTGAAGCCGCCGCGCAGGTCGGGGACGTCGATGTCGACGCCCTTGAGCTGGGCGGGGCCGGAGATCACGGCGGAGTGCAGGAAGTTGCGCTGGCCGAAGCGGCACGGGACGCTGCCCAGGCATTCGCGGTGGACCTGGATGCTTGCGCCCATCCGGATCAGTGCGTCCGTGAATCCGAAGCGGTTCTCGTAGACAGTCTCATGCACGATCGAGACGCCCTCCGCCTGGGTCAGGGCAACGACCAGCGGCTGCTGCCAGTCGGTCATGAAACCGGGGTGAACGTCGGTTTCGAGCACCAGCGGGTTGAGCTTGCCGCCGGGGTGGTAGAAACGGATGCCGTCCTCGCCGATGTCCATGCCGCCGCCGACCTTGCGGTAGGTGTTCAGGAAGGTCATCATGTCGCGCTGGGTGGCGCCCTCGACGAAGATGTCGCCGCGGGTCACCAGGGCCGCGGAGGCCCAGGACGCGGACTCGTTGCGGTCGGAGAGGGCGCGGTGGTTGTAGCCGCCCAGGTCCTGCACGCCCTCGATCCGGATGGTGCGGTCCGTCTGGACGCTGATGATCGCGCCCATCTTCTGCAGCACGGCGATCAGGTCGACGATTTCCGGCTCGGTGGCCGCACCCGTGAGCTCGGTGATGCCCTCGGCGCGGGTGGCGCTGAGCAGGACCTGCTCGGTGGCCCCCACGGATGGGTACGGCAGCGCGATCTTGGCGCCCTTGAGGCCGCCCGGCGCGGAGATGTGGATGCCGCCCGGGCGCTTCTCGACGACGGCGCCGAACTGGCGCAGCACGTTCAGATGGTAGTCGATCGGCCGGTCGCCGATCTTGCAGCCGCCCAGGTCCGGGATGAAGGCTTCGCCGATCGCGTGGATCAGCGGCCCGCACAGCAGGATGGGAATGCGAGAGTCGCCGGCGTGCGCGTCGATGGCCGTGTGCGACGCCGTCTTTGCGTTGGTCGGGTCCAGGGTGAGGTCCCCGGTTACGGGGTCCTTGTCCACCGTGACGCCGTGGAGCTGGAGCAAGCTGGTGACAACCTCAACGTCCTTGATTTCCGGGACGTTGCGCAGCACGGAAGGCTCGTTGCCCAGCAGGGCGGCGACCATCGCCTTGGGGACAAGATTCTTGGCCCCGCGAACGGTGACGCGGCCGGTCAGCGGGACGCCTCCGCGGATTGTCAGAACACTACTCATTTACCAGTTTCCTCACGACTACTCGCCCCCAAATCCTTACAAAGGCTCCAGCTAAGCATAGGAGCTAGCGTTACCGATCTGAAATACGGCGCGGCGGAGGGTGGCGAAGCGCCCCGGCCCGATGGGCCGTCGGCTGACTATCCGTCGTTGCGCTGCAGGGCCTCCCCCAGCACCCGGGCGGCGCGGGGGAACGCCGCCGGGTTGGGGCCGGCGTAGTTGAGCCGCAGGAAGGGGGCCGAGGCCTCGGCCGGGAACCAGCCCGCGCCGTCGGCGATCACCACGCCGCTGGCCTCGCAGTCCCGAACCAGGCGCCCCATGTCGGTGCCGTCCGGGAGCCGGGCCCAGAGGTTGAGTCCCCCGGCCGGTACGTGCGCCACGCGCGCCGCCGGTGCGAGGTCGCGGAGGCTGTCCAGCAGCAGGTCACGGCGGGATTTCAGGTGGTTCTTGAGGGTGCGCAGGTGCGCCTGCCATCCGGACTGGGTGACGACGTCGACGGCGGCGGCCTGGAGCAGGCCGCTGACGTACATCGATTCCGCCAACCGGTCCGCCATGATCCGTTCCCGGGCGGGACCGCGGGCAAT
This sequence comes from Arthrobacter sp. Soil763, assembly GCF_001428365.1. Taxonomy (GTDB): domain Bacteria; phylum Actinomycetota; class Actinomycetes; order Actinomycetales; family Micrococcaceae; genus Arthrobacter. Next base: position 1,140,998 of record NZ_LMSH01000002.1, on the reverse strand, counting down.
GACGGCGGCGACCCGGAGGGACGGGGACAGGCTCTTGGTCAGGGACCGCAGGTAGACGACGTGGCCCGAGCCGTCCCGGGCGGCGAGCGGCGCAGGCTCCGCGGTGATGCCGAAATCGTGGGCCCAGTCGTCCTCGATCAGGAAGGCACCGTGCTGGCGCACCATGTCCAGCACCCGGTCGCCTTGATTCTGCGTCCAGTGCGCGCCGGTGGGATTGGCGAAGGTCGGTTGGGCGTAGAAGGCGCGGGCGCCGGTCTCCTCGAAGGCACGGGCCAGTTCCGAGACGTCCGGGCCGTTCGGTCCGCTCGGGATGGGGATGATGCGCACTCCGGCGCTGGCGGCGGCCAAGATGGCGCCCCAGTAGGTGGGCGATTCCATGAGCAGCGGCTGGCCGGGGCCCACCAGGGCGCGGAAGAGCGAGCTGAGTCCGCTCTGGGATCCTGGGAGGATCACGACGTCGGCCGCGACGGGTGCGGGCACGTCCGGCAACGATGATGCGCCGAGCTCCTGGGCGAACCAGGCCTGGAGCTCCGGCAGCCCGGCCGCCGGCGGCCGGACGACGGCGGCGTCACTCCGGGCGGCGCGGGCCAGGGCAGCGCGCACCAGCCGTCCAGGCAGCAGCTCCCGGTCCGGGTAGCCGGCGTTGAAGGCCGTGACATCGTTCGGCACGTCCCGCATGGCGGAAGGATTGGGCCGCAGCGCGCCGGGTGCGGGGCCGAGGGCTGCGGACTGCCAGCCGTAGTCCGCGGGCCGGAGCTCGGTACGGTGGCGGACGAACGTGCCCACACCGGGCCGGCTCTCGATCAGCCCCTGCGCGGCCAGAGACCGCAGTGCGGACTGAATCGTGATGGGGCTGGCCCGGTAATCAGTCACGAGGGACCGCGTCGACGGTAGCCGGGTTCCCGGCGCCGCGGCCGACACCCGAGCTTTGAGTGCCTCGGCGATCCGTGAACTGCTATTGTCAGACATGAAAGCCAATAGTAGCGCTACTGTCCATGTGTCGTCTCCGCTACCGTCCTCGCGGGCCCCAGGGTATGGGTGGGGACTCTTGGGCGTGGCGGCATTTTCGCTGACCATCCCTATGACGCGGGTGGCCGTGGGTGGCATGTCCCCGCTGTTCATCGGCGCGGGCCGGGCTGTGGTGGCCGCGGTGCTCGCGGGGGTGGTCTTGGCAGTTACCCGGCAGAGTCTTCCTTCTTCGCGGCAGTGGATCCGCCTCACCATCACCGGCGCCGGGATCGTGGTCGGTTTTCCGCTGCTGACGTCCTTTGCCCTCCAGACCGCGGCCGCCAGCCACGGAGCGGTGGTGATCGCGCTGCTGCCGGCAGCGACGGCCGCCGTCGTCGTCCTACGCACACGAACCACTCCGGGGAAGCGTTTCTGGGCGGCGACTGCGGCGGGGGCTCTGGCCGCGGTCGCCTTCGGCCTGCTGCAATCCGGGGGTCTGGACAAGCCGCACTGGGCAGACCTGCTGCTGCTGGGCGCCGTGCTCTCGGCCGCCATCGGCTACGCGGAGGGCGGGCTGCTGGCCCGTGAACTGGGATCCTGGCAGACGGTGTCCTGGGCGCTGATTGCGGCCTTCCCGTTCATGGCCGGTCTCACCGTAGTGTCCGTTGCAAGGCAGCAGATCGACGCCGGGCCCGGCGAGTGGGCGGCTTTCGGGTACCTGGCGGTGGTAAGTATGTTCCTCGGTTTCTTCGCCTGGTACCGCGGCCTGGCGCTGGGGCCGATGGCCAAAGTCAGCCAGATCCAGCTGGTCCAGCCGGTGCTGAGCATCGGCTGGGCGGCGCTGCTGCTGAGCGAACCGGTGGGTTGGCTAACCGTTGTGGGCGGGATGGCAGTCATCCTCTGCGCCACCCTCGCCGTCCGGGCGAGGGTGGGGGCGTAGTCGGCGGTTCCGTGGAGTCCGGGACGGCCCGCGTTCGGAGTCCGGAAGGAACGGCCCAGCGAGCGGCTGATTAGCTCCGGCGCGACTTCCCGTTAGCAGATCCCCGGCCGCCCCCCATTAATGTCAGACCCTCCCGGTTGAATGGGGTCATGGAAGGCAGTCGGAAGCTTTTCAAGGATTCAGTCGACGCTGCGGACCCAATGATGGGAGACGCGGCGGCGATTGTCGATGAGCTGCGTGCACTGGAGGACCGGAAGTCCGCGATCGCGGCCCGGCAGGCCCGGCTATCCGTCGCCTTGGACCTGGTACGACGGCGAGAGCAGGCCGCCGCCGGGGTACCCGGGGACAAGATTGGCGCCGGGGTTGGTGCCGAGATCGCCTTGGCGCGGCGGGAATCCCCCGCCAAAGGCTGCCGCCTCCTGGGCCTCGCGCGGGCACTGGTGACCGAGATGCCCCGCACCTTCGCCGCCCTGGAAACCGGGCAGCTGAACGAATGGCGCGCCACCCTGCTGGTCCGGGAGACCGCAGGCCTCACCGCCGCGGACCGCACCGCCGTGGACGAAGAACTCGCCCCCGACGCCGGGACTTTCGACGGCGCCGGCGACCGGACCATCACCGCCGCAGCGAGGGCCGCCGCCTACCGCCGCGACCCGCGCACCGTCACCCAGCGGGCCGCCCACGCCGCGACCGAACGGTACGTCAGCGTCCGCCCCGCACCGGACACCATGTGCTACCTCACCGCCCTGCTCCCGGCACCCCAGGCCGTCGCGGTCTACTCCGCACTGAGCAGGACTGCGGATGCTGCCCGCTCCGACGGCGACCCCCGCTCCCGCGGCCAGCTGATGGCCGACACCCTCGTCGACCGCACCACCGGCACTCCCGGGGGCATCAGCGGCATCAGCATTCAGCTCGTCATGACTGACCGGACCCTGTTCCAAGGCGACAGCGAACCGGTCCGGCTCCAGGGCTACGGTGTCGTTCCCGCCGGGTGGGCCCGGGCCCTCCTCACCGGCGGCACGGGAGACCAAGCGGACGATGACAGCGGCCAAGGCACCGGAAACGGCGCAGTCAGCGGCGGAACGGGCGGCTCCGGAGGCGGCGTAGGCAGCAACCCGCCCTTCCCGGTCTGGCTGCGACGGCTCTACACCGCGCCCGCCACCGGAGAACTCACCGCCATGGACTCCCGCGCCCGCATCTTCCCCGCCGGGCTCCGCCGCTTCATCCAAACCCGCGACAACACCTGCCGCACCCCCTACTGTGACGCCCCCATCCGCCATCTGGACCACGTGGCTCCCTGGCACACCGGCGGGCCCACCGCCGCCACCAACGGCGCCGGGCTCTGCGAAGCCTGCAACCACACCAAGGAAACCCCCGGCTGGAACGCCCAACCCCGACCCGGACCAGGGCGGCACACCCTCCAACTCAACACCCCAACCGGCCACACCTACCACTCCACCGCCCCACCCCTGCCCGGCACTAGCGTGGGCGGATCACCCAGACAGCGATTCAACGCGGCCATATCTTCGGACCTCGTTATGGCGGCCCGGCGACGAGAGGTAAGACACCGGGCCAAAATCCAGGGCCCCCGGCGGAAGACACGGTCCGCCGCTTAGGCGGGCAGCGCGCCGCAAAAGCAAAGTGCCGCCGTCGGGGTTTCAAACCCGACGGCGGCACTGGGCCTCCCTCTACTGTCTAGGACAGCTTTGCCGGCAGCGTGGTGGGCTTGAAGGCCGGCCGGGTGGCCTCGTAGGCGGTGATGTCTTCTTCGTGCTGCAGGGTCAGGCCGATGTCGTCCAGGCCCTCCAGGAGGCGCCAGCGGGTGTAGTCATCGATCTCGAAGGGCGCGACGACGTTGCCGCACTCGACGGTCTTGGAGACCAGGTCGACCTTGACTTCGGTGCCGGGTGCGTTCTCCAGCACCTTCCAGATGAGCTCGATGTCGTCCTGCGCCACCTCTGCGGCGAGCAGGCCCTGCTTGCCCGAGTTGCCGCGGAAGATGTCGGCGAACCGGGAGGACAGCACCGCCTTGAACCCGTAGTCCTTCAGCGCCCAGACGGCGTGTTCGCGAGAGGATCCCGTGCCGAAGTCCGGCCCTGCGACCAGCACGGAGCCGGCGTTGAACGGTTCCTGGTTCAGGATGAACGCCGGGTCCTTGCGCCAGGCCGAGAAGAGCGCGTCCTCGAAGCCGGTGCGCGTGATGCGCTTGAGGTAGACGGCGGGGATGATTTGGTCCGTGTCGACGTTGCTCTGGCGCAGCGGGACACCGATGCCGGTGTGGGTGGTGAACTTTTCCATTGCGGATCCTTCTGGGGCTGGGTCTGCCAAGCGGGGAGGTGGCCGGGGCGGGCCGGGGCTACGCCGCGCCCACGTGCTGGCCTGCGGCTTCGGTCACGGGCTCCAGGTCCGACGGCGAACTCAGCGTGCCGCGCACCGCCGTCGCCGCGGCCACGACGGGCGACACCAGGTGGGTGCGCCCGCCCTTGCCCTGCCGGCCTTCGAAGTTGCGGTTGGAGGTTGAGGCGCAGCGCTCCCCCACCTCCAGCTGGTCCGGGTTCATCCCCAGGCACATGGAGCAACCGGCGAACCGCCACTCGGCACCAAAGTCGGTGAAGACCTTGTCCAGTCCTTCTGCCTCGGCCTCCAGCCGGACGCGGGCGGAGCCGGGAACCACCAGCATCCGGATGGCCGGGTCCTTAGTGCGGCCGCGGATCACGTCCGCGGCGGCCCGCAGATCCTCCATCCGGGAGTTGGTGCAGGAACCCAGGAAGACGGTATCGACGCGGATGTCCTTCATCGGTGTGCCGGCTTCGAGGCCCATGTACTGCAGGGCCCGCTCGGCCGCCGCCTTGGCGTTCTCGTCGCCGAAGTCCGCCGGCGAGGGCACGTTCTCCGACAGGGATACGCCCTGGCCGGGGTTGGTTCCCCAGGTCACGAACGGCTCCAGCGTGTCGGCGTCGAGGTTCACCTCGGCGTCGAACGTCGCGTCATCGTCGGTGCGCAGCGTGTTCCAGTACTCGACGGCGGCGTCCCAGTCCGCGCCCTGCGGCGCGTGCGGCCGCCCCTGCATGTAGTCATAGGTGGTCTGGTCCGGGGCGACCATGCCGGCGCGTGCGCCGGCCTCGATCGACATGTTGCAGATCGTCATCCGCGCCTCCATGGACAATGCCCGGATCGCGGAGCCGCGGTACTCCAGGACATAGCCCTGGCCGCCGCCGGTACCGATCTTGGCGATGACGGCCAGGATGATGTCCTTGGCGCTCACTCCCGGCCGCAGGGTGCCCTCGACATTGATCGCCATGGTCTTGAACGGCTTCAGCGACAGGGTCTGGGTGGCCATGACATGCTCGACCTCGGAGGTGCCGATCCCCATGGCGAGGGCCCCGAACGCACCGTGCGTGGAGGTGTGCGAGTCGCCGCAGACCACAGTCATGCCGGGCTGGGTCAGTCCCAGCTGCGGGCCGACCACGTGCACGATCCCCTGCTCGGCGTCGCCGAGGGAGTGCAGGCGGACACCGAACTCCTTGCAGTTGTTGCGCAGGGTCTCGATCTGGGTCCGGCTGGTGGGGTCCGCGATTGGCTTGTCGATCGCCAGCGTGGGAGTGTTGTGGTCCTCGGTGGCGATGGTGAGGTCCGGGCGGCGGAGTTGGCGGCCGGCCAGGCGCAGGCCCTCAAACGCCTGCGGGGAGGTCACCTCGTGCACCAGGTGAAGGTCAATGAAGAGAAGGTCGGGCTGGGCGTTGGCTCCTTCGCCGTCCCCCTTGCGCACGACGTGCGCGTCCCAGACTTTTTCGGCCAATGTCTTTGCCACGGCCTGCTCCCTTCACTGCTGTCCTAAGTGCGTCGCGCTCGGATGATGCCGCGCGACGGGTCCGGTTGCTACCGGCTGATGCTGTCCACTGAACCAGCACCGCCGTCGAATGCGCCAGCGCAATGATTTGCATCTCAGATATTGAGACGGCAATATCATTACATGGACAATTCTAGTGGCGTCGGCGTCATCGATAAAGCGGCCCATGTACTCGACGCGCTCGAGGCCGGCCCCACCACCCTGGCGCAGCTCGTTGCCGCCACCGGACTGGCCCGCCCCACCGTGCACCGGCTTGCCCTGGCGCTCGTCCACCACCGCCTGGTCAGCCGTGACATTCAGGGGCGCTTCGTGCTCGGCAGCCGCCTGGTGGAGCTCGCCTCCGCCGCCGGCGAGGACCGCCTCATCGCCTCCGCCGGTCCGGTGCTGATGCAGCTGCGCGACGCCACCGGCGAGAGCGCCCAGATCTTCCGCCGGCAGGGTGAGTGGCGCGTCTGCGTCGCCTCCGCCGAACGGCCCATCGGCCTGCGCGACACGATTCCGGTAGGCACCCAGCTGTCCATGAAGGCCGGCTCCGCCGCGCAGGTGCTGCTGGCGTGGGAAGACCACGACCGGCTCCTGGAGGGTCTTCAGGCCGCACGCTTCACGCCGACCGTCCTGGCCGGAGTACGACGCCGGGGCTGGGCGCAGAGCCTCGGCGAACGCGAGCCCGGGGTCGCCTCCGTGTCGGCCCCCGTCCGCGGGCCGTCCGGCCGGGTGATCGCCGCCGTTTCGATTTCCGGCCCGATCGAGCGCCTGACGCGCCAGCCCGGCCGGCTGCACGCCGAAGTGGTCTGCAACGCGGCCCGTGTCCTGACCGAGGCGCTGCGCAAGACCAACGACTAAGCGCCGCTTCTTTCCCTGCCGGCGCCGCTAGGCTGTGGCCATGAACAGCTATGCGGTCTTCCTGCGCGGGGTCAATGTCGGCGGCATCAACATCAAAATGGCCGAGCTCAAGGAGGCCCTGAAGCCCCGCCCCTTCTCGGCGGTGAAGACGCTCCTGGCCAGCGGCAACGTGGTGCTCGCCAGCGAACTCGCTCCGGCTGCGGTCAAGGCGGAATTCGAGGCGAGCCTGCGCGAGGCCTTCGGCTATGACGCCTGGGTGGTGGCGCTGACGGCGGACCGGGTCGCCGAGCTGGTGTCCGCCTGCCCTTATCCCCCGGACGACGCCGCAACGCACAGTTACGTGACGCTGTCCTCCGATCCCGCCGCGCTGTCCGAACTCTACGACGCCGGCCGGCAGCTGGAGGGCGTGGAACTCGTCCGGCTCGGGCCCGAAGCGGTGGCCTGGCTGGCTCCCGCCGGCGGCACCCTGGACAGCCCGTTCAGCAAGCTCTCCTCGAAACCCAAATACAAGGCCAGCACCACCACCAGGAACCTGCGCACCCTGATCAAGGTCAGCGACGCCGCGAAGGCCATCCCGGCGTCCTGACGGGTCAGGCCTCCGCGGCCTTCAACGCCTTCCTGAACGCCTGCAGCCGGCCGACCTCCAGTTCCACCGGGTCGACCACGAGTTCCTCGGCAACGGCGGCGACGGCAGCCTGCAGGCGGCGCCTGGCCGCCCGGGCCCGGCCCCGCGCCGCGGCTCCGGCAATGAATTTCGCCGCCAGCGCCAGCACGATCCCCAGCAGCACTCCCCCGGCCACCATCACGGTCGCGACCGGCCAGCCCTCGACCCGCGGCATCTCCGGAACCGGGAGCTGGAAGTACGCCAGCCCTGCCAGGACCCCCAGCCAGGCGAGGCCGCCGACCGCGACCAGCAGGCCGAGCCACTGGATGATGTTGAAGGCCGTCCACCACCAGGACCCGCGGCCGGCTTTGAGGTCGGTCCCGGCAATGGCCTGGTCCAGCGCGTCCGGCAGCCGCTCCCGGCCCTCCCGGGCGGCACCCCGGATTACCGCGCGCCAAGGTCCCGGCGCGCCGTCGGACGCTGCGTCGGCAAATTCGCGCACCGCGGCGTCCGTGCGGGCCCGCTCAGGGGCCCCCGCCGGCGGCAGTGACGTCCGGTTCAGCTCCGGCCGCGCCTCGGTGCGCCGCAGATTGAGCCTGCGGAGCGGGTCCGGCCGGAACCGGACCAGCCACCGGGTCACGGGCCACCCGGTGCGCCGTGTGGCCTCCTGCCGGTACGAGCGTGCGACGGCGTCGACCACCACGGGAACATTGGCCGCGACGGCCAGTTCGCCGGCCAGCCGGTCCCGGGTTCCGGTCTTCACCCCGGCGGCTTCCCCAGGGCCGGACGCCTCGGCAAGCCGGGCCGCGGCCCGGTCCACGTCGGCGGCGAGCCGCTGCGAGAGGGCCAGCCGCTGCATGGCCGCCTGCCGGATGGCGGCGCGGACCTTGTCCACTCCGGTGCCTACGACGGCGGAGGCGCCCAGCACCTGCACCTTGCCCAGGCCGTCGCGGGCCAGGATGCCCTTCAGGGATTCAAGGACCGGCCGGATCTCGTGCTCCGGCAGCCGATCCACCTGGTTGAGGACCACGAGGGTGACAGCGGCGTGGGAGGCGAGCGGGGCCAGGAAGTCGTTGTGCACGGCGGCATCGGCGTATTTCTGCGGGTCAAGGACCCACACCAGCACGTCCACCAGGCCCACCATGCGCTGGACGATTTCGCGGTTTTCGGCCCGGGTGGAGTCGAAATCCGGCAGGTCCAGCAGGATCAGGCCGGTGCCGTCGTCGGCGAAACCGGAAACGGGGGTGGCGTGGTGCCGGTTCCGCACCTCCAGCCAGTCGAGCAGGGCGTCACTGCCCTCGGCGCCCCAGATGCCGGCGAGGGGTTCGGAGGTCGTGGGCCGACGGGCGGCCGCGGTGGCGATTTCCGCGCCGCTGACTGCGTTGAAAAGCGAGGATTTACCGCTGCCGGTCGCACCGAAAAACCCCACGACGGTGTGATCTGCCGAGAGCGAGCGGCGCGAACTGGCCCGTTCCAGCACGTCGTAGACCTCATCCAGCGTCTCCTCCGGCAGCGCTCCGGCTGCGAGTTCCCGGGCCTCGTCCAGGGCTTCCAGCCGCCGGTGCAACTGCGAGGCCTGCTTGGCGGCGGCGTGGCGGTTCATGCCGCCGCCGCCAGCCGGCCCAGGGCCGCGGCATGCGCGGTGAGGGCGGTGGGCGGCACGGGGTCGGGGTCGTCCAGCCGGTCGAGGAACCGCCGCTGTTCGGCCTGCAGCAGCCGCTGGCAGCGGGCCTGGAGGTCGTCGCGGGCGGTCTTGGCCAGGCGCCGGACGGCGTCCTCGCCGAACACCGCTTCAAGGACGCGCTGGCCGACGACGGCGGTGCCGCCGGCGACGCCGATCTCCAGGCCGGTCAGCCCGGCGGTCATGGAGAAGACGACGATCATCAGGGCGGCGCCGAGGCCGTTGATGCCGAAGGACAGCCAGCGGGCCTGGGTGCGTTTGCCCTGGCCTTCGGTGCGGATGAGTTCCATCAGTCCGCCCTGCCAGGCGCGGATTTCGGCGGCGATGGCGTCGGCGAACCCATCGCTGGTGCCGGAGAGGTCGTCGGTGCCCAGCAGCTGGCGGCCAGCGGGGTCGGAGCGCCAGCGCTGGTCGGCGTCCTCGGCGGCGTTGGCGGCCTCGTCCAGGATCACCGCCTGCAGGCCGGTCTCGATCGCGGCCTCGACCCGCACGGCCGGAGCGGGTTCGCCCCGGAAGAAGGCTCCCATCCGGTCCCGCAGCCGGCCGATGTTCTGTTCCATGACGCGGAAGAACTCCCCGGTGCCGACGAAGTCCTGCCAGCGGGCCAGGACTTCGCCGCGCAGCAGCGCCCCGTCGCGGGTCGCATCCAGGATCCGGGCGACGGCGTCGTCGTAGGCGCCGGTGGCGTCCTTGGCCAGCAGCCCGGCGGCGTGGTGCTGGGCGGAGACGGCGCCGGCCACGGCCTCGACCCGGCCGCTGAGGGCCTTGACCGTGCCGTTGAGCGTCCGGCGGGCGATCGCGGCGCGGCCGGCGGCGTCGGCGGCCAGGGTACGGAGCCAGCCCTGCAGCGGCGCGACGGCGTCGGCGGGGAGCATGCCCATCGCATCGAGGGGTACCTCGGGAACGACGAACAACCGGGCGGACCCGAGACCCTCGCGGGTGAGCATGGCACGGAGATCGGTACTGACCTCCTCCTCTGCCGCCGGCGGCACCCGGTCCAGGACCACGGCGACCATGATGTCGCGGGAGGCGGCGTCCAGCAGCAGGCGCCAGGGGACGGCGTCGGCGTAGCGGTTCGCGGTGGTGACAAAAATCCAGAGGTCGGCGGCGGCCAGCAGCTGGCCCGCGAGCCGGCGGTTGTCGTCCGAGATGGAGTCGACGTCGGGCGCGTCGAGCAAGGCGATGCCCTGCGGCACCGCGGGGTCAGCGGCGAGCACCAGCGAGGTGATCGCCGCGGCGTCGGGCGTGGGCCCGGCCTGGTGTGCGGGCAGCGGGTCGGCGACCACGGTGCCGCGGATCCGGCTGAGGCTGGGCAGCACCCGCTGGTCCTCGAACCATTCGGCGTCGACCGGGTGGTGCAGCAGGATGGGCTGGCGGGTGGTGGGGCGGATCGCGCCGGCCCGGGTCACCGGGTGTCCCACCAGTCCGTTAACGAGGGTGGACTTCCCCGCCCCGGTGGAACCGCCCACGACGGCCAGCAGCGGTGCGTCCAGGCTCCGGTAGCGCGGCAGGATGTAGTCGTCCAGCTGCGCCAGGGCTTGTCGGATGTCCTGCCGTGCCGTATCGGCGCCGGGCAGCGCAAGCGGCAGCGTGACCGCGGCCAGTTCGTGGCGGACCGCTTCGAGCAGGTCGACGGCGGCTGCCTGGCGGGCGGCGGGGGTCTGCTGGCCGGCGGCGTCCTGCGGGCGGGCGCCGGGGGTTTCGTTGGGCATCACAGCTTCATCATGCCAGTTGCTCCGGCAGCATTAACGAAAAACGGCCCCGGGCTGATGCCCGGGACCGTTCCTTTGGTGACCCCAGCGGGATTCGAACCCGCGTTACCGCCGTGAGAGGGCGGCGTACTAGGCCGCTATACGATGGGGCCAAGTACTTTCTGAACAGCATTTCTGCCGTTCAAGCCAAGCTAGTATTTCACAGCTTTGGCTTCCCTTCCAAATCGGCCAAACCGTTTCGGAGGGTCTGATATACCGCGGAAATCCGCGGGTTTCTCAGAGCTGGGATACCAGGACTCGAACCTAGAATGACGGTACCAGAAACCGTAGTGTTGCCAATTACACCATATCCCAATGGAACTTTCGGGCCGGTCCTGCAGGCTCAAACCTGCGCTCCCAGCGCCTCAGCACGAGTAATTACTTTACCCGAGACTTTTGTCCGGCACAAATCGGCGCTCAGGGCCCCCGCGGCGGCGGTTCCGACGTCGGTTCCGGCCCGGATTGCAGGCCCCTTGCGTCCAGTTACCGAGAAAACCCTTGCCAATTCGGGGGCGATAAGTTTACTCTCGGTAAGTTACCAATGAGTAACAATCCCTCCCCCACTCAACTGCGGGTAGAACGACGCCCCATCCCGGGTGTTAGCTGCATCACAGTTGCGGGGGGCCCGGCAGCGGCCGTTGCCGGCGAGACCGTCGAGAGGAACCACCCGTGACACAAAGTCGTGCCGCAACCGTCCCGCCCCGCACCCGGGCACAACAGATCGCCATCGCCATCCTGGCCCTCCTGCTGGTCGCCCTGCTGGGCTTTTACACCCTGGTCACCGGCCGCATCACTGACGGGTCCGCGCGGCTCAACGACGGCGCCGGCCAGGCCGCCGCCGGTGCGGCTCAACTCAAGGACGGGGCCGGCAAGCTCGCCGCGGGCGCCGGGCAGGCGGACACCGGGGCAGGCAAGGTCTCAGACGGCGCCGCCAAAATCCAGGACGGGATCGCCGGGAAACTCGCCCCGGGCGCGGACAAGCTCCAGGCGGGAGCGGAGCAACTGGCCACCGGTGCCGTGAAGATCCAGGCGGACGTCAACAACAAGCTGGCACCGGGCGTCTACAAGGTCGACGACGGGGCGCAGAAACTGGCCGCCGGCGCTGTCCAGCTCTCCGCGGCCCTGACCCCCACGGCCTCCGGCACCGCCCCGAACAACCTTGCCGACGGTGCCACCCAGCTCGACGCCGGCGCGGCCAAGCTCGCCGACGGTACCGGCCGCCTCGCCGGCGGCGCGGTCCAGTTGAAGGCGGGCACGGACCAGTTGAAGGCCGGCACCGACCAGCTCAAGGGGTACCGCGGGGCGAACAACAATCCCGAGGCCGGCACCGGCACAGCCGCGCTGGCCCAGGCCCTGGAACTGCTCCAGGCCGCGGCCAACGACCCGATCCAGGGCGCGGTCCCCCTGGCCCTGGTGAAGGACAAGATCGCTAAGATTCTCGCCGGCGCCCAGCGCCTGGATGCCGGCGCGGGCCAGCTGCAGGCCGGCGCGGTCCGGCTGCAGGACGGCGCAGGCGCGCTGAGCGCCGGAGCCGGGCAGCTCGACGCCGGGGCGGGCCAGCTCCATGCCGGCACCGGAAAGCTGACGGCGGGCTTCGCCACGCTGGCCGAGAAGCTCAATAGCCGCGACCCGAACAGCCCCGGCGTCGTGATGGGCACCCAGCTGCTGGCCGATGGCACCGCCAAGATCCGGGTGGGCATGGACGGGGTGCCGGGCGATCCGGAGCACCCGGGCCTGCTCAAGGCAGCCGCCAGAATGACCGATGGAAGCTCCCGGCTGGCCGACGGGACGCTTGCCCTGAATGCCGGCATCCAGGGCAATCCCGCCGATCCGGCCAACCCGGGCCTGCTCAAGGGGTCCACGGCGCTGGCCACCGGCGCCTCGCAGCTCTCGGACGGCAACACGAAGCTGGCGTCCGGTTCCTCCCTGCTCTCCGACGGGGCTGCCAAACTGGCCGACGGAAATGCCCGGATCGCCGAAGGGACCGGGACGCTGTACTCCTCCGCCGCGGCCGTCTCGCCGTCGAACCTGGTCAAGCCCGATGCGGCGGTGGCGCTGGGACTGCTGGCACTCCTGGCCCTCGGCGCCGTGGGGGCCTACCTGGCCCTGCGGAACCGGCGGGCAGTGCAGGAGCGTCGCCGGCTGACGCAGGACACCGTCTAAGCGGTGTAGCTCAGCCGAGCAGTTCGAGCAGGGTGGTGACCTCGCGACCGGCGAAGCCGGGAGCGGGGTCGCCGCCCCGGTTCAGCCAGACGCCCAGCAGGCCGGCCGCCGTCGAACCTTCAGCGTCCAGCAGCCGGTTGTCCCCCACGTAAAGCGTTTCGCCGGCGCCGGTGCCGAGCCGGCGGACCCCCTCAAGGTAGATCGCCGGGTCCGGCTTGGGCACGCCGACCGTGTCGGTGCCCACCAGCACGCGGATCCGCTCCAGCCCGGCGGCGTCCAGCTTGACCCGCTGGTAGTCGTGCACGTTGTTGCTGACCGCGCCGTAGGGGATGCCGGCGAAGTCCAGCGCGTCCAGCAGCGGGCCGACGTCGTCGAAGGGGCGGATGTAGCTGTGCTGGCGGCTGGCGTAGGAGCTGACCCAGTGGTGGGCCTGCTCGCCTTCTTCAAGTTCGACCCCGAAGTGCCCGAGCGCCGCCCGGCCGCGCAGCAGGCGTTGTTCGTTGAAGGTAAGTTCCCCGGCCAGGTAGCGGTCGTAAAAGTGGGTGGTCTCGCGGGTGAAGATCCGCCCGAACCGCTCCCAGCTGGCGTCGTCGAGGCCGGGCAGGAGGTGCTCGCTGACGTCCCGCAACGCGGCCGTCATGGCAAACTCCAGATCGACCAGGGTGTCGTCGATGTCGAAGAGCACCCCGCGGATCCCGTCCAGCCCGGCGGCGAGGACCCCGGACCCGGCCCCGGCGTTCATCAGCCGCGGAAGGCGCGCAGGCGGGCCAGCGACGAGTCTTTGCCCAGGATGACCATGGACTCGAACAGCGGCGGGGAGATCCGGCGGCCGGAGACGGCGGTGCGGACCGGACCGAAGGCCAGCCGGGGCTTGACGCCGAGCCCCTCCACGAGGGCTTCCTTGAGGGCGGCCTGGATGCTCTCGGCGTTCCAGTCGGCGATGGGCTCCAGCGCAGCCAGGGCGGCATCCAGGACCTCGGTGAGGTTCTCCGGCAGGCCCTTGCGGGCGTCGTCGGCGACGTCGATCGCGTCGTCGGCCTTGAACAGGAAGGCGACCATCTCCGGCGCCTCGCCCAGCAGCGAGATGCGCTCCTGGATCAGCGGCGCGGCCTCGGCGAGGATTTCCTCCTCGCGGGCGGTCAGTTGCTCCCCGACCAGGCCGGCGGACTGCAGGTAGGGCACCAGCCGGCCGCGGAAGTCCTCCGGGTCCAGCATGCGGATGTGCGTGCCGTTGATCGCCTCGGCCTTCTTGATGTCGAAGCGGGCCGGGTTGGCGAGCACGTCGTTGACGTCGAAGTTCGCGATCAGCTGCTCGACGGTGAAGATGTCCTCATCCGCCGACAGGCTCCAGCCCAGCAGGGACAGGTAGTTCAGCAGGCCCTCGGGGATGAAGCCACGGTCCCGCAGCAGGAAGAGGTTGGACTGCGGGTCACGCTTGGAGAGCTTCTTGTTGCCCTCCCCCATGACGTACGGCAGGTGCCCGAAGACCGGCAGGTAGCTGGCGACGCCGATGTCCATCAGCGCCCGGATCAGCACCACCTGACGGGGCGTGGAGGAGAGCAGGTCCTCGCCGCGCAGGACGTGGGTGATGCCCATCAGGGCGTCGTCCACCGGGTTGACCAGGGTGTAGAGCGGGGAGCCGTCGGCGCGGACAATCACGTAGTCCGGGATGCTGCCGGCCTTGAAGGTGATCTCGCCGCGGACCATGTCCGTAAAGGTCACGTCTTCGTCCGGCATGCGCACGCGGAGCACCGGCTTGCGGCCCTCGGCCTTGAACGCCGCGAGCTGTTCCTCGGTGAGGTTCCTGTCAAAGTTGTCGTAGCCCAGCTTGGGGTCCCGGCCGGCGGCCTTGTGGCGGGCCTCGACTTCCTCCGGGGAGGAGTAGCACTCGTAGGCGTAGCCGGCCTCGAGCAGCTTGGCGACGACGTCCTTGTAGAGGTCGAGGCGCTGCGACTGGCGGTACGGCTCGTGCGGGCCGCCCACTTCCACGCCTTCTTCCCAGCTGATGCCGAGCCACTTGAGGGCCTCCAGCAGCTGCTGGTAGCTCTCCTCCGAGTCGCGCGCCGCGTCCGTGTCCTCGATGCGGAAGACGAAGGTGCCGTTGGTGTGCTTGGCGTGGGCCCAGTTAAACAGGGCCGTGCGGATCAGGCCGACGTGCGGGGTGCCGGTGGGCGACGGGCAGAACCGGACCCGGACCGGGGTTTCGGCGGTGACTTCGCGGGCGGTTTCCGAGGTGGCGGTGCTGGGGACGGCGGCGGGCGCGGTGGGAGTAGTCATAGTGCTACCAACTTTACCGCGTGCCCGGCGCCGGAATCCGCTGCGGAAACGGACAGCCGCACAGGTTCCGGACCAGCGCGGCGGTTCCGGACTGGGGCGGCGGTTCCGGACAGGCGCGCCCCGGGCCCGGGGTGCGCCTGTCCGGAACAGGCGCGCTAATCCGTTGGGCCAGCGCCCGCGGGCCCGCCGCCGTCGTACCGGCGCCTGCATCCGCTGCGGAAACCGGCAGCCGCCTTCGCCGCTCTGGCGTCGCCCCTAGCGGCGGACCACCGGATTGGAGAGCCGGCCGATGCCCTCGATCTCGACCTCGAAGCGGTCGCCGGCCGTGACCAGGCCGACGCCGGCCGGGGTGCCGGTCATGATGACGTCGCCGGGCAGCAGGGTGAAGGCGTGCGAGACAATCGAGACCAGTTCCCGCACCCCGCGGATCATCTGGCTGGTGCTGCCGTCCTGGCGCAGCTCGCCATTGAGCCGGCCCTGGATCTGCAGGTCCTCGGTGTCCAGTTCGGTCTCGATCCACGGGCCCAGCGGGGCGGAGGTGTCAAAGCCCTTGGCCCGCGCCCACTGCAGGTCCGTCTTCTGGACGTCGCGGGCGGTGAGGTCGTTGCCGCAGGTGTAGCCGAAGACCACGTCGTCGACCCGTTCCTCCGGAACGTCCTTGCAGATCCGGCCGATCACGACGCAGAGCTCGGCCTCGAAGGAGATCTCCTCGGAGAACTCGGGCAGGATGATCGGATCGTTGGGCCCGACCACGGAGGTGTTGGGCTTGAGGAAGAGCAGCGGCTGCGCCGGGACCTCGTTGCCGAGTTCGTGGGCGTGCTCGACGAAGTTCCGGCCGACACCGACCACCTTGCTCCGCGGGATGATCGGGGCGAGGAGCCGCACGTCCTCGAGCTTGTGCTTGACGGCGGTCCGCTCCACACCGTGGAAGAAGGGGTCGCCGTTGATGACAGTGATTTCCTCACTGCCGGGCTGGCCCTCAACAATGCCGTACATGGGATCAGAATCGACTACAAACCGGGCGATACGCATGGCTCCAACCCTACCGTCTCGGCCCGGCCGGCACGCACTCACCGTCCCGGTGACGGCCCGGGCGGCGCAGGCTGAGGCTTAGCTGGCGGCGGAGCGCAGGTAGTCCAGCTGGGCGGCGACGGAGAGCTCAGCCGCGGGCCGGACGGCGGGGTCGACGGCGGCGTACACGGCGTCGGCGACGTCCGCGACCGCGGCGTCGGCGCCGAGTTCGGCGAGGGCGGCGCGGATCTGGGCGAGCCGGTCCTGCCGGTGGTCGCGGTAGGCGCGGACGATGCTGTCGAGCGCCGGCAGCATGGGACCGTGCGCGGGCAGGACGGTGGCCGGGCCCAGGGCCTCAAGGCGGTCCAGGGAGTCGAGGTAGTCGCCCAGCTTGCCGTCGGGGTAATCCAGCACGGTGGTGCCGACGCCGAGGATCGTGTCCCCGGTCAGGACGGCACCGCCGGCGCCGTCGGCGGGCAGGTGGAAGCAGACCGAGTCGGAGGTGTGCCCCGGCGTCGCCAGGACCCGGATCTCCACCCCGGCGGCGTGCAGCACCTCGCCGGCGCGGAGCGGCTCACCGCCGTGGCAGTGCGCGGGATCGGCGGCCCGGACCGGGGCGCCGGTGAGCGCGGCGAACCGTTCGGCGGCGGCGGTGTGGTCTGCGTGGCGGTGGGTGATGAGGATGAGCTCGACGGTGCCGTACCGCGTCAGCTCCTGCAGATGCTCCTCGTCGAGGGGCCCGGGGTCGACCACGACGACGCCGGGCGAGCCGGGAGCGGACACGACGTAGGAATTGGTGCCGTGCAGGCTCATCGGGCCCGGGTTCGGCGCCAGGCGGAAGCGGGTCAGCTCGGTGCTGCGGACCAGGGCGCGGGCGTCATCGGGAATCACAGTTCCATCTTCCCACCGGCGGCCCTCAAAGGAGCAGCAGCCCGACAATCACCGCGGGCAGCAGGGCCTCGGCGAGGGCGCTGGCCCACAACCGCCGCTCGGAAACGAACAGGATGATGCCCAGCAGCACGTGGCCGGCGGCCGTGAACAGCAGCAGCGCACGGCCCGCGCCGGGGTCGGAACCTGTGAGCATCAGGGCGCCGATGATCGCTCCGACGCCCCAGATCATGTTGTAGAAGCCCAGGTTGAAGGTCCACATCCGCACGGCCGGGACGTCGTCAGGCTTGATCAGGAACAGCCGGTGGAAACGCTGGTCGCGGAAGAAGAAGGACTCAAGCACCCCGACAAGGATCAGCATGGCCCCGAAGATGACGCCGAGAACCTGGATCAGCCCGGTCATGGATCGATTTTGGCCCCGCCGCCGCTCCGCACACAGGGGCTTGTGGCCCGGTCTCCCCCGGTGCACCACGCCAGCGCCGGTGCTGCGTCGAAGACTCTCGCAAACGACGACGGCGGCCCGCACCACCGGGGTGCGGGCCGCCGTCGGGCGTTGCAGCCGGAGCCGCGCCGGGCCGGGCTATGCCAGGCGGGTCAGCCAGCCGTGCGTGTCCTCGACCGTGCCGGTCTGGATGCCGAGCAGCTGCTCGCGGATGGCCATGGTGGTCTCTCCGGCGGTGGCGTCTTCGGAGCCGATGAACTCGGTCTCGTCCTTGAGCACGCCGATGGGCGTGATGACCGCTGCGGTGCCGCAGGCGAAGACCTCGGCGATCTCGCCCGAGGCGACGCCGTCGCGCCACTCGTCGAGGGTGATCTTGCGCTCGGTGACCTCGCGGCCCATGTCGCGGGCGACCTGGATGACCGAGGAGCGGGTGACGCCTTCGAGGATGGTGCCGGAGAGCGCCGGGGTCACCAGCGAGCCGTCCTTCATGACGAAGAAGACGTTCATGCCGCCGAGTTCCTCGACCGCGTTGTCGTTGAACTGGTCCAGGAACAGCACCTGCTTGCAGCCGTGGGCCTCCGCCTCCTGCTGGGCGATCAGGGACGCTGCGTAGTTGCCGCCGCACTTGGCAGCACCGGTGCCGCCGCGGCCGGCGCGGGCGTATTCGCGGGAGATCCAGATCGACACCGGCTTCAGCTCGCCGCCGAAGTAGTTGCCGGCCGGGGAGGCGATGACCCGGAAGGAGACCTCGCGGGCAGCCCGGACGCCCAGGAACGCCTCGGTGGCGATCATGAACGGGCGCAGGTAGAGGGCTTCGCCGTCGCCGCTGGGAACCCAGTCCCGGTCGACCGAGACGAGTTCGCGGATGGCGGCGAGGAAATACTCCTCGGGGAGCTCCGGCAGGGCCAGTCGGCGGGCCGATTTGTTCAGCCGGGCGGCGTTCGCCTCGGGCCGGAACGTCCAGACGGAGCCGTCAGCGTGGCGGTATGCCTTGAGGCCCTCAAAGATCTCCTGGCCGTAGTGCAGGACGGCCGCGGACGGGTCCAGCGTGATGGGGCCGTAGGGTTCGATCCGCGCATCGTGCCAGCCGCCCTTGCCCTCGGCGTCGACGCTGTAGTCGACGATCGCGGTGTGGTCGGTGAAGTGGTCGCCGAATCCCGGGTTGGCCAGGATGGCTGCACGCTCTTCTGCGGACTTCGGGGTCGCCGAGAGCCGCTGGCTGAATTCGACGCCATGGGCAGTCTGGGTCATGGTTCCTCCACGGTCGGCTGCCTGGCGTGTGAACGTGGTTCAGCCTCGGACCACGGCAGCATGTTGGTGATTCGAGACAAGCTTACGCCCGCGTGCCGTGCGGGCGGCCTACAGTGCGGCGGCGATCGCGTCCCCGATGGCGGCGGTGCTCCGGGAGCTTCCGTCGCGGCTTTCGACGTCGGCGGTCACGGCCGCCTCGATCTTGCGGGCCGCCGCGCCATAGCCCAGGTGGTCCAGGAGCAGCGCCGCGGACAGGACTGCCGCGCTCGGGTCGGCTTTCTGCTGGCCGGCGATGTCCGGGGCGGAACCGTGGACCGGTTCGAACATGGACGGCGCGGTGCGGTCCATGTTGATGTTGCCCGAGGCCGCCAGGCCGATGCCGCCGGTGACCGCGGCGGCGAGGTCGGTGAGGATGTCGCCGAACAGGTTGTCCGTCACGATCACGTCGAAGCGTGCCGGATCGGTGACCATGAAAATGGTGGCCGCGTCCACGTGCAGGTAGTCGTGGCTGACCTCGGGGAAGTCCTGGGCCACGGCCTCGACGGTCCGCTTCCACAGGTGCCCGGCGAAGACCAGGACGTTGTGTTTGTGCACCAGGGTCAACTTCTTGCGCGGCCGCTCATTGGCGCGGCGGAACGCGTCCCGGACCACGCGCTCGACGCCGTGCGCGGTGTTCAGTGAGACTTCGGTGGCGACCTCGTGCGGGGTCCCCGCCCGCAGGGTGCCGCCGTTGCCGACGTAGGGACCCTCGGTGCCTTCGCGGACCACGATGAAGTCGACGGTGCCGGGGTTGGCGAGCGGGCTGCCGACGCCGGCGTACAGCTTGGAGGGGCGCAGGTTCACATAGTGGTCCAGGCTGAAACGCAGCTTCAGCAGCAGTTCGCGTTCGATGATCCCGGAGGGGATCCGCGTGTCCCCGGGAGCGGCGCCCACCGCGCCGAACAGGATAGCGTCACGGGTGCGCAGGTCCGCCAGGGTGGCATCGGGCAGGGTCTCCCCCGTCTCCAGCCAGTGCTGGGCGCCGAGCTTGTAATGGGTCTGCTGCAGGACGATGCCCTCGGCCGCGGCGGCCTTCTCCAGTACCTTCAGTGCCTCGGCGGTAACTTCCGGACCGATGCCGTCGCCGGGGATAACTGCCAGGTCAATCGTGGATGCGCTCATGTTTTCAGGGTAGCCAAGGCATCCGCATGCTGGTCAAACTGTCTCAATATTCGGACCGCCCGTTAGCCGGTCTTGAGCGGCGAGGCGACGACGACGACGTTCTGCCCCCACAGATCCCCGGTGTAGCAGGAAATCAGCACGAGCCGGTTGGGAACCACTGCCCAGACCGGGCTGTCCTTCAGCGTGGACTTCACATAGGTGATCACCGAATTGACCTTGTAGTCGATCGCCCCGGTGGCGGTGTGGACGGTCAGCTTGTCCCCCGCCGCCGCGAGCGTGCTCAGCCGGTTGAACGGCGCATCCACTCCCTCCCAGCTGTGCCCGACGACGTAGGTGGTGTTGGTCGACCCCGTGCCCGGGACACCGAAAGGTGCCAGCCAGTAGCCGTCCATCGTCTCGGGCGGCACGATGCTCTGGCTCGCGGCCTCGCCCGCGCTGGGTTCCAGGCGATGGACGGCGACGTCGATCCGCGCCGCCGGGTAACTGATCCGCATCGGTGCGGAAGCCTTGGGGACCTGAACCGCGGCCGGCGTCGTACGTTTCGGGGCCGCCGGGGCTGCGCTCTTTCCGGTTCCCGGTGTCGCCGCCGATGCCGGGACTGGGGCCGAAGGGTAGGGTGCCGCAGAGGAGGCCGTCGGGAGCGCCGCGGCTGCGGCGGGGCCCTGCCCGACGGGAGCGGTGCCGAGGGCGCCGTAGATCAGCCAGGCAGCCAGCAGGCCGACGATGCACAGCACCAGCAGCGTTTTGTCCCAGCCGGCCAGCATCAGTCCGCGGCGCGCTGTTGCCCTGGCGGGAAGTTCGGGGATGCGGGTGCGGGCCATGAGAGCTCCTGGCTGGGTAGTTGCCCGAATGCTGTGAGGGTGCGGGCCGGCTGCCGCGCTGGCAGCCGGCCCGCGCATGTTGCTAGCTGTCAGCGTTCCTGCGGACTCCGCCCCGCAGGAGGGCCGTAGCGGCACCTGCGGTCAGCAGCCCCGTCAGGATGGCGAGCCAGGCCGGCGTGCCGGTTGCTGGAGCCTCGTCAACAGCGGTCTGGACGTTGTAGCCCATGTTGACCACGGGTGCGGGAGCGCCCTGTGCCGCGCCGGTGGGTGGTGCCACTGGCTTGGCCGCGGGAGGCGCGGCCGGCTTTACGGCCGGAGGGTTCTGCGGCTTGGGGGCCTGCGGTTCGTCACACTCGTCCTTGTCCCCCTTGTCCGGCCAATCGCAGTCATCGCCGTGGTGATGACCCTTGTGACCCTTGTCCCCCTTGTCCGGCCAACCGGCGTGATCACCATGGCCGCCGCGGTCACCCTTGTCGCCACGGTCGCCACGGTCGCCACGGTCGCCACGGTCGCCCTTGTCGCCACGGTCGCCGCGGTCGCCGCGGTCGCCCTTATCCCAGGTGCCCGGCCAGCCCGCGCGGTCGGCCTGGTCGCCACGGTCGCCCTTGTCCCACTTGCCCGGCCAGCCGGCGTGGTCGCCCCGGTCGCCCGGCTCGCACTTGTCCCACTTGCCCGGCCAGCCGGCGTGATCGCCATGATCGCCCTTGTCACCGTGGTCGCCATGGTCGCCCTTGTCACCCTGGTCGCCGTGGTCGCCATGGTCACCGTGGTCGCCATGGTCGCCCTTGTCGCCATGATCGCCCTGGTCGCCGTGGTCTCCGCGGTCGCCCTTGTCGCCCTTGTCCCCCTTGTCGCCCTTGTCGCCCGGCTTGTGGGAGCCAGGCTTGTCCCCCTTGTCGCCCGGCTTGTGGGAGTTACCCGGCTTGTCGCCCTTGTCGCCGCCATTGCCTGGCTGGTGGGAGTTATCCGTCGCTCCGCCGGCGGCCGGGGGGTTGGTCACCGGGCCGGCCGGCACCTCGGGAGCCCCGGCGTTGTCCGGCTTGTGGGAGTTATCCGGCAACCCTCCGGCGGCCGGCGGGTCGGCCGGCGGGTCGGCCGGAGGGGCGGCCGGCGGGTCGGCCGGAGGGGCGGCCGGCGGGTCGGCAACCGGCGGAATGGTCACCGGGCCGGGCAAGGTGTCCGGCTTGTCCGAGTTATCCGGTGTTCCCGACGCGACGGGCGGAATCGTCACCGGGCCGGGCAGGGCATCAGGTGTGCGCGAAGTGTCCGGCGTACCGGTGCTGCCCGGCGTGCCCGGGCTGCCGGGCTGGCCGGCCCCGGGCGTCGGGCCCGGACCGCCGTTGCCGGGCGAGGACGTCACTGTCCCGCTTCCGTTGCCATTGCCTTCGGCGGCGGCGTTGGCCGTGCCTGCGGATCCCAGCAGGGCCAAGCCCAATATCCCCATTGTTGCGATTGTTCGTCTCATTACTGGTTGCTCCATCACGAGTCGACTTCCGACCTGACGGCACCACACGGAGTAACTCCGGCGACCGGGGCGCGTGTCCCCGGCCTGAAAATTGCGGGTGAGTGATGAGAGTTACTCCCCTGCGGTTTCCTCAGACCGCTGACGCAGCAAAGCTATGACGGGGCAGAACGGCGAGTCCCGAGTAATCACTGCCCGCTTTCGAGTGCTGACCACTCGTTCCGCAGCGAAAACTACCTGTCCAGCCCGGAGACCACGGCTTAAACAAAATTGAGGTGGCATTTCACGGCAGTGTCCGGTTCGGACACTGCCGTGAAATGCCACCTCGACGGTGGGGCAGGTTAGGCCTCGGCGGGTTCCTCGTACTTGGGGAACACGGGAGCAGGCGCGGGCAGCTCGGTGCCGGCCTCGATCGGCGTCTGGAGCGCCGCGAAGTCGCGGGCTTCGCCGTCGGCCTGGCCCAGGCTGACGAGGATGGCGGCCGCCGCCGCCGGCATGACCGGCTGGGCGAGGATCGCGACGATCCGCAGGACCTCAAGGGTCACGTAGAGGACGGTGTTCATGCGTTCGACGTCGGTCTTCCGCAGCACCCACGGGGCCTGCTCGGCGAAGTACGCGTTGGTGTCCCCGAGCACGTTCCAGATGGCTTCGAGTGCCCGGCTGAACTCCTGCTTCTCGAACGCGGCGCGGGCGATGTCCAGCAGGCCGTTCGCCCGGCCCAGCAGGGCGGCGTCCTCGGCGCTGAACCCGGCCGGGACCGGGACGCGGCCCTCGCAGTTCTTGGCCACCATGGACAGCGACCGCTGCGCGAGGTTGCCGAAGTTGTTGGCCAGGTCCGAGTTCATCCGGCCGACGATCGCGTCGTGGCTGTAGTTGCCGTCGGCGCCGAAGGGAACCTCGCGGAGCAGGAAGAACCGCACCTGGTCCAGGCCGTACTGCGCCACCCAGTCAGCGGGCGCCACAACGTTGCCCAGCGACTTGGACATCTTGATGCCCTGATTGTGCAGGTGGCCGTGGATCATCACGCGCTTGGGCAGTTCCAGCCCGGCGGACATCAGGAACGCCGGCCAGTACACGGCGTGGAAGCGGGAGATGTCCTTGCCGATCACATGGACGTCCGCCGGCCAGTACTTCCGGAAGCTCTCGGACCCGGTGTCCGGGAAGCCGACGCCGGTCAGGTAGTTGGTCAGCGCGTCCACCCAGACGTACATCACGTGCTCCGGGTTGCCCGGGACCGGGACACCCCAGTTGAAGGAGGTGCGGCTGATCGAGAGGTCCTCGAGGCCGCCCTTGACGAAGCTGATGACCTCGTTGAAGCGGCTGTGCGGCGCACCGAACTCCGGGTGGTCGGCGTAGAGGGCCAGCAGCCGGTCCTGGTAGGCCGAGAGCTTGAAGAAGTAGCTCTCCTCCTCGGTCCAGGTCACCC
Organism: Arthrobacter sp. Soil763; assembly: GCF_001428365.1. Lineage (GTDB taxonomy): Bacteria > Actinomycetota > Actinomycetes > Actinomycetales > Micrococcaceae > Arthrobacter. Next base: position 1,117,482 of record NZ_LMSH01000002.1, on the reverse strand, counting down.
CGGTGCCGGTCTCGGAGGCGTAGCGGAGCCCGTCCTCGCGGACCTCGGTTTCGTCCTCGACGAAGTAGCGCTCGTCGCGGACCGAGTACCAGCCGGCGTACTTGGACAGGTAGATGTCGCCGTTGGCTTCCATTCGCTGCCACAGGGCCTTGGCCGCCTCGTAGTGGTCCGGGTCCGTGGTGCGGATGAAGCGGCTGAGCGAGATGCCCAGGTCATCGCTCATCTGCCGGAACGCGGCCGAGTTGCGGTCGGCGAGTTCCTTGACCGGGATGCCTTCCTTTTCCGCCGTCTGCTGCATCTTCAGGCCATGCTCGTCGGTGCCGGTCATGAAGAAGACGTCGTAGCCGTCGAGCCGTTTGAACCGCGCCATGGCGTCGGTGGCGATGACCTCGTAGGCGTGGCCGATGTGCGGCACACCGTTGGGGTAGCTGATTGCCGTGGTGATGTAAAACGGGGTCTTTTCGGAAGGCGTCACGTTATAAACCTAGATCAGTTCGGTCAGGGTATCGCTCTGGCGGACAAGTTCGTGGTCATGTGAAGCGACCAGGACGGCGATGCCGTCGGACGTCGTGTCCTTGAGGATGCTGATGATGCGGTTCGCCGAGGTGCGGTCCAGGCTGGCGGTCGGCTCGTCGACCACCAGTACGCGGGTGCCGAGGATCAAAGCGCGGGCGATCGCGACGCGCTGGCGTTCGCCGCCGGAGAGCTGGGCCGGGCGGTGCCGCATGCGCCGGCCCAGGCCGACGAGGTCCAGGAGGTCCTTGGCCATGTCGCGGCGCTGGTCGACCTCGCCGTCGGGCACGGCAGGCAGCAGGACGTTCTCCAGCGCACTCATCCCGTCGATCAGGGCGCCGCCCTGGTCCACATAGCCGATCAGGGCGCGGCGCCGGTCGGCGATTTCGTCGTCGCCCATAGTCTCAAGCGAGTCGCCTTCCCAGAAGACCCGGCCCGACGTCGGCAGGGTCAGGCCCGCGCCGACGGTCAGGATGCTGGTCTTGCCCGAGCCGGACCGGCCGGCGATGCAGTGCATTTCCCCGGCGTGCAGGGTCATGTTGAAGTCGTCGACGACGTTGACGGCCTCGGCGCCGCCCTTGCCCCCGCCGTAGTGGATGGTGATGTTGCTCAGTTCCAGCGGGGTCGCGTGGTCCGCGGCCTTCACGATGGTGTTCGCGCGGGTCTGGTGGCTGCCGGTTCCGGTGCTCTCCGGCATCCGGTTCCGGGCCGTCCTGGTCAGGTTCAGCTCGTTAGTCATTGGACCACTTTCGTTGCAATCGGAATCCAGATAAGTACAGCCACCAGCCCGGCGATCCCGGCCCAGAGTGCGGCGTAGGGGGCGAGGAGCAGTCCCACGCCCAGGGCGCCCAGGACGCCGAGGGGCAGTGCGATGGCTCCCACCATGGCGTTTTCGAAGAAGCGGACCTGGCCCAGCATGTCCGGGTTCCAGCCCATCGCCTGCAGAATGCCCAGGTACTGGCGCTTGGCTCCGAGTTCGAAGCGGCCGGTGACCATGGTCAGCAGCAGGCCTACGGCCACCCCGGACAGGCCCAGGATGATGCTCGGCAGCGCGATGCTGGCAGCGGCGAGGCCGCTCAGTGCGCTGGCGCCGGCGGCCCGCGGAATGTCGATCAGCAGGGCGGCGAGTCCGCCCACCGCGGCGCCGAAGACGCCGACGGCGACGGCCAGGGAGCCGGTGTTGAACTTGTTGGTGCTCAGCTGCCGGCTGGCGAAGGTCAGCGGCGAGTCGACCGGGATGAGCCGCTCGTCGTGCTGCGGTTCCTGGTCGATGACCTCGCGGTGGCGCAGCTGCTGGGCGGCGAAGTACGCGGCGCCGCAGTACAGGACCAGGACCGAGGCGGAGACCACCGCGGTGGCCGGGTTCCAGCTGATCAGGCTCAGTACGATCCCGGCCAGGGCGAGGGCGGCAGCGCCGACGCCGAACTCGGCGAGCACCCAGCTGCGGATCCTGTTCTGCGTCCAGCCCATGGCCCGGAGCGTGCCGGCCTCGCGCCGGCGCTTGCGGACATAGCTGACGGTGGAGGCGCCGGTGAGCAGGGCTGCACCGCACAGGGTCAGGAAGAGCAGGGTGATGTTGGTGCCGGTCAGCGAGCCGGAGACAGCGTCGGCGGCGTCCTGCCGGACCCAGGACTGCTGGACGGTGCCCAGCGGGGATTCCTTGCCAGCGTCGTCCTTGGAGTAACCGGGCACGAAGATGCTGGCGTCCTCGCGGGCGGAACCGGCGACCACAGTGGCCTCCAGGCCCATGTCCCGGATTTCGTTGGCGAGCTTCTCCACCTCGGGCTGGGACTGCTTCCAGCTGCCCTCGACGTTGGCGCGGACGCGGACGGCGTCGATCACGGAGGCGTTCTTCTCGTAGCCGCGGGCGGCGGCCAGGCCGTAGTAGTCGGTGATGGCGCCGGCGGACTGGCTGACCAGCCCGGTGCCGCTGAGCGAGGGCTTCAGCGGCGCCTGGCCGGCGTCCTTGCCGTCGGCGTCCTTGGCCAGGGTCATCGGCGTGGGGTCATAGCCGCCCAGCGGCAGCCGGTTCACGTCGCCGGCGGCTTCCTGGACCTTGGCCGGGTCAAAGGTGCCGTAGACCATGGCCAGCGGGGTGGCCGGCTTCTTGCCAGTGGCGAGGTTCTCGCGGTAGGCACGCTCGTCCACCGGGGTGCGCTGGGTCTGGTCCACCGGGGCACCGTTGGCGCCCTTCTCCGGGAGACGGTTCACGGTGACCCAGTCGCCGGGGATCGCGGACTTGTCGACGGCGCCGTTGCCGGCGGTCTCGCCGTCCTTGTACTTGGGGGCGGCGGCGAAGTCGGTGCTCCACGTCGCCGGGTTGTAAAGGCCCTGGCCGAAGCTGCCGGTGTCGCCGAGGAGCTTGGAGAGGTCCTTGGAGCCGGGCCAGGCCAGCGCGAACGGGGACTTCGACACGAACGGCAGGTAGTCCTTGTCCAGCGAGCGGGTCGCGGTGCCGACCTCCTTGGTGACGTTGCCGGCATCGTCTATTTCCTCGATCTTGACCGAGTACTTCAGGTCCAGGGAGGTGCCGGAGCGGACGATCAGCGGGATCGCCTGCGAGTCATCGCTCAGCTGCCCGGCGCTCTTGGCCTGCTGGTACTGCGTCATCAGCGGCGCCCAGTACTTGAGCTTCACGCCGAGGAAGTCCGGGCCTTCCTTGAGCTGTTCCATGCTGATGCCGCTGGTGAAGAGGCTCTCGAAGTGGCGGCCGATCGCGCCGGCGTTGCGGGCGTCGGCCGGCGGGGCCTTCTCCAGCGGGGCCAGGAAGTCACCGGCGCCGCCCAGCAGGGCGCGCTCGGAGACGGGGTCGACGGCGACGACGGATTCGGTCACCTGCGGTGCCATCGGCAGCGAGACCGAGAGGTTGAAGAGGGTGTGCTCCGAGCCGCCGGCCGGTGCCGGGAACTTGATGCCGGTCTCGCCGTCGGGGCCGGCGATCCGGACGTTCTTGCCGCCGGCGACCTCTTCCTCGACGAGCCGGGCCTTGCCGAGGGAGCCTTCGGCGGTGGTCTTGAACAGCGTCTGTTCGGACTTGCCGTCGGAGCTGACGGCGCTGGCGGTGAGCCGGTACTTCTTGGGCGTGTCGCTCAGGACGGATTCCGCGGCCGGCCACTTGGAGGGGTCGGTGGCGGTGGGGTCCCCGGCGGTTCCGGCCAGACCCGCGTTGTAGCCGAGGTAGTCGGTGGCGTCCAGGCGCGGCGACTCGAGGTTCTGCGAGACCCGGGAGACCAGGCTGATCGGGGCGGCGACGGACGTGCCGGAGAGCTTGCGGATGGAATCGAGTTGTTCGAAACTGATGCCGCCCTGGCCGGTGGCGATCTCCGGCTGCATCAGCCCGCCGTCGTCCTTTGCCTTGGCCTGGACGAGGATGTCATAGAGCCCGCGGGAGTTCTGGTCGACGGTGCGATTCAGCGCTGCCTGCGACTGCCCCTGCACCAGGACGGACAGGCACATGGCCGCGATCAAAATGGACGCGGTCAGCAAAAGCACTCTGCTTCTGATGAACCTCTGGACGGCGTTCATTGGGCTCCTGAAAGCTGGATTGCGTGCGCACGCCGCAGTTCATTCCACACGGAAATGAAGGCGTCCCGGCCCGGGCGTGCAAAAGTAAGGGCCGGTCTGCCGGCCCAATCCGAAATTCGGACCTAGCCATTGTACGCAGACCGGCCGGTCGATCGTGGCCGACCGCGGCGAGTCGCCGCCGCGGCCTGCCACGTCGCGTGGGGTCAGTCCTCGAGGTCCACTTCGCGGACCATTTCGGCCCCGATGCCGGCCTTGATGGCGTCCAGCACCTGCTGCGGCACGGAGCTGTCGATCGTCAGCAAGGCCAGCACCTGGCCGCCCTCGGCCTGACGCGCCACCTGCATGCCGGCGATGTTGATGTTGTTCATGCCGAGGATGTGGCCGATGGTGCCGATCACGCCCGGGCGGTCCGAGTAGGCCACCACCACGAGGTGTTCGCTGATCGGGATTTCGACCTCGAAGCCGTTGATCCCGACCAGCTTTTCGACCTGCTTGGGGCCGGTCAAAGTGCCGGCCACCGAGATCTGGGTGCCGTCGCTCAGGGCGCCGCGCAGGGTCAGCACGTTGCGGTAGGACTCGGTGTCCGGGGTGGTGATGAGCCGGACGTTGATGCCGCGCTGCTCGGCGATAACCGGGGCGTTGACGTAGGAGACCTGTTCGGTGACGACGTCGGCGAAGATGCCCTTGAGCGCGGCGAGTTCGAGGACCTTGACGTCGAGTTCGGAGATCTCGCCGGCCACCTCGACGTCGAACTGGGTCAGCGACGCGTGCGTCATGGCGGTAAAAATCCGGCCGAGCTTTTCGATCAGCGGGATGCCGGGGCGCACGTCGGGGGCGATGATGCCGCCGGCGACGTTCACGGCGTCGGGCACCAGCTCGCCGGCGAGGGCCTGGCGGACCGATTTGGCGACCGAGACGCCGGCCTTCTCCTGGGCCTCGTCGGTGGAGGCGCCCAGGTGCGGGGTGACCACGACGTTGTCCAGCTTGAAGAACGGCAGGTCGGTGCTCGGTTCCTTGACGAAGACGTCGACGCCGGCGCCGGCGATCTCGCCGGACTGGAGCGCGGTGTACAGGGCTTCCTCGTCCACCAGGCCGCCGCGGGCGACGTTGACGACGTAGGCGCTGGGCTTCATCTTCTTGAACGCCTCGGCGCCGAGCATGCCGACGGTTTCCGGGGTCTTGGGCATGTGGATGGTGATGAAGTCAGACTGGGCCAGCAGCTCGTCCAGGGTCACCAGCTGCACGCCGAGCTGGGCGGCCCGGGCGGAGGTGATGTAGGGGTCGTAGGCCAGGATCTTGGTCTCGAAGCCCTTCAGGCGGGCCGCGACCAGCGCGCCGATCCTGCCCAGGCCGATGATGCCGACCTTCTTTTCGAACAACTCGGTGCCGGTGTACTTGGAGCGCTTCCACTCGCCGTCCTTGAGCGCGGCGGAGGCCTGCGGGATGTGGCGGGCGAGGCTGAGGATGTGGCCGACGGTCAGTTCGGCGGCGGAGACAATGTTCGACGTCGGCGCGTTGACCACCATGACACCGGCCTGGGTGGCGGCCTTGATGTCGACGTTGTCCAGGCCCACGCCGGCACGGGCGATCACCTTGAGGTTCTTCGCGGCAGCGATCGCCTCGGCGTCCACCTGGGTGGCGGAGCGGATCAGGATGGCGTCCACGTCGGCGATCGCGGAGAGCAGCTGGGAACGGTCGGCGCCGTCGGTCTGGCGGATTTCGAAATCCGGGCCGAGCGCGTCGACTGTGGCGGGCGAAAGTTCCTCAGCGAGGAGTACGACAGGTTTGGTGCTTGTCACCGGTGACCTCTTTAGCTCTCTTGTAATTCAGGTGGGGATTTTGGTGAAACGTCTGTGGTGCAGGTGGTGCTCAACGCGGGAGAGCCGGACCCCAGAAACTGGTGTCCGGCTCCCCTGCCGGTCAGTTGCCTTAGCGGGCTACCGAACCTTCGGTGTAGTCGTCTTCGTTCTTGATCCAGGAGAAGAGCTTGCGCAGTTCCCGGCCGGTGGCCTCGATCGGGTGGTTCTCACCCTTCTTGCGGAGCTCCTTGAATTCGGGGGCGCCGGCGTCCTGGTCGTCGATGAAGCGCTTGGCGAAGGTGCCGTCCTGGATGTCCTTCAGGACAGCCTTCATGTTTTCCTTCACCTCGGGGGTGATGACCCGCGGGCCGGAAACGTAGTCGCCGTACTCGGCGGTGTCGGAGACGCTCCAGCGCTGCTTGGCGATGCCGCCCTCGACCATCAGGTCGACGATCAGCTTCAGCTCGTGCAGCACCTCGAAGTACGCGACCTCGGGCTTGTAGCCGGCCTCGGTGAGGGTCTCGAAGCCGTACATGATCAGCTGCGAGGCGCCGCCGCAAAGCACGGCCTGTTCGCCGAAGAGGTCCGTTTCGGTCTCTTCGGTGAAGGTGGTCTCGATGACGCCGGCGCGGGTGCCGCCGATGGCCTTGGCGTAGGACAGGGCCAGTTCCTTGGCCTTGCCGGAGGCGTTCTGCTCGACCGCGATCAGGTCCGGCACGCCGCGGCCGGCTTCGAACTCGCGGCGCACAATGTGGCCCGGGCCCTTCGGGGCGACCAGGGCGACGTCGACGTCGGCCGGCGGCTGGATGTAGCCGTAGCGGATGTTGAAGCCGTGGCCGAAGAACAGGGCGTCGCCGGCCTGCAGGTTCGGAGCGATGTCCTCGGCGTAGACGTGGCGCTGGACCTGGTCCGGGGTGAGGATCATGATCAGGTCCGCTTCGGCGGTGGCGTCGGCGACGTTGAGCACGCGCAAGCCTTCGGCTTCGGCCTTGGCGCGGGACTTGGAGTCCTCCTTCAGGCCGACGCGGACGTCAACACCGGAATCGCGCAGGCTGAGGGCGTGGGCGTGGCCCTGGGAGCCGTAACCGATGACGGCAACGGTGCGGCCCTGGATGATCGACAGGTCGGCGTCGTCGTCGTAAAACATTTCAGTCACTGGGGTGTCTCCTTTGAATGGATTCTGTGGTGTTGTCTGTGAAATTCGGGGGTGTTGCGGGGTGCTTCGCGGGCCGGCGCGCCTTTTAGGCGGAGCGCAGGGCCCGATCACTCATGGAGCGGGACCCGCGGCCGACGGCCAGGGTTCCGGACTGCACGATTTCGCGGATGCCGAACGGCTCCAGCACTGACAGCAGTGCGGTGAGCTTGTCGGGGTGGCCGGTGGCTTCGATGACGACCGACTCGGTGGAGACGTCGACCACTGAAGCGCGGAAGAGGTCGGCTGCCTGGGTTACCTGCAGCCGGGTTGCGGCATCCGCACGTACCTTGACCAGGATGTGGTCGCGCTGTACGGAAGATTCGGGGGTGAGCTCGACGATCTTGATCACGTTGATCAGCTTGTTCAGCTGCTTGGTGACCTGTTCGATCAGCTCGCCGTCGGCGTCGACCACCACGGTCATCCGGGAGATGCCCGGTACCTCGGTGGGGCCGACGGCCAGGGAGTTGATGTTGAAGGCGCGGCGGGCGAAGAGGCTGGCCACGCGGGTCAGCACGCCGGGCTTGTCCTCGACCAGGACGGAGAGTGTGTGGCGGGTCATGTTCAGTCCTCTTCTTCCCAGTCCGGGGTCATGTTCCGGGCAACCTGGATCTGGTCGTTGCTCACGCCGGCGGGGACCATCGGCCACACCATCGAGTTCGGGCTGACGACAAAGTCGATGACGACCGGACGGTCGTTAATCGCCAGGGCCTGCTGGATGGTGGCATCGATGTCCTCGTCCCGCTCGCAACGGAAGCTGGCGCAGCCGTAAGCGTCCGCGAGCTTGACGAAGTCCGGGATCCGGACGGTGTCGTGGCCGGTGTTCAGGTCGGTGTTGGAGTAGCGGCCCTCGTAGAACAGGGTCTGCCACTGCCGCACCATGCCCAGCGAGGAGTTGTTGATCACCGCGACCTTGATCGGGATCTTGTTGATGGCGCAGGTGGCCAGTTCCTGGTTGGTCATCTGGAAGCAGCCGTCGCCGTCGATCGCCCAGACCACGCGGTCCGGGTTGCCGACCTTGGCGCCCATGGCCGCCGGCACGGCGTAGCCCATGGTGCCGGCGCCGCCGGAGTTCAGCCAGGCGTGCGGGCGTTCGTACTTGATGAACTGCGACGCCCACATCTGGTGCTGGCCGACTCCGGCGACGTAGACGCCCTCGGGCCCGGTCAAGGCGCCGATCCGTTCGATCACGCGCTGCGGGGCGGTGAGGCCGTCCTCCGGTTCGGTCCAGCCGAGCGGGTAGGTCTCCTTGAGGTTGTTCAGGAACGCCCACCAGTTCGTCAGGTCCGGGGTGCCGGTGGCGTCGAACTGGAGCCGCAGCGCCTCGGTGAGCTCCGGGATGATTTCCTTGACCGAGCCCACGATCGGGACATCGGCGGTGCGGTTCTTGGAGATCTCCGCCGGGTCGATGTCCGCGTGGATGACCTTGGCGTTGGGCGCGAAGGAGGACAGGATGCCGGTGACCCGGTCATCGAAGCGCGCACCGAGCGTGATCAGCAGGTCGGACTGCTGCAGCGCGGTCACGGCGGAGACCGTGCCGTGCATGCCGGGCATGCCGACGTGCTGCGGGTGCGAGTCCGGGAAGACGCCGCGGGCCATCAGGGTGGTGACCACGGGCGCGCCGGAGAGTTCGGCGAGTTCGCGCAGTTCCGCCGAAGCGTGCGCCTTGACCACGCCGCCACCGACGTAGAGCACCGGCTTGGTGGCCGCGGCGATCAGCCGGGCCGCCTCGCGGACCTGCTTGCTGTGGCCGCGGACCACCGGCCGGTAGCCCGGCAGGTCGATCTTCGGCGGCCAGGAGAACGTCGTCTGGCCCTGCTGGGCGTCCTTGGCGACGTCCACCAGGACCGGGCCGGGCCGCCCGGTGGAGGCCAGGTGGAACGCCTCGGCCATGACGTGCGGGATGTCGTCGGGGTTGGTGACCAGGAAGGAGTGCTTCGTGATCGGCATGGTGATGCCGACGATGTCCGCTTCCTGGAAGGCATCGGTGCCGATGACCCCGCTGGAGACCTGGCCGGTGATGACAACCATCGGCACGGAGTCCATGTGGGCGTCCATGATGGCGGTAACGAGGTTGGTGGCTCCGGGGCCGGAGGTGGCGATGCAGACGCCAACCCGCCCGGTAACCATGGCGTAGCCTTGCGCGGCGTGGCCGGCTCCCTGTTCGTGACGGACCAGAACGTGGTTCATTGTGGAGGCCATCAAGGGGTCATAGGTGGGCAGGATCGCGCCACCGGGCAAACCGAAAATGTCCTGCACGCCGAGTTCTTCGAGCGAGCGGACGATTGCTTGCGAGCCGGTCATCGGCGTCGGGGGTACGACGTTGTTCGGCCCAAGGACAGGAGAGACGGCAGCATGATCGACGCCGGCGTCGGCCGGACGGTCGACGCGTTCCGGAGCCTTGTGGGCTCCAGCGGACTTAGTGGCCATCAGCGAGGGGCTGATCGGCGATCCTTTGCTCATCGGACTCTTCCTTTGGTGGATCTGGGTTGGATCTACAGTGATCGGGTGGTGCTGGTGGAGCGGAAATAAAAAAACCCCTCAGCCTGGCGGCTCTTCGAGGGGTTTGCGCGTGGCGGTTCGTTACCAGGAACGGCTATTGAGCCACGCGCTTGGTAAGGACGACGACTGCAGCTGCGCAAGCGCCGCCGGTAACGATCTCGATCATGCGTTCAGTTTTCCCTCTACGTGAGACAGGTGTCAACGAGCCTGCGGCCTGTCTCACGATGTGGACGACACTGTCCACTGGTTGGGACCCGGGAGAAGGCATGCGCCCCCTCCCGGGTCCGCTATCACCCGCAGTAGGCGCCGGTGGAGGCGCTGTGGACCAGCTTGGCGTACTTCGCGAGTACACCCTTGGTGAACTTGGCCGGCAGCGGCTCCCAGCCCACCTTCCGGGCCTCCAGCTCGGCGGGCTCCACCAGCAGGTCGAACGAACGGGCGGCGATGTCCACGCGGATCCGGTCACCGTCCTTGACGAAGGCGATCGGACCACCGTCGACCGCTTCCGGCGCGACGTGGCCGATGCACAGGCCGGTGGTGCCGCCGGAGAAGCGGCCGTCCGTGAGCAGCAGGACGTCCTTGCCGAGGCCCGCGCCCTTGATGGCGCCCGTGATGGCCAGCATCTCGCGCATGCCCGGGCCGCCCTTGGGACCCTCGTAGCGGATGACGACGACGTCGCCGGCCTTGATCTCGCCGTTGTCCAGCGCGTCCAGGGCGCCCTGCTCGCGTTCGAAGACGCGGGCGGTGCCCTCGAAGACGTCGGCGTCGAAGCCGGCGCTCTTGACGACGGCGCCTTCCGGTGCCATCGAGCCGTGCAGGATGGTGATGCCGCCGGTCTTGTGGATCGGGTTGTCCAGGGCACGCAGGATCTTGCCGTCGACATCCGGCGGGTTGATCGCCTCGAGGTTTTCCGCGACGGTCTTGCCGGTCACGGTGAGGCAGTCGCCGTGCAGCAGGCCGGCGTCGAGCAGGGCCTTCATGATCACCGGCACGCCGCCGATCTTGTCGACATCGGTCATGACGTAGCGGCCGAAGGGCTTCAGGTCGCCCAGGTGCGGGATCTTGTCGCCGATCCGGTTGAAGTCGTCCAGGGTCAGCTCGACCTCGGCCTCGCGTGCGATGGCCAGCAGGTGCAGGACCGCGTTGGTGGAGCCGCCGAAGGCCATAGTGACGGCGATGGCATTCTCGAAGGCCTTCTTGGTCATGATGTCGCGGGCGGTGATGCCGAGGCGGAGCAGGTTCACCACGGCCTCGCCGGACTTCCGCGCGAAATCATCACGACGGCGGTCGGCCGACGGCGGGGCGGCGGAGCCGGGGAGGGACATGCCGAGGGCCTCACCGATGCAGGCCATGGTGTTGGCGGTGTACATGCCGCCGCAGGCACCTTCGCCCGGGCAGATGGCCTTTTCGATGCGGGTGAGGTCCTCCATGCTCATCTTGCCGGCGGCGCAGGCGCCCACGGCCTCGAAGGCGTCAATGAGGGTGACTTCCTTCTCCGAGCCGTCCTCGAGCTTGACCCAGCCGGGCATGATGGAGCCGGCGTAGAGGAAGACGCTGGCCAGATCCAGGCGGGCCGCTGCCATCAGCATGCCAGGGAGGGACTTGTCGCAGCCGGCCAGCAGCACCGAGCCGTCGATCCGCTCGGCCTGCATCACGGTCTCCACCGAATCGGCGATGACTTCGCGGGAGACGAGGGAGAAGTGCATGCCTTCGTGGCCCATGGAGATGCCGTCGGAGACGGAGATGGTGCCGAACTGCATCGGGAACCCGCCGCCGGCGTGGACGCCTTCCTTGGCGCCCTGGGCCAGCCGGTTCAGCGAGAGGTTGCAGGGAGTGATTTCATTCCACGAGCTGGCCACGCCCACCTGGGGCTTGGCGAAGTCATCGTCGCCCATGCCGACCGCACGGAACATGCCGCGCGCGGGGGCGGCGTGGATTCCGTCGGTGACGACCCGGCTGCGTGGCTTGATGTCCGGCTTGGTCTCTGTCGCTGTTTGGGTGTCCTCACTCATGGCTCAAAGTCTAGGGCTACGGCGCAGGCAGCAACGAGCCGGAGTGGCTCATTAAGCCCGATTCCGGGAATATTTCGCCCAAATAGTGGACTGTCGTCTCATTCTTCGGACGCCGACGTGTGCTGGGCGATCCCAAGGTGATCCGTGTCACGCAACTCGGGAGCTTCCGCCACCGCGCGGGCCTCATCCTTGAGCATGGTCAGCACCTGCTGGATCCGGGTGCGGGCCGCAGCCTCCGGGCGGGCCAGGGCCACGATGCTGCGGCTGGCCTTCACGCCCCGGAGCGGCCGGAGGACGAAGCCCCTCCCCTGGTTCTTCAGGGCCGTGTACCGCGGCAGCAGGCTGAGTCCGTGCCCGGCGCTGACCAGGGCCTCCAGGACGCGGAGGTCCGGATACAGCTGGGCCCGGACCGCCGGCGAATCGGCCTGCAGCTCGATCTGGCGCAGCACCGTGTCAAAGGGGAACCCGTCGGGCACGCCCATCCAGGGGAACCCGACGACATCCCCGGCGCTCAGGGCGGCCTTGCCGGCAAGGGCATGGCCTGCGGGGACCGCGACGTCGAGCGGTTCGTCCAGGAGCGGGATGACCTGCAGGCCCTGCCGGGCAAACACCCCGGGTCCGTCGACGCTGTGGGCGAGGACGATGTCATAGTCGGCGGCGAGGGATGCGAAGCCGGCGACGCCCGGGTCCTCAAAGTGGGCCTCGAAGCGGAGCCCGTCGATGTCCTTGACCCGGTGCAGCAGGCCCGGCAGGAACATCTCCGCCGCACTGGGGAAGAACGCGGCCCTGATCCGGGTCTGCCAGCCGCGCCGGTAGGTGTCAACGGTCGCCTCGGCGCGGGCCAGGGCCGTTGAGACGTCGGCGGCCGCGCCCGCCATGGCCAGCCCGGCCTCGGTCAGCCGCACTCCCCTGCCGGATTTCTCGACAAGGACGACGCCCAGTTCCTCCTGCAGCGTCTTCAGCTGCTGCGAGACGGCCGACGGCGTTACCCGCAGCGCTTCCGCGGCGGCACCGACCGTGCCGCGGTCCGCCAGTTCGCGGAGGATCCGCAGTCGCTTGAAATCCATGAAGCGAGGCTACACGGGGCGGTTCCGGAACGCTGGACAGCCCCGTCGGGCCGGACGTAACGTCAAGCAACGGCAACCCTGCCCCTGGACAGAAGGATTCCGCTATGGATTGGATTACCTGGCTCATCGTCATCGTGGTGATTGTCGGCGTCGTGTGGTGGCTGCTGAACCGCAACAACGCCCGCAGCGGCGCGGGGACCTCCGCACAGCAGAGGTCCGCCGACCAGGCTCCTGCCAGCGGTGAACGCCACGACGGCGCCCTGTCCGGCGGGACGGCCGCATCATCGGCCGCCGCGGCCGCCACCACCGGGATGCCCTCCGCCGCCGGATTCGGCAACGCCGAACCGGTGCCGCCGACGACGGCCGACGACGAGGCTGCTGCTGCGGCGGCCCGGCCGACCGGTGAGGAGCCGGCTGCCGGCGCCGCGAGTGACGGCGGCATCGCCGAAGCCGGCGTCACCGAGAAAACGGGCACCGAGAACACCGAGTGGGAAACGCAGTGGTCCGAGACGCCGCCGGCCGACACCCACGCCGCACCGCACCATGAAGCCCCGCACGCGGGCCACCCGCGCCACGAGGCAACCGCCGGGACCGCCGCCGGCACCGCCGAAGCGGCCGCCGCCCCGGTGCACCACGACGAGTACACCGGTCCGCACGCCCCGACCCTTCCCGGCGCGGAATCCGCCGCGGCAGAGGCCGCCGACCTTGAGACCGCCCAGGCAGCCGCCTCGGCCGCCGCCACCGAGGGATCTGCCAGCCATTACGCGGAACCCCGCACCGCCGAGCCCCACACCGCCGAGCCTGCCCCCAGTGCCGAGCCGGCCCAGGCACCCGCACCGGCCGGGCACCTCGCCGTCGAGCAGCCCTACGGCGAGGGCTCGGCCGCCCCGGCTGCGGATGGAAGCGGACCGGAAGGCTTCACCGTGAAGGGAAACGCCTCGTCGATGATTTACCACGATGAGACCAGCCCCTCCTACGAGGAAACCCGCGCCGAGGTCTGGTTCGAGTCCGTAGCCCACGCCGAGGCCGCAGGGTTCCGTCCCCCGCGCCGTTCGCGCCTCTAGCCGGACGGCGTCCCGGCCAGTGCGAGGGCACACGCCACGTCGAAGCGCCCCGGCAGCATCAGCGGCCGGGGCGCTGGCGGCTGCACTGGCCCTCGCGGTCTCGGGCTGTACCGGCACGGCAGGCACGCCCGTCGCGCCACCCGCCACCGGCAGTGCACTGGCCACCGAAGGGGGTACCTCTTCCGGCAGCCCGGCGACTTCCGCGCCGCCCGCCTCCGGACCGTCCGCGCCGCGACCGTCGGCCCCGGGCCCATCCGCCACGGCCCCACGCGTCGTGGCGCGGATCAACGCCAATCTTTCAATCCCCTGGTCGATCGTCTTCCTGCCCGACGGCACCGCACTGATCTCCGAACGGGACAGCGCGCTCCTCAAGGCAGTGCGCCCCGGCGCCCAGGGCGCGGCCACCACCGTGGGCCAGGTGCCCGGCGTCGTGCCCGGCGGCGAGGGCGGCCTGCTGGGACTGGCACTGTCCCCCGGCACCGGCAGCGGCCGCCACCTGTACGCCTACTTCACCGCCGCGTCCGACAACCGGATTGCGCGCTTTCGGCTGGGCCCGGACGGTGTGCCGGACCTGGGCGCCCCGAAGGTGATCTTCTCCGGGATCCCCAAGGCAGCCACCCACAACGGCGGCCGGATCCGTTTCGGCCCGGACGGGTTCCTCTACGTCGGCACCGGGGACGCCCGCCGCAGCGGGGATCCGCAGGACCGCGACGCCCTCGGCGGCAAGATCCTGCGGCTTACCGCGGACGGCAAGCCGGCGCCCGGAAACCCCTTCGGAAACAACCCGGTGTACAGCCTGGGCCACCGCAACGTCCAGGGACTGGACTGGGACAGTGCGGGGCGGCTGTGGGCCAGCGAGTTCGGCCCCGACGTCAACGACGAACTCAACCTGATCGTGCCCGGCGGCAACTATGGCTGGCCGGAGGTGACCGGGGCGCCGCACCGGGGCAGGTTCCGGGACGCCGCAGCAGTGTGGCCGTCGACGGCGGACTCCTCACCGAGCGGCCTTGAGATCGTCGGCGATACCGCCTACCTCGGGGCGCTCCGCGGGCAGCGTCTCTGGACGATCGCGCTGCGGGGCGAAACCGCCGGCGAACCTGTGGCCTATTTCACACGGCAGTACGGCCGAATCCGCGACGTTTCGCTCGCCCCGGACGGACGGCTGTGGGCCCTCAGCAACGGCCAAAACCCTGATTTTGCGCTGGTTTTGGAGCTCCCCGGGTAGCCACACGCCGACGCCCGGGCCCCGATTTCACACTGCACCAAATCTCGTGTAGAGTTTCATGTCGTTGCGGAGAACACCGCGGGAAATAAACAGCCCGGGGAGAACGAAAACAACAACTGCACCTCTAGCTCAACTGGCAGAGCAATTGACTCTTAATCAATGGGTTCCGGGTTCGAGTCCCGGGGGGTGCACCACAAGAAAACCCGTTCGGCAGGCTGAAAAGTCCGCCGGGCGGGGTTTCTGCTTTAACCGCCCACAGGAAGGCGTTTGCCCTCCGCAGGCCAGACGGACGAGTTTGCCCTTCGACGGTGCGCTTAGGGGCGCGCGTGCCGGCCAAGTCCGACGGCGCCGGCGGCCGCCACGAGCAGCCCGCCCAGGGACAGCAGCACGCCGCCGGCGGCGGTAAGGCCGGAACTCCCGGAGCGTGCGTCCGCCGTGTCAGCCGCTGTGGAGTCCAATCCGGCGATCGGCGGCTCCCCCGCGTCCGGGACGACGGTCGACGTGCCAGGGGCTGCGGAGGCCGGGACGGCGCTCGTGGCGGCAGGGCGCGGCGAAGCCGGAACGGCAGTGCGGGAGGGGCTGACGGTTACTGCCGGAACTGCTGGGCTGGGCGCGGCCGTTGTCCCGGGCGCCTGCG
This sequence comes from Arthrobacter sp. Soil763, assembly GCF_001428365.1. Taxonomy (GTDB): domain Bacteria; phylum Actinomycetota; class Actinomycetes; order Actinomycetales; family Micrococcaceae; genus Arthrobacter. The sequence goes on along the minus strand of NZ_LMSH01000002.1, from coordinate 1,101,946 downwards.
TCGGCCTGCCGCCGGGCGGCGGCGCCGGGGCAGGGGCGGGCGAGGTCGTTCCGACCGACGGCGAAGGCCTGGCCGTGGGTGGAGGCGCTGTAGTGGACGTGGGAGAAGCCTGGCACCCGGGCAACGGGAGCAGCACCACCGGCCCGCAGGGCCCGGCATGGGCCGGCGTGGCAGCGGCCGGAACTGCCCAAAGGATGAACGCCAGCGCGGCGGTGGCGCTCCCCAGCTTCCCCGCTTTTGGCTGCGTGGCCGACCGGCGCTTCCTGCCATACCGCCACCCGGGGCGGCACGGCGATAGCCGGGCCGTCGAAGGAGCGGGCATCGGGCGCGGGTCCTAGCGGCGCTCGGCGGTTGCGAGCTGGAAGTGGATCGGCAGTGCCAGTTGAATCGGCGCAGCACCGACCGGCTCGTCAAGCAGCTCGTTGATCGAGGTCTGCCCTTCCAGCTCAACAGTCAGCTGCGCATCCATGCCTCGATCCTAATTCCGCTCCGTGCCCGGCACGGGGAAGGACACGCAACCGGTCGGGCATACGCCGGACTGCCGCCGGACGCCATAGGGGTCAGCGCACAGCTTCGACCGGTTCCGGGTGGGGATCACAGGCGTCGCAGAACACGGCCACGGTCAAGTCTCCGCAGCACTGGCAGCGATGTTCGAAAGATCTGGCTTCGAGGACATATCGAGTCATGAACCCATGCTTCACGAGCGCGCGGCTATCGAAACCAGTAGTCAGTACTTGCTTCCCGGGGGCCGGGAGGGTCGGAGGGAAACGCCTACAGGGCGTCTGCAGTAACTCCGGCGTCGGAAGCCGCCACAGCTTGCGCCACGGCCACCGGGTCCGCAGAGGTGACGATAGCCTTGGCCTCGGTCGTGGAGATCCGGTTGGCCAGCTCGCGGACCACGGACTTCAGCTCGTGCCGAAGCGCGTCCGGGTCAATCGACGCCGCCGCCAGAACGGACCGCTCCATGTCGGCCGCCGTGACGACCGCTTCGCGGCCGCGGTCGGTCAGGGTGACGACGTGGCTGCGGCGGTCCGAGGGGCTGCGCTCCCGGGAAATGTGTCCATGGGCCTCGAGCCGGCTCAGGGTTTTCCCCATGGTCTGGGCTTGGACCCTCACCAGTTGCGCCAGTTGCGCTTGGGTCATGGGTCCTTGGGCGGAAAGCACTTCCATCGCAATGACCCCCGCGTGGGTCAGGCCGATCGCCCCCAGTTTTTCGTTCCAGGAGTGTTCAACTAGGCGTGCTGCCGTCGACAATAGGCGGCCGGTTGGCCAGCGTTCCATATCAGGCATACCCAAGAGTATAGCGAGTGTCCGATTCGGAGCCGCCGCCGGTGCTAAGTAGGCTGGGATTCCCCAGATTTCCCAAGGAGATGAACATGCCCGAACGACTTGTCCCCGGAGACGAAGCGCCGGACTTCCGGCTGCCGGACGCGGCCGGCAACGAGGTAGCGCTGCGGGACTTCCGCGGCCGCCACACCGTGGTCTACTTCTATCCCGCCGCCGCCACGCCCGGGTGCACCAAGCAGGCCTGCGACTTCCGGGATTCCCTGACTGCGTTGCAGGCTGCCGGCTACGAGGTCCTCGGCATCTCCCCCGACCCCGTGGCCAAGTTGGCCGCGTTTGCCGCAGCCGAAGGGCTCACCTTCCCCTTGCTGTCCGATCCGGACCACGCCGTGGCGGAGGCCTACGCGGCGTGGGGTGAGAAGAAGAATTACGGCCGCACCTACGAGGGCCTGATCCGGTCCACGGTGGTCGTCCGCCCCGACGGCAAGGTCACCCTGGCGCAGTACAACGTGCGCGCCACCGGCCACGTCGCCAAGCTGCTCCGCGATCTGCAGCTGGCCGGCTGACCGGCAGGCAACGGTCTGTAGAATGGTGGCTGGCGTGCGTTGACGGGGCCCGTTCGGCCCCGACGACGGCGCAGCGCGCGAGTGGTGAAATTGGCAGACACGCAGGATTTAGGTTCCTGTGCCTTCGGGCGTGGGGGTTCAAGTCCCCCCTTGCGCACTTTGGAAAAGAACCCCGGTCTTCGGACCGGGGTTCTTTTTTGTGTCCCCTTATGCGGGCTTGAATTCCGCAACCCGGAAGCAGGTCCGGCAGCGGGCGCCGGAGGTCCGGGAAAAAGAAATTCATATTCCACCCATCCCCTGTCGCCGGACACCCGAATATCCAGTGAGACACCAGCCAAGGGTCGGTGCCCACCAGTCGGAGAAACGCCACAGCGGCAAAGAGCGCCGCTGCCGGCAATGAAATCGGCACAACAAAGGAGATTCGAAATGCAGACCATCAAGCGCACGACTTTCGCCGTTGCAGGTATCGCAGCCGCCGCCATGCTCAGCCTCACCGCCTGCGGCGGTTCCACCAGCGGCTCCAGCTCCTCGGCGCCGGCCGCCGCACCGTCCGAATCCGGCATGGCCTCAAGCATGGCACCGTCGCCGTCGATGAGCTCCTCCGCCGCAGCCATGGACCCGGCCGCCGACCTCGTCGGCTCCGGCTGCGAGGCCTACGCCGCCCAGGTTCCCGACGGCAAGGGCTCCGTCGCCGGCATGGCCCTGGACCCGGTCGCCACGGCCGCCTCCAACAACCCGATCCTGACCACCCTGACCGCAGCCGTTTCAGGCAAGCTCAACCCCAAGGTCAATCTGGTGGACACCCTCAACGGCAGCGAGTTCACGGTCTTCGCGCCGACGGATGACGCGTTCAAGAAGATCGACGCCGCCACCATTGACAAGCTCAAGACGGACGACGCCCTGCTGAGCAAGATCCTGACCTACCACGTTGTTCCCGGCAAGGTCAGCCCGGCCGAGATTGTGGGCACCCACAAGACCGTCCAGGGCGGCTCGGTGACCGTCACCGGCAGCAAGGATGCGCTCAAGGTCGACGGCGCCAACGTCGTGTGCGGTGGCGTCAAGACCGCCAACGCCACGGTCTACATGATCGATTCGGTCCTGATGCCCAAGTAGGCATTGCCTAGACCTCCTGTCACGGATCCAGCCTGACTCCCTGGGTCCCCCGGAGAAAACGAAGGCCCGCACCCCCGGTGCGGGCCTTCGCCGTGTCCCCGGGATTCACCGGGCAGGTCAACTAGACTGGGCTTTGGCCGCAGCCGGCGGCCGCCCAGTTCCCAGAGGTGATTCCTTCAGTGCCCAGCAGTCCCGCGCCCAGAAGTAGCGGCCCCCGCAGCACAGTGCGCCGCATCGCCGCCGGCGTCGGGGCGGTCCTGCTCATGCTCCCGCTGGCCTCCTGCACCGGAGTCCCCGGCCCCACGCCGTCGTCCTCCTCCGCCTCCACCCCCGCCGGCCCCACCGCCACCTTCACCTTCGGCACCGCCTCGCGCCCGCTGGGCCTGGACCCGGCACTCGTCTCCGACGTCGACTCCTACCGCATCACCCGGCAGATCCTCGAAGGCCTGGTCGGCGTCGACCAGACCAGCGGCAAGCCCACCCCGTTGCTCGCCACCGAGTGGACCACGAGCGAGGACGGCAGGTCCTACACGTTCACCCTGCGGGAGAAGGTCAAGTTCCAGGACGGCACCGCGTTCAACGCCGCAGCCGTGTGCACCAACTTCAAGCGTTGGTTCAACTTCTCCCCGGCACTGCGCAAGCAGGCCCCGGGCAGCAGCTTCAAGGGCGTGTTCATGGCCCACGCCGACCAAGCCCCGCTGTCCATCTACAAGGACTGCAAGGCACTCTCCGCCGGCAGCGTCCGGATCGACCTGACCCAGCCGTTCACCGGTTTCCTCCAGGCGCTCACCCTGCCCGCGTTCGCGATCTCCTCGCCGCGCGCCCTGGCCGCCGGCTCGGCGGACGTGCTGAACCAGAACCGCGAGGGCCAGCCGGTGTCCGCCTACGCCCTGCACCCGGTGGGCACCGGACCCTATGTCTTCGGCTCGTGGGACAACAACACCGTCACGCTGAACACCAACAAGGGCTACTGGGGCGACCGCGGCCAGATCGCCACGATCAACTTCATCAGCTACGACCACCCGCAGACCCGGTTGCAGGCGCTGCTGGACGGCAAAATCGACGCCTACGACTCGGTCACGGTGGGCAACTTCGACCAGCTGGTCAAGCGCGGCAAGCAGATCATCCAGCGCGACCCGTTCTCCGTCATGTACCTGGGCATGAACCAGCAGGTGCCCGTGCTGCGGGACCTGAAGATCCGGCAGGCGATCGAGATGGCCCTGGACAAGGACACCCTGATCCGGAAGTTCTTCATCGACAACACCTCGGCCGCCTCGCAGTTTGTGCCGCCGAAGCTGAGCGGTTTCAATAACAACGCCCCGTCCCTGGGCTACGACCAGGCCAAGGCCAAGAAACTGCTGGCCGACGCCGGGTATAAGGGCGAAGAACTCAAGTTCTACTACCCGCTGAACGTCGCCCGCCCCTACCTGCCGACTCCGGAGAAGGTCTACGCCGAGATCAGCCGCCAGCTCACAGCCGTCGGGCTCAACATCAAGCCCATGCCGGTGGACTGGTCCGACGGGTACCTGCAGAAGGTCACCTCCCCCGGCGACCACGCCCTCCACCTGCTCGGCTGGAACGGCTCCTACGCGGACCCGGACAATTTTGTCGGCCCGCTGTTCGGCGAAAAGACCGGCGAGTTCGGCTACCAGGATCCGCAGGTGTTCTCCAAGATCCTGCGGGCCCGGGGCCTGCCGGACGGCAAGGAACGGACCGAGCAGTACCAGACCATCAACGCCCAGATCGCCGAGTCGGTGCCGGCGGTGCCGATCGCCTTCCCGATCTCGGCGCTGGCCCTGTCCGACCGGGTGCTGAAGTACCCGGCGTCGCCGGTGCTGAACGAAGTTTTCACGAACGTCCAGCTAAAGCCTTGACGTAACAGGCCAATTTCAGTTAGTGGGCGGTGCAGGGATATTCTGTGACAGCCAGAGCCGCTGCTATCGGAGACTGATCGTGACTTTCATTTCCAAGACCCAACATGCCGACGTCGTCCTGATTGGCGGCGGCATCATGAGCGCCACGCTCGGCGCATTCCTCAAGCAGCTTGAGCCGAACTGGACCATCTCCCTCTTCGAGCGGCTGGACCAGCCGGGCCTGGAAAGCTCCGGCCCGTGGAACAACGCCGGCACCGGCCACGCCGCCCTGTGCGAGCTGAACTACTCCCCCGCAGCCAAGGACGGCTCGGTGGATCCGGCCAAGGCGCTGCATATCAACGAGCAGTTCCAGCTCTCCCGCCAGTTCTGGTCCCACCTGGTCACCAACTCGCTGATCGGCTCGCCCAAGGGCTTCATCAACACCGTCCCGCACATGAGCTTTGTCGTCGGGGACGCGAACGTGAACTTCCTGCGGACCCGCTACGAGGCGCTGAAGCCGAACCCGCTGTTCCGCTCGATGGAGTACTCCGAAGACCAGGCCCAGATCGCCAAGTGGGCCCCGCTGATCGTCAAGGGCCGCGACCCCAAGCAGCGCGTCGCCGCCACCCGCGCCGCTGAGGGCACCGACGTCGACTTCGGCGCCCTGACCCGCGAACTGACCGGCTACCTCGGCAACAACGGCGTGGAAATCAACTACGGCCACGACGTCACCGGCATCAAGCGGGCCTCCGACGGCGGCTGGGACCTTGAGCTCAAGCACCCGCGGTCCGGCGAGCACGGCTCGATCCACGCGAAGTTCGTCTTTGTCGGCGCCGGCGGCGGTGCCCTGCACCTGCTGCAGGCCTCCGGCATCCCGGAGAGCAAGGGCTACGGCGGATTCCCCGTCTCCGGCCAGTTCTTCCGCTGCACCGACGAGACCCTGGCCGCCCAGCACAGCGCCAAGGTCTACGGTCAGGCCTCCGTGGGCGCCCCGCCGATGTCCGTCCCGCACCTGGACACCCGGTTCGTCAACGGCAAGCGCAGCCTGCTGTTCGGCCCGTACGCCGGGTTCTCCACCAACTTCCTGAAGAACGGCTCCTACCTGGACCTGCCGCTGTCGATCCGCCCCTCCAACATCATCCCGATGCTGGCCGTGGCGAAGGACAACATGGACCTCACCGCCTACCTGGTCAAGGAAGTCGCCAAGCGGCACGGCGCCAAGGTCGAGGCCCTGCGCGAGTACTACCCGGAGGCCAAGGACGGCGACTGGGAACTGATCACCGCCGGCCAGCGCGTCCAGATCATCAAGAAGGACCCGAAGAAGGGCGGCGTGCTGCAGTTCGGCACCGAGGTCATCGCCGGCCGCGACGGCTCCATCGGCGCGCTGCTGGGTGCGTCCCCGGGCGCCTCCACGGCCGTGCCGATCATGATCGAGCTGCTGCAGAAGGCCTTCCCGAAGAACTTCAAGGGCTGGCAGTCCAAGCTCAAGGAGATGATGCCGGGCTACGGCGTCAAGCTCAACGAGAACCCGGACCTCGCGGCCCAGCTCGAGGCCGACACGGCCCGGGCCCTGCAGCTGGAACCGGTCCCGGCCGGCCGCTGAAACTCTGCCGGGTTGCGGCACGTTTAGTCCCATTGAGGCGTTCCGTCGTGGCGAGCGTCCGCTAACCCCAGGAGTTCATGAGATGTTCCGGCTGGCCCAGCTCTCGCTAGCAAACCGGGCGCTGATCGCGCTGATCACCATTTTTGCGTCGGTGTTCGGCGTGATCACGATGACCTCGCTGAAGCAGGAGCTCATCCCGTCCATCGAGTTCCCGCAGATCACGGTCATCACCTCGATGCCGGGGGCCTCCCCGGAAGTCGTGGACAAGCAGGTCAGCGGGCCGCTGGAGACGGCGCTCCGCGGCGTCGAAGGGTTGGAGTCGACGTCGTCGACCTCCCGCAACGGCGTCTCACAGATCACCCTGGCGTTCACCTACGGGTCCAACCTGGACCGGGCGCGGAACCAGATCGACCGGGCCATCTCCAACGCCAAGCAGTCGCTCCCGAAGGACGTCCAGCCGCAGGCGATCGCCGGCAGCATCAGCGACTTCCCCATCGTGTTCCTCGCCGTGTCCTCGGACAAGCCGCTGAGTGAGCTGAACGCGGACCTGGTCCGGCTCAGCGTGCCGCGGCTGCAAAAGCTCGACGGCGTGCGCGGCGCCGAGGTGACCGGCGGCGCAACCCAACACATCAAGATCCTCCCCCGGCCGCAGGACCTGGCCGCCAGCGGTGCCACCATCGGTTCCATCTCCGACGCCCTGAAAAACAACGGTTCCCTGGTGCCGGCCGGCAGCATCGAGGAGAAGGGCAAGACCCTGTCGCTGCAGATCGGCAGCCCGGTGGACTCCCTTGACGCGATCAAGGCCCTGCCGCTCTCCGGCGCCCGGGACGCCGCAACGATCGGCAGCGTGGCGGACGTCAGCCTTGCCGAGGACGCCCGCACGTCGATCACCCGGACTAACGGCAAGGAGACCCTCGCCGTCTCGGTCACCAAGAAGCCCGAGGGCGACACCGTGGGCATCTCCCACGCGGTCAAGGACACCATCCCGCAGCTGGAAGCGGAGCTGGGGTCCGACGCGAAGTTCACGCCCGTGTTCGACCAGGCGCCGTTCATCGAAAAATCCATCAAGGACCTGACCACCGAGGGGCTCCTGGGCCTGGGCTTCGCCGTAGCGGTCATCCTGCTGTTCCTGCTCTCCGTGCGCTCGACCCTGGTCACGGCGGTATCCATCCCGCTGTCCCTGCTGATCACCTTCATCGGGCTTTCGGTGACCGGGTACTCCCTGAACATCCTGACCCTCGGCGCGCTGACCATCGCGATCGGCCGGGTGGTCGACGACTCAATCGTGGTGATCGAGAACATCAAGCGGCACCTCAGCTACGGCGAAGCGAAGATCACCGCCATCCTGACCTCCATCCGTGAAGTCGCCGGCGCGATCACCGCGTCCACGCTCACCACGGTCGCTGTGTTCCTGCCTATCGCATTCGTCGCAGGGCTGGCCGGAGAGTTGTTCCGGCCCTTCGCCCTGACCGTCACGATCGCGCTGGTGTCCTCGCTGCTGGTCTCCCTGACGATCGTCCCGGTGCTGGCGTACTGGTTCCTGCGAAACCCTGCGGACAAGGCCGCCGCCGCGGGTGACCGGACGGAAGCCGCCTCGGAGGCGGCCGCGAAGGCGCACGAAGCCGAGCAGCGCAGCATCCTGCAGCGCGGCTACCTGCCCGTCCTCCGCGGCACCCAGCGGCACCCCGTGATCACGCTGGTGGCCGCCGTCCTGGTCCTCGGCGGCACGGTCGCCATGTCACCTCTGCTCGCCACCGATCTGCTGGGCCGCTCCGGCGAAAACAGCATGACGGTGCGGCAGAGCCTCCCGGCCGGCACCAGCCTGGCCGAGGGCAACGCGGCCGCGATCAAGGTCGAGTCCAAGCTGCGCGGCATCGACGGCATCAAGGATGTCCAGGTCACCACCGGCAACGCCCAGACCGGTTTCTCCGCCCTGCAGTCCACCGGGGCGGCCAACTCCACCTTCACCGTGGTGACCGAGGAGAAGGCCAACCAGGGCAAGCTGCAGGACACCGTGCGTGCCGAGCTGGCCAAAATTTCCGACGCCGGCAAGATCACGGTCGGCTCGCAGCAGGGCGGCTTCGGGACGACGTCGACCGTGGACATCACGCTCAAGGCCGCCCGGTCCGATGACCTGCGCACCGCCAGCGACGCCATGGTCAAGGCGATGGAGGGTGTGCCCGGCTCGACCGAGGTCAGCACGAACCTCGCCGCCAGCCAGCCTGTGGTCCAGGTCAAGGTGGACCGGGCCAAGGCCACCGCGGCCGGCCTGAACGAGCAGCAGGTCGCCGGCGTCCTGGCCTCGACCATCAGCCCGGTTCCGGCCGGAACCGTCCGGATCGGCACGAACGACTACCCGGTCCGGATCGGTGAGGGGACCCGGTTCACCAGCATCGACGCGGTCCGCGACCTTAAGCTGCCGACGGCGCGGGGCCCGGTCCCGCTGTCCTCGATCGCGTCCGTCGAACAGGCGGACGTGCCGGTGTCCATCACGGCCAGCAACGGCCAGCGCACCGCGCGCGTGTCCGTCACGCCCTCGGGCAGCAACCTCGGGGCGGTCAGCACCGAGGTCCAGTCACGGCTGGCCACGGTCCAACTGCCGGCGGGCGTCACCGCCGAGATCGGCGGCGCCACGACGCAGCAGGCCGAGTCGTTCAGCCAGTTGGGGCTCGCGCTGCTCGCCGCCATCGCGATTGTGTACGTGATCATGGTGGCGACCTTCAAGTCCCTGGTGCAGCCGCTGATCCTGCTGGTTTCCATCCCCTTCGCCGCGACCGGGGCTATCGGCCTGCTGCTGGTGACCCGGGTCCCGCTGGGGCTGCCGTCGCTGATCGGCATGCTCATGCTCGTGGGCATCGTGGTGACGAACGCGATCGTGCTGATCGACCTGATCAACCAGTACCGGCAGCCCCGTAACGGCCAGCCGGGGATGAACGTGGCGGACGCGATCACGCACGGGGCCCGGCAGCGGCTCCGCCCCATCCTCATGACCGCGCTGGCTACCGTGTTTGCGCTGACCCCGATGGCGCTTGGCCTGACCGGCGGGGGCGGCTTCATCTCCCAGCCGCTCGCCATCGTCGTGATCGGCGGCCTCATCTCCTCGACCCTCCTGACCCTGATCCTCGTGCCGGTGCTGTATCGGCTGGTCGAGGGCCGGCGCGAGCGAAAGGCCCTGCGAAAGGCCGACGGCGGCACTGCCCCGCACGGCCGCCGGGCGCGCCCCGCGGCGTCGACCCCGGAGACGGCCGAGCGCGACGACGAGCCGGATGAGGCGCCCGCGCTTCGGCACTGACGCTCCCACGACGTCGGGCATGAGCCTTCGTGAAGTGGGAGGCTAGCCGAAGTGAGTTGCGACCTTGCCGCCGCCTGCGGACTCCACGATGGAAGCGGCGACATCGCGAAGCTTCAAATTGCGGTTGTTCGAGGCAGCTTTGATGAGTGAAAAGGCTTCCTGCTGAGTGCACCGGTTCTGGGCAATGATGACACCGACTGCCATGTCGATGACCGTCCGTGAACTCATGGCCAGCCTGAGGTTCTCCGCCGTTTGACTGTGCTGGGCCAGCAGGACCGCCAGCCTGAGGCCCTTGGAAGCCTGGGCGACGAACTCCTGCGCCCGGTTCACTGAACCGCCGTCGAAGGCATGGGCTCTTTCCGAATAGAGATTCATGCCAGCGCGGACGGAGTCGTCCGGCAAATGGAAGGGCACTGCGAGGATGGAGCGGATGCCATTGGCGGTGGCTATAGCGTTGTACGCAGGGAAGGTGTCATCGCCAGCTAGGTCGGGAATGTGGACCAGCAATTGCCGCCTGCTGGCCATTAGGCACGGCCCCTCATCGAGTTGGTACTGCAACTCGTCGAGCCTGCGCGCCTTTTCGCCGCTGCTGGCCACCGTACCGGCGGAGCCGGGACGCAGCAGCGTAATCCCGCAGAACACTTCGTTATTCTCCGAAGACAGATTGGCGGAGGCGTAGCGGGCGAGTTCGTCGAGAAAGTCGGCAACGTCCTGGGTCTCCAGCAGCAGGTCCTGCACCTCTGCGGCGAAGGGTCCCCGCTGATCCCCGTTCAGCCCGGGCTCTCTCATCAGTCCCATATCTAACTATGCACCCCGCCCTGCCGATCCCGACAGATGGCAGAAGCGGCGCACAGGCAGCGCGGGACTGGTCCGGATCGACGTCGGCGGTGGACCGGTTGCCGTGCGGACCCACTTCCGGAAAGTAGTGACGTAAGTTACTTCCGCGTTCGGAAATGGTGCATTAGCCTTCTTTTTGGGTCAAGACGCGGCCCGTTCGTGTTCGTAGAGAGATCCATATCTATGACTACCGGCAAACTTGGCGTCACGGTGTCAGTCGACCTCGATGCCTCGACTGTTACGATCCGCCCGGTCGGAACGCTGACCAACCGAAACCTTCAAGGCCTGCTCGCCCTCCGCCACCGGGCTGAACGCGCCCTCCCCCACTGCGACATCGTCCTCGACGGCGCGTTCCTCGGGTACGAGTCGACAGACGCCCGCGAAGCTCTGATCAGGTCCGGGCTGCGCCCGGGAACCGACCGGCCCCGCCGCACCGGCCTCGGTCCGCGGGCCGCCCTTAAGCAGGCGGCATGAGCGGTCTGCCGCGCCCGGAGGCGCCATCGCGGCCGTAGCTCCCTCCAGCCACCCGCGGATATGGCCGTTCATTGGGGGCGGCCATATCCCGGGCAGTACATGACCGCGGACCCGGCGTGGTCAGGGTACTTCGATCACTTCGCTGTTTCAGCGTCCGCTCGTTCCTGGCCACTCGTGGCCTACCCAGAATCACGAGGTTGTCATGACCAGAGAAGCTGCACATCAGGACCACTCGGGCAGCCGCATGCGTGAGGCGACCCGAAGGTACAGGACGAGCAGTGTTGCCACTTTCCTGGGAGTCTTGCTGATGACGGTTGCGGGCGGGTGCAATTCCCCGAGCGCGTCGCCCGCAAGCACGTCACCCGCTGTCGCATCGCCGGCCAGCGCGCCGGCCCAGGGCGATACGCCCGCTGTTCAAAGCACCCCCGACGCTTTCCAAGCACAGAAGGAAGCAATCGATTCGCTGGCTCTGGAACAGTCCGCCGAGTTTGTCAGCAGCAAACTAGGTGTGCCGCGAGAATCCCACCCCCTCTGCTCGAAAGTATCCACCTGCAGCCAGGGCACACCCGGCGAGCCGCTGCTAAACATCTACCGCGATGATTACTACACCGTCCGTGCGATATTCGATGCGAACAGCTTGAAGTTCTTCGCGGTCACCATGGAGTCCGACCAGTACAAGCCGCATATTCGATGGCTTTACGATCTTGGCGCACTTGGAGAATTCACCTACAAGGACGCATCTGTAGCAGACGGGATCGAACCCACCGCAGCGATGATTCACCTGGGGCCCCGGTCATCTTCCTACGCGGAGATCATTTCCGTGGGGGCCCCGGGGCACTATCAGGGGCTCATACTGGGCTGGGCCCCGGACGGTTTCGCGAACCTGCCGTGGGACATTAAAGGTGCCGAAGCACTCAACGCCAAGCAGATTCCCTCAAGCGACCGCAAAACCCTGCTGAAGGCGGCCGATCCGTTCCGCGCTGGCTCCGTACCGAATACCGCCGGCCTGTTCCTGGACGACGGCGGCCCCGTGAGCAAACTCCTGCAGGACCCGGGAAACGCGATCACCATCCTTTACGCGGGCACGAATGAGTGACCGTTCACGACAAGCCGGACAAACGACTGACATTAGGGTGGACCTACGGTAGAACACCGGATTGCAAATTCATTGGGGGAAACATGGAACAGTCATCAGCCAGCGCAACCGGCTTTCGGGAAGTAGCTGAGGGCGGGAATCCCGGCGTCCAGGCGGAGCATGAGCCGTACCGCCCGGACCCGCGCTGGTCGATCAACCCGTTCATTGCCCTGCTGTGGCTGCTGGCCGCGGTACTGGTCGTCGGCAGCTTAGCGATCCTCTCGACCGTGACGTTCAACATCGGCCCGCTTGGAGGGCCGCCTACTGTCTTATTTCTCACGATGACGTTTGCGCCGCATGCGCTCCTCGTTGGGGTCGTCGTCGTCCTTTGCCTGCTCTTCTGGCATGCGTGGCGGTGGCAGCAGTGGCGCGGCGACCGGCCGGCGCGCTGACCCCGGGCCGGGAGTCCCGGGTCTCAGCGAGCGCCGAGCAACCGCCGGCAGTTCGACCAGTCGGGGTGGTCCTGGACGCGTATTCCTTCATCAAGGGGTTGGCTGAGCGCCACCACGCTCTGGGTAGGTATCGCGCTGGTCCTAGTGGCGGCGTACTACGGCGTGCTCGCCGCCCGGGGCGGCGCCGACGGCGGCCCCGGGCCACCCTGGGCCCGGACAGATCAAGACCGAGCATTAGGGAGGAATTCCCCTACGCGTACTCTGGCGGTGCGAGTAACTGCGAGCACACCTTTGGGGATGGCATGGATCACAAGACGAGACTACTGATAGCCGGCACAGGGACTGCCGGCCTGAGCGCACTGACGCAACTTCTGTTCGTTCTGACCAAGCTCCCTGTCATCTTTTGGTCTGATCTTCTGGGCGGCATCGCCGCCGCCGTCGTTACTTCAATTCTCTTGGTCCTGCTCCGAGGCCGAATGCGGCGGTCGGCATAATCCCCGCATTGGGCGGACGGCACCAGCAAAAGCTCGGACGGGTGCTCGGCAGCCGGTCCGTCAACGCGTCGGCGCTAAGAGCGCTTCCGCCCAGATGGCCTGATGCTGACCGGCGTATTGAGTCGCGGCTCTCCAGTGGTCGCCGTGCCCGCTGGCAAACATCGTGCCCCAAGGCTCTTGACCTGTCTCATAGGAAGTGCTCAGAAGGTTGTACATCTCTGCAGCCTTACGATGCATTGCTGTGGGGAGGTCGGCGCGCAACACATGGTCCGCTTCATAGCCATCCACGAACGCCGCGAGATTCCTGGCCGATTCCTCGGGCGCCTGCTGGGTATCGGAGAGTGTGAACGCCTGGGCGGCGTAGGCAAGGTCCCATAACCTTGTGCTCGGAGCGGCAGCGTCCCAGTCGATGAAGGTCCAACGTTCGCCGATGATCAGGTTCCACGGGGCAAGATCATTGTGGCAGATTAGCTCTTCGCCGGGGCTGGGAATCGCCGTGGTCCACGACGCGCCGGGGTCTGGCGTGAATGCTTCGCTCGCGTCATGTATGGCCCGCACCATCGCTCCTACCCTGCCGAATTCCGAATGCGTGAGCGGATCCGAATCGAGGGCGAGTCGCCCGGGAATGAACTCGGTGACTTGTCTACCCTGCTCGTCTTGGCCAAGTACGAGAGGCACATCGACCCCCGCCTCCCGGACTGCTGTCATGAACGCAAGAACACTCGGGGTTGCGTCGGTCCATGGTTTGCGGACTGTTGACCCAACACGCACAACGACGCCGCTGGCGTTGCCCCCGTTGAGTACTTGCTCGTCTTCCATGACTAAGAGACTAGCTCTCGATAGTTGGGTGCCCGTAGGCCGGATGGCGAACGGGCGCCGGCCCTATTGAGCGGTTTCTCACCTCGGGACGTTACACCGCGTCACCCTCTGACGGATTTCCCCGTCGCCCTCATTGGTCAACAGGCAACTGCGACCCAACTTCTGCCGCCCGGGAAGCGAGCCTCTGCCGCTGGTCTCGGGTGAGCCTTCAAACTTGCAGGTCGAGGACCGCCCGGCTTCCCAACTCACCCACACCTAGCAACTGGCCCACCCTGCGTCTTGCTTCGTCCTCGTTCTCTGAGTCCTCAATCATCCGGAAGACCTCATCACGCCGATCCATCGCCCGCAGGAGGGCATCCAGGGTCATCAGTTCATCCCTCATGTGCCGCTAGTCCTCATCCATGCGGGGATTCTTGCACGACGGACTCCGTGGGCACTACGTCCAGTTGGGATCCGGTTTTCCTTGGCTCGACTAACAGGGAAACGTCGTACTTCTCAACGAGTCCGTAAGCCGGTCCTTCACCGGGACCGCGTTAGGTGATCTACCAGCCTTGTAAGGACTTCCAGTTGAACGGTTGCTGAGTGGTGCCAATCCGTTTCCGACACTTCGAGACTGTGGTTTCCGTCCTCGACAACGACCTTCTCAGAGTGGGAGCTCGAGACTTCCTCCGGGCGCCAAGATGGGTCCGCTGTCCCACCGACGAAGAGGTGTCTGGCGGACGCTTTGCGGGCCGCCTCGGCGATTCGGACGTCTGAGAGGATGGGCGTTATCCACGCGGCTTGAACTTCCCAGTCCAAGAAGTACGGTAGCGCGTAGGTTCCGAGGGATTTGCCGACTACTGCACTTGGGGCGCATGGCATCTCATGCAGCGCGTGGGAGACCGCCTCTTCAACAAAGTGCTGGGTATCCCTTGGTGCAGGGCCGCCGACGTCGGCGTGCCAGTTGATTGACCAGACGTCCCAACCCGCCCGAGTCAGAGCGAGTACAGGCCAGTAAAGCAACGGCCCTTGAACCGTGTATCCGGCCCCTGGGAGCAATAAGGCCAAAGGCGCCAATTTCGTAGGCGCAGAGTTGAACCTCTCAATTGTCGGCATGACAGGGACCCAAACACTGGTCAGTAGAGATGGCGACGGGTACGGGCCCAGCGCGGCCAGGCTGAAGGCCGACGGCGCCGGAATAATCCCACGCGCAACGCGTTGTAGAGGGTGATAGATGCAAATGCATGTAAATCGGTTATAGTGAAGCAGTTACCGGAAGTCTCCGGCCCGGAAAGGAACACCATGCAGATCGGCGTATTCAGCGTCAGCGACATCACTACCGACCCCACCACGGGCCGCGCCCCCACCGAACACGAGCGCATCAAGGCCTCCGTTGCCATTGCGAAGAAGGTCGAAGAGATCGGCATGGATGTCTACGCCATCGGCGAGCACCACAACCGGCCATTCTTCTCCTCCTCCCCCACCACCACGCTGGCGTACATCGCGGCGCAGACACAGCGGATCATCCTCTCCACCGCCACCACGCTAATCACCACCAACGACCCGGTGAAGATCGCCGAGGACTTCGCCATGCTCCAGCACCTCGCCGACGGCAGGGTTGACCTTGTCCTGGGCCGCGGCAACACCGCCCCGGTCTACCCGTGGTTCGGGAAAAACATCCAGGACGGCATCGAGCTCGCGATCGAGAACTACTCCCTGCTGCGCCGGCTCTGGGACGAGGACACGGTCAACTGGTCCGGGAAGCACCGCACCCCGCTGCAGAACTTCACCTCCACGCCGCGGCCGCTCGACGGCGTCGCGCCCTTTGTCTGGCACGGCTCGATCCGCACCCCGCAGATCGCCGAAGTGGCCGCCTACTACGGCGACGGTTTCTTCGCCAACAACATCTTCTGGCCCAAGGAGCACTACCAGCAGCTGATCGGCCTCTACCGCGAACGGTACGAGCACTACGGCCACGGCAAGGCAGACCAGGCCATTGTGGGCCTCGGCGGCCAGTTCTTCATGCGGAAGAACTCCCAGGACGCCATCAAGGAGTTCCGGCCGTACTTCGACAACGCCCCGGTCTACGGCCACGGCCCCTCCCTGGAGGACTTCACCTCCCAGACCCCGCTGACCGTCGGCAGCCCCCAGGAAGTCATCGAGAAGACCCTGACCTTCCGGGAACACTTCGGCGACTACCAGCGCCAGCTGTTCCTGATCGACCATGCGGGCCTGCCGTTGAAGACCGTCCTCGAGCAGCTGGACCTGTTCGGCGAGGAAGTCCTGCCGGTGCTCCGCAAGGAATACGCCGAGAAGACCCCGGCCCATGTTCCCGCCCCGCCGACCCACGCGGGCCGAGTGGCCGCATCGCTGGCAGCCCATGAGGCCGCCCCGCAGGAGGCGTGATGCCCGCGGGACACGGCCAGGCAGCGGCGGCGCAGATTCCGACGCCGGGCACGGCGCCGTCGTCGGAAACGCCGACGGCGGCGCCGGGCGCCGCGGTGCGCCTGGCGGCGCAGACCTGGGAGTCGCTGTTCCGGGCGCAGGTGGCCGTGATGCGGCGGCTCCAGTCCGGACCGGCGTTCAAGTCCCTCGCGGTCAACGAGTACGACGTGCTGTTCACGCTCTCCGGCTGCCCGTCCGGGTGGCTCCGCCAGAATGAGCTGAACGACCACGTGCTGCTGAGCCAGTCGAGCCTGAGCCGGCTGGTGGAACGGCTGGAAAAGCGCGGCCTCGTGGAGCGCCGTCCGGCGCCCGACGACGGCCGCGGCGTCCTGGTCCGGCTCACCGACGCCGGCCGGGACCTGCAGAAGCAGATCGGCCGCGAGCATGTCCGAGACATCGCCGCACTCGTGGCGCCGGCACTGACGGCTGAGGAACAACGCGAACTGCTGCGCCTGACCGAGAAGCTCCGCGCCTCCGTGCAGGGCAGGTCCGTTCCCGGGGCGACGGGAACCGCCGAGTAGGATTCCGGCCGGGGACCGGCCCGGCGGGCTACCGGATGGTGACCAGCTCGGCCGGGTCTTCTGTGGGCAGCTCGCCCGTGACGACGGCGGTGACCTTGAGCTCGCGGAGGGACAGGCTGCCGCCGACAGTAGACAGGAACGCAGTGTCGGATGAGTCCCGGCCGGCGGTGATCCGCAGCATGCTGGCCCGGGGCGCCAGGCCCGTCGGGTCGATCACGTGCCAGGCGCCGTCGATGTGGGCCTCGGCGACGGCATGGAAGTCCATCGGGCTCAGCCCGGGCGCGTAGACGGCAGCCAGCCGGGCCGGGACGTTCTTGGACCGCAGCAGCGAGATGGCCAGGTGGGCGAAGTCCCGGCAGACACCGCGCCGGTGCAGCAGGGTCTCCACGGCGCCGTCGGTCCCCCGCGAGGAGCCGCTGACGTACCGCAGCTCGCTGAAGACCCAGTTCCGGACCGCGTGCAGCAGCTCCGCGCCGGCCAGGCCGCCGAACTCGGCGTACGCCGTCGGGAGCAACCGGTCCGACTCGGCATAGCGGCTGGGCCGGACATACCGGATGAGTTCCATCAGTCCGGGCTCCTCGGGCGCCGCAAAGCCGGTGACGGTGGCGCTGTAGTCCACGAGTACCTCCGTGGGCTCGGCGAACTCCATGTAGTGGAAACGGCCGCCGTGGTGGTCGGCGAGTTCGGTCAGCGGCACGTCGGTGCCTTCAGCCGTCACGGACAGCGACTCCTCGAAGCCGCTGTAGCCGGGATTCCGGGCCACGGCGACGGCCATCGCGACCTTGGTGTTGGCCACCGTTTTGAAGGCCAGGCGTGCGGTCACAATGCGTTCCATGAATCTCCGGGGGTGCTGGCGAAGCCGCTGGATCGGGCAGCGGCTTCGGCGGTCTGCCGGGACGCCAGGGGCGGCGCGGCTGGACTAGTTTTTGATCTTCAGCGACATTAGCATCCGCTGGACATTGGCGAATTCGGAGCCCTGGTTGACGTATTTGTCGGCCTGGTCCAGCGTGTCGAAGGCCTTGGCCGGGGCGACCTTCTGGTCCGGGGCGAAGGCCTTGAGTTCCACCAGGTCGCCGAAGGAGTAGTCCCCGGCGGCTTCCGTGCCGCGGACGATGTTCCGCAGCGCGCAGGCCTTTCCGGCCGCGCCGCCGACCACGTTGGTGATGCCGTAGGAGCCGAAATACTTGTAGCCCTGGATGACGCGGTAGACCACGTGCGGCTCGATGGTTCCCTCCCCGCCGCGGTGCGGCAGCTCTACCGGAACGCTGCTGACCACCACATACGGTTTGGCCGCTGCGGTCTTGCAGGCGCCGGCCGGCTGCGGCCGCAGGCCGGTCTGCAGGGTCGCCAGGTACCTGCCCTCCGCGTCCTTGACCTCAACCCTCAGCGCACCCGGCAGCGTGCCGGCCGCCGGAGCCACCGACTGGGCGATCCAGTCCTGCGGCAGGTCGAAGCTGACGGTCTTCCCGGGATCCGAATAGGTCTTCCAGGCCGACGCGGTCGCTCCGGGCGCAGCCGTCCCCGCCGTGGCGGAGGGGGTCCCGGACGCCGCAGCGCCGGTGCCCGCCGTGGAACCCCCGGCCGCGTCCGACGTCGGACTTGCGGCGGGCGTTCCCGCCGTCCAGACCGGCGTGCCGTTGCCGTCGCCGCTGCAGCCAGCGAGCGCAGCCGCCGTGAGTGCCAGCGCCGCGGTAAACCTGAGCCCGCGGGGAAGAACCGTCCCAGTCATGGACAAAGCGTAGCCCGGCGCCGCGACGGGACCATGCCGCCGCGCCACGGCACTTCAGGTGCCCGCACCGGACGTCGGGGAAGCCCGCACGAGACGTCCCGGCGGCCTGCGCCGGGCGGGCCGCGGCGGGCAGGGCGTAAACCCGGCTAGGCTGGGGGGATGGCCGAACAGGACTTGGACGCAACGGACCCCAGCGGGAGCCTCGGCAAGATGTCCGCCGTCGACATCGCCGACTGGCGGCTCCGGACTTTCGCCCTCTACGCCGCCGTGCGGAAGATCGCCGCGGACAACCCGGCCGAAGCGCACGCGTACTGGCGCCAGGAGCGGGACCGGATGTTCGGCACCCACCCCGCCTCTCCGCTGACCGAGGAAGCCAAGGCGAACTTCGGCGGCCTCAAGACGGCCGACTACGACCCCATCTACCGCTTCCACGTCCCGCTCACCAAGGAGGGCGCAGGGCGGGAGATGAACGTTGAAACCGGAACAGACGGCGTGGTCCGGTTCGTCCGGCTCGGCACCTTCGACCTGCCGGAGCTGGGGCAGCTGGCGGTCTGGAAGCTCAACGGCTACGGCGGCGGCATCTTTGTGCCGTTCCGTGACGCCACCGCCGGCCAGCCGGGCGGCAGCTACGGCGCCGGCCGCTACCTGATCGACACGATCAAGGGCGCCTTCCACGGCGTCGAAGGCCACGGCCCGGACGCGCCGTTCGTGCTGGACTTCAACTTCGCCTACAACCCCTCCTGCGCGTACAACGAGGCGTGGGCCTGTCCGCTCGCGGGGCCCGCCAACCGCCTGGCCGTCGAGATGCCCGTCGGCGAGCTGTACTGACCGGATGGAGTCGCAGCTTCAACAGGAGCAGACCCGCCCGCGGTCCGTTCCGGGGCGCCTGCGGCACCGGGGCGTCCTGCGCTACCCGGTGGTCCGGCAACTCCTGCGCTTCACCGGCGTCGGCGTCGTCTGCACCGTTACCTCGCTGGCCCTGTACGCGTTCCTGCGGCCCTGGATCGGTGCCCAGCCGGCCAACGCCGTCGCCCTGGTCCTCACCTCGCTGATGAACACGGCGCTGAACCGGCGGCTCACATTCAAGATCACCGAGCGGCACCGGATGAAGCGCGACCACCTTAATGGCCTGATCGTGATCCTCGTGGCGCTGCTGATCACCGGCGGCAGCCTCGGCGTCCTGCACTGGATCAACCCGGACGCCACCGTGGCCGACGAACTCTGGACCACGACACTCTCCGGCTTCCTGGCCACCGCGGTCCGGTTCACCCTGCTGCGGCACTGGATCTTCCGCCGCGCCCGGCACCGCTAGCCCGGTTCAGGCACCGAGGGTGCGGACGCTGCCGACGGCGCCGCGCACGGCTGCCGCCGCCTGGTCCAGGTCGGCGGCGGTGACGTTGGCGTCAAAGCTGAAGCGCACGGCGGTCTGGGCGACCTCAGCGCTGATCCCCATCGCCAGGAGCACCGGGGACGGCTCGTCGGAACCGGCGGCGCAGGCCGAGCCGCTGGAGCAGATGATCCCGCGCCGCTCCAGTTCCAGCAGCACGGATTCGCCGCTGATGCCGGGGAAACAGAAGGACGCCACCGACGGCAGCCGCTCCACCGGGTGGCCGGTGGGCAGGGCTCCAGGCACGGCGGCCACGACGGCGCGGATGAACTCATCCCGGAGCGCGGCCACCCGGGCCGCCGCATCCGGCTGACCGCTTCCCGCCAGGCCCAGGGCGGTGGCCAGGGCGACTGCGGCCGCAACGTTCCCTGTCCCCGAGCGCCGGCCGCGTTCCTGCCCGCCGCCGTGGAGCAGCGGCTCCAGCCGGGTCCGGCCGCGGACGATCAGCGCGCCGCAGCCCTTCGGGGCACCCAGTTTGTGCCCGGAAAGGCTCAGGGCGTCCACCCCCAGCGCCCGGGTGTCCAGCGGCAGCCAGCCCGCGGCCTGCACCGCGTCGGTGTGCAGCGGAACGCCGTGCGCGTGCGCCATTGCGGCCAGCCGGGCCACGGGCTGCACCGTGCCGACCTCGTTGTTGGCGTACATGATGCTGACCAGGGCAGTTTCGGGCCGCAGGACAGCCGCGAGCGCCGCCTCGGTAACCTGCCCGTGACGGTCCACCGGCACCACGTCGACGGCAAAGCCATGGACCCGTTCGAGGTACCGGGCGGATTCCTCCACGGCCGGGTGCTCGACGGCGCTGACCACCACCCGGTCCAGGCGCCGGTCGGCGGCCCGCCGGGCCAGTGCGATGCCCTTGACGGCGAGGTTGTCCGCCTCGGTACCGCCGGAGGTGAAGACGACCTCCCCCGGCCGGCAGCCGAGGGCCTTGGCCGTTGCCTCCCGGGCGCCGGCGAGCGCGGCGGACGCGGCGTCCCCCAGCGAGTGGTGGCTGGACGGGTTGCCGAATTCCCCGGCCAGGTACGGCCACATGGCTTCCAGCACCTCGCGGCGGACCGGGGTGCTGGCGGCGGCGTCCAGGTAGATCACGGCAGTCCTCAGCCGTCCGCCGGGACGCCGGGGCCGGCCGCACCGGCGCCCAGTTCGACGTCGAGCCCCAGGTCCAGGGCGGTGACGCTGTGGGTGAGCGCGCCGACCGAGATGATGTCCACCCCGGTCGCGGCGATGCCGGCGACGGTGGCGAGGCTGACGTTGCCGCTGGCCTCGACGCGGGCGCGTCCGGCCACCAGCCCCACCCCGTCGGCGAGCTCCATCAGCGAGAAGTTGTCCAGCATGATGGTGTCCACCCCGGCGGCCAGGACCGGTTCGATTTGCTCCATGCTGTCCACTTCCACCTCAAAGTGCGTGGTGTGCCCCAGCCGCGCCTTCGCCTCCCGGAGTACGGCGGTGAGCTTTCCGGGGTCCCCGCCGGTGAGCACGGCCAGATGGTTGTCCTTGGCGAGGACCGCGTCCGAGAGGCTGAAGCGGTGGTTCGCTCCCCCGCCGCAGCGCACCGCGTAGCGCTCCAGCACCCGCAGTCCCGGCGTCGTCTTCCGGGTGTCGGCGATCCGCGCCCGGGTGCCGGCCACCAGCGCGACGAACTCGGCGGTGCGGGTCGCGATGGCGCTCATCCGCTGCACCAGGTTCAGCGCCACCCGTTCGGCCAGCAGCACGGCGCGGGCGTTGCCGCTCACCCGGGCCAGTGCCCTCCCGGCGTCGAACGCGGCGCCGTCGGCCACCAGCAGTTCGACGACGGCGTCCGGGTCAGCGAGCCGCATCGCGGCGGCGAAGACCTCCCCGCCGCTGAAGACCCCGGGGACGCGGGCGGCGAGCACCGCGGTGGCACGGGCACCGGCCGGAATCAGGGCCTGGGATGTGATATCGCCGTAGGGCGCGTCTTCCTGCAGCGCGGCGCGGAGCACGGCGTCGACGGCGGCCGCCGGCAGGGTGCTGGCGAGGTCCATGGCCGGCGGGGCGGCGTGCAGGGCCGGGGCGGGTGCTGTCATGAGGGGATCCTTTGCTCTGGACGGGTGGTCGGCATGGCGGCAGGGCTGCCGGCGGTATCTGCCGCTGCGGAATCGGTACGGTGGTGGGCGCCGAGGGAGGTTGTCCGGGCCCGGGCGGCGTCCACCAGCAGCCGGGCGGCCAGCAGCAGGTTGCGGTCCTCGTGCTCCCGCGGATCCGTGGTGTCCGGCACGGTCTCCGGCCGGACGACGGCGGCCCAGGCAGCGAGCTGCTCCGCGGCGGCATCAAGCTCGGCCCCGCAGCGAAGCACCCCGGCGGCTGCGGTCATCAACCGCCCAAGAGCCTCCCGCGAAAACGGCTCGGGATCGGACTCCGGCCCAGACTTCACAACACCATCGGGAAAACGCGTTTGGTGACATTTCCGAGCAGGACCCAGGGCTGGCTTCCCACCGTCGTTCGATGGCGTTCCGGAAGTGTGCGTCAAAGGGAGGCCGCCCGCGGCCGAGCTAGCACGCGGAGGAACGGCGTCGGACGACGCCCCAACGGACGTCCAGCCCGATCCGCCACCGAGGAAGTCCTCGACCGCGCGCCGCCCGAAGACCAGCCCCTCCAGCAGCGAATTGCTGGCCAGCCGGTTGGCGCCCTGGGCACCGGTGCGGGCAACTTCCCCGGCGGCGTACAGGCCCGGAACGCTGGTGCGCCCGGCCAGGTCCGTGGACACGCCGCCCATCCAGTAATGCGCGGCCGGAGAGACCGGCAGCAGCTCGCTGGTCCAGTCGTAGCCGGCGGCGCGGGTGGCCGCGGTGATGCCGGGGAACCGCCGGGCGAGGAAGCCGCTGCCGCGTCCAGCCTCGTTGCCGCGGGCGTCGAGGTAGACGGGGCTGTCGGCCGGCTGGCCGGTGGCGGCCAGGTGCAGCGCGATGCTGCGGGAGACGACGTCGCGCGGGGCCAGCTCGGCGGCCGGGTGGTAGTCCGGCATGAAGCGGTGCCCGGCGGCGTCGAGCAGCAGCGCGCCCTCGCCGCGCACCGCCTCGGAGATCAGCAGCGGGGGCGGTCCGCCGGGGACCTCGGCGGCTGCCAGCGTGGTGGGGTGGAACTGGAAGAACTCCAGGTCCCGGACTGCGGCACCGGCCCGCCAGGCGAGCGCGAGGCCGTCGGCGGTGGCGACCGCCGGGTTGCTGGTCCGCGCAAACAGGCGGCCCGCACCGCCGGTGGCGAGCAGCACGGCGTCGGCATCCAGCCGCCCCCGCCGGCCGCCGGCAAGGTAGGCGACGCCGGTGACGGTGCCCGCCGGGCCGGTCAGCAGCTCGGCCACGAAGGTGCCGGTCTGGACCCGCAGCCGGCCCTGGACGGCGCGTTCGAGCACCGCGGCGACCAGGCCGCGGGCGATGCGGGCTCCGGTTGCGTCGCCGCCGGCGTGCAGGATGCGCGCCGCCGAGTGGGCCGCCTCCAGGCCCAGCAGCGGCGCGCCGTCGGGCCCGAGGTCGAACGCGACCCCGTAGCGGCGCAGCGCGGCGATGTCCCGGACGGCCTCGGTGCAGAGCACCCGCACGGCTTCGGGGTCGTTCAGGCCGTTTCCCGCCGCGAGGGTGTCGGCGATGTGCGCCGCGACGGAGTCGCCCGGGGCGGCCTCGTCCGGGCCCAGCACGGCGGACACCCCGCCCTGGGCGAAGAAGGTGTTGGACTCCTCGAGTGTGCCCTTGGTCAGCAGCACCACCTCGGCGGCCCCGGCCCCGTTACCGGCCCCGGCGCCGGGATCGGAGGCGACCAGTGCCGCGTACAGCCCGGCGATCCCGCTGCCGACGACGACGAGCCGCCTGGTCACGGCCGCGCCGCCAGCATGCGTTCGAGCGCAATCCGGGCGGGGGCCGCGACGTCGTCGGCCACCGTGATCCGGTTGACCACCTCGCCGCGGACCAGGGCCTCGAGTACCCAGGCGAGGTAGCCCGGGTGGATCCGGTACATCGTGGAGCAGGGGCAGATCACCGGGTCGAGGCAGAAGATGGTGTGCTGCGGGTACTCGGCGGCCAGCCGGTTGACCAGGTTGATCTCCGTGCCGACGGCGAAGACGGTCGGCTCGGTGGCCGCGGCGATGGCCTTGCGGATGAAGTCGGTGGACCCGGCTGCGTCGGCGGCGTCCACCACCGGCATGGGGCACTCCGGGTGCACGATGACCTGCACGCCCGGGTACTCGGCGCGCGCCTTCTCGATCTGGGCCACGGTGAAGCGCTTGTGCACCGAGCAGAAGCCGTGCCAGAGGATGACCCGGGAGTCCTGCAGGACCTGCTCATCGTTGCCGCCGAGGTCCTGGCGCGGATTCCACAGCGGCATCTGCTCCAGCGGCACGCCCATGGCCTTGGCGGTGTTCCGGCCCAGGTGCTGGTCGGGGAAGAACAGCACCCGCTGGCCGCGCTCGAACGCCCACTCGAGCACCGTCGCGGCGTTCGAGGAGGTGCAGACGATCCCGCCGTGTTCGCCGCAGAAACCCTTGAGCGCGGCCGAGGAGTTCATGTAGGTGACCGGGATGACGGGGACCCGGCCGTCGGCGTCGGGCTCGGTGCCGAACAGTTCTTCGAGTTGTTCCCAGCATTCGGTGACCGAATCGATGTCCGCCATGTCCGCCATCGAGCAGCCGGCGGCGAGGTTGGGCAGGATCACCGCCTGCTCCGGTCCGGAGAGGATGTCCGCGGTTTCGGCCATGAAGTGCACGCCGCAGAAGATGATCGCTTCCGCCTCCGGGCGGGTCAGGGCCGCGTTGGCGAGCTGGAAGGAATCGCCTACGAAGTCGGCGTATTCCACCACCTCGTCGCGCTGGTAGAAGTGCCCCAGGATGACGGCCCGCTCCCCCAGCGACGCCTTGGCGGCCCGGATCCGGGCGTCGAGTTCGGCGTCGGTGGCCAGGCGGTATTCCTCCGGGAGCCGGCCCTGCCGCGGGGTCGAGGGCGGTGCGACGTCGGCTGCGGAGGCGCCGGGGCCGTACGCCGGAACACCGGCGCGGGCCTCGGCGGCGTCGAAGTCCCAGGGGCCGCGGGCCAACGCCGGGCTGCAGGTGGAGCCTGCCGCTGCGGCCGCCGCCTGGCCGGTGGCCTGTTCGCGCGTGATCAGCTGGATGGCCGTGTTGACGCTGCTCATGAGGTGCTCCTGTTGTCTGGGTCGAGGCCGGGGCGGCCGGTGAAGCGGTAGAGGCGGGGCGGGCGGTGCTTGCCGCCCTGGAGGTATTCGTCGGTTTCTTCGATTTCCGGGGCGGCCTTGATCTGCCGGCGGAAGTTGGCCGGGTCCAGTTCGCGGTCCAGGACCGCCTCGTAGACCTCCCGGACCTGGGCGAGGGTGAAGTACTCGCCGAGCAGGTGGTAGGCGATCGAGCCGTAGGCGAGCTTGTTGCGCAGCCGCCAGAGCGCGTACTCGACGATCGTGTTGTGGTCGAAGGCGAGGTCGCCGAGGCCGTCGGCCCGGAACCAGCGGACGTTTTCGGACTCGTCGGCGAGCGCGGCCTCGGTGGGCTGGACCAGCGCCCAGTAGACAATCGAGACCACCCGCTGGCTGGGCGAACGGTGCAGGCCGCCGAAGGCGTACAGCTGTTCGAGGTACCGCGGGGTGAGCCCGGTGGTGTCGCGCAGGTTCCGGGACGCCGCATCCTGCAGCGACTCGTCGTGGCTGAGCGGACCGCCGGGGAGCGCCCACATGTCCTTGAAGGGTTCCCGGATGCGGCGTACCAGCGGGATCCAGAGCGTGGGCCGGCCGGAGCGTTCGGAGGGGCGCAACGCGAAGATCACAGTGGAGATGGCCAGCGACGGCGGCGCCAGGCGGCGCTCCGAGACGTTGGCTGGAGAGGTGTAGACGGTGATCGACCCCGCTTTCAGGGGCCCGAACCGTTCCTGCGGGGACCGGCCGGACGGGTCCGGCCCTACCGCCGGACTAGTTATAGTCACTTTGACTAGAACTAATGATACGTCCGCGTCCGCGGGGTGCAAAATATTGCGGCTGAGCTGCTCAGGGGCCCTGCCGCCACCGTGCCCACGGGCGGCACAACGGGCACGCGCCGCCATGCCCGCGAGCAAAACTTGCAGGTCTACGACTTCCGCTCCGGCCGCCGTGCGGCGCCCCCGGGGCTCACGGCCGCGACCGTGGGCGGGTGGTCTACGGACCAGGCATCCCGCCGCATTACGGAATTCCGCGGGGGTTCTGGATTTCCGCGGCGGTTTCGGACGGGCGCACCCCGGGCCCGGGGTGCGCCCGTCCGAAAGCGCCGCGCCAGTCCGAAACCCGGGCGCAAAAGAGAATGCCCGCCGCGACGGGCTGCCGCGGCACCTCGAGGCCGGCGTGCGTCGGGGTTACTGGCCCTGCGCGGCGGCTTCCAGCAGGGGCAGGGTCCGGCCCTCGAAGTGGGTGTTGAGCACGATCACCGAGGAGGAGCGCAGCACCGTCCGGGTGGCGATCATCGCATCCAGCACCCGCTGCAGGTCCGGGTTGGAACGGGCGGCGATGCGGGCCATGAGGTCCGAACTGCCGGAGACGGTATGGATCTCGATCAGTTCCGGGATTTTGGCCAGGGCCTCGACGACGGCGTCGTGGCCCAGGTCCTGGTTGATGGTCAGGGAGCAGAAGGCCACCACCGGGTAGCCGAAGCGCGCCGGGTCCGGCTGCGGCACCCAGGAAGCGATTACCCCACTGTCCTGCATCCGGTCCAGCCGCGACTGCACCGTGGCTCGGGCGACCTTCAGCACCCGCGACGCCTCCAGGACAGACGCCCGGGGGAAGTCCGTGAAGAATCGGACAATCTTTGCATCGAGCGGGTCAACGTTCACGCCGGTTTCCTTGCCTGCGGGGATCCGGCCGCACAAATCGCCGTGATTCGCGCCGGAAGGGGAACAACTTGCCCCCATGTTCTCACGCCGCCCGCACGGAGAGGGCCTCCGGGGGCGGTAAATTCGAATGGTCCCAAAAGGACGCCACCCCACCACAAGAAGGTTCGCCAGCATGACAACGAAGTCCGCCGCGGAGCACCCGTCCCTGCACCTCGGCCACAACATGAAGCCCCGCCAGCTCACCATGATGGGACTCGGCAGCGCCATCGGCGCGGGCCTGTTCCTCGGATCGGGGGCCGGGATCCAGGCCGCCGGTCCCGCCGTCCTGGTCTCCTACCTGGTTGCCGGCACCCTGATCATCATCGTCATGTGGGCGCTCGGCGAGATGGCCGCGGCCAATCCCACCAGCGGCGCGTTTTCCGTCTACGCCGAAAAGGCACTGGGCAAGACCGCCGGCGCCACGGTGGGCTGGCTCTGGTGGCTGCAGCTGGTAGTGGTCATCGCCGCCGAGGCGCTGGGGGCGGCCGGGCTGCTTTTCACCATCTGGCCGGTGGTGCCCGTCTGGGCCCTGTCGCTGGTCTTCATGGCGGTCTTCACCGCCATCAACCTCGCCGGCGTGCGGAACTTCGGCGAATTCGAATTCTGGTTCGCCATCCTCAAGGTGGTGGCCATCCTGCTGTTCCTCGCGATCGGGACCGCCCTGCTGCTGGGCTGGCTGCCGGAGGTACCGAGCCCGGGACTGGCCAACCTCACCTCCGACTTCGCCCCGGCGGGCCTGGGCGGCGTCGCCACGGCCCTCTTCGTGGTGATCTTCGCCTTCGGCGGCACCGAGATCGTCAGCGTCGCCGCGGCCGAGACCGAGGACCCCGAGCGCAGCGTGGGCCATGCGATCCGCACCGTGGTCTGGCGGATCCTGGTCTTCTACATCGGCTCGGTTTTCGTCATCGCCGCCGTGCTGCCCTCGACCTCGGACGCGCTCAAGTCCCCCTTCGCCGGCGTCCTGGACCTGGCCCGCATCCCCGGCGCCGGCGCCGCGATCACCCTGGTCGCCGTCGTCGCCCTGCTCTCGGCGCTGAACGCCAACCTCTACGGCGCCTCCCGGATGGCCTATTCGCTGTCCCAGCGTGGCGAGGCCCCGGCCTTCCTGTCCCGGCTGAACAAGGCCCGCGTGCCCGTGGCGGCGGTCAGCATCTCGGTGGCGTTCGGGTTCCTCGCCGCCGTGCTGGAGCTGTTGTTCCCTGAGCGGATCCTGCCCGCGCTTTTCCAGCTGGTGGGATCGACCTGCCTGGTGGTCTGGGGCTCGGCCCTGGTGTCCCAGCTCATCCTGCGGCGCCGCGCGGACCGCGACGGCACCGCGCTGCCGCTGCGGATGAGGGGCTTCCCGGCCATCACCATCTTCGGCCTGGTGCTGCTGGCACTCATCTTCGCCGTCGGCTTCAGCAGCCCGGACAGCAGCAAGCAGCTCTTCAGCACCCTGGCGCTGATTGCCGCCATGGCCGCCGCGAGCTGGCTCGGCACACGTTTAGTCAAGGCACGCCGCGGCACAAACTGACCGGCGGCAACCAGGTCCGGCCGGCGGACCTTGGCCGGGACTCCCCTGAAGCATCTTATTGACGCTAGATTGTCGATCGATGTCGAGAAGCGCCTCCCCGCTCCGCTCACCATGTGATCGGCCGCGATAGGCGCGGCCCCAGGATTGGAGATCACCATGCCGAAGTATCTGCTCCTCAAGCATTACCGCGGCGGTCCGGAACCGCACCGCAGCGTGCCTCCGATGGACCGGTGGGCGCCGGAGGACGTGGAGGCGCACATGGCCTTCCTCCGGCACGTCAGCGAGGTGCTCGAGGAGAACGGCGAGTACGTCGACGCCCAGGCGCTCACCCCGGAGCGCACCTGGGTTCGTTACGGGGGCCCGGACGCCGCGCCCGTCACTACCGACGGCCCGCTTCCTGAAACCAGCGACCTGGTCGCCGGCTGGTACATGATCGACGTGGACTCCTACGAGCGCGCGGTCGAACTCGCCGCCTTCGTCTCCTCCGAGCCTGGTCCGGGCGGCGAGCCCCTATACGAGTGGATCGACATCCGTGAGGTCATGTCCGGGGCACCCTCGAACGACTGACCGGGCGTGGCCATCGATCCGATAGGGGCGCTGGACGAGGGTGCCCTGCGCGCCCTCGTCCGGCGGGTGCTCGCGGGCCTGGTGCGGCGGGGAGAGGACTTCGACGCGGCCGAGGACGCGGTCCAGGAGGCGCTGCTGGAAGCGCTGCGGGTGTGGCCCGAACACCCGCCGCGCGAACCGCACGCCTGGCTGACCACGGTTGCCACCCGGCGCCTGATCGATTTCCGCCGCAGCGAGGCAGCCCGTCACCGGCGGGAAGCGTCCGCCGGCGGGGAGCCGGCGTCCACGCTGCCAGAGGAGGGCGATGACACGCTCTTTCTACTCTTCTGTTGCTGCCACCCCGGCCTTACGCCTGCCTCCCAGGTGGCCCTGACCCTCCGCGCTGTCTGCGGCCTCACGACCCGCGAGATCGCCGACGCCTTCTTCGTTCCGGAGACGACGATGGCGCAACGGATCAGCCGCGCCAGGCGCGCCCTGCGCGGGCAGCGCTTTGACCGGCCAGGCGACCTCGGTGTGGTCCTCCATGTGCTCTACCTCGTCTACACCTGCGGCCACGCCGGCCGCCTCGACCTGGCAAAAGAAGCCATCCGGCTCGCCCGCCAGCTCACCCTCGTGACTGAAGAACCGGAGGCGCGCGGGCTGCTGGCCCTCATGCTCCTCAACCACGCCCGGATCCCGGCCCGGTTTGATCCCGAGGGCCGGATCATCACCCTCGAGCGGCAGGACCGCGGACTGTGGGACAAACGAGAGATTGCCGAAGGCGTCCGCGTCCTGCAGTCGGCGCTGGCTGCAGAACGCCACGGCAGATACCAGATCGAGGCCGCCATCGCCGCGCTGCACGATGATGCGGCGACCGCCGCAGAGACCGACTGGCCGCAGATCCTCGCCTGGTACGACGACCTCCTCGCACTCACCGACGACGGTGCACAGCGCAACCCGGGCGCGGCACTCGGGCGCGCGGTGGCCGTAGGCCACGTCCGGGGCGCCCGGGCGGGGCTGCGTGAGGCCTACCTCCTGGAGGACGGGCTCGGCCACCTGCACCGCTGGCATGCCGTGCTGGCCCATCTATATGAGCTGGGCGGTGATTTCTCCGCCGCGGCCGCGGCCTACGCCGAAGCTGCCCGCCGGGCAACGAACGTCGCCGAACGCGACCACCTTGTCCGGCAGGCGGCCCGCGTCCGGCTTGCTTCCCGGTGAAGATCCCCGCGACGGCCCCAGCGGGCAACCGAGGACGGCGGCGGCGGGCGGGGGCAGACGGGACAGGCAGGCAGTTCAGGGGTGTACAAATTGCCACGGCCGACCCCGGCCCGGCGGGCAGCTTTAAGCAGAATGGCCAGCGGCCCGTGAACTGATTGCCCACCATGCAAACCGTGACTAGGGTCACAGCCATGGACACACTTCCCCTTGCGGCCTCCGGCGGGGACGCCGGGCCGCTCAGCGCCGCCGAGCTCCGCCGGCTGTACTCCCTGATGGTTGCCGTGCGGCACCTGGACACCTCCGCCATTGCCTGGCAGCGTCAGGGCATCATCCCCGGGTACGCCCCGGAGCTGGGCCAGGAAGCGGCGCAGGTCGGAAGCGGCTACGCCGTGGACACCACCCGCGACTTCGTCTTCCCCACCTACCGCGAGATGGGCGTCGCCCGGACCATGGGCGTGGACATGGTCGGCTACATGTCCACCCACAAGGCCACCTGGCACGGCGGGCTCTACGACCCGGCGGCGTCCCGGCTCGCCCCGATCCAGGCCGTCGTCGGCGGCTCCGTACTGCACGCCGTCGGCTGGGCGCACGGCCAGACCCTGGCCGGCCCCGCCGACGGCAAGCTCGGAGTCGCCCTGACGTACTTCGGCGACGGCGCCTCCTCCCAGGGCGACGTGCACGAGGCG
The DNA here is from genome assembly GCF_001428365.1 of Arthrobacter sp. Soil763. Lineage (GTDB taxonomy): Bacteria > Actinomycetota > Actinomycetes > Actinomycetales > Micrococcaceae > Arthrobacter. The sequence goes on along the minus strand of NZ_LMSH01000002.1, from coordinate 1,071,215 downwards.
ATGAACTTCGCCGCCGTGATGAAGGCCCCCGTGGTCTTCTTCGTCCAGAACAACGGCTGGGCCATCTCGGTCCCCACCGAACGCCAGGTGGCCGGCGGTTCGGTCGCCGCCCGCGCGGCCGGCTACGGCATGCCGGCGCTGCAGGTGGACGGCGACGACGTCGTCGCCGTCGTCGACGCCACCCGCCGCGCCTTTGCCCACGCCCGCGCCGGGCACGGACCCGTGCTGATCGAGGCCATGACCTACCGCCGCGGCCCGCACTCGACCTCGGACGATCCCGGCCGATACCGCTCGCTGGACGAGGAGCGCGACGGCGCCGGCGTCGACCCGCTGGAACGGCTGCGGCAGCGGTTGCTGGCGGACGGCATCGCCGACGAGGCCTTCTTCGCCGAGGCCCTTGTCGCCGCCAAGGCCGAGGAGGAACAGATCCGCACCGGCATCCAGGCCCTCGGTCCCCGGCCCGGCGCCGAAATGTTTGACCTGGTCTTCCAGGAGACCACCCCGGCCCTGCAGGCCCAGGCCGCCCACTGGCGCGAGGAGTCCGAACATGTCTAACTCAATCCTGGAAAGCGGCACCCCCGGGACCGAGGCCGCGGCCACCGTGATGTCCATGCAGCAGGCCCTCAACCGGGCCCTGGACGAGGTCCTCGCGGAGAACCCGAAAACCGTCATCTTCGGCGAGGACTGCGGCCGGCTCGGCGGGGTCTTCCGGATCACGGACGGGCTGCAGGCCAAGCACGGCACGCAGCGGGTCTTCGACACCCCGCTGGCGGAGTCCGGCATCCTGGGCATGTCCGTGGGCCTGGCCATGGCCGGGTTCCACCCCATCCCCGAGGTCCAGTTCGACGGCTTCGCCTACCCGGCGGTCAACCAGATCGTCTGCCAGATCGCCCGGATGAACTACCGCAGCCGCGGCACCCTGCCGATGCCGATCACCCTGCGCGTGCCCAGCTTCGGCGGCATCCGTGCCCCCGAACACCACGGCGAAAGCCTCGAGGCGCTCTTCGCCCACGTCCCGGGGCTGAAGGTGGTTTCGCCGTCAAACCCGCACGAGGCGTACCACCTGCTCAAGTACGCGGCCACCCGGCCGGATCCCGTGATCTTCATGGAACCGAAGTCCCGCTACTGGCAAAAGGGCGAGGTCGATACGGACAGCGCCGACGCCGGCGGCGGCGCCCCGACCGGGGCCAAGGTCATGCGCGAGGGCCGGCATCTGACGCTCGTGGCGTGGGGCGCCATGGTGGCCCGGTGCCTGCAGGTGGCCGAGCTCGCCGCCGAGGACGGGATCGAGATCGAGGTCCTGGACCTGCGCTGGCTCAAGCCGATCGACGCCGCGTCCCTGGCCGCCTCCGTGCGCAAGACGCGCCGCGCCGTCGTCGTCCATGAGGCCCCGCTGACCTCCGGACTGGGCGCCGAGGTGGCGCAGCTGATCACCCAGGCCTGCTTCAGCACGCTCAAGGCGCCGGTGGAGCGTGTTACCGGCTTCGACGTCCCGTATCCCTCGGGTGACCTTGAGGACGAATACATCCCGAACATTGACCGGATCCTCTTCGGCATCCAGCGAGTATTGGAGTACAAACGTGGCTGAACTTTCCTTCCCGCTGCCCGACCTTGGCGAGGGCCTGATCGAGGCGACCGTGCTCGAATGGCTCGTCGCTCCCGGCGACCAGGTGGAGCGCAACCAGCCGCTCGTGGAGGTCGAAACCACCAAATCGGCGGTGGAATTGCCCAGCCCGCAGGCAGGTAAGGTAGTGCGTATCCACGGCGGGCCCGGCGACAGGATCAATGTCGGCGAGCCCCTGATCGTGTTCGAGGTCCCGGACAACACCGCCGGCATCGTGGGCACGGTCCCGACGGAAGAGGCACCGAAGCGCCGGGTCCGCCTGAGCGCCGTACTTGATGAGGACTGACACCATGAGCGGCAGGCATACCGGCGAACAGCATTCCCACACGGTCGAGGGCACCGACCCGCAGCTGTATGTGGCGGTGCATGAGCCCAAGGCCGACGCCGGGCTGCGACCGGTGCTGCTGCTGCACGGTTTTTCTTCCTCCTCCAAGCTCAACTGGGAGGACACCGGCTGGATCGGCGCCCTCACCGAGGCCGGCCGCCGCGTCATCACCGTGGACCTGCCCGGCCACGGCCGCAGCGGCGCCCCGGAGGACCGGGACTCCTACTCCCCCAGCCGGATCCGTGCTGACCTGCTGCAGATCGCGTTCGACGCCGGCGCTCGCCCGCTGCGCGACGGCGACCCGGCGACCGGACTGGACGTGATCGGCTACTCCCTGGGGTCGCGGCTGGCCTGGGAGTTCGGTGCGACCCAGCACGAGCTGGTCCACCGCCTGGTGCTGGGCGGCCCGAACGTGGCGGACCCGCTGGCGGAGTTCGACCTGGTCGCGGCCCAGCGGTATCTCGCCGACGGTACGCCGATCGCCGATGCCTCCACCGCGGGGCTGCTGAAGATGGCGCAGCTGCTGCCGAGCAACAACATCTTTGCCCTGCTGTCCCTGGTCGAGGCCATCAAGGATGAACCCTTCGACCCCGCCGAGGCCATCCCGCAGATGCCGATGCTGTTGGTCGCCGGCGAGAAGGATGAGCGGGCCGCCTCCATGCCCGACCTGGCTGCGCTCGGCGCGAAGGCCGGAGCCATGGTGGAACAGCTCATCCTGCCGGCCCGGAACCACACCAACGCCGTCACCAGCCGGGCCTTCAAGCAGGGGGCCATCGACTTCCTGGCCGTCTAGGCGGCGGCAGCAGATCCCGGAAAGACACGGAAGAACACAGAAGAGGCACGGACGAAAGTCCGTGCCTCTTCTGTGTTCGGGCCTTGCCGGCCGTCAGCCGCCTAGTGGTGGCTGCTGACGCCCAGCGGGCGGCCCTTGGTTTCCTTGGCCAGCACCACGCCGACGGCGGAGATGACGCAGAGGATCATGATGTAGATACCGATCGAACCGGTCCACTTGGTGCTCTGCAGCAGGGCCTCGGCGATGGTCGCCGCGAAGGCTCCGCCGAGGATGGCGCCGAAGGCGTAGCCGATCGAGATGCCGGAGTAGCGGACGTTTGCCGGGAACATCTCGGCGTACATCGCGGACATCGGGCCGTAGGACAGGCCGAGGCCGACGGTGAGGACGAACAGCGCCACGCCGTAGAGCAGGATGTTCTTGGTGTCGATCAGGGCGAACATCGGGATCATCCAGGCGAAGACGATCGCGTAGCCGAGCAGGAAGGTCTTGACCCGGCCGATCTTGTCCGAGAGCCAGCCGCCGACCAGGGTGAAGATGAGCCAGCCGAAGGACGCCAGCGTGGTGGCCAGCAGGATCTGCGGGGTGGGCATCTTCAGGGTCTTGGTGGCGTAGGAGATGAAGAAGGCGATCAGCAGGTAGCCGGCGGCGTTGTTGCCGATGAAGATCAGCGTCGAGTAGAGGACGGCCTTCTTGTGCTTGCGGATCAGCTCGCCGAGCGGGGCCTTGCTTTCTTCCTTGCGCTCCTGCATCTCCTTGAAGACCGGGCTCTCGGCCACGGCCCGGCGGATGAGGTAACCGACGACAATCAGCACGATCGAGAGCAGGAACGGCACCCGCCAGCCCCACGCGCCGAAGTCTTCCTTGGACATGGACGTGTTCAGGAAGTACAGCAGGCCGGTAGCCAGGATCATGCCGACCGGAACACCGATCTGCGGGTAGGCACCGAAGAGGCCGCGGCGGCCCACCGGAGCGTGCTCCACGGCCATCAGGGCAGCGCCGCCCCATTCGCCGCCGGCGGAGAAGCCCTGGACGACGCGCAGCAGGATGAGCAGGACCGGAGCCCAGAAACCGATCTGGGCGTAGGTCGGCAGCATGCCGATCAGCGCCGTCGCGGCACCCATCATGACCAGGGTGAAGACCAGCATGGCCTTGCGGCCCAGGCGGTCGCCGAGGTGGCCGGCGATGATCGCACCCAGCGGGCGGAACAGGAAGCTGATGCCGATCAGGGCGAAGGACAGGATCTGTGCCAGGCCGGGGTTGGACGCGTTCAGCGGTGCCAGGAACAGCGGCGAGAGCAGGGTCGCCGTCAGCTGCGCGAAGATGAAGAAGTCGTACCACTCGATGGTGGTGCCGACCAGCGTCCCGGCGAGGACCTTGCGTTCCTCGTGCTTGCTGCTGGGGCCCGCCGCTGAATCGACGGTTGAAGTTGCGGTCATTGGAACTCCATGGCTGGGGGCAGTGGTACTGCCCGGTGGGTGCGAAGGTAAAACTTGATGCCTCGTGAATTACTGATCGAACGGTCAGTTAGTACGGTGATCTTACTACGGAACGTGGGATAAATCACACACCCCGGGGAAATCCCCACGCCGTCGCGCCGGACGGGGGCCGGGCTGCGATAAGCGGGCCGCGACTGTCCCGGCTTGGGTGGCGCCGGGCCCCGGGGGCCGCCGCTCTTGCCGGCCGCCTCCGCGTGTTCTATAATCGAACACACCGTTCCCATATAGAACGCTACTGTACTGTGAGCCGGAACACAAGACTTCGGCCGCGGTCGCCGGCCGCGCCGTGCGGCCACGGCCTGGCCCGAGGAGGGACCCCATGACCCCGAACACCGGCACCCAGGCATCGCCGTCGCAGACGCTATCCCGCGGCATCCGGGCTCTCGAAATCCTGGCCGACGCCGCCGAACCGCTCACTATTGCCGAACTGGCGGACGCCATGGGCGTGCACCGTTCGGTCGCCTACCGCATCCTCCGCACGCTCGAGGACCACTCGCTGCTGGTGCGCGACGACGGCGGCCGGGTCCAGCCGGGCCCGGGCCTGGCCGTGCTGGCCCGGGGGGTGGCCCGCAATCTGCAGACCGCGGCCCTGCCCGAACTGACCCAGCTGGCGAACACCCTGGCCATGAGCGCCTTCATCGCCGTCTGGGACCGCGAGGACTGCGTCACGCTGGTCACCGTCGATCCGCGCCACACGGGCCCCGCCGTGGTCCAGCATCCCGGGTCCCGGCACCCCGTCAGCGCCGGCGCCCCCGGCATCGCGATCCAGTCTGCGCACTCGGAACAGGACTGGCACCGGCTGGTCCCGGGCATCCCCTACCGGCCGGAGGCCGCCGAGGCCCGCCGCCTCGGCTTCGCTGCGAGCCACGACGAGGTGATTCCGGGCGTCTCCTCGCTGGCCGTGCCGGTCCGGGTGCCCGGCGGCCGTCCGGCGGCCCTGGCCGTCGTCTACATCCGTGCGGCCCAGGACCCGGACGAGGTGGCGGCGGCCCTGGTGGCGGCCGGGAAGCGGATCGAAGCCCAGCTGGGCTGAGCGGATCCGGGCCGGCGGCTCAGGCGGCTGGTCGGGCCGCCCGGCGGCGAAGCACGACGGCGGCTGCCGCGCCGAGCAGGAACAGCGCGGCCGCGGCGCATACCGGGACCAGGAACGCCGTCGAATACCCGTGGTCCTGGGCGAGCCGGCCGGCCAGTGACGAGCCCACCGCGGTGCCCGCGACGATGCCGCTGGCCAGCGCCGTCATGACGGTGCCCAGCTTGCCCTCCGGCGCGACCATGCCGCCGATCGCGAAGACGGTGACCATGAGCGGCCCCACCGGAAGGCCCAGCACCAGCAGCACCAGGATCATCGGCAGCGCCGTCGCCGGCAGGAGCAGCAGGCCCGCGAGCCCGGCCATCAGCGCCGCGCACGCCAGCCACCGGGCATGGACGCTGACCGAGGCGGGCCAGTAGGCCACCGACAGGGCCGCGGCGGCCGAACTCAGGCCCATCACGGCGTACAGCAGGCCGGCGAGCTCCGCCGTGGCGAAGCCGGCGGCGAACGAGCTCAGCGAGGTCTGGGTCGAGCCGAAGAAGGTCCCCATGCAGACCATCGCCAGGACCGGAAGCCCGACGGCGGCGGCGCCGGCCAGCCGTTGCCCGGGTGCCTGCCGCTGCCCCGCCGGCGCGGCGCGGCGGTCGCGGGCGGGGGTCCGCGGCACCGCTCGGTGCGTGGGGTGGACCGCGAAGGCCGGGACCAGCGTGAGGGTGAGGGCGGCAGCGAGGGCGAGCGGCAGCCAGGGGCTGAGCAGGCTGGCGAGGATCCCTACCAGCGCCGGGCCGAGGACGAAGGTGATCTCGTCTGCGGTGCTCTCGTAGGACAGGGCCGTGTCCAGGTCACCAGGGCGTCCGGCTCCCCCGCCGTCCGCGCTCAGGGCCATCCAGCGCACCCGGGCGAGCGGGCCGACCTGCGGGCAGCTCGCCCCGGCGGCAAACGCCGCGGCGAGGACGGGCACGGCATCGGCCAGGTCCGGTCCGCCCGGGACCAGGTAGGCGGCGAGGATCAGCGCGGCCACGGCCGCGGTGTTCAGCAAGGCGGAGACGAGCAGCACCGGGCGCTGGCCCAGCCGGTCGGCCAGGGCGCCGAGCACCGGGGCGCCCAGCGCGGAGCCGATGCCGACGGCGCCGGCGGCGGCACCGCCCACGGCGTAGGAGCCGCTGACGGCGGTGACCAGGGTCAGGGCCCCGACCGTGAGCATGGCCAGCGGGAGCCGGGCGAAGAGGCCCAGCGGGATAAAGCCGCGGCCGGCCAGCGCCGGCAGCCGGGCGAAGCGGCCGCCGCGGGGGGCGGGGGGTGGCGGCGCGGGGGCCGGAGTAACGGGGGACGTCGTCGACGACTGGGAAGGATTCATGGTTCCGGGTTCGCTCAGTGGTGCGCATCGTCCCTCCTCCCGATGCGCGCGACCCGGTAACCCCTCGATTATACCCGAGCCGGCCCCGCTCAGGCCGGGATGCCGTCGGAGATGTGCAGGGTCGAGCCGTTGCGTCCCTTGACCACCTGGAGCTGGGTGGTGATCCGCTGCTTCATCTCGGCCACGTGGCTGACCAGGCCCACCACACGCCCCCCGTCGCGCAGGCCTTCGAGCGCGTCCATGACCTGTTCGAGCGACTGCTCATCGAGGCTGCCGAAGCCCTCGTCGACGAAGAGGGTTTCGATGTCCACCCCGCCGGACTCCATCTGCACCACGTCCGCGAGGCCCAGGGCCAGTGCGAGCGAGGCCATGAAGGATTCGCCGCCGGAGAGGGTGGCGGTGTCGCGCCGCTGCCCGGTCCACTGGTCGACCACTTCCAGGCCGAGGCCGGACTTCTGGTTGCGGGCCGCCCTGGCGTCGGTGTGCTGGAGGGTGTACCGGCCGTCGCTCATGCCGATCAGCCGCTCGGTGGCCGCTGCCGCGACCTGTTCCAGGCGCGCGGCCAGCACGTAACTGTTCAGGCTCATGCGGTAGTTGTTCTCCCCGCCGCCGCGGGCGGACTCGGCGACGGCGGTCCACAGCTCCGCACGCTCCCGCGGTTCCCGTCCGGCCGCGGCCTGCCCGGCGTACTCGGCACTGATCCGGTCCAGGGCCAGGACCGACTTCGTGGCGAGCCCGGCGGCCAGGACCGCCTCCCGGACGGAGCGGTCGGCTCCGGCGGACTCGGTCCGGAGCTGGTCCAGTCCCGCCTCGTCCACGGCGCCGCCGTCGGCGAGTTCCCGCGCGGCCAGGGCCAGGTCCTCGCTGGCGAAGAGCTCCTCCAGCCGGGCGGCTTCGTCGCGGCCGGACCGCACCGCGGCCTCCAGCTGCGCGGCTTCGGGTGCCGGCAGCAGCACCGCGCGCGCTGCGGCGGCCGACTCGAAGCCGGCCTCCGGCAGGGCCAGCTCCAGCCGGGTCCTGGCCTCCGCGGTGCGTTCCCGTGCCTGTTCCAGGCTGCCGGCGGCCGCGTCAGCACGCTCCAGCAGCGCCGTCGCGCCCCGGACCGAACCCAACCGCGCGGCGAGGCTTTCGTGTCCGGCGCGCAGGCCGGCCAGGGCGGCTTCGAGTCCTTCGGCCTGGCCGGTGACCTCGGTGAGGCTGGACTCGGCCTGGGCCAGCTGTTCGCCGGCTGCTGCGCGTTCCTGCCCCGCGGCAGTGATTTCCTCCTCCAGGGCGGTGCGGCGGGCGCGGTTGCTGTCCAGGTCCGCGGCTGCCCTGGCGGCTTCGGCGGCGCGTTCCTGCGCGCGGTCGGCGTCGCTGCGGGCCGCGTCGGGATCTGTGTCGCCGCCCTGGGCGGCCAGGACGGCGAGGTTCTGCTGGGCCTCGCGCAGGACGCGCTCCAGGTCCGACAGCTCGGCCTCGGCCGCGTCGGCGGCTTCCTGCGCGGCCTGTTCGGCGTCGGCGATGGCCAGTGCTGAGGCCGCGGCCTGCGCCGGGGCCGGATGCTCGGCGCTGCCGCAGACCGGGCACGGTTCGTCCGGCCGGAGCTGGGCGGCAAGTTCTGCGGCGGCGTTGGCCAGCCGCTCCTCGCGCAGGTCCAGCCAGTGCTGGCGGCGGTCCTGGAAGGTGTCCCGGGCCGCGCGGTGGCGTTCGGTGATCCGCGCGCAGTTCGCGGCGGCGGCGGCGTGGCGGTCCACAACGGCGACCAGTTCCTCGGCGGCCGCGGCCTCTTTGGCGCGCAGCTGGGCTTCGGCGGCCAGCTCTTCGAGCGGCCCCAGCGCCGCGGCGAGGGCGTGCGACTCGGACCGGAGGGCCTCCAGCGCCGCGGTGCCGGCGCGGCGGGCCTCCTGCAGCGTTGCGACGCCGGACCGCAGGGCGGCGGCGCGCGCGGTGAGCGCGGACAGTTTTTCCTCGTCCGGGAGCCGCTCCTCCAGGACGGCCCGGAGGGAGCGAAGCCGGGCGAGTTCACCGCGCAGGGCCGTCCCGTCGACCAGTCCGGCGTCGGGGCCCGATCCCCCGGGGGTCATCGGCAGTGCGGCCAGTTCCGGGTCGGTGAGCGCCGCGGCCCGCAGTTCCGCTGCTGCCCCGGCGGCGGCCGCTGCGGCGCGTTCCGCCGCTGCCTCGGCGCTGTCCAGGGCCTGCAACTGGCCGCCGAGCACCTCGGCTTTGCGGTGCCGCTGCAGCCGGACGGCCTTGGCCTCCAGCTCCGGGGCCGCGGCTTCGGCATCGGCCCGGCGCTGATGGGCCGCGGCGAGTTTGGCCTGCCGCGCGGCGCGGGCGGCCAGGTCCTCCAGCCGGCGCGCGAGCCCGGCGGCGTGCTGCTCCGCCTCGGCTGCCGCCACCTGGCGTTCGGCCGCGGCCGCCTGCGCCCCGGTTGCCAGCCAGGCCAGCAGGGCGTCGGCGTCGTCCCGGCCGGGGGCAGCGTCAAGGTCCAGCCCGAGGCCCGCGGTCTCCGCTTCGGCCTGCGCCAGCAGCAGGCCGAGCCTGCCGTTCAGGGTCTCCACTTCGGCGCGGGCGGCGGCCGCCCGGCGGCCCAGTTCCTGTTCCACCGCCTCGAACCGCTGGGTGCCGAACAGGCTTTGCAGCAGCACCAGCCGGTCGGAGGCCTTGGAGCGGAGGAAGGCCGCGAAGTCGCCCTGGGGCAGCATGACGACCCGGGTGAACTGGTCCCGGTCCATGCCCAGCAGAGCGGTGATCTCCGCGCCCGCCTCGTCGTTGCGGCCGGACTTTTCCAGCCACTGGCCGTCCACCCGTTCGCGCAGCAGGGTGTTGGCCTTCTGTTCGGTGAAACCGTTCTTGCCGCGCGCGCTGGGCTTGTTCCAGGCAGGCGTCCGGGAGACTTCGAAGTGCCGGCCCTGGGCGGAAAACTCACAGGTGACGCGCGGCTCCGTGGCGGCGTCCGCGTGGTCGCTCCGCAGCCGTTTGCCTTCCTGCCGGGCTCCGGGCACCGACCCGTAGAGGGCAAAGCAGATGGCGTCCAGGACGCTGGTCTTGCCGGCCCCGGTGGCGCCGTTGAGCAGGAACAACCCGTGCGCGCTCAGCCGGTCGAAGTCGATCCGCTCGGTGCCCGCGAACGGGCCGAAGGCAGTAATTTCAAGGCGGTGGATCCTCACCGGGACACCCCTTCCAGCCGGACGGCTTCCAGTGCTTCGGCAAGGAGGCCGGATTCCGCCTCGTCGGCGCCGCGGCCGCGGACGTGTTCGAGGAATCCGCAGCAGACCGACAGGTCGTCCACGGCCTCGGCCAGCCTGCTGCTGTAGCTGGTCTTGGCGGTGGCCTCGGCACCTTCGGGGTCGAAGCCCAGCACGAGGGTGTCCGGGAACCGGGCGCGCAGCCGCTCCATGGCCTGGTTCGGCCGCTGCGGGTCGGTCAGCGTGACCTGGCAGTAGGCGTCCTCCGCCCAGGCCAGGCCGGCGTCATCGAGGAGTTCGTCCAGTTTCCCGCGGAGCACGGCAAGGCGGCGCGGGGCCTCCCAGTGCACCTCGGTGACCGCGGTGACGCCGGAGGGATCGATGTCCACCAGCCAGCCGCCCTTCTGGTGCTTTGCTTCGGAGAAGGAATAGGCCAGCGGGGACCCGGAGTAACGGACGGCCTCGGAAAGCGACTGCCGGCCGTGCAGGTGCCCCAGGGCGGTGTAGCTGAACCCGTCAAAGAGGTCCAGGGGGACGGCGCCGACGCCGCCGATGCTCAGGTCCCGTTCGCTGTCCGAGCTGATTCCGCCGCTGGCGAAAGTGTGGGCGAGCACCACCGAGTGGACGGTCCGGTCCCTGGACCGGCCCGAGAGGTCGGCGCGGATGCGTTCGGTCGCGGCGCGTGTCACCTCGAAGTGGCTCGCCGTCTCGACTCCGAGCTGCGCGGCGACCAGCCGCGGTTCCAGCCACGGAATACCGTAAATCGCCAGCACGGGCCCGTCACCGGCGTGCCCGCCGTCGGGCGCTCCGGCGTCGGAAAGCGGCAGGAGCAGCGGCGCATCCAGGCTGTCCAGCCGGGTGCGCAGGTGCACTCCCCCGCGCTCCAGCAGCCGGGACGCAAATCCCAGCCTGATGGCCGAATCGTGGTTGCCGCTGGTCAGCACCACCTTCGCCCCGGCGCTGCTGAGCCGTACGAGGGCGTCATCGAGCAGTCCCACAACGTCGACGCCGGGCAGCGCACGGTCGTACACGTCGCCGGCGATGAGGACGACGTCGACCGCGTGGTCGCGGACGACGCCGACGAGCTGGTCGATGAATGAACGCTGCGCATCGAGCATCCCGACGCCGTGGAACGACCGGCCCAGATGCCAGTCCGAGGTGTGCAATAACCGCATGCCTCTACGCTATCGGCTGCCACCGACACTCTTGTGCAGCGGCCCGCGGCGCCGGGTGACGGGCGTTACGGGGTGCGCTTGTCGAAGAAGTCCCGGGCCTCATCAGCCGGGACCGCAGCTGCCCGGCCGGGAGCCGCCGGACGGCTGGTGCCGGCGGCATCGGTGCCCGCTGTGCCGGTAACCGCCGTTTCCGCCACCGGTTCCGCCTGCGCCGGTTCGACGCCGTCGGCAGCGGTGTCAGGGGTGCGGGCGAAGCCGCGGAAGACCAGCCCGGCGACGGCGGCGCCGGCCAGCGGCGCCACCCAGAACAGCCAAAGCTGGCCAAGCGCCTCGGGGCTGCTGAAGAGCGCGGAGGCCGTGGCGCGGGCGGGATTGAACGGGGCGTTGCCGATGCTCTGGCCCAGTTGCAGCAGCACGGCCATGCTCAGGCCGACGGCAAACGGCGCGGCGGCGCGACGCGGGTTCCGGGGCGCGGTGGTGCCCAGGTAGACGGCCACGAGCAGGGCGGCGCCGAGCACCTCGACCAGCAGCACGCCGGCCACCGGCGCCTGGATAACGGAGCGGGCGTCGAAGCCTGCGGCGACGGTATCGAACGCCGACCTGGTGCCGTTCAGCTTGGGCACGGTGCGCAGCACGCCGAACAGGGCCAGGCCGCCCAGCAGGGCACCTGCAAGCTGCGCCCCGAGGTAGGCTGCCGCCGCCCCGGGCCTGATCCTGCCCGCAATCGCGTTGCCCACCGTGACGGCGGGGTTGAAGTGCCCGCCGGAGAGGTAGCCGAAGGCCAGCATGGCAGCGGTGAGGGCCAGGCCGGCAGCCAGCGACGCCGGAAGCGGGTTGTACTGCGGCACGGCAAACAGCGGCACACCCAGTCCTGCCACCACCACAAAGAGGGTGCCCAGCGCCTCGGCGGCGAGCCGGGCCGGAAGGGCCGGCTGCCGGTCGGCCGGGTGTACGGACGGCCGGGCGTCCTCGGTCGCTGGGGTGGTCGCTGGCGTGGTCATGGCGCGGTGAATCCTTCGTCGTGGGGGCAGGGTCTGCCTGGAGTCTGCCAGCGGAATCTGGGCGTTTGCTGGGGCCCGGCCGTCAGCCGGCGAGCGCGAGCGCGGCCACGGTGCTCCCGGCGAGCGCGACGACGGCCGCGGTCGCGGCGAGCATCAGCGCCGCCGGGACCGGCGCGGTGGAGCCGCGCAGCTGCCGTGCCCGTAGCCGGACACAGATAAAGAGGACGACGGTGGACCCGGCGGCGGCGGCCGAGCACAGCCCGAGGGGGTCGAAGCCTCCCGCCGGCACCTCCCCCACCCCGGAGCCGTTCAGAGCCCAAGAGCGCCAGATGAACAGGTCGGCGACCAGCAGGGCCAGCAGCGTCCGCCCCCAGGCCAGGGTGGTGCGTTCCGGCTGCAGACCCGGGTCCCGGGCCGGCATGCTCACCGGGCCAGGAAGATCAGCAGGGCGATGGTCAGCGCGGCAATGGCAACGCCGACGGTCATGACGAGCATCAGCCCCGAGTACGGCAGTTCCTGGTTGTTGCGCATCGCCGCCTCCATCCTGGCCCAGCGGCGGTAGGACAGCGAGGCCAGCCCGGCCCCGATGATCGCCAGGACCACGCAGATCGCGATCCGGACCGGGGCGGGGGCGATGTCCGGCGCCAGCTGGTCGATCGCCAGGGCACCGGCGATCAGCGCGAGCGAGGTCCGCACCCAGGCAAGGAAAGTGCGCTCATTGGCCATGGAAAACCTGTAGTCGGGCGTGCTGCCGGTCTTCCGCCACGCTGGTTCGCGCATCCGTCTCCCTTGCCGTGCTGTGTCGGGGGCTGCGGCCCCGTCTGCGGCCCCGTTCGTCGTGCCTTTCGCGGCACCGGATCCACGGTAGCGCCAACAGCACCTTACCGGCACATGTCCCCGACCGGACCGAGGCGGTGCCCGGGGTAAATTTGAAGGCATGAGCATTGATCCTGTGACGTCCCCGGCGGCGGTCCCTGCCCCGTCCCACGCCTCCCGCATCCATGGTTGCCTGCTCGGCGGCGCGCTTGGCGATTCGCTGGGCTACGCCGTCGAATTCGACACGATTGAGGCGATCCGGGAAACGTACGGACCCGGCGGGCTGCGGGACTTCGCCGCACTCGGGGACGGCAGCCACTTCTCCGACGACACGCAGATGACCCTCTACACGGTGGACGGCCTGCTGGAAGCGCTTGAGTGGGCCAACTCGGGCGTCGCGGCGGACACGAACGCCTGCCTCTGGCTCGCCTACCTGCGCTGGCTCGGCAGCCAGGGCGTCGCCCTGCCGGAGTCGGCGCCGTTCCAGCCGCCACGGTGGATCGACGGCCACGACGTGCTCCGGGCCCGGCGCGCCCCGGGGAACGCCTGCCTCAGCGGACTCGCCACCGGAGAGATGGGAACCGTGCAGCGGCCGGTCAACCCGGACTCAAAGGGCTGCGGCACGGTGATGCGGTCCGCGCCCTTTGGTTTGATTCCCCACATTGACGCCGACGCGGTCTACAAGTTGAGCGCGGACGCGGCGTCCCTGACCCACGGCCACCCCTCGGCCCGGCAAAGCGCGGCCGCGTTCAGCCTGGTCATCCATGCCCTGGCCGGCGGCGGAAGCCTGGCCGGGGCGGCCGGCACTGCGCTCTCCCGGCTGCAGGATGGCCCGCTGCCCAAGGGTGAGGAAGCCGATCCGGCCCTGCTGGAGCGGCTGGCGGCCGCGCTGCGGCATGGCGAGGCGGCCGCGGCGGGCACCGCGGACCTGCTGGGAGCGGAGGAGCTGGTGCGTGAACTCGGCGAGGGCTGGGTGGCCGAGGAGGCACTCGCCGTCGGGCTGTACGCGGTGCTCGCCACCGCGCCCGTGGCAGCCGCGGCACCGTCCGGCCCCTCGGGTACGACGACGCCGGGCACCGCGGGCGCGCAGGCGCACTTCCGGGCGGCGATGGCGGTAGCGGTGAACCACAGCGGCGACAGCGATTCCACGGCTTCCATCGCCGGGAACATCCTGGGTGCCTACTACGGGGAGGACTGCCTGCCGGCGGACTGGCTGGCGGCGCTGGAGGCCCCGGCCGTGATCCGGGGCATGGCCGAACGGCTGGCGGAACTTACCGGCGCCTGAGCGATATGTCGTTGCAGGCTTCGCAGACATCCTCCGGGATGAGCCCGCGGCGCTGCAGCATCCCGAAGACCACGCAGCCCAGGCAGAAGCCGGCAAAGGCTTCCAGCGACGCAGCGACGATCAGGACCACGAGCAGGGTCCAGGCGGCCGGAGCGAGCCCCGCGGCGGACAGGACGGCGGCCGCCGTGGACAGCGCCGCGCCGATGCCCTGCGCGAAGCGCTTCGGCGGACCGGGAACCAGCCGTGTCTTGCCCAGCAGGGGCGTGATCACCTTGACCGAGAGCAGGCCGAAGGGCGAAATCCGCGGGCCGAAGAGCACGCGCAGCCAGAAACCGGCGGCGATCACGGCCAGGCCCCAGCCGAAGCCGGTCAGGAGCGTCGCTGCCGAGAGCAGCACCACGAATGCGGCGGTGATCCGGGCGGAGTACTCGTTGACCGGGTTCGGGAAGGCGAACACCCGGGCCCAGTCGATGCCGCCCCGCGGTCCGGCGGCCGGAACTTGCACCGGTGCCTCCGCCGGTATCTCCGTGCGGACGGGCGGGGAGATCAGTTTGCTCATCCGTTAAGGCTAGGATCGGCCGGGCACCGGGCGAAATGATTGTTGCGCCGTATGACCGGCGGGCGGTCTACCCCGCCTGGGCCGCCGCCACGTGGCCGCCGACCATCTGCAGGAACTCCCCCTCGGAGAGGACCTCGATCCGCTGGCCGCGCTCATGCAGTTCAAGGACGCGCCGGGCTTTTCCGGTCAGCCGGCCGGAGCGCAGGTCCGCCGCGACGAACCCGTCGCCGACCACCAGGACGGTGGTCCGGGCCGTGACGCGGCTTTCGGGCCGGGCGCCGAGCTCGGCCGAGCGCAGTTTGGCCTCCGGCCGCGGAATGGCCAGTTCGCCGGTGAAGACGACGGTCTGTCCGAAGAGCGGGTGGCCGGGTTCGGCGCCGGCGTTCGGTTCCGGGTTGGCCCCTTCCTCCGGCCAGCCTGGGCGGAACGGGCGGGTCACTGCAGCCGGGCCGTTGCCGCCGGCCAGCGCGTCGAGCGCGGCGCGGGTGGCCTTGGACAGCGGGTCGCGGCGCGGGTCGAAGGCCGGCTGGCGGGACACCGCGAGCCCCAGCGACAGGTACAGTTCGGCGATGCTCGCCGCTCCGTTGCGCGCCGCAATGTCGATCAGGATGCCGGCGCAGGCCCGGGCGTCCTCGGCGGCGTCGTGGTGGTTGACCAGCGGCACCCCGGCTTCCTCCGCGGCGTAGGGCAGCGAGTTGGACACCAGCGAATAGCAGCGGCGGGAGAGCATGACCGTGCAGACGTAGTCGTAGGCGGGCCCCGGCAGGCCGGAGACCTCCAGGCCGGACCGGATCACGCCCAGATCGAACGCGGCATTGTGCGCGGCCAGCACGTCCCCGCCGATGAACGCGCCGATCTCGGGAAACAGTTCGCCAAAGCGCGGCAGTCCGGCGACCTGTTCGGGCCGGATCCCGTGGATCCGGACGTTGTGGTGGTCGAAGGCGTCGTGGTTCGCGGGCGGCCGCATCAGCCAGGAGGCCTCTTCGACGACGACGCCGCCGCGGACCTTGCTCAGCCCCACAGCGCATGGCGATCCCCGGAAGCCGTTCGCCGTCTCAAAGTCGATCGCCGTAAAGTCCAAACCCACGCCCCAACTTTACCGCCGGATCCGGCCACGGCCCGTCAAGTACCCTTAAAGGGTGAACCCTTACAACCTGCACGCCTTTGCCGTGTCCACCTTCGGCGGCGCCGGACCGGTCCAGCCGCGCCTGGCCTCGATCCTGCCCGACTGGCTCAATCCCCAGGTCTTCCTGGCCGATCCGGCTCTGGCACCCTGGGTGGTCGTGCTGGTCTGCGGCATCATCTTCGCCGAAACGGGCCTGCTGGTCGGCTTCTTCCTGCCCGGGGATTCGATGCTGTTCACCGCCGGCCTGCTGGTAGCGACGGGGACCATCAAATTCAACATCTGGGCGTTCGCGGCACTGATCATCGCCTCCGCGATCGTGGGCAACCAGACCGGTTACCTGATCGGCTCCAAGGCCGGGCCGGCGATCTTCAATAAGCCGGATTCAAAGCTGTTCAAGCGGGAAAACGTCGAGAGCGCCCACGCCTTCTTCGAAAAGCACGGCGGCAAGGCCCTGATCCTCGCCCGTTTCGTCCCCATCATCCGCACCTTCGTCCCCGTAATCGTCGGCGTGGCGCAGATGAGCAAGCGGAAGTTCTTCATCTACAACGTCATCGGTGCCGTGCTCTGGGGCGGCGGCGTCACCCTGCTCGGCTACCTGCTCGGCGACACGGTGCCGTGGGTGCGCGACAACCTGGACATCATCTTCATCGCGATCGTGCTCGTCTCGGTGATCCCGATCGGCATCGAGGTCGTCCGCGGCCTGATCGCCAAGCGCCAGTCCGAGAAGTACGGCACCGGCCTGGTCGAGGAGTTCATCGAGGAGCACGAGCCCGAGGAAGAGCGCAAGACGCCCTGACGCTGCTCCGGGACCTCCGTTCCGGTCATCACGCCCAAAAAGATGGCGCCCCACCTGGTGGGGCGCCATCCTTTTTTAAGCAGTGGGCTACCGGGCGGCCAGCGCCTCTACAATCGCCGGCAGCAGCGCCCGGAAGGCATGCCCGCGGTGGCTGATCGCGTTCTTTTCCGCCGGGCTCAGTTCGGCGCAGCTGCGGTCCAGGCCGCTCGGCTGCAGCACCGGGTCGTAGCCGAAGCCGCCCGCCCCGCGCGGTTCCCGCAGCAGCGTGCCCTCCAGCTGGCCGTACTCCACCACTTCGCGTGCCTGGCCGCCGGCGGTGGCCGGAACGGCCAGGGCCGCGGCACACACGAACGCCGCGCCGCGGTATTCGTCGGGCACGTCGGAGAGCTGGTCCAGCAGCAGCTGCAGGTTCGCCGCGTCGTCGCCGTGGCGGCCCGCCCAGCGGGCCGAGAAGATCCCGGGAGCACCGCCCAGGACGTCCACGGCAAGGCCCGAGTCGTCCGCGATCGCAACCAGTCCGGTGGCCTCCGCCACCGCCCGGGCCTTGAGCAGGGAGTTCTCGGCGAAGGTCACGCCGGATTCGACGACGTCGGGCGCGCCGACCGCGCCGGCGTCCACCACCTGGGTGTCGACGTCGAGGCCCGGCAACTGCCCGCGCAGCAGCTCGCGCAGTTCCTTCAGCTTGCCCTGGTTGTGGGTGGCGAGGACCAGGACCGGCCCGCCGTCGCCGCCGGCCGGATTCCCGGCGGGGGTGCCGCTCACGGGGCCTCAGCCAGGGTGTCGCGCTGGATCGCGGCGAGCTGCCCGGTGCCGATCAGGGCCAGGTCCAGGAGCTTGTTCAGTTCATCGCGGTCGAACGGGGCCCCCTCGGCCGTGCCCTGGACCTCGACGAACTTGCCCGAACCGGTCACCACGACGTTCATGTCGGTCTCGGCACGGACGTCCTCCACGTAGGGCAGATCCAGCATCGGAACGCCGTCGATGATCCCAACCGAGACGGCCGCGATGGTGTCCACAAGGGGCTCGGCGTTGCGCGCGATCAGTTTGTTGTCCCGGGCGAAGCGGATCGCTTCGGCGAGCGCGACGTAGGCGCCGGTGATCGCGGCGGTGCGGGTGCCGCCGTCGGCCTGCAGCACATCGCAGTCCAGCACGATGGTGTTCTCGCCCAGGGCCTTGGTGTCGATGATGGAGCGCAGCGAGCGGCCGATCAGCCGGGAGATCTCGTGGGTGCGGCCGCCGATCTTGCCCTTGACCGATTCGCGTGCCGAGCGGGTGTTCGTGGCACGCGGCAGCATGGCGTATTCGGCGGTGACCCAGCCGCGGCCCTCGCCCTTGAGCCAGCGCGGCACCCCTTCGGTCAGGGAGGCCGTGCACAGCACCCGGGTGTTGCCGAACTCGATCAGCGCCGAACCCTCGGCCTGCTTGGACCAGCCGCGGGTGATGCTGATCGGGCGGAGCTGGTCGGGCGTGCGGCCGTCGGCACGAAGAACGGGGGCGGTAAGAGCTTCGGAAGTCATGCCCTCCAGCATATCGATCCCGGGCACCGGCGGCGGCCCGCGCGGCACAGCACCGGGAACCGCCGGGCGGCCCGGCTCAGGCGGCGCGGCTCAGACGGTGTAGTGCACGCCGGCGACGGCGACGGCCACCTGCGGGCCGAAGACCTCGCGGGCCTCCGCCATCACCGTGGTCGGGGACGTCCAGACCGGGATGTGGGTCAGCAGGAGCCGCCGGGCGCCGGCGGCGACGGCCGCTTCGGCGGCCCGTTTGCCGGTCAGGTGCACGTCCTTGATGCCGTCGTCGCGGCCTTCCTCAAACGCGGCCTCGCAGAGGAACAGGTCCGCGTCCCGGGCGGCGTCCTCAAGCCCGGCGCAGGAGTCGGTGTCGCCCGAATAGCTCAGCACCCGGGTGGCGGGCACCCCGTCCTTGTCCGGTTCGGTGACCTCCACCCGCAGGGCGTAGGCCTCCTCCACCGGGTGGTTCACCGCGTAGGGGGTGACGGTGAACGGACCCATGGTGACCGGCTTGCGCTCGGACCAGTTGCTGAAGTCGAATTCCTCGTGCATGCCGGGGTCCAGCTCCAGCCCGTACGCGGTCGCCATCCGGTCCGCCGTGGCCGCCGGCCCCCAGACGGGGATCCGGCCGCGTCCCCAGCCGCCCGGCTTCCAGCGCACCGCAACGTGCAGCCCGCACAGGTCCATGCAGTGGTCCGGGTGCAGGTGGGTGAGGAAGATCGCGTCGATGTCCTCCAGGTCGGTGTAGCGCTGGATGGCGCCGAGGGCGCCGCTGCCCAGGTCCAGCACGATCTTCCAGCTCCGCTCGCCGTCGTGCGCGGTCAGCAGGTAGCACGACGCCGGCGATCCGGGGCCCGGGAACGAGCCGGTGCAGCCCACGATGGTCAGCTTCACAGGCCGGACCCCCGGAGGCCGGCCGGCGGCACGGCAATTTCCTGCAGGGCACTGTCCCGGCCGGCAAGAGAGGAGACGAAGTTGGAGGTCCGCGGCCGCCCGGCGCCGGCCTGCGCGGCGGCGATCATCTCCGGGGTGATCCGGGCCAGGCTGCCGGTGGGGTACTGCGCGGCGACGTGGTCCACGTGCCGGACGCTGAGGACCTCGGGCCCGAGGAACCGCCGGGCCAGGTGCTCAAACTGCGCGGCGTCGCCGGTGGCGATGAAGTGGTGTTCCGGCGCGGTCGCACCGCTGCGCTCCAGGCCGCGGGATGCGAGCGCACGGTAGACGTCCTTGGCGGTTTCCTCCGCGCTGGAGACGAGGGTGACGTCCTCCCCCATGACATAGGAGATCACCCCGGTCAGCAGCGGGTAGTGGGTGCAGCCCAGCACCACGGTGTCCACGCCGGCGGCTTTCAGCGGGGCCAGGTAGTCCCGGGCCACGGCGAGCAGTTCCGGGCCGGTGGTGATGCCGGCCTCGACGTAGGAAACGAACGCCGGGCAGGCCGCGGAGGTGATCTGCAGGTCCGGGGCGGCCGCGAAGGTGTCCTCATAGGCGCGCGAGCCGACGGTCGCGGAGGTGCCGATCACGCCGATCCGGCCGCTGCGGGTGGCCGAGACGGCACGCCGGACGGCCGGCTGGATCACTTCGATCACCGGAATCCCGTACCGGGCGGTGTAGCGTTCCCGGGCATCCCGCAGCACGGCCGCCGATGCGGAGTTGCAGGCGATGGTCAGCAGCTTGACCCCGGAGTCCACCAGTTCATCCATCACGCCGAGCGCGTTGGCGCGGACCTCGGCGATAGGCAGCGGCCCGTACGGCCCGTTGGCGGTGTCGCCCACGTAGAGGATGGACTCGTTGGGAAGCTGGTCGATGATCGACCGCGCCACCGTGAGGCCGCCGACGCCGGAGTCGAACACGCCGATCGGGCGCTCCCCCGGCAGCGCATTTCCGGCGCCGCCCGTTGCGGTCTCCGCCGGGGCCTGGGCTGACGGATCCGTGCTGGATGCTGAAGTCATGATTATTCGAGGATAGGGCAACGCCCAGTCCCGGCCAGCACATTGTGTCCGAGACCTCGTGTCTGATGGGTCACAGGGAAATCCGGAGGCTTACGCCTCAAGCGAGGCGAGCATGGCCTGCACCAGGGATTCCTGCAGCCACGTCGTGAAGTTGTACACCAGGGCCAGGTAGCTCTCGACATCCTCGGCCTGGGACCAGTCCTGCATCCGGTGCACGTGCTCGGCGTCGGCGTCGTCGCGGATGTCCAGCCGCTCGGCCAGCACCAGCCGGACGTCGTTGAGCGCGGTGGACCAGTGCCGGGCGTCGGCGGCGGTGAGCACCAGCTCGTCCTTGTCCAGGCCCAGCGCCGCCGCCTTCAACGCCCCGATCTTGCTCTCCCGCAGGGAGCGCTCGGTGTAGCGGCGGAACTCCAGCGACGCCTCGTCGTCGTCACGCGAGACGTTCGGCAGCAGGCGCCGCACGGCCCGGTCCGACGGTTCGCGCGCCTCGCTGTCCAGCCCGACGAGGGCAGCCAGCGGGTCCTGGCTGGCGGCCTCGGCCGGCTCCAGCATCGAGATCACGTCGTCGAACAGGCTGCGCAGCAGCTCCCGCTCGGCCGGTTCGAGGTAGCCGGTGATGCCCTTGAGCCCGTATTTGAATGCCTTAGCCACGTTTTCCTTTGCCCTTGCCGGAACCGGCGCCGCCCTCGGCCTTCTCCACCGTGGCCCACAGCCCGAAGCCGTGCATCGCCACCGCGTGCTGTTCCACCTGCTCCTTGCTGCCGTGCGCCACGATCGACCGGCCCTTCTTGTGGACCTCCAGCATCAGCTTGTTGGCCTTGGCCTCGGAATAGCCGAAATAGCTGCGGAAGACGTAGCTGACATAGCTCATCAGGTTCACCGGATCATTCCAGATCACGAGGTTCCACGGGATGTCCGGGGCGGTGAGCACGTCGGTCGACGCCGCCGTTCCGGTCTGGGTGCCGGCCTGGGTGTCAGGGCCGAGCGCAACGCTGAGGGTCATCTGTCCATTCTAGGGCGAGGGTGGGGGCCCGAAGCGAGACGAGGGAGCCGGTGGGTGGGCCCACACCGGCGAGGGCCCCGCGGCGAAGCGGAGCGAGACGAGGGAGCCGGTGGGTGGGCCCACACCGGCGAGGGCCCCGCGGCGAAGCGAAGCGAGACGAGGGAGCCGGTGGGGACTAGAGTAAATTTCGTGAGTACCTCAGCTGGCTGGGACCATCCCCGCACGTCCCTGTACACCGACCACTACGAGCTGACCATGCTGCAGGCCGCGCTGCACTCCGGCGCCGCCCACCGGAAGTCGGTATTCGAGGCCTTCGCCCGGCGGCTGCCGGACGGCCGCCGGTACGGCATCGTTGCCGGCACCGGTCGGCTGCTGGAGGGCATCGCCGGCTTCCGCTTCGGCGACGAGGAGATCGAATTCCTGCGCCGGACCCAGGTGGTCAACGACGAAACCCTGGAATACCTGGCCAACTTCTCGTTCTCCGGTGACATCTGGGGCTACGCGGAGGGCGAGGCCTACTTCCCGAACTCCCCCATCCTGATCGTCGAATCCACCTTCGCCGAGGCCTGCATCCTCGAGACGTACATCCTCTCGATCCTGAACCACGACAGCGCGATCGCCTCCGCCGCGTCCCGGATGATCACCGCCGCCGGCACCCGCCCGTGCGTGGAAATGGGTTCCCGCCGCACCCAGGAGGAGTCCGCCGTCGCCGCCGCCCGGGCCGCCGTGATCGCCGGCTTCGCCAGCACCTCGAACCTGGAAGCCGGCCGGCGCTACGGGATCAAGACGGTCGGAACCGCCGCCCACTCCTTCACCCTGCTGCATGACACCGAGCGGGACGCCTTCGAGGCGCAGCTCGCCTCGATGGGCGCCTCCACCGCGCTGCTGGTGGATACCTACGACGTTGAGGCGGCGGTGCGCACCGCCGTCGAACTGGCCGGCGACAAGCTCGGAGCGGTGCGTCTGGACTCCGGGGACCTCGTGGCGCAGGCGCAGTGGGTGCGGCAGCTGCTCGACGACCTGGGCAACGTCAACACCCGCATCATCGTCACCTCCGACCTGGACGAGTTCGCGATCGCCGCCCTACAGTCCGCCCCGGTGGACTCCTACGGGGTGGGGACTTCCCTGGTCACCGGCTCCGGGGCGCCGACGGCCAGCATGGTCTACAAACTGGTCAGCCGCACCAACGACGACGGCGAGTTCATCGCCGTGGCCAAAGCGGCCAAGAACAAGGCCAGCAAGGGCGGCCGTAAGTACGCCCTCCGCCGGCTCAACGAGCGCGGCACGGCGACCCAGGAAATCGTCGGCATCGGGCACCGGCCGGAGGACGACGGCAATGACCGTCCGCTGCTGCACCAGTTCATCAAGAACGGCGAGCTGCTGCCCGGCTGGACCGGCCCCGAGGGCGTGGTCCGTGCACGGCAGCGGCACGCGGACAGCATGAAGGAACTGCCCGCGGTGGTCAACCGGCTGCAGCGCGGCGAAGCAGCCATCCCCACCATCTACGAGGAGGACTGAATGTCACGCGCCCTGATTATTGTCGACGTGCAGAACGATTTCTGCGAGGGCGGCGCGCTCCCGGTGGAGGGCGGGGCCGCGCTGGCTGCCGAAATCAGCGAGTACGTCGACGCCCACCACGGACAGTTCGACCACGTCGTGGCCACCCAGGACTGGCACATCGAGCCGGGGACCCACTTCTCCGAGGAGCCCGACTTCGTCGAGAGCTGGCCGCCGCACTGCGTCGCAGGCACCCGCGGCGCCGAACTGCACCCGGACCTGGACACCGAATACATCCAGGCGTATTTCCGCAAGGGCCAGTTCACCGCGGCCTACTCCGGCTTCGAGGGGCTGCTCGCCCCGGACGACGCCGTGCCCACCGGCGACCGCACCCCCGGGTCGCTACCGGTTGCCGGCCCGGCTGGCCAGGAATCGGACGAAGACGCGATCGGTCTGGACGACTGGCTGCAGAGCCACGACGTCGAGGAGGTCGTGGTCGTGGGCATTGCCACCGACCACTGCGTGAAGGCGACCGCCCTGGACGCTGTGCAGGCCGGGTATTCCGTGAGCGTCCCGCGCGGGCTGACCGTGGGGATCGCCGAGGACCTCGACGACGCCTTCGCCGAGATGGAACTTGGCGGCGTCGACATCGTCTGAGCCCGCCGGCCCGAACCACAGTAGACTCGGAATCCTTGCCAGTAACGCCTGACCGTATAACCCGGAGTACACCATGAAAAAGACCCTGTCCGTCCTGATCGCTGCCGGGACCCTGCTCGGCGCAGCCGCCTGCTCGGCTCCGCAGATGACCAGCGAGGAGACCTGCTCCCGCGTCAAGGCGATCACCACCTCGCCCACCTCCAACGCGGACAAGTTCGGCATGACGCGGCTGGCCAACCAGATCCGGCCGATTCAGGCGACCGCCTCGGAAGAGCTGCAGGATCCGCTGCAGTCGATCGTGGACTACCTGGACGAGTCCGCCAAGAAGGAACCGGACACGGCGAAGCTTGATGAGCTGAAGGCCGGGTACACCGCCGCGGGTCAGAAACTCTCGCAGACCTGCGGCGCGGCCCAGTAGCGGCAGGTACGAGCCAACGAAAAAGGGACCGGTCACCCGGTCCCTTTTTCGTGTCCCCTGCTATTTCCGGCCGATGAACCAGTCCTGGAGTTTGCGGAGCCGGCTCTGCAGCTGCTCCTCGTTGGCCTGGGCCACGGGCGGGCCGCCGCAGACCGTGCGGAGCTTGGTGTGGATGACCCCGTGCGGGGTGCCGGTGCGCGCGGACCAGGCGGCGACGTTCTTGGCCAGTTCGGTCCGCAGGTCCATGAGCATCCGGTGGTCCGGCACCGCGGGCGCCGGCTCGGCTGCCGCTGCGGACTGCGGGGAGCGCTTGTTCTTGCGGCTGAGCTGTTCGTGCTGGCGCTGGCGCAGCAGGGTGCCGACCTGTTCGGCGTCGAGCAGGCCGGGGATGCCGAGGAAGTCCAGCTCGTCCTCGGAGCCGACCTCGCCGCCGGTGCCGAATTCGCCGCCGTCGAACAGCACCCGGTCAAAGGACGCCTGGGAGTCCAGGGCCTCGAACTTGCCCTTCATCAGGGTGTCGGAGGCCTTCTCCTCCCGGTTGGCCTCGTCCATCAGCGAGTCCTCCGGGTTGAACAGCCCGTCGGCGTCCTCCTTTTCCGGGCGGTCCAGGGCGTGGTCGCGTTCGGCCTCCATCGAGTTCGCCAGCGCCATCAACTGCGGCACGGAGGGCAGGAACACCGACGCCGTCTCGCCTCGCTTGCGGGCACGCACGAAGCGGCCCACGGCCTGGGCGAAGAACAGCGGGGTCGACGTCGAGGTCGCGTAGACGCCGACGGAGAGCCGCGGCACGTCCACGCCTTCGGAGACCATCCGGACCGCGACCATCCAGCGCTTGTCGCCGGCGGAGAACTCCTCGATCTTGGACGAGGCCTTCGCGTCGTCGGAGAGAATCACGGTCGGTGATTCACCGGTGATCCTCTTCAACTGCCCGGCGTAGGCGCGCGCGTCCTCGTGGTCGGTGGCAATGACCAGGCCGCCGGCGTCGGGCACGGTGCGCCGGACCTCGCTCAGGCGCTTGTCGGCCCCGGCCAGCACCGCCGGGATCCACTCCCCGGCCGGGTTCAGCGCGGTGCGCCAGGCCTGGGACGTGATGTCCTTGGTGACGGCGGCCTCGCCCAGGGAGGCGGCCATTTCGTCCCCGGCGCTGGTCCGCCAGCGCATCTGCCCGGAATACGCCATGAACATCACCGGCCGGACCACGTGGTCCCGCAGGGCCTTGCCGTAGCCGTAGGTGTAGTCGGCCTTGGAGCGGCGGATGCCGTCGCGGTCCTCGGCGTACTCGACGAACGGGATCGGGGAGGTGTCCGAGCGGAAGGGCGTGCCGGTCAGGGCGAGCCGGCGCGCCGCGGGGTCGAAGGCCTCGCGGAGCCCGTCGCCCCAGGACAGGGCCTCGCCGCCGTGGTGGATCTCATCCAGGATCACCAGCGTGCGGGCGGCCTCGGTCTTGGCCCGGTGCAGCATGGGCTTGCTGGCCACCTGGGCGTAGGTGACCGCGACGCCGATGAAGCCCCGGCCGTGCTGGCCGTCGGCGTTCTTGAAGTTCGGGTCAATGGCGATGCCCACGCGCGCCGCGGCATCCGCCCACTGGCGCTTGAGGTGGTCTGTCGGGGCCACGATCGTCACCCGGTTGACCGTGCCGGCCTCGATCAGCATGGAGGCCACCCGCAGCGCGAAGGTGGTCTTACCGGCACCCGGCGTCGCGACCGCCAGGAAGTCCCTCGGGTGTGTGCTGAAGTAGCTGTCCAGCGCCTCCTGCTGCCAGGCGCGCAGCTTCGGCGCCGTGCCCCAGGCAGCCCGCTCGGGATACGCCGGGGGCAGGACGGGTCCGCCAAAGAGTGTCTCCGTCACCTAGGAGCCCTCCGTCCCGCGCACCGCAGCCGGTCCCGGAGAAACCCAAATAAGCACAAAAACACCAATCTTCGTCGGATGAACGGGTCATCAGGAATGCAGTACCGCCGCCGGCCAGCGCCGCGGGCGGTACTGCAGAAAAACGTGGCCGGGCGCACCCGGCAGCGGGCTACTCCCCGCCGTCGCCACCCGGGCGGAGGCCCTCGTAGACCTCTTTGCACTCAGGGCAGACGGGAAACTTCTTCGGGTCCCGGCCGGGCGTCCAGACCTTGCCGCACAGGGCGATGACGGGTTCGCCGGAAAGGGCCGATTCCATGATCTTTTCCTTGCGCACGTAATGCGCAAAGCGCTCCCGGTCGCCCGGTTCCACTTCCTGGCGCAGTTCCTCGCGCTCGATCGTGGCCGTCGACGTGCCCGCTCCGGAGAGCTCACGCATCGGGTCGGTGTCCGGGTTGTTGTCCAGGCTGTTTCGCATGTTGTTCTCCGGGTTGTTTTCCAGAACGCTTTCCGGTGCACTTCCCGGAGCTGTTTCCGGGGAGCGCGTCACGGGGCGCGTCATGCTGGTCATGACCTCCATCTTAGCCGCTGGGGCGGACAGAATCTCGACGCCGGGAGCCGGCGCCGGCGCTAGAGCCCCTGCCAGCGGGGCTTGTGCTCGTAACTGTGACGGTAGTAGTCGGCGAGTCGCAGGGAAGAGGCCGCCGCCTCGTCCAGCAGCACGGTGACGTGCGGATGAAGCTGCAGGACCGACGCCGGGCAGAGCGCCGCCACCGGGCCCTCGGCGAGATCGTGGACCGGCTGGGCCTTCCGCGCCCCGGTGGCCAGGAGGACAAGGTGGCGGGCCTCCAAGATGGTGCCGAGGCCCTGGGTGAGCACATGCTGCGGGACCTCGGCCAGGGACCCGAAGAAGCGCGCATTGTCCCGGCGGGTCTGCTCGACGAGGGTCTTGATCCGGGTCCGGGACGCCAGCGAGGAACCCGGCTCGTTGAAGCCCAGGTGGCCGTCGGCGCCGAGCCCGAGCAGCTGCAGGTCCACTCCCCCGGCGTCCCGGATGGCGTCCTCGTAGGCGCGGCACGCCGCTGGTATGTCCGCCGCCTGGCCGTCGGGGCCGTGCACGTTCCCCGGGCCGATGTTCACGCGGGCGGTGAATTCCCGGCCGATCACGGACCGGAAGGACCCGGGATGTCCGGCGGGGAGCCCGGCATATTCGTCCAGGATGAACGCCGTCGCCCTGCTGAAGTCCAGGCCGCTGCCGGCGTGCCGCCGTCCGAGTTCCGCGTAGACCGGCAGCGGCGACGTGCCGGCGGCAAGGCCCAGGACGGCGTCGGGCTTGCGCCGGAGCAGGGACTCGACGGCGTCCGCGGCAAGGTCGGCGACGGCTTTGGCGCCCGGAAGGATGACGACTTCCATGCAGAGCAGGCTACCCCCGGACCGGCCGGACGGCCCGGGCCCTCGGACCCGGTCAGCGGTTGACGGCCAGCTGCGCCAGCAGTTCCGGGCTGCGGGCATCAAACCATCTGCCGCCCAGCCGCACGCCCGCCGCGAAGAGCGCCAGGCCGAGGACCGGGCCCAGGGCCAGGCAGGCCCAGCCGAAGACGGGGCCGCCGCCGGCCAGCTGCAACGCCACCAGCAGCACCTCGGGGCTGACCAGCAGCAGCAGGACGGCCATGCCGCCGAATTGCACCGCCAGCGTCTGGGCCACGTTGCCCGGAGGCTTCTTGAACGGGCTGTCGCCGGGCAGCGGCACCGGCACGGTGTAGCGGGCGGACACCACCGAGGACAGGCCCAGCCCGCTGAACAGCACACCCAGGGACAGGCCCACGATGCCGGGCAGCAACTGCCACTGCCCGGTCAGGAACATCGGCGCGACGCTGAAGACCAGCACGACGGGGAGGGCAAAAACCAGGCAGGCAGCGGCCCGCCCCAGCCGGTCATCGACCCCGCGCACGCCGGTGGAGACGTGCAGCGCGAAGGCGGTGCTGTCATAGGAGACGTCAGAGGCGATCGACCACGCCAGCAGGAAGGCCGTCAACGGCCCGACGGCCTGCAGGATCCCGTAGAACCCGGTCTGGCTGGCCTGGAAGAACAGCAGGACCGGAAGCAGCGGCACCACCACCAGCGCGCCGGCGTAGCGCGGGTCCCGCAGCCAGTAGCTCAGGGAACGGGCCGCGACGGCCCCGGCCGGCGTGGCCGGGACCAGCCCGAAAAACCCCAGGCCGGAAGACTTCTTCTTCGCAGTGCCGGCGTAGGGCGGGGTCACCAGGGCCCGCTGCAGCAGCAGCTTCCACAGCCAGGCCAGGGCGGCCAGGGTTGCGGCGGCGATCAGGAATTTCAGCGCCCCCTGCCAGTAGTTCCCCGCCGCGAGGTCGCCGCCGAGGGCCCAGGCGGCGCCGGCGGGGGTCCAGGCCAGAATCCCGGCCAGTTCAGCCAGGAAACCGGTGGAGGCGGCGATCCCTCGGGTGAGCCCGGCCAGGATCGGCCCCATCAGCACCAGCGGAATGAGGAAGGCGATCGCGCTGGCGTCCTTGAACCGCCGCGAGCTGGCCAGGCCCGCCGTGCCGGCAGTGGCGATCTTGGAAACCACCACGCAGGTCAGCACGCCGAGCACCGCGCCGGCGAGGGCGCCGGCCGCAGCCGGAATGCCCCGCGACCAGGTGGCCACCGTGGCCAGGGCGACCAGCGAGGTCGCGGCCCCCGGAATGCCGATCAGCCCGGCAAGCGCCAGCCCTGCCAGCAGCTGCGGCATTGGCACCGCAAAGGTCGTGAAACGGGCCGGATCCAGGGTCATGTCCGCCGCGGAGGCAATGATCGGAACGATGGCCCAGCCCAGGATCGCGGCCGCGCCGACCAGCACCACCACAGTTTGGGCGGTGGCGGCGTCGGCGTGGCGCAGCAGCACGAGCCCTGCAATGCCGGTTCCCACCAGCCCCAGCGCGTAAAGCGCACCGATCGCCAGGCCCACCAGCTGCCAGGGGCTGCGCCGCAGGCCGTTGCGCAGCAGGGTGAGCTTGAGCCTTAGAAGGTCCGCAACCATTCCAGCCCTTCCGAGTGGCTGCGGCCGCCCACCAGCTGGACGAAGCGGTCCTCCAGGCTTGCCCCGGCACGCACCTCGTCGACCGTGCCGGCGGCCAGCACCCGCCCGTTGGCGACGACGGCGACGTGGTCGCACATGCGCTGCACCAGGTCCATGACGTGGCTGGAGACAATGACCGTGCCGCCGGAGGCCACATAGCGGTCCAGGATGTCCCGGATGTTGGCGGCCGAGACCGGGTCGACGGACTCGAACGGCTCATCCAGCACCAGGAGCCGGGGCGCGTGGATGAGTGCGGAGGCCAGGGCGATTTTCTTGGTCATGCCGGCGGAGTAGTCCACCACGAGGGTTCCGGCGTCCTGGCTGAGGTCCAGGGCCGCGAGCAGTTCCGCCACCCGGGACGCCACGACCGCCCGGTCCATGCCGCGCAGCAGGCCCGCGTAGCTCACCAGCTGGGCGCCGGTCAGGCGGTCGAAGAGCCGGACACCGTCGGGAAGGATGCCCATCAGCTTCTTGGCCTCCAGCGGCCGGCGCCACACGTCCACGCCGTGGACCAGGGCCATGCCGAAGTCCGGCCGGAGCAGCCCGGTGGCCATCGACAGCGTCGTCGTCTTGCCGGCGCCGTTCGGTCCGACGATGCCGTAGAAGGAGCCCGCCGGAACGTCGAGGCTGATGCCGTCAACGGCGATCTTCGGGCCGAAGCGCTTGGCCAGCCCGCGCAGCGCCAATGCCGGGACCGGCCCGGACGGTTGATCGAAAGTCATGACGTTAGACTAACTGCCCGCCGCCGGGAAACGGGTCCTCCGCAAGGGGTACTGCAGGCGTTCATCCCAGCGGACTACGCCCGCCCGGGCGGGCCGCTAAAACGTGTGCCGCGGGATGGCCCGCTCGTACTGCGGCGGCCAGGCCAGCTCGTGTCCCAGTTCGAAGGCGGCGCGCAGCCACCAGTGCGGGTCCCGGAGCGCGGCCCGGGCGATGAACACCCCGTCCGCCTGTCCGGTGGCGACGGCATGTTCGGCCTGCCCGGCCGAGGTCAGCAGGCCCACGGTGCCGGTTCGGACGCCGGCCTCGCGGCGGATCCGGGCACTGAAACCGGTCTGGTACCCCGGGCCCACCGGGATCGACTGGTGCGCCACCGCACCGCCGCTGGATACATCCACAAGGTCCACCCCGTGTTCCCCGGCGGCGCGTGCCAGCCGGACCGAGGTCTCGGCATCGATACCCCCTTCGGCCCAGTCCGAGGCGGAGATACGCAGCAGCAGCGGCATGGAGTCGGGGATGACGTCCCGCACGGCGTCGATCACGGCGAGGGTCAGCCGGTTCCGGCCTGCTTCGCTGCCGCCCCAGCCGTCCGTGCGGTCGTTGACCAGCGGGCTCTGGAACTGGTGCAGCAGGTAGCCGTGTGCACCGTGGATCTCGATGGTGTCGAAGCCTACGTCGACCGCCCGGACCGCAGCGGCGGCGAAGTCGGCGATCACGCCGTCGATCTCGGCCTCGGACATCGCCGACGGCGGCGCGTAGCCGTCGAAGGCCCCGGTGCCCGGGCCCACGGTGTCCCAGCCGCCCTCGTCGGCCGGGACGGTGCCCGCCTTGCCGGAGAACGGCCAGTAGGACGAGGCTTTGCGCCCGGCGTGCGCGAGCTGGGTGCCGATCTTGGCGCCGGCGCTGCCGTGCCGGTGCACGAAGGCGACGATCCGCTGCCAGGCTTCGGCCTGGCTGTCGTTGAACAGGCCGGCGTCACGCGGGCTGATCCGCCCGGCGGCGTTGACGGCAGCGGCCTCGGTCAGGATCAGGGCGGCGCCGCCGGTGGCGAAGGACCCGAGGTGCATCAGGTGCCAGTCGTTGGGTACGCCCTCGCCGGTCTCCGGTTCGCAGCTGTACTGGCACATCGGCGACACCCAGCCGCGGTGCTCGAGCCGCAGCGAACGCAGCTCGAGGGGGCTGAAGAGAGCCGACCCCATCAGAACAGCACCCGCGCGAGGTTCTGGCGGGCCTTGGCGACCCGCGGATCGGAGGTACCCACGACGTCGAACAGCTCGAGCAGGCGCACCCGGGCGGTTTCGCGTTCGGGGCCGAAGTTCCTTCCGATGAAGGCCACGATCCGGCCCAGGCCGTCCTCCACGTGGCCGCCGGCGACGTCCAGGTCGGCGACGGTGAGCTGTGCCTCCAGGTTGTCCGGTTCGTCCGCGGCGCGGCTGCGCAGCGCGTCCGTCTCGGCGGCGGAGAGCGACTCCAGGCGGCCCATGAGCTCCACCTGCGCCAGCCCGGCCTTGGCTTCGGCGTCCGAGGGCATCTCGGTGAGCGCCTGGCGGTAGGCTGCCGCGGCGCCGGCATAGTCGCCGGCTTCGATGGCGTCGAAGGCTTTCTGGTGCAGCGGCGGCAGCGGCGGGGCCTCGGGCTCGGCCGCACCGGGGCCCCCCGCGCCGATCCGGCCGGTCACTCCGTTGGCCGCGGCGACCTTGAGCAGTTCATCGAACAGGCTGCGCACCTGCTGTTCGTCGGCGCCGCCCTGGAACAGCGGTACGGGCTGTCCCTTGACCACGGCGACGGCGGTGGGAACCGCCTGGACCTGGAAGGCCTGCGCGAGCGCAGGGAATGCTTCGATGTCGGCGGCGCCGAGGACGAGGCGTCCGGCGTAGTCCTCGACGATCTGTTCCAGCGCGTCCACCAGCTGCGCGGAGCCCGGGGAGTAACCGGCCCACAGCGCGATGACGACGGGGACCTGGGCGGAGAGGTCGACGAGCTCCTGGAAGGTGCCCTCGGTGACGTCGACCCGGAGCGGCGTTCCAGCGCCTCCCTCCGACGGGCCGCCCTCGCCGCCCTGGCCGCCGGGGCCGGGCTGGCCCGGGGCGGCCGGCGCCGCCGGCGCGGGCCGCTGTTTGAGCGAGGACAGGTCGACGGCGCCCCGCAGGTTCAGCGGGTTTGCGGCAGCTGGCGGGACCGGGCGGGAAGCTGGCGAAGTCATGACTCCACTCTATCCACTACGCCCGACGCGGCAACGACCGGGCCGCGGTTGCGGCCCGGTCGTTGCGGTGCTGGGCTATTCTGCTGTGCCGGTGCGGTTCCGGCCGTGTCCTTCGTGAACCGGTCCTACTTGAACTTGGCTCCCACCAGCCCGCGGGTGGCGGCAACCAGCTTCATCGGATCCTTGGATCCGGCCGGCGGGACGTACACGGCCACGGACTCGGCGAAGCTCAGGACCATGCCGGTGCTGGTTTCCTTGCCGCCGGCCAGGGCGGCCGCGTCGTTGCCGATCGTGAGCTTGTCCCCGGAATTCTTCGGCGTGCCGTCCAGCGCGAAGTTCAGCCGGCCCAGGACCAGGGCGCCGCCGTCGGCGGTCCGGAACACCACGGTGCTGGCCGGATCAACCTTGTGGCTGAAGGAGAACTTGCCGTTCTTGCCCGAGGCCACGACGTCCTTCTGGTAGGCCAGGGTGTCCGCGATGTAGGGCGAGGACTTGCCCTCGGCCAGCTTGTCCTTGAACGTCGAATCCGCCTTGGTCAGGCGGTCGGCGAGGCCGGAGAGGGCCTCCTCGCCGCTGTAGAGCAGGCCGGACTTGTCCGAGGCAGCCGGCGTTTCGGTGCCGCCGCGGTTGATGCCGGGGAACGTGGTCCCGGGCTGCAGCGGCGTGGCGCCGACGAGCTTGTAGTTCTCGCGGGCGGAGGCCTGGACCAGGGTCAGCAGCTGCGGCACGACGTTGCCGTCGCCCTGGGTGACAGCCATGACCCGGCGCGGCCATTCGCGGTTGTTGCTGACGACGGTGGTGAGCAGCTTCGTGGCGCGGACCGGCATGCGGGGCTCGTAGCTGCCCACGCTGGACCGGATCTTGTAGTTCTGCTTCCGTACGTCAAGCTCGGTCGAGCCGACGCGCGGTGCAAGCTTGGCTGCGTCCTTGGCCGCGTCGCCGGCGTTGACGGCGCTGGCAACCTGTTCGAGGATGCGGCGGAACTGGGCGTCGACCAGGACCGGCGTGCCGGACTCCTGCGCGGCCGCGGTGGTTGCAGCCGGCGAGGGTGCCGGGCTCTGGCTTGCCTGGGCGGCGACGCCGGTGCCGCCCACCGCGGCAGCGGTCAGCAGGGCGACAGCCGCACCGGCGCTGCCGGCCCGGGCGCGCTGGCTGGTGTGCCCGGTCTTGGCCTCAGGCCCTTCCGGGGCCGGGCTGGCGGGCAGGCCCTCCTTGGCACCGCCAGCGGCCGTTCCGCCGCCCTTGCCGTTGCGCGGCTTGGGCTTGAGGACCAGCAGGGCAGCCCCGGCCAGCATCAGCAGTGCGCCGAGCACCATCAGCGGGATGGCCCAGGGCGTGGACGTGTCATTGGGGAACGTCATCGAGATGGAGGCGGGGGCGGCCTTCTTGCCGTCCGCTGCCAGGAGCAGCGACCAGTCGCCGTCCGCGGGGGCGGTCCACGTGTAGTCGAGCTCGCCGTTGGCGTTCTCCGTGGTCACCCACAGGTCCGAGCCGGCGGGCGAGGGCGCACTGTCCTCTCCGTCCGCGTGGTCGAGCTGCAGTGACTTGCCGTCCTCGGAAACACCGGACACGGTGTTGTGGGCGGTCTTGCCAACCCAGGCGTCGACGTCGTCCGGCCGGCCGGAGGCCAGCATGAAGCTGCCTTCGCCCTTGATGTGGATCTTCACCGTGCCGCCGTGCAGGGTGCGCAGTTTCTCGTCGAAGACGGTCAGCGGGGCGGCGCTGCCGCCCGAGGGCGCGGTGGCGGTGACGGTCTCGGCCGGAGCCCAGAACGTCTTCTGCCCGATCCCGGCCAGCAGTGTCAGGAGGCCGAGCAGCACAAGTGCAACTGCAGTCTTGAAACGCAAAATATTACCTATCATCAGCGGACACGTAAGTTTAAGAGTAACCGTTTTGTTACCTGCGAGTCAGATCGGGGTTTCCCCCTGTCCCCGACCCGGACCGTCCAAGACCCCGCCAACCCGCTAGTTCACGGGGCTGCTGATAGTGTTTGCGGTGATCATCACACCCTGCCCGCAACCGCGGTTCCGCAGGGAAACCGCAGACCAAAAGGGCATTCAACGCAGTGACTGAACCCACGGATTCCTCCCCCGCCGGACCAGCAGCCAGTCGGGAATCCGGCGGCCAGCCGCGCAGCCCGCAGGCGTCCGCCGCACCGTCTCCCGGCCCGGCCGATTCCGCCCCGGCTGTTTCCGCTCCGCGTGTGTCCCATCCGCGGGCGGCCGCGGCTGGGTTCCTCGTCTCCCTCGCCCGCCGGCTGCGGCAGCCGCTGCCCGGAGCCCAGCCGCGGCTGCGCTTCGAGATGCCCCCCGAGCATGAAGACGAGACCGGAACCGGGTCGGAGACCGGGGACACGGCGAAATTCGGCAACCCGGGCCCGCGGATGTCCGCCCAGCATCCGCTGTACGTCGGTTTCATGGGGACGGTCGGCGTCGGCGCCGCCCTGCTGGTGTACTGGATCGGTTCGAACACCACGCAGCTGCTGCTCTGGATCGTGACTGCCCTGTTCATCGCGCTGGGCCTCGACCCGGTGGTGCGCTGGCTCGAGGCCAAGAAGGTGCCGCGGCCGGCAGGCATCCTGGTCTCCGTGGCGGTCCTGGCCCTGGCGGTCACCGGGTTCTTCGCCACCCTGATCCCCACCATTGTGCAGCAGGTAACCCAGATCGTGCGGGAGGCGCCGCACTGGATCCAGGACTTCATCGACTCCGATTTCTTCCGCTCGCTGGACAGCCAGTTCGGGGTCCGGGAGCGGATCACCCAGGAGCTGGAGAAGTTCGTTAACAACCCGGAGGCCATGGGCGGGATCTTCGGCGGCGTCGTCGGTTTCGGCTCGACCGTGGCCAACGGCCTGTTCGGTGCGCTGATTGTGCTGGTCCTCAGTCTCTACTTCCTCTCGGCCATGCCGTCCATGAAGAAGTGGGGCTACCGGCTGGCGCCGCGTTCGCGCCGGGCCAGGGTCGAGGCCCTGTCCGAGGAAATCACCGGCTCGGTCGGCAACTACGTCATCGGCCAGGTCTGCGTCGCGCTGCTCAACGCCACCTTCGCCTTCATTGTGATGTCGATCGTCGGCGTCCCGTTCGCGGTGCTGCTCGCCTTCGTCGTGGCCCTGCTGGCCTTCATCCCGCTGGTGGGCGGGATGATCGCCGGCGTCCTGGTGACGCTGATTTCACTGACCGCCGGCTGGCAGACGGCCGTAGCGTACGCGGTCTGCTACTTCGCCTACCTGCAGTTCGAGGCGTACTTCATCTCCCCGCGCATCATGCAGAAGGCCGTCGCGGTCCCCGGGGCGGTGGCCGTGATCTCGGTCATCGCCGGCGGCAGCGTGCTCGGCGTGCTGGGCGCCCTGATCGCCATTCCGACGGCGGCTGCCGTGATGCTGCTGGTGAAGGAAATCTTCATCGTCCGCCAGGACAAGCACTAGCGTTCAGCGCTCAGGCGTGCGCCGTGGCCACCGGCCCGCTCCAGTGACCCGGCAGCTCCGCCGCGCTGCCGCCCGGGAGCACCTCGGCGACAATCTCGTTGAGCACCCGGCCGGCGTACTTCTCCCCCACCCAGAGGTGCTTGGCCCCGTCGACGCCCACGACGTCGGCGTGCGGCACCAGGGCGAAGCGCTCCGCGGCGGCTGCCGGCTGCAGGTAATCGTCGTGTTCCGGGACCAGGACCTTCAGCGGTTTGCCGAACGCGGCCCACTCCTTCAAATGGACGTCCGTGGCGCGGTGCAGCGGGGGCGAGAGCAGGACGGCGCCCTCGATCGCCTCGGCCACCGCCCCGGTGGCGCCGTACATCAGTGCCAGTTCCGTTCCGAACGACCAGCCGACCAGCCAGCGGTTGGGCAGCCCGCGGTCGACGGCGAACTGTACCGCCGCCTCCACGTCGTAGCGTTCGCCGATGCCTTCCTCGAAGGAGCCCTGGCTGGTGCCGCGCGGCGAGGACGTGCCGCGGGTGTTGAAGCGCAGCACCGCGATGCCAGCGAGCGCCGGCAGCCGGTAGGAGGCCTTGCGGTAGACGTGGGAATCCATGAAGCCGCCGTGCGTCGGCAGCGGGTGCAGCGTGATGAGGGTGGCCTTGATCTCGCCCGATTCCGGCAGCGCCAGCTCGCCGACCAGCCGGTGCCCGTCCGCGGTGCGGAGCTCCACGTTCTCGCGGTGCGCCGGAAGCACGGTCGAGGCCCGGATCGCGGTCGGTTCGGAGGGCTGGCTGAATACGTAGGACGCCGGGTCGAAAGTCATGCCCTCCAGCTTAGCGACCGGGGCGCCTGCGGGCGTTCAGCGGTACCGGTAGCTGCG
Organism: Arthrobacter sp. Soil763; assembly: GCF_001428365.1. Classification (GTDB taxonomy): domain Bacteria; phylum Actinomycetota; class Actinomycetes; order Actinomycetales; family Micrococcaceae; genus Arthrobacter. The sequence continues at coordinate 1,035,494 of NZ_LMSH01000002.1, read as the reverse complement.
CGAGGTCCAGCAGTTGGAGTGCCAGTGCCGCCGCTCGGCAAGGCCGGCGGCCGCACCGAAGAGGTGGTCCTCGGCCCAGACCACCAGGTGCGCGGTGCCCGGGGTGACCGCCGTGGAGCAGCCGGGGCAGACGTAGGTCTTGCCGGCCCGGTCGGCGGAGATCAGGCGCACCATCCATTCGCCGTCGGGCGCGCTCTCCCGCCGGGCAATCCCGGTGCGCGCACGCTCCAGGTCCAGTTCGGGGGCCGGGCCGGCGGCGTGCTTGCCGCCGCCCGTCCTGCCGGCTCCCCGCCCAGAGGGGGCTTTGCCCGCGGCACGGCGGGGTCGGTTGGAACGCGGCATGCTTCCATTCTGCCCCAGCCGGCGGCGGTGCCGGGGACGAACGGTCCGGCACCGCGCCGGGCACGGCATGAAACCCCGTGGCTTCAGACGGTAGTGTTGACCGGGTGCGTTTAGTCATAGCCCGTTGCTCCGTTGATTATGTCGGCCGGCTCAAGGCCCACCTCCCGCTCGCCACCCGGCTGCTGCTGGTCAAGGCCGACGGCTCCGTGCTGGTCCACTCGGACGGCGGATCCTACAAGCCGCTGAACTGGATGAGTCCCCCCGCGCGCCTGCGTATCTCCACTCCGGAGGAGGTCGACGTCGAGGCCGGCGTGATCGAGCAGTGGACCGTGCAGTCCGCCAAGACCGATGACCGCCTGATCATCAACATCCACGAGCAGCTGCACGACACCTCGCACGAACTGGGCCTGGACCCTGGACTGATCAAGGACGGGGTCGAGGCGGACCTGCAGCGGCTGCTGGCGGACCAGATCGAAACCCTCGGCGCCGGCTTCTCACTGATCCGCCGCGAGTACTTCACCGCGATCGGCCCGGTGGACATCCTGGCGCGGGACGCCAGCGGCGGCACCGTCGCGATCGAGCTCAAGCGCCGCGGCGACATCGACGGCGTCGAACAGCTCACCCGCTACCTCGAACTGCTCAACCGGGATCCCCTGTTGGCCCCGGTGCGCGGCATTTTCGCCGCGCAGCAGATCAAGCCGCAGGCCAAGGTGCTGGCCAACGACCGCGGCATCGATTGCGTCACCCTGGACTACGACGCTATGCGCGGCGTCGACGACAGCGAATCCCGGCTCTTCTAACCGCCCCGGGCCCGGCTCCCGCCTAGACTCGGGGCATGGACCCCGCCGCGAATGCCCGCCAGCTGCTCACCGGCACGATGGTCAGCGGCGGCACCGTCCTTGAGGACGCCGTGCTGGCCGTGGCGGGAGGCCGGATTGCCTACGCCGGACCCGCAACAGGGTTCGACAGCGACGGGTTCGACAGCGCCGTGTTCGACAGCACCGTGCTCGATAGAACAGTGCCTGCCGCCGGCTCCGGACCGGTACGCGAGCTGCACCTGCCGCCCGGCGCCCTGATCCTTCCCGGACTCGTGGACCTGCACTGCCACGGAGCGGCCGGCGGCGATTTCACCGCCGGCGACGAGGCGGGCTCCCGCCGCGCCGTCGACTTCCTGCACCGCTCCGGCACCACCACCCTTCTCGCCGGCCTCGTCACCGCCCCGCGCGAGACGCTGCTGCACGGGCTCCGGCTGCATGCACGGCTCTGCGACGAGGGACTGCTGGCCGGCATGCTGCTGGAAGGGCCCTTCCTGGCATTGGCCCGCTGCGGAGCGCAGGACCCGGCGTTCCTGCGCGACCCGGACCCCGGGCTGCTGGCCGAGCTGCTGGCTGCTGCCGGCGGTGCGCTCGCCTCGATGACCTACGCCCCGGAGCTGCCGGGCGCGGGGGCGCTGGCGCGGGAGCTGGCCCGGCACGGCGTGATCCCCTCGCTGGGCCACACCGACTGCGACGACGCGACCGCCGCCGCCGCGCTGCTGGACGCCGGGGCCGCACTCACCGCTGAGGCCCCTGTCCGCGGCGGCCGGCCCACCGTGACGCACCTCTTCAACGGCATGCCCCCGCTGCACCACCGGAATCCGGGGCCGGTGGCCGCCTGCCTGCGCAGCGCTGCGACCGGGCACGCCGTGCTTGAGCTGGTGGCTGACGGCGTGCACCTGGACCCGGCGGTCGTCGCCACCGTCTTCGCGCTGGCCGGCGCCGCCAACGTCGCCCTGGTCACCGACTCCATGGCCGCCGCCGGGCTCCCCGACGGCGGCTACGCCCTGGGCCGCGCCGCTGTCACCGTCGCGGCCGGAGTCGCCCGCCTGTCCGATGGCGGTGCCCTGGCCGGCGGGACCGCCACCTTGCTGGAGGTCGTGCGCCGCACCGTGGCCGCCGGAGTTCCGCTGCCCGACGCCGTCCGCTCGGCCTCCGAGGTTCCGGCGGCGGTCCTCGGGCTCGGCGACGAATTCGGGTCGTTGCGGACCGGGTTGTCCGCGGACGCCGTCGTGGTCAATTCCGGCCTGGAACTATCCCGGGTAATGCGGCGCGGAGAATGGCTTGAGCCGCTTTCCTAATACCCCTTTTGCGCGCGGCGCTATTACACGCCGGAGAGGCCCGCGCGGCCGCATTGCCCGGGTTCCGGCCGTTCATCAATCCTTTAGCTAAAATTTCTGCCAATTGTGCGCGGACCCGTTGACCAGACGCGGGAGGCATGGAATTCTGGTATCAGTCTTTGTGTAGGTGTTTTTCATGCTCGCAAGACATGTTGCGAGCGCGAAGCGCCTGCCGCCGAAATTCCGGCCCGTCCGGTAGAAGCCAGGGTTCTTCTCGCAGAGTGACCAAGCCCGGTGCACAGTGCGCCGGACTTCTTCAAGATCCACTAATGAGGAGAATTAAATGGCACAGGGAACCGTCAAGTGGTTCAACGCTGAAAAGGGCTTCGGCTTCATCACCCCGGACGACTCCGAGGGTGACGTCTTCGTTCACTACTCCGAGATCCAGACCGGCGGCTTCAAGACCCTCGACGAGAACCAGCGCGTTCAGTTCGAGATCGGTCAGGGCGCCAAGGGCCCGCAGGCCACCGGCGTCACCGTCGTCTAGTTTTTCCCGGCGGCTGCCTCGGCAGCCCGTCAAGAAATGGTCCCCGACATTTATGCCGGGGACCATTTCTTTGTCCGGCGCAGCGCAATTGCCAGGACCGTTTATGCCGGCCATCAATGCGCGTGCCGTGCCGAATTAGCGGACCAGTGTCCGCAACAGCCGTGCGCTCTGGCGGACCGACAGGTCCGGAAGGTATGCCCGGCTCAGCGCCCGGCCGATCGCGGGCAGCTGCAGGGGATCCTGGTAATACAGGTAAAGGGTGCGGTACTCCGGCTTGAAGCGCGATTTGAAGGCCGCCAGGGAACGGAAGCCGTACACCGGTTCCAGGGCCCGTCCCACCACGTCCAGGATCCCTGCCAGGCCTTCCCTCTCCCGGTCCGCCCCGGCAGGGCGCTCCTCCGGGGCCGCCGCAGCCTCTTCCCGGGCCAGCGGGGAGCCCGACAGCGAGATGACCTCGACGCTGCGGCGAAGCTCCTGGACCGCGGAGGCGATCAGGAACTCCATCACGCCGGGGAACGCGTCGCCGCGGCGGCGCATGAAATCCAGTGTCCAGCTCACCAGCTTCCCGTCCTCGTGGACCGGCAGCCAGCTGGTCACGCCGAGGACCCGGTCCGCCGGATCGACGGCCAGGCAGCACAGGACGTCCTCGTCGTCGAGTTCATCGAGGCCGCCCAGCGTGAACCCCATCTCCGGAACGGGCTTCCGCGCCGCCCACTCTTCGGAGATCTCGCTCAGTTGTGCCCGCAGCGGGGCGGGGATGTCACGGTAGCGGGCCCAGACCGCCCGGACGCCGGTGCGGGCAGCGCGGTTCAGCGCCGTACGGACGTTCTGCCATTCCTTGCCTTTGAAGTCCAGCTCGCGGACCGCCAGACGGGTTTCCAGCGCGACGGCGACACGCCGGAAACCCCGGGCCCGGAGCAACGGCCACAGCTCGTCCGTGCAGGAGTAGAGGGCCGGGATCAGGGCGTGCTCGGTGCAGTAGGCGAGGAACTGCACAGCGGTGTCCCCGCGGTGCCCGGCCGGTCCGAACGGCCCGGCGACCGTCAGCGCGACGTTGCCGTGCTGCTGGTAGGCCACTCCCCCGCGGCCGCCGGGAGCGAACCAGTAGCTGTTCGGTTCCCACAGCGCCATCCAGGACAGCGAGTCCCCGCCCTGCCGGATCAGCCGCCGCGCCACATCACGGTCTCCGGTCCCGGCGTCCGTGCCGTGGTGGCGGCGGAGCAGGACCAGCCATACGCCCGCCAGCGCCACCACCCAGAACACGATGCCGGAATAGCCGAACAGGAAGCCCTCCACCGCGTTCCGGTCCTGGAAGACGCGGCTGTAGGCGCCGGGAATCGGCAGCGGAAGGTACTGGCGCGCGAGCTCGGCCGCCAGCCCGAACCAACCGCCGTCGCGCACCGGGCCGCCCGCGGCGAACCAGGCCAGCGTGTAGGCCCCGGCCAGCACCAGGAAGGTTCCCGCCACACCCAGCCCCAGGGCGCGCCGGGCGTTCCGGGTGGTTTCCACCCGGAACAGCCGCCGGTTGGCGAGCAGCAGGAGCACCAGGGCCAGCGGCACGGCCACCAGCGGCAGCACGTGGACCAGGCCGGACCCCAGGACCGCGGTGTGCGGCCTGCCCGGGAAGTGCGGGATCCGCGCCAGCAGGGCCAGGTACACGGCGGCCAGGGCCGTCACGCCCAGCTGCACCAGGACAGCGATCCGCAGCGCGAGCCGGCGGCCGTGCCGCATCCCGTCCGCGCAGATCAGCAGCAACACCACGGGGACCACTGCCAGGGCAACGCCGAGCGGCCCGGCGTAGCCCTCCCGGCCGGCACCGAGGCAGCTGATATCGACGCCGCCGCTGCAGTTCTGCTCCAGCTCGCTCAGCGTCGGCAGCGGGTTAAGCACCACGTCCCGCAGCAGCGCCAGCGGTCCGACCGGGCTGCGGACCGCCGCGGTGATGATCGGGCCGACGGCGAAGATGGCCACCGTCAGCGCGAGGAGGTTGCGGGTTTCCCGGCCGGTGGAGCGATGCCGGTGCAGGGTCCCGGACCCGCCCTGCAGCCACCAGCCCGCCAGCAGACCCGCCGCGGCTCCTGCCAGGCCGACGACCGTCTCGGGGTGTCCGACGTACAGCACCAGCAGCAGCGAGGCGGACAGCACCGCCGTCCGCAGCCGCCGCTGCCACAACGCCGGCAGCAGGGCGGACGCGGCCAGGAAAACGGCCAGGACCGCCGCGTAGGGGCCGATCAGCCGCGCCTCCACCATGGCCCCGAGCCAGGTGTCCCCGGCAAACTGCGCCAGCTGGGCGGCCAGGAGGAACAGGGTGACCGCCGCGAACTGTCCGGCGAAAAAGAACACGGCCGTCCGCAGCGGCCCGAGCAGCCGCTCGGCCAGGCCAACCAGGCCCAGGATCATCAGGGAAGCGGCAAGGTACGCGAGCGGGTTGGTGGCGAAGAACAGCGAGCTGAACAGCGTCCACCACAGGCCGCCCTGCAGCCCGGGGGCGCTGACCGAGGCGGCCTCCAGCAGGGCCGCAGGGGGCCCGCCCAGGAAGCTTCCAGTCACCGCCCCGACCGCCAGGAACACCGTCAGGAACGCCAGGGAGAACGGGATCCGGCGCAGGTGCCGGGCGATCCGGCGCAGCCAGCCGGTCATGGCGCGATCCCCCACCGGGACGCCAGGAAGTCCAGTCCCGACGGCAGCCCGCGGGCCGCGACTTCCCAGGAGTGGCCCACGTCGGGGACGAGCTGCCGGCGGACGGAGAAACCGGCCCGCTGCGCGGCGGCGGAGAGCACGTCCAGGTAGCGGACGAACTGGGTGTCCCGTTCACCGGCGGCGAAGTAGGCCGCGCCGTCGTACCGGCGCTCCTGCAGCAGCCGCAGCGGTATCTGGCGTTCGAACGCCGCGGTGTCGCCGCCGAACGCCGCCTCGATGGTCCGGTGCCGCTCCTTGGCGAGGGCCGGTTCCTCCTCGCTTGAGAAGGCCAGCGCCGCGCTGTAGATGTCGGGGTGGCGGGTCGCGAGCTGTACGGCACAGGTGGCGCCGAAGGAGAACCCGCCGGCAGCCCACTGCCGCGGGTTCGGATCGACGTCGAGCGTGCCGCGGATCCAGGCGGGCACGTCCGTGGCCAGGAAGGTGTCGGCGCGTGCGATCCTGCTGTCCATGCAGAGCGTGTTCGCCTCGGGGGCGCCGTTGGGGTCGACCACCACCACGACGGGGGCAACCCCGTGGTGGGCCCTGGCGAAGGCGTCCATCCGGCTGCGCAGGGCGCCGCCGGTGAGCCAGTCGGACGGTCCACCGGGCTGCCCCGACACCAGCACCAGCACCGGCAGCGCGGGCCGGGGACTGGCCTGGTAGGCCGGCGGCAGGTAGACGTAGGCCTCGCGGCTCCGGAAGCCGGAGGCGGTCCCGGGGATCGCAGCCTTCCGGACCAGGCCCGCTGCGGGCAGCCCCGGCGGCGGTGTCCACCCGTCAAGGCCGACGGGCCGCTCCTCCGGCCGGCGCTGCAGCTCCTGCTCGAGCGGCTGGACCCGGGCCACCGCGGTGCCGGCAAGGTCGCCGAGGGTGTGGTTCAAGCCGAAGTAGGCGTTGATCTGCACCGCGCTGAGGCCCAGGAGGCCGGCGACGGCGGCCGCCGATGCCGCGGCCGGAACCCAGCGGCGGGACGGCAGCGGCCGGCGGCGGGCGGACCGGATCCGGAAGAGGGCCAGCAGCAGGGCGGCGACGCCGGCCACGCTCCAGGCGAGCACCTCGGGCGGGAGCACGTCGGGGAAGGCGTAGAGGGCGTACACCAGGAGCCAGTGCGCGGCCAGGACGACGGCGGCCGCCAGGAGCACCGCGGCGAGGGCGGGGAGGCAGGCGGCCAGGAGCGCGGCGGGCGTGCGCCGGCGCCGCCAGCCGCCGGGCGGCAGGAGCAGGTAGAACGCCCCGGCGGCGCCGGCGGCCCAGGCTGCCCAGAGGACGGGCCCGTCCACGATCCGGAGGTCTTCGGCAAATCCCACCGGGATTAGCGCCAGGTGCCGACGCCGATGACCGGGCCGGCTTCCAGCCAGGAGGACAGGCCGGTGTACGCGTCGAAGCGCATGGCCAGCAGGACGTCCCGGCCTTCATAGCGCAGTTCGACAATCACGGTTTCGGGCTGGACCTTGACCAGTTCGGATTCGGTGGGTTCCCGGCGGCCGGTCAGTTCCAGCGCGCTGCGCCGGAAGGTGTGCTTGGGCCGCACGCTGAGCGAGGCCAGCCGGAACCACTCGAGGTCATTGTCCTGATAACGACAAACCCCCATCTGCCAGCTGTTTCCAGCCACGCAGATGGAGGCGTCCACTGTGCCCAGGGCGCGCCGCAAATTGAAGCGGCGCACCCCGGAGAGGCACAGTGCAAAAACCAGCAACGCAAAGACAGTTGCCAGGATGATGAACGGAAGACCAATAGCGTTCATCAAGGTAGGGCTAGCGGATCCCCGCAGTAGCTGAGTCGCCCAACTGGGCGTTGTCAGCAACAATGACGACCCGGTTGTTGTCGATGGAGAAGAACCCGCCGTCGACAACTACGGCAATACGGTCACCGGACACCGGCTCGATCGCGAGTTCACCTTCGGCCAGAATCGCCAGCAGGGGCGAGTGGCCGGGCAGGATTCCGATCTCACCATCGCTGGTGCGGGCCTTGACCATCTTGGCCGCTCCGGACCACACGAAGTGGTCCGCTGCGACAATCTCAACCTCAAGCTCAGCCATATTACTTGGTCTGTTCCTGGATCTTGGCCCACTGGCGCTCAACGTCATCCAGGCCGCCGACGTTGAAGAACGCCTGCTCTGCGATGTGGTCGAGGTCGCCGTCGCAGATAGCGGTGAAGCCTTCAACGGTGTCCTTGATGGACACGGTGGAGCCCTCGACGCCGGTGAACTGCTTGGCGGTGTAGGTGTTCTGCGACAGGAACTGCTGGATGCGGCGTGCACGCGACACGACGATCTTGTCCTCTTCGGAGAGTTCATCGACACCGAGGATGGCGATGATGTCCTGGAGTTCCTTGTTCTTCTGCAGGATCTGCTTGACGCGCACGGCCGTGTTGTAGTGGTCGTGGCCGATGTACTGCGGATCCAGGATGCGCGAGGTCGACGTCAGCGGGTCAACGGCCGGGTACAGACCACGGGAAGCGATTTCACGGGACAGTTCCGTGGTCGCGTCGAGGTGTGCGAAGGTCGTTGCCGGGGCCGGGTCGGTGTAGTCATCTGCGGGAACGTAGATGGCCTGCATCGAGGTGATGGAGTGGCCCTTGGTCGAGGTGATGCGCTCCTGCAGGAGGCCCATCTCGTCAGCCAGGTTGGGCTGGTAGCCCACGGCGGACGGCATGCGGCCGAGCAGGGTGGAAACCTCGGAACCGGCCTGGGTGAACCGGAAGATGTTGTCGATGAAGAGCAGCACGTCCTGGTTCTGCACATCGCGGAAGTACTCCGCCATGGTCAGCGCGGACAGGGCCACGCGCAGACGCGTTCCCGGCGGCTCATCCATCTGGCCGAACACAAGGGCGGTGTCCTTGAGGACGCCGGCCTCTTCCATTTCAACCCAGAGGTCGTTGCCCTCACGGGTACGCTCCCCCACACCGGCGAACACCGAGGTGCCGCCGAAGTTGCGGGCAACACGGGTGATCATTTCCTGGATCAGCACGGTCTTGCCGACGCCGGCGCCGCCGAACAGGCCGATCTTGCCGCCCTTGATGTACGGGGTGAGGAGGTCGATCACCTTGATGCCGGTCTCCAGCATCTCGGTGGAGCCTTCCAGCGTCGCGAAGGCGGGTGCCTTGCGGTGGATCGGCCAGCGTTCGCTGACCTGCAGCTCGGACTCGGCCACGTCCAGCGGCTGGCCCAGCACGTTGAAGATGTGGCCCTTGACGCCGTCGCCGACGGGGACGGAGATCGGGGCACCGGTGTCGACGACGGTGGTGCCGCGGACCAGGCCGTCGGTCGCCTGCAGGGAGATGGCGCGGATGAGGTTGTCGCCAAGGTGCAGCGCAACTTCGAAGGTGATGGTCTTGGTCTCACCGTTGAGAGTAATCTCCGTGGTGAGTGCGTTGTAAATCGAGGGGATTGCGTCAGCCGGGAATTCGACGTCGACAACCGGGCCAATAACACGTGCAATACGGCCGGTGGCACCGGACGTTGCGGCTACGTGTTCGGTAGCAGTGGCAGTCATCTCTCTCACTTCACTCAGTAGATGGCGTGGGCGGTTACGTTTGTTCTTTGGTGCAGGTACAGCTGGGTCCGCAACGGACCGGCTAGGACGCGCTCAAGGCGTCGGCGCCGGCCACGATTTCGGAAAGCTCCTGCGTAATCTCAGCCTGGCGGGCAGTGTTGCGCAGACGCGTGTACTTCTTGATGAGTTCCGTGGCGTTGTCGCCGGCGGATTTCATCGCCCGCTGGCGGGCGGCGAGCTCGGAAGCCGCTGCCTGGAGCATCGCGGCGAAGATCCGGGACTCGATGTAGCGCGGCAGCAGCGCATCGAGGACACGCTCCGCTTCCGGTTCGAACTCGTACAGCGGCAGCAGCTCCGACTCGGAGGCAGCCTGCTCTTCGACGACCTCGAGCGGGAGCAGGCGGACAACCGTCGGCTCCTGGGTCACCATCGACTTGAAGCGGGTGTACACGACGTGGATTTCGTCGACGCCGCCCTCTTCGTAGGCGGTGGCGAAGTCTTCCAGCAGTGCCTCGCCGATTTCGCGCGCCGTCTCGAACTGGGGTGCGTCCGTGTTGCCGGTCCACACACGCTCGTAGGGACGGTTCCGGAAGTCGAAGTAGGCCTGCGCCTTGCGGCCCACGACATACGTCTTGACTTCCTTGCCCTCCTCATGGAGCAGCTCGGTGATGCCTTCCGCCTGCTTGAGCACGGTCGCCGAGTAGGACCCTGCAAGGCCGCGGTCGGAGGTGATCACCAGCACGGCGGCCCGGCGGATCTGCTCCGGCTCGGTCACCAGCGGGTGGTCGATTTCGCGCTGGCTTGCGACAGCAGAAACGGCACGCGTGATCGCGTTTGCGTAAGGCAGTGAAGCCGCTACGCGGGCGCGGGCCTTGCCGATGCGCGAGGTAGCGATCAGTTCCATCGCCTTGAAGATCTTGCGCATCGACGTCGTCGAGCTGATCTTCTGGCGGTAGACCCGAATCTGGGCTCCCATACTTATCCTTTCCTAAGATCCCGGTGGCCGGGACTGCCGGAACCCGCGAAGGTCCCGGCAGTCCCTGCCATCGGAACTAGCGCTTCTGCTTGACGATTTTTTCCTGGTCGACCTGGTCCTCGTCGATCGGGGCGTACTCCTCGTGCCCCGCACCGACCAGGAGGCTGTCGCCCTCGCCGAAGAAGCCCTTCTTGAAGTCCACGATCGCGGTCTTCAGCGCCTCAGCGGTGTCGTCGTCCATCACGTTGGTCTGCGCCAGCGTGGTCAGGATCGAGGACTTGTGCTTGAGGTGCTCCAGGAACTCGGTCTCGAAGCGGCTGATGTCCTCAACCGGAACGTCGTCGAGGTAGCCGTTGGTGCCGGCCCAGATCGAAACAACCTGGTCCTCGACCGGGAACGGCGCGTACTGGCCCTGCTTGAGCAGTTCCATCAGGCGCGCACCGCGGGTCAGCTGCTGGCGGGATGCCGCATCCAGGTCGGAGGCGAACATCGCGAAGGCCTGCATGTCGCGGTACTGCGCCAGTTCCAGCTTCAACGTGCCGGAGACCTTCTTCATCGACTTCACCTGCGCGGCACCACCGACGCGGGACACGGAGACACCCACGTCGACGGCGGGACGCTGGTTGGCGTTGAAGAGGTCCGACTGCAGGAAGATCTGGCCGTCGGTGATGGAGATGACGTTGGTCGGGATGTAGGCGGACACGTCGTTCGCCTTGGTCTCGATCAGCGGCAGGCCCGTCATCGAGCCGGCACCGAGCTCGTCGGAGAGCTTGGCACAACGCTCCAGCAGGCGGGAGTGCAAGTAGAACACGTCGCCCGGGTAGGCTTCGCGGCCCGGCGGGCGGCGCAGCAGCAGCGACACGGCGCGGTAGGCTTCGGCCTGCTTGGACAGGTCATCGAACACGATCAGGACGTGCTTGCCGCCGTACATCCAGTGCTGGCCGATGGCCGAGCCGGCGTACGGTGCCAGGTACTTGAAGCCTGCCGGGTCGGATGCCGGGGACGCCACGATGGTGGTGTACTCCAGCGCGCCGTTGTCCTCAAGGGTCTGGCGCACGGCCGCGATCGTGGACGCCTTCTGGCCGATGGCGACGTAGATGCAGCGGACCTGCTTGTTCACATCGCCCGAAGCCCAGTTGGCCTTCTGGTTGATGATGGTGTCGATCGCGATGGCGGACTTGCCGGTCTGGCGGTCGCCGATGATCAGCTGGCGCTGCCCGCGGCCGATCGGGATCATCGCGTCGATGGCCTTGAGGCCGGTCTGCATCGGCTCGTGGACCGACTTGCGCTGGGTCACGCCGGGCGCCTGGAGTTCCAGGGCACGGGTGGTCTCGGCCTTGATCTCGCCGAGGTCGTCGATGGGCTGGCCCAGCGGGTCAACCACGCGGCCGAGGAAGGCGTCGCCGACCGGAACAGACAGAACCTGTCCGGTGCGGTGCACTTCCTGGCCTTCTTCGATGCCGTTGAAGTCACCGAGGATGATGACGCCGATCTCGCGGACGTCAAGGTTCTGGGCCAGGCCCAGCGTGCCGTCTTCGAAGCGAAGCAGCTCGTTCGCCATGACCGAGGGAAGGCCCTCAACACGGGCGATGCCGTCACCTGCGGTCGTTACACGGCCAACCTCTACGCGCTCAGCGTTTCCGGGTTCGTAGGACGCCGCGAACTCGTTCAACGCATTACGGACGTCGTCGGCGTTGATGGTCAATTCGGCCATCTGCAGTCCCTGCTCTCCTGTTTCGTGATCATCGTTGCTCACGATGACCGGGGTTTCTTGTCGTTAAGTTGTGCTTGTCCGGCAGCCTAGGCAAGCTGACGCTGCAGCTGGCCCAGCCGGGCGAGGACCGAAGCGTCCAGCACTTCGTCGCCCACCTGGATCCGGATACCGCCGATCAGCGCCGGATCAACGTTCATGTTGATCTTCAGCTCGCGGCCGTAGAGGGCGTTCAGGCCCGCCTGCAGGCGGTCGGCCTGGGCCGCCGTCAGCGGACGGGTGACACCGACCGTGGCGATCCAGCGCTGCTGGCGCTTCGCCGCAAGTTCGGCGAAGCGGCCGACGAGCCGGGTGACCTTGAGCCCGCGGGGCTGCGACACTGCCTGGTTGATCAGGACCTTCGCTTCCTCGCTGGCACCGGGAACGAGCTTGTCGGCGAGGGCGGCCTTGGCCGCCGGGCTCGCCTGCGGCTCGGACAGTGCACGCTGTACCTCGTGGCTGGAGCCCACGGCCTGGTTGAAGGAGAACAGGTCGTTCTCCAGCGCTTCCAGTCCGGTGATCCCTGAGGCAGAGACGGCCGACTTGTTTTCAGCAACGGCAATTACCACCGAAGCGGCAAGAGTCTCGAGTGCATCGCCGATGTCACGGGCAGATGCCCAGCGCGAGCTGGCCAGTCCCGCCGCGATTTCCACAGCGTCGGCGGAAACTTTCCCACCGAAGAGCTGCTTCATCAGCGCCGACTTTTCGTCACCGTTGCGGGAGGGGTCGGTCAGTGCCCGGCGCAAGCCGGCCGAGCTGTCAACCGTTCCCAGGATCCCGAAGAGTTCCTTTGCCAACTGCAGCGAGGCGTTGGGAAGCTTGGCTTCCAACGCGGCCAGTGCCGCCGTCAGCGATTCGCTCGATACACCTGCCATTACTTAGCTGCACCTGCGTTCTGGTTCTCCAGATCTGCCAGGAAGCGGTCAACCACACGGGCAGCCCGCGCGTCGTCGCTCAGCGATTCGCCGACAATGCGGCTCGCCAGCGTGGTCGCCAGCGTGCCGACCTCCGAACGGAGGGACACGACGGCGGCCTGGCGCTCGGATTCGATCTGCGCGTGGGCCTGGGCGGTGATGCGTGCCGACTCTGCGGCCGCCTTCTCCTTCAGGTCCGCGAGGATCTGGGCGCCTTCGGCCCGGGCTTCCTCGCGGATGCGGTTGGCCTCGGTGCGGGCATCGGTGAGCTGCTGCTTGTACTCTTCGAGGGCGGCGGACGCCTCGGCCTGGGCCTGCTCGGCCTTGGCAATGCCGCCTTCGATGGCCTCGGCACGCTCAGCGAAGGTCTTCTCGAACATCGGGACCACAAGCTTGATCACGATGCCCATGAGGACAGCAAAGCTGATGATGACAACGAGCATTTCCCAGACATTGGGGACCAGAGGGTTAGCCTCTGTGGCGGCTGAGACAATCAGCTGCTTCATAATTCCCGTCCTTATCTACTAGGTTCTGGATGTTCGCTTGTTCTGAAGCTCAGACTAGAGAACGAAAGCGAAGACCAGGCCCAGGATGGCGAGGGCTTCAGTCAGCGCGAGGCCAAGGAATGCGATCGGCTGCAGGACGCGCTGGGCCTCCGGCTGGCGTGCCACACCGTTGATGTAAGCGGCGAACACGAGACCAACACCGATACCACCGCCGATTGCGGACAGACCGTAACCTACGAGGTTGAGATTGCCTTCCATTTTTTTCCTTTCAAGATGCCACCGTTGTGGCAGGTTGTTTGGTTTGCTACATCCCCGCGGGGGGAAGATTTGGGAGCCTAGTGGCTGTCCGCGTGCAGAGCGCCTTCGATGTAGATGGCGGTCAGCAGGGTAAAGACGTAAGCCTGCAGTGCCATGATCAGCGCTTCAAGCATGTACATGGCGATCGCACCGACCAGCACGAGCACGGAGGTGCCCTTCAGGAGCACGCTCTCCTGCATGACCAGGTATTCAATACCCGATCCGGCGATCATGACGATGAGGTGGCCGGCCAGCATGGTGGCGAACAGACGGAGGCTGTGCGTGACCGGGCGGACCAGGAAGTTGGAGATGATCTCGATCGGGATGACGATCGGAAGGATGTAGACCGGAACGCCGCTCGGCACGGTGGCCAGCTTGAAGTAGCGCAGGCCGTTCTTCTTGATGCCGATCGCGATCCAGGTGACGTAGACGATGCCGGCGAGCACGTAGGCGCCGCCGACGTGCGAGAAGCTCGGGAGCTGGATCAGCGGGATGGCGCCGTAGATGTTGTTCACGAGGATGAAGAAGAACAGGCTGAACAGCAGCGGGACGTACTTCATGAAGTCTTTGCCGCCGATGATGTCCTTGGCGATGCCGTTGCGGACGAAGCCGTAGGCGGCCTCACCAGCGAACTGCAGCTTGCCGGGAACCAGCTGCTGCTTCCGCGCAGCGAGCACAAAGAAGGTGGCAATAATGACGACCGAGAGGATCACCAGCAGCATCTGCTTGGAGAATCCTTCGGCCTCGCCCCAGGGCAGGATAGCCGGCAGGTGCATTTCTTCGATTCCAGGGGGCGTGAAAGTTCCTGAATCTTGGGCCGGGAGCGCAAGCGCGATCAACGCGTTTCCTCTCTGCAGTGTCCATCATTGGGCGTCGGTCGGGGACCGGCGACAAGTACGTCGGCCTGTCCCCCTGTGAAATTATTTGGCATTACTGTTCCTCGTCCTGGGACGGGCCACCTGCAGGATTGTCTCCGCCAGTCGATGTTCCGTTACTGGTGAGGCCGTGCATATGAGAAAGATAGAACCCGCCCGCAGCTCCAAGCAGGGCGCCTGCGAGCACAATCCAGCGGGTTCCCCACAGATTATCCAGACCCCACCCTATCAAACTCCAGACGATGATTCCGCCAACGATGTAGCTGAAGACGGCGATCCCGGCGTTGTATCCGCCGTCCTCACCGCCGCTCGATACACCGGGTGCGCCGTCGCTGGTTTTGGGGGTGCGGGCGGACTTTTTGGGCGTGTTCCCGCGTCCGTTGTCGCGGCTAGGCATGGGTGCCGCCTCCGGGGGTCTCGGGGTCGTTGTAGATCTGCAGCCGCGCCTTGGCGAAGCCGTACAGTTCGGCAGCCTGCCAGAGCACCACGGACACGACGGCTCCGATCAGGAACCACCGGCCCGAGAGCCAGGCCGGGGCGCCGATGGCGAACAGCACCACCGCGAACCCCACGACCTTGATGAAGTAGGTGGCCACGAAGAGCCCGATCGCGCCGGAGGAATGGTTCCGGCCGCCGAAGTGCCCGACGAGGAGGCTGATGGCGAAGAACGCCATTACGAGGGCCCCGCCGAAGAGGGCCGAGAAGGCGGCCGCCCCGCTGTCGAGCAGCCCGGCCGCGAGGCAGGCCAGCGCCAGTCCCGCGCCGGCGGCTGCGGAGCTGAGGGCCAGCAGCCTCAGCCACAGCGACGTGGTGGGGCCGGAGCCGCCAACGGATCCGCTGCCGGAGCGGTGTCCGGAGTCGGCGCTGGAGGTCATGGGAACCCGATCGTCGAGGATGGCCAGGGGGACGCGGCGACAGGCCGCCCCTGAATTCTACACGAGATAGAACACGCTTAGGCCACCGGGATCCTCGTGACCTTGGTGCGCCGCCGGAAGCGGCGGATCAGGTCAGGGGATGCCAGGTACAGGCCGAGCACCAGCAGGCTGCCGGCCACGCAGAGCGCGACGACCGGCAAGGTGGCCGTCGCCGCGGTGAAGCCGAGGACAATGACTGCGGCGGTACACACCGTGACGGCCGCGGCCGACTGCAGGTGCGAGAACCCGACGTCGGTAAGCCGCTGGTAGACGTGCTCGCGGTGCGAGGCGTACCACCGCTCCCCCGCCTTGATCCGGCGCAGCAGCGTGTAGCCGGTGTCCGCCGCATAGACCAGGATCGGCGAGAGGACGTATTCAACGTAGACCCCGCCCAGGAAGCCCGCGACGGCCAGGGCCGCAATCGAGGCACCCAGCAGGTAGCTGCCTACGTCGCCGAGGAAGACGGAGCCACGGCCCAGGTTCCAGGGCAGGAAGCCTAGGAAGGCCATCGCCAGCACGGCACCGCCGGCGGTCAGCCAGGGCTGCCCGGACAGGGATCCGGCCACGGCATAGGCCGCGCCGGCCGTCACGCCGTGGAGTCCGGAAATGCCGTTGACGCCGTCCATGAAGTTGGCGATGTTGACGTAGGCGGCGATGGCGACCGCGCCCAGCGGCAGCCACCAGAAGGATTGCCCCGTGAGCACGATCAGCGCCGCAGTCCCGGCGGCGCCGATGCCCAGCTGGGCGGCGGCGCGCCCGCGGATGGACATCCCGCGCAGGTCCTCCACCCAGCCGACCGCGGCGCAGGCGGCGATGACGGCGAGCACCACGGCGAACACCGAGCGGTCCACGGTGACCAGGCCCGTGAGCACCGCGGCCAGGTACCCGATCAGGGTGGCCAGGGCGGCGGCGAGTCCCATTCCTCGGATGGTGGCCTTGCGGTGCGAGGAGCGGGCCGAGGGGATGTCCACGACACCCAGCCGGACCAGCCACGGCTTCACCGCAAACGGCAGCAGCAGGCTCGCCAGCAGGGTGGTCACGGCCACCAGCACCAGGGGCGTCACAGCGCCACCCGGAGCGCGGCCGCTTCGTCCGCCTCGTCGTCGGGGATTTCAGCGATGTTGGCGCCTTGTTCGGCCTCGCAGCGGGCCAGCCAGACGTTGAGGTCCAGCTTCTCCGGGTCCTGCTGGTTGGCTTTGGTGTGCGAGATCTTCGGGTGCAGGGGCCGCTGGTCCAGCTCGCCGGTGCCCACGAGTTCCTCGTGCAGCTTCTCCCCCGGACGCAGGCCGGTGTAGATGATCTCGATGTCCTTCCCGGACATGGCGATCATCCGCTGGGCGACGTCCAGGATCTTCACGGGCTCACCCATGTCCAGGATCATCACGTCGCCGCCGGCGCCGATGGCTCCGGCCTGGATCACCAGCTGGCAGGCCTCGGGAATGGTCATGAAGAAACGGGTGACCTCGGGGTCGGTGACCGTGACCGGGCCGCCCACCCGGATCTGCTCGGTGAACAGCGGCAGCATCGAGCCGCGGCTGCCCATGACGTTGCCGAAGCGGACGGAGACATAGGTGTCCCCGGTCTGGCCGGCCATCCAGGCGGTCAGCTTTTCCGCGACACGCTTGGAGTGGCCCAGGGCCGTAGTGGGGTTGGCCGCCTTGTCGGTGGAAATATTCACGAAGTGCGAGACACCGGCAATCCGGGCGGCACGGAGCACATTCAGGGTGCCGCAGACGTTGGTCTTCCACGCCTCCACGGGGTACTGCTGCAGCAGCGGCGCGTGCTTCAGGGCGGCCGCGTGGAAGACCACCTCGGGCTTCCGGTCCGCGAAGATCTCCTGCAGGGCCTCGCCGTCGCGGATGTTGGCCAGCACGGTGTCGCGCCCGGCCAGCAGGCCGCGGCCGGTGATGGAGATCTGGGTCTGCTGCAGCCCGGTTTCGTCGTGGTCGAGCATGATCAGTTCGGCCGGGTTGTACTGCACGATCTGGCGGCACAGTTCCGAGCCGATGGACCCGCCGGCGCCGGTCACCAGCACCCGCTTGCCCTTGATGTACCCGGCAATCTCGTCGACCTTGATGTCCACCGGCCGGCGGCCGATCAGGTCCTCGACCGCGACGTCGCGGAAGTCCGAGAAGCCCTCGGGCGCCCCGCCCCCCAGCATGTCCCGCAGCGGCGGGAGCACCAGCACGCGGATGTTCAGTCCCGCCACGGCGTCGGAGATGCGGCGCACGACGGCGGCCTCGACGTTGGCGAAGGCCAGCACCAGGACCCTCGCCCGGGTCCGGCGGATGACGGCGGGAAGATCCTCGCCCTTGCCCATGACCTGGACGCCGGAGAGCCGGAGGTGTTTCTTGGCCGGGTCGTCGTCGATCAGGCCGACCGGGAAGTACGGGGAGTCCTGATCCTGCAGCATGCGGGTGAGCAGCGAGTTGCCCAGGAAGCCGGCGCCGTAGATCAGGGTGTTCTGCGCCTCGTCGCCGGGCCGGGTCCGGCTTTCGACGTAGAGCCGCTTGGCGTAGCGGGCCGCACCCATGAAGAGGCAGGCGAACGGGAAGGCGATCAGGCCGACACTGCGCCCGATGTTAATGGCGCCGTAGAGCACCAGCAGGGTCCCGGTGATGGAGGCCGCCACAATCACGGTGACAAAGACCAGCGCCCGCGCCTCCTGGAAGCTGCCGAAGGGGTACCGCCCCCGGTAGAGGGCCAGGGCGTAGCCGGCCAGGATCTGGACCACAACGGCGATCGCGGCGATGAAGAAGGCGCCGAGGAACTGCTCGGCGCGGATGCCCATCTCGTAGCGGAGGAGCAGCGCCAGGACGATCGCCACGATCCAGGACATGGAGTCCAGGAACAGCTGGATCCAGATCCAGAGGGCGGGCTTCTCCTCCCGTGCTGCGCCGGATGCGCGCGCTTCAGATTTCGTAGTCAACAGAGATTGCAACCGACTTCCACTACCACGGCGGCCAGGCGCCTGTTTCAAAAAATATCCCCGCCGCACAACCGTCGGACAGTGGCGGGGCCTAAAACGATACTAATCTCTTTCGCTTTCAGCGCCGGGGTTTGACGTCCACGGCCGGCATCGGCTGCCAGCTGCGGTCCCCCAGGATGGCACGCGATTCCCGCCAGCCCCGCCAGAGCTGGCCGGTGCCCTTGAGGGTGCGTTCGACGGCGGCGAGCCGGAAAAGTTCCTTCAGGAACGTCAGGGCGGTACCGGCGCCGAAACCAACGCGGTGGTACTTGCCGTGGGCCCGGAGGTACTGCGCAACGTGCCCGCGGTTGCGCATCACGTAGCGGCGGCTGAGGTCCGACGAGTCGTTGAGGTGGCGCACGATCAGGTCCACCTGCCGCTGCTCGCGGACCTTTTTGATCACGAAGGCGTTGACATAGACAACCGGTGTCTGCTGCGCAGCCAGCCAGCCGTAGATTAGGTCGTCCCAGGTGATGAAGAACCGCGGGTCCGGCAGGCCGATGCTGCGGGCCACGGAGGCCTTGATCAGCATGCCTTCGAAGTTGCCCACATTGGTCCGGAACACGTCCGAGTGCCGGAAGACGTCGCGGGAGACCGGCAGGAACACGCCGAGGGCCTCGACGAAGTGGTGCTGCCAGAAGAAGGGCTTGCCGTTGGCATCGTAGCGGCGGCCGATCAGGCAGGAGTACTCCGGGGTGAATTTCGCCAGCGCGTCCACTGCCCCGGGAAGCACTTCGACGTCGTCGTCCATCAGCCACAGCCATTCGGCGCCCGCGGCCAGGGCGACCTCCACGCCGCGGGAGAAACCCCCGGCGCCGCCGACGTTCTCCGGCAGCCGCTCGTACTGGATCGGCGTTCCGCCCGCGGCGGCGGCCCGGGTGACGACGTCGGCGGTGTCGTCCGTGCTGGCGTTGTCCACCACGATGATCCGCGCCGGGCGGGTGCCGAGCCGGTCGAAGGAGTCCAGCAGGTTTTGCAGGAAGCCGGCCCGGTTGTAGGTGACAACGACGGCGTACAGGTTTTCCACGGCGGCCTAGCTGTTGGTGGACATCAGCCGCGCCGGCGAGCCGAAGCCCTTGCCGCGGAAGCCGGTGGAGTAGGCGTTGAACCAGTGGGCCAGGCCCTTGAGGTCGCCGGCCTTCAGGAAGTAGTACGGGAAGCCGACGATGTCCGCCCCGAACCAGCGCAGGTTCCGGTACTTCCGGGTCAGGTAGCCCCGGTTGCGGAAGTAGCAGTAGCGTTTGAAGTCGCCCTCCGGGATCACCGGAGTGATGAAGCCGCCAAAGACGGGTTTCATCTCGGTCCAGGTGGCGGGGTGCTGCACGGCGACGGTGGCCAGGGTGCCGTATTTCAGGCCGGCCTTCTTGACCCGGGAGAGGAAGTCGACTTCGTCGCCGCGGATGAAGAACTTCACGTCGGGGATGCCGATTTTGTAGAAGACCTCGGTGCGGATCAGGGCGCCGTTGAAGAAATGCACCATGTCCGGCAGGTAGCCCATCGGCGCCAGCCGGGAGCGGTCGTTGGTCAGCAGCCCGTTGATCCTGAAGTTGAACGAGAGCCGGTTGGGGTCCGCCGTGGCGGCGACGAGCGGGCTGACGATGTCCAGCCCGTGCTCCTCCGCGGCCGCCAGCAGCGCGGCCAGGCAGTCCGCGTCCTCCGGGTGGCCGTCGTCGTCCATCAGCCAGATCCACTCGGCGCCGCTGGCCATGGCCGCCAGGATGGCGTAGGCGAAGCCGCCCGCTCCCCCGAGGTTCGCCTCGGAGCGCAGGTAGTTGATGTTCGTTCCCCCGGCGGCCACGACGTCGGTGGCCGGCTCGGTGCCGGAGTCCACGAGCGCGATGGAGTGGATGGGGGCGGTCTGCGCGGCGAGGCCCTTCAGGAGCAGGCCAAGCTCTTCGTGGCGGTCGAAGGTGACGGCGGCGACGGCGACTTTCGGCTGCATCTTCAGTTCCTCGGGGAGTCTTCGACGGAAGGTGCCTCCGCGGCGGGCGCGGGGGCTTCTGCTGCGGGCTCGGGGGCTTCCGCGGGCTCCTCGCCCAGGCCCAGCACGTCCGGGACGACGCCGCGCAGGCGTTCGAGGCTGATAGCGCCCTGGCGCACGACCCGCAGCGGCACTGCGGTGGCGTCGACGATCGTGGACGGCTCGGAGCCCTCCCCCTCGGCCGGGCGGTGGCCGCCCTCGAGGTAGACCTCGACGGACTCCGCCAGCTGCACCTCGGCGTCGGCGGCGGTCTGCGCGGCAGCCTGGCCGGTGCGGTTGGCGGAGGACACCGCCAGCGGACCGGTGAGGGTGAGCAGATCCTGCGCGATGTCGTCGGCCGGGATGCGCAGGGCGACCGTACCCTGGGTCTCGCCGAGGTCCCAGTCGAGCGAGGGCTGGGCGTGCAGGATGAGGGTCAGGCCGCCGGGCCAGAAGGCCTCGGCCAGCCGGCGGGCTTCGGCCGGGACGTCGGTGGCGAGTCCGTCGAGGGCGTTCAGCCGCGGGATCAGCACCGGCGGGGGCATTTTCCGGCTGCGCCCCTTGGCCGCGAGCAGGAGCGTCACGGCCTGCGGCGAGAACGCGTCCGCGCCGATCCCGTAGACGGTGTCGGTCGGAAGGACCACGCACTGGTGGGCCCGGATGGCCCGCTGGGCGTGTTCAAGTCCTGCGGCGCGCTGGTCCGCGTCCGCGCAATCGTAGCTAGTCGTCACTGGCCTATCCTTTCATTGCTGCCGGCCTCCGGCTTACGGACGGCGCTCGTGGCGCGTTCCCGGCCGTTGAGGTCCAGGTGGGTGGCAACCCCGGTCCAGAGGCCGGAGCGTTCCAGCATCGCCGCGACCCAGCCGGCCTGCACCTCGGCGTGCTCCATGACAAAGTAGCCGCCGGGAACCAGCAGCCGGGCCGCGGAAGCCGCGGCCGCCGTCGGGAGCTCCATGCCGTCCGCTCCCCCGCCGTAGAGCGCTTCGGGCGGATCGTGCAGCGCCACCTCGGGTTCGTTGGGCACGGCTTCGGCGGGGATGTACGGCGGGTTGGACACGACGACGTCGAAGCTGCCGTCCTGGTCGGCCAGCGCGGTCCGCAGGTCGCCGCGGACCAGCCGGACGCCCAGTGGCAGCAGGTTCTTCGCCGCCCAGGCGTGCGCGAATTCGCTGTACTCGACGGCGTGGACCTCGGCGTCCGGGACCTCGTGGGCGATCGACCCGGCGATGGCTCCCGAGCCGGTGCCCAGGTCCGCGACCCTGGGTCCGCGCCCGGTGCGCGGCAGGTCCCGCAGGTGGTCGATCACCAGCTGTACGACGGATTCGGTCTCCGGCCGCGGGATGAACACCCCGGGGCCGACGGCGAGTTCGAGGTAGCGGAAGTGCGCCACGCCGGTGATGTGTTGCAGCGGGATCCGCCGGGCGCGCTCGGCCACGAGCTCGGCATAGCCCGCCGGCGCCGGCGTGTCGCCGAGGACCAGGGCACGGAGGCGGCCGGTTCCGACGCCGAGCAAGTGCCCGGCGAGGAGTTCGGCGTCGATCCTGGGGCTGGGTACGCCCGCGGCGGCGAGCACTTCCGTGGCCTCGCGGACGGCGTCGGACAGGCTCAGGCCGGTCTCAGGTGTCATCAACGCGCAGGGTCCGTACTAGTCGCCGATGGCGTCGAGGCGGGCCTGTTCGTCCATCTCGATGGCGGACTGGATCACCGGCTCCAGGTCGCCGTTCATGACCTGGTCAAGGTTGTAGGCCTTGTAGCCCGTCCGGTGGTCGGCGATCCGGTTTTCCGGGTAGTTGTAGGTGCGGATGCGCTCGGAGCGGTCCATGGTGCGGATCTGCGACTTGCGCTGGGCCGAGTTCTCGGCGTCGATCTGCTCCTGCTGGTGCGCCAGGATCCGGGCACGCAGCACGCGCATGCCGGCCTCACGGTTCTGCAGCTGCGACTTCTCGTTCTGCATCGCCACCACGATGCCGGTGGGAAGGTGCGTGATGCGCACGGCCGAGTCGGTGGTGTTGACCGACTGCCCGCCCGGACCGGACGAGCGGTAGACGTCGATCTTGAGGTCGTTCTGGTTGATTTCCAGTTCCTCGGGCTCGTCCACCTCGGGAAGCACCAGCACGCCGGCGGCCGAGGTGTGGATGCGGCCCTGGGACTCGGTCACCGGGACGCGCTGGACCCGGTGGACGCCGCCTTCGAACTTGAGCCGGGCGTAGACGCCCTCCGCAGGATCGTTGGAGTTGCCCTTGACGGCAACCTGGACGTCCTTGTAGCCGCCCAGGTCCGACTCGGTGGCGGAGATGATCTCGGTCTTCCAGCCGCGGGATTCCGCGTAGCGGGTGTACATGCGCAGCAGGTCGCCGGCGAACAGGGCTGCCTCGTCGCCGCCTTCGCCGCCCTTGACCTCAAGGATCACGTTGCGGGCGTCGTCCGGGTCGCGCGGGATGAGCAGCCGGCGCAGCTTGGCCGCCGACGTCTCCAGCGCGGCCTCCAGCTCGGGCACCTCTGCAGCGAACTCCGGGTCCTCGGCCGCCATTTCCTTCGCGGCCGCCAGGTCGTCGCGGATGCCCTCCCAGCGGTGGTAGGCCTCCACGATGCCATTCAACTGGGCCGAGCGCCGCCCCAGCTTCCGGGCCAGCTTCTGGTCAGCATAAACAGCAGGATCCCCAAGCTGCGCCTGAATAGCAGCATGCTCATCCAACAGCCCCTGTACGGACTCAAACATTTCAAAACCTCTTTCGACTTCTACAAGTCTAGTAACGCGACGACAAAGGTGGGAAAACAGCGAAGCCGTTCGGTTTTTGCCGCCCCGGGAGTGGCATCGGGCCTGCCGGAGCCGGGTGGCTTGCGATCGTAGATCGAAAGCCACCCGGCGGAGGGGCGGGGGCGGCAAAAACCGAACGGCGAAGGGCGGAGCCCGCACAAATATGCGACGGCCCCGCCCCTCAACTCAGCTACTTGTCGTTATCGGACTTCGCACCAAGCGTCGTCTTCTGCACCTGCATGAGGAACTCGACGTTGCTCTGGGTCTCCCGGATCTTGTTGGTCAGCAGCTCAAGGCTCTGCTGCGTTTCGAGGCCCGAGAGGACCCGGCGCAGCTTCCACATGATCTTGACTTCCTCGGGCGAAAGCAGGTTCTCTTCGCGGCGGGTGCCGGACGCGTTGACGTCCACGGCCGGGAAGATGCGCTTGTCCGCCAGCTGGCGGGACAGGCGCAGTTCCATGTTGCCGGTGCCCTTGAACTCTTCGAAGATGACCTCGTCCATCTTGGAGCCGGTCTCGACGAGAGCGGTGGCCAGGATGGTGAGCGAGCCGCCGTTTTCGATGTTGCGGGCTGCACCGAAGAAGCGCTTCGGCGGGTACAGTGCGGCGGAGTCGACGCCACCGGACAGGATGCGGCCGGAAGCCGGTGCCGCCAGGTTGTAGGCGCGGCCCAAGCGGGTCATCGAGTCCAGCAGCACCACGACGTCCATGCCCATTTCCACGAGGCGCTTGGCACGCTCGATGGAGAGTTCGGCCACGGTGGTGTGGTCGTCGGCCGGACGGTCGAAGGTGGAGGCGATGACCTCACCCTTGACGGTGCGCTGCATGTCCGTGACTTCTTCGGGGCGTTCGTCAACGAGCACCATCATGAGGTGGACCTCAGGATTGTTGGTGGTGATGGCGTTGGCGATCGACTGCAGGATGAGCGTCTTGCCGGCCTTCGGCGGCGAGACGATCAAGCCGCGCTGGCCCTTGCCGATCGGGGCGACCAGGTCGATGACACGGGGCCCGATCTTCTTCGGGTCGGTCTCGAGGCGCAGGCGCTCGGAGGGGTACAGCGGAACGAGCTTCGCGAACTCGACGCGGTCCTTGAGCTCCTCGGGAGTCTTGCCGTTGACCGAGGTGACGCGGACCAGGGCGTTGAACTTCTGGCGGGTCGACTGCTGGCTGCGGTCCTCGCCCTCGCGGGGAGCGCGGATAGCGCCGACGACGGCGTCGCCCTTGCGCAGGTTGTACTTCTTGACCTGGGCCAGGGAGACGTAGACGTCGTTCGGGCCCGGCAGGTAGCCGGAGGTGCGGATGAAGGCGTAGTTCTCCAGGACGTCCAGGATGCCGGCGACCGGCAGCAGGACGTCGTCCTCGGTGACCTCGACGTCGTCAACGTCCGGTCCCTGGGAGCGGCCGCGGCGGCGTTCGTTGCGGTCGCGGAACCGGTCGTTGCGCGCGTTGTCGCGGTTGTCCTGGCCGCCGGAGCGGTCGTTCCGGTCACGACGGTTGCGGCGGTTGCGACGGCTGCCGCCCTCGTTGTCGTCATTGTCGCGGTTATCGCGGTTGTCGCGGGCGTCCTCACGGCCGCCGCGGCCACGGCCGGATTCGCGGCGCTGGCCGTCCTCGCGGCGCTGGCCCTCGTCGGTGCCCTGCTCCGCCTGGCGCGGCTCTGCCTGGCGCTCCTGGCGCTGCTCGGCGGGGGCCTCGGCGGTTTCGGTGCCCTGGGCGACGGCTTCGCCGCGGCGGCGGTTGCGGGTCCGCGGCTGGCGGGTCCGGTCGCTGCCTTCGGTGGCGGCTTCGGCCGGGGCCTGCTCGGCGGGAGCGGCGGCAGCCTCAGCCGGGGCGGCAGGCGCCTCGGCGGCCGGGGTGCTGACGACGCCGTCGCTGCCGGCGCGGCGGCTGCGGCCACGGCGGGCGCGCGGGTTTTCCTGGCCTTCGGCCGGGGCCGCGGCGGGTGCGGCTTCGGTAGCCGGAGCCGGAGCGGCGGCCTGGGCCACGGTGCCGTTATCGCTGGCCTTGTCGGCGCGCGACGGGGCCTTGCTGACCGGGGTGCCGGCGCGGTGGGCGGAGATGGCGGACACCAGGTCGCCCTTGCGCATCCGGGAACCCCCGGAAATCCCCAGCTGGCTGGCCAGGGCCTGGAGCTGGGCGAGCTTCAGGCCGGCGAGGCCGCTGCTCTTGGCGGGCGCTGCCGTATCGGCAGCAGAAGATGATGTTTCCACAGCTGGAGACAGCTCAGTGGTTTCGGTCACGAAGGATCCTTCCCCCTCGACGGCACCCAGGCTAGGAGCTGGGCGCGGTGATTTGATCTGGGCTGCAGTTCAGATCTGCAGCCGGGATTTCGGCCACGCCGGTTGGATTTCGGCCGGCACGGCCGGTTACTGCTACACCGCAACGCGCCCCGCTAATGGGGGGACGGCCGGCTGACGGTTCAGGGGTACAGAGGAACTCTGCAGATTCCTGCGTCAGACCGAAAGCAGGTGGCACCGGAAAATATTGCGCAGTGAAAGATGAGAGAGGGCAACTGGGCCAACATCGCGGTCTTAGAAAAAACTTGCGTGATTACCGCCGGTGCACTTCCACTTTAGCACCCTCCGTGTCCACAGCCAGCTTCATCACGCGCCAGCCGGTGTCCGGCGTGTTGGCCGCGGTGAACGCCTCGATGAATCCGACGACGTCGGCCGCCTCCTGTTCGCCGGCGGCCAGCACCAGGACGGTGGGTCCGGCGCCGGACACCACGGCGGCGTGCCCGGCCCGCCGGAGCGCTGCGATCAGCTCGGCGCTGGGCCGCATGGCCTGCGCGCGGTAGCTCTGGTGCAGGTAGTCTTCGGTGCCTGCGAGCAGGAATTCGGGCTGCTGTGTGAGGGCATGGATCAGCAGGGCAGCCCGGCCGGAGTTCATCGCGGCGGCGTGGTGGCCGACGGAGGCCGGCAGCAGCGCCCGGGCCGCCTCGGTGGAGAGTTCGAAGTCCGGCACCGCGACGACCGGCACGATCGAGCCGTGGACGGTCGCGCAGGTGCTGCTGTACTGGTCACTGTCCTGCCACGACAGCGCCAGCCCGCCGAAAATGGCGGGTGCGACGTTGTCCGGGTGGCCTTCGAGCCGGGACGTGAACTGCAGGACCCAGTCCCTGCCGCGGCGCGACTCCTCGGGCACCAGGGCGTTGGCAGCGGTCGCGGCGGCCACCACGGCCGCCGCCGAGGAGCCCAGTCCGCGGCCGTGCGGGTTGACGTTGTCCGCGGTGATCCGCAGCCCCTCGTGCCGGAAGCCCAGCAGGTGCAGGGCCTCGGTCAGCGCCCGGGCCACCAGGTGGCTGGCGTCGCGGGGCAGCGTGTCCGCACCCTCGCCGCTCAGCTCGAACTCCAGCTCCCCGCTGTCGAGGGTCTCGACCGTCAGGGTGTCGTACAGCGACAGGGCCAGGCCCAGGCTGTCGTAGCCGGGGCCGAGGTTGGCGCTCGTGGCGGGGACCCGGACGGTGACCGTCTGGCCGGCCGCGACCGCCGGTGCGCCGGCAGCGGATTCGGCCGGCACGGTGAGGGTGGTTTCCACGGCTATTTTTCTTCCAGTCCCAGTTCCGCGGCCACGGTGACGACGTCGTTCGCCACCTTGACCGGCTGCACGTCGCTGCCGTCCTCGGTCCGCAGGGCCCACTGCGGGTCCTTGAGGCCGTGTCCGGTCACCGTGATGACAATGGTCTTGCCCGCCGGGACCTGGCCGGCGGCGTGCTTCTTGATCAGCCCGGCGACGCCGGCGGCGGAGCCGGGTTCGACGAACACGCCTTCGCGGGCGGAGAGCCAGCGGTGCGCGGAGAGGATTTCCTCGTCGGTGACGGCCTCGATCACGCCGCCAGATTCCTCCCGGGCCGCGACCGCGGTGTCCCAGGACGCCGGGTTGCCGATCCGGATGGCGGTGGCGATGGTGTCCGGCTCCGTGATCGGGTGGCCTGCGACGAACGGCGCGGCACCGGCGGCCTGGAAGCCCCACATCACCGGGGTCTTCGTGGCCACGGCGGGCAGCTCGCCGGCGGTGGCCGACGCGTAGGGCGCCGCGTACTCCTTGTAACCCTTCCAGTACGCGCTGATGTTTCCGGCGTTGCCGACCGGGAGCACATGGATGTCCGGGGCGTCACCGAGGGCGTCCACGACCTCAAAGGCGCCGGTCTTCTGGCCCTCGATGCGCGCGGGGTTGACCGAGTTGACCAGGAACACCGGGTAGGACTCCCCCAGCTTCCGGGCGATGTCCAGGCAGTCGTCGAAGTTGCCGTCGACCTGCAGCAGGGTGGCGCCGTGGGCGATCGCCTGGCTGAGCTTGCCCATCGAGATCTTGCCTTCGGGCACCAGCACGGCGCACTGCAGCCCGGCCGAGGTGGCGTAGGCCGCGGCCGAGGCCGAGGTGTTGCCGGTGGAGGCGCAGACCACGGCCTTGGCCCCGGAGGCGACGGCGGCGGTCATGGCCATGGTCATGCCGCGGTCCTTGAACGAACCGGTCGGGTTCATCCCTTCGACCTTGAGGTAGACGGTGCTGCCGGTGAGCTCGGAGAGCTTCTGCGCGTGCACGAGCGGGGTGCCGCCCTCGCCCAGGGTGATGACCTTGGTGGCCTCGGTGACCGGCAGGCGTTCAGCGTATTCGCGGATGACCCCGCGCCATTGGTGAGCCACTTAGACCCCTTCTACCCGCAGTACGGATGTGACTGAATTGATGACGTCCAGGCCCTTGACGGCCTGGACGGTTGCTGCCAGCGCGGCTTCGCTCGCGCGGTGCGTGACGATCCGCAGCTCCGCGGACTCCGAGTTGGAGGCCGAATCGCGGTGGACGGTCTGCCGCATGATTTCGATGGACACGCCGTGTTCGGCGAAGAGCTGCGCGATCCGGGCCAGGACACCGGGCTGGTCCGCGACGTCGAGGCCGATGTAGTAGCTCGTGATGGCGGCGTCGATGGGCAGCGCGGGGACGTGCCCGGTGGTGGTTTCGGTGCGTCCGGGGCCGCCCAGGACGATCCGGCGGGCCGCCGACACGAGGTCGCCCAGCACGGCCGAGGCCGTCGGGGTGCCGCCGGCTCCCTGGCCGTAGAACATCAGCTCGCCGGCGTTTTCGGCCTCGATGAACACGGCGTTGAACGCACCGTGCACCGCGGCCAGCGGGTGCTCGCGGGGCAGCAGGGTGGGGTGCACGCGGACGGAGACGCCTTCGTTGCCCTCGGAATCACTGAGCTTCTCGGCGATCGCCAGCAGCTTGATGACGAATCCGGCGTCCTTCGCCGCGGCGATGTCGGCCGCGGTGACGGAGCTGATGCCCTCGCAGTAGACGTCCTCCAGGGCGAACCGGGTGTGGAAGGACAGCGAGGCCAGGATGGCGGCCTTCGCGGCGGCGTCGTGTCCCTCGACGTCGGCGGTCGGGTCCGCCTCCGCATAGCCGAGCCGCTGGGCTTCGGCGAGGGCGTCGGCAAACTGGGCGCCCGTGGTGTCCATCTGGTCGAGGATGAAGTTGGTGGTGCCGTTGACGATTCCGAGCACTCGGGTGATCCGGTCCCCGGAGAGGCTGTCCCGGATCGGGCGCAGGATGGGGATGGCGCCGGCGACGGCGGCCTCGTAGGAGAGCTGCACCCCGGCCTTGTCCGCCTCTTCGTAGAGGGTGGGCCCGTCCTGGGCGAGCAGTGCCTTGTTGCCTGTCACCACGGAAGCGCCGTTCCGGATGGCGGTGAGGATCAGGGTACGGGCCGGCTCGATGCCGCCCATCAGCTCGATGACGAGGTCGGCGCCCTTGGCCAGGGCCTCGGCGTCGGTGGTGAACAGGCCCGAGGGCAGTTCGACGTCGCGTTCGGCGTCGGGGTTGCGCACGGCGATGCCGCTGAGCTCCAGGCGGGCACCTGTCCGGGCGGCCAGCGCGTCGGCGTCGTCAATGAGGATCCGCGCGACCTGGGCTCCGACGTTGCCACAGCCCAGCAGGGCCACTTTCAAGGTTCGCATTTCGCTCATTCAGGCTCCCATGTCGCGGTTCAGCAGGTCTTCTTCGGTCTCCCCGCGGACGATGAGCCGGGCGGATCCGTCGCGCACCGCGACAACGCCCGGCCGGGCCAGATAGTTGTAGTTGCTTGACAGGGCCCAGCAGTAGGCGCCGGTCCCCGGTACAGCGAGCAGATCACCGGCTGCCACGTCCTCGGGCAGATATACATCTCTAACAACTATGTCGCCGCTCTCGCAATGTTTGCCCACCACGCGGGACAGCTGCGGCGCCGCGGTGGAACTGCGGGAGGCCAGAACGGCCGAATAATCCGCGTCGTACAGCACCGGGCGGGCGTTATCGCTCATCCCGCCGTCCACTGACACATACCGGCGCGGGTACGTAACGTTTTGCGCGCCGCTTCCCGGGGCATCCACCCGCACGGTCTTCAGCGTTCCCACCTCGTAGAGGGTGAAGGTGCTGCTGCCCACGATCGCCCGCCCCGGCTCGATCGAGATCCGGGGCGCGGTGATGCCGAGCTCGGCGACCTTGGCGCGGACGACGGCGGCCATCGCCTGGGCGATTTCGGCCGGCGGGCGCGGCGTGTCGACGGGTGTGTAGGCGATGCCGTAGCCGCCGCCAAGGTCCAACTCGGGCAGCACGATCGAGTACTTCGCCTGCATGGCGGCCAGGAAGTCGAGGAGCTTTTCCGCGGCGAGGGCGAAGCCGTCGGGTTCGAAAATCTGCGAGCCGATGTGGCAGTGCAGGCCCAGCAGTTCGATGCTGTCGTGCCCGGCAGCGGCGGCGACGGCCTCCTCCGCGGCGGAGAGCCCGGCCTGGTCGGTGGAGTCCCCGGCCATGGAAAGGCCGAACTTCTGGTCCTCGTGCGCGGTGGCGATGAATTCGTGGGTGTGCGCGTGCACGCCCGGGGTCAGCCGCAGCATGACCTTCGCCGTCTCGCCGCGGTTCTGCGCGATGGCGGCGACCCGTTCGAGTTCGGCGAGGCTGTCGACGACAATACGGCCCAGCTTCATGTCCAGGGCGCGGTGGATCTCGGCGTCGGACTTGTTGTTCCCGTGCAGCGCGACGGCGGCACCGGGGATGCCGGCGCGGGCGGCGACGGCGAGTTCCCCGCCGGAGGCGGTGTCCAGCCGCAGGCCTTCCTCCTCGACCCAGCGGACGACGGCGGTGCACAGGAACGACTTGCCGGCGTAGTAGACGTCCACTCCCCCGCAGATGTCCGCGAAGGCCTCGTTGAACGCGTCCTGGAACGCCCTGGCGCGGGCCCGGAAGTCGGTCTCGCTCATGACGAACAGCGGCGTGCCGAACTGGCGTTGCAGTTCGCTGACGGCGATGCCGTCGATGGCGAGTTCGCCGGTTTCGTTGCGCGCCACACCGGCCGCCCACATCGGGGCGTGCAGGGCGTTCAGGTCCGCCGGGACGGCGAGCCAGTCCGGGGCGAGCGGGGACGCCGGGGCGCTGGTGTTCGGGTTCGCGGTCATGGCGGTCACATCCGTTCCGGCGCCGAGACGCCCAGCAGTTCCAGTCCGTTGGCGAGCACCTGGCTGGTGGCATCGTTGAGCCACAGCCGGGTGCGGTTCAGATCCGTGATGGCTTCCTCGCCCAGCGGCGCGACGCGGCAGGCGTCGTACCAGCGGTGGTAGGCGCCGGCGATGACTTCCAGGTGGCGGGCCACCCGGTGCGGTTCGCGCAGCTCGGCGGCCTTGGCCACGATCGAGGGGTAGCTGCCCAGGTGCGAGAGCAGCTCGTTTTCGGTCGCGTGGTCCAGCAGGGCCGCGTCGAACGCGTCCTGGCCGTCCACCCGGCGCTCGACGCCGGCGGCCACCGCGTTGCGGGCGGCGCCGCGGGAGCGGGCGTGCGCGTACTGGACGTAGAAGACCGGGTTTTCGTTGCTGTGCTTCTTCAGCAGCTCCGGGTCCAGGGTCAACGGCGAGTCGGCCGGGAAGCGGGCCAGCGAGTAGCGGACGGCGTCCTTGCCCAGCCAGGAGATCAGGTCCTTGAGCTCGATGATGTTGCCGGCCCGCTTGGACAGCTTGGCGCCGTTGACCGAGACGAGCTGGCCGATCAGCACCTCGATGTTGACCTCGGGATCATCGCCGGCCGCGGCCGCGATCGCCTTGAGCCGGTTGATGTAGCCGTGGTGGTCGGCCCCCAGCAGGTAGATCTTCTCGGTGAAGCCGCGGTCCTTCTTGGACAGGTAGTACGCGGCGTCGGCGGCGAAGTAGGTCGGCTCGCCGTTCGCGCGGATCAGCACGCGGTCCTTGTCGTCGCCGAAGTCGGTGGTGCGCAGCCAGACGGCGCCGCCGTCGTCGTACACGTGGCCCTGCTCGCGGAGCCGGGCGACGGCGTCGGCGATCGCGCCGGCGTCGTGCAGTTCCTGCTCGGAGAAGAAGACGTCGAACGCGACGCCGAACTCGGCGAGGGTCTGCTTGATGTCGTGCAGCTGCGCCCGGTAGGCCGCGCCGCGGATCACCGGCAGGGCAGCGACGTCGGTGAGTTCCCGGATCCCGGGGTGGTCGGCCAGGACCTCATGGCCAAGGTCGGCGATGTACTCGCCCGGGTAGCCGCCCTCCGGCACGTCACGGCCGTGCAGCCGGGACAGGACCGAGTTGGCAAAGACGTCCATCTGCGAACCGGCGTCGTTGATGTAGTACTCGGCCGTGACGTCCGCGCCGGAGGCCCGCAGCACCCGGGCAATCGAGTCGCCCAGGGCAGCCCAGCGGGTGTGGCCGATGTGCAGCGGCCCGGTGGGGTTGGCGGAGACGAATTCCATGTTGACCGTCCGGCCCGCGAGCGCCGCGTTGGTCCCGTACGCGGTCCCGGCCTCGACGATGGCCTTGGCGAGCGCCCCGGCGGCGGCGGCGTCCACGGTGATGTTCAGGAACCCCGGGCCGGCGATGTCCACACCGGACACACCGTTGATCGCCGCGAGGCGTTCGCTGAGGACACCGGCGAGCTGCCGCGGGTTGGTGCCGGCCGCTTTGGCCAGCTGCAGCGCAATGTTAGTGGCCCAGTCGCCGTGGTCCCGGTTCTTGGGTCGCTCCACCCGGACCGCGTCGGGAATGTCGGCGGGGGCAAGGGCGATCTCACCGGCGGCGACGGCGTCCTTGAGGCAGGCGGATATGGCGAGGGACAGTTCTTCTGGGGTCACCCTCCCAGCCTACCGGGGGGCCTGCAGCAGCGCGGAATTCTGACGCCCCGGTGACCTGTTCCGTGACCTGACCACCGGCCCGCGGCGGACTGCTTCGGCGGCCGGTTGGGCGGGGACCGCCGGGCCGCGGGGCGGCGGTTTTTCTTTGCGGCCCATCTTCCTGCTAAGCTCTAGGACGTCCCGCCGGTAACGGCAGGATCCCTGAATGCCCTCGTAGCTCAGGGGATAGAGCGTCTGCCTCCGGAGCAGAAGGCCGTAGGTTCGAATCCTACCGAGGGCACCGAAAAACCCCGCAGCTTCCCATGAAGCGGCGGGGTTTTTGCGTTGACCGGGTCAGGCGCCGGCAGGAGCGTCCGCGGCTTCGAAGGCCAGGGCCTTCTCATCCGGCGTCGCCAGGGTCAGGACGGCCTCCTCCACGGTTTCGTGGTCTTCGAGTTCGCGTTCGATCCGGCGCAGGACCACGGCCACCTCGTGCTCCGGATGGTCTCCTTCCAGGTCCACGGCCGCGACCAGGTAGAGCTTGCGCGGGCCGACGAATTCCAGGTGCAGGTAGGTCAGCCGGGCGATCTCCGCATGCTCCAACACACGCCGGCCCATCGAACGTTCGATGTCGGGGGTGACGCCCTGGCCCACCAGGAACCGCCGGTTGCGGTCGATCAGCACGACGGCGACGACGGCCAGCAGCACGCCCACGATGATCGAGCCGACCGCATCGGGCAGCGGCGATCCCGTGACCTGGTGCAGGAAGACACCGGCGAAGGCCACCACCAGGCCGATCAGCGCGGCGGCGTCTTCAGCGAAGACCGCACGCAGGGTCGGATCGGAGCTGATCAGCACCTGCTCCAGGGTGTGCCGTTCCAGCTGGTGCGCCGCCTTGCGGGTCTGCCGGAACGCCTGGACGAAGGAGATTCCCTCGAAGACGAAGGCGGCGGCCAGGACAATGTAGGCCACGGCAAAGTCGGCGGCCGGCTCCGGGGCGATGATCTGCTGGATGCCGTGCATGATGGACACCACAGCGCCGGCGGTGAAAAGCCCGAAGGCCGCAAACATGGACCAGACATACGCTTCGCGGCCGTACCCCATCGGGTGGCTCTTGTCCCGCGGCCGGGCCGACCGGCGCTCGGCGAAGAACAGGAACACCTGGTTGCCGGTGTCCGCCCAGGAGTGCGCCGCCTCTGCGGTCATCGACGCGGACCCGGTAAGGAACGCCGCCACCGACTTCGCCGCGGCCACGAGAATATTCGCCGCGAAGGCGACGATCACGGTCAGCAGGGTGGAGCCGGGCTTCTTGCGCTTGCTGGTTTCTGCCATGGGCCTACCGTATCGGGCCGGCTGTTGCCGGGGCGCACTCCCCCGGCTCCCCCTGCCAATTGTCGGCACCCGCTCGTAGGCTGTTCGCATCGGCACAGAGAAGGGGTCTCACATGTACTGCTCCATCATTCCTCCCTACCTGTTGCGCCGGCTGGCAGCGCAGCACCATGAACCGCGGCTGCTGGTCGCCGCCCGGGCCGCGAAGGAGGCTCTCCAGCACGTCAAGAGCTTCCAGGCCTCCCGGGCGCAGCCGGCCCCCGCCGCCCCTCCCGGGGTGCGGCAGCTGCAGCCGGGACCGCCGCAGCGGACCATCTTCGATGCGAAGACCTCCGAGAACCTGCCCGGCGTGCTGGTGCGGAAGGAAGGCGAACCCGCTACCGGGGACCCCGCCGCGGACGAGGGCTACGACGGACTGGGCCACACGCACCGGCTGTACGCGGAGGCCTTCGGCCGCAACTCGATTGACGGCAACGGCCTGGCCCTGGACGCCACCGTGCACTTCGGGCAGCGCTACGACAACGCCTTCTGGGACGGCCGGCAGATGGTCTTCGGCGACGGCGACGGCCAGGTCTTCACCCGCTTCACCGCGTCGCTGAGCGTCATCGGCCACGAGCTGGCCCACGGCGTGACCCAGTTCTCCGCCGGACTCGCCTACCGCAACCAGGCCGGCGCCCTGAACGAGTCTCTCTCCGACGTCTTCGGCGCGCTGGTGGAGCAGTACGTCAAGCAGCAGGACGCGGCGGAGGCAAGCTGGCTGATCGGCGAGGGACTGTTCACCGACGAGGTGCAGGGCACGGCGCTGCGCTCCATGAAGGCCCCCGGCACCGCGTACGACGACGACGTGCTCGGCAAGGACCCGCAGCCGGACTCGATGGACTCGTACGTGCACACCAGCTCGGACAACGGCGGCGTGCACCTGAACTCGGGCATTCCCAACCGCGCCTTCTACCTGGTCGCCGCGGCGCTCGGCGGCAAGGCCTGGGAGGCGCCCGGGCGGATCTGGTACGACACCCTGACCGGCGGCTCCCTCCCGACGGCCGCCACCTTCAGCGTCTTCGCCAAGGCCACCGCGGCGTCGGCGAAGGAGCTCTACGGTGCCGACTCGGCGGAGCATGACGCCGTCCGGAAGGCGTGGGAAACTGTGAAGGTGAGGCTGTAGGCCCCGCCGTCCCGGAGGATCACCGATGAAGATAACCGTCCAGCGCAGCGGCGGCATTGCCGGAATGGAGCGCGTCTGGAGCGTGCAGGCGCTGACCGACGATGACCGGAACCAGTGGGCCCCCCTGGTGGAGGCCTGTCCCTGGGATGAACTGCCCGGCCGGGACGCGACGGGATCCGCTCCCCAGCCGGACCGGTTCGTCTACCGCATCCGGGCCGGCCAGCGCCGCGCCACCCTGCCGGAGCGGGAGCTGGTGGGGCCGTGGCGGACCCTGGTGGACTGCACCCGCGCCGCGGCCGAGAACCGCCCCGGCTAGACCGCCGCCAGGTGCCCGCGGAACGTCCGGCGGTAGGACTGCGGACTGGTGTCGAGCACCTTCGCGAAGTGGTGCCGCAGCAGCACCGAATGGCCGAAGCCGGCTTCCCGGGCGATCTCGTCGATATTGAGGTCGGTCGTCTCCAGGAGCTCCTGTGCGCGGAGCACCCGCTGCGAATTCAGCCAGGCGGCGGGAGTCGCGCCGGTCTCTGCCCGGAAGCGGCGCGCGAAGGTCCGCGGGGACATGTGGACGCGCGCGGCCAGGTCGTTGACCGAGTGCTCCTCGTCGAGGTTTCCGACCATCCAGCGCAGCAGCTCCTCCATGGGCTGCGATCCGCAGCGGGGCATGGGCCGGTCGATGAACTGGGCCTGGCCGCCGTCGCGGTGCGGCGGAACCACCATGTCCCGGGCGATGCTCGCCGCCACGTTGGCGCCGAGCTCCACCCGGACCAGGTGCAGGCTGGCATCGATGCCCGCGGCCGTCCCGGCGCTGGTGATGATCCGCCCGTCCTGGACGTAGAGCACGTTTTCATCGACCAGCGCCGCCGGGTAGCGGGCTGCGAGCTCCTGCGAGTAGTGCCAGTGGGTGGTGCAGCGTCGGCCGTCCAGCAGCCCCGCCCGGGCCAGCGCGAACGCCCCGGAGCAAATGGACATGACCCAGGCGCCGCGTTCGTGTGCGGCCCGCAGCGCCTCCAGCACGGATTCGGGCACGTCCGCGTCCTTGCCGAACGGAGTCATGATGACCAGGTCCGCGTCGGCGGCCGCCTCCAGCCCCAGGCCCACGTGCAGGGACAGCCCGGATTTCATCGGAACGTCGCCCGGCTCCGGCGTGCAGACGCGGAAATCGAAGGCGGGAACCCCGGTCCCCCGGTCTGAGCGGTCCACTCCGAACACTTCGAAGGCGGTGCCGAATTCGAAGACCGAGAAGTTGGGAACGACGATCATGGCCACTGATTTGAGCATGTATCCAGTGTGGCAGAAATTTTAGCTTTTTGGTCGTTTCTGCCACTTTTTTCGATCCCGTCCCCGGAGAACCATGGAGGTATGGAACTCCTAGGAATCACCCTCATCGTCCTGGTCTTCGCCGCCGTCGCCGCCACCCTGCGCGTCCTCCGCAAGGACGGCCTCGGCCACAACCCGCCCGTCCGCTCGGACGAGTACTGGATGGCCCACGACCTGCCCAGCACCGGCTACAACCTGCGGTTCTTCTAACCCCCACATCAGCTGCTGCCCGGCCCCCGCGGGGACCGGGCAACCCTATGTCCGGCAGGGGGCCAGTAGACTGTCTCCAGCCATGACACTGCATATTTCCTATCCCGCCGAGCTGCCGGTCTCCGAGCGCCGCGAGGACCTGATGGCCGCCATCGCCGCGAACCAGGTGACGATCATCGCCGGCGAGACCGGCTCCGGCAAGACCACCCAAATTCCCAAGATGTGCCTGGAACTTGGTCTGGGTGAGAACGGCCTGATCGGCCACACCCAGCCGCGCCGGCTCGCAGCGCGCACGGTGGCCGAACGCATCGCCGAGGAACTCGGCGTCGAGATCGGCCAGGAGGTCGGCTTCCAGGTCCGCTTCACGGGCGAGGTCAGCCGCGCCACCAAGGTCAAACTTATGACCGACGGCATCCTGCTGGCGGAAATCCAGCGCGACAAGCTGCTGCGCAAATACAACGCGATCATCATCGACGAGGCCCACGAACGCAGCCTCAACATCGACTTCATCCTCGGCTACCTGAAGCGGATCCTGCCGCAGCGGCCGGACCTGAAGGTCATCATCACCTCGGCCACCATCGATCCGGAGCGGTTCGCGAAGCACTTCGGCAGCGAGGAGGAGCCCGCCCCGATCATCGAGGTCTCCGGCCGCACCTACCCCGTCGAGATCCGGTACCGGCCGCTGTCGGCTCCCGCCGGCGGCGGCGCCGAAGGCGACGATGCCGACGCGTCCGAAGACGAACTCGAAGAGGACCGGGATCCGCTCGATGCGGTGTGCGACGCCGTCGACGAACTCGCCCTCGAAGCGCCCGGGGACATCCTGGTCTTCTTCTCCGGCGAGCGCGAGATCCGGGATGCCGCCGAAGCCCTCAATGCGCGGATCCAGGCGAACCGGCGGCTGGCCGGCACCGAGGTGCTCCCCCTCTTCGCCCGGCTGAGCCTGCAGGAACAGCACAAGGTCTTCCATCCCGGGAGCAAGCGCCGGATCGTTCTGGCCACCAACGTCGCCGAGACCTCGCTGACGGTTCCCGGCATCAAGTACGTGATCGACACCGGCACCGCCCGCATCTCGCGCTACTCACACCGCACCAAGGTCCAGCGCCTGCCGATCGAGCGGGTCTCCCAGGCCTCGGCCAACCAGCGCTCCGGCCGCTGCGGCCGCGTCTCCGACGGCATTGCCATCCGGCTGTACTCGGCAGAGGACTTCGAGTCGCGCCCGCCGTTCACCGATCCGGAAATCCTGCGCACCAACCTCGCCGCGGTCATCCTCCAGATGACCGCGATGGGCGTCGCGCGGGGGCCGAGGGACGTGGAGAACTTCCCGTTCGTGGAGCCGCCGGACTCGCGCGCCATCAACGACGGCGTCACCCTGCTGCGCGAACTCGGCGCCCTGAGCGCGGCGCGGCAGGAACCGGCCGGCGACGGCGAGCGCGGCGCTGCGTCCGGCGGCCGCCGGGGCGGGCGTCGCCCGGCAGGGGCCGGACGGAACGGCGGCGGGCTCACCGCCGTCGGGCAGCAGCTGGCGCAGCTTCCGGTGGATCCGCGGCTGGGCCGGATGATCGTGGAGTCGGGCAAGCGCGGCTGCGTCCGCGAGGTGATGATTTTGGCCGCGGCGCTGACCATCCAGGATCCGCGCGAGCGTCCGACGGACAAGCAGCAGCTCGCCGCGGAGAAGCACGCCCGGTTCCGGGATGAGAACTCGGACTTCACCGGCTACCTGAACCTGTGGAACTACCTGCAGGAGAAGCAGCAGGAACTCTCCTCGACCGCGTTCCGGCGGCTGTGCCGCAACGAGTTCATCAACTACCTGCGCGTCCGCGAGTGGCAGGATCTGTTCGCGCAGCTGCGGCAGCTGGCCCGCCCGCTCGGAATCAGCCTGGACAACAAACGCCTCACGGATCCGGTGGGCAACCATGATGGCGTCCACATCAGCCTGCTCTCGGGCCTGCTGAGCCACATCGGCATCCTCGACGAACGCAAGCGCGAGTACGCCGGCGCCCGGGGCAGCCGCTTTGCGATTTTCCCCGGCTCCGCGCTGTTCAAGAAGTCCCCCACCTTTGTGATGGCCGCCGAACTGGTCGAAACCAGCCGGCTCTGGGCACGCGTGGCCGCCAAGTTCGATCCGCTCTGGGCCGAACAGGTCGCGCCGGACCTGGTCAAGCGCAGCTACAGCGAACCGCACTGGTCCAAGAAGATGGGCTCGGTGATGGCCCATGAGAAGGTCACGCTCTACGGCGTGCCGATCATCCCCAGCCGGCGGGTCAACTACGGCCGGGTGGACCCGGAGCTGTCCAGGGAGCTCTTCATCCGGCATGCGCTGGTGGAAGGCGACTGGCAGACCCATCACAAGTTCTTCCACCGCAACCGCGCCCTGCTGCAAGAGATCGAAGAGCTTGAGGCCCGCATGCGGCGCCGCGACATCCTGGTGGACGACCAGACACTTTTCGAGTTCTACGACGCCCGGGTGGGGCCGGACGTGGTCTCCGAACGCCACTTCGACAAGTGGTGGAAGGAGGCCCGGCAGCAGGATCCGGCGCTGCTGGACTTCGAGAAGTCGCTGCTGATCAGCGAGGACGCCGAGGCCCTGGACGACTCCGCCTACCCCAAGATGTGGCGGCACAAGGGATTCGACCTGCCTCTGAGCTACGAGTTCCATCCGGTGGCGCCCGGGTCCCCGCCGAACCCCTCCGACGGCGTCACGGCCGAGGTCCCGGTGCTGTTCCTGAACCAGCTCGACGACGCGGCCTTCCGCTGGCTGATCCCGGGCCAGCGGGTCGAACTCGTCACGGCCCTGATCAAGTCCCTGCCCAAGCAGGTACGGAAGAACTTTGTCCCGGCTCCCGACGTCGCACGCCAGGCCGTGGCCGCACTGGAAGCGGACTTCGATCCGGCGACGGACGACCTGGAGCCCTCACTGGAGCTCGTGCTGCGGCGGCTGCGCGGCCAGGTCATCCCGCCCGGGTCCTGGAACTGGGACGCCGTGCCGGCGCACCTGCGGGTAAGCTTCCGCGTGGTCGATCCGCAAGGCAAGGTGCTGGACGAGGGCAAGGACCTGGCGGCGCTGCAGGAGAAACTTGCCCCGGCAACCCGCCGGGCCATCGCTGAGTCGCTCGGTGCCACACCCTCGACGACGGCGCCTAAGGCGAAGGGAACGGCAGCCGGCAAAGCAGCCGGCAAAGCAGCCGGTAAGACCGGCGGCAAGGCGGTCGCCCCGGTCGGCCCGGCCCCCGGCGGGTTCACCGAGCTCTCCGGCCTCAAGGACTGGACCTTCGGCACGGTGCAGCGCCAGGTCCAGGGCGCGGTCGAAGGCCACACCGTCACCGGCTACCCGGCGCTGGTCGATGAGGGCACGTCGGTCGCGCTGCGGCTCTTCCAGACCTCCGCCGAGCAGGAACAGGCCATGCGCGGCGGGGTCATCCGCCTGCTCGCGTTGAAGGTCCCGCCCCCGGACCGGTACGTCCTCGAGCACCTGAACAACACCGAGAAGCTGACGTTCAGCCAGAACCCGCATGGCTCGGTATCGGCCTTGATCGCAGACTGCGCGCTGGCCGCCATGGACAAGCTAACGCCCGCCGGGCTGCCGTGGGACGAGCCTGCCTTCAAGGCGCTGTACGAGCAGGTGCGGGCCGAGCTGATCGACACGGTCTTCACGGTGACCGCCGTCGTCGAGCGCATCCTGGCCAGCACCCGGCGGATCGAGAAGCAGCTCAAGGGCAGCACCAGCCTGGCCCTGATCAGCGCCCTTAATGACGTCAAGAGCCAGCTCGAGCAGCTGGTGTTCCCGGGTTTTGTGGCGCGCACGGGCTACGCCCAGCTGAGCCAGCTGCCGCGCTACCTTGCCGCGATCGAGAAGCGGCTGGAGAAGCTTCCCGGGAACGTCCAGCGGGATGCCCAGCACATGGCGGTCATTCAGGGCCTCGAGGACGACTACGACGACGCCGTTTCCGCCCTGCTTCCCGGCCGGCGTATCGGCCCGGAGTTAACCCAGGTCCGCTGGATGATCGAGGAACTGCGGGTGAGCCTGTTCGCCGTCGAGCTCGGGACCGCGTACTCGGTGTCCGAGAAGCGGATCCGGACCGTGCTTAACAAGGCGCTGGCCCCGGCCTAGGAGGCCGGGGCCAGCGCGCGGGCAGCCTAGGCTTCCGGGACGTGGTTGCCGTGTCCTGCGGCCCGCAGGCCCTCGCGGAGCTTCTCCGCATTGGCGTCCAGCCGGGCCGGGTCCGGGTGCTGGTCCACGGTGCCGAAGTCGAAATCGGCCATCGACGTCGACGGCCAGACGTGCACGTGCAGGTGGTTGATCTCGTAGCCGGCCACGGTCAGGCCGGCCCGGGCGGCGTCGAACACGTCCACCTGCACGGCGCCGATCTTCCGGGCCACCTCCATCACCCGGCCGAGGACCTCCGGGGGCGCGTCGGTCCAGCGGTCCACTTCCTGGGTGGGAACCACCAGGGTGTGCCCATCGGCGAGCGGTCCCACGGTCAGGAATGCGACGACGTCGTCCTCGCGCCAGACGAACCGGCCCGGGATCTCGCCGTTGATGATCTTGGTGAACAGGGTGCTCATGCATCCGCCTTTTCCGCCGGGGACCCCAGGGTGCTGGCGTCCAGAACAAATCGGTACTTCACGTCGCCGGCGACCATCCGGTCGTAGGCCTCGTTGAGCTGGTCGACGCCGACCCCCTCGACGTCGGAGACCACGCCGTGCGCGGCGCAGAAATCCAGCATTTCCTGCGTTTCGGCGATCCCGCCGATCAGCGAGCCGGCATAGGCAATCCGGCGCCGGATCAAGGCCCCGGGGCTGACCGGCGGCATGGCTTCGGAGGGCAGGCCGAGCTGGAAGAGCGCCCCGTCGACGCGGAGGGTCCGGAAGTAGGGGTTGAGGTCGTGGGGCGCGGCCACGGTGTCGATGATGACGTCGAGGCTGCGGTCGGCGGCGTCCATGGCCGACGGGTCGGTGGACAGGACGACATGGTCCGCCCCGAGCTCGCGCGCCGCCGAGAACTTCCGCTCCGACGTCGTGAACACCGTGACCTCCGCACCCATGGCCTTGGCGATTTTGACGGCCATGTGGCCAAGGCCGCCGAGGCCCACGACGCCGACGGCGTCGCCTTCCTCCACCTCGAAGTGGTTCAGCGGTGAGTAGGTCGTGATGCCGGCGCAGAGCAGCGGCGCCGCCGCGGCCGGGTCCATGCCGTCCGGGATCCGCAGGACGTAGTTGCGGTCCACGACGATCGAGGTGGCGTAGCCGCCCTGGGTGGTGGC
The DNA here is from genome assembly GCF_001428365.1 of Arthrobacter sp. Soil763. Classification (GTDB taxonomy): domain Bacteria; phylum Actinomycetota; class Actinomycetes; order Actinomycetales; family Micrococcaceae; genus Arthrobacter. The sequence goes on along the minus strand of NZ_LMSH01000002.1, from coordinate 994,061 downwards.
GCCGCCGTTGCGCTTGTCCTTGGCGCCGTAGGTGCCGGTGTTGCCGTTCTCGCAGTACTGCTCAAGGCCGTCGAGGCAGCTCTCGCACTCGCGGCAGGAGTCGACCATGCAGCCGACGCCGACGCGCTCTCCGACGGCGAAGTCGTCGACCGCGGTGCCGACCCGGGTGACCCGGCCGACGATTTCGTGGCCCGGAACCAGCGGGTAGTCGGGGCTGCCCCACTCCCCGCGGGTTGCATGCACGTCCGAGTGGCAGAGGCCGCAGAACTCGATGGCGATCTCGACGTCGTCGTCCTTGGGCGCGCGCCGGGCCACGGTCAGCGGCACCAGTCCGCTGTCGGGTGAGGTGGCGCCGTACGCGGCGGCGAGGGTGCCGCCTCCGGCGGTGCGGGCGTCGGCGGCGTTGGGGTCTGCGGTGAGGTCGGGCAGCGGCTTGCCGAGGGGCGGCGGTACGGGGCGTCCTGGAGTCATGGTTTGACGCTACCCCCGGGCCCGGTTCCTGTGCCACTTTGGGCCGGCACCGCACCGGCGCACGGGTCGTCCTGTAGCCTCGGGGCAACGAGCATGAGCCTGAGGGGGCAGCGTAATGAATCGTCGGTGGTCAGCCGTGGTTGCAGCGTTGGGTCTTGCCGTTCTGTTGGGAGGCTGCTCCGCTCCCGCCGGACCGGCTGTTTTCCAGCGTGAGGCTTCAGCACAGGACCGGCTGCCGGCCGGCAGCGAACCGCAGGACCCCGCGCTGGAGAACAGCCGGTTCCTGGCAGAGTCCGACGGGGTGCGGTACTTTGCCGCGCAGGCCGAAGGAGGGTCGCTCGCCTGCCTGCTGGTGGTTCCGGCCGGCAGCACGGATTTCGTCGCCGGTTGCGGCAACACGATTACGGCGGGGCCGATCGTGTCCGTTTCCGGGCGGGGCGTCTTTTCGGCGACGCTGGTGGCCGATGGTTTCGACACGACGGAACTCCAGGTCCAGGGCTGGCGGAAACTCCAGGGCAACCTCCTGGTCGGCCCGCGATTGCCCCGGCGTCGTCTCGTCTTATTCTTGGACGGTGACCGTTACCCAGGCTTTGCTGTCTTTTGCCGTCGTTGCCGGATTGTTGACGCTGGTGCCCGGCATCGACACGGCGCTGGTGCTGCGCTCGTCGATCTCCCGGTCCCGCGGCTACGCCTTTGCCACCGCCGTCGGCATCAGCACCGGCGCCATGGTGTGGGGTGTGGCCGCGGCGGTGGGGGTTTCCGCGCTGCTGGCAGCCTCCGAGGTCGCCTACCGGGTCCTCACCCTGGCCGGCGCCGGCTACATGATCTGGCTCGGTTTGTCCCTGATCTGGAAGACGCTGCGCAAGGGCCCTGAAGCGGCCGCGGCGGTTGCGGATCCACCGCCGGCGGTGGATCCGGGGCGGGACCTGGTGCGCGGCTGGCTCACGGGCGCCGGTACCAACCTGCTCAATCCCAAGGTCGGCGTCTTTTACATTGCCACCATCCCGCAGTTCATCCCGGCCGGCACCTCTCCCCTGCTGATGGGCGTGCTGCTGGCCGGAGTCCATTGCCTTTTCAGCATGGCCTGGTTCACGCTGCTGATCTTTGCCACGGGGTACGCATCCCGGTGGCTGAAGAACGCCCGGAGTATCCGGGTGATTGACCGGATCACCGGAACGGTGCTGGTCGGTTTCGGGCTCAAGCTTGCGCTGGAGCCCGGCCACTAGGTGACCGCCCTCCGTATGCCGCGCGAGCTAGGGTGCCGTGTTGCTGACGGACGTTTCAATCGCGGTCCAGGTCGTTGCTGTTCCCGCGGGAAATCCGATTTGGGCTTGGGAGAGGACAGACCGTTCGCCGATCAACAGACCCGTCTTGGGGTCGATGATGAGCTCCTGACGTGTTTGAGCCGGGCCTTCCTCGAGGCGTCCGATGGCCACCCCGGTGCGGCCGTCCAGGTTGGCTTGGCCTTCGGTGACTGTCACCCCGGGGATCATCGCCGCGGCCTTGTAGAGAGCCGCCCGCAGGTCGGCGGGCACCAGCCCGGTCCTGAGGAGGTCCGCTATGAACACGAGCGCTTCACCGTCAACCGACTGGCCTCGCCCCAGGGTTTGTTTGTAGATGCTGTTCAGCAGCCGGTAGGGATCGCGGGGCGGCTTCGATAGGTCCGCAGCCGTCCACGAGCCGGGGCCTCCGTAGAACGCCCCGCTGCGTGCGCGCAGCAGCTCCGGGGAAGGCTTAATGTCCTGCTTCTGGGCGTACGCCTTGGACTTCGCGTCGAAGAAGGTCGTGGGGACTCGCCCTGAGCGCTGCCACACCCACTCCCCGGACCTGTCAGCGGGGATATACATGTCGGATTTTTCGGTATCGAGCCACCGATACTCGGATCCGTCTTGCTCCGAGGTGTACGAAGCCCAAACATTGGTGCTTTTGATCCGCAGGTACTGGCCGGGTAAGACCTTCGGATCAGTCGTTTTGATGGTCATTTGGGCAGCATTGTTGAGAACTTCCGCAGCCTGGGCGGTGGCTCCGCCCCTCCAGCCGGCAAGGCCAATGACATCTCCCGCGATCAACGCAGCGACCACTGCCGCGGCTGCCGCCGACATCAGGATGATCCGTGCACGGCGCGGGCGACGTTCGGAGAGCTTCGTTGGCGCCGGGTACGTGGATGTTTCGCCCGGAACGGCGATACCGTCGGCTTCCGGAAGCACCTCAGTGGCCGGCTGCATTGCCGCCAGGGAGCGATTACGGCTCCGGGCCAATTCGTCGTCGGTGATGTGTGCTGCCGGATCAACAGATGACAGCTGACGCCGGATCCGGTCTGCGGTTGAATTCGTATTCATAGCTCTGCACCCTCTGCCTGTGGCTGTGTCTGAATGAGGTGGCCCAATGCCTTGCGTGCCCTGTGAAGTCGCATCCTGACGGCCGTGGCACTCGTATTGAGCAGGTCGGAGACTTCCCGGGGCGTGAAACCATCCCAGTAGGTCAGGAGCAAAACTTCGCGGTCGTCCGGGCTGAGCCGTTCGAGGGCCTCCTGGACGGCCGAATCCTGGGCGGGCGCTGAGTCCCGGCGTTCGGCCCGGAGAGCACCGAGGAGGTCTGCTGATCGGGACGCGGAGCGGTCGTGGTTCCTGAGGACGTTCTTAGCCACGCCGAAAAGCACCATGACGGACAGTTCGCCGCTACCGGCCAGCTTCTCCCAGGCGATCCTGAAAACCTCGGAACAAAGATCTTCTGCGGTGGCGGCGTCCGCTGTTCTGCGTCGAAAATAGCGGTAGATGCGGTCATGGCTGGCCGTATGCGCCGCCAAAAAACGCTTTTCCCGTTCCAAATTTCCGGGATCTCTCCGGACTGCTTGCAAGCTCATACCCCGTTAATGTCCGGCATCACCGAAAGTGTAACGACAGGGCTCAACAACTTGTTGGCTGGCCGGGCCAATAATGTCGTACCCCGCAGCGACACTTGAACCATGGACGGCAAACAGGGGTCCGAGCTGGATCTCATGGCAGGCGGGACGGTCGCTGGCCTGCGCTTGATCCTGGCCGGGATCCCGGCCCCGGCCAGCGCCGCGGACCTCATCGACGAAACCCGCGCCTTGGAGGACCTCAAAGCCGCCCTGTCCGCACGCCAGGCGCGGAACGCCGTCGCGGTCGACCTGGCGAGGCGCGCGGAGCAGGCTGCCGCCGGGATGCCCGCGGACAAGCTCGGTGCCGGGGTCGGCGCCGAGATCGCCTTGGCCCGGCGGGAATCCCCCGCCAAAGGCTCCCGCCTCCTGGGCCTCGCCAAAGCGCTAGTGACCGAAATGCCGCACACCCTCGCCGCCCTGGAAACCGGGTACCTCAACGAATGGCGCGCCACGCTGCTGGTCCGGGAAACCGCAGGCCTCACCGCCACGGACCGCACCGCCGTGGACGAAGAACTCGCCCCCGACACCGGGACCTTCGACGGCGCCGGTGACCGGACCATCACCGCCGCCGCGAGGGCGGCCGCCTACCGCCGCGACCCCCGCACCGTCACCGAACGCGCCGCCCACGCCGCGACAGAACGGTACGTCAGCGTCCGCCCCGCACCGGACACCATGTGCTACCTCACCGCCCTGCTCCCCGCACCCCAAGCCGTTGCGGTCTACGCCGCCCTCACCAGGCACGCCGACACCGCCCGCTCCGACGGAGACCCACGCTCACGCGGCCAACTGATGGCCGACACCCTCGTCGAACGCACCACCGGAACGCCCGGCGGGATCAGCGGCATCGGCATCCAGCTCGTCTTGACCGACCGCACCCTGTTCCAAGTCGACAGCGAACCCGCCCGCCTCCAGGGCTACGGCGTTGTCCCCGCCGGATGGGCACGGGCCCTCCTCACGAACGAGGGCAACGAAACAGAGATCACAACCTGGATCCGCCGGCTGTACACCGCCCCCGCCCCCGGAGAGCTCACCGCCATGGACTCCCGCGCCCGCATCTTCCCCGCCGGGCTCCGCCGCCTCATCCAGGCCCGGGACGACACGTGTCGCACGCCCTACTGCGACGCCCCCATCCGCCACCTGGACCACATCATCCCCTGGCACACCGGCGGACCCACGAGCCTCGACAACGGCGCCGGGCTCTGCGAGCACTGCAACCACACGAAAGAAGCCCCCGGCTGGAACGCCCAACCCCGACCCGGACCAGGGCGGCACACCCTCCAACTCACCACCCCAACCGGCCACACCTACCACTCCACCGCCCCACCCCTTCCCGGCACCAGCATGGCGGGGCCGGCCGGGCAGCTGCCTTGGGACGCAGGAGTGCCGACACCGCCGCCGGGTCCGCGCCGCAGCCGGAGCCTCAGGCACCGGGCCAGGATCGCGATCAGCGCCCGGGCGGCCGGGCAGCCGGCGGCCTGACCGGCCGCGTGGGGACGGGTGAGCGGGCTCAGCCTGCCAGGGCGCCGTCGCCCTCGGGAGCCGCGCCGGTCACCACGTCGTTGGAAGGATCGGTGGACCACTCCGAAAACGACCCCGGGTACAGCGCCGCGGGGAAGCCGGCGATCTCCAGCGCCGCGATCTCGTGGGCGGCGGTGACCCCGGAGCCGCAATACACGGCCGTGGGCAGGTCCGCCCTGACGCCCAGGGAGGTGAACCGCTCGCGCAGCTCGTCCGCGGGGAGGAAGCGTCCGTCCGGCGCCAGGTTGGCGGTAGTCGGGGCGCTGACGGCACCGGGAATGTGCCCGGCGCGGGGATCGACCGGTTCGATTTCGCCGCGGTACCGTTCGCCGGCGCGCGCGTCGAGCAGGAGGCCCCGCCCGGACCACACGGCCGCCTCGGCCGCCCCGATCGCCGGCATCGCCCCGTCTGAGAGCACCACGTCGCCGGTCTCGACCTCCGGTTCGCCACTTTCGACGTCGAACCCGGCCGCCTGCCAGGCGCCCAGGCCGCCGTCGAGCAGGCACACTTCGGTGAAACCCGCATTCCGCAGCATCCACCAAAGCCGGGCAGCCGCGAGGGTGCCGCTGTCGTCATACGCCACCACCACGTCCCCGTTCCGGATGCCCCAGGAACGCGCCGAGCGCTGGAACTCGTCCACTGCAGGCAGCGGATGGCGGCCGCGGGCGGGATCGGCGGGGCCGGCAAGTTCGGTGGGCAGATCCACGAAGACTGCACCGGGAAGGTGCGCCGCGAGGTAGTGCTCCCGGCCGTGGGGGTCCCCCAGCGCCCAGCGCACATCCAGCAGCACGGTCCGTGCCCCGGCATCCATCCGGTCCTTCAGTTCGGCCACAGTCATCAGGGTCTCCATGCGCCCACTCTAACGGCGGCCCCGCACGCCCGCGGGTAGGCTGGGGCGGTGAGCACAGCGCGCGAGCACGACCGGACCTGGGCCGACGAAGCCATCCGCCGGATCAACGCCGAGAACAACCGATCCGCCGACACCCACCTCTATTCAGTCCCCCTGCCGGAGCACTGGGGTGTCCGGCTGTATCTCAAGGACGAGTCGACCCACCGGACGGGCAGCCTCAAGCACCGGCTGGCCCGCTCGCTGTTTCTCTTCGGCCTGGTCAACGGCTGGATCCGGGAGGGCACCACCATCGTGGAAGCCTCCAGCGGCAGCACCGCCGTCTCCGAGGCCTACTTTGCCCAGCTGCTGGGGCTGCCGTTCATCGCCGTGATGACGCGGACCACCAGCCGCGAGAAGATCGCACTGATCGAGCAGTTCGGCGGCTCCTGCCACCTGGTGGACCACGCCTCCGAGGTCTATGCCGCCGCGGAGGACCTCGCCCGCCGCACCGGCGGCCATTACATGGACCAGTTCACCTACGCGGAACGGGCCACCGACTGGCGCGGGAACAACAACATCGCCGAGTCCATCTTCGGGCAGCTGGCGCTGGAAGAGTTCCCGGTCCCGCGCTGGATCGTCGTCGGCTCAGGCACCGGCGGGACCAGCGCCACGATCGGGCGCTACCTGCGCTACCAGCGGCACGAGACCCGGCTCGCCGTCGTCGACCCGGAGAACTCCGCGTTCTTCCCCGGCTGGCTGGCCAGCCGCGACGGCGGTGCGGCGGCGGAGGCCGCCGGCCTGCCGTCCCGGATCGAGGGCATCGGCCGGCCGCGGCTGGAGCCGAGTTTTGTCCCGGCCGTGATCGACCACATGATCCAGGTGCCCGACGCCGCCTCGGTCGCGGCGATGCGCCACCTGCGCGACCACGCCGGGCTGCACGCCGGCCCGTCCACGGGCACGAATCTGTGGGGTGTCTGGCAGCTCATCGCCGGAATGATCGCCGAGGGCCGCCGCGGCAGCATCGTTTCGCTCATGTGCGACGGCGGGGACCGCTACGCCGGGAACTACTACAGCCCCGAGTGGCTGCGGGCCCAGGGCCTGGACCCGGCACCGCACGAGGCAACGATCCGGAACTTCTTCGCTACCGGCGCCTGGCCCGCCTAGACTGCGGCAACACTAGACGTCGACCGTATCGCCGCTGGAGAGGTGCCGGTACTCGGTGCCGTACTTCGCGCCGATGCGGGTCACGTGCCCTTCCACCAGGCCACGGCCGGCGTCGTTGAGCAGCGCATCATGGATCGGGAACGCCCGCGGGGCACGCACGCCGATGACAAAGTCCACGACTTCGCCGACCTTGTTCCAGGGTGCGTGGATCGGCACCAGCAGGGTCTGCACCCCGATGCCGTCCGGGACCGCGAAGGAATCCCCCGGGTGGTAGACGTTGGAGTCCACCAGGAAGCCGACGTTGGCCACGACCGGAATCTGCGGATGGATCAGTGCGTGCTGGCCGCCAAAGCTGCGGACCGCAAAGCCGGCCGCGTCGAACTGTTCCCCTGCCGCCACGGTGTGAATCCGGTCCGCGGCTCCCGCCGCCTTCTGGCGCAGCTGGGCGGCGACGCCGTCGGGAGCCCAGAGCTGCAACTCCGGCGCCGCGAGCAGGGCGCCGGACACGGCGTCGACGTCGATGTGGTCCGCATGCTCGTGTGTGATCAGGACGGCGTCCGCGCCCGCGAGCGCCTGCTCCGTCTCCGAAAACGTGCCGGGGTCCAGCACCAGTGACCGCCCGTCTTTCTCGAGGCGGACGCAGGCGTGGGTGAATTTGGTCAGCTTCATCGGGCCAGCCTAGGGCGCCCTCCGCCGCAGTGTCCACGATGCCCGGCTGGTAATCTGGAACCCCTCCCACGTCCAGCCAGACCCCAGCGAAGCGAGTTCCCCATGTCCCACGGCGCCACCTCCGACGCCAGCCGGGCGCCGTCCGCCGCCGGCACCAAGGACCAGCCCGCCGGCAAGGAACAGCGCGTTACGAAGCAGCGGCTGGCCGTCAGCGCGGCCCTGGATGAACTGGCCGATTTCGTCAGCACCCAGGAGCTGCACCGGATCCTGCAGGAGCGCGGCACCTCGGTGTCTCTGGCCACGTCCTACCGGATCCTGCAGTCCCTGGCCGACGAGGGCCTGGTCGATGTGCTGCGGAACGCCGACGGCGAGGTCGTCTACCGGCGCTGCGCTGTCACCGGGCACCACCACCATCTGCTCTGCCGCAACTGCGGCAAAGCCGTCGAGGTCGAAGCGCCAGCGGTCGAGGCGTGGGCCGCCAGGATCGCCGCCGAACACGGCTTCACCGCCGTCGAGCACACCGTGGAGATCTTCGGGCTGTGCCCCGAATGCACCGCCCTGCGCGCTGGCAGCTAGCGCACGCCCTTATTAGGGACGCCGCCCCTTAGGATCAGGTCCATGAGCGACCTGGATGGCGAGCGGGCCCGGATCCTGTCGGAGTTGACTGACCGGGTGTGGGCTGAATACCGGCTGCATACGGCGGAAGAGGACCGGCTTGCGGCCGAGCGGTCGGCCGCTTTTACCGAGGAAAGACTCTTGGCCCTCGGAGTGACGGCGGAACGTCGCCGCGAAGCAGCCCGGTTTTCAGCGTGGCTGCGGGAGACGGAGCGCAACCATAGAAGGGCCCAAATAGCGGAGGGGCTAAAGGTTTTCGGCACGTTCTCAACGGAAACCCTGACAGCCTTTGACCGGGACCTGCGGTCCGACGGACCCTTTGCAGCGGCGATGGAAATCAGCCTGCACGACGGCACCCCGCATCCGAGCCGCTGGCATAGGCATGGAAGGACCGGTAGCCTCGTGTGCGGCATTCAGTCCAAGTTCTCGGGCGAGCGCTTCATCCGCGACTTCCTCACGTTTCAGCCCTACAACTACGAAATTATCCTGGACGCGTACCGTGCCCTGGGACTGCCCGGGTCCGTCGGCCTCAAGGAGTTGGCTGCAGAAAAGTACTCGCTGTCCGCGGTCGAGGACCTCCTGCTCATCGGAGAGGCCCTCCGCACGGTCCAGCGCCACCGGCAGCAGGGCCTGGTGATAGACACCGGTTACGGAGCGGGGGACGAGATGCATGAACGATGCAAGCATCTCCAACATCTGACACCCCATTTCGCCCGCTGGATCCTCACCGAGTCGCCCTCGGACGCGGAACTCGTGACGAAGCTCTTCATCGGACGAGGGGGCGTTTTCGGGCTGACCCTCGAAGGGCTGTCCGCCGACGAGTTCCTCCGCGTCCTACAGCACTACCGCGGACTCCGAAGCTGCTAGTTAGTCCTGCCTGAAACGGATCTGGCCGCGCTCGTTGGTGAGCACCAGCCCGGCGGAGTCGAGCCGGTAGACCATCGGCTGTGTGAAGAACGACGTCGCCCAGCGCCGCTGGTCCGACGCCGGGCCGGCGCAGCCGTCGGCCGATTCGACCAGCCGGGACGCGTCGGGAACGACACCGATGTCATCCACGGCGACGGGCACATTCAGCACCCCGCACGGCATCCGGACCACCAGCACCGATGTCCCGTTCCCTTGGTCGAACGCCACATGCAGCGGCGTGGACGTCAGCCAGGACAGGTTCTGGCCGCGCGCGTACCCCGACGTTGAAGTGAAGGAGTGGCAGGCCAGCCCCGCGCCGGAGCATCCGGCGGCCGGCGGCGGGTTCAAGGACGGAGTCATAGACGGCCGGGCCGTGGCGGATGTGCCGGCGGTGGGGTGCGCCCCAGGGCGGAGCGGCTTGGCGGCAGTGCTCGAGCTGCTGCCCGGCCGGTACGTCGATTCCCCCATCACCAGGGTCCAGTGGTCATCGCTCCAGGAGATCAGGTAGCGGACGGCCTCCGCCCCTCCGGCCCGGGTGGCCGTCACGTCGGCGACTTCGGGGAAGTCGTTGCTGATCCCGAGCTGCCAGGAGTCCGGCGCCCAGCCCCGGGCCGTCTCGACCAGCTGCTGGGCCTCGGGCCGCGGGTTGGACATCACCGGGTCCACCAGGGCTTCAACCCGTTCCACGGACCCGGAGGTCGCGGCGGCCATGACGCTGCGGGCGAACTCCTCGCGGGTGGACAGGTCCGGCTGCCGCGGCTCCGCGAGGCAAGCCGAAACGGCCGGTACCAAAAGGATCGCCAGGGCGGCAGCGCCCAGCCACCGTCGCAGCAACGTTCTACAGTCTTCCCCCATGCCAGCACTGTACGGTCCGGCGGTGCCACTGCCTAGGCCGGTGCCTGCTCGGGCTGCATCGTCCGTCCGTTGGAGCCGCGCTTATCCCGGATGCCGCCGATGATCCGGCAGATAACGTAAATCAGGAAGGACAGCGTGGTCACGTAGGGGCTGATCGGCAGCCGGCCGCCGAGCGCCAGCAGGATGCCGCCCACGGTCGCCGTCACCGCGAACACCACGCTCAGGACAACCACCACCCGGGGCGACGAGCTGACCCGCAGGGCGGCGGCAGCCGGCGTGATCAGCAGGGCCAGGACCAGCAGCGCCCCGACAATCTGGATCGACAGGGCCACGCTCACGCCGAGCAGGAGCATGAAGCCCAGGGCCAGGCCCCGGACCGGGACCCCGCGCGCGGCGGCAACCCGGGGGTCGACGCTGGCGAAGGTCAGCGGCCGCCAGATCGCAATCAGGGCAAGCATGACGACGAGGGCGGCGACGGCCAGCACCTGCAGCTGCACGGTGCCGACGGAGACGATCTGGCCGGTCAGCAGGCCGAACTTGTTCGCGGCACGTCCCTCGTAGAGGGAGAGGAAGAGGATGCCAAGGCCGAGTCCGAAGGGCATCAGCACCCCGATGGTGGAGTTCTTGTCCCTGGCCCGGACGCCCATCAGCCCCAACAGCAGGGCGGCCACCACCGAGCCGGCGAGCGAGCCCAGGACGACGTCGGCGCCCACCAGCAGCGCGAAGGCGGCGCCCGCGAAGGACAGCTCGGAGATGCCGTGCACGGCGAAGGCAAGGTCGCGTTTCATCACGAACGTGCCGACCAGGCCGCCGAGCAGTCCCAGTACGGCGCCGGCCCAGATGGAGTTCTGCACCAGGGCGAGCAGCTCGCCGTAGTTTTCGAAGTTGAAGATTGCGTGGAGCAGGCTGTCCAGGTCCATTGTTAGCCCACTTCCCCGGCGACTGCGTGTGCGTCTTCGTGGTGGTGCGTCGTGGCGTCCGGCAGTCCGACGACGATCAGCCGCCCGTTCGCCCGGATGACTTCCACGTGGCTGCCGTAGAGCTCGGACAGCACTTCCGTGGTCATGACTTCCTCGGGCGTGCCCAGCCGGAAGCGGCCGCCGGCGAGGTAGAGCACCCGGTCCACGTAGTCCATGATCGGGTTGATTTCGTGGGTCACGAACACCACGGCGCTGTCCTGTTCGTGGCACTGCTGGTGGATCAGCGCGCTCACCGCCTGCTGGTGGTGCAGGTCAAGGGAGAGCAGAGGCTCATCGCAAAGCAGCACCTTGGGATCGGTGGCGAGGGCCTGGGCGACCCGCAGCCGTTGCTGCTCGCCGCCGGAGAGCTTGCCCACTGGAACCTTGGCGTAATCCTGCGCGCCCACCTCGGCGAGCAGGCCGTCGATCCGGCGGCGCACCGCGCCTCCGCCGAGCCGGATCCCCCAGCGGTGCCCGTCCACGCCCAGGCCCACCAGGTCGCGGGCCCGCAGGGGCGTGTCCGGGTCAAAGGATTCCTGCTGCGGGACGTAGCCGATGCGCCGGCTGCCGCGCGCGATCGGCCGGCCGTCCAGGACGGCGGTCCCGGCGCTCAGTTCCTGCAGGCCGAGCAGGACCTTGAGGAAGGTGGTCTTGCCGCTGCCGTTGGGCCCTAGCACGGCAAGGAACTCCCCCGGATTGATATCCAGGTCCAGGCCCTCCCACAGCGTCCGGTTGCCGAACTTCAGGGCGGCGCCGCGCAGGCTCACTACGGGTGTCAACTGGGTCTTCCTCAATTCCCGGGGGCCGGTGCGGCCACGCCGATGCGATTATCTTAGGCCCGGTCAGCCCAGGGCCTTGGCCAGGTTGTCCACGTTGCCGGTCATCCAGGCCAGGTAGCTCTTGCCCTCGGGCATGGTTTCGCTGAAGTCCACCACGGGGACGCCCGCGGCGACGGCGGCGTCCTTGAGCGCCCGTGTCTGGGGCCCCTCGGTCTGCGGGTTGTAGGCCAGCAACCTGATCTTCCCGGACTTGACGACGTCGACGGCGGAGCGCAGTACCGCCGGCGGCACGTCCGAGCCCGCCTCGATGGCCGAGGTGTATTCGGCCGGGGTCCGGTTCTCCAGTCCGGCCGCCTCGAGCAGGTAGAGCGGCACCGGCTCGGTGACCGCCACGCCGCCGTGGGCGGCCGCCGTTTTCAGCCCGGCGAGCCGGGTTTCCAGGCCGCCGAGCTCCTTCTTCAGGGCGTCGGCATTGGTCCGGAATTGACCGGCCGCGGACGGCTCCAGGGCGCCCAGCCTGGCGGCCAGGACGTCGGCCAGCCGGATCATCGCGGCCGGGCTGTACCAGACATGTTCGTTGAAGCCGGCCGCCACGTGGTCATGGCCGTGGGCGTCCGCGGACGACGGGGCCGCGCCGGAGTCCGCCGGAGCGCTCGCCAGCCCCAACGCGTCGACGGCGTTGACCAGGTTCTTCGCGTCGAGGCCGGTGTCCTCGGCGAGCTTGTGCAGGAAGTCGTCGTAGCCGCCGCCGTTTTCGACCACCAGCTCGGCCTTGGACACGGCCAGCTTGTCCTGGGTGGTGGCCTCGTAGGAGTGCGGGTCCTGGCTGGTGCGGTTGATGATCGAGGTGACCTTGACCTTGTCCCCGCCGATGCTGCTGATGAGGTCGCCGTAGACGCTGGTGGAGGCCACCACCTCAACGGTGCCGTCACCGGCACCGGGGCGTTCGCCGCCGGCCCCTGTGCCGCAGGCGGTCAGGAGCAGGCTGCTGAGCCCGGCCAAAAGGAGGGCGGTGGCGGATCGGCGCACGGGAAACCTCGGATCTGTTATTGAGAAGCGTTAGCAATACAACGAGTCTAACCCTAAATGGGAATCATTCCTATTTAGGGATAGACGCGTCGCGCTTGCTAGTCCTGTCCGAGCCGGCGGTAGCCGGTGGCCTGGGTGGCGTCCCGGATTTCGCCGACCAGTTGCTCGATCACATCCTCCAGGAACAAGACTCCCTGGGTGTGCCCGTCGGGTCCGATCACGCGGGCCAGGTGCGAACCGGTGCGTTGCATGACGGACATGGCCTTCTCGATCTCGTCGTCCATGGCCAGGTTGGCCAGCGAACGGATCCGGCTCTCCGCGATCGGATGCTGGTAGCCGGCGTCGGAGATCGAGAGCACATCCTTGATGTGCAGGTAGCCGGCGAGCATCCCCTCGTCGTCGAGCATCGGGAACCGGGAGAAACCGGTCCGGCTCACCGCCTTCTCGAACTCCTCCGGCGTCGTGGCGGCCTTGAGCATCACGAGCTTGCCCAGTGGAACCATCACCTGCGAGGCGGTGTGTTCGGAGAACTCGAGCGCACCGGTGATGAGTCCGGCGTCGTCGTCCACCAGCCCGTGCCGCGTGGACTCCTGCACGATCGACTGCACTTCCTCAAGCGTGAAGGAGGAGTTGACCTCGTCCTTCGGCTCGATCCGCATCAGTTTCAGGATGTGGTTGGCCGACCAGTTGAGGGCCACAATCGCCGGCCTGACCGCCCGCGCGATCAGCATCAGCGGCGGCGCCAGCAGCAGGGCCGCCTTGTCCGCGACCGACACCGAGATGTTTTTGGGCACCATCTCGCCGAAGGTGACATGCAGGAACGTGACCACCAGCAGCGCGATGGCGAACGCGGCGACGTCGGCCATTTCCACCGGCACGCCGAGCCCCTCCAGCGGCACCGCCAGCAGGTGGTGGATCGCCGGTTCGGCGACCTGGAGGATCAGCAGCGAGCACACCGTGATGCCCAGCTGGGCGCAGGCCAGCATCAGCGAGACGTTCTCCATGGCGCGCAGCGTGGTCTGGGCCCGCTTGGATCCCGCCTCCGCGAGCGGCTCGATCTGGCTGCGGCGGGCGGACATGACGGCGAATTCCGCCGCCACGAAGAAGGCGTTGCCGACCAGCAGGATTGCGAGCCAGAGGATTCCCATCCAGTCGCTCATGCCGCACCGGCCTTTCCGGCGGTGTCGATGCGCCCGTTCGTGCCCGCCGGGGGTTCGTGTTCCGGCGGGGCGGGGTTGAAGCAGATCCGGTCGATCCGGCGCCCGTCCATCCTCGTCACGCTGAGTTGTCCGCCCCCGACGTCGACCGTGTCGCCGACCGCGGCGATGCGCCCGAGCTGACTCATGACGTAGCCGCCGACCGTTTCATAGGCGGCTTCGTCGGGCACGGTCAGCCCCGGGATCTGTTCGGAGAGTTCGTCCGGCCGGAGCAGGCCGGGGAAGTACCAGTCCCCCGAGGCGCTCTGCAGCAGCCCGGGCCGGACCTTGTCGTGTTCGTCCGCGACTTCGCCGACGATTTCCTCCACCAGGTCCTCGAGGGTGGCGATCCCGGCGGTTCCGCCGTACTCATCGAGCACGACGGCGAGCTGCAGGTTTCCCTCGCGCAGTTCGGCCAGCAGCCCGTCCAGGTGGATGGTCTCGGGCACACGGAGCACCTCGGTCATGATCGCCCCGGCTTCCAGGTTGGCGCGGCGGTCGGACGGGACGGCGATGGCTTTCTTGACGTGCACGACGCCGCGGATGTCGTCCGAGGATTCGCCGATCACCGGGAACCGGGAGTATCCGGTGCGCTTGGCGGCTTCGACGATGTCCGAGACCGGCTGGTGGCTGTCGATCGTTTCCACCCGGATCCGGGGCGTCATCACGTCGGCCGCGGTCTGGCCGGAGAACTTCAGGGTCCGGGAGATGAAGTTGGCGGTCCGTTCGTCCAGGGTTCCCATCGCGGCCGAGCGGCGGACCAGCGAGGCGAGCTCGGCCGGGGTGCGGGCCCCGGAGATCTCTTCCTTCGCTTCGAGGCCGAAGACGTTCAGGACCTTGTTGGAAAAGCCGTTGAGCACGATGATCGCCGGCTTGAAGACGGCGGTGAAGACCAGCTGCGGCCTCGCCAGCGCCTTGCCCACCGGGAAGGACAGGGCGATCGCCATGTTCTTCGGGACCAGTTCGCCGATCAGCATCGACAGCAGGGTCGCCAGCGCCATGGCCAGGACCAGCGAGACCGAGGTGGCCGCCGCGTCCGGCAGGCCCAGGGCCGTCAGCGGGCCCTCGAGCAGCCGGCCGACCGAGGGTTCCATGACGTAGCCGGTCAGCAGCGTGGTCAGGGTGATGCCGAGCTGGCAGCTGGAAAGCTGGGTGGAGAGCGACTTGAGGCATTTCAGCAGCGGCGCGGCGGCGGTGTCGCCGTTGTCCACCGCGCGCTGGACGGTGGCCTGGTCAAGGGCGACCAGGGAGAACTCGACGGCGACGAAGAAACCGGTGCCGAGGATAAGGAGCACGCCGGCTCCGAGTAACAGCCATTCCATTTAGCGGCCCGCCTTGCAGTGGCGAAGGGCGCGGCGCTGGAGCGGCTGCCGGGGGAAACGTCCCGGCGGAGGATGGTCAGCAGCGGCCGACCCTGTTTCCTGTCGGGCACTCTGTCCGTGGAACGATGCGTTCCGGGCTACGGAGCGGTGATGGGCGCGTGAACGGGGTTTGCCGGCTCTGCGGGTGGACTGGGCGGGAACTTCCGTTCCGCGCTGACAGCCCCCAGGCCGGCACCTAGATTTACTGTCCATAAGGATTTCAGTCTACAGGCAGAGCCTGCCCGCCACCGCGGCACTCACCAGCTTTGCGGGACCGGCCGGCCCTCCTCATACCCGGCGGCGGACTGGATGCCGGCCACGGCCCGCTCCCGGAACGCGGCCAGGTCCGCGGCCCCGGCGTAGCTCATGGAACTGCGCAGCCCGGCCGTGATCATGTCCAGCAGGTCCTCGACGCCGGGCCGGGCGGCGTCCAGGTACATCCGCGAGGTGGAGATGCCTTCCTCAAAGAGCGCCTTGCGGTCCTTTTCAAACGCCCCCTCGCGCTGGTTGCGGTTCTGCACCGCGCGTGCCGAGGCCATCCCGAAGCTTTCCTTGTACTGCCGTCCGCCGGCGTCCTGCTGCAGGTCGCCGGGGCTCTCGTGCGTCCCGGCGAACCAGGAACCGATCATGACCTGGCTTGCCCCGGCCGCCAGCGCCAGGGCCACGTCGCGCGGGTAGCGGACCCCGCCGTCGGCCCAGACCCGGCCGCCGGCCTCGCGCGCGGCGGCCGAGCATTCCAGCACGGCGGAGAACTGCGGCCGGCCCACCGCGGTCATCATCCGGGTGGTGCACATGGCGCCCGGACCGACGCCGACCTTCACGATGTCCGCCCCGGCCTCGATGAGCTCACGGGTGGCTTCGGCCGTCACCACATTGCCGGCCACCACGGGAACGCCGGGGTCCAGCCTCCGGACCGCTGCCAGGGCATCGAACATCTTCTGCTGGTGGCCGTGCGCGGTGTCCAGCACCAGCACGTTGACGCCGGCGGCCAGGAGTTCCGCGGCCCGGCCGGCGACGTCTCCGTTAATACCGACGGCGGCCGCCACCTTCAGCGCGCCGGCGTCGTCCAGGGAGGGCCGGTACAGGGTGGAGCGCAGGGCCCCCTTGCGGGTCAGGACACCGGCCAGGGCGCCGTCCTGCTGCACCGGGGCGAAATCGGTTCCCGCGGCGTCCATGGCATCGAAGGCCCGGCGCAGGGCGGCTGCCCCGGCCTCCGCGCCGGCGCCGGCGTCGAAGTCGGCGGCGTCCAATACGAGCGGCTGGTGCCGCATCACCGAGGCCAGCGAGGCGAACCGGTCCTGGCCCTCAAAGTCGGCGGCACGGACGACGCCGGCCACGGCGCCGCCGTCGTCGAGCACCACCACAGCGCCGTGCGGCCGCTTGCCCATCAGGTGCAAGGCATCGACCACCGTGTTGGAGGAATGCAGGCTGACCGGCGTCTCGAAAAGCGTGTGGCGGGCCTTGACCCAGGACGTCACCTCGCGCAGGACCTCCAGCGGCACATCCTGCGGCAGGACCGCCAGGCCGCCGCGGCGCGCCATGGTCTCGGCCATCCGCTTTCCGGTCACTGCGGTCATGTTCGCGACCACCAGCGGGATGGTCGAGCCGGTGCCGTCATCCGCCGACAGGTCGACGTCGAGCCGGGAGGTCACCTCGGAGCGGGACGGCACCAGGAAGATGTCCGAATAGGTCAGGTCGGTGGTCGGTTCGCTCAGGAAACGCACGGCTGCTCCTCTTTAAAGGGGTTCTCAAATGCGATTCTAGGGCAGTCCCCGGCCGCGCCGGCGGCGCCTCCCGGAGCCGCGGCAGAGGGCCCGCGCGGCTCCCGGATGATTTGAGTCACGCTTATTGGCGGTTTGGCCGGAATCGTCACTAGACTGGCAAAGGTCTGGGTTCACTGGACGCGGAGAACTGGTTCGATTGACGTGCTGCGGCACCGTGGAAACCAGCGGGATTCAAACTCATGGAAGAGGCGTATTTCAAGTGCCAGAGCAGCCTAGCCACCGTCTACCCGATGAATTTGGCGGAAACGAGTGGCTCGTTGACGAACTGTACGAGCGTTACCAGCAGGACAAGAACACGGTAGACGCCAAGTGGTGGCCGCTCTTCGAATCCTTCGATGCCGGCGACAGTTCTTCCAGCAACGGAGCCTCGGCAACGGCTTCCAACCCGTCCACCCGCGAACTTCCCGTCGTCGCGCCGGCACCCGCCGCCGCTCCGGCAGCTCCCGCAGCCCCGGCACCCGCCGCCGCTGCCCCGGCCGCCGCGCCCGCCCCGGCCGCGCCCGCCGCGCAGCAGAAGGCTCCGGCCACCGTCGCCCGCGACGGTTCCAAGGCCGTCGAGCCCGGCGCCGGCACCCAGCCGATCCCGGCCCAGCTGCCCAAGAACGTCAAGGCCCCCACGGCACCCGAGGAAGACGTCGTCTCCGTACTCCGCGGCCCGGCCAAGGCCATCGCCGCAAACATGGTGACCAGCCTTGAGGTCCCCACCGCGACCAGCGTCCGGGCCATCCCGGCCAAGCTGCTGATCGACAACCGCGTCGTGATCAACTCCAACCTGGCCCGCGCCCGCGGCGGCAAGGTCTCCTTCACCCACCTGATCGGCTACGCCGTCATCCGGGCGCTCGCCCAGTTCCCCTCGATGAACGTCTACTACGACGAGGTCGACGGCAAGCCGGTCGCAGTCCAGCCCGCGCACGTGAACTTCGGCATCGCCATCGACATGCCCAAGCCGGACGGCACCCGCCTGCTCATGGTCCCGAACATCAAGAAGGCGGAGACCCTCAACTTCTCCGAGTTCTGGCACACCTACGAGGACCTGATCAAGCGCGCCCGCAACGGCAAGCTGACCGCGGACGACCACTCGGGCACCACCGTCTCGCTGACCAACCCCGGCGGCATCGGCACCGTCCACTCGGTCCCCCGCCTCTCCAAGGGCCAGGCCGCCATCATCGGCGTCGGCGCGCTGGATTACCCGGCGGAGTTCCAGGGTGCCAGCGAGAAGATCATCGCCCACAACGCCATCAGCAAGGTCCTGACGCTGACCTCCACCTATGACCACCGCGTCATCCAGGGTGCCGGCAGCGGCGAGTTCCTCAAGCTCGTACACCAGCTCCTGCTCGGCGCCCAGAACTTCTACGACGAGATCTTCGAATCCCTGCGCATCCCCTACGAGCCCGTGCGCTGGAGCCCGGACCTGCAGGTGGACCCGGCCGACGAGATCAACAAGGTCGCCCGGATCCAGCAGCTCATCCACTCCTACCGCGTCCGCGGCCACCTCATGGCGGACACCGATCCGCTGGAGTACGTCCAGCGCAAGCACCCGGACCTCGACGTCCTGACCTACGGCCTGACGCTGTGGGACCTGGACCGCGAGTGGCCCACCGGCGGCTTCGGCGGCAAGCCGATGCTGAAGTTCCGCGATATCCTCGGCGTGCTCCGCGACGCGTACTGCCGCACCACCGGCATCGAGTACATGCACATCCAGGATCCGGAGGAGCGCAAGTGGTTCCAGGACCAGCTTGAGCACCCCTACTCCAAGCCCAGCCGCGACGAACAGCTCCGGATCGTCTCCCGGCTCAACGCCGCCGAGGCCTTCGAAACGTTCCTGCAGACCAAGTTCGTCGGCCAGAAGCGCTTCTCGCTCGAGGGCGGCGAATCGCTGATCCCGCTGCTGGACGCCATCATCTCCGACGCCGCCGACGACGGCCTGGACGAGGTCGCGATCGGCATGGCCCACCGCGGCCGCCTGAACGTGCTCACCAACATTGCCGGCAAGACCTACGCCCAGGTCTTCCGCGAATTCGAAGGCACCCAGGACCCCCGCTCCGTGCAGGGCTCCGGCGACGTGAAGTACCACCTCGGCACCGAAGGCACCTTCACCTCGGACAACGGCAAGCAGACCAAGGTCTACCTCGCCGCCAACCCGTCCCACCTGGAAGCCGTGGACTCCGTGCTGGAGGGCATCGTCCGCGCCAAGCAGGACCGCCTGGACCAGGGCGAAACCTTCCCCGTGCTGCCGATCATGGTGCACGGCGACGCGGCCTTCGCCGGCCAGGGCGTGGTGGCGGAGACGCTGAACCTCTCCCAGCTCCGCGGCTACCGCACCGGCGGCACGATCCACGTCGTCGTCAACAACCAGGTCGGTTTCACCACCGCCCCGTCCTCCTCGCGTTCCTCCACGTACTCCACCGACGTCGCCAAGATGATCCAGGCGCCGGTCTTCCACGTGAACGGCGACGACCCGGAGGCCGTGGTCCGGATCGGCCAGCTGGCCTACGAGTTCCGCCAGCGGTTCCACAAGGACGTCGTCATCGACATGGTCTGCTACCGCCGCCGCGGCCACAACGAGGGCGATGACCCCTCGATGACGCAGCCGCTGATGTACAACCTCATCGAGGCCAAGCGCTCGGTCCGCAAGCTCTACACCGAAGCCCTGATCGGCCGCGGCGACATCACCGAGGAAGAAGCCGAGCAGCTGCTCCGCGACTACCAGGAACGCCTCGAACGGGTCTTCGCCGAGACGCACGCCGCCCAGACCTCCCCGATCCCGGTCATCACCGCGGACACCGGCGCGGTCTCCGACCTGGAGCTGCCGTCTGCCCAGCAGTCCGACACCGGCACCGGCGCGCCCGAATCCACCGCGATCTCGGCCGAGACCCTGGCCCGGATCGGCAAGGCGCACGTCGAGTTCCCGGAGGGCTTCACGGTCCACGCCAAGCTCAAGCAGCTGCTGGAGAAGCGTGAAGTGATGTCCCGCGAAGGCGGCATCGACTGGGGCTTCGGCGAACTGGCGGCCTTCGGCTCGCTGACCATGGAGGGCATCCCGGTCCGGCTTGCCGGCCAGGACTCCCGCCGCGGCACCTTCGTGCAGCGCCACGCCGTCTTCCACGACCGCGCCAACGGCGAAGAGTGGATGCCGCTGGCGAACCTCACCGAGGACCAGGCCAAGCTCTGGATCTACGATTCGCTGTTGTCCGAATACGCAGCCATGGGCTTCGAATACGGCTACTCTGTCGAACGCCCGGACGCCCTGGTGCTGTGGGAGGCGCAGTTCGGCGACTTCGTCAACGGCGCGCAGACCATCATCGATGAGTTCATCTCGTCCGCGGAGCAGAAGTGGGGCCAGCGGTCCTCGCTCGTGCTCATGCTGCCGCACGGCTACGAGGGCCAGGGCCCGGACCACTCCTCGGCCCGGATCGAGCGCTTCCTGCAGCTGTGCGCCGAGGAGAACATGATCGTGGCCAACCCCACGACGCCGGCCTCGCACTTCCACCTGCTGCGCCGCCAGGCGTACAGCCGGCCGCGGAAGCCGCTGATCATCTTCACCCCGAAGCAGCTCCTGCGCCTGAAGGCCGCGGCGTCCTCGGTCGAGGACTTCACCACGGGCACCTTCCGGCCGGTCATCCCGGAGCACGAGCAGCTGCAGGCCGACGCCGTCGACCGCGTGCTGCTGCTCTCCGGCCGGCTGTACTACGATCTGCTCTCCACCCGGCAGAAGACCGGCAACACCACGACGGCGATCGTCCGCGTCGAGCAGCTGTACCCGCTGCCCGCCGAGGAAATCGCCGCCGAGCTGGCCAAGTACCCGAACGCCGAGGTCGTCTGGGCGCAGGACGAACCGGCCAACCAGGGACCGTGGCCGTTCATCGGCCTGAACCTGCCGGACGCCCTGGACCGCCGCGTGCGGCTGGTCTCGCGGCCCGCCTCCGCATCCACCGCGGCCGGGTCGATGAAGCGCCACGCCGCCGAGCAGGACGCCCTGCTCAAGCACGCATTCGCACGTAAGTAGGTCAGGCTGCCCGGCCGGAAGTGGAACTCCACGACTCCGGCCGGGCAGCGTTGTTTAAACCGGCCTCCCGCCCCGAAGGCGGAGGCGGACGACCGGTACCGGGAGTGAAGAGGTAGTCGTGGAAGATCGGAAGCTGCGGATCGCGGCCGTTGGGGATGAACTGCTGGCAGGACTGGGAGACCCCCGGGCGCTGGGCTGGCTGGGGCGCGTGCTGGCCCGCACCCCGCAGGACGGCCGGTCCCTGGAGAGCTATCCGCTGCCCTGCCCCGAGGAAGGCACCGAGGGCCTGGCCGAACGCTGGCTGGAAGAAGCCGGCCGGCGCTTCGACCCCCGGCACGACAACCGGCTGGTGATCGGCCTGTCCGGGCGTGACATCGAGTACGGGCTCTCCACCGCCCGCAGCAGGCTCAACCTCGCCAACATCCTGGACTCGGCGTCCCAGCACAAGATCGAGGTGTTCGTCGTCGGGCCGCCGCCAACCCTGGACCCGGCCCAGAACCGGCGGTTGGGCGAGCTGAACACCGCCTTTGCCGACGTCACCACGCGCCGCAAGCACCTCTACGTGGACACCTTTTCGCCGCTGCTGAACCACGAGCAGTGGCGCCAGGACCTCGCCGCCAACGGCGGCACCCCGGGACAGGCCGGCTACGGCCTGATGGCCTGGCTCGTGCTCCACCGGGGCTGGTTCCAGTGGCTTGGCATGGAGGCCCCGGAGTAGTCCACGGGCCGGGCCGGCTAACCGGCCGGCGGGATGGCCCCGTAGGACTTGGGCAGGGCATGCGGGTTCACCGGACGGTCCGCGTCGGAAGCTGCGGGTGCCCGGGTGTCGTAGCTGCGCGGAGTCCGCAGGGGGCGTGACCGCAGGCGGATGCCCACGGCTGCGAGGACCAGCCCGGCAGCCAGCAGGGTCAGACCGAGGCCGAACAGCCCGACGGTGCCCCCGCCTTCCGCGCCGCCGGACACGACGTCGAACAGCGGCGTCGGAAGGACGAAAACTGTAAGCCAGTCGTGAGCCCAGTGACCCCATCCAGGCCGCGGCGGACAGCCCGGCAGCGGCCCAAAATTGACTCGCGATATATCTTGATCTTTGTCCGGCGGCACCTTATCGTGGAACCATAAACGCGATATATCGCAAGCGATGATGCAGCGATTCCGCGTCCCATCCGCAATCCGGAGGAACCATGGAACAGAATGCGTGGACCGTCACCGGTCCCCAGACCATCGACGTCGACGGCGTCCGCTCACTCAAGCTCGGAATCGTCCGCGGCCGCTTCGACATCGTCACCCACGATGAGGCGGTGGCCCGGGTGGAGGTCTCCGAGGTCGACGGCGACCCGCTGGCGGTCAGCCTCACGGACGGCCGGCTGGAGCTGCGGCACCAGCTGCACGGCCCGCAGGGCTGGTTCAAGAACCTGATGGGCACGGTCAACAACAACTCCAGCAACTCCGTGGTGGTCAGCATTGCCCTGCCCGCCGGCGTCGACGTCGAGGCCGGCACGGTCAGCGGCGACGGCATGGTCTCCGGGCTCAGCGGCCACACCAGGCTCAACACCGTCTCGGGCTCCGTCCTGGCCGACGGCACCACCGGCGAACTCGGCGTGGGCACGGTCAGCGGGGACGTCATCGTCCGAAACCACCACGGCGTGCTGACGGCCAAGAGCGTCTCCGGCGAAGTGACCGCCTCGGGCGAGTTCAGCAACATCCGGGCCAACACCGTCAGCGGCGACCTGAACTTCGACCTGCACGGTTTCACCCAGGATTTCGGTGCCAACTCCGTCTCCGGCGACGTCACCATCCGGCTGCCGCACGACGTGGGCGTGGACATCATCGCGAAGTCGGCCAGCGGCGCCGTCGTCATTGACGACCAGCGGTACGCCCAGCCGGCCGGCAACGTCCAGACCATCGCCGGCCCGGATGCCAAGCTGATGCTGGTCAGGACGAATTCGGTCTCGGGCAAGACCTCCATCTTCCACAGCGAGCCGAGCCCGGACGCAGAAGCGGGGCTCTGATGCCCCCGGTCTTCGCCCACGGCGCGCTGCGGCTGTACCTCCTGGCCCTGCTGGAATCCGGCCCCAAACACGGCTACGAACTGATCAAGGCCCTCAGCGACCGCTTCGGCGGCACCTACTCCCCCAGCGCCGGAACCATCTACCCCCGGCTGGCGAAGCTGGAGGAGGAAGGCCTGGTGGCCACCCACACGGAGGGCCGGCGCACGAACTACAGCATCACCCCGGCGGGCCTGGTGGAGCTCGAGGCCCGGCGCGGGGAACTGGCCGATGTGGAGAACGACATCTCCGCGTCGGTCCGGCGGCTCGCGGACAAGCTGCGCCAGGACATCCGGGCCAACATGCAGGGCCTGCGCGCCGACCTGGCCGCCACGGCCGAGGCGGCCCGCGCCACCGCCCGCAGCGCCGCACCGGCGGCCGTGCGCTACTCCAAGGAAGGCGACCGCCGCCTGCGCGAGGCCGAGATGCTGGTGCAGTCCTTCCGGGATGACATCAGGATCGAGCTGCGGCGGCACGCCGGGGCCCGGCCCGTCAGCCCGGTGACCCTGGAAACGGTCCGCACCGTGCTGGACCAGGCCCGGATCTCCATCCGCAACTCGCTGGAGGACTGAGCGGCGGCGGCCGCGTCCCGGTTCGCGGCGGCTCCGACGATGTGGGAGACTTGAGGGCAGCTCTTTTGAGTATCAAGATTAAGGAGGCCAGCTATGAGCAAGCGTGCACGTAAACGTCGTGACCGTAAGCGTGGCGGCGCGAACCACGGTAAGCGCCCCAACACCTAAGCCACGGCTTGGATAGACAGCTTTAAGCGAAAGACCCCGGGAACCGCACGGTTCCCGGGGTCTTTCGTTTGGCCGGCGGCAGCAGCCTGCAGCGCCTAGGCCTCGGCGTCGACCGGGCGGATCGAATGGATCCGGTCGAGGATGGAATTCTTGAGGTTCTCCGGCGCGGCCTCCGTGCAGGAGCGCTTGACCATGACGCGGATGACGCACTCAAGGTCGTACTGCTCGTGGCACTCCGGGCACTCGTCCAGGTGCTGCTTGATCTCGGCGATGTCATCGTGCGTCAGGGCGCCGTCGAGGTATTCGTAGATGCGCTGCATCCGGGTGTCGTCGCAGTCGCCCAGTCCCTGGCAGTCGCTCATTTCCTGTTCTCCTGATTGTTGCCGTCGGCCGCTGCGGCAGTCCCGCCCGCGGCCCTGAATCCCCGCTCGGCCGCGTAGTCGGCCAGCATGTCCCGCAGCATCCTCCGGCCGCGGTGCAGCCGGGACATGACGGTCCCGATGGGGGTGTTCATGATGTCTGAAATTTCCTTGTACGCGAAGCCCTCCACGTCGGCGAAGTAGACCGCCAGGCGGAACTCCTCCGGGATCGACTGCAGGGCCCGCTTCACGTCCGAGTCGGGCAGGTGGTCCAGCGCCTCTGCCTCCGCCGAGCGCAGCCCGGTCGACGTGTGCGACTCGGCCCGCGCCAGCTGCCAGTCCTCAATGGTGTCCGAGTTCGACTGCAGCGGTTCGCGCTGCCGCTTGCGGTACAGGTTGATGTACGTGTTGGTGAGGATCCGGTACAGCCAGGCCTTCAGGTTCGTTCCCGGCTTGTACTGGTGGAACGCGGAGAACGCCTTGGTGTAGGCCTCCTGGACGAGGTCCTCGGCGTCCGCCGGGTTGCGGGCCATCCGCATGGCAGCGGAATACAGCTGGTCCACGTACTGCATCGCGTCGCGTTCGAACCGCAGGCGGCGCTCTTCGGAGCTTTCGGCGGAGGTGTCCAGCGGCTGGCCGGTGCCATCCGCCGCGACGGTTTCTCCGGCGGCCGCCTCCGCGGCGGCGCTGTCGGCGGGCTTGGCGTCGTCGTTTCCGGCTACCTCGTGCGTGGCCGCAACGGCCGGATCCATGGTGCTCATTGCCTTCAAGTCTACTGTCACCTTCCGGCGGGCGTCCGGGACACCCGTGAAGGCATCGGCCCACGGGTTCACGGGGACCGCGTCAAGCAGTCCTGCGTCGTTCACCAGCACCAAAGCTCCGCCTTCCTGTTTGCGTCCAAAGCTGTCATGCACAACCCCCGGGGACGGGCAAATATTCCACAAAAGTGCAAGACTAGAACCGGTTCCCCCGCACAGCGTCCGCGGTTCGTCCATCCAGGAGGAAATTCATGTCGTTTGTCCGCTTTCTTGCCCGCCCCATGCTCGCCTCCAGTTTCGTCCTCGCAGGCATGGACAAGCTCCGGAACGCGGATGACACGGCCACGCAGCTCTCCCCCCTGCTGCGCCGCGCGGCCGAGACGCTGCCGTTCCAGACCAACGAGAAGGTCCTGGCCCGCGTTCTCGGCGGCACCCAGGTCGGCGCCGGCGTCTGCCTGGCGCTCGGCAAGTCCGCCCGCCTCGCCGCCACCGTCCTGGCGGTAATTTCCGCACTCAACGCGTACGTCGAATGGCGCAGCGCCGACATCACGTCCAAGGAAGGCCGTGACGCCCGCCGCAAGCAGCTGCTGAAGAACGTCACGCTCACCGGCGGCGTCCTGCTGGCCTCCGTGGACACCGCCGGAAAGCCCAGCCTGGCCTGGCGCGCCGAACACCTGGCCGCCGATGCCCGCAAGAGCACCGCGCACCTGGCCGCCGACGCGCGCAAGAGCACCGAAAAGAAGCTCAAGAAGGCTGACAAGGCGGTCCGCAAGGCCGTGGACCACGCAGTCGGAGCCTAACCCCGCATGACTGGCAGCACCCCCTCCGCAGCAGCCCCTTCCCTGCCGGCCGCGGGCGGTCCGCACTGGCGCGCGCCGTTTGCGCAGCGCCCGGTCGATGCGACCGTGACCGTTCCCGGATCCAAGTCGCTGACCAACAGGTACCTGGTGCTCGCGGCCCTGGCCGACGGGCCCTCCCGGCTCCGCGCGCCGCTGCACTCCCGCGACTCCGCCCTGATGATCGCTGCGCTGCGTCAGCTCGGCGCGGGCATCACCGAAGTCCCCGGCGACGGCGCCTACGGCCCGGACCTGGAGATCACCCCGATCGCCCCGGACGCCGCCGCGGCGGACGCGGCCATCGACTGCGGCCTGGCCGGAACGGTCATGCGTTTCGTGCCCCCGCTGGCGGCACTGCACCGCGGCACGACGGTGTTCGACGGCGACCCGCATGCCCGCAAACGGCCGATGGGCACCATCATCGAGGCCCTCGCCGGCCTCGGCGTGGCCGTGGGCGCACCCGAGGGTGGGCCCGCCTCGTCGCTGCCGTTCGCGGTGCAGGGAACCGGGGAGGTCCGCGGCGGGCATCTGGTGATCGATGCCGGGGCCTCGTCGCAGTTCGTCTCCGCCCTGCTGCTGGTGGGCGCCCGGTTCCGCGACGGACTCCACCTAGAGCACCGCAGCGCCGAGCACCCCGGCGCCCCGGTCCCCAGCCTGGACCACATCAAAATGACCGTCGCCGTGCTGCGCAGCGTCGGCGTCAACGTTGACGATTCGGTCCCCAACCACTGGAGCGTCGCCCCCGGGCCCATCCGGGCCTTCGACCGGCGGATCGAACAGGACCTCTCCAACGCCGGGCCGTTCCTGGCCGCTGCCCTGGCCACCGGCGGCACCGTCCGCATTCCCAACTGGCCCGTCGGCACCACCCAGGTGGGCGACCTGTGGCGGAGCATCCTGCCGGCCATGGGCGCCACCGTCACGCTGGCCGACGGCACCCTCAAAGTCACCGGCGGCCCCCAGATCACGGGCGGGCGGTTCGCCGACACCAGCGAACTCGCGCCCACCGTCGCGGCCCTGTGCGCCCTGGCCACCGGTCCCTCGACCCTGACCGGCATCGCACACCTGCGCGGCCACGAAACGGACCGGCTCGCCGCCCTCGTCACCGAGATCAACCGGCTTGGCGGCGATGCGGAGGAAACCGCGGACGGGCTCACCATCCGCCCGGCGCCGCTGCACGGCGGCGTCGTGCACAGCTACGCCGACCACCGCATGGCGACCGCCGGCGCCATCTGGGGCCTTGCGGTCCCCGGGGTGGAGGTCGAGGACATCGGCACCACGGCCAAGACCATGCCTGACTTCCCGCAGCTCTGGGAGGCCATGCTCGGCCAGGACAACACCGCAGACAAGGACGCCACCGGTGGCCCGCAGCACTGACTCCTGGGACGAATCCGACGTCCGGATCCGGCCCAACAAGAAGGGCTCCCGCCCGCGCACCAAGGACCGGCCCAGCTACGACGACGCCGTCACCGGCCGGATCATCACCGTGGACCGCGGCCGCTACACCGCCGTCGTCGACGAGGGCACTACCGACGAACGCAAGATCATCGCAGCCCGGGCACGGGAGTTGCGTCGCAATCCGGTGGTTGCCGGGGACTTCGTCGCCCTCGTCGGGGACGTCAGCGGCGAACCCGACACGCTGGCGCGCCTGGTCAAGATCCAGGACCGCCGGACGCTCCTGCGCCGCAGCGCGGATGACACCGACCCGATCGAACGTGCCGTCGTCGCCAACGCCGACCAGCTGGTCGTCGTCGTTGCCGCGGCCAACCCGGAGCCGCGCACCGGTTTCATCGACCGCGCCCTGGTGGCGGCCTACGACGCCGGCATCGAACCTCTGCTGCTGGTCACCAAGGCCGACGTCAAGGATCCCGCCGAACTGCTCGCCAACTACCGGCACCTGGATTTCCCGGTGATCATCTCCAAGACCGCCGACTCGGCCGCCTCGGGCATCGACGCCCGCTCCGACGACGGCCTCTCCGCCCGGCTGGACCGGGACGCCGTCTCCCAGCTCCGGGCGCACCTCGACGGTAAGGTCACCGTCATGCTCGGCCACTCCGGCGTCGGCAAATCCACCATGGTGAACGCGCTCACCGGCGCCGAACGGGCCACCGGCGGCGTCAATGCCGTCACCGGCCGCGGCCGGCACACCTCCTCCTCCGCGCTGGCGCTGAAAGTCAGCGACGCTCCGGCCGGCAGCTGGATCATCGACACCCCCGGCATCCGCTCCTTCGGCCTGGCCCACGTGGACCCGGACCGGATCCTGCACTCCTTCCCGGACCTGGAACCGGGCACCGAGGACTGCGAACGCGGCTGCAAGCACGACGCCACCGCGGTCAACTGCGGCGTGGACGCCTGGGTCCAGGCCGGACACGCCGGCCCGTCCGGCCCGGCCCGGCTGGCCTCCCTGCGCCGCCTGCTCGGGACCGACCCGCGGATGGAAGCCCAGGACACCAAGGAGCTTGGCAGCGTCTCCTGAGCCGGCGCCCGGGCCTTCAAACTGCCCGCCGTCCGGCCCGCGGGGACGTGGCCTCCCGGCCCGCCCGGCACTTAGGCGGTAGTTTGGAGGCATGAGCCAACCAGCTTCGAGCTACAACGATGACCTGCGCCTTGCCCACGTACTGGCCGATTCCGTCGATTCCCAGACGATGAGCCGCTTCAAGGCGCTCGACCTTCGGATCGAGACGAAGCCGGACCTCACCCCCGTCACCGACGCCGACAAGGCCGCCGAGGAAGCCATCCGCGGCCAGCTCTCCCGCTCCCGTCCGCGCGACGCCGTGCTCGGCGAGGAATTCGGCAGCTCCGGCCACGGCGCGCGGCGCTGGATCATCGACCCGATCGACGGGACCAAGAACTTCGTCCGCGGCGTCCCGGTCTGGGCCACCCTGATCGCCCTCGTCGACGAGGGCGAGCCGGTGGTCGGCGTCGTCAGCGCCCCGGCCCTGGGCAAGCGCTGGTGGGCGGCCAAGGGCGCCGGCGCCTACACGGGCCGCTCGCTGGCCGCCGCCACCCGGCTGAAGGTCTCCAACGTTTCGCGGCTCGCGGACGCCTCCCTCTCCTACTCCAGCCTGGGCGGCTGGAAACAGCGCGGCAACCTCGACGAGTTCATCGGCCTCACCGAGGAAGTCTGGCGCACCCGCGCCTACGGCGATTTCTGGTCCTACTGCCTCGTGGCCGAGGGCGCCGTCGACATCGCCTGCGAACCCGAGCTGAACCTCTACGACATGGCCGCGCTGGTCCCGATCGTCACCGAGGCCGGCGGCCGCTTCACCTCGCTCGAGGGCGAGGACGGCCCCTTCGGCGGCAACGCCCTGGCCACCAACTCGATCCTGCATTCCGAAGTCCTCAAGCGCCTGAACCCCAACCTCGACGACCTGCTCTAGCGGTCCGGCGGTCCGGCGGTCCGGCGGTCCGGCGGCGTAACACTACGCTTCACATTGCGGCCCTCCTTTCCGGTGCGCGGGGGCCATGTCCTAGGCTCGAACCAGGTCACGAGTGCCAGCGCTAAACCCCGGTTTGCTGGCCGGCAACCCTCCTTTCGCGGCGGGGTGCCCCGGGTGACGACCTGGCCGGTCCGGAGCGGACCCGGCA
Organism: Arthrobacter sp. Soil763; assembly: GCF_001428365.1. Taxonomy (GTDB): domain Bacteria; phylum Actinomycetota; class Actinomycetes; order Actinomycetales; family Micrococcaceae; genus Arthrobacter. The sequence continues at coordinate 964,695 of NZ_LMSH01000002.1, read as the reverse complement.
AGCGCGGATCCCCTGTGTGCGGGGTCCTTTTCGAGCGAGGTCCCATGTCGACTGCCACCATTCCCACCCCCACCGCCGGGCGCTGCGATGCCCGCCCGGCCACTGCCCTCCGGCCGCTGTCCGCCGTCTCCGGCGCGGAGATCCAGGCACCGCTGATCCAGGGCGGCCAGGTCCGCTACGCGAACCTCGACTACGGCGCCTCCGCCCCGGCGCTGTCGGTGGTCTCCGCCTACCTGAACGAGATCCTGCCGTTTTACGCCAGCGTCCACCGCGGCGCCGGCTATGCGTCCCAGCTCAGCACCTCGGTGTACGAAAACGCCCGGAACATCGTCCGGCGCTTCGTCGGCGGCCGGGACGACGACGCGGTGATTTTCACGCGCAACACCACCGACTCGCTGAACCTGCTGGCCGGCTGCCTGCCTGCGGCGGACGGGTCGCCGGCCGGAGAAGTCCTCTACCTGGACATCGAGCACCACGCCAACCTGCTGCCCTGGCAGAACGTACCGCACCGCAGCGTCGTCGCCGCGCCCACGCTGGCCGGAACCGTGGAACGGCTCCGCGCCGAACTGGCCGGCGGCGGGGTCAGCCTGCTCGCCGTCACCGGCGCCTCGAACGTCACCGGCGAAATCCTGCCCATCCGCGAGCTGGCCGCCCTGGCCCACGAATTCGGCGCGCGGATCGTCGTGGACGCCGCCCAGCTGGCGCCGCACCGGCGGATCGACCTTACCGTTGACGACGTCGACTACCTCGCCTTCTCCGGGCACAAGCTCTACGCCCCCTTCGGGGCCGGGGTGCTGGTGGGACGGCCGGACTGGCTCGACGCCGGCACCCCGCACCTGGCCGGCGGCGGCGCGGTGCGCGACGCGAGGCTGGACAGCGTCAGCTGGACCACCGGGCCGGCACGGCACGAGGGCGGCTCCCCCAACGTCCTGGGCGCGGCCGCGCTGGCCCGTGCCACGCAGGTGCTCGAGGCCCTCGACGAGCAGGAATGGCACGCCCACGAGGACGCCATCCGGTCCTACCTGGTCCAGGGCCTGCAGGAGCTCGACGGCGTAAGCGTGCACCACATCTTCGAGGAGACGGCGCGCGGCGAGGGCCCCGGCACGATCGGCGTCGTGAACTTCTCCGTGGCCGGGTACGACGCCGGCCTGGTGGCCGCGTACCTGTCTGCGGAGCACGGCGTCGGGCTGCGGGACGGCAGGTTCTGCGCCCATCCGCTGCTCAAACGGCTGGGCCTGCCCGCGGGTTCACTGCGCGCCAGCTTCGGCCTGGGCTCCCGGATCGAGGACGCCGAACGGCTGCTCGCCGGGCTGCGGGACCTGCGCCGGCAGGGCCTGGGCTGGGACTACGTCGTGGACGCCGGACGCTGGGTGCCCGCCAACGACACCCGCAGCTACCCGCACTGGGCGCCCAACACCCCGGGAACCGCCGGCGCAGCCCCCTGCACGGTGGAGTAGGCGCGGCGCGGCCGCCGGCCGTGCGGTAAATTCTTCAGGTACCCACCAGAGCTGCCGAAGGAGATCGCACGTGGCACGCGGCGGCCCCAAGCTTCACCATTCACGCCGGCAGGAGCTGGGCCGGAGCTTCCAGGACGGCGGGGAGCACTACGACCGCGTCCGTCCGGGCTACCCGGCGGATTCGGCCGACTGGCTGGTCCCGGCCGGGGCGCGGGATGCCGCGGACCTGGGCGCCGGAACCGGCAAATACACGGCGCTGCTGGTCGAACGCGGCCTGGCAACCGTGGCCGTCGACCCGTCGCTGGACATGCTGGCGCAACTGCGCCGTTCCCTGCCGGGCGTCACCGCCGTCGAGGGCACTGCCGAGCACACCGGCCTGCCGGCGGAAGCCTTCGACCTGGTCACGGTCGCGCAGGCGTGGCACTGGTGCGACCCGCTGGCCGCCAGCGCCGAGGCTGCCCGCATCCTGCGGCCGCGCGGGGTCCTGGGCCTGGTCTGGAACCAGCTCGACACCTCCGTCCCGTGGGTGCACCGGCTGTCCCGGATCATGCACGCCGGCGATGTCCACAAACCGGACTTCAGACCGACGGTCGGCCCGGAGTTCACCGGATTGGAGAGCCACCTCACCCGCTGGGAGGACCCGGTCAGCACCGGGGACCTCGTGGAACTGGCCAAGTCCCGCAGCTACTACCTGCGGGCCGGCGAGGCCACCCGCGCCAAGGTGCTCGGGAACCTCGATTGGTACCTGCACGAGCACCTTGGCCACAGTGACGGCGAACTCCTGGCCCTGCCCTACCTGACACAGAGCTGGCGGGCCACCAGGGCCTGAGGATTGCACGGATCCCGCCGCACCCCTAGAATTTCGGTGTGCCTAACTTTTATATGTAGGCAATCAAGAAATTCAGGGAGACCACAGTGCTGGATGTCGCCGGACCCGAACAGCAGCCCGCGCCGCTGCCGCCCGCCCGCGGGGTGCGCGGCCGCCGTCGTGCGCTGCTGGGGCTGCTCGGCCCTGCCTTCGTGGCCGCCATCGCCTACGTGGACCCCGGCAACGTGGCCGCCAACCTCACCGCCGGCGCGCAGTACGGCTACCTGCTGGTCTGGGTGCTCGTCGCGGCGAACGTCATGGCGGTCCTGGTCCAGTACCAGTCCGCGAAGCTCGGCATCGTCACGGGCAAGAGCCTGCCGGAGATCCTCGGCGAGCGGCTGCGGCCGCTGTGGCGCCGCGCCTTCTGGGTCCAGGCCGAAATCGTCGCCGCCGCGACCGACCTGGCCGAGGTGGTGGGCGGGGCCGTGGCGCTCTACCTCCTCTTCGGCCTGCCGCTCCCCCTCGGGGCGGTGATTGTCGGCGGCATTTCCATGGCCCTGCTCGCCGTGCAGAGCCGCAACCGGCAGCGCCCGTTCGAGTTCGTCATCATCTTCCTGCTGGCCATCATCACGGTGGGCTTCCTGGCCGGGCTGTTCATCAGTCCGCCGGACCCGCGCGGCGTCGCGGCCGGGCTGGTGCCCGGTTTCCAGGGCCCGGACACGGTGCTCCTGGCTGCCAGCATGCTCGGCGCGACGGTGATGCCGCACGCCATCTATGTCCACTCCGCGCTCTCCCGCGACCGGCACCGGCCCAACCCCCACGTGCACGTCCCCGCCCACGCCGTTTCCCGGCTGGTCAGGGCCACCCGCTGGGACGTGGTCGCGGCCCTGGCTGTCGCCGGGATCGTCAACATCGGGATGCTGCTGCTGGCCGCGTCCACCCTCGGCGGAGAGGAGGGCACGGACACCATCGAGGGCGCCCACGGCGCCATCACGGCCAACCTCGGCCCGGTGCTGGGCGCGGTGTTCGCCGTCGGACTGCTCGCCTCCGGCCTGGCCTCCACCTCGGTGGGCTGTTACGCCGGCGGCACCATCATGCAGGGTCTGCTGAAGATCCGCATCCCGCTGATGTTGCGGCGGGTGCTCACCCTGATCCCCGCCGTCGTCCTGTTGGGCGTCGGCTTCGACCCCACCTGGGGACTGGTGCTCAGCCAAGTCGTGCTCAGCTTCGGTATCCCGTTCGTCCTGGTGCCGCTCGTGGTGCTGACCAGCAGCAAGTCCCTGATGGGCGGTTTCGCCGACGGGATGGCGCTGCGGGTCGCCGCCGTCGTCAGCGTGGTCCTGGTGGTGGCCCTGAACCTGGTGCTGCTGTGGCTGACGTTCACCGGCGCCGCCGGACGGTAGGCTTGGGACTGTGAAGACCAGTCCCCCATCCTCCTCGATCGAGGACTACGTCAAGGTCATTTACTCGTTCACCGAGTGGCAGGACAAGCCCATCACTTCCACCCAGCTGGCCCAGCGGCTCGGCGTGGCCAACTCCTCGGTCTCGGAGATGGTCCGCAAGCTCAAGGACCAGGGCCTGGTGGACCACAAGCCCTACAGCGCCGTCACCCTGACCGCCGACGGCCTGCGGCTGGCGCTTTCCATGGTCCGGCGGCACCGGTTGATCGAGACGTTCCTGGTCCAGGAACTCGGCTACCGCTGGGACGAGGTCCACGACGAGGCGGAATTGCTCGAACACGCGGTCTCCGACACCTTCATCGAGCGGATGGCCGCCAAACTCGGCAACCCGGTCCGGGATCCGCACGGCGACCCGATTCCGGCGGCGGACGGCTCCGTGCTGATGCCCCCGGCGCACCGGCTGAGCGAACTCGACGACGGCCACAGCGGCCGGATCACCCGGATCAGCGACGAGAACCCCGAGCTGCTGCGCTACCTCGCCGCCGAGCAGATCGACCTCGACTCCGCCGTCGAGGTCCTGGGCCGCAAACCGTTCGGCGGGCCGCTGGTGGTGCGGATCGGCGCCGGCGGAGCGCCCCGTGAGATCGACCTTGCCGACGAGGTCGCCGCCGCGCTCTGGGTGCACAGCGACGCCGTTCACGCCGGCTGCAGCGTCGCCTCTTAGGCCGCGCGCCCGCCCGGGTCCGTTCCGCCTGGGCTTGTCCCGCCCGGGCCTGTCCCGTCCGGGTCTGGCGCCGGCGGAGGGTTCCGGATGCCGACGGCGGACGCCGCGGCGCCCGCGATGAAGAGGCCCGCGGTGACCGCCGCCGTGCCATGCAGGCCCGCCGTCGTAATAACGGGGCCGGTGATGAGCCCGGCGAAGGCGATGGTCACCAGGCCCGCGATACGGGCGACGGCGTTGTTGACCGCCGACCCGATTCCCGATTCCTCCGGGTCCACGGCCCCGAGGATCGCGGCGGTCAGCGGCGCGACCGTCACGGCCAGGCCGACGCCGAACACCACCAGCCCGGGCAGCACCTGGCCGAAGTAGTCCAGCGGCAGGTCGATGCCCAGCATCATCAAAAAGCCCGCCGCACACAGCAGCGGCCCGGCCGTCATGAACCAGCGCGGCCCGTACCGGCCCGACAACGTTCCAACCCGGGCGGAGAGCAGCAGCAACAGGAGGGTGGAGGGCAGCAGGGCAAGGCCGGCGGCGGTGGCGCCCAGCCCGGCCACCTGCTGCAGGTAGAGCCCGAGGACGAAGAAGCCAAGGTTCAGCGCGCCATAGATCACCAGGGTGGCGGCGTTGCCCCAGCCGAAGTTGCGGATCGCAAAGAGCCGCAGCGGCATCATCGGCGCCGGCGTACGATGCTCGTGCAGCAGGAACGCGCCCAGTGCGGCCAGCCCCAGCACCAGCGGCAGCCAGACCTGCGGGGACCCCCAGCCCCGGGTACCGCGTTCGATGAAGGCGTAGACGACACCGCCGAGGCCAATGACCGCAAGGGCGGTCCCGGCGGCGTCGATCCGGGCGCCGGGGGCCCGGCCCCGGTCCAGGGCGCGCAGCCGTCGGAGGGCCGGCCAGACGGCCGCGGCCGGGATGATGTTGAGGAAGAAGATCACCCGCCAGGTAAAGACGTCCACGGAGATGCCGCCCAGCACCGGCGCGGCCACGATCGCACCGGAGGTCCAGGCGGACCACTTGCCGATCGCCGCGGACTGCGCCGGTCCGCTGAAGACCGTGACGATCAGGGCCAGCGAGCTGGGCACCAACAGGGCACCGGCGATGCCCTGCAGGCCGCGGGCCACAATCAGCGATTCACCGTTCCACGCCAGGCCGCAGAGCACGGACGTGACGGTGAACCCGGCCAGGCCCCACTGCAGGACGCGCACCCGGCCGAACTGGTCCGAGAGCGAACCAGCGACCAGGATCAGCGCGCCGAGTGTAAGCAGGTAGGCGTCAACCACCCATTGCTGGACCACCAGGCCGCCGCCGAGTTCCCGGCTGATGGCGGGCAGGGCGAGGTTGACCACGGAACCGTCGAGGAACGCCATGAAGGACGCGACGATCGCCACGTACAGCACGCGTTTTTCGACGGTCGTCAACGCTGCGGCGGGACTGCCGGACATGGCTGCTGCCTTCCTCCGGCACCGGGATGCCGGGTGTGGCTTGAGCCTAGCACCGGCCGCCGCCGGGCCGCAGGCCTGCCCGGATCCCGTAAAGTTGAAGGATGGTTACCAGACGTGAAGCTGCCCAAATCCTTGATATCCCGCTGGAAATGGCCAACCGTCACGGCATTCCGTCCCGCCTGTCCGACGCCGAACTGGACGAACTACTGGACACTCCGCCCGCCTGGCTGCAGCAGTCCCGGGCCAACCGCACGGGTAAACGGCCGGTCTGGGTGCAACTGACCTGCACGGTCTGCGGCTTCTCCGAAACCGCCCGTCCGAAGAAGTGGTGGCCGGAGTTTACCCATCTCTGCTGCGCCCACCACGTGCCGTACGAACTGCCCGGCCCGGACGCCGGCCTGGTGCGCAGCGAGTACGAAGGCGTCGGGAGCCGGTTCGTCGGCATCGTGGACGTCGCCGTACCCGAGGCGTAGCCTTAAAAGCACGGGCTCATCCCGGGCCCCCACCTTTTAGGGAGCGCGCCATGCCTGACAAGTCGCCGCACCGGCACCTGAGCAAGAAGCCGGTCAAAACCATCAAGGAAAAACGGGCCGAGAAGAAGGCCAAGCACATCGTGGACGAGCATACGGACCCGGTGGCGCACATCAAGAAGCGCTGACCGGCACCCGCCGTAACCACCGCCGTCGGGCGCCCAAGGAGCCGGCGGGCACACCAAAAAGGCCGGAAGCATCAGCTTCCGGCCTTTTGGTTGTGGAGATGGGGGGAATTGAACCGCCCCAGCCGCCACTATTGGCCCCGGAAAATGCCTAGATTCTGCGGATCGTACCCAACGAGACTAACCGATTTGAACCTCATTTAACGCTTCTGTGCACTTAGTGCACACCCTAATTCGAGCATTCAAAGCGCCGCTGCAGCGCCATCCGGGTCTCGGCCGGGAGGGAAGCGATCCAGTCAGACAGGACGCTCTTGGTGACCATGACGTCCTCGGCCAGCTCGTCAATGGAGTTGGCCCAGGGGGCGTGTTCCCACACCGCCTCCCAGGACACGAGCCGGTGCGCTGCCAGTACGCGGACCTTCCGCTCGACCGCCGGCGGCTGGCATTCCCTGTGCCCTGCCTCGATGTGGACGAGCTCATGGGTGATGGCGCAGCGCTTCTCCCTGAGGGTGAGCCGCTCGTCGTAGTAGATGGTCCTGCCGTCAGTTGCGGCGACGAGGAGACCGGGGAGGCGGGTGGCGACGACGCGCACGCCGAGCTCGGCCGCCAGTCTCTCCCCAGAATCCATGCCGCAACCTTAGTAGCAGGCTCCGACAACGACGATTCTGTTACTCGAGCTCTTGAGATTCTTCCCCGGCGCGGGATGCCCTGGCGGCTTCGTGCTTACCTTCGGACTCGGCCTCGGTGTTGCCGGCCATTCGCTCGAAGTCGGGCCGGGACTTCTTGGGCGCGGGGAACTGGACGACGTTGTCGGCTTCCTGGGATGCACCGCCGCGGCGGCCTTCCTGCCAGTTGAGCAGCTCGGCGGCAGTGTTGCGGAGGACGTCCTTGGACTCCTGCGGGAGTCGGCCGGCGCCGTAGAGGACGAGGTCGGATTCCTGATCGTCTCCGACGTCGATACCGAGGGTTCGGGCGGCTGCCAGGACGAGCTCCCGGGGGCTGAGGCGGAGGGCCCGGGAGAGTCCAGCGATCGTCTCCTGCGAGGGCATCCGGGTGAAGCCGTCCTTGACGATGGACTGCAGGGCCCGGGCTTTGGGGACGCCGCCGGCGCGCTTGGAGATGGCCTCGAACGAGTCGTCCTTCTTGTGCTCCATGACGAGCTGCTGGAAGTTGGGGCTTGAATTCGTGTTCATGCTCTGAGCTTTCCTAGGGGTGCTGTGGAGCGCAACGCGCAGAGTGCGCTGCATGCCTACCGGTAGGCGGTACCCCTAATTGTAGGTTTGCGCCTACCAAAAAAGCCCCCCATCTAGCAGCAGAGCACCGCCCGTGCGGAAAGTCCGCACTGTCAGTGCTTGACATGCCGCCTACCGGTAGGCAATACTTCAAGGGCAGCAGACACTAGGCAACCCGCCTACCGACCAAAAAGGAGAGCTCATGTCACCCTGGCGCACTAAGGCCCGATGGCCGAAAGGAACGTACATGCGACTGGTCTCAAAGGAAGCGCTCCGCGCATTCCTCATCACCCAGAAAGACATCGAAGCGCACCGGGCCGGCACGCCCATCCCACACAAGATGACCCAGCGGGGGCTGGCTGACCGTGTGGGCGTGCACCCGAGCTTCATCAACCACCTCACCAGCGGCCGGCGCCGCTGCCTGGAGCCGGAGACGGCGACGCGCATCGCGGAGGTCCTCAACGTCCCCGTCGAGGTTCTTTTCGTGCCTGTTGCACCGTCTGCCAAGCGGCAAACCACGCACCGTAAGACCCTGCAAGCAGCTTAGGAAAGGACACGCCGACATGACGCAGTCAATGGCCCTGGAAGACACCACGTGGACCGAGGAGGCCGTCGCAACGATCGCGGACCTCGCCAAGCGCGGAGGCACTGTCACTGCCGACGACCTCCGCTGGAACCACCGCCCCGCACCGCACCCGAACAAGGTTGGATCCGCGTTCAAGATCGCCCGCTCCCGCGGACTCATCACCCAGGCCGGGGTCTCCACCTCACGGCACCGGTCCCGCCACGGCGGCATCCTCCGCGAATGGGTGGCGGCATGAGCACCTATCTCACCGTCCCGGAGGTCGCACAGATGTTCCAGATCTGCGAACAGACGGTCCGCAACCGGGTGAACGGCGGGAAATGGCCCGCGTGGAGGGACGGCCGGCAGATGCGGTTCGGGCCCGAGGACATCGAAGCGATCCGCCGCAAAGGCACCCAGGGCCCAGCCCCGGACAAAGCGCAGCGCCGGACCCGTAACCGCCAGCTCCGCGAAACCCGGATCTTCGCCCAATAGAAAAGGGCCCCGCAGCCGGCCAAAGCATCGCGGGACCCAAGAACAAGCAAGAAGCTCATCTACCAGAGAGGCTACACGATGGACCAGCTTTTCCAGTTCACCAAGGACCAGGCCGAGAAGGCCGCCCGGGTGACGATCATCAACTACTACGAGCGGTACCCGAACGAGTGGCAGGACGAAGACGTCCTCGCGTACGAGATCAGCGGGATGCTCGGCATCCGCCCCCAGCCGTCCTACGTCGCGAACGCCCTGCAGGCCCTCGATGACCTCCGCAACGTCGAGAACGGCACCCACGACGCGCTGAACCTCAACGAAGCCCGCACGGAGGACAACCGGGCCGAGCTGGTCGAACGGTTCGAAATGGACCTCCTGATGGCCATCCGCGACGTCGTCGCCGAGTTCCGCACCCACGAGGTCTTCGTACCGGCGGCGGTGGCGGCATGACCACCTTCCTCCTGATGCTCGCGACGATCGGAGCGGCCGTGTGGAGCGCATGGGCGATCCGCATGGACCAGGCAGACGCCGCGGCCGAAGCGGAAACCGCAGACACCGAATGGCGGGACGCGGCATGAGCGCCTGCGAGCACCCCGCCGACGTCTACGACAAAGGCGCGAGGACCTGCGCGGTCTGCGGGGAGGACCTCTCATGAGCTGCTACTGCCGCGGCTTCGGCCTCTGCGACACGTGCGAACAGCACGTCTGCACCGGGGACTGCACCTGCGACCCCGACACCACCACGAAGACCCTTGGAGACGAATCATGACCACGAAAACGAAGGCCGCACCCAAAGGCCTCACCTTCACCCACAACGGCCACCGGTACAAGCTCGATGGGCTCCCCGTCACCGGCGTAACCACGATCCTCGGCGGCGGCATCCCGAAGCCCGCCCTCGTCTACTGGGCCGGGAAGGTCGTGGCCGAGTACGTCGAGGCCAACCCGGCCGAGATCGAATCCCTCCGTAGCCGCGACGACGTCGACATGGTCCGTGAACTGGCTGCAGTGCCGGCCAGGGTCCGAGACGACGCCGGCGTCCGTGGCACCGCGGTGCACGACTTCGCCGAAGTCCTGGCCACCACCGGCACCGTCGAGGACGTCCCCGAAGAGCTGGCCGGATACGTCGAGGGCTACGCGGACTTCCTCGACCGGTTCCAGATCACGCCGCTGCTGATGGAGCGGCCGTGCGCCAGCCGCAAGGACTGGTTCGCGGGGAAGTTCGACATGATCGGCACCTCTCCCCTGCTGAACGACGGCCAGCCGGTGATGATCGACCTCAAGACCTCCAAGTTCGTCTACGGCGAGACCGGCCTGCAGTGCGCGGCGTACTCCCTGGCCGAGTTCTACATGGACGAGGACGGGACCGAGCAGCCCATGCCGGAGATCGTCGCGACCTACGTCGCCCACGTGACCCCCATGGACCGGGACGGCGAGAACGCCCGCTACGGTGACGCCCCGCTCGGCACCACCCTCTACCCGCTGGCGAAGAACCGCGACGAGATGCGCGGCCACTACGCGATGTTCCTTGCCGCGGCCTACACCCACAAGACCACCAAACTCCGGGACGCCATCGTCGGCGCCCCGATCACCATCGAACAGAAAGCAGTAGCAGCATGAGCGAAGTAGCTATCCCCCAAGCGGCCCCGGTCGCCGCATTCAACACCAGCGCCCTGCCGGCGACGGCCATGACCGTGTCCCTCATGGAGTGGGCGCAGGAGCTCTCCGCCGCGCACCAGCTCGGCACTGCCCTCTGCAGCACCGAGTTCGTCCCGGCATCGTTCCGGGGCAAGCCCGAAGCCGCGGCCGCCGCCATCCTCGCCGGGAAGTCCCTCGGACTCGACCCGATGAACGCGCTGGCGAACATCTTCGTCGTCTCCGGCCGCCCGTCGATGTACGCCCGCACCATGGCCGCGCTCGTCATGCAGGCCGGCCACACCATCCGCCGCGTAGAAGCAACCGAGCAGCGCGTCGTGTACGAAGGCCGCCGCAAGGGCGAGACCACCTTCACCCGTGTGGAGTGGACCATCGCCCGCGCCCAGAAGGCCGGGTACACCTCGAACAAGAAGTACCAGACCGACCCGATCGGTATGCTCACCGCGAAGTGCCAGGCCGAGATCTGCCGCGTCATCGCCCCCGACGTCCTCACCGGCATCGCCGCGACCTCCGTCGAAGAGGTGGAGCTCGACGACCTCGGCGAGCAGGCCCCCGCGGCACCGGCTGCCGAGGCGAGGCCCAAGCGCACCATCCAGCGCGCTAAGGCCCCGGCCCCTGACCTGCCCGACGTCGTCCACGACGCACCGCAGGACGAGGCAGAGGCGCCGGCCGAGCCGCTGGCCACCAGCGCGCAGCTCACGAAGATCCACGTCATCCTCGGCAAGCTCGGCGCCAGCGACCGCGAAGCCGGTCTCGCCGAGCTGTCCACCTTCACCGGCCGGACCATCGAGTCCTCCAAGGCGCTGACCAAGGCTGAGGCGTCCCGCTTCATCGAGGAGGCCGAGACTCCCCCGGCGGACGCTGACGGGGTCCTCCCCGACGTCGACGGCCAGTGGGGACTCGACCAGGAAGGCGCCAAGTAGATGGCAGGCGAAACCACGATCACTGTGATCGGCAACCTCACCAACGACCCGGAGCTCCGCTTCACCCCGTCCGGAGCTGCGGTTGCGAACTTCACGCTCGCGTCGACCCCGCGGACGTTCGACCGGCAGTCGAACGAGTGGAAGGACGGGGAGACCCTGTTCCTCCGGGCCGCGGTGTGGAAGGACGCGGCGGAGAACGTCGCCGAGTCCCTGACGAAGGGCATGCGCGTCATCGTGTCCGGCCGGCTCAAGTCCCGGTCCTACGACACGAAGGAAGGCGAGAGGCGCACCGTCATCGAGCTGGAGGTCGACGAGATCGGCCCCAGCCTGCGCTACGCGAACGCCAAGGTGAACCGCACCCAGCGGCAGGAAGGTGCCGGTTCCGGCGGGAACCAGTCCGGACAGGGCTCCTGGGGCGGCAACCAGGCCTCGACCGGCAATAACTCGCCGGGAGCCTGGGGCGCCGGCGCCGACAACGAACCCCCGTTCTAAGGAGACCCGCAGTGACCATCACCGACCTCACATCACGCATCGAAGCCCGCGACAGCGTGGCCATCGTCCTCTACAGCAAACCTGCATGTGTGCAGTGCGACGCGACCAAGCGGAAGTTCAAGAAGGAAGGCCTAATCGAAGGCAAGGACTACACCGTCGTCGACGTCAGCCAGGATCCTGGCGCGCTGGAGTTCATCAAGGACCTCGGGCATCTGCAAGCACCGGTTGTCTTCGTGGCCAAGCCTGACGGGTCAGTAGCCCACTGGTCCGGCTTCGACGTCGAAGAGATTGACGAGCACATCCTCGGCAAGGAGGCGGCCGCGTGATGCCCGAGACCATCGCCCTCATCCCGCCGAAGACCGTCATCAACATCCCCCGCCGGCAGTTGGACATCGCCATGTGCACCTCGTGCGACAAGCCGCTGAACCGCACCGGTGAATGCGCCGGGTGCACTGACTGATGGCCCGCACGAAGCCTGCACTGGCAACCCATACGTTCCGCGCCATCTGGCCTGTCCTCACACCGCCGACCACGGCAAAAGACCGGGAAGCACTCATCCACGAAGCTTCCCAGGACCTCCGAGACGTCGCCCTCCGCCACCGCGCCCACATAACCGGGCCCGGCAAGGGCTACATCGTGCCAGGGCATGGGATGCCCGGCGCGAACGGGGCCGCCCAGGTCGTCGTCATCGACGCGCCGGCGGAACCCATCAAGCGGCCGTATCACCGCTAACCACATCAGGGTCCCCGCCTACACCGGGCGGGGACCCTACTCACCCCTTGGAAGGAACCACTCATGTCCGAACTCACCGTCTCCGACTTCTTCTGCGGCGCAGGAGGATCCAGCACCGGCATCATGCAGGTCCCCGGGCTCCACGTAAAGCTGGCGCTCAACCACTGGGAACGCGCCATCGAAACCCACGGCTACAACCACCCGAAGACCGACCACGCCTGCGCCGACATCGCTCACATCCGGCCCGAGTACACCCCGCGAACGAACCTGCTGTGGGCCTCGCCGGAGTGCACCAACTTCACAGTGGCCAAGGGCGTCAAGCGCGAGCAGTGGGACGGCCAGGACGCGCTCTTCACGGAGGGCCTCCCGGACGAGGCGGCGCAGCGGTCCCGGGCGACCATGTACGACGTGCCCCGGTTCGCCGAGGTCCACCAGTACGAGGCGATCATGACCGAGAACGTCGTCGAGGTCACCGCATGGAAGCCATTCCGTGGCTGGCTGCAGTCCATGTCCGACCTGGGGTACGAGCACAAGATCATCAGCCTCAACTCCATGCACGCCCAAGCCTTCGGGCCCGGCGCCCCGCAGTCCCGCGACCGGGTCTACATCGTGTTCTGGCGGAAGGGCAACAAGGCGCCGGACTTCGAACGGCTCCGCCCGATGGCCGAGTGCCCCACGCACGGCACCGTCCGCACCATCCAAGCTTTCAAGGACCCGAAGCGGCTCGTGGGGAAGTACCGGCAGCAGTACGTCTACCGGTGCCCGCAGAGCAGCTGCAGGAACACCGTCCTGGAACCGGCGGTAAAGCCGGCCGCGGAGGCGATCGACTGGACCATCAAGGGCAAACGCATCGGAGACAGGGCCAAGCCCCTCGCGGCCGCCACCATGCGCCAGATCGTGGACGGCCTGAACCGCTACCCGAACGCTTCGAGCATCCTGACGCAGTTCTACGGGTCCCCGTCCCCCAAGCCGACGACGGACCCGTACAGCACGTTCACCACCAGGGACCGGCACGGCCTCGTCGTCACCCTCCGATCCAACGCGGTGGCCACCCCGGCCAACGAGAAGCCGTTCACGACAATAACCGCAGGCGGTAACCACCACGGCCTCATGACCTACACGGAGAAGGACGTCGCCGACGTCGCCTTCCGGATGATCCAGCCACACGAGCAGATGTGGGGCATGGACTTCCCGAAGGAGTACACCATCCTCGGCACGATGAAAGAGCGGACCATGCAGGCCGGGAACGCCGTCACCCCGCCGGCCGCCCGCGACCTCGCGAGCATCGTCGCCGACTCCCTGGTAGCGGCGTGAGCGTCCGGCACAGCAAGCCCTCGGTCTTCACCTGCGGATGCGGGAAGGTCTACTCCCCCACCAGGGACGAAGCCAGACGCCTCCGCAAGGAGATTGCAGGGCCCGGCGCGCAGCTGGAGGTGTGCCGGTTCTACGAATGCGATCACGGTGGTTGGCACTGGACAAGACGAGTACCCCGATGGAGCGAGTGATGGAAGAGAAAGACAAGCGCCCGTACTTCGTGCTCACGAACGAGTACACCAGACACCGAAAAATCCGCGGCCTCACCGACAAAGCGTTCCGCCTCCACGTGACACTTCTGGGCATGTGCAACGAGGACAAGAACAACGGCGTCATCGGCCAGCACGACCTGGACATGAAGGGCAAAGCCGCCGGCAAAGAACTCATCGACAACAACCTCGTGGAGAAGCTCGGGGACGGCCGCTACGTCCTCCACGACTACCTGGAGCACCAGAAGTCGAAGGACGAGATCGAGGCTTTGAAAGCGAAGAAGTCCACGGCGGGGGCGATCGGGGCGCACACCCGGCACCACGAGAAAAAGGGCATCTTCGACATCAGTTGCGAGTACTGCCAGGCAGCCCGAACCGCTTAGCACCTGCTAAAGCACCTGCCATAGCAAACCCGTAGCAGCGGATTAGCACCATTAACCACTAACCATTCCTACTCACCTAAGAGCCTTAGCTCACCACAATCTCTACTCCTGTTTTCAACAAATTGGGGTAAAGAAAATCGTCGATCGTCACTTAGGTGATGCACGGGCCGGGACGCACGACGATCGCATTTTGACCAAGGAGAACCATGTACAAACTCACGGACCAGGAAGGGCAACGGCTGACCGCCATGATGACCGCAGCCCGCCCCGACTGGATCCCGAACAAGCCCGGCGCCGTGCTCAGGGAAGCGAACGACGCTGGCGGCCTCCCGGGGAAGGACTTCGGGCACTGCATCCGGGCCCTCGCCCACTACGCCACCCAGACGGACCCTGCAGGGGGTTGGGCCAAGCGGACCCCGAACTTCTACCCGCAGGACGGGAAGCACTGGTCAGCCACAGCACCGGACGACTGGCAAGCACCCCGCACCTGGACACCCTGCGAAGACCACCCCACCTTCGAAGCCCACACCTGCAGGGCCTGCTGGGGAGACATCAAAGCCGGCCTCCGCCCCGAGGCGAAGCTCGGCAAACACCACACACCAGAAAGCGAAGACCATGACTGACCAGATGACGAAGATCAAGATCCACCTCCCACTGCCCATGGACGTCGCCGGGACCCTCATGAGGATCATCGGCGCCAGCTACCCGGAGGCACTCATGGAGGGCAACAGCGGCACCATGACGTTCCTGATCCCGGAGAAGGCCCGTCCGCGCAAAGTGTCCGCCAAGGCGGCCAAGCCGGACGAAGCCATGGAACTGCAATCGGACCTTCTGGAGATCGGACCGGACGGCATCTCCATCTCCACCCCCGAGCATCTGGCCGCTGCCTGCCTCCAGGTCATAGAGACTTCCTTCCAGCAGTTCCCGGATGCGAAGAACTACCTCGAGCAGCGCTGCTACAACCGAGAGACCAGGGAAGGCTACGTGATGACCTTCCAGCGCATGAAGGGCAAGTCCCCGGCGGAGCTGCGGGAAGCTGCGGAATCCAAGCTCCAGCGCGTTGAAGCGGCCATCAAACTCCTCTACCCGGACGACATGACCCCCATGGCCAAGAGCGTCCTAGAGAAGATCCTCCAGGAAGCAGCATGAGCCAGCTCCGAGGCTGGTGCCGGCGCTGCGGATCCCCCGTCACCCTCCGCAAGACCCGATGGGTCCACAACACCGGTAGCGCCTTCTTCGGCTGCCTCGCCCGCTGGATCGTTAACGACGGCTTCAACTCCCAAAACCAGAACGACTACGCCCTCGCCGGGTCCAGCAAAGGAACACCATGACCCCCGACCAGGTCAAAGCGATCCTCACCGCCGCGAAGCGCCGGGCACTCCTCGACGCAGCCGACCAAATCCCCCACCCAGAAGCCGCCGAATGGCTCCGACAGAAAGCCGACCAAAAATGACCACCACCGGCATGCACACCGAGGCGACCCTCAAAGCCCGCCACCAAGAAGCCCTCGACATCCACGCAGCCTGGCTCGACCGCTACCACCAAACCGGCGGGACGGAAGCAGCTGCAGTCGAGATCCAGATGAACGAAGCATGGGACTGGGTCGAACAAACCGCCAACGACCTCCAGCTCTACCGCGAGGTAACGCGCCACAAGACCAGGAACCACGGCAGGACGGCCGCAAACACCTCCACCCGTCTCCATGCCCACGGAAGGCACTAACAGTGCGGGAGAACGGCACTGAACGCGTTACCGGATCGGCTCAACAACGCGCAGAAGGTGTGAAGCAGTTGGAGATTCTGGCGCCGGCTGGGTGGATCAATTCGAATCAGCGGTTGCATCGGATGCAGGTGGCGAAGTTGACGGCGGCTTGGCGTGAGGCTGCCCGGGTGCGGGTGCCTGGGTCGTGGGCGCCGGCTGTTGGTCCGGTGCGTGTGGTGGCTGAGGTGTGGAAGCCGCGGCGTGGCCGGTATGACCCGGGGAACTTGTACCCAACGGCGAAGGCGGTCCTGGACGGGATCGTGGACGCCGGCCTTTTGTCGGATGATGACTGGCTGCATGTGGTGGGGCCGGACATGCGGCATGGCGGTATCGGTCCGGCGGCGCTGGTGGTGAAGATTTACCCGGCGAACGCACTGTCGGTGCTTGTTTGACGCACCGATAGGCGGTAGAGTTGACCAGAGCAGCAGACAACGGCCAGGGATGGCCCAACCCAACGGAGGAAACGATGGCCCAGAACCACAAGACCAAGCAGGAAGCGCGGAACAACCTGTTCGCCGCCGCGCTTCGTGCACCCCAGCCGAACGGCTACCCGACGCACGCCGAGTACACCGCGGCGTTCGACGCTTACCAGGCGGGCACCATGCAGCCCCTGCGCGACAAGCTGGTCGCAGCATGACCCCGATTCAGCAGGCGGCCCGGGCGCTCTTCACGAACGCCGTGGGCGGTTCCCGCCTCGACCTCGCCGACTACGACCACGACCCCGAACGGCAGGCAGTGTGGGCCGGCATCGCCGAACGTGCCCTCCAGGGGAATGTGGTGACCGCATGAGCGCCGTCACCCAGCCCCGCCGCCGGACACCGTGGCGGTTCACCCGCCGGATCACCGACGCCCTCGGCGCCCAGCTCGTCCCCGGCCGGCACTACCAGTTCCGAGGTGCCAAATGAGCGGGCGGGACGAACCGTCCTACCTCGCCTTCGCTCGCGCCGACGCCCGCAACGGTCACTCAACATCGCCCGGTGCCGTGCGCGAACTCGTGGCCCGGATCGACCGGGACGCGGTGGCCCTCAAAGCCGCCCAGCCGCGCATTGTCAGGACCCTCGACGAACTCGAAGCGCTCAGGCTGCCCGCAATCATCGACAGCCCGAGCGGCGGCCCGATGAAGATCGAGTACTACGGGGGCCCTGGGCGGCGGAAATACATCGAGCCGGTCTTCGGCGCCGGCGATGAATCCGACGAGTGCTATAGCCCGACATTCTTCGCTGAATTCGGGCTCCCTGCTACGGTCCTTCACGAGGCAACCAAGTGACCGCCCGGATCTTTGTGGAGCCGAGCCACGCGGAACCAGGCCGCTGGGTTGTCGGCGAGTTCCTGGCCAACGGCTGGTACAAATCTCACGGCCGCCACGCAACACGGCAGGACGCCGAACGAGCTGGGACTCAATTGGCCGAGACCTTGGGCGTGTGCCCGCCGTCCGTAGACAAGCCCCACTGCCCGGACTGCTCCGGCATCGTGAACTCTGGTGTCGCGTGATCCCGGGCGCGTCGATCACCCCGCCGCTGCAGTCGGCGATCCGTTACCGGGAACTGTTGAAAGCCCGCCGCGACGCCCGGGACGCCACCGAACGCGCCGCACAGGCCTACCAGGAAGCCGAAACCGCCCGGGCCCGACTCGCCACCCTCGAAACCCAACACGCACAGGAGACCCGATGAGCAACAACGAACGCGACGAACTGGCGGCAGCATTCCGGCGCACCGAGGCGCTGGGTAACGAGCCCATCGACCGCAAGGGCTGGACGAAGAAGCAGTGGGCCGATGACGCTGAGCGCATCATGGAACACATCGACGGCTCGGTAACGGCCCTTGTCAACGGACACGCGCTGGGCCTGATCGCCCGCATCCGAGAGCTGACGCCCCGCACCATCACCACCGTTGAAGAGCTCGACAAGCTGCCGGTAGACAGCGTGATACTCGATGCCGACCACGTGGCATGCCAGCGAATGAAACTGAACGAGTTATGGGAGGCCGGCGGGGAAATCGTTCCGACTGAACTAGTTCCTCTCCCCGCGACGGTCCTGTACGCCCCGGAACCGGCCCTGTGACCGCCGCGGACCAGTACCTCGACACCATCCAGGCGAGGCTCGACGCGGCAACACCCGGACCGTGGTGGACGCCCAGCATGGTGACGCCGGCCGAAGTGTACAGCGGCACTGGCTCCGGCGATGATCTGTGCGTCGCCGAGGAAATGAAGAAGCCCGACGCTGACCTGATCGCCAACGCCCCCACGGATCTGGCCAAGCTGCTGAACGCCGTGAAAGCCGTACGGGAGCTGGCTGACAAGCGGGCGAAGAAGCTTGACGAAACGGCTGTACGCCTGAACCAGATGGTTCTTGACCGCGATCCCGACCGCGATCCTGACGCGGCGGTTAGGTATAACGCTTACGCGAACGAAGCAACCGCATTCCGTAAGGCAATCAACGCCACCATCGACGCCGCACTCAACGCGGGTGGCACGGTATGAGCGCCGACATCGCACGGGTACTCGCAGAACACCCCGACTGGCTCTTTAGCATCGAACGGCAAGCAGTTGTCTGCGCTGGGAAGGCATGCGACTGGAGCCAGGAAGTCGGCCCGACGCAGCCCGCCGAGGCTACGTTCCGCTCGCATCAGGCTGCTGTACTTGCGCCCCTGATCTTGCGGGAACGCGCCGAAGCATGGGACGAGGGCGTTCGTAAAGCGTGGCACGAGTCAGGAGAGGGGTGGAATGGCGAATACCCAGAAGGGGCTGTCCCGGATGCATTCGGAGTCAACCCCTACCGTGCCGCCGCTATCGACCCGGAAGGGGCAAAGGAATGAGCGGGCAGGTTACGCAGATCCGGCCACGAGCATCCGAAACGTTCGTCTGCCCTTGCGGCTCGCAATGGTTCAACCGCGCATATCGGATGGACCAGGCGGGGAAGACCATCGAGGCTGCCGAGTACATGGAGTGCGCGGGTGGTTGCGGCCGGAAGCACAAGCTGGCTAAGAAGCCTCGTGCCTGACCGGTGCACGTGCCCCCGGTCCGTGTACGACCCGACCAGGACACGACCCACCAACCCCGGGTGCAGGGTGCACGGGGAACCGGAACCAAGCAGCGACGACGACCGACCCGGGATTCTGTCCTAGTCGTCACTAAGCTTGAACACGACGGCAACCACGCCGACCAACCAGCAGGGGGGAACATCGTGAAGGTAACGGAACTGTCCGCAACGGACGCCGGCAAGAAAATCGCAGTGACGGACCAGCTCGACCGCGAAGCGAGGGGCACCCTCGAAACCGTGTCCTTCACCTGGGAGCCGGACGGCGAGAGCTGGGGCCAGGCACGGTACCGAGTGAAGACCGCCCACCTTGGCATCAGCGGCTGGCAGATCGACGTCGAAGGGCATGCAGAGGTTCAGCTGTCACCCGCTGCAAGTCGCGGGCTGCCGGAAGCCCACGAGGACTTCCACGGATCAGTCGGAGATATGTCCGAGGACGACTGAGCCCCGAACCGGAATTGACTGATAGTCGACTATCAGCTGATTCTGTCTCACCTGCCCCATAGGCTCGCTGGATGCTCACCACCACCGAACAAGCCATCCTCCAGCTCACCGGCCAGCACTTCAAGTACGCGGGCTCCCTCGAGGAACAAGCGAAGGAACGCTTCGGCCTCAGCCCGACCAGGTACTGGCAGGAAGTGAACCGGCTCATCCAAACACCAGCAGCACACCAGCACGACCCGGCACTGGCTAACCGTCTCAACCAGCGCCGCCGACCATCGCAACGCCTCAACACCAGACTCACTTAGGGGGAGCATTTGTCCAGGTTCGCCGTCCACGTCCACCAGCTCACGCAACCGCACCTCGCCGGCGGGCAACCAGCGGACGCGTTGCTGTCCAGGTTGCGTAATGCCAGCACCCCCGGTTCCGACGGCGGTAAAGCTGGTGGCGATGGAGGGAAGCCCGTCCCCGTGAACCTGTCCGCCGTGGACCTCTTCTGCAAGATCGAAGCAGCTGCCCGCACCGAGTGGCAGCTCCTGCGCGGCTTCCCCTACGTCGGCCGGTTGGAGAACCTCCTCCGCGACCTCATCGGCACACCCTTCGTCGAGCTGCCCGAGGACTGGGACGAGTACCTCCACGGCCTGGCCACCGGGTGGATCGCGGACATCACCGCACTCCTCCACCCGGTGAAGCCCCGCCGGCGCCTCCACCGGCCCTGCCCGGCCTGCGGTGCGAAGTACCACGGCGACGATCGCCTCCCAGCCCTGACCCTGAACTGCTGGGACGCCGACGAGGAGATGATGCACCCGTCCAGGTGGGATGCTTCGTGCGAGGCGTGCGGAGCGGAGTGGACAGGTGACGATGTCCAGTGGCTTGCTGCTGCCCTGAGCGCCGCCTAACAGTGCGCGTGTCGCGTTGCGTCAGTGCCTAAAGCCCCGTAGCATGGGTCATGTCTGCGGAGTACTGTCTCCACAGACATTTTGGTTTCTACCCAGATCACGGGTAGGCATAGACGTGGTGGCGGGTGTCTGCTGCACAGACCTCCAGCAGGTAGCTCGGCCCATCCAGCCTTGAGTGACGACCCTGCACGGGCCCGCCACCACCAACACTTCCCGCTCCCCTGCCCTGAGACCTCAGCGGAGCGGGACCAACCGTCCCGACCAGCCAGAGCCTCCCGCCCCGCACCACCTCGTCCAGGGCGGCCGAGGGCGCACGTCGGACGCAACCCGGGGAAGCCCACACCAGCGGCTGATACTGGCGGGGCAACACTTCAACAGGGGGCGCCGTGATCGAACGCTTCCGAATCGCCACCAGGGCAAGCGGTGTCCGCCGGCAGGTCTTCGTCCACATCTACGACGACCGCGAAGAACTCGCCCGCCAACACACCGAAGCCCGCAACATGGTCTACGACCCAGCCGCAGACATCGCCGGCGGCGTCGTCACCCAACAAGGCTTCCACTGGCCACGCCCCGACTACACGCCCATCATCGTCATGCGGCTATGGACGGGGCAGCTCACCACAAAGACCGTCGCCCACGAAGCAGTCCACGCGGCTGCACCGCTCTACTTCATGGACGGCATCCCCGGATGGAACAGCCGAGCCCGCGCCCACCTCATAGGTGACCACGAGATGCTCGCCTACCTCGTCGGCGACATCGCATCCGAGGTCATCCGCAACCTGTACAAGCTCCGACTCCTCTAGGCGGTGACTAATCTCTTGTGCCCAACCCGAAACGAACACAAGCGGACCGTGACATCGTCCTCGCCCTCCACGCCCAAGACAAGGGCCGCAACGACATAGTCCGCGAAACCGGCTACTCCACCGCCTGGGTCTCCAAGGTCGTGAAGGAAGCCGGCATGTCCTTCGCACGCTCCGAACGCGTCAAAGCCGCCACCGAAGCGAAAACCCAGGACAACAAGACCCGCCGCGCTAACATCATCGGCCGCCTCTACAAGCAGGCCGAAGACATCCTCACCCGCCTCGAAGCCGACACGTTCAGCACACTGGTCCCAACCGGGCCCGGGATCCAGTCCGCCCGGGACCTCGACTTCATCCCGCCCGGTGACCACCGCAACCTCGCTACGTCCATCGCGATCTTCATGGACAAAGCGCTGCTGCTGGAGAAGACCGACACGGACACGAGTGGAACCGCGGCTGTCGACAAATGGCTTGAGTACATGACCAGCGCGCCACTACCAACCCCGGGAGGTGCTGAGCCATCGACGCCAAGCCCCTCTCCGGAAAGTCCCTCCTAGCCCTCGCCAACCCCTCCCCCTCCATCGAGGCATACGAGGGCGCGGTCCGGTCCGGGAAGACCATCACCAGCCTCATCGACTGGCTCCGATACATCCGCACCGGCCCCGAAGGTGCCCTGGCGATGTGCGGCCGGACCGAGCGGACCATCATCAACAACCTGCTCCTTCCGCTGCAGGAGATGCTCGGCAAGGAACGCGTCCGGGTCAACTACGGCACCGGCACTGCCATCATCCTCGGCCGCGAGGTCCACATCTACGGGGCGAACAACGAGCAGGCCCGCACGAAAATCCAGGGCCTCACCCTCGCCGGCGCATACCTCGACGAAGCCGAGACCATCCCGGAATCGTTCTTCACCATGCTCTACACCCGCCTCTCCGTCCCGGGCGCGAAGTTCTGGTTCACGTCCAACCCCGGCGGCCCGAACCACTGGCTCAAAGTCGATTGGCTCGACAAAGCCCGCTTCTGGATCGACGGACAAGGACGCTTCCACCGGAACACCGGCCCGGACGCCAAGGACCTCCACCGGTACACGTTCCTCATGGACGATAACAAGACCCTCGACCCGGCCTACGTTGAGCGGCAGAAGAAGTCCTACAGCGGACTCTTCTACCGCCGCTACATCCTCGCCGAATGGGTGGCCGCCGACGGTGCAGTGTTCGACTCGTGGAACCCCGAAACCCACGTCGTGAAGCACAAGGACCTTCCGCCCATGCGGCGCATCCTCGGCGCCGGCGTCGACTACGGCACCACGAACGCGACGTCCATGATCGTCCTCGGCCTCGGTATCGACGGTGTCCTCTACGCGGTCGATGAGTGGCGGTACGACTCCCGGCAAGCGCAGATCCGCCTCACCGACGGGCAGCTGTCCGCGTCGATCAAGTCCTGGATTCAAGGCACCCTCCAGCGCGAGGGCATCGTCCCCGAGTGGGTGATCGTCGACCCGGCCGCCGCGTCCTTCAAAGTCCAGCTGGCCGCTGACGGCGTCAACAACGTCATGAACGGCGACAACAACGTCCTCTACGGCATCCGAACCGTCGCCTCCCTACTCACCGCGGGCAAGCTGAAAGTATCCGACCGCTGCCAGGGTCTCATCAACGAGATGCCCGGCTACTCATGGGACAAGAAAGCCACCGAGAAGGGCGAAGATCAGCCCATCAAGGTAGCTGACCACTCCATCGACGCTTTCCGGTACGCCGTGACCACGACCGAAACGAACTGGCGGGGTCTCGTAGACCTAGCTGCTTAGAAACTGACACCGGCGGCGCTGCACGCATCCCGGACCGAGTTTAGCCGGCCCTTCAAGTCCGGAGAGCCGCCGGAGTTGAACTGGGACAAGGACACAACGAAGACATTCATGGCTTTCTGCGGTTCACCCGTCGCCTTGCTGGAGAACCCGGCCAGGGTGTCGGGCAGGTCCTTCATCACGGCTTGGGCTGACGTCGCATCGCCAGACTGAAGAAGTTCCTTCGTAAAGCCCAGAGAAGTGTCGGCTTGCTGGACGAACTTCTTGCACGCCTCCGAGTTGGCCGGCGCTGAGGAGCAACCGGCGATGGTCATCAGAATCACGGCGGCCCCCAAGAGTTTTCTCATGCCCGGATCATACCCGGACCACTCTCACAACCACAGGAGAACACCATGGCAGCCATCCAGAGCATCCTCGCGAAGGTCCTCATCCAAGTCGGAGCCGACGAGCCAACGGAGATCGGGACCATCGAGATCCCGATCGACGTCTCCGTGCCGAGCAAGCCGAGCGGCATCAGCTACCCGCCCGGCGTGCGTAATGGTCTGCACGTCGAATAACTAACCGATCATCAACAGCTCACAAGGAGGCCACGTTGGCATTGCCCGCACCCGGCACCGCATGGCCGCCCAAAGACCACGCCGACATCGCCGCCGCCTACGACACGTGGTCCGCCTGGTACTCGAACGAGGTCGCGCAGCTCTCCGCCGTGTACGGGCGCACCACGACCCGGCCGGGGCTGCTGAACCGGGTCGCGTCATGGTTCTGGACCCCGAAGGACACGGTCGACACGGTCGACGACCAGGGCCTCGTGAAGCTCCACGTCCCGGTCGCGTCCGACCTGTGCCAGGTGTCCGCCGACCTGTTGTTTTCAGAGCCCCCGGCGGTGACAGTCGAGGACCCGAAGGCCAACACGAAGGCGCAGGAGCGGCTGGACCTGATCGCCGGCGCCGGGTTCGACCAGACCATGACTTCATTCGCGGAGGTCTCCGCCGCTTTGGGTGGCGGGTACCTGCGCATCACGTGGGACGGCACCCTCCGGGACCATGTGTTCCTGACGAAGGTCGACGCCGACGGGGCGATCCCGGAGTTCCGCTACGGGCACCTGACCGGGGTGACGTTCTGGCGGGTCGTCGGGACCGACGCGTCCCGGGTCTTCCGGCATGTTGAGCGCCACGAGCTCGACAGCTTCGGCGTGGGTGTGATCATCCACGGCCTGTACGAGGGGACCACGGATAACCTCGGCTCACCGCGGGCCCTCGCAGACCACCCGGCCACGGAGCACCTAGCCGCCGTCGTCGACGCCGACTCGACGGTGTCCACCGAGACCCCCGGCCTCGCCGTCGGGTACGCGCCGAACATCGGCCCGAACCGGCGCTGGCGGCTCAACCCCGCCGGTGCGAACCTCGGCCGCTCCGACCTGGACGGCATCGAACCGCTCATGGACGCCCTCGACCGGGTCTACTCCTCCCTGATGCGGGACATCGAGCTCGGCAAAGGACGCGCCCTGGTCTCGTCGACAGCGCTGGACGACAACGGCCCCGGCAGGGGCGCGACGTTCAACGTCGACAAGGCCGTATTCACCGGGCTGAAGATCCCGCCGGACGCCATGAAGGACGCGAAGTTCCCCGTCGAGGTCATCCAGTTCAAGATCCGCGTCGACGAACACCTGACCGCCGCCGCGGCCCTGTACGGGCAGATCATCCGGACCGCCGGGTACTCCGCCCAGACGTTCGGGGAGAAGGACGAGTCCGGCGGGAACACCACAGCGACAGAGGTCACGGCGAAGGAACGCCGCACCTACCTGACCCGGGACCGGAAGATCCGGAACCTGAAGCCCGTCCTCGAAACGCTCCTGTCCAAGGCGCTGGAGGTCGACGCGAAGGTCTTCAACACCGGGGTGCAGCCCGTCCCGGTGACGGTGACGTTCGCAGACGCCGTCCAGGAGTCCATGGAGTCCCTCGCCCGCACAGCGCAGCTGCTCCGCGCCGCCGAGGCGGCGGCCACGAAGACCCTCGTCGCCATGGTCCACCCGGACTGGGACGAAGAGGACATCAAGGCCGAGGCCGAAGCGATCCGGGCGGAGCGGTCCATGTTCCCCGACCCGGGCCTGACCGGGACCGTTCCGGCTGATGAAGTGACTGATGGCACCGCCTAGCCCCCACGGACGATGCGCCCCACGCCGCTTGATGCTCCTCTGGGTGGCTGCTGGCTTCCTGGTCGGCAGTATCTACGGGTCCGTCGTGACGACCATCCTGTCAGCCAGTTGATCTGTTAGGAGGACCATGGCCCCGGAACCACTGGACCTGCCTTCGGCGGTTGAGTCCTCGACTGCCCGGCTGGTGTCGTCCTACGCGGAGGCTGAGCAGCGGCTGATCGCCGGGTCCGCTGTGCTGATCGCCGAGTACCTGAACGGCGGGTCCGTCCAGGACGGCATGGTGCTGCAGCAGGCGCTCCGGCTCGTGGCGCGCCGCATCGCCTCCGGCCTCACCGGACAGGCCGGGGGCCTCGCCCGTGACGTCGCCCTCGAGGCGGCCCGGGTGGGGAACCTTGCCGCGATCCGGGAAGTCACGGACGCGCTCCGCGACTACCCACGGGTCCGGGAGGTTTACACCCGCAACGCCGGCGCCACGACACCGCACGGGCTGCGGGCGGCCGCGCACATCGCCGCTGACCTCACGGACCGGCTGAACGCCACGCACTACCGGATCACCCGGTTCGCGGACGACGCCTACCGGGCGGCGACGGCGACGGCCGGTATCGGGCAGGTGACCGGCGGGACACCGCAGCTGGCGCAGCGGGAGGCGTGGCGGAAGCTCACCGAGAACGGGGTGACCGGGTTCCGGGACGCCGCCGGCCGCGAGTGGGAACTCTCCGCCTATGTGGAGATGGCCGCGAGGACGACGGCGATCCGGGCGTTCAATGCCTCCCACCAGGACCGCATGACCGCCCTCGGCATCCGGTACTGGACGGTCGGCCCGACGGGGTTCCCGTGCACGTTCTGCCTCCCGTGGGAGGGCGCGATCCTCGGCACCGCCACCGGGACGTTCACCGAACCGCACGCGGTGGAGGACGGCACCGTGGCGGTGAAGGTCGACGGGACGCTCGAGCAGGCCCGCGCCGAGGGCTTCCAGCACCCGAACTGCAAGCACACCCTGATCGCCTACTTCCCCGGCGTCACCACGCTCAAGACCCGCACCCCGGAAGAGGTCGCCGAAGCCACCGAGCGGTTCAAGGAAACCCAGCGGCTCCGCGGCATGGAACGCGCCGCCCGCCGGGCCAAGCTCGCCGAACAAGCCGCCCTCACAGACACCGACAAAGCCCTCGCACGGCGCCGGGCCCGCGAGCTGCAGGCCCGCATCCGTGACTACACCGCGGAGACCGGGCTGAACCGCCGGCCACGCCGCGAACAGCTCAACCTCGCCAACAAGTAGGAGGCAACCGTGAAGCGCACATTCTCACCGGGTGGACTCATTGAGCCCGGGGCTGAAGGCGTCATGGAGGCGCCGGACGTTTTGCGCGCCAGCGGCCCGACGGGGTACTTCACCGCAGCGCAGGTTCGCGAGTACGCCCGGAAGAACCTCGATCAGCTCAATAAATCACTCTCACCCAGTCCAGGAGGACACCATGACTCGTAAGACCATCCACGGCATCGACCCCTACGCTCCCGGCGGCATTGAGGCGCTCCTCGCCCACCACCGGCTGACCTTCGGCGATGCCGTCATGGAAGCCGGCGCCGGTGACGGCGGGGATGGCGGCCAGCAAGGCGAGCTGCAGGCCGCGGGCACCGACGGCCAGCAGGGCGAGCAGAAGCCCGGAGGCGGCCAACAGGAAGCCAAGCCCTCCGAGTGGGACGGCAAGGTCGAATCCCTCCCCGCGGGGGCGCAGAAGATCATCAACGACCTCCGCAAGGCCGAGGGCGACGAGCGCGTAGCGAAGAAGACCCTCGACGCGATCCAGAAGGCCCTCAACCCGGACGCCGAAGGTGATAAGCCCGACGCCGACGCCCTGGCCCGCGCCGTCACCGAACGCGAAGCCGAAGCGAAGCAGGCCAAGACCGAGCTCGCCGTCTACAAGCTCTCAGGGAAAGCCGGCGCCGACGCCGACGCCCTCCTCGACTCCCGCGGCTTCCTGGCGAAGATCGCGGACCTCGACCCGACCGACACCGCCAAGATCACCAAGGCGATCGAGGACGCGGTCAAGGACAACCCCAAACTCAAGCAGGCCCGGGCGGCCGGCGTGAGCGGCGCGGACTTCTCCGGCGGGACCGGCGAGCAGCGCCAAACCGACGCGTCAAAGGCGAAACCGGGCCCAGCCCGCATCGCCGCGGCGTTCAACTCCAACTAACCCTGTAAAGGAACCTCACCATGGCTGTAACCCTTGCCGAGGCCGCCCCGCTCATCCCGGACAACCTCCAGCGCGGCGTCGTAGAAACCTTCGTCCAGAACTCCCCCGTCCTGGACCGCCTGCCCATCAAGGGCATCGGCGGCAACTCCTACTCGTACAACACCGAAGGCACCCTCCCGGGTATCGCCTTCCGTGGCGTGAACGAGGCGTACACCGAGTCCACCGGCACCTTCAACCAGCGCTCTGAGTCGCTGGTCATCATGGGTGGCGACGCCGACGTCGACAAGTTCATTGTCGCGACCGGCTCCCAGCTGAACGACCAGAAGGCGCTCCAGACCGCCGCGAAGGTCAAGGCCGCCTCGTACAAGTTCCAGGAGACCTTCATCAACGGTGACATCACCGTCGACCCGAAGGCCTTCGACGGGTTGAAGAAGCGCCTCACCGGCTCGCAGGTCCTCGACGCCGACGTGAACGGCATGGGCCCGGTCACCGCCGGCAACGACTTCTTCGACGCCCTCGACGCGCTCATCGCCCAGGTCCCCGGCCTGGACGGCAACAACGGCGCCCTGTACGCGAACTCGAAGATCATCGCGAAGATCAAGTCCGCCGGCCGCCGCCTCGGCGGTGTGGAGATGGTCCGCGAGGACATCACCGGTAAGCGCGTCGTCCAGTACAACGGCATCGCGCTGCTCGACATCGGGCAGACCGCCGCCGGCGCGGACATCATCGGCCAGAACGAGACGCAGGGTACCGCCGCCGGTACCGCGTCCTCGATCTACGCGGTGAAGTTCGGCAGCGACGAATCCGACCAGGCCGTGACCGGCCTCGCGTCGAACGCGCTGCTGTACCCGGCCGCGTACGACCTGGGCGAGCTGCAGTCCAAGCCGGCCTACCGGGTCCGCATCGACTGGTACTGCGGTCTGGCCGTGTTCGGCGGTAAGGGTGCTGCGCGTCTGCGCGGTGTCCTGAACTCCTAGTGCGACAGGCGGCGCCTCAGCCTTGGGGCGCCGCCTCCCCACCACCCCTTCCTGAGTTAGGAGCCTGACATGGCAACCAGCAAGAAAAGTGTCGAGACCACGACCCTCGACAGCGACGTGACCAAGCCGTCCGTGACCGCCCCCGGCGACGGCCCGGCGGACACGACCGACCCGACGGAGCGCGCCACCTCGGTGACTCCGCAGCCGGGCGACGAAGCGTTCAAGGTTGGCACTGTGAACGCCGTAGTGCCCCTCCCGAAGGTGGAGGAGGAAGCGCCGGCGGCCAAGCCGCGCACGGAGCGCTTCGAAGCGGTCAAGCCGGACGGTTCGAAGGTCACCGTCGAACGCAACCTGGAAACCGGCGAGTCCAAACTCGTCTAACCCCTTAGGAGGCCCGCATGCGTGTCTACGCCACCCCCGCCGATCTGCAGGACTGGATCGGCCAAGACAAGCCGCTCCCGGCGAACGCTGCGGGCCTCCTCCGGTCCGCGTCCCTCCTCGTGGAGGCCGCGACCATCACCGCCGTCTACGACACCGACGCGGATGGCAAACCCACCGCGAGCGCTGTGGCCGACGCCTTCCGTGACGCCACCACCGCCCAGGCGGCCATGTGGTCAGCGGCGGGCATCGATCCGGCAGGCGGGGGCGTGGCGTCGTCCGCCCCCGTCAGCTCCAAGAAGCTCGGCTCCGGTGCGATCTCCTACGACACGTCCGTGAACGCCTCCGTTACCGCGTTCGAAGCGCGGCGGGCCGCGACCACGACGCTATGCATGGAGGCTTGGCTGATCCTGCAGCAGGTGGGGCTCGTATGAGTGAGCTCGACGACTTCTACGTCCACACCGTGTCCGTGGAGACCAAGACCGGGACCGGCGCATACGGGGACGTGTACGCCGCCCCTGTGGACGTGCAGTGCTGGCTGGAGCCGAATCGCCGGCTCGTCCGCAACAAGGACGGCCAAGAGGTCCTGTCCTCCTCGTTCCTATCCTGCGATGTCGCCGAGAAGGCCAAGTTCACCCCCGACTCCAAGGTCACCCACGACGGGAAAACCGCCTACGTCATCGGCGTGAACACCCTCACCTCCGGCACCCTCGACCTGCCCGACCACCTGGAGATCGACCTCACCTAGGAGGGCCCGTGTCCATTGAGTGGTCCATCGACCTCGACATTGAGAAGGTCATCGGCGCCGCAGCCACCGGAGCTCCCCGCGGCGCCGGCCTGGCCATGGAACACATCCGGGGCGTGGCCGCCGCGCTCACCCCGGAAGACACCGGCCACCTCGTCGGGACAGCGGACGTGAAAGTCGAAGGCGACGAAGCGTCCATCACCTACGACGGGCCCTACGCCCGCCGCCAGCACGAAGAGCTGACCTGGCGGCACGAGAAGGGGCAAGCGAAATACCTTGAACAGCCCATGCACACCGAACGCGACACCGCGCTCGGGATCGTGGCCAAGACCATCCGGGAGGCCATGTGAGCGCCACGACTGACCTCCTCGAGGGGATCGCCCGGCAACTGCACACCGCCGGGATCGGCGTGTACAACCCGGACGGGGTCTACACGCCGGAGCAGGTCGGGATCGTGCTGAAGGTTGTCCCCGCGTCCCCTGACAGGGTGATCGTCCTGAACGTCTACACCCCCGGGGCCGCGGACAACCCCGACCAGCCATTGTCCACGACCGCGGTGCAGGTCCGGACCCGCGGCAGGGCGAACAAACCCTTCGACACCGACGAAACCCTCGACGCCGTCAACACCCTCCTGCAGGGGCAGGAACAGTACCGCTACGGCACCGTCCAGGCTCTCGCCGTAACCCGGACCAGCAGCGTCCCCCTCGGACAGGACGGAAACAAACGCTTCGAACACGCCGACAACTACTACGTCGACGTCGAACTCCCGCCCACACTGCACCGCCAGTAACAGCCACCCCGCAGACCTCCTGCGGGGCTCTTTGGTAAACCCACCCAACCGCCCCACAGGAGGCAACCAGAATGACAACCGAACTCGCCCGGCGCTTCCGCGTCGACGTGTCCACCAACGGCACCAGCTACGTCCAGATCAAGGGCGTGAACGACTTCAACCCGCAGGTCAACAACACCGAAGCGGACGCGTCCGCGTACGACACCGACGGGTGGGGGTCGACCGAGATCACCCTCAAGAACTGGTCCGCGTCCGTCAAGACCTTCGTCCGCACCGAAGCCGGTGTCTTGGACCCGGGCATCAAGCTCTGCCGCGACACGCAGCTGCAGTTCGGCGACGCCGCCCGCCTGTGGGTCCGCACCTACGACCGGAACACCGGCAAGGAAGCCCGCGAGGGCCGCGCCATCGTCTCCTACAACCGGTCCAAGTCCGGGGTGACGGACCTCGATGAGGTGCAGATCGAGTTCAAGGGCGACGGCCCGCTGCTGGACATCGCCGACGTCCCGGTGACGGTCCCGAAGCCTGTCGTCCTCTCGGCCAGCCCGGACGGTGCTACCGCGGGCGAGCAGGTCACCATCACCGGCGCGAACTTCGTCGGCGTTACCGGCGTGAAGTTCGGCGCGACGAACGCCGCCTCCTACACGGTCGTGTCGGCGAACACCATCGTCGCCGTCGTCCCGGCCGGCACCGCAGGTTCCGCGGTCATCACCGTCACCAACGCCACCGGCACCTCCGACTCGATCCCGTACACCCGGGGCGCCTAACAACCCGGGGGCGGGTGCCGTGAGAGTCGCCCGCCCCCGCACCACCCCAACTCTCACACCCAACTCTCACAAAGGACACCACCGTGGCTTTCCGCGACCTCACCGACATCCTCGGCCCCATCCAGCTCCCCATCCGGGGGAAGGTCTACACCCTCCCGACCCTCACCGTCGCCCAGGGGCTGCAGCTCCGCGCCGTCCTCGACCCGGAGGACGACGCGACCCTCGACGACGAGGGGTTCTACGCCCTGCTCCTCGGGAACCAGCACGAGGCAATGAAGGCCGACGGCGTGCAGCCGGACGCGATCGCCCGGGCCGCGTTCGTCGCCCTCGCCGACTGGCAGTCCGGCCGGCCCGCCGCCGAAACGCTGTGGGAGACCGGCCTCGACCCAAAAGTCCTGACGACGTACCTGGCGCAGCTGGATTCCGTCTCCACGACTACGGCCGTGGAGACTACGACCCCGAGACCGACACGTGGGAGTGGTACGAGCTCCCCGAAGAAGGCCAGGGCCTCCCGTGGGGTGAAGTCCTCGCCCGGTGGGACCTCCTCGACTACTGCTTCGCCCGCTACCTGAACATCGACCTCACCGACGCCCTCCATGTGAGGCCGTGGTCGTGGTTCGTGCGGAAAGTTTCCGGGCTCCTCGCTGACGACACCCTGATCGGCCAGCACTTCCACAAACCACCACCCGCGACGGAGGGCACACAGGCATGGCTGACGGGAACGCAACGAACGTAGGGTCCATTGTCGGCAAGTTGAAGATCGACTCGTCCGACTGGAACCGGGAACTCGCGGCGGCGGAGACGAAGGCCCGGCAGCTTGGCCGGGCGAACCCCACGGTGAAGGTCACCACCACGGGCGGCCCGAAGGCGGTCGCCGAACTCACCGCTGTGGAAGCGGCGGAGAAGAAGGTCTCCGCGTCCTCCGCAGCGCTCTCCCGGATGCGGGCCCAGGGCCGGGCGGCGACCATCGCCCAGGCGCTCACGGAGAAGGAATCCGTGAAGCCCGTCATGGACTTCACGGCCTGGACCCGCCGCTCCACCGAGGCGACCCGGGATGACACGGTCGCGAAGGACGCCAACTCGGAGTCCAACAAGCGCGTCGACAACACGTCCCGGCAGGCCGGCCGGTCCATCCACATGCTGTACGCCGGGATCGCGATGCTCGCCCCCGCCGTTGTCCCCCTTGCAGGGTTCGCCGTGGCCGGCGCCGGGGCCCTCGGCATCATGGGCGTCACCGGCGTCCTCGCCATCAAGGGCATCTCCGATGAGCTGAAGGCCGGCGGGCCACTGGCCAACCAGTACGCCGAAGGTATCGGCGCCGCTAAGGACCAGCTGGCCACCCTCGGCCGGTCCTCCGCCGTGGGGATGCTGGACGGCTTCAACCGGTCCATCGCCACCATCAACGCGTATATGCCGGGCCTCACGACCCAGACCGACCAGTACTCCCGTGCCCTGGGTAACCTCGGGGCGAACAGCCTCGCCGGGGTCCTGAGTTCCTTCCGCACCCTTGACCCGGTGTTCAAGGCCTTCACCGGCTACCTCGGCGTCCTGACCGGGAAACTCTCCACCTTAGGGTCCTCGGACGGGTTGCAGCGCTTCGGCGACTACGCCCTGGCCACCATGCCGCTGGTCGAGTCAACCCTCGAATCCCTCGTCACCGGCGTCGGGAACCTCCTGGTGGCCCTCTCCCCTCTCGGCCACGTGGCCCTGACGTCCCTGAAGGTTGTCGGTGACATCCTCACCGCGATCCCGGCGGAAGTACTGACCCTGATCACGGGAGGGGCGCTCGGCGCCTACGCGGCGTTCTCCACCTGGTCGTCGCTGATCCCGCTGATCCAGTCCTTCGGGATCATGCTGAACATGTCCCTCGGGCCGATCGGGCTCGTGGTTGCCGGCGTGGGCGCCCTCGCGGGCGTGATGATCGGCGCCGCGGCGTCCACGAAGGACAACACGGCCGCGACCCTCGGCTACACCGCCGCGCTGGAGCGTGACAACGGCATCATCGCTGAGAATGTCCGCGCCCACACGGCGCAGGAGATCGCGAAGTCCAAGGCCGGCGAAGCAGCTCAGAAGCTCGGCGTGTCCCTGGAACTTATGACCAAGGCCGCCACCGGGGATGTCGTCGCGCAGGAACGGCTCGGCAACGAACTGGAGCGCCTCGACCGAATCAGTAAGGACCACACAGGAACCACCCTCGAAATGGGTGGCGTGAACGTAGACCTGATCAAGAGCCACGGCCAGATGCAGTCGTCTATAAAGACCGTCCGGGACGAGCTCGGCAACCAGTCGGGCGCTCTGAAGTCCGCCATCGACTACCAGAAGCGCTTCGATGAGGCGATGGGCTCCACGAACGCCTCCGCCGGGGCCCAAGGCTCCCAGCTCTCCTCCCTGGCGGGGATGTTCGGCGTGTCCGTGGGGAGCCTGCAGGGCGCCATCGACGGTGAGAAGGCCGCGGCGGAGCAGCTGGAGAAGACCACGGTCAAAATGCAGCTGCAGAACGACGCGGCCGGCATCCTGAAGGGCTCCCTCGACCTGCTGAACGGCAAGGCCCTGTCCGCAGCTCAGGCGCAGAACGCCTTCGACTCCTCCCTGGCGAACATGGGCGACCATGTCGACAAAACCGGCAAAAAAATCACCTTCACCACTACGTCCATCACGGACATGTCAGCGGCGTCGGTGGCCCTCCGCGGGCAGCTCAACGGGCAGATCGCGAACCTGCAGCAGGTCGTGGAAGCCAACGGCGGCCTGTCGAACTCGACCGGCAAAGCCAAGGCCGAGATGGAAAAGATGCGTACGCAGATCATCGACAACGCTGTGGCGCACGGGGTCGACAAGGACGCCGTGACCGCATACGTCGACAAGCTCCTGAAGATCCCGAAGAGCGTGCCCCCGACGAAGCTCGACGTGGACAAAGCCACGGCCGAGCAGAAGATCCGGGACGTGCAATGGCGGCTCGATCAGTTGCAGACGTACAAGCGGATCTTCATCGACGTCCAGCAGTCCACGTCGAACGTGGACAACACCGGCGCCGTGAAGGGGTCCAGCAAAGTCAAGATGTACGCCGGCGGCGGCATGGTGTCCTACCTGGCCAGCGGCGGGTTCCCGGACTTCCGGCCCCGCGGCACGGACACCGTCCCGGCGATGCTCACGCCCGGGGAGATCGTCATGAAGAAGTCCTCGGTCGACTCCATCGGCGCCGGCAGGCTGCTGGCCGCGAACGAGACGGGGAGGCTCCCCGATGCGGGGGTGACCGTCCAGATCGTGGCACCTGACCGGGCGACCGCCCGGGAGTTCTTCGATGTGGCCCAGTTTGAGATGCGACAGACCCAACGCGGAGGTGCCTGGAAGTGATCTTCAGACTTGGTGCTGTCACCTTCAACGACGGAGGTGTCCTGCGCGTGCGCGGGTTCAACCCCGGCGCGGCGGACCTGGTGGTGACGGACGCGCAGCGGTCGGGACGGGACGGGGTGATCGTCGGCGAGGACTTCCTCGGCGCCGCGGTGTGGGCGTTCGACATCACGACCAGGGCCGGGGACGAGACCGGGGCCCTCGCCGCTGACGCTTCCCTGCACGCTGAGTGGAACAACCCAGCCGTCCGTTCATCGCCGAACACCACCGTCCCGCTGTCGTACCTGGCGTCGGGGCGGTGGCGGCGGGTCTACGGACGCCCCGGGAAGTACGCCGGGATCAACGGCGACACCCTGAGCCGCCTCGGCATGGGCCGGATCACGTGCGACTTCCGGGTCACGGACCCGCTGCACTACGACGAGGACGAGTCCACGGTGCGGCTGACGATTGTGCCGGCCACCACGGGCGGCCTGCAGACCCCCTTCGTGTTCCCCCTGTCGACGGTGCGGTCCTCCGCTCCCAGGGCGGGGACTGTCACGAACGGCGGCGACGCGGCCACCCCGTTGAAGGTCGTTTTCCGGGGCCCGATCACGGACCCGTGGGTCAGGGCTACAGGGCTCGAAGTTGGGCTTGTCGGGACGCTCGCCTACGACCAGACGGTCACGGTCGACCCGCTCGCCGGGACGATCACCGGTCTGCCTGCAGGGGTGAACGTCACCCGCAAAACCCGGCTCACCGGGACGCTCCTGCCCCCCGGCGTCACCGAGCTGACATTCGGCGGCACCGACCCAACCGGCACAGCCACCGCGACCCTCGCCTGGCGCAACGCCTACACATCAATTTAGGAGGCCCCCGTGGCACTGGATAACACCCCCTGGGCAGTCGGCGGCGGCGCGGCTCTCGGCGTTGAGGTCGCCCGGACCCTCGCCTATGCCAGCACCCGCGGCGCGGAAGGCGTCGTCGGGCTCGGCGACTTGAAGGTCACCGCGCAGCCGGTACCGAACAACACGGTCGCCGTCGTACCCGGCGCGGCCCTCATCCTGAACCGCTACCCCGGCGGCGGGCAGCAGACCTACGGGCTGCGCAACGCCACACAGACCGACGTCCCGATCACGGCCACGGGGTCCGCCGGCGGCCGCACGGACCTCGTCGTTGCGCGCATCCTGGACCCGCAGTACGAGGGACCGGAACCCGCTGACCCGGTGACGTTCCAGTACTCGCGTCTCGAGGTGATCCAGGGCGTCCCGGCCGGAACGAAACGCGCCAAGGAGCTGAACCTCGGCTACCCGGCGGTCGAGTTGGCCAAGGTCACGCTGCCGGCCAACACCGCCACGGTCACGTCCGGGATGATCACCGACCTGCGGCGGGTCGCGCAGCCCCGCCGTGACCGGGCAATGGTGACCCTGTTCCCCACGGCGACGCAGACCATCCCGACGACGGGTTACGCTTCCTGGCCCATCCAGCCGGGGCAGAAGCCGCTGGTGGCCGTGCCGGAGTGGGCGACCCGGGTCGATATTGTCGCGCACCTGTCGGGCGTGAAGTTCGCCCAGTCGGGCGGGGCGATGACCACGGCCGGGATCCGGACCGGGTTCGGGTCTTCCCTCCCTGCGGAGAACGGCATCATCGTCCAGGACGCTGCTGACGCCTCCGGACGCTACCACTACACCCTGATCGGCACTCACGTCGTTGATGAGTCGATGCGCGGCACCGACCAGTACATCAACCTCCAGGCGTACCGCAGCGCCGGTTCCGGGCTGTGGACGGCCGACTACCAGACCAGCATCGTTATCGACTGGGAGTTCTCCGAAGGGGCGCAGTAATGACGTGGCGTTTCCACCTGCAGTCCCTCCCTGACGGGGCGTGGATCGACCGGGACGTCCCGTTGCAGTCCGGGCAGGTGTCCGTGGCCATCTCCGCGCCGGCGTCGATCAGCGGCTACCTCCCGGCCGGGTACGCGCACCGGGACGCGGTGAAGGAGTGGGGCGCGCTGCTGGTCGCCGAGCAGGCCGGTGCAGCGCCCGTCGCGGCGATCGTCGACATGGTGAAGACCGAGGGCCAGCTGCTCCGCGTCGAGGCCGGAGGGTTCTCCATGTACCCGACCGGCATGCCGTGGGAGGACGCCGACTACGCGGGCATTCAGGTGGACCCGCTGGACGTTGTGCGGATGATCTGGGCGTCGCTGCAGTCCAAGCCGGGCGGGCACCTGGGCGTCGTCGTGGACGGCACGAAGAGCACGGTGCGGTTGGGCAAGCCGGAGGACCCGAAGCTCACCGCGGCGAAGGCCGGGGTGGCGGCGGCCACGACCGCCGAGGCGGCGGCGAAGGCGACCTACAACACGGCGGCCGCGAACCAGAACACCGCGAAAGTCACGCTCCTCGCCACCGCCGGGCGGCCGGCGAACGGGCTCGTGCTGTGGCAGGACTCGGCCCCGTCCGGCGATAAGCGGTCCATGAAGAATCTGTGGGTCGACAAGAACGACGGGAACAAACCCTACGTGTGGGACGGCAAGAAATGGGTGCTGTCCGGCGCCGACCAGGCCACGATCAACACCCGCCTCGCGGACTACAACAACGCGGGCACGGCGGGCGCGAAGGCCGCCTGGGACGCCCGGAAGAAGGAACTGTCCGCGGCGAAGTCGAAGAAGTCCGCGATCAGCGGCGGCGAAGCGGAGCCGTTCACCCTGACGTGGTGGGAAACCCACGACCTCGGCGCCGTCATCGACACCCTGGCCACGAACACCCCCTTCGAGTACCGGGAGTCCTCGGCATGGTCCGGGGAGGACATCACCCACCGGATCGAGCTCGCGACCGGGCTCGGCACACGCCGCCACGACCTGCGGTTCGAGGTGGGCGTGAACGTCAGGGTGCCGCCGCCGCTGCAGGAGCGCGACTACGCCTCCGACGTGACCATCCTCGGCGCCGGCGAGGGCCGGGCGATGGTCCGCGCCACCGTGTCCGGGAACCCGGGCCGGGTCCGCCGCGCCGTCGTTGTGCAGCGCAAAGAGATCCGCTCCACAGCGGCCGCGGCGGTTGCTGCCCGTTCCGAGGTCGCGGCGCGGACGGCGGAGTGGGTCTTCGACTCGCTGCAGGTCACCGACCACAAGTTCGCCCCGTACGGCTCGTTCCGGCCCGGCGACGTCGTGTACGTCACCGGCGACGCCGGGTGGAAAGACCTGGACACGTGGGTGCGCATCCTGGAGGTCAAGTCCGACTGCGTAACTGGCTCCATCGATCTGAAAGTTGAGGCAACATGAGCGAGGTCCGCGACTCTGCGCGCTGGCTGGCGGGCCAGCTGACGGCGAACCGCAACGCGGTGAAAGCACTGTCCGCACCGCAGCTGGGCACGTCGTCCATTGAGACCGGAGCGATCGAGGAGTACGACGTCGACGGCACGCTCGCGTCCGTGACCGGCGAGCAGTTCGACGGCACCCACGCCGCCGTGACCCTCGCCGGGCCCGTGCCGCCGGAACCTGTCGCGCCCACTGTGACGGCCGGGATCAACTCGGCCGAGGTCCGTTGGAATGGGAAGTTCGCGGACGATGCCCTGTCACCGATGGACTTCTCCCACGTGGCGGTGCATGCTTCGCCGTTGGAGTCGTTCGACCCGGACAACACCACGCAGCGGGCCACGATCACGGGCGAGTCCGGCGACACTGCCACGGTCGCGTTGGAGTCCGGCGAGTGGTACTTCCTCCTCGTCGCGGTCTCGAAGGCGGGTAAGTGGTCCACCCCTTCCGATGTAACGATGGGCGAAGTGCAGGAGTTCACCCCCGACTCGGTGACGGACCAGATCATCGACCTGGACACGCGCCTGGACGAAGTGCAGACCGGCGCCGGCGGCAACACCATCACCAACGCCACGGTAGACGCAGACATTGCTACCCCGGGCGCGAAGGACGGCGACCGCTGGCAAAAGTGGGACACCCTCGACGCCGGCGGCAAGCTCCTGGCGACCTGGCGGTGGGACGGCGCCGCGTGGATCGCTGAGGCGATGGACCCCGCCTACCTGCCCCTGATCGACATCGGGCAGGGCACCTTCGGCAGCCTCAACGGCAGCCGACTGGTGGCTGAGTCCGTGAAAGCCGGTTCGCTGGAAACCGAACTCGTCCTCTCCACGGACATCGTTGCGGGCAACCCTGCCGGGGACCACGCCAGGATGAACCCGACCGGGTTCCACGTAATGGCGGTCCCGGCTGACGGCGG
Organism: Arthrobacter sp. Soil763; assembly: GCF_001428365.1. Lineage (GTDB taxonomy): Bacteria > Actinomycetota > Actinomycetes > Actinomycetales > Micrococcaceae > Arthrobacter. The sequence goes on along the minus strand of NZ_LMSH01000002.1, from coordinate 925,937 downwards.
CGCACCGACCGAGGTAGTCAGCCTAGGAACCTCATCCAGCGACTACCTCAACATCACAGACTCAACGGGCAAAACGGTGGCGTCGATCGGCTCCACGGGCGGCATGACGTCCACTGGGATGGACGTAGACGCGTACAACCCCGCCACCGGAGTCGGCGGCCTCACCATCGGCGGCACCCAAGTATCGGACAGCCTGGCGGCACTCCCCAAGGGGCTGGTCGCATGGGCGTCACGGGCCACGAACTCGCTGTATTGGGCGGGCACCGCGGCGCAACCGTACCTTCACTTGCAGTTCGATGCTGAGGCCGGGCGCGCCTACAACGTCGAAACGTCGCCGATCACCACGGACTCAGACACTGCCAACGTCGAAGCGATTATCTACCTCCAATACGACGATACCGGTGCGGCGGCGACCACCTCGTCCCCCGTGATCGCCTCGGGCCTTTCGGGGCAGATATCCGTCCAAACCAGGCGCACCCCCGTCACGATCAACCGAATGATAACCCCCTCCGCGGGCCCGGTTTCGCTGCTCATCTCATACGGGACAGTATCGACCGGGCGGGCAAAAATTGTTCCTTCCGTCAACGGCCGAACCGTGTTCCTGACCGTCACCGACATCGGCCCGTTTGTGCCCATGACGGGTGAAAATCGGGACGGCACTGCCGACGCGACCACGACAGGCGCCGGCGGCAGCACGCAGGCCCCGGCACCCGCCGTCAAGAAGAACTACGACAAAACCTGGTCCGCGACCGGCATCCGGTCCTTCATGGGGAACGGAAGCCAGTACGGCTACAACACCGGCTACATGTACTCGGGGCTGCAGTACGGCACCAGCAACGGCGATATGTCCTCGATGGCGGTCTTCCCCAGCTTCACCGCCACTGACGTGACCGCGGGAAGCACCATCACCGGAGTCTGGGTCTATGTGTACTACGACTTCTGGTACTACGGCAGCGGCGGTGACGCGTATATCGGTCTTCACGGGCAGACGGGCTTGACCGGCACGGCTCCGACGAAAACCTACAGTCACGCGCTGTCGGCTGGCTGGCCGCGTGCGGCAGGGCGCTGGATCAAACTCAACCCCGCCACTTACGACGGGTTCCGCACCGGGCAGCACCGCGGATTCACCCTCGGCGGATCCGGCGGCGGATACGAACGATACGGCTACGCCCACAACCCGAAGATCCGGATCACCTGGACGAAGTAACGAACCGCGGCGGGGCCTTAGTTGGCCCCGCCGCAACCGAGAGGACGAATCACACATGGCAGATAGCGAACTGCTCAAATACTCGCGGATCCGCGACGACTACAACCTCCAACGGCGCGTCAATGCGGCCATGCTCGTTCAGGCCCTCTACTGGGTCGAGAACCCGCCCGACATGACGCTCGAGCAGCGCCTCATGCGGGACTGGGTAATCGATCACCCCCTGCAACCCATCGACCTCATGACCGCCTATGTTGCGACCATGCCCGAGGTTGCCGCCGCGTCAGTGCTCCTCGAGGGCGGCGGCGTGGACACGTCCGAGGTCAAGGACTCCGACATCAAATACACGGTAGGCGTCAAATGGAACACCGTCGCCGCCAACCAGTTCAAAGCCACAGCATGAGTAAACCTAGACCGGAGCGGCGCGTCATGATCGGCCGCAACATCATCCTCACAATGGCCACCGTGTACGCGCTCCGGCAATCCATCTACTACGCCACCATCGGGCCGGACAGCCTCTCCCCAGCGCAGTCGATCCTCGCCGCGGAAGGCCACTTACTCGGCGCATGGTCCGGGCTCTGGGGCGTCGTGGCAGTCCTATGCGTCGTGGACATGGTCAACAGGCACACCCGGCAAGGGCTATCGCTGCTGGCCGGTGTCGCGCTCGGCTGGGGCGTCGGCTACCTGCTCATCTGGGCATTCGCAGGGTTCCAAGACTTCACCCTCGTGAACGCCGCTATCGGGTGGCTCGCCCCAGCCGTGCTCATCTTCGGATTCGTCGCGAAAGTCTCCGCGCTGCAGGACATCATCACGGCGCTCCGGGACCAGATCAGGGCAGGTGGTGGCTGATGGACTGGGCGCAGATCGGCCCCGGAATCATCGTCGCCACCATCGGATTCGGCGGCGCATGGATGACCTCCAAAATCCAGAACAAGGGCCGCCCCGAAAACGCGCTCATTGATCAGCTCCAGGAGGAGCTCACCCGGCAGGGCGGGCGGATTGACGGCCTCGAAGTGGAGCAGCGAAAAGCCAAGCGCCGCGAAATGATCCGCGACAACTACATCAACAAACTCCGCGAACACATCAACGCCGGCAACCCGCCCCCGCCGCCCGAATGGCCCGAAGGCCTCTACGACTAGGAGCATCATGAGACCAGTATCCGCAGAGTTCCCGGTCAATCAGCCGTTCGGGTCCATGAAGACCGCCGGCGTTGCGCCTAGCTGGACGCCTGACACGGTCGGCTGGTACGTCCGGCTGTACGGCAACTACCAGCCCTACGGTCACGCCGGCTGCGACATCAAATGTCCCGAGGGTACGCCCGTTTACGCGATGGCCGCCGGCACAGTCCTGTGGGCGGACTGGGGCACGAAACTCCCCGGCGACGAAACGAATGCCGGATACCGGCAGCGCTGGTATCTCTACAAGGGATTCCCCGGCATCGTGACCGTCATCCAGCATGACGGCTGGATCGGCGTCTATGCGCACCTGTCGCGGGCGAGCATGAACACGGGCGACAAGGTCCGTGAGGGCCAGCAGATCGGCCTCTCAGGCGGCACGGGCGGCGTCGCACCGCACCTGCATGTAGAGGCGCTGGTCGATCTAAGTTTCAAAACAGGCGGCGGGCTCATCTACGGCCGCACTAACCCCGAACAATACTTCGGATCCGCGGCCATCGCTCCGCAAGCGGAGGCAATCAAACCTATCCCGAAGGAGTGGGACGACATGGCAACACCGCAGGAACTCTTCAACGCAATCTGGGGCGGGCCCGGCATGCCCATGCTCTACAACAACGAGCTCGGCCGCAAGGAATACCCCGGCACGATGCTGGGCGCCATGACCGACCGGGTCGTCCGGCAGCAGATCACACCGCTCCGGCGCGAGATCGCCGCGCAGAACGCCCAGGTGGTGAACCTCATCACCGCGCTGGCGAAGGTCGCCGGCGGGGAACCGTTCGACCAGGACAAACTCCTCGCCGGGGTCAAAGCCGCGGCAGAGGCTGGCATCAAAGCCGGAATCCAGGACGGAACAGTAACCGTCGACATCAACGTCGCAGGAGGAAAATAAGATGCTCACCGCACTCCTCCGCACCATCGTCCCCGCCCTCTGGGGCTCCCTCATCTCCTGGATGATCGGTGCGCTGCCCATCCTGGCGCCGCTGGAGACCGACCTCCGCGGGCTGGCCAACGTCATCCTGCCCGTCGTCACGGCCGTCATCATCGGCGCCTGGTACGCGTTCTGGCGGTGGCTCCAGCCTCGGCTCCCTGACTGGCTGGTCCGGGCCGTCCTCGGGTCCGCGAAGACGCCCGTCTACCCCGGCAAGCACGTCGCGCAGGGCCCCGTTGACGGCTCCCCGGTCCACTTCACCTTGACGCACGACACCCGCGAACGCTCCCGCGAATAACCAGCCCTGCTGGGGGCTACTCGTGAGTAGGGCCTCCGGTTACCCCCATTTCCGGAGTGCCGCCTCCGAAACGCCCCCGCACCAATGGTCGCCCCCGACCGATGCGGGGGCGTTTCTTTGTGCCCGGATACGATTGCCCCATGCCGTTGTTCAGCCCTGACAGGACGAACTACGGGACATGCCGATGCCGAATCGTCACATGTAGATCACAGCCAACCTCCAGATGGTTCCTGTAGAGTCACCATGATCAGTAACCAAGCGAAACGGCGGGGCGATGCAGGACGAGGAACTCCCTCAGCAACTCCAAATAGAGCTTCCGGACGATTTGGCCGGTGGTAATTACGCGGACTTCGCCAGCATTTGGCACACGCCGAACGTCTTTGTTCTAGACTTCATAGCAGTGAAGCAACCGCCGGTACCGGACACTGGGGAGCACGGGGAAGCCGTACTGACCGTTCCGGGACGTGTCGTAAGCCGGATTCGGATTCCCCCGGAACAAGTGTTCGAGGTAGCCAAGGCTCTCGCAACGCAACTGGAGTCGTGGGAGCAAGAGACCGGACGCCGGGAGCCCGCACAGCCACTATTCGGTTTTGGCGGTTCCGGTCGTAATATGGCCAGCACGGAAGGAGATCAAGATGTCGCTGATGATTAGCGCCCCAAAATATACCAAAGCGCCTCGGACATCCCTGGCCTTTGACAGGTCGGCTGTGACGTACAAGGTGGTGCCGTCGCACACGACCTCCCGTCGAGTTGTGGACGCGAACCAGGCAGCAACCGACGAAGCCGCAGAGCACATGCTGAGCTACGTGAGTGGACTTTGGGCTCAGGACTGGGATAACCCGGAAGATAGCGTCTACGACGAATGGTGAAGTCGGGGAGCATCGCTCTCCTGTGGTTTCCCTTCGGGCCCAATGAGTCAGCTCCGTTCAAGAAGCGGCCCGTATTGGTCGTCCATAAGTCCGGAACGGGGGCTGAACAATGCGTTGTGTGCGTGATGATAACCGGCTCCGAACAACGCCTTCGGAACCTCCAGGCGACTGACCTGCTGGTCCCCGACTGGAGTCAGGCTGGACTCGCCAAGGAAAGCGCGGTGAGAACCAACCGCTTTTGGGGTGCCGAAGCTTCACACGTGGAACGGGTTTTGGGTCAGGCTCCGCCCGAGTTCACCGCTCAGGTGCGGACCATGGTTGGGAAAGCGATAGGTGTCCACGCGGCACCAAAAAGTTAGAGAAAGGGCCACGCACCCGAGGGTGCCGGTGCACATGCCATCGTTCATACTCGACGGGACCACCTACGACTACGACCGGGGCGAGCCAGGCGAGATTGGGACGGCGAAGTCCTGGGAGTACAGCAAGTACCCGAAGATCATGGCCACCCTCACGCTGGCCGGCGGCGGCACCCTCGACGTCCACGCCCAGGCGCAACGCTGGACCCACACACACGTCCTCGCCTCATGGGAAGACGACGACCGCCGCCCACACTGGGCCTGGCTCCCCGCCGACCACGTCCGCCGAGTCACAGACTCCGAATGGGACATACGGGAATTCCACCGGTGCCCAGAGAACCTCCGCAGCGTTCGCTGGGCCGACCGTCTGCCGGGGTTCCTGCCGGCGTAGCTACCTGGCCAGCGCTGCGGCGGCTATCGCTGCCCCAGACTGCCGGGACGACGGCATCAGGTGCGCGTACCTGCCGTCGGTGGTGAGCGTCGACTGGTGCCCCAGGCGGTACGAGAGCTGGAAAAGGTCCATCCCACCCTCGATCATCCACGACGCATGTGTGTGGCGGAGGTCGTGGATACGTGCCCGGCGGATGGGAGTAAACGGTTCCCCCGTTCTCTTCGCCTCATCGGCTGCCTCCTCGAGCTTCTTCCATGCTGGCTCCCATGCCCGGTTGTAGGTCGCCCCGGAGCGCATTGGGCCGCCACGCTTGAGCGTGAACACCAGTCCATGCCCCGCGGCCTCCACAAGGGGTCTCACAGCCTCTGCTGTGGACGGGGCGAGGGGCACCGACCGCCACGAGCGTTTGGTTTTGGGAGTCCCGACGTAGTAGGCGCCCGACTCGTCTTCCTTCCACGCTTTGTTGACGCGGACAACCGGGACGGGGGCGTCTATCTCGAAGTCCTCAGCGAGCAGGGCGGTCGCCTCGCCGAAGCGGAGGCCGGTATCGACAAGGAAGTTGAAGAACGGACGGAAGTGCGGATCCAAGGCCTCGTCCAGGGCCCGGAACTCCTCCTTCGTCATGAAGCGCATCTGGTCCCCGCCGGAGACCTCCTTCGGCAACTTGATGCCCTTGCACGGGTTCCCCTTGCGGTACCCGAGGAGCTCCGCGGTCGTGAACGCTGCCGACAGGAAGCCGTGGTGGTTTGCCAGGGTCTTCGCCCGCATAGTCGTGCCGTTCACCCGTCCCGGTTTCGCCTGCATGCCCTTGACCCAGAGGATGACGTCCTCATGGGCGACCGCGGCGACGGGCATCCGGCCCAGTGGTGTGCCGACGAAGTGGTGGTTGATGGCCCGTTTGTACCGGCCAAGCTGGTCCCCACCGACACCGGTGAGGAGGTCGACGTGCTTGTGCAGGAGCTGCACCACGGTCGGTCCGGAGATGTTCGCGTTGTCCACCGCCCGCTGGGCGGCAGCCATGGACTGGCCGTTGGCATCGAGGAGGGCCTTCCAGACCTCTGCGGTCTCCCGGGTCGGGAACGTCGCGTTCTCCTGGACCCCGTTCTCACGCCACCTCAGCATGTATGTTGTCGCCTTCTTGCCGCGCTTCTCCACGATGCTCGCCATCGTCCACATCCCCTCTTCCAGTGCACACTCACCGTACTTTGGTGCACAGACAATAAAAAAGCCCCGGAAAACCGGGGCTTTTTTGGTGGAGATGGGGGGAATTGAACCCCCGTCCGATGTCGTGTTGTCAGGGCTTCTCCGGGCGCAGTTTGCGTCGGATTTTCTCGGCCCCAGCCATCCTGCAAACAGGTGGCTGATCCGGGCCCAGTCATCAAAGAGTCCCATTCACCCCGATGACGGGGGTAAACAGCAGTGGCTATCTAAATGACGCCAGGATCCGGGGCGATAGCAACCCCGGGCTGACGGACTGTCTTACTGCTTAGGCAGCGAGAGCGAAGTCAGTGCGTTTTGATTCGGCACTTATTGGTTTGCAGACAGCGTTTACGAGATAATTCTGCATCCTCGGCCCGCTTCACCTGTCGCGACTAACATCGTCGAAACCGATCATCCCCGTATTTTGTTATCAAGGTTCAATAACTCCCGGTTGGAATCTTCACGATCCTTCCCGGACTACCCATCATAACGCACCCTGCGCCGGAATCATTCCCGGCCCCGTCGCTGGAGCCGGACGGCCGCGTCGGGCCCAGTGCGTCAGGCGCGGTTGCGTTCGCGCATGACGCGCAGAGCCTCGCGCTTGTCCTGCTGCTCGCGCAGCGTCTGGCGCTTGTCGTATTCCTTCTTGCCGCGGGCGACGCCGATTTCCACCTTCGCCCGGCCATCCACGAAGTACAGCTGCAGCGGCACGATCGTGAACCCCGACTCGCGGATCTTGTGCGAGATCTTGGTCAGTTCCTCGCGGTGCAGCAGCAGCTTGCGACGCCGGCGGGCGGCGTGGTTGGTCCAGCTGCCCTGGTGGTACTCGGGAATGTGGATTCCCTCCATCCACAACTCGTCGTTGTAGAAGGTGCAGAAGCCGTCGACCATGGACGCGTGGCCCTCGCGCAGGGACTTCACCTCGGTGCCCATCAGCGCGATGCCTGCCTCGTAGGTATCCAGGATGTGGTAGTCGTGCCGGGCCTTGCGGTTGGTGGCCACTACCTTCCGGCCACTTTCTTTGGGCACGGTAAAACTCCTCAGTCGTTGGATCCGGTCAGTTCCAGTTTAGAGCAGGCCCATCGGGTCCACCGCCTGGCCGTTGACCCAGGTCTCGAAGTGCGAGTGGCAGCCGGTGGAATTTCCGGTCGTGCCGGAGTAGGCGATCAGCTGCCCCTGGCTGACCTGCTGGCCGGGAGAGACCACCACGGAGGTGTTGTGGTAGAAGATCGTGGTCAGCGAGTTGCCCTGCACGACGCCGTGGGAAATCTTGACGTTGTTGCCGCCGCCGTCGTTCGCCCAGCCCGCCGAGAACACCGTGCCGGCCGCCGGTGCGTACACCGGCGTGCCGCAGGCGGCACCGAAGTCGATGCCGGTGTGCATGTAGCCGCCCTGGCCGTAGAAGTCGATGGTGCCCGGCGGCGTCGCACGCCAGCCGAACCCGGAGGTGATGGGCACGCCGTTGAACGGGCTGCGCAGGCCGAAGGCCGAGATCGGTCCCGGCGCAGGCGGAACGTAGGGTGCGGGCCGGGGCGGCGCCTGGCCCTGGGCGCGGGCCGCCGCGGCGGCGGCGGCTGCGGCGGCCGCGGCGATGCGCCGCTGCTCGGCCAGCCACGCCTCGCGCAGCTTGCGGTCGCGTTCGACGATCTCCGCGGCGACGGCGTCCTGCCGGGCCTTGACCTGAGCAAGCTGGTTCTGGATGCCTGGCTTGGCGGCCTTGAGCTGCTTGTTCAGGCGCGTGGTGTCCGCGATCAGCTTGTCGACCTTGGCCTTCTTGGACTCGGCCTCGTCGCGGGCCGCCTTTTCCCGGGCCAGAGCCGCGTCGGCCTTGGCCTTGAGGTCCTGGATTTCGGCTTCCACGGCCTGCAGCCGGGCCTGGGAGTTGACGTTGGTGGCGTTCTGCTGGTTCAGCTTGTCCATCGCGGAGTTCTGGCTGCGCAGGGCCTGGTCGGCTAGGTCGATGGTGTCGGTGAGGCTGCCGCCGTTGTTGGAGCCGAAGAACAGCGAAAGGTTCGAGGGCACGCCGCCGGATTTGTACGCCTGGGTGGCAATCTGGCCGATCAGCTTCTTGGTGTCCGCGATCTTCTTCTTGTCGGTGTCCAGCTGCTGGGTGATCTTGGCCTTGTTCTGCTGCGCCAGGTCCACGCGGGCCGCGAGGGACTCCACCTCCCGCACCGCGGTGGCCACCCGGCCCTGCGCGTCCAGGAGCGCCTGCTGGGCTCCCGGCAGCTGGCCCTGGTAGACCACCAGGTCGCCGGCGGCCTTGGCGATCTTGGCGTCGACGAACTCCAGTGACTGCTGGACCCGCGCTGCCTCGGCCCGGAGGTCCGCCTGCTGGTCCTCGAGGGTGTCGGCGAAGGCGACCGGCGTCGACGCGCCCAGGTTGGCGGCCAGCAGCAGAACCACTGCCGCGCTGACGGCGCGTGCACGGAACGGTTTCATGGGCAGTCCTCTTCGTTGCGCAAGATCAGACCCTCAGGTAGCGGCGGAGGGTCAGGAGGGACGATGTTCCGGCCAGCAGGACCCCGAGCCCCACGAGCGCCGGGGCCAGCAACAGCGTCTGGGCCGGGGAGATGAAGGCAGTGTCGGGGTACTGCTTGGCCAGGACCTCGCCCAGGAAGAAGTGCGCCACGGCCCAGAGCGTACCGGAGGCCAGGGCGGCGCCGATCACGGCTGCGATCACGCCTTCGAGGATGAACGGCAGCTGGATCACGGTCTTCGAGGCGCCCACCAGGCGCATGATGCCGGTTTCGCGGCGGCGGCTGAACGCGGAGAGGCGGATGGTCGTGGCGATCAGCAGGATGGCGCAGACGATCATGACGCCGGCGACGCTGACCGCCACCAGGGACGCGGCGTTCATCGCGGAGAACAGCCGTTCCAGCAGCTGGCGCTGGTCGATGACGGATTCCACCCCGGCCTGCGAGGAGAAGTTTTCGCTGATGACCTCGTACTTTTCCGGGTCCTTGAGGTTGATCCGGAAAGAGGCCGGCAGCTGGTCTGGCGTCACCGAGTCCACGATCGGCGCGTTGGAGAACTGGTCCTTGAAGTGCTTGTAGGCATCCTGCTTGGACTCGAACTGGAAGTCGTTGACGTACTGGGCCACGGCCGGGGACTGCAGCAGCTTGCGCAGGTTCTCCTGCTGCTCCGGCGTGGCCGGTCCGGCGGCGCAGCCCGGCGCCGTCGATCCGTCGCTGCAGAGGAAGACGGCGACCTGGACCTTGTCGTACCAGTAGCCCTTCATCTGGTTGATCTGCAGCTGCAGCATGCCGGCGGCGCCGACGAAGGTCAGGGACACGAAGGTGACCAGGATGACGGAGACGACCATGGACAGGTTGCGGCGCAGGCCGCTGCCTATCTCCCCGAGGATGAATGCGAGCCTCATCGCTGCCCCTCCCCTGCGTGCAGGGCCGAACCCGTGCCTTCGGGCTGGGCGGGGCGCGGGCTCTCGGGCTGGGCGGGGCGCGGGTTGTCGCCGGCGTCACGGGCGCGGCGGGCCTGGCCCACGGCGGGGATCATCGAGGTGTACAGGGCCTTGGCCTCGTCGCGGATCACGACGCCGTTGCGCAGTTCCACCACGCGCCGGCGCATCTCGTTGACGATGTCATCGTCGTGCGTGGCCATCACCACGGTGGTGCCGTTCTGGTTGATCTTGTCCAGCACGGCCATGATGCCCATGGAGGTGGTGGGGTCCAGGTTGCCGGTGGGTTCGTCCGCGAGCAGGATGCCGGGACGGTTGACGACGGCGCGGGCGATCGCCACACGCTGCTGCTCGCCGCCGGAGAGCTCGTGCGGCAGGCGGTTTTCCTTGCCCTCGAGCCCGACGGTCTTGAGCACCTCGGGGACGGTCTCGCGGATCACGCTGCGGCTGCGGCCGATGACCTGCATCGCGAAGGCGACGTTGGCGAAGACGGTTTTCTGCGGCAGCAGACGGAAGTCCTGGAAGACGACACCGATCCCCCGGCGCAGCCGCGGGACCCGCCAGCTGGAAATCTTGGCCACGTTCTGGCCGGCGACGTAGACAGCGCCGGAGGAGGCGCGGTCCTCTTTCAGGACCAGGCGCAGGAAGGTCGATTTGCCGGAGCCGGAGGCGCCGACGAGGAACGCGAACTCGCCGCGGTCGATCTCAAGGTTGACCGAGTCCAACGCCGGCCGCGCCTTCTGGTCGTAGACCTTGGTGACATTTTCGAAACGGATCATGACCCTATACACCCTGCAGGATCCGGGCATCTTTCAGACCAGTTCTGCTGCCGGGGCGCGGGCTTTCTTTTGGGGGAAGTTAGGGCACCGGCCCTCCGACTATACGCAGGGGTAACAGCCCCCGGGCCGGAGCCCGGGGGCGTGTCGCCAGATTCGGCCGGGCGCGGACCCCGGTCCGGCTACTTCTCTGCGTTGCGGTTGTCGGCCCGCCAGCGGATGCCGGCGTCGATGAAGTCGTCGATCTCGCCGTCGAGCACCGCGGAGGTGTTGCCCACCTCGTGTTCGGTGCGCAGGTCCTTGACCATTTGGTACGGGTTGAGCACGTAGGAACGCATCTGGTCGCCCCAGGAGGCCTTGACGTCACCGGCGAACGCCTTCTTCTCGGCGTCCTCCTGCTCCTTCTTCAGCAGCAGCAGGCGGGACTGGAGCACGCGCATGGCGGCGGCGCGGTTCTGCAGCTGGGACTTTTCGTTCTGCATGGACACCACGGTGCCGGTGGGCAGGTGGGTCAGCCGGACGGCGGAGTCCGTGGTGTTGACCGACTGGCCGCCCGGACCGGAGGACCGGAAGACGTCGACGCGGATCTCGTTGTCCGGGATGTCGATGGAGTCGGTCTGCTCGATCAGCGGGATGACCTCGACGGCGGCGAAGGAGGTCTGGCGGCGGCCCTGGTTGTCGAACGGGCTGATCCGCACCAGCCGGTGCGTGCCGGCCTCGACGCTGAGCGTGCCGAAGGCGTACGGCGCCTTGACTTCGAAGGTGGCGGATTTCAGCCCGGCCTCTTCGGCGTAGGAGGTGTCCATGACGGTGGTCGGGTAGCCGTGGCGTTCGGCCCAGCGCAGGTACATCCGCAGCAGCATCTCCGCGAAGTCCGCGGCGTCGACGCCGCCGGCTCCGGCGCGGATGGTGACCACGGCTTCGCGCTCGTCGTACTCGCCGGAGAGCAGGGTGACCACTTCGAGGTCCTTGAGCGACTTGCGGATCGATTCCAGCTCCGCCGCGGCCTCGCCCATCGAGTCGGCGTCGCCCTCGTCCTGGCCCAGCTCCACCAGGACCTCCAGGTCATCGATCCGGGCGGCGAGCTTGTTCAGCCGCTCCAGCTCGGACTGCTTGTGCGAGAGCTTGGAGGTGATGACCTGCGCCGCGGCGGGGTCGTCCCAGAGGTTGGGCTCGCCGGCACGCTCGCTGAGTTCGGCGATGTCTTCCTTCAGCGCCTCGACGTTCGAAACGTTCTCGATCGAGTCGTAGGTGGCGCGCAGCGCGCGGATTTCTGCGGGAAAATCAATGTTTGCCATGGTTTTTCAAGCCTACGCTATCCGCCGCGGCCGCCCCCGCCCGCGCCGGACCGGCGGCCGGGCATCAGCGGGTCAGGCGGGCCCGCGCCGTCGACTCCGCCTCGATCCGGATGCCGTCCGGGACCAGGAAGTTGACCACCGGCGGGTGCACGGCGGCGCTGAGCACGACAACGGCGGTGGTCCCGTCCGGGCTGCCGGTGGCCGGGCCGACGGCGAGTCCGCTGAACCGGGCGAATGCCCCGTTGCGGTTCAGGTAGTCGGCTGCGGTGCTGCGCACGCGGGCCGACCTCAGGACGGCGGCCGGACGGCCGGAGCTGGTGTCCAGTTGTCCCAGCGTGAAGCTGTCGGCGGCAGCTAGGGACGCTCCGTCGGCCAGGGACAGCAGCTTCTTGTGCTCGAGGTAGACGCTGGATGCCGCGGCGACGACGGTCGCCACCAGCAGCGCGAGCAGGACAAAGCCGATGATCAGGACCATCAGCTGGCCGCGTTCGCCGTCGCCGTGGTCGTTTGTCCGGGGGCCTGGGCCCGGCCACCGGACGGTCACCGGAACCTCCCGACCACCTGGGTGGCCGTGGCAGTGAGGTGGCCGGCGTCGAGCCGCAGCGTGTCATTGAACGGGATGAACGGCAGCGGCACCGTGAGGCGGACGGTGGCGGTGACGGCGGATCCGGGGGCGGTGCAGTCGGCGGGCACGCAACTGGTTTCGAGGCTGGCATTTTCCGCCGGCTGGCCGTAGTCGGCGAGCGCGAGCCGGACGGCCTGTTCGGCGGCGGCGCGGCCGGCAGCCGCGTCGGGCTGGGCGACATAGACCTTGGCGGCCTGGTCGGCGGCCCCGACCGCGGCGAAGGATCCGGCCTGGAGCTGGCCCACGGTAATGATGAAGTACACGACTGGGACCATCAGCAGCAGCGACAGGAAGGTGAATTCGACGACGGCGCTTCCCCGTTCGGCGTCGTCGGCGTCATCGACTACGCTGCCTGCGCCCGGGCTACGGCTGGATGACAGCATGGCCGCTGACCTCCAGCAGCTCACGAGGTCCGATCAGGCCGATCACCGGCAACGGCGCCCTCACCGTCACCTCCAGGGTGCGGATGCCGGCATAGCTGGTCTCCCTGGCGATGACGTCCTGGGCGAACTCGGGTGTGAGCGCCACCCCGATCAACTCGGTGGTGCGCTCCGTGGCGTCCGCGGCGCTTCGGTCGGCCAGCGTGCCGTACCGGGCCCCGGACGCCGCGGCGTCGATCAGGGTGTTCCGTACGTGCAGCACGAGCGCCAACTGCACGATTGCCAGAAAGAACAGCGTGAGCAGCCCGCCGACCAGGACAAAATCGACCACCGCGGATCCGCGCTCCCGGTCCGTCGCGCCGCGCTCCTTGCTGCCGGCCGCAGCCACCGCCTACTGCCCGACTTTTTGCATCGCCTGGTTGAAGAGCCCTTCCAGCGCCGGTCCCGCGAGCGCCAACAGGGCTGCGACCAGCACGGCGGACATCAAGGTGATCATCACCCAGCCGGGAACATCACCGCGCTCGCGGTTGTCCGGGCCCTGTGGCGGCCGCAGCCGTGGCGGGCCCTCCTTGCGGACCAGCAGGCCTGTTGCCGGGATCAGCAGTGCCGCCCGGATGAGTAACCAGGCGGAGATGCTTAGACTCTTCACGATTTCCCCTTTGTCGTTGTGCGGTTTTACTCCTGTGTGGTGCCGGTTTTGCTGTTTGCGCGCTGCGTCGGGACTGCGGGTCAGAGACCGAGGCTGATGGCCGCCAGCCCCGGGAAGACGGCGAACACCACTGTCAGAGGCAGCACACCGAACACGAGCGGCACCATCATCCCGATCTCCTTCCTGCCCGCCGACTCCATCAGGTCCCGTTTGGCGGTGTCCCGGACATCCTGGGCCTGCGCCCGCAGGACGTCGGCCAGCGGGGTCCCGCGCTCCACGGCCACCAGGATGCCGTCCACGAAGCGGACCAGCGGTCCCAGCTCGGTCCGCGCGGAGAAATCCTGCAGGGCCTCGGCCAACGGTTTGCCGGCCCGGGTGTCCGCCAGGACACGGGAGAACTCCTGTGCGAGTTCACCCTGCGCCCGACGGCCCACCCTGTCCAAAGCGCCGGCCGCGCTCTCCCCCGCGCTGACCGCCAGAGCCATCAGCTCGGCCACGCTGGGAAACTCAGCCATCATCCGGGCCTCGCGTTTTTTGACCTGCGCGCCCAGGGCGTAGTCCCGGAAAAGGAAGCCGGCCAGACCGGCACCCAGCACGATCAGAGCGGCGAAGAGCGGATTGACGCGGCCCGCCGCCCCGAACAACAGCACGACTCCGGTGGCCGCGGCGAAGCCGCCGGCGGCCCACAACACCTGCTCAGCGCGGAACTCGACCGGAGTCTTGCTGCTCCCGGCGCGCGCCAGCCTGCGGTTAAGCGCGGTCGACCCCGGGTTGAGCCTGCCGAGGGCGTGCACGCCGTCACGGATCACCGGGCGCAGAATCCGCCCCAGCGGGCCAAAGGGTGCGACGGTTCCTCGGACCGGCCGCAGGAGGCGGGATTCGACGCTGTGGGACCTTAGTTGCGGGCCGATGCGCTCGGTGAAGCTGATCGGCCGCAGAAACGGCAGCCTGGTGATGGCCAGCCAGAGTCCCCCGCCCAGGACGAGCCCGAGCACCACGGCGCCGGCCGTCAGCTGGTTCACCGGAGCACCCGCTGGTCCCGGGGCAGGGCACCGATGCGCAGCATGACGGCGTAGGAGAACAGCGAGACCAGCAGCCCGCCAACCAGCACGGCGGTCCCGACCGGGGAGTTGTAGGCCGCCACCGCCTCGGGCCGGCCCGCCATCAACACCAGCACGATCCACGGCGCGGCCACAGCGAGCCGGGCGGCGTTGACGGTCCACGACTGCCGCGCCTCCAGTTCGCTCCTGGTCCTGGCGTTGTCCCGGAGGAATTCGGCGAGGGTGCCCAGCAGCCTGCCCAGGTCCGAGCCGCCCACTTCGCGGGTCAGCCGGAGCGCCTCCACGATCCGGTCCGCCACAGGATCGGCCAGGCGGTCCTTGAGCCGGCCTAGGGCCGTGTCGAACTGGCCGCCGGACCTGTAATCCGCCCCGAAGTCGATAAACGCCGCACGGAGCTCGGCCGGCCCCTTCTCCCCCAGCTGGATCAGCGCCTCGGGCAGCGACAGCCCGGCGCGGATCGCCGAGCGCAGGTGGTCCACGACGTCGGGCCACAGCTCACGGAGCACGGCGGTCCGTTTCCTGGCCCGCCAGCTGACCAGTCCCAGAGGCAGCCAGCCGCCGAACAGTCCGAAGCAGCCGGAAATGGGCCAGGAGCGGGTGCCCGCGTAAAAGGCAAGTGTCACGAGGGCTCCGACGCCAAGGCACGTAGCCAGCAGCCCGAGGCGGCTGACCCTGTCAATGCCGGCAGTGCGCAACAGATCCTCGAGCCTGCTGGTCCGGCGCCGCGGTACGGCCGCCGGGGTTTGCTCCCACATCGACCACCAGACCAGCAACAGTCCGGTTCCGCCGAGAACCCCCAACAGCGGCGCCATCAGCGCGCCCCCAGCAGCGCCGCGACGTCGAACTCTGCCCGGGCGAATTTTTCTGCCGCCGGCATGGAGTTGGCCTGCGCTTCGAGAGTTCCGCCGCGGTGCTCGAAGACGGTGGACGACTCGATGATGCCGTTCTCCACCCTGCGGCCGAGGGAAAGGATCTCGGTAACCTGCCGGCGGCCGCCGGTCAGCCGGCTGCAGTGGACCACCAGATCGATGCAGGAGGCGACAGTGGGGACGACAAAGGCGCTAGCGCATAACTTCAAACCACTACCAATGACGGCCAAGACAGTTTTGTCCGGTCGTCAGGGTAGGATCGCTGCGTCCGCTGGGGATGCGGAATACATACACAGGGGGAAGGTCTCACCATGACTGCCACAATCGAAACACCTGCAACTGTCCGCGAACTCGGGGACATGGCGGAACGCCGGGGCATCCAAGCATCAGAGCTGCTACAGGAACTCATCGATGCCGGCGCGTTCGCAAGTCTCGGCGTGGCTCAGCAAAGCGCCTAGTTTGCTCTGACGACGCCTAGAAATTGCCCCGGCTCCGGTTATTGGTCCGGGGCTTTTCTGTGCCCTCTGAGGACGTAGCAACTCTGGGCGTGCCACTCTGCCCGAATGAGGCGCATGCTGATAGATTGCGCTCACACAAACTATCTGGGGGTAGCAATGTCCGAAAAGCCAATCCACTCATTCACGTCCCACATCGCTGGCAAGAACGCGAACGTCTCTATTTATCCGGATCGAGTTGAGTGGACCAGGGCTGGTATGTCTGGCGGCAAGCTCCTCGCTGGCGCTGCCACTCTGGGGCTGTCAGTTCTTGCCACAGGCGTCCGCAACAAGGACACCGAGATGATCCCCGTTCGTTCCATCACAAGCATCACCTCGAAGAAGGGCATGACCAACACGACTGTTAGCGTCATCGTTCCGGGAAACACCGTTGACTTTCGGGTGTCGCACGGCGAAGCGAAGACAATCAAGGAAACGCTTCAGCGGCTAATGCTGGCCTAGGCTGGCAGGAATCCTGGGAGCCGGTCACCCCACCTAATGCCGCGGAACTTCTCTGGGCAACGGCGGTATTCCTCGATGTCCCACTCTGAGTCTGTCACGCGCTCTACATTGGCTGCGGGTATCCAAGCCCAATGCGAATGCCGCCCGTCGTCTGCCCAACGAACAAGGACGTGGGAGGGGTTCCAGCGTTCCGCTGCCGCGTAGACAGTTACCGTCCCGCCGTCCGCGAGGGGCAAGGCTGCCCGGATTTTCGGATAGGCCCCGTAAGTCCATGAGTGGGCATCTTCCGGGGTGTGCCCAGGGTCCGGTTGCAGGTACTCGAATGTTTGCCCATCGAGCGTGAAGCTAGGCATACTGCCATCGTATCGGCGGCCCCGCCTGTTGCGCCCTCTTGCTAGCAGCCGCGCCACTGCGTCGACATTCAACTTCACCACGGCACGGAAGGTATCGTGCCGGTAGGACATTCTTCTTTGTCCCGAAAAATAGGGGGAGTAACTTGGCAAGAATCATTATTGGCGGCTACCGGCAGGACGTCGTCCTGAATCTGTTTGATAGCGTCGTACGCGCCATGCAGGACCCGATTCTCACCCACCTTGCGGGTGGAAAGGGACTCTTCCTTAGGTACGGGGGTCAGACTGAGGAAAAAGACGTCCAGCTTGCGTTCTGGATTGGGCCGTCGAGTGCTATTCGCTTTGAGTATGACGCGGAGATATTCCCCGAACTCGACGAGGAGCAAGCGGCGGTTTTCGCCGAGCATCTGAAGGTGTTCGGAGGCATCATCCTTGGAACGAAAGCAGAAGGTGATCGGATGGAAGCGGAAATGCAGGCGACGGAGTAACCGCTACTACGCTTCTAGTGTGTGGCACAACCTGCCCCGGACCTCGCGCTGAGGTCCGGGGCATCTGCCGGCGGTCACCAGAACTTGCTGGCGCTCAGATCCCTGGGGTCTACCGACCCGGACACGGCAGCGGGCGCCGCGCCCTGGGGCCGTTCGTACTCCCCATTACGGATGCAGTTGATGTCCTGCTGCATCACCTCGATAGTGGCGTGCATACGCTTCAACTCCAAGACAAGCTCCCGCAGCAACTTCTCTTCCATACTGTCCCCTTTTCTCGTAAGGCCACGGAACGGGCCGGTTCCGCTCAAGCTAACGGAGACCCCCGACAAAATAACCCAGCCGAGGATGTTCACCATCTGTGGAAAAACGGCCATGAGTGGAAATCGGACTAGGGCGGAGGGGAAGGCGGGGTGGGGGCCGGGGGTATGGGTACCCGGCCCCGGAGGCCCCCTGGTACCCCCGACGGTCGCACCTCCGCCAGAGCGAAAAATATCCCCCCGAGTCTTTGTCGTGCCAGATTTTGGGCTGTTGGGCCTGCTTTAGCGCGTGTTTCTGGGGTTGTGGTGCGCCCACTGGAGTCCTTGGTGGGCGCACCACGTTCCGCGGCTAGTGGGCGTGTACTGGACGGTTTGTGGCGTCCACGTAGTCGATCTGGGGGATGCCTGCCTCTACTGCTGTCTTCTGGAGCTGGTGTTTCTCTGCACGGTGTGCGTCGTCTTCGGGGTCGTACGGGAACTGCCGGACACCGAAGTTTGCGCGCTCTGCCCTGGTCTCCATCGGCTTCGGTTCCCTGTATGCCCTGCCCTGGCCGAGTTCCGGGGCTTCGATGGTGGCTCCGAGCTTCCAGAGTGCACGCCATTTCCCGCCGCGTCCCTCGGTGGTGTTCCAGGCTTCCCAGACGCGGCGGCGGTGGAGGCCGGTGGCGTCGATGCTGAGGCCGATGAGGCACTGGTCGTGCTTCCCGGTCGGTTCGGTTTTCCCGGCAAGGAGCGCGGCCGCGTGGAGGGTGTCGAGCAGGGCGCTCAGCTCGTGGGCGTAGGCGGGTCCGTCTGACCATGCCGACCTGACTTTGGCGGTCGCTTTCACCATGTCTTCCGCAGGCGCCTCGGCGTCCGCGATGTTGAGCGCGGTGACCAGTTCCTTGGCTTTGGCGTTGAACTGGGCGCGGATCGTTTCGTAGTTCGCCGCCGCAACCGTGTTGTATTCGGTTCGCAGGGCGGCGAGTACGTGGGCTGCGGCTTCGTTGCGGACGCTGGCCTGTTCCATGACCCCGATTCCTGCTTCTGCTGCTGCGATGGTTCGGAGCCTGGCGAGTTCTTCGGCGCTCACGGAGGGGTCAAGGATCGCGGCGTTGAGGTCGGCTTGTGCTGCCGATTCTGCTGCGGCGAACGTTTCCCACCGGGTGGCGATGGTCTGGAACCTCTGGGTGATGGTTCCGCCGGCTGCGGTGATGCCCTGAACCTGGGCGATGTAGGTGCTGGGGAGGGTGATGGTCTGCATGTTTAGTTTCCGTCCTGTCCTGCGGCGATTGCTTGCGCGATGATTTGTTTCAGTTCCGGGCCGTTGAGCGCGGGCACTGGCGGGGCGTCGTCTACCTGTGCGTTGAGGTCGAACGTGGTGGGGCTTTTGATCGAGTCGCCCCAGTGGTCGGCGAGGATTTCCCTGATTGGCCGGTGGTCGGTCATGCGCTTACTTTCTGCTGGTGCGTGGCGAGTGCGTCTGCAATTTCGTGGGCCAGGCGCAGCGCTTCGCTGACGGGGAGCACCACTTTGATGTAGTTGGAGCTGCGGATCATGACGGCGGGCTCGTTCTGCCCGTGGTGGTTGGTGAGCCTGGCGGGTTTGGCGTTGTAGTGCGCCGCCTCTTCGGTGTTCCGCTGGTAGTGCTCTGCGTGGCTGGTGAACATTGCTGTTCCTTTCGTTAGATGCTGCCGCGGCGCATGGTGAGGGTTTGTTTGATGGCGGTGATATCGCGTTGCATTTGTTCGATGGTTGCCCTGAGTGCGGCGAGTTCTTCGGCCGGGTCGGGGGTCTTGGGCTGGGTCATTCGTGGTTCTCCTGGATGGTGTAGGGCAGCGGTTCGGGCTCGACGTCAGGGGCGCCCGCTGCCTGGATGTTGGGCGTGGTCTGCCGGGGCGGGAGTGGTTCGCGGCCTTCGAGTGCCCTGATGCGGTCTTCCTGGTCCTTGACGACGTCGAGGAGGGCGACTGCGAGGAGGTCGTAGCGGAGTCCGTCGATTTTGCCGTCGAACCAGATCACGAGTTCGGGGAAGTGCTCGGCTACCTGTTCGGCGATGAGCCCGTATTCGTTGGTTCCGCCCTCTTTGCGGTCGTATATGACCGGCTGGAGTGCGAGGACGTTTGCGGGGTTGGTGTTGTGTGCGCGGACGTTTTCCTTGTACTGGATTGAGCTGGTGTTGCGGCCGAAGTGGTAGCCGCCGTCGTTGCCTACCCAGACTTGGTAGAACGATGTGCCGGCTACGTTGTTGGTCCAGCCGTATTGTGAGCCGTCTGCCTGCGGGACGGTCCCTGAGGTGATGTCTGAGCCGACGTGGGTGTGGGCGCTGGGCGGGTATGTGGCGGGCTTCCCTGCGATGCCGGCCCATGTGCTGGCCTGGTTGCCGAGCTGCACCCATGTGGTCCCGACTTTCACTTCTACGCCGTATTCGCCTGGGGCGCTGTTGTCGAGAGGGCCGAACCGGGCCACTGGGGTTGTGCCGGCTGCGTCGTAAACAACGAAGACTCCATCGTCGTCCATACTGACGCCGACGGTTCCGTCTTCGCGGAGTGAGTTCACGAATCCTTGTACGTCGATGCCGCCCTTGCGGGGTGTGATGCCCATCGGGGCGAACGGGTTGGCGGCTTTCCATTCCCTGACTTCGCGTTCTAGGTCCTGGAGGCGGCGGACGAGCCAGTCTTCGCCGGGAGGGTTGAATCTTCCTGGTTGGGGCATGGTGTTACTCCATTTCGGGGGTGGTTGTGGGCAGCGGGTCTTCTGTATTGCCGGCTGCGTCGGTGAGTGGCGGGGTCGTGCGGCGGGTAGGTAGGTCGGCCGGCTCGTAAATCGCGAGGCGGGCCTCAGCTTCCAGAGCTCTGTTCATCCAGCGGCGGGCTCCCTGGTGCGCCTGCTGGGCTTTGCTCATGTACTGCTCTACAAGCCACTGCAGTTCGTGTTTGGCGAACTGTTTGGTAAAGACGGTGGGCTGGTAGTCCTCGGGCGGTGTGGTCATTTCCTCGCCCCCCGCTCGGCTTCGAGGCGCAAGTAGAACTTGCAGTCGTCGTCGTGGGCCACGTCTACGTGCATGATGAGGTGGTGGTCCGGGTCCGGGCGGAATGTCACGTCTGCGTTGCAGTGATCGCAACCGACAAGTGCTGTTGTCATCGGGGTCACTCCTGAGTCAGTGTTTAAGTGCTGGGCAGTCGTCATGCTGCGCATTCCTGGTGCGAGTTGTGCTCTCCGGTGTGCAGCGGATCGCCGCACACGAGGCACAGAGCCGGGGCCGCTGCGGTGCCAGATTCTGCAGTAGGTGCCCCCAGCGATTTCCTGCTCTTTAGTAGGGGTTGGGTGGGTACTGCAATTTCTGGCACCGTGTTTTCGTACTTGAGCGCGTCCGGGTCTATGTGATCGGCAAGCGTGTAGTGCCATACCGTCGTTTCTCTGAGGTTCACCGGGTTTATGCTGTCGCGCTCGTCCACTGTGAGGACGCCGAGCATGTTGAGTGCCTGCAGTTCACGGTCAACAGTTGCCCTTGGAAGGCCGAGACGCTTTCGCACGTCCTTGGTAGGCGAGTCAGGGTTAGCGGCTACGTCATCGATGATCTGGAGACGGATCGGCGGCATTGAGTCGCGGGCGCATCGGATAGCAAGCCGTAGAGCGTGCTCCCGGGTGATGCCGAGTGCCATTGAGCCGCGTACGATCTGCGTGAGCTGCTTGGCGAATCGGGTTGGCATTTCCGGCGCGTGGGCGTCTACTACGTCCCCGCGGTAGTCGCGTTCCACCGCGGTGCGGGCAAGTGTCACCACGTCGGCCGCTGCAAGTAGCGAGTCCGTTTCGGCATCGGTTACCTGTACCCTGTCGAGGTTGAGATCTGCGAGGATGCGGCTTGCGGCGCCGGCGAGCTGTGATCGCATTAGAACTTCGTTCCCCGTGTTGCCGATTGCTTGGCGTCCTGCTGCTTGCCTGCCCTTGGTTGAGTCCATGCGAACGAGGACAAACCTGTCCCCCATGGCCGAGATGACGGAGTGGGCTTTGTCCCACGCGGTCGTTACTGCCCCTACGACGACTAGGCGCCCGTCCCATTCGAGGGTCTGGCCGCCGTCTGTTCCGACGTTTCGGGCCCATGATCCGTCGTAGACTTCGCGGAGTGCTCCGAGTACGCTGGCGCGCTGGTCCCCGGACATTGAGAGGATGGAGGTTACGTCCTTGATTACCAATATCCCGCGGTTCCCGATTTTTCTTAGGAGTCCCCCGGTAGCGTCTTCTGCCTGCTCCCGTTTGGAGGTTGCAGAGAGTAGGGCGCCTTCGGATGCGATGGTGGAGACCATGTGTGCGCCGATGCCGGCAAGGGGGACTACGGTTTCGGTTTTCGCGTTGCCTGATCCTGAGATGACCAGGAGCCATACCGGGTCGCCGTCTAGTCGTTCGACTGCTGCGGCGGCTAGTACGGCGTCGAGGGCGTCTGTGTCGTAGTCCGCGCCGAGCCATTTGCGAAAGACTGCGTGGCAGTCCGTGAGGGTGAATGGTCCCGGCGGGATTCCGGCTTGTTCCGCTTCGTGCTTGGCGATTTCGAGTCGCTCCCATTCTTCGGCTGTTGGGGTCATTCGGCAGCCTCCAGTTCCCGGAGGTAGGCGGGGTCGTGAGCAGCCAGGAATGCGCGGATCTCGCACCGCTGGTATGCCGTCACGGTGATCGCTGGCAGCGCCGGGCCGGTATAGTGGTTGCTATCTCCCCAAGAGATTTGAGCCGCCCGGTTACGCGCCGGGCGGTTTTTCTTTTCGTGCATGGTTCTAGTCCCGTCCGTGCATGAGGGTCGTTACTCGGTCGATTTGTTCGCGGGACAGCTGCGGCCACGAGTTCGCGACTTGCTGAATGTGGGCCTTCATTTCAGAGTTCATCGCCGGCCGATGCGGTGAACACGCGGTCAGCTTCCCGGAGGTCGATGCGCAGGAGCTTCGGGCCGACGCGGTAGGCAGTCAGTTCGCCCCGTTCGATCATTCGCCTGATGGTGCGCGGGCTGCATTTGTAGCGGACGCCTGCGGCGTTCATTGATGCGAGGTCGGGGGTTTCTGCAGTCATGGCTTTCTCCTTAAATGCGAAAGGCCCCGGAGTGATCCAGGGCCTGATGGGGTTACGGCGGTTAAACAGAAAAACCGACCACGGGTGTGATCGGTTTCGGGTACTTCAAGAGGTCAAGACACGGGCGCAACAACTCGCCCTGTCTCTTCGTCCGAGGCGAACCTTGGAGCGGGGTGGTGCAACTGCGCTACGGCCGTTTCGGGCCTGCCGTCAGACAACGGACTTTGCAAACACTTGTCCCCCGGGTCTCCACGCCTGTGAGCGGATCTCAGGTCGGGCCGCTAGTGGCGAACCTCTAGTCGGGGGCCGGCTGATCGTAGACCAGTCCGGTTACTTCTTCTCCGAGGGACGGACCCAAGGGTGGTACTGCTTCTCCCGAAAGACTGCGACGGGGTATCTCCCGGCGAACTACACCGGGGTGCGTCCCGGAACTCTTCTGCGGCCCTTGGGCCTGCGGCGTCATTTGCTTCATGGCGTGCTGTGAGGCCTTCCGCGCTCCCTGGGCGGCTCAGGATGCTTATAACAAGCCCTGCAATGTATTCCTCCACGGGCGCAGCGGTTTGGAAGGCGTGGCCCCCTCCCTGGGTTTTGCACTTGTAGTAGTGAACGCTCCCCTGGTTGCTGCTCCGGCTTGAAGTCTGCATCGCGCTCCCGCACTTGCCGCAGAGCATGAGCCCTGCCAGTAGGTGTCGCACCTTGTTACCGTTCTGTGTTAGACGAGATGGGTTTCTCAGGGTACTGGACACTGCCCGCCATTCGTCTTCGGAGATTATGGCGGGAAATACAGACGGGCCAACTATGTCACCGCGATAGGCAGAGAGCCCTGCATTTGTCGGTCGCTTAAGCATGTTTCTAACGGCAGTGCCGGTCCACTTCTGCCCTCGACTGGTTGAGATTCCCCGACTGTTAAGTTCCCTCACGATGAAGCCGATGCTTCGACCGGCCAGGAAGCCGCTAACGGCTTTTTGGATTTCCGCGGCCTCAGGCTCTTGGATCACGGGCTCACCGGCAATCATTCGCCAGCCGAATGGGACCGGGCCTCCACTGAATGCGCCGTCCTGCGCAAGCTGCAGTTTCTTGCGGGTGATGCGGTCGCTCTTGTGTTCGGATTCGTACCGGGCCCAAGCTCCAAGGGTGCGGGCTACGGCGCGGCCGGAGGGTGTGGACAGGTCTATCTCCCCGGCTTTAACCGTTTGCGTAACGATGCCGTGTTTCTCGGATGCATCGATGTAGCTTTCCAGTTCTCGCGGGGACCTGTGCAGCCTGTCAGTGTGCCAGGTAAGTACACCGCGGATTCGCCCGGTTCGCATTTGCTCCAAGAGGCTTTCGTACTGGGGCCGCCGCTTGCCGGAATACGCTGAGATGTCGTTATCCGTAAAGACCTGTGTAACCGTCCAACCGAGAGACGCGGCCAGTTCCCGGCAGTCCTGTTCTTGGCGCTGCACGCCGAGGCCGGCGCCTTCTCGGTCCTTTGAGATGCGGCAGTAGATCGCCGCAGATGCGTTACTTGTGGTCCCCATGCTCTGAGTCTACTTTCTCGTAGTGACTTGACATAGAGAACACTGGAGATGTTGTCGCCAGCGAGCAGGGGAAGCGTGCAGAGCTTGGTCACGGCGTCGTGCGCCGAGTTTGCGTGAATGGTGCACATGCCGGGAAGCCCGGAAATCATTCAGACACAGCCCAACTCAGGTGTATCGGAGCTTGCCGGTTTAGGTCTGTGAAAGGCTTCGGATCATGGACATACTCACCCTCGAAGCCGAAGCGACTTCGGCGTCTAGTCTCGCGAGCCACGGAATCAGCGCCTTGGAGCGCTTGAGTAGCGCCGCGACCGAGGCGGACCCCGTCCTGGCCTGCTTGGCCCTGGCATCCGAAAAGATGCTCAAGATGACAATAGGAATGACCTCGATGGCCACCGGGGAACCATGGCCAGACCGTAGGCGGATGCAGGGCTACAGCCACGGAATCACCAAAATGAATCGAGAAGCCATGGGCCTGCTCATGCAGCGCCTAGATAAGGCGACGCACCCGCCCGTTGTACTCAACGCGGCGCTCACTTCGGTAGATGTCACTTGGACAAGTCCGCTCCTCGCGGCCCTGTCGGACTACGGCTCCGGCGGACGCTTCTACAATCTAGACACCCTCGCGGGAGAAGAACATAAGTTCCCCTCCCCCGCGCAGATGTGGAGGGACATGGAGGATGCCGTAATAGCCGCCCATCCGGAGGTCCTTGAGTTTCTCGCCGCCAGCGGGGGCAGCAACGCTGAGGCCCGAGGGCCTCTGAACGCCAAGCTGGCGACCGCTTTCAGGAACTGGTGGGCCGTCTATGCCACCGCTTGGAAGCATGGGTTGGCGGGCGACGAAGCCCGCCCCCTAGGCTGGGTGATCGCACTGGACCGATAGCCGTGGCCATTCCGCTGGGGCTCCATGGCCAACCCCACCGAGGACCCGCATTGCCCTAACTCCCCCGCCCCGCAAGCCCCTCATCCGAGGCAGGGATCCCTTACAGCACAGGCACCTGGCGCAGACTGTATGATGGTTGGTCGGAGTTATATAGGACATGTGAGGCAGGACGATGGCAAGGCCCAAAGCAAAGTATGGGCGTAGCTGCCTCGTATGCCTCAGCACCCTTCCCCGGCATATCACGCCGCCACCCCACTATGCCAACGGGCTGTGCGAAAAACACTACCGGGCCCAACAGCGCAAGAAGCCGCAGTGCAAAGCCGGGGGCTGTACGGTCCGGCTGAACCGTGGGCATTCCCGGCAGGGGTACTGCCGCTGGCACGAACCGTTGCTGCTGAAGGAGCCCCTGCGTTCGCCTGAGGCGATCACCAAAACCTTGGAGAAGTTCCGCTCCCAGATCACCCCCAACGCGGAAGGCCCCGACAACCTGTTTGGGTGCTGGCCATGGACGGGACGCAGGAACAAGGTTGAGCCCGGCTCGGGCGGTGAAGCCCGGCCGGGCTACGGCTTGATAACCATAGGCAACAACGAGTGGCTTGCGCACCGTTTCTCTTTCGGCTATTTCGTAGGAGGCCACCGTCCCGGCCATACGCTCGACCACGTCTGCCGGAACTCCCTGTGCGTTCGGCCCGACCACCTGATGCCGATGACCCAAAGCCGAAACAGTCAGCTTGAACACCGACGCAATGCGGACGATCTGGACGCCGTTCTTTTTGACCTACTCAAAATCCCGAACATGCAGCCGGGCATTATGTTGTGGGGGATGCTCAAGGGTCTACCTGTGGGTAGAGCCATCCCTGGTGGCGAGCCCTTTCCCTACGGTCTGGACGGTCAAGTATTCAGCTACGACCTAGGGCCGGCCCGCTATCCGGATGTCCCGACACTCATGCAACGTTGAGATTGCAGCCACTCTGGCAGGGGGCACCTCCGGGAAAGTAGCTGGGGATGAAGTGCGGCCGTATCAGTCCTCCTCGTGGCACAGGGGAAACACCAGGGTGAGTTAGCGAGGCGAGACCCAGGGGCATAGCTAGTATTGGACCTTGAGCAATAAGTGGTTGCGGGCAGGCCCAAGGCCTTCCTTTTCACCCATTTAGTTACGCAGACCTATCCTGAAATGGAGCCCCCCGTGGCCCGGCTTTTTCCCGTAAACCGACTTAAAGAGACTGCTGCCCAGATCAGCACATCATCTGTGCAGGCCAAGATCGATGTAGTCAAAGAGTGGCACTCGGATTACCACCACGGTTCGCTCCGTAAGGATAAAGAGACAAGCCGCGAACAGCAGTACAACCAAGACTTTTTCATCAAGGTTCTCGGCTATAGGGAAAAACCGGCATCCCCGTACACTCTCGAGCCGAAGGCGTCGAGCGTCGCAGGGCAACTCCCAGACCTCATTCTGGGCAGCCTTTCCACGGATACTGCTTCGAGGTACGTGAATGCAGTGGTGGAACTTAAGGGTGCATCGATAGACCTAGATCGCCCGCAGGGACGAGCGGGCAAGTTGAGCCCGGTGCAGCAGGCCTTCAAGTACCGTCCCCTTTATCGCGACTGCGCCTTCGTGATCGTGTCCAATTTCTACGAGTTCAGGTTGTACAACGACAACCAGCTTGATTTCGAGTCATGGACTCTGGACGACCTGGTCAACCCTGCGAACGACTACCAAGCGTTCAAAACGTGGTATGTCCTGCTCAATGCAGATCATCTGACCGCCGCCGGCGGACCTTCATGGACTGAAAATCTTCTGAGTAAAATCCGTATTCAGCAGATGGATATTGGCAAGATTTTCTACTCCGAATACCGACAGGCACGAATAGACCTAATCGTCGATATTCTTGAGAACAACCCCGCCGCCCTTGCGACTCCGGAGCTTGCGGTTGAAAAGGCCCAAAAGCTTATCGACCGTGTTGTGTTCGCTTGCTTTGCTGAGGATAAAGGACTTCTGCCGGACGACGCCATCCACGATTTTGTACGGTCGGCCGATAATTCATACAGCAGCTTTTGGGACAACCTAAAAGGCTTTTTCACAGCAATCGATAAGGGCAGTGCGAAGCTCGGTATCCCAACCGGGTACAACGGAGGACTCTTCGCGCCCGATGATACCCTCGATGGTCTCACCATCAGCGAGTCGATCCTTAGACGCCTGACCAGCATGGCTCAGTACAACTTCACTGAAGACCTCGGCGTCAATATTCTCGGCCATATTTTTGAACAGTCGATCACCGACTTGGAAGAAATTCGGAGCGAGGTCCAGGGCGTGGCTGGGCCCATTGCTTCTCTGAAGAATTCCAAAAGGAAATCAGACGGCGTTTTCTACACGCCCGACTTCGTCGTGCGTTACATCGTCGATCAAACTCTGGGCGAGTTTCTCCGCAAGGCCGAAGAACGGTGTCTGGCCGAAGCCCGGGTGAAGGCGGACCTGCAACAGCAAACTTACGCCAAGCGCGAGGCCGAAGCCTACCGCGCCTACCAGCATGCTCTCCAGCATGTCAGGATCGTTGATCCCGCCTGTGGCTCCGGCGCGTTTCTTGTGCACGTATTCGATTTCCTTATGGCGGAAAACAAGCGCGTGGGTTCCGTGCTTGGAGACCTCTTCTCCACTAGTGACTACGTACGGCACGTACTTCGAACGAATATTCACGGTGTGGACAAGAACGAAGAGTCGGTTGAAATTACTAAGCTGAGCTTGTGGCTCAAGTCCGCTACAAAGAATGAGAAACTCACATCTCTAGACGACAACATTAAGCACGGCAACAGCCTCATTGAGGATCCACTTATAGATCCGGACCAAGCGTTCTCCTGGAACTCTACGTTCTCGGAGGTACTTGCTGCGGGCGGGTTTGACGTGGTGGTGGGAAACCCCCCCTACGTGGACTCAGAGACCATGACCATCCACGCTCCCGAGGAGCGTGTGCACATTGCGAAGAACTATAGAACCGCTAAGGGTAACTGGGATTTGTACATCCCGTTCACCGAGAAGGCCTTGTCATTGGTACGACAGGGCGGGTACTTCGGTTTCATTATGCCTAACAAGGTGCTTAGCGTTCCGTACGGATTGACGCTTCGCAAATGGATTGATGATAATTACCACCTGAGGGAGATCGTGGATATCTCCCAACAAAAGGTGTTTGAGCAGGCGGACGTGTATCCGGTTATCCTCCTTGCCGCGAAAGAATCAAGCCTGCCCACAATTACCATCACTACCTCGCTGCTCCCCCTGGAGTCGCGGTCAGTGGCTCGTGATGTGACGAGCTTCGAGAACTGGTCCTCGTACCTCAGCGTGAATGCCGATAATATTGGGCGGCTTAAGCTCTACGATGCGATGGCTTCTCACGTCGATTTCCATAGTGCGGCAACTGTGTCAGAAGCTTACGATCTCATTCCGCATATTGTTTCTAATCCCGCACCGGAAGATAACTACCTGAAGATAGTCAACACCGGAACTATCGACCCCTTTAGTAGCGCTTGGGCTTTTGAGCCAATGCAATACATCAAGGAGAAGTACACCAAACCCTGCGTCCTCAAAGCTAAGGCACCGAAGAAACCGTGGCTTGGTAAGCCACGCATCATTATCGCGGGTATGGCACTAGCAATCGAGGCCCTGCCGGATCCTGATGAAGAGTACCTGGCAGCAAAGTCCACCGTTGTGGCTACGTTCTCTAGCGAGGACGAGCTATTTTACGCCCAGGGATTGTTGTCGTCTGGCGTTCTCTCCGAGTTTTTCAAGGAAGAGTTCTCAGCTGAGGCGATGGCGGGCGGCTATCTAAACTTCACCGCCGCGAAGCTCGGTAAACTGCCGTATATCGAGTACGACCCTTTGGAGGTTGCTCACAAAGATATCAGCAACCTGAGTCGTAGGCTCACGAAGGATGTCGCCCTAAGAGACGAATATGTGGCATCTGCAAAAAGGTTTCTGGAGAAGTCCTATGGATTCAAGTCACCCCGCGGCCACGCCAAGGACTTCCTTCACCTGCCCTTCGATGTCATTCTTTCCCGGTTGAAGGGCTCCCTTAGCATCAAAGACAAGGTTGAGCTGGAGAAGTACATCCATGATTCCTCCGCTAAATTGACCTTCCTGGATTCAGCGGTAGATACGGGATTTGCTCAACTAAACCTTTTGGTTTCGGCATTGTTTTCTCTTTAGAGAATGCAGAAATGTTTAGTGAAGACTTTTTATCCCGTACGCAATGAGAGGCGCTATGACCACCGGGGAGGCGTAGCCCTCCCTTTGGGGGGCTACCCCCACCCCTAGGCATCGGCCATGCCCGCCAGAGTCAGCGATAGACGGCCAGAATGTCGAGCATCAGCGCCGGCCCGTGCAGATATTGGTCTTCCTTGCCCGGCTCCGGGGCCTGCCGCTCCAACTTCCGACGCTGCTCGCGAGAACCAGCCCCCATTCCAGGGAAGCTCAGAAACGGCTTCCAATGCCCCAGAGGCATCACCTTAGTCACCTTCCCCACTAGACGGACTGGACCTTCCAGTTCGCCAAGCAGGTACTCAGCATTGATCTGGCCCGCGACCTTCCAGTCGGACGAATCGTCTTCGCCGACCACCAGCACTTTGACGTTCACGTTTTTCAGGAAGGCGGAAGTGGCGTCCAACGTATCGGCGTCTGGGAGCGGCTGCTCAGTCTTTAGGCCAAGGCTCTTGGCGGCTGGCAGCAGGGTACGCATCATGTCTATGGCTCCGACCATCTCACCGGAGGCCGCCATCATACGGACGAACTCCGGAACATAGATCTCGCATTCCCATGAGACCATCGCCCCCACCCCGATGTCCTTGAATTCAAGGTCGGGCTGGGTGACCTCTACCCAGCCAAGCTCGTCCGCGTTCTCTTCGGCAGCACGTAGGAGGCGGTCGAACTGTGCTTCCTGAGTATCAGCGTACGTGCGCGTTTCCTCGTTCTCATGGCCGCGCTCCATGGACGCGTCGGCAATCTTAACGTTTACGCCACCTTTACCACTTCCCCGCCGAACGGAGCGCGTTGTGGCCTCCTTCGTGAGGCCGCCTTCCAACGCGGCAATGTACTGACTGAGGGCCTGGCGATTGAGGTAGACGAAGTTGCGCAACATGGAACCACCCTACATCCCAGTCTCACAACCCGTGAGATATAAGACACTTTGGTTATGAGACACATTAGGCATAGGAATGGTGGGTAAAAGTGTCTCGTTGGATTGTCTCGCAAGTTCGTGCTAGGTTCCGTGTAGTCAGACACTGTTGTAAGACACATCTAGCGAGTAGGGGACATGGGAAAACTGATCGGCTATGCGAGGGTATCGACCAAGGCGCAGGACACCGACAGGCAGGAACAAGACCTGCTGGCCGCTGGTGTGCGACGGGATGATCTTTATGTGGATCACGGCGTGAGCGGTGCCAATGCATCGCGTGTGGAGCTGGACAAAGCCTTGGGGGCTTTGCACGACGGCGACACACTGGTGGTCACCACGCTGGACCGGTTAGGACGGTCCACCGTAAACATGCTGGGGCTGGCTGATCAGATCAAGGCGAAGGGTGCAGGGCTCCGCGTGCTCAATTTGGGCGGTGGGGACGTAGACACCAGCACGCCTATGGGCGGCATGGTATTTACCGTCATGGCCGCACTGGGACAGATGGAGCTGGAGATCAAGCGGGAGCGGATCACCGACAGCGTGAGCAAGCGACGGGCCGCGGGTAAGGACTTGGGCGGACGTAAAGCCCAGTTCACCGACAGCCAGATCAAGAACGCGGCCCGCCTGATTGAGTCAGGGGAACCGGCGGCACAGGTAGCGCGTGATCTGGGAATGTCCAGGGCAACGCTCTACCGGCGTATGGACGCCCTCCAAGCGAAGGGCTGACGGCAGGCCAGCCGAGGGCACAACAAAGACGCAGGGACGGGCTGAGAAGCCCGTCCCTGTCGTGTGCGCTTCCCCAGGGAAGGTGTCTAAACGCCCGGCCCTGAGCCTCTTCCAGGGGCTATCAGGGCCGGGGTGTCACTGAAGCTCACGGAAGGGCTTTAAGGCCCTCCTAGGCGCTACCAACGGGAGTTATCGACACCCCGGCCCGCCTGCTTTCGAGGTGCTGCGCGATCTGGGCTAGCGCCGGATCTTCTTCCGCGAGTTCAGCAAACCGCTCCCTCTGTGCGCGGGAGCGGTCATAGGTGGAGCCGAACCGGTTGCTCTGAAAACGCTGGAGCCATAGCGCCGAGTCCGGCCCTAGCGTCACGCGCTCCAGCTGTGAAATCTCGCCGCCGTCCAACACCCGGCGAGACTCCCCCGGCCTCTTTATGTGGACACTGACGGTGTCCGGGTCAAAGTTTCGAGCAGAACCTACCTTGTGCGGGTGTAGAACTATGTGAAATTTCGAGCGGACGAAATCCCTGCGGTCGTCAATCGGCAGTGCCAGCCACGCGTTGAAACGCTGTTCAGTGGTGTACCACTCCCGGTCGATTTTCTCTGTGGCGTCCAGACCCTCGGCTTGGTGGAACCCAAGCTCCGTCAGCCGGCGTTCAAGGTCCACGCGGTTGCGGCTGATTGTCGCGTTGAACTCCTTCATCTGGCCCATGGTCAGGCCGCCCTGGGCCAACAGGCTCCCGGCTTCACGCTCCCTCACGTGCAAAGCTTCAAGCTCAAGCGTTATAGATTCCCTCTCCGCCCGATCCTGCGGGCTTTCGGGTTGAGCCCGGTATGACTGGGCCAGGAACCTGAACACCCAGAGTTCCACCGCCGCGTCCACGAATTCCTCCCGCTTGGCTACGTGCCCTTCCCCCTTGGCTGGGCACCGGTAGACGGTATGTTTCTTCTTCTCCCCCGTCGAAGGGTCCTTCCGCCCGTAGACCGTGGCTGATCGCACGGCCTCACCGCAGTGGCACTGCGCTATACCGGACAGCAGATGAACAGCCTTGTTGGTTTGGGAGCGCCGCCGATCCGGGGCCTCCAAGGTTTTCACAACAGCACGCCAGACAGCCTCGCTGACGATTGGCGGGATTTGGTCCCTGCTGAGGATCTCTCCTCTGTACTCGTACAGCCCTGCATTGCGAGGGCGCAGGAGCGCCTGCCGGAGCTGAGCGTAGCCCCAAGGTTTAGAAGCGGTTGTCACGAGTGGCTTCCCCTCCCAGCCCTCATCGTTCCACTGTGTGATGATCGAGCCGAGGGACCTCCCGCCCAGCACGTCCGAGTGCGCTGTCGAGAGTGCCGCCGCTTCCCTCGGGTTGAGGACTAGACGCCCGTCGGCAACGTCCCAGCCGAAAGGCCGTCTGCCCCCAGTCCAGCGTCCATCTGCGGCGAGTTGCGCCGACTTGGCCCTCGCCCGGTCCTGCTTGGTTGCGGACTCGAACCTTGCCACCTGCCCCATGATGCCCGCTCGAAGTAGACCGTCGGCTGTGGAGAGGTTGATCTCTCCACCTCCCGTGACCGAATACGTGAGGATTGGGGAGTCCTTTCGGCCTCCCTGACATACTTCGGCGTAATCCTCGAGTTCGACAGGACGTCTGTGGAGACGGTCCATGCGCCAGCAGATGACGGCGTCGGCTTCTCTCGCCCGTAAGCGGTCGAGCATCGCTGTGTAGGCAGGGCGGACACGGCCACTGAAGGCCGACGTGGAGTTGTCACTGAAAACCTCGATGACTTCCATGCCATGCTGCGCGGCATAAAGGCGGCAGGCGTCTTCCTGGCGTTGCACCCCAAGACCCTCAGAGCCACGATCCTGAGATATGCGGGTGTAGATGAATGCTCGCCTGTTCATCCCGTCAGTGTAGTGCACTGTGCATCAAGTGACTTCGGGAAGACCGGAATTCAGGGCGATCAGCATGTCGAGACTTTCGGCTTCCCGGACCTCCCCCACGACCAGCCGGTCCGGCCGCATCCGGAGTGCTTCCTTGACCAGGCGCCGCATCGGGATCTCGCCCTCACCTTCCAGGTTCGGCTGCCGGCACTGCAGGCCGACGACGTCGCGGAGGGGAAACTGGAGTTCGAAGATTTCCTCGACCGTCACCACCCGCTCGCGCGTGCCGATGCTGGCAGCCAAGCAGTTCAGCATGGTGGTCTTGCCTGCCTGGGTCGCACCGGAGACGAGGATGTTGAGCCCGCTGGCTACGGCGGCACCCAGGAACCGGGCCGCCTGCGGGGTCAGGGTTCCCAGTTCCACCAGGTGTTCGAGCCGGCTCGCTTTGACCACGAACTTGCGGATGTTGACCGCCCAGTGCCGCCGCGTCACATCGGGGATCACCACGTGCAGCCGCGACCCGTCGGGAAGGGCCGCATCCACGAACGGCGAGGAAATATCCAGCCGCCGCCCGGAACTCTTGAGCATCCGTTCGACCAGGTTTCGCACCTGCTGGTCCGTCAGGGCGATGGAGGTCAGCTCCGATTCGCCGTTGCGGGCCACGAAGATTTCGTCGGGGGCGTTGAGCCAGATCTCTTCGATGGCCGGGTCATCCAGGAACGGTTGCAGGGCACCGAAGCCGGCCACGGCGTCGAAGACGAATCTCCGCGCCTGGTCCAGGGGTCCGATCGGTGGGAGCGGCGCCAGCAGCGCCCGTTCGTCGTAGTCGCTGATGGCCTCGTCCACGAGGCGGCGGACTTCGCTGCCCTGCCGCAACGGGTCCAGCCCACGGCGACGGATCAGCTCACGGACCTCATCCTCGACGATGCGCACGGCTTCCACGGTGCCCCCAACATGGCCGCTGCCCCTTCCCCCTGGGGCAGTACAACTGGGGTTAAAGCTAAGCGAGAGGGGTCTTTCAGACAAGGGCTCGGTTGGCCCGGTGTGGATAACCGGGCCGCCCCTGCGAACAGCTGTTATTCGGCGACGGCCCCGGCGGCTTCGGTGACGGCTGCGTAGCCCTGCGGATTCCGGCTTTGCCAACGCCAGTGGTCCTCGCACATCTGGGCCAGGTTCCGGTGCGCGGACCAGCCCAGGTCGGCGAGCGCGGCGGAGGGGTCGGCGTAGCTCACGGCGGCATCCCCCGGACGGCGGGGCGCAAACTCATACGGCACCGGGTGGCCGGCGGCCTTGCCGAACGCTTCGATGACCTCCAGCACGGAGGAGCCGCGGCCCGTGCCCAGGTTCCACCGGTACACCCCGGGGCGCCCCACAATGTAGCCCAGGGCCGCCAGGTGGCCGGCGGCGAGGTCCATCACGTGGATGTAGTCGCGCACCCCGGTGCCATCCGGCGTCGGGTAGTCGTTGCCGAAGACGCGCACCATGTCGCGGCGGCCCACAGCCACCTGGGCGACGAACGGCAGCAGGTTGTTGGGGGTTCCGCTGGGGTCCTCCCCGATCAGGCCGGACTCGTGTGCGCCAACCGGGTTGAAGTAGCGCAGCAGGGCGATGCTCCAGCGAGAATCGGCCTCGCCGAGGTCGGCGAGGATGTCTTCAATTTGTTCCTTGGTGCGGCCGTAGGGGTTCGTGGCGTCCAGCGGCGCCTTCTCGACCAACGGCACTTCCTCCGAGGCGCCGTAGACCGTGGCGGAGGAACTGAAGACGAGGCGGCGCACCCCGGCCGCCTCCATGCTGTGCAGCAGGTTCAGGGTGCCGGCAACGTTGTTCGTGTAGTACATGAGCGGCTTTGCCACGGACTCCCCGACGGCTTTAAGCCCGGCGAAGTGGATCACGGCTTCGAAGCCACCCTCGGCGAAGACGGCGTCCACCGCGGACGCGTCCAGGAGGTCCACCTTGCGGAAGTCCACGCTCCTGCCGGTGAGCTGCTCCACCCGGCGCAGCGACTCCGCGCTCGAATTCATCAGGTTGTCGAGCACGACCACCTCATGTCCTCCCTCGAGGAGGGAGAGCGTCGTGTGGGATCCGATGTAGCCGGCGCCGCCGGTGACCAATACCTTCATGCGTTCCAGTCTAGGTTGCCCCGCGCCGGCAACAACGCGGCAGCCGGGGCAACAGTATGGTCACAAGTCACAAGAATCACATTGGCAACTCTGGTTTCACGCCGGAGCCGGTGCTAACGTGGCCGCGTCAACACTCAACCGAATTGACTTATCGGTGCCCGAATACGCGGACGACCCGTCATCGCGAACCAGATGGCGTGCTGTGCACGGCACCCCATCACTCCGGAGAGACGCCCCATGAACCCGAACCCGGCCAGACGACGCACTCCGTTTGTCAAACACCTTGCTGCCGGCTTTGCCGCCGCTGCCCTAGCGCTGGCCGCGCTCCCGGCGCCGGCGAACGCCGCCACCCTGGCGCCCACCCCGCCGCCGGCCGCTGAGGACACCGGGACAGTGTCCAGCCTCGCAACGGCAACTCCGACGGCGGACCCCGCCGCCACGGCGTCCCCGACGCCGACGGCCGTACCAACCGCGACGGCGACCGCGACCCCAGTGGCCACCGAGCCGTCGAGCCCGACCACTCTCCGCGAGGCCATGACGGCGGCGGCCGGCCCGGGAGGTGCCGAGATGGGCCAAAGCATCAAGGGATCGAAGGCGGCCCGGACGGAATCCTCCCCGACCACCGAGGGCACGTGGACGCCGTCGTTCGGGATCAAGGGCCTGGATGTCAGTTACTTTCAGTCGGGCATCAACTGGCAAACCCAATGGAATCTGGGTGCGCGTTTCGCTTACGTAAAAGCCACCGAAGGCAATTACTACACCAGCCCCTCCTTCGCCGCGCAATACCGGGGCTCCCGGCAGGTAGGAATGATCCGGGGCGCCTATCATTTCGCCAATCCACTGGCTTCCTCCGGCGCGGACCAGGCCAGGATCTTCGTGCAAAGCGGCGGAGGCTGGAGCGCGGACGGCTACACGCTTCCTCCCGTCCTGGACATCGAGGAGAACCCCTACGCCTACGACACGTACGACGGCTTCTACCAGGGCAACGAATGCTATGACCAGTCCCCGAGCCAGCTGGCCAGCTGGGTGCGGGATTTCGGCAATACCATGAAGTCGCTGACCGGCCGGCTCCCGGTAATCTACACCAACACCTCCTGGTGGAAGCACTGCACCGCTGACGCGGCAGGCTTCGGCGAATACCCGCTGTGGATTGCGAACTGGCCCCCGGCCTTCACCAACAACGCCGGGCCGCTGCCCGCCAGCTGGGGCACCTTCTCTATCTGGCAGTTCAGCGATTCCGGTCCCTTCGCCGGTGACTCCAACGTCTGGAACGGCGACTATGCGGGACTGCGGCGCTTCGCGTCCTCCTTCTCTGTCTCCGGGGGTATCGCGACCGCGTGGGCGGCCGTGGGCGGCAGCGGCGGCAAGCTGGGCTACCCCACTTCCAGGGAGAACTGCGGTCTGATCAGCGGCGGCTGTTACCAGTCGTTCCAAGGCGGAAGCATCCACTGGTCGCCCGCTACGGGTGCCTTCGCTACCTGGGGCGGCATCCGCGCAACATGGGCCAGCTTGGGCTACGAAAACGGCAAACTCGGCTACCCAACCGGCAACGAGATCTGCGGCCTCAAAAACGGCGNACCTGGGGCGGCATCCGCGCAACATGGGCCAGCTTGGGCTACGAAAACGGCAAACTCGGCTACCCAACCGGCAACGAGATCTGCGGCCTCAAAAACGGCGGCTGCTATCAGACCTTCCGGGGCGGGACAATCCACTACGCMCCCGGCATCGGCGCCTACGCCACCTGGGGCGGCATCCGCGCAACATGGGCCAGCTTGGGCTACGAAAACGGCAAACTCGGCTACCCMACCGGCAACGAGATCTGCGGCCTCAAAAACGGCG
>NZ_LMSH01000002.1:0-889140 GCF_001428365.1 Arthrobacter sp. Soil763 | reverse complement strand
CCGCGCAACATGGGCCAGCTTGGGCTACGAAAACGGCAAACTCGGCTACCCCACCGGCAACGAGATCTGCGGCCTCAAAAACGGCGGCTGCTACCAATCATTCCGGGGCGGGACAATCCACTACGCCCCCGGCATCGGCGCCTACGCCACCTGGGGCGGCATYCGCGCAACATGGGCCAGCTTGGGCTACGAAAACGGCAAACTCGGCTACCCCACCGGCAACGAGATCTGCGGCCTCAAAAACGGCGGCTGCTACCAATCATTCCNCGCGCAACATGGGCCAGCTTGGGCTACGAAAACGGCAAACTCGGCTACCCCACCGGCAACGAGATCTGCGGCCTCAAAAACGGCGGCTGCTACCAATCATTCCAGGGCGGGACCATCCACTGGTCCCCCGCCACCGGTTCCTACGCCACGTGGGGCGCCATCCGAACCGCTTGGGGCGCCCTAGGCTACGAAAACGGCAAACTCGGCTACCCCACCGGCAGCGAGGTCTGCGGCCTCGAAAACGGCGGCTGTTACCAGACGTTCCAGGGCGGCACCGTCCACTGGTCTCCCACCGCCGGCGCCCGGGCGATCTGATGCGGAAACCGCACCACCGGGTCCTCCTTCGGCTCCGAACTGTCAACGACGGTCGCCTCGTCATCAACGAACTCTGCCGCTATGAGGATGTCAGCTATGGCCAAGTGATCACGCTCACCAGAAGCCGAGGAGACGCCAGGAACGGTACTCACCGACGCAACCCCAATCGTCTGCGTCTCTATGGACTCCACGGATCTTGAGATACGCGTTGAATTTCGCCGCAGACGACGGTGCCTTCGGTCCCGCTGGGGAGGTTGGTGCCCTGTTACAATCGATGGGCGGCCGACAATGCGGTCCACGCCGCTGGGAGTCCAGCGGGGGTGTCACGCATAGACTTGGGACAAAGGCTGACCCCCTGCGACACAAATTCAGAGGTGCTTGTACGCATGAAGCTTATTGGAAACGCCTTGCGTGTGGCTATCACAAAAGGTACTTTGCGGATTCCTCCAACGTACTACGCCTTGTCGCACGCGGAGTTCCTCCGGGATTCGCATCATTTCGAGTGTTTCGTTATGGCCGGGGAAATCACGGATCCAACAATCACGACACCGGTGCACCAATATGTCCCCCTGCCCTCACTAGGATTTAGACGCCGGCAGTTGGCGATGCCTGCATTCATGCCTGCAATGGCTGCGGGAATTCTCCATTTTCGACCTCACGTCATTCACCAGCACACCTCATTATGGTCCGTCCCAGCGGTAGCCGCCTCCCGGATCGCCGGGACGCCCCTACTCACGACTTTGCATGGGGCCGACGTATTTGTCTACGGCAAGAAGCCTATGTCGCTGATGCAGCGGTGGCATCACACCAACGCTCGAATGGTAAACCAGAGCAGCAACCGTCTCTTGGCCGTCAGCAAGTTTCTTGCCGGGGCTGCCATATCGGCTGGCTATCCAGCATCCAAAATGGAAGTTCATTATCAGGGAATTGACACCGACTTCTTTGTGCCACTTGATGTTGCTAAGCAACCGGATGAGCTTCCAACCGTACTATTCGTA
This sequence comes from Arthrobacter sp. Soil763, assembly GCF_001428365.1. GTDB lineage: Bacteria > Actinomycetota > Actinomycetes > Actinomycetales > Micrococcaceae > Arthrobacter. Next base: position 887,560 of record NZ_LMSH01000002.1, on the reverse strand, counting down.
GGAAGCTTCGCCCAGCATAAAGGCGTCCTAGACTTGGCTCGCGCCTCCAAGGATTTGCTTAAGTCCGTGCACCACCGCCTGGTCTTCGTTGGCGACGGGCCCCAGCGAAGCCAACTGGAATCTTCCCTAGAAAACCACCCCAGCGCGGAGATTGTGGGTCCCTCAGGGCGGCATTCTGTCAGGGCGCGCATGCAGGCAGCTAGTGTGGTCGTAGTGCCAAGCAAAACGCATGAAGGTCGGCGGGAGGCAGCCGGCCTTGTGTCCCTAGAAGCCCAGGCTTGCGGCACCCCGGTTGTGGCATACGACAGTGGCGGCATCAGCGAGATGCTGCGAAGCGACGATACAGGCGCTCTCGTTCGCGAGGGCGACACGAGGGCGTTAGCTGATTCGATCGCCCAAATACTCACAATGCCCCGGGCTGAATACCTTGGTATGCGGCACCGAGCGCGCGACTTCGTCGTAGAATCCCGAAGCTTAGCTGTCAGTTGTACTGAACTTGATCTCCACTACCGAGACTTGGCCAACTAGGGGCGCTTTGGCATCGCGCCCGCAGTGATCACAAGCTTGCAGAACTCCCGGCGGAGGCCCTGGGACCTTCCAGTCTTTAGAGACACCGCCCGCTTTACCCCGCATAGGGCCTGCCGCCTGGGCGGATAGGCGGCCGAGTCTGGTGTCTGACTATTTTGTCGGGAGACCTGACCGGCCGGAGGGGATTAGCCCGTCGTCGACGAACTGGCACCCTCCCGAGGCGAGTACCGGGAGGCGATACCCTTGTACGAACCCCGGCTGGCGGGCTCACTTTGCCACTGTTCGCCGACGCCCGTCCGCACCCACGAGCCGCTTGGGCGCGCAGGTGTCTCCCGGCGTCCGCTTCAGCCCCGTCTGAACCGGCTGGATAACGGCTACATAGTGCGTTGGACCCACGCCGCACCTCGTGCCTATCCGATCGTTCCTCCGAGTCTTTCGCGCGCCTGTCCCCGCAGAGACAGCTAAGCGATCAACTCGGTGCGCAAGCCCTCAGATTCCGTCGCGTTTCTTCCACGGCGAGTGGAACTACCGAGACAATTGCGAGCACTACGACGCAGAGAGTCTTTCAGTGGCCCGTCTCGCTTGCCGGTCCCTGAGTCTCACTCGGCGATCCTTAAGACGAACGTACTCGTCCCGCCTCGTTGCGCCCCATCGCCTGGACGACGCGCTCTCAAATCCACCACCAGCTACCGGAAGCCCTGCCGAGTGCGAGTAAGAACACCGTGGGTTGCTTGTGGGCGTCGGGTGCTCGCGATACTACGTTCTCCCGCCAACCTCGCGCCCGTCCCTGGGACAGGGACATCCAGTCAAGCCCAACCATCTCTGTTAGGACTTTGCGGTCGGCAACAGTCTGCTCAGGATCTCCCGTTCCACGTCCTCGTCCTGCTTCGAGCTAAGGGCATGCGCTGCTGCGTGGGAATTGGCTTTCAGTTGTCTTATGTCGTCCCCAGTCAACGCACGAATTGCGTCGGCCAGCGCCGCCGAGGTGAAATCACGTGCAATAGTGCCGAGTTTGAATTCGTTGATGATGCTTGAAGTTTCAGGGGAGGGGCCGAAGACGACCCCCAGTCGCGCCTGAACGAAGTCAAAAAACTTGTTCGGCAGCATCAGCCGCTGATTAAGCGTTCGTGGCGGCAGCGTATATATCCCGAGGTCGTATGCGTTCAATGTTGAAGAGAGTTCTTGTGGTGGCACAGCGTCGTGGAAGAATATCTGATCCGACCTTGCGGAAAGATCTTTCAATTGCTTCCAATACCTTCCGCCGTCGCGCGCCTCTATTAGATACAGGTCGAGACTATAACCAGGACCAAGGTCGAGAACCGCCTCGATTATGCCTTCAAGGTTCCTGCCAGGTACAGCCGCTCCGGAATGGACCAGCCGTATGCAGGATCCGTTCAGAGGACTCGGCTGGAGGTCCTGATACGCGCCGGCATTTCGAACGACAACCGCGTCACACCCGTATCTATCGGCGTAGAGCTTTGCAATCGAACCGTTTACGGCGCTTATAGCGGTGGTTTTCGGAATGTACTCCTTACAGATGTGCTCCATCAGTGGCTTAACCAGCAGGCGCCAGGAGGTAACTTGAGTACGCTCTTCAGGCGCCCATTCGTGCATGTCTCCCCAAATGGGGGCTCCCTGTGGGTGCTTTCCGGCGATTCTATGGGCTAGCGGGAGGGCACGAGCCTCATTTGCCACTATGAGGTCAAAGGTTTTACCCCTGACCAGCTGCAGAGCTCGCCGCACCGCCGGCGCGCTCATGGACGAGTATTTGTGGAGTCGAAGAGCCAAAGCGGCGACGCCAACTGGTGTCTGCGGGAGGGACGGAAGAGAGCTGTCTATTTCCAGATGCTCCACAGCAGTCGCCGGCTTATCGCCGTAGGAAAGCGTGGTTACGTCACCGAACTCGGCCAACACGTTCAGCTGTCGAAGAACACGGGAATCAGCGTTGACATCGGAGAAGGAAATACAAAGGATTCTGGGTCTCATCGGCTGCCTCATTGTTTTCGTGTCGGCACGCGCAGCCGGACGGCTCAGGCTGCTGTGGGTCCTTGTGTCGGCGGTTTCTACACGTTGAGAGCCGCGCACTGCCCACTAGTTTAGTGCAATCGGAGCGACCTGGATGACTAGTCCACTGGAGTTATGCTCCAACGTGCCTCGAAAATAGAATCGTTTCCTCGCCATCGCGGCGCGCCAGCTCGTTCGACAAGAGTCCCCAATTGGAGGATCGCTCGCTGGGCGCGAGCATCCCTCATTGCATGTCCCCCGCCCATTGAAAGGCGCGCGTACGGCTCTGACACGTCGAGCTGCCGCCACAGTCTCACGGCCCAGCTATCTGACATGAGTCGCTGGGCGGAAGCTTCGTTCCACGGATCTACGGAGACCTAGCGCTTGTCCGTCGCCCGGACCCCTTCCTAGACGCCGGCATCGGCACACAAAGAACCCGCCGGCGACTCGGTGCCGCCATTTACGAATTAGGGCCTAGCCGGATGGGTCCGCCCGCAGGTGCGCATCCGATCATGGTCTCTTCCTCCGGACGAGCCGAAGAGCCTTAATATCCTTGTAACAAATTACGCTCCAAATCAGGGCGAAGCCGCAGCTGTAGAGCGGGCCTGTCCACATCGGAACCGAACTCGCCTGGGTGACAAGAATTCCCAGCACGAGAACGGTCATGCCCAGGAGACTACGCAGCGTGAGTCCCGCCCAGCGTTGGCCGTCAAGCCGCCAGCATTTCCACATCGCAAGAGATGCCGTCAACATCGTGGAAACGAGGTATCCGACGGCGATGCCCGTTACTCCCAGTGTCGGTGAAAGTAACACCCAGAGGGCCGCGGACAGGATTAGGCCTCCTGCTGCGGTTGCCGACACAAAGCGCGCGCCCGCGATCCCCATTGAATTAAGCCTATTGACGCAGGCAACGGGGAGCGTTGTGAACATGACGGCAATAAGGAGAAGTGGAAGCAGCTTTTGGGCTGGTCCATATTGCCCGCCGTAAAGGATGTTCAGGATTAGAGGACTGGCCAAGGACAGCGCCCCAAACACGGGGATCATCGTCACGACGAGACCTCTGGTGACCAGGTCGGTCTGTCTCCGTATGGAATTATTATCTCCCCGGCCGCCCGCTTCCGCCATCGCGGGAAAGAGAATCTGGCTCAGCGTCCGAGCGAGCATCGTTGCTGGAGTGGCTAAGCTCAACGCAGCGGCATACATGCCTGCGTCTACCTGACTGCCGATCATATGCGCACTGATCATCGAAAGCTGAAGCAGCCCGGTGCTCGACAACGTTCCCAGGACGCCGTACGCAACAAACCTATTCATATCTGAAACGAGGGACCGATCGACCGCGACTGCGGCCCGGCGGGGCCAGCAGACAAGACCGTAGATCCCATAAGACAGCGCCAGAGGAACCAGCAAAACGGCGTTCCAGCCCAAAAACAACACGAGTACCAGGGCCAGGATGGAGAAGGCTGAACTTGCCACATCCCACAGCGCTGCTCTGGCAATTTGCCCGGCACCGTACTGAACGCCCCGAGCAAAAGACCAAACGGAATATCCCAGAAGCAGAAGTCCTGCGCTCAGAGCAGTTCCGAGATCTGTATGGAGAGTCCACAGACATATTCCGACCGACCCGAGGATCAGAAGTGCAGAACTCGCCAACATTCGGCTGCCAAGGTAGTTTGCGACCGCTTGAGCTTGGTCGGGCCGTCCAGCACCGCGCATCTGCGCCACGTATCGAGTCGCCCCTTGACCTGCGGATGTCGGCCATAACAGGCTCAGGAGCAAAGCAACAGAAATGGCTGCATTAGCGGTCCCCAGGGCGGCCACGCCGACGAACCGGCCGATCAGGAGGCTGTATAGGAACCTGACGAGGCCCTGCGAAACACTTCCCATCAATCCCAAGCCCCAGCGTGCTGAGAAACTGCGAGAACTCGTCAAACTGACGTCGGTCGTTCTGTAGAATGCCTGCAAAACCCTAAACCGCCCTTCAGCTGATCGATCCCACCGGAAGCACGACCCGGGGCTGGCCACTAAGGCCGGGAACAAGTCTACTGGTCGAAGCGGTGAACCCCTGTCCGCGTCGCTGTCCGGTCGTGCAACGTAGAATGAATCGTGTGAATGCCGAGTTCTCAATCTCCCCAAGGTCCCTTCCGAGCGTGGCGCGGAATGCGGGACCATCTCGTCTCGACATCGATGTCGTCATAGCCGTCCACTCCACCCAGAGACCAATCGTTCGGGCCGTGGCGTCGTGCTACGACGGGCTCGCCAAACAAGCGTTGCGGGTCACCATCGTTTGTCACAACATGCCGAGTGACGAGATTCGCGCCACCGTCACCGCCGCCGGTTATGACTCGGTCCGGTTTGTAGAGCTGAATGACGGAATCAACTCGCCGGCTGGGCCGAAGAATCACGGCATGGCCCTGGCAGATGCCCGCTATGTGGGCCTCCTAGATTCAGATGATTTCTACGAGCCCGGAGCGCTCGCCCACTGGCATACCGTACTCACCGAGAACGACGCAGATGCCGTCGTGGCCCCGGTGAAGCACCTGTCCGGTGAGTTGATCCGCACTCCTCGTGCGAGAATCGGTCGAACTCACAACTTGCACGGAGTTAAGGATCGTCTTGCCTACGCGACTGCTCCTCGAGGACTTTGGCGCACGGACTTTCTCCGATCCATCGGCTACCAATACACCGAGGGCTTGAGGACAGGGGAAGACCTGGCCCCGGGACTTAAGCTGTACTTTTCAGGAGCTCGGACCGAGTTCCCGCTGGCTGGACCAAAGTACGTACTCGGGGACGATGCGGAGGACCGCGTAACGGCGGAGTCCTTGCCCCTGAAGCAAGACTTTGAGGCTATTTCAAGGCTCGACCAAGCATGGCTTGAGCAACTTTCCGACTCCGCCCGCCAATCCATAGCAATAAAACTTGCACGGGTAAATCTTCTGGGTGCCGTTCTAAGACGCGGTAGCTCGTGGCCTTGGCAAGAGGAAGACCTCTGCGCCTTGGAGGACTTAGCGCGCCAACTGGCTAGGTTGCACCCCAACTACGAACGTCCACTCTCCATCTCTGAGTCACAGCTACTGGCAGCCACTAGCCAGGCGGCTTCCAATCCCGGTGCCTTCCGCTCGGCAATAGAGAGTTACCGGGCAGCTACTCCCGCTGAACGTCTTCTCACTCGGGACATATGGAGTACCGTTCACCCTGAGAGCACGGCCCGCCATTTAGCGCGCCTCCTGGCCGCAGGCTGGAGGCCCGCTACAACCGGTAACTGATTTGCCTGCTCTTGGATGGATCGGCCGTTGAAACGATGTTGCTCTACGAAATCCCGGGGACGGATCAGTGGCCGATCCGTTGAGTTATTCCATCGTCCCGGTTTCGCCAACCAAGGGCTTCTGCCGCAGACGCCGCCCTACAAAGGCGGCGGGCCGTATCCCAAGCGAACAAGCAGCCCTTGGCCGCCAGTCGCCCAGCGCGGAGCGACGCCGGACCTGCGGCGGAAAAATCTTTCCGCAACCTTGCCAGGGCCCACGGCTGAGCACCGGCACCCTTGCGTGGACCCACGCCCTGCCCTTAACGTCCCGACCTCTACTTCAGTGGTCGCAGCGTCATCGCCGACGGGCTCAGTCTTGCGCGCCTGGCTGAACGGCAACCCGATGGCAGTTCGCCGCTCAGACGCCGACCTAACACGGAGTGTCCAGCCGGGTTTTTTGGTCAGACCATTGGGACGTGGTCCGGAGGACGGACGCACGCTCCGTTGACCAGTCGGCCTCTTTGAGGTCTGGATGGTGTCCAGATTCCAGGAATTTCGCAGGCATCTGGCGCGGCCACAGGCTCGACCAGGCGCACCAGCACCTGCCGCAGCCCCCTCTCTGCACACGGCCGGCGGGCGCCCTACTTGGGGGATTCCCAGGGACGGGGCGCCTCGTCCAGAGCGATACGTCGCGAGAGCTTTGTCATCACCGTTTCGCTATGACGAAATCGTTGATACGTCGTCGACATAAAAACAAGAAAGCTAACAATGAGGGCGTAAAGGACTAGGTCCGTCCCTCGTCCAACCCCAAAAAAACGTGCCACCCGAGATAGGCCCTCGGGAAAGAAAATTGATCCTGCGGCTACGACAGCGAAAATAAGTAGCATCAGGCGTCGTATCGCCAGATGATTTGCATTGGATCCACCCCGCATTAGGACAGCGGAGACGAGCACGACGGCGGTGACCAAAAGGATTTGTACGATAATAAGCACTTATTTACCTAAACAGTAACTCGGCCAAAATATTTACCCCGTTAAGGAGTGACTGACCCTTGGCCTTGGAATAATCCGTATAAACGATTTCAACTGGATGCTCGACCCAGCGTGTTTTCATCTTGGCGATCTGGTGAATGAGTTCAGATGCGTGCGCCATGCGGTTCTGTGTCAGGTGAATTTTTGATGCGGCGACCGCGCTAAAAACTCTCAGGCCGTTGTGTGCGTCGCTTAGCTCCATGCCGGTGGCCAACTTGGACTGAACAGCTGCGGTCCGAAGGACCAGGGACTTGAGGCGGGAAATTTGTGTGCGACCGTCGAGGAAACGCGAACCGAGAACGATTTCAGCCTCGCCCGATAGTACTCGGGCTACCATGGCTTCTGCGTCCGCAACGCGGTGCTGCCCGTCAGCATCGAAGGTGACGACGCAGTCAAGCTCCGGATCCTGAAGTGCGTACTCGATTCCGGTCTGAAGACCGGCACCCTGCCCTAGATTGACTGGATGTTGAACAACAACAGCCCCCGCCCTGCGGGCCGCCTCCTGGGACCCATCGGAGCTTCCATCGTCCACGCAGACGACATGCGGGAAAATAGGTAGGAGCCCTTCAATTACTGAGCCGACCACTGTCGCCTCATTGTACATCGGAATAACAACCCAAGTTCGACTCACTCGTCCAGTATCCCATATGGCTACGCCCTAATTAGCCCCGGGCGTCGGCTGGGTGCGACATGGCCGAGGCACGCCATAGAAGGGGCGCCATCGGGGACCTACTCCGACGGGACCTTGCCCGCCACGCGCAGCGGGCTACGGTTGACCGAGTTTGCAGCAGGAAGACTGTAACTACCAGATACTCTCCGGCCCACTTGCGACGGCCGCCGTTGGTAGAGGCCTGCGCCGCCTATGAGGCGCCGGTGGGCTGGGGGTCACTTCCGGGTTGATGTCGTGCCTATGCTTCCAAGGACGCCGCGCTCATACGGCGACCTGTTCCGCACGGGGGGAGCCTTAACGACGGCTTGGCACAGTCGTCAGCCTCAGGCGCGCGGACGCCGCGCAAACGGGGCTTGCTAGACTCGAGTGGATAATTCAGAGGGCAGGAGCATAAATGAACTGGTGGATGGCGCTTCCCGCTATCGCCGTGGCCGCACTCTTACTGTTTCTACCCGGGCTGGTGCTTGCGCGGTCGCTGGGGGCCAAAGGCTTCGCGGCCGCCGCGATGGCACCGTTGGCGTCCTGCGGCCTAATCGGGTTGGCCGGCGTAATCGGGGGCCTGCTCCGGGTCGGCTGGGGACTCCAGAGCTACTTGCTTGTCACAGCAGTCTCCATGGTAAGTGCGGTGCTGTTTAGGCGGCTCGTCAAGGCCCGCCCGACGCCGGTTGATCGGGCCTCGGCTACGCCCGGCGTTCAGTGGGCTGCGGTGCTGGGCGGGCTCGTTGCCGGTTCAGCCCTCATCAGTACCCGGCTGTTACCGGCCATCGGCGCTCCTGGAAACTTCGCGCAGGTCTACGACAACATTTTCCACCTCAACGCAATCCGGTACATCCTGGAAACCGGCAACGCATCGTCGCTAACCTTGGGGCGGATGCTCAACCCGGATGCTGGAATAGCCATCTATCCGTCCGTGTGGCATTCGCTGGCTGCCCTCGTTGCGCAATTGACCCACAACGACGTTTTTGTCAGCCAGAACGCCGTCGCGGTGGCCGTGAGCGCCCTGCTGTGGCCCTTCAGCTGCATCATGTTGGTCCGGGGTATCGTCGGCCCCCGGGTACTGCCGCTTGTGGTGACAGGTGTACTGAGCGGCGGCTTCTGGATTTTTCCCTTCCAATTACTCCAGTGGGGGCCGCTGTACCCCAACACCCTTTCTTACAGCCTGCTGCCCCTAGCGATACTCGTCCTTGTCGGGTTGTTCAACGTTGGACGCGAACGGTTCATGGATAACGCAGGCCTCTGGTCCTTTCTGCCGATCGCCGTCGCCGCGCTATTCCTCTCCCAGCCCAACGGTGCCACCTCGCTGATGGCGTTTTCCGTTCCGCTCATCGCGGGAGCTTGGTTCTCCCAGTTGCGCGCACGGATCCGTTCGAAGTCAGGTATCAAGTCCATCGCGCTCGTAGTTCTCTGGGGCCTCGCGGCGGCGGCGACGTTCCTCGTTCTCTGGCAAGCCCTACTACTCCGATATGACGACTGGAAACCAAGCCGCACCCTATCTGAAGCCGTGGGCGACGTCGCCAGCGGCACACTCCTGGGCGGCGGCGAGACAGTTGTAGCCACCGTAGCGGCCCTACTGGGCGTCGTCACTATCCTCTGGCGGCGCAAGGGCGGCTGGATCATCGCCTGCGCCCTGATCGCAGCCTCTCTATACATTGTTTCCGTATACATGTACCAAGGCCGCTTCCGGCACTTCACCACCGGCAGCTGGTATCAAGATCCGTACCGTCTCGCCGCCCTAGTGCCGTTGTTCATGATCGTCCTGGCTGGGGTAGGAGCTGACGGGCTGGTTTCAGCCGTCAGGAGCTGGCGCAGGCGCCTGACGAAGAACTTCCGAGGTCGGCAACTGAGGCTGCCTGAGTTCCGCGGCTCCGCGAGCCTGTACGCGGTTGTGGCGGCCACGTTAGTCGCGGTTGCTTTGGCCAACGTGGTGGCCCGCGTTCACGGGCCCGGCTTGGCTGCCGTTTCAACCAAAATCAAGAAGTCCTATTCCTTCTCTCCGGGCTGGGTGGTCTCCAACGACGAGAGAACCCTGATGTCCCGACTAGACTCAACGGTCCCCCAAGATGCAGTGATCGGAGTCAACCCCTTCAATGGCGGAGCCCTTGCGTACGCCATTTCGGGCCGCCACGTCACTCAGTACCATCTGACGCCGAGACCCAGTCCCGGGCTCCGGGAGATCGCCAACAGCATCACAACCACCCATCCTGGGTCGGAGACTTGCGGCCTCGCGTCAAAGAACAATGTTCGCTACATCCTCGACTTCGGCGACTTCTATATGCTCAAGGTTCCGGCGGCACGGGCCTATCCGGCGTTTGTAAATGTGCCCTCAACTCCCGGAGCGAAGGTTCAACTAGTCGACCAACAGGGCGCGGCCAAGCTTTATAAAATCGACGCCTGCTGAGCCTGACGGCCTGATCCGGGGCACCCCGTGGGCGGCATCACAGCCACCGGCGCCGCGGGCGTTGATCGCCTAAGCTGGGACCATGCGTATTCTCAGCGTCGTTGGCGCACGACCCCAGTTCGTAAAACTAGCCCCGATTGCCACGGCCCTTGCCGGCCGGGCGGAGCACCTGATCGCCCACACGGGCCAGCACTATGACGAGCTCATGAGTGATGTCTTCTTCCGCGACCTGGGGATCCCCGCCCCGGACTTCAACCTGGGCGTTGGCTCAGGCAAGCACGGCGCCCAGACCGGCGCCATGCTCGGGGGCATCGAGGAGATCCTCGAGGAAGCCAAACCCGACTGCGTGCTGGTCTACGGCGACACAAACTCGACCCTGGCCGCCGCCATCGCCGCGGTGAAGCTGCACATCCCGCTGGCCCACCTTGAGGCAGGCCTGCGGTCCTTCAACCGCCGCATGCCTGAGGAGCACAACCGGGTCCTGACCGATCACGCCGCAGACCTTCTCCTGGCCCCTACCCAGGTTGCCGTCGACCACCTGGCCACCGAGGGCCTCGCCGCCAAGACGGTCCTTGTGGGTGACGTCATGACCGACGTCCTGTACCAGGTCCGGGACCTGCTGGCGAGCCGGAACGAAGCCCTCCCCCTGGGCGTGTCACCGCAGGGCTACTACGTCAGCACGATCCACAGGCCGGACAACACGGACTCACCGGTCCGGCTCAAGGCGATCGTCGACTCGCTGGCGTCGCTGGACCGTCCCGTGCTGCTGCTGGCCCATCCGCGCCTGGTGAGCTTCGCGGAGAAGCACAGCCTGGCCCTGGAACAGGGCAGCATCCGGGTATGCCCGCCGCTGGCCTACCCCCAGCTGGTCAACGCCGTCACCAACAGCGCCGGCGTGGTCACGGATTCGGGCGGGCTGCAGAAGGAAGCCTTCCTGCTGCGGGTGCCCTGCACCACGATCCGCCCTGAGACCGAATGGGTCGAGACGCTCGAGTCGCAGTGGAACGTGCTGGTCAGTGAAGACCTGTCGGTCCTGGCCGATACCGTCAAGCGCCCGGCCCCGGAGCCGACGGATGCAGCCCCCTACGGCGACGGCCACGCGGCGGAAAAGATCGTGGACGCGCTGCTGGAGTTCCATGCCAAGGCCGCCACGGCCTAAGTCGCCGGAGCCTGAAAGGCCCCAAAGAAGGGCGGGAACGGATCTGCATCCGTTCCCGCCCTTCTTTGTGCTTTCGTCAGCGCCCCGCTGTTGCGAGGACGACACCGGCGGCGGCCTGCCCAGCGGCCTTGAGCGAGGCATGCTCCGCTACCCACTGCGAGCGGTGGTCCCGGCCGGCGTCGGCGGATTCGAGCGCCTCGATCATGGCAGCGGCGACCGCCTTGGGGTCATGGTCGACGGCGGAACCGAGTCCGTTGGCGGCCACCACTTCCGCGCCTTCTCCGGTGCCGGCGAAGATCACCCGGGTGCCGCATCCGGCTGCGGCATAGATTTTGGTGGGTTTCGCGAAGTCGTACCCTTGGCCGGGCTTGATGCTGACCAAGGCGGCGGCGGCACCGCGCAGCCAGGAGGCGGCCTCCCGGGGCGGAACGACGCCACCGAAGCTTACGCTGCCGGGAGCGAGTTCGGCCGCGAGGGCACGCAGCGCCGGCTCGTCCGTGCCCTGCCCGAAGAACCGGATCTCGGCTTCGGGGTGTTGCTGCCGCACGATCGGCAGGGCGCGGACAAAGACGTCGGCTCCCTGCCACTCGGAAATGGTTCCGGTATAGGCGAAGTACGGACGTGTGCATGCCGGGGCGGCCGCGTCGGGATTGAACACCGTGGTGTCCACGCCGTTGGCCACCACCGCGATTCGGTCCGAGGAGACCCCAAACTTACCGACTTGCTCGGCGACGGCGTCCGAGATGGCGATGACCCGCGCTGCGCGGCGCAGTACGAAGCCTTCGACGCGGCGCATCAGGCCGACGACGATGCCGGGGACGTCCGTCGCGGACAGGGCCTCGCTCCAGACGTCCGCGGCGTAGTACACGAACGGCCGGCGGCGCAGCCAACTGCCCAGCGCCACGATCAGGCCGGTGGTGGGCGGCGGTTCGGAAACCACGACGTCGGCGCGGACGGCGAGCAGCCGGAAGAAGGCGGGGATGTCGTAGCTCAGGTACTGCAGGTATCCGCGGACATTTCCGCCCGGGTCACGCAGCACCGGCCAGCGGCTCATCCGGAACGGCACCTTGCCGGCTGTCTCCCCGCCCGGGGCACGCGTGGTGACGACGCGGACCTCAGCCCCGGCGGCCACTAGACCGTCAACCAGTGCCCGCAGCCGAAACGCGGCCGCCCCCACCTCCGGGGTGAACAGCCGGGTGGCAACGGCCACCCGCACCCGGGAAACGTCAGTCACGGCGCGTCGACTTCGACCATCCGCCCGCTGCGGGCGGACTCCAACACGGCCTCGGCGACAATGAGGGTGTCCAGGCCTTCGCGCATCGTGACGACGTCGTTGCGCAGCCCCAGGACGGCGTCGCGGAATGCCTCATGTTCAGTGCGCAGCGGTTCAGGCTTGGCGATCGCGAGCCGCGTCATGTTGCCTTCCGAAACGCCGCGGAACGCCGCCATCGACTCCCATTCGGTCGCCACCGTGCCGTTCTCGAAGAACGTCAGGTCCGCGGTGACGGTGTCGGCGACGAAGGCGCCCTTCTCGCCGGTGACGATGGTCAGGCGCTCCTTCATCGGGGAGAGCCAGTTCACCAGGTGGTTGGTGATGACACCGTTTTCGAGCCGCCCGGTCGCGGCGACCATATCCTCGTGCGGACGGCCGCTGCGGGTGGTGACGTGCGCGAAGATCGATTCGAACCGGCTTTGCGCAAGCCACGCGGTGAGGTCGATGTCGTGCGTGCCGAGATCCTTCACCACGCCGACGTCGGCGATCCGGGACGGGAACGGCCCCTGCCGGCGGGTAGCAATCTGGTAGACCTCGCCGAGCTCTCCCGTTTCGATGCGCTTGCGCAGTGACTGCAGCGCCGGGTTGAACCGTTCGATGTGGCCGACGGCGCCGACCAGGTTCCGGCTTTCGAAAGCCTCGACTAGCCGCCGCCCGGCGTCGGCGCTGGCGGCTATCGGCTTCTCCACCAGAGTGTGGACGCCGGCCTCGGCGAGGGCCAGGCCGACTTCCTCATGCATGCCGGTGGGGACTGCGGCTACGGCCATGTCCAGGCCTTCACTGATGAGTTCCTCGACCGAGCCGAGGACCGGCAGCCGGCCGGCGACGCCGTGCGGGTCCCCGTAGGCGTCCGCCACCGCAATGAGGTCCACCCCGGGAAGTTCCCGTAGGACGCGGGCGTGGTGGCGGCCCATCATGCCCAGGCCGATGAGGCCGACGCGCAGGCGGGGCATCAGGCGCCAGCCTTGGCGAGCTTGTTGACCGCGGTGACGATGCGCTCAAGGTCGGCCTGGCTCAGCGAGGGGTGGACCGGAAGCGACAGGACTTCCTTCGCTGCCGTCTCGGTGTTGGGCAGGTCTTCGGTGCGGTTGAACGAAGGCAGCCGGTGGTTCGGAACGGGGTAGTAAACGCCCGTGCCGATGTTGAACTCCTCGCGGAGCGCCTTGGCCAGCCCGTCACGGTCCTCGGAGACCCGGATCGTGTACTGGTGGTACACGTGGGAGGCGCCTTCGGCAACCTTCGGGGTGCCCACAATTTCAAGGTTGGCGGTTAGGAATGCCGCGTTCTGCTGGCGCTGCTCGGTCCAGCCCATGACCTTCTTGAGCTGCACGCGCCCGATGGAGGCGTGCAGGTCGGTCATGCGGGCGTTGAAGCCGACGATTTCGTTCTCGTACTGCTTCTCCATGCCCTGGTTGCGGAGCAGGCGGAGGTTGCGCTCCACGGTGGCGTCAGGGGTGGAGACCATGCCGCCCTCGCCCGACGTCATGTTCTTGGTCGGGTAGAGGCTGAACATGGCGAACTTGCCGAACGTGCCCACCATCTGCCCGTTGAAGCTGGCCCCGTGTGCCTGGGCAGCGTCTTCGTAGAGGTCGATCCCCCGCTCCGCGGCGAGCTTCGAGAAGCCTTCTACATTGAACGGGTGCCCGTAGAGGTGCACGGGCATGATGCCCTTGGTCTTGTCCGTGATCAGCGACGCGACGTGGTCCACGTCCAGCGTGTACTGGTCCAGTTCGATATCCGCGAAAACCGGCGTCGCGCCGGTCAGGGCGACGGAGTTTCCGGTGGCCGCGAAGGTGAAGGACGGAACGATGACCTCGTCGCCGGGGCCGACGCCGGAGGCCAGGAGGCCCAGGTGCAAGCCCGAGGTGCCGGAGTTCACCGCGACCGAGGCACGCCCGTCGAGGAGGACGTCAGAGAATTCCTTCTCGAATTCCGCGACCTGGGTGCCCTGCGCGAGCATGCCCGTTGCCAGAACAGCGTCGACAGCAGCCCGCTCGTCGTCGCCGATGATCGGCTTCGCAGCCGGAATAAAGTCGTAGCTCATACGTTCTCCTCAGATTCCTTCAGGGAATTTCCGTCTTCAATGTACTTGGCGCCGGTCGCCGGGCAGACCCAGAAGCCGTCTTCCTGGCGCAGCGGCTCGCCCGCCTTGCCGACCCAGCCGAGGCGCTTGGCGGGAACCCCCGCCACCAGGGCGAACGGCGGCACGTCCTTGGTGACGACGGCACCTGCGGCGACAGTGGCCCACCGTCCGATCGTCACGGGTGCCACGCACACAGCCCGTGCTCCGATCGACGCGCCGTCCTCAATCGTGACGCCCACCGGCGTCCAGTCGTGGGCGCTCTTGAGCGAACCGTCAGGGCTGACCGAGCGGGGGTAGGTGTCGTTGGTCAGCACGACTGCAGGTCCAATGAAGACACCTTTACCGAGCTTCGCCGGCTCGTAGACCAGGGCGTAGTTCTGGATCTTGGTGTTGTCACCGATCTGCACCCCGGTTCCGACATAAGCGCCGCGGCCAACGATGCAGTTCTCCCCCAGGGTGGCCTGCTCGCGGACCTGGGCCAGGTGCCAGATTTTAGTTCCGGCGCCGAGGACTGCCTGGTCCGAAACGTCGGCGCTGGGCGCAATAGTCGTCGTCATAGTTGATTCCTCTCAAGGGTGCCGATGCTGCAGCCGCCGGCCGCAACGTGCGCGACTGGGTCAGGCCTTGCCGATAACACGGTAGGTGACGCCGTCCCAGCGGTCCGCAGAGCTGACCCGACGCCCGTCAATGAACGCCTTGATACCGGGCAGTTGTGCCGGTCCCAGCTCCTGGTACTCGGCGTGGTTTGCCTGGACGATCGCCGCGTCGACGGGCTCGCCGAGGTGGTGGGCGACAAACCCGAGCTTGTCGAGTTCGGCGTCGCTGTACAGCGGATCGTGAACAGAGACGACGGCGCCGCGCTTTTCCAGCGAAGCGACGGCGTCGAAGACGCCGGAAAATGCCGTTTCCTTGACCCCGCCGCGGTAGGCGGCGCCGAGCACGACGACGCGTGCTCCGGTGAGGTCGCCATAGGCACCTTCCAGGAGGCCCACCGTGTAGTCGGGCATGTCGGCGTTGGCGGCGCGGGCGGCGCGGACCACGGTGGCCTCCGGATCATTCCAGAGGTACAGACGCGGGTAGACCGGGATGCAGTGGCCGCCGACGGCGATGCCGGGCTGGTGGATGTGGCTGTACGGCTGGGAGTTGGACGCCTCAATGACCTGATAAATGTCAATGCCTGCCGTCGCCGCGAACCGCGCGAACTGGTTGGCGAGCCCGATGTTGACGTCCCGGTAGGTGGTCTCGGCGAGTTTCGCCAGTTCGGAGGCTTCCGCGGAACCGAGGTCCCACACGCCGTTGGGGCGGGCCAGGTCCGGACGGTCGTCGAAGTCGAGGACGGCTTCGTAGAACTCCACTGCCTTGGCCGCGCCGGCCTCGGACAAGCCGCCGACGAGCTTCGGGTATTTGCGGAGGTCCTCGAAGACGCGACCGGTCAGCACGCGCTCGGGAGAGAAAACGAGGTGGAAGTCCTGGCCCTCCACCAGGCCGGAGCCGGCTTCCAGTGCGGGCTTCCAGCGGGTGCGCGTGGTTCCCACCGGCAGCGTGGTCTCGTAGGAAACCAGGGTGCCCGGGGTCAGGTGCTTGGCGAGTTCCTCGGTCGCGGCGTCCATCCAGCCAAAGTCGGGCTTGGCGTCAGCATCGACGAACAGGGGCACGACGAGTACGACGGCGTCCGCGCCGGGGACAGCCTCAGCGTAGTCGGTGGTGGCGCGAAGCTTGCCGGCGGGCACGAGGTCCGAGAGCTTCTCCTGCAGGAACGCTTCGCCGGGGAACGGCTCAGTGCCCTCGTTGACGAGGTCAACGACCTGCTGGTTCACATCGACGCCCACAACGACATGGCCCTTGGAGGCGAACTGGACGGCCAGGGGCAGGCCGATCTTTCCCAACGCAATTACAGCAATCTTCACGATTTTCGTGCCTTTTCTCTCAATACCAGGTGTCGGGGCAGGGGGCTCAGTCTCCACCCTAGCCGTTGCCGCGCCGCGGCGGAGGCAGAGCGGTCGGCCTGCTACTTGCGCAGTTTGCCGACAGCCTCGCGGATCGGCCCATCAAACAATACATTTCCGTGTTCCAGCAGAACACCGCGGGCGCAGATCCGGGAGACGAGGTCAAGGTCGTGGCTGACGACCACGAGGGTCTTGCCGCGCTCGGCCAGTTCCTGGATCTTGCTGATGCACTTTCGCTGGAACGGTTCGTCGCCGACGGCCAGGATCTCATCGATCAGGAAAACCTCCGGATCGGTGTGGACGGCCACGGAGAAAGCCAGGCGCAG
This sequence comes from Arthrobacter sp. Soil763, assembly GCF_001428365.1. Classification (GTDB taxonomy): domain Bacteria; phylum Actinomycetota; class Actinomycetes; order Actinomycetales; family Micrococcaceae; genus Arthrobacter. The sequence continues at coordinate 870,901 of NZ_LMSH01000002.1, read as the reverse complement.
GTACATGCCGGACGAGTAGAACTTCACCTCGGTATCAATGAATTCGCCGATTTCGGCGAACTCCACGATCGACTCGAAGCGGTCGTTCACCTCCTGCTCCGACATCCCCAGGATCGCCCCATTGAGGTAGACGTTGTCGCGTCCCGACAGGTCAGGGTGGAAGCCTGCCCCGACCTCAATCAGGCCGGCGACACGGCCGCGGGTTCGGACCGTTCCGGTGTCGGGAAGCATGACCCCGGAGATGTGCTTAAGCAAGGTGGACTTGCCGGAGCCGTTGAGACCGAGGAGGGCGACTGTCTCCCCCGCCTCGACGTTCAGCGACACGTCCTTCAGGGCGTGGAACTTCTTGGTCAGGTCGCCCTTCCTGCCCTTGGCGAGCCACACAACCGCTTCTTTGATGGAGCGGGTGTGGCGCAGCACGAACTGCTTGCTGATACCGGAGACTTCAATCGCTTTTACCACTACAGCTCCTGGGCGAAACGGCCTTCGAGCCGCCGGAAGGTGAACTGGCCGAGCGCCAGGACAAGGACGGAGACGACAAGGCCGAGCGGCAGCCAGAGCCCCAGCAGATCCGGCGGCATGAGCGAGGACCCGTCGGTGGTCGGATACCAGAAGGCGTAGTGGAACAGCTCGACGCCGACGGTGATTGGGTTGGCCTGGTATAGGGCGAACCAGCCGGCACCAAGCTTCGCCTCGACCATAGACCAGGCATACATCACCGGGGACGCCCAGGTGGCGACCATGAGCAGCATATCCACCAGGTTCTCGGAGTCCCGGAAGTAGACGTTGGCTGCCCCGAAGAGCAACCCCAGACCGGCGGCCAGCAGTGCCACGATCGCGAAGCCGCCGACGGCGGAGAGCAACTGGACCGGGTTAGGGTGCCAGCCGGTGAACAGGCAGGCTGTCACCAGGACCACCAGCTGCGGGAAGAAGTGCACCGCGGAGACCCAGACAGAGGCGACCGGGAACAGCTCACGGGGCAGGTAGATCTTCTTGATCAGGTTGCCGTTTTGCACGATCGACCGCGCGGCGTTCCCCAGTGCTTCGGTGAAGAAGTTGATCAGGACGATCCCGGAGAACAGATAAACCGCGTAGTTCGAGAGGCCCTCGGGATTCCGGGGGCTCCGCTCCAGCCCGAGGAAGACCCCGAGCGCGATGTAGAAGACGATGAACTGGACGCCAGGTTTGACGTAAGACCACAACAGGCCGAGGACGGACCCGCGATAGCGGATCTTTAGCTCCTTACGGACCAACAGCTTCAGCAGAAAGCCCGATCGGCGGATGTCACGGATGCCCCGGCCCACCCCCGGCGTCGCGAGTTCGCCTAGCGACCCCGCACTCACTTGATCTCGTTCTGCGTGTGCTGCTCGAAAGTCGCCCTCCAGGACTCCATAGACGACAGCTCCGCCAGGGCAGCCCTGTACTCGACGCTGAGTTCACGCCAGTTTTTAAGGAGAAGGGCGTGCAGGCGGGCGCTTTCGGCCAGCATTTCGCGAAGCTGCTTCGGGTCCCGCTTGTACCAAGAGGCTCCAGTGCCTTCGGCGTTGGAGACAATGGCGCTGTCGAACTGGGACATCCGCCACCATCGGTTGTCCTGGTGGGCGACAGTCGTCTGGGGCCTCTGCTTGCTCGACTCGCTCACCGGGTTCAGAAGCTGCCTTACGACGGTTTTTGCTGCCCACGGAATCAAAGTTAGTGGTGATGGCCGGGACACCCCGTGACCACGACGGGGCGGCTTGTCCATCTTTGGGGCGGGGAAGTCATCCTGGTCCGGTCGAAGGACCGAGTCCGTGTAGCCCGCCATCATCTTGCGGATATCAGGCAGCCTGATCGGCAAGAGGTCCGGCAATACTTGCGAGCCCCTAAGAACATCCGCCACAGCCCAATTCCGCCCGCGGACGGTGGCATACTGCATCGACACAAGGTGCTTGACGTCGTGGTAGTGCGAGTCCCGCACGACACGACCACCGAATTCGTACGGGCTGTGAAGCAGCGCAGCAACAACCCGGTTACGGGCGTGGAAGTAGGCCTGCCAGCCGACCAGGTCGTCCTTGTCGATCCAGGAGACGTGCCACACCGCGGACCCAGGGAGAGACACTGTGGGAACCCCGTTGGCCTTGGCTCGCAGGCCGTACTCGGCATCGTCCCACTTGATAAAGAGCGGGAGCGATAGGCCGATTTCCCGAATCACTTTGGTCGGAATGAGACACATCCACCATCCGTTGTAATCAACGTCGCACCGTCGGTGCAGCCATGAAGTCTGGCGGAGGTTCGAAGACATGAAATCGTGTCCGAGGACCATGTCGTCGTTGGGAAGCGACGGCTGGAACCGGTACGGGTCCACCACTTCACCGAAGGTGTGAAGTACGGTCCGGTTGTATAGGTCGAACATGTGGCCGCCGACAATGGTCGGGGATTTGCAGCGGTCGGCGAACGTGAGCAATCGAATGATGCTTTCCGGTTCGACGACAACGTCGTCGTCCAACAACAGCGCATAGTCACTGCCATTCTCGACGGCCTCGAACATGCCGCGCGCAAAACCCCCGGAGCCACCCAGATTCGACTGGTTGATGATTCGCAACTTGCCACCCAAGGCATCCCGGACTTCGGCAAATCCTTCGGCTTCCGCAACTTTCTGCGTTCCTTGGTCCACCAGGAGTATCTCCTGTACATACTCCAGGGCCTCGGGATTATCGGCCATGAGACGAAGGTTGTTTAGACAAAAATCGGTCTTGTTCAACGTGGTGATCTGCAAGGTCACAGACCCCGGCTGTTTGTCGACAACCGGCGCTTGCCACTCCGCCTCCAGCATTACGAGCGGCGCCGTACCTGCCACGAGGTCAAACCAGTACCAGCCCCCGTCCCCGAAAGGTGCAAGGCTCAGTTCGAAATGGCTATCAGCTTTTCCATCCACCCTACGCGTATCGACCCGCTGGAGAGCCCCACGTGCGTTGGATTTGTACACGATAACCGACCCCGGGCCCTCAGTCCGAACGTGCAGTTGGACTTTCTCGACAGAGGTCCAACGGCGCCAGTAGCTGGCTGGGAAGGCGTTGAAGTAGCTGCCAAATGACACCCGCTCGCCAGATCTGACGAGGGTCGAACGCCGTGAGAGGAAATCCTCAAAGTGGGCCTCCTTAGCTGGAACAGCAAGGCCGCGAGCACCCGAAGATTTGGTCTTATGCTCACCGTCGGTCGGAATCTGAGTTCCCGTCGCGGCCCCCATGTCCATGTACAGCGGGACCGTATCCATCTGGCTCGGGCTCGGCAATATGACCCGCTGCAAGGCCGACCAGCTGAGCTTCGTTCCCGCTTCAACCTCGTTTGTAACCGTCATTCGTCCACTCCTCCGCTTTCAATCTTGGCGCCGGCCTCGAAGTGCGGGCGGATCTTGTTCTCGAACATGGTCAGGGCCGAGCCGATGGCCATGTGCATGTCCAGGTACTTGTAGGTGCCGAGGCGGCCGCCGAAAAGCACGTCCCGCTCCGCGGCCGCGAGATCGCGGTACTTGAGCAGCCGTTCACGGTCCGCCGGGGTGTTGATCGGGTAGTAGGGCTCGTCGCCCTTCTCGGCCGCGCGGGAGAACTCCCGCATGATGACGGTTTTTTCCGTCTGGTAGTCGCGCTCCGGGTGGAAGTGGCGCGGCTCGATGATGCGCGTGTAGGGGACGTCGTCGTCGTTGTAGTTGACCACCGACGTTCCCTGGAAGTCTCCGACGTCGAGGACTTCCTCCTCGAAGTCAATGGTGCGCCAGGAAAGGTCGCCCTCGGCGTAATCGAAGTAGCGGTCCACCGGGCCCGTGTAGACAACCGGAATGTTGCCGACGACTTTGTCCTTGCTGTACTCGTGCGACTCGTCGAAGAAGTCCGTGTTGAGCCGGACCTCGATGTTCGGGTGCTCGGCCATCTTCTCAATCCAGGCGGTGTAGCCGTTGGTCGGCAGGCCCTCGTACTTGTCGTTGAAGTAGCGGTTGTCGTAGTTGTAGCGCACGGGGAGCCTGGAAATGATGCCGGCGGGCAGGTCCTTCGGATCCGTCTGCCACTGTTTGCCGGTGTAGTGCTTGATGAACGCCTCGTACAGCGGCCGGCCGATGAGCTGGATGCCCTTGTCGTTCAGGTTCTGCGGGTCAGTGCCGGCGAGCTCGCCTGCCTGTTCCTTGATCAGTGCCTGGGCCTGGCCCGGGGTCAGGTTCGCACGGAAGAACTGATTGATGGTGGCCAGGTTGATGGGCAAGGAGTACACCTCGCCCTTGTGGACGCCATAGACCTTGTGCACGTAGTTGGTGAACGTCGTGAAACGGTTGACGTACTCCCAGACCCGGTCGTTGGAGGTGTGGAAAAGGTGGGCGCCGTAGCGGTGGACTTCGATCCCGGTCTGCTCCTCCTTTTCGCTGTAGGCATTGCCGCCGATGTGGTGGCGACGGTCGAGGACGACGACCTTCAAGCCGAGCTCGGTGGCGGCCTGTTCTGCGATTGTCAGGCCGAAAAAGCCCGACCCTACGATGACGAGGTCAGCGGTCACAAAATCTCCTGGTTCGAATGCGGGCAGCCCAATGTTGAGCATTGTCTGCTGCTCTAGACTACCTAGGCTTTTGCTAGAGCCACGAATCGCGGCTCCGCCACCTGCGCGGATCCGCCCACTGCGCAGCCTTTCGCTGTAATCCACATAGCACCGTCCCGGGCGGACGGCCGCCCAGGACTTCCGTAGCTTGGGGACAGGTACCGTCGAAACCAACGGGGGCTGATGCAATTGCGCCGCACCATGTTGCTGCACTGCACGCTCGTGCGCGGGCCGGCCGCCGCGCTGCCCGGGCCGGTCGAGGAACTTTCCATCGATCTCCCCGCAGGGTGCCCCGGTGCGGATCTGGAGGAGGCTCTGGCTCGGCAATTCGGCACCGGCGTCCTCAGCGTGGCCGGCGTGCCGGTGCGCGCGCTCACCGCCGGAGAACGGCCCCTGGTCGCCGGCGCGGTCCTGGTCGACGGCGGGATGGGCCCGCACTTGGCAACGCCGAACGACGGCGGGGCGGGTCTGCTGCTCGCGGTCCACGGCGGCCCCGGGGCCGGGATGGTGTTCCCACTAAGCCGGGGCCGGTACCGGGTGGGCCGCGGGCGGGCAGAGTTGAAGATCCCGGATGCGGAGCTTTCCCGTGAGCACGCTGCGCTCGAGGTCGGTGACAAGGGAGCCATCCTGGTCGACCTTGGCAGCGCCAACGGCACCGCGGTGGACGGCCGGCGGGTGGGCCGGACTTGGGTCGGCAGCGCCGCCGCCATCGTCTGTGGCCGGTCCACGATGGCCCTGCTGTTCCGCGGCGGGTCCGTTTCCGGCGACGGGGCCGGACCGGACGGCTGGACCGATGCCGGGAGCGATGCCACGGCCCCGCTGAGGATCCCGAACCCGGGTTCTGCCGGCAACCGCGTGGCCCTGGTCCTCACGGCTGCCCTGCCCCTGGCCGTCGGCGCCGCCCTCGCCGCCGTTACCGGGCTCTGGATGTTTCTGGCCTTCTCGGCCCTCTCCGCCGTCGCGGTACTGGTGCCCGCGCTGTCGGTCGGGCGGCGGCGCCGCGGGCTGAGGACGGCGGTCGCCGCCGCGGCGGCACGGGACCTCGAGCGCCGCCGGCGGGCCGCTCCGTCCGCCGCCGATCTGGTTCTGGGCGTCCGTGCCGCAGGGAGCATGCCTGAAGGAACCGGGGCCGGTCCGGTCTGGTTGCGGCTCGGCCTCGCCCCGGCCGCGGCGCGGATCCGGCTGGACCCGGACGGACCTGGCCTTCGCGCGCCATCACTGGGCCCGGTGCCGGTATGCCTGGACCCGGCCGTCCCGGCGCGGCTCAGCGGCAACGGGGATGACCTGGCAGGGCTGGTGCGGTACCTCATCATGCAACTGGCGGCCTTTCCCCGGGCACGCGGCACGCGCGTCGTGGTGCACGGGCCTGCGTCATCGTTGCCGCTTGCGGCCCGCTTCCTGGCCCGGGTGACCCTGTCGGCCAGCGCGGCGCGGACCGCTGCGGCGCTGGCCACCCTCGCCGGGGCGGGCGGGACGCCCGGGGTGCTGGTCCTCCTGCCCGGGGCTGCCGGTGCCGCGGCCCTCTGCGCGACAGGGATGAAAGCGGGCTGGCAGCTGCTGGATTGTTCCGGCACCGGACCGCCTGGGCTCTGCCAAGAGATCCGCCTTGGTCCCAGCGGCGGCATCCTATGCACCGCCGACGGCGAGACCGGGTTCGTCCCGGATCTGGTGCCGGCGGAGGTCTTTGACCGTTTCTGCCGGTGCCTGGGTGCGTTGGGGGCGGAGCAGGACGGGGACCTCGCGACCCTCCCGGACGCCTGCACGCTCAGCGCCCTGCTCCCCCTCGACACCGGCGAAGTCGCACGGCGCTGGGCGGCCTCGGGAGGGCAGCCCGGCGGCCCGGGTCGGCGGCCCGGATCCGGGCCCGACCGGGCGGGTCTCTCCGTCTCTGGGAGCCTGTCCGTCCCGGTGGGGATAGCGGCGTCGGGTCCGCTGCTGCTCGACCTGCTGGCGGACGGCCCGCACCTGCTCGTGGCCGGGACCACCGGGTCCGGGAAGTCTGAGTTTCTGCGCACGCTGGTCGCCGGACTGGCCGCAAGCTATCCGCCGTATGCCGTCAATCTGCTCTTCATCGATTTCAAGGGCGGCTCCGGGCTTGGACCGCTTGCCGCCCTGCCGCACTGCGTCGGCATCCTTACCGATCTGTCGGCGGGGGAGCTTGAGCGCGGCCTGGCATCCCTGCGGGCCGAGGTGCGCCACCGGGAGGAGCGGCTGGCCGAGGCCGGCGTGCCGGACATCGCCGCGTACCAGGCCCTGGACGCCGGCCTGCCGCGGCTGCCCCGGCTGGTCCTCGTGATTGACGAGTTCCGCGTGCTGGTGGACGAAGCGCCGGAGGCGCTGCGGGAATTGCTGCGGGTGGCCACCATCGGCCGGTCCCTTGGACTGCACCTGGTGATGGCCACCCAACGGCCGCAGGGCGCGTTGTCGGCGGATATCCGGGCCAATGTCACCAGCAGCGTGGTCCTGCGCGTCCAATCCGAAGCCGAGTCCAGCGACATCATGCGCTCCGGCCTCGCCGCGACCATTCCGCTGGGGCTGCCGGGGCGGGCCTATTTGGTGCGGGGTTACGGGAAGCCGGAGCCATTCCAGACTGCCGCCCTCGACGGCGCCGCGCCCGCGGCCGGACCGGCCGTGGCGGTCCGGTACGCCCGGGACCTGCTGGAGCTGCACTCGACAGGCCCGTTACCCGGCCCGCCGCCTGCCGGCCCGTTCCCTACCCCGCCACGGGATTCCACGCTGGCGGCAGCTGACCTCGCGCGCACGCTGTCGGCGCTCTGGGCCCGGCAGGCAGGGGCGCCTCCCCGGCGCCCGGTCGCTGAACCGCTGGCCCGCTCGCTGCCCCTGCCGCGCGGCCCCGCTGGCCCCGGCACCACGGCGGAGGTTGCGCTCGGCATGCTGGATGTACCGGATGAACAGCGGCTCACTCCCCTGCACTGGTCCCCCGAGGACGGCCACCTGGTCCTCCTCGGCGGACACGCGGGGGGCCCGGCACCGGGACCATCTCTGATAGTCAGCGACGTGGTGGACCGGCTGCTGGATGCCTCCGTGGAAAGGCATCTGTACCTCCTCGACGGGGACGGTTCGCTGCGCGGCGCGGCAGGCTGTTCCAGGGTCGGGGCCTCGGCCGGAACCCACGAGCTCCGCCGCGCCGTCCGGATACTGGAGCGCCTGGTTGGCGAGGGCCGCCGCCGGCGCGCCGCGGGCACGGCCCCGGAGTCCCCGCCGCTGGTCCTCGTGATGAGCAACTGGGGCACCTGGATGTCCGCCTTCCGCGCCGGTCCCTTGGCGTGGGCTGAAGACCTGGTCGGCGACATCATCCGCGACGGACCCGCAGCGGGCATCACGGCCATCCTCTCGGGAGCGCGGGAACTCGTGACGGCCCGGTTCTTTGCAGCGCTCCCCAACCGCATTTACTTCCCCTCCGGGTCCACGGAGGAAGGCCGGTACAGCTGGCCACGGCTTCCGAGCCTTCCCGATATTCCTCGCCGGGTGGCCGCTTCCGGCCCCTTCGCCCGGCCCGCTCCGCTGGCGGCGCAGCTCTTTGAACCATCCGGGCCGGGGACCCGGCCGGCGGCCGCCAGGCCACCGCGGGTCCGGCCCTTCCGGGTGGAACCGCTGCCGGCAAAGGTGACGGTGGCCGAGGTCAGGGCCCGGCTCGACCGGCAGTCCGCCGTCACCCCCAGATCGGCCCCCGCCGCCCCGTCTGACCGGGAACCTGCCGGACCTGCACTCAGGGGCACGGGGCGGTCGCTGTGGATCGGGGTCGGTGGGGACGAACCCGCCCCGGCCTGCGTCCCGCTGCCGCCCGGCCGCGTCCTGGCGGCCCTGGGTGGGCCGGGCTCAGGAAAGAGCACCTTGCTGGCAGCGCTGCCCGGACTGAACCCCGCAGCGGACTGGCTCTCTCCGGCGGGCCGGTCGCCGAGCAACTACTGGGAAGCAGTGCTGGCGCGGGCGCGGTCCGGCCGTCTGGATCCGGCCGCCGTCGCACTGGCCGACGACCTGGACCTGCTGGGACCGGAGGTCAACCTGCACCTTCTGGAGCTCACCGCCTTGGGCTGGCCGGTAGTGTGGTCGGCGTCTTTTAGTCCCCTGCTCACTCAGCGGGTGCCACTGGCGCTGCAGGCCCGCGGTGCAGGTACCGGGATCCTGATCCGGCCGCAGTCCCCCGGCGACGGAGACCTTTTCGGGGTCCGCTTCGAGGCGGACGACAACCAGCCGCCGGGACGCGCCGTCGTCGTGGTCGGCGGCCGGGCCTCGGCCGTCCAGTTGGCCGTCCCGGACCCAGTCCCCCTAGAGGGCCCGGCTGGAGCCTCCCGGCCTGGACGCGAACGCGATGACGCGCTTATCGAAGAGCAGCACGATGGCCAGGGCCGCCGGTATCAGCATGGCAAGTCCGGGTACCGGATACCCGCCGGTCAGGGTGGGGAAACCGATGGTGAGCACGAAGAGCTGGGCCACCAGCGCCCCGGCCCTGGGCCAGCGGTATCCGCGGAACAGGAAATACCCGACCGCATAAAGCCAGGCGGAGAACGCCAGCAGGAGCCCGAGGGTGAAGACTGCCCCCCAGAAGGAAAGGACCGGCGCGCCGGACACTAGCTGGAAGCCGTACCAGCCCGCGGCGACCAGCAGGGCCGTGGCCTCCAGCGCGGTCACAATCGCAATGACGGTAATTCCGGCGGGCCGCGGCCCGGGATCCATCGGTCCGGTGCCGGGCACGGAATCGGCAGGATCGGAGGGGTTCACGGGGGGTCTTGACACACTGGCACCCTACCGGACATAGTCGGACAGAAGTGGGGGCTAGGCCAGCTAATGTGATGCATCGCTCACGATCTGGCCGCATTTCAACGGCAAATACCCCTTGTTTACACAGCGTTAACATGACACGCTTAATCCAGATGACCGAGGGGGCCCTGAGGGCCCCTTTCTTATGAAGCCTCTAGTGAATAATTTCACAAAGGCATTTAACGTATTCCCAGGAATGGAGTTACTGATCAGCATGGATTGGCGTAACCGCGCAGCGTGCCTCGACAAGGACCCGGAGCTGTTTTTCCCCGTCGGAAACACCGGCCCCGCCCTCCTGCAGATCGAGGAAGCGAAAAGCGTCTGCCGGCGTTGCCCCGTCGTCGACACCTGCCTCCAGTGGGCCCTCGAGTCCGGCCAGGATGCCGGCGTCTGGGGCGGCATGAGCGAGGACGAGCGCCGGGCCCTCAAGCGCCGCGCAGCCCGCGCCCGCCGCGCCTCCTGACTGTCCGCCGGACCACCCGGCAGCGAAGGCCCCGGACCGTATGGTCCGGGGCCTTCGTACATTCAGGTCCCGCCGCAGGGCCGCCGCAGCAGGACCGCCGCGGCGGAGCGGGTGTCAGCGCCTGGCCAGGCTGAGGACGATCTGCACCGCGGTGCCGCCGCCGTCGCGGGGCTTCCACTGGATGCTGCCGCCGAGTTCGCTCGTGACCAGCGTGCGCACGATCTGCAGGCCGAGGCCCTCGGTGTAGGACCCGGCCGGCAGGCCCACGCCGTCGTCCGCCACCGTCACGGTCAGCAGCTCGTCCCCCTCCTCGCTTTCGGAGCGGTCCGCGAGCAGCCATACCGTCCCGGCGCGGCCCTCAAGGCCGTGTTCGACGGCGTTGGTCACGAGCTCGTTGATGACCAGGGCCAGCGGCGTGGCGAGGTCGCTGGGCAGCTCGCCGAACTGGCCTGAGCGCTGGGTCTTTACCTGCTGGGACGGCGAGGCGACCTCGGCCGAGAGCCGGAACTGACGGCCGATCAGCTCGTCGAAGTCCACGCTCTGGGTCAGGCCCTGGGACAGGGTCTCGTGGACGAGGGCGATGGTCGCCACCCGGCGCATCGCCTGTTCGAGTCCCTGCTTGGCTTCGTCGCTGACCATGCGGCGCGACTGCATGCGCAGCAGGGCGGCCACGGTTTGCAGGTTGTTCTTGACCCGGTGGTGGATTTCGCGGATGGTGGCGTCCTTGGTGACGAGCTCCATCTCGCGGCGGCGCAGCTCGGAGACGTCGCGGCACAGCACCAGCGCGCCGAAGCGCTGTTGCTCGTCCCGCAGCGGAATTGCCCGCAGCGACAGGCTCACGCCGCGCGATTCGATCTCACTACGCCACGGCATCCGCCCGGTGACCACCAGCGGCAGGGTTTCGTCCACCATCCGGCGGTCCCGGAGCAGGCCCGCGGTGACTTCGGCCAGCGACCGGCCCTCGAGCGACTCGCCGTCACCGAGCCGGCGGAAGGCGGAAACGCCGTTCGGGCTGGCGTACTGCACGATCCCCTCGGCGTCGAGGCGGATCAGCCCGTCGCCGACGCGCGGCGCGCCGCGGCGCGACCCGGTCGGCGAGGCGAAGTCGGGCCAGAGGCCCAGGGTGCCCATCCGCAGCAGGTCGTAGGCGCATTGCCGGTAGGTCAGCTCCAGCCTCGAGGGCATCCGCGAGCTGGAGAGGTCCATATGCGAGGTCACGATCGCCAGGGTCCGGCCGTTGCGAACCATCGGAACGGCCTCGACCCGCATGGCCATGTCGCTGCTCCAGTTGGTCTCGTTGGAGCGTTCGATGGTCCGGCTCTCCCACGCCTTGTCCACGAGCCGCTTCAGGTCCGACCGGATGCCCTCCCCCACGAAGTCGGCGTGGAACACCGTATGCGTGGTGGAGGGCCGCACGTGGGCCAGGGCCACGTACCCCAGCTCCGGGTGCGGGAACCACAGGGCAAGGTCGGCGAAGGCGAGGTCGGCGACCATCTGCCAGTCCCCCACGAGCAGGTGCAGCCACTCGGCATCCCCCGGCCCGAAATCAGCATGCTCCCTGATAGGGTCCGTAAAGATTGCCACAGCACCTCCATTTGCGACGCGGGGGCCGGCAGCCCTAGCGTCGGACGATTGACCTCAAGAGCCTCAATGCTACCGAGAGCGAGGCCATGTCATCGGCCTCGAGGGCGTTGACCTCATCGAACATGCTCTTCGCCCGTCCCAGTTGCTCGACGTTCTGGCCCTCCCACGCCGCCAGCCGCTCTTCGGCCGAGAGGTCAGCGGGGGTCGATGCCAGGACCGCCGTCGTCATGTCCGTAACGGTCGAGTACAGATCATCGCGCAGCGCCGCACGGGCCAGCGCCTGCCACCGGTCCTTCCGCGGCAGCTTGGTGATCCTTTCCAGCAGCGAATCGACGTGGAAGCGGTCGAACACCGTGTAGTAGACGTGCGCGATGTTCTCCACCGGCTCGTTCCCGGCGTGCACGATCTTGGCGATGTCCAGGAGGACGAAGCTCTCGAACAGCTCGGCCCAGCGGTGCGCCAGATCCTCCGGCAGCTCCCAGCTACGGGCCTTCTCCAGCCACTGGGAGACCCGTTCGCGGTCGCCGCCGCGCAGGTAGTCCAGCAGCCGGGCCCGCATCGGGTCCATCAGGGGCTTGAATTCGGCCACGATCTCGGCGATCGGCCGTGCGGCATTGCCCTGTCCGAGAACCCAGCGGACCGCCCGGTCCAGCAGCCGGCGGATGTCCAGGTGGACGGTGCTCCAGTGCTCGGTCGGGAACGACGCCGGCAGTTCGTTGAGCTCGGCCACCATGATGTCCAGCTCGTAGACTTCGCGCAGCGCGACGAACGCCTTCGCGACGGCGGCCTCGGGTGCCGAGGTCTCCTCCATGGCGCGGAACGCGAACGTGATGCCGCCCATGTTGATCATGTCGTTGGCGACGACGGTGGCGATGATTTCCCGGCGCAGCGGGTGGCTGTCCAGTTCCGCGTCGAAGCGCTCACGCAGCTGCTTCGGGAAGTAGGCCCGCAGCGTTTCGCGGAACCACGGGTCCTCGGCCAGGTCGCTGTCCCGCAGTGCGGTGGCGAGCTCGATCTTGGCGTAGGCCGCCAGCACGGACAGCTCCGGCGAGGTCAGGCCCTGGCCCTGTTCGAGGCGTTCCCGCAGGGTCTCGGTGGTCGGCAGTGCCTCCAGGTCGCGCTTGAGGTCGGCGGACTTTTCCAGCCAGTCCATCAGCCGCTCGTAGCTGGGGCTCCATTCGGCCACCCGCATCCGGTCGTTGAGCAGCAGGATGTTCTGGTCGATGTTGTCCTCAAGCACCAGGCGGCCGACCTCGTCGGTCATGGACGCCAGGAAGTCGGCGCGCTCGGCCGGGTCGAGCTTGCCGGCAGCCACCATGCGGTCCACGAAGATCTTGATGTTGACCTCGTGGTCGGAGCAGTCCACGCCTGCCGAGTTGTCGATCGCGTCGGTGTTGAGGATGACGCCCTGTAGCGCGGCCTCGATCCGGCCCCGCTGGGTCATGCCCAGGTTGCCGCCCTCGCCGACCACCTTGACGCGCAGCTCGCGGCCGTCGACGCGGATGGCGTCATTGGCCTTGTCGCCGACCTCGCCGTTCGTCTCGGTGGAGGCCTTCACGTAGGTGCCGATGCCGCCGTTGTAGAGCAGGTCCGCCGGGGCGAGGAGGATCGCCCGGAGCAGCTCCGGCGGGCTGAGCTGGGTGGTGCCTTCCGGCAGCCCCAGCGCGGCCCGGACCTGAGCGGAGACGGGAATGGACTTGGCCTGGCGGGCGAAGACGCCGCCGCCCTCGCTGATCAGCGACTTGTCATAGTCGTCCCAGGAGGAGCGGGGCAGCTCGAAGAGCCGCTGCCGCTCTTCGAACGAGGCTGCCTCGTCCGGGTTGGGATCGAGGAAGATGTGCCGGTGGTCGAATGCCGCGAGCAGCCGGATGTGCCGGGAGAGCAGCATGCCGTTGCCGAAGACGTCCCCGGACATGTCGCCGACGCCGACGACGGTGAACGGTTCCGCCTGCGTATCCAGGCCCAGCTCGCTGAAGTGGCGTTTGACGGACTCCCACGCGCCCCGGGCGGTGATGCCCATGGCCTTGTGGTCATAGCCCACCGAACCGCCGGAGGCGAAGGCGTCCCCGAGCCAGAAGCCGTACTCGGCGGCGAGGCCGTTGGCGATGTCGGAGAACGATGCCGTCCCCTTGTCCGCCGCGACGACGAGGTAGGAATCGTCGCTGTCGTGGCGTACGACGTCGGCGGGCGGCACGACGGTCTCGCCGTCCGCCGTCGTCACGAGATTGTCCGTGACGTCCAGCAGGCCGCGGATGAACGTCTTGTAGCTCTCCACGCCCTCAGCCATCCAGGCGCTGCGGTCCGCGGCGGGATCCGGCAACTGCTTGGCGTAGAACCCGCCCTTGGCGCCGGTCGGAACGATGACCGCGTTCTTGACGGTCTGGGCCTTGACCAGGCCGAGGATTTCGGTGCGGAAGTCCTCGCGCCGGTCGGACCAGCGAAGGCCGCCGCGGGCAACCTTGCCGAAGCGCAGGTGCACTCCTTCAACCCGGGGAGAGTAGACCCAGATCTCGAACACCGGGCGCGGGAACGGCAGGCCGTCGATGCCGGAAGGGTCAAGCTTGAAGCTGACGTGCGTCTTGTTCTGGTAGAAGTTGGTCCGGACCGTGGCCTGGATCAGGTTCTTGAGGGTGCGCAGCACCCGGTCGGCGTCGAGGGTGGCAACCTGTTCGATGGCCGTGTCCAGCGCGGCGCGGACCTCCTCCTGCCGTGCCGCGCGGTCCGCCTCGGGCAGCGCGGGGTCGAAGCGGGCCGCGAACAGCGCGTTCAGTCCGCGGGTGACGTCCGGGTTCGCCAGCAGCGTGTCGGCCATGAACTCGAAGGAGTTGGTGTTGCCCATCTGCCGCATGTACTTGGCGTAGGCGCGCAGCACGACGACCTGCCGCCAGTGCATGCCCTCGCGCAAAACGAGGCGGTCGAAGCTGTCGGACTCGACCGCGCCGGAGACGGCAGCGCCGAAGGACTCGCCGAGCAGGGCGCCGGTGCGTTCCGGGTCCACGCCGGCGGGGTACTTCAGGCCGAGGTCGTAGAGGAAGAAGTCGCGGCGGTCGGCCGTTTCGATCTCGAAGGGGCGCTCGTCGAGGACCTCGAGGCCCAGGTTGTGGAAGTAGGGCAGGATCTGGCTCAGGCTCTTGGGCTCGAGCATGTAGAGCTTGACGCGGGCGTCCTCCTCCAGCGTGGCACCGGCACCCTCGGGCAGGTAGACGTGCACGCCGGGCCGTTCCCCGCCGGCCTTGCCCGTTTCTGTCCGGGCGGCAGCGCCGTGCTGTTCGAACCGGGCGATATCCTCGAGCGCGTCCTCGACTTCGTAGTCGACGCGGTAGCTGGCGGGGAAGGCCTCGGCCCACAGCGAGGCGAGTTCCTTGGCGCCGTTTTCGCCGTCGGCGCCGGCCCGTGCGCGCAGCACCTCGGCGATGCCCTCGCTCCACGAGCGGGCCGCGCGGACCAGCCGCTTCTCGAGTTCGTCGGCGTTGATGCCGCTGGGATCGGCGTCCTTGGGCAGCCGGATCCTGAAGAACAGGCGGGCGAGGGCGGATTCGGTCATCCGCGCCTCGTAGTCGATCGAGACGGCGTTGAACGTCTCACGCAGTTCCTGCTCGATGCGCAGCCGGACGTTGGTGGTGTAGCGGTCACGGGGAAGGTAGACCAGGGCCGACATGAAGCGGCCGTAAATGTCCGGCCGGAGGAACAGCCGGGTGCGGCGGCGCTCCTGCAGGCGCTGGATTCCGGTGGTGATGGCGGCCAGGTCGGGGACCTCGATCTGGAAGAGCTCATCGCGCGGGTAGGTTTCAAGGATGCCGAGGAGGTCCTTGCCGGAGTGTGAGTCCGGCGGGAAGCCGGCGTCCCGCAGCACGGCGTCGACCTTTTCGCGCACAACCGGGATCTCGCGCACGGAGCCGGCGTAGGCGGTGGTCGCGAACAGGCCGATGAAGCGCCGTTCGCCGTTGACGTTGCCGGCCGCGTCGAAGCTTTTCACGCCGATGTAGTCCAGGTAGGCCGGGCGGTGCACCGTCGAGCGCGAGTTCGCCTTGGTGATCACCAGGGCGCTCTTCTCGCGGGCCTTCCGTCGGCCGGTCTCGGTCAGGTGCTGGATCTGGTGCTGCATGTCGGCGCTGTTGCGCAACAGGCCCAGGCCGCTGTCTTCCCGCAGTTCGAGCACGTCTTCGCCGGATTCGTTCCGCAGGTCGTATTCGCGGTAGCCCAGGAAGGTGAAGTTCCCGTCGTCGAGCCAGCGCAGCAATTCCTGCGCCTGCCGGAGCCCGGCGATCTGGCCGGCGTTCGCCACCTGGTCCAGCCCGTCGGAGACCTCGTGGGCCTTGTTGCGCATTTTCGGCCAGTCCTCGACGGCGGCGCGCACGTCACCGAGCACCCGGGAAAGGCCCTCGATGAGCTCCGCGCGCTTGGCGTCGCCGACCGGATCGATCTCGACGGCGATCCAGGACTCCATGTGGGAGGCGTTGTCACCCTCGGCGATCAGGTGCGAGAGGTTCGGCATCGCTGCCGTGTCGCCGCTGGAGATGCCCAGGTGGGAGGGCACCCGGGAAACCTTGACCAGCCGGCCGGTCTCGCGGTTGCGGGTGACGACGAAGAGCGGGTGGATCACGAGGCGGATGGCGGTCTTCTGCCGGACCAGCTCGGCGTTGACCGAATCGACAAGGAAGGGCATGTCGTCGGTGACGATGTAGACGACGCTCGATTCGGCCTCGTCGGCAATCGAAATGTTCGGTACGCCGGGACGCCGCACGGCGGCCGCCTGCAGGTGTGCCTGGGACCGGGCGTTCAGGACATCCTCGCCGTAGGCGCGGGCGTCCTCCTCTGCGAGGTGCTCGTAGTAGTCCGCGAAGTACCCTTCACCGGCACCGATCGAAACGGGTTGATCCTCCACGCTGGACCCAGACGACATCGACAAACGCCTCCATCACAAAGTTTCTGGCCGCACCGTTGCGGCCCTCATGGCGAGCCTAGCCCTTTACCCCGCGCATTGCTGTGGAAGAAAAGACAGAGGATTTCCGATTTCGCTGGACGGTTGCACAAACGAGCCCGGCGATGGCCCTCCGCAGCGGTGAGTCCGGCGCGGACTCGACCAGCAGCGAGCCGGAGAGCAGGGCGGCGTCGCAGGCCGCGGGGTCGGCGGGAAGGAATGCCTCCAGCGGCGCGGCGGGGCCGTACCGGGCCCAGGCCTCGCGCAGCTGCCGCTCGGGCGACCGGCCGACGGCGGCGGACCGCACCTTGTTCAGGACCACACGCGGCGAGGCCTGCGGGACGGCCGCCTCCAGTTCGGCCAGCCCGCGGACCAGCCGGGGCACGCCGACCGGATCGGCGGCGCCGACGGCGTACACCGTGTCGGCCAGTTCCAGGCTGCGCAGCGTTGCGGCGTTCCGGCGCGGCGCCATCGAGTCGAAGCTGAGCTCCTCGTCGGCCTCCAGGCAGAACCCGGTGTCAATGACGGTGACCTCGGCGGCTTCCCGGGCCCGTTCGTAGACCAAGGCCAGCGCGGCGGCCCGGAGCTCGGTCCAGCGGTCTGCTCGGGTGATGCCGGTCAGCACCCGGAAGGTGCCGGTGCGGGTGGCGACCGGCACGGCAACCTTGAGCAGGGCCGCGCAGTCCAGCAGGCCCTGGTCCGCCAACCGGCAGGCCTGCGCCAGACCAGCCGACTCATCAAGCAGCCCCAGGACCGCGGCCACGCTGGCGCCGTAGCTGTCGGCGTCGACCAGCAGCACCGACCGGCCCTCCGCTGCCAGCTCCGCCGCCATGTTGGCAGCGATGAGGGTGCGGCCGGGGGCGCCCGCCGGGCCCCACACCGCAATGATCCTCCCCGTGCCCGGACCGGAGGCAACAGGCTGCCCCGCGTGCGGGGCCGGGTGCTCGGCACCGGGCCGCCCCGGAGGCCGCCCACGCCCGCCGGCAGCGGGCGGCACCGCTCCGTGGTCGTCGGAGGCACGCGGAAACGACGGGGGCAGGCCCGTTGCGAGCTGCGCCACCGCGTCCTCGATGACGGCCGCCAGCGCGCCCGGCTCGACGCCCGGGACCTCGGCGGTGACGCCGATGCCCCGCAGCCGGGCGGACTCCTCGGGGCCGTCGGCCAGTGCCACGACGGCAACGCCGACGGCGGAGAGCCGGTCTACGAGCGAGGCGGTCAGTTCCTCGGACCCGTCGGCGACGACGGCGGCGCGGGCCAGGCCCGTCTGGCAGGCGGCCAGCAACTCTGCGAGTTCGCTGCAGCGGCGGACCACTGAGACCGGACCGTGCAGCCGTTCCAGCCCGTCCACCAGGGCGTCCCCGGACCGGCCGACCGTGACCACGGGGATGCCCATCAGCCCGCTCCGCCGGGGTTCCAGACGACCGAGATTCTCGCCTTGTTGGCCTGTGCGCCGAGCAGTTTGGGCATCTGCCCGTCCGGGACCAGGACCATCACCACCGTGGCCCGCTGGGAGCCCAGGGCCGTGCTGCCGGGCGTGAGCTGGGCGATTTCGGCTCCCGGCAGCACCAGCGCCGGCTCGCCGTAGCCGTTGCGCACGTCCGGCAGTGCGACCCAGACATCCACCCGGGAACCGGCGACAGCCTGCGGCGGCAGCGCCTCCTCGACGGTGAGGGCGAGGGGCTTACGGTCCAGCCCGTCCGGCTGGCCGAAACTCTCCCGCGGCAGCAACTGGTCCTTGCCGACGCGCTGGACTGCGACAAGGTCCCCGGGAACCCCCGATTCCGGGGTGAGGTAGTGCGGCTCGACGTCGTTCAGCCGCACCCGCACGCGGTGGAGCTTGTCCGCGTCCAGCCGTTCGCCCACCGCAATGGGCTCGCTGGCGGCGTAGGCCTCGGTGGTCTGGTCGGCCGCCGCCACCAGGGAGACCACCCCGGCGACGGAGGCAAGCACCAACAGGATGCCTATCAGCAGCCGCGGATCTTTCCAGGAGGGTTTCTTCAGCCGCGCGCCGCCTTCCACCGTGCCCACACCCATGCGTCCCCGCTCCCCCTGTAGCCGCGGTCCGGGCCACGGCGCCGGACACCCCTGTTGTCCCGCCCATTGTGACGAATCAGCCCGCCTGCGGGAAGATGCAGCGGCAAACCGGCCCATCGTGTGGATAACGGCCCTAAACGCCGCCAACGGTGGCAAAATGTACACATGCCTCGCTTCCTGACCCTCGCCGACGTGGCCGAGCAGCTGCAGATCAACTCTCCGGCCGCCTACGCCCTGGTCCGCAGCGGACAACTCAAAGCCATCCAGGTGGGCGGCCGCGGTCAATGGCGGGTCGAGGAATCGATGCTGGAGCAGTACATCCAGGAGCGCTACGCCGAGGCGAGCCGCATGATCGAGGAAGCCAGGGCTAAAGGCAACTAAGCCGGGACCTCACCCCTCGGCGCCGCGGACCGACCGCAGTCCGGCGAGGGCGCCGAAGGGGATGGTCGCCGTCCCGCTCACGTTCGCCGGACGGCGTTCCTCCCCGGGGCCGGTGACCGCCAGGTCCAGGAAGTCCCGGCCCACCCGGTCAATCACGCCATGCAGTACGGATTCGCCCGCCGCGCCCCGCGACACGATCACAGTCACCCGGGCTCGGTCGCGGGTAAGCTCACGCAGCGCACTCGACAGGCCCAGCCGCTGGCGGACGGCCGAGCCGGCGGCAACGGCCAGCCGGGACAGGCCCGCAAAGCGGAGGACCGCGGTGTGGGGAACCAGCAACTGGTGCCGCTCCTCGTCGAGCACCAGCCATTCGCTGCCCGCGTGACTCAAGGTGCCTTCGTAGACCGCGCCGGAGGCGAGATGGACGGCGATCCGCAGGCCTACGGAGCCCCGCAGCCGGTCAGCCAATTCGACGGTTGCGGCGTCCGCCCGCGCGCGCTCCCCGATTTCTGCTTCGAGCTCCAGGCGTCCTCCCGCGGCGAGCTGGGCCTCCAGATCGGCAAACAGGGCGTCCCAACGCATGGCGCCAGCGTAAGCGCGCGGCGGGAAGCGGTCAACGGGTAATCCACAGGCCTCCGCATGGCCCTAGACAGCGCGGCCGCCCCACGCGCAGACTCATTTAACAGCATCAAAACGCATCAAAATGCATCAAACAGCGTCAAATGCAAACGGTGAACGGTTTCTACGTCCGCCGGTAGATGGGAAAGAGGCGGGCATGGGGATTAACAGCGGATCTGGCGCCGGACGCCGGCGGCTGCTGCGGGCAGACGCCGCCACGGCTGCGCTGATCATGGTTGCCGGGATATTCCTCGCTGGCTCCGGCGCCCAGCTGGCCCGGCGCCTGCAGCCCTCGGCGGTGCGGCGGCAGGGCCTGAGCTTCGAGGAACACCTCGGCCTCGCCGCGAACGCCGCGGGCCTGATCCTTGTCGTCTGGTGGGCGTTGTCCTTCACGATCGCCCTGGCGGCGGCGGTGCTCGACCGCCGCGGCAGCACGGCCGCCGCCGCCGCGACCGGCAGGTTCACCCCGGCGTTCATGCGCCGGCTGGCACTCGCCGCCGTCGGCCTCCAGCTGGCCACGGCACCGCTGGCCCACGCCGGGACCGGAACGGCCGGCCCTGCCGCCCCTCCCCCGCCCGCCGTTGCAGCCCTGCGAGTCCCCGGCACCGGGCCGGCAGCGGCGGGAACTCCCACCCCGCAACCGGCGCCTCCGGCGCCCGGCAACGCAGGGCCAGGCATCGGCGTGGACCCGCACTGGATTCCCGCCCGGTCCCCGGTCGACGCGGCCGGCCTGGCACCGGTGCCGCGGCGCACTCCCCTGCCGACGAACGGAACAGCGGAGATCGCCGTGCGGGAGGGGGATTCGCTGTGGAGTATTAGCGCGGCCGCGCTGGGTCCGCTGGCGTCCGACGTCGACATCGCCCTGGCCTGGCCCCGGCTGTACGCCGCAAACCGGGAGACCATCGGCAACGATCCTTCGCTGCTGCTCCCCGGCCAGATCCTTCGGCTGCCCTTTCACCCCTGATCCACCCGTCCCCGGGTCCGCCAGGACCCTCAGCCCGGCAACAGCGAGGAAATCCCATGAGCGTCACTCCCGGTATCCATGCAGCAGGAGTTGTCCCCGTGCGCCCGGCGGCGCCCCACCTCCAGGTGGTGGACCTGGACCGGGAGGTCTGTGCGATCTCGCGGTCCACGGTACAGGCGGCCGTAGAGGTCCTGGCCGGCACCCGCCCGGTCCAGCAGCTTGCGCGCAGACTCGACGAGCACTGCCTGGCGGCCCTGCAGCACCGGGCGGCGCTGACCCGCCGGGTCGCTTCGGGCACCTCGCCGACGGCGGGGCGGCTGCACCGGAACCCGACGGTGCGCTCAGTCCGCGCCTGCCGGGTGTCCGAGGATGTCTACGAGGCCAGCGCGGTGGTGGCGGATGAACTCCGCGTCCGGGCGGTGGCGCTGCGGCTTGAGCGCAGCCGGCAGGTCTGGCGGGTCACCGTGCTCGAGATCGGGTGAACGGCGGCGCGCGGCGGGGGCTGCGCGCCGCGCGCCGCACCTGGCACGAACCGCGAGGAAGGGAGGAAGACGCAAACAGGCAGGGCCGGAACTGATGTTCCGGCCCTGCCTGTTTGTACCCGATCGCTAGCGGCGCTTCTTCTTGGCGGCCCGCCGCGGCTGTTCCTGCGCGGCCTTGGCCGGGTTGCCGGACCGTCCCGAGGACTTGGCCTCGACCCGGGTCTGCGCCGCGCCGTCCTCGCCAGGTGCCGTGTACTGCAGTTGCGCGGGCTTCTCCGGCGCTTCCAGCCCGGCGGCGTGGACCTGCGGTTCGTGGTGTTCGGTGTGCCCGCCGTCGGCGTCGGCCACCACGACGTCCTCCGCCGGGGTCACCTCCACCTCCAGGTTGTACAGGAAACCGACGCTCTCCTCCCGGATCGCTTCCATCATGGCCTGGAACATGATGAAGCCCTCGCGCTGGTACTCGACCAGGGGGTCGCGCTGGGCCATCGCGCGCAGGCCGATGCCCTCCTTGAGATAGTCCATCTCGTAGAGGTGTTCCTGCCACTTGCGCCCGATCACGGACAGGACCACACGGCGTTCAAGCTCCCGCATGCTCTCGGAGCCGATCATCTCCTCCCGCGCCTGGTAGGCCAGGCGGGCGTCGGAGAGGATCTCCTCCTTCAGGAACTCGGCCGTGATCCGGGACTTGCCGCCGGCCTCGTCGATTACGTCGCGGGGCGAGAAGCTCACGGGGTACAGCGTCTTCAGGTTGGTCCAAAGCACGTTGAAGTCCCAGTCGTCGCCGGTGCCCTCGGCCGTGGCCTCGTCGATGAACGCGGTGATCGTGTCCTCGATGAAGTACTGGACCTTCTCGTGCAGGTCATCGCCTTCGAGGATCCGGCGGCGGTCGCCGTAGATCGCCTCGCGCTGGCGGTTCAGGACGTCGTCGTACTTCAGGACGTTTTTGCGCTGTTCGGCGTTGCGGCCCTCGACCTGGCCCTGCGCCGAGGCGATGGCGCGGGAGACCAGCTTCGATTCCAGCGCGACGTCGTCGGGCACCGAGCTGTTCATCAGCCGTTCGGCGGCACCGGAGTTGAACAGGCGCATCAGGTCATCGGTCAGTGAGAGGTAGAAGCGGGATTCGCCCGGGTCACCCTGGCGGCCGGAGCGGCCGCGCAGCTGGTTGTCGATCCGGCGGGACTCGTGCCGTTCGGTGCCGAGGACGTACAGGCCGCCGAGGCCAAGGACTTCCTCGTGCTCGTCCTTGACGGACTGCTTGGCCGCCTCGAAGGCGTCGGGCCAGGCGGCCTCGTACTCCTCGGAGTTCTCCTCCGGGTCGAGGCCGCGCTTGGCGAGCTCGGCCACGGCGGTGAATTCGGCGTTGCCGCCAAGCATGATGTCGGTGCCGCGGCCGGCCATGTTGGTCGCGACCGTCACGGCGCCCTTGCGGCCGGCCTGCGCGACGATGGACGCTTCGCGGGCATGGTTCTTGGCGTTCAGGACCTCGTGGCGGATGCCTTCCTTGGCCAGCAGCCGGGACAGGTATTCGCTCTTCTCCACGCTGGTGGTGCCGACCAGGACCGGCTGGCCCTTTTCGTGCCGCTCGGCGACGTCCCGCACGACGGCGTCGAACTTGACGGTCTCGTTCTTGTAGACGAGGTCCGGCTGGTCGATGCGCTGCATGTCCCGGTTGGTCGGGATGGCGACGACGCCGAGCTTGTAGGTGCTCATGAACTCGGCGGCTTCGGTCTCGGCGGTGCCGGTCATGCCCGCCAGCTTGTCGTACATGCGGAAGTAGTTCTGCAGCGTGACCGTGGCGAGAGTCTGGTTCTCGGCCTTGATCTCGACGCCTTCCTTGGCCTCGATCGCCTGGTGCATGCCCTCGTTGTAGCGCCGTCCGGCGAGGATGCGGCCGGTGTGCTCGTCGACGATCAGCACCTCGCCGTCGAGGATGACGTAGTCCTTGTCCCGCTTGAAGAGTTCCTTGGCCTTGATGGCGTTGTTCAGGAAGCCGATCAGCGGCGTGTTCGCGGACTCGTAGAGGTTGTGGATGCCGAGGTAGTCCTCGACCTTCTCGATGCCGGCTTCGAGGACGCCGACGGTGCGCTTCTTCTCGTCGACCTCGTAGTCCGTCTCGGGCTGCAGCCGCAGGACCACCTTGGCGAACTCGCTGTACCAGCGGTTGGTGTCGCCCTGCGCGGGGCCGGAGATGATCAGCGGGGTGCGGGCCTCGTCGATCAGGATGGAGTCGACTTCATCGACGATGGCGAAGTTGTGGCCGCGCTGGACCAGCTCGGACTTGTCCCACGCCATGTTGTCGCGCAGGTAGTCGAAGCCGAATTCGTTGTTTGTGCCGTAGGTGATGTCCGAGGCGTACTGTTCGCGCCGGACGGCCGGGTCCTGGTTGGAGAGGATGCACCCGCTGCTCAGGCCCAGGAAGCGGTAGACACGGCCCATCAGGTCGGACTGGTATTCGGCCAGGTAGTCGTTGACCGTGATGACGTGGACGCCCTTGCCGGTGAGGGCGTTGAGGTAGGCCGGAGCGGTGGCCACCAGGGTCTTGCCTTCACCGGTTTTCATTTCGGCGATGTTGCCCAGGTGCAGGGCGGCGCCGCCCATCAGCTGGACATCGAAGTGCCGCATCCCGAGCGTGCGGGAGGACGCTTCGCGCACCGCGGCGAACGCCTCGGGCAGCAGGTCGTCGAGCGTCTCGCCGTCGCCGTGCCGCGCCCGCAGGCGGTCGGTTTCTTCCCGCAGTTCGGCGTCGGTGAAGGTCTTGAAGGAGCTTTCAAGGGCATTGATGGAATCGGCGTAGTTCCGCAGTCGCCGCAGGGTCTTTTTGTCACCCGTACGGAGAAGTTTTTCAATAAGTGATGCCACGTGAAATTGCTCCCAGTCTCCAGCTGCCGAATTCCGGCGTGTTTAGTCTACGGGAGAGACGCACGGCCGGCCGCGCCCGTTCCCTCAGAGCGGGGGCAGCCCTGCCACGGCCTGCCCCAGCGCCGGAGCCAGGTCGCCGGCCGGTGCCACGACGACCCGTTCCAGTTCCAACCACTCTGCCATGAGCTGCAGTTCCGCGGCGAGTTCGACGGCGGTATCCGCCGGCGCGCCGGGCTCGGCGTGGCTCGCCCTGGCCAGCAGGGTGCCGGCTGCCCGGTCCGCTTTCAGGTCCACGCGTGCCACGATGTCCTCGCCCAGCAGGAACGGCAGCACGTAGTAGCCGTAGCGGCGCCGGGGCTCGGGGGTGTAGATCTCGATCCGGTAGTGGAAGCCGAACAGTTCTTCCAGCCGGCGGCGTTCGAAGACCAGGGAATCGAACGGGCTTAGCAGCGCCCGGCCGTTGGCGGCACGCGGCATCCTCGCCTCGGCGTGGCGGTAGAGCGGCCGGTTCCAGCCGTCCACCGTCACCGGTTCGAGCCGGCCGCTGGCCACGAGCTCGTCCACCGCGGCGGCAGCGGCACGCACCGGGGTGCGGAAATAGTCCGCGAAGCAGCGCACGGTGCCGATCCCGTGGGCCTGCGCGGCGGCGTCAATGAGCCGCACCATCGCGGCGGCAGCGTCCGGCTCCCGGGCGGCAGGGTCCTGGGAGGACGGGGCCGGGGTGGCCAGCACCCGGGAGGTCAGCGTGTAGCGGCGTTCGAACGAACCTGTGCGGGAGGCGGCCGTCACGAGCCCCTCCTCGAAGAGGTGCTCCAGGACCCGCTTGACGGCGTTCCAGTTCCACCCCCAGTTTTCCGTCGTCCGGGCCTCGACGTGTCCGAGGCGGGCCGTGAGCTCGGCGGCGGTCAGCGGCCGCCCGGCGGACAGCGCTTCCAGCACCCGGCGCGCCACATCGCCGCGCAGCTCCGGATCCATCGCGTGGGCGCCGACCCAGGTGCGGTTCTGCCACAGCAGCAGGTCCTGGAAGTGTTCGGGCCGGATGAAGCTGGCCTCATGGGCCCAGTACTCCATCATGCGCCGGGGGTGGGTCCCGGCCATGCGGTGCAGGATGTCGCGGTCGTAGTTGCCGAGCCGTGAAAAGAACGGCAGGTAGTGGCTGCGCGAGAGCACGTTGACGGAATCGATCTGGACCAGCTGGAGGCGGGCAAAGGTCCGGCCCACCGCCCGTGCGCTCACGGGTGCGGCGGGCCGGACCTTGTCCAATCCCTGGGCTGCCAGTGCGATCCGCCGCGCCTGCCGGAGGCTCAGCGATGCGGGCACTTCATTCCCTTCTTCGGGCGGTCGCCGGCTCAGGCGCTGGCGGGCTCATCCTCAGAACGATAGGCGATGATCTTCTCTTCCAGCGGAGCCGCGCCCGGCTCGCAGGTCTGGTCCAGGCTGATCACGCCGTAGGTCCAGCCTTCGCGGCGGTAGACCACCGAGGGTGCCTTCGTTTCCTTGTCCACGAACAGGTAGAAGTCGTGGCCGACGAGTTCCATGTTGTCCACCGCGTCGTCGAGCGTGAGGGACGACGCCGGAAACACCTTCCGGCGGATCAGCACCGGCGAGTCTCCGGCCGGGATGTCGTTCTCCACCTCATACGGCGACTTGGCGGCCGGCTCGGGCTGCGGCGGGTGGCTCGCCTCCTCGTAGATGGGCTCGCTGGTGCTGGCAGGCTCCAGCGTTGCGGTCGCCTCCGTGACGGACTTGGGGGTGTGCCGGCCGTGGTGGACCTTCTTGCGGTCCTTGGCCCGGCGGAGCCGTTCAAGAAGTTTGTTGTAGGCCAGGTCGAACGCGGCGAACTTGTCCGCGGCACTGGCTTCGGCACGGATCACGGGGCCGCGTCCAAGGACCGTCAACTCGACTGTGAGCAGTTCTGCGGTCTGCCGGGCCTTGGTCTCCTTCGTGACCTTGGCGTCCACCCTCTGGACCTTGTCCCCCAGTGATGCGATCTTCGAGATCTTTTCGTCGGCGTATTCGCGGAACCGGTCTGAGACCGTCAGGTTACGACCGCTGATCATGAACTCCATGGTGCCCTCCAAATGACTTCGGTGACACGACGGCGGCACTTCCGGGGGCTGGTCTGACGGACAGTCGAGCCCCTTTCCGAGCCGCTATCGACAGGTACATCTGTTCTTGGTACCCATGTTCGACGTTAGTTCATCGCCCCCCGTTATTCACCTTTTCTTGGTTTATTTTTTTCTCCCCGGCCGGGCTGTCCCGCGGTGGCGGGGCTGAGGCGGGCGGACCTGAGCGGTCGGGCGGGCGTGTCGCGGCGAGGACCGCCGCACCGCGGACCACACCGCCTCCGGCGCGGATGGCCCGGGCCGCCTCTGCCAAAGTGGCACCGGTTGTCAGGACGTCGTCCACGAGCAGGCACGGCACCCCGGCCAGGCCCGCCTGCCCGGCGTTAGTAAGCCGCATCGAACCCCGGACCCTCCTGGCCCGGGCGGCCCGGCCAAGGCCCTTCTGCCCGCCGGGCCAGCCCCCCGCCGGGCGGCCGCGGAACCGCCCCGCAGGCCCGGCCAGGCGCAGCACGCCGGCGACTTCGGTGCCCGGCAGGACGCCGCTCCGGCTAGCCCGGGACAGGAGCAGGTGCACCGGGCTGAACCCGCGGCGGCGGAAAGCGGCGCCGCTGGTGGGCACCGGCACCAATAACAGCGTCTCTTCGTGGCCGCCGGCCGCAGCGATGGCCCGGGCCAGCGCCGGGGCGAGTTCAGCGGCCAGCCTCCCCTGGCCGTGGGCCTTGAAGGAGAGAAGTGACCGGGCCAGCTCCCCGCGGTAGACGCCTGCAGCCACCACCGGCAGCAACACCGCGCCGTCCATGTCCATGAGCGCCGGGGCCCGGGATTCGGCGCGGAAGGGGCTGGCGGTCAGCCGGCGGACCCGGCGGGCACACCCGTGGCAGAGGGCCGCGTCCTCCGCCCCGCAGCAGACGCAGTCCACCGGCACGGCGAGGGTGAGCAGTTCCGCTGCGGCCGTGGACACCCGGTCCGCTGCGCGGGCCTGCCAGCGGCGGAAGTCCCCGCGGTGTTTCGCCGTTTGCCGGCCGCTGGAATCCATTCTCCAAGGCTGGACGCCGCTGGCCCGGCCCGGAAGGCGTTCCGGCCGCTATGTGGACAGGCCGGTGCGGGCAGCCCGCGTCAGCCGGGGAAGGCCGGGTCGACGGCGCCCTTCAGCTGCTGCGACCAGCCGTTTCCAACCCGCTGGAAGATTCCCTCCGCGGATTGTCCGTAGATCTCCAGCGGCCCGTTGCCGGCGCTCAGCGCCGTCAGCCCGGGCCAAGGAGCCAGTTGCTGCGGCTGGCCGGCGGTCAGGGACAGCAGTTCGGGCGTCACGTTCCCGCTCTCGGAGGCCTTCATCACCGCCACGGTGGTGTCGTTGACCCAGACCCCCCGGTCCGGGGCGCGGGCCGGGAGCAGGGTGATCGGCGCGGTGAGGTCCCGGGGGGTGCCGTCGGCGTTACGGACAATGCCGGTGACCTGCACGCTGGTCTTGCCGTTGCGTTCGGAAATGACCAGGGCCCGGGTCCCCTCCCGGGAAACCCTGAACTCCTTCACGGTCCGGCCGGCCAGCCAGGACGGCGTGAGGGTCACCGCGGGGACAGTCGCGCCCGGGGCGACGCCGGCCGGCCGGTAGGCCAGCACCTGGGTGGCTCCGTTGCCGCCCGGCCCGGCGGTCCAGACCCAGTCGTAGCGCCCGAACGAGGGCCTCGACAGGGCGGCCCGCGTGGTGAGGGCGCGGGCCGGCTGGCCGGGCACGATCGAGTAGAGCGTGGTGCGGTTGCCGCTGAGGAACGCTGCCGCCTGGGAGACCGGGGATTCGGCGGGCAGCCGGGGCACGAGGGCCTTGACGGACCGCATGTCCGGCAGCGGGCCGATCTTGTTGTTCTCCACCCGGACCAAGTCATTGTCACTGACGGCGATCTGGTGCGCGGGCACGTCCTCGTCCCGCACCGGCGGCAGGACCGACCCGTCATCCTCCACCCGCACCAGGTCCTGGTTGGCCCGCAGCTCGACGTTGATCACGTCGGGCTGGCTCCGGAAGGTCAGGGCCAGCTGGGTCTGCATCCGCAGCCGGTCCTTGTTCGACGCTTCCACGAGTTCCTTTGCCGTGAGGTCCACCTGCGCGGCGCCGGAGACCACGGGCACCGATTCGCGGGCCAGCTTCATCCCCGAGGGGAAGGCGCTCACGACGGCGCCCTTCAGGTAGGGGGCCGGGCCGCCGAGCAGGGCGCTGGCCATGGCCTTAACCGTCTTCTTCTTGATGAACCAGCGCATGTCCGGCACCGCGTAGGTGAAGGTGGGGTCGTAGAAGTAGATCGGGTAGGCGCCGTAGATGACCTTGAACGTCTCCTCCGGAATCGCTGTCCCGTCCGGGATTTCGGCGATCCGCCACTCCCCGTCCACCTTGGTCAGCGTGGCCGGGATGTTTTCCTTCGATCCCGGCGGCATCGGGGTGGCGATGCCGTCGGCGTCGACGGAGTAGGCGAGGTCGAGTTCGTAGTTGTAGACGTTCTCGACGGCGGTACGCACCACCCGGGCGGAGCGGAAGACCAGCACCCGCTGGTCCGGCTTCCACTTCACCGAGGACGCCTGGGTGAGGTACTGGCGGGCCACCGCGTAGTCGTCCTCGTAGCCGCTGCCGGCAAGGTAGAAGTCCTCGATGACCGCTTCCGGCCCCGCCCCGGCACGCGGGGCCACCGGGAAGAAGACCGGGGCGTTGTTGGGTTTTCCAGCGCTCTCGTCGGTGCTTTTGCCGACCGGCCCGGAACGCGGGATCTGCGCGCAGGAGGCCAGCAGCAGCACCAGCGCCAGGAGCGCCGCGGTCACCGCTGCCAGCTTCGGGGTCCGGCTCATGGCTGCTCCTTAGCGCCCGCGGCGGACGCCGGGCGGGGGTCGGTCGCGGGCTGGTTCACCAGCAGTGTGGTGCGCTCCATCAGGACCCCTGCGGGTCCGACGTCGGCCGGTTCCAGCTGCAGCGGCGACCGCGTGATCGTCTCACCCCGGCGCAGCGGAAGGGTCAGGCGGAAGTTCGAGCCGCTGCCCTTCTCCCCCCAGGCCTGGAGCCAGCCATTGTGCAGTTTGGTGTCCTCGGTGGCGATGGAAAGACCCAGGCCGCTGCCGCCGGTGGTGCGGGCGCGGGCCGGGTCGGCCCGCCAGAAACGGTCAAAGACCCGGGCTGCTTCCGCGGCGCTCATGCCGATGCCGTGGTCCCTGACGGCAACCGCCACGGCGGTGTCGTTGGCCGCCACGGAGATGTTCACCGGACGGCCTTCGCCGTGCTCCAGCGCGTTCAGGACCAGGTTCCGCAGGATCCGGTCGATCCTCCGGTCATCCATTTCGACGACGATGCTGCCGGCGGGGGCATTCAGGGTCACCTCCGAACCGTATTCGGCGGCCACCGGGGCGACACCCTCGATCACGTGCGAGATGAGCTGGACGATGTCGGTCGGTTCCGCGTCGAGCATCGCCACGCCGGCGTCGAACCGGGATATCTCCAGCAGGTCGGCCAGGAGCGACTGGAACCGTTCCACCTGGTTGTAGAGCAGCTCGGCGGACCGTTTGTTGATCGGGTCGAAGTCGTCGCGGGCGTCGTAGAGGACCTCGGCGGCCATCCGGACCGTGGTTAGCGGTGTGCGCAGCTCATGCGAGACGTCGGAGACGAACCGCTGCTGCATCTGGGACAGCGTGGCCAGCTGGGTGATCTGCTCCTGCAGGCTGGCTGCCATGTGGTTGAAGGAGGCACCGAGCCGGGCGACTTCGTCCTCCCCCTTGACCACCATGCGCTCCTGCAGCTGGCCGGCCGCCAGCTTCTCGGAGACGACGGCGGCGTGGCTGACCGGGCTGACGACATTGCGGGTGACGTACCAGGCGACGGCGCCGATCATCAGCGCCAGCGCGGCGGCGCCGGCGAAGAGGACGTTCTGGATCTCGTCCAGCGTCTTCTGCGCCGTGTTCAGGTCGTAGATCAGGTAGAGCTCGTAGACCGTGCCGTTGAAGGTCACCTTGTTGCCGACCGCGATCCCGGGCCGGTCCTCGGTGCCCACCGGGAATTCGGTGGAGGCCCAG
Source organism: Arthrobacter sp. Soil763 (assembly GCF_001428365.1). Taxonomy (GTDB): domain Bacteria; phylum Actinomycetota; class Actinomycetes; order Actinomycetales; family Micrococcaceae; genus Arthrobacter. Next base: position 841,140 of record NZ_LMSH01000002.1, on the reverse strand, counting down.
AACTGGTCCTTGCCAGAATCCTGCACCGCTTTGCGCAGCTCGGGCGGAATGACGCTGATGGTGAGCTGGTCGGAAGCCCGCGATTCGACCCACCGGTTGCGCGGCTTGGTCTGTTCCGGCATGGCTTCGAAGACGTAGCGGCGCTGGATCACCGAGCCGCGCCCCTCGACGGCGTTCAGCGTGTCGTAGACAAGGGTGATGACGCTGGACTGGTCGGTGACCTGGGCGCCGTCGAACGTGTCCTGGACCTGTTTGACGTTGTAGCGGGTCTCGGACTCGGCCTGGGCCAGGCGCTCCTGGAAGAGGTTGTGCGCGATCTGGTTGGACAGGTAGGCGCCCACTACAGCGAACGAACCGACCGCCAGCATCAGGGTGGTCAGGACGGTGCGGAACTGCAGGGAGCGCCGCCAGCGCCGGTGCACGGCGCGCAGCAGGTACCTGATGCCGGGCAGCAGCCGGGTGGCCCCGGTGCGCACCAGCCGCAGCACGCGGGCGGTGACGATCCGGGCCCGGCGGCTCCAGATCCGGGCGCGGAACAGCAGGGACTGGCGCGGCTCCGGACCGGGCAGGCCGGAATCGTCCGCCGGTTCAGGAACCTGCTTTGTAGCCGACACCACGGACCGTCAATACAACTTCGGGGGCTTCCGGGTCGCGTTCGATCTTCGAGCGGAGCCGCTGGACGTGGACGTTGACCAGCCGGGTGTCCGCGGCGTGGCGGTAGCCCCACACCTGTTCCAGGAGCAGCTCCCGGGTGAAGACCTGCCACGGCTTGCGCGCCAGGGCGACCAGCAGGTCAAACTCCAGCGGGGTCAGCGAAATCCGTTCGCTGTTGCGGCTCACCACGTGGCCGGCGACGTCGATCGTGACGTCGGCGATGCGGAGCGTCTCGGGGGCTTTCTGGTCGCCGGGGCGCAGCCGCGCCCGGACCCGGGCCACGAGTTCGGCCGGTTTGAAGGGCTTCGGCACGTAGTCGTCGGCGCCGGATTCGAGCCCGCGCACGACGTCGGAGGTGTCGGACTTGGCGGTCAGCATCACGATCGGGACATCGGACTCCCCGCGGATCTGGCGGCATACTTCGATGCCGTCCATGCCCGGGAGCATCAGGTCCAGCAGCACCAGGTCCGGTTTGGCGGAACGGAAGATGTCCAGGGCCTGGCTGCCGTCGGCGCAAAAGACGGGGTCGAAGCCGTCGTTGCGCAGCACAATACCGATCATCTCGGCCAGCGCCTCGTCATCGTCCACAACCAAAATCCGTGCCTTCATAGCTTATATATTCCCCTATTGAAATGGCTTTGTCGTATTCGGGCGGTTCCCGGCATGGCGCCGCCGGCGGAGGCGGGCGCCGGGGTGCTTGCGGCGGGCGGCCGAAACTATAGGCTGGGGGCAAGCTTGGCGCGGGCCCGCGCCGGCGGGTGGGCGCAGCGGAGATACGGGGCCAGGCCGCGGCGTCCGCAGGGCACTTTCTTTGGGGAGGAAAAGTTTGTCTGATCAGGAGCCGGGCGGTCCGCCGCCGTGGGGCCGACCGCCGGGGCCGCAGCCGACGTGGGGGCAGCAGCCGCAGTGGGGACAACCGGCGGGCAGCCAGCCGGCGTGGGGACAACCGCGCTGGGGGCAGCCGGCGGGCAGCCAGCCGCAGTGGGGACAACCGCCGCAGTGGGCCGCGCACCCCGGGCCGGGCTGGCCCGGGCCGCCGCGGTACGCGGCCCCGCCGAAGCCCGGCATCGTGCCGCTGCGCCCGCTGCTGTTCGGTGAAATCGTCGACGGCGCCTTCCAGGCCGTGCGGCGCAATCCGGCGGCCATGCTCGGTGCCGGGGTGATCGCCCAGGCCCTGGGTTCCGTCACGACTGCCGTGGTCCGCTCCGGCGTCGTCTCCACCGGACCGCTCGGCCCATGGCTGGAGTCCCTCGCCCCCGCCGACGCCGTATCCCTCGGCCTCGGCGTTGCCGGGGCCGCCATGCTGCTGTCGCTGCTGGCAATCCTTCTCTCGGTCGTCATGCAGGGCTTCATGGCGGTACCCGTCGCCCGGTCGCTGCTGAACCGCCCCACCGGGTTCCGCCAGATGTGGACGCTGGCGCGGTCCCGCACCGGCGCCCTCCTTGCCCTGGCCGTCGTGCTGGTGCTCGGTGCCGTGGCGGCCGTAGCCCTCGCCGTGGCCGCAACTGTCGCCGTGGTGGGCCTCCTCGACCGATCGGCCGGGGTGCTGCTGGTCATCCTGTTCCCGCTGCTGGCCGTGGTCCTGCTGTGGCTGGCCATCCGTTTCCAGGCAGCCCCTTCGGCGATCGCCGTGGAGGAGCTCGGTGCGTTTGCGGGCCTGCGCCGCTCCTGGCACCTGACCGGGGGCCACTGGTGGCGCATCTTCGGAATCACCCTGGTGGTGGGCCTGCTCGTCGGGGTCATCACCCAGGTCATCCTGATTCCCGTGAATCTCCTCGGCCAGGGGCTGGGCGGGACAGTCTTCGCCCAGGGCGGAGACGCCGGGGACCAGGCGGTCAACGCCGCCGTGGTGGTCCTCGGCACCGTCGTCGCCGCCCTGGTGGCCGCCGTCGGCTTCGCGTTCCAGACATCGACGGTCGCGCTGGTGTACCTGGATCTGCGGATGCGCAAGGACGGCCTCGACCTGGCCCTGATGCGGCAGCTCGAGTCCGGCGCCGAACCCGGCGGGGTTCCGGGCCGGACAGCCGCTGCCGACGGCGGCTCCCGCCCGTGGCCGCCGGCCCCCGGGTGGCCCCCGGTCCGCGGATGACGGCCGGTCCCGCGCCGCGCGTGGCGGCGGGATGGACCGCCGGCCAGCCGGAACCGCCGGTGCTTCCCGGCAGGGAGGAAGCCGCCCGCTGGGCGGCCGAGGAGCTCGCGAAAGCGCCCTACCGGGAGGCCCGGCCCAGCTGGCTCGACAATGCCCTTGCCGACTTCGCCCGCTGGCTGGATTCCCTCGCCCCGGGCGGGGTGGACGCGCCCGGGTCCGGCGTTGCGGTGGTGCTGCTGCTGGCCGCCGCCGCCGTCGTCATCGCCGTCGCCGTCCGGGTGGTACGGCCCCGGCTCAACGCCCGGCGGCCGGACGCCAGGGTCGTTTTCGAGGCCGGCACGGACCTCACCCCGGAGGCCCACCGCGGCCGGGCTGCCGCGGCGGCCGCGGCCGGGGACTGGTCCACCGCCGTGGTCGAGCAATTCCGCGCCCTCGTCCGGGCAGCTGAAGACCGGGCCGTCCTCGACCCGCAGCCAGGCCGGACGGCCGCCGAGGTTGCGGCCCGGCTGGGCCGGGCCTTCGGCGCCCATACCGCGGAACTGGACACCGCCGCAGCCCGCTTCGACGCCATCCGTTACGGCGGCGCCAACGCCGGACCCGCCGATCACGCAGAGCTTGCCGCGCTGGACGCGGCGCTGGCGGCCACTGCCCCGGACTACCGCCAGGGCGCGCCCGATGCCCTCGCCCGGCCACTATGACGGACCAGTCCGCCGCCGTCCGCCCGACCGCGGGGAACACCCCGACCCCGCGCCGGGCGTTCCGGCGGCACCGCACCTGGGCCATCCTCGCCGCCGTTTTTGTCGCCGCCCTGGTCCTCACGGCGGTCCTGCAACTGCAACCCCGCGGCGACCGGGCTGCCCTCTCCACCCGGAACGCCGCCCCCGAGGGGGCGCGCGCCACGGCGGAGATCCTGGGCCGGCACGGCGTCGCCGTGGAGCAGCAGGACTCTCTCGAGGGAACCGCCCGGGCCCTCGAGGCCGCCCGGCGCGCCGGATCCGGCACGACCGTCCTGCTCTACGACCGCAACGGCTACCTCGGCCGCGAGCAATTGCAGCAACTGCGCGAAGCTGCGGACCGGCTGGTCGTGGTCACCCCGCGGCTGACTACCCTGCAAGGTGTGGGCAGCGGGTTTGCGCAGGCCGGCGTGGTGCGGGACGGCACAGTCGAACTCGCCCCGGCATGCGCGGATGCCGATCCCGCCGCAGCCGGGTCGGTGTCGGCCGCGGACGGCTTCCTGTACCTCGGGGAGGCGGTTTGCTACCCGGCACCCGGGGGCCGGGGAGGCCTGTACGCCCGCAGCGCGGACGGCCGGACCGTGGTCCTGGGCACCACCGCCATCCTCAGCAACCGGGCCCTGGCCGAGCACGGCAACGCCGCCCTCGTGCTGCGCACCCTGGGCAGGGAGCAGCAGCTGGTCTGGTACCTGCCCGGGATGGCCGACGTGGCAGCCGCGGCGCACCCGGTCACCCTGGACGAGCTCGCCCCGCCGTGGACCCGCGTCATCGGGCCCTGGCTGGCCTTCGTGGCGGTGCTCGCGATGCTCTGGCGCGGCCGCCGGCTCGGGCCGCTGGTCTTCGAGCCCATCCCGGTGGTGGTCAAGGCGGTGGAGACGGCCGAGGGCCGTGCCCGCCTCTACCATGACGCAGGGGCCGTGGACCGGGCCGCGGACGTGCTCCGCGCCGGCTCGCTGGTACGGCTGGCCAGGGCGCTGCGGCTGGGCCCGGAAGCGGGCGCCGCCGTCATCGTTGAGGCCGCCGCCCGGCACCTGGGCCGTACCCCGGAAAGTGTCGCCGCCGTCGTTGACGACATTCCGCGGAGCGAAACCGGACTCGTGCACTTTGCGGAGCGCCTGGACAGACTAGAGAAAGAGGTACACGCCCGATGAACGATCTACCCGGTGTCACCGGCGGCGCCGCCGCCGCCGCGGAGGCCCCCGCCCCCTGGCCCGCGCCGCGGCCGGTCCCGCACCATGCCCCGCACCAGTCGGCGCACGGCCCCCGCCCGTGGGACGACCGGGACCCCGACCCCGTCCGGCAGGCGCTGCTGGCCGTCCGCCGTGAGGTGGCCAAGGCCGTCGTCGGGCAGGACGCCACCGTCACCGGAATGCTGATTGCCCTGCTGTCCCGCGGCCATGTGCTGATCGAAGGGGTGCCGGGCGTGGCCAAGACGCTGCTGGTGCGCAGCCTTTCGGCCGCCCTGAGCCTGGACACGAAGCGGATCCAGTTCACCCCGGACCTGATGCCCGGCGATGTCACCGGTTCGCTCGTTTACGATGCGCACAGCTCCGAATTCAGCTTCCGCGAGGGGCCGGTCTTCACCAACATCCTGCTGGCGGACGAGATCAACCGGACGCCGCCCAAGACGCAGGCCTCGCTGCTGGAGGCCATGGAGGAGCGGCAGGTCTCGGTCGACGGCGCCTCCCGCCCGCTTCCGGCCCCCTTCATCGTCGCGGCAACGCAGAACCCGGTCGAGTACGAGGGCACCTATCCCCTGCCGGAGGCACAACTCGACCGCTTCCTGCTCAAGCTGACCATGCCGCTGCCCGGCCGGGATGACGAGATTGAGGTGATCCGGCGGCACGCGGCCGGCTTCGACCCGCGCGACCTGGCCGCGGCCGGCGTGCGTCCGGTCGCCGGCCCGGCCGAGCTCGAGCAGGCCCGCCAGGCCGTGGCGGCCGTGGAGATCGGTCCCGAGGTCCTCGCGTACATCGTCGACGTCGTCCGCGCCACCCGAGCGGCGCCGTCGTTCCAGCTGGGCGTCTCGCCGCGCGGTGCTGCTGCCTTGCTGAACGGGGCCCGGGCCTGGGCGTGGCTCTCCGGCCGGGGCTTCGTCACCCCCGACGACGTCAAGGCCCTCGCACTCCCCTGCCTGCGGCACCGGGTGGCCCTGCACCCTGAAGCGGAAATGGACGGCGTCCAGGTCGACGGGGTACTCGGCAGCATCCTCGCGTCCGTGCCGGTCCCGCGCTAGGCCATGGCGGTTTCGGGACGCTTCGTGCTGCTGGCCCTGCTGGGCCTGGTTCCCGTCCTGCTCGTTCCCGGCTGGCAGTCCGCCATGGTCACGGTACTGCTGCTCGCCGCGGCCGCGGTCCTCGACCTGGCCCTCGCCGCCCGGCCCCGGGACCTCTCGGTGCACCGGGCGGACCCCGGCAACGTACCGCTCGGCGGTTCGGCGGAATCCGTGCTCACGGTGGCCAATGCCGGCCGCCGCGCCCTGCACGCTGTGGTCCGTGACGCCTGGCAGCCCTCGGCAGGCGCCCAGGAGCCGGTCCAGCGGCTGCTCGTCCCGGCGGGCGAACGCCGCAGGATGAAGGTTGCGCTCCGGCCCACCCGTCGCGGGGAACTGGCCGCGGCCCACGTCACGGTCCGTTCCTTTGGCCCGCTGGGACTCGCCGCACGGCAGCGGACGCTGCCCTGCCCCGCGTCGCTGCGCGTGCTGCCGCCGTTCCGCTCCCGCCGGCACCTTCCGTCCAAGCTTCGCCAGTTGCGGGAACTCGACGGCAAGGCCGCGGTCCAGATCCGCGGCGCCGGCACCGAATTCGACTCGCTGCGCGACTACGTCCGCGGCGACGACGTGCGTTCCATCGACTGGCGCGCCACGGCCCGCCGCTCCGCCGTCGTGGTCCGCACCTGGCGGCCCGAACGCGACCGCCGGGTGGTGATCCTGCTGGATACCTCGCGCACCGCCGCCGCCCGGATCGCCGACGAGCCGCGGCTGGATACCGGCATCGAAGCCGCGCTGCTGCTGGCAGTGCTCGCCGAACGGGGCGGTGACCGGGTCGATTTCCTCGCCTACGACCGCAGGCTCCGGGCCCGTGCCGGTTCGGCGGAGAAAGGGTCGCTGCTGGGCCGCCTCGTCCAGGCGATGGTCCCGCTCGCGGCGGAACTGATCGAACTGGACTGGCCCGGGATTCCCGCGCAGGTAGGGGCGGTCTCGAGCCACCGGTCGCTGGTCGTGCTGCTCACTGCGCTCGACGGCGGAGCCCCCGAGGAGGGGCTGCTGCCGGTGGCCGCCCGGCTGGCCCGGGAGCACGTGGTCGTGGTCGCTTCGGTCCGCGACCCGGCGCTCGGCCGGATGCCGCAGGACCGCTCAAGCGCCGCCGCGGTCTTCCGTGCCGCGGCGGCCGAACATGCCCTGCTCGAACGCGAGGCGGTCAGCGCCCAGCTGCGCCGCGCCGGCGTCGAGGTCGTCGACGCCGAACCGCAGCAGCTGCCGCCGGCGCTCGCGGACGCGTACATTCGTTTAAAAGCCGCCGGACGGCTGTGACCCCCAGGAGGATGCCGTGACCAGCTACGCCCCCATCTACCGGACCGGCCTCGGGCCCGACTTTGCCCGGCTGCAGCCGGAACTGCAGGAGTACTTCTCGCTCGCGCCGGGATCCGGGCACTTCGGCGTCGGCGAGGGCGTCTTCGACGTCGTCGGCTGCCGGCAGCGCTGGCTGCGGCCGTTGCTGCGGCTCGCGACCGGCGAGGAGGCGTTCTTCCCGGAGTACGGCGAAGGGATCAGGTTCCGGATCGAGAACCACGCCCACCTTGACCCGTTCGGACGGTCCAGCCTGACCGCCCGGCGGGAGATTTTTTTTCCGGGGACCACCAGGATCTTCTCCGACACCACCAGCCTGGACGCCACCGGCGGCGCCCCGAGGCTGGTCGACTACGTCGGCAGGTACCGCCGGCTGGTCACCGACCTGAGCCTGGCCGTGACGCCGGAGGGCAGGTTGCGCGGGGTGTCCGAGGCGTCGCGGCTGCTCCTGGGGCCGTTGCGGATTCCGTTGCCGGAACCGCTGGATGCCAAGGCGTACGCGGAGCAGTGGTGGGCCCAGGAGGAAGGCCGGCACCGGATCCAGGTCAAGGTGATCCAGCCGCAGCTCGGACTCGTGCTGGTCTACGCGGGACACTTCGATTACCGCCTGGAGCCGTACCCGGGCGGGACGTCTGCGCCGGGGCACCTGCCCGCCCCGGCCCGGCCGGACCGCTGGGAGGCCCGGGTCTAGCCGAGCGCGAGCTGGTTCAGCCCGTCCGCCACCTGTGTCAGCCGGCCCAGCACCGCCGTCGCGGAGGCCGGTATGTGCCCGGCGAGGCCGCCGGCGGGGGTGACGCGGACCGCGCCGAGCGCGGCGGCCGGAAGTCCAATCTGGCGCCACGGACGCCAGAGCGCCTCGACCGCTTCGGGCACCCGCGGCAGCGCCGCGGCGGGTTCGTCGACCGGCAGCACCCCGGCCCAGAGGCGCTTCCCGGCTTCCACCGCGGCGGCAAGGTGTTCCCACTGGCGGGAGGTCAGTGCCCGCAGCGGGACCGCGATCCCGTCCGCTCCGGCGGCGAGGATCCGCTCGAAGGGTGCTTCCACCTCGGGCACGGCGATGACAATCTCCGCGGCGCCCGCCGCACGCAGGGCGTCGACGACGAGCCGCCAGGATTCGGTGGCTTCGGAACCGGCCACCGCGCGCAGGGTGCGGTAGCCGCTGGAGGTGGGGATGGTCCCGGCCAGGACGGCGGCGATGTCGGGTTCGTCGAGCTGCACCGTGATCCGGGCTCCCGGCGCCGCGCCGGCCACCCGCCGCAGGAAGTCGTCCATCCCGGCGGCAAGCGATGCCGCGAGATCCCGGCGGGCGCCGTGGTCGATCAGGGCGCGTTCGCCGTGGTGCAGGTGGAGCCCGGCGGCGAGGCTGAGCGGTCCGCGCAGCTGGACCTTGATCTCCGGGGCCGGGGACTCCTCCGCTCCGATGAGATCGGCCAGGATGTTCAGGTCCGTGGAAAGCGCGGAGCGGGCGCGCAGGTAGTCCTTGCCCGGCCGGTCCACGAGCCGCCAGCCGTAGGGCTGGACGTCGGCGGCGAGGCCTTCGAGCAGCGAGGCCGTGCGGCCCAGAGCGTCCGAGCCGACGCCCCGGCCCGGGAGCTCGGCCAGGAAGGGCAGGTGCGGGCTGCCGAGCTCACCGCGGATGATGCGGCCGGCCTCCACAGGGTCCTCGCCGGGCCACGGGCCCAGCGCGGTGGCGGTGACCTGGCCGGGAAGATCAGGCACGGCTACGCCTCGGCGGCGACGGCGGGGTCCGCGGCGGCGTCGGCAGCCGAGGTCCGCTGCGCGGACGCCTCGTGGTCTTCGGCGATCGCCTCGTGGTGGCGGATGACCTCGCCGATGATGAAGTTCAGGAATTTTTCGGCGAAGGCCGGGTCCAGGTGGGCTTCGGCCGCGAGCCGGCGGAGGCGGGCGATCTGGGCGGTTTCCCGGCCGGGGTCACCGGCGGGCAGCTTGTGCGCGGCCTTGAGGAACCCGACCTTCTGCGTCGCCTTGAACCGCTCGGCGAGGAGGAAGACCAGGGTGGCGTCGATGTTGTCGATGCTGGAGCGGATCGAGAGCAGTTCCGCCATCACCGCGGGATCAACCTGCCCGGCCAGGGAACTGGCGGTGGGGTCGTAGCTGTCGGCGTCGGGGAGGTTCTGGTTCTGCTCGGTCATTGGTCCAGTTTAGGGGGCCGGGGCCGAAATCCCCCGGGTGTTAAGCGGCCGGGCCCGCCGTGCGCTGCGATCGTTCGCAGCTCACGGCGGGCCCGGCCCCGGGTTCGTTCCGGCTCAGTACAGCTAGGCGCCGAGCACCGCGCGGAACGCCTCGCGGCGTTTGGCCTGCTCGTCCGGGTCGGGAACCGGCAGGGAGGCGATGAGCTTCTTCGTGTAGTCGTGCTGCGGGTGTCCCATGACCTGGTTGCCCAGGCCCTGTTCCACCATCTTGCCCTTGTACAGGACGCCCACCCAGTGCGAGAGGATGTCCACAACGGCCAGGTCGTGGCTGATGAAGAGGCATGCGAACCCGAACTCGGCCTGGATGTCCTTGAACAGTTCCAGCACCTTGGCCTGCACCGAAACATCCAGCGCCGACGTCGGTTCGTCGGCAATCAGCAGCTTCGGGTTCAGGATCAGGGCCCGGGCCAGCGAGGCGCGCTGGCGCTGGCCGCCGGAGAGTTCGTGCGGGAAGCGCTCGGCGTACGACGCCGGCAGCTGCACCGATTCGAGCAGCTCCCGGGTGCGTTGGCGTGCCTGCGCCGGGGTCGGGTTGCCGTGGATGACCAGGGGTTCGGCGATGCATTCGCCGATGGTCAGCTGCGGGTTGAACGACGCCGCCGGGTCCTGGAACACGAAGCCGATCTGCTTGCGCAGCGGTTTGAAGGTGCGCTCCTTGAGGTTGAGCATCTCGTAGTCGAGCACCTTCAGGCTGCCGCCGGTGGTCTTGTTCAGGCCCGCGATGGCGCGGCCGATCGTGGTCTTGCCGGACCCCGATTCGCCCACCAGGCCGAACACCTCGCCCTCGGAGAGGGTGAAGCTGACGCCGTCGACGGCCTTGAACGCCGGGCTGCCAAGACGGCCGGGGTACTCGATGGTGAGGTTCTTCGCCTCGACGAGGACCTTCCCGCCCTGGTGGGCGCGTTCGGCCATGCCCGCCGAGGCCGAGTTCCGGCTCAGGTGCGGGACCGCGGCCAGGAGCTTCTTCGTGTAGTCCTGTTTCGGTTCCGCGAACAGCACCCGTGCGCTGGCCTCCTCGACGACGTCGCCCTGGTACATCACGACGACGCGGTCGGCGAGGTCGGCGACGACACCCATATTGTGCGTGATCAGCACGATCGAGGTGCCGTACTGGTCCCGCAGGTCGCGGAGCAGGTCGAGGATCTCCGCCTGCACGGTGACGTCCAGGGCGGTGGTCGGCTCGTCGGCGACGATCAGCCCGGGATTCAGCGCCAGCGCGGCGGCGATGACGACGCGCTGCTTCTGCCCGCCGGAGAACTGGTGCGGGTAGTAGTTGACGCGGGTCTCGGGGTCCGGGATGCCGACCTTGCGGAGGGCCTCGACCGCGCGGGCCTTGGCCTCCTTGGCGCTGACCTTGCCGGCACCGCCATGTTTGGCGTGGGCGCGGATGCCCTCGGCAATCTGCCAGCCCACGGTGAAGACCGGGTTGAGCGCCGTCGAGGGTTCCTGGAAGACCATGGCCACGTCGCGGCCGCGGATTTCCCGCAGCTTCGAGGCGCTGACGCTGATCACGTTGTTGCCGTTGATCAGCACCGCTCCGGAGCTGATGGCCGTCTCGGGCAGCAGGCCCAGGATGGTCTTGGCGGTGACGGTCTTGCCGGAGCCGGATTCGCCCACGATGGCGACGACTTCACCGGGGTTGACCTCCAGGCTGACATCCTTGACCGCATAGACGTCCCCCGCGTCGGTGGCGAAGGTGACCTTCAGGTGGTCGATGTCCAGCACAGGCCCGGCGCTGCGGGGCTGCTGGTCGGAAACTGAACCGATATTGGTGCTCATGAACTGCTCACTTCTGCTGAGACCGGCGCCTGGCTGCCGGCGGTGCCGGATCCGGCGGTGTCGGGCCCGGTTTTGCCGGGGGCCGCTTTCCTGCGGCCGCGCAGCCGCGGGTCGTTGAGGTCGTTGATGCTCTCGCCGACCAGGGTCAGGCCCACGACGGTGAGGACGATGGCGAGGCCCGGGAACACGCCGGTCCACCAGATGCCGGAGGTAGTGTCCGCCAGCGCCTTGTTCAGGTCAAAGCCCCACTCGGCGGCCGACGTCGGCTCGATGCCGAAGCCGAGGAAGCCCAGGCCCGCGAGGGTCAGGATCGCTTCGGAGGCGTTCAGCGTGAAGATCAGCGGCAGGGTGCGGGTGGCGTTCCGGTAGATGTGCCGGGTCATGATCCGGATGTTGGACGCGCCCACCACCTTGGCCGACTCGACGAACGGCTCGGCCTTGAGCCGGATGGTCTCCGCGCGGATGACGCGGAAGTACTGCGGGATGAAGACCACCGTGATGGAGATGGCTGCGGCCAGGATTCCGCCCCACAGGCTGGAGCGGCCGCCGCTGATGACGATGGCCATCACGATGGCCACGAGCAGCGACGGGAACGCGTAGACGGCGTCGGCGACGACCACGAGGATCCGGTCCAGCCAGCCGCCGATGTAGCCGCTGACCAGGCCGAGGATGACGCCGATGAAGATCGACATGATCACGGCCACGATGATCACCAGGACGGCGGTCTGCGCACCCCACACCACGCGGGAGAACACGTCGTAGCCGCCCACGGTGGTGCCCAGCAGGTGCTTGCCGCCGGGCGCCTGCTGCGCCGGGAAGTTGCCCTCGGCATCGGAAATCTGCGAGAACCCGAACGGCGCGATCAGCGGAGCGAAAATCGCGGTGAGCAGGAACAGCCCGGTGAGGACCAGCCCGGTGACGAGCATGCCGCGCTGGAGCCCGACGCTCTTGTTGAAGTGGGAAATGACCGGGAGCCTGCGGAACCACGGGTCCCGGCGGCTCTCGGCGGCGATGGTTGGTTCGATGCTCATGTCAGTACCTCACGCGGGGGTCGATCAGCGCGGCGACGATGTCCACGATGAAGTTGGTCACGGCCACGATGACGGCGAGGAGCACGACGATGCCCTGCACGGCCACGAAGTCGCGGGCCGTCAGGTAGGTCGCCAGCTGGAAGCCGAGGCCTTTCCATTCAAAGGTGGTCTCGGTCAGCACGGCGCCGCCGAGCATGACCGCGATCTGCAGCCCCATGACGGTGATGATGGGGATGAGCGCCGGCTTGTAGGCGTGCTTGGTGACCAGGCGGAACTCGCTGACGCCGCGGGAGCGTCCTGCCTCCACGTAGTCCTTGCCGAGGGTGCCGATCACGTTGGTGCGGACCAGGCGCAGGAAGATGCCGGCAGTCAGCAGGCCCAGGGCGACGGCGGGAAGCACCGCGTGCGCGAAGACGTCGCCGAGTGCGGCCATGTTGCCGCTGCGCAGCGAGTCCAGCCAGTAGATGCCGGTGGGTGCCTGCAGCGCGGTGAGGGCCAGTTCCGTGGAGGTCTTGGCCCGGCCGGCGACGGGCAGCCAGCCCAGCCAGACGGCGAAGGTCAGCTTCAGCAGCAGGCCGGCGAAGAAGACGGGCGTGGCGTAGCAGAGGATCGCGAAGATGCGCAGTACGGCGTCGGCGGCCTTGTCGCGGCGGTGCGCGGCGATCATGCCCAGCGGGATGCCCACCAGCAGTGCCACGAGCAGCGCGTTTATGGACAGTTCCAGGGTGGCCGCACCGTAGGTGGTCAGCATCTCGGAGACCGGGCGGTTGTCCGAGAGGGTGGTGCCGAAGTTGCCGGTGATGAGCTGTCCGAGGTACTCGAAGTACTGCACGAAGATGGGCCGGTCGTAGCCGGCGGCGTGGATGCGTTCGGCCAGCTGCTCCGGAGGGAGCCGGCCGCCGAGGGCCGCGGTGATCGGGTCGCCGGTGATCCGCATCAGGAAGAACACGAGCGTGACCAGGATGAAGATGGTCGGGAAGATCAGCAGGAACCTGATCAGGATGTACTGGCCCAGTCCCCCACCGGACGCCTTTTTCTTTGTCGGCAATAGGCCGTCGGCGTCGCTGGGCGGCGCCTCAATAAGTGTTGTCATTGGTACCTAAAGTTGTGCTTCCGTCGGCTTCGTGGGCTTCCGGAATCGGTTGTCCCGCTACCCGCAAGAAAGGCGGGACGCCGCGCGGGCGCCCCGCCTCCTTGGCTGGTCAGGACCGGATGGGGATTGGACCTACTTGGAGATCACACCAAGACGGGTCTTGAAGGACGCGTCGAGGGTCTTTTCGACACCCTGGACGTCCTTGCCGGCGACCATGAGCTGGGCGCCCTGCAACAGCGGCAGCGTGGAGAGGTCCTTGGCGACGGCGGTCTGGGCCTCGCCAAGCAGCTTCTCGCGCTCGGTCTTGTCCACCGTGGTGAGCTGCTTCTTGATCAGATCGGTCACGGTGGGGTTCTCGTAGTGGTTCTTCAGGAAGTTGCCCGGGATGAAGAACGGGGTCAGGTAGTTGTCGGCGTCGGAGTAATCCGGGAACCAGCCGAGCTGGTAGACCGGGTAGACGTCGGCGGTGCGGTCCTTGGAGTAAGTAACCCACTCGGTGGACTGCAGGTCGACCTTAAACAGGCCGGACTTTTCGAGCTGCTCCTTGATCATGGCGTACTCGTCGCCCGAGGACTTGCCGTAGTGGTCCGGGTTGTACTGCAGCTTCAGGGTGACGGGGGCGGTGACGCCGGCGTCGCTGAAGGCCTTCTTGGCCTTGTCGAGGCTGGGCTTGCCGCTGCCGTCGCCGTACATTTCCTTCAGCGGCGTGATGGCGCCGACGAAGCCGTCGGGGACGACCGAGTAGGCGGGCAGGTAAGTGCCCTTGTAGACCTGGTTGGCGATCGCGTCACGGTCGACGACGTTGGCCATGGCCTGGCGGACGGCGAGCGCCTTCTTCGGGTCGGCGTCGGCGCTCTTTGCGCCAAACGGCATCGTGTCGAAGTTGAAGACGATGTAGCGCAGCTCGCCGCCCGGGCCCTTGTGGACCTTGACCTTGGAGTCCTTCTCGAGGTCGGCGGCGTCGGTCGCGGTCAGGCTGCGGCCGGCGACGTCGATGTTGCCCTGCTGGACGTCCAGCTTCAGGTTGTTCGAGTCGGCGTAGTACTTGATCGTGGCGCTGTCGTTGGCCGGCTTGCCGAGCAGACCCTGGTAGTCAGGGTTGGCCTTGAGGCTGACGAGCTCGTTCTTCTTGTAGCTCTCGATCGTGTACTGACCGGCGAAGGGCTTGCCCTTGACGATCTCGTCGTCGCTCATCAGCTTGTCCGCGGCGAAGACCTCTTCGTCGATGATCGGACCGGCGTTGGCGGCGAGCACGCCGGGGAAGACCTGATCGTTGCCTTCCTTGAGCTTGAAGACCACGGTGGAGTCGTCCTTGACTTCCACGGAGGCGAGGTTGCCCAGCAGGGAGGCCGGGCCGTTGTCATCGTTGATCTTGACGATGCGGTCGATCGAGAACTTCACGTCGGAGGACGTCAGCGCGTGGCCGTTGGCGAACTTCAGGCCGGGCTTGAGCTTGACGGTGTATTCCGTCGGGCTGGTGAAGGATGCGGACTCGGCGATGTCCGGGGTGGAGTCGGCCGTTCCGGGCTTCGAGTTCATCAGGAACGGGTAGATCTGGTTCATCACCATGAACGAGCCGGCATCGTAGGAGCCGGCCGGGTCAAGGGTGACAACCTTGTCCGTGGTGCCGTAGGTAATGGTGCCTCCGCCTGCGGCGCTGCCGGAAGCGGTTCCGCCGCCGGAAGGGCCGGTGCAGGCCGTCAATGCAAAGGCGGAAACCCCGGCAAGCGCGATGGCGCTCCGCAGGGCCTTGTTGTTCATTGCCATCTGTGAACTTTCTGTTCGATGAGTACTAGTGCGCAGCCCGAAGTAGCTTGACTCGTTGGGAGCCCACTGTCCTGATTCCTAGATTCAACCAGAAGACCCGGGGCAGAATCGTCGAATCTTGTGAGTTGAGACACAAAATTTACACGACGCGGGCGAAGTTGGCGTTTTCTTCGGCAGCAGGGGCCGTTCTCCGGCGTTTTAACCCGGGGCTGAGGGGTCCGCCGGCTGCGTTCCGGGACGGCCGCACGGCGCCGGCACCTCGGAGCGGACATGCCCATCACCCGGCATCGGCGACGGACATGCCCATCCCCCGGCATCGGCGACGGACATGCCCATCCCCCGGACCGGCCACCGGGCATAATCCTGAAATGCCCAGCCGTGGCCCCAAGGAATGGGCATGCTCAACGGCCGGGCAGGCCGGAGGATGGGCATGTCCAGCGGCGGCCAGCAAGGACGGGCATGTCCAGTGCAGAAGTGGCTTTACGGTCGCGGCCTTGGTTTTCACGCGGCGTGCGAGCCTACAGGCGGGAACAGACAGCCCCCGGCGCGCTTTAGCCCTACGGAATCCGCATCTTCACCCCGGTTGGGGACGGACATGCCCATCCCCCGGCTCAGCCAGTGGGCATAACCCTGAAATGCCCAGCCGTCGCCCTCAAGAACGGGCATGCTCAACGGGCCGCGCGGGCCGAGGGCGGGGCAGTTAGAGCGCAGCGCGCTGCAGCGACCGGGCGGCGTCGATGGTGGCCTGGCCCAGGACCCGGCTGCCCTGGTAGAGCACCACGGTCTGGCCCGGGGCGACACCGCGCAGCGGTTCCACCAGCGTGACCACAAGTTCGCCCGAACCCGCGGCGTGGTCCATGCGGGCGGTCGCCGGAACCGGGTCGCCGTGGGCGCGGACCTGCGCATGGCAGTCGAACTGATCGCCGGTGGCGATCTCGGCGATCGGGAGCCCGGCCCAGGAGACCTTGATGCCGCGGATCTCATCGATGGCCAGCAGCGCCTCCGGGCCCACCACCACCTTGTTTTCCTTCGGCCGGATTTCCAGCACGAAGCGCGGCTTGCCGTCTGCGGCCGGGGTGCCCAGCTTCAGCCCGCGCCGCTGGCCGACGGTGAAGGCGTTGGCTCCCGGGTGCTCGCCGACCTTGGCGCCGGACTCGTCCACGATGTCACCGGACGTCATCTCGATCTTCTCGGCCAGCCAGCCGGCGGTGTCGCCGTCGGGGATGAAGCAGATGTCGTGGCTGTCCGGCTTGTTGGCCACGGACAGGCCGCGGCGCTCGGCCTCGGCCCGGACCTCGGCCTTGGACGGGGTGTCCGCAAGCGGGAACATCGAGTGGCGGAGCTGTTCGTGCGTGAGGACCCCGAGCACGTAGCTCTGGTCCTTGGCCCAGTCGGCGGCGCGGTGCAGCTCCGGGTTGCCCTCGGCGTCGGTGATGACCTTGGCGTAGTGGCCGGTGCAGACGGCGTCGAAACCGAGCGCGATCGCCTTCTCGAGCAGGGCAGCGAACTTGATCCGCTCGTTGCAGCGCATGCAGGGGTTCGGGGTGCGGCCGGCGGCGTATTCGTCGATGAAGTCCTGGACGACGTCTTCCTTGAACCGCTCGGAGAAGTCCCAGACGTAGTAAGGGATGCCGAGGACATCGCACGCGCGCCAGGCGTCGCGCGAGTCCTCGATGGTGCAACAGCCTCGGCTGCCGGTGCGGAGGGTGCCGGGCATGCGGGACAGGGCCAGGTGGACCCCGACGACGTCGTGGCCCGCCTCAACGGCGCGTGCTGCGGCGACGGCGGAATCGACGCCGCCGCTCATGGCTGCTAGAACTCGCATGCTGGCTTTCTCCAGGGAACGGGGGGACGCGGACGGCGGCTAGCACACGCCCGCCGTACCAGTCTATCGCCGCGCCGAATGCTGCCCCAAAAAGCGCCGCCCGGCGGCAGCGGGATGCCTAGCCCCGGGCGGACTGGCGGGCCACGGTGCCTGCGGTCTGGATGCTGGATTCGTGACCGGCCATGCCGGCCTGGCGGGCCCGGGCGTAGGCGCCCGGCAGGGCCGCCAGCAGCGCGTCGACGTCGGCCTCGGTGGACGCATGGCCGAGGGTGAAGCGCTGGGCACCCCTGGCCGTGTCCTCGTCCAGGCCCATGGCGAGCAGCACGTGGGAGGGGCGCGGCACGCCGGCGGTGCAGGCGGATCCGGTGGAGGACTCCACCCCGGCGAGGTCCAGCAGGAACAGCAGTGAGTCGCCCTCGCAGCCGGGGAAGGTGAAGTGCGCGTTGCCGGGCAGCCGGCCGGCGCCGGCAGCGCCGCGGAGCACGGCTTCCGGGACGGCGGCGCGGACACCGTCGATCAGCCGGTCCCGCAGCGCGGAGATCCGGGCGGACTCCGCCGCCAGGTTGACGGTGACGGCCTCCGCCGCCGCGGCGAAGGCGGCGATCGAGGCCGTGTCCAGGGTGCCGGAGCGCACGTCGCGTTCCTGTCCCCCGCCGTGCAGGACCGGGGTCAGCGCCACGGCACGGCCCAGCAGGAGCGCCCCGACACCGACCGGCCCGCCGATCTTGTGGCCCGAGACGGACATGGCGTCCAGGCCTGTTCCGCGGAAGTCCACCGGCACGGAGCCGAAGGCCTGGACCGCGTCGGAGTGCACCGGCACCCCTGCGGCGTGCGCCAGCGCCACGACGTCGGCGACCGGCTGGATGGTGCCGACTTCGTTATTGGCCCACATGACGGTGACCAGCGCGATCGACCCGGGATCGTCGGCGAGTTCGGCCTCCAGGGCGGCGAGGTCCAGCACGCCGTCGGCGTCCACGGGCAGCCAGCGGACCTCCGCGCCTTCGTGCCGTTCGAGCCATTCGACGGTGTCCAGCACGGCATGGTGTTCGACGGCGGTGCACAGGATACGGGTCCGGCGCGGATCAGCTGCCCGGCGGGCCCAGTACAGGCCCTTGACGGCCAGGTTGTCCGCTTCCGTGCCGCCGGATGTGAAAATGACCTCCGAGGGATGCGCTCCGGCCGCCGCCGCAAGCGTCTCCCGGGCATCCTCGACCGTCGCACGGGCCCGGCGCCCGGATCCGTGCAGGGAGGACGGGTTGCCGGTGCGGGACAGTTCCCGCGTCAGGGCCGCCAGCGCCTCCGCGGCGAGCGGCGTGGTCGCGGCATGGTCAAGGTATACAGGCACGGACCAATTCTACCGTGGCGGCACGGAAGCCCGCCCTGCCGCAGCAGGCGAAAGCAGCCGCGTGCTGGTGTACATTCGAGCGGTGAAAGCGCCCCTGTACCTTGTTCTGGCGACCTTGTTCTGGTCCGGAAATTTCGTCGTCGGCCAGGCTGCGGTGGCCTCGATGACGCCGCTGGACCTGACCTTCTGGCGCTGGACGCTGGCGGCGGTACCGCTGCTCGCCCTGGCCCACTTGGTTGAGAAGCCGGACTGGCGGGCGGTCTTGCGCCGCTGGCCCGTACTGCTGCTGCTCAGCGCGCTGGGAATGAGCGGCTACACCCTGCTCCTCTACACGGCGCTGGGGTACACCTCCGCCATGAACGCCTCGCTGATCACGGCGGCCAATCCTGCCCTGATCGTGGTGATGGCCATCGTGCTGCTCGGCGAACGAACGACGCGGCTGGGTTGGCTAGGCATCGGCCTGGGCCTGCTGGGCGTCCTGCTGGTCCTGACCCGCGGCGACCTGCAGCGGGTGGCCAGCCTTTCGATCAACACCGGCGAACTGCTGATGATCGGCGCGATCATCGTCTGGGGCGGCTATACGATCATTGCCCGCCGGCTGGGGGTCCCTCCGATCGCCGCCACCGCGGTGCAGGTGGCCATGGCCACCGTGACGCTGGCACCCCTCGCGCTCGTCCAGCACGTGCGGCTGCCCGATACCCCGGCCGAGGCCTGGTCACTGGGCTACATCGCCCTGTTCCCCTCGCTGGGCGCCTACCTGTTCTGGAACCTGGCGCTCAAGACCACGCCGCCGGGGACCGCGGGGAACTACCTGAACCTGATGGTCGTCTTCACGGCGGCGATCACGCTGGCGCTGGGCACGCCGCTGACGCCGGTGCAGGTGGTGGGCGGGATCCTGGTGGTCGCCGGGGTCCTGCTGACCGGCCTCAAGGGGCAGCCGAGGCCTGCGCCGGCCTGATCCGCGCGCAGCACTGCGCCGGGGCTGCTTCCCCCCGGGACCGCAGGTCGGCGATGTCGAGCGCTTCCACGCGGCCGGGGTCCTCGCCGCAGCCCTCGGCGACTCCGGCCAGGAAAGCGCCGTTCATGGCGCACACGGTTCCGGCATGGCCCTGGGCCACCCGGTGGAACGGGCAATTGAGCAGCGTCAGCCCGCCCTCGCCGTCGTCCACCGGCCGGTATCCCTCGGCGGTAAGCAACCCGGCGAACCCGGTTCCGCCGGCGGCTTCCGCGGCATCGCGGCCACGGGCGCGGGCCACCCGCAGCAGCGCGTCCCCCACCGGGCCGCCGCCGGCCGCGGTTTCTTCCACGGCGGCGACCAGCAACTCCGCGGCAAGGTCGTAACTGCGCTCCGGAACCGACGCCGAGACTTCCTGGACGGCCGCACGGTAGAGCTTGGCCGGCCGCCCGGAGCCGGGACCGCTGCGGTCGCCGAGTTTGCGGAAGTCCGCGACCAGCAACCCGTCCCCCACCAGGCGGTCCAGATGGAACGAGGCCGTGCTGCGCGCCAGCCCCAGCGCCTCGGCCGTATCGTCACGGCCGACGGCCCGGTCCGCTGCCGCCACGAAGTCAAAGATCCTGCGGCGGTTCTGGTCGGCCAGGGAAGCGACGGCGGATACCCTGCGGGTCCACGGAAAACGGGTCATAAAGCCAGCCTAACTCTAAAACTAAGATCCGTTGCTTTAGTCCGGGGCCGGTTCTAAAATCAAGGTATCTATTTTTAGAAGTTAGGAGCGGACGATGAAAACCTCACCATTGCCGGCGGCAACGGCCCCGGCGGTTCTGCCCGGGACGCAGGGGCAGGCCTTCCTGCTGCTGCGGACCGTCTTTACGGTGGCCCCCATCCTGTTCGGGCTGGACAAGTTCACCAACCTGCTCACCGACTGGACGATGTACCTCGCGCCGGCGGCCACTGCCGTCATTCCCCTGCCGGCCCAGAACTTCATGTACATCGTGGGCGTCGTTGAGATTATTGCCGGCATCGCCGTGGCGGTCCGGCCGCGCTTCGGCTCGCTGCTGGTTGCCGTCTGGCTGCTCGGCATCATCGTCAACCTGCTGGTTCTGGGCAGCTTCTATGACGTGGCCCTGCGGGACTTCGGCCTGATGGTCGGCGCGCTTGCCCTGAACAGGCTCTCGCCGCGGCACCGCCGGTAGCCGGACGCCGCCGGTCTGCCTGCACGGCAGGTCGGCCGCGGCGTCGCACGGCCCGGCGGGATCAGGCCGACGGCGGCAGCACCGCCAGCCGGTCCGCGACGTCGGCCCGGGCGGCGGCGAGCGCCGCGGCGCTGGGGCACGAGACCGAGACGTAGATCGATGAGCCCGCCTTCGCAAAGACCCTCGCGTAGCTTGCCGTGGCCCGGGCACCCGCCCTCTTGCCGCCGTCGAGCACCAGGACCTGGACCCGCGGGCCCGGTTTGCCCGGCTCGCCGCCCCAGCGCAACTGGGCAGTCTTGAGGTAGGACGGCAGGATACTGGCGTCCAGGTAGTGGAAGAGCGCCTCGGTGGACGCCTTATCGTCGCCGGCCTCGGCGAGCGGCCACTGGTTTTCACGGACCTTGGCGGCGACCACGCAACCGGCGCCGTTGCGGTACTCGCTCGCCCCGGCCACGGCCTGCCGGCCGCGCTTCCAGCCCGGCGCATCGCCCAGCCCGTCGGAGAGTTCCACCGGCACCCCGGCCGCGAGGGACCCGCCAGCGCTAAACGGCAGGTCCCGCGCCGCGACCGCCTCGGCGTCATGGCCCGGCGTGATGCTGGGGGTGGCGATGCCGGCAGGACTGCCGGCCGGCACGGGCGCCCCGGGATCGGGAACTCCGACGCTGCACCCCGCCAGCAGCGTCGCCAGCACCCACGCCCCGGCCAGGCCGCCGGCACCGCGGCGCCCCGCGCCTGCAGCCTTCCGCCCCTGCCCCACCATCGCTGTTCCGCCCTTCCTATGCCAGGACCCGGAGCGCGGCCGGGACGACGTCGATCACCAAGGGCAGCGGTCCGATCCGCTCCCCGTCCGCGTACGCGACCACGCCGCGCGCCTCCAGCTCAACCCGCCGGACGCGGCGGAGCTGCACGGCCGGATGGTCCACGTGCCGGCCGGAAAACACCTTGGGGAATACGGCCAGGAAACGGGCGCGCGAGAGCGGCGTGACGATGAACAGGTCAAGGAAGCCGTCGTCGAGCGCGGCGTCCGGAGCGACCTTCATGCCGCCGCCGATCGACTGGCCGTTGGCCACCGAAATGAGCATGGCTCCCTGCTCCCAGCGCTCGCCGTCGGCGGTGACGGTGTACTCGATGGCGCGGAACGTGGCCAGTTCCCGCAGCATGGCCAGGTTGTACCGGGCCTGTCCCCGCGGCCGGCGCCAGGCATTGGCGCGCTCGTTGACCGCGGCGTCAAAGCCTGCGGACACGACCCCGGCAAACCAGTGGGTCCGGCCGCCGGAGCTGATCCTGCCGGCGTCAATCAGCCGTCCGCCCGACGCCAGGCCGGCCAGGACGCGAGCGGCGGCGGCCGGGGTGTCGTGCCGCGGCAGTCCGAGCGCGCGTGCCACGTCATTGCCCGTCCCGCTCGGGATGATGCCCAGGGGCGTGGCTCCGTAGGGCGCACCCGAGCCGGCGAGCGCGTTCACGCCCAGGTGCACCATGCCGTCGCCGCCGGCCACCACGAGCGCGTCAACCCCGTCGGCGAGAGCTTTGTCCACGGCCCGGGCCAGGGTCTCGTAGCTGTCCTCGCTGAGCAGCAGGACCTCTGCCCCGGCGGCGCGGAAGCAGGCCGCGGCGTCCCGGCCGGCCTGCGGGCCGCGGCCGAAGGAGGCGCGCGGGTTGACGGCCAGGGCGATCTTCATGGGCTGAATTATGCCAGCCGGCGGGAACCACCGGGGGCCACACGCTCGTTGTCCAGCCAGCCGGTTAAACTATCCAGGCCGGAGGTTCAGGCCGGACCGGCTCCACCGAGGCAAAGGAATCGTCCTTGACGCAGGGCAACAGCTCGCACTACCAGGTCCTGAGGATCCCCGTCACAGCGACGGATAAGGACATCAAGGTGGCCTACCGCAAGGCTGCCCGCCGCGCCCACCCGGACCACGGGGGCGACGCCGCCACCTTCCGCCGGGTCACGCTCGCCTATGAGACCCTGATCGATGCCAAGCGCCGTGCCGCGTACGACCGTTCCTACGGCAGCGGCACCGCCTTCTCCAGCCGCACCGCCCCGGCCGAGGAGACCGCGCACTTTGACGCCCCGGCCGCGGGCAGCCGGTCCTCCGCCCACATCCGCCGGCCGAATACGCCGCGCAACACCGCCGCCGACGCCCCGGTCTACGTGCCGTCCTTCGAGGAAACGGCGGCGGCCGGCGGGGTTCCGTTGATCCCGGCGCCGGTGGCGGCGCAGCAGGTCCACGGCATGCCGCGGCGGCGCGGGATCTTCGGGGCCGAGGCGCGAATCCAGCGCGAACTGAGGACGGTGCAGCTGATCACCCGCCAGGTGCTTCCGGCCGTTCCTGCCGCCCGGCTGGTCAACGGGCTCCAGTCCCCCGCCGATAACAGCCACATCGACCACGTGCTGCTGTCCGGCTACCGGCTGGCCGTCATCGGGTCCATGCTGTTGCCCCCGGGAGCCTATGCCTGGAACGGCAGCAGCCTGAACCACGGCGGCCGGTCCATCGCCCCGCCGCAACTGGCCCACGTGGTCCGAAGGATGCAGGACATCTTCCCGGAACTGAATGTCACGGGGTGGACGGTCGTCCACAGCACCGACGGGAACCTGCACGAACCGGTGATTGACCGGCATCCCCGCTCCCGGGACCGCGCCGCCGGGCACGAGACCGTCCAGGTGGTCAACGCCGCCGGGCTGGTCCGCGGTCTCAAGGAGTTCCTCAGCTCCGGACCGGCCCCGAACACGGTAAATGTCCCGGTGCTCGCCCGGCTGCTGCGCGGAATGCACTAGCCCCCGGACCGCTGGCTAGGATGGAGGGGTGTTCCGCATCCTCTTCCACAGCCCTGAAATTCCCGGCAATACCGGCAACGCCATCCGCCTGGCTGCAATCACCGGAGCGGAGCTGCACCTGGTGGAACCGCTGGGTTTCGATTTCTCCGATGCGAAGCTGCGCCGCGCCGGGCTGGACTACCATGACCTCGCCGTCGTGACCGTGCACCCGGACCTCGACGCCGCGTGGGAGGCGCTGCACCCGGAGCGGGTCTTCGCGTTCACCTCCGACGGCGAACGGTCCTACACCGAGATCGACTACCGGCCCGGCGACGTGCTGATGTTTGGCCGCGAATCGGTGGGCCTGTCCGAGGAAACCAAACACGACCCGCACGTTACCGCCCGGGTTCGGCTGCCGATGCTGCCGGCGCTGCGGTCGCTGAACCTGGCCAATGCCGCCTCGATCGCCGTCTACGAGGCTTGGCGCCAGCAGGGGTTCGCCGGCGCCAAGCTGTAACTCCGGTTCCGGATTCCGGCCCATCCGCCGGACGCTCCGCACCGAATCACCTCTGAGACATCATCGAGGCGGAGCGAGGAGCGAGGAACAGCAGGTGAGTACTTTGCAGGCGCACCGCCGGCCGGCTGCCGGCGGCGGACACCACGCGGTCGAGGCCGCTCCTGGCCCCCGGGCCGCGGACGGCACCTTATGCTTGAAGGTGATGGAAACTCCGAACGCCCCGAATCCCGAGGCCGCAGCTCCCCCCAGCGCCGCGGCCGAGCTAAACCGCCGGCTCGGAGGACTCCTGGGCCGCATCGCTGCCGGGGACCAGGCCGCCTTCGCCGAGTTCTACCAGCTCACCTCGCGCCGTGTTTACGGCATGGCCCGCCGCGTGCTGATCGACGCGGAACTCAGCGAGGACACCACCCAGGAAGTCTTCCTCCAGGTCTGGCAGAACGCGTCAAAGTTCAACGCCGCTGCCGGCAGCCCGCTCGCGTGGCTGATGACCATCTCGCACCGCCGGGCCGTGGACAAGGTGCGGTCCTCGCAGTCAGCCTCCGACCGCGAAGCCAGGTACGGCGCGACCAGCCAGGAGATCGACCACGATTCGGTCTCCGACGAGGTCGGCAGTCGGCTCGAGGCCGAGGCGGTGGTCCGTTGCCTGGACACGCTCACGGACACGCAGCAGGAATCGGTCCGGCTCGCCTACTACGGCGGCCTGACCTACCGGGAGGTCGCCGAAAAACTCAACGCGGCCGTGCCCACCATCAAGTCCCGCATCCGCGACGGACTAATCCGCCTGAAGACCTGCCTGGGGGTGAGTTGAGATGAACGAGCAGAACGCACAGCCCGGGGGCCCCACGCCCGCAGGGTTCACCGCCGACATCGCCGGAGACCTCAGCGCCGGCCGGGCCGTGGACCTCGCCGAGATCTACGCCCTGAACGCACTCGACGACGCCGAGCGCGCCGCCGTCGAACGCTATCTGGCGGACGCCGCGCCGGCCGAGCGCGCCGCGTTCGAAGAGCGCGTCCGGCAGGCCCGCGAGACGCTGGCCGTCAGTTTCAGCGCGGAAGAGGAGCCCCCGGCCGGGCTTTTCGACCGCATCGTCGCCACACTGCCGGCCCAGGCCGGGACGGCCGCCGGACCGGAAGCCGCCTTCCCGGGGTCAGCTCCCGTGGTGGCACGCCCGGTCCGGGAAGGCTCCGCCCCGGTCACCGATGAGCTCGGCGCCGCCCGGCAGCGCCGTGAGGAACGCCGCCGGCCCCAGGGCATGCGCGGCTGGCTGGTGGGGGTCGCCGCGGCGGCCGCCATCGCGCTCGGCGGCGTCGGGGTGGGCGCCTACGTGGCCAACCAGAACGACCCGCTCGCCCAGGTCCGGCAAGCCTCCGACGTGCGCAAGGCGACGGTCGAGGTCGTCGGCGGCGGAACCGCGTCCCTGACCCTCTCCTCCTCCAAGGACGCCGCGGTCGTGGAAATGAACGGGGTACCTGCCCCGCCGGCCGGCAAGGTCTACCAGATGTGGCTGATCCCCAAGGACGGGTCCGCCCCGGTGTCCAAGGGGCTGATGGATGCCGCCGCACTGTCCAAACCCGCGATGGTCACCGGCATCGGCTCCGCAGCGGCGCTGGGCATCACGGTCGAACCCGCCGGCGGGTCGACGACGCCGACCATGCCGACAGTGGCCGCCGCCCCGCTGGGCGCGTAGCCACGGTACGAAGAAGGTCACCGTACGAAAAAGCCGCGCCGGCCCCGGAGAACCGGGGCCGGCGCGGCTTTTCAGTGGGCGGCCTGCCTGCCGCTCAGATGACCAGGGAAAGCAGCATCACGAACCCGAAGCCCACCACGGAGATCAGGGTTTCCATGACGGACCAGGTCTTGAACGTCTGGCCGACGCTGAGGCCGAAGAGCTCCTTCACCAGCCAGAAGCCCGCATCGTTGACGTGCGAGAGGAAGAGCGAGCCGGCGCCGATCGCCAGGGCCAGCAGCGCCGCGTGGGTCGGGGACAGCGAGCCGGCCAGCGGCGCCACGATTCCCGCCGCGGTAACCGTGGCCACGGTGGCGGAACCGGTGGCCAGGCGCAGCGCGACGGCCACGATGAAGCCCAGGACCAGTACGGACATGTTCGCGCCCTCGGCCCACTTCTTGACGGCGTCGCCCACGCCGGCGCCGATCAGGGTCTGCTTGAAGCCGCCGCCGGCGCCGACGATCAGCAGGATCGCCGCGATCGGGCCGAGGCTGGCGCCGATCCGGGTGGTGATCCCGTTGCCGGTGAACCCGACCGCGTAGCCGAAGGTGACGATGGCGAGCAGCACGGCGAGGGTCATGGCCACCAGCGGCTGGCCGACAAAGTCGAAGAAGACCCGGATCCAGGGTGCCGTGGCGGCGTCGGGCCACATGATGTCGACCACGGCCTTGAGCAGCATCAGCACGACCGGGAAGATGATTGTCAGCAGCGTCGTTGGGAAGCTCGGCTGGCGCTTGACGCTGTCCGCGCCGGTGCCGGAGCCGTCGCCGGCGGGAACCGCGTCGGCCTGCCGGGTGTCGATGCCGCCGGCGACGGCGGGAGCACCCACGGGGACCCACCGGGCGGCGAGCCGGGAGAACAGCGGGCCGCAGATGATGACGGTCGGGACGGCGACCAGCAGACCGAGCGCCAGCGTGGTCCCGAGTTCGGCCTTGACCGCGCTGATCGCGATCAGCGGACCCGGGTGCGGGGGCACGAGGCCGTGCAGCACGGAGAGCCCGGCCAGGGCGGGGATGGCGACGCGCATCAGCGGCATCCGGGACCGCTGGGTGACCAGGACGATGACCGGGAGCAGCAGCACGAGGCCGATCTCGAAGAACATGGGCAGGCCGATGATGACCGCGACCAGCGTGATGGACCAGACCACCTTGTTCCCCGTCGCCTTGGCGAGCAGGGTGTCAACCACCCGGTTGGCTCCGCCGGAGTCCGCCAGGAGCTTGCCGAGCATGGCGCCGAGCGCGATCAGCAGGCCGACCTCCTTCAGGACGCCGCCGACGCCGTCTTCGAAGTTGCTGACGACCTTGGCCAGCTCGACGCCTGAGGCCAGGCCAACGAAGGCCGAACCAAGCACAAGGGCGAGGAAGGGGTGGAGCTTGAACTTGGCAATCAGGACGACAATCAGGGCGATGCCGAGGGCGGCGACGACCAGGAGCTGGGTGTCATGGCCGGTCCAGGCCTCGACGGCAGCCGGAAGCTGCAGTGCTGCAAGAGATTTCACAAAGGTTCCTAGCTAAGAAATGCGGAAAGCGGACGGCGTACTCAGCGCGCCGCGGCGCCGGCCCCGTCGAGGTTGAGCCGGTCAATGATTTCCTGGGCTTCGTCGGCGGGGGTCGCCCCGACCGAGAGGGTGATGGCGTTTTCGTCGGGCCCGGGGGCCTCCAGCGCCTCGAACTGGGACTCGAGCAGGGCCGGGGGCATGAAGTGCCCGTGCCGGGACGCGAGGCGGTCCGAAATCCGGTCCTTGCTGCCCTCGAGGAAGACAAACACCACGCCCTCGCCCCGCAGGATGTCCCGGTAGCGTTTCTTCAGCGCGGAGCAGGTCACGACGCCGGGGGTGCCGGCGGCGGTGTGCGCCTGGATCCAGGCGGCGATGCGCTCCAGCCAGGGCCAGCGGTCTTCGTCCGTCAGGGGCTGCCCGGCATGCATTTTGGCCACGTTGGAGGCCGGGTGCAGGTCGTCGCCTTCCGCGAGGTCCCAGCCGAGCCGGCCAGCCAGCAGGCCGGCCACCGTGGACTTGCCCGAGCCCGAGACGCCCATGATCACGAGTACGGGGCGCTGCGCAGTCTTCGCCATTAAAGTCTGCCTTCCATCAATAAATATGATTTAAACAATGGCAAGCATATGGCAGCGGCCCGACCCGGGCAACACTAGAAGCCGGCGATGGTTCCCGGTCCGTTGACGGCGACGACGTGGAAGGCCTCGGCGCTGCTCCCGGCGGGCAATCCGGCCCGTTCCCCGTTCGCGGCGAGCTGGCCGCGGACGGTGCGTTCCATCGCACCGGCGTCGGGATGCTGGCTGACGTGGATGTGGATCGCGGCCAGCTTCTGCTCCACGTGGTTGGTGACGTCCACGAAGTGGTTTTCCCGTTCGCCGGGTCCGGCGTACAGCCACAGCCAGGGCAGCTTGTAGGCCTCGAGTCCGGCCGCGGCGACCTCGGGGTAGGCGAAGGGGTTCTCCAGCGCCGGGTAGACCGCCCGGGTCACGGCCTCCCCCACGGCCAGGTGGTCCGGGTGGCTCTTCTGGATCCGGGTCCAGTTCCGTTCGGGGTGCATGGCCAGCACGACGTCGGGGCGGAGCCGCCGGATCAGGCGGACCACCTCGCGGATGACCTCGTGGGACGGTTCGAGGTAGCCGTCGCGCTGGTGGAGGTAGTGGATGTCGGTGACGCCTACCAGCGCCGCGGCGCGTTCCTGTTCCTCGGTGCGCAGCCGGACGATCTCCTCCCGCTGGTCCGGATCGAAGCCGCCGGCATCGCCGTCGGTCATGATGCAGTAGCTGACCTCGACGCCGGCGGCGGTCCAGGCCGCGATGGTTCCGGCCGCCCCGAAGTCGATGTCGTCGGGGTGGGCGGCGAAACAAAGCACCCGCCCGACCCGGTTGCGGTCCGGATCGAACGGGCTCTGTGCCGCGGGAGCGATCGTGCTCAATAGTCAGCCTTTGCGCTTGAGGATTTCTTCGGTGGCCTGCGGCAGCACCTCGAACAGGTCGCCGACGATGCCGAAGTCGGCGATCTCGAACACCGGCGACTCGGCGTCCTTGTTGACCGCCACAATGACCTTGGCGGTCTGCATGCCGGCCTTCTGCTGGATCGCCCCGGAGATGCCGGCGGAGATGTAGAGCTGCGGGGAGACGGTCTTGCCGGTCTGGCCGATCTGCGCGTCGTGGCCGATCCAGCCGGCGTCGGTGGCGGCCCGGGAGGCGCCGATGGCGGCACCCAGGGCATCCGCGAGGTCTTCGAGCGGGCCGAAGTTGCCGTCCACGCCGCGGCCGCCGGCCACAACGATCCGCGCTTCGGACAGCTCCGGGCGCCCGCTGGCGGGTTTGTCGCTGCGCGCCGTGACCCGGGCCGACGCGGCCGTGGCGGTCTCCGGGACCTCGACGGTGGCCGGCTGCGGGGCGGTGCCGGTCACCGCGGGCTCCGGGGTGACGCTGTTGGGTTTGACGGTCAGGACAGCCACCGGGGTGGTGGCCCGGGCCGTGGTCATGTAGGAGCCGGCAAGCACGGATTTGTGGGCGGTGCCGTCCGGGTCGACGGCGACGACGTCCGTGATGACGCCGGCGCCGAGCTTGATGCCCAGCCGGGCCGCGATTTCCTTGCCCTCGGCGGAGTTCTCGACCAGCACGACAGACGCTCCGGAGTCCTGCACGGCGGCCGCCAGGTAGGAAGCCTTCGGGCCGACGAGGTAGTCGTCCAGCTCCGCGGCGGACGGCCGGTACAGGGCCTGCGCGCCATATTCGCCCAGGGCGGCGGCGACGCCGTCCTGCAGTTCGCCGTTGAACGCAACCGCCGGTTCGCCCAGCGACCGGGCGATGGTGAGCAGCTCGAGGCTGGCCTTTTTCAGCGCCTCGCCCGGGGTGTCGATGAATACCAGTACTTTTGCCATGTCTCGGTCTCCCCTTAGAGCAGCTTCTGCGCGGCCAGGAACTCGACCAGCCTGATGCCGGCGTCGCCCTCATCGGTGATGATGGTCCCTGCGGTCCGCGGCGGCCGGGGCTCGGCGGCGTCGACGGCGGTCCAGGACCCGGCCAGGCCCACGTGGGCCGGATCGACGCCGATGTCGGCCAGCGTGAGGGTGGTGATGGTCTTCTTCTTCGCCGCCATGATCCCCTTGAAGTTCGGGTAGCGCGGCTCATTGATCTGGTCCGTCACCGAGACAAGGGCCGGCAGGTCGGCCTCGACGGTGTCGGCGTGCGTGCCGCCGTCGCGGCGGGCGGTGAGCTTGCCGCCGTCGAGGGCGAGGGAGGAGGCGAACGTCACTTGGGGCAGGCCCAGACGTTCCGCGAGCTGGGCCGGGACCAGCGAGGTCTCACCGTCGGTGGAGGCCATACCGGTCAGGACCAGGTCCGCCGGGGTGTCGGCGCCGAGGTGGCGGACCGCAGCGGCGAGCGCGAGGGAGGTTGCTGCGGCGTCGGAGCCCGCGAGGGCGGCGTCGCTCAGGTGCACGCCCTCGGTGGCGCCGATCTGCAGGGACTTCTTCACTGCATTGACGGCTCCGGCCGGGCCCATGCTCAGGGCGATGACCTTGTTTCCGGCGGCTTCCCCGCCACGGGCCTCGATCAGTTGCAGGGCCGCTTCCAGGGCGTACTCGTCCAGCTCGGACAGGATGCTTTCGGACCGGTCGGTGGTGTTGTCGGCGCCGCCGAGATGCCGGTCGAACTGTGCGTCCGGTACGTGCTTGACCAGCACAATGATCTTCAAAGTCTCTTCCACTGTTTTTACAGCAGCCTTCCGTGCGGTGGGCAGCCGGCCGGGCGGGGCCGTGGCCTGGGATCGCCCCGGGAGTGCCGGGATGCTCCTAGCTAACCATATAGCGCGGGGCCGGGGCCGCCTCGGTTAACCCCTGTGGCGGCGGGCGGCCGGACGGGCGGGGAAGCGTGCACGCGCAACACCGGCCGGCGCCCCGCGGGGCGCCGGCCGGTGTTGGTGGCCCGGGGGCCGGATGGCTACTGCTCGGCGGCGGCGCCGAGGGTGACCTCGAGTTCCTTCTCCTGGCCACCGCGCAGGACCGTGACTTTCACGGTGGCCCCGGCGGCCTGTTCGCGGACCGCAGCCGTCAGCTGGTTCGGGTCGCTGATGGTCCGGTCCTGGAACTTGGTGATCACGTCCCCGACCTTGATCCCGGCCTTGTCGGCGGCGGAACCGGATTCGACCGTGGCGACGTCGGCACCGACCGAGAAACCGGAGGACGCCGACCCTGCCGCCTTGGACTTCACGCTCACACCGAGCTGGCCATGGGTGGCCTTGCCGGTGCTGATGATCTCCTGCGCGACGCGCTTGGCGTGATTGATCGGGATGCTGAAGCCGACACCAATGTTGCCGCTGCTGCCACCGGCCGCGCCACCGCCGCCCGCCGAGGCGATCGCGACGTTGACGCCGATGATTTCGCCCTTGCTGTTCACCAGCGCGCCGCCGGAGTTGCCGGGGTTAATCGCCGCGTCGGTCTGGATGACGTTAATCGAGATGCTGCCCTGGTCCGCCGTGTTCGGCGCCTGGCCGCCGCCCGGAGGGGCGAACTGGAAGCCCTGGTCGCCGCCCTGGGAGTTGTCGGCGCCGTCCTTCGGCGCCGCGGAGGAGGCCACGCTGATCGTGCGGTTCAGGGTGGAGACGATGCCGTCGGTTACGGTTCCGGTCAGGCCCAGCGGGGAGCCGATGGCCACCGCCGTGTCACCGACGTTGAGCTTGCTCGAATCGCCCAGTGTGGCCGGGACCAGGCCCTCGGGGTTGTCCACCTTGATCACGGCCAGGTCCGAGAGGGGGTCCGTCCCGACGATCTTCGCGGTCAGCACCTTGCCCTCGCTGGTGCGGACCTCGACGGCGGCATTGGCCGTCTTGCCGTCCAGCGTGACCACGTGCGTGTTGGTCAGGATGTGGCCGTCCCCGTCGAGAATGATGCCCGAGCCGGTGCCGCCGTCGCTGCCGCTGGTGGCCTTGATGGTGACGACGCTCGGCGAGGCTTTCAGGGCCGCGGCGGTGATGGCGTTGACGTCATCCTTGTTGTTGACGATCACCGTGCCGGCCTGGCTGCTGCCGCCGGCCGAGGCCACGGGACGGGTGCCGAGCAGCGCGTTGCTGCCGGCGACGACGCCGCCGCCCACCAGGCCGGCGGCCAGGATGCTGGCGACGAGCGTGGGGACCCCGAACGCCGCCTTGCGCTTGGGGGCGTTGCTGGGGTGGTTGAACGCACTGCCCTGGCCGGGCCCGCCTGCGGGGGGCTGGCTGGCGTAGTTGCCGTACGGGTTCTGGCTGTGCGGGTAGGCGGCGCCGGGCTGCTGCGCCGGGGCGCCGAACTGCTCGGTGGCGGGTGCGGAGTGCTGGCCGTAACCGGGCTGGTGCTGCGGGTACACAGGCCGGGGCGCGTCACCGGCCGGCCGGTCCAGCCGCATGGTGGGATTCTCCGGAGCTGAGCCCTCTGCCGCAGCGGCGTGCGGGGCCCCGGCCGCGTCGGCCGGTTCCCGGTTTTTCGCGCTGGGATCCGGTGACGGGCCCTGCGTTGGGTTCTCAGTCATGGGACTTCCTTTCATCCTTGTCTGCAGACAATTATGGTCGTCCCGGCTGGAACAAGAGCGGACATTCGCTGGGAGGTTCCTGAACGTCCGCCGCTCCCGCGGCGGCCCGCCGAGCGGCTCCCGCGCTGGCTTCAGCGCGTTTCGCTGGTGGCATATTCCCGCCGGTGGACGGCCTGTGGGGTGCACCATAGAATCAAATGGAATTGCCACAGCGACCTGCGGCTTTGCACCTGCGTGGGGGCGCTGTTGCGTTCTGTGACGACCGGCTCGGCCCGATCCGGTCACAGACGTGCTGAAGGGTTGCACATGCGGTCAATGATGAAACGATTCCTCACCGTTGTTGGCGTGGCAGGACTGCTGGCGCTCCCCGCCGCTCCCGCCCTCGCCGAAGATCCGGTGACACTGGACCCTGCAAGCAAGATCGTCGATTCGGCCGGCGTGCTGGGCGGCAAGAAGCCGGCGGTCGAAGCCGCGATCAAACAGCTCGGAACCGACCACCAGATGAACCTCTACGTGGTCTACGTCAAGACGTTCCAGAACCCCACCGACAGCGGCCAGTGGGCGGAGACCGTGGCGGAGAAAGCCAACCTCGGCCCCAATTCGCTGCTGCTCGCCGTGGCCACCGAGGCCCGCAAGTACCAGCTGAGCAAGCCGGTCAACAGCAAAATCACCAACACCCAGCGCGAGAACATCATCAAGAACGCGGTCGACCCGCAACTGCGCAACGGCGACTACGCCCAGGCTGCGATCGACACCGCCAAGGCCATCGGCGACGCGGCCGGCGGCGGCAGCGGTTCGGTGCCTTCCGGCGCAGCGAACGGCGTCCTTGTCGGCGTCGGTGTGGTGGCAGCCGGCGGCGTTGGCACCTACCTGTACCTGCGCAACCGGCGGAAGAAGGCGGCCGGCGGAGCCGGGCAGGGC
Organism: Arthrobacter sp. Soil763; assembly: GCF_001428365.1. Lineage (GTDB taxonomy): Bacteria > Actinomycetota > Actinomycetes > Actinomycetales > Micrococcaceae > Arthrobacter. The sequence continues at coordinate 808,464 of NZ_LMSH01000002.1, read as the reverse complement.
ACGGAAGCGGCCCCGGACCCGCTGGCCGGCCTGAGCATCGAAGAACTCCGCCGCCGGAGCGGTTCGCTACTGATCGAGGCCGACGACGCGATCAAGTCCAGCGAGCAGGAACTCGGTTTCGCCCAGGCCCAGTACGGCGACGCCGCCGTCGGCAACTTCACGAAGGCGCTGCAGGATGCCAAGGCGCACATGTCCGAGTCCTTCAAACTGCAGCAGCAGCTCGACGACCACATCCCGGACACCGAGGAGCAGCAGCGGTCCTGGCTCGGCGAAATCATCCGCCGCTCGGAGGCGGCACTGTCCTCCCTGCAGGAGCAGAAGGCGGACTTCGATTCGCTGCGCGAGCTTGAGAAAAACGCCCCGCAGGCGCTGGCGGCCGTCGGCACCGGCGCCGCCGAAGCGGAAACGAAGATCGCCGCCGCGGAGGAGTCCCTGACCGGGCTGCGCGCCAAGTACGCCGAAAGCGCGCTGGTCCAGGTGGCGGACAACATCAGCCAGGCCAAGGAGCGGCTGGCCTTCGTGCAGAACGCCTCCGCCACGGCCCGGGAAAAGCTCGACGCCGGCGAGGGCAGCCTCGCCGCCGTCGCCGTCCGGGCGGCCGAGGAAAGCCTGCACCAGACGAACGTGCTGCTCGGCGCCATCACCAAGGTTGCCGGCAACCTCGACGAAGCCCGCAACGGGCTTGAGTCCGCCGTCGTCGACACCGCCCAGGACCTCGCCCAGGCCCGGGCCATGATCCAGTCCGGGGCTCACCCGGAGCTGGCCGGCCCGGTGGCCGGCGTGGAGACGGCCCTCGCCCAGGTCAAGGCGGAGATCCAGGCCGGCAAGATCGACCCGATCGCCACTCTGGAACGGGTGGAGAACGCCCACCAGTCCTTGGACCAGGCCCTCACCGGCATCCGCGACCAGCAGGAACAGGCCCGCCGGGCGCAGGCCTCGCTGCAGCAAAGCATCATGTCGGCGCAGGCCCAGATCAGCGCCACGTCCGACTACATCACGGCCCGCCGGGGCGGCGTCGGCACCGAGGCCCGGACCCGGCTCGCCGAGGCCCAGCGCAACTTGGACTACGCCCTGTCCATCTCCCGCACCGACCCGGTCACGGCCCTGCAGTACGCACAGCAGGCCCATGCCCTCTCCGCGCAGGCTGCCCAGCAGGCGCAGGCCGACGTGGACCACTTCGGCGGTTACGCCAACCAGGGCTACGGCCGCGGCGGCATGTTCGGTGGCGGTGGCGGAGGCGGCCTCGGCGGCGCCATCCTCGGCGGCATCCTGATCAACTCGATCCTCCACGGCGGCGGCAACGGCGGCGGCTGGGGCGGCGGCGGAGGCTGGGGCGGCGGCGATTCCGGCGGCGGCTGGGGCGGCGGGGACTCCGGCGGCGGCTGGGGCGGAGATTTTGGCGGCGGCGGCGACTTTTAGCCGGCCGGCCAGAGGCTAAGCGCCGGCGGAACCGTTCCGCCCGGCGGGTAGAAGCGGTACATTTCACTGTTCACCGGATCCAGTGGCCACCACTGGATAGGACGAAAGGTAACACCATGGTTAAGCAGTCCATTTTCGGCCGCATGGCGCAGCTGGCGAAGGCGAACATCAACTCCCTGCTGGACCAGGCAGAGGATCCGCAGAAGATGCTGGACCAGATGGTCCGCGACTACACGAACAACATCGCCGAAGCCGAGTCGGCGGTCGCCCAGACCATCGGCAATCTGCGGATGCTCCAGGACGACTACAACGAGGACGTCAAGAACGCCCAGGATTGGGGCAACAAGGCCCTCGCCGCGTCGCGCAAGGCGGATGAGTACCGCGCCAAGGGCGACATCGTGGATGCCGAGAAGTTCGACAACCTCGCGAAGGTGGCCCTGCAGCGGCAGATCACGTCGGAGAATGAGGCGAAGTCCGCCGAGCCGAGCATCGCCTCCCAGACCGAGGTCGTGGACAAGCTCAAGCACGGCCTGGACCAGATGAAGGGCAAGCTCAACGAGCTCACCAGCAAGCGCAACGAACTGGTGGCGCGCTCCAAGACGGCCGCGGCTCAGTCGCAGGTCCACGATGCGCTCAAGAGCATCGACATCATGGACCCGACCTCCGAGGTGGGCCGCTTCGAAGAGAAGATCCGCCGCGAAGAGGCCAAGGTCCGGGGCCAGCAGGAGCTGGCCGCCTCCAGCCTGGACGCGCAGTTCAACTCGCTGGAGGACCTGGGCGAGCAGACCGAGATTGAGGCCCGGCTGGCGGCCCTGAAGTCCGGCGGCACGCCTCAGGCCCTCGGCGCCGGCAACGGCTCGGCCGCCCGCAGCACCGTCGATGAGGCGGACTTCGACAAGCTCTAGGCCGGACGTTACCGGCACGGCCGGCGCACGGCAGGCAGGGGCCGGGTCTCGCGGACTGTTCCGCGGGACCCGGCCCCTGCTGTGTCCGCCGGCACCCGCACCGGGACGGTCCGGCCATCCAGTAGCGTGGAGCCATGTCTTCGACCCTTGTCTGGCTCCGCGACGACCTCCGCCTCGACGACAACCCTGCCCTGGCGGAGGCAGCGGCCGCCGGCACCGCGCTGACCGTCGTGTACGTGCTGGACGAGGAATCCCCGGGCATCCGGCCCCTGGGCGGCGCCGCACGGTGGTGGCTGCACCATTCGCTCGAGGCGCTGGCCGCGGACCTCACGGCCGCAGGGTCCCGGCTGCTCCTGCGGCGCGGGCCGGCAGGACAGATGATCCGGGATCTGGTCGAGGAGACCGGCGCCGACCGGGTGCTCTGGAACCGCCGCTACGGCGGCCCGGAGCGCGCCGTCGACGCCGGCCTCAAGGAATGGGCCGGCGGCCACGGGATCAGCGCCGAAAGCTTCCAGGCCAGCCTCATGTTCGAGCCGTGGACGGTGCGCACCGGCTCCGGCGGACCCTACAAGGTCTTCACCCCGTTCTGGCGGGCCTGCCTCGACGCCGCCGAGCCCCGGCAGCCGCTGGACGCCCCGGACCGGCTCCCGGGCCCGGCCAAGGCCGGCGGCGGGAAGCTGCCGGCAAACGAGGTGCTGGCCGACTGGGGGCTGCTCCCCCGCCGTCCGGACTGGAGCGCCGGACTCGCCGTGGAGTGGACCCCGGGCGAGGCAGGCGCGCACGCCCGGCTGGAGGACTTCCTGGACCGGCCGGTGGCCGACTACGGCACCGGCAGGAACGTCCCCGGCGAGGAGGGCACCAGCAGGCTCTCCCCGCACCTGCGCTTCGGCGAGATCAGCCCGTTCCGGGTCTGGCAGGCGCTCCGGGAGCGGTTCCCGCACAGTGCGCCGGCCGACGTCGGGATCTTCCGTTCCGAGCTCGGCTGGCGGGAATTCTGCTGGCAACTGCTCTACGAAAACCCGGAGCTTGCGACCCGCAACTACCGGCCCGAGTTCGACCGCTTCGCCTGGCGGACGCCGTCGGACGACGAATTGCGGGCCTGGCAGCAGGGCCGCACCGGGTATCCCCTCGTGGACGCCGGCATGCGCCAGCTCTGGCAGACCGGCTGGATGCACAACCGGGTGCGGATGGCGGCGGCGTCGTTCCTGGTCAAGAACCTGCTGGCGGACTGGCGGAGCGGCGAGGCGTGGTTCTGGGACACGCTGGTGGATGCGGATGCCGCCAGCAACCCGGCGAACTGGCAATGGGTCGCCGGGTCCGGGGCCGACGCCTCCCCCTACTTCCGGATCTTCAACCCCGTCACCCAGAGCAAGAAGTTCGATCCTGCCGGCCGGTACCTGCGCCGCTTCGTCCCCGAGCTTGCCGGGCTGGAGGGCAAGGCCGTGCACGAGCCCTGGAAGGCCGGCGCCGCGCCCGGGCGCTACCCGGAACCGCTGGTGGGGCTGCCGGAGTCCAGGGCACGGGCACTGGAGACCTACCAGCGGCTCAAGGACGGGTAGGAACCAACAAAGGCCCGGATCCGAAGATCCGGGCCTTTGCCGTTACTGCAATGGTTGCGGGGACAGGATTTGAACCTGTGACCTCTGGGTTATGAGCCCAGCGAGCTACCGAACTGCTCCACCCCGCGTCGCTTGTTCAACACTACCCTATTTTCGACGCCCCCACGACCACGGCCGTCGCATCCTCCCCCGCGATGCCCCCTGCCCACCCCCGGGGTGTGTCCGCTCCACCGGCAGCCGGACCGCTGAGGCGTGGACCGCGCCGGACGGGAACGGTAAGCTCCGAAGAACCGGCCCGAAGCCTGATCTGCGTCAGTTAGAGGGTCCATGGCAGGCGGGCCGTCTTCGACGCCCGTGGCGCCGACCGTCCAGGCGCAGCCGCAGCCGCAGCCGCGGCGATCCTCGGGAACGCTTTGAGGAACCAGCATGAGCACAGTGATGTCGACCGGACCCGCGCCTCACGCCCCGGCCCGGGACCGCTATCTGGATCTGCTTCGCGCGATCGCCCTGGTCCGGGTGGTCGCCTACCACACCTTCGCCGGCGCGGCCTGGCTGAGCCTGGTCTTTCCGTCGATGGGGGTCATGTTTGCCCTCGCAGGTTCGCTCATGGCCCGCTCCCTTGAACGGCCCGCCCTCGGCGTGCTGCGAAGCCGCACCCGCCGGTTATTGATCCCCCTGGCGGTGTACAGCACCACCGTCCTTATCCTCCTCTTGTGGCAGGGGTGGACGCCCGACCAGGAGCCCGGCGGATCCTGGCTTCAAACAGTCTTCTGGTTCGTCCCCGTCGCGGACCCGCCCTTTCCGCAGGAAATCGGCACGGACGAGGGCCTCGTGGAAGCCTCCTGGGCGGCCCAGGCCGAAGAGATCCTGTGGTACATCCGGGCGTACTTCTGGTTCATGCTGCTCTCACCCCTGCTGCTCACATCCTTCCGCCGGTTTCCGTGGGCCACCTTGGTGGCCCCGCTGGCCCTCATGACCGTCCTCGGCACGACAGCCGCCGCGCTGCCGGGCTGGGCATCGACCGGAATCACGGATTTCGCCACGTACGGTTTCTGCTGGGTCCTTGGCTTCGCCCACTACCAGGGGCTGCTGCGCCAGCTCCCGCTGCGGCTGGTCTACGCCGCCGGGCCGGTTCTCATGGCCTTGGGCTTCCTCTGGGCCATGAGCCACCTGGAAGACTCGGCCTGGGACCTGAACGACATTCCCCTCGCTCAGGCGCTGTGGTCAGCGGGCTTCTGTGCAATGCTGCTGCGCATCTCACCGGCGTGGCAGGCACTCCCCCGCCCCTTGCGCTTCCTGGACGGCACCGTCACGCTGATGAACAGCCGGGCCATGACCGTCTACCTCTGGCACAATCTGCTGCTGGTCATCACGGTGGTGATCGCCGACAGGCTCGACCAGATTGACGCACTCACCGCGTCCGCGTCCTGGGCGCTCGACAGCGAGTGGTTCCAGTTTGCCGCGGTCTGGCTCCTCCTGGCTCTCGTGTTCGTCACCATCGGCTGGGTGGAAGATGTCGCGGCGAGGCGTCCCCCGCAACTGTGGCCAACCGGTCCGGGCCGGCCGGCGTCCGCACCGAAGCCTGGACCGGCCCGTCCGGAACCCGCGGCGGAACCCGCCGCGGGGGAGGAACTGACCGTCCTGCCCCTCACCGGCCGCACCGGCCCGGTCCACGCCTTCAAGTGTTCCCTCCCGGCCGGATCCGGCGGGCTTCGACCCGAACCCCTGGCGCACGCGGGAGAGGAATCGGTCTATGTCTTGAGCGGCCGCCTCAGCCTCGTGCTGGGCGAACGGAAGATGATCCTGCTCCCCGGCGAGAGCGAGGGCTTCGACCCCCGCCTTCCGCACGCCTTCGGACGCGCCGGCACCGACGCCGTGGAGTTTCTGATCTTCTCCAGCCAGCCCCGCGAGCTTATCGGGATGCCCGGCGCCGTGGGCGCGCCGGCGCTGTGCGTCACCTCGCACGCCTGAGGATGGTCGGCCTGGCGAGGGCGTGCCGGGCGTGGCGGAATGCGCAGCCGGCGCGGAGCGGAATGCGCAGCCGGCGCGGAGCGCGGAAAAGCAGAAAGTCCGGAACACTTTTCAGTGTTCCGGACTTTCTCTCAGTTGCGGGGACAGGATTTGAACCTGTGACCTCTGGGTTATGAGCCCAGCGAGCTACCGAACTGCTCCACCCCGCGTCGCAAGAATTACTTTACCGGGCAGTGAACGCAGGGCCAAATCGGGACGGCGTGACGTGCATCGCAGGCGCTCCTCGACCGCACGGCGAAGGCCGGGTTCCGCGCTCCGGAGAGCGTGGAACCCGGCCTTCGAGAGACTGTCCCCGGCAGCCTAGCTGCTCGGCGTCGGCGACGGCGAGGCCGACGGCGACGGGCTGGCGGACGGGGCCGGGCTGGCCGGCGCGGCGCCGATCTTGGCCTCCGCATCGATGGCCCGCTGGAGGGCCGCCGAGAGCTTCTTCTGCTGCTCCCCGTAGGCCGCGAAGTCGCCCTTGGCCAGCGCCTCCTGGCCGGCCTTGATCGCGGCGTTCGCCTCATCGAGGGCCGCCTTGAGTTCCGCCTTGGCGTCGGTCGACCCGCCGGTGGCCGGGGGCGTTGCTCCCGGGGCCGGGCTGGCCGGGGTCTTGCCGTTGTTCGGGGCGTCGCCGGCCGTGGCGCCGGACCGGCCGCCGAACAGCTGGTTCAGCGCCTCATCCAGGGTCGGTGCGAAACCGATCTTGTCGCCGAAGGCCACCAGCACGCGCTGCAGCGTCGGGTAGGACGTCTCGCCGGTGGACTTCAGGTAGACCGGCTGGACGTAGAGCAGGCCGCCGCCCACCGGAAGGGTCAGCAGGTTGCCGTTGAGCACCGCCGATGCACCCTGGCGCAGCAGGTTCAGGGCCTGCGACACCGTGGGATCGGAGTTGAACTTGTTCTGTGCCTGTCCGGGGCCGGGAACCTGGGTCTCCGGCGGGATCTGCAGAAGCCGCAGCTGGCCGTAGCTCTGGGCCTTCACGCCCTTCTTGTTGCCGGCGTCGGAGTCAGCGGCCAGGAAGCCGTAGAGCACGTTGCGGGCGCTGCCGTTGACGACCTGCGGGATGAACGAGGAGGTCAGCTGGAAGGCCGGCTTTTCCTGGTCGGGCATCTGCAGCGACATGTAGAACGGCGGCTGCTTGACGCCCTCTTCCTTGACGGTCGGATCGTTCGGCACGCTCCAGGCGTCGTTGTTGGTGAAGAAGCTGTCCGGGTTGGTCACGTGGTAGCGGCCCAGCAGTTCCCGCTGCACCTTGAACAGGTCCTCCGGGTACCGCACGTGGCTCATCAGCGCCCCGGACATCTCCGAATACGGCTTCAGTGAGGACGGGAAGACGTTCTGCCAGGACTTCAGGACCGGGTCCTGGTCGTCCCAGGCGTAGAGCGTGACGGAACCGTCGTACGCGTCCACCGTGGCCTTGACCGAGTTACGGATGTAGTTCACCGAATTGCTCGGGAGCGCCGCGGTGCGGCCGGCGGACGTCTGCGAATCGCGGGTGGCGTCCGAGAGCTGTTCCTGCTGCGAGTACGGGAAGTACGGGCTCGTGGTGTAGCCGTCCACGATCCACTTGACGCGGCCGTCGACGACGGCCGGGTAGGCGTTGCCGTCCACGGTCAGGTACGGGGCGACCTTCTCCACCCGGTCCTTGGGGTTGCGGTCGTAGAGGATCTGCGACTCGGCGTTCACGCCGTCGGACAGCAGCAGGTCCGAGGACTGGAACTTGATCGCGTAGAGGATCTTGTTAAAGAAGCTGCCCACGTTGGGGCCGCCGTTGCCGGTGAAGGTGTACTGCGTACCGGAGTCGCCCTCCTTCGCGGCGGGGCGGTCCTGCTCGCGGTGCGGTGCACCCTCGGGGGCGCCGACGATCGAGTAGTCCGGCGAGTTCTCGCCGAAGTAGATCCGCGGCTGGTAGCTGGTGTCGGTGCCCAGCACGCCCGTGGACGGGATGCCGGACTGCAGGAATTCGGGTTTGCCGTCCGCGGTGAACTTGTTGCCCTTGGCCGCGACCACGCCGTAACCGTGGGTGTACACCACGTGCTTGTTCAGCCAGGACTGCTGGTTGGTGGCCAAGCCGGCGGGGTTCAGCTCACGTACCGCGATCACGGTGTCCTGGATCTTGCCGTTCACCTCGTAGCGGTCCACGTTCAGGGTGCTCGGGAACTGGTAGTACGGCCGGTACTGCTCGAGCTGCGAGAACGCGTCGGAGATGAGGTTCGGATCCAGCAGCCGGATGTTGGCGGTGGTCTGCGCGTCCGGGGCGAGCGCGCCGGTGGTCGCGTTCGTGGTGGCCTCGTAGCGCTTCTCCTGGATCTTATCCAGGCCGTACGCCGCGCGGGTCATGGTGATGTTGCGCTTGATGTACTCGTTTTCCAGGGTCTGCTCGGAAGGGCGGACCTGGAACTGCTGGATGACCCAGGGGTAGACGCCGCCGGCCAGGATGGAGGTGATGACCAGCATCGCGGTGCCGATCACCGGCAGCCGCCATTTGCCGATCACGGCCGCCACGATGAAGAGCACCGCCACGATGGCCGCCGCCACGGCGAGGATCGCCTTGGTGGGGATCACTGCGTTCACGTCGGTGTAGAGCGCGCCGGCCCAGCGGCCGCCGTTGTTCAGCACCGCCGAATAGCGGTCCAGCCAGAAGTTGACGCCCAGCAGCAGCAGGAAGGAGGCGCCGGTGACCGCGATGTGGATCTGCGCGGCGCGGCTGGTGAACACGCCGCGCTCCATCAGCCGGATGCTGCCGTAGAGGTAGTGCGTGAGGATGCCCGCGACGCCGGCGACGACGGCGACGCTGATCAGGAAGCCGGTGACGAAGCCCAGGAACGGCAGCGTCATCAGGTAGAAGCTGATGTCCAGGTTGAACTGCGGGTCGTTGCGCCCGAAGGGCTCCTGGTTCAGGAACAGGAGCACCTTCTGCCACTGGCTGGCCGCGGCGCTGCCGGCAAAGAGGCCGAAGAGGACCGGCAGGCCGATCATGACCACCCGGCGGATCGGCTCCAGCTGGGCCTGGTAGCGGTTGAGGTTGTCGCGGACGTCCGCGTCCGGGGCGTAGACCGGGCGGGCCGTGTAGGCGATCCGGATGGCGAAGAACACGGCGGCGAACATCACCGCGAAGCCGGCCAGGAAGATGGCGATGCGCGCGAGGTTCTCGGTGAGGAAGACTTGGAAGAAGCCCAGCTGCTGGTACCAGAGGACGTCCGTCCAGACATTGGCAAAGAATATGAAGCCGACCACGATGAGGGCGACGACAATCAGCGTGGGCGTCAGTGCGCCTCGCCGTTGGTGTGGCCTTCCGGGTGGGACGGTGCTGGGACGGGACAAACTCGGTACCTCATCGCTGGTCTCAATACTGCTGGTTTTCAGTTGTCAGGCTTCGCTGGCGCGGGCGGCCTTCAGTTAGTGCCACGACTGGCGCCCGGGCTTAGTTCCGGGGCCAGTCTAGTTGCTGGTGCAGGCCGGAAGTCCCGATGTGTCGCCGCCGCCGGCGGCGAGCTCCACGGCGCGGCGCGCCCCGGCCAGGTTCTCGACTTTCACGACCTGCAGCCCGTCCGGGATGTGGCCGACGACGTCGTCGCAGTTCTCCGCCGGGGCAAGGAACATCGTCGCCCCGCCGGAGCGGGCGCCGACCATTTTCTGGCCGATGCCACCGATCGCCCCCACCGAGCCGTCCGGCGTGATCGTCCCGGTGCCCGCGATGTGTTTCCCGGCGGTGAGGTCCCCGGGGGTGACCGTGTCCACGATGCCGAGGGCGAACATCATCCCGGCGCTGGGACCGCCGACCTTGTCGAGCGAGATTTTAACGTCGAAGGGGAACTTGAACTTGTACTGCAGGACCACGCCGAGCAGGTACCGGCCGGTTTCGGATTTGCCGGGCGTGACCGTCACGGGCAGCCGCTTCCCATTCCGGTCGACGACGACGGAGACCGGCTTTCCTTCCCCGGCGGCGAGTTGCGCCTGGATGACGCTCAGAGCGGTGATGGGTTTGCCGTCGATCGAGACGAGCACGTCGCCTTCTTCGATCTTGCCCCGGGAGGCCGAACCGTCGGACAGGGCGGCCACCTGCAGCTTTTGCTCGAACGGGATGCCCAGTTCCTTCAGCGCAGCGGCGACGGCGTTTTCCTGCGACGTCGTCATGGCGACGGCGCTTTCCTGCTGCGACTGCTCCCTGGTGACGCCGCTGGGGAAAATCAGTTCCTCGGGGTAGACCGCTTTGGCCGAGTTGAACCAGGCGCTGAGCGCTTCGAAGGCTGTGACCGGGCCGTTGGGGCCGCCGTCGACGTAGACCGTGGTGAGGTCCAGGCTGCCCTTGGCCGGGTAAGTCTGGTGCCCGGAAACACTGATGACGGGTTTGCCGTTGTCCGAGCCCAGCGTGTTGAACGTTGGCCCGGGCGACTCAACCACGTAGGGAACGGGCAGGCTCATCGCGGCCAGGCCCAGGCCGAAAGCGAGCAGCCCGGAAACCAGCATCGCCGAGGAGCGGTTGTCCGCGGCCCGGGGGCCCGCCGGTCCGGCGCCCGCGGACCGGCGGCCCCGGAAACCGGCGCTAAAGCGCTGGCGGACACCGGCGTCGGCGTCCTCACGGGACGCGGCGCCGCCGGGAGGCTCTTCGCCCTGGGTAAACGTCAATGCAAGACCTCTCCATACCGGGCGCCCCCGGCCGGAACGAGCCGGCCCGGGGCGCTGCGGCTGCCGCCGGACCCCGGCCTGCAGCGTGCAATTAATCCAGCCTCTAACACTACGTGTTCGGCCGCCCCGGGGCGCTTTGCCGACAGCGAACGTGGCCGGATTTCGGAGGACAGCGACGCGGCCGGAAGGTAGCGTGAAGATGAGCACCAGTCACACCGACGATCGGCGGGATCATGACCTCTAACCCACGCAATCCGTCCAACGGGGACGACGAGCCCAAGGACCCGCTGGCGGAAATGCTGCAGAACCTCATGGGCGGCAAAGGCATGGGGGACATCGATCCGGCGGAGCTGGCCAAGGCCGCCGGCCTGCCGGATGATCCGAACCTGCTGGCCCAGATGTTCTCCCAGGTACAGGCGATGATGAGCGCGCCGGCTGAGGGCCCGGTGAACTGGGAACTGGCCCACGAGAACGCCCGCCGCGTCGCCGCGAGCGGCTCCGACCCGTCCGTGACCGCGGCGCAGTCCCGCGAAGTGGATGAGGCCCTGCGCCTTGCCGAGCTGTGGCTGGACCAGGTCACCGAGCTTCCCTCCACCGGGCTGATCGGCCGGGCCTGGTCCCGCGCCGAGTGGGTCGAGGAGACCCTGGGCACGTGGAAGCGGCTGACCGAGCCGGTAGCCAACAGCATCGCCAATGCGCTGTCCTCGGCCATGACCGAGCAGATGCCGGAAGAGATGAAGTCGATGATGGGCGGCGCCTCCTCGATGCTGCAAAACATGGGCGGTGCGATCTTCGGCATGCAGCTGGGCCAGGCGATCGGCGCCTTGTCGGCCGAAGTCGTCAGCTCCACGGACATCGGTGTCCCGCTCGCCGATCTCGAAATGGCGCTGCTGCCGGCCAACGTGGCCAAATTCGGCGAGGGCCTGAGTCTGCCGGAAAACGACATCCGGCTCTTCCTCGCCGTGCGCGAGGCCGCCCACGCCCGCCTCTTCGTGCAGGTGCCCTGGCTGCGGGGCCACCTGCTGGGTGCGATCGAAGCCTACGCCCGCGGAATCCACATCGACACCTCCAAGATCGAGGACCTGGCCCGGGACCTGGACCCCAGCAACCCCGAAGGCATCCAGGAGGCCCTGTCCCAAGGGGTCTTCATGCCGCAGCGCACCCCCGCCCAGGAGCAGGCCCTCGAAAAGCTTGAAACCGCACTGGCCCTGGTGGAGGGATGGGTCGACGAGCTCACCGCTGCCGCCACCGCGAACCTGCTGCCCTCCGCCGCGGCCCTCCGGGAGACCGTCAGGCGGCGCCGTGCCACCGGCGGTCCGGCCGAGCACGCGTTCTCTTCCCTGGTGGGGCTGGAACTCCGGCCGCGGAGGCTGCGGGAGGCGGCCACGCTCTGGGCCCAGCTCAAGGAGGAACGCGGCGTGGAGGGCCGGGATGCCATCTGGCAGCACCCCGACCTGCTGCCCACGGCCGCGGACCTTGACGACCCGAAGGGCTTCAGCGAACGCCGCAAGCTGGCCGAGGCCAGCGACACCGAGGTGGACGACGCGTTGCAGAAGCTGCTCAGCGGCGGCTTTGACACCGAGGCGCCGGAGTCCGGCCGGGACACCGGCGACGGCACGGCGGACGGCCCGGGTGACGCGGACGGGGACAGCAGCCCCAAGGCCTGATTCGAACGTCAGGACATGGCGGGAAGCCCCGGCAGGACTTCGGTCCGGCCGGGGCTTCCCCGTGTTCGTCAGGTCTGTCCCGTGTCCGTCAGTGGCGGTGGACGGCCGTCAGCCGGAGGCGGGCCCGTCGACGTCGACGTCATCCTCGGCGTCCGCGGGAAGTCCGCGGGCGGTGGCGAAGGAAACGCCTTCCAGGAAGGCCTTGGCGCGCTCGGTCTCCGGGTAGGCAGCCAGCAGCCGCCAGAACGCGGCGTTGTGCGCGGCGACCAGCAGGTGCGCCAGTTCATGGAGCAGGACGTAGTCGATGACCCATTGCGGCATCGGCTGCAGCTTGTGGGAGAGCCGGATGGTCCCCTCCGACGGCGTCGCAGAGCCCCACCGGGAGTTCTGGTTGGTCACCCACCGCACCGATGCGGGAACGGCCTTCCCGCCGAGGTAGGTGGCGGAAAGTTCGGCGGCCCGGGCCGCGAGCGCCGCATCGGTGCGGCCCTTCGCTGCTCCGGCGCGGCGCTTGGTCTCCTGCCGGCGGAGCTTCTCCAGCATCCGGTCCACCCATTCGCGCTCCTGCGCGCCGCTGAAGTGGGCGGGGATGGCGACCACGGCGGTGCCGTTTTCCCAGAACGCCGCCACGGTCCGGCGCCGGCGTGCCGACCGGCGCACTTCCACCGGGGCGCCGTCCGCCGTCGTCAGCGGGACGCTGCCGGCAGCCATTAGGAGGCCGAGCGTCCGGCCAGGACGGCGAGGACGTCCTCGCCGTATTTCTCCAGCTTTGAGGCGCCGACGCCGGGAAGCTTGGCCAGTTCCTCCAGCGTCCCCGGCCTGGCCTCGGCGATCGCCGTCAGGGTCGCATCGGTGAAGACCACGAAGGCCGGGACGTCCGCCTCCAGAGCGGTCTCCTTGCGCCACTGCCGCAGCGCTTCGAAGGTCTGCTCCTCGTATGTGGGCGGGCACTGGTTGCAGCGGCCGACCTTGCGCTCCGCGCCGCTGGAGAGCATGCTGCCGCAGACCCGGCACGACGCCGGCACGGCCGCTTTGCGGCGCGGCGCGGCGCCCTTGCCCCGGATGGAAGAACCGGCCACGGAGTCCGGCCGCAATCCGTCGAGGAAGCGGGAGGGCTTGCGGTTGGCCCGGCCGCCGGGGGTCCGGGCGGTGGACCAGGACAGGTGCAGGTATTCCTTGGCACGGGTGATCCCGACGTAAAGCAGGCGGCGCTCCTCGTCCACGGCCTCAGGGGTGTCCGCAAAGGAGATCGGCATCAGCCCCTCGCTCAGGCCGACGAGGAAGACCGCCTCCCATTCCAGGCCCTTGGCGGCGTGCAGCGAGGCCAGGGTGACCCCCTGGACGGTGGGCGCGTGCTGCGCCAGCGACCGCTCCTGCAGTTCGTTGACGAAGTCGGCGAGGCTGAACTGCGCTCCCCTGCTGGCCACCAGCTCGTCGGCGAGCGCTACGAGCGCAGCCAGCGATTCCCAGCGTTCGCGCAGGGCCCCGCCGCTGTGCGGCGCCTTGTCGGTGTAGCCGAGCGAGGAGACGATGTCCCGGACCAGCTGGCCGAGAGGTTCGGGCGCGTCGGTTTCCGTGGCGGCCCGGGTGGCCGCCCGCAGCTGAAGGATCGCGTCCCGGACCTCCTTGCGGGCAAAGAAGCGTTCGCCGCCGCGCAGCTGGTAGCCGATGCCGGCCGCGGCGAGGGCCTGTTCGTAGGCCTCGGACTGGCCGTTGGTGCGGAACAGCACGGCGATCTGGCTGGCGGGCGTGCCAGCGTCGAGCAGGGTGCGGATCCTGACGGCCACCGTCGCTGCCTCCGCCTCGTCGTCCGAGCATTCCGTGAACTGCGGCGCCGGCCCGGCCGGGCGCTGTGCCACGAGCTGCAGCGGCGTGGCCCAGGCGGCGTCGGCGGCGGGGCCGCCGCTGCGCCGGCCGGCCAGCAGTTCGTTGGCCAGCTTCACCACCTGCGGGGTGGAGCGGTAGTCGCGGACCAGCTTGACCACGGTCGCGTCCGGGTACTGCGCCTTGAAGCCGAGCAGGTGCTTGGGCGAGGCGCCGGTGAAGGAGTAGATCGTCTGGCTCGCATCGCCGACGACGCAGAGGTCGTCCCTGCCGCCAAGCCACAGTTCGAGCAGCCGCTGCTGCAGCGGCGAGACGTCCTGGTATTCGTCGACCACGAAGTGCCGGTACTGCTCCCGGACGGTCGCCGCGACCTTGGGGTCCTCCTGCAGGATGCCGACGGTGATGAGCAGGACGTCTTCGAAGTCGATGACGTTGCGGTCCGTCTTGACGTCTTCATAGGACTGGAAGACCCGGGCGACGGCGGTCAGGTCGAAGCCGCCGGGGGTTCCGCGTCCCTGGGCCTTCTCCAGGTAGTTCGCCGGCGTCAGCATGGACACCTTGGCCCATTCGATCTCGGAGGCGAGGTCCCGGATGGAGGCCCGGTCGGTGCTGAGCCGCAGCCGCCGGGCGGCCTCGGCGATCATCTGGGCCTTGTGGTCCAGCAGGTTCGGCAGCGCCCCGCCGATGGCCTGCGGCCAGAAGAACTGCAACTGGCGCAGCGCGGCGGCGTGGAAGGTGCGGGCCTGGACATTGCCGACGCCCAGGTCCCGGAGCCGGCTGCGCATTTCGGCGGCCGCCCGCGCGGTGAACGTGACCGCCAGCAGCCGCTGCGGGCTGTACACGCCGGAGTGCACGCCGTAGGCGATGCGGTGGGTGATGGCGCGGGTCTTGCCGGTCCCGGCGCCGGCGAGCACGCACATGGGGCCGTTCAGGGTGCTGGCCACCTCGCGCTGCTCGGCGTCGAGGCCGCCGAGGACGCGCTCTTCGAGTGAGCGGTCGTCCGGTGCCGGGGGCGCGGCGGGTCCCGGACCGTCCTGGGAAGGTCCGGTCGGGAGGGCGCTGGTCTGGAATATGTCTGTGTTCACTTCTGCTGCTCAGTCGTTGGCGGTTGGGCGGGTGGTGCGCCGCGGCGGGCGCCCGGGGCAGCGGAGCGCTCAGGGACTCTCGGCACGGTCCTCGATGGTGCCCCCGTACCAGTGTTCGATCAGGGCGCGGGCGATCGAGAGCCGGCTGGAGATGACGATTTCACCGCTCAGGACGGCTTCCTGCAGTTCGGTGCGGCTGAACCACCGGGCCCGGGTGACCTCGACGCCGTCGGGCGTGGCCTCGGTGTCCGAGGTCACGGCGGTGAAGCCAAGCATGAGTGAGGCCGGGAAGGGCCAGGACTGCGAGCCGAGGTACTGGGAGGCGGTGACACTGACCCCCACTTCCTCGCCGATCTCACGAACGACGGCCTGTTCGAGGGATTCGCCGGGTTCGACGAAGCCGGCGAGCGTCGAGTAGTTACGGGCATCGAGCGGGCCCCCGCCGCCCAGCAGCAGCCGGTCGTCCGGGCCGACCACGGTGACGATGATCGCCGGATCGGTGCGCGGGTAGTGTTCGGAGTTGTCGGCGGGGCACCGTCGCACCCAGCCTCCGGCTTCCGGGACAGTGGCGGCGCCGCAGCGCGGGCAGTGGGTGTGCGTGGCGTGCCAGTTGGCGATCGCGCTGGCCTCGATGAACAGGGCAGTGTCCGTGGCGTCCAGTTGCCCGGCCACTTCCCGGAAGCCGGCCCAGTGCGCTCCCGCAGGGATGCCCTCGACATGCTGCTCGAACGGCTCGGCGTGGACCTCGAACTGCTCCGGCAGGACGAACAGGACAAACCGGTTCCCTTCGGCGGCGCCGCTTCCGGGCAGGCCGGTGCCGAGGTAGATCACCTGCTCGGGCTCGTACGCGGTGCCCTTGAGGCGCGCTGCGAGGGCGGTCGCGTCCAGGAAGACCAGTCCGTTGCCGCTGACCAGCGCCTGCCGCCGGGAGAGGACCATGGCGCGCGCGCCGCCGGAACGCAGCAGGTCCGCCAGCATGCCGGGTTGCAGCCGGGCGGCGGAGCCGCGGTCGATCAGCGCCGGGCGGACCGGGAGGACGGTTTCCCGCAGCTGGTTGGCCGCCTGACCTGCGCGCGGGTTTTGTCCAATAATTTGCCCGGACCCGGGCTCCGGTGACTCCGCAAGACTCATGTACCCACCGTACCGACCCCCACGGACAAATGACATTTTGCGGGCCCGGTGGCCGCTGCCGGAGCGGCGGCCGCCGGCCGCTATTTCGGGCCGAACTTTCAGACTCGCCGTGGTGCATCGCCGTCTTAGGCGCGGCTCAATCTACCGTGGAAGCGTGAGAAGAAAAGCAATCGAACTGGCAGCGGTGGCAACTGCGGCGGTCCCCGGACTGACCCCGACCGCCGTGAGCTCCGCGCCCGATGATCCGGCCGACTTCGATTCCGCCCTTCTCCTGGACTCCGAAGGCAAGCGCTGGCGGGTGCGGTCGCCGCGGCACGCCGAGGCCAGCACCCGTCTCGAAACCGAATTCCTGGTGCTGCGCGCCTTCACCCCGGGGATCCGTGCCGAGCTTCCTTTCCTGATGCCGACCGTGGCCGGCACGGTCAGGCAGGGCACCCTCAGCACCTTCGTGTACTCGCACCTGTCCGGCGCCACCCGCTCGGTGGAGGATCTGGGCGCCGGCTCGGCCGCGCTGGCCCGTGAGATTGGCGCCGCCCTGGCCGCCATCCACGACCTGCCGCACTCGCTGGTGAGCAACGCGGACCTGCCCAGCTACACGCCCAACGAGTTCCGCCAGCGCCGGCTCAACGAACTGGACCAGGCCGCCACCACCGGGAAGATCCCGCCGCTGCTGTTGCGGCGCTGGGAGCACGCGCTTGAGGACGTGTCCCTGTGGCGCTTCAACCCCAGCGTCGTCCACGGCGACCTGCATGAGGACAACCTGCTGGTCGACGGCGACCGGGTCACGGCCGTGACCGGCTGGACCGACCTGCGGATCGGCGACCCCGCCGACGACATGGCCTGGCTGGTCGCCTCCAATGACCAGGACTTCGTCGACGCGGTCCTGGCGCACTACAGCACCAGCCGCCGCGATGCTCCCGACGCGCACCTGCTGCGCCGGGCCGCATTGTCCGCCGAGTTTGCCCTGGCCCAGTACCTGGTCAAGGGCCTGGCCGCCGACGACGCCGAGATGATCGGCGAGGCCGAGTCGATGCTCGCGGTGCTCGCGGCGGACGTCGCCGAGCACGGCGGCCAGCCGATCAGCGTTGAACCGCTGCCGCAGCCTGCCGTGACCGTCCAGCCCATCAGCCCCGAGGCCGCGGCGCCGTCCAGCGCGCCGGACGCCGGCGGGATGCGCCCGGCGGTCCACGTCACCCCGATCCCGCCCGACGAGGCCGCCGGCACCGGGTCCACCGGCGAGGGACCGGCCGACCGGAAGCCCGACGCCGGCGAGCCCAGTGAGCCCGCCACCGGTGAGCCTGCCACCAGCCGCGAACCTGTGCCGGGCGATGCCGCCGCGCATCCCGTGTCCGGCGCCGCTGACTCCGCCAGCGCGTCGGAGGACGCCGCAACGGAGGACAGCGCAACGAAGGACGGTGCAACGGAGGACAGCGCCGCGGCGGACGGCGGCCCGGAGGACGCCGCTGCGGGTGGCAGCACTCCCCCGGACCGCGATACCGCGACCACGGCGCTGACGGTTGTGCCCGCGCCCGGCAGCGCCGGACGCTAGCCCGCCGGGCGCCCCAGGGCCTCCGCGACGATCGCCTCCAGCCGGTCGGCGGAGCCCAGGTCATGCGGACGGACCACCTGGTCCTGCGCCACGTAGTAGAACGCAGCCCGGACCTGGTCGAGCGGCACGCCCTTGAGCCTGGACCAGGCGAGGCGGTAGACGGCGAGCTGCACGGACTTGGTCCCCAGCTGCCCCGCTGAAGGGCGGCGCCCGGTCTTCCAGTCCACGAGGTCCCAGCCGCCGTCGGCGTCACGGAACACGGCATCGATCCTGCCCCGGACCACCACGTCGCCGATCCGGGTCTCCACCGGAACCTCCACGTGGGCCGGCGCGCGGTGCGCCCACTCGGACTGCCTGAAGGTCTCCACCATGGCGTCCAGGCCATATGCCGCGTCGATGTGGTCGTCCGATCCGGGGGCGTCCCCGAGGTCGAGCATGCCGGTGGTCCCGAAGTACTCCTCGACCCAGGCATGGAAGGCCGTGCCCTTGCGGGCGGACATCCCCGGTTCGCGCGGCACCGGCCGCCGCAGCCGGGCCACGACGCCGGCCGCGTCGTCGTCGAGGTCCACCAGCGTGGACGCGGAGATGTGCCCGGGAAGGTGAACGTCCTGGACCGCGGAGCGCCGCGAACGCCGTTCCAGCAGCGTCGCCGCTTCCTGCGCCCAGCCGGCCGCCGGACCGCGCAAGGCACCCGGCCGGGGCACCGACGGCGCCGCGCCCGGGGACGGCAGAGCCGGCGTACCGGCGTGTTCCAGCCGTTCGCGCACCCGCGCCGCCGCCGCATCCATGGCGGCGCGCCGGCCGGGGACGAGCCTCAGCCGGGTCCCGGTGTGCGGGTGCACCGGGCCCTCCAGGGGGTCGTAGGGCCAGAGCGCAAGCTCAAGCTCGGAGGTCAGCGGGCTCTCCTCCGGCAGGGCCTCCTCCGCGACGGAGCGCGGATGGATCTCCGCCGCCCCGGACGCGGCCAGCGCCTCAAGCTCGGACAGGAACGGCGACATTTCGGCCAGGCCGGCCCGGGAGCCGACCCAGGCGGCGCTGGAGACCCAGAGCACGTGCTTGGCCCGGGTGTAGGCCACGTAGGCGAGCCGTCGCTCCTCGGCTTCGCCGTGCACCTGGACCGCGGACTTGAACTCCTTCTCGGCGTCGAGCCAGCCCTTTTGGTCCGGGTGGTCAAGATCCCACTGGGGCAGGTCATGGCGGTCCCCGCGCAGCGGCCAGGGCAGCGCCGCGGACCCGCTGCTCCACCGCGAATCCCGGCTGGACGGGAAGGCCCCGGCATTGAGTCCCGGCACGAACACGACGTCCCATTCCAGGCCCTTGGAGGCATGCACGGTCAGCAGCTGGACGGCCTCGTGGTTGACCTCGGCCGCGGCCGCGACGAGGCCGTTCTCCTCCGCCGCGGCTGCCTCCAGCCAGGCCAGGAACGCGAGGACATCGACCCGCTGCGAGGTGTGCAGGAACCCCGCGGCGGCGTCCTGGAAGGCGTCGAGGTTGCGCCGGGCCTGATGGATGCTGATGCCGGGGCGTGCCGCGACTTCAATGTCCAGGAGCATGGCGCGTTCCACCTCGCCCAGCAGGGTGCCCAGGTCATCGCCCATGAAGCTGCGCAGCTGCCGCAGCTCGGCGGACAGCCGCTGCAGCCGGTCCAGCGCCGGCGCGCTCAGCCGCCGCCCGTGCGCGGACGTCCAGTCGGGCCGCGGCAGCCAGTCCAATGCCTCGACCAGGCTCGCGGCGTCGGTCAGGTCACCTTCGATGAGCGGCCCGGCGTCCTCCGGTGAGACATCGCCGGAGTCCGGCGACTGAAGGTCCAGGGCTCCGGGGCGGCCGCGGCGGCGGGCGAGGAAGGCAGACCAGTCGCGGAACGCCATCAGGTCCGCGGGCCCGATCCGCCACCGGGCGCCGGCCAGCAGGCGCATCAGCGAGTCCGACCGGCCCGGATCGGCCAGTACCCGGAGGGTTGCCACCAGGTCGACAATTTCCGGGGTGTCGAGCAGGCCGCCGAGGCCGACGATCTCGTACGGGATGCCCTTGGCCTCGAATTCGCGGCGGATGCATTCCATCTGCGCCCGCCGGCGGCACAACACGGCCATCGCCGGCGGTTCGGGGTTCTCCGCCGTGCCGTCTCCGAAATCGGTCCGGCGGAACTTCAGCACGTCGGCGGCGATCGCCGCAGCCTCGTCCTCGTCGGTGCCGAAGCGGCCCATCACGACCCGGCCCTGCACCGCGGCGGGGCTGGGCTGCAGCGGCGGGACCTCCACGCTCCCGGCGCTGTCGCGGGCTCCCGCGGGTCCTCCGGCGGCCTTGCTGAGCGGAGCGGAGATGACGTTGGCGGCGTCGAGGATGTTGCGCCCGTTGCGCCAGGCAGTGGTCAGGTACGACGTGGGCGCGACCGCAAGCTGCGCTCCGCCGTCGGCGGACGCATCGTCGACCCGGACGGGGAACTCCCGGACGAAGTGGAACAACTGGCCCGCCGAAGCGCCGCGGAAACCGTAGATCGATTGGTTCGGGTCACCCACGGCCGTGACGGCGTGGCCGCCGCCAAAGAGCCGGGAGAACAGCACCAACTGCGCGTGGGACGTGTCCTGGAACTCGTCCAGCAGCACCACCTTGTAGCGTTGGCGTTCGGTCTGCGCTGCGACCGGGATCTCGCTGGCGACCCGGGCGGCGAGGGCCACCAGGTCGCCGAAGTCGAGGGCCCCCCGGGCGCGTTTGGCCTCCGCGTAGCGGCCCACCATGTCCGCGACGCTGGCGCGCGTGCGCAGCAGGCCGGCGAGGTCTGCGGCGGCCTGGCTGGGGTTCTTCTTGGCCGTGGCGAGGTAGGGCAGCGCCTCGAATTCGGCCACCCGGTCCAGCAGCCAGCCCCGCACGGTGGCGGGGTCCTGCAGGTGTTCGGCGCACTCCCCGGCGAGCTGGATGACTGCTTTGACAAGGGTGGATTTGGCGGACCGGAAGTGCTGGTAGTCGCCGTCGTAGGCCTCCACCACCTCGCTCGCGAGCTGGAAGGACTGGGCGCCGCCGAGGAGCACGACGTCGCGTTCCACACCGAGCCGAAGACCGTAGTCGGAGACGATGCCGCTGGCATACGAATGGTAGGTGGAGACCTTCGGTTCCAGCGCGTCGGTGCTGAGCAGCCCGGCGGGGAAGACCTTGTGGGCGGTGTCGGCCGCGGCGATCCGGTCCAGCGCTGCGAGCTTGGCCCGGATCCGGGTGGCCAGTTCGCCGGCGGCCTTCCGGGTGAAGGTAACGCCGAGGACTTCCTCCGGCCGGACCCAGCCGTTCGCGACCAGCCAGACGACCCGGTCGGCCATGGTGGCGGTCTTGCCGGAGCCGGCCCCGGCGATTACCAGCCGGGGCGACAGCGGCGAGGCGATGATCTGGGCCTGCTCCGCCGTGGGGGTGTTCTTCTCCCCCAGCATGGCCGAGAGTTCGGCCGGGCTGAACCGCGGCTCCGGCAGCCCGTCCGGCCGGAGACCGGCTGCAGGCTCAGCCGCGGTGGCGGCGGTGCTGTTCATTCGGTGACCTGCTTTCCCCGTGCGCAGAGCGGACAGACTTCCGGCAACCGGCAGCCGTGGCCGCCGTGGCCGCCCTTGGCCGGGTCGTGGCGGCTCTCGAAGGTGCTGCCCGCCATGACGCGGGCCGCGTCCTGGACCATTTCCTGGGCCCAGTTCGCCTCCGGGTCCAGCGGCGGTTGGCTCTGCACGCCCGGGCTCTTGGTGCCGGTGCCGAGCTGGGCGAGCACCGCGCCCCCGGGCCGGGGCGGCGGGCCGTCGTCGTCGCCGGAAAAGCCGCCGGCCAGGACGGCGGCCTGGTAGGCGCCCAGCTGGGGGTGGCGTTCCAGCTCCGCCTTGCCGGGCTGGCGCTTACCGGTCTTAAGGTCCACGATCACCAGGCGCCCTTCGGCGTCGATCTCCAGCCGGTCCACCTGGCCGCGCAGCACCGCCGACCGCGCCGGCCAGGGGTCATCCCCGGTGACGGCCGGCGGGTCCACATCGGCCAGCTTCACCTCGAAATCCTGTTCCACGCCGAGCAGGCTGCGCCCCTCGCTGCGCATGACCAGCACGTACTGGGCGAGCTTGCGCACCATGGCCTCCGCGCGCTGGAAATCCAGCTTGCCTTCCCAGTTGTCCTTCATGCCCAGCGCCGGCCAGCGCTTGGCCAGTTCGGCGACGTATTCACTGCCTGAAGCGTCGGGAAGGTCCTGTGCTATGGCATGGACCAGCGTTCCGAGGCTGCGGGCAAAGTCCGTGGCGGCCTCCCCGCCGGCGGCCTGGACGAACCAGTCCAGCGGCGACTTCTGCACCGTCTCAACCTTGGACGGCGAGACGAAGACCGTCCCGCCCGGCGGGACCACGGGGTCGGTCGAAGACAACGGCGCCAGCCCCCACCAGCTGTCGGGGTGGGCCCCGGGAACCGGCGGCTCGGCAGCGGCCAGGGCGCCGAGCACGGCCGTGGCCTCGGCCGCTTCGGCGGAGCCGCCGTCGAGCTGGGCATACTGGCGCAGCTCGGCCACGAGGGCGCGCAGCGTCAGCGGCCGCTCCACCGCGGTGTACGGCCGCCGGTCCTGGTCCGGGTGCAGCGGCGCGACGTAGTCCAGGAAGGAGGAGGGCTGGTCGTCCTCAGAGGACACGGCGGTGCAGATCAGCACCTCCCGGACTCTGGAGACTGCCGTGGAGAAGCTGCGCAGTTCGTCATAGCGGATTTCGCGCAGCCGGCTCAGCGGGTCCAGCTGCAATGCGTAGTCGACGCCGTGTTCGACGGCGTCCGCGAAAAGGGTGCTTCCCAGCAGTTCGCCGCGGAGCCGGGTGTTGGGCCAGACGCCTTCCTGCAGGCCGGGCACGATCACGACCGGCCACTCGCGGCCGGCCGCGCTGGCCGGAGTCATCAGCTCCACCGCGTCCTCCAGCTGGGCCCGGGCCGCGAGCGTGTCCATCGGCAGCTCCTGGCTGAGCAGGTATTCGAGGAACTGCTCCGGGCCGGAGCCGGGCAGCTGGTCCACGTACCGTTCGGCGGTGTGGAACAGCGCCATCATGGCGTCCAGGTCCCGGTCCGCCCGGGCCCCCGCCGCGCCGCCGGCCAGGGCGGCCTCGGTCCAGCGGCCGGCCAGGCCTGTGGCATGCCACAGCGCCCAGAGCACGGTTTCGGCGTTGCCGCCGGGCGCCTCCGCCGCCTCCCGCCCGGCCTTGATCATCCGGGCGACACGGCGCGCCGCGTGGCCCTCGATGCCCAGCGTGGCCAGGGCGCCGGGCTCCAGCAGCGCCTCGACGAGCAGCGCGTCGCTGGAGCGGCCGCCGCCGCCGAGCAGTTCCTCGCGCCGCAGTGACTGGCGCAGCCGGCGGAGCTCGATCGACGTTGCCCCGCCGATCCGCGAGGTCAGGAGCGAGACCGCGGCCTCGGGGGTGAGCGCGGCGGGATCCAGCGCCACAGCGTAGGCGTCCAGCAGCGGACGGACCGCCACTTCGTCCCGGACCGCGGACTCGGCGACCGGGATCCGCACCGGGATTCCCTGGCCGGCGAGGTGGCGCTGGACCTGGCTGAGCTGCCCGCCGTTGCGCACGATCACAGCGATGTCGCCCAGGTCCCGGCCGTCGTTGAGCTGGGCCTCGAGGATCCGCTGGGCCACGTACCGCAGTTCGTGAACCGGCGACGGCAGCAGGTGCGCCTCGACCGTCCCGGCAGCGGCGGGGTGCGTGCCGGAAGGCTGCGGGGGTTCGAGCCGGCGGGCCGAGGTGCCGCCGGCGCGCAGCGAGATGCGCCCGGCGACTGCCTGCCAGGCCTCGGCCACGGCGGGCGCGTGGCGGTGGGCGGTCCACAGCGGCAGTTCCAGGACGGTGCCGCCGGCGGGGGCGAGCAGCCGGGGCAGTTCCGCGACAAGGTCCGGCCGCGCGCCGCGGAACCCCTGGACCACGGTGTCCGGGGAGGACGTGACGACGGCGTCCTTGCCGGCTGCGATGTCGGCAAGGAGTTCGAAGACCGCCGGGTTCGCTTCCTGGATGTCGTCGACCAGGACCAGCTGCAGCCGGTCCCGTTCCGCGGCCAGGAAGTCCGGGGCGTCCTGGAAGATCTGCCGCGCAGCCGTGATGATGCCGGCCGGATCGAAGGATTCGGGCATGCGCAGGTCCAGGACGTCACGGTACTCGGCGTACAGCGCGGCCGCGGCCGTCCAGTCGGGCCGCCCGCAGCGCTGCGCGAGGGCGGCAAGGTCCTCGGCCGTGCGCCCGGACTCGATGATGCGGTCGAACAGCTGGCGCACCTCCTGCCGGAAACCGCGGGTCTGCAGGGCGGCGTCGAGGTCCGCGGGCCAGGGCAGTTCCAGCCCGGGACTGGCGTGGCCTTCGAGGAGTTCCTTGATGATCAGGTCCTGTTCCGGGCCCGACAGCAGTTTCGGGGCCCGTGCCAGCGGCAGGATGCCCTCGGCCTTGGCCCGCCGGATCAGGTCGAACGCGTACGACGCCCAGGTGCGCGCCGGCGTCGTGCTCAGGCTGCGGTTCAGCCGCGCCGTGAAACGGTCGCGGAGGGCATCGGCGGCGAGCCGGCCGGGCGCGAGGATGAGCATCCGTCCCGGGTCCACGCCGTCGCGCTGCGCACGGCGGACGGCGGTTTCCACCAGCACGGTCGACTTCCCGGTGCCCGGCGCCCCAGGGACCAGGACCGGCCCGGAACCGTGGGCGACGTCGACGACCGCCAGCTGGTCCGGGGAGAGCACCGGGGCGGAGCCGTGCAGCGTCCGGGGCGGCAGCAGCCGCAGGCCGGGGCCGGACGGCGCGGTCCTTGGGGAAACCTGGGCGGCGGGTGCCGCGACGGTTGGGTCTGCTGATGCTGGGATTGCGGATGCTGGGTCGGGGCTACTCACACGGACATTTCATCATTGGGGACCGACAACTTATGCAACTCCCGTTCGAGGCGTTCGGCCAGGGCATCGATCCGCTCGAACTCCGGTTCTGTCGGCGCCCACCGCGCCGTCACCAGGTCCACCCGCCAGCGGCCCTCACCGGTGCGCTGGTAGTCCCCGTAGCGGCCCAGCAGCGGTGTGCCCTCCGCAAGATAGCGGGCCAGGGCGTCGCGTTCGTGGCCCGGCGGGGCCTCTCCGTTGGCCTTGAGGATCCGCCACCACGGGACAGTGCTGCCGTGGTGGCTCATCACCGCGCCGACCTGCCGCGGGCCTCCGGCGCCGAGGAGCTCGGAGACATCCCCGTACGCGACGGCGGTGCCCGGCGGCACCATGGCGGCAAGCTCCAGCACCGCCTCCACATACTCCGTCCGCATGGCTTAAGGGTACCGGTGCACGGTGGCCGCCGTGCCGGGCCGGGGGTCCCAAAACCGTCGGCGGCAGCCGGTAGCGTTAAAGCATGAGCACCTGGCACACCCTCCCCCGCGCAGCCTTTGATCTTGAGACCACCGGCCGGAATTCCCGCGCGGCCCGGATCGTGACGGCCTCGGTCACCGTGGTGGACGCCGACGGCTCGGTCATCAAGGAGCACGAGTGGCTGGCCGATCCGGGCGTGGAAATTCCCGCCGAGGCCAGTGAGGTGCACGGCGTCACCACCGAGCGCGCCCGCAGTGAGGGCCGCCCGGCCGCGGAGGTCGTCAGGGCGCTGGCCGCCGTCCTCCAGGAGCTCTTCGACACCGGCGTGCCGGTCATCGCCTTCAACGCCAGCTACGACTTCACCGTCCTCGCGGCCGAGTCGGCACGGTACGGCGTGCCGCAGCTGAGCCGGTTCCCCGTGCTGGACCCCTACATCATGAACAAGCAGGTGGACCGGTACCGCAAGGGCAAGCGCACCCTGACCGCGCTCTGCGAGGAGTACGGGGTCAGCCTGGACAACGCCCACACCTCGGCGGCGGACGCGCTGGCGACCCTGCGGATGCTGGACGCCATGGCCGGAAAGTTCCCGAAGCTGCGGATGCCGGCCGGCCACCTGCACCAGCTCCAGGTCGAGTGGGCATCGGCGCAGGCCACGGACTTCCAGAGCTACCTGCGCAAGACCAAGCCGGCCGCGGTGATTGAGGGCGACTGGCCGGTCCTGCCGCCCGAGGACGCCAGCCGCGGCGGCTTCTAGCCGTACTGAGCCGTAAGGCGGGCCCGCAGGGGCCCGTTGGGACGGAGATCACAGGCGGCGCCTGCCGCCCGGACCTGTGCCGCCGCCGTCGCCGATTCCGCCCCGCGGCGCTCTCCCGCCGCCCTGCCGGGCCCTGGGCGCAGGCCGCAGAATTTTGCGAAGTATTTCGCCGATAAGGGTGAACTTCATGCGCAACTGGATGCCAAATCGTGCCGCTGACATAATTTAGTTCAGCAAAGGCCGCGTGTTATGGCGCGCCCGAAACCCAACCGCCAAGGGATAAATGATCACAGTTACCGACCTGCGCAAGGTCTACCGGCAGGGCAAAAAGGAAGTCGTGGCGCTCGACGGCGTCACCCTTTCCGTGCCCAAGGGCTCGGTCCACGGCATCATCGGCCACTCCGGCGCCGGAAAGTCGACGCTGGTGCGCTGCCTGACCCTGCTGGACCGGCCGACCTCCGGCTCCGTCAGCATCGACGGCACCGAGCTCAGTTCCGTCCGGGATTCGGAGATCCGTGCAGCGCGGCGGCGCATCGGCATGGTCTTCCAGCATGCGAACCTGATGGACTCGAGGACGGCGGCCGGCAACGTGGCGCATCCGCTCGAGCTGGTCAGGACCCCGAAGGAGAAGATCCGCACCCGGGTGGCCGAGCTCCTGAAGCTCGTCGGCCTGGAGGGCTTCGAGAATGCCTACCCGTCCCAGCTTTCCGGCGGCCAGCGCCAGCGCGTCGGGATCGCCCGGGCCCTCGCCTCTGATCCGGAGGTCCTCCTCTGCGATGAGCCCACCTCCGCCCTCGACCCCGCCACCACGGACGAAATCCTGGATCTCATCCGGGACCTGACCCAGCGCCTCCAGCTGACGGTGCTGATCATCACCCACGAAATGAACGTCGTGAAGCGCGTTTGCGATTCGGTGTCGCTGCTCTCCCGGGGGCGCATCATCGAGCACGGCGCCCTGGAAGACGTAGCGGGAGAGCTCGACAGCAAGCTCGCCCGTGCGCTGCTTCCCCTGCCGCCGTCGGAACCGCTGCACGGTGCGCTGCAGCGCGGGCCCGTCCTGGAAATCCTGTTCTCCGGTGACAGCGCCAAGGAACCTGTCCTGACCGGCGTGGCCCGGCACTTCGACATTGACCTCAACGTCCTCGCCGGCAGCGTCGAGACCCTCGGCGGCCAGCAGTTCGGCCACCTGCGCGTGCAGCTTGCCGAAGGCGCCGACTTCGACGCCGTGCTGCGGTACCTGCACGAGCGCGGCATCAGCGCCAAGCGCGTAGCAGCCGACGCCGCCCCGGCGGACCAAGGAGCCACCTCATGAATGACATCTTCAGCAACCCTGTCCTCGTCCGCGCCTTGCCCGAGGCGATCGTGGAAACCCTGCAGATGGTGGGCATCTCCGCGTTCTTCACCGTCCTGGTGGGCCTGCCGCTGGGTGTCTTCCTGCACGTCACCGCCCCGGGCGGGCTGCGTCCGATGCCGGTCACGAACCGGATCCTCAGCGACGTCGTCGTCAACATCACCCGGTCGATTCCGTTCGCCATCCTCATGGTGGCGCTGATTCCGCTCGCCCGCGCCCTGACCGGCACGAGCCTGGGTCCGGTCGCGGCGTCCGTGTCGCTCTCGATCGGCACCATCCCGTTCTTTGCCCGGCTCGTGGAGTCCTGCCTGCGCGATGTGCACCACGGCAAGATCGACGCCGCCCAGGTGATGGGCTCCACCAACATGCAGGTCATCAGCAAGGTGATGCTGCGCGAATCCCTGCCGGCCCTCGTCGCGGCCACCACCACCACGGTGGTGACCCTCGTGGGCTACTCCGCGATGGCCGGCCTGGTCGGCGGCGGCGGCCTCGGAAAGCTGGCCTACAACTACGGCTTCCAGCGCTTCGACGTCACGGTCATGATCGTCACCATCGTCCTGATCGTCGTCCTCGTCCAGGTCATCCAGCTTGTCGGGGAGCGGATTTCCCGCGGCCTCGACCACCGCTGACCGGCCCACCCACCCCAGCCTTGCAGCGGGTAGCCGCCCCCTGCATCTGCGCGGACCACGACACTGCCGTGGACTTCCGCCTATTTTGAAAGGAACGCATCCGATGCGTAAGTCACTCACCCTCCTGGCCACCGGCATTGTCACTGCCCTGGCGCTGACGGCTTGCGGTGGTTCGTCCACCCCCAGCGCCCAGGTCACGACCCTCGACCCGGCCAAGCCCGCCACCCTGACGGTCGGCGCCAGCCCGGTCCCGCACGCCAAGATCCTCGAGTTCATCAACCAGGAGCTCGCCCCCAAGGCCGGGCTGAAGCTGGAAATCAAGGAGATCGAGGATTACCAGACGCCCAACACGGCGCTGAGCGACGGTTCCCTCGACGCCAACTTCTACCAGCACCTGCCCTGGTTCGAGGACCAGGTCAAGACCAAGGGCTACAAGTTCGGCCACGGCGAGGGTGTGCACATCGAGCCGTACGCCGCGTTCTCCGAAAAGGTCAAGGACATCAAGGACATCAAGGACGGCGCCAAGGTCGCCATCACGAATGATCCGTCCAACCAGGTCCGGGCCCTCAAGGTCCTCCAGGTGGCCGGCTTGGTCAAGGACATCAAGGACGACACCTCGGTGCTGACGATCAGCGATGAGCAGAACCCGAAGAAGCTCAAGTTCTCGGAGAACCAGCCGGAACTGCTGATCAACGACCTTAAGGACCCCTCCGTGGACCTGGCCCTGATCAACGGTAACTTCATCCTCAAGGCGGGCCTGAGCACCAAGAACGCCCTCGCCGTCGAGTCGGTGGACAACAACCCGTACGCCAACTTCCTGGCCTGGCGCGAGGATTCGAAGGATGACGTGCGAATCAAGAAGCTCGACGAGCTGCTGCACTCCCCCGAGGTCAAGGCCTTCATCGAGAAGGAATGGCCCAACGGCGACGTGACCCCGGCCTTCTAGTCCGGACACCGCGTTAAACACTTTCGGCACCCGCCGCGGCGGGTGCCGAAAGTGTTTAAGAACGACGCCGACGGCGGCTCGCTCGCGCTGTTCCTCTAGGCTTGCGCCGCTGCGGCAGCTTTCGCTGCTGCCGGAAGGGCGTCGAAGACCCGGTTCATCGCGGCGTCGTCGTGCGCGGCGGAGAGGAACCAGGCCTCAAACACCGACGGCGGCAGGTACACCCCGGAGTCGAGCATGGAGTGGAAGAACGGCGCGTAGCGGAAGACCTCCTGGCCCTGCGCGTCGTCGTAGTTGTGGACGCCGCGGGCCGAGGTGCCGAAGGCGACGGAGAACAGGTTCCCCGCGCGCTGGATCGAGTGGTCCACACCCGCGGCGTCCAGCGCCGAGGACAGGGCGCCGGAGAGTTCCAGCGACCGGGCGTCGACGAACGAGTACACCTCGGGCGTGGCGTGCGTCAGGGTGGCGACGCCGGCGGCCATCGCGACCGGGTTCCCGGAGAGGGTGCCGGCCTGGTAGACCGGGCCGGTCGGGGCGAGGTAGTCCATGACCTCGGCGCGGCCGCCGAGAGCCGCCGTCGGCATGCCGCCGCCGATCACCTTGCCGAAGGTGAGCAGGTCCGGGGCCCACGGCTCGGCGGCGTCGGCCGCGCCGCCGGTGAGGCCCCAGTAGCCGGAGTAACCGGTGCGGAACCCGGTGAGGACCTCGTCGAGGATCAGCAGGGCGCCGTGCTCGCGGGTGATCCGGGCCAGGCCGGCGTTGAAGCCCTCGCCCGGGGTGACCACGCCCATGTTGGCGGGGGCGGCTTCGGTGATGACGGCGGCGATGCTGTCGCCGTGCTTAGCGAAGGCGGCCTCGACGGCGGCCAGGTCGTTGTAGGGCAGCACCAGGGTCTCGGCGGCGGTCGCGGCGGTGACGCCGGCGGAGCCGGGCAGCGCGAGCGTGGCGAGCCCGGAGCCGGCGGCGGCGAGCAGGCCGTCCAGGTGGCCGTGGTAGCAGCCGGCGAACTTGATCACGAGGTTCCGGCCGGTGTAGCCGCGGGCCAGCCGGATCGCGGTCATGGTCGCCTCGGTGCCGGTGGAGACCATCCGGACCCGCTCGGCCGCCGGCACGCGTTCCTGCACGAGGGCCGCCAGGTTTGCCTCGTCGGGGGTGGACGCGCCAAAGGACAGCCCGCGGTCGACGGCGGCGTGGACCGCCGCGAGGACCTCCGGGTGGGCGTGGCCGAGCAGGGCCGGGCCCCAAGAGCAGACCAGGTCGACGTATTCGGCGCCGTCGGCGTCGGTCAGGTAGGCGCCCTTGGCGGAGACCATGAAGCGCGGCGTGCCGCCCACGGAGCCGAAGGCCCGGACCGGTGAGTTGACGCCGCCGGGCATCAGCCGGCGGGCGCGGTCGAAGAGTTCCTCGTTGCGAGGGTGGCTGGAAGTCATGGTTCCTATTCTTTCAGTGCTTGCGGTGTGCCGGCGCCGCGGCCGGCCAGCAGGGCGGCGACGCGGAGCGCCACCTCGGTGCCGAACAGTTCGATCGAGCGCATCATGGCGGCGTGCGGGAGCGTGCCGTTGCTGTATTTGAGGTCGAAGCGGTCCGCGCCCAGGGTTTCCTTGAGCAGGGCGATCTTGGCGGCGACGGTCTCGGGCGAGCCGACGAAGAGTGCTCCCTCTGGGGCGCACAGGTAATCGAATTCGGCCCGGCTGCCCGGACCCCAGCCCCGTTCGGCCCCGATCTGGTTGCGCTGGCCCAGCCAGTGCGGGAAGAACTCTTCCCGCGCTTCCTCGTCCGTGGCGGCGACGTGGCCGGGCGAATGCGTGGCCACCTGCTGCATCGGGTGCCCGTACTTGGCCATGGCCTCGCGGTAGAGGTCCGCCAGCGGGCCGAAGGACCGCGGTTGCCCGCCGATGATGGCGAAGATGATCGGGTAGCCGTATTCGGCGCAGCGCAGCACCGACTCGGGGGTGCCGCCGACGCCGATCCAGGCCGGCAGCAGGTGGTGCTCCAGCGGCGGGTAGACGCTGAGCCCGTTGATGGGC
The DNA here is from genome assembly GCF_001428365.1 of Arthrobacter sp. Soil763. Taxonomy (GTDB): domain Bacteria; phylum Actinomycetota; class Actinomycetes; order Actinomycetales; family Micrococcaceae; genus Arthrobacter. The sequence goes on along the minus strand of NZ_LMSH01000002.1, from coordinate 777,676 downwards.
CGGCGGGTCCTGCCCTCCCACTTGACCGGTTTCTGCGCGCGGACCTTGTCGAAGAGCTCAAGCTTTTCCTCGAACAGGACCTCGTAGTCGGCCAGGTCCAGGCCGAACAGCGGGAACGACTCCACGAAGGAGCCGCGGCCCAGCATGACCTCGGCCCGGCCGTTGGAGATGGCGTCCACGGTGGCGAACCGCTGGAAGACCCGGATCGGGTCATCCGAGCTCAGCACGGTCACCGCGGAGCCGAGGCGGATCTTTTTGGTCCGGGCCGCGGCGGCGGCGAGGAAGACCTCCGGGGCGGAGACCGCGAAGTCACGGCGGTGGTGCTCCCCCACCCCGAAAGCGTGCAGTCCGACCTCGTCCGCGAGTTCCGCCTGTTCGAGCAGCTGCCGCAGGACCTGGGCATGCGGGACGGGGTGCCCGTCGGGGAACAAGCCGACGTCGCCGAAGGTGTTCAGGCCGAGCAGGATCGTGTCCGGACCGACCGGGGCGGTCGGGTTGGCTCCCGAGGCCGGGTCCGGCACGTCCGCGGCGCTCAACGGGTTTCCTTCAGCCAGCCGGCGAGTTCGCTCGCCCAGTAGGTCAGCACCATGTTGGCGCCCGCCCGCTTGATGCCGAGGACGGATTCGGTGATCGCTGCACGGCGGTCGATCCAGCCGTTCGCGGCGGCGGCCTCGATCATCGAGTACTCACCGGAGATCTGGTAGGCGGCGACCGGCACCGGGCTCATCGCGGCGACGTCGGCCAGGATGTCGAGGTAGCTCATCGCTGGCTTCACCATCACCATGTCGGCGCCCTCCTCGAGGTCAAGTTCGACCTCCAGGATGGCTTCGCGGCGGTTGGCGGCGTCCATCTGGTAGGTGCGCCGGTCGCCGGTGAGCTGGGAGTCGACAGCTTCGCGGAACGGGCCGTAGAACGCGGAGGCGTATTTGGCGGCGTAGGCCACGACGGCGGTGTTGGCGTGGCCTGCCTCTTCGAGGGCCTGGCGAATGACCGCCACCTGGCCGTCCATCATGCCGGAGGGTCCCAGCACGTGGGCGCCGGCCTCGGCCTGGGCGACCGCCATCCGACCGTACAGCTCAAGGGTCGAATCGTTGTCGACATAGCCGTGCGCGTCCAGGACGCCGCAGTGGCCGTGGTCGGTGAACTCGTCGAGGCAGACATCGCTCATGATGACCAGGTCGTCGCCGACCTCGGCCTTGACGTCGCGGATGGCCTTGTTCAGCACGCCGTCGGGATCCAGGGCGGCGGTGCCGCGCGCGTCGCGTTCGGCCGGCACGCCGAAGAGCATGATGCCGCCCACGCCCAGCCGCACGGCTTCGGCGGCGGCGCGCTTGAGCGACTCGGTGGTGTGCTGCTGCACGCCGGGCATGGAGGCGATCGGGTTCGGTTCGTTGAGGCCCTCGCGGATGAAGGCCGGCAGGATGAGTTCTGCCGGGTCCAGCCGGTACTCTGCCGTCAGCCGGCGCATTGCGGGGGTGGTGCGGAGCCTGCGGGGGCGGTGGGTCGGGAAGCTCATGGCTGATCCTCAATCTGCTCGGGGTCGGGAAGGGGTTGGTGGCGGGCCGGCGCCAGGGCCTCGGTGACGGCGGCGACGAGCCCGGAAGCGGTGGGCTCCGGGGCGACGGCGGCGACCTGCAGCCCGAGGGCGTGCGCCTCGGCCGCCGTCGAGCGTCCGATCGCGACGAGGCGGCAGCCGCCCAGGGGCGCCAGGCCGCCGTGGACCCGGCGCGCGGCGCTGGGTGAGGCGGCGACGACGGCGGCCAGGGTTCCGGCGTCGAGCGCGGACTTGGCCTCGGCGAAGCTCAGCACGGCCGCGCCCACTTCCGCCGCGGCAGCCACGGATGCGCCCGGGTCCAGGCTGCGCCGCGGGTCCGCGGGGTAGTCCACGGTCCGGTAGGCGGTGACGGCCTGCACCGCGGCGCCGCTGGCGGCCAGCCCACGGCGCAGCCGGGGGTCGGCGATGTCCGCCTGCGGCAGCAGCACCGTACCGCGGCCGGCGGGCCAGACGTCCAGCAGCCCGGCGCCGGAGTGCTGCCCGGCGGGGGCAAGGTCGACGGCGACGTCCAGGCGTTCCAGCGCGCGTCGGGTGGCGGGGCCGACGGCTGCCACCTGCAGGCTGCCCGGCAGCCAGGCGCTCAGGGCGGCGCCGCGTTCGGCGGCCTTGGCGGCCAGGACCTGGACGGTGGTGACGCTGCTGACTACCAGCCAGGTGTAGGCGCCGGCGCCGAGCGCGTCGAAGGCAACGTCGAGGGAGTGCTGGTCCGGGGCGGCTTCGAAGTCGATGAGCGGCAGCAGCAGCGGTTCCGCGCCGGCGGCGCGGAGCGCGGAGACGAGCGCTCCGGCCCGGTCCGGGCTGCGGGTGACCAGCACGCGGGCACCGGCCAGTTCCTCCGCCCCGGTGTCCGGGTCCGGGCGGAAGCCAGCGCTGCGGCGTCCCATGGGGTGTGGATCCGTCCGGTTCAGGAGGCGGCCAGGTCGGCGATGTCGGCCGCGCCGGCGGCCAGCAGCGCCTCGGCCAGCTCGATGCCCAGCAGCGTCGCGCCGACTTCGGTCAGCCCGTCGGTGGCCTTCTTGTCCCGGACCGTGGCGGTGCCGTCGACGGCGCAGACCACGGCTTCAAGGTGCAGCATGCTGCCCTTCCGGTAGGCGTAGGCGCCCACCGGCGCGGCGCAGCCGGCTTCCAGCCGGGCCAGCAGGGCCCGTTCGGCCGTGACGGCCAGGCGCGTGTCCGGGTCGTCCAGGGCCGCGAGGGCCTGCGCGAGCACGCCCTGCGAGCCCTCGGTGGAACCGGCCTTGCGGGGGGCGTCGGCGGTGCGGCATTCGATCGCCAGCGAGCCCTGCCCGGCGGCGGGCAGCATCACGTCGGTGTCCAGGTATTCGCTCACAGCGTCCAGCCGGCCGATCCGGTGCAACCCGGCGGCGGCCAGCACGACGGCGTCGAGGTCGCAGGATTTACCCTCGACGTACGTCTCGGTGCTGTTCCCCGGCAGCCCCGGCACCCGGCCGAGCCGGGTGTCGACGTTGCCGCGGATGTCGCGGATGTCCAGGTCGGGCCGGGCGGCCCGCAGCTGGGCGGCGCGGCGGGGCGAGCCGGTCCCCACGGTGGCGCCGGCCGGCAGGTCGGCGAGCTTGAGCCCGTCCCGGGCGCAGAGCACGTCCCGGACGTCGACGCGTTTCGGCGTCGCGGCCAGGCTCAGCCCGAGGGCCGGCCCGGTGGGCAGGTCCTTGAGCGAATGCACCGCCACATCGCAGGCGTCCCGCAGCAGCGCATCGCGCAGGGCCGCGACGAACACGCCGGTGCCGCCCATCTGGGACAGGGGCCCGGTCAGGATGTCGCCGTCGGTGCGGACATGGACGAGCTCAACCGGGAACCCGCCGACGGCGGCCAGCTGGTCCGCGGTCTGCTGGGTCTGGGTGAGGGCGAGCTTGCTGGCCCGGGTGCCGATCCGTACGGTCACGGCGTGGCCTGCCCTGCTGCCGGGGCTGCCGCGGTGGCGGGGGTCCCGGCGGGATAGGGGTCGTGCCCCGTCCCGACGGTGGTGTCCGCGCCGGCGATGGTGGGCTTTTCGCCGCGGAAGTTCGCGCAGCAGCCGGGCCGGCAGACGTCATACCAGGGGCCGAGCTTGGTCAGGTGCGGCCGGTCGGCGATGTTGTTCGCGGCGGTCCGCTCGCTGATCAGGTCCACGATCCCGGCGACGAACTTCCGGTGCGTCCCGGGCGTCGGGACGCGGGTGGCGGCCAGGCCGAGTCCCGCGCAGGTTTCCAGGGCTTCGGTGTCGAGGTCCCAGACGACTTCCATGTGGTCGCTGACGAAGCCGAGCGGCACGATTACGACGCCCTTGACGCCCTGGCCGGCGAGCTCCTCGATCGCGTCGTTGATGTCCGGTTCCAGCCACGGCACGTGCGGGGCGCCGGAGCGGGACTGGTAGACCAGGGACCACGGGGCGGTGAGGCCGGTTTCGGCTTCGACCCGGCGGATGACCTCGGTGCCGGTGGCCAGGTGCTGGGCCACGTAGGCCGAGTCCTGGTCGAACTGCCGCGGTTCGCCCTCGGACCGGCCGGCGGCTTCGGCGTCGCGGGTCGGAATCGAGTGGGTTGCGAAGAGGATATGCACCGGGGCGTCCGGGGTGCCGGCGGCGGCCAGCTGGGCGCGGACATCGGCAAGGCCGGCCGCGGTGCCTTCGATGAACGGTTCGACGAAGCCGGGGTGGTCGAAGTACTGCCGGACCTTGTCCACTTCGAGTTTGCCGTCCAGGCCGGTCTCGGTAAGGGCCAGGCCGATGTCCTCGCGGTACTGGCGGCAGCTGGAGTAGCAGGAGTAGGCGCTGGTGGTGATCATCAGCACCTTGCGGTGTCCGGCGTCGTAGATCTCCTGGAGGGTCTGCGGGATGTAGGGGTCCCAGTTGCGGTTGCCCCAGAAGATCGGCAGCTTGATCCCGCGGGCGGCGAACTCCGCCTCCATCGAGGCTTTGAGCTGGCGGTTCTGCTCGTTGATCGGGCTGATGCCGCCGTTGGCGCGGTAGTGGTGCGAGACCTCCTCCAGCCGTTCGTCCGGGATGCCGCGGCCGCGCGTGACGTTGCGCAGGAAGGGGATGACGTCGTCCTGGCCTTCGGGGCCGCCGAAGGAGGCCAGCAGCACGGCGTCGTAGTCCTTGGGGGCCATCCGGCCGGCCTCGGTGACCGGGTTCACGGCGGTCAGCTCCGGGGACTCCTGCGGATCGAGCGGGCTCATGCGAGGACCTCGGCAATCTCGGCGGCGCTGACGCGGCGGCCGGTGTAGAAGGGGACTTCTTCGCGGACGTGGTGGCGGGCCTCGGTGGCGCGCAGGTGGCGCATCAGGTCCACCAGGTCCACCAGCTCGGGGGCTTCCAGGCCCAGGATCCACTCCCAGTCGCCGAGGGCGAAGGAGGACACGGTGTTGGAGATGACCTGGGGGAAGTCGCGGCCCAGCAGGCCGTGGTCGCGGAGCATCTTGCCGCGTTCGGCGTCCGGCAGCAGGTACCACTCGTAGGAGCGGACGAAGGGGTAGACGCAGAGCCATTCGGCCGGTTCCACCCCGCGGGAGAAGGCCGGGGTGTGGTTCTTGGCGAACTCGGCCTCGCGGTGCACGCCCATCGCGGACCAGGCAATCTCGGTTCCGGTGAACAGCTTGCTGCGGCGGATGTCCCGGATGGCGCGCTGCAGGGCTTCGGCCCGCGGGCCGTGCAGCCAGACCATGACGTCGGCGTCGGCGCGCATGGCCGAGACGTCGTAGCTGCCGCGGTGGACGACGCCGTCCTCCGCGAGGCGGGCCAGGAGCGCCTCAAAATCTTCGGCCGCGTCGCCGCTGCGCAGGACGTCGGCGGAGCGCTTGAAGACCGTCCACAGCGTGAAGTACTGCTCGGTGGCTTCCTCGGCTGCTGTTCCGGTTTTAGTGACAGATTCGGCAGAAGTGTGGCTCATGGTTACCATCCTGCACCCTCCCCCGGGCTAAGTCGAAACAGAGCACTTCTACAAAGCGTAGAAGTGCTCAATTTCACAGCTGCCGGGGCGACCTGCGCCTAGATTTTGCGCATCCGGAGGACGACGGCGCCCGCTCCGAGGGAGACGGCGACAAGGCAGATCCCCCAGCCCACCAGGGCGGAGGGGCCCACCGGTTCGACGGCCGACGCGGCCTGCATCTTGTCCCCGGAGGAGGGTGCCGGGGCCGGCGTTACGGTGGCGGCGGACCTCGTGGTGGCCGAGCGGGGCGTCGCGCCGGGGGTCGCGGTGGGCTTGCCTGCGGCGGGAGCAGTGCCGGCGGGGGCCGCCGGAGCGTTCTGTTCCGGGGTTCCCGGCGCAGCCTGCTGGCCGGTGGCCGGAGCCTGGGCGGCGGGCGGCTGCGGGGCGGAGGTGCCCGGCGCCGCAGTGCCGGGCGCCGGGCTGCCGGGCGCCGGGCTGCCGGGCGCGGCGGTGCCCGGGGCGGTGGTGCCGGGAGCTGCAGTTTCCGGGGAGGTGGCAGGATCGGTGGCCCGCCGCGAGTCGCGCTGTTCCGGCGGGTCGGTGGGGTCCGGCTCGTCCGTGGCCGTGTCCTGCGTGGGCGACGGTGTGGCGGTGCCGGAGGTCGGTGAGGGTTCGGGCGATCCGATCAGTCCGCCGATCAGGTCATCGATGCCGACGGAGATCGAGGCGGACGGCGCGTCCGGGCTGGGTGAGGGCGTTGCCGCCTGTGTGGCAGGAACTCCTGCGGTGAGAGCCAGTACCGCTCCGAGCGCTGCCACGGCAGTGCCGCGTCGGAGTCCCCCATGGTGACCGGCCGGTGTTTCTGGAACTTCGGACCTGTGCGTAACCATGGTCATCGAGCCTAATCGCAGAAAGCCGGCGGGGAAAATTTGCCCAAACCGCCTCTTTCCGGTTAGCGGGGTGCCGTCGGAAGCGCGTCAGGGCAGCAGGGCGGCCACCTGGCCGGGCGTGTCGGCGACGATCGCGGCGAGGCCGTTTCCGGACAGCCAGCCGCCGACGACGGCGAGGTCGCCTTCAGCGGCACAGAGCCGGCGGACCTGTTCGACCCGCTGCCGGTGGCCGAGCGTCGCGAACGGCAGGGCGCCGGACCACCGGACCACGTCCCAGCCAACGACGTCGTTGCGGGAGAGCGGAATGCCGAGCAGCGCGGAGGCGTCCTGGAGCGCGGCGTCGTAGAGTTCCTCGTCGCCGGAGGGCAGCGGGACGGCGGCCGTCCCGCTCTCGTCCCCGCCGCGGCCGAAGGACAGCCGCAGGACGTGGCGGCCCGGCGGCGTCAGCGCGGCCAGCCATGCCCATTTGGCCGTGGCGTGGGTCAGGGCTTTGGCACGGATGCCCGGACTTTGGGGGGCCACGAGCACACCGGTTCCGCGGGGTGCCGCATCGAGCGCGGGCTGGTCCACCACCAGCGTCACGAGCCGGACGTCGGGTCCCGGGTCCGGGCTGAGCGCTGCCAGTGCCGGCAATGTGTCTGCGAGCAGCGCGACGGCGGCGGGGCCTTCCACCGCCACCACGAGCCGTCCGGCGTCGATCCGGGCCGTTCCGGTGCTGATCCGCCAGCCGCCGGGGATGCGCTGGACCGCCTCGGCGGGGGTATCGCTGAGCAGGGTGGCGCCGAGTCCCTGCAGTTCGGCGAGCAGGGCCGTGACCAGGGTGTGCATGCCGCCGCGGAGACCGGCGACGGCGGAGCCTGCCTTGCGGAGCCCCGGCGCGGGGCTGTGCTGGGCCGGGCTCCCGGCGGTGGGACGGTCCGCAGCGGGGCGGCGCTGCGCGGCGACGGCGGCGGCGAGGGACCCGTGGTTGCGGACACCGGCGCGCAGCCCGGGGGCCACCATGTCCACGTCCAGCAGGGCCGGGTCGGCCGAGTGCACGCCGCCGACCACGGGCGCGACCAGCCGTTCCAGCACGCGGCTGCCCATTCGTGCGCGGACCAGCGCGGCGACGCTGGTGGCATCGGCCGCGGTGCCGACGGACGCCGGCAGCAGTGTGTCGAGCCAGGCCCGGAGCGAGCCCAGCACCCCGAGGGACCGGCGGACCTCGGGGTCCCACGGGTTAGCGGGGATGCCCAGCACCCCGGTTTTTGGCAGTTCACGCGGCCCCTCGGGCAGCTGCACCCAGGCGCCGCCGGGGTTGGGCGGAACGATCCGGTCGCCCAGGCCCAGTTCCTCGGCCAGCGTCGCCACCGCCGCGGAGCGGGTGGCGAAGGATTCGGCGCCGCTGTCCAGGGTCAGCCCGGCCACCGCATGGCGGCCTACGCAGCCGCCCCACTCCCCCGAGGCTTCGAGCACCGTGGTCTGGAGGCCCGCCCGGGCCAGTTCCCGGGCTGCGAGCAGCCCGGAGATGCCGCCGCCGATCACGACGGCGGTCCCGGCGGGCGCGGAAGTAGCCGGGCCGGCGGCGTCGGTGCCCATCGGGGGCCTACTCCGGCGCGATCGAGTGGATGAGTTCCACGACGCGGGTGAGTACCGCCGCGTCGGTCTCGGGGGGTACGCCGTGGCCCAGGTTCAGCACGTGGCCCGGGGCGGCGGAGCCGGCCGCGATGACCTCGCGGACGTGGGCCTCGAGGATGTCCCAGGGGGCGGACAGCAGCGCCGGGTCGATGTTGCCCTGCAGCGGAACGGTCCCGCCGAGCCGGCGGTTGGCTTCGTCGAGCGGCAGCCGGTAGTCAACGCCGACGACGTCGACGCCGACGTCGCGCATGGCCACCAGCAGTTCCGAGGTGCCGGTGCCGAAGTGGATCAGGGGTGCGCCGAGGTGGCGGACGTGGTCCAGGGCGCGGGCGGATGCGGGGGCGACGAACCGGGTGTAGTCGGCAAGGCCCAGCGAGCCGGCCCAGGAATCGAAGAGCTGGCCGGCGGAGGCGCCGGCCTCAAGCTGGGCGCGGAGGAACAGTCCGGAGGCGTCGGCCGCCCAGTTGGCCAGCGCGGTCCAGGTCTCCGGATCGGCGTGCATCATGGTGCGCGGGCCGAGGTGGTCACGCGACGGCCGGCCCTCGACCATGTACGCGGCAAGGGTGAAGGGCGCTCCGGCAAAGCCGATCAGCGGGGTGCTGCCGAGCTCGGCCACGGTCAGCCGGACGGCCTCGCGGATCGGTTCCAGCGCCTCCCAGCTCAGCTGCGGCAGGGCCGCGACGTCTGCGGCGGTACGCACCGGCTTGTCCAGGACCGGGCCCACGCCCGGGACGATGTCCACGCCGACGCCGGCAAGCTTGAGCGGGATGACGATATCGGAGAAGAAGATGGCGGCGTCGACGTCGTGCCGGCGGACCGGTTGGAGCGTGATCTCGGACGCCAGTTCCGGGCGCAGGCAGGAATCGAGCATGGCGACGCCTTCACGGACCTTCAGGTACTCGGGCAGCGAACGTCCCGCCTGCCGCATGAACCACACCGGGCGCCGGGACGGCTTGCCGCCGCGGTAGGCCGTAATCAGGGGTGAGCCGGCGGTGCGGCCGTCCATCAAGGGGTGGCCGGCGTCGAGGCCCGTTGCCGTGCCGTCGTTAACCGTGCCATTGCTTGCCGTGCCATCGTTTGCCGTGCCGGCGGTTGCCGCAGCGCTAGGAGTCATGCCTCTGATTGTGCCGAAAACTGCCCTCAAAAGATAACGACAACCTGTCAGACGGCGCCCGCAGCGGCCCGCCGTGGCGCGAATCACAACCTCGCGTGGGCAGTCCCACCCCGGGCTGTTGTTCTACACGGGGACGAAAAAGCTATGATTGTCGTGCTGTGGTTCTTTTCTCATTGGTGGCTACACACGCCGACATCGACCTCGAGACCGTTGCTCAACTGAGCACCGGCGCTTCCGGGCTTGCCGCATCCGCCCTCGCCGGTTCCCCGGCCGTGGCGGGTGCCGTTGTCCTGGCCACCTGCAACCGCTTCGAAATTTACGGCGAAGCGCCGCACCCGGATGACGTGGAAGCGGCCCGCGCCGCCCTGGTCTCGCAGATCAGCGGCGCCAGCGGCCTGAACCAGCAACTCGTCTCCCGGTCCTTCAACACCCGAACCGGCCCGGATGTGACCCGGCACCTGTTCGCGGTCAGCTCCGGGCTGGACTCCGCCGTCGTCGGCGAACGCGAAATCGCCGGCCAGGTCCGGCGCGCACTGATCAGCGCCCAGCAGGAGGGGACGGCCAGCGCCGGCCTCGTGCGGCTGTTCCAGGCCGCGTCCAAGACCGCCAAGGACGTCGGTGCTCAGACCGCCCTCGGCTCCCGCGGCCTTTCGATCGTGTCGGTCGCCCTCGACCTGGCCACCGACCTTTCCGAGAACGCCGACTGGTCCGCCAAGAAGGTTGTGGTCTTCGGAACCGGCGCGTACGCCGGCGCCACCATGTCCCTGCTGCGCGAACGCGGCTGCACCGACGTGTCGGTCTTTTCGTCCTCCGGCAGGGCCGCCGGCTTCGTGGCCACCCGCGGCGGCACAGCACTGGACAGCGACTCACTGCCCGGCGCCGTGGCGGCCGCCGACGTCATGATCGGCTGCAGCGGCTCGGACAACCGCGTGGAGGCTGGGGAGCTGGCGCGGATCCGTGCAGCGTCGCCGCAGCCCCTGATCGTGATCGACCTGGCGCTCACCCACGATTTTGATCCCGCCGTCGCCGAACTGGACGGCGTCGAACTGTTGACCCTGGAGTCCGTGCGGCTGGCCGCCCCGCAGGAGCAGGCCGAATCCCTGAGCCAGGCCAGCGACATTGTCGACGGCGCCGCGACCGCGTTCGAGCAGGAACGCCAGGCGCGCTCGGTCGACTCGGCCATCGTCGCCCTGCGCCGCCACACCATGGACGTCCTCGACGCCGAAATGGAGAAGGTGCGCGCGCGCCACGGCTGCACCGCCGCGGCGGAGGAAGTGGAGTTCGCGTTGCGCCGGATGGTCAAGCAGCTGCTGCACGTCCCCACCGTCCGTGCCCGCGAACTCGCGGCGAACGGCCAGCAGGCCGACTATGTCGCCGGCCTCGAGGCTGTCTACGGGATCACGGTCGAGCAGCCCGCGGCCCGCGCCGCTGCCCCCGGAACCGAGGCGCAGTGCCCGGTCGACCACGACGGGGCTGCCGCGCCCGAAAGCGGCCGGGAAACGGCCTAGGCCCCGTCGGCGGCGAACGCGTCGACGCCTGTCAGCCCGTTCGACGCGCGCATGGCAGCGCCTCTCAGTAGACCGGCTTCTGCGGCTCAACCTCGCGCACCCAGGCGAGGATGCCGCCCTCCAGGTGGCTGACCCGCTCGTAGCCGGCGGCCCGGGCGGCGGCCAGCACGGCCGCGGAGCGGGTGCCGCCCTTGCAGTGGAACACAATGTCCGTGTCCTGCGGCAGCTCGGCCCACGCGTCGCCGGCCAGGATCCTGCCCTGCGGGATCAGTCTGGCACCCTCGATGCGGACGATGTCGAACTCCCCGCTTTCGCGCACATCCACAAGCTGGAAGTCCTTGAGCCCGGCCTTGCGGGAGGCGAGCATGGTGGCCAGCTGGGTGGCCGTGACGGTGTGTTCGGTGCCGGCGTCCGCGGCGGGAGCGATCCCGCAGAAGGCTTCGTAATCGGTGAGTTCGGTGATGCGGGGCGCCGCGGGGTCCCGGGACACCCGGATTTCGCGCCAGGTCCCGCCCAAGGCGTCGAACAGGGCCACCCGGCCCAGCAGGGACCGGCCGACGCCGGTGATCAGTTTGACCGCCTCGGTCACCATCAGGGAGCCGACGGCGGCGCAGAGCATGCCGAACACGCCGCCTTCACCGCAGGACGGAACGGAGCCGGCCGGGGGCGCCTCGGGGTACAGGTCCCGGTAGGTGGGCCCGTGCTGCTCCCAGAACACACTGACCTGCCCGTCGAAGCGGAAGATGGAGCCCCAGACGTAGGGTTTGCCCAGGATGGCGGCCGCGTCGTTGACCAGGTAGCGGGTGGCGAAGTTGTCGGCGCCGTCGATGATCAGGTCGTACCCGGCGAACAGGTCCAGCGCGTTGGTGGCATCCAGCCGCACGTCATGCAGCCGGACCTCGACCAGCGGGTTCAGCGCGGCGATGGCGTCCCGGGCCGAGGCGGTCTTGGGCCGGCCCACGTCGGCGACGCCGTGGATCACCTGGCGTTGCAGGTTGCTGAGGTCCACATCGTCGTCGTCGATGATGCCGAGGGTCCCCACGCCGGCCGCGGCCAGGTACAGCAGCGTGGGCGAGCCGAGGCCGCCGGCGCCAATCACCAGGACCTTGGCGTTCTTGAGCCGGCGCTGCCCGAGGGCACCGATCTCAGGGATGATCAGGTGGCGGGAGTAGCGCTCCACTTCCTCCGGCGTCAGGTCCGGCCCGGGATCGACCAGCGGTCCGGGCGCCGAGGGCGGGGTAGCCGGGATGCCGTGCGCGCTCAACTGGGAAGCCATACTTCAATGTATGCCCGAAGATGCCGCCAGGTCATATTACCCGCGCGTAAAGTGGAGCTAACAGCGAGGGAAAGAAGGCGGACAGTGGTTCATCAGGCACCGGATGCGCGGGGACAGACCGGAAAGCCGGCGACCGGCCACGGCCGGAGCGGGAGCCAGCGTTCGGCCCGGCTGCCGCGCGACGAACGGCGGGCCCAGCTACTCGCCGCCGCCCAGGAAGTTTTCGTGGCCAACGGCTACCACGGCGCCGCGATGGACGAAATCGCCGAGACGGCGCACGTGAGCAAGCCGGTGCTTTACCAGCACTTCCCGTCCAAGCGCGAGCTGTACCTGGCGCTGCTGGACAGCCACCTGTCGGCCCTGACCGAACTGCTGCTGGGCGCCCTCAACTCCACGACGGACAACGACGAGCGCGTCCAGGCCGTCATGCGCGCCTACTTCCGCTTCATCGCCAGTGACGACCAGGCCCACCGGCTGGTCTTCGAATCGGGGCTGGTCAACGACGCCGACGTCAGCGCCCGGCTGGAAACCTTCAACAAGACCTTCGCCGACGCGATCGCCAAGGTCATCGCCGAGGACACCAAGCTGCCGCTCATCGAGGCCCAGCTCCTGGGCCGCGGGCTCTCCGGCATGGCCCAGGTCAGCGCACGCTACTGGCTGGAAACCGACGGCGACCTCGACCTCGATGTGGCCAGTGACCTGGTCTACCGTTTAGCTTGGCGCGGAATCTCGCGCTTCCCCAAAGAGTCCTAGACTACAAATAGAGAACACCCTCAAACTTTTTGATTGGCTGGGAGGCCTTGCTGTGGAAGTAAAGATCGGCATTCAGAACATCGGCCGCGAAATCGCCCTGGAATCGAACCAGGACGCCGACGCGGTGGCGGCGCTGGTGGCAGAGGCCCTGTCCAAGGGCACCGAGCTGCGCCTGACCGATGAGAAGGGCCGCCAGATCATCGTCCCGGCGAACGTCCTGGGCTACGTCGAGATCGGCGCCGAAGAGGTCCGCCGCGTCGGCTTCGGCGCCCTCTAGGCCCGGCCCGGCCGCCCCCGGGTACGCCCCGCACTTCCCTGAAGGAGTCTGAATGCTGTCCCTTATTGTGGTGGCCATGGTGGCCGTGGCCGCGGGCTTTGTGGTCTGGGCCAATGACAAGCGGCACGCCAAATACGGCATCGCCGTGCCGGCCGGGGTTGCCCTGGCCGTGGCCATGCTCAGCTGGATCATCTTCATGGCCGCCGGTTTCGGCTACCAGCCGGGCCTGACGTGGATTCCTTGGGTGCTGCCGCTGCTGCTCGGCACGGCGGCGGCGATCGGCGCCGTGCTCTACCTCGGCCGGTCCCGCACCCGGCAGGACACCGCGCGGATGACCGCCATCCTCCGGCTCTAACTCCGCCGCAGCCAGCACTCCAGCGTGGCCGTTCCACCCCCCCGGGTGGAGCGGCCACGCTGCTTTTGGCGGCCCGGGTCAGAGGAACTCGGCCCGGCCCTCCATGGCGGAGGAGGCCAGGGCGTGCTCGCGGCGCGGGATCCGGCCGGCCTTCCGGGCCAGCCGGCCGGCGGCGACGGCGTGCCTGAACGCCGCGCCCATCAGTGCCGGATCCTGGGCCCGGGTCACCGCGGTGGCGAGCAGCACCGCGTCACAGCCGAGTTCCATGGCGAGTGCCGCGTCGGAGGCGGTGCCGATGCCGGCGTCGAGCACCACGGGCACCGACGCCCGCGAGACGATCAGTTCGATGTTGTGCGGGTTCAGGATGCCCAGACCGGTGCCGATCGGGGCGCCGAGCGGCATCACGGCGGTGGCGCCGAGGTTTTCCAGCCGGAGGGCCAGCACCGGGTCGTCGTTGGTGTAGGCAAAGACCTTGAAGCCGCGGGCCACCAGCTGGTCGGTGGCCTCTACGAGTTCCAGGGCGTCGGGCAGCAGGGTGTGCTCGTCGGCGATGACCTCCAGTTTCACCCAGTCGGTCTCCAGCGCTTCGCGGGCCAGCTCCGCGGTCAGGACGGCGTCGCGGGCCGTGAAGCAGCCGGCGGTGTTCGGCAGCACCCGGATGCCGTGGTCCGCCAGCAGCTGGAACAGGGACCCGCTCTCGGCCGGGGAGTAGCGGCGCATGGCCACCGTGGTGAGTTCCGTCCCGGACGCCAGCAGCGCCGCGCCCAGGCCCTCCAGGCTGGGCGCGCCGCCGGTGCCCATGATCAGCCGCGAGCCCAGCTCGACGCCGTCGATGGTGAGCGGATCCCGCGCCGGCTGCTGCGTGGTGGGGGCAAGTGCTGCCATCGTGTTCATCCTCCCTGTACTGCGGTGACGAGTTCGACGTCGTCCCCGTCGGCGAGTGCGGTGGAGTGCCACTGGCTGCGCGGCACGACCTCGGCGTTGCGGGCGACGGCGACGCCGAGCTTCCGGCCGTCGGTGGCGTGGCCGTCCTCGGCCAGGGCCCGGCCCGTGACTCCGCTGACCAAGGCGCCGACCGTGGCGCCGTCGGGGACGGCGTGCTGCGCTCCGTTGAGCCTGATGTTCATGCTGTTGTCCTGTCGTCGGTGGGGAGTCGGGAATCCTGGTGTGCGGCGAACCGGTCCGGGCGGAAGCCGGCCCAGCGCGGGTCCGGTTTCCCGTCCAGCAGCTGCCGGCACACCGCAGCGGCCGCCGGGGTGAGGAGGACGCCGTGCCGGAAGAACCCGGTGGCGATGATCAGCCCGGCGGTCTCTTCCCCGCCGGAACCGGCCACGCGGCCCAGCAGCGGTGCATTGTCCGGGGTCCCCGGCCGCGCCCGGGCGGTGGCCTCGAGCAGCTCCAGTTCGGCGACGGCGGGAAGCAGCTGCTGGGCGTCGCGCAGCAGCTGGTACACCCCTCCCGCGGACACCGCTCCGGCGTGGGCGGGGGCATCCTCACGCTGGGTCGCGCCGATGACCACGGTGCCGTCTTCCCGCGGCACGAGGTAGACCGGGACCCCGCGGACCAGTCCCCGCACCGTGCACCGCAGCAGCGGCCGCAGCGCCGGGGGGACGCGGAGCCGGAGGATGTCCCCGTAGACCGGCCGCAGCGGCAGGGACAGTCCCGGGGGCAGGCCCTTCAGGTCCGCGGCTCCCAGTCCGTTGACCACGATCGTTTCGGCGGCGCGGACCTGGCCGCCGCCCGCCAGGCCGACGCCGGCGACCCGGCCGTTGTCCCAGAGCAGCCCGGCGGCGCGGCGGCGAATGGCGGTGAACTTGCTGTCCGCGGCCAGCAGGGACGCGGTCCGGGCCAGGAGCCGGCGCGGATCCACCTGGTGGTCGGCGGGAATCTCGAAGGCACAGGATATCCCGGGGCTGAGCAGCGGCTCGCGTGCGCGCGCTTCGCGCACGCCCAGCGGCTCGACCGCCAGGCCGGAGGCCAGCTGTACCGCCCGCAGGTCGGCGAGCGCGCGGCGGTCCGCCGGGTCGACGCCGACGGCGAGCGTCGGGGTCGGAAGGTAGCCGGTGCCGGAGGCGTCTCCGGTTTCGGTCTCGGCGTCGAGGGCGGCGGCGAACGAGGGCCAGAGCCGGGACGCTTCCAGCATGAAGGCCAGGAGCCCCTCTTCCTGGTAGTGCAGTTCGCTGACCGGGGCAAGCATGCCGGCGGCGGCCCAACTGGCCCCGGTGCCGGGGGCGTCGTCGATCAGCACGACGGAACGGCCCGAACGGCGCGCCTCCCAGGCGATGCCATGCCCCACCACTCCCCCGCCGATCACGGCGACGTCGTACTGCACGGCCGGTACGGCCAAGGTGTCCATGGATTCCTCCCTACGCCGGTACTAACCGGATCAGGTCAAGCGGTCGGCTCTGACGCCCTCTCAGCCCTGCCGTCCGTCGACGGCTTGTGCGGGCTCCCGCGGTATGCGCCCAGTTTAGAGGAACTAGGCTGGGACCATGAGCCAGGATGTCCACACCACCGCCCGCCTGTACCTGTGCACCGATGCCCGGAAGGAACGCGGTGACTTCGAGGACTTCGTCGACGCCGCCTTCGTCGGCGGGGTGGACATCATCCAGCTGAGGGACAAGTCGCTGGAGGCCGCCGAGGAACTGGAACTGCTGGAGGTTCTGCACTCCGTGGCCCAGCGCCACGGCCGGCTTTGGGCGGTCAACGACCGCGCCGACCTGGCGTCGCTGGCCGGGGCGCCGGTCTTCCACATCGGGCAGAAGGACATCCCCTTCGGCGCCGCCCGGGACTTCCTGGGCAAGTCCACCGTCATCGGGATGTCCACCCATACGCCGGAACAGGTCGACGCGGCGATCGCCGCCGCCCCGGGCCGGAGCGGACTGGATTATTTCTGTGTCGGACCGGTCTGGGCCACGCCCACCAAGCCGGGCAGGGCCGCCGTCGGCCTGGACCTCGTGCGGTACGCCGCCGACGCGATCGGCCGCGCCGAGGCCGCCGACGCCGGCAGGGTCGCCGGTGTGGTCCCGTGGTTCGCGATCGGCGGCATCGACCTGGGCAATGTTGAACAGGTCGTCGACGCCGGCGCCCGCCGCATTGTGGTGGTCCGTGCCATCACCGAGGCCGACGATCCGGCCGGCGCCGCCGCCGCGCTGCTCGCGGCACTGGACGCCGGGGCGCCGGGGCGCTGACCGGCCCGGCCGGCGGACCTAGCCGGCGAGCCCCAGCTCGGACATCCGGCGGGCGTGGGCCGCAGCCAGCCCGGCCGCGATCCCGGCGGACAGGGGGTGCCCCGGCACGGCGGTCTGCTCCGGCCTGTCTGCGGCGGCACCTCCAGCAGCCGCGGCCGGCGGGGCCGCGGCGTCCGCCATGCCGGTGAGGCCGGCGAGGAAGGCATGCTCCGTACTGATCCGCTGCGCCTGGGTGAGGGCCTCGCCCAGCAGCCGCCGCGCCCACAGCGCCAGCCGCGACGCCAGGCGGGGATCGTCCGCGAGCGCGGCCTTCAGCCGGTCCCGCAGCACCGCCGTCGCGTCGCCCGGGGCCTGGACCCGCTCAATCAGCCCCGCGGTGTCGGCGTCGACGTAGCCGGAAACAGCCCGGTAGAAGTCGGCGGAGACGGTGTCGATCACGTAGGCCTTCATCAGCGACTCATACCAGTCGGCGGGCCGGGTGCGCTCGTGGAAGTGGTCCACCGACGGCTGGAAGGGCAGCATGGCGTCCTCCGGGTCGACGCCCATCGCGGTGAGTCTGGCGCAGACCAGTTCGAAGTGCCCGAACTCGACCACGGCCAGCCGGCCCAGCACGGCGCGGTCCTTGAGTGTCGGCGAATAGCGGGCGTCCGAGGAGAGCCGCTCGAAGGCCGACAGCTCCCCGTAGGCCATCGCGCCGAGCAGGTCGCGGAGGAAGCGGTGGTGGCGTGCAGGTCCGTCCGGGGAGGTGCTCATCCTTCAACATTAGCGGCGGAAATCGGGCTAACCTGATTTCGTGTCTCATCATCGCCTGACCCCTAACGTCCGCCGCCAGCAGAACCAGCTGGCCCAGGCCCTTAACGCGCTGCGAACCACGCTGGAACTGCCGGGCGAGTTCCCCGAGGATGCGCTCCGGGACGCGGAGGCGGCCGTGGCCGGCCATGAACTGCCCGGACTGGACCTGACGCATGTTGAGTTCGTGACCATCGACCCGGCGTCGTCGACCGACCTGGACCAGGCGTTGTTCATTGACCGCGCCAGAGACGGGTACCGGGTGCTGTACGCCATCGCCGACGTCCCTTCCTTCGTGGCTCCCGGCGGAGCGCTCGATGCCGAAACGCGGCGCCGCGGGCAGACCTTCTACACCCCGGACGGCCGCATCCCGCTGCACCCCGAGGTCATCAGCGAGGCGGCCGGCAGCCTGCTGGAAGGGCAGCTGTGCGCTGCCTTCGTCTGGGACTTCGACCTGGACGCCGCCGCCGAGGTCTCCGCCGTCCAGGTACGCCGGGCCCGGGTCCGGAGCCGGGCCAAGCTCAGCTACCACGGGGTCCAGGCCGCGCTCGACGGCGGCACCGCGGACCCGGTGCTGCAGCTGTTGCGGGAGGTGGGCGGCAAGCGCGTGGAACTGGAGCGCCTGCGCGGCGGGGCGAGCCTGAACATGCCCGACCAGGAGATCGAACAACTGCCCGACGGCGGCTACCGGATCGTCGCCGCGCCGCCGCTGCCGGTGGAGGACTGGAATGCGCAGATTTCCCTGATGACGGGCATGGCCGCGGCGGAGCTCATGCTCCAGGGCAAGGTAGGGATCCTGCGCACCATGCCCGCCCCGGATGAAAACTCCCTGCGGCACTTCCGTCGCCAGACCGGCGCACTGGGCAAGCCGTGGGACGGCCGGATCAGCTACGGCGAATACCTCCGCACGCTCGACCCCACGGATCCGCGCCAGCTTGCGATCCTGCACTCCGCCGGGATGCTCTTCCGAGGTGCCGGTTACACCCACTTCGACGGTGACGTGCCCGAAGACGCCATCCAGGCCGCCATCGGCGCGGCCTACGCGCACTCCACCGCCCCGCTGCGGCGCCTGATCGACCGCTTCGTCCTGGTGATCTGCGAGGCCCTGTCCACCGGAGCCGAGGTCCCCGGCTGGGCCCGTGAGGCACTGCCCTCGCTGCCGGCGATCATGGCCGCCTCGGACCAGCTGGCCGGCAGGCTGGAACGGCTCTCGCTGGACACCGTCGAGGCCGCGCTGCTGGTCAACCACATCGGCCAGGAGTTCGACGCCGTCGTCATCTCCGGCTCCAAACCGGCCAAGAACGGCAACGGCAACGGCAACGGCCCCTCCGGCATCGTGCAGATCGCGGACCCGGCGGTCACGGCCCGCTGCCCCGGCGAACTGGTGTCCGGCACCCAGGTCCGGGTGCGGGTAGTGTCCTCCGATATCGCCACCCGCGAGGTCAAGCTGGAACTCGTCGGCTGACGGCCACAGGACGGCGCGGCCCCGCCGTACCGGGTTGCGGACCGCCACCCGGTAGACTGGGAGGGTAGTAATGGATGCCCGGTCGTTGATTTCCACGCATTTTCGAATCAACAAGCCCGCCCCTACGCGATCTTGAGACACACCCGCTGGTCCCAGTGCCAGCAATTAGATAGCCCGCGATCGGCTTCCACTGGACATGCTTGCGCCCCAGAGCGTGCTCCGGACCGGACCTTCGGGACGTTCCGTTGAGCAGGCAGCGCAGCCCAAATGAATAAGGAAACTCCCACGTGAGTGAATTGCACACGCACCAGCTTCTGACTGACGAATCCGGCACGGAATCGATTGAGCCGGAAGAGACCATCATCTCCGACGAAACCCCGCACGAAATCGCGGAAAAGTCCTTCGCCGACTACAACGTCCGCGCCGACATCGTCGAATCCCTGGCCGACGCCGGGATCACCCACCCCTTCCCGATCCAGGCCATGACCCTGCCGGTCGCCCTGGGCGGCCACGACATCATCGGCCAGGCCAAGACGGGCACCGGCAAGACCCTCGGCTTCGGCATCCCGGCGCTGCAGCGCGTCGTCGGCCGCGACGACGCCGGCTTCGAGGCGCTGCCGGCCCCGGGCGCCCCGCAGGCCCTCGTGATCGTCCCGACCCGCGAGCTCGCCGTCCAGGTCGCCAGCGACCTGCAGAACGCGGCCAAGAAGCGCAACGCGCGCATCGCCACGATCTACGGCGGCCGCGCCTACGAGCCGCAGATCGAAGCGCTGCAGCAGGGCGTTGAGGTCGTCGTCGGCACGCCCGGCCGCCTGATCGACCTGTACAAGCAGAAGCACCTGGTCCTGAAGAACGTCAAGATGGTCATCCTCGACGAGGCCGACGAAATGCTGGACCTGGGCTTCCTGCCCGACGTCGAGACCCTGATTGCCGGCACCCCCGCCGTGCGCCAGACGCTGCTGTTCTCGGCCACCATGCCCGGCCCGGTCATTGCCATGGCCCGCCGCTACATGAGCCAGCCCACCCACATCCGTGCGGCGGACCCCGAGGATGAGGGCCTGACCAAGCGCGACATCCGCCAGCTGATCTACCGTGCCCACAGCATGGACAAGGTCGAGGTGGTCGCGCGCATCCTGCAGGCCCGCAATCGCGGCCGCACCATCATCTTCACCAAGACCAAGCGCACCGCCGCGAAGGTCGCCGAGGAGCTCGTGGACCGCGGGTTCGCCGCGGCCGCCATCCACGGCGACCTGGGCCAGGGCGCCCGGGAGCAGGCGCTGCGCGCCTTCCGCAACAACAAGGTGGACGTCCTCGTGGCCACCGACGTCGCGGCCCGCGGCATCGACGTCGACGACGTCACGCACGTGATCAACTACCAGTGCGTCGAAGACGAGAAGATCTACCTGCACCGGGTGGGCCGCACCGGCCGTGCGGGCAACAAGGGCACGGCCGTGACGTTCGTCGACTGGGACGACATGCCGCGTTGGGGCCTGATCAACAAGGCCCTCGGCCTGAGCGTTCCGGAGCCGGTGGAAACCTACTCCTCGTCCCCGCACCTGTACGAGGAACTGGACATTCCGGAAGGCACCAAGGGCCGCCTGCCCCGCGACAAGCGGATTCTCGCCGGTGTCGACGCCGAGGAGCTTGAGGACCTGGGCGAGACCGGCAAGAAGAACACCCGCGACGGCGGCCGGGGCGGCGCACGCGCCGGTTCGCGCGAGGGCGGCCGTGCCCCGCGCGAGGGCGGCCGCTCCGGCGGGCGCTCCGAGTCCCGCGACGGCGGCCGCTCCGGCGAACGGTCCGAGTCCCGCGAGGGCGGACGCTCCGGCGGTCGTTCGGGCGAGCGGCGCCGCCGGTCCCCCGAGAAGGAGGCCGCAGCCGGTCCCGCTGAGGCCACCGCACCCGCAGCGCCGGCAGCCAGCGCCCCGACCGAAGTGGACCGTGCCACCCGGGCACGCCGCCGGACCCGCACCCGCCGCCGAAACGGCGAAGTCGTGGCCGGCGAGGCCCAGGCCACGGCACGCGGCGCCGAGGCCTAATCCGCTGCATGACTGACACCGTCTGGGCGCCGGACGGCAGCAACCTGGTGGTTCACGCGGACAACGCGGAGTACCTCCCGACGCTGCCGGACGGCGCCTTCACACTCATTTACGTGGACCCGCCCTTCAACACCGGGCGGGTCCAGCGGCGCCAGGAGACCAAAATGGTCCTCAACGCCGGCGGCGAGGGCGACCGCGTCGGCTTCAAGGGCCGCTCGTACGACACCATCAAGGGTGCGCTGCACAGCTACGACGACGCCTTCAGCGACTACTGGTCCTTCCTCGAGCCGCGGCTGGTCGAGGCGTGGCGGTTGCTCGCCGACGACGGCACCCTGTACCTGCACCTGGACTACCGCGAGGTGCACTACGCCAAGGTCATGCTGGACGCGATCTTCGGCCGCGAGTGTTTCCTCAACGAGATCATCTGGGCCTACGACTACGGCGCCCGCGCCAAGTTCCGCTGGCCGACGAAGCACGACAACATTCTCGTCTACGTGAAGAACCCCGCGAAGTACCACTTCGACAGCGCCGAGGTGGACCGTGAGCCGTACATGGCGCCCGGCCTGGTCACGCCGGCCAAGCGTGAACTCGGCAAGCTGCCCACGGATGTCTGGTGGCACACGATTGTTTCGCCCACCGGCCGCGAGAAGACCGGCTATCCGACGCAGAAGCCGGAGGGGCTGATCCGGCGGGTGGTCGCGGCCTCCAGCCGGCCCGGGGACTGGTGCCTGGACTTCTTCGCCGGTTCGGGCACGCTCGGCGCCGTGGCAGCGAAGCTGGGACGGAAATTCGTCTGCGTGGACCAGAACCAGGCCGCCGTCGACGTCATGGCCAAACGGCTGGGCGCCCACGCTGCGTTCACCGCCCAGCCCTCCGCGGCCGGGCCCACTGCGGCGACGCCCGACTAGGCCGCCGCAGCCGGGCGGCGGGTCAGGTCCAGCTGGTGACGAAGGCGTGCACCGCGTCCGCGATCATCTGCACCGCGATCGCGGAGAGCAACAGGCCCGCGATCCGGGTGACCAGCTCGACGCCGTTCTCGCCGAGGGCGCGCTGCACGAGGCCGGCGAAGCGCATCGCCAGGTACAGCGACGCGAGCGTCACGGCGATGCCCAGCCCGACGGCGAGGTACTGCGCCGCGCTGCCGGAGCGCTGGACAAAGACCATGACCGCCACGATCGCGCCGGGACCCGCCATCAGCGGGGTGCCCAGCGGGACGAACGCGACGTTCTTGTACTTGGCGGCGTTGTCCTCCCCGCCGGTGGAACCGGTGAGCAGCTGCAGCGCGATCAGCACCAGCAGCAGGCCGCCCGCGCCCTGGAGCGCGGCCAGCGAGATGTGCATGTAGTTCAGAATCGACTGGCCGAAGATCGCAAAGGTCACGATCACGCCGGTGGCCACGAGCAGCGCCTGGAAGGCGGAGCGGTTGCGGTCCCGGGCGTCCATCTGCGCCGTCAGCGACATGAAGATCGGGACGGTGCCGGGCGGGTCCATGATCACAAACAGCGTCACGATCACCGAAGCGAGCAGCTGAAGGTCAATCCAGTCCATCAGCGCACCACGGCCGTTCCGGTCCCCTGCTCCTCGATCCGGGCCAGCACCTCCGGCGCCGTCAGGTTCTCGCCGAACAGGTTGGGCTTCCCGGTGCCGTGGTAGTCGGAGGAACCGGTCACCAGCAGGCCGTGCCGTTCGGCCAGCCCGCGCAGGAACGCCCGGCCCTCCTCCGGGTTGTCCCGGTGGTCGATCTCCAGGCCCGCCAGGCCGGCGTCGATCATCTCCCGGTAGGTCCGCTCCCCCACGATCCTGCCGCGGGCGGAGGCGACCGGGTGCGCGAAGACCGGCACCCCGCCGGCGGCGCGGACCAGCTCGACGGCGGACGCCGGGTCCGGCGCGTAGTGCTGGACCCAGTACCGGGAGCGGGAGGTCAGGATCGTCTCAAAGGCTTCGCTGCGGTCCGCGACCACGCCGGCTGCGACAAGGGCGTCGGCGATGTGCGGCCGGCCCAGGGTCGCGCCGGGGGCCACATGGTGGATGACGTCGTCCCAGCTGAGCGGGTAGTCCTCGGCGAGCAGGCTGACCATGCGCTCGGCCCGTGTGAACCGGGCGTCCTTGGCCTTGGTGATCTCCTCCAGCAGCCCGGGGTGCGTCGGGTCGTGCAGGTAGCTGAGCAGGTGCACGCTGATGCCCTCGCCGGTGCGGCAGGAGACCTCCATGCCGGGCACCAGGGCCACGCCCAGGCTCCGGGCGGCGGCGGAGGCTTCGGCCCAGCCGTCGGTGGAGTCATGGTCGGTGAGGGCGACGACGTCGAGGCCGGCCTCCACCGCGGAGGCGACCAGCGCGGCAGGGTCTTCGGTGCCGTCGGAAACATTCGAGTGGGCATGCAGGTCAATCCTCACCTCCCCATGCTAGTAGATGGGCCGCCGCCGGAACGGCCGGTGCGGCTTGTTGGCCCCGGCCGCGCCGCTGGTGAGACGATGGGACCGTGAACGATGCAGATAACACCCAGATCTCCGCTTCCCAGCCCCTCGACGAGCGCGTCAACAACCGCTCCCAGCGGCCCAGCTCCGACGCTTTCAAGGCGTTCATGGCCAGCAACTGGGCTCCGGCCCAGGAGCAGCTGCCCGGCCTCGACGCCGTCGCCGGCCACGCCGCCGCGCGCCGCCGGGCGGTGTCCGAGTTGTTCAAAGGTGAACGGCTTGTCATCCCCGCCGGCCCGCTGAAGGTCCGCTCCAACGACTGCGACTACCGTTTCCGCCCGCACTCGGGCTTCGCCCACCTCACCGGGCTCGGCGTGGACCACGAACCCGACGCCGTGCTCGTGCTCGAACCCACCGACGAGGGCAAGGGCGACGACGGCGGCCACCACCACGCGACGCTGTACTTCCGTCCGCTGGCCGGCCGCGACACCGAGCAGTTCTACGCCGATTCCCGCTCGGGCGAATTCTGGATCGGCGCCCGGCCCACGCTCGCCGAGTTCCAGGCCCGGCTGGCGCTGGACACCGCCGACCTGGGCGGCCTCGAGCTCGCCATCACCAAGAACGTCGGGGCTCCGGAGATCGGCGGGATCTCGATCCGGCTGGTGCGCAAGGTCGACGAGAACATCGACGCCCTGGTGGACACCGCCCGGTACAACACCGCCAAGGACCCGGAGAACCTGGACCTGGGCGTGCTGGATGCCCTCGACGAGAAGCTCAGCGAGGCCCTCTCCGAGCTGCGCCTGATCAAGGACGAATGGGAGATCGAGCAGATGAAGACCGCGGTGGCCGCCACCGTCGAGGGCTTCACCGAGGTCGTCAAGGCCCTCCCCCGCGCCCTGACCCACCACCGCGGCGAGCGCGTGGTCGAAGGCGCGTTCTTCGCCCGTGCCCGTGAGGAAGGCAACGAACTCGGCTACGACACGATCGCCGCCTCGGGCAACAACGCCACCGTGCTGCACTGGACCCGGAACACCGGCAAGGTCAACGCCGGCGAGCTGCTGCTGCTGGATGCCGGCGTCGAGGCCGACTCGCTGTACACCGCGGACATCACCCGCACCCTCCCGGCCAACGGCACCTTCTCCCCGATCCAGCGCAAGGTCTACGAGGCCGTGCTGGACGCCGCCGACGCCGGGTTCGCCGCCGCGCAGCCGGGCACGAAGTTCCGCGACATCCACACCGCCGCCACCACCGTGCTGGCCGAGCGCCTCGCCGAGTGGGGCCTGCTGCCGGTGTCCGTCGAGGAGGCCATCAGCACCGAGGGCCAGCAGCACCGCCGCTGGATGCCGCACGGCACCAGCCACCACCTCGGCCTGGACGTGCACGACTGCGCCCAGGCCAAGCGCGAGCTGTACCTGGACGGAATCCTGGAACCGGGCATGGTCTTCACGATCGAACCCGGGCTGTACTTCAAGGAAGAGGACCTCGGCATCCCGGCCGAGTACCGCGGGATCGGCGTCCGGATCGAGGACGACATCCTGATGACCGCGGAGGGTCCGGTCAACCTGAGCGCCGCGCTGCCCCGGAAGGCCGACGACGTCGAGTCCTGGATGGCCGGCATCTACCAGGAGATCGACGCCCAGCTGCCGTAACCGCCGCACCGCACCGGGGTGCCCGGTGCGGTGGAGCGGCGACCAAAGGAAAGGGAGGGCCGGCGGCCCTCCCCTTCCTTTTTGTTCTTCACCGATCCGGCGGCGGTGCCGCCCGACCCCGCGGAAACCTAGCGCTGCGTGTCGCCGCCCTGGCCGCCGTCCCGGTACTGCCCCTCTTCCGGCTCCGTTGCGGCCGGCTGGCGGGCCTGCCCCTGGGCGCCGGAGTCGCTGACGCGGATGCCGTACTGCGGGCGGCCGTCCGGCAGGTCCGGGTAGCGGACCGCCGAGGGTCGGACCGGGGCCGGTTCCTGGGCCTCCTGCCCCGGGGCCGCCTCCGGCCCTGCGGCAGGGGCGGGCTGCTGGCCGGGGGCGGCGGCCCGCTGGCCGTAGGGGTCGCTCCACCCGGCGGGACGCTGCGGACCCTGTTGCTGGCCCTGCGGGCCCGGCTGGCCCTGCTGCTGGCCGGGCTGGAACGGCTGCGGCGCGTGCTGCTGGTAGCCCTGGCCGGCGGCGTCGTGCTGGCTCATCGGCAGCTGGTGCAGCAGCCGGCGGGCCTCATGGGCCGCCTCGAACGCCACCACCACGTCATAGTTCGTGGCCACCACCTGGCTGGTGGAGGTGAAATCCCGCTTGCCGCGCTGCATGGCGTAGGTGACGATGCCGAACAGCATGAAGAACGCCGCACCCATCAGCACCGAGGTGACGATCGAGAAGTAGCCCCCGGATTCGGAGAAGAAGGAGAGCATGACGCCGACGAACAGGCCGAACCACATGCCGCTCAGGGCACCGGAGAGCGCGACGCGGGGGTAAGTAAGCCGGCCGGTGACCCGCTCCACCATCTTCAGGTCGTTGCCGACGATCGAGACCAGCTGCACCGGGAACTGCTGGTCCGCGAGGTAGTCCACGGCCTTCTGGGCGTCCAGGTAGGAGCTGTAGGAACCGACCGTGTCCCCCTTGGGAACGGTGCGGGACTCATCCGCCCCGCCGGGGACGCCTGCCTTTGGACCACCAAAAATGTTTGACATAGCCCCATTCTGGCCCATGCAGCTGTACGGCGCCTGCCAATTCAGCTAAAAGAGAGCAGACTCGGTAGCCTGTAGGAGTGAGCACAACTCTTTCGCGGGTATTTGTCGCGCGCCTCCTCGGACTGGACGTCTTCGACCCTCTGGGCGACCGTCTGGGCCGTCTGCGCGACGTCGTGGTGCTCGCCCGTGGCAACCGCGGAGCCCCGCATGTGGTGGGCATCGTCGTCGAGGTTCCCGGCAAGAAGCGGGTCTTTGTGCCGATGACGCGCATCACCTCGATCGACCAGACCCAGGTCATCTGCACCGGTCTGGTCAACCTCCGCCGGTTCGAGCAGCGGGGCGCCGAGACACTCGTCGTCGCCGAGATGTTCGACCGCCGCGTGACTCTGGCCGACGGCAGCGGCGACGCCACCATCGAGGACATTGCGATGGACCGGCACCGCTCCGGTGACTGGTTTGTCAGCAAGCTCTTCGTCCGCCGCGGGCACTCGCTGTCGCCGCTAAGCAGGCTGCGCCGCAACGAAACCCTGATCATCGACTGGGCCGATGCCCGGCAGGGCGCCCGCACGGAACCGCAGGCCGCCACCCAGTTCGTGGCCACCCACGAGGACCTCAAACCTGCCGACTTCGCCGAGGCCCTGCAGGAGATGAGCGACAAGCGCCGCTTCGAGGTCGCCAGCGAGCTCCAGGACGAACGCCTCGCCGACGTGCTCCAGGAGATGCCGGAGGGCGACCAGGTGGAGATCCTGTCCGCGCTCGACGTCGAACGCGCCGCGGACGTGCTGGAGGAAATGGATCCCGACGACGCCGCCGACCTCCTCGCCGAGCTGCCCAGCGCCCAGGCGGAGGAACTGCTGCAGCTGATGGAACCCGAAGGCGCCGAGGACGTGCGCCGGCTGCTCGAATACGACGAGGACACCGCCGGCGGCCTGATGACGCCCGTCCCGGTGATCCTGCCCCCGGAGGCAACGGTCGCCGAGGCCCTCGCCCACGTCCGCCGCGAGGAACTGTCGCCGGCGCTGGCGTCCTCGATCTTCATCGCCCGCCCGCCGCTGGAAACCCCCACAGGGCGGTTCCTCGGCGTCGTCCACATCCAGCAGCTCCTGCGCTACCCGCCGCCGGAGCCGCTGGGAAACCTGGTGGACAAGAACCTCGAACCCGTCTCGGACCAGGCCCACATCAGCGAGGTCGCCCGGACCCTGGCCACCTACAACCTCAACTCGCTTCCCGTGGTCAATGACGACGGCCGGCTCGTCGGGGCGGTGACTGTTGATGACGTGCTTGACCATCTGTTGCCCGATGACTGGCGCGCCCACGAGGACGACGCCCCGATAAGGAAGCTTGGAGGCCGCATTGGCTGATATCAGCGCACCCCGGAACTCCAACGCCCGGCCCGGGCCCCGGACCGCCGGCGGGCTGGACACCCCGCTCAGCGGCCGGCAGCGGATCCTGCCCAAGTTCTCCCCCAATCCCGACGCCTTCGGCCACGCCACGGAAGGGTTCGCCCGCTTCATGGGCACACCGCAGTTCCTGGTCTACATGACCGTGTTCTGCGTCTTCTGGCTGGTCTGGAACACCTGGGCGCCGGCGGACTGGCAGTTCGACTCCAAGGATCTGGGCTTCACGCTGCTGACCCTGATGCTGTCCCTGCAGGCCTCCTACGCGGCCCCGCTGCTGCTGCTGGCCCAGAACCGGCAGGACGACCGGGACCGTGTCTCGCTCCAGCAGGACCGGCAGCGCGCCGAGCGGAACCTCTCCGACACCGAATACCTGACCCGGGAGCTGGCCTCGCTGCGCATCGCGCTGCGCGAGGTCGCCACCCGCGACTACGTCCGGGCGGAGCTGCGCAGCCTGCTGGAGGACATGCTGGAAGCGCAGGAGGAGCTGCGCAGCGAAGACGCCGCCGCCGTCGACTCGCCCCGCGAGAAGGTCAAGGAAAAGCTCAAGGAGCGCCGCGACAAGCAGCGCGGTCCGCGCACCCAGCAGATCCCCCGGGTCCGGCCGGACGCCGCCGCGGACAAACCGGACGGCGCCGCACGGCCCGCCCACCGAACCTCCCCCGAAAGCTGAGCGGAACCGCGCCATGAGCACACCGCAGGGACGCCCCGGCGCGTCCGGCCTTGAAGCTGCCGTGCACGCGGCGCTGGCCACTGTCATCGATCCGGAACTGCGCCGGCCCATCACGGAACTGGGCATGGTCGACTCGGTGGAGGTCTCCGAGACCGGCGTCGTCCGGATTACCGTGCTGCTGACCATCGCCGGCTGCCCGCTGCGGGGCACCATCACGGCGGACTGCGAGGCGGCCCTCGCGGCGGTGCCGGGCGTGACCGCCGTCGAGGTCGACCTGAAGGTGATGAGCCAGGAACAGCGCGACGCGCTCAAAGAGCGGCTCCGCGGTCCCGGCGGGGCGCGGGGCATCCCGTTCAACGCCCCTGGCTCGCTGACGAAGGTCTACGCTGTCGCCAGCGGCAAGGGCGGAGTGGGCAAGTCCTCGGTCACCGTGAACCTGGCCTGTGCGCTGGCCGCGCAGGGGCTGCGCGTCGGCATCGTCGACGCGGATGTCTACGGGTTCTCCGTGCCCGCGCTGATGGGCATCACGCAGGCCCCCACCCGCGTGGACGACATGATCCTGCCGCCGGTGGCGCACGGGGTGAAAGTCATCTCGATCGGCATGTTCGTCACCGGCAACCAGCCGGTCGCCTGGCGCGGGCCGATGCTGCACCGGGCCCTCGAGCAGTTCCTCACCGATGTCTATTTCGGCGACCTGGACGCCCTGTTCCTGGACCTGCCGCCGGGCACCGGCGACATCGCCATCTCGGTGGCGCAGCTGCTGCCCGGTGCCCGGATCCTCGTGGTCACCACCCCGCAGGCCGCGGCGGCCGACGTCGCGGAGCGCGCCGGTGCGATCGCGGTACAGACGGGCCAGTCGGTGGCGGGCGTGGTGGAGAACATGTCCTACCTGGAGATGCCCGACGGCGGCCGGATGGAACTGTTCGGCAGCGGCGGCGGCGCGGCGCTTGCCGAGCGGCTCACCGCGACGGTCGGGGCCGAGGTTCCGCTGCTGGGCCAGATCCCGCTGGACATCGCGCTGCGTGAGGGCGGGGACAACGGCGTTCCGCTGGTGCTGGGCCGGCCGGAAACCCCGGCCGCCGCGGCGCTGCAGGCGATCGCCGGGAAACTGGCCTCCAGCCCGCGCGGGCTGAGCGGCATGGCACTGGGCCTGCAGCCCCGCTGACCGGCCCGGCCCCCAGGGGCTGGGGGCTAGACGCTGGGGCTACGTGGCTTCCGAGTCGAACGGTGCGGCCACGCCGTGCGGCAGCCGTTCCACCACCCGGGCCGGACGGCGCTCCTCCGCGGCGGCGACGGCCGCCGGCGCCCCGGCGCTCACGGGCTTGGTGTCATCCTCGAGCAGGGCTTCCTTGATGATCCGGCGGGGATCGTATTGCCGGGGATCGTACTTGCGCCAGTCGACATCGTCGATGTCGATGCCGACCTCTTCCTTGATCTGCTCGCGGGCTCCGGAGGCCATGCGCCGGACTTCCTTGACGATGTTGGCCAGCTTCTGGGTGTATTCGGGCAATCTGCTGGGACCGATCACGAGCAGGCCGATGATCAGCAGGAGGATGAACTCCGGTCCGTTGATTCCAAGCACTCTAGGAGATTACCCTCTCAGTCCGGCGTGCGACGATTCCGCCTGCGCCGCCGCCGCCCGCACCGGGACGGGGCCGCGGCGGGCCGTCCGGGGCCCGGTCACCGCGCCAGCAGTTCCAGGATGCGTTCCAGCCCGCGCCCCAGCCGGGCCGCAAACCAGCCGTCGCGCTCCGGGGCTCCGGCGGCAATGGGCCGGGCATGGACGAGGGCGGCCACGCCGTCGTCGGCCTGCTCCGCCGGCAGTTCGGAGATGTACGTGTAGGTGGCGGCCTGCGTGGCGTAGATGGCCTGGAAGGGCGCGTGGGTGTTGACCCACAGCGCGGGGCTGCGCGCACCGTCCGCCGCGGGCGCGCCGGTCCCGGCCGGAACGCCGTCCGGGCCGGCAGGAACGAAGCCGTCCTCGGACGCCCGGTGCCCGGTGAGCACATTGACCGGTTGACCGGCGCTGCCGCGGCCGGCGGCGCCGTCCGTGGGCCGCTGTTCCAGGACCGTGGCGAAGTGCGTGCCGTCGGTCAGGTGCAGCTCCAGCACCTCCGAACCGCCGGCGACCGCGCCGCGCGCCCAGACCAGGTGGTAGCCCAGTTCCCGGAGCTGCGGGCAGGTCCAGCCGTGGCCGCAGAGCGCCGCCAGCTCGTCGGCGCCGAGCGCGCCGGGCGGCGCAACCTCGGGTTCGCCGCTCAGCTTCCAGGCGGCCTGCGAGACGCTCCCGGAGGTCAGGCCGCCGCGCTCAAAAGCCGCGGAGGGAAGCGCCGCGGTGAAGGAGTCGTCCGGGGCCTGCCCCGGACCGGCCCCGCCCAGCAGGAACGCCGCCCCGCCGACCAAGGCCAGGGAGGCGGCGGCTCCGCCGGCGAACCCCGCGGCAAGCCGCCAGGGCCGGCCGGCGCCCCGCGTCGTCCGCGGCTCCGGGCTTTGCTGCCCTTCCGTGGCTTTGGACGGCCGGGCTGCCCGCTCCGTGGCCGTTCCGTCCTCGGCCGCCAGGGCGCCGGTGCGCGCCAGCAGGCGGGCCGTCAGGTCATCGCTGGCCGCCGGCACGGCGGCGCCGCGGAGCCGTTCAAGGTATTGCCGTTCCCGGTGGAGCCGCGCCTGGCACGGCATGCAGCGCTCGACGTGTTGGCGGCGCAGCTCGCCGGACCGGCCGGCCAGTGGCGTGGCGCCGAGCCCGGCGCGGCCCGGGCGGCGGCTGTAGTACCGGCATGCAAGGCCGGATAAGTAGTGTCCCAGCGGAGCCATCGTCCGGTTCAGAGGAGGCCGGCGATGCGCGGCAGCTTGAGCCGCGGCTTCAGGGACTGCTTGGCGTTGGCGGCCGTCTTCGGGCGGGGGTCCCGGTGCGCGAGCTTCTCCCGCAGCATGGTCCGGCCGCGGTGGATCCGGGACCGCACGGTCCCCAGCTTAACGTCCAGGGCCTCGGCGACCTCGTCGTAGGACAGGCCTTCAAGATCGCACAGCACCACCGCGGCGCGGAAGTCCGGCGGCAGTTCTTCAAGGGCGGCCTGCACGTCCAGGTCCAGGTTGTTCAGCTCAAAACTCTGCTCCGGGCCCGGTTCGCGTCCCGGGATCCGCGACTCGGCGTCTTCGGCCAGCGCGTCGAACCGGATGCGGCTCTTGCGGCGCGCCTGGTCGAGGAAGAGGTTGGTGGTGATGCGGTGCAGCCAGCCGTCGAGGGTTCCGGGTTTGAAGTTCTCCAGCGAACGGAACACCCGGACGAACACCTCCTGGGTGAGGTCCTCGGCGTCGAACTTGTTGCCCGTCAGCCGGTACGCCAGGCGGTAGACCTTGGCGGAGTGGTTGGTCACCACTTCTTCCCATGTCGGCCGGACCCACTCGGCGTCTGCCGTGGGCCGGGTCTCGTCAGTTACAGGGACAGCTGCCAGAACCGACATTGTCCACTCCCCTCGCGGATGGTACTTACGCCTGGACGGGGCCCGCGTCCTGCGGGCTCTTACCCTTGGATTCGGCGCCGATCACCTCGCGGATGAGCGGATCACCATCATCGCAAAAGAAGCTGGGAATTTCCTGACGCGGGCGCCCCTTCCGCCCACGGCGGAACGCGGAACACCCCGCCGGACACAGTACGCTGTAAGGAACACTCCCCCTGCCCGGAAAGCGATACCACCCATGAGCGCCGATAAGTCCACGAGCTGGTCCTACGCAGAAGATCTGCCTGCCGAGGATGAGGTTCTGATGCGCGCTCGGGAGCGGTCCTTCGAACTGGGCGTCACGCCGATCGGGCCCGGCGTCGGGGCCGTGCTGACGGTCCTTGCCGCAGCCTCGAAGGCGCAGACCGCGGTGGAGATCGGCACCGGGGCCGGCGTCTCCGGCGTCTGCCTGCTGCGCGGCCTGGGCCCGCAGGCCGTCCTGACCACTATCGACGTCGACGTCGAACACCTGCGCGCCGCCCGGGAGTCCTTCCAGGAATCCGGCAGCCCGGCCAACCGGACCCGGACCATCTCCGGCCGCGCCCGGGACGTGCTGCCGCGCCTGACCGACGGCGCCTATGACCTGGTTTTCATCGACGCGGACAAGCCCAACTATCCCGGCTACGTGGAGCAGGCGATCCGGCTGCTCAAGTCCGGCGGGCTGCTGATCGTCAACGACGCCCTGGACAAGGACCGGGTCGCCAACCCGGCGGCCCGGGAGGCGACCACCGTGGTGCTGCGCCAGGTGGGCAAGTCCATCCGCGACGACGACCGGCTCGCCTCGGCCATGCTGCCCACCGGCGACGGGCTGCTGGTGGCCGTCAAGAAGTAGCCCGGATGCCAAGAAAGGGGCCCGCTGCCAGCCGGCAGCGGACCCCTTTCATGGCGGTGGTCCGGCTATTCGGTGACGCCGACCAAGCACTCCCGCAAATTCGTAGCTTCCGCAGTGTTGAGCTCAACGACGAGCCGCCCTCCGCCTTCCAGCGGAACCCGCATGATCAGGCTGCGACCCTCCTTGGTCACTTCCATCGGGCCGTCGCCGGTGCGTGGTTTCATAGCAGCCATGAGGAATATCCCCCTCCAGTAGTCCCGTGACTTTCCAGCCCGGCCGGGCTGTGTCCGCTTGGTCAACAAGCCGCCCGGCGTCCGCAACAGTGGCCGCCGTGGCTCACACTCAATTTTCCTTGCTTGGTGCCTATTATCCCGTAATTACGCGCGTGTAGCTAATCGATGGACTTTCCGGGGCGCCGCGGAATGCCGCGCGTCCGGCCCCGAAAGGTGTCCGGCGTCACGGCGGATAGTCGCCGCCGCCGGGCAGTTGCGCCCAGGTCCAGAGCCACACGATCCAGACAATCTGGAGCAGCACGAACATGAGCACGACCGTGCCGCGGTAGGCGCGGGAGCGGGACACGAACGCCGCCCCCAGGGCCAGCGGGAAGAGCGGCAGCAGCATCCGGAAGGTGCTGGTCTGCGGGTGCAGGAAGGCCAGCAGGTAGCCGACGTAACACACGCACCAGAGCCGCAGTTCGGTGCCCAGGGCGGCCACGGGCCGGGACATCATCACCAGCACGAACACGGCCACGAAGGCGAACGGCGCCAGCAGCCCCAGGACCGGCCCAAAGAGCTGGACGCCGGTATCGAACCAGGGCTTGAACGGCACCAGGTCATGGCCGCGCCACACGGTTTCCGTCTTGGTGTACGCCTGGATGTCGCCGGTGGTGGCCCAGGCAATGGCCGGCCAGGCGAGGGCGCCGGCGGCGCTGACGACGGCGAGGGCAGCCAGCGACCACAGCCCCCCGGCGCCGGACGGACCGCCGGCGACAGGCGCCGGCGCGCCGGCCGCCGGGAGGCCACGGCGCCGCAGCACCCGGCCGCGGAACCCGTCGTGCGTGAACAGCCGGTGCAGGAACAGCAGGCCGACCATCGCGGCGAACGGCACGCCGGTGGGCCGGGACAGGCACATCAGCAGCACCACCGGCATGGCCCAGAGGTAGCGCCGGCGCACCACCAGCAGCAGGGCTGTGGCAAGCAGCAGGAGGTTCAGTGACTCCGCGTAGGGCACCTGCAGGACCGGAGCGACGGGGAAGGTCGCGAAGAACGCGGCGCCCCACAGCGCCGTGCGGTGCGTGGCCAGCTCCCGGAAGAGCCGGTAGACCACCAGCGCGGCCGCCAGGCCCGAGGCCATGGCGATAATGGTCAGCGACGCTGCCGGCGCGATGCCGGTGAGCCCGGTCAGGGCACGGCCCAGGACCGGGAACAGCGGGTAGAAGGCCCAGGCGTTTTCCTGGACGTTGCCGGCCTCGTCGGTCGGCAGCCGGGAGGGATAGCCGTTGCCGAGCGCCTCGCCGTACCAGCGGGCGTCCCAGATGTTGATGAAGTTCCAGTAGTCCGGTTTGGCCGGGAACCACGGATTCACGCCCTGGTGCAGGGCCGCAGCCATAAAAATGGCGGCACTGACCAGGCGGGCGGCGAGGTAGAGCACGCCCGCCTGCAGCCACCACGGCCACCGCGCGGCGTGCGCGCCGGCGGCCGCAAGCGTCGCGCCAGGTGAGGGCCGGGGGCGGTCCGGGGCGGTCACGCTCACGCTTGCCGGTCCGGCGCGTGCTCCGGCGCCCGGTTCTCCAGCTCGCTCTGCAGCCGGGCGATCACGCCGTCCTTCCGGGCAAGCTGGTCCCGCAGCTCGTCGAGGACCTGGTCCACCTGGTCCATCCGGTAGCCCCGGACGCCCACGGCAAAGCGGATCCGGTCGACGTCGGCCGGGCCGGCCTCGGCGGGGAGCAGCACGGCCGGCAGCGAAGCGACGGGTTCGTCGAAGCCGTCGTCAAAGGGCTGCTCGCCGTCGCGGCGGCGGAACAGCCGCGGCACCAGGTCGGTGCCGGCAAGGATGGCGACGGCGGCCAGCAGGACCGCCACGAAGACCAGGAAGAAACTCACAGCACCATCGTGCCAGACGCGGCCGGGCGGACTGCTCAGGCCTGCGGTCCGCCGGCGGGGTCCGTGCCGGCACCGGTGGTCCCGCCGTTCGGGTTGCGGTGCCGGGCGGCGCCCTCGACGATCAGGGCAACCGCGAGCGCGGGGTCGTCGACAATCTGCACCAAGTCCAGGTCCTCCTCGGCCATCATGCCCTCGGTGACCAGGGTGGTCTGGAGCCAGTCCAGCATGGGGCTCCAGAAGGCCGTGCCGATCAGCACGATCGGGAACGAGGTGACCTTGCGGGTCTGGACCAGGACCATGGCCTCGAAGAGTTCGTCCAGGGTGCCGAGGCCGCCGGGGAGCACGATGAACCCTTGGGCGTACTTGACGAACATGGTCTTCCGCGCGAAGAAGTAGCGGAAGTTGATGCCCAGGTCCACCCACTGGTTCATGCCCTGCTCGAAGGGCAGTTCGATGCCAAGGCCCACGGAGACGCCGTTGCCCTGGACGGCGCCCTTGTTGGCTGCCTCCATCGAGCCGGGGCCGCCGCCGGTGATAACCGCCAGCCCTGCCTCGGCCAGCTTGCGCCCGACTTCCACGGCCAGTTCGTAGTTCAGGCTCCCGGGCTGCGTGCGGGCGGATCCGAACACGCTGACGGCCGGGCCGAGGTCGGCGAGCGCGCCGAACCCTTCGACGAATTCGCTCTGGATCCGGAGTACGCGCCAAGGGTCGGTGTGCACGAACTGTCCGGGCCCCTTGGTGTCCAGCAGCGTCTGGTCGGACATCGTGACCCTGGCGGCTTTGCGGCGCAGTTCCAGCGGCCCCTTGTGCCGGATTCCGTTGGCGGGCGGGGTGTCCCGCCGCCCGGCCCCGGCTGCCGGCGCGGGGTTCTGGTCTTTGGAGGGCTGCGGTTCGGTGCTCATGTCCATAGGCTAGCGCGGATCAAAGCACCGGCCGGGCGGCGCGGCCGGGCCGGGTACACCGCACCGCAGGCCCGCTGACCTGCGGATATCTCTTGGGTCACGATGTTGGGCATCTCCGAGTGATTGGGGTCATAATCCGCTAATGTTCGCTAGATTCTTCTTATGACTACTCAAGTGCCCGGCGATGCCCTCGTCTCCCTGAATGCCGTGAACAAGCATTACGGCCAGTTGCACGTCCTCAAGGACATCAATCTGAACGTCCGCAAGGGAGAGGTCGTTGTCGTGATCGGCCCCTCGGGCTCCGGCAAGTCGACGCTGTGCCGCGCCATCAACCGCCTGGAAACCATCGACGACGGCGTTATCAAGATCGATGGCAAGGAACTGCCCGCCGAAGGCAAGGAGCTCGCCAAGCTGCGCGCCGACGTCGGCATGGTCTTCCAGTCCTTCAACCTCTTCGCGCACAAGACGATCCTGGAAAACGTCACACTCGGCCCGATCAAGGTCAAGGGCGTCTCCAAGGCCGAGGCCGACAAGGACGCGATGGCGTTGCTGGAACGCGTCGGCGTCGGACACCAGGCTCCCAAGCTGCCTGCACAGCTTTCCGGCGGCCAGCAGCAGCGTGTGGCGATCGCCCGCGCCCTGGCGATGAAGCCCAAGGTCATGCTCTTCGACGAGCCCACCTCGGCCCTCGACCCGGAAATGATCAACGAGGTCCTCGACGTCATGATCCAGCTGGCCAAGGAAGGCATGACCATGATCGTGGTGACCCACGAGATGGGCTTCGCCCGCAAGGCGGCGGACCGCGTGGTCTTCATGGCCGACGGCCAGATCGTGGAGGACGCCACGCCCGAGGAGTTCTTCACCAACCCGAAGAGCGACCGGGCCAAGGACTTCCTCTCCAAGCTCCTGACGCACTGAGCCTCCTCAGCGCACCGGGCCGTCCCCGTCCCGCCAGGCTCCAATTTTCCGCAGAGTTCGCACCCAGGCTGCCGTGAGGCAGCCGACCAATGAAAGGAATGTCATGAAGGCATTTTTGACCCGAAGGAAATCCCTTCTGGTTGCCGCATCGGCAGCTTTGGCCCTGAGCCTGAGCGCGTGCGGCGGCAGCTCCTCCACTTCCAACCCGCCTGTCGCCGAGAAGCCGAGCTTTGCCGCCGACAGCACCATGGCAAAGCTTTCCTCCGCCGGCAAGATCACCATCGGCACCAAGTTTGACCAGCCGCTGTTCGGCCAGAAGGGCCTGGACGGCAAGCCGGTCGGTTTCGACGTCGAGATCGGCAAGCTGCTCGCCGCCAAGCTGGGCATCCCCGCTGACAAGATCGAGTGGGTTGAGACGGTGTCCGCCAACCGTGAGCAGTTCATCAAGCAGGGCAAGGTCGACCTGATCGTCGCCACCTACACGATCAGCGACAAGCGCAAGACCGAAGTCGACTTCGCCGGCCCGTACTACGAGGCAGGCCAGGCGCTGATGGTGAACAAGGACAACTCCTCGATCACCAAGCCCGAAGACGTTAAGGGCAAGAAGGTCTGCTCCGTGACCGGTTCCACCCCCGCCTCGACCATCGTCGAGAAGTACGGGGCTGTCCTGGTCCCGGCCGCGACCTACTCCGCTTGCCTGGAGCCGCTGCGCAACAAGCAGGTTGAAGCCGTCACCACCGACAACGTCATCCTCGCCGGCTTCGTCAACAAGGAGCCGGACGCCTTCAAGCTCGCCTCCGACGAGACCTTCACCAAGGAGCCCTACGGCATCGGCCTGAAGAAGGACGACAAGGTCTTCCGCAGCTGGATCAACGACCAGCTGGAAGCCTTCGACAAGGACGGTTCTTACAAGAAGGCCTGGGAGGCCACTGCCGGCGCCGTCATCAAGACGGCCCCGAAGCTTCCCGCCATCGACCGTTACTAAACAGGCACGGCGGCCGCCGGCACCCGCGACCCATGCGGGCCGGCGGCCGTCCCTGCCCTGTTCTTGCTTGAACCCCCTCAACGCAGCTGAAGGAACCTATGGACGTCATCATTGAAAGCCTGCCCCAGTACTGGGACGGCTTTCTCAGAACCCTCTTCCTGGCCGTGGTCTCGGGAATCATTGCCCTGGTTTTCGGCACCTTGCTCGCGGCGGCCCGGGTCTCCCCCATCGCGGCGCTGCGCGGCTTCAGCATGGCCTACGTCGAAGTCGTCCGGAATACCCCGCTGACCATCGCGTTCTTCTTCGCCGCCGTCGTACTGCCCCGCCTGGGCGTCACCTTCGAGCAGTTTGAAATCGCGGCCATCATCGCCCTGAGCGCCTACACCGCGGCGTTCATCGCCGAGGCCGTCCGCTCCGGTGTCAACAGCGTTCCGGTCGGCCAGGCCGAGGCCGCCCGCAGCATCGGCATGAAGTTCGGCCAGGTGCTCTCCCTGATCATCCTGCCGCAGGCACTCCGGACGGTGATCCCGCCGCTGATCAACATCCTGATCGCCCTGGTGAAGAACTCCTCTGTGGCCGGCGCCTTCTACGTCCTGGAACTCTTCGGCTACGGCAAGCAGCTGGCCAACGACCACGGCGACGCCGTCATGTGGGTGCTGGTCGGCGTCGCGTTCTTCTACCTGCTGATTACCGTCCCGCTTGGCTACCTGGCCAACGTGGTTGAACGAAAGGTGGCGATCGCACGATGAGCTCAGTTCTCTACGACGTCCCGGGTCCCAAGGCCCGCCGCGTTTCCCTGATCGGTTCGGTCATCGGCATCATCCTGATCGCCGCCGTCGTCGCCGTGGCCGTGATGACCCTCGCCCAGCAGGGCATCTTCGAGAGCCAGCGCTGGGCCATTTTCAGCCAGGCGGACGTGTGGAACCTGATCGCCAACGGCATCGGCGCCACGCTCAGCGCGGCCGCGGTGGCCGCGGTCATCGCCTTCCCGCTGGGCCTGCTGCTGTGCCTGATGCGGATCTCCGACATCGCCTGGATCCGGGTGCCGACCCGGATTGTGCTGGAATTCCTGCGCGGGATGCCGGTGGTCCTGATGATGCTGTTCGTGCTGCTCGTCTTCGCCACCAGCTCGTTCATCGCGGTCGTGGCAGGCCTGGTCCTGTACAACTCGGCGATCTTCGCCGAGATCATCCGTGCCGGCATCCAGTCCCTGCCCAAGGGCCAGCGGGAAGCCGGCCTGGCGATCGGCCTGACCAGCTTCCAGTCGCGGCTGACCATTGAGCTGCCGCAGGCCATCCGCCGGATGCTCCCCTCGCTGGTGGCGCAGCTGGTGGTGCTCCTGAAGGACACCTCGCTGGGCTACATCGTGGCGTACGGCGAGCTCCTGCGCGCGGTGCAGGTGATGGCGGACTTCCTCGGCCCGCAGTACCTCTTCCCGGTGTTCTTCGTGGCCGCGGCCATCTACATCGCGATCAACCTGGCGGTCTCCCGCCTGGCGATTTGGATCGAGAAGCGGGGCTCCAAGAAGGCCGCCGGCGGCACGGCGCACGTCCCGGTCGCCGGGACCGCCCCGGCCAAGTAGGCCGGTCCAGCCCCTGGACACAAAGGAAGGTCCGGAACCCCGCAGGGTTCCGGACCTTCCTTTTTCTACTTATGAGTGCAGGTTCGGAGCGGCGCTACACGCCAAGCCAGGTGCGCAGCGCGCGCAGGCAGTCGCGGATCGCGTCGGCGTCGACGTGCTCGTCGTCCTTGTGCGCCAGCAGGGCGTCCCCCGGGCCGAAGTTCACTGCGGGAACGCCGAGTTCGCTGAAACGGGCGACGTCGGTCCAGCCGTATTTGGGCTTCGGTTCGGCGCCGACGGCGGCGACAAAGGACGCGGCGGCCGGGTGGTTCAGGCCGGGACGGGCGCCGTTCGCGCCGTCGGTCCGGACCAGGTCGAAGCCCTCCAGGAGGCCCCGGACGTGTGCCTCGGCCTGTTCCATGGACTTGTCCGGGGCGAAGCGGTAGTTGATCTCCACGACGCAGCGGTCCGGGATGACGTTGCCGGCGGTCCCGCCGTGGACGCGCACGGCGTTCAGGCTCTCGCGGTAGTCCAGCCCGTCCACAGTCACGGTCTGCGGTTCGTAGGCAGCCAGCCGGGCCAGGATCGGAGCCGCGGCGTGGATGGCGTTGCTGCCCATCCAGGCACGGGCCGAGTGCGCGGCTTCGCCGAGGGTCGTCGCCTCGAAGCGGATGGTGCCGTTGCAGCCGCCCTCAACCGTCCCGTGGGTGGGCTCGAGCAGGATCGCGAAGTCGCCCTCGAGCAGGTCGCCGTGGTTGCGGACCAGCCGGCCCAGCCCGCTTTTGACCCCTTCGACCTCCTCGTGGTCGTAGAAGACGAAGGTGACGTCCTTGTCCGGCTCCGCACCGCCGTCGAACAGTCCGGCCGCGAGTGCCAGCTGCACGGCGACGCCGCCCTTCATGTCGGTGGCGCCCCGGCCGTACAGGAGGCCTTCCCCCGGCGCTCCGGAGGGCCAGTAGGAGGGCACGGTGCCCAGCGCGCCGTCGGTGGTGGGCAGCGGGACGGTGTCCAGGTGTCCGGCGAGGATCACGCGTTCGTCCCGGCCGAGGCTGGTCCGGGCGACGATGGCGTCGCCGTCGCGGGTCAGCTCAAGCTCCGGGATGCCGCGGAGGGCGCGCTCGACGGCGTCGGCCAGCCGGCCTTCCTCCCCCGAGACGCTGAAAATGTCGATGATGTCCGCGGTCAGCAGGGCAACGTCCTGGCGCAGGTCCAGGCGGGCGGGGGCAGGGTGCTCAGTCACCGTTCCACTCTAGCTGTCCTCCCCCGTCACCGTTTTCGGGGGCGCGGGGACCGTCGATAGACTTGTGGCATGACTGAAACCCCTGCTGCCGCCGTGCCCTCCGACGCCCGTTCAGCCTTCGGCTACGGGATCGCGACGATCGCCACCCGCAACGCCGACGCCACCGTGCTGGACGTTTGGTTCCCTGCTCCGGCCCTGGGCACCGCCGCGGAGCAGCTCCGCGACGTCGCCAACGCCGACCAGGCGCTGCTGGAGATCGCCGAGCAGGGCGACGACGCCGACCGCGGCACCGAGCAGAAGGTCGTCTTCGTCCAGGTCAACCTTGACGAGGCCCCGGCCGACACCGCCGACGCGTACCTGCGGCTGCACCTGCTTTCCCACCGCCTGGTCCAGCCGAACACCATCAACCTCGACGGGATCTTCGGCAAGCTGCCCAACGTGGTGTGGACCAACTTCGGCCCGGCCGCCGTCGACGGCTTCGAGCTGACCCGTGCGCGGCTGCGCAAGCGCGGCGCGGTCACCGTCTACGGCGTGGACAAGTTCCCGCGGATGGTCGACTACGTGATCCCCTCCGGTGTCCGGATCGCCGACGCCGACCGGGTGCGGCTCGGCGCGCACCTGGCCGAGGGCACCACGGTCATGCACGAGGGCTTCGTGAACTTCAACGCCGGCACGCTCGGCACGTCCATGGTCGAAGGCCGCATCTCCGCCGGCGTCGTGGCCGGTGACGGCACCGACGTCGGCGGCGGCGCCTCGATCATGGGAACCCTCTCCGGCGGCGGCAAGGAAAAGATCTCACTCGGCGAGCGGGTCCTGCTCGGCGCCAACTCCGGCGTGGGCATCAGCATCGGCGACGACTCGGTCGTCGAGGCCGGGCTGTATGTCACGGCCGGCACGCGCGTGCGGGTGGCCGGGCCCAAGGACGCCGACGGCGAGGACACCAGCCGGATCGTGAAAGCCGTGGAGCTCTCCGGCGTTCCCAACCTGCTGTTCCGCCGCAACTCCTCCACCGGCGAGGTTGAGGTCCTCCCCCGCGCCGGGCAGACCGTGGAACTCAATGAGGCCCTGCACGCCAACTAGCCGCCGCCCGGCCACCGGCCGGCGCAGGACCGGACCGGCCCCGCGGG
The DNA here is from genome assembly GCF_001428365.1 of Arthrobacter sp. Soil763. Taxonomy (GTDB): domain Bacteria; phylum Actinomycetota; class Actinomycetes; order Actinomycetales; family Micrococcaceae; genus Arthrobacter. The sequence continues at coordinate 736,659 of NZ_LMSH01000002.1, read as the reverse complement.
GCCCAAGGGAGTAGTCACGTGGCACGCAAAGGTAGCTGGCGCCGTCGAACGGTGCTGATGCTGGTGCTGGTCATGGTGGCCGGCGCCATCTACACGGCCGTGGGGTTCCTGCAGCGCTCCGAGACGCTGATCACCGAGCGCTGCACCGCCACGGGCGCCGGCGGCGAGGATCTCGCCACCGACCAGGCCGCCAACGCCGCCCTGATCAGCGCCGTCGCTGTCCGGCGCGGGCTGCCCGCGCGCGCCGCCAGCATCGCCCTGGCCACGGCCATGCAGGAGTCAAAACTGCGCAACATCGGCCATGGCGACCAGGCCGGTCCGGATTCCCGCGGCTTGTTCCAGCAGCGGCCTTCCCAGGGCTGGGGCACCGAAGAACAGGTAATGGACCCGTACCATGCGACCAACGCGTTCTATGATGCGCTGGTCAAGGTCCCCGGCTATGAATCCCTGCCCATCACCCAGGCGGCGCAGCGGGTGCAGCGCTCCGCCTACCCCGGTGCCTACGCCCAGCACGAGCCGATGGCGCGGGCCTTCGCCTCCGCCCTCACCGGCTTCACGCCGCAGGGCCTGGACTGCTCCCTCCGCAAGCCCGACGCCGCCGGCGACCCGGCCGAGGTCCAGGACCGGCTGGCCGCCGACTTCGGGGTCGCGGCAGCGGTGTCCGGGCGGACGGTGACGGTTGTGGCCGAGGGCAACCGCGCCTGGGCGGTCGCACAGTGGGCCGTGGCCAATGCCAAACCGCTGTCCATCGCCGATGTCCGGGCGGACGGCCAGGCCTGGTCGAGGTCCGCCCGCAACGGCTGGCAGGCCACGGACGGCACGGCCGGCGGCCAGGTCACGATCACCCTCGCGGAGGCGCCGGCGGGCTAGGCGGGACCGGCGCACTGGGCGACGCATCCCGAGGGCGGCGGGGCAGGCTCAGACCAGCAGGTCGACGACCGGCTGGACGTAACTGCGGAACAGCTCGGGTTCGGAGAGCAGTGCCGAGCTCATGATGATCTTGTCCGGTTCCAGGTACCAGGCCCGCGGTTCGGCGAGCGGGAGCTCGATGATGGTCAGCTCGAAATCCCGGGCGGCGCGGCCCACTTCGAGTAACCGGTCATCCACCATGTCGGCGAGCAGCTGGGTGGCTCCGCTGGCGTCCCGCTCCGCTTCGAGCGCGAGGTACTCGCCCCGGCGTTCCCGCGCCCAGCTGAGCGCGGCGCCGAAGTGTGCCTGCAGTACCCGCCGCAGGGCCGGGGAGTTCCCGAAAGCCCGGAAACCCGGCGGCCCGAGCTCCGGCTCCATCTCGGGGTGGGCCTTGAGCAGCTGGGCCCACCAGGCTTCCCACTCCGTCTTCAACGCCGGCATGCCGCCGACCTCGTTGATCAGGTGCGAGTGGTCGGAGGGCCGGATTTTCGGGGCCACGTGGCAGAGCGCCGGGTGGCCCGCGGTATCCAGGCCGGCGGCGTCGCGAACATACAGCGCTATGAGCATAGGGCCGGAGGTGTCCATGGTGATTCGCCAGCCGGGACCGCCTGTGTGGTGCATCCGATTTGCCTCCCTTGGCAGCACGTACTTTTCCAGTCTATTCCTGATGTCCCCGCGCGGTAATGGCGGCGGTCAACGGCCCGTTCCCGGACCGCCCAGGCTGGCCAGGTGGGCCTCCAGGACGTCGTGGCACATCTGCGCGGTCATCCATTCCGGCTGCAGCAGGGCGTGCATGGTCAGGCCGTCGAGGGTGGCGAGGAGACGCTCGGCCTCGGTGACCAGCCGCTGGTGGTCCGGGTCGCCGGAGGCGCCGTTCAGGTCCATCATGAGGCGTCCGACGACGGCGGCAACCGTGCGGTGGCTGCGGTCAGCCTCCGGGGCCAGGAACGGGCGGGTCCGTGCGGCGTTCTTGAAGGCCATCCAGACGCAGGCGTCGACGGCGCGCTCCTCGTCCAGCGGCAGCAGTTCCTTCAGCAGCTCCAGCACCGCGGCCCGGTGTTCGGCCGTGCCGCGGGTCCCCGGCAGCCGGGCCTCGGCGGCGTCGAGCCGGCCGGCGATGCGGTCCACCACAGCGCCGAAGGAATGGGCCAGGAGCTCGTCGCTGCTGGCGAAGTAGTGCCGCACGGAGCCTACGGCGAGGTTGGCCTCGTCGGCCACTTCGCGCAGGGACGCCCGTTCCAGGCCGTCGGCGGCGACAATTCGGAAGACGGCGTCCACGACTTCCTGGCGCCGCAAAGCAGCGTCGACAAATTTGGGCATTGGTCTTTTTTAGCACGGATGGGCAGTTGGTCCGGCGCCCCACGCCGGTCACACCTGTAACTCCCGCATCACGGCGGGGCCGGCTGCCGCCGAGAGGGGTGCGACGCCCTAAACGCCGACGCCGGCCGCGCGCCTCAAGCGTGAGGTGCGCGACCGGCGTCGTGCGTTGCTGAATTTAGACCGTCGGGTACTGCCGTTCCGGCTCACCCGTGTAGAGCTGCCGCGGGCGGCCGATCTTGGTGTTCGGGTCGCTGATCATTTCGCGCCACTGCGCGATCCAGCCCGGCAGGCGGCCGATCGCGAAGAGGACGGTGAACATCTTCTCCGGGAAGCCCATGGCCTTGTAGATCAGGCCGGTGTAGAAGTCCACGTTCGGGTAGAGCTTGCGCTCGATGAAGTAGTCATCCTGCAGCGCCTTCTCTTCGAGGCGGAGGGCGATGTCCAGCAGTTCGTCGTTGCCGCCGAGCTTGCTGAGGATCTCGTGCGCGGTGGCCTTGACGATCTTGGCGCGCGGGTCGTAGTTCTTGTAGACCCGGTGCCCGAAGCCCATGAGGCGGACGCCGTCTTCCTTGTTCTTGACCTTCTCCATGTAGTCCTCGGGCTTGATGCCGTCGGCCTGGATCTGGCGGAGCATCTTGAGCACGGCCTCGTTGGCGCCGCCGTGGGCCGGGCCGAAGAGGGCGTTGATGCCGGCCGAGACGGAGGCGAAGAGGTTGGCGTTGGAGGAGCCGACCAGGCGGACCGTCGAGGTGGAGCAGTTCTGCTCGTGGTCCGCATGCAGGATCAGCAGCAGATCCAGGGCCTTGGCGACGACCGGATCCACCTCGTACTGCTCGGCGGGCAGGCCGAAGCTCAGGCGCAGGAAGTTCTCGACGAGGTTGTGCGAGTTGTCCGGGTACAGCATCGGCTGGCCGACGGACTTCTTCAGGGCGTACGCGGCGATAACCGGCATCTTGGCCAGCAGGCGGTAAGTCGAGACCTCGACCTGCTCGGCGTTGAAGGGATCCAGCGAATCCTGGTAGAAGGTCGAGAGCGCGGACACGGCCGAGGACAGGACCGGCATCGGGTGGGCGTCCCGCGGGAAGCCGCTGAAGAAGCCCTTGAGCTCCTCGTGCAGCAGGGTGTGGTGGCGGATCCGCTGGTCGAAGGCCTCAAGCTCCGCCGGCGTCGGCAGGTTGCCGTAGATCAGCAGGTAGGAAACCTCGAGGAAGCTGGAGTGCTGGGCGAGCTGCTCGATCGGGTATCCGCGGTAGCGCAGGATGCCGGCGTCGCCGTCGATGTAGGTGATGGCGGAGGTGGTGGCCGCGGTGTTCATGAACCCGGGGTCAAAGGCAACGGCGCCGGTCTGCTTCAGCAGCTTGGAAACGTCGTAGCCTTCGTTTCCCTCAACAACCTTGATGCGGGGCAGCTCGAGCTCGCCGCCCGCATGACGCAGGGTTGCGCTGGTGGTCTCAGTCATGGATTCTCCTCATGAGGCATCTGGGCCCCTTGTTGAAAGCTTGATCCAACATCTGGTGAAGCCGCCCACGGAACCTGCATCTGGACACGGATTCCAACGGCCGCGCTGCCTTCTTGTGGAAAGCCACCATTGATAGTCAGTTAAAAACTACCGGCAGATCGCGGGTGGCACTAATCCGGGGCGGCGTAAAGACGCGCAAACCGGGCATGTTGTGGCCCGCGTCACAGCATTGTTACGGTCCCGTAGCCAAGCGCCCGACGGCGGTGTCGATCCGCTCATCGGCGGCCGTCAGCGCCACCCGGATGAAGCCGTCGCCGGCGTCGCCGTAGAAGACGCCGGGACCGACGACGATGCCCCGGTCTGCGAGCCGGCCCACGGTCTCCCAGGTGTCTTCGCCGGCGGTGGACCACAGGTACAGCCCGGCGCGGGACTCGTGGATGGCCAGGCCGAAGCGCTCAAGGGCCGGCAGGATCCGCTCCCGGCGGCCCCGGTACAGGTCCTTCTGCGCCTGGACGTGGCCGTCGTCGCCGAGGGCCACCCGCATGGCTTCCTGTACGGGGAAGGGAACGATCATGCCCGCGTGCTTGCGGCTGTTGACGAGGTTGGCCATCAGCCCGCCGTCCCCGGCCACGAAGGCGGCGCGGTAGCCGGCCAGGTTGGACTGCTTGCTCAGCGAATACACCGCCAGGAGTCCGTCGTGCGAGCCGCCGCAAACGCGCGGATCCAGGATGCTGGGGACGGGCTCCCCGCCGCGCTGGACGTCCCACTCACCCCAGCCGAGTTCGGCGTAGCACTCATCGGAGGCCACGACGGCGCCGACGTCCCGCGCCTGCGCGACGAGCCGCGCCAGGGACGCGGCGTCGCGGACGCTGCCGGTGGGATTGCCCGGGGAGTTAACCCAGATGAGCCGGACCCGGGCCCGGGTCCCGGCGTCGAGTTCGTCCAAGTCATCCGCGGCCACGTGCTCGGCCCCGGCAAAGGTGGCCCCGATGTCGTAGGTGGGGTACGCCACCGTGGGCCGGACGACGACGTCGCCGGTCTTGAGCCCGAGCAGGAACGGCAGCCAGGCCACGAGTTCCTTGGACCCGACGGTGGGCATGACGTGGTCCGGGTTCAGGCCGGGGACGCCGCGGCGCCGCTCGAACCAGGCCGCGATGGCCTCGCGGAGCGCCGGGGTGCCGTGCACCGTCGGGTAGCCCGGGGCGTTGGCCGCGGCCCGGAGCGCCTCCTGGACCAGCGCGGGGGTGTCATCGACGGGGGTACCGATTGAGAGGTTCACGACGCCGCCGGGGTGGTCCGCCGCCCGGGCCAGGTACGGGGCCATGGCTTCCCAGGGGTAGTCGGGCAGGCTGAGGCCGAAGCTGCGCACGGCAGAGGTCACCGGGGCGCCGCCCTAGTTGTCCTGGTTCTGCGGCGGCAGGGCCGCGATCATCGGGTGGTCCGTGTGGGTGTTGCCGATCTTCGCGGCGCCGCCGGGCGAGCCAAGCACGTCGAAGAACTCGACGTTGGCCTTGTAGTAGTCCGCCCATTCCTCCGGGGTGTCATCCTCGTAGTAGATGGCCTCGACGGGGCACACCGGCTCGCAGGCGCCGCAGTCCACGCACTCGTCCGGGTGGATGTACAGGGAACGCTCACCCTCGTAGATGCAGTCGACCGGGCACTCTTCAATACATGCCTTGTCCTTGACATCAACACACGGCTGCGCGATTACGTACGTCACGTCCCTGGCCTCTCCACGTTGGGTCCGGCGTCCGGCCGGATCATGCCCGGCCTGAGCGCCGGGCTGCTGACTTCCGAGCCTATTATCTCCCAGCCTGCATGCGCGAACCTAGCCGGGCGTCACACGGGTCCGCGCGGGCTGATCGGCCGGACGGCGCAGGGCGGGCTCCCGGACCTTCCGCGGGCCTCCCGCGACCTAGGATGGACGGGTGAGTGCCTCCCTGCCGCCGCCCCAGGCGTTCCTTGCCGCCGCATGCCTGGGCACCCGCGTGGTGGTCCGGTACCGCATCGAGGGCGGCATGACGGACGCCCTGGGTGAGCTGGTGGCCCGCACCGATACCGACTGCACCATCCGCACCAGGCGGTCCGACGTTGTCGTGCCGCTCGCCCTCGTCCTGGCTGCCAAGCCGGTGCCGCCGCCCCCGCCCCGCCGCCGCCCCGGCCCGTCCGCCGCGCTCCGGTAGCCACCACTCCCCCACCGGCGCTATCCCTCCGGACATGCCCATCCTTCGCCGCGACCGCTGGACATAACCGGATACGCCCATTCCCTGCCCGGCCCGCTGGACATGCTCAGCTCTCGCCCGGCCCGCCGCCTCCGGACATGCCCATCCTTCGCCGCGACCACTGGACATGACCGGATATGCCCACTCCCGGTCTGGTCAGCCGGACATGCCCGTTGCAGGCAAGTCGGTCCGACCGCTGCGCCCGCCCAGTGCTATGCGGCGGCCGGGAGCCGGCGCAGCGTATCCCGGACGAGGGCCAGGAATTCCTGCGGGCGGTATCGGAGCAGCGAGTAGCTCACCACCAGGGTTGGCACGCCCAAACGGGTGGTGACGTTCCATCGGCGCCGGTCTTCCTCGAAGCTCGTCCGGTCCATGTGAAACTCCGCGCCGTCAGCCTCGATGCCAAGCCGCCCGTCGACCATGAGATCCAGGTGTCCCATCCCGGGGATGTTGACTTGCGACTCGACCAGGTAGCCCGCACGCCGGAGGAGGTACCGGGCCATGCACTCGATGATGGACTGTGACTGCGGCACAATCGCAGCTACGAGCCGACGCTCCCGGGCATCGTTTCGCCCGACCAGACCCCGGCGCAGCTCCGCCAGCGGTAGCCCCTTGAGCACGACGGCGGATTCGGCCACGGCAAGCCCGTCCAGGTCGGGAAGGCAGCGCAGACACTGTATGACCGTGTCGGCGAGACTCGGCGGCGCGCTCATCCGGTGGCAGACAAACCCTGGGTAGGCGCGGCTGTGGGTGATGGCGATGTGCGGCTGAGCGGGCGCCTGCATCACCCAAAGTCCGCTCAGCACCGCAGCCGTCACACAGGCCGGCTCCGCTGGAAGGGATCGGATGGCGACCAGTTGCGGGTCGGCGCCCGGCACGGCGTAGACACCTCGGGCGACACGGGTGACGGCGCCGTCGGCCATCGCAACCCGCAGCCGGGTGGTGGAGACACCGGCGGCGGCCAGATGTTTAGCCCGGGCGACGCCGTCGTACGTTGCCATAACTTCGCTGAGTCTGTTCATCCGCCCATGGTGGCGGCCCTGGGTTGCAGGCCGACAGCACTGGACTCCGCTATGTGCAGAACGCATGCCCGGGGGCCGCGACCAGCAGTGGGCACAACTCGGAATGCCTGCTCCTAGCGGCCAGGAGTGGGCATAACCCGGCATGTCCGGTCCTAACGGCCAGGAGAGAGCAGGTCCGTCATCGGAGGGCCGGATGGACATGTCCGCGGCCCGAGCTCAGCAGCGGGCATAACCGGATATGCCCAGTCCTCACTGCCCCAGATGGGCATGTCGGTCACCGGCGAAGCAGCAGTCCGGATGGGCATGCCCGCTTCCCGAGCTCAGCAATGGGCATAACCGGACATGCCCAGTCCTGACTTCCAGGGATGGGCATGTCCGTCACCGGTGGCAGGCCTGGGCGGCCAGGGATGGGCATGTCCATCGCCGGCCGGGGAAGGTCAGGGCCGCCGGTAGCGGCGGCAGTAGACGAGCATGCCGACCGTGACCACGGCGATGCCGTAGATCCAGAGGTTCCCGGCAAGGTCCCCGATGATGAGCCGCCTGCCCGGCGGGAGCGTCGTCCACCACCCGGCCAGCGCGTAGCAGAGGACGCCGCAGGCCGCCGTCGGGAGCAGGGAGCGGAACGCCGCGCCAAGCCAGAGTTCGACGGCGGCGAGCAGCAGCAGCGCCGCGCCAGCGCCCCACGGCACATCGACGCCGGCCACCAGGACCTTCTGGCCGTGCAGGACGGTCCCGGCGAGGGCAGCAAAAAGGGCTGCCGGTACGGCGGCGGCAATGCCGCCTGCCGCACCGGCAGCCCTCCTAGTCACAGCTGGACCGGATTCCGCGGACCGGGATCAGGCCTTTGCGCGGGCGCGGGTGGCCTTGGCACGCTCGTTCGAGTCCAGGATGACCTTGCGGATGCGGATGTCCTCCGGGGTGACCTCGACGCACTCGTCCTCGCGGGCGAACTCGAGGCATTCCTCCAGGGTCAGCTCGCGCGGCGGCGTCAGGTTCTCGAAGGAGTCCGAGGACGCGGCACGCATGTTGGTGAGCTTCTTTTCCTTGGTGATGTTGACGTCCATGTCGTCGGCGCGGGAGTTCTCGCCGACGATCATGCCCTCGTACACCTCGGAGGTGGGCTTGACGAAGAAGGAGCCGCGTTCCTGCAGGTTGATCATGGCGAACGGGGTCACCACACCGGCGCGGTCGGCAACCATCGAACCGTTGGTGCGGTATTCGATCGGGCCGGCCCACGGCTCGTAGCCTTCGGAGATGGAAGCAGCGATGCCGGCGCCACGGGTGTCCGTGAGGAACTTGGTGCGGAAACCGATCAGGCCACGGGCCGGAACAATGAACTCCATGCGGCACCAGCCGGTGCCGTGGTTGGCCATGTTGGTCATGCGGCCCTTGCGGGCGGCCATCAGCTGGGTCACCGCGCCGAGGTACTCTTCCGGCACGTCGATGGTCATGTGTTCCATCGGCTCGTGGATCTTGCCGTCGATGGTCTTGGTGACAACCTGCGGCTTGCCCACGGTCAGCTCGAAGCCTTCACGGCGCATCTGCTCCACCAGGATGGCCAGCGCGAGCTCGCCACGGCCCTGGACTTCCCAGGCATCCGGACGCTCGGTGGGGAGCACCTTGATGGAGACGTTACCGATCAGTTCCTTGTCCAGGCGGTCCTTGACCTGGCGGGCCGTGACCTTGGCGCCCTTGACCTTGCCGGCGAGCGGCGAGGTGTTGATACCGATGGTCATCGAGATCGCGGGGTCATCCACGGTGATCAGCGGCAGCGGCTGCGGGTTCTCAGCGTCAGTCAGGGTCTCACCGATGGTGATCTCCTCGATGCCGGCGACGGCGACAATTTCGCCGGGGCCTGCGGACTCCGCCGGGACGCGCTCGAGGGCCTTGGTGGCGAGCAGCTCGGTGATCTTGACGTTCTTCAGCTCGCCGTTGGCGCGGGCCCAGGCCACGGTCTGGCCCTTGCGCAGGGTGCCGTTGTAGATACGCAGCAGGGCCAGGCGGCCGAGGAACGGGGAGGCGTCTAGGTTGGTGACGTGTGCCTGGAGCACACCCTCCGGGTTGTACGTCGGAGCCGGGATGTGCTCGATGATGGTCTTGAACAGCGGCTCAAGATCCTCGTTCTCCGGAGCGGTGCCGTCAGCGGGCTGCTCGAGGGAGGCGCGGCCGACCTTGGCGGCGGCGTACACGACGGGGACCTCAAGGATCTTGTCCAGATCCAGGTCGGGGACCTCGTCGGCCAGGTCGGAGGCGAGGCCCAGGAGCAGGTCCATGGACTCGTGCACGACCTCTTCGATCCGCGCGTCGGGACGGTCGGTCTTGTTGACCAGCAGGATCACGGGCAGGTGCGCGGCGAGGGCCTTGCGCAGCACGAAACGGGTCTGGGGCAGCGGGCCCTCAGAGGCATCGACGAGCAGGACGACGCCGTCGACCATGGACAGGCCGCGCTCGACCTCGCCGCCGAAGTCGGCGTGGCCGGGGGTGTCGATCACGTTGATCGTGATGGTCTCGCCGTTCGAGGACGGGCCGTTGTAGGCGACAGTGGTGTTCTTCGCCAGGATGGTGATGCCCTTTTCGCGCTCCAGGTCACCGGAGTCCATGACGCGGTCTTCTACGTGGTTGTGCTCGGCAAAGGAATGGGTCTGCTTGAGCATGGCGTCGACCAGGGTGGTCTTGCCGTGGTCAACGTGGGCCACGATCGCTACGTTGCGCAGGTCACTGCGCGATGCAGTGGCTACCGCAGTGTTGGTGGTGGTTTCAGACATGCGTTATTGCTCGATTCAGTGGTGAAGTCAGCTGAGGTATCGCGACATTTCCAACCGGAACGCACGACGGACAAGGCCCTTGGCACAGGGCGCCTTCATTCATTCTAGACGCTCAGGCATTTATCGTCCTAAAATCCCGGACCGCCGGACCCTGCGCCCGTTACCAAATTGGAACGCCGCAGCCGTTTCGGGTGACCAAAATCACTGGCTATTGCCTGGGCGATGCCCCATTATGGCTGGAGTAACTACGAGCACACGGGGAGTCCCACATGCGAAGAGCCCCGAAAATGGCCCGTGCCATCCCGCCCCTTCTCGCCGCAGCCCTCCTGGTGGGCGGCTGCAGCCCGGCGGTGGACTCCGCGGCCCCCGAAAGAACTACGGACCGGGTGCAGGGCGTGGCCGTCGCCGCGGGGGCCGGGACAGGCTCCGGGCAGCCGGCCGCTGCCGGTTCGGCACGCCGGAAGTCTGCGGTCGATCCGGACCGCCTTCCTGCCGGGGCCCTCTACCGGAATCCGGCCAACGGCCGGGACGAAGTCATTGTCGAGGACATCGCGAATACCGCTGTGCTGATCGGCGACTCCCAGTCCGAGCCCGCCAGGAGCTGGACCAGGCTCGCGCTCGGCCGGCTGGGCTACGGGGTCGTGTTCTGCGGCGGCAGCGGCACCGGCTTCGTGGCAGCCAACGGCTCCCGCGGCAACTACATCGATGCCCTCGAGAACGGCGACTGGCATCTGCCGTACGGCGCCCCTCCGGTGGTCGTCATCGAAGGCGGCGGCAACGATGCCACGCGCGGCGCGTCCGACGTCGAGATCACGGAGCACGCCGAACGGCTGATCGAGGCCGTCGAGGAGCGCTACCCGGAAGCCGACGTCGTGATGATCGGGACGCTGGCGCGGGGAGTCCAGGCCGGCGGCGGACGCCGGACGGAGGTCGACTCGCTGCTGGGATCGGTGGCCAAGGAGTACGGGCTGTCCTTCGTCAGTGTGGGCGACTGGCTGACCCGGTACGGCCTGGCCGACCACCTGGCCGATGACCGTCATCTGAACGAGCAAGGCAACGAGGTTGCTGCCGACCTGCTCGAAGAACGCCTCGCGGACCTCGGGCTGATCTAGGCGTCCCCTAACGACAGAAAAGCGGGCCGGCATCCCCTGACGGTGGATGCCGGCCCGCTTCCGCAAGGGCCGTCCGGCTAGGCCGTGGCGGCTTCCGGCGGCAGCATCAGATGCGCCCCCGGGATCGCGTTAAGCAGGGCCTTGGTGTAGTCCTGCCGCGGCGAGTCGAACACCTCGTCCGTGGAACCGGTCTCGACCAGCTTGCCCTTCTCCATCACGCACACATGGTCGGCAATCTGCCGGACGACCGCGAGGTCATGGGTGATGAACAGGTAGGTCAGGCCGAGGCGGGACTGCAGGTCCGCGAGCAGGTTCAGCACCTGCGCCTGGACCAAAACGTCGAGGGCCGAGACGGCCTCGTCGCAGATGATCACCTCGGGATCGAGGGCCAGGGCACGGGCGATGGCTACGCGCTGGCGCTGGCCGCCGGAGAGTTCGTTCGGGTACCGCTGCATGGTGGACTGCGGCAGCGCCACCTGGTCCAGCAACTCCCGGACCTTCTTCTCGCGGCTGGCCTTGTCCCCGATCTTGTGGGTACGCAGCGGCTCTTCGATGGTCCGGAAGATGCTGTACATCGGATCCAGCGAACCGTACGGGTCCTGGAAGATCGGCTGCACCCGGCGCCGGAACGCGAAGATCTCCTTGTTGTTCAGCGTTGAGGTGTCGACGCCGTCGAACACGATCTTGCCCGAGGTGGGCTGCAGCAGGTTCAGGACCATCTGAGCCACGGTGGACTTGCCCGAACCGGACTCCCCCACGATCGCCGTCGTCGTTCCGCGCTTGACGCTGAAGGAGACGTTGTCCACGGCGGTGAAGTCGGTGGAGCGGCCGAACCCGGACCGCAGCTTGAAGACCTTGGTCAGGTTCTCAATCTGCAGCACCTCTTCGGGCATCGACGTTTCGACCGCTACATCTTCGGCCGGGGCCAGGAGGTCGCCGGATTCGACGCCGAGTTCCTTGGCGGCCTGGATGCGCCGGGACGCCAGCGACGGCGCCGAGGCCACCAGCCGCTGGGTGTAGGGGTGCTGCGGGTTCCGCAACAGTTCCAGGGACGGGCCGGACTCGACGACCTGGCCGCGGTACATCACCACGACCTTGTCGGCGCGTTCGGCGGCGAGACCCAGGTCGTGCGTGATCAGCAGCACGGCCGTGCCGAGCTCGGTGGTCATCTTGTCCAGGTGGTCCAGGATCTGCCGCTGCACGGTGACGTCCAGCGCCGACGTCGGCTCATCGGCGATGAGCAGGCGCGGCTGGCAGGAAAGGCCGATGGCGATCAGGGCCCGCTGGCGCATGCCGCCCGAGAACTCGTGCGGGTACTGGTTGGCGCGGCGCGATGCGTCCGGCAGCCCGGCTTCGGACAGCACCTTGGCGACGTCGTCCGGGCCGCTGGGCAGGCCGTTGGCTTTGAGCGTTTCGCGCACCTGGTAGCCGATCTTCCAGACCGGGTTGAGGTTGGACATCGGGTCCTGCGGCACCATGCCGATGCTGTTGCCGCGCAGCTCGATCATCCGCTTCTCCGAGGCGTGGGCAATGTCCTCGCCGTCGAAGAGCACCTGGCCGGCCGCCACCCTGCCGTTGCCCGGCAACAGGCCGATCGCGGCCAGCGCCGTGGTGGACTTGCCGGAGCCGGACTCGCCGACGATCGCGACGGTCTCCCCGGGCATCACGGTCAGGTGGGCGTTGCGGACCGCGTTGACCTCGCCGTTGCTGGTGGTGAAGCTGATCGCCAGGTCCTTGATTTCAAGGAGCGGCCGTTCGGCGGACGCGCCAGCTTCGTGGATTTCGACAGAGGCGTTCATGGCGTCCCCTTTCATCGCTTGCGCGCTTTGGGATCGAGCGCATCGCGCAGGGCGTCGCCCAGCATGATGAAGCTCAGGACGGTGATGGAGAGCGCGATGGCCGGCCAGAGCAGCGGCATCGGGTTGGACCGCAGCGACGCCTGCGCCGCCTGGATGTCATTGCCCCAGGACATGACGCTCGGCGGCAGCCCGATGCCGAGGAACGACAGCGTGGACTCGGCCACGATGAAGGTGCCCAGCGAAATGGTCGCCACGACGATGATCGGCGCCAGCGAGTTCGGCAGCACGTGGCGCAGCAGCGCACCGAACTTGGAGACGCCGAGCGAGCGGGCGGCCGTGACGAAGTCCGCGTTGCGGACCTCGATGACGGCGCCGCGGGTGATGCGGGCGATCTGAGGCCAGCCGAAGGTGACCAGGATCAGTACGAGCGTCCAGGCCGTGCGGTTGGTGCGGAACACGGGCAGCTGCATCATCACGATGGCGCCGAGGATCAGCGGCAACGCGAAGAAGATGTCATTGACCCGGGCCAGGACCGCGTCGACCCAGCCGCCGTAGTAGCCGGCCAGGGCACCCATGATGCCGCCGATCAGCAGCACACCGAGGGTGGTGAACAGGCCGACAGTGACGGAGGAACGGGTACCGAAGATGACCCGGGCGTAGACGTCGCAGCCCTGCTGGGTGAAGCCGAGCGGGTGGCCGGCCGCCGGACCGGCGTCGGAGTTCGCCAGCTGGCACGCCTCGGAGGCCGGGTCGATGCCGGAGAACAGCGAGGGAAAGAGCGAGACGGCGACGACGACGAGGATCAGGAACGCCGAGATCAGGAACAGCGGCTGTCGCCGCAGGTTCTTCCAGGCCTCCCCCCAGAGGCTGAGCGGGGCCTGGTCCTCTTTGACCTTGTCGGTTGCCTGCAGCGGCGTCTCGGCAAAGTCGGCGACGAAGTGTTCGATGTGCCGCCGGGCCGGCGCGGCGGAGCGCTGGTCGGGGGCGATGTTCTCAGGCGTCATAGCGGATCCTTGGGTCAAGCCAGGCGTACAGCAGGTCTACGAGCAGGTTGGACACGACGTAGATCAGCACCAGGACGGTGACGATCGAGACGACCGTGGGGCCCTCGCCCTGCGTGACGGCCCGGTACAGCCGGTTGCCGACGCCGGGCACGTTGAAGATGCCCTCGGTGACGATCGCGCCGCCCATCAGCGCGCCGAGGTCGGCGCCGAGGAAGGTGATGACCGGGATCAGCGAGTTGCGCAGGATGTGTACGCGTACGACGCGGAACCGGGACAGGCCCTTGGCGGTGGCGGTGCGGACGTAGTCCGCGTTCATGTTCTCGATCACGGACGTCCGGGTCAGGCGCAACACGTAGGCGAAGGAGCCCAGGCCCAGCACGATCGCCGGCAGGATCAGGTCCTGCACCGTGGCGGCGGAACTGACCGTCGGTTTCGCCCAGCCAAGCTGGACGCCGATGGTGAACTGCAGCAGGAAGCCGAGGACGAAGATCGGGATGCCGATCACGATCAGCGAGGCGACGAGGACGGTTCCGTCGAAGAACTTGCCCTTACGCAGGCCGGCGATCAGGCCGAAGATGATGCCGAAGACGGCCTCGAAGATCAGGGCCATGACGGCCAGGCGTGCGGTGACCGGGAAAACTTCGCCCAGCACGGCGGCGATCGGACGTCCGGAGAAGTCCTGGCCGAGGTCGAAGGTGAAGATGCCCTTGAGGTAGAGCAGGTATTGGATCCAGAACGGCTGGTCCAGGTGGTACTGCTCGCGCAGCCGCGCGGCGACGGCCTCGTTGACCGGCTTGTCGCCGAAGAGGGCCACGATGGGGTCGCCGGGCAGGCTGAAGACCAGGAAATAGACCAGCAGCGTGGCACCGAGGAAGACCGGGATCAGCTGCAGGAAACGCTTGAGGATGTAGGTCGCCATCAGCGAAGGACACCCCCGTCAGCAGGCATCCTGTCCAAGGATGCGGCGGAGTTGTTCATCAAAGAACCTTTTCACTATGGTTTGCAGCCCCCCGCCGGTGCGGTCACGGCGGTCCGGCTGCGGAGTACACCGGCCGGAGCGGGTGCCTAGAAATGGGTGGAAGCAAAACAACGGCGGGGGCCCCAACCAGGCAGCCCCCGCCGTTGTTCAGTTATTACTTACCGGAGATGTTGTAGTACAGCGGAACACCGTTCCAGCCGTAGTCAACGTTGGTGACCTTGTCGCTCCAGCCGCCCTGGGCAACCTGGTACCACAGCGGGATGGCCGGAAGGTCGGTCAGGAGGATTTCCTGGGCCTTGTTCATGGCCTTGTTGCCTTCGCTGACCGAGGAGGCGGCGAGGCCGTCGGAGATGGCCTTGTCGAATGCCGGGTTGGCGTAGCGTGCGTCGTTGGAGCCGGCACCGGTCTTGTAAATCGGGCCAAGGAAGTTGTACAGCGACGGGTAGTCGGCCTGCCAGCCGGCGCGGATCGAGCCGGTGAGGGTGCCTGCGGTGGCGTCGTTGCGGGCTTCCTTGAAGGTGGCGTACGGCTTGCCTTCGACCTTGATGCCGAGGGTGTTCTTCAGCTGGTTCACGACGGCTTCAACCCAGGCCTTGTGGCCGCCCTTGTCGGCGTTGTAGGCGATGGTGAAGGTCTTGTTCGCATCCCACTTCTGAATGGCGTCGGCCTTGGCCCAGGTGGCCTTGGCCTTCTCGGCGTCGAACTTCAGGTTCTCGGAACCCGGGATCGAGTCGCTGTAGCCGTCCAGTACGGGAGCGGTGAAGTCCTTCGCGGGCTGGCGGGCGCCGCTGAAGATGACCTTGGTGATCTCATCGCGGTTGATGGCCATGGAGAGGGCCTGGCGGCGCAGCTTGCCGGCTTCGCCGCTCCACTCCGGCAGGTATTCCGGAATCGCGATGGTCTGGTTGCCGGCGTACGGCTTGTTGATGGTGCGGTCACCGAGGTCGGACTTGAAGTTCTTCAGCGCGCTCGTGGGGATGGTCTGCAGGATGTCCAGGTTGTTGGACAGCAGGTCCTGGTACGCGGCGTCGTCGTTCTGGAAGATCTTGAACGTCACGCCGGCGTTCTTGGCCTTGCGCGGGCCGTTGTACTCCGGGTTCGGGACGAGCTGGATCTGCACGTTGTGCTGCCAGCCGCCGTCGGCCAGCTTGTACGGGCCGTTGCCGACCGGCTTCTCGCCGAAGCCCTTCGGATCCTTCAGGGCACCGGAGGGAACCGGCACGAAGGCGCTGTAGCCGAGGCGCAGCGGCCAGTCGGATTCGGGCTGCTTCAGTTCAACGGTGAAGGTCAGGTCGTCAACGACCTTGAGGCCGGACATGGTCTCGACCTTGGATCCTTCGGCGCTGGCCTCGTCGTAACCCTTGATGCTTTCGAAGAAGCTGCCGCTGAGCTGGGCGTTCTTCGCAGCCGCACCGAAGTTCCAGGAATCCACGAAGGTCTTGGCGGTGATCGCCTCGCCGTTGGTGAACTTCTGGTCCTTCTTGAGCTTGATGGTGAAGTTCTTGCCGTCCTTGCCCTCGATGGACTCGGCCAGTTCGTTCACGGGCTTGCCGCTGGGGTCGTAGCTGACCAGGCCGGCGAAGATCAGGTCGATGACCTTGCCGCCGCCAACTTCGTTGGTGTCGGCCGGCATGAGCGGGCGCTGGGGCTCGGAACCGTCAGCGATGATGACCTTGCTGGCGCCGCCGCCGGTGCTGCCGCCGGCGGTCGAACCGCCGCCACCGCAGCCGGTAAGGGCGAGAGCGGCGATTGCCATGACGCCCAATGCTTTGGAAGTGCGCGAAAAACGCATTCCGCCTCCTATGAGTTGTGGGAGTTCGTGCGGGAAAGACTTATGCTTCCCGGCAGGCCCGGGCACAGGGATGCCCTGTGACGTGGCCTACATATGGAAGTAGCCTAACCGCAAGGAGTCCGAATAATGGAACTCCGTTGCCAAACCGTGACTCGACAACTCCGTGACGGCTAGCGTCAATCGAAACGCATTTCAAGTCATACGTTACTCGCTGGTATTATTCGCTCGATCACACCTCCGGGTTACAGTCCATTAACCGAAAATCGGGGCTCTGGCCGCGTCAGCTGGCGCCCGAGAGGAGCTGGGCGCGCAGCTCCCGGCGCTCCCGCTGCTTCTCCGGATCGGGCAGCGGAACGGCGGCCAGGAGCCGCTGGGTGTAGGGCTCCTGCGGGTTGCGCAGGATCTGGTCGCGGGTGCCCTGCTCCACGATCCGGCCGCGCTGCATCACGCAGATGCGGTCGGCGAGCACGTCGACGACGGCGAGGTCGTGGGTGACGAACAGGCAGGCAAAACCAAGCTCCTTCTGCAGGTTCTGGAAGAGTTCGAGCACCTTGGCCTGGACCGAGACGTCCAGGGCCGACGTCGGTTCGTCCGCCACCATCAGCTTCGGTTTCAGCGACAGCGCCCGGGCGATGCCGACGCGCTGCTTCTGCCCGCCGGAAAGCTCGTGCGGGTACCGGTTGCGGTAGTCGCGCGGCAGTTCGACCTGGTCCAGCAGCGCCTCGATCCGCGACTGCAGTTCGGCGCCCTTGGCCACTCCGGCGAGGAACATCGGTTCACCGATGCTCTCGCCGATCGGCAGCCGGGGGTTCAGCGAGGACGAGGGATCCTGGAAGACCATGCCGACGTGCCGGCGCATTTCGTGCAGCTGCCGGCCGTTCTTCTTGGCGGCGGAGATGTCCTGCCCCACCACCTTCATGGTGCCGGCGGCCACCGGCAGCAGTCCGACGGCGGCACGCCCGATGGTGGTCTTGCCGGACCCCGACTCCCCCACGAGGCCCACGACCTGCCCCGGGTAGATCGCGAGGTTGGCTCCTTCCACGGCGCGGAAGGCAGGAACCCGGCCCTGCTTGGGGTATTCGATCGCGACGTCGGTCAGTTCCAGCACCGGCTCGCCTTGCTCCTTCGCCGCGGTGCTTGCCGCGCTGGCGGCCGCGGCCAGCGCAGCGGCGTTTTCGCGTTCCCGCCGCAGCAGCTCGGACCGCGGTACCGCGTCCAGGTCGGCGTGGGTGGCGGCTGCGAGGGCGGCGGTGACATCAACGTCGTCATCGTTGGCCGCGCCGCCCTGACCCAGGTGCGGGACGGCGGCCAGGAGCGCCCTGGTGTATTCGTGCTGCGGGTTGTGGAAAATTTCCGCGGCGGTTCCGGTTTCGACAATGAGTCCACGGCGCATGACGGCGATCCGGTCGGCAAGGTCGGCCACGACGCCCATGTCGTGGGTGATGAGCACGATCGCGCTGTCGAGCTTGTTGCGCAGGTTGCGCATGAGGTCGAGGATTTCGGCCTGGACGGTGACGTCAAGCGCCGTCGTGGGTTCGTCCGCGATCAGCAGCTTGGGGTCGCAGGAGAGCGACTGGGCGATCATGGCCCGCTGGCGCTGGCCGCCGGAGAGCTGGTGCGGGTAGGACTTGTAGGCCTTCTCCGGATCCGGCAGCTCCACGAGTTCGAGCATCCGGAGCGCGCGTTCGCGGGCCTGGTCCGGCGAGACCTCGTTGTGCAGCCGGATGGTTTCCACGATCTGTGCGCCGACGGTGTAGACCGGGTTCAGCGCCGTCATCGGCTCCTGGAAGATGACCGCGACGTCCTTGCCGCGGACCGAACGGATGTTCGCCTCGTTGCCGCCGAGCAGCTCCTGGCCGGCGAGCTTGACGCTGCCGCTGACCCGGCTGTTGCTGGGCAGCAGGCCCAGGAGGGCCATCGAGCTGGCGCTCTTGCCGGAGCCGGACTCCCCCACGATCGCCAGCACCTCGCCGGCGCGCACCTCGTAGTTCAGGCCGATGGCCGCCGGAACCCACTTCTTGTCCACGCCGAAATCGACGCTCAGGTCACGGACCTCCAGGACGGTGGCACCCTTGCCGGGCGCGGGGGCCGGGGCCGGGTCCAGGGTGATGAAGTCAGTCATGATGGATTTTTCCTTCCGCCCGAGCCGCCGCCGCACCGGTGATTAGTGCTGGAACTCGGAATACTGAATTATGGGGGGCATGAGCACTGTGCCCTCTGCCGGAAACGTCGAAGTCTTCAAGGCCCGCACGAACAAATGGTTCGCCTGGCTGGCCTGGGCCGTGGCCGCCGTCGGCCTGGTGGTGACGGTCGCCTCGGCCGGCGTCGCGGCACTGCCGACCACGGCGCCGCTGCTGCTGCTCGCACTGCTGGGCTGGCAGTTCTTCTGGATGCCCGCCGTCGTCGTGCACGACGGCGGCGTCACCCTGGAGAACCCGTTCCGCTCCGTCCTGGTGCCGTGGGCCGCCCTGGTGCACGTCGACACCCGGTACGCCCTGACGCTGGTGACGGCAGAACGCAGCTACGCGGCCTGGGCCGCACCGGCCCCCGGTATCTGGGGCGGGCGCAACGCCCGTCCCGAGGACCTGCACGGCCTGCCGGACACCAGCTACGGCCCGGGCAGGTCGGTCCGCCCGGGTGACCTCAAGACCACCGATTCCGGCCAGGCCGCCCAACTGGTGCGCACGCGCTGGCGGGACCTGGTCGAAAGCGGTGCGTTGGACACCGGCGACGGCGCCGCCGGCCTGGTGCGTCCGCGCTGGGCAGTCGTCGCCGGCGACCTGCTGCTGCTGGCCGCCAGCTACTGGGCGGTGGCCGCCGCGTAGCCGGCGGCCGAAGTCAGGGCAGCACCGCATTTAGCGGTCCCCGGGTCCGTCGAGCGCGGTGACCGGGGCAGGTTCCGGCTTCCGTTCGGCGTCCTTGGCCTTCTTGGCGTTGAACTTCTTCTGCCGCGGGTCGAAGGCGTCACGCAGGCCGTCGCCGATGAAGTTGATGCTCAGGCAGATCAGCACGATGAACAGGCCGGGGAACCAGAACAGCCAGGGCCGGGTGGAGAAGGCCTGCTGGTTCTGCGAGATGAGCAGGCCCAGGGAGGTGTCCGGGGCCTTAACCCCGACGCCGAGGAAGCTCAGCGCCGTCTCGGTGAGGATGGCCGCGGACATGGTCAGCGTGACGTTGACGATCAGCACGCCGACGGCGTTGGGCAGGATGTGCTTGAAGATGATCCGGGCGTTGCTGGCCCCGGAGATCCGTGCGGCGTCCACGAACTCCCGCTCGCGCAGCGAGAGGAACTCGCCGCGCATCAGGCGGGCCAGGCTGACCCAGCTGATCAAGCCCAGGAAGATCCCCAGGGCCAGCACGCCGTTGGTGCTGGCGAAGGCGGAGAACCAGCTGCCCGAGTCGCGCCGGCCGGCCATCTGCGCCATCACGGCGGCCAGCAGGAGCGCGGGAATGATGATGATGACGTCGGTCAGGCGCATCAGGATGGCCTCGGCCCAGCCGCGGAAGTAGCCGGAAACCGCGCCGACGACGACGCCGATCAGGCCGGCGATGAGGCCGATGACGATCATGACGGTGATGGACTGCTGCGCCCCGCGCATGGTCATGGCGAACAGGTCGCGGCCGATCCGGTCCTGGCCGAAGGGGTGCTCGCCCCAGGCCAGCGGCCACAGCGACGAGGTCGGTGCGCCGTCGTTGACCAGCGGGGATACCTGCTCGTGGTTGTACTTCCACCAGCCCGGGATGCCGAGGTAGCCGACCGAGGTGAAGGCCAGGATGAAGATGAACGCAAACACGACCAGGCCAATAATGGCGCCGGAGTGCCCGAGGAAGCGTTTTCGGACGATCTGGCCCTGGCTCAGGCCTTTGGCCTCGAGGACGGGCTCGATCCCGGCGGCGGGCGGCTGGGGCAGGGCGGCCTCTTCGGCCATGATTTCGTCTTGCTGGCTTGGCTGGCTCATGCTTTTACCCTTACGCGCGGATCAAGTGCGGAGTAGGCGAGGTCCGCGATGAGGTTGAACACCATGGCGGTGATGGCGACACACAGGAAGACACCCATGACGGGGTTCGGGTCGACGTGGGAGATGCCGTCCAGGAAGAGGAAGCCCATGCCCCGGACGGAGAAGACCGATTCGGTGATGACTGCGCCGCCGATCAGGCCGCCGATGTCGAAGGCGACGATCGTCGCGATCGGGATCAGCGCGTTGCGGAACGCGTGGCGCATGACGACGGTCCGTTCCGTCAGGCCCTTGGCCCGGGCGGTCCGGATGTAGTCCATGTTCATGATTTCCAGCATCGAGGCGCGGGTGAACCGGGTGTAGCTGGCCAGCGAGATCAGGATCAGGGCCAGGGTCGGCAGGATCAGGTGGGTGAACGTGTCCAGTCCGAGGACCCAGAAGTCGCCTTCGATATTCGGCGTGCTCGCCCCGATCGTGGCGATCGGGCGGCCGCGGACCCTGCTGTTGTTGAAGTAGCTGGGCCAGGCCTGCATGAAGCGGTCCAGCAGCACCATGAAGCCGACGAGGAACGAGGTGATGGCCGCGGCGCGCATGGACTGCCCGCGGTCGTAGCCGCCCACCAGGTAGCCGATGCCCAGGCCGACCAGGACGGTTGCGACGCCGAGGAGCACGATCATCAGGAACGTTGCCTGGTCCAGCAGGGGCTGGACGACGAAGTATAGGACCACGCCGACGCCGACGGCGATCAGCGAGGACTGCAGGGCCTTGCGGTTCTTCAGCCCGGCGGTCAGCAGGGTGACGGCGAAGGCGAGGCCAACGCCGGCGATCGCGATCAGCACCGGTCCCAGACCGGGGGTCTTGAACCATTCGGTGGCGGAAAAGTAGATGAGGATGGCTGCCACGAACAGGAACACGACGCCGCCGGCGAGGACGCGGCGCTTGAGCTCCCCGCCGACCGCCACCGCGATCACCGCGCCGAGGACGAGGCCGATGCCGATGGCGGTTGCCAGCGGTATCTCGGGATTCCGCAGGAAGTTGTTGAAGCCGATGGCGCCGAATTCCTTGAGCAGGACGGCGACCCAGAAGATCGGCAGGGAGAAGAACAGGAAGGCCATGAACGTCACGCCGTAGTCGAGGGCGCTGTACTGGCGCAGGGCTGTGATGATGCCCAGGGTGATGCCGATCAGGATGGCGAGGACCGTGGCGCCGGTGACCAGGGTCAGGGTCTGGACCAGGGCGTGGCCGAGGGCGTCCGTGACGGGCTGGCCGACGATGTTCTTGCCGAGATCACAGGTGCCGGCGAAGGGGACGAGGCACTGGGCCGCACCGCCGAGCCACTTGAAGTAGCGCAGCGGCGGGGGGACGTCCAGCTGCAGGAGTTCGGTGCGGGCGTCCATCAGTTGCTGCTTGTTGGCGGCATTGATGGCGCGGTATTCCTCGAGGGGATCGCCTGACGCCGCTGTCAGGAGGTACACCAGGAAGGATGCGCCGAGAAGAATGAGGGCGGCAGTCAGAAGCCGCCGGACTATGTAGGTCACCATGGGGAATAGAACCTCGGTATTCGGGCCCAGGGATCGCCCGGACCGGTCGCAGAGTTAGGCCGGATCCCCCGGTTGATGCGGCCGCGCCATGCATCGCCGGGGAGGGTCGCTAGAAAGGCGTCGGGACCGTAAAGCCGTGGTCCCGACGCCTTCAGCTAGCTAAGTGTCACTTGCGGTGGCGGGCTACTTCTGAGCCCACTCCCAGAAGTTCCACCAGACACCGGTCTGGTTCGGCATGTACTTCACGCCGGTGATGCGGTCGCTGTACGCGTCCACACCCACTGCCTGGAACAGCGGCAGGCCGTAGGCGGAGGCCCAGATCTTCTTATCGATCTGCTGGATGAGGTCATCCTGCTTGGCCTTGTCGGTGGTGACGATGAGCTCTTCCATCAGCTTGTCGGCTTCCGGGTCGCTGAACTTGTTGAAGTTCGAGTCGTTGCCGGACTTGAAGATCTGCGGCACGCCGGAGACGCCGACGCCCGAGTTGATCCAGCCGAAGATGGTGGCGTCGTAGCTGCCGTCACCGAGGGCCTTGCCCCAGTCGGACTTGCCGAGGCCGCCGTCGACGACCTTGAAGCCTGCCTTGCCGGCGGACTCGCGGATCAGGGAGAAGGCGTCAACACGGTTGGGGTTGTCCTTGTTGTACATGATGCGGACCGACGGCGTGGCACCGTTGAGCAGCTTCTTGGCGCCCTCGATGTCAACATCCTGGTAGGCGGAAGAACCGTTGTCCTTGACGGAGTCGGCGTACTTGGCCTGGTCCGGGACGAAGAGCTGGGAGTCCAGCGGCTTGGCGTTTTCGTCAAGCTTCTTCACGATCTTGTCCACGATGTCCTTGCGCGGAACCGTCTTCATGAAGGCTTCGCGGACGTTCTTGTCAGCGAACGGGCCGCTGTAGTTCAGGTCGATGTGGTCGTAGGAGAGCTGGTTGCCCACCTCGACCGTGACGCCCTGGCTTTCGAGGGCCTTGAGCTGCTCCACCGTGTCGGCGGAGGCCTGCGGGGCGATGATGTCGGCTTCGCCGTTCTTCAGCGCCTGGACCTGGGCGGGAGCCTCACCGATGTAGCGGACGGTGATTTCGTCGAGCTTGGCTTCCGGGCCCCAGTTGTAGTCCTTGTTCTTGACCATGGTCAGGGACTGGTCCTGGTTCATCGCCTTGACGACGTAAGGGCCGTTGGAGAGGAAGAGGCTCGGATCGGCCGGCAGCGTCTTGGTGTCGAAGCCGGTGTTCCACATGTCCGCCATGGCCTTGAGCTGCTTGTTGGCAGGCTTCGGGCTCTTGGCGTCGCCGCGCGGCATGCCCTTGATCATGTCAACGAACGCCTTGGCGTCGGCCAGGCCGGCCTTCTTGGCGAGGACGTGAGCCGGGATGTCGATGCCGGGGCCGCCGAGGGCGATCTCCCAGTCGGCGAACGGCTTCGAGTACTTCAGGGTGATGGAGCGGTTGTCGTCGCCGAGTTCAGGGAAGTCGGTGAGGGCCAGGCCGGTCGGGTCGCCTGCGTAGGAGAAGTAGGTCGTACCCTTCTTGCCCTCTGCGTCGGCGTCGTTGTAGTAGCCGGAGAACGCCGCCCACTGCAGCACCAGGTCGGCTGCCGAGACGGGGGTGCCGTCGGACCACTTAACGCCGTCGTTGATGGTGTACTTCACCGTCAGCGGGTTGTCTGAGACCTTTTCCATCTTGCCGAACTTTTCGTTGCGTACAACGTTCAGCTTGTTGTCGATGTAGAAGAACCCGGAGTGGGTGGCGTAGCTGACCTTGGAGTTGATGTCAGTGTTGCCATCGGCGGTGTTGGGGTTGAACGTGTTGAACGCGTTCACCTCCACGACTGTTGCCGATCCGCCTGATTTGGCTGCTGCCGCTGCGGACGACGGGGTTGACCCGCCACTGTTGCCCGCGCAAGCGCTCAGTGCGAGTGCTGCTGCTGCCGCGACCCCCACTGCTTTGGAAATACGACCGAATCGCATTCCGCCTCCTTGTTTCTGTGGTGTGGATGAGACCGGCGCCAACGGCACCAGAAGGACGTCCACACTCCCCCAGCGGCAGTGTGGTGCGTCTCACATGGCATGAAGCGTAAACCCCCGGCAGGGCGGAAGGGCACGAAAGTTGACCGTGAATAAAGTTCGTTATCGAGCTGCAACAATTGGTGCGGGACGGCGACTTAATTTACCTAAATTCATTGACGGATGACGGACACCAAGATAAAAGCGCCAGGCATCAAAACCCCGCCATCCCTGAGAATTGGATGATTTCGAGTTAATCGGCCATTACCGGTCGGCCGGCCAGGATGCAGCGTCGCCCTAAGTCCGCTCCGCCATCCGCTTGATTGCGATGATCGCCCCCGACCACATGCCGCGCATGTCGTCGGCCCACTCGTCGGGCACCTCAAGCTCTACAACGAGTGTCGTCACGCCGCCGGCCTGGCTGAATGTGTAATTTTCGTGGAGTCCGGCGGCCGGTCCCCCACGGTTCTCGGCGCCGTTCTCGATACTGCCCAAATAGCGGATTGACACGAACTCGTGGGGCCGGTTTTCAACGACGGTACCTAAGAGGCCGCCCAAGGTTCCGACGTCGTCCGGGCCGAGGAAACGGATCTCGTCACCCTCGTTCCAACCGCCCTGATAGGTCGATCCCTCGCGGAAGGTACTGGCCCACTCCCGGTAGGTGTCGAGACCGAGCATGACATTCCAGACGTGCTGCGCGGGAGCGTCGACATCGACGCTGAATCGAAGAGTCTCCATGGTGATTTTGGGCAGGGGCACCGCGGCGGCGCAAGACCATCCGAAGGCCAATTCGCCGGCGGCAGGGCGGGAATTTGCCACCTCCGCGCTTTGCTGACATGCTGTCAGAAAGATGCTGACAGCGCGTCAGCATCTCTTTCCACTTACTCCACCCAACCTAGGACCCCCAATGTTCCTTGCACTCCGCGAACTGATCTTCGCGCGTGGCCGCTTCAGCCTGATGGGCGGTGTCATCGCCCTTATCGCCGTCCTGATGGTGATGCTCTCCGGCCTGTCCTCAGGCCTCGTCAACGATGGCGTGTCCGGCCTCAAGTCGATGCCCGTGACCGCCTTCGCCTTCGACCAGGGCACGAAAACCGACAACGCATTTTCCCGCTCCGTGATCGATGACCAACAGCTCAACGCCTGGCGCGGCACGGCCGGCGTGGCCGCGGCGGAGAAGATGGGCGTTGGCATGGCCAATGCCACCACCGATTCCGGCAAGCAGATCGACCTCACGCTTTTCGGCGTCGAGCCCGGATCCTTCCTGGAACCGTCCCGCTCTGCCGGCACCGCCCTCGGGGCCGCTGACGGCATTGTCGTGTCTTCGACCGCAAAGGCTGAAGGCATCGACCTCGGCACGGTCGTGACCCTGGACCGGATCGGCACGAAACTCAAGGTTGTCGGCTTCACCGAAGGTCAGGCCACGTTCGGGCACGTCGACGTCGCCTACCTGCCCTTGAAAACCTGGCAGCTGATCGCCTCCGGCCAGGCCGCCCCCGGCACACCGAGCAGCGCGCAGTTGTCCGCGCTCAGCTTTGATACCGCCAGCGTCGTGGCCGTCCAGGCGGAACCCGGCACCAAGCTGGATCTTGCCGCCGGCGACACGACGGCCGGGACGTCCAGCAAGTCCCTGTCCGCCGCCTTCAACGCGTCGCCGGGCTACGAGGCCGAGACCATGACCCTGAGCATGATCCAGGTGTTCCTCTACGCGATCTGCGCTCTCGTGGTCGGCGCGTTCTTCACCGTCTGGACGATCCAGCGCAAGCACGAAATCTCCGTACTGCGGGCCATCGGAGCTTCAACGAGCTACCTGCTGCGGGACGGGCTGGCCCAGGCCGCCATCCTGCTGGTGGGCTTTACCGCGCTGGGCGTGGCCGCCGGCCTCGGGCTCGGTGCCGCCATGCCCGACGCCATGCCGTTCGCGCTTGAGGCCGCACCGATCGCCATCGCCACCGCCCTCACCATTGGACTGGGCCTGATCGGCGCCGCCGTGGCCGTGGTGCGCATTTCCCGCATCGACCCGCTCAACGCCCTTGGAGGACAGCGATGACCAACCCCACGTTCACGTCAGCCGGCGCCCGCACCGCCGACGCACCCGGACCCGCCGGCCTGTCCATCCGCCACGCAGTGATGGAACTCGGCGACGGTGACACCAAGGTGAAGGCCCTGGACGACGTCAGCCTCGACGTTGCCCCGGGGGAATTTCTGGCCATCGTCGGGCCGTCCGGGTCCGGCAAATCCTCACTGCTCGCCGTCGCCGGCGCCCTCGCCTCCCCGGATTCCGGAACGGTCAGCATCAACGGCCAGGATCTCTCCCAGTTGAGCCGGGGCAAACGCGCCGCGTTCCGGCTGGCGAACATTGGCTTCGTTTTTCAGTCCGGCAACCTCATCCCGGCGCTCACGGCGGCGGACCAGCTCCGGCTGGTCAACCGGCTCGCGGGCGGACCGAAGAATTTCGACCCGGCCGTCTTGCTGGAATCCGTTGGCATGGCCCACCGTGCCGCCAACCGCCCCGCACAGCTCTCCGGCGGCGAACGGCAACGCGTCGGCATCGCGCGGGCACTCGTCTCCGGGGCGAAACTCCTCCTCGTGGATGAACCGACCGCTTCCCTGGACCGGGCCCGCAGCCGCGAAGTCGTGGAACTGCTCGCCCGGCAAAGCCACGAGCACGGCGTCGCCACAGTCATGGTGACCCACGACCACGATGTCCTCGGCTACTGCGACCGCGTCGCCGAGATGGTCGATGGCCGCCTGGGAGCCCCTGCCCCGGTGCGCTAGCCTCCACGCTTCGGGTACGACGACGGCGGCCTGCCCAGCGGGCCGCCGTCTCGCGCCGTATTCTTGAAGCTCAGGCCAACTCAGCATCAAAGGATCCCGCAATGCCCAGAATCAGTGCAGCCACCGTCGCGGAACACCGCGCCGCACAGGAGCGCGCACTGCTGGATGCTGCCCACGAACTGCTGCAGGAAACGTCGGAAGCGCCGACCATGGCCGAGGTGGCCGTGCGGGCAGGGCTTTCAAGGCCCAGCGTTTACCAGTACTTCGATTCCCGGCAGGACCTGCTCCAGGCCCTGGTCCGTGACATTTTCCCGCGCTGGACCGAGCGCGTCACCGGCGCCATGGCGGATGCCCCCACCGAGGCGGACCGGATCCTTGCCTACGCGACGGCCAACGTTGACCTGGTCGCCGAAGGAGCACACGCCGTTGGAGCAGCGCTGGCTGCACTGGCTCCCGGCGCCGAACTCGACGAGCAGGCCACCCGGATGCACCGCCAGCTGCAGGAACCGCTGATTGCGACACTCACCGACCTCGGGGTTGCGGACGCCGAGTCAGTCGCCGAGATGATCAACGCCGTCGTCCACGCCGGCACCCGCATGCTCGAATCCGGTCAAACAGTGGCGCAGGTACACGCCCACCTCAAGACACTGCTCGGCCCCTTCGCGGCAGAGCGCCAGGCCGCCGAAGCCGGGCGGTAGTTCAGCCGCAGTGCACACCGGACGGGGCGGATCACCCGCTCCGCTCGACTCTCTTCCGCCGTTCCAGGCCTCTTGCGGGGCCTCCATGAGCCTCGTCACACTGGGGGGCATATGCCAGCATCACAGGCGTAGGCTGAAAATGCATGCAAATACATGCACTCGGAATCGGACCTAAGGAGATGCCCCCATGAAGGCATGGCAGTTCACCGGCACCAACAACCCGCTCGAGCTCAACGAAGTGCCCGAACCGACCGCCGGCCCGGGCCAGGTCGTGGTCGGCGTGAAGGCTGCCGGAGTGTGCCACTCTGACGTCACCGCTCTCGACGACGCCGGCTGGATGCCGTTGTTTCCGGCGCTGCCGCGCACCATGGGCCACGAGAACGCCGGCATCATCACTGAAGTCGGCGACGGCATGGAGCACTGGAAGGTCGGCGACCGGGTGGGCCTCTCCCCCGTGATGAGCGATGGTGATGCCCTCGGCTACGGCAAATGGGACGGAGGGTTCGCCCCGAAACTGCTCGCCACCGACGACAACTTGGTAAGACTCCCCGACGAGGTGCCCTTTGACCTCGGCGCCATGGCCACGGATGCCGGACTCACCTCGTACCACGCAATCATGGCCGTGGGCGGGGCCAAGGCAGGCATGAAGGTCGGTGTCATCGGCCTGGGCGGCCTTGGCTATATCGGCGCCCGCGTTGCCGTCCTGGCCGGCGCGGAGGTTTACGGCGCGGAAGTTAACCCCGAGACCCAGAAGCTGGCCGACGAAATCGGCCTGGCCGGTGTGGCCGATTCCATCACCGCATTCAAGGACAAGAAGCTCGACCTGATTGTCGACTATGCCGGCTTCGGCACAACGACCGCGGACGCGATTGAGACCCTGGCCGAGTTCGGCACCCTGGTCCAGGTAGGCATGGGTCGCCTCGAATCGACCATCAACACCTATCCCCTGATCGTCAACCAGCTCTCCATCAAGGGATCCAAGTCCGGCACCAAGGAAGACCTGGAGCAGCTCTACGCGCTCATGAAGTCGGGCGAGTTGAACCCGCCGATGAACCTGATCACGCAGGCGGACATCCCGGACGCCATCGCCAAGCTCCGCAAGGGCGGCGTGGTTGGCCGCTTCATCGCCCTGTACGAGGACTAACAAGGTCCGGACGCGCCCACAAAGCGGCAGCGGGCGACGGGCCGACCATGCCCCTCGTCGCGTTGCCGCGGCGCAAGCAGGGCGCCCCGACCCCAGTGTGCCTAAAATATTGACATGCCTTCCCGTGTTCACGAGTTCGACTGGCCTGATCGGGTCGTCGTTGGCACTATCGGCGTTCCGGGGTCGCGGACGTTCTACCTGCAGGTGCGGGCCGGGGCCAAGGTCGTCAGCGTTGCAATGGAGAAGCAGCAGTCCGCTCTGCTCGCCGAGAAGATCGACGAGATTCTCGACCAGCTCAGCACGGTCGAGGGCAACCCTTTCAGCGTTCCCGCGGGTACTCCCCTTGAACTTGTCGACAACGACCCGCTTGAGGCCGTCCAGGAGCAGTTTCGCGTCGGCGCAATGAGTTTGGGCTGGGACCCGACGACGGTCCAGGTCGTCATTGAGGCCCAACCCATCACTGATGTCGAGGCTGATGAGGACGACGGGTCACTGGACCAGGACGGCGCCGGGGACTCCGAAATGCTGCTGGTGCGGATTCCTGTCGGTACCGCCCGGGCCTTCGCCCAGCGAACCCGCGAAATTGTGGGCGCCGGGCGTCCGACGTGCCCGCTGTGCGGTTACCCGGTCGACCCCGACGGGCACATCTGCACCCTTCCCGGGGACTGACGCCGGCACCATCCCGGAGATCGGACGCTGAAAGAGAGCGGCCCCGGCGTACTTCGCGCCGGGCGCTTCGCTGCTCTAGCGGTGCTGCCCTTTGATGGACCGCGTCGGCAGGGATGTCCCACGGCGACTGGATGTGCGGGCAGACTGGACGACCACTATCGTCGCCGCGATGACGGCGCCAATGACACCCAGGATCACAGACCCCTTCATTGACCGCGGAGCCTTGCCCGGGCCAGCGCCGCCGCGGGTTTCCCCGTCCGGCACGTTCCACTCGGACGCAGAGGGAAAGATCTCCGCCGGAAGCTGCTCCGCGCGGAGTTTTCGGCGGGACGCGAGGCGCTTCCTGACTGCTTCATTCGGGGCGGGCACGGCCGCATCTGCCGCCACCGCTGTGGGGAAATCTATGATGTAGGGCTCACCATAGAACGCTGAGGAGGCCACAGATTCCAGCCAGGTCAATGGCGGTTCCTCCACTCCACGGGAGGCGATAGCAGAACGCAGGCTTTCGGTGATCTCGCCGAGGCTTTTTCCTTTGGAGTCCTTGCTGACCTCAAAGATGGCCAGCTGGAGTTGCAGCTTTACATCCGCAGCAGGATCTGCCGCTGCGGGGTCCTGTCCAGTCGGGTCTTCGGTCGGCAGTTCAGCGTTGACGTCGCCGGACTTGTTTGGATCTGCCTTCATGGGATTCCTTTCGTCGCGCTTCCCCGTCGTTCCCACCGGTTCCAAGCTATCAAAGGCACCTGCTTCGGCTAGTTGCGGCTTGCATCAACCGGCAACGTGAACTGACCTGGAGGTTGCTGGCGGGATACCGATCTCCTCAACGGTATGGGTGCCGCAGGGCGTCGTGGTTACGGTGGCGTGCCCGATGCGGCTCACACGGAACCAGCGCATCTCGTTACGTAGCCGGCACCAACCAATTAAGTGCCAGTGGCCGTTGGTTGAGGCGAAGATGACTGGTTCGACGTCCCTGGCGGTCTCATTACCATTTTGTGCGGTGTAGCGGATGCGAACGACCTGTTGCTCGGACATCGCTTCTTCAAGGGCCGATCGAACGGCCCGCGTTCCGGGTTGGTCCGTGTTGACCCAGATGCGGCGTGCTAGTTCATCGACCTTCAGCCGGGTCCGGGGATCGAGCACGTGGAGAATCTTACCGATGGCGACGGAGGCAAGATCAGCGTAGGGCGCATCAGGGGCCGCTGAAACCGCCGCGAGAAGAGCCACCGCTTGGGCCGACGTCAGTCTCACAGGTGGGAGATCAGCCTGACTAGCCAGGCCATAACCGCCGCGAGGTCCCGGACGGGACCAGATCGGAGCCCCGCTGTTCTCCAAAGCGTCGATATCGCGCTTGATCGTGCGCACAGACACGCCGAACTCAATAGCCAGCCGGTCGGCAGTGCATCCACGGGACCGGCTGCGTCGCAGCATTTCCGACAATGCATGCAGCCGCTCGACTCGCTTCATTTCCTCACCCGTCGTTGATCCGTGCCATAAATAGTGCCACACAGTTGTCCGGGAGGCGGGCGAGGATGGTGGCATGACAACAGAAACAAGCATTTCGACGATCCTGCTGATTCCGGGCCATTGGCTGGGGGCGTGGGCATGGGACGAAGTCCTGGAACACCTGACTTCCTCGGCCCACCGGGCCATCCCGCTGACCCTGCCGGGCCTCGACGAAACAGATACCGGCCGGTTGAGCAGAACGCTGGAGGAGCAGGCGGCGGCGATCGAACAGGCCGCCATGGACAGCTCCCGGCCGGTGGTCGTCGTGGCGCACAGCGGAGCCAACGCACCGGTGAGTCTTGTCCTCGATCGCCACCCCGAGCTGTTCAGCCGCGTCATCTGGGTCGACAGCGGCCCGGCAGCGCCCGGCGTCGCGTTCGCCCCCGACTTCCCGGAGGATCTGGAGGGACTCCCGCTGCCACCATTTGAGATGCTCGGCGAGCAGGCCAGCATCGAGGGCCTCAGCGCCGATGCCCTGGAGCGGTTCCGCGACCGCGCAGTGTCGGAGCCCGGAACCGTCCTTCGCCAGGTCGTCCAGCT
Source organism: Arthrobacter sp. Soil763 (assembly GCF_001428365.1). GTDB lineage: Bacteria > Actinomycetota > Actinomycetes > Actinomycetales > Micrococcaceae > Arthrobacter. The sequence goes on along the minus strand of NZ_LMSH01000002.1, from coordinate 705,449 downwards.
GACAAACGACGCCCGCTTCGACGTGCCCACCACTTTCGTGTGCAGCTCAATGCCGAGTGCGCAGGTACAGGAACTGGTCAAGGCCGGCCATCCCATGTTCGCCGAGGTTGCCAGGCTAAAAAGCGTTCACTACGTCGACCTTCCGACCGGCCACTGGCCGATGTGGAGTCGCCCGGCCGACCTCGCTCACATCATTGCATCGGAAGCCTCGAACGACTGACTCACTACCCTCCTCCCGAGGGGCTTGCCCACGACCGGACGCTCAGCGTCCGAGCGAGCGGCCAATCTGCCGAAGGGCGGCATCATAGGCCGCATCCCAACTCCGGCCAGGCGCCGGCACACCGGCCAGTTCCAGTGACACCAACCCGTGGACCTGGCCCCAAACGACGCCGACCATCGAGGCGACCTCGTCGTCCGCTGCTCCGGGCAGCGCTGCTGCAACCGCAGCGAACAGCGGTGCGATCGAGGGCTCAGCGGCTCCTGGCGTCGGCCGGCACGGCACCCGGCTGGCGAGAACGCCGTTGAACATCAGGCCGTACAGGACCGGATGCTTCAGCGCCCAGGTTCGGTAGGCCCTGCCCAACGCTTCGAGGCCGGCAGAAGCGGCCTCTTGTTGGGCCTCGGCAAAGGAAGCGAAGCCGTCGTCGAGTACGGCAGTCAACAGTTCCGCCTTGCCCCCGTAGAGCGAATACACCGCCGTCGTCGACGTGCCGGCGGCAGCGGCGATACTGCGCAGCGACGCGGAGCCACCACCATCCCGCGCGATAAGGATGGCTGCAGTGTCGAGCAGCTTGCGACGCAGGCTCTCGTCGTGGATTACAGGTCTTGCCATAGCACCAGTATTACATAACACTGTTTCATAACACTGTTATGACGAGGAGGACACATGTCGGCAAAAGTGCACACAGGGCGGTTCACCGCAGAACCCGGGGACGGCCCGGTGACGGTTTTCCTGATAGGAATGCGCGCGAACCGGTGGTGGAAGTTCGGGAAGGTGGCACGGGTAGGCGCGGCCATGCCCAGGATGCTGGCCCACCTGGCCCAGGATCCGGAAGCCGGGTTGCTGGGCTACCAGCAATGGTTCGGGCGGACCACCATCATGCTCAGCTACTGGAAAAGCCCGGAGCATCTGCAGCGGTTCGCGGCCGACCGTTCGGCACCGCACCTTGAGCCCTGGCGCCGGTTTATGCGCGAATCAGCCGGCACCGGGGACATCGGCGTGTGGCACGAGACCTATGAGACGATGCCGGGTGGCAGGGAAAGCGTGTACAGCGACATGCCGGTCGTCGGGCTGGCAGCCGCTACCGGGCATGTCCCGGTGGGAGCAGGCTTGAACACCGCCCGCCAGCGTTTGGAGGCGGACGGGGTCAGTCGACGTCCGCCCGAATGAGATTTCACAGCCCGCGCGGCCATACAGCGCGGAACTCCTCGCTTACCAGCACACTCACAAGACGATGGCCGCTAAGAACAGGTGTCTTAGCGGCCATCGCCGAAATCTTAGGAAGCCAGGACCTAGACGTTGAAGCGGAACTCCACCACGTTCCGTCACGGAATAACCTGGCGCAGAGGCCGCCGCTCAGGCCCGCCTCATCCGTACGCAGCGTCTGGACACCAGCCGCTACGCAGAGTGGGGTCCCACCTCCATCGGCGTCCATTCCGCCTCTTCTGATTCGTCCGGCTCAGCAAGTCCAGACATCAGGATGTCGAGGCAACGCCGAGTCTCCACGGCAAACTGCTGGAGCATCGGTACAACATCGTGCGCAGCGCTCTCGTAGATCAACTGCACCTTGATCTCTGGGCGAAGGATCATCTCACCGACCATCCGAATGTGCGCTCCAGCGTGGATTGTCCCGAGCACCACACCATCGGCAAACTTGATATCGGAGTACATCTCCACCCGTGGCATGGCTGCGGTGTCGTGGTTCTCGTATTCGAATGATCCGGACAGATTAACCGAATGCAGGTCAGCCGAGACCGTCAAGATCTCGCGATGCTTGTCCTGGATGTCGAGGTCGTGGAGCATCGACAATACTGTCAGGCCGCCAGACGCATAGGTGAACGGCTGCATGATCCGTAGCCGCTCTTGGAACGCCGGGTGTATATCGCCGATCCAAGCCTTGACTGCTTCTTTCCACCGCTTTTCATCCTCGCAGATTGGGAAGGTGACATTCTTCGGCCGAGTGGGCTGCGCATCGTTGAAGTGGGCCATACCCCATGCCACAGCGTCGAATGCGCTGCGGAGGTTGTGCAACGCATCGCCGAGATCAAGCGACCATTCGTGCTTCGGTATTCCACGTGGAACGCGGGCAACCAGGTCGATTCCTTGGCGGTCATCGCGCAACACGGCTTCAACCGATACGGGCGCGCTGGCGTGCCACTCGCCGAATTTCGATTGCATCGCCGCGATGTGGGTATTAGCTCGGCTCCACTTGAGGTCAGGCCAAGTGGAGAAGTTGACACCGTCGACAAGCCGAATTGGCCGCGCGAACAGCGGTTGGTTGTCCTCGGCGGGTGCATTTCCAGACATGCGCCAAGTATGGCATTCGGCGCCACCAGCCGCTAAAGGGCGCTTAGCGGACAGGACAGCCGAAACGCTACGGCATGGAGGCAACCCAATCCTTTCCCTCCAATTCGGCTCTCTGACGCAACTCGGACCACGAGCGGCCAGTCTCTATTGCCTCGAGATCGCGCTGGATGGCGAACGTGACTGACTGGAAGACTGGAGACTCCAGGTATGCTTTTTCCTCATCCTCGGAGGTAAGGTCGCCGCCGCGGATCGCCTGAGAGTAAGCGAGATCTGCCGTATCTAAGAGCTGCCGAGCTGCCCAGGCGGCCTCTTGAGGGTCGTTGGTGAGCCAGGTCCGCAGCGCGTAGGCGGCAGCGGCTGCGGCGTTGCCAGCGTAGGTTCTACCTGCCGACCACCCTTCTTCGTCCTCGTCCGGAACCATGGCCTCTGCTTCAGCCTTCATTCGGGTCGCATCGATGCCCCGCCCAGCGGCTGCTTGCGAGGCCGCCGAGACGATGACGGCGAGTCGCTGCTCACGCAACGAGTCGCCTACTTGCTGAGAGTACCGGTTGGACAAATGCACGAGGCGCTGGGCACACGCGGCCGCGAAGGCCGTTTTGGCTGAGCGGTCAAGTGGCTCGAGTCGCAGCATCAGCAGCATTTCATTGTCATCGATCATCTGCGATCCCTCTTTGCATACTGTCCCCCAGCGGAAACTGAGAGCCCTGTTTTCGGACATGTGGCAGCCACTGCTCCCAAGAGACGACACCTGATTTCGAGATAGCCATCCTTGGCGAAACTAGCAGGTCCCCAATCGCAATTGGCGTTCTCACGGTTGGCCACTGTTCGTGGAGACTTGGCGCAGAGGGGACCACACCGACGATTTCGCCGCCGATCGTCTTGAGACTCCCATTCATGACTGCTGGCCGACGCCGCGATCCCCCGGCATACTGCGGGCCGCACTCCCCTAGCGTCCCAGCGAGCGGCCAATCTGCCGGAGGGCAGCATCGTAGGCCGCATCCCAAGCCCAGCCAGCCGCCGGCGCGCCGGCAAGTTCCAGTGACACCAGCCCGTGGACTTGGCCCCACACAACTCCGACCATCGAGGCGATCTCGTCCTCCGGGGCTCCGGGCAACGCTGCAGCCACCGCGGCGAACAGCGGCCCGATCGATGGCTCAACGGCTCCCGGCGTCGGCCGGCACGGCACCTGACTGGGCAGTGAGCCGCCGAACATCAAGCCATAGAGGACCGGATGCTCCAACGCCCAGGTTCGATAGGCCCGCCCCAATGCTTCGAGGCCGCCAGCGGCTGCCTCTTGTTGCGAGGCAGTAAAGGAAGCGAAGCCGTCGTCGAGCACGGCACTCAGCAGTTCCGTCTTGCCCCCGAAGAGTGAATATACCGCCGTCGTGGAGGTCCCCGCGGCAGCGGCAAGACCGCGCAGCGATACGACAGAGGCGCCGTCGCGGGCGATCAGGGAGGCTGCGGAGTCGAGCAGCCTGCGACGCAAGTTGCCGTCGTGAACTATGGGTCTTGCCATAGCACCAGTATTGCATAACACTGTTCTGTAACACTGTTATGAACAGGGGAAGCGATGGCGGAACAAGTACACATAGGGCGTTTCACCGCCGCTCCCGGGGGCCCGGTCACGGTCTTCCTGATCGGGATGTGTGCTAACCGGTGGTGGAAATTCGGGAAGGTGGCACGGGTGGGGGTGGCCATGCCCAAGATGCTTGCCTACCTGGCCAAGACGCCGGAGGCCGGGTTGCTGGGCTACCAGCAATGGTTCGGCCGGACCACCATCATGGTCACCTACTGGAAGAGCCCGGAACACCTGCAGCGGTTCGCGGCGGACCGGTCTGCGCCGCACCTTGAGCCCTGGCGCCGGTTCATGCGCAAATCCGCCGGCACTGGCGACGTCGGCGTATGGCACGAGACCTACGAGACGATCGCCGGTGGCAGGGAAAGCATGTACAGCGATATGCCGCTTTTCGGGCTGGCAGCAGCTACCGACCAGGTCCCGGTCGGACCAGGACTGAATACCGCACGCCAGCGTTTGGAGGCGGACGGGGCCAGTCGACGTCCGTCCGAATGACATTTCTCAGCCCGTTGGGCCATTGGCCTTGTGGAGTCGCCCTACCGACCTGGCGCAGGTCCTTGCCGCAGAATCTTCATGGGACTGATACAGCGCGGAACTCCTCGCTTACCAGCACGCTCACAAGACGATGGCCGCTAAGAACAGGTGTTCTTAGCGGCCATCTCCGAAATCTTGGGAAGCCAGGACCTAGACGTTGAAGCGGAACTCCACCACGTTCCGTAGCCGAATAACCTCTAGGACGCCTGTTTAAAGCTCACCGAGATCCGCGACAGTGCAGGGGCATCACGGTAAACATTCTCCGACGAACCCTAGGTAGCAGACAGCCGAATGGGTTACGGCAGGCTCATAATCATTGTTGCTAACATCACGGCTGGACACCTCGGCTCTGCGGCTGAGGTGCCCGGGACCTCCGACGCCTGAGACGATCCAACCTGGCTGATCCTTAGCCTTCATGTCGTCTATGTTTTGCAAGTACGACTTACATTCAACTGAACTAAACAGAGTCAGCTCAATATCAGCGCATGAATAGTTATACTGATTGACATAGTCATTAATGCAATCACTATAGTATTGCCCCACCCGGCAGACCGGATTATCGTCCTGTCTAACAATATACTTGCCGGTGAGATACTGTTCCGAGGTGAACGTCTCTGGGCTCTCTGGCCGATCCGTAACCGTGTGCACCTCGGCTGTTTCAACCGCGAACACCACTACAATGTGAACGGCTGTGACAACGCCCATCGTCCAGGCGACTTCCCTAATCAACCTCTTTATACGCCGCTTCTTGCTACCATCAGCGCCTGTAGCATTCCTGACGCCCGCCGACCTGATCACGAGATCGATCACTAGACTGGTAATTGCAATCGTTAGAACGGGCCCAATGTAGTAAACCCAATACCCCCGCATCCATAGCACCGATATACCGGTTGCACCTAAAACAACGAGGGCCCAGTAGGTTAACCTCATGGAAGTAGTTAGCGGAAGGACGACCTTCGACAAACAACTTGTGCAACCAGCCCGCATGAACCCGAACGGCCCCGCCTTCGGTTTGGCGGAGAAATGCACACCACAGGCTTCACAATAGAGATCGTCAATCTTTTTCAATACTCAGTGCTTTCTGGGGAAGGATGCCAGCCCGAAAGCTAGACCAAACAGTTCAACAAACATAAGGCCAAGTTTGAGTATTGACGAGTATTTCATGACTTGACGACGGTTCTTCCCCCGCATTAGAGAACCTTCACGTCCTGGCTGGATCCCTTGCTCCCCACGTGGGCCTTACTGTGAGGGCTCTTCGAATGAGCTCGCGTCAGGAGTTTCGGCCTCAGATTCGCAGTCTTCAGCCGGCTCGACCGAGCACACGAATCGGTTCCTCAAGCAGTTGCCCATTCACTTCCCGCACATCGACCGTAGGGCCGCTGCGATCCCGCCCTGCTGCGTCTGCCAGCTTGCCACTAGGCCTAAGACCAGTTGGTTGATGGATAGTCTTCATCGCTTCGCCACTGGTCGTAGCGAACGATAACCAGTGGCCTCCGTGGAATTTCAACCAACCAATGACCAAAACGCGCCCGAGCGTGCTCGACATAGGTGTAGCCGATGTCCCACCAATGTGAGTCGAAGGTCCTTATCTCCAAGCCTTCAATCCGAGGATCTGCCGCTATCGATGCCGGCGGCCCCGAAGCAGTTCGCCATTGCATGTCGAACACTCAGCCGCAGGTGCTTGGCACCCGTTGGGAGCAGCTGCTCCCAACGTCGACATGTTCGCTCGAAATCGAGCATGACTCTACTAATTTCCGCCTTGGGTGGAGGCCTAACGTCGGCGTGTTCCATGACACCTAGGACTCCTTCCAAGGCTTCCCTGACATACTCCACCGCACGCTGCTGAGCGTCTTCAGAGACACGACGGCTTTGAAGTATTTCCCCGCGCACTAGGGCAACCGCAGAAAGCGCCAACGCCATGGCCGCGATAATTATTTGCATATCCATGGGCCAGACCCTATTTCATAAGGCCAGTCGATCCGGGTCCGTTGCGTCTGCGAAACCCCTTTGGCTGTCGTGGCACCATGCAGGGCTTTTGGCTGGCCGAGCCCGTCAAACTATCGCGCGGGTGACCCGGTCGCCTCAGAATTTCACGCACTCTTACCCTCGCACGCGGTCGAAAAGCGCATGGCCGCTAAGAACAGGTGTTCTTAGCGGCCATCGCCGAAAACGTAGGAAGTCAGGAACTAGACGTTGAAGCGGAACTCCACCACGTCGCCGTCGGCCATCACGTATTCCTTGCCTTCGATCCGGACCTTGCCGCGGGCCTTCGCCTCGGCCATGGACCCGGCTTCGATCAGGTCGTCGAAGGAGACGACCTCGGCCTTGATGAAACCGCGCTGGAAGTCGGAGTGGATCACGCCGGCGGCCTGCGGGGCCGTGTCGCCCCGGTGGATGGTCCAGGCGCGGGTCTCCTTCGGGCCGGCAGTGAGGTAGGTCTGCAGGCCGAGGGTGTGGAAGCCCACGCGGGCCAGCTGGTCCAGGCCGGACTCTTCCTGGCCGTTCATTTCCAGCATTTCGCGGGCCTCCTCCTCGTCCAGTTCGACGAGGTCGGCCTCGAGCTTGGCGTCGAGGAAGATGCAGTCGGCCGGGGCTACCAGGGCGCGCAGCTCTTCCTGCTTCTCGGGGCTGCCGAGGATGCCCTCGTCCACGTTGAAGACGTAGATGAAGGGCTTGGCCGTGAGCAGGCCGAGCTCCTTGAGGTGCTGCATCTCCAGCTTGTCGCTCTTGATCGAGGAGAAGATGGTGTCTCCGCGCTCCAGCACCGCCTGGGCGGCCTTGATGGCCGCCAGTTCAGCGGCCTCGCGCTTCTTGATCTTGACTTCTTTTTCGATCCGCGGGATGGCCTTCTCGATGGTCTGAAGGTCGGCGAGGATCAGCTCGGTGTTGATGGTCTCCATGTCGGAGCGGGGGTCGACCTTGCCGTCGACGTGGATGACGTCGGGGTCATCGAACACGCGGACGACCTGCGCGATGGCCTCGGCCTCGCGGATGTTCGCGAGGAACTGGTTGCCCAGGCCCTCCCCCTCGGAGGCGCCCTTGACGATGCCGGCGATATCCACGAAGGAGACCGCAGCCGGAAGCAGGCGGGCGGAACCGAAGATGGCGGCGAGCTTCTCGAGCCGCGGGTCCGGCAGGTTCACGACGCCGACGTTGGGCTCGATCGTCGCGAACGGGTAGTTCGCCGCGAGCACCTGGTTGCGGGTCAGTGCGTTGAAAAGGGTTGATTTGCCGACGTTGGGCAGTCCGACGATGCCAATAGTAAGAGCCACGAGTATTGATTCTACCGGTAATCGGGGCGGTACCCTGCGGCGGCGGGCCGCCGTCCGCCGCCGGCCTCGCTCGGGGATGCCGGGTGACCGTGCGTCACTGGCTAAAAGTGTCAGGGGTGCGTGCCAGAGTGAAGGCATGGACGCTTTCGCACTCATTCTCGCCCTGCTGATGCTGCTGATCGGGGCCGTTGCCGGCGCCGCCTTCACCTTTGTCGTCTACCGCCGCCGCACCGCGGCACTGGAACAGGATTTCGACGGCGTCTCCGCCCGGCTTTCGGAGGTCAGCGCCCGGTACGCGGCGGCCGATGCCGAACGCCGCCTGCTGGCGGACCAGAACCGCGAGCTGGGGCAGGCGCGCAGCCAGGACGGCAACGTCCTGCGCGCGCTGGCGCCGGTGGCGGAAAAGCTCACCGCGGTGCAGCAGCAGGTCTCGCTGCTGGAACGGGACCGGCTGGAGCAGTACGGCCAGCTGGCACAGCAGCTGCAGGAGGCCCGGCTCTCCGACGAGCAGTTGCTGCGCTCCACGCACGCCCTCGAATCCGCGCTGCGGTCCAACAGCGCCCGCGGGCAATGGGGCGAGGTGCAGCTGCGCCGGGTGGTCGAGGCCGCCGGCATGCTGCGGCACGTTGACTTCCACGAGCAGCTGCACAGTTCCGGACAGGGCTCAGAAGGCACCGTCCGCCCGGACCTCGTGGTGCAGTTGCCCGGCGACAAGCAGCTCGTGGTCGACGCGAAGGTGCCGCTGGCGGCCTACCTTGAGGCCCAGGAACTCGGCGCCCCTGCAGGCGGCAGGGCGCCGGCTGGAAGCCTGCACGGCCAGCAGCAGTTGCTGGCCGCTCACGCGAAGGCCCTCAAGGCCCACGTGGACGCCCTGAGCAACAAGAAGTACTGGGACATTCCGGGCAACGCGCCGGAACTGGTGGTCTGCTTCCTCCCCGCGGAGTCGATCCTCGCCGCGGCGCTCTCGGCGGACCCGGCGCTGCTGGACCACGCCCTGTCCCGGAATGTCGTCCTTGCCTCCCCCGGGACGCTGCTGGCGGTGCTGAAATCGGTGGCCTTCACCTGGCGGCAGGACGTCCTGACCGACAGCGCACGCGAGCTCTTCGAACTCGCGCAGCAGCTCTACGAACGCATGGGCACGCTGGGCGAAAATGTCACGCGTCTTGGCTCGTCGCTAAAGACCTCCGTAGACCGCTACAACTCCCTGGTCGGGACCCTGGAGGCCAGGGTGCTGCCGACAGCCCGGAAGCTCAATGCCATGGACGCCGCCGGCCTGGTGGCCCCCGCCGCCGTCGAGGTGACGCCGCGTTCCGTGGCCGCCCCCGAACTGCAGCAGGGCGCCGGCCACAGCGCGACGGCGGAAGAGGAGCCCGCCGCCTGATCCCGTCGGCTCAGCACTGCCGGCCAGCCATGGAAGGTTAGGACGGTGCGGTCAGGGCCCCGCAGTCAGGACCGCACAGTCAAGACCGCGGTCAGGACTGGCGCGGGTTGCGTGCGCCGCGGCCGCCGAGGGCCCGGGAGACGTCACCGGCCTGCTTCAGGGTGGCCCTCAATTCCTTCGGCAGCGAGAAGAGCAGGTCTTCCTCGGCCGTAACGACTTCCTCGACGGTGCCGTAGCCGTAGTCGGCCAGGAGCCGCAGGACGTCCTTGACCAGCACCTCGGGAACCGACGCACCCGAGGTTACGCCGACCGTGGCGACGCCCTCAAACCAGGACTCGTCCACCTCGTTGGCGAAGTCGACCCGGTAGGAAGCCTTGGCACCGTATTCCAGCGCCACCTCCACCAGGCGGACCGAGTTTGAGGAGTTGGCCGAGCCGACGACGATCACGAGGTCCGCCTGCGGCGAGATCTTCTTGATGGCCACCTGCCGGTTGGTCGTGGCGTAGCAGATGTCATCGCTGGGCGGGTCCTGCAGCGTGGGAAAACGCTCCTTCAGCAGCCGCACGGTCTCCATCGTCTCGTCCACGCTCAGGGTGGTCTGCGAGAGCCAGATGACTTTCTCCGGGTCCCGGACCGTCACCTTGTCCACTTCGTGCGGGCCGTTGATGATCTGGATGTGCTCGGGCGCCTCCCCGGCCGTCCCTTCGACTTCCTCGTGCCCGTCATGGCCGATCAGCAGGATGTCGAAGTCGTCCTTCGCGAAGCGGACCGCCTCGCGGTGCACCTTGGTCACCAGCGGGCAGGTGGCGTCGATGGTGCGCAGCCCGCGGTCCTCCGCTGACTGCACGACGGCCGGCGAGACGCCGTGGGCCGAGAAGATCACCAGCGCGCCCTCCGGAACCTCGTCGGTTTCGTCGACGAAGATCGCGCCCTTTTCCTCCAGCGAACTGACCACGTGGACGTTATGGACGATCTGCTTGCGGACGTAAACCGGCGGGCCGTAGTGCTCGAGGGCCTTCTCCACCGCGATCACGGCCCTGTCCACGCCGGCACAGTAGCCGCGCGGCGCGGCCAGCAGCACCTTCTTGGGGCCGGCCACCGGGGCCGCCGCCAGGACTTCCTCCGGAGAGCGCCGCCGGCGCGGAACGGAGGGCATCGGGATGGATACAGCGGTGGAGGTCATGCCTTCCATGCTACCGGTGTCCGTTACGGGCGGCTGATGGCCCCCGGCTTGCGCCCGCCAACTGCCCGGACCGCGACCCCGGACAGCAGGAGCCCGCCCCCGACCACCAGCGCGGCCGTAAGCCATTCTCCGAAGCCGGCCGTGGACGCCGCCACGAACTCCCGCTTGAAGATCTCCGCGACGTCGCTGCTGTTCCCGGTCCCCTGGACCGCCCGGCCCGCAGCCTCGACGCCCAGCTTCCACACGCCGGCCAGGACAAGGGTGCCCGCGCCGGCCGCGGCAAGGACCGTCCACTTCCGCCGGGCGGCAACAAAAGCCAGCAGGAACGCCACGGCGGCGCCGATGGCCACCGGGGAGCCCATCGGGGCGTAGGCCGTGACCCGCTCGATGAGCTGGCGCTGGTTGGACTGGCCGATCCCGATCCGCACCTCTCCCGGCGCGCTCAGCGGCACCGGGGACGCCTCCGAGACCTTCTTCACCACCAGGCCCACCAACGGGGCCACGTCAAGGGTCAGCGAGGTGGTGCCGTCGACGTCGGCGGGCAGCGTGCGCGGGTCCGCGAAGCTCAAGCGGTGGCTCCGGCGCAGGGTCTCCGCCCACGCCTCGGAGTAGCCGGGCATTGACGTCAGCGACTGTGCCGCGTCCTCAAGGACGGGCTTGACGACGCCGGCCAGCGCGTCGGGCAGCTGCTGGTCACCGAAGGAGATGTTGTTGACGGCCGCGGTGGCCAGCCGGCGCTGGAAGGCGGGGTCCTTGCCCAGCCGCGCGGTCAGGGCCACGAAGCCGTCCTCCTGAACGATGTTGCGGTCCACCCAGATGGCGGGGACCGCCACGGCCGCCATGGCGAGGCCGAGCAAAACCGCGACGGCCGAGACGAAAGTGCGCACGAAAGTCTCCTAGGAAAGGGTTGGGAGTAGAGCCATCCTACGGGGGCGCCGGGGCGGGGCCGAAAGCGGGCCGGCCGAAACGTCGGCCCCTGCTGGTAGAGCTATGGATAGAGTTGAAGCAGCTCCCTGACCCACCAAAGGACCACTCCCCATGCACCAGGCACTTCCCGCCGGCGGTGGCCGGCATGTCTGAGAACACCGCCGCCAGTACGCTGCCGCCCACCGCCGCCGACACCAGCCCGGACAACCCCTGGCCGCTGCAGCTGCTCTCCCAGAAGCTCAAGATGCACATCGACCGGGCGCCCTCCGCCTGGGTCGAGGGTCAGGTCATCGAGCTCAACCGGCGCGGCACGAACGCCTACCTCACGCTGCGCGACATCGACGCGGAGATCTCGCTGCCCGCCTCGGTGTGGACGAACGTCCTGGACCGCCAGGCCCTGCCGCTGGAGCGCGGCTCCCGGGTGGTGGCCCTGCTCAAGGCCGAGTTCTGGCTGAAGACGGGTCGGCTGAACATGTCCGTGAAGGACATCCGCCCGGTGGGGCTCGGCGACCTGCTGGCCCGGATCGAGCGTCTGCGCCAGGCGCTGGCCGCGGAGGGATTGTTCGCCGACTCGCGTAAGAAGCGCCTGCCGCTGCTCCCGCACCGGATCGGCCTGATCACGGGCCGCGACTCCGACGCCAAGAAGGACGTCCTCCGCAACGCAGCGCTGCGCTGGCCCGCCGTCGAGTTCGAGATCCGCGAAGTGGCCGTCCAGGGCAACACCGCGGTCGCCCAGGTCATCGGCGCGCTGCGCGAGCTCGACGCCCACCCGGTCGTGGACGTCATTGTGATTGCCCGCGGCGGCGGCGCCCTGGAGGACCTGCTGCCGTTCAGCAGCGAGGAACTGATCCGCGAGGTCGCCGGCGCGTCCACCCCGGTCGTCAGCGCCATCGGCCACGAGGCGGACCGGCCGATCCTCGACGACGTCGCGGACCTGCGGGCCTCGACGCCCACCGACGCGGCCAAGCGGATTGTGCCCGACGTCGCGGAGGAACTCACCCGCGTCCGGCAGGCCCGCGACCAGCTGCGGCGTGGGGTGGGCCGACTGGTCGAACGCGAAGCCGACCGGCTCGCCTCGCTGCGCTCCCGCCCGGTGCTCGCCGCCCCGGAGGGCATGGTCACGGCCCGGCACGACGACGTCGAACGGCTCAAGGGCCGCTCGTTCGCCGCCGTCAACACCGCGGTGGTGCGGGCGGCGGACCAGCTGGTGCACCTCAAAGCCCAGGTACGTGCCCTCTCGCCGCAGAAAACGCTGGACCGGGGCTACGCAGTCGTCCAGCTCGACGACGGCAACGCCGCCCCGGGCGCCCGGCACACCGTGGTGTACCACCCGGACCAGGCCCCGGCGGGCACGGCCCTGGCCGTCCGCGTCGCCGGCGGCAGGTTTACGGCCCGGTCCACGTCCGGGCGGCAGTCCGCCGGGGACTGACCCCGGCTGCCTGTCACAGCAGCAGCACCGTTCTCCAGCACCGCCCCATCCAGCAGTACTGTCCCAACCAGCATTCCCGGCCCGCAGCGGCGGCCGGGCCGGGCCCGACGTGGTTCCGGTTCCAGACAAGGAGCACCAGCATGGCAGCAGAAAACGCGTCGGCCCCCGCACCGGACACCGACATCGACAAGCTCAATTACGAGGAAGCCCGCGAACAGCTCGTGGCCGTGGTGGGCCGGCTTGAGGCCGGCGGCGCCAGCCTCGAAGAGTCACTCGCCCTGTGGGAACGCGGAGAGGCCCTGGCCGCCCGCTGCGAAGAGTGGCTCGAAGGCGCGCGCAAGCGGCTTGCCGCGGCGCGGGACAAGGGCGTCCAGGAGGGCTGAGCCGCCCGCCGCCGGCTAGGAGCGCTTCACCAGTTCGCGTTCGAGGTCGACGTCGAGCTCCGGTTGGGGCCACTGCAGCGACAACCCCTCCAGCGCGTCCAGCAGCAACTGCTGGACGGCGATCCGCGCGTACCACTTCTTGTTCGCGGGGACCACGTGCCACGGCGCGTGCTCGGAGCTGGTCCGCTCAAAGGCGGCCTGGTAGGCGTCCATGTAGTCGTCCCAGAACGCACGTTCCTTGAGGTCGTTGCTGCTGTATTTCCATCGCTTCTCGGGGTCCTCCAGCCGGGCGAGGAGCCGCTCCTGCTGCTCGTCGCGGCTGATGTGGAGCATGACCTTGACGATCTTGGTGCCGGCGGCGGACTGCCGGGCCTCGAATTCGTTGATGGACCGGTACCGGCGGTCCAGCTCCTCGGTGTCCGCCCAGCGGTGCACCCGGTGGATCAACACGTCCTCGTAGTGGGAGCGGTCGAACACGCCCACCATTCCGGCGGCCGGCACTTCTTTTTCGATCCGCCAGAGGAAGTCGTAGGACTGTTCCTCCGGGGTGGGGGCCTTGAACGATTTAAGCTGGACGCCCTGGGGGTTCATCTGCCCCATGACGTGGTTGACAATCCCGCCCTTGCCCGCGGTGTCCATCGCCTGCAGGACCAGCAGGACGCGCTTCCTGCCGCCGGTCCGCGATTCGGCGAAGAGCTGCTCCTGCAGCTGCGTGATCCTGCCGTCGAGCTCGGCCAGCAGCCGCTCGCCGGCGGCCTTGTCACCGCCGTACCCGGGGGTCGAGCCCGGGTCGAGGTCGCCGAGCTTGAACTTCTTCCCCGCCTTCAGCGTCTCGGAGGGGTGTTCGTCGAAGTTCACGACTTCTTCCATCAAAGCCTCTTTCCGGTTCAGGCAGCCGGCCGGACGTTCGTCCGGCCGCGCTGCTGTCCCGAATCCTAGTTGCCCTGGTACCGGCTCAGGAAGTCTCCCATGCGGTTGATGGCTTCCTCGAGGTCCTTGACGTTCGGCAGGGTCACCATGCGGAAGTGGTCCGGCCGGACCCAGTTGAAGGCCCGTCCGTGGGAGACCAGGATCTTCTGCTGGCGCAGCAGGTCCAGGACGAACTTCTCGTCATCGCGGATGTGGTAAACCTCCGGATCGAGGCGCGGGAACAGGTACATCGCCCCGCGGGCCTGCTGCGTGCTGACGCCGGGTATGGCGTTGAGCATGTCGTAGGCCTTGTTCCGCTGCTCCAGCAGCCGTCCGCCCGGCAGGATCAGGTCGTTGATGCTCTGGTAACCGCCCAGGGCGGTCTGGATGGCGTGCTGCGCCGGCACGTTGGCGCACAGGCGCATGTTGGCCAGCAGGTTGATGCCCTCGAGGTAGTCGGCCGCGTCCTTCTTGGGACCGGAGATGGCCATCCAGCCTGCCCGGTAGCCGCAGACCCGGTAGGCCTTGGAGAGGCCGCTGAAAGTCAGGCAGAGCACGTCGTCGCCGGTGAGCGCGGCCATGTTCACGTGCACGGCATCCTCGTAGAGGATCTTCTCGTAGATCTCGTCGGCGAACAGCACCAGCCCGTGCTTCTCGGCCAGCGCCACGATCTTCCGCAGGGTTTCCTCCGGGTAGACCGCACCGGTGGGGTTGTTCGGGTTGATCACCACAATGCCCTTGGTGCGCGGGGTGATCTTGGACTCGAGGTCCTCCAGGTCGGGCTGCCAGCCGGACTCCTCGTCGCAGAGGTAGTGCACGGGCTTGCCCCCGGCGAGGGCCACGGAGGCCGTCCAGAGCGGGTAGTCCGGGGTGGGGATGAGGACCTCGTCGCCGTCGTCGAGGAGGGCCATCAGGGACATCGTGATGAGTTCGCTGACGCCGTTGCCGAGGTAGATGTCGTCCACGTGGATGTTCTGGATCCCGCGGGTCTGGTAGTACTGCGAGACGGCCGTGCGGGCGGAGAAAATGCCGCGGGAGTCGCTATAGCCCTGGGCGTGCGGCAGGTGGCGGATCATGTCCACGAGGATCGCGTCGGGGGCCTCGAAGCCGAAGGGGGCCGGGTTGCCGATGTTCAGCTTGAGGATGCGGTGTCCCTCTGCCTCCATCTGCTGGGCGGCTTGCAGGATCGGTCCACGGATGTCGTAGAGGACATTATGAAGCTTGGTGGACTGCTTGAAATCTGCCATTTATCAAATATGCCATATGGCGGATGTACTTCCCCTGAGACTTGCCTCACAGCGGGACGCGGCCTTCCGGCACCGGGCAGGGCCGACGACGGCGGCTGCCGGACGCAACGACGGCGGCTGCCGGACCCGGGCGCACCCGGGTCCGGCGGCCGCCGTCGAACTGTGAGGAACCGTGCCTACTTGACCAGGCCCTTGTCCTTGAGCCAGGCCGCCGCGGCGTCCTTCGGGTTCTGCTTTTCACTGCCGCCGACCGCGCGGTTGAGGTTGATCAGGTCCTCGGTGGTCAGCTGCTTGGAGACGGCGTTCAGCGCCTCCTTGGCCTTGTCGGTCATCTTGGCCTTGTTGTACAGCGGCAGGACCTGCTGGGCGATGAAGTTGTTCTTCGGGTCCTCCAGCACCACCAGGTCGTTGTCAGCGATGGCCGGGGTGGTGGTGTAGATGTCGGCCACCTGCACCTGGTCCGAGAGCAGGGCCTTGACCGTCACCGGGCCGCCGCCGTCGCTGAAGGGCTCCAGCTTCTTGGGCACGCAGTTGTAGTTCTTCTTCAGGCCCGGCAGGCCGTAGGCGCGTTCGGCGAAGGTGGCGGGGGCGCCGACGACGATCTCGCTGCAGACCTTGGCCAGGTCCTCGATGGACTTCAGCTGGTACTTCTCCGCGGTGGCCTTGGTGACCACCATGGCGTCCTTGTCCTCGGCCTTGGCCGCGTCCAGCACGGCCAGGCCCTCGGGCAGCTTGCCCGGCAGGGCCTTGGCGATGTCTTCGGCGGAGATCTCGGTCGCGTCCTTATTGACGTGCAGCAGCAGGTTGCCGCTGTAGTCCGGGATGACGTCCACGGAGCCGTCCTGCACGGCCTTGAAGTAGACCTCGCGGGAGCCGATGTTCGGCTTGGTGCTGGCCTTCACGCCGGCCGCGTTGAGCGCCCCGGCGTAGAGTTCGGCGATGATCTGGCTCTCGGTAAAGTCGGCCGAGCCGATGACGAGGGCGCCGCCGGCCGCGGCGGAGGAGCCGCCGCTGGCGGGTGCCGAGGACAGCGGGTCGGACGAGCCCCCGCAGGCGGACAGGGCCAGGGCCACGCCGACGCCGGCGGCCAGGCCGCCAAATGCGCGCCTGCCCAGTGCTCGATGACGGATTTCCTTCATGACGTACCTCCTTGGACGACAGTCTCCGCGGTCGCGGGGTCTGTGAGCTCAACCGCCGCCTGCCGGCTGCGGTTTGGTTTACGGGCGGCCCCGCGGGAGAGGAAGAGCCGCTGGATCAGGACGAGGAGCAGGTCGACGGCGATGGCCAGCCCGGCGATCAGCAGCGAACCGCCCAGCATCTGCGGGAAGTCCGAGAGCACCAGCCCGTCGAAGAGATAGCGGCCCAGGCCGCCGAGGTTGATGTAGGCCACGACCGACACCGTGGCGATCACCTGCAGCACACCGGTGCGGAACCCGCCGAACATCACCGGCAGGGCGTTGGGGAACTCGGCGCGGAACAACACCTGCAGTTCCGTCATGCCCATGGCGCGGGCGGCGTCGACGACGGTCCGGTCGACGCTGGAGATGCCCGCGTACGTGCCCGCCAGCAGCGGCGGCACGGTCAGGATCACGAGGGCCCAGACCGGCGGCATCAGCCCGATCCCGGCCAGCAGCACGAACAGGGTCAGCAGGCCCAGGGTCGGCAGCGCCCGCAGCGCGCCGGCGAGGGCGACCACCGCGACCCGGCCCCGGCCGGTGTGGCCGACGTAGAGCCCCACCGGGACCGCGATGGCCGCCGCGATCAGCATGACCAGGCCGGTGTACTGCAGGTGCTCGGCGAGGCGGACCGGGACGCCGGTGCTGCCGGTCCAGTTCCCGGCGTCGGCGAGCCAGGCGAAAGTGTCGGAAAAAACGTTGCTCATGCGGAGGCTCCTGCCGGGGTGGCGGACGGGCTGCGGTCCGCCGGCGCGGTACCGGATTTCCCGCGGCCGGGCCGGGTCCAGGGAGTCAGGAGCCGTTCCAGCAGGACCAGGACGGCGTCCATCAGCAGGGCCAGCACCAGGATCGCGACGATGCCCACCACCACTTCGGTGACGAAGTCGCGCTGCAGCCCGGACGTGAACAGCATGCCAAGATTTCCGATGCCCAGCAGGGCGGCGACGCTGACCAGGGAGATGTTGCTGACCGAGACCACGCGCAGGCCGGCGAACAGCACCGGCAGGGACAGCGGAAGGTCGATCTGCAGGAACCGGGCCAGCGGTTTGTAGCCCATGGCGATGGCGGCCTGCTGCAGGTCCTCATCGACGGAGTCGAAGGCGTCCAGGGCGGCGCGGACCAGGAGCGCAACGGCGTAGATCGTCAGGGCGGTCACGACGTTGGCCGGGTCCAGGATCCGGGTCCCCAGGATGGTGGGCAGGATGATGAACAGCGCCAGCGACGGAATGGTGTACAGCAGTGAGGACGCGGTCAGGATGACCGTGCGCAGGGTCCGGTTCCGCCGGGCGAGCTGGGCCAGCGGAATGGAGACGAGCAGGCCAAGGACCATCGGCAGGACCGCCAGGACCAGGTGCTGGCCGGCGAGGCTGAAGACCTGCCCGCTGTTGGCCAGGAACCATTCCATCAGCCCACGCCCTGCCGGAGCCGGCGGTCCGCCTCGATGACGGCGAGCACTTCCTCGGCTGTGATCACTCCCGCCACGCGGCCGTCGGGGTCGACGGCTACGCCGAGCCCGGATGGGGAGGACAGTGCCGCGTCGAGGGCGCGGCGGAGGGTCTCCCCCTTGCGGAACAGGGACCCGCCGGGGACGATCGCGGCGCCGGCGCCCGGGGCGCTCCAGCCCAGCGGGCGGCCCCCGTCGTCGACGACGAGCTGCCACCGGTCGGCCGCGGCGCGGTCCGGGCCGTCGAGCTCGCCGGTGCGGACGGTGTCCACCGGGTGGATCGTGACGCCGTCGGACGGGCTGAATGCGAGGTGCCGGAAGCCCCGGTCCCGGCCGACGAAGGAGGCGACGAAGTCGTTCGCGGGGGCCCGCAGGATTTCCTCGGGCGTCGCGTACTGCGCCAGTTTCCCGCCCCCGGCGAACACGGCCACCTTGTCCCCCAGCACCGTGGCCTCGTCAATGTCGTGGGTGACGAACACAATGGTTTTGGCCAGGTCCCGCTGCAGGCGCAGCAGTTCCTTCTGCAGTTCGTCCCGTACCACCGGATCCACGGCGCTGAAGGGCTCGTCCATTAGCAGCACCGGCGGGTCTGCGGCCAGCGCCCGGGCCACGCCGACGCGCTGCTGCTGGCCCCCGGAAAGCTGGGAGGGGTAGCGCCGGCCCAGGTCGGGGTCGAGGCCGACGACGTCCAGCAGTTCGCGGGACCGCTGGCGTGCGGCGGCCCGGGACACCCCGTTCAGGCGCGGGACGGTGGCGACGTTGTCCAGCACGGACCGGTGGGGCATCAGCCCGGACGACTGCATGACGTAGCCCATGGACCGGCGCAGCTGTGCCGCCGGCACGGAGGTGACGTCCCGCCCGTCGACGGTGAGGGTGCCCGAGGTCGGCTCGACCATGCGGTTGATCATCCGCAGCGAGGTGGTCTTGCCACAGCCGGACGGACCGACGAAGACCGTGATTTTTCCCTTGTCGATGGACATGGTGAGGTCATCGACCGCGGGCTGGCCGCCCTGGTATGTCTTGGTAACGCTCTGGAACTCGATCATGGCTTCTGCCATTCCGGGCTTACCTAACTGTTGGCGGCAACACAGGACGGTCCAGCCAACTGATCATATGCATGCTGATTTTTGGCTGTAAAGCGGGTAGGACCCAGCGTAGCTGCCACCGCCGGCAATGCCGGCACCGGCCCCGGGGTTCCCCGGGACCGGTGCCTCCGGCGGCCGCGCTACGACTGGCATTCGGTGCCGCGCCGGATGCGGATGCGCGGCGCGGAGCTAGGGCTCCCCGGCGGCGCCCCGTCCCCGGGTCTTTGTTTTCCCCGGGCCGTTCTTCGAGCCCCTGCCGGGCTGCTCGTGGCTGTACCGCTCGGCGGCCCGCTGGCTCCGGCTGGCCACCACCATTTTCTGGTGCCACTCGCGCTGGTACGCCCGCCGGGCCGCGGCATCATGCCGCCGCGCCAGGGCCGCCAGCTCGCGCTGCATCTTGAGGTAGCTCGCCCAGCGGCGCTCGTCGAGGACACCGTCCGCGAGCGCGGCCTGCACGGCGCAGCCGGGTTCCCTGCCGTGTGCACAGTCGGCGAACCGGCACTGGGCGAAGAGCTCGTCCAGATCGCCGAAGACCTCGTCCAGACCGTCCTCGGCGTCGAACAAGCCGAAGCCGCGTACCCCGGGCGTGTCCATCAGGACGGAACCGCCGGGCAACGGAACGAGTTCCCGGGAGGTCGTGGTGTGCCGGCCCTTCCCGTCACCGGCCCGCACAGCACCTGTCTCCTGCGCCTCGAACCCGACGAGGGCGTTGATCAGGGTGGACTTTCCGGCGCCCGAGGGGCCCAGCAATACGATGGTCCCGCCCGGCGGCAGGTGGGCCAGCAACTCGTCGAGGCCGTCCCCCTGCTCGGCAGAGGTGGTGACCACGTCGACGCCCGCGGCCTGCAGCATGACCTGCCCGACGACGTCGTCCGCCACGTCGGAGAGGTCCGCTTTGGTGATGACCACCAGCGGGGTGGCCCCGGAATCCCAGGCGGCGACGAGGGTCCGTTCGAGCCTGTTGTGCGTCAGCGGGCGGTCCACCGGCACGACCACCCCGACGATGTCCATGTTGGCGCCGAGAACCTGCGCCTCGGAGGATGCCTCGAAGGCGCGCTTGCGGCTCAATTCGGAGCGGCGCGGCAGCACCCCCACGATGGCCGGTTCGCCGGCGGCATTGCTGCCGAGCCAGACCCAGTCGCCGGTAGCGGGGACCGGGCCAGAACGGGGGTAGGGCAGATGGGATTGGCCGCCGTGGTCCGCGACGAGGACGAGGTTGCGGTCTACCCGTACGACGCGGCCGGCGGACGTGCCGCCGGGTACGGGGTTGGCGGTGTAAAGCTCCGCGACGGCCTCGGTGAAACCGTAACGGGCCGGCCCTGCGAGGCCAGAGTGGTGACTGAACTGAATTTTCAATGGAAGCCCTTTGATGGGCCCCGGAGGAGTATCGCCCGCTGCGGTCGATGTGGACCGGTTGAGCTGATGGCTAGGAGATGCGGACGGCCGGGGCAGGAGTAATGACGTGGCTGGGTGTGCGCTGCGCGCGCAGTTCCGTTGCATTCATTGCTTCCACCTCCCCGGTCGGCTGGCTCATTCGCAGCCTCTTCGGCCGCGGTTTCCCCAGCGTAGCCGGACCCGGGGGCGGCTGGCTAGGAATTTTTCAGGCGAGTTTTCCGTCCCGCGGCCGCTCGCGGTACAGCCGCAGGGCGGCGTCCACCAGCGAGACCCGGTTCAGGGCCGGCACCTCGGCCAGCGGGATCCAGGCGGCATGGGTAGTGCTGCCCCCGACCTCGTGCCGCAACTCGCCGCCGCTGATGCTCGCCTCGTACACCAGCCGCAGGGACTGGAAGTCCCGCCGGCCGCCGTCGAGCCTGCTCTCGGCGGGCCAGTACCCGACGTCGATCCCGAGCATGGCGCCGATCTGCGCGTGGTAGCCGGTCTCCTCGAAGATCTCCCGGCGGCAGCCGTCCACCGGGTGTTCGGCCAGGTCCAGTCCGCCGCCGGGCAGCGTCCAGCCCTCGCGGCCGCCCTGCTTCCAGTAGGCCAGCAGGAGGGAATCCTCCCGGATGACCACGCCGTAGGCGGCGGGACGGGTGTCGAATGCCAGAGTCATTGATCCAGCGTAACGGCGCCGGACCGGCCCTGCCGCCTGGCGCCTCCGGGCCCTAGAGTTTGAGGGTGACCAATCTTGAACTCCGCCCGCCTGAAGAAGTCTGCCCCGCCGCCCACAGCGTCGAGGGTTCCGCGAGCGGACCGTGCCTGCAGCTGTGGCCCGCACGGGAGGTGCCGTTGGGCGGGGTCCGCGCGATGAACGTCTCACGGACCCTGCCCCAGCGCGGATTGCCCACGGTGGGCGCGTGGTGCTTCCTGGACAGCTTCGGCCCCGACCGGGTCGCAATGTCCGTGCTGCCGCATCCGCACACGGGGCTGCAGACGGTCACCTGGCCGCTGGCCGGAACCATCCGGCACCGCGACAGCGTCGGCAGCGACGTGCTGGTCCGGCCTGGGGAACTGAACATCATGACCGCAGGCCGCGGCGTGTCGCACTCGGAATTCGCTATCCTCCCCGGGCAGCGGGAGGTCCCCGGCAACGGGACGCCTGTCGGGCCGCCGCCGGAGGTCCCGGTCCAGCGCGGGCTGCAGCTGTGGGTGGCGCTGCCGGATTCCGAACGGCACCGCCCGCCGGCGTTCGAACAGCACCGCGAGCTGCCGGTGGTCCGCGGGGCGGGGTTCACCGCCACCGTGATGGTCGGTTCCCTTGCGGGAGCCGCGTCGCCGGCCACGGTCTACTCCCCAATCGTCGGGGCGGACATCAGCGCTGCCGGCCCGGTCAGTCTGCCGTTGGAGCCGGAGTTCGAGCACGCCGTGCTGGTGCTCGACGGCGTCCTGCGGCTGGACGGGCAGGAGCTCGGGCCCGGGCCGCTGGGCTACCTTGGCTCCGGGCGCCGCAGCCTGGAGCTCGAAGCCGCCCCGGAGACCCGCTTTGTGCTGCTGGGCGGGCAACCGTTCGAAGAGGAACTGCTGATGTGGTGGAACTTCGTGGGCCGCAGCCACGAGGAGGTGGCGCAGGCGCGGTTGGATTGGGAGGCCCAGACCGGCCTGACCGAGGCGGAGGCTTCCGGTGCGCGGTTCGGGCTGGTGCGCGGGCACGGCCCCGACGCCGGCGCGGAGGCCGGCCGGATCCCCGCTCCCCCGTTGCCCGGGGTGCCGCTGCGGCCGCGGCGCCGCCGCTGACTCGCCCTAGCCCTGTTCGGCGACGAGCTGGAGCACCCCGAACACCGGTTCCTGCTGCAGAACCCGCACATCGGTGATCCCGGCCGCGGCCAGCGCGGCCCGGAAGGCGTCCTGCAACCGCACCACGTTCATGCCCAGGCCGCTGCCCAGGATGACCGGTCCGTCGATGCCCAGTTGCCGCACAGCCTGTTCGGCGAGGGCGGCCAGGTCACGGCCGGCCTGGTCGATCAGCGCCTGGCTCGGGGCATGGCCGGCGTCGGCGGCTTCCACCACCAGCCGTGCGCGCTGGGCCCAGAAGCGGCGGCCGGTTTCAGGCGAGTGGAACAGGGCGATCAGCTTGTTCGGGTGGTCGACGCCGCAGGAGGCCAGCAGCGCCCGGGTGAGTTCATCCGGCTCCAGCCCCTGGTTCATTCGGCGCAGGCTATGGCGGACGGCCTCGCGGCCGAGCCAGTAGCCGCTGCCTTCGTCGCCGAGGAGGTAACCCCAGCCGCCGGCGCGGGCCTCGGCGCCGGCGCTGTTGCGCCCCCACGCGGCCGAGCCGGTCCCGGCGATCACGGCCACGCCCGTGCTGGCGCCCCCGGCCGCCAGCAGCAAGCGGGAATCGTGCACCACGGTGACCTTGGCGCCGGGTACGTGCGGGGCGATCAGCGCGGCGAGCGCCGCGGCGTCGTCGTCGGTGTCGATGCCGCCGGCGCCGGCGTAGACCTGGGCGATGTCGCCGCCGCCGATCCGTGCGAACAGCTCCGCGAGGTTGCGGGCAGCCACCTCGGGGGTCACGTTCTGCACGTTGGCGCTCCCCACGGATTCGTCCGCCACGGGGGCGCCGGATTCGAACCGGACCCCGCGCGTCTTGGTGCCGCCGATATCGAGGCCGATCACGGCGCCGGCACCGGTGGAGGGGGCGGGATCCGCAGGGGCCGGGATGTCAGAATGAGTCACCGGAACAGCCTACTGAATCACTGACAGGAGCGAGCAATGCCGCAGGACATCTTCGGTACCCCGGTCGTCGCCGCGCCGATGGCGGGCGGCACGTCGACCCCCGGCTTCGTTGCCGCCGTCCACGCGGCCGGGGGCCTAGGCTTCCTGGCCGCCGGCTACAAGGACGCCGCGGCCATGCAGGCGGACATTCGGACCGCACGGGACGCCGGCGCACGGTTCGGGATGAACGTCTTCGTACCGGACCCCGCGCAGCTGGCCCCGTCAGCCGCCGGCCGCGCCGAACTCGAGGAGTACCGCCGGCGGCTCCGCCCCGACGCCCTGCGCTACGGCGTGGATCTTCCGCCGCTGCGCTTTGACGACGATGACGCCTGGACGGACAAGATCGACGCGCTCCTGGCCGACCCGGTGGAACTGGTCAGTTTCACGTTCGGGCTCCCGGGCCGGGAGACGGTCAGGGCGCTGCAGCGGGCCGGGTCCGCGGTCCTGGCCACGGTCACGACCGCGGCAGAGGCGGAGCGCGCCGCCG
The DNA here is from genome assembly GCF_001428365.1 of Arthrobacter sp. Soil763. Classification (GTDB taxonomy): domain Bacteria; phylum Actinomycetota; class Actinomycetes; order Actinomycetales; family Micrococcaceae; genus Arthrobacter. The sequence continues at coordinate 681,738 of NZ_LMSH01000002.1, read as the reverse complement.
ACCAGGGCGTGGACGCCCTGGTGGTCCAGCACGCTTCCGCCGGCGGCCACAGCGCCGCGTTCCTGCCGGAGCCCGCCGGGCCGGGACGCGGCGCGGCCGCCGGAGGCCAGGGGTCGACGGCGGACCTCGTCGCGGCGGTGCGGGCCGCCGTCGCGCTCCCCCTGGTTGGAGCCGGGGGCATCATGGACGCCGCCGGCGTGCGGTCGGTCAGGGCCGCGGGAGCCGTGGCGGCCCAGCTGGGCACCGCGTTTCTGCGCACGGAGGAAAGCGGCGCCCGCACGCTGCACAAGGACGCCCTGGCCAGCCCGCACTTCACGGAGACGGCGTTGACGCGGGCCTTCACCGGCCGGCAGGCCCGGGCGCTGGTCAATGAGTTTGTCCGGGACCATCGGGACGCTCCGGAGGGTTACCCCGCCGTGCACCACCTGACCGCCCCGCTGCGTGCCGCCGCTGCCGCCGCCGGGGATGCCGAGCGGCTGAACCTGTGGGCCGGGACCGGGTGGCAGCAGGCCCGGGCCGGTTCCGTCGCGGAGATCCTGGCCGGGCTGCTGGACTGACTTCTGCCACTCCCCGCCCGGCCCAGTCGGGCCCTCTCAGGCCCCGGAGCGCCCGCGGACGAAGCCTGCCAGCAGCGCCGGACCCTCGCTGAGCACCAGCTCGCGGAACAGCCGGACCGGGTCCGGTTCTGCGTCGGCTCCGCCGCGCCGTTCCCGCCAGGCCAGGCCGATCTCGCGGTAGGCAAGGTCCGAGGCCAGCGCGAGTTCGACGCAGCCGAGGCCGGCGGACTGCTCGGGGGTGTGGCGCCCGGTGATCGTCCCGCTGGGCGGAAGGATGCTCACGCCCAGCCCGGCCGAGACCAGTCCCCGGGCGGTGTGCGAGTCCTGGCTCTCGAAGGCGATGCGGGGCCGGAATCCCGCTTCCCGGAACAGCGCGTCGGTCAGCGAGCGCATGCCGTAGCCGGGCCCCATGGCGACGAAGGGCTCCTGCCGGATTTCCGCGAGCCGCACCGTCCGGCGGCCGGCCAGGGGGTGGGCATGGTGCACGACGAGCCGGAGCGGTTCCCGGTACAGCGCGGCCGAGGAGATCAACCGGCTGGGCGTTGCGACGGGGGCGGTGAGGGCCAGGTCCGCGTCCCCGGCTGCCAGTTCGGCCAGGCAGCCGTCCCGTGCGCCCTGGCTGAGGACGAAGGCCGGCTGGGGGTGGCGGCTGCGGAAGGCACTGATCAGCAGCGGCAGCATGGCCTCGCCGAAGGTGTGCTGGAAGGACACCGCGATGCGCCCGCGGACTACCTCGGCTTCGTGCCGGACCAGGTCCAGGCCGGCCTGGAAATCGCCCAGCGCGGTTTCGATGTGCGGCAGCAGCGCCAGGGCCGCCGGGGTCAGCCGGATTCCCCTGCCGTCGCGGAGCAGCAGGTCCGTGCCGATGATGCTGCTGGCCCGCGCGATGGCGCGGCTGACCGTGGACTGCGGCACCCCCAGCGCCTCCGCCGTCGCGGTGACGTGCCGGGCCCGGCCCAGCTCCGCCAGCAGGGGCAGCAGCGGTAGCAGCTGGCTGAGCTGTTTCTGTTCGATCTCCACCGGCCGATCCGCTCTCTTGATCCTATTTTGCTATCAATCTTAGGGAAATGATGCATTGGATGCATAGCACCGAGCGCATCTATCCTGAGGCCATGCCCCGTACACCGCTCCCTCGGACGCCCCGGCCGCAGGCAACGCCGCTGCCGGGAGGCCCGTCTCCCGCCTGGCCGGGCCATCCGAAAGGCTCGGCGGCGTACCGCAGGATCCTTGCCGGCCTGGCCTTCGCCGGGGTCGCCACCTTCGCCCAGCTGTACTCCACCCAAGCCGTGCTGCCTCTGGTCGCGGCGGACCTGCAGGTGACCGCGGCCGAGGCGGCCCTCACCATCTCCCTGGCCACCGTCGGCCTCGCAGCGACGGTGCTGCCGTGGTCTTTCCTCGCCGACCGCATCGGGCGGGTCCGGGCCATGGCCTGGGGCATCTCCGCGGCCACAGTGCTGGGGCTGCTGGCTCCGCTCGCGCCCAGCTTCCCGGCACTCCTGGGCCTGCGGCTGCTCGAGGGCATGGCCCTGGGCGGCATCCCGGCCATCGCCATCGCCTACCTCAATGAGGAGGTCAACAAGGCCCACACCGCCCTCGCCGCCGGTACCTACGTCGCGGGCACGACCCTGGGCGGGCTGGCGGGACGGCTCGTGGCCGGGCCGGTCGGTGAACTCTGGGGCTGGCGCGCCGCCGCCCTGGCCGTGTCCGTCATGGCGACCGCGGCGGCGGTGCTCTTCCTGGTGCTGGTGCCGCCGGCGCGGAACTTCACCGCCGCGGCCGCCGCAGGCTTCCGCGGCGCCCTCGCCACCCTGGCCGGCCATACCCGGAACCCGCGGCTGCTGGCCATCTACGTCCAGGCGTTCCTGCTGATGGGCGGGTTCGTGGCGGTGTACAACTATCTGGGCTTCCGGCTGTCCGGCGAGCCCTTCGGACTGCCGGCGACACTGATCAGCCTGATCTTCCTGGCCTACCTCTCCGGCACCGTCTCCGCGCGCTGGGCGGCGGGGCTGACGCTGCGCTTTGGCCGGCGGAACGTGCTGGTGGCAGGCACCGCCCTGATGGTGGCCGGGCTGGCGTTGACCCTGACGCAGCTGCTGGTCCTGATCCTGGCCGGACTGCTGCTGTTTACCGGCGGTTTCTTCGCCGCGCACAGCATCGGCTCCGGCTGGACCGGGATGATCGCGACCAGCGGCCGTGCCCAGGCGGCCTCGCTGTACAACCTCGCCTACTACCTTGGTTCGAGCGTCATCGGCTGGGCCGGCGGCCTGCTGTTCCAGTCCCTGGGCTGGGCCGCCCTGGCGCTGGCCGTGATGGGCCTGGCGGTGACGACGGCGGCGGTCACCGCCGTCGTACACCCCGCAGGTGTTCCGGCCGCCGCGGCGGCCGCGGCGGCCGGCTCCAGGCCGCGCTAGCGGGTCGCCTCGAGGGCCTGGACGAGGTCCGCCACGATGTCCGCGGGATCCTCCAGCCCCACGGAGAGCCGCAGCAGGCCGGCGTGCGGTTTGGCCTCCGCGGCCACCGGACGGTGCGTGAGCCCGGCCGGATGCTGGATCAGGGTGTCGACTCCGCCCAGCGACACGGCGTGCGTGATCATGCTGACGGCCGAGGGCAGTCGTTCGGCGTGTTCGGCGCTGGCCAGCTCGAACGCGAGCAGCGAGCCCGGTCCCGCCATCTGCGCCCCGACCAGGCCCTGCGGGTCGCATTCGGGCAGGCCCGGGTAGTAGACCCGCCGGACCAGGCCGTGCCCGGCCAGCGCGGCGGCGACCTTGGCGGCGCCGGCCTGCTGCGCCCGCACGCGGACCGGCAGAGTCGCCAGTCCGCGGTGCAGCAGATAGGCCGGCCACGGGGTGAGGATGCCCCCGGTGATGGCGCGCAGCTGCCGTAGCCGGACGGCCCATTCGGCGGATACCGCGACGACTCCCCCCATGGCGTCGCCGTGGCCGCCGAAGAACTTCGTGGCGCTGTGCAGGACCATCGCGGCGCCCAGCCGGTAGGGCTGCTGAAGCACCGGGGTGGCGAAGGTGTTGTCCACCAGCAGCGGCACCCCGTCGGCCGCGGCCACGGCGGCGGCGATGTCGACGAGTTCCAGGCTGGGATTGGCCGGGGTCTCGAGGATGACCAGGCCCGTTTCCGGACGCAGCGCGGCGCGGATCCCTTCGGCCGTGGTGAACGTGACCTCGCTGCCAAGCACACCGGAGGCCAGCAGGTGATCGCTGCCGCCGTAGAGCGGGCGGACGGCCACCACATGGTTCTTCCCGCCGGCGACGGCGGCAAGGACGACGGCGCTCAACGCCGCCATGCCGGTGGAAAAGGCCACCGCTTCGGGGGTGCCCTCAAGCGCGGCAACCCCTTCTTCGAACCGGGCCACGGTGGGATTCCAGAGCCGCTGGTACACCGTGCTCTGGCCGTCCAGGTGCGGCCCGCCCGTGGCCATCTGCTCGTAGGCCAGGCCCCCGTCGTTGACCGACGGCAGCGGGGCGGTGGTGGACAGGTCAATCGGGACGGCATGGACGCCGAGTTCCGTCAGGCCGTTCCGGCCGGCGTGGACCGCCAGCGAGTCTTGAGAAAGCACCGTACTCCTTACGAATATTCACCATTGAATGCGGCAAGTATCTGGCAATAATTCGGAGTTTCACAGGGGGCCTGAATGGATGTGGCGGATAGGGGCGATTATGATGAACTCATCACACTTGTAGGAGGATCCGTGAGCAGCACCGCGAAGAATGTTCGACCCGCCCCCGGCGCCGGCGAACCCCTGGACGCCATCGACGAGCGGCTGCTCGCCGCGCTGGTGGCCGATGCCAGGATCTCAAACAAGCAGCTTGCTGAACTGGTGGGCATCGCGCCGTCGACGGCCCTGATGCGCACGCGGGCCCTGTCCGAGCGCGGCATCATCCAGGGCTTCGAGGCCAAGCTCAGCCTCGCCGCCGTGGGCCGCTCGGTCCAGGCCCTGATTGCGGTGCGGCTGCGCGCCCATGACCGCGAACAGATCGACCGGTTCACCGCCCGGGTTCCCAAGCTGCCGGCGGTACTGAGCACCTTCCACACCTCGGGTTCGGTGGATTACCTGCTGCACATTGCGGTGGCCACCACCGAGGACCTGCGCGACTGGGTGCTGGACAACCTGGCCACCGACCCGGTGGTGGGCCACACCGAAACGACCCTGGTGTTCGACCACATCCAGGGCAACCACGGGCCGCTGCCCGCGTAGCCGGCCGGCTGCCGCTCCGGGGTCAGCGAACCGTCGCGGCCGTCCGCAGCGCTCCCCGCAAGGTCACGGCCGCCAGGCCGAGGGCGAACACGGCGCAAAGGGCGACAAAGCCGGCCACGGCCGCCTGCAGCCCAAAGGCCCCGGCGGCAAGTCCCAGGCCGATGACCGGAAACGCGCTGCCCAGGTAGGTGATGACGTAGACCGTGCTGATGATCTGGGCATGGCGCGAGGCCTCCACCTTGGAGGCCACATCATTGAAGACGGTGCGGAACGCCACGCCCTGGCCCAGGCCCGCGGTGACGCTGGCGGCAACCAGCAGGACCGGGCTGCCCACCGCAGCCGCGGCGGCGATCAGCAGCACCGAGACCGCGAGCAGGGCCAGCCCGGCCGGGACCACGAAGCGTCCGCGGACGGCCAGCAGCTGGCTCAGCGCTGACGCCGCCAGCGTCAGCCCCGCGAGCAGGCCGATCAGCGGCCGCGAGTCGGCATGGACAATCTGGGCGAAATACCCCGGGGCCAGCGAGAGGCAGAAACCGAACACGGCGAAGCTGAGGAACCCCACGGCGGAGGCCAGCCAGAAGGCGCCGCGGGCCTCGCTCGACACGGACGGCCGCCGGGGCGCCAGCACCTTCAACGGCTGCGGTCCCGCGACCGAGCTGATGGCCGGACGAGCCTTCAGCAGGTACAGCGGCACCAGGAGCGCCAGCAGGACCACCGAGTGCAGGTAATAGGGCGTGGAGGTGGGGCCGGGCAACAGCGAGAGCACGCCGCCGATTGCCGGGCCGGCCGCGACACCGCCGGCGGACGCCAGCAACGTGAACCGGGACGCCCATTCCGGCCGGCTGGGCAGCAGTTCGCGCAGCGCGGCGGAACTCGCTCCGGTGGCCAGCGCGACGGCGGCCCCCTGCAGGGCCCGGCCCGCGGAGAGTGCCAGCAGGTTGTCAGCATTCGCGAACACGAATCCGCCGGCCAGTCCGACCAGGACGGCCAGCACCAGGGCGGCGCGGCGGCCAATGTGGTCGCTCCAGTGCCCGGCCAGGATCAGGGTCGCCACCAGCGCCAGGACGTAGGCGGAAAAGGCCACGGTGACATCCAGGGCGGTGATACCCAGCTTGGCCTGCAGCAGGGGGTACAGCGGGGTGGCCAGGTTGGCGCCGACCAGCAGCGTGAAGATCACGACGCCGGCCATCACCAGCCGCGCCGTGACGGAGGCGTCCCAGGCCCAGCGGTCAGCCGTGGTGGGGCGCATGCGGAGTTCGCTGAAGACGGTCATGGCGGTGTCCCTGCTGGGGTAAAGCGGGCCTCCCGGGTCCCTGGTGGGGAGGAGCCGGCCCGGTGGAGATGGGTAGCTCCAGAATGCGGCATTAATGACCGATAAAACCAAGATTCATGCCAATATTGAGCAAAAGCATCAATCGAGGCACGCCAGCATGAACCGGAGTGATGATTTGAACAGCCCGGACCCCACCGACCTGAAGATCCTGCTCGAACTCATCAAGGACCCCCGCGTCCAGATCGGGGAAATCAGCGAGACCCTCGGTATCGCCCGGAACACGGCCCAGTCCCGGGTCCGGCGGATGCTGCGCTCGGGCCTGCTGCACGACGGCGGCCGGGAAATCGACCTCGAAGCGGTGGGTTACGACGTCGTCGCCTTCGTGACAATCGAGGTCAACCACCGCGAGCTCGACGGCGTCGTCGGCGCCCTGCGGCTGATCCCCCAGGTCCTGGAGGTGCACGAGATTTCCGGCCGCGGCGACGTCTGGTGCCGGGTGGTCGCCACCGACACGCACAACCTCCAGGCCGCGCTGCGCTCCATCCTGCGGATCAAGGGGGTGATCCGGACCGAGACGGTGCTGGCACTGCACACGCACATCCCGTACCGGACCGAGCCGTTGATCAGCCGGCTGGCGCAGGGAAGCGCGCTGGCGCCGGGACGGAAGGGATAATGAGCCGGTGACTATCATCGACAACGCCGTCTACGTGGACGGTGTCCGCAGCGCCGAGCCGCAGAGCCTGGAACAGACGTTTGAGACCCTGAACCGGCACGGCGGGATGGCCTGGATCGGCCTCTACCGGCCGACCGAAGGCGAAATGGCCGCCGTCGCCGCCGAGTTCAGGCTCCACCACCTCGCCGTGGAAGACGCGATCTCGGCCCACCAGCGCCCGAAGCTCGAACGCTACGACGACAACCTCTTCACCGTGCTGCGGCCCGCACGGTACCTGGACGAGACCGAAACGGTCGAGTTCGGCGAACTCCACGTCTTCACCGGCGAGAACTTCGTCGTCACCGTCCGGCACGCTGAGACCGGCGGCGTGGCCCAGGTGCGGCGGAAACTCGAACGGCGCCCCGACCTCCTGTGCCACGGCCCGGAGGCGGTGCTGTACGCCTTGATGGACCAGGTCGTGGACGACTACGTGCCCGTCGTCGCCGGGCTGGAGAACGACATCGACGAGATCGAGGACCAGCTGTTCAGCGGCGATCCCACCGTCTCCCGCCGGATCTACGAGCTGGCCCGTGAAGTCATCCAGTTCCAGCGCGCCATCCATCCGCTCCCGGCCATGGTCCAGCTGCTGCGGCGCGGCTTCGAAAAGTACCAGGTCAACACCGAACTCCAGCACAGCCTCCGCGACGTCGAAGACCATGTGGAGCGGCTGATCTCCCGCGCCGATTCCTTCCGCGACCTGCTGCAGAACGCCCTGACCCTGGACGGCACCCTGACCGCCAACCGCCAGAACGAGGCCAGTGCCGAACAGAACGAACAGGTCAAGAAGATCTCCTCCTGGGCCGCGATCTTCTTCGCGCCGTCCTTCGTGGCCGGGGTCTACGGCATGAACTTCGAGCGGATGCCGGAGCTGCACTGGACCTTCGGCTACCCGATGGCGATCGGCATGATGGCGGGCACGGCGGCGATCATGTACGGGATCTTCAAACGGAAGGGCTGGCTCTAGCCGGCTCCCCGGCCCGTTCCCGCCGCGGCACCGCACGCCGCGTGTAGTCTGGCCGCATGAGCGCGCGGCGGGACCGGTTCCGGCACATCGTGGAGACCCTGGGCAGGCACGGCCTGGGGTTCGCCATCGGCTATCTGGGCCTGGACCGGTTGCCCCTGCCGGGCCGCCATGCGGGCCAGCGGACGCCGGCCGGCGGTGTTCCGCTCCCGGCCCGGATCCGGCTGGCACTGGAGGACCTGGGGACCGTCTACGTGAAGTTCGGCCAGATCGCCTCCACCCGCCCCGACATCCTGCCCGCGGACTACGCCGCCGAGTTGGCCAGGCTCCAGGACGATTCGCCGCCTGTTCCCGTGGCCGGGATCCGCCACGTCATTGCCGAAGAGCTCGGTCCGCGGGCGGAGCCGCTGCTGACCACCCTGCACGAGGAACCGCTGGCCACCGGATCCATCGGCCAGGTTCATGAGGCCACCGTCCCGGCAAGACGCGGCGGAACCGCCGACGTCGTGGTCAAGGTCCGCCGGCCCGGCGTCGTCGCGCAGGTGAACGAAGACCTGGAGGTCATGGCGGAGCTGGCGAGGCGGGCCGAGCGGGCGTCCGCCGCCGTCGCGGGCTACCACGTTGCCGCCCTCGTCGAGGAGTTCTCCCAGACCCTGCGGGCAGAGCTGGATTACCTGCAGGAGGGCAGGAACGCGGAGCAATTTGCGGACAACTTCGCCGGTGACGACCGCGTCCACATTCCCCGGGTTTTCTGGGAAACCACCACGTCCCGCGTCCTGACGCTGGAACGCGTCCGCGGGATCAAAATCAACGACGTCGCCGCCCTCCGCGCCGCCGGGATCGACTCCGGAGAGCTCGCCGTCCGGGCCTGCAACGTCCTGCTGAAGATGGTCTTCGAGGACGGCTTCTTCCACGCGGACCCACATCCGGGAAACTTCTTCGTCGAACCCGACGGGCGGTTGGGGATCATTGATTTCGGCATGGTCGGCCAGATCAGCGACGCGGCCCGCTGGAATCTGGTCCGGGTGTTGCTGGCGGTCGTGGAAGAGGACGCCGCACGGCTCACCACCGCGATGGTGCAGCTCTGCGGCGCGGCGGAGGCCGCCGACCAGGCCGGCCTGCAGGAGGCCCTGGGCCGGCTGGTGGCCCGCTATGCCGGCCGGCCCCTGGCCCAGGTCCCGATCGTCCCGGTGCTGGCCGAACTGGCCGGTTTGCTCCGCACGCACCGGCTTCGGCTGCCGCGCGAGGCGGCCCTGATGGTGAAGATGCTGGTGATGGCCGACGGACTGGGCAAACAGCTCGACCCCGGCTTCGAGCTGACCGAGCAGCTGGCCCCCTTCACCCGGCGGATTATCCTCGGCCAGCTGTCCCCCGGGGCGCTGGCTGGGCAGCTGAAGAAATTCGGCTGGGAGGCGCTGCGGTTCGGCGCGGAGGCCCCCGATCTGGCCCGCCGCCTCCTGGACGTGCTGGAGCGCGGCGGCCTGGACGTGCACCTGCGGGCCGATGAGCTGGACCGCCTGATGGACAAGGCCGAACGCACCGGCAACCGGCTTGTCGCGGGCCTGATCACGGCAGCCCTGATCGGCGCCGTCGGCGAGCTGGTGTCTGTCCAGCCGGACCGCTGGCCCGGCTGGCCCAAGGCGCTCTTTACCGCCGGGCTGGGCGGGGTCGGCGTGCTGGGAGGCTATCTGGCGGCCACGGCACGGCACCGCCGCCGCTGAGCCTGACGCGTCAGGGCGCGGAACGGCGGTTGCGGGCCAGGACCACCAGCCGCGCGAACGCCAGGACGAAGGCCGTTTCGATCACTGCCATCAGCCCCAGCCACAGCCACTGTCCGCGGCTGATGAAGTAGATGGCGCCGCAGACGACCAGCACGCTTCCCAGAACCAGGGCGTACACCGCAAACCCGAAGGCGACGCGGGCGCTGCGCACCCCGGTGCGGAAGCCGAAGCCCTGCGGCGCACCGCCCGGAAGGCCGCCGACGCGGTCCTGCCCGGCCGGAGGGAGCCGGTCGAATTCCTCCCACGGATCCGGCCCGTGGTCCCGGCTCTTTTCGGCCATGGCCCTATTATCCGCCGCTTTAGCCCGGGCGGCCTTAGGCGGCCCGCTGGCCGACTTCGCCGGGGGCCGCGCCGGCGGCACCGAAAACGAGCAGGCGAGTGGCGATTTTCTCGGTGAAGAACCGGTCATGGCTCACCACGACGACCGCGCCGGGGAAATGCAGCAGCGCCCGCTCCATGACCTGGGTGCTCGAAAGGTCCAGGTGGTTCGTGGGCTCGTCCAGCAACAGCACCGACGCGCCGGAAAGCAGGCACTGTGCCATAGCGACGCGCGCCTTCTGGCCGCCCGAAAGGTTGCCGATCTTCTGCTTGAGGTCGGCCTCGGAAAACTGGAACATCGCCAGGAAACGGTTGACGGATTTCTTCGTGGCGCTGAAGGCCAGGCTGTCCGGCAGGGCGTTGACGGCGTGGGACACGGTGTCGCCGTCGTCAAGGTCCTCCAGCATCCGGTTGTAGGACACGAAGCCGGGGCCCTTGGCCCACGCCACCGCGCCGGCGTCGGGGCCCTCCTCGCCGGTCAGGACCCTCAGCAGGGTGGACTTCCCGCTGCCGTTCGCGCCAAGCACCGCGATCCGGTTGCCCTTGCGAATCTCGAAGCTCAAATCGTCGAACAGGACCTTCTCGCCGTAGGACTTGCCCAGCCCCTCCACCCGGCACAGCACGTCCTTCACGTGCAGGCCGCCGTAGATCTCGGTTACAATCTGGTCCACCGGCCTGGGGGTCCGGGATTTCTTGATCTTGGCCAGCTGGTTGCCCAGTCCGCGGCTGGCGGTCTTGGCCGCTTCGCGGCGGTCGGCGATGCCTTCGGCCTCAAACGCGAGCAGCTCGGACTCGTGGACGAACTGCTGCTCGAGGGTCTTGAGCCGGAATTGCTTCTGGACCACGTATTCGCCGAAGTTCCCGGGGTATTCGTGCAGGTGGAAGTTCTCCACCTCGATGATGCGGGTAACGACGGCGTCCAGGAACGTCCGGTCGTGCGAGACGATCACGGCCGCTCCCTGGAAGCCGCGGAACCAGTTCTCCAGCCATTCGACGCCGGCCACGTCCAGGAAGTTGGTGGGCTCATCGAGCAGCAAAACGTCCGGGCCCTCGAGCAGGATCTTGGCCAGCGCCGCCCGGTTGCGCCAGCCCCCGGACAGTGCATCGATCGCACAGTGACGGTGGGCGTCATCGAACCCCAGCGTGGTCAGCACCGAGTCGATGCGTCGTGGGTAGTCCCAGCCGTCGAGGCGCTCCATGTCCACGAACAGTGCCGCCTGCCGCCCGATCAGACCGTCCAGCTCGCCGGCGGCGGGGTCGTCCGCGATGGCGGCATCAATGGCGGCCAGCTCGGCCTCCACGGCCTTGATCTCGCCGAAAAGGCCGTCAAGGACCTCAGTGATGGTCGAGTCGCCGTTCAGCTCGGAGAACTGGGAAAAGTAGCCCACCCTGGTGCCGGGTTCAATGCTGACCGTGCCGGTGTCCGGAGCCACCTGGTCGAGGACCAGCTTCAAGAGGGTGGTCTTGCCGGATCCGTTCTTGCCGATGAGGCCCACCCTGTCTCCGGGTTCGAGCCGGAAGAACGCCTCGCGGAGAATCGGGGTGTTGTCGAAGCGGACGCTGACGTCATGCAGCCGGATTAGGCTCACTAATGCTGGCCTCTCAAGGGATCCTGGCTGGCGGGCCAGGCGGCCTGCGGGCCTCGATTCAGACTATCCGGTATTGGGAAAGCGTCGGCACACACTGACGGTCGAACGGTTCAGCGGGACCCTCCCGCGTTGGCGGCTGGCTGGCCGACCGGGCCTGCACACCCACTCCACAGGCGCGGACATGCCCGTCTTGGGCCGGCCCTGACCAGTGCGGCACGACAGGAGGCCGGGAACAGCGATGGCCCCCGTCCGGGGCGGACGGGGGCCATCGCTGGAGCGGCTACTTGCCGGATTTACCCTGCTTGGCGTGCGTGCTGGGGGCCGCTTTCGGCGCCTCGGCGTGGCGCGGAGCGGCCGGGACTGCCGGCCCTGCCCCGTACGACGGCGCAGCCGGGGTGGCGGAGTGCGCGGAGCGGTGCTCGGCTGCCTTGGCGAGTCCGGCAGCCCGGTGGGCGGCGGCGTTCTCGTGGGCCCAGGCGCTGTTGCCGCCTTCGGTGGACTCGTCCTGGTCTTCGCCGGACTCGTCGTCATCGGTGGGCGCCGGCGCGGGGACCGTCTCGGTCGGTTCGGGCGCGGGGACCGTCTCGGTCGGTTCGGGCGCGGGGGCCGTCTCGGTTTCGGTCGGCTCCGGCGCGGGCGCGGTCTCGGTTTCGGTCGGCTCCGGCGCGGGGGCCGTCTCGGTTTCAGTCGGCTCCGGTGCGGGCGCCGTGCCGGTCTCGGTCGGCTCCGCGGAGACGGTTGCGGTGGGATCGGAGCCGAGCTCCGACGTCGTGGAAGCCATGGCGACGCCAGTGCCGCCGGTGACGACGACGGCAGCGACAACCGTCGCCTTGCCTGCGGTGCCGAGGGCGTTGAGCCAAGTGAAGATTGCTGCCAAGGGGTGGTCCTTCCAGAGTGCTTGCGGTAACGGCGGCCGGCGGTTCCGGGGGTGGCCGGACGCAACGTTACCGAAGGGAAACCATGGTTTTGGCCCGGCGGGGCATTCCTGCGTATTTCCTTGGGAAAAACAAGGCCGGGCCCGCTGGGCGCCCCGGCGCCGACCTACCCTGGCGGCGCCCGGCAGCCGGCGGAACCTAGGCGACCGGACCGCGAGGCGCGAACATGATCACGCCCACCCCCACGAGGCAGATCAGCGAGCCCACCACGTCCCAGCGGTCGGGCCGGAACCCGTCGAACGCCATGCCCCACGCCAGCGAGCCGGCAACGAAGACGCCGCCGTAGGCTGCCAGGATGCGGCCGAAGTGCGCGTCCGGCTGCAATGTGGCAACGAAGCCGTAAAGCCCCAGGGCGACGATCCCGATCCCGGCCCACCACCACGCCCGCCCTTCCCGGACTGCCTGCCACACCATCCATGCCCCGCCGATCTCGGCGGCCGCAGCAAGGACAAACAGCAGGACGGACTTTGCAACGTTCATGTCACTTATCCTCCCCCAGAACGGCTTTGAGCTCTGCGCGGGCGGCGGCTCGCCAGCACCGGGCCGGGAACGCAGGCCGCAGCCAGCGGCCGGACATGGCGAAGGCCCCCTCGGTTCGGCGTCGCCGAGGACCGAGGGGGCCCGCAAATTGTGGAGCTAAGGAGATTCGAACTCCTGACCTCTTCGATGCGAACGAAGCGCTCTACCAACTGAGCTATAGCCCCGTAGCAACGCCGTTCCTTGAGGGGAACGGCGTTATCAACGTTCCTAGGCTACAAACTATCCGTCCGCATTGCCAGCCAGCCCCGGAATGTCTGCGTGCCGTGTCGTTCCCCGGGCACCAGATTGTCACCGGTCCGCAGGTATTTGCCCATCCCGCCAGGCAGCGGCAGCTCCACCACGCGGCCGCGCGACCCCGTGGCCTGCTGCCAGGTCACAGCCAGTTCGCGCATCCCCAGGATCTCCGGACCGCCGATGGTCCGGGCCCGGTGCCGCATGCCGGTAGGCGCCTCCAGTGCCGCGTCGATCAGTCCCGACGCGACCTCGGCCGTCGCGATCGGCTGGAACCGGGCCCCTTTGAACACGGGAATCACGCGCAGCTTCGAGCCTGAGGCAAAGATGCCTGCGAGCAAGGAGTGGAACTGTGTGGCCCGCAGCACCACAGTCTCCAGCCCGGACTGCTGGTAGACCCGTTCCTTGGCCGCTTTCGACCGGTAATAGCCGAAGCTGCTGCGGTCGCAGTTGACGATTGACAGCAGCACGGCCCTGCCGACTCCGGCATCCTGGGCGGCGGCCAGCAGCCGGGCTCCGCCGTCGGCAAAGTTCTTCAGCGCTTTCCCCGACCGCCCCTCCAAGGCGTCGATGACGACGTCGGCACCGGCCAGTGCCGCGTCCAGCCCTTCCCCGGTGGCGACGTCGGCGCGGAAGTAGTCCACGCCGGCGACATGCCCCGGTGTGCCCGGTGCGGGCGGGTTGCGGCTGAGAACGGCCACCTGGTGCCCTGCCAGGATCGCCTGGCGCACCACCTCGCGGCCCACCTGCCCGGTGCCTCCGGCAATACAGAGTCTGGTCATGCACGTCAGGCTACCGTCCGCAGGCACCAAAAAGCCCCGGTTGGCCGCCGTGGCGGCCCTCCGGGGCGGTGGGAACGATTTAGGCCCGGCGCCTCTGCAGCACGTCGTCGAGGTTGCTCAACGCGCTCTGGCCGCGGCCCAGGGGCTTGGCCTCGGCCTGCTCGGGCTGCCGGACCGTGCCCTGCTTCAGCGACGGCTTGCCCACGGCTTTCGGCGCTTCCGGGAGGTCCAGCGGCTCGGGCGCGGCGCGTTCGGCCTTGGGGGCTTCCACATAGGTTGGTTTCGGAACCTCCACCGGCTCCCAGCTGGACCCTTCCGCGGCGGGATCGCCGGTGCGCCGGACGGAGGTGTCGCCCGAGGCTGCGGCCTCGGCGAGGGCAGCCTGGCGCAGCTCGTCAGCGGTCAGCGGCCGGACGGCAGGCTCGGCATCGACGCTGCCCGCTTCCGCGTCGAACAGCGGGCTTTCCTTGGCAGGTGCGGCCGTACGCCCGGCCGCCGGCTCCTCAGAGCGGTCCCGCGCCGGGGACTGCATGGCGGAACGGAACGCGGCGTCGAGCTTGCGGCGGCGATCGCGCACCGCGAGCCGGCGCAGCAGCACGACGGCGGCAACAGCGCCCAGCAGCGTGCCCACCGGCAACCAGCCGGAGCCCAGCCCAAAGAGCCGCAGGATGCCGGACACGATCCCGGTGAACAGCGAGAGCACACCCAGGACGAACACCGCCAGCCGGCCGTACTTGATCCGGAAGGCAGGTGCGGCAGGCTTGGAGCCGCCGTCGACGTCGATGGTGCCTCCGGCGTGGCCGGGTCGTTGCGTGCTCGTCATCGGGGTCTCCTGCGGGGCAGCCGTCTTCAGAAGAATTCCGGCCTGGGGGTCTGCTTTGCCTGCGTCCACGGCGTCCATCATGAGCTCCCCCACCGGCTGCAGCCGGTGGGGGCCGTTCCGGAGCATGTAGGGAGCCACCCATACGATCCAGAGCGCAACAGCAATGACGAGGATCACTGAGCTGCTAAGAGGGAAGTCCACAGTCAAAACCGTATGAGGTGGACGGCGGGGCGGGCGGCATTGGGGGCGGTGTGTCGCGAGTGAACTGCCAAATCAGTGGATATATGACGAAAGGGCTGGTCAGGCCCGGGTTTCCGGAGGGCCGGCGGGGCCCTGCTCCAGCCAGCGCGCGAGGAGGCCTCCGGGGACCTCCTCGGCAGTCAGCGCGAAGGTGCGGTGGTCCGCCCATTGGCCGTTGATATGCAGGAAGCGGGGCCGGTAGCCTTCGTCGCGGAACCCGAGCTTTTCCACCACCCGCAGGCTGGGCCGGTTCTCCGGCCGGATGTTGATCTCCATCCGGTGCAGCCCGAGGGTGTTGAAACAGTAGTCGGTTGCCATCGCCACGGCGGTCGGCGCGATGCCCCGCCCCGCGTGGCCCTGGTCAACCCAGTACCCGAGGGTGGCCATCATCGCCGAACCCCAGACGATCGAAGAGACCGTCAGCTGGCCCACGATCACCGGTTCCCTGACGCCCGGGGTCCACGATGTGATGACGAACGGCAACGCGGTGGCCTGGGCTGCCTGAGCCTTGAGCGAGCGCACCATTTGCCGGTAGTCGGGCAGGCCGCCCCCGGGCAGCGGGTTGGAGGCCTCCCAGGGCGCGAGCCACTGCTCGTTACGGGCGCGGAGTTCGCTCCATTCACGCCGGTCCCGGTACCGGATGGGCCGCAGCACCAAGTCGCCGCACTCAAGTGTCACCGGCCAGGTGAAGCCGCCCGCCACGGAACTAGTGCGTCAGGCCGGAGGCGAAGCCGGGCAGCCATTCACGCAGGCCGGGGCCAAGGTCCTCGCTGTCGCAGGCAAGCTGGACGCACGCCTTGAGGTAGCTGAGCTTGTCGCCCGTGTCGTAGCGGCGGCCGCGGAAGACGACGCCGTAGACGCCGTAGCCCTCGCCCTCGCCGGCGGAAAGTTCCTGCAGCGCGTCGGTGAGCTGGATTTCGCCGCCGCGGCCGGGCTCGGTCCGCTCGAGGACTTCAAAGACGGCCGGGTGGAGGACGTAGCGGCCGATGATGGCCAGGTTGGACGGGGCCTCGTCGACGTCGGGCTTCTCCACCAACTGCTTGATCCGGACGTAGTCCTCACCTTCGACGGCCTCGACATCGGCGCAGCCGTAGGCGCTGATCTGTGACGGCTCGACCTCGATCAGGGCCACAACCGAGCCGCCGGTCTTGGCCTGCACCTCGATCATGGTGCTGAGCAGCTCGTCGCGGGCGTCAATCAGGTCATCGCCCAGCAGGACGGCGAACGGTTCGTGGCCGACATGCTGCTTGGCGCGAAGCACGGCGTGGCCCAGCCCCATCGGGTCGCCCTGGCGGACGTAGTGGATGTCGCCGAGGTTGCTCGCGGCCTGGATAGACTCGAGTTTGGCGGTGTCGCCCTTGGCCTCCAGCGTCGCTTCCAGCGTGGGCACGCGGTCGAAGTGATCCTCGAGGGCCCGCTTGTTGCGTCCGGTGATCATCAGGACATCGTTGAGGCCCACGTTGACGGCTTCTTCGACGACGTACTGGATGGCGGGCTTGTCGACGACGGGCAGCATTTCCTTGGGCATCGCCTTCGTGGCGGGGAGGAAACGGGTGCCGAGGCCCGCTGCGGGGATGACGGCCTTGCGAACGGAGGCGTTGGGTGTAATCACTGGACTAATCTAACCGAGGGGGCAAATCATCAGGTAATTGCCCCCGCCGGCATGGCGGCCGCGGCAGACCGTCTGCGGCGCCGCCCGGCCGAAAGGATGCCAGCGCATGAGCTCCAAGGAAGAGATCCGTTCCCGCCACCGGTTGCGTCGTGCAGCGCTGTCCCCGCGGGAGCTCGACGACGCGGGGGCGGCCATCGCCCTTCACGGGCTTGAGTGGGCGTCGGCCCTGGCCGGGGACGGACCGCGCACCTTCGCCGCCTATCTCGGCGTGGGATCCGAACCGCCGACGGCGCCGCTGCTCGCCGCGCTCCATGAGGCGGGCCACCGGGTGCTGCTGCCTGTGTGCGAGCCGCGTCTGGCCTTGTCCTGGGTGTACTGGACCCCCGCGTCGGAGTTTGTCCGCAGCCGTTACGCGCCCATCCAGGAACCGGCCGGGCAACGCCTGGAGACGGCCGTGATGCGCACGGTCACGGGGATCTTCCTGCCCGCCACCGCCGTCGACCGTTCCGGCAACCGCATCGGCCAGGGCGGCGGGTACTACGACGTCTTCCTGGCGGCCCTGGCGGCGCTGTTTCCGGACCGTGCCGGTGGGCGCGGCCCGCTTCCGACGGCGGCCGTGGTCTACGACGCCGAAGTCCTCCCCGCCGGCAGTATTCCGGCGGAGTCTTTTGACCAGAAAGTCGCCGGCGCCGTGACGCCGGGAGGGGTCGCGGAGCTTTCCTAGAAGCCTTCCCCGGATGCTAGAATTGGCACTCAGGCCCTGCGACTGCTAATGCGGCTTCCGGAGACGGGAACCAGCAACACGGCAGCACGGGATCTGATCGTTTGTCCTAGAGGAGGAACCCCAGTGCCCACGTATGCATACGCCTGCAAGGACTGCAGCCACGCCTTCGAGACCGTGCAGTCGTTCACGGACAGCTCCCTGACGACCTGCCCCGAGTGCCAGGGAACCCTGCGTAAGAAGTTCAACAGCGTCGGCGTCGTCTTCAAGGGCTCCGGCTTCTACCGGACGGACTCACGCGACACCAAGGGCAACAGCGTGGCCCCTGCCGCCGCACCGGCAGCATCCGCCGCCGCTTCTTCCGGGTCCGCCGCGGCGCCGGCCGCCGCCAGCTAGCCACCCCGCTTCGCGGTCCACCGCGCGGATGTCCACATAAGGCCAGCCGGGCCTGACTCCGGCGGTCGACCCGGACGTAGCGTGGGGGCATGTCCGCTCCCGGCTTCGGCCTTCCGTTCATCGCCCCTCAGTCCGGCGCCCTGCAGTCCGGCGCCGGACTGGCGGCGTCCGCGCACTTTGGCCCCGCCCGGCGCGGCGTGTCCCGGGAAGCGGGTGCCCGGCCCGGCCGCCTGCTGGACCGCCAGGTCCTGCGCGGTTCCGGGCCGCGCCCCGGCCGCACCCCGGGGCGTACGCGCGGCGGCCTTCCGCCGCGGCGGCGGCTTCGTCGCTGGCTGGGCCGGCACCGCAGGCTGGCAGTGGCCCTGTTGCTGTCCCTGGCGGCGGCCACCGCCGTGCAGCAACTGACCCCCGTCCCGGCCGCGACTGTGCCGGCGTGGGCTGCGGCCCGGGACCTCCCGGCGGGCCGCGTGCTGCTTTCCGCCGACCTCATGGCGGTCAATGTCTCCCCGGACGCGCTGCCGCGCGGGACTCTGGCGCGTGAGGCGCTGGAAGGCAAGCAACTCGCTGTGGCCATGCGCAAGGGCCAGCTCCTCGCCGACGCACAGCTCGTCGGCCCGGGTCTGCTGGCCGGTAGCGCACCCGGTTCGGCCGCCGTGCCGCTCCGAATGGCCGACCCTGCCTCGGTCCAGTTGGTCTCCCCCGGCCAGCTGGTCAACGTCGTGATGACCAGCGGCGGTGACTATGAGAGGGCGGGCACCGGGGAGGTGCTCGCCGCCGCGGTTCCGGTCCTGTGGACCTCGGCGCAGGGCGGTGGGGCGGGGACATGGCTCGACGCCGGGGACGCCGACGGGCTGATGGTGGTCGCCGCGGACCCGGCCCAGGCCCGGAAACTTGCCGGGGCCTCGACCCAGGGAAAACTGTTCTTCGTCCTCGTCGGTGCACGGCCAGACTAAGGACTGCGGCCGGGGATGCCGGCACGGCGTCGGCGCACGGCCGGACTAAGGTCAGCGGCCCGGGCAGCCGGCGCGGCGCTAGCCCCAGTGCGGCGGCCGCTGCTCCCTTAGCCACGCGTCGTGGTCGTAGGACCCGGGCTGGTCACCCCAGCGCCGCGGATCGTCTTCGGCAGCCTTGGTGGGGAGCACTTCCCCGGCTGCCGCGCGGCGCACCGGGCGGCCCCGCGGGGCCTCGGTTCCTGATTCGGCGGTGCCGGCGTCGGCTGCGCCGGTCCCGGTGGTGCTCCTGGCTTCATCCTTGCTGGCGTGTGTGCTCATGCCGCCGGCCTCCTTGCTGCGTCGAACTCTTCCCTGGCCGCGGGAGCCGTCCGCGGTCAGCCCCGGTCAGCGGCGGAGCCGGCGGAGACGAACGCCTCCCGCCCGCCGTCGACGCTTAGGGTTTCAATGTCATCGGAGAAGCCCGGCGACGCGTCCATACGGTTCAGTGCCACCGGCTTTTCCAGTCCGAGGTAGCCGCCGATCCGGTCCGCGCAGGCAGACGGGTCGGTGAAGACCTCTATTGTCCATAGTGGCATGTACCGCCAGCCCATGCGTTCGAGCAACTGCGGCCGCAGGCGGCTGCGCTCCCGGACCGACATCCGGCGGTACCGCTCGGTGCCGTCGGATTCGATCGCGACGGGGCTCGGGATCTCGGCGTCGTCCTGGCCGATGGTGCGCATCGGGTCCGCCGCGGCCACCATGTCCAGGACACCGTCGTACTGGTGCCAGACGCGGGCGCCGCGGGCACGGAGCCGGTCCCCCAGGTCGGCCACGAGCGGGTCGGCGCCCAGGGCCTGTTCGCTGGCCGCGGCGCGGGACGCCGGGCTCCCCAGGTCGGAGTTGCCCGCGATTTCGCGGTCCAGGAGCTCGTAGAAGTCCACCGCGCCGTGGCTGAGCCGGGTCACGTCCAGGTCCTCCGGGCGGAAGCAGCTGAGCACGTGCAGGGAACGCCGCGCCCGTGTCATGGCGAGGGCAAACTTGGCGCGGCCGCCGGGGGCGGACAGCGGTCCCAGGCTGTGCAGGGCCCGGCCGTGCGGGGTTCGGCCGTACCCGGGAGAGAAGATGACATGGTCCCGGACCAGGCCCTGGGCACGGTCGAGGTCCACGACCCGGAAGGACTCCTGCCCGGCGGTGAAGAAGCTGCCCAGCAGCGGGTGCTCGGGCAACTGCCGCCGGATGGCCTCGCCGATCCGGGCGGCGTGCCGCAGGCTTCCGGTGACGACGGCCAGTGAGGTGCGCGGCCGAAGCCTCGCGTGCTCGAAGACCAGTTCCACCACGCGGTTTACTTCGGCCACGACGGACTCGACGCCGTCGTGGTCCGCGCTGGGCAGGCCCGTCCCGTCCGGGAGGTACTCCACCTCCAGGGTGCGGTCAAGGCCGGTGGCTGACTGGCCTTCGGGCAGCCGGCGGAGGCCGCCGTCGTAAAACGCCTTGCTCAGCTGCCGGACAAGGTCCTCATCGACGGCGCGGTAGACGGTCCGCAGGTTCCAGACCGGCAGGACGGCGGACAGAGCCTGGAACGCGCTCTCCACCGGCTGGTGGGAGGTTTCGCCCGCGGCGAGCCGTTCGACTCCCACGGTGAAGCCGCGAGGGCTGGCAATCCTGTCGTCGCCGAAGGCGATGACCTGCCGGGAGCGTGCGACGGCGGGCAGCACGGCCTGCAGGGAGGTCGCCTCGGCGTCCAGGATCACGACGGCGTCGAAGCGCTGCTCCGCCGGCAGCAGGCTGGTCAGAAGGTAGGGGCTGACGGACCAGACCGGCACGAGCATCGGGACGAGGTCGGGCGCCTGGGCGGTCAGCGCCGGCGGTGTCACCCGCCCGTCCTTGAGCAGGCTGCGCAGCAGCTCGGCCTGGCGCGGGTGCTCGGTGAGGGCGGCGCGCCAGCGTTCGGCCAGCTTCCAGCGCAGCCGGGCGGCGCCGCTGGCAATGTGGGCGTTATCCGCGAGGCGGTATTCCGCTTCCAGCTGGCGGAGGGCGTCGCCGTCGGACATGGCCAGGTAGTCGTCCCCGCTGATCATGGCTTCGAGGGCTGACTGCCACCAGGCCAGATCGAGTTCGGCAGCCACCGACCCTGCCGGCACCTCGCGGTCGGCCAGGTCGTCGAGCAGCTCGCCGAGGCCGTGCTCGCGCATGTTCTCTACCAGCAGCGTCCGCTCGGGCAGGGTTTCGAGCGTACCGGTATCCGCGACCAGCCGCTCAAGGCGTGCCAGCAGCGTCCCGTACGGGGCACTCCAGAGGTCCCCGCCGTCGGCCGTGTGCCGGAGCGCCTGCCCCAGCTCGGCCAGTTCCGCTTCCAGTTCCCGGTACAGCGCCGTGATCTCTGCCAGCCCTGAGGGCACCGCGGGGTGCCGCTGCGTGGTGGCGTAGCCGGCCCAGGCGGCGCGCTGGTCCTGGACCAGCACCAGCGAGCTGTGCAGGTCCGCAATGTGGACGCCCGGCCGAACGTATTCCTTGGCAACGCGGCGCAGCCGGGAGCGCTGCATCGAGGCCATTTCGATGTTCCGCTCGCGGCGCCACGAGGAGGGCGCGGTGGCGGAAATCAGGTCGTGGACCGGTCGGTCGAAAATGTCCGGCGTGAACTTATCCAGGCTCTCGCGGACCGCGACCAGCAGGTCGATCTGCTCGCCCCATTCGGCGAACGTGTCGCCCAGGCGGATCTCGGCGTGTTCGGCCACGCTGTTCATGCGTTCGCGCAGCTGCGGCAGCTTCTCGGCCACCGAGCGGGCGACCTGCTGCGCTTCCTGGGTCTCCTTGCGGGTCAGGAGCCGGGCCCCGTGCCAGGGGCTGAGGGTCGATGCGCGGCTGAAGCTGCCCAGTTCTGCCGCCCGGCGGAGCCGTCCGGCCAGTTCCTCCCGGTCCCGGATGCTGTCCAGCACGCTGCGCTTGAGCCGCACCGTGGTGGCGGGCGCCGGGTGGATGGCGGTGAGCGCGGCGAGCGACTGCATCGCCTGGTACGGCGAGCACCCCCAGCGCTGGCGGACGTTGTGCAGGGAGGCGACATGGTCCATGAGGGCATGCCGGTGCTGAGTCAGCGTGGTGTGCAGGTTCTTCAGCTGGGGCTCGAGGGACTTCTCGTTGCGGACGATCGCGCGGACCAGCTGGCCCTTGAGCTGCAGCGGCGTGGAGTTGCCCGCCAGCTGGACCAGGGCCGAGTCCAGGCCCAGGGATTCCAGCTGGGCTGACACCTCGGCCAGGCTGGCGCGCCGGTCCCCGACGACCAGGACGCTCTTGCCTTCGTCCACCAGGGCGCCGATGGTGTTGATCGCCGTCTGGGTCTGGCCGGTGCCCGGCGGGCTGCTTACCACGAGCGAGTCGCCTGCGCGGACGGCGTCGACGACGTACTGCTGGTCGGAGTCGGCGTCGAGCAGCAGGAGCTCGTCCGCCGGGTTCCGTTCGTCGGTGCTGGGGAACCGGCCGGGCTCAAGCGCGGGCACCTCGGCCGGCGCGCCGGTGGAGGCCCGCTGCAGCGCAGCAACGAGCGGGTTGTCCGGGTTGATCCAGGGGTCGTCCAGGTTGCCCGAGAGGTCGGCGAAGGTGGAGACCAGCAGGTTATGTTCGATCTCCGCGCCGTGGATCGGCTGGATCAGGGTGCCGAGGCGTTCGAGTACCGGCTGCGGATCGTACCGGGCGGTGCTGTAGGCCATCCGGGTGACGGCGTTGACGTCAAAGACGATGCCGTGGACGTTCTTCAGGTGCCGGACGAGGGCGGGGTTGATCCGGGCCTGCTCGGTCAGCTGCAGTTCGTAATCGTCCTCCCCGGGGCGGACCGTGAGCGAGACGGCGGCCAGCATCACCGGCGCGGAGACCCGCTGCGGTTTGCCGCCGACGGCGGAGGTCCAGACGACGGTGCCGGCCGAGAAGTAGCCGGCGTCGATCCCGCGGTCGTTGGCGAGCTCGAAGATCTTCGAACGGAGGTTCCGCGAGGCCCGCGCGGCCACGACATACTGCTGGCGGTCGCGGATCAGGGTGGACAGGCGCGTGCGGCGGCCGGCCATCAGCTGGGCCAGTCCGGAAGGGTGGGCGTGGGTCAGGTCAATTGAGCCCTCGGGCGTTTTCGTGAAGCGCAGCATCGTGTCTGCACCGGTGACGGGCTTGAGGCCCGACAGCCATTTCCTGAACTCCTCGGAGCCCTCGGGGTGGCCTTGACCAACTGACACTGCTGCCTTCTTTTCTGTGCTCACGTTCTTTTCGCTGCCCACGTCTTCTGGGTTCGCGCGGGACGCCCTGGACCATACCGGCATGCCTTCGAGGGTAGCCCGAATCCGGGGCCGGTGGCGGGCCGCAACACTGGCACGGGCCAAATTCGTGGCGCAAATTACCGCATGGCCCAGAGTCGGGCGCAGAGAGGCGGGCGCTCAGAGTCGCGCGCAGACAGTCGGGCGCTCAGAGTCGCGCGCACGAAAACGGCCGGCCTACGAAGAGGCCGGCCATTTAGGACGCTATTCCCACTCGATGGTTCCCGGCGGCTTGCTGGTGACGTCCAGCACCACTCGGTTCACGCCGTCGACTTCGTTGGTGATCCGGTTGGAGATCCGGGCGAGCAGCTCGTACGGCAGCCGGGACCAGTCCGCCGTCATGGCATCTTCGGAGGACACGGGGCGCAGGACGATCGGGTGGCCGTAGGTGCGGCCGTCGCCCTGGACGCCGACGCTGCGGACATCGGCCAGCAGCACGACCGGCATCTGCCAGACTTCGTTGTCGAGCCCCGCCGCGGTCAGTTCGGCACGCGCGATGGCGTCGGCCTTACGGAGCAGGTCGAGCCGTTCCTTCGTGACTTCTCCGACGATCCGGATGCCCAGGCCGGGGCCCGGGAAGGGCTGGCGGCCGACGATTTCCTGCGGCAGTCCCAGCTGGGCGCCGACGGCGCGGACCTCGTCCTTGAACAGGGCGCGCAGTGGTTCGACGAGTTCGAACTGCAGGTCTTCGGGCAGGCCGCCGACGTTGTGGTGGCTCTTGATGTTGGCGGCGCCCTCGCCGCCGCCGGATTCAACGACGTCGGGGTAGAGGGTGCCCTGGACCAGGAACTTGATCTTCTCACCGTGGGCCGCCGCCTCGGCGATGATAGCCCGTTCGGCTTCCTCGAACGCGCGGATGAATTCGCGGCCGATGATCTTGCGCTTCGTTTCCGGGTCGCTGACCCCGGCCAGCGCCGCCTGGAAACGTTCCTGCTCGTTGGCCACGTAGAGCTTGACGCCGGTGGCGGCCACGAAGTCGCGTTCGACCTGCTCGGCTTCGCCTTCGCGCAGCAGCCCGTGGTCGACGAAGACGCAGGTCAGCTGGTCGCCGACGGCGCGCTGGACCAGCGCTGCGGCCACGGCGGAGTCGACGCCGCCGGAGAGGCCGCAGATGACCCGGGAGTCACCGACCTGTTCGCGGATCCGCTCGACCTGCTCCTCGAGGATGTTGCCGGTGGTCCAGTTCTGGTCCAGCTTGGCACCCTTGAAGAGGAAGTTCTCCAGGACCTGCTGGCCGTAGGCCGAGTGCTTCACCTCGGGGTGCCACTGCACGCCGTAAAGGCACTTTTCCTCGTTGGCGAACGCGGCGACGTCGGCGCCCGCCGTCGTGGCCAGCACCTCGAAGCCTTCCGGTGCCTCGTGAACGGAGTCGCCGTGGCTCATCCAGGTGCTTTGGTGCTGCGGCATGCCCTCGAGGATGGAGCGGCCTTCGCCGATGGTGGTGGTTTCCGTGGCGCCGTATTCGCGCAGGCCGGTCCGGGCCACCTTGCCGCCCAGGGCGTTGGCCATGGCCTGGAAGCCGTAGCAGATGCCGAACACGGGGACGCCGGCTTCGAACAGGTCGGCCCCGACGCTCGGGGCGCCTTCGGCGTAGACGCTGGCGGGGCCGCCGGAGAGGATGATGGCGGCCGGGTTCTTGGCCAGCAGCTGCTCGGTGCTGTAGGTATGCGGAACGACTTCCGAATACACATTGGCTTCCCGGACGCGGCGGGCAATCAGCTGCGCGTACTGGGCACCGTAGTCAACAACCAGGACAGGCCTGTGGGACGTCTGGGATGCAGTGGGAGTGGTCACCGTCCTAGCCTACTTTGCGGCCCCGGTCCCCCGCACATTGAGAAGGCCCGCGTTAGCGAACTCACAGCCGGCGGCGCTGCCGAACCGGGCGGCTCAGTAGCGTTGCGGCGCCTGCGGGTTGGCGGCGAGTTCGGCCTCGACCTCGGCGTGGAATTTCTTCTCCACGAAGAACGAGAGGAACGGAACGACGCCGCCGAGAGCGAGGATGATGAGCTTGGCGAACGGCCAGCGCATCAGCGACCAGAGCCGGAAGTTGGACATCAGGTACACCACGTACATCCAGCCGTGGACGATCAGCACAGCGACCGAAAGGTTCACCCCGCCGATAACCCCCGGAGGCTCGGCATCGGCGAACCCGAAACCGAAGGGCTGGCCGGTGACGGCGTCGGTGCCCCCGGCGAACAGGTACTGGCCGAAGACGTAGCGGGCGATCAGTTCCGCGCAGAGCAGCAGCAGCATGGAGCCGGTGAGGTAGGCGAGCACCTTGTAGAACTTCAGCGCGGAGCGGATCTGCGCCTCGGTTCCGCCGAAGCGGCGCTTCTTGCCGGGGGCGCTTCCGGGTCCGGCGGGCTGCTGCGGCTGGATGGCCGGCTGGGGCTCGATCATGATTGCACTCTCGGGTTGGTGGGGTCGGGCTGGGGGGAATGCTCGTCGGGGGCTGCGCCGGCGGCGCGGCGCGCTGCTTCTTCGTCTTCCGCTTCTTCTAGGCCGCGGCGGTAGTCGTCCTTGACCAGGCGCCACCAGATGAAGAGCGCGAAGCCGGCGAAGACCACCCACTCGGCGGCGTAGAAAAGGTTGAGCCAGTTCACCGTCTGGGCCGGCGGCTGCGGGCCGATGTCCAGGGCTTTGACCGGACCGGAGGCGGCCACGTCGGCGCCCCCGGCGCGTTCGGCGCTGGCGGCCACGAAGCCGGGGTAGCTGCTGACGTCCCACAGGTTGATCAGTTCGGCGACGGAGACGGCGCTGGCGCGCCCGGGGCCGGCGTCGGTGTTGGGCAGCGGCGCTTCGGAGGGGATCAGCCGGCCGGTGAGGTCAATGGTGCCCGACGGCGGTGCGGTGGCGTCCGCGGGGTCGGCGACCCAGCCCCGCGCCACCGGGATCCACGTCTGGGGTGACGCCCCGGCGCCGGTGAGCGCGGGCGCGCCCTTGACGGCGAAGGCGGAGACGATCCAGTACCCCTTGGCGCCGTCGTTGATCCGGCCGGGCACCAGCACCTGCTTCCGCGGGTCGTAGCTGCCGGTGGCGGTGACCACCTGGTCCGCGACCGCTCCCGGGAAGAACTGCCCCGGTTCCAGCACCTCGGTCAGCGGGCGGGGGTCCTCCGTCCCGGTGGAGACCGGAGCCTCCGGCCGGGTGGACCGGCCGAACTGCCACTGGCTGAGCAGCACAAAGACCGCGGAGATCACGAGTGCAAACACGAGGCCTGCGATCCAGCGGGGTTTGAGGGCGGTTTTCAGCACCCCTTAACCGTACTTCGTCCGCGTGTAGAACTACGAAACGGGAAGCCCCGGGGCCCGGGGGCCGGAGGGGACGCCGGTGCCGCCTCGGGGGCCTCGCCGCCACGGCGGGGCGTTCCCTAGTGGTCGAAGAAGACCAGGCTGGAGTTGATCAGTTCCGAGATCACCTCGGGGTCGTAGGCGCGGCGCAGCGATTCCCGGAAGGATTCCTTGGACAGCGACCGGGCCAGCGTGGCGAGGACCTCAAGGTGCTCGGAGAAGGAGCCGGCCGGCGTTCCGATGAGCAGCACCACGGTTGCGGGTCCGTCGGCCGCGCCGAAGTCCAGGGCCTTGCCGTACTTCGTGATGCCCACGGCGATCGAGGTGCGCGCGACGAATTCGCTGCGCGCGTGGGGCAGGCCGATGCCGCCGGGCAGGCCGGTGGCCAGCTGGTGTTCCCGGGCGTTGACATGGCCCAGGAACCCCTCGAGGTCGGAGATCCGGCCGGCGTCGTACATCCGCTGCGCGAGCTGGGCGGCGGCGTCGAACTTGTCCTCGGCCTCCAGTTCCAGGATCACCATCTGCGGCGTGGTGAGGTCGGCATCGTACCTGTCCAGTGGTTCCGCCAAGAGGTGTCCCTTCGATGAGGCGTCGGCGCACGCCGGCCGGGCCGCTTCCTGCGGTCCTCCGGTCAGCGCAGCGGAACGATGTCTTCGGCGCCCAGGCGTGCGGCGTCCGCGGACTCGTCGTCCGGCTGCTCCTGGCTCAGCCGTTCGGCGTCGACCCGGGCCAGGTAGTGCTTGATTTCGCTCTCGCGCTGCGCATCGCTCCAGCCGAGAACGTCACCGATCAGTTTAGCCACGACCGGCGCGGCGGACACACCGCGGTCCCACGCCTCGATCGAGATCCGGGTCCGGCGGGTCAGCACGTCCTGGACGTGGCGGGCCCCCTCATACTTGGCCGCGTAGACGGCCTCGGCGGCCAGGTAGTCGTCCGCGCCGGGCAGCGGTTCGGCCAGCTCCGGGTTCTCCGTGATCAGGGCCAGGACTTCCGGCGCCATCGACCCGTAGCGGTTGAGCAGGTGCTCGATCCGCGCCACGTGCACGCCGGTCTCCTCTGCCATCCGGTTGCGCTTGTTCCACGCGGCCTTGAAGCCGCTGGCGCCCAGCAGCGGGATGGACTCCGTGCACGACGGCGGGACCCGCTCGTCCATGCTCCGGGTCGCCTCATCCACTGCGTCCTTGGCCATCACCCGGTAGGTGGTCCACTTGCCGCCGGCCACGACAACGAGTCCCGGCACGGGATGGGCAACGACGTGTTCGCGGGAGAGCTTGGCCGTCGAGTCGTTCTCGCCCGCCAGCAGCGGGCGCAGGCCGGCGTAGACGCCTTCGACGTCCTCGCGCGTCAGCGGACGCTTGAGGACCTTGTTGACGTGTTCGAGGATGTAGTCGATGTCCTTGCTGGAGGCCGCCGGGTGCGCCTTGTCCAGGTGCCAGTCGGTGTCGGTGGTGCCGATGATCCAGTGCCGGCCCCAGGGGATGACGAAGAGCACGGATTTTTCGGTCCGCAGGATCAGCCCGACGGTGGACTGGAACCGGTCCCGGGGCACCACCAGGTGGATGCCCTTGGAGGCGCGCACCTTGAGCTGGCCGCGGTCGGTGACCATGGCCTGGGTTTCGTCGGTCCAGACGCCGGTGGCGTTGATGACCTGCTTGGCGCGGATGTTGAAGCTGGAGCCGTCCTCATGGTTGACGACCTTGGCCCCGACCACCCGCTCGCCCTCTCGCAGGAAGTCCACGACGGCCATCTGGTTCACCGCGTGGGCGCCGTAGTAGGCGGCGGTCCGCACGAGGTTGGCGACGTACTTGGCGTCGTCGACCTGTCCGTCGTAGTAGCGGATGGATCCGACGAAGGCGTCGTCCTTGAGGCTGGGCGCCGCGCGCAGGGTGCCGCGCCGGCTCAGGTGCTTGTGGAACGGGACGCCGCGGCTATGGCCGCCGGTGATGGACATGGCGTCGTAGAGGATGATGCCGGAACCGACGTAGGGCCGTTCCACGAACCGCTTGGTCAGCGGGTAGAGGAACGGCACGGGCCGGGCCAGGTGCGGGGCGAGGACGGAGAGGATCAGGCCGCGCTCGTGCAGCGCTTCCTTGACGAGGGCGAAGTCCAGCATCTCCAGGTAGCGCAGACCGCCGTGGATCAGCTTCGAGGACCGCGACGACGTGCCGGCCGCCCAGTCGTTGGCCTCGACTATACCGACCCTCAGGCCGCGGGTGACGGCGTCCAGGGCCGCGCCCGCGCCGACGATGCCGCCGCCGACGATCAGGATGTCGAGTTCCTTGCCGGGCTCGGTGCTGGCTTTCAGGACCGCCAGCGACGCCTCGCGCTCCGCGGGACCGAGCGCGCCGCCGGCCAAGGGAGCCCCACCGGGAAAACTGTTCATCTCACGCCTCCATCCGGATCAAACCTCGTAGTGCACCACACTACTTCCAAGTTCTCCGGTTGGGCAGGGCCCCGGCGCGGGGGCCCTGAAGCGTCAGTTCCCGGCGTAGGGCGAGACGACGACGTCGACGCGCTGGAATTCCTTCAGGTCCGAATAGCCGGTGGTCGCCATTGAACGGCGCAGCGCGCCGACCAGGTTGGCGGTGCCGTTGGTGTGGTGGCCGGGTCCGAAGAGGACCTCCTCGAGCGGGCCGACGGTGCCGACGTTGACGCGGTCGCCGCGGGGCAGTTCCAGGTGGTGTGCCTCCTGGCCCCAGTGCCAGCCCTTGCCGGGCGCTTCCTCGGCGCGGGCCAGGGCGCTGCCCAGCATGACGGCGTCCGCGCCCATGGCGATGGCCTTGACGATGTCGCCGGAGCTGCCCATGCCGCCGTCGGCGATCACGTGCACGTACCGGCCGCCGGATTCGTCCATGTAGTCACGGCGGGCGGCCGCGACGTCGGAAATGGCGGAGGCCATCGGCGAGTGGATGCCAAGCGCCCGGCGGGTGGTGGTGGTGGCGCCGCCGCCGAAGCCGACCAGCACGCCGGCCGCGCCGGTGCGCATCAGGTGCAGGGCCGGGGTGTAGCCGGCTGCCCCGCCGACGATCACGGGGACGTCGAGTTCGTAGATGAACTGCTTGAGGTTCAGCGGTTCGTGGTCCTTGGAGACGTGCTCGGCGGAGACGGTGGTGCCGCGGATGACAAAGATGTCGACGCCGGCGGCCAGCACGGTCTTGTAGTGCTCCTGGGTGCGCTGCGGGGTCAGGGATCCGGCCACGGTGACGCCGGCGGCGCGGATCTCGGCCAGCCGGGAGGTGATCAGTTCCGGCTGGATCGGCGCCTGGTAGAGCTCCTGCATGCGCCGGGTGACGGCGGGGCTGGTGGTTTCATCCTCCAGCGCCGCGATCTCGTCGAGGACCGGCTGCGGGTCCTCGTAGCGGGTCCACAGGCCTTCGAGGTCGAGGACGCCGAGCCCGCCCAGCCGGCCCAGCGCGATGACGGTCTCCGGCGACATGGCCGAGTCCATCGGGGCGGCGATCACCGGCATGTCGAACTTGTAGGCGTCGATCTGCCAGGAGACGGAGACGTCCTTGGGATCGCGCGTACGCCGGTTGGGGACGATCGCAATGTCGTCCAGGGAGTAGGCACGACGCCCACGTTTGCCACGGCCAATCTCAATCTCGTAAGTCACGCCCCCAACTTTACTTGACCGCGACTCCGGCCCGGCATTGGGGCCGGAACAAACGAGAGTGAAACGTCACTTGACCGATTTTGTCAATAGTTTACAAATATTGAAAATGCGCTTACGTTTGCTTTCGGCCGGCCGGGAACCCCGCCGGTCTCCACACCGTTCCGGGCCCTCCGCAGCGCCCGGTTACAGAAAGCAGAACCCATGGGAAGTGCATCACTCAGGACCTCGCGCGTCCTGGCCCTCTCGCTGGCGGCCGTCGTCGGCACCATGACCCTCGCCGTATCCCCGGTACTCGCGGCGCCCGCCACGGGGCAGGTCGTTTCGGAGACCGCACCGGCTCCGGACGTCAACGCTGGCGAGGCGTACACGCAGTTCATCGTCAGCTTCAAGAAGACCCCGGGGAACGCCACCCCCGGCGGGCGCGCGAACGCCTGGGGCAAGGCCGCAAAGCAGCAGGGGGTAAGTGTTCGCGAGCTGCGCGCCCTCGCTACCGGGGGAACCCTGATTGCCTCGGACAAGGCCCTTTCCGACCAGGCGGCCCGGGACTTCATGGCGGGCATCGTCGCCTCCGGTGCGGTCGACGCCGTCGAACCGGACGCGCGGATGACCGCCGTCCTCAGCCCGAACGACACCCGTTACGGCGAGCAGTGGGACTTCACCGCCGCCAACGGCATGCGGATCCCCGGCGCCTGGGACGTCTCGACCGGCTCCGGGTCCACCGTCGCGGTGATCGACACCGGCATCACGGCTCACCCCGACCTGGACGCCAACATCCTGCCGGGCTACGACTTCGTCTCCGACGCCACGGCCGCGCGGGATGGCAACGGCCGTGACGCCAACGCCCAGGACCAGGGCGACTGGTACGCCGCCGGCGAATGCGGGCAGACCTCCGCCGGCAACTCCTCCTGGCACGGCACCCACGTCTCCGGCACCGTCGCCGCCGTGACCGGCAACTCCACCGGCGTGGCCGGCGTGGCCCCCAACGCCAAGGTGCTGCCGGTCCGGGTGCTGGCGAAGTGCGGCGGGTCGCTCTCCGATATCGCCGATGCGATCATCTGGGCCTCCGGCGGCGCCGTCTCCGGGATCCCCGCGAACGCCAATCCCGCCAAGGTCATCAACATGAGCCTGGGCGGGTCCGGCGCCTGCGGCACCACCTACCAGGCCGCCATCGACTCCGCCGTTTCGCGCGGCACCACCGTGGTGGTCGCCGCCGGCAACAGCAACCAGGACGCCTCGGGCTTCCGCCCGGCCAACTGCAGCTCGGTGGTCACCGTCGCCGCCAGCAACCCCAGCGGCACGCTCTCCTACTACTCCAACTACGGCGCGACCGTGGACCTGACCGCTCCCGGCGGCGACACGAGTGTCAGCGGCGGCGGCATCCTCTCCACGCTCAACACCGGCACCACCACGCCGGCCGGCGCGGGCTACGCCAACTACCAGGGCACCTCCATGGCGACCCCGCATGTGGCCGGCCTCGTCGCCCTGATGAAGGCCAAGTCCCCCGGTCTGTCCCCTTCCCAGGTCGAATCCACCCTCAAGCAGGGCACCCGGGCCATGCCCGGGGGCTGCACCAAGGGCTGTGGAGCCGGCCTGTCCGACGCGACGGCCACCATGGGCCTGCTGGGCGGCACCACCCCGCCGCCGTCGGGCAACCTGCTGCTGAACCCGGGCTTCGAAAGCGGCTCCGCGTCCTGGACCTCCGATCACACCGACACCTTCGAAACCGGCACCAACGCCCGCACGGGCAGCGGCTTTGCGGGGCTGAACGGGTGGGGACAGTCGACGTCGTACCGGCTGGACCAGACGTTCAGCATCCCCTCCGCCGCGGCCGGATCCACGCTGTCCTTCTACCTCAAGACGCTGACCGACGAGACCACCACCTCGACGGCGTATGACACCTTGAAGGTCCAGGCCGTCAGCGGCGGCGTCACCACCACGCTGGCGACCTACTCGAACCTGAACAAGTCGACCGGTTACGTGCTCAAGACCCTCGATCTGTCCGCGTTCAAGGGCAAGACCGTGACGCTGCGGTTCCTCGGTGTCGAG
Organism: Arthrobacter sp. Soil763; assembly: GCF_001428365.1. Classification (GTDB taxonomy): domain Bacteria; phylum Actinomycetota; class Actinomycetes; order Actinomycetales; family Micrococcaceae; genus Arthrobacter. The sequence goes on along the minus strand of NZ_LMSH01000002.1, from coordinate 649,881 downwards.
GACTCCTCGCTGCAGACCTACTTCTTCGTGGACGACACCTCGGTCACGACCTCCTAGCCGTCACCGGCTGGCCGCGGCCCCGGCTGCGGCCGGCGAGTGGGCATGTCCGTCGCTTTCCGACGGACATGCCCATTCTTTGTGCCGGGGACCGGGCAGAACAGTGCCATGCCCACTCGCCGGTCCAGCCGACGGGCATGTCCGGCGGGGCGTTGGCTACAGTGGCTGCATGGCTGAGCGCTGGATCTTCGACGGGCAGATCGCCGGACTCGGGGCCGCCTCGGGGCTGCGCGCCGTCGTCGGAATCTGGCGCGCCTCCCCCTTCGGGGCCTTCGCGGACGTCATGATCCAGACGGACACCGGGCACAGGTTGCTCCTGGCCCCCTCCGCTGAAGTGGGCGAGTTCGTCGCCGCCACGTACAGCTTCGACGAGGTACGGATCGTGGACGTCGCCGCCGGCGTGGACGGCGGCAGGCTGGCCGTCGCGGCCGGGCCGCTGGAGATCGCGGCAACCATCGGCTCCCGGACCGTGCTGGGGCTCGGCCTCCGGGCGGTCCCCCACCGCCTGGCGGTCCATCCGGCCTGGCTGCGGGCCGTCAACCCCTTGGCAGCCCGCCTCAGCCCCGGCGCCCGCACCCATGGCACCGCCGGGAACGGCCGGCAGGAATCCTACGGCGTCACCGACCTCCACCGGATCACCTCCGCCCGGGTCACCTGGAACGGCACCGACCAGGGCGGCCTGGTGCCCATCACGCCTGCGGTCAGCTTCGGCTTCAGCAGCGTCCCGCCCTCGCCGAGCCTGGCTACGGTCCGCACCACGATTGTCTCCGGCGACTGAACCCTGAACCTGCCCGCGGTTTGGCCGGGCCGCTCCGCGCCGCCCGGCCTAGATGCCGCCGGCCTCGTCCACGGTGAGCTGCGATTCGAACATCCGGAAGTAGCGGCCGCGCAAGGCCACCAGTTCCTTGTGTGTACCCTGTTCCACGATCCTGCCGTCCTCCAGCATGTAGACGACGTCCGCCTTCTCGATCGTCGCTAGCCGGTGGCTGATGGCGATAATGGTGCTGCTGCGGTCTGCGAAGAGCCGGGTGAAGATCCGGTGCTCGGCCAGCGCGTCAATCGCCGATGTCGGTTCGTCCATCACCATGAAGGAGGCGTCCCGGTAGAAGTTCCGGGCCATGGCCAGCCGCTGCCACTGCCCGCCGGACAAGCCGCTGCCCTTCCGCCCGCGCGGGTCCTCCATCCAGTTGCTGACGTGGTTGTCCAGGCCGTTCGGCAGCTTGTTGATGAAGTCGAGGGCCTCCGCGTCGGCGGCGGCCCGGCGGATCCGCTCGTCGTCGCGCGGCGCATCGACGTCGCCGAAGAAGATGTTTTCCGCGGCCGTGGCGAACTCGTACTTGAGGAACTCCTGGCTGAGCACGGCAAGGTGGCGGTGCCAGGACTTCACGTCGACGGCGGCGAGGTCGACGCCGTCGAGCAGCACCTGCCCGGAGTCAGGGCGGTAGAGCCCGGCGAGGATCCTGATCAGGGTGGATTTCCCGGCCCCGTTCTCCCCGACGATGGCAATGTGCTGGCCCTGCCGGATGGTCAGCGAGATGCCTTTGATGACCTCCAGCTCGCTGCCGGTGTAGGTGAAACGGATATCCCGCAGTTCCACGGTCCGCGGCGCCTGGAGCAGGGGCGGGGCGTGCTCGGAGTGGACCGGCAGCGCCATGAACAGCTCGTAGTCCTTGAGGTTGGCGAGGTCCTCGTCGATCGAGCTCAGCGAGGAAACCAGGTTGTTGGCGGTGGAGAGGGCGCGGCTGACGATCTGCTGGACGTAGAGGAACTGCCCCACCGGCTGGGCGCGGGCGATGATCTGGCCCACCACCCAGATCAGCGAGACCACCTCGGCGCCGTACTGCAGGGCATCCGCGGCGAGCTGCTTGGGGATGTAGCGCTTCTGGAAATCGAGCCGGCGTTTTTCGTCCGCGTCCCGGAGCCTGGACCGCAGCCCCATCAGGTAGCCGACGATCCCATAGAGCCGCATCTCGGCGATGTGCTGCGGCCGCAGCAGGTTCGTTTCGATCATCCGCCGTTGCCGGCGCGAATCGACCTGGGTGTTCCAATGCGCGATCTGTTCTCGGGAGAGCTTGAACTGCAGGTACACGCTGGGCACGATCGCGACCAGGACGATCACGGCGATCCACCAGCTGACCAGGAGCAGGGCGCCCACCGCCAGGATCACCGAAACCAACTGGGTGAAGATGGCCGCGATCCGGTCCAAGACGCGGGCGTAGGAATCAGAGAAACGTTTGGCCCGGTCGTAGAGGTCCACCGTCTCCTTGTCGTCGTAACGCCAGAATTCCAGGGCCAGGAAACGCTCGTACATCAGGTCCCCGACGATGGCGCCGACCCGGAAGCTCATCAGCTGCTGGATGTAGCGGTCCACGCTGCTGAAGGCGCCCCAGAACAGGCCGAGCGCCGCGGTGATGATGACGTAGACGATGGCCTGCTGCCCGGCGGCCGCATTTCCCGCGTACGCTGCCGCGAGCGCCGTTGTGGTCAGCGCGGCGAAGTAGGTGGTGACCAGCGGCAGCAGCGCCGAGATCAACGAGCCCACCACTTTCATCACGACGGCGGCAGGCGAGGCGCGGAAGCTGACCCGCAGCACCTGCGCCACGGCCCGGGCGTAAGGCCGCAGCGCCAGTTTCCGCTTGGGCTCGCGCGCGGGCAGGAGTTCGGACATGGCTCCAGCCTAGTTCCGGATCCACGCCTCCATTGCCGCTGTTAACGCAGGCAGGCCACGGGGAGGAATCCCCGTGGCCTGCCTGTCCAGCCTCCTGGCGGGTCAGCCTGGCGGGTCAGCGCGAACCGTAGTTCGGCGCCTCCACCGTCATCTGGATGTCGTGCGGGTGGGATTCCTTCAGCCCGGCCGGGGTGATCCGGACGAACTTGCCGCGCGCCTTGAGCTCGGCCACGGTCGGGGCTCCGGTGTAGAACATGGTCTGGCGGAGGCCGCCGACCAGCTGGTAGGCCACCGAAGAGAGCGGACCGCGGTAGGCGACACGGCCTTCGATGCCTTCCGGGATGAGCTTGTCGTCGCCGGAGACGTCGGCCTGGAAGTACCGGTCCTTGGAGTAGGAGGTGTTCTTGCCGCGGGTCTGCATGGCGCCGAGCGAGCCCATCCCCCGGTAGAGCTTGAACTGCTTGCCGTTGACGAAGATCAGGTCGCCCGGGGACTCGTCGCAGCCGGCCAGCAGGGACCCGAGCATGACGGTGTCGGCGCCGGCGACCAGGGCCTTGCCGATGTCGCCCGAGTACTGCAGGCCGCCGTCGGCGATCAGCGGCACGCCGGCCGGGATGGCCGCCTTGGCGGATTCGTAAATGGCGGTGATCTGCGGGACACCGACGCCGGCCACGACGCGGGTGGTGCAGATGGAGCCGGGGCCCACGCCGACCTTGATGCCGTCGGCGCCGGCGTCGATCAGGGCCTGCGCGCCCTCGCGGGTGGCGGCCTGGCCGCCGATGATGTCCACGTGCGCGGCGACCGGGTCGGACTTGAGGCGGCGGATCATGTCCAGCACGCCCTGCGAGTGGCCGTTGGCGGTGTCCACGAAGAGGGCGTCCACGCCGGCGTCGACCAGGGCCATGGCGCGTTCCCAGCCGTCGCCGAAGAAGCCGATGGCGGCGCCGACGCGCAGCCGGCCCTCGTCGTCCTTGGTGGCCAGCGGGTACTGCTCGGCCTTGGTGAAGTCCTTGGTGGTGATCAGGCCCTTCAGCCGGCCCTGGTCATCGACCAGCGGGAGCTTTTCGATCTTGTTCGTGGCGAGCTTGTGCGAGGCCTCTTCGCGGCTGATGCCCACGTGGCCGGTGACCAGCGGCATCTTGGTCATGACGTCGCTGACCAGCCGGATCGGGAAGTCGGCCTCCGGCACGAAGCGGGTGTCGCGGTTCGTGACAATACCCAGCAGCCGCATGCCCTCGTCCACGACGGGCAGGCCGGAGACCCGGTAATGCGAGCAGATTTCGTCCAGTTCGGCCAGCGTGGCCTCGGGCCCGATGGTGAGCGGGTTGGTGATCATGCCGGACTCGCTGCGCTTGACCCGGTCCACCTGGTCGGCCTGGTCGGCGATCGAAAGGTTGCGGTGCACGACGCCGAGGCCGCCCTGCCGGGCCATGGCGATGGCCATCCGCGACTCGGTGACGGTGTCCATCGCGGCGGACAGCAGCGGCGTGTTGACCGTGATGCGCTTGGAGATCCGGGAGGAGGTGTCAGCTTCGGACGGGATGACGTTGGTGTGCCCCGGCAGGAGCAGGACGTCGTCGTAGGTCAGGCCAACGAAGCCGAAGGGGTCGTGTTCGGGCTGGGTCATGAGTGCGCCTCTTACCTTGGGTTTCTGGGTGTTCACGGGTAGGGGTTGCAGCAGATGACCAGCCCGTCATTACGGGCGTGGCCTGTGCAGGAGTGTTGAATAAATACTAGAACCTTGGCGCAGATCCCCATATTCCGCGCCGCGATTGTGAGCAACGGCATCCGCGTGCTGCCCGAATGGCGGGTTACTTCCAGCCGGTAGCTGCGAGCAGACGCTTCTCGAACATCGGGATCATGGTCTGGACGTAGGTCTTCGTCAGGTGGTTGTCGTCCTTGTAGACGTAGACGTTCCCCACCACGGCCGGGCAGGTCCCGTCGGCGCAGATGAAGTCGCTCATGTCCATCAGGTGCAGGCGGGCCACCTTGCCCCGGTAGGCATCCAGCGGCGACGACGCCGCCAGGGATTCCTGCAGCGGGACGTTGCACTCGGCGGCGTCGGGGCCCTTGGTCTGGACGCATTCGGGCATGTTGATCGGGAAGCGCGGGTTGTCGCGGATCCCGACGACGTCAATCCCGGCGTCGGTGAACGGCTTGATGCCTTCCAAGTATTTCGGGACCTCGGTCTCGAACGGGGCCTCCTTGTGCGTGAGCGAGGCGACGGTGAAGACGGCGTCGGGCTTGTGCTCCAGCACGTAGGCGGCGCTGGCCTTGTTGAAGGCGTTGCAGTCGGCGTCGCGCTCGTCGGACTCGCCGCCGAAGCGGCAGTTGCCCTTGAGCAGGGTCACCACTTCCCAGCCGTGGCTCTTGGCCACCGGGCCGAGCGCAGCCATGTACTGCTGGGCGTGCGAGTCGCCGAGCACCACGATCTTCTTGGTGACTTTGGCCGGGGGGCTGTTCTGGAGGCAGCCCTCCAGCAGCGGGTCGCTCGGGACATTGGCGCCCGTGCAGAGTCCGTCGATGTCCGCCCACTCGTTCTTCATCGCCCCGGGGGCCGGGATGATCTTAGCGTCCGGCGTGGGCTTTCCGGCGTTTTCGGGCGCCAGCGCCGCGGCACCGGGCGTCAGTTCCCGGGGCTGGGACGCGGCGGCGGCCTCGTCGGCCACCATGTGGCTCTGCCACAACGTGACCGGCCCGGCCAGCAAGGCGCCGCAGGCGGCGATGACGACGGCGGTCCGCCAGGCCCGGCGCTGCGGCCAGTGCCATTCGCGCAGCGGCTTTTCAACGTAGCGGGTGGTGAGCACGGCCAGGACGATGGAAGCGGCAACGATGGCCAGGCCCTGCCAAAGGTTGGGGGCGCTGAGGCCGGCCCCGGCCAGCGCGAGGACCAGCAGCGGCCAGTGCCACAGGTACAGCGCGTAGGAGTTATCGCCCAGGGCGACCAGCGGGCGCCAGGTCAGGAGCCGGTCCACGCCGAAGCGGCTGCCACTGCGCCCGGCCACGATGATGGCCGCGGCCGCGAGCGTGGGCCACAGCGCGATGAAGCCGGGGAAGGACCGGTCCACGGTGAGCAGCAGACCGCAGGAGAGCATCGCCGCCAGGCCCACCCAGCCCAGCACGACGCGCAGCGCCTTGCCGGGTTTGAGGTGCGGCAGGGCCAGCGCCAGCAGCGAGCCGAGGGCGAATTCCCAGAGCCGGGTGCGGGTGTCGAAGTAGGCGTAGGCCTGGTTCCCGGCGGTCTGCTCGACCGAGTAGGCCAGCGACATGGCGAAGACCGCCCCGAAGGCTACGGCCAGGAGCGCGCGGTAACCCGGCAACCGGTCATCCAGCCGGGTCCAGCGACGCACGGCGTAGCGCAGCCCCCGGTGCAGCAGCGCGACCCCGGCGAAAATCAGCGGCCACAGCACGAACACCTGCCCCTGGATGGACAATGACCAGAAGTGCTGGAGCGGACTCGCGCCCGAGTGGTCCTGGGCGTAGTAGTCGACGGCGGAATCTGCGAGCAGCCAGTTCTGCCGGTAAAGCAGCGAGGCCCAGGCCTGGTCCAGGATGTCCGCCCAGCGGCTGGCCGGCAGGATGGCCCAGGTGCCGATCAGGACGCCGAGGACCACGACGACGACGGCGGGCAGCAGCCGCTTGAGCAGGTGCAGCCAGTGGTGCAGGAGCCGGAGCGGCTTGCCGGATTCGACCTTGCGGGCGAAGCTGAGCGTCATCAGGAAGGCCGAAATGAGCAGGAAGATGTCGACGCCGCCGGAGACCCTGCCCAGCCAGACGTGGTAGGTCACGACCATAAGCACAGCCAGCGCGCGCAGGCCCTGCACCTCGGGGCGGTAGCCCGATTTGCGGCTCGCGGGAGAGCCCGCCGCGGCGGCGGGCGGGCTGGTTATGGTTCGCTCGTTCGTCACTTGGGATCCTCCAGGCGGCTTCCAAAGCATCAATGTTACCGAACCGTAATCTTGTCCGCCAATTCACGGGCCCGGATTCATGGCCCGGAACGGTCGCGGCCCGGAGCGGCCGCGGCACGGCCGGGCCAGCGGAGGGATGGGGCGCGCGGCGCCGTAGTCTGTTACGAGTCGAAGGAGGCCGCCTTGATCGTGCAGGTACGGATCTGCGTCCCGGAAGAACTGTCCCCAACTGTGGTGGAGAGTTGCTCGGGTGCGCCCGGGGTGGCCGAGGTCGCCCTGCATCCCGGCGCGTCGGTGGTGCCGCCGGGCGACGTCGTCCTGGTTTTTATTGCCCGCGAATCCGTCGAAGCGCTGATCGAAAACCTGCACGCCCTGAACGTCCAGAAACTCGGCTCAATCTCGGTGACCACCCCTGAGTTGCTGCTGTCCGAGCGGGCGGACCAGGCGGTGGCGGCAGCGCCCGGGGAGGGCGCTGACGCGGTGGTCTGGGACGAGGTGTCGCGGCAGACCGGGGAGGACGCCCGGCTGACCTGGAGCTATCTGGCGTTCCTGGTCCTCGCGACGCAGCTGGCCGCGATCGGCATCGTCACGGATTCAACCATCGCCATCGTGGGCGCCATGGCGGTCGGGCCGGAGTTCGGGCCGCTCGCTGCCCTCGCCGTCGCGCTGGTGCGGCGTCAATGGCGTCTCGGACGCCGCGCGGCGTTGGCGCTCGGCGTGGGATTCCCCGTCGCGATGCTGGCGGCGGCCCTGACGGCCTGGCTCTCCGTGCCGCTCGGGCTCTTTCCCGCGGACGCCCTGGACCGCGGTTCCGCCGTGGAATTCATCTACCACCCGGGGCCCTACTCCCTGATTGTGGCCCTGCTGGCGGGCACCGCAGGCATGCTCTCGGTGATCAGCCGGCGGTCGGCGGCCCTGATCGGCGTCTTCATCTCCGTGACCACTGTTCCCGCCGCCGGCTTCGTGGCGGTCGCCCTGGTGCTGGGCGAGTATCAGAAGGCAGCGGGCTCCGCCCTGCAGCTCCTGCTGAACCTTGTCGGGATTGTCGTTTCGGCGGTGGCGGTACTGGTCTTCTACCGGCTGGTCACCAAACGCCTGCCGCGGGACGCCGCCCTGCGGCTCCGGCGCAAGGCACAGCAGCCCCGGCACTGACCAGGGCGGGGGACGGCAAGAGGACCGGACCAGCTGACGCCGGTCCGGTCCTCTCGTGTAATGCGGTGCGGAGACCTTAGTGCTGGTGCCCGGCGTGCTCATCCTCTTCGGCCGGCTTTTCCACCACGAGCGTTTCCGTGGTGAGAACCAGCGCGGCGATGGAGGCCGCGTTGCGCAGGGCTGCACGGGTGACCTTGACCGGGTCGATGACGCCGGCGCCGATCAGGTCCTCGTACTCGCCGGTCTTGGCGTTGAAGCCCTGGTTGACCGCGGACTCGGCAACCTTGGCCACGACGACGTACCCGTCGAAGCCGGCGTTCTGTGCGATCCAGCGCAGCGGCTGGGTCAGGGCACGACGGACGATGCCGACGGCGGCAGCCGCGTCACCTTCGAGCGCCTGGACGGCCGGATCCTCATCGAGTGCCTTGAGGGCGTGGATGAGGGCGGAGCCGCCGCCAGCCACGATGCCCTCTTCGAGGGCGGCGCGGGTCGAGGACACGGCGTCCTCGATGCGGTGCTTCTTTTCCTTCAGCTCGACCTCGGTGGCAGCGCCGACCTTGATCACGCCGATGCCGCCTGCCAGCTTGGCCAGGCGTTCCTGCAGCTTCTCGCGGTCCCAGTCCGAGTCGGTGCGGGACAGCTCGGCACGCAGCTGGGCCACCCGGCCCGCGACGTCCTCTGCCGAACCGGCGCCGTCGACGATGGTGGTGTTGTCCTTGGTAACGGTGATGCGGCGGGCGGTGCCGAGCACCTCGAGGCCGACGGTGTCCAGGCTGAGGCCCAGTTCCGGGGAAACGACCTGGGCGCCGGTCAGGGTCGCGATGTCCTGCAGCATGGCCTTGCGGCGGTCACCGAAGCCGGGTGCCTTGACGGCCACGACGTTCAGGGTGCCGCGGATGCGGTTGACGATCAGCGTGGACAGGGCCTCGCCGTCGACGTCTTCGGCGATGATGAACAGCGGCTTGGAGCTCTGCAGCGCCTTTTCCAGCAGCGGCAGGAATTCCTGGACCGAAGAGATCTTGCCCTGGTTGATCAGGATCAGGGCGTCTTCGAGGACGGCTTCCTGGCGCTCCGCGTCGGTGACGAAGTACGGGGACAGGTAGCCCTTGTCGAACTGCATGCCCTCGGTGAGGACCAGCTCGGTCTGCGTCGTGGAGGACTCCTCGATGGTGATGACGCCATCCTTGCCGACCTTGCCGAAAGCCTCGGCCAGGAGCTCGCCGACCTCATCGCTCTGCGCCGAGATGGCGGCAACGTTGGCGACCTGGGTGCCTTCGACCGGACGGGCGTTCTCCAGCAGGCGTGCGGCGACGGCCTCGACGGAGACCTCGATGCCGCGCTTGATCTGGCCGGGAGCGGCGCCGGCGGCAACGTTGCGCAGGCCTTCCTTGACCAGAGCCTGGGCCAGCACGGTGGCGGTGGTGGTGCCGTCACCGGCGACATCGTTGGTCTTGGTGGCGACCTCCTTGGCGAGCTGCGCGCCAAGGTTTTCGTACGGGTCGTCCAGTTCGACTTCGCGGGCGATGGTCACGCCGTCGTTGGTGATCGTGGGGGCGCCCCACTTCTTGTCCAGCACGACGTTGCGGCCGCGCGGGCCGAGCGTCACCTTGACCGTGTTGGCGAGCTTATCGATGCCGGCTTCAAGCGACCGGCGGGCAGCGTCGTCAAACGCAAGCTGCTTTGCCATGGTTGTGTCCTTTCAAGACAGAACCCCGCGCAGCCGTTCCGTTCAGAGCGAAGGAAGGGCGGCGCGGGGGTCCAAGAGAGTTACTTTACGACGATCGCCAGAACGTCGCGGGCGGACAGCACGAGGTACTCGACGCCGCCGGTCTTAACTTCGGTTCCGCCGTACTTGGAGTAGATGACAACGTCGCCGACGGCTACGTCGACGGGGACGCGGTTGCCGTTGTCGTCAAAGCGGCCGGGGCCAACTGCGACAACTTCGCCTTCCTGCGGCTTCTCCTGTGCGGAGTCCGGGATAACCAGGCCGGAAGCCGTGGTCTGCTCGGCTTCGAGCGGGCGGACAACAATACGATCCTCAAGAGGCTTAATAGAGACCGACACTCGGACCTCTCCTTTTCGTCAGCAAATTCGTGGACTTTAAAGCCGTCGTGCCATGGCGTACAGACCGTCGTCGCGGTGCCGGCAGCAGCCAGGCCGGTAAAGCTTCAGGTGTTAGCACCCGCCTAGGGAGAGTGCTAATGACGACTCTATGTAAGGAGTTAGCACTCGGTCAAGGTGAGTGCCAGCAGTTCGTCGCCGGTGAACGACCCCTCCCCCGCAGGACATGCCCGTCCCCCGGCCCGGCCGGTGGGCATGCCGCGTCATGCCCACGCCCTGGCTCGAAGGATGGGCATGTCCGTCGGAGCGGCGTGGGGTCAGTTACCGGCGAGGTCGTCGAAGTCGACGTCGTCGCCGTCGTCGTCGCCGCTGCGGCCAGCCGTGGCCCGGGTGCGGTACAGCACCGCCCCGCCGGCGACGGCGGCCGCTGCGCCGAGGATCAGGAAGATAATGCCGCCGGTGCGTGCCGCGGCGTAGGTGTCCCGGATGGAACGGGCTTCATCGGTCGCGTCCGCAACGTTCTTGCCGCCGACCGAGTAGACGGTCGCGTTGAACGAGTCCAGGAAGAAGATGATGACCAGCAGTGCCACGCAGACGACGGCGACCACGCTGCCGGCGATCAGCGCCGGGCGCGCGAACCGGGCAGCGGCCCGGCCCGGTCCGCCCGGTTCCCCCGCATCTTCCCGGCTGCCTGCGATGCCCACGTCCTTGATCTCCCTGCCATCCATGCCGTCCACCCTATCCGGGACGGCGGGCCCCGCCGGCCTGAACTACGCTTGAAGGCATGGCTGAGACGACGCAGGACCAGATCGCCCCGCTGCTGAATCCGGAGGGCTGGGAGCTGCTGGCCTCGCTGGGGCCGTACCGCGAGGACGAGGCCTTCCGGCTGAACGCCTCGTTGCGGAAGGCCGGCCACTCCCCCGAACTGGTCTCCGCTGCCCTGACCCAGTCCCGGCTGCGGACCAAGGCGGAAGCCAAGTTCGGCGAGTTCGCCCGGCAGATGATTTTCACCCGCGCCGGCCTGGAGCAGGCCACCCGGCTCAACGTGGCGGCGCGGCACGCCCAGCGTTTCGCCGAGGCCGGAATCGGTCACGTCGCGGACCTGGGCTGCGGGCTCGGCGCGGACGCGATGGCCCTGGCGTCCCTGGACCTCACGGTCACCGCCGTGGAAGTGGATGAAACCACTGCCGCCTGCGCCACGATGAACCTGATCCCGTTCCGCAACGCCACCGTGGTCCATGCCGACGCCGCCGCGGTCCCGCTCGACGGCATCGACGGCGTGTGGCTGGACCCGGCACGCCGTACCACTTCAACCTCCGGAACCAAACGGCTCTGGGACCCGGAAGACTTTTCCCCGCCGCTGTCCTTCGTCGAGACCCTCGCCGCGTCCGGCCGCGCCGTCGGCGTGAAGATGGGCCCGGGGATGCCCCACGCCGCCATCCCGCAGGACTGCGAAGCGCAGTGGGTTTCCGTGGGCGGGGACGTGACCGAGGTGGCGCTGTGGTTCAACGCGGTCCGCCGGCCGGGAATCCGGCGTGCCGCCCTGGTCCTCGGCCCGCAGGGCGCCGCCGAACTGACCAGCCCGGAGGATTTCGACGCCGGCCCGGCCGCACCCGTGGGCCCGGTCGAGGGCTACCTGTACGAGCCGGACGGGGCCGTGATCCGCGCCGGCCTCGTCGCCGACGTCGCACTCCAACTGGGCGGCCACCTGCTGGACGAGCACATTGCCTACATCTGCGCGCCGGACCTGCGGGAGACGCCGTTCGCCCGCGCCTACGAGGTCCTTGAGGTGATGCCGTTCAACGTCAAGGCGCTCAAGTCCTGGGTCCGGGAGAACGGCGTCGGCGTCCTGGACATCAAGAAGCGCGGCGTCGCGGTCACGCCGGAGGAACTGCGCAAGCAGTTGCTCCCCGGCGGCCGGGCCGGCAAGGACGCGGCCAAGAAAACAGCCACCCTGGTCCTGACCAGGATCGGCGAGGATCGCGTGGCCATCTCGGTGCGGCCTGTGGGACCGGCGTAGCCGGACCCGCGGGCCCGGCTACGCCGGGCGGAGCTACTGCGCCCGCATGAAGTCCTCCGCCGCGCGCACCTGCTCCGCCGTGGGCCGGATCCCGGTGTAGAGCACGAACTGCTCCAGCGCCTGGATGGTTGCGACCTCGGCGCCGGTGATCACCTGCTTCCCGGCGGCCCGTGCGGCCCGGATCAGGGGCGTCTCGGCGGGCAGCGCCACGACGTCGAAGACCACCTTGGCCGCGTCCACCGCCGACTGCGGGAAGGACAGCGCCTCCGCGTCGGGGCCGCCGGCCATCCCCATCGGGGTGACGTTGATGAGCATGTCCGCTGTACCCTCGCCCGCCGCCGGGAAGTCCGCACGCCAGTGAAAGCCGTACTGGTCGGCGAGCGCCCGGCCCGCCGGTTCGTTGCGGGCGATGATGGTGACGTTCCGGAAGCCGGCGTCGCGCAGGGCCGCCGCGGTGGCCTTCGCCATCCCGCCGGCCCCGGTCAGCCAGACCGCGTACTCCACCGGGACCGCGTTGCGCTGCAGCAGCTGTTCGATTGCCGTGTAGTCGGTGTTGTAAGCCGTGAGCCGGCCGCCGTCATTGACGATCGTATTCACCGAGTCGATGGCCTTCGCGGACGGGTCCATGGCGTCGACGAGCGCGATCACGTCCTCCTTGTAGGGCATGGACACGGCGCAGCCCCGGATGCCCAGGCCCCGCACCCCGGCGATGGCCTGGCTCAGGTCCGTGGGGGCGAAGGCCTTATAGATCCAGTTCAGTCCCAGCTGCTCGTACAGGTGGTTGTGGAAGCGGGTCCCGTTGTTGCTCGGCCGGGCCGAGAGCGAGATGCACAGGGTCATGTCTTTGTTCAGGATGGGCACAGGACCATTAAACGGCACCCCGGCGGCCGTGACGACGCGGGACCGGTCCGCCGTCAGCGGCAGCCGGACCCCGGCGCGTGGCGTCCGACGGCGACCGGCAGCTTTCCTGGGGCCGTCGCCTTGCCCGCCAGGACGGCCAGCAGGGCGTCAAAAGCCTCCTGGCTGCGGCCGTAGAGGGCCACCTTGGTCCGGGCAGCGGACTTCTCCAGCGGCCAGGGCGCGTCAAGGGCGACGGCCACGTCCCCGGCCGCCGGGGCGCCGCGGTAGCCGATCAGGGTCACGAGCGGACCGGCGCCCAGGGCGACCCCGGCCCGGCGGGCGGCCGCGGTGAAACGGGCACGGTCCTGGGCGGTGCCGCCGCCCACCCGGACGCTGGCCGGAACTAGCGGTCCGCGGCAGGGGCCGGCAAGCACGGTGATCGCCTGCTGCGAGACTTTCCGGGACAGCGCCGAACCGTTGCCGGGCGCCGCGCCGCGCGGCGGATGGCTGCGGCCGCGCCAGAGCTGCATGGCGGCCACCCGCGTGGCTGCCTCGTCCAACCGGGCCTCGGGCAGGGACCCGTTCCGCACGGCGTTGACGATCGCCGCGTGCGCCGTCTCCGCCGAGGCCGGCATCAGCAGCAGGTCGGCCCCGGCAGCCAGGGCCAGCGGGGCGGCAGCGTCCCGCGGGTACTGCTGCGCTATGGCGCCCATGTTGAGCGCGTCGGTCACCGCGACCCCTTTGAACCCCATCCGGCGCAGTTCCCGGTAGGAGGCCTTGGACACGGAGGCGGGCACCCCAGGTTCCAGGGCGGGCACGGCGATGTGGCCGGTCATGACCATCGGGAGCCCCGCGTCGACGGCCGCCTGGAACGGCTTCAGGTCCTTGGCGCGCAGCTCCCGAAGACTGGCGGGCTGGACCGGCAGCGCCCGGTGTGAATCGGTCGACACCGATCCGTGGCCGGGGAAGTGTTTGGCCGCCGGCAGGACGCCGGCGCCGAGCATGCCCTTCGAGAAGGCGATGCCGACGGTGGCGGCGGTGTCGGCGTTGCCGGAGAAGGACCGCGCACCGATGGTCGGGTCGGCCGGGCCCATGGTGACATCCGCGGACGGGGCAAAGTCGACGTTGAAGCCGAGGCCGGTCAGTTCCGCGGAGAGCGCCCTACCCGCGTCCGTCGCCAGGGGACGGCTGCCGGCGGCCCCGTAGCTCATCGGGGCAGGCCACTCGGTTAGCGGCGCACGCAGCCGGGCGACCAGGCCGCCTTCCTGGTCGACGCCGACCATCCCGGGCCAGCCTCGGCCGTCGGCGCGGGCGGCCTGGTGCAGGCGCCGGGTGACGGCGTGCAGGGCGGCGGTGTCCACCTGCCCACCCGGGGTTCCGGGGACGTTGTCCGGCATGATGATCGCTCCGGCCAGGTGCAGCCGCTCGATGGTCCGGGCGTGCGCCTCGTGGTCCAGCCCGGGAAAAGACGGCAGCAGGACCTGTCCCGCTTTCTCCGCCAGGCTCATACTCCGGACCGCACGCGCCGCGGCATCGGCATCGGCTCGGTCCGGGCCCCACCCCAGCGGCCGGGCCCCCGGGCCCCCGCCGGACGACTGCGGGGCCGGGGCGGGGCTCGGCGGCGCACCGCCGGCTGCAGCTCCGGGGTCGGGGTCCGGCGGGCCGGCGCAGCCCGCGACGCCCACGGCAAGTGCTGCCAGGACGGCGAGGACCGCCGTCGGCCGGCGTCGACTGTGAAGACTCTCACGTATCAGCTGTAACTTCGCCACCAGCTCGATGCTACCCCTGCACTAGACTTGCAACACCGCTGCCTTGCCGTAGCCCGCCGCGTCCGCGGGCGGGCCGTCCGGGCGACATGACCGGCCGGCGCAGGCTGGCAACGACACCGTGAAGGGACCACATGAAGATTGATTTCGCTTCATCCAGGCAATCAACTCTTGGTGTGGAATGGGAACTCGCGCTGGTCAACGCCGAAACCGGCGAGCTGGCCTCGGTGGCCAGCGAGGTGCTCCGCGGCGTCGCCGCCCGGCACCCCGAATTGAACGAGGACGACGAGCATCCGCACATCAAACAGGAGCTGCTGCTCAACACCGTGGAGCTCGTCACCGGGATCTGCACCACGGTGGCCGAAGCGAAAGCGGACCTGAGCAGCTCGCTGGCCGCGGTCCGCGAGGTCACCGATCCGATGGGCGTGGAGGTCTTCTGTGCCGGCAGCCACCCGTTCAGCCCGCCGCAGCTCCAGACGGTGACGGACAAGGAGCGCTACGCCAAGCTGATCGACCGCACGCAGTGGTGGGGCCGCCAGATGGTGATCTACGGCGTCCACGTCCACGTCGGCCTGGACAGCCGGGACAAGGTCCTGCCGGTGCTCGACGGCCTGGTCAACTACTTCCCGCACTTCCAGGCCCTCTCGGCGTCCAGCCCGTTCTGGGGCGGCGAGGACACCGGCTACGCCTCGCAGCGGGCCCTGATGTTCCAGCAGCTGCCGACGGCGGGCCTGCCGTTCCAGTTCGGCAGCTGGGAGGAATACGAGGCCTATGTCCAGGACATGTTCACCACCGGGGTGATCGATACCCTCTCGGAGATCCGCTGGGACATCCGCCCGGTGCCCAACCTCGGCACGATCGAGATGCGGATTTGCGACGGCCTGGCCACGCTGGAGGAAGTCGGCGCCATCGCGGCACTCACCCAGTGTTTGGTGGACGAGTTCTCCACCATCCTGGACAACGGCGGCACCATTCCGACCATGCCGCCGTGGCACGTGCAGGAGAACAAGTGGCGTGCGGCCCGCTACGGCCTGGACGCGATCATCATCCTCGACGCCGAGGGCAACGAGCAGCTCGTCACCGACCACCTGCGCGAGACCCTGAAGCGCCTTGAGCCGGTCGCCGCGAAGCTCGGCTGCAGCGCCGAGCTGGCCGACGTCGGAAAGATCATCGACCGCGGCGCCGGCTACCAGCGGCAGCGCCGGGTCGCCGCCGAGCACGGCGGGGACCTGCGCGCCGTCGTCCTGGACCTGGTCGACCAAATGCGCACCGGGCCCGAGGCCTAGCCCCACGGGTCGCGCCCTCCCGGGAGCCCGGCATCCCCGGAGTCGCCATCCGCGAAGGCAACGTCCCGCGGCCGGCCTCCCGGGCTCGGCGGCTACGCGCTGACGACGGTGACGGGCATCGAGGAATCCGGCGCGAAGCCGATCCCGCTCGGCGCCGTCCCGGACATCACCAGCTGCGCGCCGAGCGCCGCCACCATGGCGCCGTTGTCCGTGCAGAGCGACAGCGGCGGCACGGTCAGCCGGATCCCGGCCGCGCTGCAGCGCTGTTCGGTGAGCTGGCGCAGCCGCGAGTTCGCCGCCACTCCCCCGCCGAGCAGCAGCTCGGTAATGCCGTTTTCGCGGCAGGCGAGCACCGCCTTGGCGGTGATCACGTCCACCACGGCCTCCTGGAACGCCGCCGCGATGTCCGCCACCGGGACCTCCTCGCCGCGGGCCTCGAACTGTTCGACGCAGCGCGCCACGGCGGTCTTCAGCCCGCTGAAGGACCAGTCGTAGCGGTGCGGGCCGGGCTCCTCCGCCGTGCCCATGTACTTGGGCTGGGTCAGGCCGCGCGGGAACCGGATCGACTTGGCGTTACCGGTGCGGGCCAGTTTGTCGATGGCCGGGCCGCCCGGGTAGCCCAGGCCCAGCAGCCGGGCCACCTTGTCGTAGGCCTCGCCCGCGGCGTCGTCGATCGTGGAGCCGAGCAGTTCGACGTCGTCGGTGATGCTCCGGATCCGCAGGATCTCGGTGTGGCCGCCGGAGACCAGGAGCGCGCCGAGGTTCTCCGGCAGGCTGCCGGCCAGCCCGCCCGGGACTCCGGCCGCGGCGCCGGTGGCGCCGTCGGCCGGCTCGAGCAGCCCGACGCCGACGTGCGCCACGAGGTGGTTGATCGCGTACAGCGGCTTCCCGGTGGCGACCGCGAGCGCCTTGGCCGCGCAGACCCCCACCATCAGCGCCCCGGCGAGGCCCGGGCCAGAGGTTACCGCGATGGCGTCGACCTCGTCGAGCGTCACGTCCGCCGCGGCGACCGCCTCCCGGAGGGTGGGGACGAACGCGTCCAGGTGCGCCCGGGAGGCGATTTCGGGGATGACGCCGCCGAAGCGGACGTGCTCGTCCATGGACGAGGAGACGGTGTTGGCCAGCAGCCGGGTGCCGCGGACGACGCCGACGCCGGTCTCGTCGCAGGAGGATTCGATGCCCAGCACCAGCGGGGCGTTACGCTCGGGGCGGTTCATGGACGGCCTGCTTCCTGTGGGTCTTCCGGCGCGCCGAGCACCAGCCGCATGATCAGCGCGTCCACGCCGTCGCGGTAGTAGCGGGGCCGGACGTGGATCTGTTCGAAGCCGAAGCGCCGGTACAGCTGCTGGGCGCGCGGGTTGTCCGCGCGGACCTCCAGCAACACGTCGGCCGCGTGCCGGCGGCGGCTTTCCCGGATGAGCTCGGTCAGCAGGGCCGAGCCGATGCCGCGGCCTTCCTCTTCGGGGACGACGGCGATGGTCTGGACGTCAGCGATGGGTTCGATGCACATCAGCCCGGCGTAGCCGATGATCGTGCCGCCGGACTCCGCGACGAGGTAGCGGCGGGTCTCCGTCTGGGCCAGTTCGTCAACGAACATTTGCAACGGCCAGGCGTCCACCGGGAACAAGCGGCGCTCCAGTTCGTGCACCGCGGGCACATCCGTGGGCACCATGTCCCGGAGGACGACGCCGGCCGGCGCGGCGTCCGGCGTCGGTCCCGGAGTTCCGGGGGCGTTCACAGGGCGCGCTTCCGCGGCCCGGGCACCTGCGCGTCGGACTCGCGCAGGTACAGCGGGGTGCTGTCCAGCAGTTGCTCCCCCGCGGCGAGGCGGGCGAGCGCGAACTGGCCGAGCGACACGGCCTCGGGCTGGCGCGAGGCGAATTCGGGCACGGCCCGCACGTCATCCGGGTAGAGCCCGGCGCCGGCCCCATAGACGGGAAGGTGCGGCAGCCCGGCGGCGAAGCCGACGTGCGGGCCGTCCACCAGTTGCGGCAGCTGGCCTGCGGTCAGGGCGTACCGGGCCCAGTAGACTTCCTTGCGCCGCGCGTCGGTGGCCACGATGAACTCGGCCGCGGCCTCGGTGGACTCGGCCACCTCCAGGGCGATCGCGTCCAGGCTCATGAGCCCGTAGAGCGGCTTCTGCCAGACGAAAGCCAGGCTGCGCGCGGTGACGATGCCGGACCGCAGCCCGGTGAACGGGCCCGGACCCACACCGGTGACGATCGCGTCGACGTCGGCGCCGCGAAGGCCCGCGCCGGAGAGCAGCTGCTCAATGCCGGGTGCCAGCACCTCGGCGTGGCTGCGGGTGTCCGCGGTGGCGAAGCTGCCGACGACGGATTCCAGCGAATCGTCGGAGACCAGGGCGGCACTGGCCACGGCGGAGGTATCGATGGCAAGGATCAGCATCTTCAGTCCGTTTCCGGGGTGGTGGCAGCGGCGGTGAAACCGGCCAGGGCGGCCGGCGGGGCCGTCCAGCGCGGGCCGAAGCCGCGGAAGACCACGGTCCGGGGCTCGTCGGCGTCGTCGGTATCGAAGTCCAGCCCGGCCGGTTCGGACGCCTCGGCGGGATGCGCGGCGGGCTGCGAGGTTGCGGGCGCCTCGGCGGGCTGCGGCGCGGCGCCGCCGAGCCGGCGGTGCAGCTCAATCTCAAGCCGGCTCTCGCTCAGGTGTTCCACCCGGTCGCGGCCCCACTCCACCACCGTCACGGAGGTGTCCATGGTGTTTTCCAGGTCGATGTCGTCGATCTCGGCGGCCGAGCCCAACCGGTACGCATCCACGTGGACCAGGTCCGGGCCGCCGGGGCGGGGGCCGTCGGGGAGGTTGGGGTGGATCCGGACCAGCACGAAGGTGGGCGAGATGATTCCGGGACGGACACCCAGGCCCTCGCCGAGCCCCTGGGTGAACGTCGTCTTCCCGGCGCCCAGCTCGCCGCTGAGGACCAGCAGGTCGCCGGCTTCCAGTTCGGCGCCCAGTGCCGCCCCGAGCGCGTGCGTCTGCTCCGCGGTCCCGACGTCGAGGGTCCGCTCCCACACTGGAGCGCTCACTGCGCAGCCCCGCCGTCGGATGCCGGTTCCTCGTTGATGTAGCGGCGCGGAACCCGGGGGCTGATCCGCGTGACGATCTCGTAGTTGTTGGTGCCGGCCGCGCGGGCCCAGTCCTCGGCGGTGGGGCCGCCGTCGGCGCCGTCGCCGAACAGCACCGCTTCGGCGCCCAGCAGGCTGCGTCCGCCGTCGGAAACGTGCAGCGGGCCGAGGTCGATCACCATCTGGTCCATCGCGATGCGCCCCACCACGGGGTAGTCCACGCCGTCCACCCGGACCGGGCCGCCGGTGGCGACCCGGGGCACGCCGTCGGCGTAGCCGAGCGGAACCAGCCCGAGGGTGCTGCTTTGGGCGGTGCGGTAATTGAGTCCGTAGGACACGCCCTGCCCGGCCGGCACGTCCTTGCAGTTCGAGACGACGGCGCGCACCGTCATCGCCGGGCGCAGGCCGACCTCGGCGGCGCGCTGTTCCTCGAAGGGCGAGAGTCCGTAGATGCCGAGGCCGACCCGGACCAGGTCGAAGTGCGTATCCGGCCGGGACAGCGTCGCCGGGGTGTTGGCGAGGTGCCGGACCTCGGGGTCGACGCCGGCGTCCTGCGCCATGGCCAGGACGTCGCGGAAGGCTTCGAGCTGCTGGTCCGTTTCCGGCCGGTGGGGCTCGTCGGCGACGGCCAGGTGGGAGAAGATCCCGACGACGCGCAGCAGGCCCTGGTCCTGGTAGTCCATGGCCTCGCCGAGCAGGGTGTCCCACGATTCGAGGGTGGCGCCGTTGCGGCCGAGGCCGGTGTCGACCTTCAGGTGGATCCGGGCCGGGCGCTCCTGTTCGCGGGCGGCGGCCACGATCCGGCCCAGCTCCCAGCCGGAGCAGCCGATGTCGATTCCGGCGGCGACGGCGGCGGCGAAGTTGCTCTCGGGGGTGTGGAGCCAGGCCAGCAGCGGCGCGTCAATGCCGGCGGCGCGCAGGGCCAGGGCTTCCGAGATGTGGGCGACGCCCAGCCAGCTGGCGCCGGCGCTGAGCGCGGCCCGGGCGACGGGCACGGCGCCGTGGCCGTACGCGTCGGCCTTGACCACCGCCATGACCTTGGCCGGCGACGCCACCTTGGCCAGGTGCCGGACGTTGTGCCGGATCGCCTCAAGGTCAATGATGGCCGAGCGCTCCTCGACGTGGTCCGGTCGGACTTCCGCCACCGGCCGGAAATCACCTGTTGCTGCTGGGTATATCACCCAACGATTCTACGGGTGGCTGGCGGGCGCACTGAATTTGAGGCCCGCCCCCCCCCTCCGGCGGACATGCCCATTCTCGGCAACTGCGGCTGGGCATAACGGATCATGCCCGTTCCCCGGCCCAGCCACGGGACATGTCCGTCAGGCCGCCGGTCCCACCCGCAGCCCACCCGGACGGATATGCCCATCCGTCGCAGCCGCGGCTGGGCATAACGGATCATGCCCTCTCCGCAGCCGCGCCACGGGACATGTTCGTCAGCCCGCGGGCCCACCCGCGCCCTCACCAGCCGCGCCCGCACCCATCGCAGGCACGGCTACGCGTCGGAGAGGTGGGCGATGGTCGCCGTCGCACGCCGCTGGGCCTCCGGCGGCACGTCGCGCACGATGTCTTCGAGGAACCGGTACCGCCGAAGCCACTGGCTGCCCTGCCGTTCCTTCCGGGCGTTGGCGCGCTGCCACCAGTCGGCCAGGTCGCCCCAGCCCGGCGCCGCGAGGGACCCGCCGACCTGCTGCACGGCCAGGGCGGCGCAAAGGTTCGCGAAGCGCAGCCGGTCCCCGAGCGGCCAGCCGGCCAGGCAACCGACGATGAACGCGGCCCCGAAGCAGTCCCCCGCCCCGGTCGGGTCGAAGGCCTGGACCGGCAGCGACGGCACCCATTCCTCCTCGCCGGTCTCGGAGTCCACGGCCATGGCCCCCTGCGGGCCCAGGGTCACCACCGCCACCGGGACCCGGTCCGCGAGCGCGTAGAGCGCCGCCCAGGGGTTGTCCTTGCCGGTGAACGCCATCGCCTCCTGCTGATTGGGCATAAAGGCGTGGAAATACCGCAGGTTATCCAGCCGGGCCTGCGCCCACGCCCCGGTGGGGTCCCATCCGACGTCGCCGAAGAGCCGCACCCCGGCGCGGTGCGCGTCAAGGGCCCACGGCTCGAGCTCCTCACCCAGTTCCGCGACGGCAGCGAGCGCGGCCGGCGGGCAGCCGATCAGCTCGGTCGAGGTGACCGGCGCCGGGTGACCGTGGGTCACCATGGACCGGTCCTTCTCGACGCTGAGCGAGACGGTGACCGGCGAGTGCCAGCCGGGGACCCGGCGCGAGAGCGACAGGTCCACGTGCTCCTGGCGGTCCAGGATCTTCCAGTTGTAGTCGCCGTAGCCGTCATCGCCGAACGCGGCGGCGAGACCGGTCCGCAGTCCCAGCCGGGCCGCCGCGATGGCCTGGTTCGCCACCCCGCCGGGGCAGCTGCCCATCCCTTCGCTCCAGATTTCGGTCCCGGGCAACGGCGTGTGCGGCAACCCGGTGAAGATGATGTCCTGGAACACCGTGCCGGTCAGGAGCAGGTCGAATCCCGCCGCCGCGGGGGCCCGGACGGCGGCGAGCGGGTCGAAGCGCGGCGCTGGAATCGCGTCCATACAGGAACACTACGCCGCCGCTTATTCCGGCGGAAGAAGGCCTCCGGTATCCCCGGCGCCGGTGCGGAATAGACTGCTGGCATGCGGCTCATGATTGCCGGCGGCGGCGGGTTCCGGGTGCCGCTGCTGTACCGGGCGCTCACCTCCGGGCGCTTCGCCGGGCTGGTCCGGGAGTTGGTGCTGTACGACGTCGACGCCGGCCGGCTCGCCGCCGTCGAAGCGGTGCTCGCCGCCGCGCCGGGCCCGTCGGGCGGTCCTTCAACCGCCGGCGTCCCGGCCGTCCGGACCACAACCTCCCTGCCTGCGGCCCTGGCCGGGACGGACATGGTCTTTGCCGCGATCCGGCCCGGGGGAACCGCAGGCCGCACCGCCGACGAACGGGTCGCGCAGCAGCTCGGCGTCCTGGGCCAGGAGACCACCGGCGCGGGCGGGATCTCCTACGCCCTGCGCAGCATTCCACCCATGCTTTCGCTGGCCCGGGCGATGGCGCGGCACTGCCCGGATGCCTGGCTGGTTAACTTCACGAATCCGGCCGGCATGGTGACCGAGGCCCTGCTCCCGGTGCTGGGCCGGCGGGTGGTGGGCGTCTGTGATTCCGCCGGCGGGCTGGTGCAGCGGGCCGCGGCCGCCGCCGGCGTCGTCCTTCCCGGCGGCCGGCTCGACGGCGTGGGCTACTACGGACTGAACCACCTCGGCTGGCTCTACCGGCTGGAGTCCGGCGGCCGGGACGTGCTCCCGGACCTGCTGGCGGACGCCGGAGCCCTGGCCGGCTTCGAGGAGGGCCGCCTGTTTCCGCAGCCTTTCCTGGCACACCTGGGCTGCCTGCCCAACGAGTATCTGTATTACTACTACGAAACGGACCGTGCCGTGGCCGCGATGCAGGCGGCTGGGCAGACCCGGGGCGAATCCATCCACCGGCAGCAGGCCGAGCTCTATCCCCGGCTCGCGGCCTCCGGCGCGGATGCCTACCGGCTCTGGGATGCCGCCCGGCGGTCCCGCGAGGAGGGCTACCTGGCGGAGGCCCGCGGCGCGGGTGAACAGCGGGACGAGGCGGATCTGGCCGGCGGCGGCTACGAGCGCGTGGCGCTGGCGGTGATGCGCGCCTTGTCCGGCGGCGGCACTGCCGACCTTGTCCTGAACACCCCCAACGCAGTGCCGGGCCCGGGCGGCGTGCCGGCGGCTGCGGTCCCCGGGCTGCCGGTGGACGCCGTCGTCGAGGTCCCCTGCCGGGTGGACACCGGCGGCCTGGTGCCAATCCCGCAGGACCGCCCGGCGGAGGCGCAGCTGGAGCTGATGCGGCGGGTCAAGGAGGTTGAACGGCTCGTTGTCCGGGCCACGGCTGACGCCGGTGCGGCCGGTGCCGTCGCCGCGGCCCCCGCGTCCCCCGACGCCGGCGGTTCGGACTCCGTGCCCGCGACGGGGAGCCGGCGCGAGGCGGCCCTTGCCGCTTTTGCCCGCCACCCCCTTGTCGGTTCGGAACAGCTTGCGGCCAGGCTGCTGACCGGTTACGAGGCAGCCTTCCCGGAACTGCGGCGGCTCTGGGCGCAACAACCGTGACCGGAAAATTCAGCGCAGTCCGCGGGCCAGCGCCTCGTGGAGGGCCGTGTTGGGTTCGCCGGGTTTACCGGTGCCGCTGAGGTAGAGGCCCATCTGGGTTCCGTGGTACTCCCAGTACGCGAAGCTGAGGCCGTTCTCCTTGAGGAGTCCCAGCATGTCGGTGACCCACTGGCCGCCGCCCTTGCCCTCCATTTCGAAGGCCTGCCGCACCAGGCCGAACTCCATGACGGACATGGGCACGTTGTTCTCGGCGCCGAATTTCAGCCGCTTTCCCAGCTCGTGGGCCAGATAGTCCTTACCGCGGGTGAGGAAGCCGCCGCCGGCCGCTCCGGGTGACTGCGCATATACGTCGATCTGGAGGGCGGCCGCCGGGGTGGAGGCTCCGGTGGCTGCGATGTCCTGGCCGCGCATGTGGCCCTGGATGCGGTACTTGTTGCCGGGAACCACCCGGAACAGGTGGCCGTCGTTGCTCCACCCCGCGATCATTCCGGCGTCGACGACGTTGCTGATGGACAGGCTGCCGTTGTCCCGGTGTCCGGCCGTTTCCCGGACGAACGTCGGCCCGGCCCCGTCCCCTGCGCCTGCACTGTATTGCCATTCGTGCCAGTCCAGGGTGCCGTCCCGGTCGAGCCGGTCGTTGACGAGCTGCCGCAGTTCGGCGCCGTCGGGCCCGTACTCGGTGACCGTGACGGCATCAAAGGCGGCCGTTCCCCGCAGGCCGCCCTGCACCGTCACCAAGGGCGTCGCCGCGACGGCTTTCGGGTCCTCGATCGCCACGATCCCGCTGTCATACGCGGTCCATCCCGTCGTCCCGGCCGGCAGCGGCCTGGTGGCAATGCGGCTTTCCGGGAGCAGGATGCGGTCCCCGGTCGGCAGGAGCGTGTCGGGATCCGGGTAGCTGCCGCCGTCCCGTACCGGGCCCTCGACCCAGGATGCGTACTGGTGGGTGTATTTGATCGGTTCGTAGAAGTGGAAGTCGTACACGACATTCCCGTCGTCCACCAGGAAGTGCGGGTCGACGCCGGCCGCACCGTAGCTGCCGTTGACGCCGTAGATCCCGCCCACGACCAGCAGATGGTTCGGGTCTTCCGCGCGCACCGCGGCGACCAGCTTCGCGGCCAGCCGCTTCCACTGTTCACCCGTCGCGTCGGTCGTCACCGGCTCGTTGAGCAGGTCGTAGGCGGCGATGGCCGGTTCGTCCCTGTACCGGGCCGCGATGGCGCGCCAGAGGTCAGCGTTCTGCTGTTGCAGCTTCGGATCGGACCAGAGGTCAAAACTGACGGCGTCGCTGGTGGGATCAAGCCAGAACCCGCCGATCGGGGTGTGCAGGTCCAGGATCAGGCGCATCCCGTGGTCCCGCGCCCAGGCCACGTTGCGGTCCAGCCACTGCCAAAAGATGTCCGGGGAATCGACGTACCAGTCCCCGTCGAAGGCGAACCGGACGCTGTTGAAGCCGAGGTCTTTCGCGCGGGCGAAGTCCTCCCTGGCATGGTGCTGGGAGGCCAGGAGCTCGGCGCCCCTGAGGTTCCGGTGGTAGAAGTTGGAGAAGTTGACCGCCTGCAGCCGGACAGGCGCACCGTCGAGCACCAGGCCGCGGCCCTCCGCGGTGATGAACCCGTCCGCCTTGTCGGCTTGTGGCGGGCCTCCGGCGCCGCGGGTGAGCGTGCACCCGGCGACGACCAGCACCGGTATTCCCAGCAGCAGCACGGCCAGGAGCCAGCCGGGCAGCCGGCGCCGCGGGCCGGTGTAGCGCGGCCGGTCCGGCACAGGCGGATATCCGTTCCCGGGCATCTGGTTCCCCTCGCTCGGTCCTCAGACGCCCAGCCTATTGGCCCCGGCCTTGATTGTCTCCGGTCGGTTCCCTCCCGGGCCCGGCCGCGTCCCGGCGCGCCGTTCAGGAGTAGTGTTTTACCGAATCCACGTCGCATGAAGGGAAGGACGATGATGCCGCTGGTCCGCCGGGTCGCCCTGCTCTCCCTGCACACCTCGCCGATGGAGCAGCCCGGGTCCGGGGATGCCGGCGGGATGAACGTGTACATCCGCGCCCTCGCGGCCGCTCTGGCCGAGACCGGCGTCGAGGTGGAGATCTTCACGCGCGCCACCTCCGCCGAGCAGGCCGCCGTCGAGCACCCCGCCCCCGGGGTCTGCGTCCACAACGTCTTCGCGGGGCCGGCGCGGAAGGTTCCCAAGGAGGAACTGCCGGCGCTGCTGCACAGCATGGTGGCCGAGATCGACCGGATCAGGCAGCTCCAGCCGCACGGCCGCTACGACGTCATCCACTCGCACTACTGGGTCTCCGGGATCGCCGGGCTGGAGCTGTCCGAACTGTGGGGCGTGCCGCTGCTGCACACCATGCACACCATGGCCAAGGTCAAGAACCTGCTGCTGGAGTCCGGCGAGCAGCCCGAGCCGCGCCGCCGCGAGGAGGGCGAACACCGGATTGTCGACGGCGCCACCCGGTTGATCGCGAACACCGGGGCGGAGGCCGCTGAGCTGGTCTCGCACTACGACGCCGACCCGGACCGGATCGACGTCGCGCCGCCGGGGGTGGACCTGTCCGTGTTCACCCCGGCGTTCCGCGGCCGGGCCCGCAGCCAGCACGGCGTCCCGCCCGGGCGCTACCACCTGCTGTTCGCGGGCCGGATCCAGCGGTTGAAGGGCCCGCAGATCCTGATCAAGGCCGCCGCGCTGCTGCGGGCCCGCCGGCCGGACATCGACCTGCAGCTGACCATTCTGGGCGCGGTCAGCGGGGCGAAGGACTTCGACCTGAAGGCGCTGATCAGCGCCGCCGGGATGGACGACGTCGTCACGCACCATCCGCCGGTCAGCGCACCCAAGCTGGCGGGCTGGTACCGCTCAGCCGACGTCGTCGTGATGCCCTCCTACAGCGAATCCTTCGGCCTCGTGGCCCTGGAAGCCCAGGCCTGCGGGACCCCCGTGGTCGCCACCAAGGTGGGCGGACTGTCCCGGGCCATCTTCGACGGCCGCACCGGCCTGCTGGTGGAGGGGCACAAGGCCGCGGACTGGGCGGACGCGCTGGAGGCCCTGCACGACGACCCCGCCACCCGCGAGGACATGGGCCGCGCGGCATCGGTGCATGCGCAGGATTTCGGCTGGCAGCGCACCGCCGCGATCACGCTGGAGAGTTACCAGGCCGCCCTCGTCCAGTACCTTGGAACCCGGAGCGTTCCGGCGGGCCACACGCCCTGAACCGCAGGACACCCCGAAGCCCGGCCGGCACCACGGCCGGGCTGCTACGAAGCCACGAGCCGAAGGACAACGATGTCTGAGAACACCACCGAAGCCCCCGCGACCGACGGCGGGAGGCCGGCCGCGGCGCCGGTGCCCAGCGACCTGGAAATCGCCCAGCAAGCCACCATGCGTCCGATCGAGGACATCGCGGCCGCGGCCGGGATCAACCCCGAGGCGCTGGAGTTCTTCGGCCGCTACAAGGCCAAGATCGACCCCGTCAGGCTGAAGCGGGACGGGCTGCGCTCCCCGGGGAAGGTGGTCCTGGTCTCGGCCATGTCCCCCACGCCGGCCGGGGAAGGCAAGTCCACCACCACCGTCGGGCTCGCGGACTCGCTGGCGCGGGCCGGGCACCGGGTCATGATCGCCCTGCGCGAGCCCTCCCTGGGCCCGATCCTGGGGATGAAGGGCGGCGCGACCGGCGGCGGCTACTCCCAGGTGCTGCCGATGGACGAGATCAACCTGCACTTCACCGGCGACTTCCACGCCATCACCTCGGCGAACAACGCCCTGATGGCCCTGGTGGACAACCACATCTACCAAGGCAACGCCCTGAACATCGACCCGCGGCGGATGACGTTCAAGCGCGTGCTGGACATGAACGACCGGTCCCTGCGCGAGGTCGTGATCGGCCTCGGCGGACCCACCCAGGGTGTGCCGCGGCAGGATGGCTTCGACATCACCGTCGCCTCGGAGATCATGGCCGTGTTCTGCCTGGCCACCGGGCTGGATGACCTGCGCGCCCGGCTGGGCCGGATCACCTTCGGCTACACCTACGACCGGGAGCCCGTGACCGTTGCCGACCTCGGCGTCGAGGGCGCCCTGACCATGCTGCTCAAGGACGCGATCAAGCCCAACCTTGTCCAGACCATCGCTGGCACGCCCGCCCTGGTCCACGGCGGCCCCTTCGCGAACATCGCCCACGGGTGCAACTCGCTGATCGCCACCCAGACGGCCCGCAGCCTCGCCGACGTCGTGATCACGGAGGCCGGCTTCGGCGCCGACCTCGGTGCCGAGAAGTACATGGACATCAAGGCGCGGACGGGCGGCGTGGCCCCGTCCGCCGTCGTCGTCGTGGCCACCATCCGCGCGCTCAAGATGCACGGTGGCGTTCCCAAGGACCAGCTCCGGGAGCCGAACCTCGAGGCGCTGGCCGCCGGCGCGGCGAACCTGCAGCGGCACGTGCGCAACGTCGAGAAGTTCGGCATCACTCCGGTGGTGGCGGTCAACAAGTTCGGCACGGACACGCAGGAAGAACTCGACTGGCTGCTGGACTGGTGCGCCGCGGAGGGCGTGCAGGCCGCCGTCGCCGACGTCTGGGGCCGCGGCGGAGGCGGCGACGGCGGGGACGAACTCGCGGCGAAGGTCGCCGCCGCGATCGAGGCCCCGCACGATTTCCGGCACCTGTATCCGCTGGAGATGCCTGTGGAGGACAAGATCCGCACCATCGCCCAGGAGATCTACGGGGCCGACGGCGTCGAGTTCTCCGTCCCGGCGCTCAAGCGGCTGGCGGAGATCGAGAAGAACGGCTGGTCGTCCATGCCGGTGTGCATGGCCAAGACGCAGTATTCCTTCAGCGACGACGCCACCAGGCTCGGCGCGCCGAAGGGTTTCACCGTGCACGTCCGGGACCTGATTCCCAAGACCGGGGCGGGCTTCATCGTGGCGCTCACCGGCGCGGTGATGACCATGCCCGGACTGCCCAAGGTGCCGGCAGCGATGCGGATGGACGTCGGCCCGGACGGCAAACCCGTCGGCCTCTTCTAACCCCCGTTGCCCCATCACTTACAGCTGCCATTCGGGGGCTGTGGGGCCCACAACTGATAGCGCAGGCGCGGCCTGTGGATACTTTCTGCAGCGCCGGGCGGTTCTGCCGAGAATGGTGGGCATGCACGCTCCCGCGCCTTTGCCCCGCCACCTCGCCGCTGCGCCGTTCACCGTCTACGAGGCGCGCGCGGCGAGTCTGAGCGCGGGCCGGCTCCGGGCAGCGGACCTCGGCACCGCCGGTCGGGGTCTCTACCTGCCCACGGACTGGGAGTTCGAACTTCGTGGTCTGGCACGGGCCCTCTCCGCCGCGACGCCCGGCGCGTGGATCTCGCACCTGACCGCGGCCGTCCTGCTCGGACTGTGGCTTCCGTCATGGTTTGCCGGGTGCTGGGAACTGCACCTGAGCAAATCGAAAGCGCTGCCCCAGGTCCGTAGGGCCGGCGTCGTTGGCCATACCGTGCTGGCTTTCGCCGACGAGGTCATGGTCTGGGAGGGAATCCGGATCTCGACGCCGGCCCGGACGTGGCTGGACCTTGCCCGGATGGTGCCGCTGGAGGACCTCGTGGCCGTGGGCGACCAGCTGGTGCGCCAGCCGCGACCCGGCCTGGAGCAGCGCACGGAGCCGTGGGCCACAGTTCCGCAGCTGAAGGCCATGCTCGTGCGGCACCCGAAGCTGCAGGGCATTGTGAAAGCCCGGCTGGCTGCGGACCTGATCCGTGCGGGTGCGGACTCCGCGCCGGAGACGTTCCTGCGTCTGGCACTGACCGCGGCCGGGCTGCCGGAACCGGAACTGCAGGTGCGGATCGTGCCCGGCGACCCCTACTCCCCCGCCGCGGACCTGGGCTACCGGAAGCGCCGGATCGCTGTCCAGTACGACGGAGGTCATCACCTCACCCGGGAACAACAATCCCGCGACATCCGACGCGATGAGGCCTTCATCGCCGCGGGGTGGCGGTATTTCAAGCTCAACGCCGATGACCTGCAGGGCGGTTTCCGTGCCGCGGTCCGCAGGGTCGGCGCGGCACTCATCGCCGGTTAAACCACAGATGCCCTATCACTTGTGGTCCCCAAACCGGGGGTTTGGGGACCACAAGTGATAGGGCATCCGGCGGGGGTTAGCGCTCCAGGTCGCCGCGGATGAAGGCCTCGACCTTTTCGCGGGCGAGGTCGTCGTTGAACTGCTCCGGCGGGGACTTCATGAAGTAGCTTGAGGCGGAGAGCAGCGGGCCGCCGACGCCGCGGTCCAGGCCGATCTTGGCGGCACGGACGGCGTCGATGATCACACCGGCGGAGTTGGGCGAGTCCCAGACCTCCAGCTTGTACTCGAGCGAGACGGGGGCGTCGCCGAAGTTGCGGCCCTCGAGGCGCACGAACGCCCACTTGCGGTCATCGAGCCACTGCACGTAGTCGGACGGGCCGATGTGCACGTCCTTGGCCGCGAGGTCCGCTTCGACGTTGGAGGTCACGGCCTGGGTCTTGGAGATCTTCTTGGACTCGAGGCGGTCGCGTTCCAGCATGTTCTTGAAGTCCATGTTGCCGCCGACGTTCAGCTGGTAGGTGCGGTCCAGGGTGACGCCGCGGTCTTCGAAGAGCTTGGCCATGACGCGGTGCGTGATGGTGGCGCCGATCTGGCTCTTGATGTCGTCGCCGACGATCGGGACGCCGGCGGCGGTGAACTTGTCCGCCCATTCCTTGGTCCCGGCGATGAAGACCGGGAGCGCGTTGACGAAGGCCACGCCGGCGTCGATGGCGCACTGGGCGTAGAACTCGGCAGCTTCCTGGGAACCGACGGGCAGGTAGCAGACCATGACGTCGACCTGGGCGTCCTTGAGGGCCTGGACGACGTCGACCGGCTCCTCCGGGGCCTGCTCGATGGTCTCGAGGTAGTACTTGCCGAGGCCGTCGAGGGTCGGTCCGCGCTGGACGGTGACGCCGGTCGGGGGCACGTCGGCGAGCTTGATGGTGTTGTTCTCGCTGGCGAGGATCGCGGCGGACAGGTCCTGCCCGACCTTCTTGCCGTCGACGTCGAACGCGGCAACGAACTGCACGTCGTTGACGTGGTACTTGCCGAACTGGACGTGCATCAGACCCGGGATCGTGGCCTCGGGATCGGCGTCCCGGTAGTACTCGACGCCCTGGACCAACGATGAGGCGCAGTTACCCACGCCGACGATTGCAACACGAATCGGATTTGAAGACACGGAACTCCCTTTGAGAACAAACAAACGTACCGGCGCGGACGCACGTGATGCGACGGCGGCAGGCTGGCGCAGCACAATACGGCGCCCTTGCATTCTAGTCAACGGTACCGGGACCGGGGTTGTTCCCGGTACCGGTACCGAATCTGTGACAGCCGGCAGGCCCGCTCAGGCCGGCCGGCTGATCAGCGGGCGCGGGCTACTTCTGCGCCCAGAGGTTGATATCGGAGTCGACGGCGAACTCGTCGATCGCGGCAAGCTCCTCGGCGGTGAAGTCCAGGTTGTTGACCGCGGCCAGGCTGTCCTCCAGCTGGCGGACGCTGGACGCGCCGACCAGGGCGGAGGTGACCGGGGTGCCGCTGCGCTGGTCGCGCAGGATCCAGGCGATGGCCAGCTGCGCCAGCGTCTGGCCGCGGCCCTCGGCGATCCGGTTCAGGCCGCGCACGCGGTCCAGCTTGTCGGGGCTGATCATGGCCTGGTCCAGGGACTTGTCCTGCGCGGCCCGGGAGTCGTCCGGGACGCCGTTGAGGTACCGGTCCGTGAGCATCCCCTGCGCCAGCGGGGAAAACGCGATGGCGCCGGCGCCGACCTGCTCCAGCGCCTCGTACAGGCTGGGGCTGCCCTGCTCGGTCCAGCGGTTCAGCATCGAGTAGCTGGGCTGGTGGATCAGCAGCGGGGTGCCGAGGTCCTTGAGGATCCGGGCGGCCTCCAGGGTCTGCTCCGGGGTGTAGGAGGAGATGCCGGCGTAGAGTGCCTTGCCGGACCGCACGGCCTGGTCCAGGGCGCCCATGGTTTCCTCCAGCGGCGTCTCCGGGTCCGGGCGGTGGCTGTAGAAGATGTCGACGTAGTCCAGGCCCATCCGGCCCAGCGACTGGTCCAGGCTGGCCAGCAGGTACTTCCGCGAGCCCCAATTGCCGTAGGGTCCGGGCCACATGTCGTAGCCGGCCTTGCTGGAGATGATGAGTTCGTCCCGGTAGGGGGCGAAGTCGTCCTTGAAGTGCCGGCCGAAGTTGGTTTCGGCGCTGCCGTAGGGCGGGCCGTAGTTGTTGGCGAGGTCGAAGTGCGTCACGCCCAGGTCGAAGGCGCGGCGGAGGATGGCGCGCTGAACCTCGAACGGCTTGTCGTCGCCGAAGTTGTGCCACAGGCCCAGCGAGATCGCCGGAAGCTTCAGGCCGCTGCGCCCGACGCGGCGGTAGGGCATGGTCTCGTAGCGGTTCTCCGCTGCAATGTAGGTCATGGGTCTATCCTGCCTTGGTCTGGTGGGTGATGGGTCTCAGCGGGTAAGGATGGCGGCGCTGTGGCCCGGCAGCCCCAGGCCACCGGCCGTCAGCGCGGTCCCGTCTTCGGTGGCCAGCAGCAGCGACGTGCCTCCCACCGGCAGCTGGCGCGGCTCGGCGGAGAAGTTCATCGCCACTTCCACCGCGCCGCGGCGCAGCAGCAGCCAGCGTTCGGCCTCGTCGAATTCGACGGCGGTGTCGGCGAACCCGCCGGCGGTGAGCTCCGGCGTCGTGCGGCGCAGCGCGATCAGGTTCCGGTACAGCTCCAGCAGCCGGGCGTGGTCCCCGTCGGCGGCTTCGGACCAGTCCAGCTTGGAGCGGGTGAACGTCTCCGGGTCCTGCGGGTCCGGCACGACGGCGGGGTCCCAGCCCATCCGCTCGAATTCCTTGATCCGGCCCTCCGCGGTGGCCTTGCCGAGCTCCGGCTCGGGGTGCGAGGTGAAGAACTGCCACGGCGTGGTGGCGCCGTACTCCTCGCCCATGAACAGCATCGGGGTGAACGGGGAGGTCAGGGTGGCGACGGCGGCGAGCGCCAGCTGCCCGTAGCCGAGGGTCTGGGAGAGCCGGTCTCCGGTGGCCCGGTTGCCGATCTGGTCGTGGTTCTGGCTGCAGACCACCAGGGCGGCGGGGTGGACCAGGCCGGTGTTGATGGGCCGGCCGTGGTGCCGTGCCCGGAAGCTGGAGTAGCTCCCGTCGTGGAAGAAACCCTTCTCCAGGACCTTCGCCAGCGCCGCCAGCGAATCGAAGTCGCTGTAGTAGCCGGTGGTCTCGCCGCTGACGTTGACGTGGACGGCGTGGTGGAAGTCGTCGCTCCACTGCCCGGCCAGGCCGTAACCGTTCGCGTCCCGCGGGTAGAGCAGGCGCGGATTGTTCAGGTCCGACTCGGCGATCATCGACGCCGGACGCCCGGTTTCGGCCGCGACGGCGTCGGCGAGGGCGCCGAAGTCCTCGAGCAGGTGGACGGCGCGTTCGTCCTTGAAGGCGTGCACGGCATCGAGCCGGAGCCCATCGACGTGGTAGTCGCGCAGCCACATGGCCGCGTTGTCCAGGATGTAGGCGCGGACGACGTCGGATCCGGGGCCGTCGAGGTTGACCGAGTCGCCCCAGGTGTTGCCCTCGCCGGACTTCAGGTACGGGCCGAACCGGGGCAGGTAGTTGCCGCTGGGGCCGAGGTGGTTGTAGACGACGTCCTGGATCACGCCCAGCCCGGCACCGTGGGCCGCGTCGACGAAGCGCTGGTACGCGGCCGGCCCGCCGTAGCCCTCGTGCACGGTGTACCAGAGGACGCCGTCGTAGCCCCAGTTGTGGGTGCCGTTGAAGCCGTTGACCGGCAGCAGTTCGACGAAGTCGACGCCCAGCTCCGCCAGGTAGCCGAGCTTGCCGATCGCGGCGTCCAGCGTCCCTTCGGGGGTGAAGGTGCCCAGGTGCAGTTCGTAGATCACCGCGCCCTGCAGCTCCCGGCCCTGCCACTGCCCGTCACCCCAGGCGTGGCCGGCCGGGTCGAAGGTGCGCGAAAGCGCGTGCACGCCGTCGGGCTGGCGGCGGGACCGCGGATCCGGCAGCGGCGTCGTGTCCCCGTCCACCAAGTAGCCGTAGTCGACCTCGCCGGAAGCCGGAGCCTCCGGCGCGCTCCACCAGCCGTCGCTGCCGGGGCCCGCGGCGCGGGACATCGGGTACCGCCGGCCGTCGGCCACCAGGGTGACCTCCTGTGCCTGGGGTGCCCAGAGGTCGAAGCGTGCGATTCCATGTGCGGGCAGAGTCATTACCGTTCCCCTCGTCGGTTCGTGCGTAGGTGCGTTTTAGCCGGCCGGTGCCAGCAGGGCCACCGGGTAGTCGCGGAGCAGGTCCGCGAGCTTCACCGGTCCCGGTCCGAAGGACCGGCCGCTGAGCTGGTCCGTCATGGCTGCGGGAAGGTCGACGGCGGTGTCCTGCCAGCCTCCCCGCTGTTCCAGGCCGCGGGGCAGCCGCGTGGCCAGGGTGACCGCCCCGGGCGTCCCGGCGCCGCGGTCGAAGGCCACGAGGTGGCCGGCGGCCGCTCCGGTGGCCGGCAGCGGGGTGTAGCCGGTGAACAGCTCCGGCCGGTCCCGGCGCAGCCGGAGGGCCCGTGAGGTCACCAGCAGCTTGGCCGCGTCATCCCGGTACGACGCCGGCAGCTCGCCGGCGTCCAGCGCTGCGAGGGCGTCGCGGCGGGCCCCGAAGTCGAAGGGCCGGCGGTTGTCCGGGTCGGTCAGCGAGCGGTCCCAGAATTCTGTGCCCTGGTAGACGTCCGGTACGCCCGGCATCGTGAGCTGGACGAGCTTGGCGCCCAGGGCGTTGGCCGTGCCGTACGGGTCCAGCAGGTCCACCAGGCCGTCGAGTTCGGCGCGCACCGCAGGGTTGTCGAAGGCGGCGTCGACGGCGGCCGACAGCTGGGCTTCGAAGTCCTCGTTCGGGTCGAGCCAGTCGGTGGAGTTACCGGCCTCGCGGGCGGCTTTTTGGGCGTAGGACTGCAGCCGTTCCCGGTCCGCGGGCCAGACCCCGGCGATGGCCTGCCACAGCAGGTTCGCCAGCGGCCCGTCGGGCAGCGGGGCGAGTTCCTGGAGCCTGCGCAGCGACGCGGTCCACTCCGGGGCGAGTTCGGCGAGCACCGAGATCCGGGCGCGGGTGTCCTCGCTGCGCTTGGTGTCGTGGGTGCTCAGGGTGGTCATGGACAGCGGCAGCTCGGCCTGGCGGCGGGCCATCCGGGCGTGGAACTCGTCCGTGGACAGCGCGAACTCGGTGGGGTCCGCGCCGACCTCGGTCAGGGTCCCAAGCCGGGTGTAGCGGAAGAAGGCGGTGTCTTCGACGCCCTTGGCCATCACCATGCCGGAGGTCTGCTGGAACCGGCGGCCGAGTTCCTCGTCCTCCCCCGGCCCTGCGCGCAGCAGCAGCGGCAACAGCGCGTCCACGGCCGTCTCCAGCTCGGGCCGGCGCGAAACGGCGAGCGCACACGCCTCGCGCAGCACCTCCTCGCCCGCGGGCAGGTAGCTGCGGTAGACGGGGAACGCGGCGATGACCTCGGAGAGCGCGTCGGCCGCGGCCTCGACGCTCAGTCCAGCGGAGGCGGGGACGAGGCGGGCGAGCCGCAGCATCTCGGAGTGCAGGATCCCGTCGGTGATCCGGCGCTTGGTGCCCCGGATCATGTCCTCGTAGTCTGCGGTTTCGCCGCCGCGCAGTTCGCTGTCCAGCGCATCGAGGCCGGTCTGTCCGTCGGGGTCGACGAAGACGCGGTCCACGTCAGCGAGGGCGTCGTAGCCGGTGGTGCCCTCGCACTCGAAGCTGGCCGGCAGGACTTCCCCGGGCTCCAGGATCTTCTCGATCAGCAGGTACGCGCCGCCGGCGGCCTCGCGCAGCCGGCGCAGGTAGCCCTCGGGGTCGGCCAGGCCGTCCGGGTGGTCGATCCGCAGCCCGTCCACGAGGTCGTCGCGGAACCAGCGGACGATCTCCTCGTGCGCCTCGTCGAAGACCTCGGGCACCTCCACCCGGATCCCGGCGAGGGAGTTGACCGCGAAGAAGCGGCGGTAGTTCAGCTCATTGTCGGCGCGGCGCCAGCCGACCAGCTCGTAGTGCTGCCGGTCGTGGACGGCCCGGGGGTCATCCCCGTCGGTGTAGCTGCCGTCGGCCAGCGGGAACCGGTGGTCGTAGTAGCGCAGCTCGCCGTCGCGGACCTCGAGGGCGTCGACGTCGGAGTCCTGGCCCAGGACCGGGATCCGGATCCGGCCGCCGCCGAAGTCCCAGTCGACGTCGAACGCCGGAGCGTACGGCGACTGCCGGCCCTCCTTGAGCAGCGACCACCACCACGGGTTCTGGACCGGGGTGGCCACGCCGACATGGTTGGGCACGATGTCCACGAGGACGCCCATGCCGTGTTCGCGGGCTGCCGTGGAGAGCGCCAGCAGCCCTTCCGGGCCGCCACGGTCAGGGTCCACGACCGAGGGATCGGTCACGTCATAGCCGTGATCCGAGCCCTGCTCGGCGGTGAGGATGGGCGAGAGGTACACCCAGTCCACGCCGAGGTCCTTCAGGTACGGGACCCTTTTAGCGGCGTCGAACAGGGTGAAGCCGCTGCGGATCTGGAGGCGGTACGTGGAGACCGGGGTTTTCATGCTTCGGTGGCCCGTGCCTCGCTGGCTTCGGCGGCCCTGGTCTGGGCCTCCACCATCTCCTCCTGCGCTTCCTCCTGCTCGGCCATCGACGCCAGGGAGGCGGCAGCGGAGTAGTCGACCTCTTCCTCCGGACCGGAGTATGCGCGCAGCACCACCATCGACTTGGCCTGCAGTGTCAGCGTGGCGCCTGCCTTCAGCGGTTCGTAGTCGTCGGCCTGGGCGGCGGTGTCGAACTGGACCTCCCAGTACTGCGAGAACTCCTCGGCGGGAATGCAGAAGTCCACGGCATCGTCATGGGCGTTGAAGGCCATGAGGAAGCTGTCGTCGGTGATCCGGCGGCCGCGGGAATCCTGTTCCTGGATCCCGTCGCCGTTGTAGAACACGCCGATGGTCCGGCCGAACCCGCTCCCCCAGTCCTCGGGCAGCATTTCCGTGCCGTCGGTCTTCAGCCAGACAATGTCCGGCAGTTTCTCGCCCTCGCCGCGGCGGACGGGGCGCCCGTCGAAGAAGCGGCTGCGGCGGAAGGTGGGGTGGTCGTGCCGGAGCTTGTTCACGAACGCGGTGAACTCCACCAGGGGCTGGTCCATGGCTTCCCAGTGAATCCAGCTGAGTTCGGAGTCCTGGCAGTAGGTGTTGTTGTTGCCCTGCTGGGTGCGGCCCAGTTCGTCGCCGTGCAGCAGCATCGGGACGCCCTGGGAGAGCAGCAGCGTGCCGATGAAGTTCCGCTGCTGGCGGGCGCGGAGGGCCAGCACGGTCTCATCGTCGGTGTCCCCTTCCACCCCGCAGTTCCACGAGCGGTTGTGCGATTCGCCGTCGTTGTTGCCTTCACCGTTGGCGTCGTTGTGCTTCTCGTTGTAGGACACCAGGTCCCGCATGGTGAAGCCGTCGTGGGCGGTGACGAAGTTGATGGAGGCCACCGGGCGGCGGGCCGAACTTTCGTAGAGGTCGGCGGAGCCGGTCAGCCGGGACGCGAACTCGCCCAGGGTGGAGGGCTCACCGCGCCAGAAGTCGCGGACGGTGTCCCGGTACTTGCCGTTCCATTCGGTCCACTGCGGCGGGAAGTTGCCGACCTGGTAGCCGCCGGGGCCGACGTCCCACGGCTCGGCGATCAGCTTGACCTGGGAAACGATCGGGTCCTGCTGGATCAGTTCGAAGAAGGTCGAGAGCTTGTCGACGTCGTAGAACTCGCGGGCCAGGGTGGAGGCGAGGTCGAAGCGGAAGCCGTCGACGTGCATTTCGGTCACCCAGTAGCGCAGGGAGTCCATGAGCAGCTGCAGGGAGTGCGGGTGGCGCACGTTGAGCGAGTTGCCCGTGCCGGTGTAGTCCATGTAGTGCTTCTGGTCGCCGTCGACGAGGCGGTAGTACGCCTGGTTGTCGATGCCCTTGAAGGACAGCGTGGGGCCGAGGTGGTTGCCTTCGGCGGTGTGGTTGTAGACGACGTCGAGGATCACTTCGATGCCGGCGCGGTGCAGGTCACGGACCATGGCCTTGAATTCCTGGACCTGGTGCCCCACGTCGCCGGTGGCGCTGTAGGTGTTCTGCGGCGCGAAGAAGCCGATGGTGTTGTAGCCCCAATAGTTGTTCAGGCCCTTCTCCACCAGGGTGCCGTCGTTGACGAACTGGTGCACGGGCATGAGCTCGATGGCGGTGACGCCGAGCTTCTTCAGGTGCTCGATCACGGCCGGGTGCGCCACGCCTGCGTAGGTGCCGCGCTGGTCTTCGGGGATCTCGGGGTGCAGCTCGGTGAGGCCCTTGACGTGGGCTTCGTAGATGACTGACTGGTGGTACGGGATCTTCAGCTGGCGGTCGCCGTCCCACTCAAAGAACGGGTTGATGACCACGCCGTGCATGGTGTGCGGCGCCGAGTCGGCATCGTTGACCGAATCAGGGTCGCCGAACTCGTAAGAGAAGAGCGCGGGATCCCAGTCGATCTGGCCCTGGATGGCCTTGGCGTAAGGGTCCATCAGCAACTTGTTGGGGTTGAATCGGTTGCCGTTCGCAGGATCGTAGGGTCCGTGCAC
Organism: Arthrobacter sp. Soil763; assembly: GCF_001428365.1. Lineage (GTDB taxonomy): Bacteria > Actinomycetota > Actinomycetes > Actinomycetales > Micrococcaceae > Arthrobacter. The sequence continues at coordinate 612,260 of NZ_LMSH01000002.1, read as the reverse complement.
CCGGTAGCCGTACTTCTGGCCGGGCTGGATCTGCGGCAGGTAACAGTGCCAGACGTAACCGTCCACCTCAGTCAGTTCGATCCGCGTCTCGGTGAGGTCGTCGGCCAGCAGGCAGAGCTCGACCCGTTCGGCCTGCTCGCTGAACAGCGCAAAATTGGTACCGGTGCCGTCAAACGTGGCTCCCAGCGGGTATGCCGTTCCGGGCCAGACTTCCATGTGTACTCCTCGTGCGTGGCGGACTATCTCTAGACAGACTACTTGTAAGTAGGGTTACTAATTGACCGGGCGGAGCGGGGCCGCGCTTTTGTTACGGTTCCGCGATGGCCTCCGGCAGGCGTGCGGCGATGTCCGACGCGGTCAGCGGGCCGCCCCCCGAGGCCAGTGTCCCGGCCCGGCCGTGCAGGCTGGCAGCCAGCGCCGCGATGGCGGCCCAGTGGTCGGGTTCGTCGATGCCGCGGCGGCCGAAGGCGCTCCGCTCCCCCGCCAGCTGGGCCAGCAGGGCCCCGAGGATCCCGGCCAGGACGTCGCCGCTGCCGGCCGATGCCATCCAGGGACTGGCCTCGGCTTGGCTGAACACCGCGCCGGACGGCGCGGCCACCAGGGTCGTCGCGCCCTTGAGCAGCACGGTGGCGCCGGTCAGCGCGCTGGTCTGCCGGGCGGCGGCCAGGGTGGAGTCTTCGACGGCGGAGCGGCCCGGCGCGGCGCCGTGCCGCTCCAGCAACCTGGCCAGTTCCCCGGCGTGCGGGGTCAGGATTGTGCTGGCCGTCAGAGCGTGGGGAAGCGCCGGGAGCGCGCCGGCGTCGGCCACGGTGGGGAGCCCGGCGGCCGCCGCCTCGCGGACCCGTTCGAGCTGTTCGTGGGCGGCCTCGTCAAGCCCGGAACCGAGCAGCCAAGCCTGGACGTGGGCGTCGGCGACGCTGGAACCGCACACTACCTCGGGGCAGGACTGCCGGACCAGGTCGGCGACCTCGGGCGGTCCGACGTAGCGGACCATGCCGGCGCCGGCGGCGAGGGCGCCCTTGCAGGCGAGGACGGCGGCGCCCGGGTAGCGCGTTGACCCGGCGACGACGCCGAGGACGCCGCGGGAGTACTTGTGGGAGCGCCGGCCGGGGTGCGGCAGCAGCGCGGCCAGGTCGGCGGCCTCCAGCCGGCGCAGCTCCGGCCCGCCGAGGGCGTCCTCGATGCCGATCGGGATGATGCGCAGCCGGCCGGTGTAGTCCGCGCCGGGGTCGGCGAGCAGCCCGGCCTTCGCGGCACCGAAGGTCACCGTGAGGTCGGCGGCCAGCACGGGGCCGTGGGCCTCGCCTGTGTCGGCGTCGACGCCGCTGGGGATGTCGCAGGCGACGACGAACCCGCGGCCGCTGCGCCGCGGTTGGGTCCGCTGCAGATCTGTGGCCCGCTGCAGTTCGTCGAACAGGCGGGCTGCCGGGCCGCGGAGGCCGCCCTGCGCGCCGGTGCCCAGGACCGCGTCGATAATGGCGTCGTCACGGGCGGCGGCCCCGGCCAGATCGCCGGCGTTGGCCTCGGTGAGGACGGTGTCCTCCCCTCCGGCGGCGCGGAAGGCGGCCAGAGCCTTGGGGTGGGCGTCTTCGGCGGTGAGCACCGCCGTCGTCCGCAGTCCCCGGCGGGCCAGCAGCGCCGCGGCGAAGAGCCCGTCCCCGCCGTTGTTGCCCTTGCCGGCGAGCACGGTGGCGCGGGAGCCGTAGGGACGCAGTCCGCGGCGGCGCAGTTCCAGGATCACGGTGTTGGCCAGCCCGTGCGCTGCGCGCTGCATGAGAACAGCGCCCATACCGGGGTCCGCGCTGGCTTCGAGAAGGCGTTGCTCGGTTTCTCGAATGCGGGTTCCGGTATAGGCGCTGATCATGGTGGCTAGCCCTCGGCGATCACCGTGGCGGTGGCGATTCCGCCGTCGTGGCTGATCGACAGGTGCCAGCGCTTGACGCCTTTCGCTTCAGCTACGGCCAGCACCGTGCCTTTGACCTGGACCGTGGGGCCGTTCTGGTCCAGGCCGATCCAGCAGTCCTGCCAGTTCATGCCGGCCGGGGCGCCGAGCACCTTGGCCACCGCTTCCTTGGCGGCGAACCGCGCGGCCAGCGACCGGGTATTCAGTTCCCGCTCCGCGGGCACGAACAGCCGGTCGCGCAGGCCGGGCGTGCGCTCGAGCTGCCGGCCGAACCGCTCAATGTCTACGACGTCAACGCCGATGCCAACAATCATGCGGCTATTCTACGGTCACGCTCTTGGCCAGGTTCCGCGGCTGGTCCACGTCGTAGCCCTTGGCGCTGGCGAGGGCCAGTGCGAAGATCTGCAGCGGGACGGTGGACAGCAGCGGGGCCAGGAGGGTCGGGGTCTCCGGGATGTAGATGACGTGCTCGGCGTAGGCCTTGACCGCCTCGTCGCCTTCTTCGGCGATCACGATCGTCTTGGCGCCGCGGGCCCGGACTTCCTGGATGTTGGAGACAACCTTGGCGTGCAGCGAGTCGCGGCCGCGCGGCGACGGGACCACCACAAATACGGGCTGGCCCTCCTCGATCAGCGCGATCGGGCCGTGCTTGAGCTCACCGGCGGCGAAGCCCTCGGCGTGGATGTAGGCGAGCTCCTTGAGCTTCAGCGCGCCTTCCATGGCCACTGGGAAGCCGACGTGGCGGCCCAGGAACAGCACCGACTTGGCGTCCGCCATGTCCTTGCCGAGTTCCTTGATCTGCTCGGCGTTGTCCAGGATCTCCTGGATCTTGGCCGGCACCTTGCCCAGGTCGGCCAGGATGTCCTTGATCTCGCCCTGGAACTTGTTCCCCCGCAGCTGGGCGAGGTACAGGCCCAGCAGGTACGCCGCAGCGATCTGGGCCAGGAACGCCTTGGTGGAGGCCACCGCGATTTCCGGTCCGGCGTGCGTGTACAGGACGGCATCGGATTCGCGCGGGATGGTGGAACCGTTGGTGTTGCAGATGGAGACCGTCTTGGCGCCCTGTTCCTTGGCGTAGCGGACGGCCATCAGGGTGTCCATGGTCTCGCCGGACTGGGAGATGGAGACGATCAGGGTGTTGGCGTCCACGATCGGATCGCGGTACCGGAACTCGTGGGAGAGCTCGACCTCGGTGGGGATCCGGCACCAGCGCTCGATGGCGTACTTGGCGACCTGGCCGGCGTAGGCGGAGGTGCCGCAGGCCAGGACAATGATCTTGTCGACGCTCTTGAGCAGGTCGGTGTCGATCCGGAGCTCATCGAGGGTCAGCTTGCCGTCGACGTCGGAGCGGCCCAGCAGGGTCTGCAGCACGGCGTCCGGCTGGTCGTGGATTTCCTTCTCCATGAAGGACGGGAAGCCGCCCTTTTCCGCGGAGGCGGGGTCCCAGTTGACGTAGTATTCCTTGCCCTCGGCGGGGGCGCCGAAGAAATCGGTGATCGCGACGGAGTCGGCGGTGATCGTGACGATCTGGTCCTGGCCCAGCTCGACGGCGCGGCGGGTGTAGTCGATGAAGCCGGAGACGTCGGAGCCGAGGAAGTTCTCGCCCTCGCCCAGGCCCACCACGAGCGGGGAGTTGCGGCGGGCGGCCACGACGACGTCGGGCTGGTCCGCGTGCACGGCGAGCAGCGTGAAGGCGCCCTCGAGGCGCTGGCAGGCGAGCTCCATGGCCTTGGTCAGGCCGCCGTTGGCGTTGTCGCCGCCGAGGTGGTTGCGGTAGAGATCGCCGATCAGCGCGGCGGCCACCTCCGTGTCGGTCTCGGAGAGGAACGTCACGCCCTTGGCCGTCAGTTCCTGCTTGAGCTCGGCGAAGTTTTCGATGATGCCGTTGTGGATGAGCGCCAGCTTGCCGCCGTCGGACAGGTGCGGGTGCGCGTTCATGTCCGTGGGGCCGCCGTGGGTCGCCCAGCGCGTGTGGCCGATGCCGGTCACGGCGTCGGGCAGCGGGTGGGCCTCCAGCTCGGCGATCAGGTTGCTCAGTTTGCCTGACTTCTTGCGCGAGGAGATGGTGCCGTCGGCGACGACGGCGATCCCTGCGGAGTCATAGCCGCGGTACTCGAGCCGCCGCAGTCCCTCCAGGACCACGTCCAAGGCCTTGTGTTCAGTATTTCCCCGGCCCGCCGAGTGGCCTACATATCCAACGATTCCACACATGGACACAAGCCTAACTGGTTTCCCGGCCATCCGGCGTCCGGTGACCAAGTCCGGCGGCGGCCGGACGGCGCTTCCATTTCGCTCTGGGCGATGTCAAGGGCAGAATCTCTAGGGTGACTTTGCAACGCAACGACGCGAACGGCGAGGGGGCCTCCCCGTTCGTCGAGCTGGACCGGCAGACCTGGTCCCGGCTCGCTGCCCAGATGGAGCAGCCCCTCAATGAAGAGGACGTGCTCCGCCTCCGTGGCCTTGGCGACCCCTTGGACATGAAGGAGGTCCGCGAGGTCTATCTCCCGCTGTCCCGGCTGCTGCACCTCTACGTCGAGGCCGCCAACCAGCTGCACGCTGCCACGACGACCTTCCTGGGCGAGCAGACCCAGCGCACCCCTTTCGTGATCGGCGTCGCCGGTTCGGTGGCGGTCGGCAAGTCCACTATTGCCCGCGTGCTGCGCGAGATGCTCCGGCGCTGGCCCGGCACTCCGAACGTGGAACTGATCACCACCGACGGCTTCCTGTACCCGCTCGCCGAACTCAAACGCCGCCAGCTGCTGGACCGCAAGGGTTTCCCGGAGTCCTACGACCGCCGGGCCCTTCTCCGGTTTGTCAGCGAGGTCAAGAGCGGCGCGGAGGAAGTACGCGCACCGTGGTACTCCCACGTCACCTATGACATCGTGCCGGGCCGGGAAGTCGTGGTCCGCCGGCCGGACGTGCTGATCGTCGAGGGCCTGAACGTGCTGGCGCCGGCACGGCCCCGGCATGACGGCCGGCAGGGCCTGGCGCTGAGCGACTTCTTCGACTTCTCGATCTATGTGGACGCGAAGACCTCCTACATCGAGGAGTGGTACGTGGACCGGTTCCGCAAGCTGCGGACCACGGCGTTCGCCCAGCCGGAGTCCTACTTCCACCGCTACGCGACGCTGTCCGACAGCGAAGCCGAACAGACCGCCCGGGACATCTGGAAGCGGATCAATGAGCCGAACCTGGAAGAAAACGTCCTCCCCACCCGGGGCCGCGCCCAGCTGGTGCTGACCAAGGACGCCGACCACTCCATCCGCCGCATGCTGCTGCGCAAGGTCTAGCCCAGGTGTGCCACGACGCCGGCCCTGACCTGCCCGGACGGCCGCCCAGCCGGAGGGCGTTCGGCATGTTCCTCGCAGCGGGATCCGCGCTGGCGGCGCTGACCGCCTGCGACCCGGCCCCGCCCCGGGCGGCGCCGGGCTCCGGCACGGGTGTGCCAACTGCGAGCCCGTACGCTCCCGCCGGACCGTTGAGCGGATCGCCCACCGCCACCGCGCCTGCGACCGGCGCCTCGGGGAAGACCGCCACGGCCAGCCCCACGGCGTCCGCGCCGGCACCGTTCCCTTCGGCGCCGTCCCCTTCGGCGCCAGCCAGTTCGGCGCCCGGCAGGAAGTACTCGCTGACGGATCCGGCCAGCCCGTGGGACGTGGTCAACAAGCACCGCCCGCTGTCCCCCATCACCTATGTGCCGAAGGATCTGGTGCAGCCGCCGGTCCGGCTGGCGGTTTCCGGTGAGGCAGCGCTGCTGAACAGCACGACGGCGGCCGCTGCCGGGCGTATGTTCGCCGCGGCGGCGGCCGCCGGCGTCGTCCTGACGCTGGCCAGCGGTTACCGTTCCTTCGCCACCCAGACGGCGACGTACAACGGCTACGTCAATTCCCGGGGACGCGCCGAGGCCGACACGGCCTCCGCCCGGCCGGGATACTCGGAGCACCAGACGGGCTGGTCCTTCGACATCGGCGACGGCGGCGGCGCCTGCAGCTTCCAGCCCTGCTTCGCCCAGCAGCCCGCAGCAGTCTGGGTCAAGGCCAACGCCTACCGCTTCGGCTTCGTGGTCCGCTACCCCTGGATGGAGCATCCCACGACCGGCTACTACTACGAGCCGTGGCACCTCCGCTACGTCGGGGTCGAGGCCGCCGGTGACATGCGCGCCCGGGGCATCACCACCCTCGAGGCGTACTTTGGGCTCGAAGCGGCGCCAGCCTACCGCTGAATCCTGCCCTGCCGGGCTAGCGTGGGCAGCATGCTGACAGGATTCAAGAACTTCATCATGAAGGGCAACGTCGTGGACCTTGCCGTCGCCGTCGTCATGGGTGCCGCCTTTGGCGCCGTCGTGACCTCCATCGTGGAAGGACTGCTCACCCCGCTGATCGGCCGGCTGTTCAACGCCAAAGGCATCGAGGACATGGCGTGGGAAGGCTTCAAGTACGGCTCCGTCATATCCAGCGTGATTTCCTTCGTACTGATTGCCGCCGCTGTCTACTTTGTGGTCGTGCTGCCGATGAACCACATGATCGAACGCCGCAACCGCAAGCTGGGCATCGACGCGGACGTCAAGGAAGAGTCGGCCGAGGATCCGCAGATCGCCCTGCTCACGGAAATCCGGGATGCCCTCACCGGCACCCGCTAAACCCCCGCAACGAACTGTGGCCCGCTTCCGGCTGGAAGCGGGCCACAGTGCGTTGTGCGTCTTAGTCGGAGACCAGCTCGAGGGCGAGCTCGGTGCGGACCACCTGGGCAAGCTCCTCGGCGATTTCCTGCGCCGTTTCCTGGTCCGCTGCCTCCACCATGACCCGGACGACCGGTTCGGTGCCGGAGGGGCGGAGCAGCACGCGGCCGGTTTCGCCCAGCCGGGCCTCGGCCCGGGCCACGGCTTCCGCCACGGCCTGGTCGCCCTTGACCCGGGTGCGGTCGACGCCCTTGACGTTGATCAGTACCTGCGGGAGCTTCGTCATCACCGTGGCGAGGTCCTTGAGCGGACGGCCGGTAAGGGCCACCTGCGCGGCCAGCTGGAGGCCGGTGAGGACGCCGTCCCCGGTGGTGGCATAGTCGGCGAAGATGACATGGCCGGACTGCTCGCCGCCCAGGTTGAAGCCGCCGTCGCGCATGCCTTCGAGCACGTAGCGGTCTCCCACCCCAGTCTCCCGGAGGCTGATGCCGGCCTCGCGCAGGGCGATTTTGAGCCCGAGGTTGCTCATGACCGTGGCCACAAGCACGTCGTCCTTGAGCTTGCCGGAAGCTTTGAGCGCCACAGCGAGGATGGCCATGATCTCGTCACCGTCCACCTCGTTGCCTTCGTGGTCCACAGCCAGGCAGCGGTCCGCGTCGCCGTCGTGCGCGATCCCGAGGTCCGCGCCGTGATCAAGGACTGCCTGCTTCAGCGGACCCAGGTGCGTGGACCCCACGCCGTCGTTGATGTTGAGCCCGTCCGGTTCGGCGCCGATGACGACGACGTCCGCGCCGGCGTGCTTGAAGACCTGGGGCGAGCAGCCACTGGCCGCGCCATGGGCGCAGTCGAGGACGACCTTGAGACCCTCCAGGCGGTGCGGGAGGGTCTGCAGCAGGTGCACGATGTACCGGTCCTCGGCGTCCGAGAACCGCTGGATGCGGCCGACTTCCCCGCCGACGGGGCGGAAGGGTTCCTTCGCGAGCTGTTCCTCGATCGCGTCCTCGACGTCGTCCGGCAGCTTCTGGCCGCCCCGGGCGAAGAACTTGATGCCGTTGTCCGGCGCCGGGTTGTGGGAGGCGGAGATCATCACGCCGAAGTCGGCGTTGAGGTCCGCCACGAGGTAGGCGGCGGCCGGCGTGGGCAGCACCCCCGCGTCGAAGACGTCGATCCCGGAGCTGGACAGCCCGGCTTCAACGGCAGCCGCAAGGAACTCGCCGCTGGCCCGCGGATCGCGGGCCACGACAGCCCGCGGCCGGGTGCCGTTGGTGTTGCGGTCGTGGCCAAGCACGACGGCGGCGGCCTGCGCCAGCTGCAGCGCCAACTCGGCGGTTAGCAGGCCGTTTGCCAGGCCCCGGACACCATCTGTTCCAAATAATCTAGACATCGTGCCCAAGTTTAGTCGATGGCGCACTCTTGTCCTGTTCCGCGGCGTCGAAAGCCCGTTAAACGACGGAAGCCCGCCCCGCGCAATGCGGGACGGGCTTCGGTTCCAGCGCTGCTTGCGCGGGAAGGCGCTGGTTAGCGCTTGGAGTACTGCTGAGCCTTGCGGGCCTTCTTGAGACCAGCCTTCTTACGCTCGATGACGCGGGCGTCACGGGTGAGGTAGCCGGCCTTCTTCAGGGTGGCGCGGTTGTTCTCGACGTCGATCTCGTTCAGCGAACGGGCGATGCCGAGACGCAGTGCACCGGCCTGGCCGGAGGGGCCACCGCCGTGGATGCGGGCGATGACGTCGTAGGCGCCTTCGAGATCGAGGATCTTGAAGGGCTCGTTGACGTCCTGCTGGTGCAGCTTGTTCGGGAAGTAGTTCGACAGCTCGCGGCCGTTGATGGTCCACTTGCCGGAGCCCGGCACGACGCGAACGCGTGCAACGGCTTCCTTGCGGCGGCCAACAGCTGCGCCGGCGACGGTCAGTGCCGGACGTTCCTTCTTCGGGGCGGCCGCGTCAGCAGCACCGCTCTCCGAGGTGTAGCTGGTCAGGTTTTCCTCAGCCTCGACGGCTTCGGTGGTCTCTTCGTTCTGAGCCACGGTTCTCCTTGTATTAATAAGTTGCTTGGTGGCCAGGACTACTGGGCGACCTGGGTGATTTCGAAAGTCTTGGGCTGCTGGGCGGCGTGCGGGTGCTCTGCACCGCGGTAAACCTTCAGCTTGCCCAGCTGCTGTGCAGCGAGCGAGTTCTTCGGGAGCATGCCCTTGATGGCCTTCTCCACGGCGCGGACCGGGTTGGATTCCAGCAGCTCAGCGTAGTTAACGCTCGTCAGGCCGCCCGGGTAGCCGGAGTGGCGGTATGCGCGCTTCTGCTCCAGCTTGGCGCCGGTGAGGGCAACCTTCTCAGCGTTGATGATGATGACGAAGTCGCCCATGTCCATGTGGGACGCAAAGGTGGCCTTGTGCTTGCCGCGCAGCAGGATTGCGGTCTGGCTGGCAAGACGACCAAGGACAACGTCGGTGGCGTCAATGACGTGCCACTGGCGGTTGATATCGCCGGGCTTCGGGGTGTACGTACGCACGGTGTTTGCCTCGTTCTTGTTCTGGCGTTCTTGTTTTAGGCGTCACGCGAGGTGCGCCTACTATCTATGCGCTACCGGAACAGAGGTGAGGGCTCTATGTAACCAGTCATCCTGTGGTCTCGAACGTGCACGTTGAGTAGTTATCCTGCAACCGGATTCTCAATCGGCACGCGTCATCGAGATAGGACACGCACAACGACTACCAAGAATAGCGGAAGCCCTGCGCGTGGGTCAAAATGGGGTGCGCGGTCCGGTTTCAATCCGCCGGCCGCCCGATCCCGGTCCGCAGCGTCCTCGGAGGTACCGTGCTCCTTCCCACCTTCCCAGGCCCCGCACCGCTGCTCCTGATCGCCGGGGCCGCCCTCGCCGGTGCATGCCTTGCGCTCATCGCAGAGCCCGTGATCCGGCGCGTCCTCCCCCGCCTCGCCGGCAGCACGTCCGCCCGCCAGCTGGCGGTAATGGCGGCAACCACGGCGGCGGTTTCCATGCTGCTCGCTTGGCGGTTCGGCAGCGCCCCGGAACTGCCCGCCTATGTCCTGCTCGGGGTCTTCGCGGTGCAACTGGCGCGGATCGACATCGCGCACCACCTGCTGCCGAACCGACTGGTGGGCCCGCTGCTGGTTGCCGGCCTGGCCCTCCTCAGTGTTGCCGCCTGGTTCCAGGGGTCGGCCGGAGACGTGCTTCGCGGAGCCGCCGGGTCCGGAATCTTGTTCTTTTTCTATCTTTTTTTGGCTTTAACCAGCCGGAACGGCCTCGGAATGGGTGACGTGAAGCTGGCCGCACCACTTGGGCTGTACTTAGGCTACCTAGGCTGGACGCAGCTCTTCTACGGCGGAGCTTTCGCCTTCGTGGCGGGTGGCCTGACCTCCGTGATCCTGATGCTGAAGAACCGCGGAAACAAGCCCCAAGAGGTGGCCTACGGCCCCTCCATGCTCGCCGCCGGCCTGGCTGTCATTCTGCTACTCCCGTAACAGGAGCCACCGCCTCATCTCGGCTCACATTAGTAAGCAGCCGCATCAAACCAAGTAGTCCGCGTCCGCTCCGGGGCCCCGACTGAGTACCGCCGAAATTAGCCCTAGGTGATTCGCCCCTTTCGGCCCCCAAAAGACGAGTAGTGCAATGCGTTGCCGCGCCTCAAATGGCCGTGCAACTGTTGTCCCAGCGGAAGTCCAGGGGGTTAGCAATAAGGGGATTTGCTGGAATTCCGTAGTTCATTCAAAACTCTGGAAAAGGATTAATTCAATGACTGGTCTCATGGTTTCAATGCTCGCGTTCGTCGCCGGCGTCAAGGACAAGTTCGAATCCGAAAAGGGCGCCACCGCAACGGAATACTCGCTGCTCGTCGCCTTCATCGCGTTCCTGGTCATCGGCGGGGCCACTCTGTTCGGGCAGTCGCTCAGCAACTGGTTCACGGCTCTGGCAAACGAGGTCAACACCTGGCGCGCTCCGTAGCGAACCGCCTGGCGGCCGGAGGTCTCCCGGCCGGGGTCTCTGCACCACCCGATGTGCCGCGTCCGCCAAGCGCGGACGCGGCACACGTGTTCCTTGATTGATTTTTCTCAACACCAGCTGCATCGATCCCTGGGGGGAAGCAATGAAGCGCAGCACTGCACGGCCACCGGCCACCGGCCGGTCGGAGCGGGGGGCCGCCGCCGTCGAGTTCGCCCTCGTCGCACCTGTCCTGCTGGCCTTGGTGGGCGGCATCGTCGAGTTTTCTCACGCCTACAACCTGCAGATCTCGGTCACTCAGGCCGCCCGCGAGGCGGCCCGCACCATGGCCATCGAGAACGACCAGGCTCTCGCCCGGACCGCCGCCATCGCCGGGGCCCCCGGCCTGAATCCCGGCTCCTTCACCTTCGCCTTTGCTCCGGGCGCCTGCGCCGAGGGGCTGACCGCGAATGTCACCGTCACCTATACCGCCAACACCCTTACCGGACTGTTGGGCGGCACGCTGACCATGACCGGCGTAGGAGCCATGCGATGCGGCGGCTGATCGACAAACGCGAGAAGGAGCGCGGCGCCGCCGGCGTCCTGGTCGCGGTCATGATGCTGGTCCTCATCGGGGCCGGCGCCATGGCGGTGGACGTCGGCCAGATCTATGCCGAACGGGCCCAACTACAGAACGCCGCGGATGCAGGGGCCATGGCTGCCGCACAGCAGTGCCACCGTGCGCCGGGCGATTGCACGGCACAGGCTCTTACCTGGGCCCAGGACATGACCGCCGGAAACTCCAACGATGGCGCCACGACGGTGGACTCCGTGGACCTTGCCGTGCCGGGCCAGGTCACCGTAGCCACGTCCACCCGCAACGGAACCAGCGGTGCCGGCTTCCTCACCCAACTGTTCGCCAGTGCGCTGAACGCTCCCCCGGTGACGGTCGGGGCCCGCGCCACTGCCGTGATCGAACCGCTCGGCGGAGCGACGGCGTTTCCCTTGGCCATCTCTGATTGCCAGTACGACCTCTCCGGCGCGGAGGAGAGCGGCGATATCCAGCTGATCAAGTACAAGCCCGGCACCGGAACCTGCACGTCCACCTCTGGGCACGTCATTCCTGGCGGCTTCGGCTGGCTGGATGATGGCGGGGCCTGCACGGCCACCACCGACTCCGGGGACATCGCCAGTACCGACACCGGCGCGAGCTTCCCGGGCAGCTGCACCGCGATTGTCACCGCCTGGCGGGACACAATCCTCGCCGGCGGCACCGTGGAGGCGACGGTCCCGGTCTATGACGACGCCGGCGGCACCGGCCACGGCGGGTGGTTCCACATCCGCGGCTACGCGACCTTCAAGATCATCGGCTGGGCTTTCTCCGGCGGAGGGACGCCGGAGGTCTTCCGGGCAACGATGCCCTGGGTCGGCACTCCCGCCAATGCCTGCACCGGAAGCTGCCGGGGCATCATCGGCCAATTCATCCGCTTCGAATCCATCGGCGAGGTAGGGGGAACCCCGGGTACCGGCCCGGACCTCGGAACAGTGAATATCCGGCTCATCAAATAGCAATATTTCTAAGGGGTAGAAATGAAAACACGCCTGCTGGGGGGCATCGCCGCACTTATTGTGGCTATTATTGGAACTGTCTTATTGGTCTCTTATGTACAGAATGCTGATAAACGTGCAATGGCCGGGACGGAAACGGAAACAGTTTATGTCGTGCAGCAGGCCATCCCGGCCGGCGCAACGGCGGATAAGATTGCCTCCTCCGTTACCAGGAAAGAAGTACCGAAGGCCGCACTGGCCAGCAACACAGTCACGGACCTCGCTTCGCTTGGCTCAAAGGTCGCAGCCGTCACCCTGGTACCCGGCGAGCAGCTGCTCTCCAGCCGCATGGTGGACGAACAGTCGTTCCTCGGCCCCTCCAGGGTCCAGGTCCCTGCTGGACTGCAGGAAATCACCCTGAAACTCCCGATCGAACGGGTGGCTGGCGGGAAGGTGAACGCCGGTGACACTGTCGGCGTCTTCCTCTCCCTGGAATCAGTCTCCGCCGGAGCGAACGGGCAGAAGGTGAGCAAGACGCAGCTGAGCTTCCACAAGGTCCTGGTCACCGCGGCCCAGTTCAGTGACGGCGCTGCCGCGCAGACCGCCGCCGGGACAGCCGGCACCACCCAGGCCGCGTCGACGACGGGCAGCACCAGCACCAAGGTCCCGAGCGACCGCACCTATCTGATCACCATCGCCCGCAACGCAGCTGACGCCGAGCGGATTGTGTTCGCCGCAGAGTTTGGAAAGGTCTACCTCTCCAAGGAGCCGCAGAACGCGGCCGAAACCGGTGCCAGCTACGTGGATCCGTCGAGGTTGTTCCGATGAGCCGCTTCGTTCTGATCACGCCCAACGCCGACTTCGAGCGGCTGGTACGGCTCGCCGTCAGCGGCATGCACGGCGAACTCCACGCCTTCAAAGCCGACTACCTGCCGGAGGGTCCGGCCGACATCATGCGTCAGATGGTCGGCGAGCCCCCCGAGGTCCTGATCCTTGGGCCAGGCGTCCCCGTGGCCGACTCGCTGAAGCTGGCCGCTGTGGTGGACCTGCAGTACCCGGAGATCAGCGTTGTCCTGGCCGTCACGGCAGACCCGGAGACAGTGGTCCAGGCAATGCGCGCCGGCGTGCGCGATCTGCTGGATCCCGGAGCAGACCCGGACACTATCCGGGTCATGCTCGAGCGGGCCAGCCTTGCCGCCGCCGGCAGGCGCCGCGGACTCGGCCCGCAGGCCACCGAACACGCCGACCACGGCGCCGGGCGGGTCATTGCCGTGATGTCACCCAAGGGCGGCGTCGGCAAAACCACCGTCGCCACCAACATCGCGGTTGGGCTGGGCAAGAGCGCCCCGATGGGCGTGGTGATTGTCGATCTCGACCTGCAGTTCGGCGACGTGGCCAGCGGTTTGCTGCTGGAACCGGAATTCACCATCACCGACGCTGTCATGGGAGCGGCCAGTCAGGACTCCATGGTGCTGAAAACCTACCTGACCGTCCACCCGGCCGGTATCTATGCCCTGTGCGCCCCGCGCACGCCGGTGGAAATGGACCGGATCAGCGCGGCTCACGTCTCCCACCTGCTGGAGCAGTTGCGGAAGGAGTTCCGCTACGTCGTGGTTGATACCGCCCCCGGGCTGGGCGAGCATGTCCTGGCCACGCTGGAACAGGCCACCGATGCAGTCTGGATCTGCGGGATGGACGTCCCCAGCATCAGGGGAATGCGGACCGGCTTCGGAATTCTTGACGAGCTCAACCTGGTCCCGGCCCACCGGCACATCGTGCTGAACATGGCGGACCGGCGCGCGGGGCTGACTCTGAAGGATGTCGAGGCCACCGTGGGCGCCCCGGTGGACGTGGTTCTGCCGCGGTCCCGGACGTTGCCGTTCTCGACCAACAAGGGGGTGCCCGTCCTCCAGGACGGCAGCCGGGACGCCGCGCTGAAAGGCCTGCGCCAACTGGTTGAACGCTTCAAGCCGGAGTGGGACGCCCGACCGCACAAGCAACTGCACCGAAGGGCGGTAGTCCAGTGAGCCTCACCGATCGTTTCCAGCAGCTGCGCGGAGGCACCCCCGCTCCGCCCCGGACGACCCCCGGCGAGGACGTCTTCGCCTCTTACGCCCCACCGGTCACCCTGGGGCGGATCCTCGAGGCGAAGACCGCCGCAGGGGCACAGCCGGGGTTCGACGACCTCCAGCAGACCGACGCTGTCGCCAGTGAGGCGCTGACCGCCCTCAAGGAACGTGCCAGCCAGGCACTCTTCGAACGGCTCGGATCGCGCATCACGGATTCCTCGGTCGACGAAACGGAGCTCCACCAGACGGTCAAGGACGAGCTTAAAGCGGTCGTCGATGAGGAGCAGATTCCGCTCACTTCGGTCGAGCGGCAGCGGCTGATCCGGGAGATTATCGACGACGTGCTGGGCCACGGCCCGATCCAGCGCTTCCTGGACGACCCCACAGTCACCGAGGTCATGGTCAACCGCTTCAACCAGATCTACGTGGAACGCCAGGGGCAGCTCCAGCTCACGGACGCGAAGTTCACCTCGGACGACGCTCTGCGGCGGGTCATCGAGCGGATCGTTTCCAACGTCGGGCGCCGCATTGACGAGTCCTCCCCCTTGGTGGATGCCCGGCTGTCGGACGGTTCGCGCGTCAACGCCATCATCCCGCCGCTGGCCGTCAACGGCGCCGCCTTGACCATCCGGAAGTTCGGCCGCGATCCGCTGACCGTCCACGACCTCATTTCGATGGGCAGCCTCTCGCCAGAGATGGCGGAGCTGTTGCAGGCCTGCGTGCAGGCCCGGCTGAACATCATCGTTTCGGGCGGTACGGGCACCGGCAAGACCACACTGCTGAACGTCCTGTCCTCCTTCATTCCGGGCGCTGACCGGATCGTGACCATCGAGGACGCTGTGGAACTGCAGCTGCAGCAGGATCACGTGGTCAGGCTGGAGAGCCGGCCGCCGAACATCGAGGGGAAGGGCGAAATCTCCATCCGTGACCTCGTGCGCAACTCGCTGCGCATGCGGCCGGACCGCATCGTCGTCGGCGAAGTCCGCGGCGGTGAATGCCTGGACATGCTGCAGGCCATGAACACCGGACATGACGGCTCCATCTCCACCGTCCACGCGAACTCCCCCCGGGACGCCATTGCCCGGCTGGAAACGTTGGTGCTGATGGCCGGCATGGACTTGCCCCTGCGCGCTATCCGGGAACAAGTGGCCTCGGCCGTGAACCTGATCGTGCACATCTCCCGCCTGCGGGACGGATCGCGCCGGGTCACCCACATCACGGAGGTCCAGGGCATGGAAGGGGACATCGTCACCCTCCAGGACGCGTTCGTGTTCGACTACTCAGCCGGCGTCGATGCCCAGGGCCGCTTCCTCGGCAAGCCCATCCCCACCGGCGTTCGGCCCCGCTTCACGGACCGCTTCGCCGAACTCGGCATTGCGATTTCACCGGCCGTGTTCGGTGCCGGCCCCGTCAGGGGGCGGTGACCATGCTGGAGCAGTCGCCGCTCGCCTTCGTCGCCGGGCTGGTCCTGGCTTATGCGTCCCTGGCCATCCTGGTCGGCGTCGTACTCAAGTCAGAGTCGGTGCCGTTGTCGCGGCGCCGCCCCGACGCCGTCCATGTCCCTTCCTCCGGCCTTACCCGGCTCACGGACCAGGCCGTCAGCACCCTGAACCAAGGGCTGCGGAGCCGGGGCCCGGGTTTCCTGAGCCGCGAGAAGCTCGACAGCGCCGGACTGAAGAAGCAGCCCGGGGACTACCTCCTGATGGCCGGTGCGTTCACTTTCGTGGCGGCGGTGCTGGGGTTCCTCCTCGCCGGGCCTGCTTTGGCGGTCCTGCTGGCGGTTGTGACCCCGGTAGGCCTGGTTTTGTTGCTCAACTTTCTGGCCGCCAGGCGGCGGAAGAAGTTCGACGAACAGGTGCCCGACTCGCTGCAGATGTTGGCCGGTGGCCTCCGGGCGGGCCACAGCCTCCTGCGGTCGGTAGATGCCGCAGCCGAGGAGTCGGAAGCCCCCATGAAGGAGGAGCTCAACCGGGTTGTCAACGAAACGCGGATCGGCAGGGACCTCGGCGAAGCTCTCGCTGACGTCTCGCGGCGGACCGACAATGAGGACTTCGCCTCCATCACGCGGGCCATTGAGATCCACCGGGAAGTGGGCGGCGACCTCGCCCAGGTCCTCGACCACGTGGGCGAGACCATCCGGGACCGCAATCAGGTCCGGGGCCAGGTCAGGGCCCTGAGCGCGGAGGGACGGATGTCCGCCATCGTCCTCATGGCGCTGCCTGTCCTGATGTTCACGGTGCTGACTCTTTTCAACCCGCTGTACTCGAAAGTTTTCCTAACGACTCTCCCGGGCTACCTGATGATCGCTGCAGCCCTGCTCCTGCTGGCAGCCGGTGGCTTCTGGCTCAGCCGACTCATCAAGCCGAAGTTCTGAGGAAGGAGACACCGTGCAAACCATTGCTTATGCAGCAATCCTGGCAGTTGTCGCCCCGCTGTCGATCATGACCTGGCTCGCGTTCACCGGGGACCGGGCCGGATTGCGCAACGTGCAAGCGAACCTCGGCCGCGGCCCGCAGGACGCCGGTTCGGCCCTGTCCGCTTCGGGCCAGTTCGCGGCCCTGACCCGGAAGATAACGCCCAAGGGATACACCGCTTGGCTGGACAAGCAGCTCGCCGGCGCGGGTCGGCCCAAGGAGTGGCCGCTCGGCCGCGTCATCATGGTCAAGCCCCTGCTGGCCCTTGCCGGGGCAATGCTCGGCATCTTCGTCGTGGCCGGAAAGCCCACCACCGGCAACGTCCTCCTCATGGTCGCCGTGACCGCGCTCGCCTACTTTGTCCCGGACATTCTCCTTCGGAATCACGCCCAAAAGCGTCGCCAGCGGATCAAGCTTGACCTGCCGGACGCGCTGGACCAGATGCTCATCTCGGTCCAGGCCGGGCTGGGCTTCGAAACCGCCATGGCCCGGGCCGGTCAGAACGGAAACGGCCCGCTGGCCGAGGAACTGATCCGGACATTGCAGGACATCCAGGTGGGCCGTTCCCGCAAGGAAGCGTACCTGGCGATGTCCCAGCGCGTGGACGTGCCGGATCTGCGGTCCTTCGTCCGCGCCGTGGTCCAGGCCGATGCATACGGAATCGCGATCGCGAACGTGTTGAACGCCCAGGCGAAGGATATGCGCACGAAACGCCGCCAGCGGGCCGAAGAACACGCCATGAAGATGCCGGTCAAGATGCTGTTTCCGCTGATCTTCACGATCCTGCCGACCCTGTTCATCGTGGTGCTGGGCCCGACCGTGATGAGCATCGCGGAGGTTTTCACCAATAAATAACCCGCGGCCCGCCTTCGGGCCGCCCCTAGACCGGACCCCCTTGGTACCCAGAGCCAAGGGGGTCCTCCTATGTCCGGACCCCCGGTACGATCCGCGGCTTCCCGGCGCCGGAGCGGGCCTGAGCGCAGGATCTGCGCAGGGAAAGGACAGGAAAGGGACAGTTTAGGAAGCCTTGGCACAGGATGAGCGAAAAACGGATTGACGGCGTGTCGGCCGTTGCTAAGTTCCTTTCAGTGCTGGTGCAGGGCCAGCCGCCCAACTCGCTCAGGAGTCACCAATGCGTTCCTTCTTCTCCACCATCGCAAACCGCCTTCGCCGCGACCAGCGCGGCGCGACCGCCGTCGAATACGGCATCATGGTCTCCCTCATCGCCGTCGTCATCATCGTCGCGGTCACCATGCTCGGCGGAAACTTGAAGTCCACGTTCGACAACGTCGCGTGCAGCGTCAAGGGTGGCACCATGTCCGCCGCGACCACGGTCGACGGTACGACTACACCCGGTACCTGCTCTAAGTAGTACTCCCGCGATCCACCAGAGAGGGTTGGGGAAGGCTCCGGCCTTTCCCAACCCTCGCTGGTTCCCGCGCCATTCCACAGCGCTCCCAGAGAGGCGGTCCCCATGTCCAAGACAAACGAGCGGGGCGCCGTCGCCGTGGAGTTCGCCCTTCTGGCGCCGGTCCTGATCATGGTCCTGCTGGGAATCATGGAGTTTGGCCGCGCCTACAACGTACAGATATCGCTTTCAAGCGCCGCCCGGGAGGGCGTCCGGGTGATGGCCATTAACAACAGCGCCTCCGCGGCGCGCACGGCGGTGAAGAACGCAACAGCCGGCTTGCAGCCGGCCCTCACGGACTCGAACATCACGGTCGGGCCAACCCCGTGCACCTCCGGCGCCCAGGTGACGGTCAAGATCACCTACACCCTCTCCACGATGACCGGCATCGCCGGACCGTTCCCGATGGAAGGCAAAGGAGTCATGCTGTGCGGCGGCTAGGCAGTCCTGTTGCCGGCGGTGACCGCGAGCGCGGCGGCATCGCCGTCGTCGTAGCCATCCTCATGGTCGCCCTGCTCGGGTTTGCTGCCCTCGCCGTCGACGTCGGCATGCTCTACGCGGAGCGCACCCAGCTGCGCAACGGCTCGGACGCGGCCGCCCTGGCCGTCGCGCAAAAGTGTGCCAAAGACATCAACGACGCTGACTGCTCGGCCGCCTCCACCCTCGCGCGAGGGCTCGCCAACGGCAACGCCGGCGACGGCGCGAGCAACGTCGCCGCGCTGCTGCTTGACAAGGCTAACCGCACCGTCACGGTTACCGCCGGAGCCCAGGAACCGGGCAAGACGCCGAACCAGGTTTCGCTGTTCCTCGCCCGGGCGATGGGCATCAACTCCACAGATGTGCTGGCCACCTCAGCCGTCACGTGGGGCAGTCCGGTGAAGGGGCCAACGGCGTTTCCCGTCGCCTTCTCCGTCTGCCAGGTTCGCGGACACGTCGACGGCAGCCTCCAGTTGCTGCAGAACCACGGCAGCAACGCCAACCCGGACTGCAACTACGGGCCCTCCGGCGCGCCCGTCGAGGGCGGTTTCGGCTGGCTGGTCAGCGACCCCGGCGTATGCGGTGGCCTGATCGACCTTGCGGTGAGCGAGGGCGGCAGCGACCCCGGCAACAGCTCCCCCGCCAACTGCGCGGCCACGCTGAACCGCTGGGCCTCCGACCTCACGGCCGGCAAAGAGGTCGTCGTGCTGCTCCCGGTCTTTGACCGCGTGACGGGCACCGGCAACGGCGCCGTTTATGGCCTGACGTCCTTCGCCGCCTTCAAGGTGGCGGGCTGGAAGTTCAGCGGCAACAGCACCCTGCCCGATGCCTTCCGGAACACCGCGCCCACCGTCCCGTCCTCCGTGGCGTGCGACGGCAATTGCCGCGGCATCATCGGGAGTTTCATCAAGTACGTCTCCCTGGCCGACGGATTCACCCTCGGCCCCGTCGACGCCAACGGCGCCACGATCGTTCGACTCACCCAATAACACTTTGTACCCGCAGTCCCCCAACCGGTTCAGGAGCAGTTTTTGAAGTCACGCTTATTGGCAGGGCTGGCCGCCGTCGTGCTGGCCATCCTCGGTGCCATCCTCGTTGTCAGCTACGCCCAGGGCGCCGACACCCGTGCCGTTCAGAACCTCCAACCAGTCACTGTCCTCGTGGTGCAGCGGGCTGTCCCGGCCGGCACCCCGGTGGAAACGCTTAAGGCTTTTGTCACCAGCCAGGAACTCCCCGACAAGGCCGTCTCCGCTTCAGCGCTGAAGACCCTGGACAAGGAGGCCGGCAAGGTCACCGCCGTCGACCTGGTGCCCGGCGAGCAGCTCGTGGCCGAGCGGCTGGTGGAGCCGAAGGAACTTAAGGCCAGTGGATCCGTGCAGGTCCCCAAGGGATTGCAGGAGGTGTCCTTCCAGCTCGAACCCCAGCGCGTCGTCGGCGGTCGTCTGGCACCGGGCGACCACGTGGGGGTCTTCATCAACCTCAAGGAAGGCGGGCTGGAGGCCAAACCGGAGAAGTCGACCACGCAGTTGACGGTTCACAAGGCCCTCGTGACAGCGGTCCAGCGCGCACCCGTGGCAACACCCAAAGCAGCGTCGGACGGGTCCACGGAGCCGACGGAGGACACCTCGCTCCCCACCGGGATGCTGATCGTCACTGTCGCCGTCAACGACGTCGACGCCGCCAAGATCGTCTACGCCGCCGAGTTCGAGAAGTTGTGGCTCAGCCGCGAGCCCCTCGACGCAAAGGACAGCGGCCGGCCCGGCATCATCACCAAACCGGAGGTCTACAAGTGAGCCGCTTTGTCCTCATCACCCCCAACACCGATTTCGACGCGCGGCTCCGGCAGGCGGTTGCAGGCGGCCTGCCGGGCGGCGTCCAGACCTTCGCGTACATCAATCCCGCCGATCCCGGCGAACTTTTCGCCAACCTCAACCAGGAGCGGCCCGAGGTCCTGATCCTGGGCCCGGACATCCCCGTGGAGGACGCCCTGCGGCTCGCCACGGTCTTCGACGTCCAGCTGCCCGAGCTCAGCGTGATCCTGGTCGGGGAGCCCGACCCGGACTTTGTGCTCCTGGCGATGCGCGCCGGCATCCGGGACATCCTCAGCCCCGGCTCGGACCCGGCCCAGATCAGGGTGCTGCTGGAACGTGCGTGTCAGTCTTACGCCAGCCGCACCCGGGCCACGGCCGTCCAGCAGCCGGACAAGAGCCCCAAGGGCCTGGTCATCGGCGTCTTCTCGCCCAAGGGCGGGGTGGGCAAGACCACCATCGCCACCAACATAGCCATCGGCCTGGGCCAGGTCGCCCCGATGGGCGTCGTGATCGTGGACCTGGATCTGCAGTTCGGCGACGTCGCATCCGGGCTGTACCTGAACCCGGAGCACACCGTCACTGACGCCGTCTCGGCCTCGGCCAGCCAGGACTCGCTGGTACTCAAGGCCTTCCTTACCGTGCACCCGAGCAGCATCTACGCCCTCTGCGCTCCCCGGACCCCCGTGGAAGCCGACGACATCACTCCCCAGCAGGTCAGCCGGCTGCTGGAACAGCTCGCCGAGCAGTTCCAGTACGTCGTCGTCGACACCGCCCCCGGCCTCCCCGAGGTGGGCCTGGCCGCGATGGAGCAGTGCACCGACGTCGTCTGGGTCAGTGGCATGGACGTGCCCAGCATCCGGGGACTGCGCTCCGGACTAGAGATCCTGCGCCGGCTGGACCTGCTCCCCGAGACCCGCCACGTGGTGCTGAACATGGCCGACGCCAAGTCCGGGCTCAGCGTCCAGGACGTTGAGGCAACGATCGGCGCACCGGTGGACGTGAGCATTCCGCGGTCCAAGGCTGTGGCGTACTCCACGAACCGGGGCATCCCGGTCCTGCAGGACGGCCGCCGCGACCCCGCGGTGAAGGGGCTGCGGCAGCTCGTGACGCGCTTTGACCCGGCCTGGCGGGCCAGTGCCCAGAAGAAGCTGCACCGACGGGTGGTGGTGTAAGTGAAGCTCTCCGAGCGCCTTTCCGCCGCGGAGACCGGCGCGCCGACGCAGCCAACTCGGCCGGCGCCGCCGTCGCGGGCCACAACGGTGACGACGGCGGCCGCCCAGGCACCCGCGCCCGCCTCAGCCGCGGACGCAGCAACTGCCAACCGGCAGCGCCCCGAGCCTTCGCGCCTGGCCGCGGCCGCGCCGTCGTTCCCCGATACCCACGATGCCCGTGCCAGGGCCCAGCACCCGGTCGACGCCTTCGCGGCGCTGAAGGAACGCGCCGCCACCGCCCTGTTCGAACGGATGGGCACGCGGTTCAGCGACTCCGCGGTCAAGGAAGAAGAACTGCGCGCCACGGCACGCGATGAACTGATCCGCATCATTGACGCCGAACAGGTACCGCTGTCCACCGAGGAGCGCACCCGGCTGGTCCGCGATGTCGCCGACGACGTGCTCGGTTACGGTCCGCTCCAGCGGCTGCTGGACGATCCGGCGGTCACCGAGATCATGGTCAACCGGATGGACCAGATCTACGTAGAACGAAAGGGCCAGCTCACCCTGACCGACTCGCGGTTCAGCTCCGAGGACCACCTGCGCAAGGTGATCGAGCGGATCGTGTCCAAGGTGGGCCGCCGGATCGATGAGTCCTCACCGCTGGTCGACGCCCGGCTCGAGGACGGCTCGCGCGTTAACGCGGTCATCCCGCCGCTCGCCGTCGGCGGCTCCTCGCTGACCATCCGCAAGTTCAGCAAGGTCCCCCTGACCGTCCGCAACCTGATCGACTTCGGCACGCTGACCCCGGAGATGGCCGAGCTGCTCAACGCCTGCGTCCGGGCCAAGCTGAACATCATCGTCTCCGGCGGCACTGGCACCGGCAAGACCACACTGCTGAACGTGCTGTCGTCCTTCCTGCCGCACGATGAACGCATCGTCACCATCGAGGACGCGGTCGAGCTGCAGATCCAGCAGGAACATGTGGTGCGGCTCGAAAGCCGGCCGCCGAACACGGAAGGCAAGGGCGAGGTCACGATCCGGGACCTGCTGCGGAACTCGCTGCGCATGCGCCCGGACCGGATCGTCGTCGGCGAGGTCCGCGGGGGGGAGTCGCTGGACATGCTCCAGGCCATGAACACCGGCCATGACGGTTCGCTGTCGACCGTGCACTCGAACTCGCCGCGCGACGCCGTCGCCCGCCTTGAAACGCTGGTGCTGATGGCCGGGATGGACTTGCCCCTGCGCGCGATCCGTGAGCAGATCGCGTCCGCCGTGAACCTGATCGTCCAGATCTCCCGGCTGCGGGACGGGACGCGGCGCATCACCCATGTGACCGAGGTGCAGGGCATGGAAGGCGACATCGTCACCCTCCAGGACGCCTTCGTGTTCGATTATTCCGCCGGTGTCGACGCCCATGGCCGTTTCCTGGGCAGGCCCGTGGCGACGGGGATCCGGCCGCGGTTCATCGACCGCTTCGAGGACATGGGCATTTACGTGTCCCCGAACGTCTTCGCGGCGCCCGCCCCGGCCGGCAGGGCGTGATCCGGCCATGAACCTCACCCTCGGCACCGCCTTCCTGGCCGCTGCGCTGCTGCTGTTCACCGTCGCCGTCCTCGCACCGGGAGCCGCACGCGTTCCCTTGGACCGGCGCCGACCCGTCGAGGTTTCGCCTGATTCCTCGCTCAGCCGCGTCGCCGGCTCGGCGGTCCAGCTGGCGGACACCTTCTTCGCACGGCGGAAGATCCGGCTCTTCAACCGGGAGGCGCTGGAACAGGCCGGCCTGCGCCTAGGACAGGGCGACTTTTACGTGCTGCTGCTGGTCGGCGCGTTCGTCGGCGCCCTCGCCGGCTTCGTCGTCGGCGGCCCGCTGCTTGCCTTCCTGCTGGTGCTGCTGGCGCCGGTAGCCGGCCATCTCGTCCTCACGGTCCTCGCGGGCAAGCGCCGCGCCAAGTTCGACGAGCAACTCGGCGACACCCTGCAACTGCTCTCCGGCGGCCTGCGCGCCGGGCACAGCATCCTGCGGGCCATCGACGCCGCCGGCAGCGAATCGCAGAGCCCCACGGCCGAAGAGATGCGCCGCGTCATTACCGAAACCTCACTGGGCCGGGACCTGTTGGCCTCGCTCAACGACACCGCCGAACGGATGCGGAACGAGGACTTCGTCTGGGTTGCCCAGGCCATCCAGATCAACCGCGAAGTGGGCGGCAACCTTGCCGAGGTGCTGGACCAGGTGAACGAAACCATCCGCGAGCGCAGCGAGATCAAAGGCCACATCAGGTCCCTCGCCGCCGAAGGGAAGTTCTCCGCATACATCCTGATGGCCATGCCGGTGGGAATCGTCCTCATGCTGATGCTGGTCAATCCCGGCTACATGAACGTCATGTTCACCAACCCGCTGGGCTGGGGCATGATCGCGGCCTCCGTGATCCTGATGACGATCGGCGGCCTGTGGATGCGCAAGATCATCGACTTGAAATTCTGAGGCGCCATGAGTCCCCTGATCCTTTCCGCATTGCTCCTGATCTGCATGCCGACGGCGTACTTCACCTGGTCCCTGCTCTCCGTGGACCGGAAATCCCAACGGGCCATCCGGCAGATGCTGCGGCAGGGCACCGGTCCCGCCGAGGCCGCCGCACCCCGGCAGTCGGCCCTGCTGGACCGGGTCGGCTACGCGCTGACGCCCCCGGCCTACGCGCGGAAACTCGACCGGCTGCTGTCCCTGGCCGGCCGCCCGGCCTCGCTCCCCCTCGGCCGCGTGCTGGCTGCCAAGCCGTTGCTGGGACTCGCCGGAGCGCTGCTTGGCCTGTGGCTGGCCGGCACCCCGGCACCGGTGTTAAAGCTCGTGGGCCTGTTCGTGATGCTGCTGGGCTACTTCATCCCCGACCTGCTGCTCTACAGCAAGGGCCAGGAACGGCAGAAGCTCATGCAGCTGGAACTGGCCAACACCCTGGACCAGATGCTGATTTCGGTCGAAGCGGGCCTTGGTTTTGAAGGTGCCATGGCACGGGCCGGCGAGAACGGCAAGGGGCCGCTGGCCGAGGAACTGGTCCGCACCCTGCAGGACATGCAGGTGGGAAGGAGCCGCCGCGAGTCCTACCAGGCCCTGGCCGAACGAACCAGCATCCCGGAGCTGCGCAGCTTCGTCCAGGCCGTCGTGCAGGCCGACACCTACGGCATTGCGATCAGCAGGGTGCTGCGGATCCAGGCCAAGGTGATGCGCGTCAAGCGACGGCAGCGCGCCGAGGAGAAGGCCATGAAGCTGCCCGTCACCATCCTGTTTCCGCTGCTCTTCTTCATCTTCCCGGTGCTCTTCATCGCGATCCTGGGACCTGCGGTCATCAACGCCATCAACACCTTCAGCGGCCAGTAATGACAACCCCGGAAACCGCCAAAACGGCCGCCGAAACCGCCTCCAAAAGACCGGCAGATATCGGGCGGAAGGATAGCCGCAGGGTTTCCGCAGGATCCCCCGCCGCCTCCGGCACGGGTTCGAAGAGCGGGTACCGTAGTGGCATGTCTCTTTTAGCTGCCTGCCCCGACGAGGGGAACGCCGGCCCCGTATCCGCCACCGTTTCACCCGCGGGCGCAGGCGCGCCGGCGGCGGCAGAAACGGCGCCCCTGGTGGACCCGGCCGCCCTGCAGGAGCTGGGCGAGCAGGTCAACAGCGCCGCACTGGCCAAGGGGTTCGCCCGGGACTTCTCGCAGATGTGGGAGCAGCGCTACGGTTCCCTCGCCGACGCCCTGGACCGCCGCGAGCAGGGGGCAGCCCTCGACGCCGTGCTGAGCCTGAAAACGTCCTCGTCGATGGTCGGCGGCCTGCGGCTGGCCGGGCTCGCCGGCGAACTTGAAGAGGCGATCCGGCGCGGGGACCTGGAGCACGCCGCCTCCCGGCTGCCCGAGCTCGCTGCCCGCGGCGGGGAAACCGTGGCGGAGCTGGAGTTCAGCTACATCCTCTGGGACGGCTAGGACCGCTCCGGCGCCAGCCGGTAGCCCACGCCGCGTACGGTCTGCAACCAGCGCGGCTGCACCGGGTCCTCCTGCAGCTTTCTCCGCAGGTTGCCGATGTGCACCTCAACGGCACGTTCATCAGATTCGCTGATGTAGGCATCGGCGCGGTAGTACTCCCCGCGCACCACCCGTACCAGTTCCGTCTTGGACCGGACCGCTCCGGCGCCCTTGAGCAGCGCATGCAGGAGGTCGAACTCGCTGCGGGTCAGGGCGAGCGCTTCGCCGTCGACTGCCACGGAGCGCATGTCCGGGTTGAGCGCCAGTCCGTTGTGGCGCAGCACGTTGTCCGGGGCGGCGTCCGCCTGCGGCCGCTGTGCGGCGCTGCCCGGGGCGACCTGCCCCGGCCGCCGGGGCCGGCGCATCATCGCAGCCACCCGGGCCCTGAGTTCGCGCGGCCGGAACGGTTTGGTAAGGAAGTCATCCGCCCCGGTGTGCAGCGCGGTCAGGGTGTCGAGCTCGTCGGTGCGCGCGGTCAACATGACGATATACGCGTCACTGAACTGCCGGATCCGCCGCAGCACTTCGAAGCCGTCAATGTCGGGCAGGCCAACATCCAGCGTGACCACGCTGGCGTCCCGTTGCCGGACGACGTCAACGCCCTCCCGGCCCTCGGCGGCGGAATGGACCTCGAAACCGGCCTGCCGCAGTACGCCCTCCACCAGGTTGCGCACATCCGCATCGTCCTCAACGACGACGGCCACCCCTAGGTCAGTCATGCCACCCTCACATCCGATGCTGCACACGTTCTGTCACCTTACCCGCGCCAGGACACCATTTCGGGGTACGGCGCAGTAACACCGCCAACACTAGTATGTTTTGTGTCAACTTGACGTGACAGGGATGTAAACTCCAGTTGCGAGGAAGGGGCTGGCGCAGTGGATGAATGGCGGTTGGGCCGCGGCGCGGGCATGGCCCGCCGGGTGGCAGACCTGCCCCCGCGTTTCCGTGTGCTGGCGCGCCAGGCGCCGCTGACTCTGCTCTTCGCCGCCGGCCTGGCCGCGGCCCCGCCCGCCTGGACCCTGCACGTGGACACCGCTTGGGGCCAGGCCGCCCTCGCCCTTCATGCCGCGCTCCTGCTCTCCTCCGCATTCATCCCGTGGCAGCGCCTCGCCCGCTCGGCCCCGCTGGTGATCCCCTTCCTGGACCTGGCCGCTATCGGGCTCAGCCGGGCCGCGGCAGCAGAGGAACTCCCCGGCCTCGGCGTGCTGACCGTGCTTCCCATCGTCTGGATCGCGGCCTCCCGGCTTTCCCCGGCGGTGGTGGTCGCAACCGGATTCCTTGGGCCCGTGCTGGCCGGACTGCCGTGGATCCTGTCCGCCCCCGCGGGGGAAGCCGGGAAACGGATCCCCACCATCCTCCTTCTTGCCCTGATGACTGCGGCGGTCTCGCTCGCCATCCAGGTCGGCCGCGCGCAACTGCGGCGCCAGCAGGCCAAGATCGCGGCCAAGGAAGCCCAGCTGCAGGCCCTGCTCGCGCAGAGCCGGGAACGCGAACGGCTGCTGAACACCATCCTGGACACGGTCGACGTCGGTATTGTCGCCGTCGGAGCGGACGGACGGCGCCTGCTCACCAACAGCTGGCAGTCCCGGCTCGAGGCGTCCGCCGCCCCGGCTGTCCCCGCAGCGGACGGTGCTGCCGGGGACCAGGTGGGGGAAGCGAACCTGCTGCTGACCGGCCTGGACCGGTCAACGCCGCTGCCCGTCGACCGGCGCCCGCTCCGCCGCGCGCTGGAGGGCGGGCCCTTCGCCGACCACCTGGTCTGCTTTGGGACGCCGCCCGGGAGTCGCGTCGTCTCCACCGCCGCGCAGCCGCTGCGCAACGACGACGGCGGCTTCCATGGCGCCGTCGTCGTTTACAACGAGGTGACCGGCCTGGTCAACGCCCTCGCCGCCAAGGAGGACGTCGTCGCGACCGTCTCACACGAGTTCAGGACCCCGCTGACCTCCATCATCGGCAACCTCGACCTGGTCCTGGGCGAGGAGCTGCCGCAGGCGGTGCTGCGCCGGCTCGAGGTGGCGCAGCGGAACGCCGAGCGCCTGCTGGCGCTCGTCTCGGACCTGCTGATGTCGGCCAGCGCCGCCGTTCACGTCCAGCCGCGCCGCACGGACCTCGCCGGGCTGGTCGAGGCCAGCCTCGGCTCGGCCCAGGCCCACGCCCACTGCGCCGGGGTGTCCCTGGCAATGGACGTGCCGGCGCCGCTGTGGGCGAACGTTGACCCGCTGCGGATCAGCCAGGCCCTTGACAACCTTGTCTCCAACGCCATCAAGTACTCCCCCGACGGGGGCGCGGTGACCGTCTCGGCGCGGGCGTGCGACGGGCGGCTGCTGTTACGGGTGCAGGACTCCGGCATCGGGATGACCGCCGCGGACGCGGAGAAGGTGTTCACCAGGTTCTTCCGCAGTCCGGCAGTCCGTGACGGCGCCATCCCGGGCGCCGGGCTCGGCCTGTCCATCACCAAAGCGATCGTGGAAGGCCACGGCGGTTCGATCAGCTGCAGCACGCGGCCGGGCCGCGGCAGCACCTTCACGGTCGAACTGCCTGCGGACGGCACGCCGCCCGCGTTCTAGGGCACAGCGGCCGGCGGAAGGGCTAGACCCGGCGCGCCCTGGTCAGTTCGGCGCGTGCCAGCAGGCCCTCCGCAGACGGATAGGCCACCTCTTCCAGGACCAGGGGGTGCGGGGCAGCGAGCACGGACCGGGCGTCCCGCTGCCGGGCGATCAGCCGCTCGTACAGCCAGCCGGGAGGTTCCGCCCCGGCTCCGACGTAGAGGGCCGAACCGACGAGCGAGCGGACCATGTTGTGGCAGAAAGCGTCCGCCTGGACGGTGGCGACGATAACGCCGTCGGCGCCGCGGGAGAAGTCGAACCGCTGCAGTTCCCGGATGGTCGTGGCGCCCTCGCGGGGTTTGCAGTAGCTCCGGAAGTCCTGCAGCCCCAGGAGGCGGGAGGCGCCCTCGTTCAACAGCGCCGTATCGAGTTGCTCCTTGTGCCAGAGGGTCGAGTGCCGGCCAAGCGGGTCCCAGAGCGCCGGGCCGTCCGCGATCCGGTAGCTGTAGCGGCGCCAGAGCGCCGAGAAACGCGCATCGAATCCTTCCGGTGCCAGCGCGGCGCCGTGGACCTCGACCGCGCCGCCCAGATTTCCGAGTACCCGGCCCAGTGCTCCGCGGAGCCGCCGGAGCAGCGACGACGCCGGGTCAAGGGCGGAGCTGCGGCCCAGCCCCAGCCACTCCGCCTCGCTCAGGTCCAGGTGGACCACCTGGCCGCGGGCGTGCACACCGGCGTCGGTGCGGCCCGCAACGGTCACCCGGACCGGCCGGCGGATCAGCAGCGCGAGGGCTTCCTCCAGGGCTCCCTGCACGGTGCGGAGCCCGGGCTGCAGGGCCCAGCCGTTGAACGGGCCGCCGTCGTAGGACAGGTCCAAACGGATACGCAAAAACCCGCCGCCCCCCAAATCGGGGGCAGCGGGTTTGAGCTCGTTCATAGACCTAAGTCTATAAGAACGCGGTGGGAACTACTTGGCGTCCTTCTCGGACTCCGCGGCAGCTTCCTCGGCGGCCGGAGCCTCTTCGGTTGCAGCGGCTTCGGTCTCAGCGGCCTCAGCCTCGGGAGCCTCTTCGGTCTCGGCGGCTTCGGTCTCGGCGACCGGAGCTGCTTCAGCCTTGTCGGCGTCCTTCTTCTCGGCATCGCGCTGTGCAGCGGAGGTAGCCTCGGCTACGACGGCCTGCTTGGCGGAAACCGGCTCAAGGACCAGTTCGATAACAGCCATGGGAGCGTTGTCGCCCTTGCGGTTGCCGATCTTGGTGATGCGGGTGTAGCCGCCGTCGCGGTTCTCGACTGCCTGGGCGATGTCGGTGAACAGCTCGTGGACGACGCCCTTGTTGCTGATCAGGCCGAGCACGCGGCGGCGGGAAGCCAGGTCGCCGCGCTTGGCGAAGGTCACCAGACGCTCTGCGTAGGGCTTCAGTCGCTTGGCCTTGGTCACCGTGGTGGTGATCCGCTTGTGCTCGAACAGTGCGGCTGCCAGGTTCGCGAGCATGAGACGCTCGTGAGCCGGGCCGCCACCGAGGCGCGGACCCTTAGTGGGGGTAGGCATAACTATTTCTCCTCATATGGAAGCCGGCGGGCTGTGCACGCTGCGGTGCGTCCAGCCTGCTGGCCAAGATCTGTTTTAGAGCTCGTCGTCGCTGAACGCGGCGTCGTCCTCTTCGATGGCTGCGGCGCGGGCTGCGAGATCGAAACCGGGAGGGGAGTCCTTGAGGGACAGACCCAGTTCGACGAGCTTCGCCTTGACCTCATCGATGGACTTCGCACCGAAGTTGCGGATGTCCATCAGGTCAGCCTCGGAGCGGGCAACGAGTTCACCCACGGTGTGGATGCCCTCACGCTTGAGGCAGTTGTAGGAACGGACGGTGAGGTCCAGATCCTCGATCGGAAGCGCCATGTCTGCTGCCAGGGCAGCGTCCGTCGGCGACGGGCCGATCTCGATACCTTCAGCTGCGGTGTTCAGCTCGCGGGCCAGACCGAACAGTTCCACCAGGGTGGTGCCTGCCGAAGCAACCGCATCGCGCGGGGCGATGGCCTGCTTGGTCTCGACGTCGACAATGAGCTTGTCGAAGTCGGTGCGCTGCTCAACACGGGTAGCTTCCACGCGGAAAGTAACCTTCAGGACCGGCGAGTAGATCGAGTCGACCGGGATGCGGCCGATCTCGGAGTCGCCGGACTTGTTCTGAGCTGCCGAAACATAGCCGCGGCCGCGCTCGATGGTCAGTTCGAGTTCGAACTTGCCCTTCGAGTTCAGCGTGGCAATGTGCAGATCCGGGTTGTGGAATTCGACGCCGGCCGGCGGAGCGATGTCCGCGGCGGTGACGACTCCCGGGCCCTGCTTGCGCAGGTAAGCAACAACCGGCTCGTCGTGCTCGGAGGAGACCGACAGGTTCTTGATGTTCAGGATGATCTCGGTGACATCTTCCTTGACACCCGGAACCGTCGTGAACTCGTGCAGCACGCCATCGATCCGGATGCTCGTGACAGAGGCACCGGGGATGGAGGAGAGCAGGGTACGGCGGAGGGAGTTTCCGAGGGTGTAACCGAAGCCCGGCTCCAGCGGTTCAATGATGAAACGGGAGCGGTTATCGGAGACGACCTCTTCGGAGAGGGTGGGGCGCTGTGCAATGAGCACTTAGGTTTCCTTTCGGCGAGCATCCGCTATATGACGCAACACAGGTGGTGGAAAGATCGGTCTAATGGCTTAACGCGGCGGGGGCCTGCCCGGACCCGTGAGGATCCGGGCAAGCTCCGGTCAAGAAATTAGACGCGGCGGCGCTTCGGCGGGCGGCAGCCGTTGTGCGCGCTGGGGGTGACGTCCTGGATGGAACCCACCTCGAGGCCAGCGGCCTGCAGCGAACGGATGGCGGTCTCGCGTCCGGATCCCGGTCCCTTGACGAACACGTCAACCTTGCGCATGCCGTGCTCCTGTGCACGCTTCGCAGCGGCTTCGGCGGCCATCTGGGCAGCGAACGGGGTGGACTTGCGGGAGCCCTTGAAGCCAACCTCACCGGACGAAGCCCAGGAGATGACAGCACCGGTCGGGTCCGTGATGGACACGATGGTGTTGTTGAAAGTGCTCTTGATGTGCGCCTGACCCAGCGCGATATTCTTCTTGTCCTTCTTACGCGGCTTGCGGACCGCACCACGAGTCTTCGGGGGCATTATTTCTCCTACAGAAAGTTATTGGGGGAAGGGAGAACGCTATTTCTAGCGTCCGGCCTTCTTCTTGCCGGCGACGGTACGCTTCGGACCCTTGCGGGTACGGGCGTTGGTCTTCGTACGCTGGCCGCGTACGGGCAGGCCCTTGCGGTGGCGCAGGCCTTCGTAGCTGCCGATCTCGACCTTGCGGCGGATGTCGGCGGCTACCTCGCGGCGAAGGTCACCCTCAACCTTGTAGTTGCCTTCAATGTAGTCACGCAGCTGGACCAGCTCGGCGTCCGTCAGGTCCTTGACCCGAACGTCAGCGCTGATGCCGGTGGCAGCCAGGGTTTCGTGTGCACGGGTCTTGCCCACGCCGTAGATGTAAGTAAGCGCAATTTCCAGCCGCTTTTCGCGGGGAATGTCTACGCCAGCGAGACGAGCCATAGTGGCAGTGCTCCTTGAATAAACCGGAGGTCGTAGGCAGTACACCCGCACAATCCGTACGGCCCCAGCCTCCGACCGGGGGTTAGCTGTCCGGACTCGTTCATGCTTAGTGTCCCAGATCAGCTTGTGCTGCCTTTATTTACTTGCGTGGGTTAGCAACCCAGGGTTTTCCGGTGAAGGAAATTAGCCCTGGCGCTGCTTGTGGCGCGGGTTCTCGCAGATCACCATGACCCGGCCATTACGGCGGATCACTTTGCACTTTTCGCAGATCTGCTTGACGCTCGGCTTGACCTTCATGGCGTTCCTTTGCGTGTTGCAGTTGGTCAGCTGGACCGGCCGCCGGCTGTTGCCGCGGCCGCCCAGTGTTTACTTGTAGCGGTAGACGATACGACCACGCGTCAGGTCGTAAGGGCTCAGCTCCACCACTACGCGGTCCTCAGGGAGAATCCTGATGTAGTGCTGGCGCATCTTTCCAGAGATGTGTGCCAGAACGATGTGCTTGTTGGTGAGCTCAACGCGAAACATCGCGTTAGGCAGCGCCTCGGTCACAACGCCCTCGATCTCAATGACCCCGTCCTTCTTGGCCATACCCTCCGCTAACTGTTGTTGCCACAGCCCCTCCGGCTCGCACCGGTGGCCACTGCGGACGCTTTTTGATTGCTTGGCTGCAGCCACCAGGCCACAAAAGGGCACAACAGGGCAGACAACCAACAGTCAACACTACGGCATTGCGGGCCGAATGTTAAATCCAGCCATGCTAGCGCACCTCGTCCGGGTATGCACGGAAACGCCCCGCCGGCGTCTCCACATCCGACGCGGCCGCTATCCCGTCGAGGATAGCCAGCCGCACAGCATCGGCTGCCGCGCTTTGCAGCGTGATCAGGCTCAATTGCCGCGCAGCGTCGGTGCCGCGGTCCAGCGCGACGGCGCCCGTGGCAAGGCAAAAGACAGTGTCCCCGTCGGCCAGGGTGTGGCTGGGGTTCAGCGCCCGGGCGAGGCCGGCGTGGGCTGCCGACGCCGTCCGTTTGCACTCGGCCTTGTCCAGGATGGCGTTGGTCGCCACGACGACAAGCGTTGTGTTGAGGGTTGGCGGCCCGCCTAGTTCGGTGGGCGGCGCATCCGAAACCCTCTGCGTGCTCCCTCCTTCGTCGCTTAGACGCACGCTGCCGGGTTCCGGATGTGCCGCCTGCTCCGGTTCTGCCACGCTGCCGGTTTCCGCCCGCGGTGGTGACGTGCTGAAGGGCAGACCGATTGCGTTTACTACGGCTAGGGCGCCAACGACGACCGGGCCGTCTGGGGAGATGGTGTCCAGGGTGATGGAGGCGGTGCCTAGGCCGCCTTTGTATTGGCCCCGGCCGATGAGGGCTCCGGTGCCGGCGCCGGTGGTGCCGCGGTCGACGTCGTGCCCGGCCTGGCGGGAGGCGGCGTCGGCGGCGGCCGCGTACCCCATGGCGGCGTCGGGGCGGGCGCCGAAGTCGCCGCCGCGGCCGAGGTCGAAGATGGCGGCGGCCGGTACGATCGGCACCACGCCGCCGGGCACGGCAAACCCGCGGCCGTTTTCTTCGCACCAGCGCTGGGCGCCGTGCGCGGCTGCGAGCCCAAAGGCGCTGCCGCCGGTCAGCACCACCGCGTCGACGGCGGTGCTCAGGGTGGTCGGATCCAGCGCGTCCGTCTCGTGCGTGCCGGGGCCGCCGCCGCGCACATCGACGGAGCCGACGGTGCCCGGCGGCGGCAGGACCACGGTGACACCGGTCAGCCACCCCTCCCCCGTCCGGGAGGCCTGGCCCACCCGGATTCCTTGCACGTCCGTGATAGCAGTCATGGCTCCATTGTGGGCCACCCCGGACCCGGCCGGCAGCCGGTCCCCGGAAAGCGCCGCCCCTTCCCCGACGGCAGGCAAACGGTGTGGAATACTGCAACCAACAAGAGGTAAACGGGCAAGGAAGCCTGGCATAACAAAGCTCTGACAATGCCTTGTGCGGGGTTCCGCCCACCGCCCGTGTGGTGAAGTGTTATTGATCCCCCGCCCAACCGCCTGCCCGCTGCAGGCCCGGATCCGTTAGAGACCCTATGACTAGACAACTGACCGACCGTCCCGCGGCTGCCGCCGGGACCGTCGCCTCGGACCGGCGCAGGGGACGCTGGTCCGCCAGGACCCGCCGGGACTTTATCGTCTTCCTCGCCCTGGCGCTGCCGAACCTCGCACTGATCGCAGTGTTCACCTACCTGCCGCTGATCAACAACATGTACTACTCCACCCTGGACTGGACCCTCGGCTCCGCCTCGGCCACCGTCGTCGGCTTCGACAACTACATCAACTTCTTCACCAGCGCCGACGCCCCGAAGGTGCTCGGCACCACGGCTGTCTTCACGCTGGTCACCGTCGGCGGCTCCATGGTCCTGGGCCTGCTGGTGGCCCTGGCGCTGAACTCCGAGGTCCGCGGCACCACCTTCGCCCGGTCCGCCGTCTTCGCCCCCTACGTCCTCAGCGGCGTCGGCGTCGGGCTGGTCTGGCTGTTCATCTTCGATCCCGGCTACGGGGTGCTGTCCTGGCTGCTGCGGGGCATCGGCCAGCAGAGCCCGCAATGGATCAACGACCCGCAGCTGTCCCTGGTGATGGTCATCGTCGTCTACATCTGGAAGAACCTCGGCTACTGCGCCGTGGTCTACCTCGCCGGGCTCCAGTCCCTGCCCCAGGACGTAATGGAGGCGGCGTCGCTCGACGGCGCCAGCGGGTTCCGCCGCTTTGTCAGCATGGCGATTCCGCTGCTCTCCCCCACCACGTTCTTCCTGCTGATCACCACCATGCTCAGCTCCCTCCAGGCCTTCGACCTGATCCGGATCATGACTCCGCTGGGCAACGGCACGTCCACCCTGATTTACGAGGCATACCTGCAGGCCTTCGGCGCCTTCAACCGGGCCGGATACTCCGCGTCGATCTCGGTGGTCCTCTTCGCCATCCTCCTGGTCATTACCGTGCTTCAGGTCCGGTTCGTCGAACGGAAGGTGCACTACTCGTGAGCACGCTCTCCCCCGTCAACCCCGATCCTGCCGCCAACGCCGGGCCCGCCACCGGGCCGGACGTGCCGCCGCAGCGGCCGCGCCCGCTGTCCCGCGCCAACCTAGTCCAGACGATCGCCGGCGGCTACGTCCCGCTCCTGCTCGCGACCCTCGTCGTCGTCCTTCCGCTGCTCTGGATGGTGCTGAGCTCCTTCAAGCAGCCCGGCGAGATTGTCACCACCGACCTGAAGATCCTGCCGGAGAGCGTGAACCTGGATAACTACCGCGTCGCCATGACGACGGTGCCGTTCGCCCAGTTCTTCGTGAACAGCCTGATCGTCACCACGGTGGGCTCCACGGTGAAGGTCATCCTGGCCATCCTGACCGCCTACGCGCTGGTCTTCGTCCGGTTTCCCTTCAAGAACGCCATTTTCATCATCATCCTGGTCGCGCTCATGGTCCCGCCGCAGGTGTCCATCCTGCCCAACTACATCCTGATCGCGGGACTGGGCGGGAAGAACACGCTCTGGGGCATCATCCTTCCCGGCCTCGGCACCGCCTTCGGCACGTTCCTGCTGCGCCAGCACTTCCTCACGCTGCCCGGCTCCATCCTGGAGGCCGCCGAGATCGACGGCGCCGGGCACTGGCGGCGGCTGTGGCAGGTCGTCGTGCCGGTCTCCGGCCCCTCCATCGCCACGGTGGCCCTGGTGACCGTGGTCAGCGAATGGAACGACTACATCTGGCCGCTGATCATCACGGACCGGCCGGAGACGATGACCCTGCCGGTCGGGCTGACCCTGCTGCAGAACTCCGAGGGCAACGGTTCCGGCTGGGGCATCCTGATGGCCGGCGCGGTGCTGGTCATCGTGCCGATCCTGCTGGTCTTCGCCGCACTGCAGCGCTACATCGTCGCTGGCCTGACCCAGGGCAGCGTTACGGGCTAGGGCACGGCTGCCCCCTCCAACCATTTCCACCGTCACAACAAGTCAGCACCCTTGAGAGGATCCACCATGGCAAGAAACCTTGACCGCCGACACTTCCTTGGCCTGGCCGGCGCCGGAGCCGGTGCCGCAGCCCTGGCTGCCTGCGGCGGACCGTCCACCGGGGGCGGCACCGCCGGGTCCGGCGCGGCCGACATCGACTTCAGCGGCGTGAAGCCGGCCTCCTCGATCGACTTCTGGACGAACCACCCGGGCAAGTCCCAGGACGTCGAGAAGGCGATTATCGAGAAGTTCCAGGCCAAGTACCCGGAGATCAAGGTCAACCTGGTCACCGCCGGGGCCAACTACGAGGAAATCGCGCAGAAGTTCCAGACCTCCCAGGCCGCCAAGTCGGCGCTGCCGGGCCTTGTGGTGCTCTCCGACGTCTGGTGGTTCCGCTACTACACCAACGGCAACATCATCCCCCTCGACAGCCTGATCAAGCAGCTGGACATCAAGGTCGACGACTTCCAGAAGTCACTCGTTGCGGACTACAAGTACGCGGACAAGCAGTGGGCACTCCCCTACGGCCGTTCCACCCCGCTCTTCTACTACAACAAGGACCACTTCAAGGCCGCCGGGCTGCCGGACCGGGCGCCGAAGACGTGGCAGGAGTTCGGCGAGTGGGCCCCCAAGCTCAAGGCCGCCTCCGGGGCGCAGTACGCGTACATCTACCCGGCCCTGGCCGGCTACGCGGGCTGGACCCTGCAGAACATGCTGTGGGGCTGGGGCGGCAGCTGGTCCAACGAGTGGACCATGAACTGCGATTCCGCCGAATCCGTCGCGGCCCTGCAGTGGGCGCAGGATTCGATCTACAAGGACAAATGGGCGGGCGTCTCCTCCAAGGAGGCCGCCGACGACTTTTCCGCCGGCATCACGTCCGCCACGATCGCCTCCACCGGGTCCCTGCTCGGTGTCCTGAAGTCGGCCAAGTTCAACGTCGGCGTCGGCTTCCTGCCGGGCGGGCCAAAGAACGAGACCGGAGTCTGCCCGACGGGCGGCGCCGGCCTGGGCATCCCGAGCGGTGTCAGCAAGGAGGTCCAGCTGGCCGCCGCGACGTTCCTGAAGTTCATGACCGAGCCGGAGAACACCGCGGCGTTCTCCGCCGCCACCGGCTACATGCCCTCGCGCACGTCCGCGGACATGTCCGCCGTGCTGTCCAAGACGCCGCAGATCAAGACCGCCATCGACCAGCTCGCCGTTACCCGGGTGCAGGACAACGCCCGCGTCTTCCTGCCAGGCGCCGACCAGGAGATGGCCAAGGCCGCCGCAAAGATCCTCACCCAGCAGGGCGACGTGAAGGCCACCATGACGGAGCTGAAGGGTACCCTCGAGGGCATCTACACCAAGGACGTGAAGCCGAAGCTCAAGAGCTGACGCGCCCACGAAAGGCAAAATCCCTGGCACGGCCGGTATTCCGGCGGTGCCAGGGATTTTTTGTGCCCGGGACGATTGTCCCGCGACTGCACTTCCCGGTCGTTACGGGATCGGGACGGGTACGACGCCGAGCGGCGCCAGTTTCGCGGCACCCCCGTCGGGGGCGGAGAGCACCCAGATGCCCTTCTCGTGCACCGCGACGGAGTGTTCCCACTGGCAGGAGCGCTTCCCGTCCGTGGTCACGACGGTCCAGTCGTCCTCGAGGACGACGGTGTCGATGCTGCCGCGGACCAGCATCGGCTCGATCGCCAGGCACAGGCCCGGGCGGATCTTGGGGCCGCGGTGGCTCGTCCGGTAGTTCAGCACGTCCGGCGGCATGTGCATTTCGGAGCCGATCCCGTGGCCGACGTAATCCTCCAGGATCCCCAGCGGTTTGCCCGGTACCGAGGAGACGTAGTCATCGACGGCGTTACCGATGTCGCCGACGAACTTGCCGGTCGCCAGCGCGGCGATACCGTGCCACATGGCGGCCTCGGTCACGTCGGAGAGCCGCTGGTCCTCGGGATCGGCGGTGCCCACGATCACGGTCCGGGCCGAGTCGGAGTGCCAGCCGTCCACGATCGCACCGCCGTCGATCGAGATGATGTCGCCGTCGTGCAGCACCCGGTCACCGGGGATGCCGTGCACGACCTCCTCGTTCACCGAGGTGCAGATGGTGGCCGGGAAGCCGTGGTACCCGAGGAAGTTGGACTTCGCACCGGCTTCCTGCAGCACGCCGGCGAAAACGGCGTCGAGTTCACGGGTGGTCACCCCGGGGGCGGCGGCGGCAACGGCGGCGTCCAGAGCACGGGACAGGACCAGTCCCGCCTCGTGCATCGTGCGCATCTGGGCGTTGGTCTTGTATTCAATGCGGGGCTGGCCGAATGCCATGCTCAGCGTCCTTTCGGTGGTGCCGCAGCGGCGGGGCTGCGGAGAAATGGCTGAGGCTCCTCCCGGCACAGCGGGAGGAGCCTCTAACAGTTGCGGGGCCGGTCAGGCGGACTGCGCCGCTTTGATGGCTTGCATGACGCGGTCGGTGACCTCGTCGATGCCGCCGATGCCGTCGACCTGGGTGAGGATGCCGCGGTCGGCATACTTGGCCACGACGGCCTCGGTCTGGCCGTGGTACAGGTCCAGCCGGTGCCGGATGACGGCTTCGTTGTCATCGCTGCGGCCGGTTTCCTTGGCCCGGCCCAGGAGGCGCTTGACCAGTTCTTCGTCGTCGGCGGTGAGCTGCAGGACGACGTCGAGCTTCTGGTCGCCGTCGGCCAGGATCGCGTCTAGGTAGTCGACCTGCGCCGTGGTGCGCGGGTAACCGTCGAGCAGGAAGCCGACTTCGACGTCGTCTTCGGTGAGCCGGTCCCGGACCATCTTGTTCGTCACGCTGTCCGGAACGAAGTCCCCCGCGTCCATGTACTTCTTGGCTTCGATGCCGAGCGGCGTCTCACCCTTGACGTTGGCGCGGAAAATATCGCCGGTGGAGATCGCAACGACGCCGAGGCGCTCCGAAATGCGCTCCGCCTGCGTTCCCTTGCCGGAACCGGGAGGTCCGATAATCAACATTCTCGTCATCGCAAAAGCCCTTCGTAGTGACGCTGCTGTAGCTGCGCATCAATCTGCTTGACGGTCTCCAAACCGACGCCGACCATGATCAGGATCGAGGTGCCGCCGAACGGGAAGTTCTGGTTGGCATTGATCAGGACCAAGGCGATCAGCGGGATCAGGGCCACGAAGCCCAGGTAAATCGCTCCGGGCAAGGTAATCCTGGAAAGCACATACTGCAGGTAGTCCGCGGTCGGCTTGCCGGCACGGATGCCCGGAATGAAGCCGCCGTACTTCTTCATGTTGTCAGAAACTTCCTCAGGGTTGAAAGTGATCGCAACATAGAAGTAAGTGAAGAACACAATCATGGCGAAGTACAGGGCCATGTAGATCGGGTGGTCGCCCCGGGTCAGGTTGTTGTTGATCCATTCGACCCACGGCGCCACGGGCTCGCCCGGCTTGGGCTGGTTGAACTGCGCGATCAGGCCCGGCAGGTACAGCATCGAGGACGCGAAGATGACGGGCACGACGCCGGCCATGTTCACCTTGATCGGGATGTACGTGCTGGTGCCGCCCACGGTGCGGCGGCCAATCATGCGCTTGGCGTACTGGACCGGAATGCGGCGCTGGGACTGCTCCACGAAGACCACGAGGGCCACGGTCAGCAGGCCGATCGCGAGCACCATGAAGAAGGTGCCCGGGCCCTGGGCGCTCCAGATCGCCCCGAGGGAGGTCGGGAAGCCTGCGGCAATGGAGGTGAAGATGAGCAGGGACATGCCGTTGCCGACGCCCTTCTCCGTCACGAGTTCGCCCATCCACATGATCAGGCCGGTGCCGGCCGTCAGGGTGATGATGATAAGGATCGTGGTGATGATGCTGGAATCAGGAATGATCGGCAGCTGGCAGTTCGGCAACAGCTGGCCCGAACGCGCGAGCGAGACCAGCGTCGTGGCGTTCAGCAGGCCCAGGGCGATGGTCAGGTACCGGGTGTACTGCGTCAGCTTGGACTGGCCCGCGGCGCCTTCGTCGTAGAGCTGCTGGAAGCGGGGAATGACCACGCGGAGCAGCTGGACGATGATGCTGGCCGTGATGTACGGCATGATCCCGAGCGCGAAGATCGAGACCTGCAGCAAGGCGCCGCCGCTGAACAGGTTGACGAGCTGGTAGATCCCGCCCGTGGTCTGACCGTTCTGCAAACATTGCTGGACATTCTGGTAGTTCACACCAGGCGAGGGGATGAAGGCACCCAAGCGGAAGATTGTGATGATTCCCAGCGTGAACAACAACTTGCGTCGCAGATCAGGCGTGCGAAAGGCCCGGCCAAATGCGCTAAGCAAGCGTCCTCCTGAGTAATAAGTAAAGTCGTGTGAGATAGGTCAAATAAACCCAACAACCGAGTCTAACGGGTGGATGCGCCCGGCGAACAATCGACGGGCCCCCGGGGCAAGAAAAAACTCCCGGCCCCAGGGCCAAGGGCCCCGGAACCGGGAGTTTCAACAACGGGCGTCTGCCCCGCCGGCTCCTTAGAGCGCGGTGGTGCTGCCGCCCGCTGCGGCAATCTTTTCTGCGGCGCTGGCCGAGAATGCGTGGACGGTGACGTCAACCTTGACGGTGATATCGCCGGTACCCAGGATCTTGACGGGCTGGTTCTTGCGAACGGCACCCTTCTCGACCAGGTTCTCCACGGTGACTGCGCCACCTTCCGGGAACAGCTCGTTGAGCTTGTCCAAGTTTACCACCTGGTACTCAACCCGGAACGGGTTCTTGAAGCCGCGCAGCTTCGGCAGGCGCATGTGCAGCGGCAGCTGGCCGCCGGCAAAGCCAGCCTTGACCTGGTAGCGGGCTGCAGTGCCCTTCGTGCCACGACCGGCGGTCTTACCCTTGGAGCCTTCACCACGACCAACGCGGGTCTTGGCGGTCTTGGCACCCGGGGCGGGACGCAGGTGGTGAACCTTCAGTGCGTTCTGCTTCTCAGCGGCGCCCTGTGCCTTGTCGGCGGTGTTCTTCTCTGCCATTTACTTCGCCTCCTCTACCTTTACCAGGTGCGGAACCGTGTTGAGCATTCCCACGGTCACGGCGTCGGCGGTGCGGACAACGGTGTGTCCGATCCGCTTCAGGCCGAGGGACCGAAGGGTGTCGCGCTGGTTCTGCTTGCCGCCAATGGCGGACTTGATCTGAGTGATCTCCAACTGAGCGTCGGAGGGAATCAGGTTCTTAGCCATGACTCAGACACCTGCCTTCTGGTTGAGCAGTGCGCGCACCAGGGCCTGCGGAGCAACCTCGTCCAGCGGCAGGCCGCGGCGTGCTGCCACGGATGCCGGCTCTTCGAGGCGCTTCAGCGCGTCAACAGTCGCGTGAACGATGTTGATGGCGTTGGAGGAACCGAGCGACTTGGAGAGGATGTCGTGGATGCCCACGCACTCCAGTACTGCACGGACCGGACCGCCGGCGATAACACCGGTACCGGCGGAAGCCGGACGCAGCATGACGACGCCTGCGGCGGCCTCACCCTGAACGCGGTGCGGGATGGTGCTGCCGACGCGGGGAACGCGGAAGAAGGACTTCTTGGCCTCTTCAACGCCCTTCGCGATGGCGGCGGGAACTTCCTTAGCCTTGCCGTAGCCGACGCCGACCATGCCGTTGCCGTCACCGACGACGACGAGGGCGGTGAAGCTGAAGCGACGACCACCCTTGACGACCTTGGAGACACGGTTGATGGTTACGACGCGCTCTACGAACTGGCTCTTCTCGGCTTCGCGGCCGCCGTCACGGCCACCACGGCCGCCACGGTCGCCACGGCCCTGGCCGCGGTCGCCACGCTCACCACGACGGGCACCGCCGCGGCGGTCGTCGGTGGTAGCAGGCGCAGCGGTCTCAGTTGCCGGAGCAGCTACAGCTTCAGTCACCTGAATGTCCTTTTCGTTATTTTCGGTCACAGTGCCAGCCCACCTTCACGTGCGCCGTCGGCGACGGCGGCGATCCGGCCGTGGTACTTGTTGCCACCGCGGTCGAAGACAACAGCTTCGATGCCTGCAGCCTTGGCACGCTCGGCAACGAGCTCGCCAACGCGCTTGGCCTTGGCGGTCTTGTCACCGTCGAATGCACGAAGGTCGGCTTCCAGAGTGGACGCGCTCGCTACGGTCAGGCCCTTGGTGTCATCGACAACCTGGACGAATACGTGGCGGGCGGAACGGTTGACGACCAGACGCGGACGAACAGCCGTACCGGAAATGCGCTTGCGGATACGAAGCTGGCGGCGGCTGCGCTGGGCAGACTTGCTCTTGTTCGTACGCTTCTTGTTAATTGCGATGGCCATGGTTACTTACCAGCCTTTCCGACCTTGCGGCGGATGACTTCGCCGGCGTAACGGATGCCCTTGCCCTTGTAGGGGTCCGGCTTCCGCAGCTTGCGAATGTTGGCAGCAACCTCGCCGACCTGCTGCTTGGAAATGCCTGAGACAGAGAGCTTGGTCGGGGTCTCTACTGCAAAGGTGATGCCGTTCGGAGCCGAGACGTTGACCGGGTGGCTGTAGCCCAGAGCGAACTCCAGGTCAGAACCCTTGGCCTGGACGCGGTAACCGGTACCGACAATCTCAAGCTTCTTCTCGTAGCCTGCGGTGACACCCTGGATCATGTTGGCGATCAGGGTGCGGGTCAGGCCGTGCAGCGAACGGGAGGCGCGCTCGTCGTTCGGGCGGGCGACAGTCAGGGTGCCGTCTTCCAGGGTGACCTCGATCGGGCTGGCCACAGTGTGGCTCAGCTCGCCCTTGGAACCCTTGACGGTGACGACAGAGCCGTCAACCTTGACCTCAACGCCGGCAGGAACGGTGATGGGGAGACGTCCAATACGTGACATTATTCTCTTCCTTTCCCGTTACCAGACGTACGCGAGGACTTCGCCGCCCACGCCCTTCTTGCCGGCCTGCTTGTCAGTCAGGAGGCCGGAAGAGGTGGACAGGATTGCGATACCCAGGCCACCCAGCACGTGCGGCAGGTTGGTGGACTTCGCGTAAACGCGGAGACCCGGCTTGGAAATACGACGAACGCCAGCGATGGAACGCTCGCGGTTCGGACCGAACTTGAGCTCGAGGGTCAGCTTCTTGCCAACCTCCGCGTCTTCTTCCTTCCAGGAGGCGATGAAGCCTTCGGCCTTCAGGATGT
The DNA here is from genome assembly GCF_001428365.1 of Arthrobacter sp. Soil763. Lineage (GTDB taxonomy): Bacteria > Actinomycetota > Actinomycetes > Actinomycetales > Micrococcaceae > Arthrobacter. The sequence goes on along the minus strand of NZ_LMSH01000002.1, from coordinate 569,626 downwards.
CGGCAACGCGTGCCTTGAGCTTGCTGTACGGCATGGACACGGAATCGTGGTATGCCGAGTTAGCGTTGCGCAGACGCGTGAGCATATCTGCGACAGGATCTGTCATAGTCATGTGGGCTCTTGCCCTTCCTCATAACGGTTTCCGCTGCGGCGGCGTCCCGAACACTGTCGGAAAGCGGCACAGCCGGACCTTTTACGTAGTTAGATTAGTCTTCGGTCTTGAACGGGAAGCCAAGCGCCTTGAGCAGCGCGCGGCCTTCGTCGTCGGTCTTGGCAGTGGTCACGACGGTGATGTCCATACCGCGAACGCGGTCAATGGAATCCTGGTCGATCTCGTGGAACATAACCTGCTCGGTCAGACCGAAGGTGTAGTTGCCGTTGCCGTCGAACTGCTTGCCGCTGAGGCCCCGGAAGTCGCGGATACGCGGCAGTGCCAGCGTGACCAGACGGTCCAGGAATTCCCACATGCGGTCCCCACGCAGAGTTGCGTGCGCACCGATCGGCATGCCTTCGCGCAGCTTGAACTGGGCGATCGACTTGCGGGCCTTGGTTACCTGCGGCTTCTGGCCGGTGATCAGGGTCAGATCGCGGACAGCGCCGTCGATCAGCTTGGAGTCCTTGGCGGCATCTCCAACACCCATGTTCACAACGACCTTCACCAGACGGGGAACCTGGTTGACGTTCTCGTACTTGAATTCCTCAACGAGCGCGCTCTTGATGGAATCCGCGTACTTGGTCTTCAGACGAGGAACGATCTTGCTTGCCGGAGTCTCGAGAGTCTCAGTCATTAGATGTCCTTCCCTGAGCTCTTGGCCACGCGGACACGCACTTCACGCTTCACGCCATTGCGCTCAACGGTCTCGGTGCGGAAACCGACGCGGGTGGGCTTCTTGGTGGACGGGTCAACCAGAGCCACGTTGGAGATGTGGATTGAAGCCTCGACGACCTCGATGCCACCGGTCTTGGTGCCGCGCTGCGACTGACCGACGCGGGTGTGCTTGGTTACGCGGTTGATGCCTTCGACCAGCACGCGGTTGGTCTCCGGGAAAACGCGCAGAACCTTGCCCTGCTTGCCACGGTCGCCGCCGCGCTCAGCCTTGGCGCCAGTGATGACCTGAACGAGGTCACCCTTCTTGATCTTAGCCATGGACTAGAGCACCTCCGGAGCCAGGGAAACGATCTTCATGAACTTCTTGTCGCGAAGTTCACGACCAACCGGTCCGAAGATACGGGTACCGCGGGGGTCACCGTCGTTCTTCAGGATCACAGCTGCGTTCTCGTCAAACTTGATGTAGGAACCATCCGCACGGCGGCGTTCCTTCTTGGTACGGACGATGACAGCCTTGACGACGTCGCCCTTCTTTACGTTGCCGCCCGGAATTGCGTCCTTGACGGTAGCGACGATCACGTCGCCAATGCCTGCGTAGCGACGGCCGGATCCACCGAGAACGCGAATGGTAAGGATTTCCTTAGCACCCGTGTTGTCGGCGACCTTGAGTCGCGACTCCTGCTGAATCACTATTTACTCCTTGCGTCGCGCCGGTTCTCAGGCCGTGGTCTCGCTACGGAATGAGCCTTGCGGAACGGTTGATCGGGGTGTCTCTTGACCTGACTGGATTTTGCCAGACCAGGCCTAAACGCCCGTGCCAAAAACAGTTGCTTCCCGGGCGCGCGGGGCGCGAGGGGGCACTATGCCGTGGCACGATTGTTTACGAGGTTGACGATGGCACACGAAAGGCGCCATACAAACTCAAAATCTTAGCACGGACGGGGCCCCTCCGTAGAATCGGCCCTTACCACAGACCCTCCCCCAGCCCCGCCCCAAAGCGCGAACGGACACTTCAGGCCCGCGACTCGCCAGCCCCAGCGCCGCCCCAAAGCGCGAACGGACACTTGAAGCCCTGGAGCCGGCGGGAAGCGGGCCGCAAGTGTACGTTCGCGCATTGAGGAACCGGCGGGAAGGGGCCTCAAGTGTACGTTCGCGCGTGGTGCAGCGTCCCGGGAACGGCGAAACCCCCGCTCCCAGAAGGGAACGGGGGTTTCGGTTCAGCGTCCCGGAGGGGATGCTGCAGGTGTTACTTGGCCTTCTCGAGGATCTCCACCAGGCGCCACCGCTTGGTAGCGGAGAGCGGGCGGGTCTCGGCGAGGAGAACCAGGTCGCCGATGCCGGCGCTGTTCTCTTCGTCGTGAGCCTTGATCTTCGTGTTGCGGCGCATGACCTTGCCGTAGAGGGCGTGCTTCACACGGTCTTCGACCTGGACAACGATGGTCTTTTCCATCTTGTCCGAGACGACGTAACCGCGCTTCGTCTTACGGTAACCGCGCTCGTCAGCCTTGGCTGCGTCGGAAACAGTTTCCGTCACGTTCTCGTCCTTTTCACTCACTTGGCGTCCTCCTCGGTCTCAACCGTTTCAGCCTTGTCAGCCTTCTTGGTTGCAGCCTTCTTGGACTTCTTCTCTTCCTTGGCTTCCACAACCGGTGCGGCAACCTCGGCACGAATGCCCAGCTCGCGCTCACGAAGAACGGTGTAGATGCGTGCGATGTCCTTCTTTACCGCGCGCAGGCGACCGTGGTTCTCCAGCTGGCCGGTGGCGGACTGGAAACGCAGGTTGAACAGCTCTTCCTTGGACTTGCGGAGTTCTTCAACGAGACGCTCGTTGTCGAAACCGTCCAGCTGTGCGGGTGCGAGATCCTTCGACCCTACTGCCATTTCTATTCACCACCTTCGCGACGCACAATGCGTGCCTTCAACGGGAGCTTGTGGATTGCCAGGCGCAGGGCCTCGCGAGCTACCTCTTCATTAACACCGGAGAGTTCGAAGAGAACCCGGCCCGGCTTGACGTTTGAGACCCACCATTCCGGAGAACCCTTACCGGAACCCATGCGGGTTTCGGCCGGCTTCTTGGTCAGCGGACGGTCCGGGTAGATGTTGATCCAGACCTTGCCGCCACGCTTGATGTGGCGGGTCATCGCGATACGGGCGGATTCGATCTGCCGGTTGGTGACGTATGCCGGGCTCAGAGCCTGGATACCCCACTCGCCGAACGAAACCTCGGTGCCGCCCGTGGCAGCGCCGGAACGACCCGGGTGGTGCTGCTTACGGTGCTTGACTCGACGTGGGATAAGCATTTAAGCCTGTCCTCCTTCTACAGCGGCAGGAGCCGCCTCAGCTGCCGGTGCTTCGGCAGCAGGTGCTGCGTCGGCGGCCGGACGGTCGTTACGACGACGGCGGTCACCACGGTCGGGGCCACCCGGGCGGCCCGGACGATCGCCGCCACGGCCGCGGGACGGAGCAGCAGCTGCCTGCTGAGCCAGTTCCTTGGCGGTGACGTCACCCTTGTAGATCCAGACCTTCACGCCGATGCGGCCGAAGGTGGTCTTGGCCTCGTAGAAGCCGTAGTCGATGTTCGCGCGGAGGGTGTGCAGGGGCACACGGCCTTCGCGGTAGAACTCCGAGCGGGACATTTCAGCGCCACCCAGTCGACCCGAGCAAGCGATACGGATGCCCTTGGCACCAGCGCGCTGCGCGGACTGCATTGCCTTCTTCATCGCGCGGCGGAAAGCCACGCGGGAAGTCAGCTGCTCGGCAACGCCCTGGGCAACAAGCTGTGCTTCCATCTCGGGGTTCTTGACCTCGAGGATGTTCAGCTGAACCTGCTTGCCGGTGAGCTTTTCGAGCTCGCCGCGGATGCGGTCTGCTTCGGCGCCGCGGCGGCCGATAACGATGCCCGGACGTGCCGTGTGGATATCCACGCGGACACGGTCGCGGGTGCGCTCGATCTCAACCTTGGCGATGCCGGCGCGCTCCATGCCCGTGGACATGAGCTGGCGGATGCGGATGTCTTCGCGAACGAAGTCCTTGTACCGCTGGCCGGACTTGGTGCTGTCGGCGAACCAGTGCGATACGTGATCGGTGGTGATACCGAGTCGGAACCCGTGCGGGTTTACTTTCTGTCCCACTTAGCGAGCCTCCTCTTTCTCCGGGGTAGCGACTACCACGGTGATGTGGCTCGTGCGCTTCTTGATCTGAAATGCGCGACCCTGGGCACGCGGCTGGAACCGCTTCATGGTCGGGCCTTCATCAACAAACGCTTCGCTGATGATGAGGTCACCTTCGTCAAACGCGACGCCGTCGCGGTCCGCGAGGACCCGGGCGTTGGCGATTGCCGACTGAACTACCTTGAATACCGGCTCCGAAGCTGCCTGCGGGGCAAACTTCAGAATTGCCAGAGCCTCGTTCGCTTGCTTCCCACGAACAAGGTTGACGACGCGCCGGGCCTTCATAGGCGTTACGCGGATGTGGCGCGCAATAGCCTTGGCTTCCATTGCTTTCCTTCTCTCGTCTTTGACGTAAGCGCAGGCGCCTAGCGGCGCTTGCCCTTACGGTCGTCCTTGACATGGCCGCGGAAAGTCCGCGTGGGAGCGAATTCGCCGAGCTTGTGCCCGACCATCGACTCAGTGACAAACACCGGGATGTGCTTGCGTCCGTCGTGCACGGCGATCGTGTGGCCGAGCATGTCGGGGACGATCATCGAACGGCGGGACCAGGTCTTGATGACGTTCTTGGTGCCCTTTTCGTTTTCCCTGGCTACCTTCACAAAGAGGTGCTGGTCAACGAAAGGACCTTTTTTCAGGCTGCGTGGCATGTGTCCAGGCTCCTATCGCTTGTTCTTGCCAGTACGACGGCGACGCACAATAAGCTTGTCGCTCTCTTTGTTGGGACGGCGGGTGCGGCCTTCGCGCTTACCGTTGGGGTTGACGGGGTTACGTCCACCGGACGTCTTACCCTCACCACCACCGTGCGGGTGGTCAACCGGGTTCATGGCGACACCACGGACGGTCGGGCGGACGCCCTTCCAGCGCATACGGCCGGCCTTGCCCCAGTTGATGTTCGACTGCTCGGCGTTGCCGACCTCGCCGACGGTTGCGCGGCAGCGCACGTCAACGTTGCGGATTTCGCCGGAGGGCAGACGCAGCTGGGCGAAGCGGCCTTCCTTGGCAACGAGCTGGATCGATGCGCCGGCGGAGCGGCCCATCTTGGCGCCGCCACCCGGGCGCAGTTCGACTGCGTGGATAACGGTACCGACCGGGATGTTGCGCAGCGGCAGGTTGTTGCCGGGCTTGATGTCAGCGTCGGCACCCGCTTCCACGGTGTCACCCTGGGCCAGCTTGTTCGGGGCGATGATGTAACGCTTGGTGCCATCAACGTAGTGCAGGAGAGCGATGCGAGCCGTGCGGTTCGGATCGTACTCGATTTCGGCAACGCGGGCGTTGACGCCGTCCTTGTCGTGGCGACGGAAGTCGATCAGACGGTACTGGCGCTTGTGTCCACCACCCTTGTGACGGGTCGTGATCTTACCGGTGTTGTTACGGCCACCCTTTTTCGGGAGGGGACGTACCAACGACTTTTCCGGCGTCGACCGCGTGATTTCGGTGAAGTCCGCTACGCTCGAGCCACGACGGCCCGGGGTAGTCGGCTTATATTTACGGATTCCCATAATTTATTTCCTCGTTAAAGTGGTCTCCGCTACGCGAGCGGACCGCCGAAGATGTCGATAGTGCCTTCTTTGAGGGTCACAATGGCACGCTTGGTGTTCTTGCGGGTACCCCATCCGAATTTGGTGCGCTTGCGCTTACCGGCACGGTTGATGGTGTTGATCGATTCGACCTTGACGGAGAAGATCTTCTCCACGGCCAGCTTGATCTCGGTCTTGTTCGACCGGGGGTCCACCAGGAAGGTGTACTTGCCCTCGTCGATCAGGCCGTAGCTCTTTTCCGAGACGACGGGTGCAAGCACGACGTCGCGCGGGTCCTTGATGGTGGCTGCACTCACTTGGCATCCTCCTCGTTCTTTGCAGCCTTGCCAGCAACGAATGCTTCGTAGGCAGCCTTGGTGAAGACTACGTCGTCCGAAACGAGCACGTCGTAGGTGTTCAGCTGGTCTGCGTACAGAACGTGAACATCCTGGAGGTTGCGCACGGACAGTGCGGCAACGTCCTCGGCGCGGTCGATGACAACGAGCAGGTTCTTACGCTCGGAGACGCCACGCAGCGCAGCCAGTGCTTCACGGGAGGACGGCTTGGTGCCGGCGACCAGTTCAGCAATGACGTGGATGCGGCCGTTGCGGGCGCGGTCAGAGAGAGCGCCGCGCAGGGCAGCAGCAATCATCTTCTTGGGGGTGCGCTGGCTGTAGTCACGCGGCGTCGGGCCGTGGACGATGCCACCACCGGTCATGTGAGGAGCACGGATGGAACCCTGACGGGCGCGGCCGGTGCCCTTCTGCTTGAACGGCTTGCGACCTGCACCGGAAACCTCGGCGCGGGTCTTGGTCTTGTGGGTACCCTGGCGAGCAGCAGCGAGCTGGGCAACGACGACCTGGTGCAGCAGCGGCACGTTGGTCTGAACGTCGAAGATCTCTGCAGGCAGGTCAACCTTGACAGTGCTAGTCATTGAACTAGGCTCCCTTCACGGCGGTGCGTACGAGTACGACCTGGCCGCGGGCGCCGGGGACGGCACCCTTGATCAGGAGCAGCGACTTCTCGACGTCAACCGCGTGGACCGTGAGGTTCAGCGTGGTGTGACGCACGGCGCCCATGCGGCCGGCCATTTTCATGCCCTTGAAGACGCGGCTCGGGGTGGATGCGCCACCGATGGAACCGGGCTTACGGTGGTTCTTGTGGGCACCGTGGGAAGCTCCAACGCCGTGGAAGCCGTGACGCTTCATAACACCGGCGAAGCCCTTACCCTTGGTGGTGCCAACGACGTCGATCTTCTGGCCGGCTTCGAAGAGCTCAACGGAGAGCTCCTGGCCCAGCTCGTAAGAGTCAGCATCTGCGGTGCGCAGTTCTACGACGTGGCGGCGAGGCGTGACGCCTGCCTTTTCAAAGTGACCAGCCAGCGGCTTGGTGACCTTGCGGGGATCGATCTGGCCGTAGCCGATCTGAACGGCGACGTAGCCATCAGTCTCTGCGTTGCGCAGCTGCGTGATGACGTTCGAGTCTGCCTGGACCACAGTGACGGGGATGAGCTTGTTGTTCTCGTCCCAGACCTGGGTCATGCCGAGCTTCGTGCCCAGCAGGCCCTTTACGTTACGGGTTGCGGTCATAGTCTCTCAGCACCTCCCTACAGCTTGATTTCGATGTTCACGTCGGCCGGCAGGTCGAGACGCATGAGCGAGTCGACGGCCTTGGGCGTGGGATCGATGATGTCGATAAGACGCTTGTGCGTGCGCATTTCAAAGTGCTCGCGGCTGTCCTTGTACTTGTGCGGAGAGCGGATAACGCAGTACACGTTCTTCTCCGTCGGCAGCGGCACGGGGCCAACTACAGTTGCGCCTGCGCGCGTGACCGTCTCAACGATCTTCCGGGCTGAAACGTCAATGACCTCGTGGTCGTATGACTTCAGCCGGATGCGGATTTTTTGTCCCGCCATGTCGCCTGACTCTCTTTCAGTCTGTGCTTCCCCTGGTTAGGGCTGCCCTGTTCACTTACTCGTTGTATGGCTGCCGAAGCATTTGAAGTCGTAACTACCATCAGCCGCACAAGCTGAATCCGGATGAATCCGGGTTCCTCAACCTGCCGGCCAACCGACCCCCGCGGTCGGGCGTGTCGCGCATGGTGCACGTACTCGTCCGCAATTCCTTGGGATGTGGGTTATGTTTGGGCTCTTACCTGGACCCTGCCACCCGGCATTATCCGGATCGGGACGCGAAAGAGCGCTTGAACAACTCATCTAGTATGCCGGAATAAATCCGCAGAAGCGAATCAGCCCCCGGCCCGGGCCGCCGTCGTGATTGCCTTCGGCAACGGCCGGGACGAAGATAGGGGCATGACCGTGCAGGATTCCCCGGATGTCCGGCCCCTTGCCGCCCGGCTGCGGCCGGGCTTCGTGCTGGGGGTGGCGTCCGCAGCGTTCCAGATCGAAGGTTCGCTCGCGGCCGGCGGCCGCGGCCCCTCCGGCTGGGATGCCTTTGCGGAGAAGCCCGGGACCATCCGGGACGGCCACTCCCCCGCCGTCGCCTGCGACCACTACAACCGGGCGGACGAAGACGTCGACCTGATGCGCGAACTGGGGATCGATTCCTACCGTTTCTCCATCTCCTGGCCGCGGATCCAGCCGGACGGGACCGGAGCGTTCAACCCCGAGGGGCTGGACTTCTACGACCGGCTCATCGACCGGCTGCTCGAAGCCGGGATCGCGCCGATGGCGACGCTGTACCACTGGGACACGCCGCTGCCCCTGGAGCACCGGGGCGGCTGGCTGAACCGTTCGACGGCGGATCGGTTCGCCGACTACAGCGCCGCGGCCGCCGCCCGGTTCGGCGACCGCGTGACGCAGTGGGTGACGCTGAACGAGCCCGCCTCGGTGACCCTGAACGGCTATGCCCTCGGCGTCCACGCGCCCGGCCACGACCTGCTCTTCGATGCCCTGCCCTCGGTCCACCACCAACTGCTGGCCCACGGCCTGGCGGTCCAGGCGCTCCGCGCCGCCGGCGTCTCGGGTGCGGTCGGCGTGACCAACCTGCACTCGCCGGTGCGGCCGGCCAGCGGCTCGATCGCGGACAGGCTGCTGGCGAAGGTCTTCGACCTGGGACTGAACCGCATCTACGCGGACCCGGTCCTGCTCGGCAGTTATCCAAAGCCGCCCCTCGCCGCGCGCCCCTGGTTCCGGTTCCTGAACCGGATCTCCGACGCCGACCTGCGCACCATCCACCAGCCGCTGGACTTCTACGGGCTGAACTACTACTACCCGGTAAAGGTGGCCGCGGGCCACGGAACCGCGGAGAGCCCCGTCGGCACCGCGGAGGCGATGGCGCGGCTGCCGTTCCACTTTGCCGCCTACCCGGAGTACGAAACCACGGGCTTTGGCTGGCCGGTAGCCCCGGACCACCTGGGTCCGCTGCTGCGGGAGATGAAGGACCGGTACGGCGCTTCCCTCCCGCCGCTCTACATCACCGAGAGCGGCGCCAGCTTCCCCGAACCGGACCACGTGGAGGGGCCCGTGCCCGACGCCGGCCGGATCGGGTACCTTGCCGCGCACCTGGACCAGGCCCTGGCCGCGACCGCGCCGGGCGGCGTCGCCGAGGATGTCGAGCTGCTGGGGTACTACGTCTGGACGCTGATGGACAATTTCGAGTGGGCCGCCGGCTACTCGCAGCGCTTCGGCCTGGTCCACGTGGATTTTGATACCCAGGCCAGGACCCCGAAGGAGTCCTTCTACTGGTACCAGGCGCTCAGCCGGGCGCGATGGCGGTAGCCCGGGGTTCGTACCCTGACACCGGCGGCGGCGCTGCCTACCGGTTCTTGTTGGCGCGGTTGATCCGCTTTGCCCGCTCGATCTCATGCCGGAAGTACTTCCTGGCCCACAGGCCTCCCCCGGCGACAGCTACCGCCACCACCAGGAAAATGATCCATTCCATGCCGGACTCCTCTCTCCTCCTGCAACCGTAGCAGGGCTTTAAACAGAACAGCCCCGCTGCGGTGCAGCGGGGCTGTTCCTACCCATTCGGCGGCCGTCAGACGGCCAACCGGGCGGGGATCAAGCTCTGATCAGCAAGAATTACTTGATGATCTTGGTGACGCGTCCCGAACCAACGGTGCGGCCGCCTTCGCGGATAGCGAAGCCGAGGCCCTCTTCCATAGCGATCGGCTGGATCAGCGCAACGGTCATCTCGGTGTTGTCACCGGGCATAACCATTTCCGTGCCTTCCGGCAGGGTGATAACGCCGGTCACGTCCGTGGTGCGGAAGTAGAACTGCGGGCGGTAGTTGGAGTAGAACGGGTTGTGACGTCCGCCTTCGTCCTTGGAGAGGATGTAGACGTTGGCCTCGAAGTCGGTGTGCGGGGTGATGGAACCCGGCTTGACGACAACCTGGCCACGCTCGACATCGTCGCGCTTCAGACCGCGGAGCAGGAGGCCACAGTTCTCGCCGGCCCATGCTTCGTCGAGCTGCTTGTGGAACATCTCGATACCGGTAACCGTGGTCTTCTGGACCGGGCGGATGCCGACGATCTCGACCTCGGAGTTGATGGCGAGGGTTCCACGCTCGGCGCGGCCCGTAACAACGGTGCCACGGCCGGTGATCGTGAAGACGTCTTCGATCGGCATCAGGAACGGCTTGTCACGGTCACGTACGGGGTCCGGAACGGACTCGTCGACGGCTTCCATGAGGTCCTCGATGGACTTGACCCACTCCGGGTCGCCTTCCAGGGCCTTGAGGCCGGAAACGCGGATGACCGGGGCGTTGTCGCCATCGAAGCCCTGCGAGCTGAGCAGCTCACGAACTTCCATTTCGACGAGGTCGAGGAGTTCCTCGTCCTCAACCATGTCAGCCTTGTTCAGCGCGACCAGCAGGTAGGGAACGCCAACCTGGCGGGCGAGCAGAACGTGCTCGCGGGTCTGGGCCATCGGGCCGTCAGTGGCGGCAACCACGAGGATTGCACCGTCCATCTGGGCAGCACCGGTGATCATGTTCTTGATGTAGTCAGCGTGACCCGGGGCGTCTACGTGGGCGTAGTGGCGCTTCTCGGTCTGGTACTCAACGTGGGAGATGTTGATGGTAATGCCGCGCTGACGCTCTTCGGGTGCAGAGTCGATCGACGCGAAGTCACGCTTTTCGTTGAGAGACGGGTACTTGTCGTACAGTACCTTGGAAATGGCGGCCGTCAGCGTCGTCTTACCGTGGTCAACGTGACCAATGGTACCGATGTTAACGTGCGGCTTAGTCCGCTCGAACTTTGCCTTTGCCACAGGTTCCTCCTAGAACGTTTTCAAATGACTTGCCCTTCGCCCGCGCTTGTCGCGGCCGAAACTCCAGCAAGTCTACTTGGGGGGCTTTGGTTTGGTGAAATTGCAGAGTCAGGAACTAATACTAGTGCCTAGCGCCTGTTCGCGCTGGCGGCCGGCCCGGCCTGGCCGGACTGCAGCCGACCGGAATCCGGCCGCCAGCGCCAGGTGAATTCCCTGTGGAGGAAACGCACCCGAGTTATGAAGTTGCTGCGTGCAGTCCGGAGACTACTCGCCGCGGCTCTTCTGGATGATCTCGTCGGCAACTGCCTTCGGGACCTCGGCGTAGCTGTTGAACGTCATGGAGTACACAGCGCGGCCCTGGGTCTTCGAACGCAGGTCACCGATGTAGCCGAACATGCCGGACAGCGGAACGTGCGCGCGGATGACCTTGACGCCCTGGGCATCTTCCATGGACTGCATCTGGCCACGGCGGGAGTTGAGGTCACCGATAACTTCACCCATGTATTCCTCAGGGGTGCGGACCTCGACATCCATCAGCGGTTCAAGCAGGACAGGGTTCGCCTTGCGTGCGGCTTCCTTGAAAGCCATACGGCCGGCGATCTTGAACGCCATTTCCGAGGAGTCAACATCGTGGTAAGCGCCGTCAATCAGCGTTGCCTTGATGCCGACGACCGGGTAACCGGCCAGGACGCCGTCGTTCAGTGCATCCTGGATACCCGCGTCAACAGACGGGATGTATTCGCGCGGAACGCGGCCACCGGTGACCTTGTTCTCGAACTCGTACATCTCGCCTTCGGAAGTGTCCAGCGGCTCGATGGCGATCTGGATCTTTGCGAACTGGCCCGAACCACCGGTCTGCTTCTTGTGCGTGTAGTCGTGACGCTCCACAGCACGCTTGATGGTTTCGCGGTAGGCGACCTGGGGCTTGCCCACGTTTGCCTCGACCTTGAATTCGCGGCGCATGCGGTCCACCAGGATGTCCAGGTGGAGCTCGCCCATGCCGGCGATGATGGTCTGGCCGGTGTCTTCGTTGAGGGAGACCTGGAAGGTCGGGTCCTCAGCGGAGAGCTTCTGGATGGCCGTGGAGAGCTTCTCCTGGTCACCCTTGGTGTTCGGCTCGATCGCAACCGAGATCACGGGCTCCGGGAAGCTCATGGACTCGAGGACGATCTGGTTGGCCGCATCGCACAGGGTGTCGCCCGTGGTGGTGTCCTTCAGGCCGATCGCTGCGTAGATGTGGCCCGCGGTAGCGCCGTCAACCGGCATTTCCTTGTTGGCGTGCATCTGGAACAGCTTGCCGATGCGCTCCTTCTTACCCTTGGTGGAGTTGACCACCTGGGCGCCCGCTTCGACGTGACCGGAGTACACGCGGATGAAGGTGAGCTGGCCGAAGAAGGGGTGCGCGGCGATCTTGAACGCCAGTGCGGAGAACGGCTCGTCAGCGGAAGGCTTACGGGTCAGTTCCTTCTCTTCGTCGCGAGGATCGTGGCCGACCATCGGGGGGACGTCGAGCGGGTTCGGCAGGTAGTCCACGACGGCGTCGAGCATCGGCTGGACGCCGCGGTTCTTGAACGCGGAGCCGCAGAAGACCGGGTAGAGCTCGGAGTTGATCGTCATCTTGCGGATGCCGGCCTTGAGCTCGTCGATCGTGATCTCTTCGCCCTCGAGGTACTTCTCCATGAGCTCTTCGGAGGACTCGGCGACGGTCTCAACGAGGGCCGCGCGGTACTCCTCGGCCTTTTCCTTGAGGTCGGCCGGGATCTCCTGGATCTCGTACTTGGCACCCATGGTGACGTCACCCTTGGAGTCGCCGGGCCACACCAGGGAACGCATGTAGAGCAGGTCGACGACGCCGATGAAGTCGTTCTCGGCACCGATCGGCAGCTGCATGACGAGCGGCTTGGCACCGAGGCGGCTGATGATGGTGTCGACGGTGAAGTAGAAGTCAGCGCCGAGCTTGTCCATCTTGTTGACGAAGCAAATGCGCGGGACGTTGTACTTGTCGGCCTGGCGCCAAACAGTCTCGGACTGCGGCTCCACGCCTTCCTTGCCGTCGAACACGGCGACGGCACCGTCGAGGACGCGCAGGGAGCGCTCAACCTCAACCGTGAAGTCCACGTGGCCGGGGGTGTCAATGATGTTGATCTGGTTGTTCTCCCAGAAGCAGGTCACGGCGGCAGACGTGATGGTGATGCCGCGTTCCTTCTCCTGTTCCATCCAGTCGGTGGTCGACGCGCCGTCGTGCGTTTCGCCGATCTTGTGGTTCACACCCGTGTAGAACAGGATGCGCTCGGTAGTAGTGGTCTTGCCGGCATCAATGTGGGCCATGATGCCGATGTTGCGGACCTTGCTAAGGTCGGTAAGCACGTCCTGTGCCACGGTGTCTCCCTTTCGGATGGACTGCACGTTCGCCGCCGACTCGGTTGAGCCGACGGCGTCCGGGAAGTATTACCAGCGGTAGTGTGCGAAGGCCTTGTTGGACTCGGCCATCTTGTGGGTGTCCTCGCGACGCTTCACAGCGGCACCGAGACCGTTCGAGGCATCCAGGATTTCGTTCTGGAGGCGCTCGGTCATCGTCTTCTCGCGGCGGGCCTTGGAGTAGCCGACCAGCCAGCGGAGGGCGAGGGCCGTGGAACGGCCCGGCTTGACCTCGACGGGGACCTGGTAGGTCGCGCCGCCGACGCGGCGGGAGCGGACCTCGAGGGAAGGCTTGACGTTGTCCATGGCCTTCTTGAGGGCTGCGACCGGGTCGCCGCCGGACTTGGCGCGTGCGCCTTCGAGGGCACCGTAGACGATGCGCTCTGCGGTGGACTTCTTGCCGTCAACCAGCACCTTGTTGATCAGCTGCGTGACCAGCGGGGAGCCGTAAACGGGATCTAGTACTAGCGGCCGCTTGGGGGCCGGACCCTTGCGAGGCATATTACTTCTTCTCCATCTTTGCGCCGTAGCGGCTGCGTGCCTGCTTACGGTTCTTCACACCCTGGGTATCAAGGGCGCCACGGACGATCTTGTAACGGACACCCGGAAGGTCCTTAACACGGCCGCCACGGACGAGCACAATGGAGTGCTCCTGCAGGTTGTGGCCTACACCGGGGATGTAAGCGGTGACTTCAATGCCACCGTTGAGGCGCACACGCGCAACCTTACGGAGAGCCGAGTTCGGCTTCTTCGGGGTCGTGGTGTAAACGCGGGTGCAAACACCACGGCGCATGGGGCTGCCCTTAAGCGCGGGAGCCTTGGTCTTCGAGACCTTAGGCGTGCGGCCCTTGCGGACCAGCTGGTTAATCGTAGGCACTCTCGTGTTCTCCGTTTTATCCGGAGCGGCCGTTGGCGGCCGCTCTCTTGTCGCTGCGCCCCGCCGCTCGAGCTTTGAAGATCTCTCCAGAGCAGCTGAGGCGAAGCCTTAATAGTCGGACCGCATGCACGGGCCCCGGATTCTCATCCTGAAAGGCCCCTAGGCATGCGAAAATGTGGCATACGTTGCACAAGAACCCTGCAAACCGGAAACGTCGTCCTGGTTTAGCTCTTCAGCTCGAAGCTGTTGGCTAAACCGGCGCTCTCATCCACTGCCACAATAACAATTAGTCTCCAGTCTAACATGGACGGCCCCCAGCCCTTAATCGGCGCGGACCGGGGCCTCCACAGCGCCGCCCGCTCCCCCGTCCCTCCCCCCCGACGGTTGCGCCGTCCACGCCGTGACCGGCTTAAACGGAACGGTCCCCCACCGTGTGGTGGGGGACCGTCGCGGGACTGCTAACCCTTAGCGGAAGTCGCTGCCCAGGTCGTAGTCATCCAGCGGGATGGCGTGGAACTCGGGAGCTCCGTCGCCGCCCAGCGAATCGTAGGAGAAATCGCTGAAGGCGCTCGGGCCGGTAAACAGATTGGCCTTCGCTTCCTCAGTCGGTTCCACCGTGACCTCGGTGTAGCGCGGGAGACCCGTGCCGGCCGGGATGAGCTTACCGATGATGACGTTTTCCTTGAGGCCGAGCAGCGGATCGCTCTTGCCTTCCATGGCCGCCTGCGTGAGGACGCGGGTGGTCTCCTGGAAGGAAGCTGCGGACAGCCAGGACTCGGTCGCCAGGGACGCCTTGGTGATGCCCATGAGCTCGGGACGGCCGGAGGCCGGCGTCTTGCCCTCGGAAACCACGCGGCGGTTGGCATCCTCGAACCGGCTGCGTTCGGCGAGCTCGCCGGGCAGCAGGTCCGATTCACCGGACTCGATGACCGTGACGCGGCGCAGCATCTGGCGAACGATAACCTCGACGTGCTTGTCGTGGATACCGATGCCCTGGCTGCGGTACACGCCCTGGACCTCGTCCACCAGGAACTTCTGCGCGGCACGGGGACCCATGATGCGCAGCACCTGCTTGGGGTCGACCGGACCGTTGATCAGCTTCTGGCCAACGCTCACGTGCTCGCCATCCTCGATCAGGAGGCGGGAACGGCGCAAGACCGGGTAGGCGATCTCTTCGGACCCGTCATCGGGGGTGATGACCAGTCGCATCTGGCGCTCGGACTCTTCAATGGTGATGCGTCCGGCTGCCTCGGCAATCGGCGCAACACCCTTCGGGGTACGGGCTTCGAACAGCTCCTGGATACGGGGCAGACCCTGGGTGATGTCGTCGCCGCCGCCGGCGGAAACAGCACCACCGGTGTGGAAGGTACGCATGGTCAGCTGGGTACCCGGCTCACCGATGGACTGGGCGGCGATGATGCCGACGGCCTCGCCGATGTCCACGGTCTTGCCGGTGGCCAGCGAACGGCCGTAGCAGAGCGCGCAGGTGCCGACGCTGGACTCACAGGTGAGTACGGAGCGGACCTTGACCTCGGTGATGCCGGCTGCGAACAGTTCGGCAATGACAACGTCGCCGCAGTCGGTGCCGGCCGCGGCCAGGACGTTGCCCTTGGCGTCGACGACGTCGACGGCCAGGGTGCGGGCGTACGCGCTGTTCTCGACGTTCTCGTCCAGGACCAGCTCGCCGTTGGCGTCGGCCACGGCGATCGGGGTGACGAGGCCGCGCTCGGTGCCGCAGTCTTCTTCACGGACGATGACGTCCTGCGAGACGTCCACCAGACGACGGGTCAGGTAACCCGAGTTGGCGGTACGCAGCGCGGTGTCGGCCAGACCCTTACGGGCACCGTGCGTGGCGATGAAGTACTCCAGCACCGACAGGCCCTCGCGGTAGGAGGACTTAATCGGACGCGGGATGATCTCGCCCTTCGGGTTGGCCACCAGGCCACGGATACCCGCGATCTGGCGGACCTGCATCCAGTTACCACGGGCACCGGAGGACACCATGCGGTTGATGGTGTTCATCGGCGACAGGCTGTCACGCATCGCCTGGGCGATCTCGTTGGTTGCCTTGTTCCAGATCTCGATCAGTTCCTGGCGACGCTCGTCGTCGTCGATCAGGCCCTTGTCGTACTGGCCCTGGATCTTCGCGGCCATGGTCTCGTAACCGGCGAGGAGCTCCGGCTTGGACGCCGGAACCTCGATGTCGGAGATGGCGACCGTGACGCCCGAGCGGGTTGCCCAGTAGAAACCGGCATCCTTCAGGTTGTCCAGCGTTGCCGCCGTGACGACCTTCGGGTAACGCTCGGCGAGGTCGTTGACGATCCGGGACAGCTCGCCCTTGTCGGCAACAGCCTCAACCCACGGGTAGTCCGCGGGCAGCGTCTGGTTGAAGATGACCTGGCCAAGGGAGGTCTCGACCAGCGCGGTCTGACCCGGCTCCCAGCCTTCGGGAGCTTCCCAGCCGGCGTACGGGACGAAGTCGTCGAGACGGATCTTGATCTTGGAGTTCAGGTGCAGCTCGTGCAGGTCGAACGCCATGATCGCTTCCGAGATCGAGGAGAAGACCCGGCCTTCGCCCGCCGAACCGACACGCTTGGTGGTCAGGTGGTAGAGGCCGATGATCATATCCTGCGACGGCAGCGTCACCGGGCGGCCGTCGGACGGCTTCAGGATGTTGTTCGAGGACAGCATCAGGATCCGGGCTTCGGCCTGGGCTTCGGGGCTCAGCGGCAGGTGGACTGCCATCTGGTCGCCGTCGAAGTCGGCGTTGAAGGCGCCGCAAACCAGCGGGTGGAGCTGGATGGCCTTGCCTTCGACCAGCTGCGGCTCGAACGCCTGGATGCCGAGGCGGTGCAGGGTGGGTGCACGGTTGAGCAGCACCGGGTGTTCGGTGATGATCTCTTCGAGCACGTCCCAGACCTGCGGGCGGTAGCGTTCGACCATCCGCTTGGCCGACTTGATGTTCTGTGCGTGGTTGAGGTCAACCAGGCGCTTCATCACGAACGGCTTGAAGAGCTCCAGCGCCATCTGCTTCGGCAGGCCGCACTGGTGCAGCTTCAGCTGCGGACCGACGACGATGACCGAACGGCCGGAGTAGTCGACGCGCTTGCCGAGGAGGTTCTGGCGGAAACGGCCCTGCTTGCCCTTGAGCATGTCGCTCAGGGACTTCAGCGGACGGTTGCCCGGTCCGGTGACCGGACGGCCGCGGCGGCCGTTGTCGAAGAGGCTGTCAACGGCTTCCTGAAGCATGCGCTTCTCGTTGTTGACGATGATCTCCGGAGCACCGAGGTCAAGCAGGCGCTTGAGGCGGTTGTTCCGGTTGATCACGCGGCGGTACAGGTCGTTCAGGTCGGAGGTCGCGAAGCGGCCGCCGTCGAGCTGGACCATCGGGCGCAGTTCCGGCGGGATCACCGGGACGGCGTCCAGCACCATGCCGAGCGGGCTGTTGTTGGTCGTCAGGAACGCGTTGACCACCTTGAGCCGCTTCAGGGCGCGGGTCTTGCGCTGGCCCTTGCCGTTGGCGATGATGTCGCGCAGCATGTCGGACTCGGCCTGCATGTCGAAGGTTTCGAGGCGCTTCTTGATCGCCTCGGCACCCATGGCGCCTTCGAAGTACATGCCGTAGCGGTCACGCAGTTCGCGGTAGAGGCCCTCGTCGCCCTCGAGGTCGGCGACCTTGAGGTTCTTGAAGCGGTCCCAGACCTGCTCGAGGCGCTCGATCTCGGCGTCGGCGCGCTTGCGCACGTTGGCCATCTGGCGGTCGGCGGAGTCGCGGGCCTTCTTCTTGTCCGCGGCCTTGGCACCCTCGCCCTCGAGACGGGCAAGCTCGTTCTCCAGGTCGCGGGCGATCGTGGCGATGTCCGAGTCGCGGTTGTCGATCAGCTGCTTCTTCTCGATGTCGTGCTCAACCTGCAGGTTGGGCAGTTCCTCGTGGCGTGCATCAGCGTCGACGCTGGTGATCATGTAGGCGGCGAAGTAGATGACCTTTTCGAGGTCCTTCGGCGCCAGGTCGAGCAGGTAGCCCAGGCGGGACGGAACGCCCTTGAAGTACCAGATGTGCGTGACCGGGGCGGCCAGCTCGATGTGGCCCATGCGCTCACGGCGCACCTTGGCGCGGGTGACCTCAACGCCACACCGCTCGCAGATGATGCCCTTGAAGCGCACGCGCTTGTACTTGCCGCAGTAGCATTCCCAGTCGCGGGACGGGCCGAAGATCTTCTCGCAGAAGAGGCCGTCCTTCTCGGGCTTGAGCGTGCGGTAGTTGATGGTTTCCGGCTTCTTAACCTCGCCGTAAGACCAGCCGCGGATGTCTTCCGCGGTGGCGAGGCCGATCTGCATGAGGCCGAAGGAGGATTCGCTGGACATAGGGTCCCTGTTCTCTCTTGTTCTCTAAATTCTGAAGTCTTGGGTTACGGGAAGAGGGAGGTCGTCCACGACGGCGGGCGCGGGCCCGCCGTAGTGGACTCCCTGCTAGACCTCTTCTACGGAACTGGGCTCTGCACGAGACAGATCGATGCCCAGTTCTTCCGCAGCCGTGAAGACTGCGTCATCAGAGTCACGCATTTCAATTGTGGTTCCGTCCGTGGAAAGCACTTCCACGTTCAGGCACAGCGACTGCATTTCCTTGATCAAGACCTTGAAGGACTCAGGAACGCCCGGCTCCGGGATGTTCTCGCCCTTGACGATGGCTTCGTAGACCTTCACACGACCGTGGATGTCATCAGACTTGATCGTGAGGAGTTCCTGGAGCGTGTAGGCGGCGCCGTAAGCCTCGAGCGCCCACACTTCCATTTCACCGAAGCGCTGGCCACCGAACTGTGCCTTACCACCCAGCGGCTGCTGCGTGATCATGGAGTACGGGCCGGTGGAGCGCGCGTGGATCTTGTCGTCCACCAGGTGGTGGAGCTTCAGGATGTACATGTAGCCGACCGAGATCGGATCCGGGAACGGCTCGCCGGAGCGGCCGTCAAACAGGCGGGTCTTGCCCGAGGAGTTGATCAGGCGGTCGCCGTCGCGGGTGACGTTGGTGGAGTCCAGCAGGCCCGTGATTTCTTCCTCACGGGCGCCGTCGAAGACCGGCGTCGCGACAGTGGTCTGGCCACTTTCGCGCGGCAGGTTCGGCAGCTGCTTGACCCACTCGGGCTCGCCCTCGATCTTCCAGCCGGTCTTGGCAACCCAGCCGAGGTGCGTTTCGAGCACCTGGCCGACGTTCATACGGCCCGGGACACCCAGCGGGTTCAGGACGATATCAACGGGGGTGCCGTCAGCAAGGAAGGGCATGTCCTCGACCGGAAGGATCTTGGAGATGACGCCCTTGTTGCCGTGGCGGCCGGCGAGCTTGTCGCCGTCGGTGATCTTGCGCTTGGCGGCCACGTAGACGCGGACCAGCTGGTTGACGCCCGGGGGCAGCTCGTCGTCGTTGTCGCGGTCGAAGACGCGGACACCGATCACGGTGCCGGACTCGCCGTGGGGCACCTTCAGGGAGGTGTCGCGCACTTCGCGGGACTTCTCACCGAAGATGGCGCGCAGCAGGCGCTCTTCCGGGGTCAGTTCGGTCTCGCCCTTGGGGGTGACCTTGCCGACCAGGATGTCGCCGGCTTCGACCTCGGCACCGATGTGGATGATGCCGCGCTCGTCCAGGCCCGCGAGGACCTCTTCGGAGACGTTCGGGATGTCACGGGTGATTTCCTCGGCACCAAGCTTGGTGTCGCGGGCGTCGATCTCGTGCTCCTCGATGTGGATCGAGGACAGGACGTCCTCGGCCACGATCCGCTGGGACAGGATGATGGCATCCTCGAAGTTGTGGCCTTCCCATGACATGAATGCCACGAGCAGGTTCTTACCGAGGGCGAGCTCGCCCTGGTCCGTTGCCGGGCCGTCGGCGATGATGCCGCCGACTTCCAGGCGCTGGCCTTCGTTTACCAGAACACGGTGGTTGTAGCAGTTGCCCTGGTTGGAGCGGGCGAACTTGCTGATCCGGTAGTTGGTTTCCGTTCCGTCGTCGTTGAGCACGACCACGAGTTCGGCGGAGACCTCGGTGACCACACCGGCCTTCTTCGCGATGACCACGTCACCGGCGTCGACGGCGGCGGCGCGCTCCATACCGGTGCCGACGAACGGCGCCTCGGAGCGGACCAGCGGCACGGCCTGACGCTGCATGTTGGCACCCATGAGTGCACGGTTGGCATCGTCATGCTCGAGGAACGGGATCAGGGCGGTTGCCACGGACACCATCTGGCGCGGGGAAACGTCCATGAACTCGACGTCGGCGGCGGGAACCAGCACGGGCTCGCCTCCACCACCACGGGCACGGACCAGGACGGTCTCCTCGGCGAACTTCTTGTTCTCGTCGAGCGGCGCGTTGGCCTGGGCGATCAGCACCTCGGCCTCGTCGTCGGCGGTGAGGTACTGGACCTCATCGGAGACGATGCCGTCCTTGACCAGGCGGTACGGGGTCTCGATGAAACCGAACGGGTTGATCCGGCCGTAGGACGCCAGCGAACCGATCAGGCCGATGTTCGGGCCTTCAGGGGTTTCGATCGGGCACATACGTCCGTAGTGCG
The DNA here is from genome assembly GCF_001428365.1 of Arthrobacter sp. Soil763. Classification (GTDB taxonomy): domain Bacteria; phylum Actinomycetota; class Actinomycetes; order Actinomycetales; family Micrococcaceae; genus Arthrobacter. Next base: position 549,019 of record NZ_LMSH01000002.1, on the reverse strand, counting down.
ACGGGTGGACGTCACGGACTTCCATGCCGGCGCGGTCACGGGACAGACCGCCCGGGCCCAGCGCGGACAGGCGGCGCTTGTGGGTCAGGCCCGAGAGCGGGTTGTTCTGGTCCATGAACTGGGACAGCTGGGAGGTTCCGAAGAACTCCTTGATCGCTGCCACCACGGGGCGGATGTTGATCAGGGTCTGCGGCGTGATCGCCTCGACGTCCTGGGTCGTCATCCGCTCGCGGACCACGCGCTCCATGCGGGACAGGCCGGTGCGGACCTGGTTCTCGATGAGCTCGCCGACGGCGCGGATACGGCGGTTGCCGAAGTGGTCGATGTCGTCGATCTCGACGCGCAGCTCGTGGTCCTGGCCGTCGCGCTTGCCCATGAGGGTCTTCTCACCGGCGTGCAGGGCGACCAGGAACTTGATCATGGCCACGATGTCTTCAACGTGCAGGACCGAGGCTTCCTTGTCGCCAAGGGAGCGGTCGATGCCAAGCTTGCGGTTGATCTTGTACCGGCCGACCTTGGCCAGGTCGTAGCGCTTGGAGTTGAAGTACAGGTTGTCCAGCAGGGACTGGGCAGCCTCAACGGTCGGCGGCTCGCCCGGGCGCAGCTTCCGATAGATGTCCAGCAAGGCGTCCTCGCGGGTTTCGGTGGCGTCCTTCTCCAGCGTCGCGCGCATGGAGTCGTACTGGCCGAACTCTTCGAGGATCTGGCCTTCGGTCCAGCCGAGGGCCTTCAGCAGCACGGTGACGGACTGCTTGCGCTTGCGGTCGAGGCGGACGCCGACTTGGTCGCGCTTGTCGATTTCAAGCTCGAACCAGGCGCCGCGGGACGGGATGATCTTCGCGGTGAAGATGTCCTTGTCGCTGGTCTTGTCGGCGGTGCGCTCGAAGTACGCGCCCGGGGAACGGACCAGCTGCGAGACGACGACACGCTCGGTGCCGTTGACGACGAAGGTGCCCTTCTCGGTCATCAGCGGGAAGTCACCCATGAACACGGTCTGCTGCTTGATTTCGCCCGTGTTGTTGTTCATGAACTCGGCCTTGACGTACAGCGGAGCCGAGTAAGTGGCGTCCCGGTCCTTGCACTCGGCCATGGTGTACTTGGGGTCAGCGAACTCCGGCTCGGAGAAGCTCAGGGACATGGTGCCCTGGAAGTCCTCGATCGGGGAGATCTCTTCGAAGATGTCGGACAGGCCCGAGGTGGTGGCGACGCTGAGGTCGCCTTCCTCGACGGCTTTCGCGACGCGCGCCTGCCAGCGTTCGTTCCCGACCAGCCAGTCAAAGCTGTCGGTTTGCAGGGCAAGCAGATTCGGAACGTCAAGCGGTTCGTGAATCTTGGCGAAGGAGAGCCGGCGGGTTGCACCGTCGGTGCTGTCGGCATTGATAGCGGTAGCGTTGTTTACATTAGAGGTGCTCGAGGCGACCAAGAGGGATCCTTCCACAGACCTTCAGGCGTTTTCAGATCTCCCCCGTTATGCACCCTGCGAAAGTGACTCCGCAGTGCTACCAGTCCGGTTCCGCTATATGACCCGGGACCCGCACTGCCCATGCTGGTGCACGTTGTAGACGGCACATTGATGGAGCAGCTGCCAGGCTAAGCCCACCGCTATATGAAGGCTGAAGGTAAACAGGGAAGACGCAAATATCTACGATACGGCAAAGCAACCTACTTGTCTACCCCACTTGCGGCCACAATGCAAGCACGGCCCCCTCCCCCGGCAGCGCGGGCCGGCGGGAGCAAATGGCCCGGTGACGGGGGTCACGATAGCCTAGAAGGACACCGCCACAGATCGGAAGAGATAATCATGAGCAACTCCGCGGACAACAACGATGTTGTCATCCTCGCCGCCGCCCGCACCCCGCAGGGCCGGCTGAACGGGCAGCTGTCCGGCTTCACCGCCGTCGAGCTCGGCAGCCATGCGATCCGTGCGGCCCTGGCCGCCGGCGGAGTGCGGCCGGACCAGGTCGACTCGGTCATCATGGGCCAGGTCCTGCAGGCCGGCGCCGGGCAGAACCCGGCCCGCCAGAGCGCCATCGGCGCCGGCATCGGCTGGAATGTTCCGACCGTGACGATCAACAAGGTCTGCCTTTCCGGCCTCACCGCCGTGATCGACGCCGCGCGGCTGATCCGCAGCGGCGAGGCCGCCGTCGTCGTCGCCGGCGGCCAGGAGTCGATGAGCCGGGCCCCGCACCTGCTGCCGGGGTCGCGGCAGGGCTGGACCTACGGGTCGGTCCAGGCGCTCGATGCCGCCGCCCACGACGGCCTCACCGACGCCTTCGACGGGCAGTCGATGGGCCTGTCCACGGAAAGTAAGAACGTCACCCTCGGGATCGACCGCACCTCCCAGGACGAAGTGGCGGCGGCCTCGCACCAGCGTGCCGCCAGCGCCGCCAAGGACGGCGTGTTCGACGGCGAGATCGCCCCGATCAGCGTCAAGCAGCGCAAGGGTGAACCGATTCTGGTCAACAGTGACGAGGGGGTCCGTCCGGACACGTCCGTTTCCTCGCTGGCCGGTCTGCGCGCCGCGTTCGCCACCGACGGCACCATCACCGCCGGTAACTCCTCCCCGCTCTCCGACGGCGCCGCCGCCCTGGTCCTCAGCTCCCGGCAGTTCGCCGAGGACAACGGCCTGGAGTACCTCGCCGTCGTCGGCAAGCCCGGCCAGGTCGCCGGGCCGGACAACTCTCTGCACTCCCAGCCCTCCAACGCGATCAAGAGTGCCCTGGAGCGGGCCGGGTGGACCCCCGCGGACCTGGACTTCATCGAGATCAACGAGGCCTTCGGCTCGGTGGCCGTGCAGTCCCTCAAGGACCTCGACTACCCGCTGGAGCAGTGCAACATCCACGGCGGCGCCATCGCCCTGGGCCACCCGATCGGCGCTTCCGGCGCCCGCCTGGCCCTGCACGCGGCCCACGAGCTCAAGCGGCGCGGCACCGGCAAGGCGGCCGTCTCGCTCTGCGGCGGTGGCGGCCAGGGCGAGGCCCTGCTGCTGTACCGCGACTGATGAGCGAGCTGGCCTCGGGCGAGGGCCGCGGGGGCGGCGCCGGCAGGAAACGGTTCCTGGCCGACGCCGCTGCCCGCGGCCTGGCCGTTGACCTCGTGGAGCGGCAGGCCGCGGCCAGCCTGGAGGAGGCCGCCGCGATCCTCGGCATCCGCCCCGGGGACATCGTCAAGTCCCTCGTGGTCAAGCGCAAGGACGGCAGCTTCCTTTTTGCCTTGGTCCCCGGCGACCGGCAGATCTCCTGGCCCAAGCTGCGCCAGCTGGTCGGGGTCAACAAGCTCTCGCTGCCTCCCGCCGACGTCGCCCTCGCGGCCACCGGCTACGAGCGCGGCACCATCACCCCGCTCGGCAGCACCACCGCCTGGCCCGTCTACGCTGACGCCGCCGTCGCCGGGCGGCGGATCTCCGTGGGAGCCGGCGAACACGGCTACAGCGCCTTTGTCGACGCGGACGCGCTGGTGGCCGCGCTGGGCGCCGTCGTCGCGGACATCACCGAGCCCCTCTGACTGGTAGCACGCCCGGGTTAACTGCTCCCGAGCCCCCGGCCAGCTGCCTGGCGGGCCGGAATCAGGCGGTCACGGTCAGGGGCTCGCCGTTGACCGTCAGGCGCCAGTTGGCCTGGCTGAACACCGCCGCGTCCAGGGTGCCGCGGTCCACGACGTAGTCGATGATGCGCTGCCGGATTTCCTGCTGGCTGTTCGAGAGGACCGGGGCCGACTTGACCCCGGGGAACCCGCCGCCGCCGCTCTGCCGGTAGTTGTTGATGGCCATGGCGAACTCCATGCCCGCGGGGACGGGCGCGCCGTCGTAGCTCAGGTTGCGGATCCGGTCCCCCACCGGGCGGGCCAGGTCGATCTCGTAGTTCAGCGGCGCGTCCAGGCCGTAGACGACGTCGTAGTTGTAGTCCGGGGTCCCGTTGGGCGCCAGCGCCGTCGCGGCATTGGTGACGTCCGCGGCCCGGGCCGTCGTGCCGCTGACCGCCTTGAAGTACTGCGCCGACCACTCGAGGTAGTCCTTGACCTGCGCCCCGGTGACCTTGATGGACAGCAGGGTGTTGTCGAAGATGTACAGCCCGGCCACGTCCCGGATGGTCAGCGGTCCGGCTTTGACGTCCACCGAGCGGGAGAACGCTGCCGCGATGGACAGCACCGGCAGCCCGGCGGCCGGACCGTTCGCCAGTTCGGCCTTGACGGTGCTCGCCTGGACATAGTTGATCGCATCGATCGCCGCCGAGTCCTCCCAGCAGGCGGTGGCCGTGCTCAGCGGGGCGGTGGACGTGCCGATCACCTGGTTGACGTACTTCACCGTTGCCTCGTGTCCGGCCTGGACGGCGCTGACGACGGCGGGATCGGCGTCGACCGTTTTGGCGTCCAGCAGGTGAGCGTGCGCCGAGGCGACGAGCCACTGACCCCGGTGCTTGACCAGCTCCAGGTCCATGACGGACACGCGCATCCCCCACTTGAGGGGTTCGGTCAGCAGCACCGGCCGGCCGGTGGCCTTGTTGGTGACGAACCGCTCGGGGATCTCCAGGTGGGCATGGCCGACCAGTATAGCGTCGATCCCCGGGACCTCTTCGGCGAGCTGCGTGGAGGCGTTCTCGGGGAAGGGCAAGGCATCGCCGTAGGACGAGCCCGGGGTCGCACCGGAGTGGCTGGAGACGATGACGACGTCGGCGCCCGCGGCCTTCATCTCGGGGATGACCGTCTTCGCCTCCTCCACGATGCCGTTGAAGTCCAGCTTGCCTTGGACGTTGTCCCGGTCCCACAGGGCGCAGCCGGGGGTTACGAAGCCCACAAGACCGACGGTCAGCCAGCCGTTTTCGGTTTTAACCCGCTTGAGGACATACGGGGTGAAAGCGCGGCGGCCGGTGCCGGCGTCGTGCACGTTCGCGCCGAGCAGCGGGAAGTCCAGCTGCTTCTCCCAGGTCCGCAGCATCGGGATGCCGTAGTTGAACTCGTGGTTGCCGAGCCCGACGGCGTCGTAGCCCACCGCGTTCATCGCCAGCGCCATCGGGTGCTTGACCGTCTCGGAGATCGGGTTGACCTTGGCGAAGTAGTAGGCCAGGGGCGTTCCCTGGATCGTGTCGCCGGAGTCGATGGTGAGCGTGTTGGCGGCCCCGCGCTCGGCCCGGACGGCCTTGATCAGGGTTGCGGCCTGGGCGATGCCAACTTTGTTGCCCGCGGCGTCTGCGTAGGGCAGGTCCTTGAAGTAGTCCCAGTTGAAGACGTTGTTGTGCAGGTCGGTGGTGCCGAGCACGGTCAGGGTGAACTGCTTGCGGCCGTTGGCCGGGGTGGCCTGCGCAGCCGGGGCGGAGAGCGCGGCGGCCGCCGCACTGCCGCCGACGAAGGCCGCGGTGAGCATGGCGCGGCGGGAGAAAGCGGTGGAGGGATCAGTCATGGTGGGGGCTCCTTGGTAGCGGCCGGTCGGCACAATGCCACAGTCTAGGGCCGCTGTCCCGCCATGAAAAGAGAGCAGACAATCATTTGTGCTGCGTTCACCCGGTGCACACCGGGGACCGCCGCCGGGGCCCACGAGCCCGCAAACGCAGGAAACCCCGCCCACCGAAGTGGACGGGGTTTCCCGAAGGGCCGGCCCCCGTATCCCGGGGAGCCTTGGCGGGCCGTGTTACTTGAGGGTAACGGTGGCGCCGGCAGCCTCGAGCTGCTCCTTGGCCTTCTCGGCAGCTTCCTTGGTGGCGCCTTCGAGGACAGCCTTCGGTGCACCGTCGACCAGGTCCTTGGCTTCCTTGAGGCCGAGGGAGGTGATGGCGCGAACTTCCTTGATCACTGCGATCTTCTTGTCGCCAGCAGCTTCGAGGATGACGTCGAAGTCGGTCTTCTCTTCAGCCTCTTCAGCAGCGCCGCCACCGGCGGGGCCGGCAACTGCAACCGCAGCAGCGGTAACTTCGAAGGTCTCTTCGAAGAGCTTGACGAACTCGGAGAGCTCGATGATGGTCAGTTCCTTGAAAGCTTCAATGAGCTCTTCGTTGGTGAGCTTCGCCATGGTTGGCGTCCTTCCTATAGTGGTGCCGGTCGGCATGCGCCGTGTCCCCGCACCGGAGTCTGGTTTGTAAGAGAGTTAGTTCTCTTCGGCAGCTGCGGCTTCGGCCGGAGCTTCAGCTTCTGCTGCGGGGGCTTCTTCAGCGGCGGGCGCTTCGGCAGCTGCCGGTGCACCGTTCTCTTCTTCAAGCTTGAGGCGCAGAGCGTCGATGATGCGTGCAGCAGCGGCGGCGGGTGCCTTGAGGACACCGGCAACCTTGGCGAGCTGCAGCTCACGGGACTCGAGTGCTGCCAGGGCAGCAACTTCGCTGGCGTTCAGTGCCTTGCCCTCGAAGTAACCGGTCTTGATGACCAGCTGCTTGTTGGCCTTGGCAAAATCCGTCAGGCTCTTGGCAGCGGCAACTGCGTCACCCTTGATGAACGCGATTGCAGTGGGGCCGGCAAGCTGGCCGTCGAATGCTTCGACACCGGCTTCCTTGGCTGCAATTGCGGTCAGGGTGTTCTTGACGACCGAGAACTTGGTTTCCTGGCCGAGAGAAACACGCAGCTGCTTGAGCTGTGCAACGGTGAGCCCACGGTATTCGGTCAGGACAGCGGCGGTCGATTCCTTGAAATCGTTAGTGATCTCAGCTACTGCTGAAACCTTGCTAGGCGTTGCCATAACCCTCCTTCCGGGGATAATGCCGGTTTGTCCGGGTCCCCGCTCAGGTGAGCTAAAACTAAAAACGCCCCGCGCAGATGCACGGGGCTTGGCTCGACGCGGTCGTACCGCGGAACTTTGCTTCGTTCACCTGCGCCGGCCGCCCTATGTCAGGGTCCTTCGTCCGGAAACCCACGGGGCCTCCCGGCGCGGCTGCAGAATTGAGCCTTGCTTGGGAGAGTGGATTTCCAACAACCGACGGTCTTTGGTTCTCCCAGCTTACGGGACGCCCCCGGCATGCTCCAAATCGGCTCAGCTGACGCTGGGGCGCAGGTCCGGCAGTTCCTTCTGCCAGATGCCCGTCACCCCCGCGGTGGTGAAGCCAAGCTGCTGGTTGACCGTCAGCAGGTAGCGGTTCTCCGGCGCGTTCCAGGTGTAGAGCACCCGCGCGTCCGGGAACTGCTCGGTCAGGCGTTCCATGTTGGCAACCTTGATCAGCAGGCCCAGTTTGTTGCCGCGGTGCTCGGCCAGCACGACGGTATCGTCCTGGAAGACGACGTCGGGGCGCAGCGCCAGCACGCTGATGGTGGTCAGGCCGACGAGGGTACCGCTCGCGAGGTGCTCGACGGCGGTGACCACGGTCCGCCGGCCCTGCGCGATGGCGACCTCCTCGGCCTCGCGCAGGATGCCGCCGTCGAACACCAGGGTCCCGTCCTCGGCGCCCGGGATGCCGTCCTCCCCGGCGCTGTTCTCCAGGGCCGCGACGGCTTCCAGCCACTGTTCCGGGCAGCGGTCCGTCCAGTGGTGCAGCCGGTAGCGTCCCGCGTTGGCTTCCTCCGCCTCGGCCTGCAGTGCGGCAACCAGGCTGCTGTCCAGCGGCAGGGTGCAGGAGCTGAACTGCTCGATGTGCTGCAGGGTGTAGCCGGTGTGCTGGGCGAATTCGACCTCCCGGCTCTTGAGCGGGACGAAGCCCAGGCCGGAGCCGGGGATGAGCTGCCCGGCGGCGCTGTCGGCCAGGGTGGCGGCGGGGTGGTTGGTGTCGATCAGGATGGTGTGCCGGCCTTCGTCCCGGGCCAGGTGCTCGGCGGCCTCCAGCAGTTGCCGTCCGACACCGCGGCCCTGGAATTCGGGAAGGATGTCCAGGGTGAATTCCGCGAGTTCCTGGTTGTCCGCGAGCGGCAGGGCGATGTCCACGGTCCCGATAATCACGCCGTCGACCTTGGCCACCAGGATGACCTGGCGTTCGTAGGGGTCCGCCATCTCCAGGAGCTTCTCGAGCGGGGCGTAGGCGAGGTCGTCACTTCCCCACGTCTGCATCCGGACCTTGCGCCCCACTTCGACGGCGGCGATGAAGTCTGCGGCGTCGTCTCCGTCCAGCGAATCCGGGATCCACAGCTGCTCGACCCGTACCTCGTGCTCCATAGCGGGCATGTTCCCAGCCATCCTGCCGCCCGATGCTCCACCGGCCAATGCGCTACTGGCCGGTGCGGGCCCGGCTCGGGGCCGGGCCTTCAGGGCCAGCATATGCCGGTTCCCGCCCGCATTCCATGCCCTGCCCGGGCGGTTTCGGGTACTCCGGATCAGCCCCCGCCGGCCCCGCCGGCGGCCGGCAGCGTGCGCTGCCATTCGCCGTCCCAGCCGGCGGGCCGGAACCCGAGGGCGACGTTGATGGCGAGCATGTGGTCGTTCTCCGCCGCGTTGAACGTGGTAACGCGCTCGACCTCCGGGTAATCCGTGAGCCGCCGCAGGTTGGCGATCTTGACGAGCATGCCCAGCCGGTGGCCGCGGTGCGCTGCGGCCACGAGGGTGTCGTCCTGGTCGGCGAGCCACGGTTTCCCGGGCGCGAGTTCGAGCACGGTGTACGCCGCCAGCTCGCCGCTGCCGGTGTGGCGGGCGGCCGTCACCAGGGAGACGTTCCCGGCCCTCTTCCAGGTGTCCTCGACGTGCCGCACCCTGGCTGCGTCCCAGGTCTCCTCGTCGTAGCTCAGTCCTCCCGTGGGGGCGTCGGTGCTCATCCTCGACATGAGCTGCGCGAGTTGGTCGACGTACTCCTCCGGGCAGTGGTCGGTCCAGCGCAGCAGTTCATAGCCGTCGGCCCGCGCCAGCGCCTCGCCTTCGAGCCGGTCCAGTTCCGGGGCTGCGGCGGCGAGGTCCAGGCTGCTGTAGCGCTCGACCTGTTCCAGCCGGTAACCGGCGGCGGCGGCAAAGCGGACGCCCCGGGCCGAGGCCGGCACGGCGCCGGTCCCGGTCTGCGGGGTCATCACGTCCGGGCCCTCCGGGTCGAAGTCGGCCGGATGCTCGGTGAAGGTCATCAGGACGGTCCGGCCGTCTGCGCCGGCGAGGGCCTCGGCGTGCTGCAGCAGCGCCCGGCCGATCCCCCGGCCGGCGTAGGCGTTGAGGACGGCGACGTGCAGGAGGGCGCTGGTGCGGTTTTCCTGCTGCTCGAAGCGGACCCAGGATTTGGCCGCCATCTCGCCGTCGACGCGGACGAAGAAGAGCCGCGTGCGGGTGTACGGGTTGTCCCGCCAGTAGCGCAGCCGCCCCGCGGCCGGCGTGGCCCGGTCCAGGTGGCCCCAGGTTTCCAGGGTGAGCGCGTCGCAGAGCCGGCCGAACTCAACGAACTCGGCAGCGTCGGCGGCGTCGAGGGTTTCCGGCAGGTGCAGGGGTTCAATGGCGTAGGCGGCATTCACCGGGTCAGCCTAGCCGCCGCCGGGACATGGAAAAAGACCGCCCCGCCGAGGCGGGACGGTCTTTCTCTGCTTGCGCGGCAGGGCCGCGTCGAGGCTTAGGCCTCGGTCAGGACCTTGGTGACGTTGGGGTCAACCGAGATGCCCGGACCGAACGTCGTGGCGACGGTGGCCTTCTGGATGTAGCGGCCCTTCGAAGCGGAGGGCTTGAGGCGCAGGACCTCTTCCAGTGCGGCGGCGTAGTTCTCGGCCAGCTTCACGGCGTCGAAGGAAACCTTGCCGATGATGAAGTGCAGGTTCGAGTGCTTGTCGACGCGGAAGTCGATCTTGCCACCCTTGATGTCGTTGACGGCCTTGGTGACGTCGGCGGTCACGGTACCGGTCTTCGGGTTCGGCATCAGGTTACGCGGACCGAGGACCTTGCCCAGGCGGCCCACCTTGCCCATGAGGTCGGGGGTGGCGACGGCGGCGTCGAAGTCGGTCCAGCCGCCGGAGATCTTCTCGATCAGGTCGTCGGAACCAACGAAGTCGGCGCCGGCGGCGATTGCGGCCTCGGCCTTGTCACCGGTGGCGAAGACCAGGACGCGGGCGACCTTGCCGGTGCCGTGCGGCAGGTTGACCGTGCCGCGGACCATCTGGTCGGCCTTGCGCGGGTCAACGCCCAGGCGGAAGGCGACCTCGACGGTGGCGTCGAACTTGGACGGGTTGGTGTCCTTGGCGAGGGTCACTGCCTCGAACGGCGCGTAGAACTTCTCCGCGTCGATCTTGGCGGCGGCTGCCTCATATGCTTTGCTGCGCTTTGCCATGCTGCTTTTTCTCCTTGTGCAGTTGTGGTCTGCGGACCGCGCTGGGCCCTGCCACAGTCGGGCATCCGAAGGCTATTGACGGATTTCCGATATTCAATGTTCAGGTGGTGCCGGTCGCCCGGCGGTGCTGTCCGGCGTCGTGGTCGGTTTCCCGTCCCGGCGCCGCGTCAGCGGTGGGTACTAGCCCTCGACGGTGATGCCCATGGAGCGGGCGGTGCCGGCGATGATCTTCGCGGCGCCTTCGAGGCTGGTGGCGTTGAGGTCTTCCATCTTGGTGGAGGCGATCTCGTTGACCTGTGCCTGGGTCAGCTTGGCAACCTTGACGGTGTGCGGGGTAGCCGAACCCTTGGCGACGCCTGCGGCCTTCTTGATGAGCTCTGCAGCCGGCGGGGTCTTGGTGATGAACGTGAAGGAACGGTCTTCGTAGACCGTGATTTCCACGGGGATAACGTTGCCGCGCTGGGCTTCCGTCGCAGCGTTGTACGCCTTGCAGAATTCCATGATGTTGACACCGTGCTGGCCAAGCGCAGGACCGATCGGCGGGGCCGGGTTGGCGGCACCTGCCTGGATCTGCAGCTTGATGAGGCCGGTGACCTTCTTCTTGGGAGCCAATGTAGGGTCCTTCTCTCAATTACGTCCTGGGACACAGGAGCGTGCCTCAGGTGGTTGGCCGCCATGGCGAGGCGGCCGGCCGCTCCAGGGCTGCTAAGCGGGCAGCCCGGGGCGAATTCTGTGGGTGGTGCTAGATCTTGCTGACCTGGTTGAACGCCAGGGTCACGGGGGTCTCGCGCTCGAAGATCGAGACCAGCACCACGAGGGTCTGGGACTCGGGTTTGATCTCGGCGATCGTCGCGGGCAGGGTCTCGAACGGGCCCTCCTTGACGATGACGGATTCGCCGACCTCGAAGTCGACGGCCACGGGAGCCTGGTTCTGCTTGTTGACCGGCTTGCCCTTTTCGGCCTGCTCTTCCTCGAAGACGGGGGCGAGCATGGAGAAGACCTCGTCCAGGCGCAGCGGCACGGGGTTGTGGGCGTTGCCCACGAAGCCGGTGACACCCGGGGTGTGGCGGACGGCGCCCCAGGAGGCGTCGGTCAGGTCCATGCGGACCAGCACGTAGCCGGGGATCCGGACGCGGTTGATGACCTTGCGCTGAGCGTTCTTGATCTCAACGACTTCCTCCATCGGAACCTGGATTTCGAAGATGTAATCTTCCATGTCCAGAGTCTGGATGCGGGTTTCCAGGTTGGCCTTCACGCGGTTCTCGTAGCCGGCGTAGGAGTGGATGACGTACCAGTCACCCTCCTGGCGGCGCAGCTTGGCCTTGAATTCTTCGGCGGGGTCCACGGGAGCGGCAGCGGCGGCGGCGGCAAGGGCGTCGCCCTCCTCGGCTTCCTCGGCGTCGCCGGCAGCGGACTCTTCGACGTCGACGTCGGCTTCAGCGGCGGTCTCGTCGGCGGCGTCGGATTCGGGCGCAGCAGACGCGGCCTCGGACTCTTCCGGGGTTTCCACCACGGCGTCCTGGCTCTTATCCAGCTCAGTCTCAGTTACCTCGAGCTCCTGCTCAGACACTTGGTCTCCTGCTTCCTCATTGCCTAACATGCCTATTTAAATGACTCAATTCCGCACACCCCGCGGAAAGCCCGGATTAGCGGGCGTCCACGCAGTCTGCGGACCGGTCGCCTTAGCGGTCCGTGGCGCCCGTTCCGCCGAAGACCCAGCTCACTCCGGTCCCGAAGGCCAGGTCCAGCAGGGTGACGATCACCATCATGATGACCACGAACACCAGCACCACGAGTGTGTAGTTGATCAATTCCTTGCGGGTGGGTGCGACAACCTTCTTCAGTTCACCGATGACCTGGCGGACGAAGAGTGCAATCCGAGCGAAGAATCCTGCCTTGGGGGCGTTCTTGGCGGGGCGGCCCTTAGAGCTGCTGGCAGCCGTTTCGGTCACCTGATCCTCACTCATCCTTGCGATGTCGGACACCCGGCTCTGGACTGAACCATGGTTGCTGCGCTTGTTCCGGTGAAATCCGGAACAGCTTGCGCAGGGCAGACAGGACTCGAACCTGCAACCTGCGGTTTTGGAGACCGCTGCGCTACCAATTGCGCCACTACCCTATGGATCGAAAACCGGCCAAGACGCGCCTGTTCCGCAGGTTTCCCTGAGGCGCACGCCATCATCGTGTTTTCAACACCGGAGAACCAGTCTACGCAACATCTGCGTCCACGTCGAACCGGCCCGTTCCGCCCTGGCTGCCTGCGGCGTTTTGCACGCCGTGAGGCCGCAAAACCGCGCGGGTCACATTCGACCCCGGCACCCCGGAGGATCCGCAGATCAGCATAGAGTAGATTTCGTCGAATCCCACATCCAGCCCTGAGCTGTACGCGAAGAACGGACCCGCAATGCCTGCCGCCCGCATTTCCCAGCGCATTTCCGCCATAGCCGAATCCGCCACACTGGCTGTCGATGCCAAGGCGAAGGCGTTGAAGGCTGCCGGCAGGCCGGTCATCGGTTTCGGTGCGGGTGAACCCGACTTCCCCACCCCGGACTACATCGTGCAGGCCGCCATCGAGGCCGCCGGCCAGCCGAAGTACCACCGCTACTCCCCCGCCGGAGGGCTGCCCGAGCTGAAGCAGGCGATTGCGGCTAAGACCTTCCGGGACTCCGGCTACAAGGCCGAGGCATCGCAGGTGCTGGTCACCAACGGCGGGAAGCAGGCTGTCTACAACACCTTCGCGACGCTGCTGGACCCGGGCGATGAGGTCATTGTCCCGACGCCGTTCTGGACCACCTACCCGGAAGCGATCCGGCTGGCGGGCGGCGTCCCGGTTGAGGTCTTCGCCGGCCCGGAGCAGGAGTACCTGGTCACCGTGGAGCAGCTGGAGGCGGCGGTCACGGACCGCACCAAGATCCTGCTGTTCGTCTCCCCCTCCAACCCCACCGGCGCCGTCTACACCCCGGAGCAGGTCCGGGAGATCGGCCTCTGGGCCGCATCCCGCGGCCTCTGGGTGGTCACGGACGAGATCTACGAGCACCTCACCTACGACGGCATGCCATTCTCCTCGATCGCCACCGCCGTCCCGGAACTGGGCGACAAAGTGGTCATCCTCAACGGCGTCGCCAAGACCTACGCCATGACCGGCTGGCGGGTCGGCTGGATGATCGGCCCGGCCGACGTCATCAAGGCCGCCACCAACCTGCAGTCCCACGCCACCTCGAACGTCTCCAACATCCCGCAGATCGCCGCCCTTGCCGCGGTATCCGGCCCGCTGACCGCGGTCGACGAGATGAAGGTGGCCTTCGACCGGCGGCGCAAGGCCATCGTGGCCGGATTGAACGCGATCGAGGGCGTGGACTGCCCCACCCCGAAGGGCGCCTTCTACGTCTACGCCGACGTCCGGGCGCTGCTGGGCAAGGAGTTCCCGACGGCGAACGGCCCGGCCCGGCCCTCGACCTCGGCCGAGCTCGCGGCACTGATCCTGGACGAGGTCGAGGTTGCAGTGGTGCCCGGCGAGGCCTTCGGCCCGTCCGGCTACCTGCGCCTCTCCTACGCGCTGGGCGATGAGGACCTCGCAACCGGCGTCGGCCGCCTGCAGGACTTCCTCGGCAAGGCGAAGTAGCAGCCCTCCTACCCCGATGCGCTATCACTTTTAGTCCTCATCAGCAGGTTTTGAGGACCCCAAGTGATAGCGCATCTTTGGGTTAGAGCAGGCGGCGCTCCGCGGCCCAGCGGGTCAGCTCGTGCCGGCTGGAGAGCTGCAGCTTGCGCAGCACTGCTGACACATGGGTTTCGACCGTCTTGATCGAGATGAACAGTTCCTTGGCCACTTCTTTGTAGCTGTAACCGCGTGCGATCAGCCGCATCACCTCAAGTTCGCGGGCCGAAAGCCGGTCCAGTTCGTCGTCGGCGATCTCAGCCGGGGCGGTCCCGAACGCGTCGAGGACGAACCCCGCCAACCGGGGCGAGAAGACCGCGTCGCCGCCCGCCACCCGGCGCACCGCGTCGCTGATCTCGGCCCCGGAAATGGTCTTGGTGACGTAGCCCCTCGCACCGGCGCGAATGACCGAGACGACGTCCTCCGCGGCGTCCGAGACGCTCAGGGCGAGGAAGCGGGTGGTGCCCAGCAGCGCCGCGGAACCGGCCAGGACGTCGCGTCCGCCGCCCCCGAGCCCGCCGGGAAGGTGCACGTCGAGCAGGACGACGTCGGGCCGGGCCGCCGCGATGACAGCCACGGCCTCCTCCACGGTGCCGGCCTCGCCGACGACGAGGATGTCCGGGTCGAGGTCTGCCTTCAGTCCCGACCGGAAGATCGCGTGGTCATCGACGATCACCACCCGGGTGGCCGCGGCCGGCACGGACTCCGCACCGTTGCCCAATGGCTGGTTGCTCACTGTGGTTCCTCTCCGTTGTCGCCGGCACCGTAGGTCCCGTTGCCGTTGTTCCCGGCGCCGTGCGGGGCTGCCGCACCGGTGAGCGGAAGCCGGAGCCGCACCTCGGTTCCGTCGGGGCCGCTGGCAATAGCGGCGGTGCCGCCGTGGCGCCGCATCCGACCCATGATGGATTCCCGGACGCCCAGGCGGTCCGGCGGGATCGAGCCCGGGTCAAATCCCGGCCCGCGGTCCTTCACGAAGGCCTCGGCGGCGTCATCGGTGACTTCCAGGTAGACCGAGACTGCCCCGCCGCCGTGCCGGGCAGCGTTGAGCATGGCCTCGCGGGCCGCCTGGACGAGGGCTTCGGTACGCTCATCCATGCCGCAGTCCCCCACCGTCACGACCTCGACGGCGTGGCCCAGGGAGTCCTCGACCTCGGCGGCGGCCTCCTTGATCCGGTCCGAGAGCTGGCCCGCGCCCCGGTCCGGGTCGCGGTAGAGCCAGCCGCGCAGCTCGCGTTCCTGGGCGCGCGCCAGGCGGACGACGTCGTGCTCGTTGCCGGCCCGGCGCTGGATCAGTGCCAGGGTCTGCAGCACCGAATCGTGCAGGTGCGCGGCGATTTCAGCCCGTTCGGTAGCCCGCACGCGGCCGGCCCGCTCGGCCTCGAGGTCGCGCCAGAACTTCAGGCCCCACGGCAGCAGCACCAGGGCGACGCCGCCCAGCACGGCCACGGACGCCAGCAGGGCCAGCCAGGTCTGTTCCCACGAGCCGGAGCCGGAGACCATCAGCAGCACACCGGCCACCACCAGGCCCAGCCCGGCCGCGAGCCGGGCCCACCCGCCGGCTTGGTCGGCCTTGGCTTTGTCCATGATGCCCGCGCGCCGGGTTTCATCCAGCTGCATCCAGGCGATCGCCGCGCCGCCCAGAATCGCCGCCACCGGAATCAGGGTGCCGAGCGGGACATCAAGGCCCGCAAGCCGCGCGACCAGGATGCCCGCCGCCAGCAGCAGCCCGGCGCCCAGCAGGATTTCCTTGCCATAAGGCATGCCCGGGAGCCGGGGCCGCCAGGTTCCGGGACCGGCCCCCGGTGCGCCGGGGCCGGGTCCGCCGTCGGCCGGTGCGCTCACTGCCGGGGCAATGGGCGACGCCGGCTGCCGGGCGCCGCGTGTCGCGCTCTCATCCGCGGTGGGCACCATGATCCAGAGCCAGGCGTAGAAGGCTACTCCGGCCCCGCCCGCGAGCGCGGCGACCACCATGCCGATCCGGACCATCCGCACCGGCCAGCCGAGGTGGTTGGCCAGACCCGCGCAGACGCCCGCGATGACGCGGTCACCGCCGCGGGTCAACGGCGGACGGGATACGGCTGTTGTCATGGCTCAATCCAAGCACGGGTCGGGGCTTCCCGGAGCCGGATTCGGTCCGAACCGGGGGCCACTCAGGGGCCGTTCAGGGTCTTCCCCAGTAGAGCGGCGGCGCACGGACCGGGAGGATCGAAGTATGAATCCGCACACTCCGCATCCAGATGAGGGCCCGACCGTTCCAGGCGGCCCGGACGACGCTTCGGACACCACGCCGGAGACCCCGGCAGGCCCCACGTCACCCGACGGCTTCGAGGCCACCGGCACCATGCCCACGCCCGCGTCCGGCGGTACCGGCCACGGTCCCGGGGCCACCGCCGGCGACGTTCCGCCGCTCTACCCGCCCGGCGGCCCGTATCCCTCCTACTCGGGTTCGACCCCGCCACCGGCTGCCCCCACCCCGGCGGCAGGGCAGAACTTCTTTGACTGGATCCGCAGCCACGGCATCCACCGGGGCCGCGAGCGCTGGATCGGCGGTGTCGCCAGCGGCATCGCCCAGCGCCTCGGCGTGGACCCCCTGATTGTGCGCGGCATCCTGATCGTGCTGACCGTCTTCGCCGGGGTCGGTGTCCTGCTCTACGGGCTCGCCTGGGCGCTGCTGCCGGAGCCCGACGGACGCATCCACGTCCAGGAGGCAGCCGCCGGCCGCTGGAGTACCGGAATGACCGGGGCCCTGATCACGACGCTCATCGGCTTCCCCAGCCTGGGCGGCGGCGTCTGGGGCTGGGACCGATACGGCTTCGGCGCCTTCGTCTGGACCGTGTTCTGGGTCGGCGGGGCCATCTACGCCATCTACTACCTGACCCAGCGCAACAAGACGCGCGACGCCGCGACGCCGCCCGGCTCCGGAGCGCCGGGGACCCCACCGTCCGGCACCGGCCGGACGTCGCCGGTCGCGGCTGGCTCCCCCGCCGACGCCGGGTACCACCCGGCCACGGCCACCGACGGCGGATACCACCCGGCCACAGCCACAGCCGGCGGCTACCAGCCGGTTCCGGCTCCGGCCGGGGGCAGCTACACCCCGCCGCCTTCCGGCGGATACCGCCCGGCCGCCACGGCCCCGCGCCCCGCCCCGAAGCCCCGCAACCTGGGTCCCGGCACCCCGGCAGTGGCTGTCACCGCCGGTCTCGCCCTCCTGGTCGGCGGCGGGATCAAGGCCCTCGACGCCGCCGGCATCATCTTCCTGGGCGGGGCAACGGACGCTGTGGCCTGGGCGAGCGGCGTCGCCGTCCTGGGGCTGGGCATCCTGGTCTCCGGACTCAGGGGCCGGACCGGCGGCATCCTGGGATTCTTCGCGGTGGTGGCACTGATTATTGGCGGCGTGTTCAATCTCGCCCCCTACGCTGAGCGGGCACGGTTCCAGAACATCGACTGGGTCCCCGCCAGCATCGAACAGGCCCGGGACGGCTTCGAGATGACCGGGGCCACCGGCACCGTGGACCTGACCAAGCTGAACCTGACCGCGCCGCTGGCCTCCGACGTCGTGGTCCGGCTGGACGTGACGGCAAGCAACGTCGTGATCGCCATCCCCGCCACCGTCCCCGTGCAGCTCGAGGCGGACATGACGATGGGCAACCTGAACGACAGCCGAGGCAACCACGGCGGCATCACCACCCAGGAAAACGATTACAACACGGACAAACCCGGCGCCCGGCTGATCGTCAAGGTCTCCGGCACGCTGAGCAACATCACCGTGAGGGAAGGGAACTGACATGAACAGCTATCACCCGGCAGCGGACCTGCCGGACGCGGCGGCCGGCTCCGCGGAGCCCGACGCAACCCGCCCCCGCGTGGGGACCGTGGTGTGGGGCCTGATCATCATCGCCCTGGCCGCATTGACCGTCATCTCCCGCCTGGGCCTGGTGGCCCTGAACGGCACCTACGTGCTGATCGGACTGATGATCGGCGCCGGCGCCGCGCTGGTGGTCGGCGGGCTGCTGTCCGCCCGCGGACGTGACAAAGACACTACGAACGGGAAGTCTTGAACCATGGAAAAATTCTTCAGCATCGTCCGGGGCCTCGGCCTGAAGCGCGGCCCGGAGCGCTGGCTCGGCGGCGTGTGCGGCGGGATCGCCGCCAAACTGAACGTCGACGCCGCCTTCGTCCGGATCGCGTTTCTGCTCTTCGCCCTGCTGCCCGGCCCGGCCTTCGTGTTCTATCTCGCCGCCTGGCTGGTCCTGCCGGACCAGCGCAACGCGATCGTGCTTGAGTCCTTCCTGGAACGGCGGGCCGGACGGCCCTGACCCGCGCCGGAACTTCAGTACCCTCCCGATGCCCCCGCCACCCCGGCGGGGGCATCGGGCGTTCATGCCCATGGCGGTGGACGCGGTTTGTGTCCTGCCCCACATGCGCCAGTACACTTCTAGGTGAGCTCAGCGTGGCGCTCTGCCTGTATACCTTCGAACCAGGATTTGAGCCGAGACATGAAAATTGGAATCCTCACCAGCGGCGGAGACTGCCCCGGACTGAACGCGGTCATCCGCGGCGCCGTACTGAAGGGCATCGCGGTCCACGGCCACGAATTCGTGGGATTCCTGGACGGCTGGCGGGGCGTCGTCGAGGGCGACGTCATCGACATCCCCCGCACGATGGTCCGCGGCATCGCCAAGCAGGGCGGCACCATCCTCGGCACCTCCCGCACGAACCCGTTCGAAAACAACGGCGGCCCCGAGGTCATCAAGGCCCACATGGACCGCCTGGGCATCGACGCCATCATCGCCATCGGTGGCGAAGGCACCCTCGCCGCCGCCAAGCGCCTGACCGACGCCGGCCTGAAGATCGTCGGCGTGCCCAAGACCGTCGACAACGACCTCGACGCGACCGATTACACCTTCGGCTTCGATACCGCGGTGGAGATCGCCACCGAGGCGATCGACCGGCTGCGCACCACCGGCGAGTCCCACCACCGGACCATGATCGCCGAGGTGATGGGGCGGCACGTAGGCTGGATCGCCCTGCACGCCGGCATGGCCTCCGGCGCCCACGCCATCCTGATCCCGGAGCAGAAGGTCTCGATGGAACAAATCACCGAGTGGGTCGTCTCCGCCCGCGACCGCGGACGCGCCCCGCTGGTCGTCGTCGCGGAGGGCTTCGTCCCCGAGGGGCAGCAGGCCCCGCACTCCGAACGCGGGCTGGACACGTTCGGCCGGCCCCGGCTCGGCGGCATCGCCGAACTGCTCGCCCCCGAACTTGAGGCCCGCACCGGCATCGAAACCCGGGCGACGGTCCTCGGCCACATCCAGCGCGGCGGCGTACCCACGGCGTTCGACCGGGTCCTCGCCACCCGCCTCGGCATGGCGGCGATCGATTCCGTGGTCGAGCAGCGCTGGGGCACCATGGTCTCGCTGAACGGCACCGACATCGTGCACGTGGGCTTCGACGCCGCCCTCGGCAACCTCAAGAGCGTCCCCGAGCACCGCTACGAGGAAGCCGCCGTCCTCTTCGGCTGAGCCCTCCCCGCGGGGTGCTCCCGGCGCCGCCCGCCCGGGTTTCCCGGATGCGGGCGGCCGCTGGGTAGGGTTGGTGCATGACTCTTGCGCCCGGTTCCGTCGACATCATCCAGCTCGCCTGGGCCCGGCGCCTGGGGTTCAACGACGGCGCGTTCGCGGCCGCCGGGGGCCGCCGCCTCACCCGGGCCGACGACGCCGCCCGCAGCGTACAGTTCATCCGTCTGTTTGGCAGCTCAGCGCTCGTCGGGCCGCAGTGGGCCCTGGACGCCGCGGCCGGCCTGTCCGATGAGGAACTGGCCCAGCATGTGACTCTGCTGACCCTGAGCCGCGGGCACGGCGGCCACGGGCTCGGGGCCGCGGCGCTGTTCTTCGCCGACGACCTGCCCCTTCAGCAGCCCTCCGAGGAGCTCACCGTCTCGCACGGGAGCCCGGAGGCCATCGAACTCGAGGCCTTGTGCCCGCCGGATGATGTCAACGAGGTCGGACTCGCGGACCTTGAGCACCGCTTCACGATCATGCACATTGACGACGGCCGCCGCACCCCCGTGGCCTGCGGGGCCTACACCGAGTGGGAAGGCCTGCTGGCGCAGCTCGGAGTGCTCGTCGCCCCGGAATGGCGACGGCGCGGCCTCGGGCGGCTCGCGGCGTCGATTGCCGCCCACGAGGCCCTGGCGTCCGGCCTGACACTGCAGTGGCGCACCGACGTGAGCAACCAGGGCTCACTTGCCCTGGCCCGCAGCCTGGGTTTCACCACGGGCGGCATCCACACCAGCGTGCTGCTGGGCTAGCCGGTCCCGGCGGGAGTTCGCCGCGGCGTCGGCCTAGCCGCGCCGGGCCTCGGCATCCGCTGCGACGGCGGGCACGCCCGGTTCCGCCGGGACCGCGGCCGGAGTGCCCCAGGTCTGCTGCTGCGGCTTGGCGAAGAACAGCGCCACGGCGGCGCCCAGCAGGATGACGGCGGCGGGCAGCATGATCGACTGGCCCATCGCGTTCGAGAATCCTTCGTGCAGCGCCTCCGGGAGCTTGCCCCCGAAAGCCATCGGTTCGGCCTTGCCCGCCCCGCCCGGGGCGGCGGGGAGCTCGGCGGCCAGCCGCGCCTGGATGAGCACGGCGATGGCGGCGCTGCCGAGGACCGCACCGATCTGGCGGGTGGTGTTGTAGACGCCGGAGCCGGCCCCCGCCAGGCGCGGCGGCAGGTTGCGGGTGGCGGTGGAGCTCAGCGGCGCCCAGATGCCGGCGTTCGCGAAACCCAGCACCGCGCTCGGCAGCAGGAAAAGCCAGATGGGGGTGTCCGGGTGCATCAGGGTTGCGTTCCAGAACAGGGCAGCGGACATCAGCGTCAGGCCCGCCGCGGTGATGAACTTCGGGTCGACCCGGTCGATGATCCGGCCCACGACGGGCGCGAGGGCGCCGGAGATCACGGCCATCGGGATCATCATCAGGGCGGACTGCGTCGGGGTCAGGCCGCGGACCACCTGGTAGTAGAAGATCAGCGGCAGGCCGAAGGCCGTCACGGTGAAGCCCACGGTGGTGATGCCCACGTTGGCCAGCGAGAAGTTGCGGTCCTTGAACAGGCCCAGCGGCAGGAGCGGCTCGCCCTTGTTGAACCGCTGCCAGGCCACGAAGGCGGCCAGGACGACGACGCCGCCGATGATCAGGCCCCAGACGGTGATCGGGCCGGTGATGGTCCCCCAGTTATAGGTTTCACCTTCCTGGATGCCGAAGACCAGCAGGAACAGGCCCAGGGCGCTCAGCAGCACGCCGGGGATGTCGAACTTGTGCGGGTGGGTGCTGAGGGCGGGCACGTAGCGCAGGGCCAGGAAGAAGCCGGCGATGCCGACCGGGATGTTGATGAAGAAGATCCATTCCCAGCCCAGCCCGTCCACCAGCACGCCGCCGAGGATCGGCCCGACCAGGGTGGCCACGCCCGCCGTTGCGCCCCAGATGCCCATGGCCGCGCCGCGGCGGTCCGGCGGGAAGATCCGGGTGATGACGGCCATGGTCTGCGGCGTCATCATCGCGGCTCCGAGCCCCTGCAGGATGCGGGCTTCGATCAACGTCTGGACATCGCCGGAGAGCCCGCACCACAGCGAGGCCAGGGTGAAGACGGCGAGCCCGGCCAGGTACAGCTTCTTGGGCCCGAAACGGTCGCCCAGGCGGCCCGTGATGAGCAGCGGCACGGCGTAAGCCAGCAGGTAGGCACTGGTCACCCAGATCACCGAGTTGATGTCCGCGTTGAGGCCTTCCATGATCCGTGGGTTGGCCACCGACACGATGGTGGTATCGATCAGGATCATGAAGAAACCTATGACGAGGGACCAGAGGGCCGCCCAGGGCCGCGCGACGTGTTCCATTGGAGCTTCCTTAGGGTGCGTGGTGCCTGCTGAAGTTGTTGGTTGTGCTGCGGTGCTCAGCCGAGGAGCGCCAGGAGGTCGTCCCGGGCGAACATCTGGGCGGCCGCCCGCGCGGAGGGGCTGCCGGCGTCGGGATCGGCGCCGGCGGCAACGAGCGCCTGCACGACCTCCGGGTAGCCCTTGAAGACAGCCCCGGCCAGCGGCGTCTGGCCCCGGTCGTTGGCCGTGTTGGGGTCGGCGCCGTGCGCCAGGATCAGCTTCACCGTGTCCGCGTGGCCGTGGTAGGCCGCGAGCATGAGGAGCGAATCTCCCGCCGCATTGGTCAGCGTGGCGGGGGCACCGGCGGCCAGGTAGCCGCCCAGCAGGGCGGAATTGCCTTCGCGGGCGGCGTCGAAGAGGGTGTGCGCCAGGGCCACGGCCTCATCGTCCGGGGCGGCGGTCCCGCCGTGGTCCGCCGGAGGCGCTGTCTCGCCGTTCACCGCGGGCCCCGGAGGAAGCCGGTCTGGCGGCCGACGACCTGCCCCGCGTCGGGGGCAACGATCAGTTCCTGCGCGGCGGTGTAGGGCTCGTCGCCGTCGAGCACGGTCAGGACCTCGTCGGGGGCGACGGAGCGTTTGATGACGGCCAGGGCGACGGGGCCCATCTCGTAGTGCTGGGCTACGGAGGTGACGGTTCCGACGTTCCGTTCCCCGGCCTTCACGGCGCTGCCGGCGGCGGGCAGGGTGTGCTGGGAGCCGTCCAGTTGCAGGAACACGAGCCGCCGCGGCGGGTGGCCCAGGTTGTGCACCCGGGCGATGGTCTCCTGGCCTTTGTAGCAGCCCTTGGCCAGGTGCACGGCGGTCCGGAGCAGGTCGAGCTCGTGCGGGATGGTCTTGTCGTCGGTCTCGGCTCCCCAGCGGGGACGCCAGGCGGCGATCCGCAGTGCTTCGGCGGCCAGGCTCCCGGCCAGCGGCCGGTCACCGATGGTGGCTTCCAGCTCGGCGGCGGGTACCAGGTATTCATACCAGGGCCTCTCCAGGCCCGGATGGACGTCCTCTGCGGCCACGGCGTAGGAGTAGCCGCCGGGACCGACGTGCGGCCAGGGGTCTTCCCAGACCAGCAGCCCGGACCATTCCGGCACCGGCCGGGTGGATCCGACGACGCCCCACTCGGCGGACACATCGGCGATCTCGACCCGGAGCATGAACTTCATCCGGTTGAGCCAGTCGGCCAGCGGCGCGGCTTCGGCCGCCTCCACGAGCAGCCAGGTGGTGGCGCCGTCGTCCAGGACGCGGGCGTCGAATTCGATCCGTCCCTGCACGCTGAGCAGCAGCAGCTCGGTGGACCGGCCCGGCGCGAGGTCGGTGAGCTGCTGGGAGGACAGCGTGTTGAGCCAGCTCAGTCGGTCAGGCCCGCTGACGGTCACCACGCCGCGGTGGGAGAGGTCGACGACGGCGGTGCCCGCCGCCAGGGCGCGCTGCTCGCGCAGCGGCGCTCCGTAGTGGGCCGCGACGCCGGCGTCGGCCCCGGCAGCTTCGACGGCGCCCGGGCGCGAAAGCAGGGGGCTTGGAGTAGTCATATGAAGTAGAAGTCCTCCGCGCTCAGCGGTATTCCGGGTTTTCGAAGTCGTATCTGGTTCCGGCCTTCCAGGCTTCCGGCAGGTTGCCGTACGCGGGAATGCCGCCGGCGTCCTTGAGCATCCGGGCAAGGTGCAGCAGGTTCCAGGTCATGAAGGTCGTGTTGCGGTTGGTGAAGTCGCTTTCCGGCCCGCCCGAGCCTTCATCCAGGTAACTGGGGCCGGGGCCGACCGCGCCGATCCAGCCGGCGTCGGCCTGCGGCGGAATGGTGAAGCCGATGTGCTGGAGGCTGTAGAGCACATTCATGGCGCAGTGCTTGATGCCGTCCTCGTTGCCCGTGATGAGGCAGCCGCCCACCTTGGGGTAGAACGCCCACTGCCCCTTGGCGTTCAGCTCACCGGAGTGCGCGTAGAGCCGTTCGATCAGCTTTTTCGTCTGCGAGGAATTGTCCCCCAGCCAGATCGGGCCGGCGACCACCACAATGTCCGCTTCCCTGACCGCCGGGTAGAGGGACGGCCAGTCGTCACTTGGCCAGCCGTGCTCGCGCATGTCCGGGTACACGCCCGCGGCGATGTCGTGGTCCACCGTGCGGATCACGCGGGTGGTCACGCCCTGCTTGTCCATGATCGCGCGGCTGATGTCGATCAGCCCCTGCGTGTTGGAGGTCTCCGGGGAGCGTTTGAGGGTGCCGTTGAAGAAGACGGCCTTCAGGTCGCTGTAGGTGCCCGGCTCCGCCGGCGCGCCGCCGGAGCCACTGGAGGTGTCGTTCATGGTGGTGCTCCTTAGGTTCGCTGCGGACCAACGGAAAACCAGTGGGACCCCGGCCTCCGGCCGGCGCGGCGGGTTAAGACACTTTGCTCAGGATCGCGGAGGCGTGGGCTTCCAGGCCGGCGCCCGGCGTGGAGCCCGTGCCGGTGGCGACGTCCCAGCGCCACAGCAGCTGGCCTTCCACCAGCCCGAAAATCCGGGTGGCGGCGGTGTATTCCTTGGAGTGGCTCCCGCGCATCACCATGTCGGTACTGAGTTGGATCTGCGGACCCTTGATTTGCCCGTAGTACAACTCCGAGATGCCGCCGGGATGCGAGATGGACACGGTGATGTCGAAACCGCCGTCGCTGTTGCGCAGCTCCTCCACCTCGTCGGCGCTCTTGAGCACGGGAACGATGTCCGCGGGGATCAGGCCGGGGCCGCCGTCTTCCTCCCGCTGCTTCCGTTCGAGGGCCCAGAACCCGGTCTCGACGGTGAGCGGGCGCAGCTTGACGCCTTCATCGTCCGTCAGCCAGGACTCGGCGCGGTACTGCAGGTAGGGCAGGCCGTTGTGCGTGAAGGACACGTGCTGCAGGAAGTGCTCGGAATCCTCTTCTCCGGCGCCGAGCCGGCCCCGGCCCTCCCACTCACCGATGAGCCAGGACAGCGGAACGATTTCGGGCGTCAGATCGGTAGGAATTTCAATCGGCACGGCAGCTACCTCCGGAAACTACGGATTCTGGACGGTGTTGAGGGGTGGCGTTTACTTCTGGCCCTTGAAGAGCCGGTACACCACGAAGCCGGCGAACCAGGCCATGGAAAGGCCGGCGACGGCGAGCAGGACAAGGAAGAAGATCTCAAATGCAAGTACGGACATGATGCCATCCTAACGCTTAGATAATGAGGAGTTTGTCTATGAAGTAAGCCAGGGAGCCGACCGCCGAGACGGGCGCCAGGCCCATGCCCAGCACCGCCGGCAAGTTCAGGGATGCGCCGCGGATGATCACCAGGCGGCGGAAGCTGACCAGGACGGCGGCGACGACGACGCCGACCAGGGCCGCGGGCAGGACGGCGATGTCGGACAGCACGAGTCCCGCCAGCGGACCGGCCAGCCCGGCGCCGGCGATGCCCAGCGGGGCGACAATCCGGTCCGGCCAGCGGATCAGCCCGGCCAGCAGGGCGATAGCGGCGCTGATCGCGGCGATGAGCAGCATTTCCCGGACCCCGTTGAAACGTGCGGAGGCGATCCAGCCTGCGCCGAGGCAGGACAGCAGGACGCCGGCGCAGGAACCCAGCGTGGACTCCAGGCGCTGGGCCTGGCCGGTGCCGCGGATCAGCTGCATGACGAAGACCGCCATCACGCCGGCGGCCACGAAGGCGGGCGTCCAGTCCAGGAAGCCCGGAGGGGGCAGATAGCTCGCTGCGACGGCGGATCCGATGCCGGGGAGCCCGATCAGCACGGCGAGGGTCTTCTTGGCCGGGATGCCGAGGAAATGTGGCCAGCCGATGCCCACGCAGGCGGCCGTCACGACAGCGACGGCCAGCAGGGCCCCGGGAGCGGCATAGGCCCCGGCGACGATTGCGGCGAGCCCGGCCAAGCCGACGACGCCTACGCTTCGGGACCTCACAGTCCGCTCCCCCCTGTCCGCCTCCAGAGGGCATCCGCGGTGCGGACGCCCATCATCACCTTAGCCACGATCAACCGGTACCTTCGCTCACTGCGGACCGTGCCCGGCCAGCTCGACTCCGCCGGCGGCTACAGGCCCCGACGGTTCAATCCTGCCCTATGTGAACGTTTTGTGTCGCAAAAGGGCCCGGACGGAGCGGCGGGACAGTGTCTGCGAAGTGCCATTTGGGTATACTCAAGGCTCAGCTACGCTTCCTCCGGCAGCCGCAGGCAGGCCACCGTCCGGAAGTACAGTACCGGCCGGTGAGAGCCCGGCTCAGACGCCCAATGATGCGCGGACACCCCTTGGAGGAACCATGTCGCACATCCTGCTCCTGACGAACAGCACCGGGTCATCGGTGGACGTCCTGCCTGCGCTGGAACTGCTTAATCACCGCGTCCACATCCTGCCCGCCGAACCGACGGCACTGCTGGACACCGATCCCTGCGACATCGTCCTGCTGGATGCCCGCAAGGACCTGGTGGGCGCCCGCTCCCTCACCCAGCTGCTGAAGGCTACCGGGCTCAGCGCCCCCCTGATGCTCATCCTGACCGAGGGGGGCATGGCGGCTGTCTCCTCGGCGTGGGCAGTCGACGACATCCTGCTGGAATCGGCCGGACCGGCCGAGGTAGAGGCGCGCATCCGTCTTGGCATCGCCCGGGCCGTCCCGGACCAGGAGGACACGCCGAGCGAGATCCGGGCCGCCGGCGTCGTGATCGACGAGGCGAGCTACACCGCCCGGGTCAACGGCGCCGCCTTGAACCTGACGTTCAAGGAGTTCGAACTGCTCAAGTACCTGGCCCAGCATCCGGGACGGGTCTTCACGCGCCAGCAGCTGCTCACCGAAGTATGGGGCTACGACTACTACGGGGGCACCCGCACCGTGGACGTGCACGTCCGCCGGCTCCGGGCCAAGCTTGGCGCCGACCACGAGAACCTGATCAGCACGGTGCGCAACGTCGGCTACCGGCTGACGCTCGTCCGGCAGCCGGATGAGGAGCTGACCGAAGCCTAGCTCCGCACGCCATACGCTGCGGAACGCAAGAAGCCCCGGACCATGGTCCGGGGCTTCTTCTATAACTTCAGTGGAGGACATACGGGTCGAACGTATCGAGGCCACCCCAGTGGTGGATCCCCCTCATCTTCCGTCCGCGTCCCGGGGCCAGAGCCTCGAACCGATCAGCCGGATGAGTTAACGACTATACGGCCCCACCCCCGATGCCACAAATCGACGGCTCCGCGCACGCCCGGCGGCGTGCGTATAGCCTTGCACCATGAGTCCCGCGCATCCGGAGAACTGGCCAGTCCTCACCGTGCAGGGAGCTGTCGGCGAACAGCTGCTGCGCGACGTCAAGGCCCTCGTGGCCGCGGCGGAGGAATCCGACGGCAACCCGCCGCTGTCCGAGCAGACCCTGGTCACGCTCCGCGCCGGCGACGCCGGCCCGCACACGGTGCTGGCCCTGGCGCTGTACCCGCCGGACTATTCCGGGCGGGACGACGCCGCGACCGGGACCGGCACGCCCGGCACGGAACGCGGCAATGACCTCGCCGGCTTCGCCGTCGTCATCGAAGAATCGGACGGCACGGGCGTACTGGAAGTAGCGGTCCACCCCAGCTACCGCAACCAGGGCGTGGCGGACCGGCTGGTCGGGGAACTGCAAAGGGTGCGCGGCTTCGCGGGGCTGAAGGCCTGGTCGCACGGGAACCATGAGGCCGCGGCCGACCTCGCCGCCCGGTACGGCTACGGCCCGGTGCGCGAACTGTGGAAGATGCGGCTCGCGACGGCCGCCGCGGACCTGCCCGACGTCCCCCTGCCCGAAGGCGTGGGCCTGCGCAGCTTCCAGCCGGGACAGGACGAGGACGGCTGGCTTGCCGCCAACCGCGCCGCCTTCGCCCACCACCCGGAGCAAGGCGGCATGACGCGCGCGGACCTGGCGGCGCGGATGGCCGAGCCCTGGTTTGACCCCGAAGGCTTCCTGCTCGCGGTCGACGCCGCCGGGACCATCCTCGGCTTCCACTGGACCAAGGTGCACCCGCGGCACGGCGAGCACCCGGCGATCGGCGAGGTGTACGCCGTCGGCGTCGTCCCCGCCGCCCAGGGCACCGGGCTGGGGAAGGCGCTGACCGTTGCCGGGATCAGGTACCTGCAGCAGCAGGGCCTGCACGCCGTCATGCTCTACGTCGACGCCGACAACATCCCGGCCGTCGCCCTGTACCACCGGCTGGGCTTCTCGCGCTGGGACATGGACGTCATGTACGCGCCGCTGGAAGGCCGCTAGCCGCGGCTGCGGCCGGGCGCCCGCGGCCGTCGAAACCTGGGGTCATCCGCAGGGGATTCCTTGTAAGGTTGAAGCTAAATCGCGCCAGCCCTAGGAGAGTCCATGCAACGGGAATCCGCCCGGACAGCCACGTCTGAAGCCGCAACGACGGACAAGGCCGGACGTCCCGCGCGGGCCCGGTTCGGTTCCTCAGAGGTGCCCGCCTCCCGGGCCACCCAGGACCGGATCGACATCCCGGAATTCGCGCCGAACCTGGAACCGGAGGGCGACATCAGCCCCGACCGGTTCCTGGACCGGGAACTGAGCTGGCTGGCCTTCAACGCCCGCGTGCTGGAACTCGCCGAGGACCCCAATCTCTACCTGCTGGAACGGGTCAGCTTCCTGTCCATCTTCGCGTCCAACCTGGATGAGTTCTTCATGGTCCGCGTCGCCGGCCTCAAACGCCGCATCGCCACCGGCCTGGCCGTGCCCTCCCCCGCCGGGCTGAGCCCCATGCAGGTGCTGGAGCAGATCGGCGAGGCCGCGCACCGCCTCCAGCAGCGCCACGCCCAGGTTTACGCGGAGCAGATCCGGCCCGCGCTGGCGTACGAACACATCCACCTGATGCACTGGGAAGAGCTCGACGACCAGGCCAAGGACCAGCTCAGCGCCATGTTCGCGGAGAAGGTCTTCCCGATCCTCACGCCGCTGGCCGTGGATCCGGCCCACCCGTTCCCCTACATCTCCGGGCTGTCACTGAACCTCGCCGTCGTCGTCCGCAACCCGGTCAGCGACAAGGAACTCTTTGCCCGCGTCAAGGTCCCGGACCAGCTGCCGCGCCTGATCTCCATCGACGGCCCGCGCGCCGGCTCCGTGCCCGGCCGGGTGGCGCGCTTCATCGCGCTCGAGGAAGTGATCGCCGTCCACCTCGACCAACTCTTTGCCGGGATGGAGGTGCTGGAGCACCACACCTTCCGCGTCACCCGCAACGAGGACGTGGAAGTCGAAGAGGACGACGCCGAGAACCTGCTGCAGGCGCTGGAGAAGGAACTGCTGCGCCGCCGCTTCGGCCCGCCGGTCCGGCTCGAGGTCACCAACGACATCAACCCCAACATCCGGGCGCTGCTGATCCGCGAACTCGGCGTGGAGGAATCCGAGGTCTACTCCGTCCCGGCCCCGCTGGACCTCCGCGGCCTCTCCGTCATCGCGGGGATCGACCGAGCGGACCTGCACTACCCCAAGCACGTCCCGCATACTTCCCGGTACCTCAACGAATCGGAAACCTCCAAGGCGGCCAACGTCTTCGCCGCCATGCGCCGGCGCGACATCCTGCTGCACCACCCCTACGATTCGTTCTCCACCTCCGTGCAGGCCTTCCTGGAGCAGGCCGCAGCGGACCCGAAGGTCCAGGCCATCAAGCAGACCCTGTACCGCACCTCCGGCGACTCCCCCATCGTCGATGCCCTGATCGACGCGGCCGAGGCCGGCAAGCAGGTGCTGGCCCTGGTGGAAATCAAGGCCCGCTTCGACGAACAGGCCAACATCTCCTGGGCCCGGAAGCTGGAGCAGGCCGGCGTGCACGTGGTCTACGGGATTGTCGGGCTTAAGACGCACTGCAAGCTTTCCCTGGTCGTCCGCCAGGAGGTGGACGGGCTGCGCCGGTACTGCCATATCGGTACCGGCAACTACCACCCGCGCACGGCCCGCTACTACGAGGACCTGGGCCTGCTGACGGCCAACGAGCAGGTGGGCGAGGACCTGTCCAAGCTCTTCAACCAGCTCTCCGGTTACGCACCGAAGTCCACCTTCAAGCGCCTGCTGGTCGCCCCGCGCTCGGTCCGTTCCGGGCTGATAGACCGGATCGAAACCGAGATCCGCAACGCCCGGGCCGGGATCGCCGCCCGGGTCCAGATCAAGGTCAACTCGATGGTGGACGAAGCCATCATCGACTCGCTGTACCGGGCCTCCCAGGCCGGCGTGAAGGTCGACGTCATTGTGCGCGGCATCTGCTCGCTGCGTCCCGGCGTGCCCGGCCTCAGCGAGAACATCACCGTGCGCTCGATCCTGGGCCGTTTCCTGGAGCACTCCCGAGTCTTCGCCTTCGCCAACGCCGGCGACCCGGTGGTCTACATCGGCTCGGCGGACATGATGCACCGCAACCTGGACCGCCGGGTGGAGGCGCTGGTGCAGCTCAGCAGCGGCGACGACACCGCCTACGTGCTGGACATGCTCCGCCGGTACCTTGACCCGGAAACCGCCAGCTGGCACCTGGACAGCAGCGGTGAATGGGTCCGGCACCACCTTGCGGAGGACGGCACCGCCCTGCAGGACGTCCAGTCCTGGCTGCTCGCGTCGCGTTCGCGGCAGCGCTCGGCGAGTCTGCGCTAGGGCCGCCGGCAGTGAGCAGCGATTCCCTGGTCGCGGACCAGACCGACCACCCCGGCGAGAAAATCGCCGTCGTGGCCGCCGGCGCCATCCCCTGGCGCATCAAGAAGGACCGGCTGGAGGTCCTGCTGATCCACCGGCCGCGCTACGACGATTGGTCTTGGCCCAAGGGCAAACTGGATCCGGGCGAGACGGTCCCCGAATGCGCCGCGCGCGAGGTGGAGGAGGAGATCGGCCTTCGGGCCCCGCTGGGCATCCCGCTGCCGCCGATCCACTACCACGTGCCCGCCGGGCTGAAAGTGGTGCACTACTGGGCCGTCGACGTCGACGGCGCGGCGCTGCGGCCCGACGGCAAGGAAGTGGACAGCGTCATGTGGTGCGCGCCGGAAAAAGCGGCCACCCTGCTGAGCAACCCCAGCGACCGCACGCCGCTGGAGCACCTTGTCGCCGCCCACGCCCGCAATGAACTCGACACCTGGCCGCTGCTGGTGATCCGGCACGCGAAGGCCAAACCCCGCTCGTCCTGGTCCAAGGCCGAGGGCGACCGCCCGCTGGCCGCCACCGGGACCCGCCAGGCCCAGGCGGTGGGCCGGCTGCTGCAGGCGTGGAAGCCGCCCCGGATCGTGACGAGTCCGTGGCTGCGCTGCGTCGCGACCGTGGCACCCTACGCCAAGGCTGCGGATGCCAAGGTGAAGTTGAACGAGTCGCTGACCGAGCATCTGCACGGGCGCAGTCCGCACAAGACCGCGAACGTCGTCGAGTCGCTTTTCGACAAGGAGCGGGCCGTGGCGCTGTGCACCCACCGGCCCGCCCTGCCAACTGTCTTCGCCCAGCTCGGCCGGCACATGAACTCCCGGCTCCGCGCCCTCCTGCCGGCCAACGACCCCTACCTCAGCCCGGGTGAGATGATCGTCTGCCACGTCTCGCACACCAAGGGCAAGGTCGTGGCCGTCGAGCAGTTCCGTCCCTTCGACGACTAGCATCCTTGACCCCGGAGCCCTGCTGGCCCGGGGTCGAGCCCGACTCAGTAGACTGGAACCGTGAGCATCCCAACGCCTTATGAAGACCTGCTGCGCGATGTCCTGGCGCACGGCACGCACAAGTCGGACCGCACCGGGACCGGAACGCGCAGCGTGTTCGGCAGGCAGCTCCGGTTCGACCTGGCCCAGGGCTTTCCGCTGATCACCACCAAACGCGTGCACTTCAAGTCCGTGGCCGTCGAATTGCTGTGGTTCCTGCGCGGGGAGAGCAACGTCAAGTGGATGCAGGCCCAGGGCGTCACCATCTGGGACGAATGGGCAGACGCCGACGGCGAACTCGGCCCGGTCTACGGCGTGCAGTGGCGCTCGTGGCCCACCCCCGACGG
Source organism: Arthrobacter sp. Soil763 (assembly GCF_001428365.1). GTDB lineage: Bacteria > Actinomycetota > Actinomycetes > Actinomycetales > Micrococcaceae > Arthrobacter. The sequence continues at coordinate 517,376 of NZ_LMSH01000002.1, read as the reverse complement.
CGGCAACATCGACCAGATCGCAGAGCTGGTGGAGAACCTCAAGTCCAACCCCGATTCGCGCCGCCACATTGTCTCGGCGTGGAACGTGGCCGAACTCAAGGACATGGCGCTGCCGCCGTGCCACGCCTTCTTCCAGTTCTACGTCGCGGACGGCAAGCTCTCCTGCCAGCTGTACCAGCGCTCCGCGGACACCTTCCTGGGCGTGCCGTTCAACATCGCCTCCTACGCCCTGCTGACCTGCATGCTGGCCCAGCAGACCGGGCTTGAACCGGGCGAGTTCGTCTGGACCGGCGGCGACGTGCACATCTACGACAACCACCTCGAGCAGGTGCGCACCCAGCTGGAACGCGCCCCGTATGACTACCCGCAGCTGCGGTTCACCCGCAAGCCGGCGTCCATCTTCGACTACACGCTCGAGGACTTCGAGGTGGTCGGCTACCAGCACCACCCCACGATCAAGGCCCCGATCGCCGTATGACCCCCGAGCCCCATCAGAACAGGGAGACGAGCAGGCCCATGGAACCCGTCGAATACACCGAACAACTGCGCGGCACCGTCACCGGGCTCGGGCTGGTGTGGGCACAGACCAGCACCGGCGTGATCGGCCAGGCCGGCGGCATGCCCTGGCACCTGCCCGAGGACATGCAGCACTTCAGCCGCCTCACCGCCGGGCACCCGGTGATCATGGGCCGCAAGACCTGGGAATCGTTCCCCGACAAGTACCGGCCGCTGCCCGGCCGGACCAACATCGTCATCACCCGGCAGGAAGGCTGGGGCGACACCCCGGAGGCGGAAGGCGCCCTGGCGGTGAAGTCGCTCGACGACGCCCTGCTGGAATCACAATTCGCTCCCGGCCACCAAATGGTCTGGATCATCGGCGGCGGTGAAATCTTCGGACAGTCCCTCGACCTGGCGGACGTCGCCGTCGTCACCACCATCGACACCTCGGCGGAAGGCGACACCTTCGCCCCGGAACTGGGCTACGACTGGGCCGCCGAATCAAGCCTTCCGGCCGACGGCTGGCTGACCGCGGCCAACGGCACCCGCTACCGCATCACCCTGTGGCGCCGGACCGAGGCAAAGTAAATGCTGCGCAGACCCGAAACCCTGTTCGTCCTCGGCTACATGCTGCTGCCGCTACTGGCACTGCTCTCCGCGATCGTGGGCCTGACCATGATCCTGGGCGGCAACAAGATCGCCGGGGCGATTGTGCTGGTCATCGTCACCCAGATCTTCGCTTTTGGTGCCATGGCCGCCCTGCGCCGGCGCAAGAGCGCACTGTTGGCAGAGTCCGACGGCGACTAGCAGCACCGGGCCTCCGGCCCGGACGTGATGGGGAGAACACCCCATCGCGGCATTCCTCCGGCCCGGCTAGATTGGGCCGGTCAGATTCTTTGAACCACAGTGCGTCCGTCCGGGATGAGTGCGGTTTGGCAGCGGCCCGTTAGGCTGTTGCCCGTAAAGGGGGTTGCCAACATGGCAGGAAACTTGTGGGGCGCCGACGTCGCCCAGCTTCGGTCGCTCGCGCAGCACTTCGGCAAGACGTCGGAGACGCTGCTGCAGCAGTCCTCGGTCCTCACGTCCACGATCAACAACAACACCTCCTGGAAGGGCACCGACAGCGCCCGGTTCAAGTCCGACTGGAACGGCACCCACCGTGCCTTGATCCAGCAGACAGCGCGCGCCCTCAAGGAAGAGTCCAAGCGGCTCATGACCCACGCGGACGAGCAGGAGAAGGCCAGTAACGCCGCTCCGGGCTCCGGCGGCGGTCCGGGGTCCTACACCTCCGGGAACGTCGGGGGCCAGGGCCGCGCCGGGAACAACAGCCCCTGGGGACCCGACTGGATCAGCAACTCCGACTCGCCGTTCCGCGGGGGCTGGGACGCTTACAACGGCGTCCTCGGGCTCAAGACGGTGCCATTGGGCCTCCGTGACATCTCCCAGTTCGCCGCCAGATATGGCGATGACGTCGCAGAGCTGTGGCGCAGCGGAAACAAGCTCGACGCCCTCTCCGCGGTGATGCGGGGAGACCTGTGGGAGTCTGCGGCCCGGGCCGACGGAATGCGCGGTTTCTTCTCCGGCACCTCAGACCTGCTGAGCGGGAAGTTCGGGGACTTTGCCCAAATGGCGCGCGGAGCGGATGGCGCTCCCATCAGCGGCCTGAGCAAGTTCGGCCTCAACTCAGCCGGGCACGTCCTCGGCGGGGTCGGCGTCGCCCTGGACGGGCTCGATACCGTGAATGCGATCCGCGAGGGCGACACCGGTGATGCCATGAAATCCGGGCTCAAAACCGCGCTCGGCGTAGGAGCTTTCATGCCGCCGCCCGTCGGTGTCACCTGCATGGTCATTGGCGGTACCTGGGCCGCCGTCGAACTGGTTCCCGGCGCCAAAGACGCCATCGACGGAGCTTTCGACGCCGTCGGTGACTTTACTGAAAGTGCCGTTGAAGACATCGGCGACGGCGTCAAAGACTTCTTCGGTTTCTAACCGACCCCTACTGTGAGGATGACTGACATGACGAGTGCTCCGAGCGCCGTTGACATTTCGTTGGGGCTGGGGGTCGCCGAGATGGCGTACCTGCTGCAGCTCCAAGACACGGAGGCAGCCCGCATCAGTGCGTCCTGGCTGCGCCTGGACGATGAAGCACAAGACCCCGAGGTGGTCCGGGCCGGGCTCTCCGCGCTGATCGCACGGGGGCTGGCAACAGTGGACGGCGCGGCCGTATCCTTCGATTCCCGCCTGGACGCAGTCGCCTACTCACTGGCCACCCCGGCACGCTGGACCCAGATCGACCTCCTGCGCAGCGCTGAGCTGGGAGATTCCGTGCTCCACGTCGAGACGGCCAAAACGAAGTTCCTGCTGCAGCCGCGGACCATGCAGAGTTGGTTCGTGCTGCCCCAGGATGAGGCAATTTCTGCAGAGGCCGCGCAGGCCTACGTCATCCGCGAGCATCTCACAGAACACCCGGATGGCGGGGTCAGGCTCCGGTCGGAGCCGGGCGGCGGCGGCCGGCAGCTCCTCGTCCGCAAGGACCACGACGGCTGGGTTTGTGCGACCGCCGAGAACGACCAGGTGGGAGCCGCCTCGGCTCCGTTGGACGACGCCGGCCTCCTCCAGGAGCTCGGTTCGTGCCGGTCAACAAAGGAGGATCCCCGTGACGGTTGAGTCCCCGCGGCGCCGTTCCGCGCTCTCCCGGCCCTGGTACTTCGGCACGGGAATGGACGATACAGTCCACGCCTACACCCGGGAGGAGTGGGGCATCGGCGGATCCCAGCCCTTCGGTAACTACACCGCCCACACCGTCACCGGCCTGGTCACGGTGACGGCGCTGATGACCATCCCCGCGATCCTGGCTCCGGTGCTGTTGATCGTCGCCATCGCGCGGCTGAACGTTGGCATGGCCCTGCTGTTCCTCGCGTGCACGGTGCTGTTCACCGGTGGATGGCTGCTCGGACTGCGCTCCCTTCGGAGGGAATCCGCCGCAGGCAAACTGCGCCGGCTGAAGGGCCTGCCCAAGCCGCGGTTCGCGGTCACGGACGACCAGGCGCGCCGCTGGTTCGAGGCCCACCCGGCCGGCATACCGCTCACCCGGGAGAATTTCCCGGACAGCAGCTACCCGTTCCCCGGCGAACAGCCGTGACCGGCGGGAAACGACGACAGCGCCTGTGAGCTTCGATCGCGAGCGTGAACGCCGGAACGATGAGGTGCATGCCGACCACAAGGAGGCGCTCGCACGGGGCGAGAAGCGCGTGCTGCGTAGGACCGACACCGGCGACCTGCACAGTTACCGCGCGGACGAAATCGGGTTCTCCCCCGGCCGCGGACAGGCTCAGGTCCGCTCCTGGTGGGGCATGGGCATTCTCAGTGCCGTGATGGGACTGCTGGTCCTCCTTTCCCTGGTGTTGCTGCTCAGCCCCGTGGGCCGGGGAGAGCAGCCGTTCTGGGGCGCACTCTTCCTGACGGCTCTCGGAGGTTTTGGAGCCTGGTACCTCTTCAGCATGGCAAGGGGCGAGTACCGCGCCAAAAAGCTGCGGACAGAGCGGCGGGCACCCGAGCCGGGCGCCGGGCACGTTCCGCAGTAGTTCGCGGGGCCGGGCCGCCGTCACGCAGCCGGGGCTTCAATGAAGCCCCGGCGAGGCCAGGGAAATCGGACCACATCCACGCCATCAAACGGGAGGACCACGTGCCTAAAGACGCGGCAGACCACCAGCACGACGAAGAGATCCGCGCCCGCCACGAACGTGCCGTGGCTGCCGGCGAGAAGCGGCTCCTGACCAGGACCATGGACCGCGGCCGGCTGCATTCCTACGCCGCGGACGAGATCGGCTTTGCCCGCGCCGGGTCCGGCCCGATCGTCACCACTGCGTCCGGGCTAGTTCTCCTGGCGGCCGTGTTCGCCGCCGTGACCGTGTGCTCGGTTTTCCTCGTAGCCGCCCCCACCTCGCGGGGTGAAAGCCCGCTGTGGGGCGCCCTCGTGCTGACCGTGATTGGTGCCGCCGGAGTGCTCTACGCCGTCCGGCTTGCCGCCTCCGAATTCACGGCCCGGCGCATCCGCCGCCAGCGCGGCCTTCCGGAACCGAGCCCGCGGCAGCTGGACTGACGGGGAGCTTGCCCCGGGCGGTGCCGCGCGAGGCGGACGGCCGTGACGTAACCGACTGCGTCCCGTCCGCCGCAAAGTCTAAACTGGGCCAATGACTACAGCAGCAACCCCGTCCGTCGGACTGGTCGGTTGGCGTGGCATGGTCGGCTCCGTCCTGATGCAGCGCATGCAGGACGAGGGCGACTTCGCCAACATCAACCCGGTCTTCTTCTCCACCTCGAACGCCGGAGGCGACGCCCCGGCCGTCGCCGGTGCGGCGGCGGGCGCTGCCGGCAAGCTGGAGGACGCGTACGACGTCGAGACGCTGGCCAAGCTGCCCATCATCGTCACCGCCCAGGGCGGGGACTACACCAAGAAGGTCCACGGCGAGCTGCGCGGCCGCGGTTGGGACGGACTCTGGATCGACGCCGCCTCCACCCTGCGGATGAACGAGGACTCGATCATCGTGCTGGACCCGATCAACCGCGACGTCATCGACGCCGGCCTCTCCGGCGGCGTCAAGGACTACATTGGCGGCAACTGCACCGTCTCCTGCATGCTGATGGGCCTGGGCGGGCTTTTCAAGAACGGCCTCGTCGAATGGGGCACCTCCATGACCTACCAGGCGGCCTCCGGCGGCGGCGCCCGGCACATGCGCGAACTGCTGAGCCAGTTCGGCACGCTGAACGCCGAGGTCAGCAGTGAACTGGACGACCCGGCGTCGGCCATCCTCGAAATCGACCGCAAGGTCCTGGCGCACCAGCGCACCGACATCGACGCCACCCAGTTCGGGGTGCCGCTGGCCGGCTCGCTGATCCCGTGGATCGACGCGGACCTCGGCAACGGCCAGTCCAAGGAAGAGTGGAAGGCCGGGGTGGAGACCAACAAGATCCTGGGCACCTCCGGCGCGGACCGCGTGATCATGGACGGCCTGTGCGTCCGGATCGGCGCCATGCGCTCCCACTCCCAGGCGCTCACGCTCAAGCTCCGCGAGGACCTCTCGGTCGCCGAGATCGAGAAGCTCCTGGACGCGGACAACGAGTGGGCCACCGTCGTGCCCAATACCAAAGAAGCCTCGATGGCGGACCTCACCCCCGTGGCGGCCTCCGGAACCCTCGACATCCCGGTGGGACGCATCCGCAAGCTCGAAATGGGTCCGGAGTACATCAGCGCTTTCACCGTCGGCGACCAGCTTCTCTGGGGCGCTGCCGAGCCGTTGCGGCGCATGCTCAAAATCGCCACCGGCACGCTTTAGCCGCCGGGGCGTTCCAGCCCCAGGAACCGGCGGTATTTCGCGGCCTGCCGCTCAAAGGATTTTTGAGCGGCAGGCCGCAGTCCGTTAACGACGTCGAAAGGCTCCGGCACCACGCTGCCGCGCCGGCCGTTTCCGGGCGCGGACCAGGTTCCAATCACGGCACCGCCGGCCACCAGCGTCTTCTTGAACACGCCGTTGCCGCCGGGCACGACCCGGTCCGCGTGGTGGGCAGGCAGCACCACGGACCGGTCCGTGTAGCCCAGCAGGAACTCATCGAACGCCGGCAGCGCCAGCACACCGCGCTGGGCGGGCAGACCGGCGTCGAGCAGCCCGGCGGTCTCCGGTGAAAGCCAGTACTGGGTTCCCTCGAATTCCAGCTCCACCAGGCAGTCCCGCACCGCGGCCAAAGCCGCCCGGGTTTCGGTGAGCGGAATGCCGGACCACCAGGCGAAATCCCGCACAGTGGCCGGGCCGTGGCCGCGGAGGTATCGCAGCAGCCATTCGGCGACGCCCGCTTCACGGTCCAGGGTCCGCGAGTCCTTGATCCATTCATCGAAGGCCACCACCTGCTGCTGGTTGCCGGCCAGCGGGCCCAGCACCAGCAACCTCTGCTGGCACAGCATGGCCAGCAGGTGGATTCCCCGCTGGCCGGCGGTCGGCTGGCCGGCTTGCTCGAAGGCGCCGAACAGTTCCGCCCGGCTGGCCGGGTTCCCGCCGGCCACCCGGCGCAGCGCAGCTTCGGCGGCGGCGTCGACGTCGGCCGTGGTGATGCCCAGCTCCCGGTGCCGCCCGGCCAGACTCCGGATGAGCCGGCCGGAGGTGAGCTCCAGGACCCACTTCAAGTCCTCCGGTGCCAGCAGGTGCAGGGTCCCCCGCATAGGCCAGGAGCGGACAATTTCGCCACGGTCCAAGGCCGCACGGACCTCGGCCGCGCGTGAGCCCGGAACCCGTTGTCCCACGGCCCACAGCGCCGCTTGCAGGTCCTGCGCCTGCAGGGCCGGCATCGACCGCACCGCGTCCGGCACGGTCCGGAAGCCGGGCCCCGCCAGCCCCTGGGCGGCCAGCCGGAGTCTGCCCAACACGGGCCGGGTCAACCGTGTGCGCACCGTTGCTGCCATGAGCTCATCCTAGGACCGGAGCCGGACACTCCGGCGGCATCCGGCCGCGGGCCCACGCGGCTGCCTCCCCGCACCCTCCCAGCCTGCGCCCAGCCGGCGTGATTAAAGTGGATTCGTGACTTTGGCTGAGACATGGCCGCGCCTGCGGCCCCTGTGCAGGAGGCTGGCCCTACTGGGCTGGGCATCCAGCGCTGCCGGGATGGCAGCCGGACTCGCCATTGCCATCGCCAGCGGAACCCGCCTCTCCCCACTCATGACGACGTTCCAGGCGGTCTCCACCGGGAGTATGGTCCTGGCCATGGCCAGCTTCGTCACAGCGGCGACGCTGCAGCCCCGCTCCCCCGTCCGGCCGGAGAACGACCGGACCGCGACCGATCACGATCCCGCGGCGGAGTTCCCCGCAACGGTGCAAAGCTTCCTGCTCGGCTCGCTGGCCCTGCTGGCCGGCGCCGTCGCCTTCGCCGGTGCCGGCCTGTTGCTGCGGAGCGGTCCCAGCGCCCAGTCGATAGCGTTCTGCCAGGTGTTCCTGCTCGGCGCGGCGGCCTCCGGGTTCACCTTCATGCTCTTCAGCAAGGTCACCCCGCGCCGCAGCGGCGGCTGAACCCGCACCGACGGCTACCGGCGCCGTCGCCGGGGATGTGGCTTAGAGCCCGACGCCGATTAGCAGCGGTTCCGGGTGCAGTTCAATGCCGAAACGTTCGGTGACTCCGCGGCGCACCTCGCGGGCGATGGAGAGCAGGTCCGCGGTGCTGGCGCCGCCGCGGTTGGTGATGGCCAGGGTGTGTTTGGTCGACAGCGAGGCACGGCCGCCGGAGACGCTGCCGGGTTCCAGGCCGAAACCCTTGCCGAAGCCGGCCTGGTCAATCAGCCAGGCGGCGGAGAGCTTGGTCAGCCCCTCGGCGCCTCCGGGGTACCGCGGGGCGTTCTCGGGAAGCCGCGCGGCGACCTCGTCCGGCACGATCGGGTTGGTGAAGAAGGAACCGGTGGAGTAGGTGTCCCGGTCCTCCGGGTCCAGCACCATCCCCTTGGAGCCACGGAGCTTCAGCACTTCCCGCCGGACATCGTTGGCGTAGGCGCGCTGGCCGGGCTCGACGCCGAGCACCCGGGCCAGCTCCGCGTACCGGATAGGCGCGCTCATCCGGCCCAGCGGCAACTGGAACTCGACGGTGAGCACCACGTAGCGCGGGGAACCGTCCACGGTCGCCTGCTTCAGGATCGAATCGCGGTAACCGAACTTCAGCTCGGCGTTGGTGAACGTCCGGACGGCGCCGCGCTCCCGGTCCCAGGTGCGCACCGCCGCGATGGTCTGGGAGACATCCGCGCCGTAGGCCCCGACGTTCTGCACCGGCGTCGCGCCCGTAGCGCCGGGAATCCCGGACAGCGCTTCCAGGCCGGACCAGGCGTGCCTGACGGCGTGGTCCACCAGGGCATCCCAGTTGTGGCCGGCCTGCACGACGACGGATACGCCGCCGCAGGAGTCTTCAGCGTTGACGGCGAAACCCTCGGACGCAATTTTCAGCACCGTGCCGGGGAAGCCTTCGTCGCTGACCAGCAGGTTGGAGCCGCCGCCGATGATCAGCAGCGGCTCGCCGGCGTCATCCGCTCCGCGGACGGCGTCGATGATCTCCGGCTCGGTGCGGGCTTCGACATAATTGGCGGCGGGGCCGCCGACGCCGGCCGTGGTCAGGGCGGAGAGCAGTGTCTGGGTCACCCCTCCAGCCTAGCCGGGTTCCCTGCACCGCCCGAAAGCGCGCCTTCCGCCGGCCGGCGTCTGCACTGTCCGGCGTCTGTACTGCCGGCGTCGGCGCGGTCAGGCGGTCTTGCGGGCCACCGGCGAGAGCAGGAAACTGACCACCAGCATCACCATGACCGCCAGCAGCGAGTGCAGGATGCCGACGTGTTCGGCCAGCAGGCCCAGCAGCGGAGGCCCGCACAGGAACGCGCCGTAACCGATGGTGGAGACCACGGAAACGCGGGCGGCCGCCTTTGCCGGGTCGTCGGCGGCGGCCGACATCCCCACCGGGAAGCCCAGCGACGCGCCAAGGCCCCACACCGCCAGTGCCACGTAGGCCAGCCACGGGACGGGTGCGAAGACGAACAGGCCCAGACCGGCCACGGCGAGCGCGGCGCACCAGCGCATGACGGGCACCCGGCCGAAGCGGTCAAGAGCGACGGTGCCGGCGAAACGGCCCACGGTCATGAACGTGACGAAGAGCCCGTACCCGGCCGCTCCCGCAGCGTCGGACTGGCCGTGCCCGTCGGCCAGCGCCAGCGCCACCCAGTCCCCGGCTGCGCCCTCGGCCAGGGCCAGGCCCAGCACCAGGACCCCCAGCAGCAGGGTGCGGCGGTCGCGCCAGGCCTGGGCGATCTGCCGCTTGCTGTCCAGCGGTTCGGCCGTGCCCTGCGCCGCCGGGCTGATAACCGGCAGCGGCCCGGTGGACGGGTCCTCGAAGGTATCCGTCCCCGACGGGGTGAACTGTGCGTCTTCCACCGGTGTGATGTCGGCACGGAACCAGGCAGCGGCGGTCGCCACGGAGCCGGCCACCAGCACGCCGATCCCGGCCAGGTGCCAGAAGACCGGAACCCCTGCCCCGGCGGACCAGGCACCCACCGCGGCGCCGGCGACGGTGCCCAGGCTGAACGCCCCGTGCAGCCGGGGCATGATGTGCCGCCGCACCGCGCGCTCGACCGCGGCGCCTTCGACGTTGGACGCGGTGTTCCAGCTCGCCGTGCCGAGCCCGACGACGGCGAGGCCCGCCGCCACCGCGAGCGGATTGACCAGCACGGAGGTGCCGAACCCGGCGAGCACCAGTCCGGCGCCCACCATGATGCTGCCGATCCGGATGGTCTGCTTGGAGCCGAACCGCAGCACGATCAGCCCCGAGGCGGATACGGAGACGAAGGAACCCAGCGTCATGCACAGCAGCAGCAGCCCGACGTTGCCCGGGGTGAGGTCGAGTCCATCCCGGATGGCCGGCAACCGGGACACCCAGCTGGCAAAGGCGATCCCGCTGAAGGCGTAGGCGGCCACGACGGCGTTGCGCCAGCGGGTGACCTCCGCCGACGGGAAGGCGCGGACCTTCACTGCAGCGTCACGGAATCAGGCCAGCCTGACGACGGCCTGGGCCTTCATCAGGACCTTCTGGCCGCCCGAGACGACCGTGAGGTCCACGCGGGCGGTGCCGGCATCGGCGTCGAGCATACCGACCGCGGCGCTGACCTCGATCACGGCGCCGGCATCCGGGGTGCCGGTGGTGTCGGCCACCGGGACCGGCTTGCTGAAGCGGGTCTGGAAGTCCACGACGGCGGCCGGGTCCCCGGCCCAGTCGGTGACCAGCTGGACGGCGGCGCCCATGGTTAACATGCCGTGCGCGATCACCCCGGGCAGCCCGACGCCGGTGGCGAACGCCTCGTTCCAGTGGATCGGGTTGAAGTCGCCGGAGGCGCCGGCGTATTTGACGAGGTCCGTGCGGGTGACCTCGATGCGGCGGCTGCCGAGGTCCTGACCGACGGTGAGCTCTGCAAGGGTGGGTTTCATGGCTACTGTCCCTCTCCGCGGACCAGGATGGACGAGGTGGTGGTGGCGACGGCGTCGCGCTGCCCGCCGCCGTCGCGTGCGTCGCCGGTGAGGGCGTAGATTTCGGACCGCGTGGTGATCATGGCGCCGCCTCCCATGGCGCGGACGCCGTCGACGTGCAGTTCGGCGACGAGCCGGTCCCCCGCGGTGATCGGGCGGTGGTGGACGAACCGCTGGTCGGCGTGGACCACGCGGGAGAAGTCAATGCCGGACTCCGGGTCCTCGATCAGCTGCGCGTCCGCGCGCTGGGCAACGATGATCGCGAAGGTGGGCGGAGCCACCAGATCGGCATGGCCCAGGGCCCGGGCGGCGTCGACGTCGAAGTGTGCCGGGTGGGTGGCCTTGACCGCGCGGGCGAATTCGCGGATCTTCTCGCGGCCGACGTCATACACCTCTGCGGCAGGGTAGGTTCGGCCCTGCAGATCCGGATTGATAGTCATGGCTCCAGCCTAGCGCCCTGCCCCGGGGCGGCATTCCCCCGTTACGCCGCCCACGGGCCCTTGCATCCACGCGATATGATGGAACCATCAATTCATAAATCCGCTGCCCGGTTGCCGCCGGGCAGCCAGCCAGGAGAGGGCAGGACCGCCGTGATTTCCGCCGCGCAGACCCCCTTGTACGAGATCAAGGCCAACCTGTTCAAGGCCCTGGCCCACCCCGCTCGGATCAGGGTGCTGGAACTACTGGCAGCCGCCCCGGACACCGCCGCCCCGGTCAGCCACCTGCTGGCGGAGACCGGGCTGGAAGCCTCCCACCTGTCCCAGCATCTGGCCACTCTGCGCCGGCACGGTGTGGTGACCTCGGTGCGGACGGCCAACGCCGTGACGTACCGGCTGGCCCACCCGAAAATTGCCGAGCTGCTCGCCATCGCCCGGATCTTCCTGCTGGACAGCCTGGCGGATTCCAGCGAACAGCTCCGGCTGGCGCAGGAGCTGCCGGCCGCGCCGCTCCAAGGTTCCGCGTCATGACCGCCGCGACGGCTACCCCCGGCACCCGCGGCCGGTTCAGCCGCTTCCTGCCCTCCCGCCGTGACTACGACGGGCTGCGCGGCTCGTGGCGGACGGATCTGCTCTCCGGCATCACCGTGGGCATCGTTGCCCTGCCGCTGGCCCTCGCCTTCGGCGTGAGTTCCGGCGTCGGCGCGGAGGCCGGGCTCATCACCGCGGTGGTCGCCGGGCTGGTGGCCGCCGTCATGGGGGGATCACACGTGCAGGTGTCAGGGCCCACCGGAGCCATGGTGGTGGTTCTGGCCCCCGTGGTCGCCACGCACGGCGTCGGCAGCATCGCTCTGGTCTCCGTGCTGGCCGGGCTCCTCGTCATCGTCCTCGGCATCAGCGGCCTGGGCCGGGCCGTCGCGTTCATCCCGTGGCCGGTCGTGGAGGGCTTCACCCTCGGCATCGCCACCATCATTTTCCTGCAGCAGGTGCCCATGGCCACCGGCACGACGGGGGTGCCGGGCCACAACACCGTGCTGGCCGCCATCGAGAGCGCCGCCAAAGCCACGGCGCCCGCTGTGCTGCAGACCTTGGCCGTCGTGGCGGGTGTCGCCGCGGTGATGTTGTTGTTGCCCCGGCTAAACAAAGCCATCCCGGCCAGCCTGGCCGCGGTGCTGCTGGCCACCGTGGCCGCCGAAATCCTGGACCTGCCCATTCCGCGGATCGGCGCCCTGCCGCACTCCCTTGCTGCACCTTCGTTGCCGGCACTGGACCCTGCGTCCCTGGGCGCCCTGTTCATGCCGGCGGTGTCCATCGCCGCGCTCGCGGCCATCGAATCCTTACTCTCGGCCCGGGTGGCAGCCGGGATGGTCGGCCCGGACGGCCGGCCCACCGGCGCTTACAGCCCGGACCGCGAACTTACCGGCCAGGGCCTGGCGTCGGTGGCGGCGGGCTTCTTCGGCGGCATGCCGGCCACGGGCGCCATCGCCCGGACCGCCGTCAACGTCCGCTCCGGAGCGAAGACCCGGCTGGCGGCGGTGGTCCATGCCCTGGTGCTGTTGGCCATCATCTACGTCGCGGCCGGCCTGGTGGGCCGGATACCGCTGGCGGCCCTGGCCGGGATCCTGATGGTCACGGCGACCCGCATGGTCTCGCGGCAGACCGTGGCGGCGGTGCTGCGCTCCACCCGCGCCGACGCCTTCGTCTTTGTCCTGACAGCGCTGATCACTGTCGCGTTCGACCTGATCGTGGCGATCGAGATCGGGCTGGTCGCGGCGGCCGTGTTCACGTTGCGGAAGTTCGCCTCGCTGAGCGGGGTGCAGCGCGAAGACATCCCGGGACCGGCGGCTCCTGGTGACGCGCACATTGCCGTCCTCCGGCTGGACGGTGCCATGTTCTTCGGAGCAGCGGAGCGGGTCCTTCAGGAGATTAGCCAGGTCAAGGACATCCAGGTCGCGATTATCCGTCTCTCGCAGGTCCGAATGCTCGACGCGACCGGGGCGCACACACTGGTGGACGTCATCTCGGCGCTGGAACTGCGCGGCGTCACGGTGCTGCTTAAGGGCGTCCAGCCGCAGCATCTGGACCTGGTGACCAATGTCGGCGTGATCCGGTCACTGCGGCACCACAAGCACCTGTTCGATACCCTGCCGGACGCTGTGGAGCACGCGCGCAGCCACGTGCTGCGAAACGCGGCCGCTACCGCTTGAGGTTTTTCCGGATCGTCTGGCCGCGGACCACGATCCCGGCGATATGCAGGACCAGACCGAGGCCGATCACAGCCAGGGACGCCAGGGCCAGGCCGCGGTTGCCGGTGTTGTTGCCGACCAGGTTCAGGACGATCCCGGCGGCGATCAGCCCCATGGCGCTGAAAACGAGCACCTTGTAGGTGGTTGACGCGGTAGCCCAGAATTCGTTCAGCACCCAGCCAGTCTACCGGGGTTCAGAACAGCGCCTCCTGGACGGCCGGGACCTCGGCGCCGTAGTCGCCGAGGTTGATCCACCTGGCTTTCAGCAGGCCGAGGTTGACGATGAAGTCGAGGTCGGCCCCGTCGAGCCGGGCCAACGCGATGCTTCCGCTCAACGCGCCGATCCGAAAACCGTGGGCTCCCGTGTCGAGGTCGTGCGGGTACGCGTGCCGGAGGGACGGGGCGCAGGCCGCTGCCATTGCTCATCCACGACGTCGAAGCCGTCACCGCCGGCGCGGGCCAGCAACTCCCGGACCGCCGCGGCGGCCCGGGCGTTCAGGGCCTCCAGGGTGGTCTCCGGCGGCGGCGCGGTGAGCGCGGCGGCCTTCGCGGCCGAGCGGATCTGCTGCGGCAGCCCGGCATCGCGGGTGACCTGGTCCTCCAGGATCCGGACCACCCGGCCGTCGGCGGCCCGGGCGACGTACCGGGCGGTGACCGCGCCCTGCTCCGCCAGCCGGTTCCACTTGCGCAGGTCGGCGGCTGTGCCGATCTTGCTGGCGCCGTTGGCGAAGGTCGCGACATAGAGCCAGTGCGGCTGCATCAGTTAGGCGCGCAGCCCGGGCGGAACGCGTCCGCCGCGGTGGAAGTCGTGGATCAGGCGGGAGTCGTCGACGGCGAAGCAGGGCCCGCACTGCGTGCCGCGCACGGCCGGCGCCCGGTCCGGGCAGCTGAGGTGGTCACGCTCGGCCGGGCCGTGGACCCGGTGGCGGCCGAGGCAGTACCGCCCCGCGGCGGCGACCCGGAAACCCAGCCGGGTCCCGGCGTCGAGCGCCACGTCCGTCACGGCGCCCGCGGGATCCTGCAGCCGCAGCGCCACGCGGCCGGTCTCCGACGCTGCCGTCCCGGCGGGCGCGGGGCCATCCCAAAAGACCCCGTGCACCAGATGGCGGGCATCGGTCACGGGGTCTCCTCGCTGGGGGCTGGATCCGGCTACAGGGCCGGCTGCACCCCAAAGGCTACCGCGAGCTTCATGATCTTCTCCGCGCGGCCCAGGCGCGGCAGGTCGGAGCCGTCCCGGATGACCCGGCCGTTGGCCTCGAAATCGGCCATGAAGTCCGTGGCCCAGGCAACGTCGGACGGCGTCGGGCTGATGACCTCGTTGATGACCGGGGTCTGGTCAATCGCGAGGCAGAGTTTGCCGGTCATGCCCATCATCACGGTGATCCCGGTCTGTTCGCGCAGGATCGGGTGGTTGGTGCCGACCGTGGGGCCGTCGATCGGGCCCGGCAGGTTGCCCACCCGGCTGGCGACGACGAGTTTGGCCCGCGGGTAAGCCATGGCTTCCGGGGTCGCGGCCATACCGGTGTCGCGGCGGAAATCACCGGAGCCGAAGGCCAGCCGGAACGCGCCCTGGGCCTTGGCGATGTTGTTTGCTTCCTCAATGCCGACGGCGGACTCGACCAGCGGGATGACCGGGGTCTTGCCGTCCATGCGGTGGAAGCTCTCGGTGACCTGGTCGGCGGACTCGGTCTTGGCCAGCATGACGCCCAGCAGGCCCGGGGTACCGCGGAGCCCGGCAAGGTCATCTGCCCAGAACGGGCTCGTGGCGTCGTTGATCCGGACCCAGGCGCTGCCGCCGGCGGTCAGCCAGTCCACGACGTGCTCGCGGGCTGCGTCCTTCTGCGAGGGGTCCACCGCGTCTTCGATGTCGAGGATGATGGCGTCCGCGCGGGACTCCGCCGACGGGCCGAAGAGTTCCGGCTTCATGGCGTTGACCAGCAGCCAGGAGCGGGCAATTTCAGCCGGGACGTTGCGTTGGGGCCGGACAATCCCGGCGGTGGTGGTAGACGTCATGACTCTACGCTAGCCGCCCGGACAGGTCAGCTGCCAAGTATTGCTCCGGATCGGGGCGACCAATACGACCAAAATCACCCCGTCCGGGCGGCGCTAGGGGATGTTGCTGCCGCGCGCCGTGATCCAGAGCCGGTACCACTCGGCCCGGGTCATGCCGGCGGCCACCTCGGCGGCGCCGGCACAGGCCCGGATCCGGTCGGGGTTGGCGGTGCCGATGACCGGTGCAATCCCGGCCGGGTGCTTCATCAGCCAGCCCAGCAGGACGGCTTCGCCGGTGGTGCCCTTCGCCGCCGCCATCGCGGCCACCAGCGCGGTGGTGGCCGTCTCGGCGGCGCTCGGGTCCGCGGCAGGCGCGCCCGTGTACAGGCCGCGGGAGAGCGCCCCGTAGGCCTGGAGGCTGATGCCGCGCCGGACGCAGTGCTCCACCGTGCCGTGCGGGAAGCTGTAGTCCGTGCCTTCGGCGTGGTTGACCAGCACAGTGCTTTCCAACCAGGCCCGGGCGGACAGGCTCATCTCCAGCTGGTTGGCCACCACCGGAGTTTCCAGTCGGTCCTGCAGCAGGTCAATTTGCGGCGCCGACATGTTGGAGACGCCCACGGCGCGGATCTTGCCCTCGGCCAGGAGCTGGCCGACGGCGGACGCCACCTCCGCCGGGTCCAGCAACGGATCCGGGCGGTGCAGCATGAGAACGTCGACGTAGTCGGTCCGCAGCCGGGCGAGGCTTCCGTTGACCCGGTCCAGGATCGAGTCGCGGCTCAGGTCGTAGAACGCGTCGAGGCCCTCCTCGCCCAGCCGGATCCCGCACTTGGTCTGCAGCCGGATCCGCTCACGCAGTCCGGGGGTCTGCGCCAGGACCTCGCCGAAGACCGCCTCGGCCTTGCCGTGACGGTAGATGTCCGCGTGGTCAAAGAGCGTGATGCCTGCGGCCAGGGCGGCGTCAACCGCGGCAGCCGCCTCGTCCACCTGGGCGGACGAGTACGGCTCCGCGGACCAGCTGCCGCCCAGGCCCATGCAGCCGTAGATCAGCTCCTGTCCCATGCCGGGCTGGTGCTCCGCGGGGAGCGTCACCGCAGCCAAACAGTGGTGTTGCCCGGCAGCTGGTTGCCCGCCAGCGGTCCGCTGCTGATCAGCACCTCGCCGGCCGGCAGCTCGACGGGGCTGTCGCCGAAGTTGGTCACCGACTGCCAGCCGCCGTGGCGGCGGAAGTGCAGCACGTCGGCGTGGCCGGACTCGACCCATTCCAGCTCCTCGGAGGTTTGCAGCTCGCGGCGCAGCTTGAGGGCCTTGCGGTAGAACTCCAGGGTGGAGCCGTCGACGCCGTCCTGGGCAGCCACGGCGTAGCCGCTGAACCAGGCCGGCTGCGGCAGGTGGGCGCCGCCGTCGCCGAAGCCGAAGGAGGAGCCTTCCGGCGCCCACGGCAGCGGGACGCGGCAGCCGTCGCGGCCGATTTCGACGCCCTTGTTGCGGAAAAAGGTCGGGTCCTGGCGTTCGGAGTCCGGGATCTGGGCGACTTCCTGCAGTCCCAGTTCCTCACCCTGGTACAGGTAGGCCGAGCCGGGCAGCGCCAGCATCAGCAGGGTCGCGGCGCGGGCGCGGCGCAGGCCCAGGTCGACGTCGAGTTCCTCGGCCGGGGCGCCGGCGAGCAGCCAGCCCTTGCCGTCCTGGCCCTTGGCGTGTTTGCCGCCGCCCTTGGGCAGGCCGTAGCGGGTGGCGTGCCGGACGACGTCGTGGTTGGAGAAGACCCAGGTGGAGGAGGCGCCGGATTCGGTGGCCTCGGCGAGGTTGCGGGTGATGATCTCGCGGAACTCCTCGGCGTCGAAGTCGGCCTGCAGCAGGTCGAAGTTGAACGCCTGGCCCAGCCCCTCCGGGCTGGCGTAGCGGGCGCGGCGGGAGGCGTGGACCCAGGCCTCGGCGACGGCGGTGCGCGGCGGGTTGTATTCGTTGAAGACCTCGCGCCACTCGACGTAGATCTCGTGCACTTCGTCGCGGTCCCAGAACGGGTGCGAGCCGTCAACGTGGCCGTCGGCACCGGTTCCGGCCTCGCTGAGCTCGACCCTGGACAGAAGCGGCTCGGTCAGGTCCTTGGTCAGGGCGTGCGCGACGTCCACGCGGAAGCCGTCCACGCCGCGGTCTGACCAGAAGCGCAGCGTCTTGAGGAAGTCGTCGCGGATTTCGCGGTTGGCCCAGTTCAGGTCGGGCTGTTCCTTCGCGAAGATGTGCATGTACCACTGGCCGGGGGTGCCGTCGGGTTCGGTGATGCGTTCCCACGCCGGCCCGCCGAAGACGGACTCCCAGTCCGAGGGCGGGATTTCGCCGTTTTCACCCTTCCCGTCACGGAAGATGTAGCGGTCGCGGGCTGCCGAGCCGCGCGGGGACGCGAGGGCTTCCTTGAACCATTCGTGCCGGTTGGAGGAGTGGTTGGGAACGATGTCCGCGATGAGCTTGATGCCGGCGGCGTGCAGCGCCTTGGACATCTCGTCGAAGTCCGCCAGCGTGCCCAGCTTCGGGTCCACGTCGCGGTAGTCGTCGACGTCGTAGCCTCCGTCGGCGAGGGCCGAGGGGTAGAACGGGGAGAGCCAGACGGCGTCAATCCCGAGTTCCTTCAGGTACGGGACCTTGGCGGTGATGCCCTTGATGTCGCCGAGGCCGTCGCCGTTCGAGTCGGAGAAGCTGCGCGGGTAGATCTGGTACACGGACGCCTGGCGCCACCAGTTCGGGTCGGCGGCGAGGTCGGAACCGGACAGGGTTGCCAGCGTGGCGGTGTTGGACAAGGTGTGCATCCTTTGGGGCCGGGAGCGTTTCGGACAGCGGCGGATCCCGGCGGACCGGAATCTGCTAATTTAGATAGAAGCTAAATCTATTGCCGGATCAATTATGGGTCCGCAGTCATCGGGAGGTCAAGATTCCGAAGCCGCAGGCCGCCGCCACCCCCCAGCTGCTGCGCCGGGTGAACGCCCAGGCCGTGCTGGCCGCCATCCGCGGAACCGACGTCGCGACCGGGACGGAACTGATGGCCCGGACCGGGCTGACGCGGGCCTCGGTGATCGCCGTCTGCGAGGACCTAATCCGCCGCGGCTGGATCCGCGAACTCGACGCGCCCCGCAGGGACTCCCCCGCCGCCAGCCCGCAGAAGGGACGGCCGGCCCGGCGCTTTGAACTGCAGGCCCGGGCCGGCGTCGTGCTCGGGATCGATATCGGGGCGGCCACCACGACGACGGCGGTGGCCGACTTGCGCGGGACCGTCCTGGCCCGGGCGAGCGGCAGCTTCCGCGCCGCGGACATCCCCGCCGCGGAGCGGGTCAGCGTGGTGGACCGCACCTGCCGGCAGGCCCTCGCGGCCGCGGGCGAACCGGCAGGGAAGGTCCTCGCCGTCGGCGCCGGCATCGCCGCCCCGGTGGACCGCCGTGGGAACGTGTTGGCCTCCCAGCACTTCTGGAGCCTGTTCGACGTCGGGCTGCGCGCCGCGCTGCAGGACCTCCACGGCTGGACCGTCCTGCTCGAAAATGATGCCAACCTGGCCGCCCTCGGTGAACGCTGGCGCGGATCCGGCGCCGGCGTCGATGACCTTGTGGTGATCCTGGCCGGCGAGCGCCTCGGCGCCGGGGTGCTGGAGTCGGGCCGGCTGCTGCACGGCAGCAGCGGCGGCGCCGGGGAGATGGGCTTCCTGGACATGGTGGAGGGCGTCGGTTCCAGCGAGGGAATCGCCAGCCTGGCCCGGCGGTGGCAGGCCGCCGGTGGTGGGCCGGCAGCCGGCGGCGTTGCAGATGCCCGCCAGGTCTTCGAGGACGCGGCAGCCGGGGACGCCGCCGCCCGGGCGATCCTGAACCGCCTCGCGGAACGGATGGCCCGGGTCGTCGCCGCGGTCGCCAGCCTGCTCAACCCCGAGCAGGTGGTGATTGGCGGGGCCGTCGCCGACTCGGCCGGAGCGCTCATCCCGGGCATCACCGCCGCCCTGCCACGGTTCACCGCCACTCCCCCGCTGGTGACGGTCTCGCCGCTGGGCGACCGGATCGTGACGGTGGGCGCCGTCCGGCACGCCCTGGACTACGTTGAGGCCAACGCCCTGGAGCTGGAACTGGCCGGCTGACCGCTGTCCGGAGCCGACGTCCTCGGCAGGAGCTGATCCTCAAGATTCGGCAACGATTCGATACCCAAGTCGAAAGTTTGACGCAGGTTTCCTTTTATTGCAGCGTGCCATCCGTAGACTGACCTCACTCTTTGGTCTCTTGCGGCCGTTCAGCCGGACCCCGGCTGGGCGGCGGTCTCATGAAAGAAAAAAGTGAACTCTCTACGGATGAAGACTGCGCTGTTCGCCGCAGTTGCCCTGGCTCTGGCATCGCTCCCGACGACCGGCCTCGCGCCGGCTGTGGCCGAGCTGGCGCCTACGCCGGTCGCGACGGCGACCGCCACCACCTCACCAGAGGCTCCGACGGCCACGCCCATTCCGACGTCGCCCACTGCCACCTCGGCTCCCAGCACCACGCTCCAGCCGACTGAGGACCAGCCGGCCCCGAGCCCTTCCGCCACGGCCGAGGCGCCGCTGACCACGATTGAGTCGCTGCCGGTAGAGGACGGCCAGTCTCCGGTGATCGCCCACACGTTCGAGAACCCGCCCCCGGCGGGCAAGAAGGGCGCACCCGCCGGCGCCGAGGCGCGGTCCCTCACCACGGAGTCCTACTCGCTGGCCCGCTCCGGCGACATCAAGGTTCGGCTGGTCCTAGTACAACTGGCCGACAACAAGGCCACCATTTCGGAATCAGCCGCCAGGGCTTCGATCACGACCAGCAGCAACTACTGGAAGACCATGTCCAACGGTCGCCTGTCGATGACGGTGTCGAAAGTGGAAGCGCGCAACAGCAAGGCGACCTCGACCCAGAGCTACGCGAGCATGATGACCACGATCACCAATGAGATCGGCTGGTCTCCGAGCCCCTACACGGCCCTCGTCGTATTCGTTTCCACGCCCACGCTCTCCGCGGGCGCGTATGGCGCCGGCTGGAGCTATGACGGGACCAGCGGAAAGGTCATCATGCCGCTGCCGGCATCGCTGACCAACAGCGTCCTGACCCACGAGTTCGGCCATGTCCTGGGCCTGATGCACGCCAACAGCCTGCAATGCGGCAGCGGTGCCCAGGACGTCGCCACGAACTCGGACGGAACCTTCGCTGACCGCAGCTGTTACATCCGTGAATACGGGGACAGCCTGGACCTGATGGGCGTCTCGCAGACGATGCAGCCGGCTATCAGCTCCACCCTGTGGGCCTACGGCGGGTTCGGGCGGGGTGACGAGATTGTCGATGCCGGGACTGTCACCGACGTGAAGAAGATTTCCCTGACGGCCTGGGCCGGCACGGCGGCCCGTCGTGCGGTGAAATTCAGGGATGCCGTCAGTGGCGAGGTGTACTTCCTGGAACTCCGGCTGCCGGTCAGCTACGACACGGCCAAGGCCGTGTACCTGAACAGCGGTGTCAAGATCGTCCAGCAGTTCGGGGCGGGCTCGCTGATCCTGTTGCCCGATTCGAAGCCCTTCGACGGCTACTACAACCCCCGCCAGGCCTGGCAGGCCGGGGAGAAGTTCACCACGCACGCCGGGACTCGGGTCAGCATCGACGGCATCTCCGCCACGGCGGCGTCGATCACGGTCGAATCCAAAGCCTCGATCGTCGGCCGGTCCATTGCAGCGACCGCCGACGCCACCCCCGCGCTCGGGAGCGCGACCTCCGCCGTCGTCTGCGGCCTGATCAACGGCGGCTGCTACCGGAGCTTCCAGAGCGGCTCCGTCCACTGGTCTCCGGCCACCGGCGCCGTCGCAACGGTTGGAGCGATCCGGACCGCATGGGGCAGTCTCGGATACGAAAGAGGCAAACTCGGCTACCCCTCGGGCAAGGAGACCTGCGGCCTGATCAACGGCGGCTGCTACCAGTACTTCCAGGGCGGCACGGTTCACTGGTCCCCCGCGAGCGGCGCATTCGCCACGTGGGGCGGCATCCGGTCCACGTGGGCAGGCCTGGGATACGAAARGGGCAAGCTCGGCTACCCCWCCGGCAAGGAGACCTGCGGCCTGATCAACGGCGGCTGCTACCAGTCCTTCCAGGGCGGCACCATCCACTGGTCCCCAGGGCTACCCCWCCGGCAAGGAGACCTGCGGCCTGATCAACGGCGGCTGCTACCAGTCCTTCCAGGGCGGCACCATCCACTGGTCCCCAGCCACCGGCGCCAACGCAACGGTTGGAGCGATCCGGGCCGCATGGGGGAGCCTGGGATACGAAARRGGCAARCTCGGCTACCCCACCGGCAAGGAGACCTGCGGCCTGATCAACGGCGGCTGCTCCCAAGCCTTCCAAGCCGGCACCATCCACTACGCCCCCGGGGCGGGGGCATTCGCCACGTTCGATCCAATCCGCGTGGCGTGGGGAGACAGCGGCTACGAGAACGGGAAGCTGGGGTACCCGATCGCCAACGAGACCTGCGGTCTGATCAATGGCGGCTGCTACCAGGCCTTCCAGGGCGGCACGGTTCACTGGTCCCCCGCGAGCGGCGCATTCGCCACGTGGGGCGGCATCCGGTCCACGTGGGCAGGCCTCGGATACGAAAGGGGCAAACTCGGCTACCCCACCGGCAAGGAGACCTGCGGCCTGATCAACGGCGGCTGCTACCAGTCCTACCAGGGCGGCACCATCCACTGGTCCGCCGCGAGCGGCGCCAACGCAACGGTTGGAGCGATCCGGGCCGCATGGGGGAGCCTGGGATACGAAAGGGGCAAGCTCGGCTACCCCTCCGGCAAGGAGACCTGCGGCCTGATCAACGGCGGCTGCTACCAGTCCTTCCAGGGCGGCACGGTTCACTGGTCCCCCGCCACCGGCGCCGTCGCCACGTGGGGCGGCATCCGGTCCGCCTGGGGGAGCCTGGGATACGAAAGGGGCAAGCTCGGCTACCCCACCGGCAAGGAGACCTGCGGCCTGATCAACGGCGGCTGCTACCAGTCCTTCCAGGGCGGCACCATCCACTGGTCCCCAGCCTCGGCTACCCCACCGGCAAGGAGACCTGCGGCCTGATCAACGGCGGCTGCTACCAGTCCTTCCAGGGCGGCACCATCCACTGGTCCCCAGCCACCGGCGCCTACGCCACCTGGGGCCCGATTCGCGCGACGTGGGGCAGCCTCGACTACGAAAAGGGCAAGCTCGGCTACCCCACCGGCAAGGAGGCCTGCGGCCTGATCAACGGCGGCTGCTACCAGTCCTTCCAGGGCGGCACCATCCACTGGTCCCCCGCCACCGGCGCCTACGCCACTTGGGGCCCGATTCGCGCGACGTGGGGCAGCCTCGGCTACGAAAAGGGACGGCTGGGCTATCCTGCGGGAGCGGAGAGCTGCGATTCGGCCAACACCGCCTGCAGCCAGCGATTCCAGAACGGAACGATCGAGTGGTCTGCCGCGCAGGGCAGCGTGGTCAAACCCTAACGCCGCAATAAAAAGCCGCGGCCGGTCCCCCGTGGGACCGGCCGCGGCTTTTTTATTGGGTTCAGTCGGAACTCTCCAGGGCCGCGGCCAGCGGCAGGGTCCCGTCCCGGAACTCGATGGTGCGCCCGGCCGTCTCCGGCATGCCGAGCACCGCGGCGGCGACGCGAGCCACGTTCGAACGCGAGGTGTTGGTGCCGTCCGAGGTGTCCGAGGGGTTGACGTCGAGCAGCCCGTTGCCCGGGCCGTCGGTCAGGGCTCCCGGGCCCAGGATGGTCCACTCCAGGCCGCTCGACCGGAGGTGGGCGTCGGCAGCCGCCTTGGCCTCCGCGTAGGCGTGGAAACTGTTGTCCTCCGGGACGCCGTGGTCCGGCCCCGCGCCCAGGTAGGACACCATGACGTAGCGGCGGACTCCGGCCTGGCCGGCCGCGTCCATCGACCGGATGGCAGCGTCCCGATCCACGGCGTAGGTGCGTTCCGGGCTGCCGCCGCCCGCGCCGGCGGACCAGACGACGGCGTCGTGGCCCGTGAGCGCCTGGGCGAGCTCCGCCGTCGTCGCCTTTTCGACATCCAGCACCAGCGGCGCGGCGCCGGTGGAGGCGACGTCATCGCGGTGGTCCGGGTTGCGGATGATGGACGTCACCTCGGCCCCGTCCTGGGAGAGGATGGCGGAGAGTTCCAGAGCCACTTTGCCGTGGCCGCCGATGATCGCGATTTTTGTCATCGTCCCATTCTGTCCCAAGCGTGCCGGCCCCGCACCCCCGGCGCCGCCGCCCGCCCGTTTGCTCTCTCACGTGCCGGGGTTTTCACGGCCCGATCGGACCGCGTTCCGTCCTGCCGAAAAGGAGGGTGAGAACATGAACGGATGAGCGCATATAAGGTCGTGGACACCCAGTTCGATCGACAACGGGACGGCGTGTACCTAACGCAAATCATTCACGCCCCGATAAGGCAGCCATCGGGAGGGGTGAAGACTTTCATCCTGAGTGCGTCTGTCAACCGGCAAAAGAGCGACAGGGGATGGTCTAACGGCATGGTGTCTGTCCTAGACTCCGAGGCCGAGGGCTGGGGCGGCATCGTGAGTGTTGGGCGTGATGACGTTGTCCGCCAGGTTCCCTCGCCCAAGGACACCAAGGCCGACCATCAGGCGGCGCTTGAGGCGGTCGCTGCGGGTCTCCTTGAACGAGCTATCCGCGTCCTCACCATCGTCGATTGACTGCTCAGAGAGACAGTGATTCTTTCGGGAAGAATCGGCCCATTATCCGACCCGGTGGCTATAATCAGAAAGACCCCCGGAAACTCGCGAATTCCGGGGGTCTTATCTGGTAGCGGTGGGGAGGCTCGATCTCCCGACCTCACGATTATGAGTCGTGCGCTCTAACCAACTGAGCTACACCGCCACGAATGAGAAAAACCTGCGTCAAGCCGGTCAAACCGCCTTGACGCAGGCCCTCATTCAGAGCCCCCCACCGGAATCGATCCGGTGACCTCGTTCTTACCAAGAACGCGCTCTACCACTGAGCTAGGGGGGCAACGAGTAAATACTCTACCGGAAGATTCGGCTCCCAACAAATCGGCCGGGGTCCCCCGGCGTCCGCCGGAAAATCCCTGACTTTCCGCGGGTTCCGGGGCGTCCGAAGGGCCCCGCCGGGCTGCTTCGCGGGCGCCCGACCGACGGATGTGACGAAGCCGACTTCCGGCGCCATGCAGCCCGGCCTGGCCGGGGCGGAGCGCCACCCCGGCCGCCTCGGTTCCGGCACCAGATGCGGAGCCTTAAACGCAGGACGGGCCGGCTCAAAGCTGAGCCGGCCCGACCTTTTTAGCCTAGGTGCTGCTGGTTACCACTTGTTGCGGGGCTTGAAGCCACCCTCGTGGCGGGGCTTGCGGGTGTCGGAGCCAACGCCGCGCTCGCCCCGGTCGCTGTAGGAGCGGCCGCCGCGGTCAGCGGAGGAACGCTCGCCGTCGTGCTTGCGGAACTCACGCTTGAAGCCGCCGCTGCCCTTGAAGTTGCCGCTGCCGCCGGAGTAACCGCCGCGCTCGCCCCGGTCGCCGCCACGGTTGCCCTGGTACGCGCCGCGGTCGCCGGAGGGCTTGCGGCCGTTGTCCAGCTCCAAGTGGATCAGCTCGCCGCCGATCCGGGTGCGGGACAGGGCGCGCAGCTGCTCGGGGCTCAGGTCGGCCGGGAGCTCCACCAGGGAGTGGTCCGAGCGGATGTCGATGCCGCCGATCTGGGCCGAGGAGATGCCGCCTTCGTTGGCGATGGCGCCAACGATGGAGCCCGGCATGACGCGCTGGCGGCGTCCGACGGCGATCCGGTAGGTGGCGTTGCCCTCGGTCAGCTGGCGGGACGGGCCGCGGGAGCCGAAGCCGTCCTTGGAGCGCTCGCGCTTCTGGTACTCCGGAGCCGCGGGCAGTTCCTTGACCAGGAGCGGCTGGCCGCCCTGCGCCATGACAGCCAGCGCGGCGGCGATCTCGGCGGCCGGCACGTTGTGCTCTTCCTCGTAGGAGGAGATCAGGTCACGGAACGCCGCGACGTCCTCGGACGCCAGGGTTTCGGTGATCTTGTCCGCGAACTTGCCCAGGCGCAGGGTGTTGACCGTCTCGGCGGTGGGCAGGTGCATCTGCTCGACCGGCTGGCGGGTGGCCTTTTCGATCGACCGCAGCAGGTACTTCTCGCGCGGCGTCATGAACAGGATGGCCTCGCCCGAGCGGCCTGCACGGCCGGTGCGGCCGATCCGGTGCACGTAGGACTCGGTGTCGTGCGGGATGTCGTAGTTGATGACGTGGCTGATGCGCTCCACGTCGAGGCCGCGGGCCGCGACGTCGGTGGCGACCAGGATGTCGATCCGGCCTTCCTTGAGCGCGTCGACGGTGCGTTCACGCTGCTGCTGCGGGATGTCACCGTTGATGGCGGCAGCCTGGAAGCCGCGGGCACGCAGCTTGTCGGCCAGGTCCTCGGTGGCCATCTTGGTGCGCACGAAGGCAATGACGCCGTCGAACTCTTCGACCTCGAGGATGCGGGTCATGGCGTCGAGCTTGTGCGGGCCCATGACCTGCAGGTAACGCTGGCGGGTGTTGGCGCCGGTGGTGGTCTTGGACTTGACCTGCACCTCGGCCGGGTTGTTCAGGTACTGCTTGGACATCCGGCGGATCTGGCCCGGCATGGTGGCGGAGAACAGGGCGACCTGGCGGCCCTCGGGGGTCTGCTGGAAGATCTGCTCCACGTCATCGGCGAAGCCCATGCGCAGCATCTCGTCGGCCTCATCCAGCACCAGGTACTGGAGTTCGGACAGGTCCAGGGAACCCTTGGCGATGTGGTCGATCACGCGGCCGGGGGTACCGACAACCACCTGGGCGCCGCGGCGCAGGCCGGCCAGCTGCGGGCCGTAGGCGGAGCCGCCGTAGACCGGGAGGACGGTGAAGTCGTCGATGTGCTTGGCGTAGGAGGTGAAGGCCTCGGCGACCTGCAGCGCGAGCTCGCGGGTCGGGGCCAGGACCAGGGCCTGGGTCTTGCGGGACGGGCCGTTCAGGTCGTGGAGTTCGGCCAGCCGGGACAGGGCCGGCACTGCGAATGCTGCAGTCTTGCCGGTACCGGTCTGGGCCAGGCCCACGACGTCGCGGCCTTCGAGCAGCAGCGGAATGGTGGCTGCCTGGATCGGGGACGGCTTTTCGTAGCCGACGTCCTGCAGGGCGGCGAGCACGCGGGCGTCGATGCCGAGATCGACGAAGCGGACGCCTTCCTCGTCGTCACCGGCGGGGGCCTGGGCCGATGCGGCTTCGGGGGCGGTTTCGGCGGCCGGCGTAGCGGCGGCTTCAGTCTCGGTGGTCTGGGTCTCGACGTCGGCCGGGGTGTTTTCGGTGTCGACGGAGTTGTTGTGATTTTCGGGCATAGGGGACTCTTCCTCATCCATAGGGGCCAGGCGGCACAACCCGAGGTGAGCGGAGCCGCAGTACGTGTGACACGCTTTCGCCGGGCAAACATTGACCGGCCGGTCACATAGAAGTCCGGCGCTTTCGCAATCCCATGGCAGGACTTCCCGCTGCATCTCTTGGCTGCTATCCCAGCAGTCTGTACAGCGTTTTCTTTAGCCGGCTCTCCCTATGAAAATGCCCGCATCACATTAGCGGGCCCCAACACTTACCAGTCCTGCCTCAAAAATTGGGCAGGAATAAGGGATTTCCGGAGTGGGGGATAGTTCAAGTGTAGGGCATGCGGCGGCGCCCGTGCCAACGCAGCGGCCTGCAGCGGCGGTGAGCTTGCGCACACCCTGCGCCGCAGGTACCTACTCCCCCGTCCTGGCCTGCAGCTTCGCGAACGCCTGCTGGTAGTCCGCTTGCAGCCGGATCAGCCCGTCGGCGTCGGCGTCGCGGAGCGCGTCCATATCCTGCACGGTGGGGTCGGAGAACCACTTGCCGACGCTGACACCGTGGGCCGGGACATACGTCCGGTGGATGTGGTCCCCGGCCTGGATGCTGCCGGTGCGCACCACCCGCAGGTACGCGCCCACCCGGCCGGCCTCAGTGAACCGCTTCACCCAGTGGGGCTCGTTCATCCGGCGTTGGAAGGTTGCGCAGGGCACCCGCGGGGAGGTGACCTCAACCTCCACGTCCAGCCCGATCCTCCAGCGTTCCCCGATCACCGCCGCGGTGGCGTCGAGCCCGGCAATCCGCAGGTTTTCCCCGAAGTAGCCCGGCGGGATGTCGCGGCCGAGCTCGGCGGCCCAGTAGTCGGCGTCGTCCTGGGAATAGGCGTACAGGGCCTGGTCCTCGCCGCCGTGGTCGTAGCGGTCAGCCTGCAGATCGCCGCGCAGGCCCAGCCGGTGGACCTTGACGGGCCCGTCCACGGGCCGCTTGTCGATCGCGGTCACGCCCAGCCTTCCCTCGTCGCTGAGCAGCTGGTGCACGCAGCAGACGGCCAGGACGGTGGCGGTATTCATGGCACCAGTGTAGGCCCGCGATGCCCGGGCGGCTGGAGGACGGCGGGCGGCGTTCCTGCCCGGTTACTTCGCCGCCGGCCGCCCCGCCGGGTCGCGACACCGGCGTGTCCGCCACGATCCGCGGGCCGGCCCGGAAGTAACCGGGCGGGAAGGTCCGGCCCACCGCCCGCACCGCGCCGTAGGATGCTCCAATGAGCAGTGTGGGAGCAACCGACGTGTCCGATGTCCTGGCGATCGACGCCCTGCTGAGCGCCGAGGAACTGGCCACGCGGGAGAAGATCCGCGACTTCACCCGCCAGCGGATCCGGCCCGGGATCGCCGACTGGTACGACCAGGGCATTTTCCCGCTCGAGCTGGCCGCCGAGCTGGGCGAACTCGGTGTCCTGGGCATGCAGCTGCAGGGCTACGGCTGCCCGGGCCGTTCCGCCGTCGAATACGGGCTCGCCGCCATGGAGCTGGAGGCCGGCGACTCCGGCATCCGCACCTTCGTCTCGGTGCAGGGGTCGCTGGCCATGACCGCCATCCACCTGTGGGGCTCGGAAGACCAGAAGCTGCACTGGCTCCCCCGGATGGCGGCCGGTGAAGTGATCGGTTGCTTCGCCCTCACCGAACCCACGGCCGGCTCCGATCCGGCTGCCATGCAGACGACAGCCCGCCGGGACGGAAGCGGGGACGGAGCCGGCTGGATCCTGGACGGGGCCAAGCGCTGGATCGGACTCGCCTCGGTGGCCGACGTGATGGTGGTCTGGGCCATGACCGACGACGGCGTCCGCGGCTTCCTGGTTCCAGCCGGGACGCCCGGCGTCACGGCGGTGCCGATCGGCGGGAAGCTGTCCATGCGCGCCTCGATCCAGTGCGATGTCACGTTCGACGGCGTCCGCCTCGGCCCCGAGGCGCAGCTGCCGGCCGCCCGCGGTCTCCGCGGCCCCTTCAGCTGCCTGAACGAGGCACGCTACGGCATCGCGTGGGGTGCGATGGGTGCCGCCCGCGACTCCTACGAGGCGGCGCTCGCCTACGCGCAGGAGCGGCTGCAGTTCGGCAGGCCGCTTGCCGGCTACCAGCTCACCCAGGAGAAGCTGGTGAACATGCTGGTCGAAATCCAGAAGGGCACCTTGCTGGCGCTGCAGCTGGGCCGGCTCAAGGACGCCGGGAAGCTGCGGCCGGAACAGATTTCCCTGGGCAAGCTGAACAACGTGCGGGAGGCAATCGCCATTGCCCGCGAGGCGCGCACCATCCTGGGCGGGAACGGCATCACCCTCGACTACTCGCCGCTGCGGCACGCCGCGAATCTGGAGTCAGTACGGACCTACGAGGGCACCGACGAGGTCCACACCCTGGTCCTGGGCCAGCACATCACCGGGCTGGCCGCGTTCCGGTGAACCCGAGATGACACGTCGCGGCAGTGTCGTTGCGGAACACTGCCGCGAGCTGCCACC
Organism: Arthrobacter sp. Soil763; assembly: GCF_001428365.1. Taxonomy (GTDB): domain Bacteria; phylum Actinomycetota; class Actinomycetes; order Actinomycetales; family Micrococcaceae; genus Arthrobacter. Next base: position 488,322 of record NZ_LMSH01000002.1, on the reverse strand, counting down.
TCGGCGGGGGGCTCGGACTCGGCGGGGTGGTCGGGAAGCGTCAGGCGGAGAAACCGCCGTCGGCCTTGACCAGCTGCCCGGACACCCAGCGGCCCTCGGGCGAGAGCAGGAATGCCACGGTCCCGGCCACGTCGGCGGGGGTGCCGAGCCGGCCGCCGGGCTGGCGCCGGGACAGTTCCTCGCGCAGCGGTTCGTCCATCCAGCCGGTGTCCACCGGTCCCGGGTTGAGGGCGTTGGCGCTGATGCCCTGCGGCCCCAGCTCCCGGGCGGCCGCAATCACAATCCGGTCCAGGGCTCCCTTGGACGCGCCGTAGGGCAGGTTGAAGGCCGTGTGGTCGCTGGTCAGGGCGACGATCGCGCCGCCCTCGGCCGGTGCCCGCCGGGCGAAGGCGGCAATCAGCTGCCAGCTGGCGCGGGTGTTGACAGCGAAGTGCCGCTCAAAGCTCTCCAGGGTGGTATCCAGGATGCCGGAGTCCACGGATTCGGCGTGGCTGAGCACGAGCCCCTGGAGGGTGCCGGCTTCGGCGGCGGCCGCGGCCATCAGCCGATCGACGCCCTGCGGGTCCTCAAAGTCTGCGGGCACCGCCGTCACGGCGGCGCCGGTCGCCTGGAGCTCCGCGGTGAGGCGTTCGACGTCGTCCGGCTGGACGCCCCAGGGCATCCGGCTGTCATAGTCCTGCCAGTACGTGAGCACCAGGTCCCAGCCGTCCGCCGCGAGCCGCCGGGCCACGCCGGCGCCGATACCGGCGAGGCGGCCGACGCCGGTCACGAGGGCCGTTTTCCGCTGCGCCGGGCGGCCGGCGGGGGCGGCAGCTCCGGAGGGGGTCGGGGTGGAAGTCATGGCCCCAGCCTAGCTGTACTGCTCCGGGCTAGGACGCGATGGGAACCGGGGCCGGGTGGGCGGCGTCCTTGCGGATGGTTGCGCTGATGACGGCGGCGATGGTGCACATGGCGGCCGCGGCGAACCAGGCGTAGGTGTACTGGCCGGTGGCGTCCCGCACGGCACCGGCGGCCAGCGCTGCCGCGGCGGCACCGAGCTGGTGGGCGGCGAAGACCCAGCCGAAGACCACACTGCCGTCCGCTCCGAATACCTGCCGGCAGATCGCGGCGGTAGGCGGGACGGTGGCCACCCAGTCCAGGCCGTAGATGACGACGAACACGATCATGCTGGGCTGGACCTCGGCGCTGAGCAGCAGCGGCAGGACCAGCAGCCCGATGCCGCGGAACTGGTAGTAGACCGCCAGCAGGATCCGCGGGTTGAACCGGTCGGTCAGCCAGCCCGAGGCGATGGTGCCGAGGATGTCGAAGATGCCGACGACGGCGAGCAGGCCCGCTGCGGTGGTTTCGGCCATGCCGTGGTCGTGCGCGGAGGGGATGAAGTGCGTGCCGATCAGCCCGTTGGTGGTCGCGCCGCAGATGGCGAAGCCTGCCACCAGTGCCCAGAACGTCCGGACCCGGCTGGCGCGCTTGAGCACCTGGAGCGCCCGGACGGCGGCGTTGGGGCGGGGACCGGCGGCCGGCTGCCCGGCGCCCTCCTGCGCGCCTGCCGGCTCCGCGTCACCGGCGGGCTCGGCGCCGTAAGCCAGCGCCCCGACGTCGGCCGGTGAGTTCTTCAGGAACTTCAGCACCAGCGGAACCACCGCGAGGGCGCCGGCCGCGATCAGCAGGGACGCCTGCCGCCAGCCGGGCTGCTGGGCGAGGGCTGCGATGAAGGGCAGGAAGACCAGCTGGCCCGCGGCGCTGCCCGCAGTGAGGATGCCGATGACGAGCCCGCGGCTCTTCACGAACCAGGTGTTGGCGATCGTCGCGGCAAAGACGAGGGCCATGGAGCCCGTGCCGAGACCGATCAGCAGCCCCCAGGTCAGCAGGATCTGCCAGGACTGGTTCACCAGGACGGTCAGGGCGCTACCGGCTCCGATCAGCACCAGCGCCACGGCGGTCACGGCACGGATGCCGAACCGCTCCATCAGGGCCGCCGCGAACGGCGCGGTGAGGCCGAACAGCACGAGGTTGATGCTGACGGCGGTCGATAGGACCGTGGTGGACCAGCCGAATTCGTTTTGCAGCGGCACCATGAGCACGCCCGGGGCGGCGCGGAAGCCCGCAGCGCCGACCAGGGCCAGGAAGGCGACGGCCGCGACGGTCCAGGCCGGGTGGAGCCGGCGGCCGGGCTTCGGCCGACGCGGGGTTTGGGTCACAGTCATGCTGCGGTTCCCTTCGTGCGGCTGGTCCGGCGGTCCGGCGCCGCTGTCCGGGACTCCCGCGGGGCGGTGGCCAGCGGCACCGGATCAGCGGTCCGGGTAAGGCTGTGCCAGCTGGTGTTCTCCGCAGTGAGCCGTTCGCCGCAGGCAGTGCAGCGGTCCGCGGAGGAGGTCCGCTGGCCGCAGCCGCTATGGATGACGAACATGTGCGCCTGGTCCGACGGCGCGGGGAGGTGCTTTTCGGACCAGAGCACGACGGCGTTGAGCACCGGGAGGGCGTCCTCGCCCTTGGGCGTGAGCACGTATTCGGCCCGGCGCCGGCCGCCGTCGTCGTAGGGGCTGCGGGTGAGCAGGCCGGCGTCGACCAGGGCCGCCAGGCGCCGGGTGAGGACGGAATCCGCTACCCCGAGGCGGGCCTTGATGGCGTCGAAGCGGCCGTTGCCGAAAAAGACCTCACGCAGGACCAGCATGCCCCACGGGTCGGCGAGGATGTCGAGGCCGCGGGCTAGGCTGCAGGTGCGCGCGGACCAGTCGGATCGAAGTGCCATACCCGCAGGCTAGCTGACTCTCTTGAAGAAAGCCAGCGCGAACGAACACTTGACGCCCTTTCCAGCCGCGGGGAAGGGCGCCAAGTGTCCGTTCGCGCCCCACCCGAGGGCGCCAAGTGTCCGTTCGCGCCCCACTCGAGGGCGCCAAGTGTCCGTTCGCGCGGTGGAGGTTAGGGTCGCTGGCGCAGCGCGGAGCGGGAGGGCCGGTAGGCCAGCGCCCAGTACCCCAGCATCGCGATGCCGCAGACCACGCCAAGGCTCGCGACCGTCAACTGCCACTGCGTGATGGGGTCTTTGCCCCACTCATGCGCCCCGGCCAGTACCGCGAGGTACTTGGGCGTGAGGTAGAACGCGACGGCGGACGCGGCCACGATGATCCAGCCGGCCACCCGCATTCTCCCCTGGCGCGAGGGAACCCGGTGGATCGCGAAGCCCATGCAGGGCAGTGCCACGGCCATCCAGACCCAGTGGTGCGACCAGGACACCGGACTGATCAGCAGCATCAGCACCGCGGTGGCGGAGACGGCCACGAAGTTTTCCTCCGCCTCGACCGCCCACCTGATCACCAGCGCGGCGACGGCGGCCAGGCCCAGCGAGATAGCCAGCCAGATCACCGAGGTCAGGGTCGAGTCCGGCATGCCCAGGTGAAGCAGCAGGCCCTTGACCGACAGGTTGTCCACATAGCCAGGGACCCCGATCCGGCCGGTGTCCGGCAGGATCCTGGTCCAGAAGGTCAGCGACGCCGCGGGCAGCACGGCCCAGGTGAGCGCCACCGAGCCGAAGAAGCCGGCCGCCATCCAGCCGAGGGCCTTGAAATCCCGGCGGACCAGGAAATAGAGGCCGAAGGCCAGCGGGGTCAGCTTGATCCCCGCCGCGATGCCGATCAGCAGGCCGGCCGGCCAGCGGAGGCCGCCCGCCCGCGCCTTCGTATAGAGCGCGAAGTCGGCGAGGATCAGGCCCATCAGGATGATGTTGATCTGGCCGAAGTCGAAGGTGTCGCGCCACGGGCCCATCAGCAGGATCGCCGCGGTGCCGGCGAGGGTGACCGACCGGAACCGCCAGTCGGCGGCAGCGTCGCGCCAGCGGACCAGGCCGAAATAATGCCGGGTCAGCCAGGCGGACACGACGGCGGCGCCCAGCAGCGCGGTGCCGATGAACAGGAGGCTGCCGGCGCCCTGGCCCAGGGCGGCGAGGGCGGCGAAGAGCAGGGCGGCGAACGGCGGGTAGGTGAACGGAAGGCCCTCGCGCGGGGCGTAGAGCTCGTTGATCCCGGTTTCACCAGCCTGCAGGACCCGGGTTCCGCCGTAGAAGTAGACCTCGAAGTCGTTCATCAGCGGGATGTAGGCCGAGTAAAGCACCACCAGCGCGGCCACGACGGCGGCGGCGCCCGCCGCAGTCGCGACCAGCCCGCGGGTGGCGGAACCGGCCCGGGTAGTAACGGTCACCGGAGGCTAGCTGCCCGTCTGGATGCGCGCGAAGGCCTGCTCGAGGTCCGCGATCAGGTCCTCGACGTCCTCGATGCCGCAGGAGAGCCGGATCAGGTTCTCCGGGACAGCCAGTTCGGTGCCCTTGACCGAGGCGTGCGTCATCTCGGACGGGTAGTTCATCAGCGACTCGATCCCGCCCAGGGATTCCGCGAGGGTGAACACGGAGGTGGACTCGGCGACCTTCCGCGCGGCCGCCTCGCCGCCCTTGAATTGCACGGAGATCATCCCGCCGAACTTCTTCATCTGCTTCTTCGCCAGCTCGTGGCCCGGGTGCGAGGGCAGGCCCGGGTACAGCACGGCCTCCACCTCCGGGCGCTGCAGCAGCCATTCGGCCACGGCCTGGGCGTTGTCGCTGTGCCGGTCCATCCGCACGCCGAGGGTCTTCAGCCCGCGGGTGGTGAGGAAGGCGTCCATCGGCCCGGACACGGCGCCGACGGCGAACTGGACGAAGCCGATCTTCTCCGCCAGCTCCGTGTCGTTGACGATGATCGCGCCGCCGACGACGTCGGAGTGCCCGCCGATGTACTTGGTGGTGGAGTGCACGACGACGTCGGCGCCGAGCGCCAGCGGGTTCTGCAGGTACGGGGACGCGAAGGTGTTGTCGACGACGAGGAGGGCTCCGGCGTCGTGGGCCACCTTGGCGAGGGCTTCAATATCGGTGATCTTCATCATCGGGTTCGACGGCGTCTCGACCCACACGAGGCGGGTCTTGCCGCCGCTGGTCCCGCCCGCCGCGACGGCGGCGGCGACGGCATCGAGATCGGACATGTCCACCGGGGTGTTGCCGATCCCCCACTCCCCCAGCACTCGGCTGATCAGCCGGTAGGTCCCGCCGTAGGCGTCGTTGCCGAGCACGATGTGGTCTCCGGGGCGGGTCAGGGCCCGGATCATCGAGTCCTCGGCGGCCAATCCCGAGCCGAAGGAGAAGGCGTGCGAGCCGCCTTCGAGCGCGGCGAGCTGTTCCTGCAGGGCGTCCCGGGTGGGGTTGCCGCCGCGTCCGTACTCATAGCCGGAGCGCAGCACGCCGATGGCTTCCTGGGCGTAGGTGGAGGAGAAGTGCAGCGGAGGCACCACGGCACCGGTGCGCGGTTCGAAGGCCTGGCCGGCGTGGACGGCGCGGGTGTTGAAGCCGGCGGCCTGGGCGGAAGAGCGTTCTGGCGTGGACATGGGACTCCTTGAACTGGTCAGTTGCTGAGGTAGGCGAGGAGGTCGTGGCGGGTCAGGATGCCCACCGGCGCGCCGACAAAGGTCACCATGAGGGTGTCGGTGTCGGAGAGGAGTTCCCGGGCGGTGGAGATCGATTCGAGCGAACCGATCACCGGCAGCCGCGGCTCCATGTGTTCGGAAATCTTGTCCGCGAGGTTCGCTTCGCCGCGGAACAGCTTGGCGGTCAGGGTGCGCTCATCGACGGCGCCGAGGACCTCGCCCATCACCACGGGCGGTTCCTGGGACAGCACCGGGATGTGCGAGACCCCGTATTCGTTCATGATGTTGATGACGTCGCGGACGGTTTCGTTCGGGTGGATGTGGACCAGGTCCGGCAGCTCGCCGGTCTTGGCCTTGAGTACCTCGCCGACGGAGGCTTCGTCGCCGCCGGGGAGGAACCCGTAGGAGCGCATCCACTGGTCGTTGAAGATCTTGGCCAGGTAGCCGCGGCCGGAGTCGGGCAGGATCACCACGACGACGGCGTCCGCCGGGAGGTCCTTGGCGGCCTGCAGCGCGGCTACCACGGCCATGCCGGAGGAACCGCCGACAAGCAGCCCCTCCTCGCGGGCCAGGCGGCGGGTCATGGCGAAGGAGTCGGCGTCGCTGACGGCGATCACCTCGTCCGGGACGGTCTTGTCGTAGTTCGCCGGCCACATGTCCTCGCCGACGCCTTCCACGAAGTAGGGCCGGCCGGTGCCGCCGGAGTAGACCGAGCCGGCCGGATCGGCGCCGATGATCCTGACCACGCCGCCCTCGGCCTCCGGCCGGGCCGCGGAGACTTCCTTGAGGTACCGGCCGGTGCCGGTGATCGTGCCGCCGGTGCCGGCGCCGATCACGCAGTGCGTGATCCGGCCGTCCGTGTCCGCCCAGATTTCCGGGCCGGTGGATTCGTAGTGGCTGGCCGGCGCCGCGGGGTTGGAGAACTGGTCCGGCTTGTAGGCGCCGGGGATTTCACTGACCAGGCGGTCGGAGACGCCGTAGTAGCTTTGCGGGCTGTCCGGGGCGACGGCGGTGGGCGTCACCACCACCTCGGCCCCGTAGGCCTGGAGAACGGACCGCTTGTCCTCGCCGACCTTGTCCGGGACCACGAAGATGCAGCGGTAGCCCTTCTGCTGCGCGACCAGGGCCAGGCCCACGCCGGTGTTGCCCGACGTCGGCTCCACGATGGTGCCGCCGGGGAGCAGCTTGCCGCTGCGTTCGGCGTCTTCGACCATCTTCGCGGCGATCCGGTCCTTGATCGACCCGCCGGGGTTCAGGTATTCCAGCTTGACCAGGACGGTGGCGGCGATGCCGTCCGTCACGTGGTTGAGTTTGACGAGCGGCGTGTGGCCGATGAGGTCCAGGACGGACTGGGCGTACTTCATAGCTACAACGCTACCGCCTCCGGTGGCGCAGGCCGGTCCCGTCGCCCGTGCCGCCCCGCGGGTGCGAGGATTAGCCGGTGAAGCGAAGAGCCTGGCGGACGGCGTTGAAGAGCTACCTGGTCCCCGGCGGCATGTTCCTGGCCGGGGCCGCGGCGCTGGCCGCCGGATGGCTGCCCTGGCCCGCGTTCGAGGAACTCGCCGGCCGCACGGTGCCGGTGCTGGGCTTCGTGGTGGCGATGTCGCTGGTCACCGAACTGGTGGACGACGCCGGCCTGTTCCGGGCGGTCACGGACCGGCTGGCCGCTCTGGGCCGCGGCCGGGTCCTGCTGTTGTGGCTGCTGGTCATCGCACTGGCCTGTGTCTCCACGGTGTTCCTGTCGCTGGATACGACGGCGGTGCTGGTCACGCCCGTCGTCGTCCTGCTGGCGGTGCATGCCCGGATCCCGCCGCTGCCGTTCGCGCTGACCACGATCTGGCTGGCGAACACGGCGTCGCTGCTCCTGCCGGTCTCCAACCTGACCAACCTGCTGGCCCAGTCGCGGCTGGGCCTGAGCCCGGCAGCTTTCGCCGCCCTGGTCTGGGCGCCGGCGCTGGCGGGAATCCTGCTGCCCCTGGTCCTGCTCTGGCTGGCCTTCCGGAAGGACCTTCGGGGCCGGTACGGTCCGCAGCCGATGCACCGGGTGCGCGACAAGGTGCTGCTGTACGCCTCCGCCGGCGTGATGGTCCTGCTGCTGCCCGCCCTGGTCTCCGGGATCCCGGTGCACGTCCCGGCCGCGGCCACCGCGGCAGTCCTGCTGGGGCTTTTCCTGTGGCGGCGGCGTTCGGCGCTGCGCTGGTCGATGGTACCGTGGCGGCCGCTGCTGCTCACGGCGGGGCTGTTCATGGTGGTGGAGGCGCTGCACGCCAACGGGCTGACCAGGGCCCTCGCGTCCGCCGCCGGCACCGGGGAGGGGCTGACCGCGCTGCTGCAGCTCGCGGCGCTTGGCGCCGGCGCGGCCAATACGGCCAACAACCTGCCGGCCTACCTGGCGCTCGAACCGCTGGCCGGTTCGCCGGTGCGGCTCGCTGCCCTGCTGATCGGGGTGAACCTCGGGCCGCTGGTGACCCCGTGGGCCTCGCTGGCGACGCTGCTCTGGCACGAACGGCTGCGGGCCCTCAACGTCGACATCCGCTGGGGCGGCTTCGCGCTGGCGGGCCTGGCCGCCGTCGTCCTGACCGTCCCGGTGGCGGTCGTGGCCCTCTGGCTGACCAGCGGCATGCACTGACCCCGGTCAGGCGCCGATGTCGTTACCCGGCGCCGCGGTGCCGGCGGCGGTGTCCCCGGCTGCGGGCTGGTCCGCCGGCGCAGCGTTTTGCCACAGCCCCACAATGTTTCCTTCTGTGTCCTTGAAATAGGCGTTCCACCCGGATCCCGGCACCTCCATTTTGCCGCGGTGGACCGTTCCGCCCCCGGCCTCGATCCGGGCGAGCGCCGCGTCAATGTCGTCGACGTCGACCGTCACAACCGGCGCGGTCAGCTCGCCGCGGCGGAACAGGCCCCCGTTGATCGACCCGGACACGGCGGGCCTGCCGTGCTCGTCCATCGGCGTGGTCAGCGCCAGGCTGTACTCCATCTCCGGCATGACCTGGAACCCCCAGCCGAACACCGAACTGTAGAACTCCCGGGCGCGGCCTTCATCATCCGCGGGAAGTTCGAAATGCACCACTCCACCGGCCATTGCACTGGTCCTTTCCGTCGCCCATCCGCCGCCCTCCCGGCGGATCCGGTCCTGTCCCCCGCCGGAGTCTAGCCCCGCACACCTTCGGCGGTAAGGGCCATCGGGTCCGGCGGCTCCGGAGCCGGCGGCCCCCTGTCCGGCCGGCGTCGGTCCCGCGTGGGAAAATGGTCCGATGAGCAGCGCAGAACTTCCCGCCGCGGCAGCCGACGCGGCGGACGCCTCGCTGCAGTGGCACCCGGGCGGGCCCTACGATCTGCTGCAGACGCTCGGCATCCTCCGCCGCGGCCACGGCGACCCCTCCATCCGGGTCGGCCCTGACGGGCTCTGGATGGCGTTCACGACGGCGGCGGGGCCTGCCACGCTGCGGCTCTCCCCCGCCGGCCCCGCCTCCGCACCCTGGGTTCAGGCCCGGGCCTGGGGACCCGGGGCGCGCCGGGCGGTGGACGCGGTTCCGCGCCTGCTGGGGGGCGACGATGACTGGACCGGCTTCGACGAACCGGGCTTCAAGGCCACCCTCCCGCCGCTGGTGGCCGAGGCCCGGCGCCGCAACCCGGCCGTCCGGTTGCCCGCCACGGGCCGGATGATCGATGCGCTGGTGCCGACGATCCTTGAGCAGAAGGTCACGGTGATCGAGGCACGCCGGGGCTACCGCTACCTGATGTACCGGTTCGGGACTGCGGCACCCGGTGCCGGCAGCGTCGCGCCGGCGAACCTGATGGTCCAGCCCACCCCCGAACAATGGCTGCGCATCCCGTCCTGGGAATGGCACAAGGCCGGGGTCGGTCCGCAGCGATCGGCCACCGTCATGCGGGCCCTGCGCTCCGCCGCCGCGCTGGAGCGGCTGGCGCCGCTGCCCGCCGGCGAGGCCGCGGCGAAACTCCAGACCATCCCCGGAATCGGCATCTGGACGGCGGCGGAGGTGGTGCAGCGCACCCACGGCTGCCCGGATTCGATCGCCGTCGGCGACTACCACCTGGCCGCCTACGTCGGGGCCGCGCTCACCGGCCGCCGGACCGACGACGCCGGCATGCTCCGGCTGCTGGCGCCCTGGGCCGGCCACCGGCAGCGCGTCGTGCGCCTGATCGGTCTCAGCGGGTTCCGCAAACCCGTCTTCGGCCCGCGGATGACCATCCAGGACCACCGCGGCCACTGACGGCCGCAGACCCGCCAACGCCGGACAGGGCCGCCAGCGATCCGGCGTCCCAGGTACTCGAGTACGCCGGGAGGACCGCAGGTACGCCCGCGCCCCATAAACGAGTAGCGGCCACGCCTGCCGCCCTTTTCCGGGCTGCGTAGCCTTGGGAGAGGTCGTGGACCGACTGCCGGGGCCGCGGGGATACGGGTAACCCCGGCAGCCGGCGGAAATCGAGGCATGCATGGTCGGGAGCAGCGGCCAGCCGGCGCGGCGGACCGTCATCGGAGCCGCACTGGCCGGGCTGGCGGTCGCAGTCACGGAGGCGTATACCGGCGCATCCCGCGGGCCCGCGCCGGTTTCCCTCGCAGCGGGATCAGGGTCTGCCGGCGCAGGCCCCGCGGCCGCCGCAGGCCCGTCGGCCGGAGCAGGGTCCGTCGGCGTCGGGGAGCCCCGGCTGGCCAAACTGCAGGGGGAAGCCGTGGCGAAGCGGCGCCCCCGGCCGGTGCTGGAAGGCTTCCTGGGGCAGCACGCCTCCACCGCCCGGCAGCGCAAAGTGGACGTCTACGTGAACGCGACGGTGGGCAGTATCCGGATCCGGGCCTACCGGATCGGCCACTACGGCGGCGAGGGCCAGCGCCTGGTGTGGACGTCCGGGCCGGTCACGACAATCCGGCAGCGGCCCTACAAGCTGCAGCGGAAGACGAGGATGGTGTCCTGCCCGTGGAAAGTGACGACAACGGTCGACACCACCGGCTGGCCGGACGGGTTCTACTACCTGGCCCTCCGCGGCGGCGCCGCCCGGGAACACCGGATCCCGCTGGTCGTCGAATCCGGCTCGGTCACCGGCAAGGCGGTCCTGGTCTTCAACGACTGCACCATGCAGGCGTACAACGCCTGGGGCGGGTACTCCCTCTACGCCGGGCCGGGCAGGGCAAAATCCGCCCGCTCCTACAAGGTCTCCTTCGACCGTCCCTACCGGAACTTCGAGGAAGTGGAGAAGCGGAACGCGCCGCTGGTCCGCGCCGCGGAAGCCATCGATGACCCGCACCTGGAACTGGCCTACACCACCGAGGCGCGGATCACCGGGAACTCCAGCCTGGTGAACGGGGCGGCCGCCGTCATCTTCTCGGCCCACTCGGAGTACTGGTCGCCGGGCCTGCGCCGGACCGTGGAGCGCGCCCGCGACCGGGGCACGAACATCGTTTTCTTCGGGGCCAACAACGTCTACTGGCGCACCCGGCTGGAGCCCTCGGCCAGGGGCAAGAACCGGATCCTGGTGTGTTACCGGAATGCCAAGCTGGATCCGTACCGGACCAAACGTCCGGCGGCCGTGACGACCCAGTGGCGCCAGGGCCCTGCCGCCCGGCCGGAATCGACGCTGACCGGGTCGGTCTATGGCGACCTCCACGCCACCGGGACGTTCACCGTCTCGGATCCGGGGTTCTTCGCCTTCGCCGGCACCGGCGCAGTACGCGGGGCGACCTACGCGGGCCTGACATCCGGAGAGACGGACCGGGTCTTTCCAGCCGGCAAACACCGCCGCTTCACCTACCCCAAAAACCTGCACATCTTTGCCCACTCGCCGCAGTCCGGCCAGCACGCGAGGCACGGCTGGTCCGACTCGACGTTCTACACCGTCCCGTCCGGGGCCGGCGTCGTCAACATGGGCACTCTGGACTGGCTGCAGGCCCTGGGCGACGCCGCCGTGCCCGCCCGTTCCCGGGCGTTCGCGCTGCGTGTCACGCAGAACATCATCCGCGAGGCAGGCCACGGCCGGCTCGGGCAGCGGGGCGTCCGACCGGGCCCGTGGCACAGGGCCACCGACGGCGTCCGCGCCGGGCGGCAGGGCCCGACGCCGGCCTAGGACTCCGCCGGCCCCTCGCCGTGGAGCCGGGCAATGGCTTCCTGGCGCATGTCGACCTTGCGGATCTTGCCGGAGACGGTCATCGGGAAGTCCGCCCGGACGTCGACGTAGCGCGGGATTTTATAGTGCGCCAGCTTCCCGCGGCAGAAGGCCGCCAGCGCGGCGGCGTCCAGGGCCGGGGCCCCCGGTTTGAGGATGACGCAGGCCATCAGTTCCTCGCCGTAGCTCGCATCGGGTACGCCGATCACCTGCACATCCTGGATGTCAGGGTGGGTGTAGAGGAACTCCTCGATTTCCCGCGGGTAGATGTTCTCGCCGCCGCGGATCACCATGTCCTTGATCCGGCCCTCGATCGCGAGGTAGCCGTCCTCGTCCATCCGGGCCAGGTCCCCGGTGTGCATCCAGCCCTCGGCATCAATGGCCTCGGCGGTCTTGTCCGGCTGGTTCCAGTAGCCCTGCATCACCGAGTAGCCGCGGGTACACAGCTCACCGACTTCGCCGCGCTGGAGGACCTCGCCGCTCAGCGGATCGACGATCCGGCTCTCCAGGTGCGGCATGGTCCGGCCGACCGTCTGGGTGCGCTGGGCCAGGGTGTCCCCGTCCCGGGTCATGGTGGAGACCGGGGACGTCTCGGTCATGCCGTAGCAAATGGCGACGTCGCGCATGTTCATTTCGCTGATCACGCGGTTCATCACCTCGATGGGGCACAGCGACCCGGCCATGACACCGGTGCGCAGCGTGGAGAGGTCGTAGAAGGCAAAGTCGGGCAGTGCCAGCTCGGCGATGAACATGGTCGGCACGCCGTAGAGCGAGGTCCCGCCGAAGTCCTGCACCGCCTCCAGCGCGGCCGCCGGGGAGAAGCCCCGGCCGGGGATGATGGTGGCGCACCCGTGGCTGAACGCGGCAAGGTTTCCGATCACCATCCCGAAGCAGTGGTAGAACGGCACGGGCAGCACCACCCGGTCATGGTCGGTGTAGTGGAGCAGCTCGCCGATCGAGTACCCGTTGTTGAGCAGGTTGTGGTGGGTAAGGGTCGCGCCCTTGGGAAAGCCGGTGGTGCCGGAGGTGTATTGCAGGTTGATCGCGTCGTGCGGATCCAGCTCCGCCATTCGCGCCTTCAGGGCCGCGTGCGCGACGTCGTCGGCCCGCCGGAGCAGCTCCGCGTAGGTGCGCTCGGCCTCACGCTCCGGGACTCCGGCGGTGAGGCCGGGCAGGCCCGCGTCGGGCAGGAACACGAGCTCGCGCAGCTCCGGGCAGTGCGCCAGCGCCTGCCGGACCATGCCGGTGTAGTCGCTGTTCTTGTCCGAGGGCGCCGCCACCAGCATGCGCATGCCGTTCTGCTGGACGACGAATTCAAGTTCGTGGCTGCGGTAGGCGGGGTTGACGTTGACCAGGATCGCCCCGATCTTGGCCGTGGCGTACTGCAGGATGGTCCACTCGGCGCAATTGGGGCTCCAGATGCCGATCCGGTCCCCCTTGGCCACGCCGAGCGCCAGCAGAGCGCGGGCGAGCCGGTCGACGTCGTCGTTCATCTTGGTGTAGCTCCAGCGCCGCGCCTCGCCGCCCGGCACCGCGGCCGCCTCGATCAGCGCGTCGTGCAACGGGAACCGGGCGACAATGCGCTCGAAATGGTCGCCAATAGTTTCATCAAGCAGCGGAACGTCAGTGTCCCCGGCTGTATACGCAAGCATGGTGCGACGCTACCAACCGCCCGGCGGGTTGAGAAGACTAAAGCGTGGATGTCCTAGGAAATCTTCCGGTCATTTTCCGGCGCCGCGACGGCCGCCGGGTAGGGTAAAACCCATGAGCGAACCCATCGACCTGCAGGCAACTTTCATCCCCAACGAAGGCGAATTCTTCCGTGTGAAGCTCGCGCTCGAAATTGCGATCGACGAGGTCGTCAACGAGCCCGGCTGCATCCGCTACGAACTGACCGAGGCCAGCGAGGACAAGCTGGTGTTGACCGAGCGCTGGGCCTCGCAGGAGGACCTGGACAGGCACTCCAAGGGCACGGCGGTCCAGGACCTCAACGAGTCGCTGAGTGCACTGCTGGCCGAGCCGGTCACGCTGGAAAAGCTCTAGGTCCAGGCGACCGGCCGGCCCTCGGCTGGCAGCACCAACGCGGGGTCCCGCCGCGCCCGCACCCCGTCAGGGGAGGGCGCAGCGGAACCCCGCGTTTTTCGTCTGTGTGTCTGTGTGGTCCGGCTCAGGCGTCCGGGATCTGCGAGCCGTCCTGCTGGGCGGCCGCGGCCTCTGCCTGGGAGCGCGCCACGTGGGCGTGGACTTCCTCCATGTCCAGGGCCTTGACAGCGTCAACGACCTGTTCCAGCTGCTGGGCATTCAGCGCGCCCGGCTGGGAGAACACGAGCACCTTCTCACGGAAGGCCATCAGGGTCGGGATCGAGGTGATGCCGGCCTCGGCGGCGAGCTGCTGCTCCGCCTCGGTGTCCACCTTGGAGAAGACGACGTCGGGGTGCTTCTCCGACACGGCCGCGTAGGTGGGCCCGAACTGCTTGCACGGGCCGCACCACTCGGCCCAGAAGTCTACGAGGACAATGTCGTTGTCCTCGACGGTCGCTGCGAACTGTTCACCAGTAATGTCTACGGTTGCCATGGGTCAACGGTACGCGAGCACTCTCCGAAAGTCCCCCGCGTTTCGCTCTTGGCACATCCGCCCGGTCTAGGCCCAGGCGTGCGGGGCGGGGCGGCGGGCGCCGGGCAGCGCGTTGGTTTCGCGCCACTCGTGGATCCATTCCGGCAGCGTCAGGCCGGCCGGAGGGGCGCCGAATTCGAGGATGATCTCTTCCTGGCTGACCGGACGGCCCTTGTGGACCAGCCGGGTGGCGATGTAGGCGCGCGCGTAGATTTCGCCGTCGACCACCATCCGCTGTTCGAAGTAGATGGCCTTCTCGTCCAGGCCGATGATTTTCGTTTCAATCGTGTACTGCTGCCACAGCTGCAGGGAGCGGCGGAAGGCGATGGTTTCCCCCGCCACCACCGGCGTCCAGCCGCGGCGGCGGATGGACTTCCAGGTGCCGCTGCGCGCCATGAGGTCGAACCGGCCCAGGTCCATCAGGGACAGGTACATGCCGTTGTTCACGTGCATGGCGATGTCGATGTCCGTGGGCAGGACGCGGAGCGGAAGGGACGAGGTCTCCCAGATGCTCAACGGCGAGCGCCGGGCGGAGCGGAAGAGCAGGAGGAGGGTGCGGAGCAGCAGGTGCATGCGCTTCATGTTACCCGCGAGTAACAACACTGCCAAGGCTTGCGCGCCTACGGGGCGGACAGCACGGCCACCGTGGCTTTCCGGCCGGAGCCGCGGATGGACCAGCAGTTACCGGCGCCGATCACCTCCAGGTCCTCGAGCTCCGCGTGGGGCAGCACCAGTGCGGTGTTTTCGTCGATGGCCACGGCCCGGTCCACCAGGCCCTCCGCGACCGCCGCGACGGCCCGGCTGAGGGTCCCCGCCTGCGCCGCGTGCACATCGACGGCGAACGGCACCAGGCCCAGCCCCTCGCGGACGTCGAGTTCCTCGAGGCCCTCGGAGCATTCCTCCGAACACACCGCGATCCCCCGGACCCGGTAGCCTCCCACCAGGGCACGGCCCGGCGCTACCATCGCCCCGGCCGAGAACCCCAGATAGGGCACGCCGTCGGCGGTCGCCGCCCGGATCGCCGGGCCGGAGCCGGTCAGGCCGGCGAGGTATTCGGGGGTCGGGCCGCCGCCGACGATGATGCCGTCGACGCCGGTGAAGGACGCCTGGTCGGCCGGGGCGTTGCGGCCCAGCAGGACCGGCATCGGCCGGCAGGGGATGCGGCTTTGCAGCGGGTCCAGGTAGGCCGGCAGGGAATACTCCGAACTGCCGTCCCGGTCAAAGAGCACGACGGCGATCCGGGGCGCCCGGGCTCCCCCGGCACGGTGCCGGACGTCGTGGACGAAGCGGTCGAAGATGCCCGGGGTGGTTACGGTGTCGGGGCCGCCGCCCACCAGGATGATGCTCATGGTCATCACCGTACCCGCGGGGCTCATCCCCGTCTGCAGCTCTCAGCCTGCAGCGACGAGTTCGACCTCGAAGCCGTCCGAGTTCACCAGGTAGGCGGCGAAGTGCCCGGGGCCGCCGGCGTGCGGATACCGCTCCGGGAACAGCTCGGTCCAGCCGTGGCCGGGGGCGTCGGCTGCCAGCGCATCCACCTGCGCCGGTGTTCCGGCGTGGAAGGCCAGGTGGTTCAGTCCGGGTCCGGTCCGGCGGTGGGTCCGGCCGGTGAGGTCCGATGACTCCTCGACGACGATGTAGGTCGGTCCCAGCCGCCAGCTGCGCCCGAGGGGCCAGCCCTGGTACTGCTCGTGGCCGAGCCGGGTCAGGAGCCAGCCCCATTCGTGCCGGGCGCGTTCAAGGTCCGGTACCCACAACTCGACGTGGTGCAGCGCGCCCAGGGAACTCTCAGCCACGGCCCGGGCCCTGCACGGGCGGGTGCAGGATGCGCTGGAACAGGACGTGGTCCTGCCAGGCCCCGGCGATGTGCAAATAGTCGGGGGCCAGCCCGATCTCCTGGAATCCGGACCGCCGGAGCACCGTCTGGGAGGCGGCGTTGTGCGGCAGGGTGGCGGCCTGGATCCGGTGCAGGCCCAGCGCTGCGCGGGCGGCGTCCAGGACGTGGGCGACGGCGGCCGTGGCGACGCCCTGGCCGTTGTAGTCCCGGTCCACCCAGTAGCCGAGCTTGGCGCTGAGGAACGGGCCACGGACGATCCCGCTCAGGGTCATCGCCCCCACGGCACGGCCGCCGGCCAGCATGATCCACGGGACACCGGTGCCCGCGGCGAACATGCCCAGCTTGCCGCGGATGTTCGAGCGCTGGCCCTCCGCGGTGTAAAACTCCGGGGCCCGTACCGGCTCCCAGGGGGCAAGGTGGTCCTGGTTTCGCTGGTAGGCCGCGCCCAGCCGTTCGGCGTCGGACTCCCGAAGAATCCTGATCCGCACACCGGCGGGCAACTCCCCCGCCAGCGCGTCCGGGTTGTCGGTCATCACTCCCCTGCCTCCTCCCGGTCAGCGGTTTCCTGTCCGCCGGCGTCGTCCCCGTTGCCCGCGAGCGCGAGGATCATGCGCTCCATCCGGGCGAGGCCGGCAAACCGGCCCGCGTTGTCCGTGACCAGGAGCGGTTCAAACCGCGTGGCCTTGGGCCGCGTCATGGCACGTGCCAGGGCCTCGCTGAGCGGGGTATCGAGGTTCACCCGCATGCCGGGGTGTACGACGCCGAGCGCGGAGGCACCGGCGTCGAGCACCGCGACCGGCCGCAGGTGCTCCCCGAGCAGCACGACGGCGTCCAGCGCCGGATCGGCGGCGAAGGCCTCGGCCGCCTGCGGGACGCTGGCCGCAGCGGCCGCCGCTTCGACGACGTCGCGGACCACGGACTTGTGCAGGGCCGGGCGGGCGCTTGCCATCCGGTGCGCCACGTCCAGGTCGATCCCGGCCCACGGCGGGGCGGGCCGGGCGAGGTAGTAGCCCTGCACCAGCGGGACGCCGAGCGCCACCAGGGCATCCAGTTCTTCGGAACGCTCGACGCCTTCGGCGAGGATCCAGGCGTCCACCCGGCTGGCGAATCCGCCCAGCATCCCGATCAGGGCCCGCTTCGCCTCGTCGCGGTCGACGTCCTGCACCAGGTCCCGGTCGATCTTGATCAGCGCCGGCCGCAGGGCCAACAGATGGCGCAGGCCGGCATAGCCTGCCCCGGCGTCGTCGACGGCGATCAGGGCGCCGGCGGCGCGCAGCTGGTTCAGGTCCGGCTCCAGCTCGACGTATGAATCGATCGGCGTCTGTTCGGTCAGTTCCACGATGAGGCCGCCGAGGCTGCCCTCCTCCCGCCAGACGCTGCGGATACTCTCGGAGGTCAGGAGTTCCGGGGAGACGTTGAGCGTCAGAAAGCAGTTCGCCGGCAGCGCCGGGCGCGCCTTGAGGGCAGTGCGGAGCGCGGCGGCCTCAAGCTCGGCCGACCGTCCGTGGGATCGGGCAGCGGCGAACCACACCTCGGGGTTCTTCTCCGCGTAGCCGGGGAACCGGGCGAGGGCTTCATAGCCCACCACCGTGCCGCGCGCGGTGTCGACAATCGGCTGGTAGGCCGCCGCCAGCCCCTCGCCGCGGCAGGCGGACTCCAGCAGGCGGTCCCAGTCCGCGGGCCCGGGTACCGCGCCCGCGGACGGCATACCGCCGGCCGGAGGACTCAACTAACCGGGCGGATCGCTTTGTGTACCGCGTCGACGAGGTCCGCGGACAGGTCCGTCAGTCCGTGCGCGGACGCGGCGTGGGCGCCGACCTGGACCAGGATTTCGTCGTCCGTGCTGCAGACCCAGCGGGCTTCGCAACCGGGGACCACATCACCGCATGCAAACGACTTCACTTCAGCGCTCCTTCAAGCTCAACCATTAACGGCCCAACCCTACTCTGCGGTAGGGCCGGTGGCAGCGATTGCTTCAGGGTGTCGCACTGGCCGGCGGCCCCGCGCACACCAGCGCCGACCCCGCCTCCTGCCCGGGTATTTGGCCGGGTATCTCGCCGGCGGGACGCCCGGCCAGCCAGGCCAGCGCCTCGTCCCGGGAGGTGAAGTAACCCTGGGGACAGTCGTTGCCGCGGCGCATCCACGCCGCAACCACCCGGTCCACATTGGATTCGCCGACCAGCGCCACAGCGGAAACGAAGCGGCTTTCCAGGAAGTGGTTCCGGGCCCCGGCCGACACCTTGACGTCGCTGATGTCAATCAGCAACGGCAGCAGGCGCCCGGCGCTGATTTTGGTAACGGCAAGGACCGACTCGACGGCGTCGGCGGCCTCGAGCACACTGCCCGGCGCCCACGTCAGCCGGAAAACTCCGTCCTCGGCCAAGCCGAGCACTCCCTTACCGCCTGCCAAGACCAGCTCCATATGATTTCCCTCCTGCGACAGAGTAGCGCTTCAAGGGCCTCGGCGTGACGTCCGCCACAGTGCGGTCACCCAGATGACGGGCGCGCCGTCGCCCCGGATGCTCCGCGCCGGCCGGACCGGGCGGGGGGCACGGCGGGGGGCACGGCGGGGGCTCGGATTCGCGACAAACGCTGGAAGGACATGAAAAAGCCCCCGGAACCGATGGGTTCCGGAGGCTTTTCGAGGGTGGCAGATGAGGGATTCGAACCCCCGTAGGCGTTGCCAGCTGATTTACAGTCAGCCCCCTTTGGCCGCTCGGGTAATCTGCCGAACTTCAAAAGAAGATCACTCGCGGCTTCCGTGTCGGAACGCCTGTTTCCAGTCCGTTCCGCTTCCAGCAACCGCGGGCAAGACAACTTTACAGAACTTCGCCCGAAGAATCGAATCGGCGCCGCAGCGCCCCGCACGGCCCGGATTCCGGGGGCAGGAATCAGGATTCGCCGAGGATCCGGCCGGCCAGCCTGGCTTCGAACTTCGCCGCCTGTTCGGGCGTGACCTGGTTCAGTCCGACGGCCCGGGCCAGGTCCGCATGCACCCCGTCCAGCCGGACGGCCGCGCCGGCTGCCGGGCTGAGGATGACGGACGCGGCGAGCGCGGCTGCGGCCACGGAGCTCGCCGCGGCCGCGGTGCTGCCCGTGACATAACGGACGGCCTTGCTGTTCATGGGGGTGCCTTTCCAACGGCGCTTTCAACGTCTTCAACCCTGCCGGGCCAAGCTTCGTTCCCGCCGGGGTTCAGCTTTGAGCCGACTGTGAGCCCCCGGGCACCGGCGCCACCTTCACATCCGCGGCATCCGTACTAGGCTGGAATGCAGAAAACACCGCCCTCCCGGAGGGCGTCCGGACAACCACCAGGAGGACAGTCATGGCAGGCGAATCCACATTCGACGTCGTCAGCAAGGTCGACAAGCAGGAAGTCGCCAACGCGCTGAACCAGGCGCAGAAGGAACTGGCGCAGCGCTACGACTTCAAGGGCGTCGGCGCCGAGGTCGACTTCAGCGGCGAGAAGATCCTGATGAAGGCCAACTCCGAGGAACGCGTTCTGGCGGTCCTGGACGTGCTGCAGTCCAAGCTCATCCGCCGCGGCATCTCCCTGAAGTCCCTGGACACGGGCGAGCCCTACGCCTCCGGCAAGGAGTTCCGCCTGGAGGCCACCATCAAGGAAGGCATCGCCCAGGACCTCGCCAAGAAGATCAACAAGCTGATCCGCGACGAGGGGCCCAAGTCCGTCAAGTCGCAGATCCAGGGCGATGAACTGCGCGTGACCTCCAAGTCCCGTGACGACCTGCAGGAAACCATGGCCCTGCTGAAGAACTTCGAAGAGGCCGACCTGCAGTTTGTGAACTTCCGCAGCTAGGACCGGACTTACGCGGCCGACGCGAACCGCGCACGGGCCGCAGCAGAAGGGCTGCCGCCACCGGGATTCCGGTGGCGGCAGCCCTTCTGCGTTCCGCGACGCAGCGTGAACCCCCGGTCAGCCCAGCGGCCGGCCTGCCATCCGCTCCAGCCGGCTGATCCGGTCGCTCATCGGCGGGTGGGTGGAGAACATCCGGGCCATGCCGCCGCCGCGGAACGGGTTGGCGATCATCAGGTGCGAGGCGTTCACCAGCCGCTGGTCCTGCGGCAGCGGAGCCAGCTGCACGCCCTGCTCGATCTTGCGCAGCGCCGAGGCGAGCGCCAGCGGATCGCCGGTAAGCGCCGAACCGTCCTCGTCGGCGTCGTACTCCCGGGTCCGGGAGATTGCCATCTGGATCAGCGACGCCGCGAACGGGGCCAGCAGCGCCATGGCGAGCAGGGCCAGCGGATTGCCGTTGCGGCGGTCACCGCCGCCGCCGAAGAACAGCAGCATCTGGCCAACCGAGGTGATCACGCCGGCGACGGCGGCGGCCACTGAGGAGGTCAGGATGTCCCGGTTGTAGACGTGCATCAGCTCATGTCCGAGGACGCCGCGCAGTTCCCGGGCGTCGAGCAGCTGCAGGATGCCCTGGGTGCAGCAAACCGCCGCGTTCTGCGGGTTCCGGCCGGTGGCAAACGCATTGGGCGCCAGGGTCGGAGAGATGTAGATCCGCGGCATCGGCTGGTTGGCACGGACCGAGAGCTCCCGGACGATCTGATGCAGTTGCGGGGCCTCCGCCTCGGTCACCGGATATGCCTGCATGGAGCGGATCGCGATCTTGTCGCTGTTCCAGTACCCGTACGCTGTGGTGCCGACACCGATCAGCGCCATGATCCAGATCGGCGCCGAGCTGCGCATGCTTGACCCGATCAGCGCGCCCAGCCCCAGCAGTACCGCCCAGAGCACGCCGAAGAGGGCCGCCGTCTTCAAGCCGTTGTGATGATTGTGCACCGATCCTCCTGCTGCCACATTCCTGACGCCGCCGGCGCTGGCGCCGGCCTCCGGGACATCCCCGTGGGCACCCACTTGAGGAACGAACCGCTACGGAACCGGGTTCCGCGCGTCGTACGCCAAAAACCCGGACTGCCAGCGCGCCACGAGCCACGCCACCACCGCACACAGCACTCCGCCCGCGAGCAACACCCAGCCCTCACTGAGCAGTGTAGTGGCGCCGCCGGCCAGCATGTCCCCGATCCGGGGGCCGCCCGCCACGACCACGACGAAGACCCCCTGCAGACGCCCGCGAAGGTGGTCCGGGGCAGCTGATTGCAGGATGGTGGTGCGGAAGACGGCGCTGACCGAGTCGGCGATGCCTGCAAGCGCGCAGCAGATGGCGGCCGGCACGAGCCAGAGCGTGACCCCGCCGGCCCCGGAGCGCCCGGCGAGGACGACGACAAGACCCAGACCCGCGATGGAAGCGCCCCAGGCCATGACCGACCAGACCACTGCGGCGCCCTGGGCGCGGACGGCGCCGAGGGGACCGGAGAAGAGCCCGGCCAGGAAGGCGCCGACGGCGGTCGCGGCCAGCAGGACCCCGACTGTCGCCTCACCGCCGCCGATCATGAGCGCGCCGATGGCCGGCAGCAGCGCCCGGGGCTGGGCGAGGATCATGGCCACCAGATCGATCACGAAGGTCATCCGCAGGTTCGGGCGGGTGCCGAGGAAGCGGAACCCCTCCACCACGGAGCGCAGTCCGGCCCGGTGCGCGGCGTGGTCCGGCGGCATCGGGGGCAGCTTCAGCAGCGCCCAGACGACGAAAACGAAGCTGGCCACATCGACCGTGTAGGTCCAGGCGAACCCGATCGTGGCGACCAGCACGCCGGCCAGCAGCGGTCCGGCGGTCATGGAGAGCCCGATGCTGATCATCGACAGGGCGTTGGCGGCGGGCAGCAGTTCCTTGCGGACCAGCACCGGGATGATGGCGCTGCGGGCCGGCTGGTTGATGGCCTGCGCGCCGCTCTGCACCGCGACCAGGGCATACAGGAGCCACACGTTCCCCAGCTGCAGCCAGGCCTGCAGCGCCAGGCCGGCGGTGGTCAGCCACAGCACCGCGGAGGCGAGCAGCGCTACCTGGCGCCGGTCGTGCGCGTCCGCGATGGAGCCGCCGAGGAGGCCGCCGAAGACCAGGGGCACGAGGGCGAAAATGCTCAGCAGCCCCACGTAGAGGCTGTCCTGGGTGAGCCGGTAGACCTCGAGGCTGACGGCCACGAGGGTGAGCTGGCTGCCCAGGGCAGAGGCGGCGGATCCGAGCCACAGGCGGCGGAATGCCGGGCTTTCGCGTAGCGGCGTGATGTCCGCCAAGAATTTCCCCACCCGGCAACTCTAGTGCGGTCCCGGGCAGCTAAGCCCCGCCTTATTGTGAACAACTAAAAATAAGTGCTTGAATGGGGCCATGACGGAAACGATGGGCAGCCACGAAACATGGGCCGCGGCCCTGCGTGCCCACGGCCGCCGGGTGACCAAACAGCGGCTGGCCGTGCTGGCCGCCGTCGAACGCCATCCGCATTCGCCGGCCGAGGGGATCCTCGCCGCCGCCCGCGAGGAACTGCCCGAACTGACCGCCCAGTCCGTCTACGTGGTCCTCGGCGACCTGACCGGGCTGCAGATGCTGCGGCGCTTCGAGCCGCCCCACTCCCCCGCGCTGTACGAGACGCGGGTGGGCGACAACCACCACCACGCCGTCTGCATCAGCTGCGGCCGCGTGGAGGACGTCGAGTGCGCCGTCGGCCATGCGCCCTGCCTGACACCACACTGGGACGCGGGCGCCAAGCCCATGACCATCCAGATCGCGGACGTCCTGTACCAGGGCATCTGCGAGGACTGCCAGCGCAGCCAAACACTTCCCTCCGACCGTACCTAAGTTAGAAACAGAAATAGGAGCATGATGACCCAGAACATCTCTGCGCCCGCCGTGTCCACGACACAGTCCGGCGCCCCCGTCACGTCCGACGCCCATTCGCAGGCCGTCGGCGCCGACGGCGCGATCATCCTCACCGACCACTACCTGGTCGAGAAGCTCGCCCAGTTCAACCGCGAGCGCGTGCCGGAGCGCGTCGTGCACGCCAAGGGCGGCGGCGCGTTCGGTACCTTCAAGACCACCGAGGACGTCTCCAAATACACCAAGGCGGCGCTCTTCCAGCCGGGCACCGAGACGGACATGCTCATCCGCTTCTCCTCCGTCGCGGGCGAGAACGGCTCCCCGGACACCTGGCGCGATCCGCGCGGCTTCGCCGTGAAGTTCTACACCACCGAGGGCAACTACGACCTGGTCGGCAACAACACCCCGGTGTTCTTCATCCGCGACGGCATCAAGTTCCCGGACTTCATCCACTCGCAGAAGCGCCTGCCGGGCACCCACCTGCGCGACGCGGACATGCAGTGGGACTTCTGGACCCTCTCCCCCGAGTCCGCCCACCAGGTCACCTGGCTCATGGGCGACCGCGGCCTGCCGGCCTCCTGGCGCGAAATGCAGGGCTACGGCTCGCACACCTACCAGTGGATCAACGCCGAGGGCGAGCGCTTCTGGGTCAAGTACCACTTCAAGTCCAACCAGGGCGTGCACTCCATGACCGGCGACCAGGCCGAGGCCCTCGCCGGCTCCGACGCGGACTTCTACATCCGCGACCTGTCCGAGAACATCGCCGCCGGCAACTTCCCGTCCTGGGACCTGCACGTCCAGGTGATGCCGTACGAGGACGCCAAGACCTACCGCTTCAACCCGTTCGACCTGACCAAGGTCTGGCCGCACGCGGACTACCCGCTGGTCAAGGTCGGCACCATGACGCTGGATAAGAACCCGGAGAACTACTTCGCTCAGATCGAGCAGGCCACCTTCGCGCCGTCGAACTTCGTGCCGGGCATCGCCGCGTCGCCGGACAAGATGCTGCAGGCCCGCATCTTCTCCTACGCCGACGCGCACCGCTACCGGGTGGGCACCAACCATGCCCAGATCCCGGTCAACCAGCCCAAGAGCCAGGTCAACAACTACAGCCAGGACGGCGCCGGCCGCTACCACTTCAACGCCCCCTCGGTTCCGGTCTACGCGCCGAACTCGGTCGGCGGCCCTGCTGCCGTGGAGCCGCAGAGCCCGGCCGGCGGCTGGGAGAACGACGGCGAGCTGACGCTCTCGGCGCACTCCCTGCACGCCGAGGACAGCGACTTCGGCCAGGCCGGCACGCTGTACCGTGAGGTCTTCGACGACGGCGCCAAGGCCCGCCTGCTCGAGACCATCACCGGCGCCGTGGGCGGGGTCAAGAGCCCGGCCATCAAGGAACGCGCCATCCAGTACTGGACGAATGTCGACGCCGAACTCGGCGCCAAGCTGCGCGCCAACCTCGGTGCCGCCGCTGCCGGCGTCGCCACCTCGGACGCCGAAGCCGCCAACAAGATCGGCTAGTCTTCCCGGCATAAAAGGACACCCCGCCGCGCAGTTGCGTGGCGGGGTGTTCGTGTCTCTGCCTGCGCCGAGTCGTGTAACGCCCCAGGGCATGGCAAAATTGGGGGGCCCGCGGAATCTCTGGTTTCGCAACGTGGCATTCCGACAGCAAATTCCGAGTGATTACCATGGCCAACGGAGGCGCCCCGCGCCCGGCCACCAGAGCTAAGGACATCATGAGCGTCGCCGAACAAGTGCGCACCGACAATGCAGGCGTCCAAGCGACTGGCAACGGCCTACGCGGACGTCGGACGTTCCGCGCTGACATCCAAGCCCTCCGCGCGCTTGCCGTCACCCTCGTGGTACTCAATCATCTTTGGCCGGGCCGCATGACCGGAGGTTACGTTGGCGTCGACGTCTTCTTTGTAATTTCCGGTTTCCTCATCACGTCCCACCTTCATAAGGAGTTGGAGGCGTCGGGGAGGATCCGGCTGGGGCAGTTTTACGCCCGGCGTATTCGTCGGCTCCTCCCGGCGGCCCTTTTGGTACTCGCGGTCGGACTCGGAGCGTCCTGGATGTTTCTGCCAAACTCTCGATGGACCGACACGGCCCTCGAAGTCTTGGCCAGCACCTTCTACGTTGAAAACTGGGCCCTCGCCGCGAAGTCAATCAACTATTCGGCATCGACAGCATCTGCAACCGTTGCCCAGCACTACTGGTCGCTCTCGGTCGAGGAGCAATTTTACCTCCTCTGGCCACTGTTGCTCCTGGGTCTGTTTTGGATAGCCGCCCGGCGCCGAATCCCCGCCAGACGCGTGCTGGTTGCCGGCGTTTCCGCCGTGATAATAACGGGGCTGACCGCCTCTGTCTTCACGACGCAGGCAACTCCCAGCCAGGCCTATTTCGTTACCCCCGTCCGGGCGTGGGAGTTCGGTGCGGGTGCCTTAGTGGCACTCGGGCTGGGCAGGGTGCTGCTTGGTACCACAGCGGCAAAGTGCCTCGGGTTACTTGGACTTCTGGCTATCGTAGTTTCCGCCCTGGCTTTCGACAGTGAGACACAGTTTCCAGGATGGCTGGCTGCCCTTCCGGTCGCCGGCACATCCCTCGTGATCTTGGCCGGCAACGGCGGCCGACGGCCGGTCCTGAGACGACTGGTCGGCTCCTTGCCTGTCCAGCACATCGGAAGCATCTCCTATTCGCTCTATTTGTGGCACTGGCCCGTTATCGTCCTTTCCCCATTCATACTCGGACGCACGCCAACGGGCGTGGACAAAACCTTGATCCTCGCTCTCGCACTTGTCTTGGCTTCAGCCACCAAGGTGCTTGTGGAGGACCGCGCGCAAGCATCCCGGTTCCTAAACACCTCGGCACTCCGAACCGTGACAGCCATGAGCGTAGCGATGGTACTTCTTGCGGGACTCTGCTTCGCCCAGGTCCGAGCCTACGAGCAGCAGAGCGCGCGCGATGATCAAGCCGCGGCAGCCGCGGCACTGGACCCCTGCCACGGCCCTGCTGCTCTGCTGCCGAAGACCTCCTGCGAGGGGAAGTTCGGTCCGGCCGCCTCGACGGGTAGCCCCAACGCAAAAAAGTACTGGACAGTTCCCCCCGAATGCGGCTCGGCACGGGAAGAGCTGATGTCCAGCGATAAGAAAACGCACTACGTCTGCGACTTCTCAGCCGGCAAAAGGAACCCAAGCATTGTTTGGCTGGTCGGCGATTCCCATGGCCAGCACTGGCAGGGAGCGGTCTTTGCGGCCGCCAAGAAACGACATTGGATCGTCAAAACCGCATTTACCGGCGGGTGTCCAGTGGCAGACGTCCAGTTCGTCGGCTACGACGGTCACACCGAGCGGGGACCCGCCCAGAAGTGCATGGACTGGTCCCGACGCGTCACGGCGGCCGTTGCCACCGACAGCCCCGCCGCGGTCTTCACCTCTATGTTTTCCAGAGAGCAACACGTCGACGATGGGTCCGGGAGGCCGGAAGCGGAGCAGTTCGCCGCAGGTCTGCATAAGACCTGGCAAAAGTGGACTGCAACCGGGGCGAGGGTTTATGTACTCGCGGATCCCCCTTTGAATGGAGCCGTGCGCGACGCCGACTGCACCCTGATTCACGCCGCAAACCCTGCGGAGTGCGCTGTTTCGCGGTCAGTTGCCCAGCCTCCCGATCCGCTCGTGGAAGCCGCGAATTCCGCCAACGACCGAAATGTCCGGCTGCTGGACCTTACGGACTACTTCTGCAACGCGGAGAAGTGCTTTACGGTGCTCGGCGGTGTGGAGGTCTATTACGACGCGAACCATATGAACCGAGAATACAGCGACCTGCTTGGCCCCATCCTTCTGGACAAGATGGGCTCAGGAGTGCCGTAAGCGCGGAGCCGCCTTTGGGGGCAGTCCAGAGGAACCGGCACTGATCAGACACCCCGCCGAGGGAAACCGCGGCGGGGTGTCTTGCTTTGGATACCCAGGGGGCGTCGGCTAAGCGCCGCTTGCTCCGGACCGGCCGCCCCGTCGGCTCCGGACCCCGGCCCGCCCACACCCGCCGTCGGGTTTCCGCCGGGGTTCCGGACACGCGCGGCGGTTACGGACGACGGCGGCACGGGCCCGGGGTGCGGCCGTCCGTTTCCCCAGCCCAAACGAATCAACTGGTGGCCGCGGCGGGCCGGTGTCCCTTCTTGGCCAGCTGGATCTGCTCGTAGACGTGGTGGCGGAGCTCGGTGAAGCGGGGCAGCGACCGGGTCTCCAGCTGGTCTCGCTCGTCCGGCAGGTCGATGACGATGTCCTCCTGCACCACCGTCGGGGAGCTCGAGAGGATGATGACCCGTTCGCCGAGGTAGACGGACTCGTCGATGTCGTGGGTCACGAACAGCACGGTCACGCCCAGCTTCTTCCAGACCGTCCGGATCAGGTCCTCCAGGTCCGCCCGGGTCTGGGCGTCCACGGCAGCGAACGGTTCATCCATCAGCAGGACCTCGGGCTGGTAGGCGATGGCCCGGGCGATCGCCACACGCTGCTGCATGCCGCCGGAGAGCTGCCAGGGGTAGGAGCGGGGGACGTGCGCCAGGCCCACTGCTTCGAGGGCCTCGTCGACCAGCCGGTCGCGTTCGGCCTTGGGGACGCCCTGGTTCTTCAGCGGCAGCTCCACGTTGTCCCGGACCCGCATCCAGGGGAACAGCGAGCGGCCGTATTCCTGGAACACGACGGCCATTTTCTTCGGCGGCCCGGAGACCCGCTTGCCGTCGAGCAGCACCTCCCCCTCGGTGGGCGCCATCAGGCCGGAGATGCACTTGAGCAGGGTGGTCTTGCCGGAGCCGGAGGGGCCGACCAGACAGGCCAGTTCCCCGGCCCGCAGATCGAAGGTCAGGTTGCGCACGGCCTCGATGTCGCCGCCGTCGGTCTGGTAGACCTTTTTCAGGCCGCGGACGGAGAGCATTGCCTCCGGCGCGGGGCGGGTGGTGTCAGGCTGCATTTTCTACCTCTTTCTGGCCGTGGTACCACCGCAGGATGTTGCGTTCGGCCCACTGGAAGATGAACGACATGGCCACGCCCAGCAAGCCGAGCACCACAATGCCGGACCACATCTCCGGGATGGCGAACGAGCGCTGGAACTGGACGATGGTGAAGCCCAGTCCCGAGGACGAGGCAAACATTTCTGAGATGACCATCAGGATCAACCCAAGCGAGAGCGACTGCCGAACGCCGGCGAGGATCTGCGGGCTGGCCGAGGGAAGCACCAGGTACCGCACCCGGGCCCAGCCGTCGATGCCGTACGTGTGGGCCGAGTCAGAGAGGACCCCGTCCACGGCACGCACGCCTTCGATGGTGTTCAGCAGGACCGGCCAGACGCAGCCGGAGATGATGACCGCGATCTTCATGGAGTCGGTGATGCCCATCAGCAGGATCAGCACCGGGACCAGGACCGGCGGGGGGATGGCGCGGAAGAATTCGAGCGTGGGTTCAAGCAGGGCCCGGAGCCAGGCGACCGAACCGATCAGCACCCCGCCCACGACGCCGATCACAATCGCCGCGACGACGCCGATCAGGAGCCGCGCGATGCTGGGCAGCACGTCCGAGAAGAACCGGGGTCCGAACCAGACTTCGCCGAACTTTTCGACCAGGGCGGCCGGGGTGGGGACGAAGAAGTTGACGGAGCCGAGGGTTGACGCCCACCAGGCCAGGACCAGCAGGGCCGGCAGTGCCAGCACGTACGCCAAAGTTTTCAGCGCTTTCATACGACCACCTCGGAGCGGACAGAGGAATGCCAGGACAGGGTCTTCTTTTCGATGAACCGCATCAGGACGTTGATCAGCACGCCGATCAGGCCGGTGGCAAGCACCAGGGCGTACATTCCGGAGATCGCGCCGCCGGACTGGGCGAGGGCGATCTCGCGGCCCAGCCCCGGCGAACCGATTACGAGTTCCGCGGTAATGGCCAGGACCAGCGCCACCGTGGCGGCGAGCCGGATGCCCGTCATCAGGTAGGGCAGGGCCGTGGGAAAGACGACGTAGCGTATCCGCGCCATCCAACCCAGTCCGTACGTCCGCGCGGTGTTGCTGGCGACCATATCGACGTCGGCCACGCCGTAGAGGACCTGGATCAGCACCTGCCAGAAGGCGGCATAGGTGATGAGCATGAGCGAGGACTCGATTTTCACGCCGAACAGCAGCACCGCCAGCGGGATCAGGGCCACCGACGGGATCGGGCGCAGGAACTCCACCGTCGAGTTGGTGGCCTTTCGCAGGAAACTGCTCGAGCCGATGATGAAGCCCAGCAGCACGGCCAGTGACACCGCGATGATCAGGCCCAGGAACCAGGCCTTCATCGTTTCGCCGACCGACACCCAGAACGCGGTCAGGCCGAAATCGAGGGCCAGCGCGGCGATGACTTCGCTGGCCGGCGGCAAGAAGCGTTCGTTGATGATGCCCAGCCGGGGAATGAGCTCCCACGTGGCCAGGAACCCCAGGATCCCGGCCACTCCCAGGAGCCGCTGGACCGGCAGGCCGCGGCCGGGCCGGCGGCCCCGTCCCGCACCAGGGACGGGACCGCCGGACGCACGAGCGTCGGAAGTCACGGAACTCACGGAAGCAGGTCGCCCGCGTTCGGGGCCTTGCTCAGGGTGCCGTACTTGGCGGCGGCGTCCCCGAGGGTCTTGAACGCGTCCTTGTTGAACTCGACCCGGTAGCGCGGCAGCACCATCTTGGCGCGCGTGGCTTCGTCGATCTTCGTGTAGGTCCCGACGATGTCCCGGACTTCCTGCGGGTGGGTCTGGGCATACTCCAGGGACTTATTCATGGCCCGGGTGAACTTCTGGGTCAGCTCGGCCTTGTTCTTGATCGTGTCAGCCTTGGTGAAGTAACCGGCGATGTCCAGCTCAGGGCTCATGTCGACGAAGTTCGAGGACACGACCTTGCCGCCGTCGGCTACGGCCTTGGAGAGGAAGGGCTCCAGGATCCAGGCCGCGTCCACCCGCTTGTTGGCCAGGGCGGCGGGGGCATCCGGGAAGGCAACTTCCACGAACTTCACGCTGGCGGGGTCGCCGCCGGCCTTTTCGATGACCGACTTCACCGTGGTGTCACCGATGTTGGACAGGTTGTTCACCGAGACCGTCTTGCCGGCCAGGTCCTTGGCGGAGGTGATGGACGAGCCGGCCGGGACGACGACGCCGCCGATGTCCTTGCCCTTCTCGCCGGTGGTCGAGGCGCCGTTGGCGACGAACTTGAGGTCAAGGCCCTTGTCCTTGGCAACCATCACAGAGATCAGGTTCGAGAACGCGAAGTCGAAGCTGCCGCTGACCACGCCCGGAACGATCGCGGCCCCGCCGGTGGCGGTCTGGATGTCGAGCTGGATTCCTTCGTCCTTGAAGAAGCCCTGCTTGCTGCCCAGGTAGATGGGGGCGCAGTCGACGATCGGGATCACGCCGACGCTGACTTTGGTGAGGTCGCCCCCGCCCGCGGCGCCGCCGGAGGCGCTGCCGCCGGTGGAGCTCGGCGACCCGCTGCCACAGGCCGAGAGTGCCAGGACCGAGGCGGCCGCCAGCACGGTGATAATACGACGTTTCATGTTCACTCCTATGTGCGCACTGGCCGCGGGAAATCAAGCCCCCCAGCCTTGATGTTCGTATATTGAACAAAGGTTCAAAATATCGACTATCCCCACCATACTGTGATGAGGCCCACAATAGGGGCATTGTTACGCATTAGTGATGGCCGGCTTGGCGGGGGCGCCGCGCGCGACGGCGGCAGGGTCCGAACGACGTCGTCCGGTGCCTGAGCACGCAAAAGGCCGCCCACGGCCGGTCCGGCAATGCCGGTCCGGGCGCGGGCGGCCCTCGTCGATGCTCGCCCCCGAGGGGGCATGGTTACGGTTTGGTCAGCGTCTCCGTGCCGCTGTCCTGCGCCGGGGCGGCGGACGGTGCGGTCTCCGCCGCAGCGCCGGGTCCGTTGACAGCGGCCCGGGCCTCGGCGAACTTCTCGTTCAGCCGGGAGTGTCGCTGCCCGTAGGCGAAGTAGATCGCGATGCCGATGACGAGCCAGATGGCGAAGAAGATCCAGGTCTCCACCGCGAGGTTGGTCATCAGGTACAGGCAGAGCACGGCGGAGACCACCGGCAGCACCTTGCCGAAGGGCACCCGGAAGGCCGGCTTCAGGTCCGGACGCTTCCGGCGGAGCACCAGGATGCCGAGGCTGACCATCACGAACGCCGACAGGGTGCCGATGTTGATCATTTCCTCGAGCAGGTCCACGTTCGTCAGCCCGGCCACCAGGGCCACGGCCGTGCCGCAGATGATCTGCAGCCGCGCCGGGGTGGCCCGGATGGTGCTGGTGCGGGACAGCGAGCGCGGCAGCAGGCCGTCGCGGCTCATGGCCAGGACCACGCGGGAGAGGCCCATCAGGAGCACCATGATGACCGTGGTGAGGCCCACCAGGGAGCCGAAGGCGATGACCTTGGCGGCGTCGGTGTTGCCCACGGCCTCGAAGGCGGTGGTGAGGGTCGGGTTATCCGCCTCGGCCAGCTTGGTATAGGGCACCATGCCGGTCAGGGCCAGCGAGACCAGGATGTAGAGCACGGTGACGATCGCCAGGCCGCCGAAGATGCCGCGCGGCAGCGTCTTCTGCGGGTTCTTGACCTCCTCGGCGGAGGTGGCGACGACGTCGAACCCGATGAACGCGAAGAACACCAACGCGGCGCCGGCGAAGATCCCGAGGGTGCCGTACTGGGCGGGGGCGGCGCCGGTCAGGAAGCCGAAGAAGGACTGCTTGAGCACGTCGGCCGTCCCGGTGCCGCCGGTGGGCTCGGAGGTGGGGACGAACGGGGTGTAGTTTTCGAACTTCACGTAGGTGAACCCGACCACGATCACAAAAAGGACGACGGCGATCTTGATCAGGGTGAAGACGTTGCCGACACGGGCCGACAGCTTGGTGCCGAGGACCAGGAGCACGGTAAAGACCGCGACGATGAGGAACGCGCCCCAGTAGAGGTCAACGCCGCCGACGTTGACGGCCGGCGGGACGTCCAGGCCCATCAGGGCGAAAACCTTGCTGAGGTAGATGCCCCAGTACTTGGCGATAACGGCCCCGGCGGTGAACAGTTCCAGGATCAGGTTCCAGCCGATGATCCAGGCCAGCACCTCCCCCATGGTGGCGTAGGTGAAAACGTAGGCGGAGCCGGCCACGGGGATGGCGGTGGCGAACTCGGCGTAGCACATGATCGCCAGGGCGCAGGTGACGGCAGCGATGGCGAAGGAAACGGTGACGGCGGGGCCGGCGAAGTTGGCGGCTGCTTTGGCGCCGACCGAGAAGATCCCGGCGCCGACTGCGACGGCGACGCCCATGATCATCAGGTCCCAGGTGCTGAGCGAGCGCTTCAGCTTGCGTCCGGGCTCATCGGCGTCGGCGATCGACTGCTCAATGGTCTTGGTCCGGAATAGGTTCATAGGAAGATCCAAAATCTCGGTAACAGGGTTGAAACGGACCTATCCATAGTAGTGTCCATCCACTGGACGGCCGCTTTTATCCCACATCGTGAGACGGTCGCCGCCGGATCCCGAGCGAACGGACACTTCGCGCCCTTCAGGCCGGGCCTGAAGTGTCCGCTCGCGCGCTTCCGGCCGGGCCTGAAGTGTCCGCTCGCGCTTCCGGCCGGGCCTGAAGTGTCCGTTCGCGCTTCCGGCCGGCGGGTCAGACGGGCCAGTCCATCAGGGTGGACCGGATCAGGAAGCGCTTCCCCTCCGGCGCCTCCACCGAGAATCCGCTCCCCCGGCCGGGAACGACGTCGACGGTCAGATGGGTGTGGCTCCAGTAGTTGAACTGCTCCCTCGACATCCAGAACTCGAGCGGCTGGGCCTCGGGGCCGTCCGCGATGTCGAACCGGCCCAGCAGCACGTCAGAGTCACCGGTCAGGAACTCCCCCGCCGGGTAGCACATCGGCGCGGAGCCGTCGCAGCAGCCCCCGGACTGGTGGAACATCAGCGGTCCGTGCTGGAGCCAGAGCTTGCGCAGCAGCTGGACAGCCTCCGCGGTGAGCGCCACCCGGGAGAAGTCTTCGCCGGGAAGCGTGACGGCGGCGTCGAGTGGGACCTGGGTCATCGGGGCTCCTCGGGGTTGTGGGGAAACTGAAAAGGCGGGGCGGACCCTACCGGTCCGCCCCGCCGCGTCGGCCTAGAAGAAGCCGAGCTTGTTCTCGTTGTAGCTGACCAGCAGGTTCTTGGTCTGCTGGTAGTGGTCCAGCATCATGGCGTGGTTCTCGCGGCCGATGCCGGAGGACTTGTAACCGCCGAACGCGGCACCGGCCGGGTAGGCGTGGTAGTTGTTGACCCACACCCGGCCCGCCTGGATCTCGCGGCCGGCGCGGTAGGCGACGTTGCCGTTGCGGGACCAGACGCCGGCGCCGAGGCCGTACAGCGTGTCGTTGGCGATGCCCATGGCGTCGCTGTAGTCGCTGAACCGGGTCACCGAGACCACCGGACCGAAGATCTCCTCCTGGAAGATCCGCATCTTGTTGTGGCCCTCGAAGATGGTCGGCTGGACGTAGTAGCCGCCGGCGAGGTCGCCGGAGAGCTCGGCGCGGGCGCCGCCGGTGAGCGCCTTGGCACCCTCCTGCTTGCCGATGTCGATGTAGGAGAGGATCTTCTCGAGCTGGTCGTTGGAGGCCTGGGCGCCGAGCTGGGTGTCGGTGTCCAGCGGGTTGCCCTGGATGATCTTCTGGGTGCGGGCCAGCGCGTCGGCCATGAAGGAGTCGTAGATGCCTTCCTGGACCAGGGCGCGGGAGGGGCAGGTGCAGACCTCGCCCTGGTTGAACGCGAACAGCGTGAATCCCTCGAGGGCTTTGTCGTAGAACGCATCGTTGCTGTCCGCGACGTCGTTGAAGAAGATGTTCGGGCTCTTGCCGCCCAGTTCCAGCGTGACCGGGATCAGGTTCTGCGACGCGTACTGGCTGATCAGGCGGCCGGTGGTGGTCTCGCCGGTGAAGGCGATCTTGCGGATCCGCGGGCTGGAGGCGAGCGGCTTGCCGGCCTCGACGCCGAAGCCGTTGACCACGTTGACGACGCCGGCCGGCAGCAGGTCGCTGATCAGCTCCATCAGCACCAGGATCGAGGACGGGGTCTGCTCGGCCGGCTTGAGGACGACGGCGTTGCCGGCGGCGAGCGCGGGGGCGAGCTTCCAGACGGCCATCAGGATGGGGAAGTTCCAGGGGATGATCTGGCCGACGACGCCGAGCGGCTCGTGGTAGTGGTAGGCGGTGGTGTCGTCGTCGAGCTGCGAGAGCCGGCCTTCCTGGGCGCGGACGGCGGAGGCGAAGTAGCGGAAGTGGTCCGCCGCGAGCGGGATGTCGGCGTTCAGCGTCTCGCGGATCGGCTTGCCGTTGTCCCAGGTTTCGGCGACGGCGAGCAGTTCCGTGTTCTCATCGATCCGGTCGGCGATCTTGTTCAGGATGGCGGCGCGTTCGGCCACCGAGGTCTTGCCCCAGGACGGTGCCGCCTTGTGGGCGGCGTCCAGGGCCAGTTCGATGTCCTCGGCGGTGCCGCGGGCGACCTCGCAGAACGCCTTGCCCGTGACCGGGGTGATGTTTTCGAAGTACTGGCCCTTCACCGGGGCCACCCACTCGCCGCCGATCCAGTTTTCGTAGCGGTCCTTGAAGGTGACCTTCGAGCCCTCGGTACCGGGCTGTGCGTAGACAGTCATTGCTAGCTCCTTTGCTGTGCAACAGTGGCGGGAGCGGCCGGTGTGCTGCGGCCGCTGCTGACGCCAGCCTAGGAGCGCGGAGGTTGCAGGCAGGTTGCAACCGTGTGACCCGGCTCACGGCCGCGTGCCGGACGGTCAGCCCCGCTGCTACTTAGCTCCGCGCCGCAATACCTATGGACACCGCCGGAGCCCGCTTCGATACTCAGCGGGACGCCGCATGCTGTTGCGGCGTGGGCGTCCGACAACTCGCCACGACGCTCACACCTTCTCCGAGGGGGCTCCTGGCATGGTGGTACAAAGGGCAACACAAGCGATCGGAAAATGCGTCCGCACAGTGTCGGCCATTGCGTTGGCGACGGCGATGGCCGGCACCTTCGTCGTCTCGCAGGCCGTCCCGGCGGCTGCGGCGACGACGGGCGGGATGGTGATCTCCGAACTGAACTATCATTCCGGATCGGACCTCGACACCGACGACTTCCTGGAGCTGACCAACACCTCCGGCGCTCCGCTGGACATTTCGGGGTGGTCCTTCACCGCCGGCGTCACTGCGGTCTTCGCAGCCGGCACCGTGGTGCCCGCCAGCGGCTACTTCGTGGTGGCCAAGGACGCCGCGCAGTTCCAGACAACGTACGGGTTCGCCCCGAACGCCGTTTACGGCGGCAACCTCAGCAACGGCGGCGAAGCGGTCACGCTGGTCGACGGCGCGCTGAACGTCGTGGACACGGTCACCTACGCGGACGTTGCGCCCTGGCCGTCCACGCCTGACGGGACGGGACCCACCCTCGAACTGCGTGACCTGACCCTGGACAACTCCCTGCCCGACAGCTGGGGCGCAAGCCTCGCCGCGAAGGGGACTCCGGGCGCCAGGAACTCGGTCGACGGGACCGGGCCTGCGCCGGTGGTCACTGAACTCGCGGCGGCCCCGGCGCGCCCGGCCGCCGGCCAGCCGGTGGCTGTTTCGGCCCGGCTCCGGGCCGGTTCCACGGCCCAGCTCACCTACAAGGTGATGTTCGGCGCCGACGTCGTCGTGCCCTTCCTCGACGACGCGGCCAGCCCCGGCGGGGCCGGGGACGGCGTGTACTCCGGGACCATCCCCGGGCAGGGCGCAGGCAGCCTGATCCGCTACCGGATCGATGCCTCCGCCGACGGGAAAGGCTACTCGGAACCGGCGGCCGGCGACTCGGTGCGCTACCGCGGCGTGGTGGTCCTGAACTCCGCGGTCAGCAGCTCGCTTCCGGTCATCGAGTGGTTCATGGAGGACGCCGTGTACGACGACATCCTGGCCAACCACCGTTACGACAAATTCCAGGGGGCGGCCGTCTGGTCCTACAACGGCCAGGTCGTCGACGGCGCCCTCATGAGCGTGCGGGGCAACTCCTCCCGCAGCAATGCGAAGGTGAGCTGGAAGGTCGAACTGCCCAAGGGGTACGTCTTCGACCTGGGCGGCAAACTGCCCTATCCGCTCGATGAATTTGCGCTCCAGAACTACGCGGACAACTTCGCCGACGTCGGGTGGGCGACCGTGAAGGCGGCCGGCAACCGGTCCCTGAACATCCTCCCCGTGCGCACGCAGCGCAACGGCACCTTCTGGAGCCTGGGCCGGATCATGGAGACCGAGGACGGCCGCTGGCGGGACGACCAGGGGGTATCCAACTGGGCAATCTACAAGGGCGACGGCGGCAGCGTGAGCGCAACGTCATCACCGACCGCGCTCGAGGATTCGGGCTGGCTGGACAAGAAAACCCGCAAGGATGAGGACTTCTCCGACGCGTGGTCCCTGTCCAACGCGGTCGACGCTTCGCCCTCCGCGGCGCAGCAGGCGTGGATTTACCAGAACGTGAACGTCCCGGAACTGGTCAACTACATGGCGATCAACTCGATCATCCGGCACCAGGACAGCGGCTGGTACAACTGGTGGCTGGCTCGGGACACGGACGGAACCGGCCGCTGGGAGATGTGGCAGTGGGACCTGAACTGGATCTTCACTACGCCCGAGTCGGACGGCAAGGGCGTCTTCCTGACCCCGGATACGTCGAACAACTTCACGCAGGCCATGCTGGCCTACCCGGAGATCAGGGAGATGTTCTTCCGGCGGTTGCGCACCCTGGCCGATCAGTTCCTTCCGGCCGGTCAGTATGAGGCACAGTGGGACGCGATTTCGGCCCAGACCACGCCGGACTGGAACCTGGACCGGGCCAAGTGGGGCGGCTACACGCCGGCGTCGGCACGGACCGCCTTCCTGGCGGGCCTGGCCGACCGGCGCAACACCATCAACGGCAACACAGGTCCCGGGCTGCCGGTGCCCACCACCCAGGCGGCCGACGCGACCGTGGTGGTCAATGAGATCCAGTACCACCCGGCCGGAAGCGGCGGAGAGTTTATCGAGCTGGCGAACCCCGGCACCACGGCCGTGGACATTTCGGGCTGGACGATCGATGCGGTCGGCCTGAAGATCCAGCCCGGCACGGTGGTCCCGGCTGGCGGCCGCGTGGTCTTCGTGGCCAACGACAAGGCGTTCCGTGCGGCCTACACCGGGGCGAACCGCTTTGTCGGCGGCACGTTTGCCGGCACCCTCGACGACGGCGGGGAGGCCGTCGTGCTGCGCGCCGGCAGCCGGGTGGTGGACTCCGTGACGTATTCGAACCAGGCACCCTGGCCGACGGCCGCAGACGGCACCGGCCCCTCCCTGGAGCTGAGCTCGCCGACGGCGGACAACTCGGTCGCTTCGAACTGGGCGGCGGTGTCCACCACGGGCGGCACACCGGGCCTGGCAAATACGAAGGGGACGCCGCCAGCGAATGTGGCTCCGGTTGCGGCGTTCACCAGCGGGGTGAGCGGGCTGACGGCCAMCGTGAACGGGGCCGGTTCGACGGACTCGGACGGAACGATCTCCTCGTACGCCTGGGACTTCGGCGACGGCAGTACCGGGACCGGGGTGACGGCGAACCACGCCTACGCCGCCGCCGGAACCTACACGGTCACCCTGACCGTGACCGATAACGGCGGCGCGAAGGACACGGTCAGCCATCCGGTGACTGTCACCGCACCGCCGGCGGGCGAGGTCCTGGCCCAGGACACCTTCACCCGCACGATCAGCGGCGGCCTGGGCACAGCGGAAACCGGCGGCCCCTGGACCCTGTCCGGGACGGCATCAAACTTCGCCGTCAACGGCAGCGCCGCCACCATATCCAGCCCGGCTGCCTCCAACCGCTACGCCTACCTTGACGGTGTTTCCTCCACCGACACGGAAGTGCGGGCAACGATCGGCTTCAACCGGCCGACCGCCAGCAGCATCTACACCGGCCTGCTCGGCCGGCGGGTCGGAGCCGACACCTACGGCGCACGGGTGGTGGTGAACTCCGCCGGAGCCGTAAGCCTGCACCTGACCCGCAGCACGAACACCAACATGAAAGCCGCGACAATCTCCGGACTGACGTTCAACACCGGAGACCGGCTGCAACTCCGGCTGCAAGTCACCGGAACCTCACCCACCACCATCCAGGCCAAGGTCTGGAAGACCGGAACCACGGAACCGGCCAACTGGCAACTGACCACAACCGACAGCACCGCCGCACTGCAGACCGCAGGAGGAATCGGCATCTACAGCTACCTCAGCACCACCGGAACACCCACCCCGCTGACCGTCAGCTTCGACGACCTCTGGGCCGGGCGCATCAACTAGTACACCCCAGGAAAAGGAAGTCCCCGCCGGCGCGAACGCCGGCGGGGACTTCCTTTGTGTGCACCGGCTGCGGTGCGGCGCGGTTCAGGCGCTGAGTTCCGTCTCGAGCCGCTCCAGGTCCGCGACGACGGCGGACCGCTTCGGTGAGCGCGGCGGCAGCAGCTTCAGCGCCGTGGTACGGACCTCGACGTCGTCCCGCGCCTCGGGCAGCTGCGCGTATTTCAGGAGCGATTCGGCGCTGCCGTCCGTCAGGACCGCCTCCCGCAGCAGCCGCGAGACCCGTCCGCGGAGTTCGGTGACGCCGGGGGCTTCGGACCGGGGCAGGACTGCCCCGCGGTAGATTTCCAGCGCGATCCGGTGTGCCCCGCGCTGCAGGCAGCTGAGCACCTGGCCGAAGTCCGGCATGAGGTCCACCCGAAGCCGGTAGGGACGGGACTCCGGGACAGCATCGGGGTTGAGCTGCAGCAGCACCTTGCGCAGCCGCACCATTTCGGCGCGCAGGGTCATGGTGGATCCGTCCCCGGGGTAGAGCAGCGCGCTCAGTTGCTCGGCGGACAGGCCGTTCGGGTGGGCGCTCAGCAGGGCGAGGATTTCGCTGTGCCGGGCCGAGAGGGTGACGGTGCCGCCGTCGAGGCTGAGCACGGCCTGGTCGCGCCCGAGCAGCTGCAGGCTGTTCCGGTACAGACTGCCGGGACGGCCCGGGACCGCGGCCATTGCCGCCGCCGTCACGGAACCGCTGCCGGCAACGGCCGCCGCCGGCCGGCGTCGTGCCGGTGAAGCGTGGCGGGCAGCCGCCAGCTGGAGGCGTTCGACCCGCAGGTGCGCCTGGGCTGCGGCGACGGTCGCTTCGACCAGGGAGAGGGTATGCGGCGCGACCGCGGATTCGGTGCCGGTGATGTCAACGACGCCCAGCAGCGCGCCGGAGTCCGGGTCGTGGAACGGGACGGCGGTGCAACTCCACGGATGCACGGAACGTTTGTAGTGCTCGGCACCGGCGATCTGGATGCCGCGGCCCAGGGCCAGGGCGGTGCCCGGGGCGCTCGTGCCCACGGTGGCCTCGGACCAGTCGGCGCCGGGGACGAACATCATCCCCTCGGCACGGCGCTGCATGGCCGGGTCCCCCTCGACCCACAGCAAGCGGCCCACCTCATCCCCGACGGCCACCAGCATGCCGCTGTCATGGCTGGGGAGGACCAGCAGCTTGTGGATCACCGGCATGATCGCGGCCAGCGGATGCTGCCGGCGGTATTCCTCGAGTTCCTCGCGGTCCATGGCCAGGGGCGCTTCCGGGTTATCCGGGTTGGCGTGCAGCTGCGCGGACCGTTGCCAGGATTCACGGATCAGGCTCCGCAATCCCGGCACCTGCACCAGGCCGGCGCCCAGGGAGCCCAGCTGCTCGTGCCCGGCGCGGGCGTAGGGCTGGCGGGCTTCCGGGTCCAGGCCGGCGCCGGAAGCGCGCACGGCTGTCGGCTCGACCGAATTCCTCATTGAACTCCCATTGACGGGCACCTCGCGGCGCGCGACAACGGCACCGACGTTTTCATCGAGTGTACGGGGCGTTCCGGACCCCCGCCAGAGCCTCGCCGGAAGCGGAGGCTGCGGGGTCAGCCGCGGGAGATCCGGATCATTTCGTCCCGCGGCACGACCTTGATGCGTTCGCGGATGACGCCGTCGGATCCGTCCGCCGCGGACCACTCCGCGCCGAGCTCCAGCTCGTGCGCGTCCAGCCGGTTCCAGCCCTCCCAGGTCGTGTATTCGATGCCGCGCGCCTCCAGCAGGTCGATGATGGCCTGCGGATCGGGGTTCTGGGCCGGCGGCAGGGTCAGCCGGTCCTCGAGCAGGAAGCCGATGGTTTCGAGGGCGTCGCCCTTGGTGTGGCCGATCAGGCCGACCGGCCCGCGCTTGATCCAGCCGGTGGCGTAGATGCCCGGCACGGGCTTGCCGTCGGCGTCCAGCACGCGGCCGCCGTCGTTGGGGATGACGCCGCGCCGCGCGTCGTATTCCAGCTCCGCCAGCGGCGACCCGTGATACCCGATGGCCCGGTAGACCGCCTGGACCGGGTAGTCCACGAATTCGCCGGTGCCCTTGGCGTTGCCCGTGCCGTCCAGCTGCATCCGTTCGAACTTGATCCCGGCTACCTTGCCGGGGTGCGCGGCGTCGTCGTAGATCTCGACGGGGTTGTGCAGGAAGTGCAGGTGCAGCCGCCGGGAGGACGGCTCCTCGGCCTCCGCGTGCTCCTCGACCAGCCAGTTGCCGAGGGTGTTGACCATGGTCTTGATCTGGTTGTTCGTCCGGATCGCTTCGTCGGAGGCCTCGTCGAACTCGAAGTCTTCCGGGTAGAGGACGATGTCGACGTCGCGGGCGTGGCTGAGTTCCCGGAGTTCCAGCGGGGTGAACTTCACCTGGGCCGGGCCGCGGCGGCCGAAGACGTGCACGTCGGTGACGGGCGAGGCCTTCAGCGCTTGGTAGACGTTGTCCGGGATTTCCGTGACCAGCAGGTCGTCGGCGTGCTTGACCAGCATCCGGGCCACGTCCAGCGCGACGTTGCCGTTGCCGATCACGGCGATTTCCTTGGCCTCCAGCGGCCAGTCGCGGGGCACGTCCGGGTGCCCGTCGTACCAGGAGACGAAGTCGGCGCCGCCGAAGGAGCCCTCAAGGTCGACGCCGGGGATGTCCAGGTCCGCGTCCTTGATGGCGCCGGTGGCGAAGATGACGGCGTCGTAGAAGGCGCGGAAATCATGCAGGGTCAGGTCCCGGCCGTAGGTGACGTTGCCGAGGAAGCGGATGTCGCCGCGGTCCAGGACCTTGTGCAGGGCGTTGACGATGCCCTTGATGCGCGGGTGGTCCGGGGCGACGCCGTAGCGGATCAGGCCGTAGGGTGCCGGGTACGCCTCGAACAGGTCGATGCTGACTTCGAAGTCGCCGTCCTTGACCTCGTTGGACTTGGTCAGGATGTCCGCGGCGTAGACACCGGCCGGTCCGGCGCCGACGATCGCAACGCGGAGGGGACGCTTGGACGGAGTTTGAGGCGAGGTTTCGGCCGAGTTGGACACCGGGAGCCCTTCTGAAGCAGGTCGCGTGCGCCGGCGGATCAGCGCACAGGCCCCCATTCTAAATGTCCCCGGCCGGCCCCGCCCGCCCGATGTGGCAGAGAACGCACCCCGCCCGGTGTCCGGCGGCAGGAATAGCGGAACAGGGGGTGGTGTTATTGATCCTGTGCCTATCTCCGACGGACCTACCGCCCCCGCTGCCCTGACCTCCCCGGAGGCTCCCCCGCGCGCCGCCGCGCCCGCCGCGGTGGACAAGGACACGACGACGGGCATCCTCTTCGGCATCGGCGCCTACGGCCTGTGGGGGCTGCTCCCGCTGTACTTCTTCGTGCTGCACCCGGCCTCCGCCGTCGAGATCGTGGCCAACCGGGTGGTGTGGTCCCTGGTCTTCTGCGCCCTGCTGATCACTGTGACCCGGACCTGGCGGGTGATCGGCGCCGCGTTCCGGAACCGCACGGTGATGGGGCCGCTTGCCCTGGCCGCCGGCCTCATCGCGGTGAACTGGCTGACCTACACCTACGGGGTGACTACGGGCCAGGCGGTTGAGACGTCACTGGGCTACTTCATCAACCCGCTGGTGTCCGTGCTGCTGGGCGTGTTCGTGCTGAAGGAGAAACTGCGGCCGCTGCAGTGGGCCGCCGTCGGGGTCGGCTTCGTCGCCGTCGGCGTGCTGACCTATTCCTACGGGAAACTGCCCTGGATCGCTTTGACCCTGGCGTTCAGCTTCGGCCTTTACGGCTTCGTCAAGAAGCGCGTCGGGCCCCGCGTGGACGCGATCACGAGCCTCTCCGTGGAGACCATCGTGCTGGCCCCGCTTGCCGGCGTCGTGATGGTGGTGCTCGCCGTGACCGGCGCGGCCACTTTGACCACCAACGGCGCGGGGCACTTCTGGCTGCTGGCCGCGTCCGGTGTCATCACGGCCGTGCCGCTGCTGTTCTTCGGCGCGTCCGCGCGGCGGCTACCCATGACGACGATCGGGCTGCTGCAGTACTTCGCCCCGGTGCTGCAGTTCATCGTGGCCCTCGTGGTGTTCAGGGAGGCGATGACCCCGGAGCGCTGGATCGGCTTCGGCGTCGTGTGGCTTGCGCTGCTGCTGCTGACGGCGGACATGCTGCGGACCGCGCGCCGGAACGCCGTCACCCGCCGACTGGCCCGCACCGCCGCCTGACCAACGCGCGAACGGACACTTGAGGCCCCGTTTCAACCTCGAAACAGGGCCTCAAGTGTACGTTCGCGCTTCCGGCGGGGCGGGTTAGTCCTCGGGGCTGCTGTCGACCCGGACGTAGTCGCGGGGCACCACGACCATGGGCACCGGCAGGGCGCGGAGCACCTTGTTCGCGGTGCTGCCCAGGAAGAGCTTGTTCTTCTCCGCCAGGCGGGACGAGCCGACGATCAGGATCTCCCGGTCATCCCACTCGAGGTCGTCGATCGCTTCCTCGATGCTGCGGCCGTGGGCCACTTCGACGCTGACGTGGTGCCCGGCCGGCAGCCGACCGGCCGCCGCCTTGAGCACGGTATTGGCGTGGACGTGCGCGGCGTTGACGTTCTCGCCGCCGTCGCCCTCGGCGTCGAGCTCCACCAGCGAGACCAGGCGCAGCGGCACCCCGCGGCGTTCGGCGGACTCGATGGCGACGTCGATCGCGGCGTCCGCGCCGGTGCGCTGGCCGACGGCGAGGGTCAGGCGGGTGACGGCTTCGGTGTTGCGGTAGCCGCGCGGCGCCAGCGCCACCGGCACCGGGGAGGCATGCAGCAGGGCGTTGGCCACACTGCCCACGGTGTACCGCTTGAACAACCCCGCGCGAGCCGCGCCCACCACGATCAGGCCCGCGCGGTATTCCTTTGCGGCGTCGATAAGTCCGGCGGCGAAGGAATCGGCCTGGCGGACATGGAACCGGGCCTCCAGGCCCTCCGGCACCAGGGCCATGCCCTTCCGTTCCGCCGTCAGCACGGACTGCTCGGCCACGCTGACCCGGTTGCCCTGCGGGTTCAGCGCCACATAGGGGGTATTGCGGTCCACGACATGGACCAGGTCCAGGTGGGCGCCCTGGGCGCGTGCCATGGCGGACGCGAGGGCGACGGCGTCGGCTCCGCGGTCGTTGGGTGTGTAGCCAACTACGTATCGCATGTAAGAACCCCTTATGGGTCTGGGGCAGATTCCAGCGTGGCTCCGGGGTCCCGGGCGACGACGGCCGGTCTGCGTTCCTGCAGTGTAGGAACGACTCTAACCCAGCGCCACGCCGAATTGTCGGTGACTTTTGGCCCTGCGGCGCGTCACCGCACGCGGCCTACGCTGAAGGGGTGGAGGGGAGCTCACGATGGCTGTGATCAGGAACCGCAGGTTCACGGCAGGCACTGCAGGGCTGGGAATGGCGGTGCTGCTGCTCGCAACGGCCGGCTGCACCCCCTCGCCGCCCCCGCCGTCGGCCACCGCCACCGGCAGCGCAACGACGGCGCCCACCGGATCCGGCAGCGCGACGGCGACCGCGACGGGGTCAGCCACGGAATCGGCGACAGGGTCGGCTTCCGCCTCGCCCGGCACGACGACGGCGTCCCCCACCGGGACCGGTACGCTGCCGCCGGACTCGGATGAGACCGCCGCCCCGCAGAACGGCGACCGGGTAATCTCCTCCAAGATCACCCACGACTGGGCCGTCCCGTCCACGACGCCGTTTACCACCAAGCACCAGAACCCGGTGCCGCTGGCCCCGCCGCCGGCAGAACCGCTGCCGACGCTCTATTCGATCGGCGCCGGGCAGCACCCGACGGATACCCCGCCGTACGACCAGCTGAGTTTCCGGTTCAACGGGGCCTTCCCCAGCTACGACATCTCGTTCGTCCCTGAACTCCTCGCCGACGGCAGCGGCCTGCCCATCCCGATGCCCGGCACAGGAGCGATTTTGAAGGTCGCGTTCCACGGCGCCCAGGCGCATACCTCCGACGGTAAAGCCAGCACCATCAAGACCAGCCCGCCGCAGGCCATCGGCTACCGGGCGCTGACCAGTTACGCACCGGCCGGCGACTTCGAGGGCGTGGTCAGCTACGGGCTCGGCGTCGGCCGGCCGGGCACGGCGGCCCCGCAGACGAAGGTGCGGGTCTATGAAGTCGAGAAAATCGAACAGGGCCGGCACCTGTATGTTGTCGCCATCCAGCTCGACGCCAGTTCCTGGAAGTAGCCGCTCCGGCCCTCCGGTAGCAGCAACGCGCACGGGCCGCGGACCGGTTGGTCCGCGGCCCGTGCGCGTCGTGGCTGGCCGCCGGCACCGGGCCGGCGGGGGTCCTAGGCGTTGGCGCGGATGGCCG
The DNA here is from genome assembly GCF_001428365.1 of Arthrobacter sp. Soil763. Lineage (GTDB taxonomy): Bacteria > Actinomycetota > Actinomycetes > Actinomycetales > Micrococcaceae > Arthrobacter. The sequence continues at coordinate 443,866 of NZ_LMSH01000002.1, read as the reverse complement.
CGGCCAGGACCTCGAGGCCGTCCAGCAGCAGCTCGTCGCTGATGACCAGCGGCGGCAGCAGCCGGATGACGTTGCCGTAGGTGCCGCAGGTGAGGATGATGACACCCTCCTTGAGGCAGGCGGCGGCGACGGCCTTGGTCAGTTCCGGGTTCGGTTCCTTCGAACCCTGCTGGACCAGTTCGACCGCGAGCATGGCGCCGCGGCCGCGGATGTCACCGACGACGGAGCCCTCGCCAAGCTCGGCGGCGAGCTCGCGCAGCCTGCCGGTGGCGAGTTCCTCGATGTGGCGGGCGCGGGCGTTCAGGTCGTACTGCTCCATGGAACCGATGGAGGCCAGCGCCGCGGCGCAGGCCACCGGGTTGCCGCCGTAGGTGCCGCCGAGGCCGCCGGGGTGGACGGCGTCGAGCAGGTCGGCGCGGCCGGTGATGGCGGACAGCGGCATGCCGCCGGCGATGCCCTTGGCCATGGTGACGATGTCCGGGACGACGCCCTCGTGGTTCACGGCGAACCATTCACCGGTGCGGCAGAAGCCGGACTGGACCTCGTCGGCGATGAAGACGATGCCCTTCTCCTTGGCCCAGGCGGCCAACGCGGGCAGGAAGCCCTCGGCCGGGACGATGAAGCCACCCTCGCCCTGGATGGGCTCGATGATGATCGCGGCCACGGACTCGCCGCCGATCTGCTTCTCGATCATGGTGATGGCGCGCCTGGCGGCCTCGGCACCGGTGATCTCCGGGTTCTCTTCCCGGTACGGGTAGCTCATCGGCATCCGGTAGACCTCGGGGGCGAACGGGCCGAAGTTGGTCTTGTACGGCATGGCCTTGGCGGTCAGCGCCATGGTCAGGTTGGTCCGGCCGTGGTAGGCGTGGTCGAAGGCGACGACGGCGTCCCGGCCGGTGGCGAGGCGGGCCACCTTGACGGCGTTCTCCACGGCTTCGGCGCCGGAGTTGAACAGCACCGTGCGCTTCTCGTGGTCGCCCGGGGTGAGCCGGTTCAGCTGCTCGGCGACGGCGACGTAGCCCTCGTAGGGGGTAACCATGAAGCAGGTGTGGGTGAAGTGCTCCACGGCCTCCTTCACGGCGCCGACGACGGCGGGGTCCGAGGCGCCGACGCTCGTCACGGCGATGCCGGAGCCGAGGTCGATGAAGGAGTTGCCGTCGACGTCCTGGATGATGCCGCCGTCGGCGTCGGCGACGTAGACCGGGACGCTGGAGGCAACGCCCGACGCGACGACGGCCTTGCGGCGCTCGGTCAGGGCGACGGACTTGGGGCCGGGGAAGTCGGCCTGGACGCGGCGCTTCTGCTCCAGACGGTAGGAGATGTCGTTTGCGGTGGTGGTCACGGGAAAGCCTTTCTAAGTGGAGAGTGGGCGGCGCGGACCGGCCGGGGGCCGGGCCCGGCGGCGCCGGGTGGAGCCTTAGGCGTCGAGCGCGCTCATGACGTGCTTGATGCGGGTGTAGTCCTCGACGCCGTACATCGAGAGGTCCTTGCCGTAGCCGGACTGTTTGAAGCCGCCGTGCGGCATCTCGGCGGTGAGCAGGATGTGGGTGTTGATCCAGACCGCGCCGAAGTCCAGGTCGCGGCTGACCCGCATGGCGGTGCCGTGGTCCGTGGTCCAGACGCTGGAGGCCAGGGCGTAGTCGACGTCGTTGGCCAGCTCGATCGCCTCGGCCTCGCTGCTGAACTTCTGCACCGTGATGACCGGGCCGAACGTTTCCTTCTGCACGATGTCATCGGTCTGCTTGGCTCCGGTGACGATCGTGGGCTCGAAGAAGAAGCCCTTGTCCCCCGCCCGGTGGCCGCCGGTCTCGATCTTGCAGTTCGCCGGCAGGTGCTCGACGACCGAGGTGACGGCGTTGAAGTGGTTGACGTTGTTCAGCGGACCGAAGTAGTTGTCTTCGTCGTTCTGCGAACCGGTGCGCAGGGTCTTGGTGTGCTCGACCATGGCGGCGACGACGTCGTCGTGCACCGAGTCCTCGACCAGGACGCGGGTAATGGCCGTGCAGTCCTGGCCGGCGTTGAAGAACGCGAACTCCGCGATGGCCGCGGCGCTCTTCTTGATGTCCGCGTCCTTGAACACGATCGCGGGGGCCTTGCCGCCGAGTTCCAGGTGGGCGCGCTTCAGGCCCTTGGCGGCGCCGGAGGCGACGGCGATGCCGGCCCGGACGGAGCCGGTGATGGATACCAGGCCCGGGACCTTGTGCTCGACCATCATGGCGCCGGTCTCGCCGGTGCCCAGGACCACGTTGAGCACGCCGGCGGGGAGGATCTCCCCGGCGAGGCGGGCCAGGACCAGGGTGGATTCGGGGGTGGTGTCGGAGGGCTTGAGCACCACGGTGTTGCCGGCCGCCAGGGCGGGACCAATCTTCCAGATGGCCATCAGGAACGGGTAGTTCCACGGCGCGACCTGGGCGACGACGCCGATCGGTTCGCGGCGCACGAAGGAGGTGTGGCCCTCCAGGTATTCACCGGCCGACTTGCCTTCCAGCAGGCGGGCGGCGCCGGCGAAGAAGCGCAGCTGGTCCGCGCCGGCGGCGACTTCCTCCGCGGCGATCAGGGAGCGGACCTGGCCGGTGTTGCGGTGCTGGGCCTCGACGAGTTCGTCGCTGTTGGCCTCCACGGCGTCGGCGAGCTTGAGCAGCAGCAGCTGCCGCTGGCCCGGGGTGACGTGCTTCCAGCTGGCGAAGGCGTTCTTCGCGGCGGTCATCGCGGCGTCGACGTCGGCCTGCACCGAGACCGGGGACTTGGCCACCACGTCGCCGTTGGTGGGGTTCACGATGTCCAGCGTTGCGGTGCCGGCGGGGGTGACGAACTCTCCGTTGATGAAGTTCTGCAAGGTTTGAACCACGGTGTACAACCTCTTTCGTGCTGGCGGGGAAGGGCGGGCAGGACGGGACCTGCGACTGCTCCGAGCCTATGCCAGGGGGCCAAGGCAGGGAATAGGCAGCTGCACACCCTCGACGCAAGGCTTTAGTGCGCTTGACCAGCCCGCGGTTATCCTGATTCCATGGCAATTTCCCTCGCGGCCCTGCTGGGGGTTCCGTCCCTCAAGCTCTCCAAGGCGGGCCTCGCCGAGACCACCTGGCACCAGGACATCCATTGGGTGGCGGTGACCGAGCAGGAGGATCCGCAGCGCTTCCTGAACGGCGGGGAACTGGTCCTCACCACCGGGATGAGGCTCAGGAGCGCCCCCGAGCAGCGCCGCTTCGTCCGCCAGGTCCAGCGCGCCGGCGCGGTGGGGATCGGTTTCGGGGTCGGGCTCACTCATGAGTCGGTCCCGCCTGCCCTGGTCGCCGAGGCCAACCGCTGGGGCCTTCCGGTGGTCGAAGTTCCTTACGAAACACCGTTTATTGCGATCGGCAAGCTCGTGGCGGACGCCCAGTCCGCGGACCACTACGCCAAGCTGGAACGGCTGATCGCGGGGCACCAGATCCTGGCCCGCGCCCTGCTGACCGGCGGCGGCCTGACCGAACTGCTCAAGCACCTGGGATCGATGCTGCGCACCGACATCGTGCTGACGCAGTTCACCGCGCAGCTGTACAACAGCGCGGCCGGGAACCCCTCTCCCACCCCGGACGGCTGGAGCTCCTTTCCCATCCCGACCGGCCGCCGCGACGCCTGCACGCTCTGGGTGCGGCATCCGTTCGAGGACTCCGGGATCGTCGGCTACGCGCAGAACCTGATCAGCGTCGAGCTCAACAACATGGTCAAACAGCGCCAGTCGCAGCGGGCCCTGGCCGGGCAGGTCCTGGAGGACGTCATCCACGGGACCCTCGAGCCCACCGAGGCCGCCCGGCGGCTGGCTGGCATCGGCGTCAACAGCACGCGCAAGAACGTGGTGTTGCTGGCGGAATCGGCGGCCCACACCAAACAGCTGGGAAGCTCCTCGCTGCCGCAGCCGCTGGCCGCGGCGGTGACCGCCGTCGTCGGCAAGGACCTGGTGGCGGTGGTGCACGACGACGGAAGCGGCGCGGGCGCGCTGGCGCGCAGCCTCAGCGACCATCTGGCCGAAGCGGGGATCCACGCCACGATCGGCATCGGCGGGGCCTACACGAAGCCGAACGGGCTGCGCTGGAGCTATTTCGAGGCCCGCGACGCGGCCAGCCACGGCCTGCCCGTCAATGAGCCGGAGCGGCTGAGCCTGACCTCGCTGCTGCTGGCCAGCGAGGACGTGCCGCTGGCGGACATGGCGAACGAGTCGCTGAACCCGCTGCGGGACTTCGACGCCGCCCACGGTTCCGAGCTGATGACGACGCTGGAGAGCTACCTGTCCAACAACGGCTCGGTCGCCGCGGTCGCCGAGGAGCTCACCCTGCACCGCAACACGGTCCGCTACCGGCTGGCCCAGATCACCGAGCTCACCGGGTACGACCCGGCCCAGACGGCGGACCGGGTCCAGCTCTGGCTGGCGCTGGCGGTCCAGCGGCTCAGCGCCCGGCACCCGCGCTGAGCTGAGCCCGGAAAGACCGCGGGCCCGCCCGGCGCCCCTTGGAGGGGACGGCCGGACGGGCCCGGGCGGACGCTGCCGCGGACGGCTGCTAGCGGGACAGGCCCTTGAACACGTTTTTCGGCCGCTGCATTTCGCCGTGCTTGGCGCCCAGGACGATCACCCAGCCGGCGAAGACGGGGATGGCCCACTGCAGGATCTTCAGCTGCTGCTGGGCCGAGCGGAGCTCCTCGGAGGCGCCGGGCTTGGGCTCGGTGGCGCCCTTGGCACCCTCGGCCGCGAGCTTGTCCACCTTCGCGCCCTGGAGGCCGGCGTAGAGGCTCACGCCGGCACCGGCCGCGGTGACGATCGACTTGTAGATGCTCAGCCGGGTGACGCCGTCCTGCTTGGCCATCCGGCCCTTGTTTTCCCACATGATGGCGAGGCCGGAGAGGAAATGCGCGCCGAAGGCGGCCGTCTGGTACGGGGCCCACTTCTTCCAGCCCAGGCTGGAGAGCCGGGTCCGCTCGGCGGGGTCCTTGGCCTCCGCCGTCGCCCCGTTCAGCCCGATGGCGCCCATCAGCGAGCCGCCGAACCACGCGCCGGCGGTCAGGTCGTGGATGGATCGGGCAACAAGATTACCTGCCATGGTGAGCTTCCTATCGTGTGAATCGAATCCGGAACGTGCCCGGCCCCGCCGTCGGGACCGCACTCCGCATATAGTAAGCACACTTACCAAAGAGTTGGTAGTCCGGCCGTGACGGCCCGTCGGCGTGCCCCGCCGCGCGTAAGCTCGTAGCAATGGAAGAAGCAAGCAGGGAACCGCGCGGCGAGGCTACGTTGGACGCCGCCCTCGGGGAGGCCGCGGATGCCGCCGAGGCCGCGTCCAACAGCAGGACCCTCGACGTCGTCGCCCGCTGGGGCTTTGCGGTAATGGCCCTGCTGCACATCGTGATCGGGGCGATCGCCGTCGCCCTGGTCCTGGGCGCCCCCGGCCAGGCGGAACCCACGGGGGCGATCGAACAGCTGGCCGCGAACCCGTGGGGGCCCGCGGTGATGTGGACCTGTTTCGTCGGCTGCGCCGGCCTGGCCCTGTGGCAGCTGAGCGAGGCGACCCTGCGGGCCCGGCACCTGCCGCGCGGCGAACGGCTGGGCAAGCTGGTTTCCTCCGGTTTCCTGGCCATCGCCTACGGCAGCATCGGGTTCACGTTCGCGAGCTTCGCCGTCGGCGTCCGGAGCGATTCGGGCCAATCCACGGCCGCGTTCAGCGAGGCGCTGTTGAACCGCCCGCTGGGAGCCCCGCTGCTGATCGGGATCGGCCTGACGGTCAGCGGCATCGGCGTGTACTTCGTGGTGAAGGGCCTGGGCAAGAAGTTCAAGGAGGAGCTGCGCCGCTTCGAGGGGACCCACCGCGGCCACCTGGTCAGCGGCCTGGGCGTGGCCGGGCACGTCGCCAAGGGCCTGGCGCTGGTGCTGACCGGGCTGCTGTTTGTCGTGGCCGCGGCCACCAACGATCCCGGCTCCTCGACCGGGCTGGACGGCAGCCTCAAGGCGCTGCAGCACCACCCCTTCGGACCGTACCTGCTCGTGGCCATCGGAGCCGGGTTCATCGCCTATGGCGCCTTTGCCCTGATCCGCGCCCGGTTCGGGCGGATGTAGGAGTCCTTGTTGCCGGACCCTCCCGGCCGTCAGCGCAGCGGGACGACGGCGCCCTCCTGGTAGAGCAGCGCACGGATCTCCGATTCGGCCGAGTCCAGCCGCTTCGGGTCGATGGTCTCCCCCGCCTCGTAGTGGTCCAGCAGGCGCGGATCAACGTAGCTCTTCCGGGCAATCGACGGCGTGTTGCCGAGCACCGCGGCGGCGTCCACCATCGCCCGGCTGACGGCGCGCTTGCGGGCGCTGACCTTGGCCTGCGGCCCGGTTTCGGCCAGGCTGACGGCGGCGGCGACAGTGCCCCGCAGGGTGCGGAAATCCTTCGCGGTGAAGTCGCCGCCGGTGCGCTCCTTGACGTACTCGTTAATCTCGGCGCTGGTCACGGGGTGCCAGCGCCGGCCGTTTTTGTAGGCGAGCAGCCGGGCGTTGGCGCCGCGCCGTTTGAGCGAGCGGACGACGTCGGCGAGGTCGGCGTCGTCGATCCGGGACTCCCAGTTCTTGCCGCTCTTGGCGGGGAAACTGAGGCGGAGCTCGTCCTTGCACACCTTCACATGCGCGCAGAGCAGGGTGGCCAGGCCGTGGCTGCCGTTTTCGTTGGTGTAGCGCTCGGATCCGACGCGCAGCGATCCGCTGTCGAGCATCCGGAACGCGGCCGCGAGCACACGCTCCCGCGTCAGCCCCTCCGAGCGCAGGTCGCGGGTGACCAGCCGGCGGGCGGCGGGCAGGGTCTCGCCGAGTTGCAGGGAGCGGTCGAACTTGAGCCGGTCTTTCCGCTCCCGCCAGCTGGGGTGGTAGATGTACTGGCGCCGTCCGACGGCGTCGAGCCCGGTCGCCTGGATGTGCCCGTTCTCGTAGGGCGCGATCCAGACGTCGGTCCAGGCCGGCGGTATCCCGATGCTTTCCAGCCGGTCCCGGACCGGGCCGGGCGGAAGGGTCGACCCGTCCAGGTCCCGGTAGCTGAAGCCGGTGCCGGCGGGTACCCGGCGGTAGCCCCGGCCCGAGGCGTTGCTGCGGCGGAGCCTCATTGGGCGGGTCCTCGGTGCGTGTCCATGACGGTAAGCCTACTGACTACCCGGGGGAAATGTCCCCATGACCGACCAACGCGCGGCCACCTCTCCCCCACCCCCTTCGGGACGGGGCGGGGTGACCGCGCATTGTCAGTAATGCGGGGTTAGACCTCCGCTGCGACGCCGCCGCGGGAGATCTCGACCATGTCCTCGCGCGGGACCACCTTGATGCGCTCGCGCTGCACACTGCCGGCTTCGGCACTGGCCTTCTGACCCAGGGAGCGTTCGTGCGCGTCCAGGGCGAGCCAGCCTTCCCAGGAGGTGTACTGCACCCCGCGGTCCTCCAGCAGCCCGATGATCGCCTCCGGCGCGGGCGCCGCGGCCTGCGGCAGATTGCCGCGGTCTTCCAGCAGGTAGGTCACGGTTTCCAGGGCGTCGCCCTTGGTGTGGCCGATCAGGCCGACGGGGCCGCGCTTGATCCAGCCGGTGGCGTAGATGCCGGGCACGTGGGCGCCGGACGCGTCCAGGACGCGGCCGCCGTCGTTCGGGACGATTCCCCGGCTGTGGTCGAACTCGACCTCGGGCAGCGCCGAACCGAAGTAGCCGATGGCGCGGTAGACGGCCTGGACCGGGTAGTCGAGGACCTCGCCGGTCCCGCGGGCGTTGCCCGTGCCGTCGAGTTCGGTGCGCTCGAACTTGATCCCGGCCACCTTGCCCGGGTTCGCGGCGTCGTCGTACACCTCGACCGGGCTGTGCAGGAAGTGCAGGTGCAGCCGGCGGGAGGCCGTGAGTTCGGAAAGGTCCTCGGGCTGTTCGGCGATCCAGTTGGTGAGGGTGCCCACCATGGTCTTGGTCTGGTTGTTGCTCTGGATCTGGCGGTCGGATTCGGCGTCGAACTCAAAGTCCTCGGGGTAGAGGATGATGTCCACGTCCTTGGAGTGGGACAGTTCGCGCAGCTCCAGCGGGGTGAACTTCACCTGTGCGGGGCCTCGGCGGCCGAAGACGTGCACGTCGGTGACCGGGGAGTCCTTCAGGGCCCGGTAGACGTTGTCCGGGATTTCGGAGACCAGCAAGTCGTCGGCGTGCTTGGAGAGCATGCGGGCCACGTCCAGGGCCACGTTGCCGTTGCCGATCACGGCGATCTCCTTGGCCTCCAGCGGCCAGTCGCGGGACACGTCCGGGTGCCCGTCGTACCAGGAGACGAAGTCGGCGCCGCCGTAGGAGCCCTCGAGTTCGATGCCGGGGATGTTGAGGTCCGCGTCCTTGATGGCGCCGGTGGCGAAGATGACGGCGTCGTAGTGGGTCCGGAGGTCTTCGAGGGTGAGGTCCGTGCCGTAGTCGACGTTGCCGAAGAAGCGGATGTCGCCGCGGTCCAGCACCTTGTGCAGGGCGTTGACGATGCCCTTGATGCGCGGGTGGTCCGGGGCGACGCCGTAGCGGATCAGGCCGTAGGGTGCCGGGTAGCGGTCGAAGAGGTCGATGCTGACGGTGAGCTCGCCGCTTTTGACGGCCTCGCTCTTGGTCAGGATGTCCGCGGCGTAGACGCCGGCCGGGCCGGAGCCGACGACGGCGACGCGCAGCGGACGGGCGGCGGTTCCTACGGTGGTGTTCGTTGACACGGCTGTGTTCCTTATTCTTCTGGATCCGTTGCTCCAACAACGCCCTCGTGGGGTTTGAAAACGGCGGTACGGAGCAGTCGGCGGGCTTGCGGGGTCGTGGGGCGGGCTGAAACTAACGGGCGGGGACGCGGGGGGCGTTCGGAGACGTCGTGCCGTAGTCCGCGGTCTTGAAGTGCGGCGGCGCGAACGGGCTGACGCGGACCACGTCACCGATCACGATCACGGCAGGGTTCGCGACGCCGGCGGCCTCGGCTTGGTCCGCGATGGTCCCGAGCGTTCCGATGGTCACCCGCTGGTTGGGCAGGTATCCATTCTCTACGATGCCAACAGGCGTCCCGGCTGGCAAACCGGCACGGCCCAGCGACGCCGCGGAACCGCGGAGCTGGCCGACGCCCATGAGCAGGATCACGGTGTGGTCGGCCCGGGCGGGAACTTCGGAGAGTTCCTCATGCCCGGTGACGACGCTGAAGCCCTTGGCCAGGCCGCGGTGCGTGACCGGGATGCCGGCGGCGGCGGGGACGGAGATCGCCGATGTCACTCCGGGCACGACTTCAACCTCGACGCCGTGCTGGCGGCAATACTCGGCTTCTTCACCGCCGCGGCCCAGGACGTACGGGTCGCCGCCTTTGAGCCGGACCACGCGGTGCCCGGCCAGGGCCTCGTTGACGAGGATCCGGTTGATCCCGGACTGCGGGACCGGGTGGTGGCCGGGGGTCTTGCCGACCTCGATCACGCGGACATCCGGGGCGAGTTCACCGAGCAGTTCACGCGGGCCGAGCCGGTCCGCGACGACGACGTCCGCCTGGCCCAGGAGCCGCCGGCCGCGGACGGTGATGAGCCCGGCGTCGCCCGGTCCGCCGCCGACGAGGGCGACGCTGCCTGCGCCGGATGGGCGACGACGCCGGAGCGGAAGGTCACCGGCGTGCAGGGCGGTGGCGACGGCGTCGCGCAGGGCCATCGCCCGCCGCGGGTCTCCCCCGGCGTTGACGGCGATCTTGACGTCGTCGACGACGGCCACGGCCGGTGTCCAGGCGGCGGAGGCACCGTGGTCCGAGGCGTTGACGCACCACACGCGCTGCGCCTCGGCGTCGGCGGCGACCTGCGCGTCCACCGCGGCGTCGCCGGTGGCGGTCTGGACGAACCAGGTCCCGTCGACGTCGGCGCTGCGGTACGGGCGGGGCTGCCAGTCCAGCAGCCCGGCACCGGCGAGTTCCTCAAGGGCCGGGCAGCCGAGCGGGGCCACGACGGTGACCTGGGCGCCGGCGTCGAGCAGCCCCCTGGCCCGGCGGGCGGCGACCGGTCCGCCGCCGACCACCAGTACGGGCCGGCCGAGCAGGCGCAGTGCTGCGGGGTAGATGTCCTGAATTGCCATGCATCGACGATAGGGCCGCTCCCGGAGGCTGCCCAGCGGCCGGGAAACACCCGTTCACGCAGGGTAACGGGAGGTAACCTCGCCCGTCGGACCGGGCCTGGCCCGTCGGCCTACTTCACCGCGATGAGCTCGATCTGCCTGATGTCCGGGTCCTTGGACAGCAGGGTAGGGCCGTGCTGCGCGAGCGCGGCGGGGATGGCGCCCGTGAGGTGCGCCTGCCGGTCTTCCTCGGTGTCGAAGGTGTCAAAGATGCCGAAGGTGTAATCGTTGACCCGGAAGGCGTACCAGGTGCGTGTCCCGGATTCCTTGAGCACCGCCGCGCGGGCGCCGTTCAGGAAGTCCCAGACCTCCTGTTCCTTCCCCAGTTTTGCCTCGACCAGTGCCAGTACTCCGTATTTTGGCGCCACGGCGTCCTCCTCAGAAGCGGGCTGCGGGGCGGTTTACCGGCCCCTAGCCGTGAGTGTATTTACCGGGCGTGGGCGTAACAAGGGTCCATCGGCGGCCGGCGGAGTGCCTGGCAGCGCTCACCACGCGGGATTCAGCGGGTGCTGCCGGTGAGGAGTCCGCGGCGGCGCAGCAGGCGCTTTTCGACCGGCCCGAAGACCAGCAGTTCGATCAGGATCCCAACGCCAAGGATCAGCAGGATGGCGGCCATGACGATGGTCATGTCGGAGAGCACCCGGCCCTGGTCCAGCATCGAGCCCAGGCCGAAGCCGATGGTGCCGCCGACGGCAATGATCTCCGCTGCCATGAGCGAGCGCCAGGAGAACGCCCACCCCTGCTTGAGGCCGCCGAGATAGCCCGGAAGCGCCGCCGGCAGGATGATCTGCAGGGCCAACTGGAGGCGGGAGGCGCCCAGGACTTTCCCGACCCTGCGGTACTGCGGCGGGATCTGGTCCACGCCTGAGACCAGGCCGTTGATGATCGACGGGATGGCGCCCATGAACACCACGAAGTACACCGTGGCGTCGGTGATCCCGAACCACAGGATGGCGGCCGGCACCCAGGCCACGGACGGCAGGACCTGAAGGCCGGAGATCAGCGGTCCGAGGGCGCGCCGCAAGGGCCGCACCTGCGCCAGCAGGAGCCCCACCGGCGTCGCGATGACCACACTGATCAGGAAGCCCAGGACGCCGCGCTGCACCGAGGTCCAGACCGCTTCCTGCAGCGTGCCCTCGCCCCAGAGGACCCCGATCTGGCCGGCGACGTCCAGCGGGCCGGGCACCACGTCGCGCCGCTTGAGGCCAAGGGAAACGTAGAACTGCCAGACGAGCACCAGCACCGCGAGCGCGGCGACCGGCAGCAGGATCCTGCTCCAGTCGATGCCGGTCCTGCGGCTGGCGTCGGACTGCAGGGAATCGAGCCCTGCCTCAAGCTCGCGCAGGTCATCCTGCCCGCCGGAGGACCGGGTCAGGGCGGCCGTGACCTTGCGGGTGCGGGCCGGGGCCTCCGCCACGGAGGGCTGGTTATTTGGCATGGCGCCGGATTTCCTCTCGCAGCCGGGCGGTGATCTCGCCGGTGAGCTGGCCGGCCAGGCCGGCGTCGGTTCGGTGTTCCTCGCTGACGCGCCATTCGCGCACCACGCGGCCGGGCCGGGAGGACAGCAGCAGCACGCGCTGGCCCAGCCGGACGGCTTCCCGGACGTTGTGCGTGACAAAGACGATCGTGCGGCCGGTTTCCTTCCAGATCCGTTCCAGCTCATCGTGGAGCAGGTCGCGGGTGATCGCGTCGAGCGCCGCGAACGGCTCATCCATGAGGAGCAGCTGCCGGTCCTGGGCCAGCGAACGGGCCAGGGACACCCGCTGCCGCATGCCGCCGGAGAGTTCGTGGGGCCGTTTGTCGCCGGCGCCGGCCAGGTGCACCAGGTCCAGCAACTCCCCCGCCCGGGCCCTGCGCCCGGTCTTCCCGACGCCTCGGAGCTTCAGCGCCAGCTCGATGTTTTCCCGGGCGGTCAGCCACGGGAACAGCGCCGCGTCCTGGAACATGAACGCTGCCCCGTCGCTTGGCACTTCGAGGGCGCCCGACGTCGGCGCCTCCAGTCCCGCCATGATGTTGAGTAGGGTGGACTTGCCGCAGCCGGACGCACCGAGCAGGGCGACGAACTCGCCCTGCCCGATGGTGGCGTTGACGTCGTCCAGTACCGGGGCACCGTCGCCGAAGCGTTTGCCCAGGTGTTCCAGTACGACTGGCATGGTCTGGTCCTAACTGTAGTGGCGGTTGGCCGGAGGCGGCGGAGCTAGTCCTTGCCGAGCCCACCGGCGGAGATCTTCCTGCCGGCGGACCCCTCGGCCAGGACGCGGTTCAGCGCCGTGAGGTCGAAGATGCCGTTGATGTCCGCCGCCTTGGTGGTTCCGGCGTCGACGCCGTCCTGGAGCAGTTTCCGGTAGGTCCCGGCGAGCGGGTCGGTGGTGAAGACAATGTGCTTCAGGGACCGGTCGACGACGTCGGCCGGCAGCGCCTTGCCGGACGCGGCCTTGAGTGCGTCGTTGAGGACGCCGGCTTTCTCGGCGGCGGGTGCGGCGTTGAGCCAGTCAACCGATTCGACATGGCCCCTGAGTAGCGCCTGGACGGTGGCCGGGTGGTTGGCCGCGAACGTCTTGTTGACGATCAGGACGGTGGTGACGAACTCGCCCTTGTCCCACAGATTTTTCTCATCCACCAGGACCTTCGCCCCGGCCTGGAGCACCAGGCGTGACGCCCACGGCTCCGGCAGCCAGGCGCCGTCGAGCTTGCCGTCCTGGAACAGTTTGAGGGTCTGGGCGTTCTCGGTCGGGTTGATCGTGACGTCGCCACTGCCGTCCGTGGACGTCTTGAACCCCTGGTGGCCGAGCCAGGCACGCAGGGCTACGTCCTGGGTGCCGCCGAGCTGCGGCGACGCCAGGGTCTTGCCCGGGAGGTCCGCGGCCGAGGTGATCCCGGGCTTGACCACCAGCTGCGCACCGCCGGCGGTGGCGCCGGCGATGATGCTGATGGATTCGCCTTTGCTCTTCACGTAGGAGTTGATCGCCGGGTTGGGTCCGATGTAGGCCGCGTCGATGGCGCCGGCGTTGAGCGCCTCGACCGCGGCGGGGCCGGCGTTGAAGACCTGGGTGCTGAGCCTGGTCCGGCCCAGTTCCCCGGCGATGAACCCCTTGCTTACCCCGATCAGGGCCGGGCCGTGGGTGATGTTCCCGAAGTAGCCAAGCCGGAGTTCCGTTGCCGGGGCGGCGCCGGCGGCCGGCGCCGCCCCGGCGTCGCTGCTGCGGGACACGGTCGAGGCGACGGCGGCCCCGGCTCCGATCAGCAGGGCGAGACCGACGGCGACCCCGACTTCGAGCGTGCGCTTGCGTTTGGGCCTGGCCGATGCGCCGGCGACGATCCGGGTGGTGCCGGGGGTGGGGCTATTGGGCGTTGATGACATGGAATGGATCCCTCTGTGCGGGTGCGGGTGGGCCGGGCGGATGGTCAGCGCCGGCGACATCGCCCCTGGCGGGCCCCGCGGGAGGGCCTGTTGAACCGTTCCGGAGTAGTCATGGCTTCACCCTAGGGAGCGCCGGAAGGCGCGTTCAATGGTGTGGAAACGGGGGGTCATGCAGGTTCATGCTGCGTCACATCCGGGTCCGGAGCCAGGGCCGGTCACGGGGCCGGTCAGTCACCTTTGACGTTGACCAATTGCCGGAGCTTGTGCCGCACCCGGACCAGTTCGGCCGAGTCACGCATGATGACGTCGATCGGTTTGTAGGCGGCCGGGATTTCGTCGATGAACGCCTCCCGGGGCCGGAATTCAATGCCCTGCATGGCCGCCTTCAGCTGGGTGAGCGAGAAGGTCTTCCGGGCCGCGGTGCGGGAGTACTCCCGTCCGGCGCCGTGCGGGGAGGAGTTCAGGGAGGCCCGGTTCCCGAGGCCGGTGACGACGTAGGAGGCGGTGCCCATGGAACCGGGTATCAGGCCCGGGTCGCCGGCCTGGGCCCTGATGGCCCCCTTGCGCGAAACCCACACGGCTTTGCCGTAATGCGTCTCCCGGGCCGTGAAGTTGTGGTGGCAGTTGATCCGTTCCAGCTCCCGGACCGGGCCGCCGACCCACTTTTCGAACTGCTGGATGAGCCGGTCCATCATTTCCTCGCGGTTGAGCAGCGCGAAGTGCTGTGCCCACCGCAACTCCCGGATGTAGCGCTGGAACTCGGGGGTGCCTTCCTCCAGGTAGGCCAGGTCGCGGTCCGGCAGGGCGGTGTTCCGGCGCAGCGCCAGGTCCCGGGCCTCCGCGATGTGGCGCTGCGCGATCTTGTTGCCGACCCCGCGGGAGCCCGAGTGCAGGAACAGCCAGACGGCGGAGTTTTCGTCGGCGCACACTTCGATGAAGTGGTTGCCCGAGCCCAGCGAGCCCAGTTGCAGTTCCCAGTTCGCCGCGTACCGGGCGGGGTCGAAGCCGGCCGCCGCCGCCATCCTCCGCAGCTCGACGAGCCGGGGGCGGGCCGTCGCCGTGACGCTGCGGTTGAAGTGCCCGGCCGACAGCGGAACGGCGCGCTCGATGGCCACCCGCAGCCGCGCCAGGTCCTTGGGCAGGTCCTGCTGCGTGTACTGGGTGCGGACGGCGATCATTCCGCAGCCGATGTCGACGCCGACGGCGGCCGGGATGATCGCGCCCACGGTGGGGATGACCGACCCCACGGTGGCGCCTTTGCCCAGGTGGGCGTCCGGCATCAGCGCCAGGTGGGGGTAGATGAACGGCAGCGTGGCCGTGGCCAGCGCCTGCCTGCGCGTCTCCTCGTCGAGGATGGACGCCCAGCTAAGGAGCCTGCTGTTGATGGCTTCCACGGATCTCTCCTCCCACGACGATGATCGTCGGGCCGGGGGCGGGCGGCAAGGTGCGGGGTGCGCCCGCCCGGCACGGTCATTGCTGGGCGCCGCCCCGACTGCCATTCTTATCGGACCGGCACCATGCACGGAAGGACGGGACCATGCCCCTTTATCTGTCCACATTCAGCTACACGCCCGAGACGTGGGCGAGGCTGGCGAACCACCCCGAAGACCGCAGCGAAGCCGCCCGCAGCTACATCGAATCGGTGGGCGGGAAGCTGCACGGCTTCTGGTACGCCTTCGGCTCCCACGACGGCTACAACCTGTGGGAAGCGCCCGACAATGTCTCGATGGCCGCGGTGGCGCTGGCCATCAGCGGAGGCGGCGCGCTCAGCTCCTTCGAGACCACGGTCCTGCTGAGCGTCGAGGAGACCATGGAGGCGCTGCGCAAGGCCGCCGAGATCAAGTACCGGCCGCCGGGCGCCTAGATCGAGTAGCGCTCGTCCTCGTGGTCGCCCGGATGGTCCCGGACCAGCCCGGCGGCCAGCGTATTGCCGTCCTGCGGGTCGATCACCAGGAATGCCCCGGTCCGGCGGTGGTGCCGGTAGTTCTCCAGCGGCAGCGGCGCCGCGAGCCGGAGCTGGGCTTCGCCGATGTCGTTCAGCTCCAGGGCCGAGGCGGCCGCGAGCCGGAAGCTCGCCAGGTCCAGTTTGCCGGTCACGTTCCTGACCAGGGCCTGGACGGTCCGGCTGCCGTGCTTGACCAGCACCTTGGCGCCTTCGCGCAGCGGCTTCGGGGACAGCCAGCACAGCGAGGCGTACAGGTCCGCGGTTGGCTCGGCCACCGTGCCTGCGGCCGCGATCGTATCTCCGCGAGCGACGTCGACCTCGTCCGCCAGCCGCAACGCCACCGACCGCGGGGCGGCGGCCTTCTCCAGCGCGGCACCGGCGAAGTCAATGGCCGCGACCGTGGTGGTGCGCGGGGCCTGGCCGGGCGTCAGGACCGAGACCCGGTCCCCCACCCGGACGGCTCCCTCGGTGATCTGGCCGGCGTAGGCGCGGTAGTCACGGAAGGCCTCCGGGTCGAGTCCGGCGGCGACGGCATCGGGAGCCAGCGCCCCCTGCGGGCGGAGGACCAGCTGCACCGGGAAGCGGAAGCTTTCCAGGTGGCTTTCGAGTTCGTCGGCTGCCGGCAGTGTCTCCAGGATCTCGAGCAGGGCCGGGCCGGTGTACCAGGGGGTACGTACCGAGCGCTCCACGACGTTGTCGCCGTCGAGCGCGGACACCGGCACCACCAGCAGCTCGGCGGTGTCCCCGGTCCCCAGGCCCAGGTCGCGCCCCAGCTGCTGCACGTCGGCCTCAATGCCGCGGAAGACGTCCTCGCTGAACTCCACGAGGTCGATCTTGTTCACCGCGACGACCACGTGCGCGACGCGCAGCAGCTGCAGCACGGACAGGTGCCGGCGGGTCTGCTCCAGGACCCCTTTGCGGGCGTCGATCAGGACGACGACGGCGTCCGCGGTGGACGCGCCGGTCACCGTGTTCTTCGTGTACTGCACATGCCCGGGGCAGTCGGCGAGGATGAAGCTGCGGCGGTCTGTGGCGAAGTAGCGGTAGGCGACGTCGATGGTGATGCCCTGCTCCCGCTCGGCGCGCAGGCCGTCGGTCAGCAGGGCCAGGTCGATCCGCTGGGCCCCGCCGGCGCCGTCGGCCGCGTCCGCCCCGCCGAAACCGCGGTCCGCGGAGGTGCGGGCGACGGCCTCGAGCTGGTCGGCCAGGATGGCCTTGGAATCGTGCAGGAGCCGGCCCACCAGGGTGGACTTGCCGTCGTCGACCGAACCGGCGGTGGCGAACCGGAACAGGGTGGCGGGCAGGGCTGTCTCCTGCCCCGCCGGGAGAGCTGCGGTGGTGGTCATTAGAAGTATCCGTCCTTCTTGCGGTCTTCCATGGCGGCCTCGGAGATGCGGTCGTCGGCCCGGGTGGCGCCACGTTCGGTCAGGGTGGAGGCGGCGACTTCAACCACGACGTCGGCGACCGTGAACGCCTGCGATTCCACGGCCCCGGTGCAGGACATGTCCCCTACGGTGCGGTACCGGACGGTCTTGGTGATGACGTCCTCTCCCTCGCGCGGCGGGGAGACCTCCCCCACGGCGCGCCACATGCCGTCGCGGGCGAAGACCTCGCGTTCGTGGGCGTAGTACAGGCCCGGCAGCTCGATGTTCTCGCGCTCGATGTAGCGCCAGATGTCCAGTTCGGTCCAGTTGCTGATTGGGAACGCCCGGACGTGCTGGCCGACGGTGTGCCGGCCGTTGTAGAGGTTCCACAGCTCGGGGCGCTGGTTCCGCGGGTCCCACTGGCCGAACTCGTCGCGCAGGCTCAGGATCCGTTCCTTGGCCCGGGCCTTGTCCTCGTCGCGGCGCCCGCCGCCGAAGACGGCGTCGAACTTGTTGCGTCCGATCGCGTCCAGCAAAGGAACCGTCTGCAATGGGTTGCGGGTACCGTCCGCGCGCTCGGCCAGCTCACCGGAATCGATGAACTCCTGCACACTGCCGACGACGAGCCGGAGCCCCAGCCGCTCCACGGTCCGGTCCCGGAATTCGATGACCTCCGGGAAGTTGTGCCCGGTATCCACATGCAGCACCGGGAACGGCACCTTCCCCGGCCAGAACGCCTTGGTGGCCAGGTGAAGCATCACCACCGAGTCCTTGCCGCCGGAAAACAGCAGCGCCGGCCGCTCAAACTCGGCAACAACCTCGCGGATGATATGAATCGCCTCGGACTCCAAAGTGTCCAGGGATGAGAGGCGGGCCGGGGCTGGAACGCCGATTGCCGCCCCGCTCAGGCGACCCGACCGCAGAGCCGCAGCGGCAGATGCCGCCCCGGGAGTGGCATCGGGCCTTCCGGAGCCGCGCGCATCGTCCGAAGGACGGATGCCGCGCGGCGAAGGGGCGGGGGCGGCATCTGCCGCGGAGGCGGAGCCAGCCACGGAAGTCAGGAAGTTGCTCATACGTGTAGCCCGCATTCTGTCTTGTCGGTTCCTGCCCAGCGTCCGGCGCGGGGGTCATCGCCCGGCGCCACCTTTTGCGTGCAGGGCTGGCAGCCGATGGACGGGTAGCCCTGGGAAAGGAGCGGGTTGACGGGCAGGAGGTTGTCTTCGGAGTGCCGGACCAGCCGGTCGAAGGTCCAGGCGGCCACGGGGTTGACCTTGACCAGGCCGTTGGCCTCGTCCCAGGTGACCAGCGGGGTGGTGGTGCGGGTCGGGGCCTCGTCGCGGCGGACCCCGGTGAACCAGAGCTCGTAGCCGGCGAGGGTGCGGCGCAGCGGCGCGACCTTGCGCAGCGCGCAGCACCGCGCGGCGTCACGGGCAAAGAGGTCCCGGCCCAGCAGCCGGTCCTGCTGCTCCACGGTGCTCTCCGGCAGCACGTCGACGACGTTCACGCGCAGGTTCGCAGCCACCTCGTCGCGTGTGGCGTAGGTTTCCGGGAAGTGGTACCCGGTGTCCAGGAACAGCACGTCGACGCCGGGGAGCTGGTCCGCGACGAGCGCCGGCAGGACGGCGTCGGCCATGGAACAGGCGACGGCGACGGCGGGCAGTTCGAAGTTCCGCGCCACCCAGGCGATCACCTCTCGGGCCGGGGCGTCCCAGCCGAGCTCGGCCGCGCCGGCGGCGGCGAGAGCCTTGAGCTCCTCGTCGCTCCGCAGGGAGGGGCCACGACCGCCGGGGTCCCCGGCCGAGCTTGCGAGGTCGGGGAGCGGTTGGGGATTCACTGCAGGTCCCCTTCCTCGGCGGCGAAGGCCCATTCGGCGAAGCTCTGGCCCTCGGCGCGGTCCGCCACGAATTTCCGGACCACGCGCTCGACGTAGTCGGGAAGTTCCCCGGCGGTGACCTTGAGGCCGCGGACGGTGCGGCCCAGGCCGGCCTCCTCGCGGCTGTCGGAGGCGAGCCCGCCGCCGAGGTGGACCTGGAACCCCGGGGTGGGGCCGCCGTCGGGCGTGGGCAGCATCATGCCCTTGAGGCCGATGTCCGCGGTCTGGATCCTAGCGCAGGAATTGGGGCAGCCGTTGATGTGCAGGGAGAGGGCCTGCGGGAGCTGCTTGGTCTCGACGAGGTCGGCGAGGCGGCGTTCCAGCTCGGCGACGACGGTGGCGGCCGTGACCTTGGTTTCGACGATCGCGAGTTTGCAGAACTCGATGCCGGTGCAGGCGATGGTGCCGCGGCGGAAGACTGAGGGCCGGGCGGAGAGGCCCAGCGCGTCGAGCTCGGCCACGAGGGGCTCGACCTCGGCCTGGGGCACGTCGAGGACGACGAGCTTCTGGTGCGGCGTGGTGCGCAGCCGCCGGGAGCCCCGGGCCTCGAGGGTGTCCGCGAGCTTGACCAGCTGGCTGCCGGAGAGCCGGCCCGCGAGGGGTGTGGCGCCGATGAAGAACTTGCCGTCCTTCTGCTCGTGCACGCCGATGTGGTCGCCCGGGGTGGCCGGTTTGGGCGCGGCCGGGCCGTCGGCGAGCGCGTAGCCGAGGTATTCGTCCTCGAGGACCTGGCGGAACTTCACCGGCCCCCAGTCGGCCAGCAGGAATTTCAGCCGCGCCTTGGTGCGCATCCGCCGGTAGCCGTAGTCGCGGAAGATGCTGGTGACGCCCAGCCAGACGTCGGCGGCCTGTTCGGGCCGGACGAAGGCGCCCAGCCGCTTGGCCAGCATCGGGTTTGTGGACAGCGCGCCGCCCACCCACAGGTCGTAGCCGGCGCCGAGCTCGGGGTGGACGACGCCGACCAGGGCGAAGTCGTTGATCTCGTGCACCACGTCCTGGCTGGGGTGGCCGGTGATGGCGGTCTTGTATTTGCGCGGCAGGTTGGCAAGCTCAGGGTCGCCGATGAAGCGCTCGGACAGTTCCCGGATCAGGGGCGTGGGGTCGATGATCTCGTCCTTGGCGATGCCGGCCACCGGGGAGCCCAGGATGACGCGGGGCACGTCCCCGCAGGCCTCGGTGGTCGAGAGGCCGACGGCTTCGAGGCGGCGCCAGATCTCCGGCACGTCCTCGACCCGGATCCAGTGCAGCTGGATGTTCTGCCGGTCCGTGAGGTCCGCCGAGCCGCGGGCAAAGTCCTCGGAGATCCGGCCGATGACGCGCAGCTGCTCGGTGGTGAGGGCGCCGCCGTCGATCCTGACCCGGAGCATGAAGTACTTGTCTTCGAGTTCGTGGGGTTCCAGGGTGGCGGTCTTGCCGCCGTCGATGCCGGGCTTGCGCTGCGTGTACAGGCCCCACCAGCGGAAGCGGCCGTGCAGGTCGGTCCCGTCGATCGAGTCGAAGCCGTGCTTGGCGTAGACCGACTCGATACGCTCGCGGACGTTCAGCCCGCTGTCTTCCTGTTTCCAGGTTTCGTTGGCGTTCAGCGGGGCGGTACCGTCGACTTTCCACTGCCCGTGCGGCTTGGCGGCGGGGCGGGCGGGGCGGGAAGCGGCAGCCTGGTCCGGGGTCGCTCCGGCTAGAGCTGTATCAGTCATGAATCGACTGTAGGGGCGGCCGGGAAAGCCCCACAAAGGGTCAGAAACGCGGGGTCACCTTGGGCAACACTTCGTCATGAACGGTTGTCGGCGACCGCCGCGTCGTACCTCTCCAGCGCCAGTTCGGCGAGCACCGGGGAGGGAAGCAGCGGTGCGGTGACCAGGTCCGCCCCGGCCTTGGCGAGCTGGTCGTGGAAGAACCCCGGGGCCAGCAAATACGACGCGATGACCACGCGGCCGCCCAGGTCCACGGCCCCCGCGGACCGCCCGGCGCCGGCTCCCCCGGCCGCTTCTTCCCGCAGCATGGCGACGGCTTCGGGCACGGAGGGCCGGGCGGAAGCGCCGTAGGCGGCCACGATCCGGTTGGAGCGGAGCGTGCCCAGCCGGGCCGCGACTTCCTCGACATTCCCGGCGGCGGCGGCGTCGGAGGACCCCGCCGCGGCGACGATCACGGCGTCGTTGTCCGTGACCCCGGCCTCGCGCAAGCGCTGGTCCAGCAGCTCCGCGAGCCGCGGATCAGGGCCCAGCGGCGCCGCGGCCAGGGTGCCGGGGCGGCCCTGAACGGCCCGGGCAATGTCCACCTTGACGTGGTACCCAAGGCTGAGCAGCAACGGCACGACGACGGCGTCCGCGTCCGCCGGCAGCCCGGCGACGACGTCGGGCAGTCCGGGGTCCTGGACGTCGACGTACGCCTCCCGGACGGCCAGCCCGGGGCGCAGCGCGGAGATCGAGGCCCGCAGGGCATTGACTTCCGCGGCCCCCTCTGCGCTGGAGGTGCCGTGGGCGCAGGCGATCAGGATGGGGGTCTTCATAGCCGTTAGCGTAACCTTGGAGCCGCCCCATCCGCCCCTCACCAACCGTCCGGGACGCCCCATGACTTTCTCCTTTAGCCTCGTCCTGGTCTGGCTGGACCTGGCCGGTGTCTTCTTCTTCGCCGTGTCCGGTTCGCTGCTCGCGGCCCGCAAACAGTTCGACATTGTCGGTTCGCTGCTGCTGGCCTCGGTGGTCAGCCTGGGCGGCGGCGTCATCCGCGACCTCATCATCAACGCGGGACCGCCGGCGGCCTTCACCAACCCCGCCTACCTCGCGCCGCCGCTGCTGGCCACGGTGCTGGTGTATTTCCTCTTCCCCAGCGTCCGGCGCTTCACCTCGCTGCTGGTCCTGTTCGACGCGGGCGGCCTGGCCCTGTTCTGCATTACGGGCAGCCTGAAGGCCCTGGCCGCCGGGATGCATCCGGTCGCAGCGGTGCTGCTGGGCGTGACGACGGCGGTCGGCGGCGGGCTGCTGCGCGACATCACCGCGAACGAGGTGCCGCAGCTTTTCGATCCCGGCGACATCTACGCCCTGCCGGCCTTCGCCGGGGCGGCCCTGACCGTGGCGCTGTCCGTCACCGGGACGTTCAGCGCGTTCACCGCCAGTGCCGTGGCGGCCGTGGTTTTCGCCTTCCGCGTCACGGCCTGGCGGCGGCAGTGGCACGTGCCGCTGGCGGTCCGCGGACGGCACCGTCCGGGCATGGACGGCGCCCAAAGCGGGCCCGCGGATTAGCTAGGATAAGAACCATGACTGACATGTTCCTCGAGAAGTTCCGTGCGCTTGTTCCGAAGTATCTCGAGGACGAATGGCAGGAAGAGGACGGGCTGCCCGCCGAGGAACTCGACGCGGCCCTTTCCGAGCACCAGTTCCAGATCCCCCTGGTCCTCCGCGAGTTCTACCTGGCCCTCGGCGGCTGCGAGGACCTGATGGAGGCGTACCACTACTTCTGGGACCCCGAAGAACTCGAAGTAGACGATGAAGGCTTCTTGATGTTCCTCGAGGACGAGGAGGAACAGTTCACCTGGGGCTTCCGCGTCAGCGACCTCAGCGTTCCGGACCCGATCGTGTACCGCCGCAACAACGCCCGCGGCCAGTGGAAGAGCGAGGAAGGCACCTTCTCCGAGTTCGTCTTCGACATGTTCGACTGGGCCTTCAACGAGGACGACGAGGACTAACCCTCCCGGCCCCGGGTGCCCGGCTGTGCGGTTGCCTGGCTGCGGAGTCTCCCCACCTTTGAGACGGCCTGCCGGCGTGTCGCGCGAAACCGCCGGTGCATTCCGTCCGTTGCCGCTCAGAGGTGGGGAGATTCAGCGGACTACCCTGCCCCGCAGCACCTGCCACACCTCCGCGACGATTTTCTCTGGGTGGAAAACGACGTCCTGGTAGCCATACCTCAACACGGCGTACCCCGTCAGGGTGCTGGCGTTGTTCCGCCGCCGGTCCTTCTTCACCTGCGCCGGCTCCAAATGCGTGCCGCCGTCGATCTCCACGATGAGGAACCCTTCCAGCAGGAAGTCCACGATCCCGATACCGGGCAGGTCCACCTGGGTCTGCGTGAATATCCCCTCGCTCCGGAACAAGATCCTGGCGACCACCTCGATCGCGGAGCCGGCCGAACCGTCCACCAGGTCCAGCGCCGCCCGGGCTGAGCCGTTGCGGTTGCCGGGAAGTCGCTGCCGAAGGTAGTCGAGCGTGGTGCGCCCCTGCAGCAGCGCGCTTTCCACCATGACGGCGGCTTCCACGGGCGGCCGGCACCGGAGGGCGTGCAGCAGCGTATCCGTCAGCCCGGCCACGGGCTTCGGGAATTCCGGCGGGACCAGGCTCCCCCGGTGGATGATCACGCCCGAGGCCGCACCGTGGCGGCACAGGAGGTGCGGGCGCTCCGGTTCGTGGAGTCTCCAGAGCCTGTGGTGGCTTGCCGCCGAGAGGCAGGTCAGCACCCCGTTGTTCAGAACGGCGGCCACCAGGGCCGGGGCCGCACCCGGCAGCGCCACCACACCGTGCCGCAGCCGCACGAGCTCCCCCGCGCCGAGCATGTTGCGGATCTCCCGCTCCCGGAATCCCGCCTGAAGCAACGTTCCGGTCCGCGCGACGGAGCCGGCAAATTTCATGTACGTCGTGACATCCACGCCTCCAGTGGACCTGTCCGGACCTACCGCTGGGCGGCCCTCCGGGTCCTATGTGGACAAGCCGGGTTGGATTCTCCCCAGGGTCGGAGACGTCCGACGGCGCGTCGGCCCGACTCGCCGGTCGGTCGAGGCCGGGAGCGTGCAGAGGTGGAGAAAGTCCGACACCTACCGAACGCGAAGCTCGTGACAGTCAATTTACAGATCAACTAGACAACATGACAGAACTGTCATAAGCTTATTCATGGGTTCACCAAATGCCTCCGGTGAATCTGATGCGAACGGAGAAATGGCCCCGGTTCCTTACAACGGACGACTCGTTACGTTGTAAGGAACCGGGGCCATTCCCGTTTAAGCAGCCCTGCCCGGGCAGCCCGGTCAGCCCTGACCGGGCGGGCCACAAACGGCAGCCCGCGGACGCTCTAGCTGCTGCGGTCGACCACGGCGTGGGCGAAGCTGGTCAGCGAATCCTTGACCACGCCCTCGGGCAGAGGGGCCAGCGCCGCGATCGCCTCATCGGCCCAGGACCGCGCAACGGTCCAGGACTCGGCGGTCACCGGGTGCTCGCGCAGCCCGGCGACAGCGGCCGCGAGTGCTTCGTCGGAGCTGAGGTCGCCGTCGATCAGCTGCAGCAGCTCGGTGGCGGATCCGTCACCGTCGGCCACGGCCTTGCGCAGCAGCAACACCGGCAGGGTGGGAACGCCCTCGCGCAGGTCGGTGCCGGGAGACTTGCCGGACTTGACCTTGACGCCGGTGACATCAATGACGTCGTCGGCCAGCTGGAACGCGACGCCGACCTTCTCGCCGTACTCGACCAGCAGCGGCTCGTACGCCGGATCGGCGTTGGCGAAGATCGCGCCGAGCTGACCGGAAGCTGCCACCAGGGAGCCGGTCTTGTCCGCGATGACAGAGAGGTAATGCGCGACCGGGTCCTCGTCCGGCCGCGGACCCACGGTCTCGTGCAGCTGGCCCAGGCACAGCCGCTCGAAGGTGCGGGCCTGGATGCCGAGGGCGCGGGAGCCGAGTTCGGAGACCAGGATCGACGCCCGGGCAAAGATCAGGTCACCGGTCAGCACGGCCACCGAGTTGCCCCAGACCTCGTGCGCGGTGGGCGCACCGCGGCGGAAGGGGGCGGAGTCCATGACGTCGTCGTGGTACAGCGTGGCCAGGTGGGTGAGTTCGACGACGACGGCGGCCTGCACCACCGCCGGCAGGGAGGCGTCACCCAGGTGGGCGCAGAGCAGGGTCAGCAGGGGCCGGATGCGCTTGCCGCCGGCCTCCACCAGGTGGCGGGACGTGGCGTCGGCCAGCGGGTCGGAGTTGGCGATCGCCTCACGCAGCTTCTTCTCCACCCGGGCGAGGTTCGTGGTGATGGCCGGGCCCAGCTCGGGGTCCCCGGCGATTGCCGCGAAGCCTGCCGGCAGCTGGAGCCCGGTGGCGATGGCGGTGGTGTTCAGGTCGGGCTCGGTGCCCGGCAGGCCGTGTCCGGCGTGCGTCCAGCTTTGGTCTGCAGAGTTGGTCACGGGTTAACCCTAACTTTTTGTTGCGGAATCCGCGGATTTGAGTCCGGAGCAGGCCGGGTGTTGGAGGTGGCCGGAACGAGGGCCTCCAGGATACGGATCGTCCGGTCCTCGAGCCCCTTGGCGGAAGGATCGGTCAGGTTGGCCAGCAGCCGGACGACGAACTTCATCAGCAGCGGCAGGGGCATGCCGGTCCGGAGCGCCAGCTTCATGACCGCGGGCTTCCCGATCACGGCGGCAAACGCCCGGCCCAGGGTGAAGTGCGAACCCCACTGGTCCCGCACGTAGTCGGCATAGCCGGCAAGGCGTGCGTCGGTGTCG
Source organism: Arthrobacter sp. Soil763 (assembly GCF_001428365.1). Classification (GTDB taxonomy): domain Bacteria; phylum Actinomycetota; class Actinomycetes; order Actinomycetales; family Micrococcaceae; genus Arthrobacter. The sequence continues at coordinate 418,733 of NZ_LMSH01000002.1, read as the reverse complement.
GCGCTGCTCCAGCCAGCCGCGGCGGTCCGGGCCGCGGCGTCGATGATGAACTCAGCCGCGAACCGGGCGGACTCCATCGCATAGGAGATGCCTTCGCCGTTGAACGGGGAGACCATGCCGCCGGCGTCGCCTAGCAGCAGCACGCCCGGCGCGTAGTGCGGGGTCCGGTTGAAGCCCATCGGCAGGGCGGCGCCGCGGATCTCCCCCACCTGGTTTTCCGGCGTGAAGCCCCATTCGGCCGGCATCCCGGCGGTCCAGTCGCGCAGGACCTCCTTGTAGTCGAGCTTGCCGAACTCCTTGGAGGAGTTCAGGATGCCCAGGCCCACGTTCGAGGTGCCGTCGCCGACGCCGAACACCCAGCCGTAACCGGGCAGGAGGTCCCCGCCGCGGGCGCCGGGGCGGGCCGAGGAGCGAAGCTCCAGCCAGCCTTCCATCCAGTCGTCGTCGTGCCGCGGGCTGGTGAAGTAGGTGCGCACCGCCACCCCCAGCGGGCGGTCGTCGCGCTTCTGCAGGCCGAGCGAGACGGCGGTGCGGCTTGAGTTGCCGTCGGCGGCGAGGACGACGTCGGCGGCGAAGTCCAGGGTCTGCCCGGTCTTCCGGCCGTTGTCATCCAGGACGGCGGCGCGGACGCCGGTGACCCGGCCGTCGTCGGAGCGCAGCGCCTCGGTGACGCTGTGGCGTTCCAGGATGACGGCGCCGGCGGACTCCGCGTGCCGGGCGAGTTCCTCGTCAAAGCCCAGCCGGGTGCGGATCAGGCCGTACTGCGGGAAGTCGGAGACCTCGGGCCAGGGCAGTTCGATGGTGCGGCCGCCCGCGATGAGCCGCAGGCCCTTGTTCCGCCGCCAGCCCTCGGATTCGGGGTGCGGCAGGCCGAGCTTCTGGATCTCGCGGACCGCGCGCGGGGTCAGGCCGTCGCCGCAGACCTTTTCGCGCGGGAAACTGGTCTTTTCCAGCACCGTGACCTCGACGCCGGCCCGGGCAAGGTAAAACGCGGCGGTGGACCCGGCAGGACCGGCTCCGACGATCAGAACTTTCACGGCTGCGGTCGGCTAACGCTGGGGCCGGGTGATGTTGCGCCGCAGCTTGGCCACGGGGCCGGTGTGGCTGGCGAGGGCCTTGGCGCCCGCCGCCGGACCGGCGCCGGGGCCGTCCGGCTTCCGGGCGCGGTGGACCGCGACGATGCCGCCGCTGAGGTTGCGGTACGTGACGTCCTCCCAGCCGGCTTCCTGCAGCCAGGCGGCCAGGTGGTCCTGGTCCGGCCAGGCGCGGATGGACTCGGCCAGGTAGACGTAGGCGTCGGGGTTCGAGGAGACCTTGACGGCGATGGCGGGCAGCGCGCGCATCAGGTACTCGGTGTACATGGTGCGCCACAGCGGCACGACCGGCTGGGAGAACTCGGCAATGACCAGCCGGCCGCCGGGCTTGGTCACCCGGAGCATCTCGGCAAGGGCCTTCTTGGGCTCGTTGACGTTGCGCAGGCCGAAGGAAATCGTGCTGGCATCGAAGGTGTTGTCCGCGAACGGCAGGCGGGTGGCGTCCCCGGCGATGAAGTTGATGTCCGGGCGGCGGCGCTTGCCGACCTTGAGCATGCCCAGGGAGAAGTCGCAGGCGACCACGTCGATGCCGGCGTCGGCGTAGGGTTCGCTGGAGGTGCCGGTCCCCGCGGCCAGGTCCAGCACGCGCTGGCCGGCCTTCACATCCATGGCCTCGACCACGATCCGCCGCCAGCGGCGGGTCTGCCCCATGGACAGGACATCGTTCACGACGTCGTATTTGGGGGCGACGTCGTCAAACATCGTCGCTACTTCGTCCGGACGCTTATCCAAGGATGCTCGGTTCACCCCGTCATTGTCTCAAAACTTCGACCCACCCCCTAACCGCCTTCCGGCCGGGGCGCGGCGCGCGGCGGGAGTAGTGTTAGCTCATCATGACGAGCGCGCTCCATACCAGAATTATCAGGACCCTGACAGTCCCCCTTGATGCAGAGTCATTCCCCGGGGGGCTGCCGTCGTTTCTGGTCCGCGACGACGTCCTCTGCTGGACCCGGCGCGAGGCCGGCCTGGTCGGCTTCGGCGAGGTCGCCCGGTTCACCGCCACCGGCCCGGACCGGTTCCTGGAAGCCGACATCTGGTGGCGCCACCTGGTCCTCGAGGCCGAGGTCACGGACGCCGTCGACTGCCCCGGCACCGGGCCGGTGGCCTTCGGTTCCTTTGCCTTCTCCAAGACCTCCGCGCACGAATCCCGGCTGATCGTCCCCGAAATCGTGGTGGGTCTGCGGGACGGCAGGGCGTGGCTGACGCAACTGACGTTCGACGGCGTCGAGCTCACCGACGCCGGTGCGCGTGCCGCCCTGCGGCGCTGGGTGGAGGCCCCCGGCACGGCGGCCGCCCCGCCCCCGGGCGGGACCGCCGTCCGCCCCGCGGTCGAGGCCAAGCTCAGCACCGGCTCGCTCAGCGAGGCGGAATGGATGGCCGCCGTCGCCGAGGGGGTCGCCGAAATCCGCACGGGCGCGCTGGAGAAGCTGGTGCTGGCGCGCGACGTCGTCGCCACCGTGCCCGACGGCGTCACCGCGGCCGGGATCCTGCGGGAACTCGCGGTGCGCTACCGCGAGTGCTGGACCTACGGCGTCGACGGCCTGGTCGGCTCCACGCCCGAGATGCTGATCCAGGTGGAGGGCAGGACGGCGCAGGCCCGGGTCCTGGCCGGAACCCTGGACCGCCGGGACGCCGAGGGCATGGACGGGCCGCCGCTGGAGTTCGCCGAGCGCGTGCTGGCCGGATCCGAGAAGCAGCGGCACGAGCACGACATCGCCATCGCCTCGCTGACCACCCAGCTGGCCCCGTTTTCGGAGGCCATGAACGCCCACAGCGAACCGTTCATCCTGGAACTGCCCAACGTCTGGCACCTCGCCTCCGACGTCAAGGCCGAACTGGCCGAGGTGGAGGGCCACGTCCCCACCTGTCTGGCGCTGATCAACGCCCTGCACCCCACGGCCGCGGTGTGCGGCACGCCCACGACCGTGGCGGGCGCGCTGATCCGCAAGCTCGAGCACCTGGACCGCGGCCCGTACGCCGGCCCGGTGGGCTGGCTCGACGCCGCCGGCAACGGCGAATGGGGCATCGCGCTGCGCGGGGCGGTCATCGAGGGACCGGACACGGTCCGGCTCTACGCCGGCTGCGGCGTCGTGGAGGGCTCCGTGCCCGAGGCCGAACTCGCCGAGACCTGGGCCAAGTTCCGCCCCATGCTGGAATCCCTTGGCATCAGTTCCTGACGGCGGCACGGCGGTGCGCGGGGCGCGGCCGTCCCGGCTGGCCGCTCGATCCGCCGGGCGCACGCACCGGAGGCGCGGAATCCGGGATCACAGACACGCTCGCCGGAGAAGGGCTTGTACTATGGGCGGGATTAGTTATCCAATAGTGAATCTTAGTTTTCTGTGATGCACATCTCTTATTCGGCGATAGACTATAAGCCGTTTTAGTCATGCATGCCCCTGCAACAAAAGGTAAATAATGCTGATCTCCCGTTCCTTCCTGGCCGGTTCCGCGGCCAAGGCGGCCGCCATCGCAGCGGTCGGCGCCCTCGCCCTGACCGGCTGCAGCTCTTCCGGCGGATCGACCACCACCGACTCCGGCGTGAAGCTGATCGAGTCCGGCAAGCTCACGGTCTGCTCCGACATCCCCTACGAGCCGTTTGAGTTCGTCAAGGACGGCAAGAACGTCGGCTTCGACATGGACCTGGCTGCCGAGGTCGCCAAGGACCTCAAGGTCGAGCCCAACGTCCTGACCGTGGCGTTCGAAGGCATCCAGTCCGGCCAGGCGCTCAACACCAACCAGTGCGACGTCGCGATCTCCGGTATCTCCATCACCGACGCCCGCAAGACGGTCATGGACTTCTCCACCCCGTACCTGGACGACGACCTGTCGCTGCTCGTGACCAAGGCGTCCGGGCTGAAGAACCTGGCCGACCTCAAGGGCAAGAAGGTCGGCGTCCAGCAGGGCACCACCGGCGAAGAGTACGCCAAGTCCAAGGGCCTGGAAACGATCCAGTACGAGAACACCGGCCTCCTGATCCAGGCGATCAAGACCGGCGGTGTCGACGCCGCGATCAACAACCAGTCCGTGCTGGGCTTCGCAGCCAAGGGCGATGACTCCCTGGTGTTCGCCGAGACCTACAAGACCGGCGAGAAGCTCGGCATCGCGGTCAAGAAGGACAACAAGGCGATGACCGAATCCGTCGACAAGACGCTCAAGCGCCTGTCTGACGACGGCACCATGGCAAAGCTCAAGACCACCTGGTTCGGCGAAGCCGCCAAGTAACCTGCCCGCCCGGACCGACCACAGCAGGGCGGTTCCGGCTCAGCCACCGGCCTCGGCCGCGACCTGACCCGGAACCGCCCCGCAACATGTAAAAGGCAAATCACATGGCAATGACTGTTCGCCAACGGGCCCGCGTGAGCCGGTCCGTTCAGTACGGACTGCTGGCGCTCGCCGTCGTCCTGTTTATTCTTTTCGCCGACTGGGCCTCCATCGGCAAGGCATTCTTCAACTGGGATTCGGCGGTCAAGCAGTTCCCGGAGATCATCACCCTGGCGCTGAAGAACACCCTGATCTACACCGCGCTGAGCTTCGTGGTGGGCCTGTCCGGCGGCCTGCTGCTGGCGCTGATGAAGCTGTCCTCGGTGGCGGTGTGGCGCTGGATCGCCACCCTCTACATCGAGTTCTTCCGCGGCGTCCCGGCGCTGCTGGTGTTCATTGCCTTCGGCTTCGGCATCCCGACCGCCTTCGGCGTCCGGTTCGACATTTACGTCACGGTGATGCTGGCGCTGGGCATGGTGGCCGCGGCCTACATCGCCGAAACCCTCCGCGCCGGCCTGCAGGCGGTCCCCAAGGGCCAACTGGAGGCCGCCCGGTCGCTGGGCATGCCGCATTGGCGGGCCATGGTCTCGATCGTGATCCCGCAGGCCTTCAAGATCGTGCTGCCGCCGCTGACCAACGAGGTCATCCTGCTGACCAAGGATTCCTCCCTGGTCTACCTGCTGGGCCTGGCCGCGTCGCAGTACGAGCTCACCAAGTTCGGCCGCGACGGCATCACCCAGCCCAACGCCGGCCTGACCCCGCTCGTGATTGCCGGCGCCTGCTACCTGATCATCACCGTTCCGCTCGGCATTCTGGCCCGCCGCTTTGAATCCCGAACCGCCAAGACGAAGGGCTAGGAGTCACCATGGCTGAATCAACGTCATCGGCTGCCGCGAAGCAGATCCAGGCCGCCGGTGTCTCCATCAAGGAGCTCCGCAAGTCCTACGGCTCCAACGAGGTCCTCAAGGGCATCGACCTGGAGGTCGCCCCCGGCGAAGTGGTCTGCCTGATCGGACCGTCCGGCTCCGGCAAGTCCACCCTGCTGCGCTGCGTGAACCTGCTTGAGCAGCCCAACGTGGGCACCATCCACGTCGGTGGTTTTGAGTCGACGGACCCGGACGTGGACATCGACAAGATGCGCCGCAAGGTCGGCATGGTGTTCCAGCAGTTCAACCTCTTCCCGCACCTGAGCGCACTGCAGAACTGCACCATCGCGCAGACCAAGGTGCTCAAGCGCAGCCAGGCCGACGCCGCGGAAGTGGCCCGGAAGAACCTCGCGCGGGTGGGTCTGGACCACCTCGCTGACCGCTTCCCGGACCAGCTCTCCGGCGGCCAGCAGCAGCGCGTGGCGATCGCCCGGGCGCTGAGCATGGACCCCGAACTGATGCTCTTCGACGAGCCGACGTCGGCCCTGGACCCTGAGACGGTGGGCGATGTGCTCGCCGTCATGCGGAACCTGGCCAAGGAAGGCATGACCATGCTGGTGGTGACCCACGAGATGGGCTTCGCCCGCGAGGTGGCCGACCGGGTGGTCTTCATGGACGGCGGCGTGGTCGTCGAAGAGGGCGCGGCCGAACAGGTCATCGGCGCCCCGACGCAGCCCCGCACCCAGGAATTCCTGCGCCGGGTCCTCGACCCGACGCACATCGACATCGCGGAGTAATCCCGCACCGCTTTCCTTTTTTGCGGCGGGACTCCGCTTGCGACGCGCAAATGCCCCTGCGCTGCCGAATTCCGGCAGCGCAGGGGCATTTGCGCGTCGAGAAGTGGTTCGCGTGTCATCCCCGCCGGACTTCTCCAGCAGAGCGGGCACGACGCCGGGGCACCCCGGCCGCCGCAAGCTTCCGCTCCAGCCGGCTCGGCTCTATCAGATCCGACCATACCCAGCGGACCACACCATATCCCTGCGCCCGGATCCGGTCTTCCCGCATCTTTTCATCGATGACGGCCTGTGCCGGCGTTCGGCCCTTGAGGTATTCGGGCTTGAGGTACTTCTCGACGCCATCGAACTCACCTGCAATCCGCACATCGTCCCAGTAGTAGTCCGTGTAGCCCACGAGTCCCGCCTCATCACGAACCTCGTATTGGAGGTCCGGGGCCTGAAGCCCGGCCACACGCATGAGCGCCCGCCCGAAGGACTCCCCCGCCGATCCAGAGCTCGGATCAGCGAACTCCACCACCGTCCTGATCCGCCGTGCCGCCGCCGCCGAGTAGTTCCCCTCGATCCCGGCCAGAAGCTGCTCTTTGGTCAGGGATGACAGCCGCTGCTCGGCGTCGGGTTTCAGGACGTAGTCGAGGGGAACTACCGCCTCGGCAAAGGGCGTGAAGGCGGCAAGATCCAGCACGGTGCGAACCCTGCTAGTCACCAACAGCCCGTCGCGTTCGACATATTCCAGCCCGTCCTGCGGCGAGTAGTGCCGCCGCACGCCCGCCCGTGAGCGGCCGCCGTCGTTCTGCAGCGTCAGGGCATGGACGGGCTGCCGGATCCCGATGGTCGGTATCTTCCATACCGAAGCCGCGGAGTGCCGGGCAAAAATCGTCGGGGCAACGAATGTCTCCGCGGCTGCACTGACCCTAAGGCGGTACTGATCCCAGGGTTTCAGGGCCCGCCACACGCCGCCGTCGACATAGACGCCCTGGCGCACCCGCACCAGCGCCCCGGACCGGCAGCGCCGTGCCAGCTCCTTGGGCGAAAGCCCGTGCTCGATGTGTTCGCGGGCCAAAATCAACCTTGGCAACTCAGTCATGGGCTGACGCTCCCAGACCGGCCGGAGATCACACCACTAAGGGTCACAGCCATGTGGAAAATCCGACCCGCTGGCGGTTTCACGCTGCGCCAATGTCTGGGCGCTACAGGTAATCAGGCGTCGAAAGGGCGTTGGCGCGTCGCCCGCCGATGAGCGCCGCGCCAGGCAGTAACTGCGTCACCCTGCGGGCGGCGGCCCGGGCGGCTATCCGCCGAGGACCCCGGCCACGGCGGCGGCGACCGCGGTGCGGATGCGTCCGTGCAGTGCCCGGAGGTCCCGCCGGTCGGCGCGGACCTCGATGATGCTGCGGCCCGTCACGGGTTCCGCCAGCGCCGCCGCCAGCTCCGCCGTCGTGCCCACCGCGCGGTGCGCGACGCCGTACGCGGCGGCGAGGGCGGAAAGGTCCACGGAGTGCGGGGTGCCGAAGAGTCGTTCGACGGCGGTGCCGTAGCGGCCGGACTGCTCGACGGCGCCGTGCTCCAGGAGCCCGAAAATGGCCCCGCCGGCGTCGTTGAGGACCACGATCCGCAGCGGCGGCTCGGTCTCCCCCGCGCCCAGCAGCAGGCCGCCGGCGTCGTGCAGGAACGTCACATCGCCCAGCAGCACGGTGGTTTCCTGCCGGCCGCCGACGGCGATGCCGGTCGCGGTGGCGAGGGTGCCGTCGATCCCGGCCAGGCCGCGGTTGGCGAAGACGGTGGCCTGGGGTTCCTGCGGCGGCGCCCCGGCCAGGTCGACGTCGCGGATCCCGTTGGAGGAGCCCAGTACCAGCTGCCCGCGGGCGTGTTCCCAGACCAGGGCTCCGACGGCGGGGCCGGTGGCGGGCGTGCCGGCCCCGGCCCCGGCGTTGGGACCGGCGAGCACCTGGTCCAGGGCGTGCTGCGCGGCGGCGCCGGCCAGCAGCCAGGCGTCGAGCCAGGCGGCGGGGCCGCGGCCGGCGAAGTCGGCGAGGTCCGCGAGGGTTTCCAGGGGCAGCTCGGTCCGGCGGCCGGCCTCGTACCAGGCGACGGGCACGGGCTGGTAGAGCGCGGACGGGACATCGGCCCGCGCCAGCAGGGCGGACACCGGCCGGGACAGCGTGGGGCGGCCGAACAGCACGACGCGCTCGACCGGCTGGCCGGATTCCGGGCCGAAATGCTCCAGCAGCAGCCGGTACGGGCCCACCGCGTTGGGGCCGAACCGGGCGTTGGAGGAGGGCTCGGCGAGCAGCGGAAGGCCGTGGGCCCGGGCGAACGCCTCGGCGACCGGACCGGCGTCGTGTCCGGCCAGGACCACGGTGCGCCGCTCGGGCAGCGCCGCGGAGGCCGCCGGGAAATCGAGCGCCAGCGGGTGCCGCGGGGCGCGGTGGATCCGGCGTCCGACCTCCTCGCCGCCGCCCAGGCGGTCGCCGTCGGCTGGGACCAGCGGATCACGGAAGGCGAGGTTCAGCTGCACCGGGCCGGGCGGGATATCCTCGAACGCGCCGGTGGCGGCGCTCAGCGCGGTCTCGACTGCCCGCAGCGGGTTGTCCCCGGCGGCGACGTCGGCCGCGAACCGGACGTGGTCGCCGAAGAGATCCGGCTGCACGGTGGTCTGGTTGGCGCCGGTGCCGCGGAGCTCCTCCGGCCGGTCCGCGGACAGGACCACCAGCGGCACGGCGGCGTGGTTGGCTTCCATCACGGCTGGCAGCAGGTTGCCGACGGCGGTACCCGAGGTGGTCAGCACGGCTGCGGGGGCGCCGGTCGCCAGGGCCAGGCCCAGGGCGGTGAAGCCGGCGTCGCGTTCGTCGATCCGGACCAGCAGCTCCACCCGGCCGGCGGCGTCGGCCTCGGCCAGGGCGTAGGCCATCGGTGCCGAGCGGGAGCCGGGGGCGACAACGACCGAGCGCACCCCGGCGGCCAGCAGCGCCGCGACGGCCACCCGCGCGGCCTCCACCGCGCCCAGCGCACCGCCCGCGGCGGGCACGCCCGGCTCCCCGCCGCCGTCGGAACCGGCAGGCTCCCCGGCCGGAGTCACATGTTCTCCGGCGTCTCGATGCCGAGCAGGTCCAGGCCGGCGGACAGCCGGCGCAGGACCAGGCCGCAGAGCGCCAGCCGGGAGTCGCGGACGGTGTCCCCGGCCTTGAGGACCGGGCACTGGTCGTAGAAGGAGGTGAACAGCTGGGCGAGTTCGAACAGGTAGGCGCAGAGCCGGTGCGGTTCGAGCTGTTCGCCGACCTTCCGCAGCGTGGCGTCGTAGTCGAGCAGGTGCAGGGCCAGGGCGCGTTCGGCCGGTTCGACGACGGCGATCCTCGCCGCAGGTGCGGCGTCGGCACCGGTGTGGCGTTCGAGTTCCCCGGCCTTGCGCAGGATGGAGCGGATCCGGGCGGCCGCGTACTGGACGTACGGGCCGGTGTTGCCGCTGAGGGCGAGCATGCGGTCGAAGTCGAAGACGTACTCGGTGTCGTGTCCGGTGGAGAGGTCGGCGTACTTGACTGCGCCGATGCCCACCTGCCGGGCCGTGACCGCCCGCTCGTCGTCGCTGAGTTCGGGCCGGCTGGCGTCGATGACCGCCCGGGCCCGGTCCACGGCCTCCTGCAGCAGCGCCATCAGCTTGACCGGGTTGCCGGCGCGGGACTTGAGGATTTTGCCGTCCTCGCCGAGGACGTTGCCGATCTGGACGTGGGTGGCCTCGACCGTGTCCGGCAGCCAGCCGGCGTCCCGGGCCGTCGCCATGACCATCCGCAGGTGCACGTTCTGCGGCGCGCCCACGACGTAGAGCACCCGGTCCGCTTCCAGTTCCCGGACCCGGTACCGGATCGTGGCCAGGTCGGTGGTGCCGTAGCCGTAGCCGCCGTCGGACTTTCGGATGATTAGCGGCAGTGGGTCGCCGTCGCGGCCGGTGAAGCCGGCCGGGAAGGTGCAGAGCGCGCCCTCGCTGACCCGGGCGATGCCGCGTTCCTCGAGTTCCTGGCACAGCTGTGCCAGATGCGCGTCGTAGGAGCTCTCGCCGGCGATATGGTCGTCGGTCAGGCTGATGCCGAGCATTGAGTAGATGGCGTTGAAGTAGCGCTTGGACTGGGCCACGAGCCGCTGCCAGACCGCGAAGGTTTCCGGGTCCCCGCTCTGCAGGGCCACCACCCGGAGCCGGGCGCGGGTGGCGAAGCCGTCAGATTCGTCGCCTGCGGCCGCGGCGGAGGCGTCGAATTTCGCGCGGGCGGCCTGGTAGAAGGCGCTCGGGTCATCGACCAGCAGGGCGGCCTCCGGCGAGTCCTCCCCCACCTCGAGCCAGTGTTCGATCAGCATGCCGAACGGGGTGCCCCAGTCGCCGATGTGGTTCTGCCGGATGACGGTGTGGCCGAGCGATTCGAGGACGCGCACGATGCTGTCGCCGACCACCGTGGTGCGCAGGTGGCCGACGTGCATTTCCTTGGCGACGTTCGGGGAGGAATAGTCGACGACGACGCGGTGCAGCGGCGCGGGCTGCGCGCCCGCGGCGGGCTGCGGAGCGTTGAGCAGCTCCTCGATCCAGGTGCCGTCGAAGGTGAGGTTGATGAAGCCGGGGCCGGAGATCTCGACCAGGCTGCAGACGCCGTCGAGGTCCAGGGCCTCCACGATCCTGGCCGCGGCGTCGCGCGGCGGCAGGCCGACCCTCTTGGCCAGCGCCATGGCGGCGTTGATCTGGATGTCGGCGAACTGCGACGGCCTGATCACCGGGTCCGTCTGGCGGTATTCCTCGCCGAACGCGGAGGCAATAGCTGCCTGGACTCTGGGGACAACCAATTCGGCCGGATTATTCACACTGTTCAAATTATCAGTTCCCCCCACCCCCGACGCTCCCTCACCTCCGGCGCCCCCAACGCAGACGCTCCCTCACCTCTGGCCGCTTAAACGCAAACGCTCCCTCACCTCTGGACCTGTAAGAACCAGAAGTGAGGGAGCGTCCCCCGGAAACCCGCCCGACGTGAGGGAGCGCCGGGAGGGGCGAGGAGGTTAGTCGTCGGTGCGGAAGACCTGGACCACGGAGGGGCGCGGAAGCCGGGCCTGGCCCGGCTTCGGGGTGGCTCCGGCGGCGACGTAGTCCGGGAAGTAGGAGTTCTGTGCCTCGAAGCTGCCGTCTTCCCCCGGGTGCTGCACGGAGACGAAGACGTGCCGTTCCTCGTCGTGGACGATCGGTCCGCAGGTCTCGGCGTCGCGGGGGACGGCCAGGAACTGCTCCACGCGGCCGCGTTCGGGGCCGGCCAGGGTGACCTTGAAGAGCCCGTCGGCGTAGCCGGTGCTGGAGGGTGCGCCGTCGGTGGAGATCCACAGGTTGCCCACCGAGTCGAAGGCCAGGTTGTCCGGGCAGGAGATCGGCGAGACCTGGTCGGCGGGGAAGCCGGCGAAGTACGCGGAGGTGTTCTTGGCCGGGTCGCCGCAGACCATCAGCAGGTTCCAGTTGAACACCGTGGAGGTCTGGTCGCCGCGCTCGGTGATTTCCACGATGTGCCCGTCGCGGTTGAGGCTGCGCGGGTTGACCTCGGTGGCGCCTTCCTTCCCGGCCTTGCCGCGGTCGGAGTTGTTGGTGCAGGCCACGTAGACCTTGCCGGTGTGCAGGCTCGGCTGTACGTCTTCGCAGCGGTCCATCTTGGTGGGGCCCACCTTGTCCGCCGCCAGCCGGGTGTAGACCAGCACTTCTTCCACGCTCATCCCGGCGACCTTGGACTTGCCGTCCACCACCAGCGGGAGCCATTCGCCGGCGCCGTCGAAGGCCCCGTCCGCGGGGAGCTTCCCGGAGCCGTCGATTTCCGCCGCCGGGGAGTCACCGGTGAACTTCGCCACGAAGAGGTCGCCCTCGGAGAGCAGCGTCATGTTGTGCCGGCGGTCGGCAGCGGTGGTGCCGGGACGGTACTTGTCCTTGGAGACGAACTTGTAGAGGTAGTCGAACTTTTCATCGTCGCCCATGTAGGCCACGACGTGCCCGGAGGCGGCGACGATGACGTTGGCGCCCTCGTGCTTGAAGCGGCCCATCGCGGAGTGCTTCTTCGGCGTCGACGTCGGATCCTGCGGGTCCACCTCGACGATCCAGCCGAAGCGGTTGCTCTCGTTGGCGTAGCCGGGGTTGCGGGTGTCGAAGCGGGGGTCATCGAGCTCCCACTGGCGGGCGGTGGGCTTGCTGGTGAGGCCGTAGCGCTTGTCTTCTGCGGACGTTCCGGCGGCGACGAAATAGCCGTTGAAGTTTTCTTCACCCGAGAGGATGGTGCCCCACGGCGTAGTGCCGCCGGAGCAGTTGCCCAGGGTGCCCTTGATGGTGCGGCCGGCGGGGTCGGCGATGGTGCTGACCAGGGCGGACCCGGCGGCGGGGCCGGTCAGTTCGTAGCTGGTGTCGGTCAGGAAGCGGCGGTTCAGTCCGGCGCCCTTGACGTAGCGCCACGGCTGGTTCTTGTTGCGGCGTTCGAGTTCGACGACGGTCAGTCCGTGGGCGGCGCGGCCGATCGAGCGCGCTTCGGCGGCGTCGAAGCCGGCCGGAAGCATGATGCCCTCGTTCGTGTACTCGTGGTTGGTGAAGAGCACGGCCCGGCGGCCCTTGGCGTCCAGCGGCAGGATGTCCGTGTAGTCGTTGTTGTAGCCGAACTGGCGTGCCTGTGCAGCCGCGCTCTGGCGGTCGGCGTCGAACGCCGGCGAGTCGTTGAACAGCGGGTCACCCCAGCGGATGATCGGCTGCCAGCTGTAGCCGGCCGGCACGGTGAAGGCGTCGACGGCGGCGTCGACCGGCGCGATCGCGGTGAAGCGCAGCTTGGACTTCTCAAAGCCCTGCTTCGCTGCGGCGGCCAGCCCGGGTCCCCCGGCCGCGGCAGGCTCCGCGGAGGTGACGGCGTTGCCGAAGACGACGGCGAGCGCACCGGCCGCGCCGAAGCCCAGCGCCGTGCGGCGGGACATCGTGGCGGAGGCGATGTCGCGGAAGTAGTCGTTCGAGCTGCTGTTGCAGACCTCGCCGGAGCAGGCGTTGTCGCACTTGAGGGCACAGGTCACGGGGCTGCGCTTGCCCTTGGTGTGGCCCAGCATGGGCAGCAGGGAAAACTTGCGTCCGGAGGAGACAGGCATGGGTGGGACCTTCCAAAACTTTAGGGATGCGTCCCGGCCAGCCTGCCAGCGGCGGACAACGCGGAGCGGTCCAGAAGGTGACGACAGGGTGAACGCTCTCACATTCCGCTGAACCCGTCCGCCGCTCCGCCAGCGCCGTTTCCGGCGTTCGACGGGGCCGCTACGGAGCGGTCGGGGAGGCCAGGACGGCGTGCACCCGCCGTAGCCGGTCCAGCCACCAGTCCCTGCGTTCGGGCGGCGCGGCGAACGCGTCCAGCAGCCCGGGATCGGCACGCACGTCGCGGAGCCGGATGGCGCCGTCGTCGGGGACCAGGGGGTCCCGGGTGACGTCGGCGGCGAGCAGCGACACCGTGCCGAGGCCGCAGGCGTAGGGCAGCTCCGGCAGGGCCGCCGCCAGGGCGAGGCCGGCGCGGATCCCGACCGAGGTGTCCAGGGCGGAACTGACGACGGCGGGCAGTCCGGCCTGCGCCACGATCTCGAGCGCGCGCCGCACGCCGCCCAGGGGCGCCACCTTGACGACCACCAGGTCCGCCGCGCCGGCGCGGGCTACCTTGAGCGGGTCGTCCTCCTTGCGCACGCTCTCGTCCGCGGCGATCAGCACCGGAACACCGCCGGCCCGGAGCCGCCGCCGCACCTCGGCGAGGCCGGCGATGTCCGGGACCGGTTGTTCGGCGTATTCGAGGCCGACGGCGGCGAGCCGGGTCAGGGCCTCGACCGCACCGTCGACGTCCCAGCCGCCGTTCGCGTCGACCCGGATGGCGGCGTCCGGCAGCGCGGCCCGCACGGCGTCCACCCGCGCCGCGTCGTCGTCGAGCGTCTGGCCGGCCTCGGCGACCTTGACCTTCACGGCGTCCACCCGGCCGAAGCGGGCCAGGACCTCCGGTACGCGCTCCGCGGGCACCGCCGGGACGGTCGCGTTCACCGGGATGCTGTCCCGCAGGGGTTCGGGGAAGCCCTGCCAGCCGGCTTCGAGGGCGGCCGAGAGCCAGCGGGCGGCCTCGGCATCGCCGTACTCGGGAAAGGGGCAGAACTCGGCCCAGCCCCGCGGTCCGGGCAGGAGCAGGGCCTCCCGCCGGGTAATCCCGCGGAACTTCACGCGCATCGGCAGGCTGACCACCCGGGCGGTATCCAGCAACTCCTCCACGCCGACGTGTCCGGGGCCGGCGCCCGGCGAACCGGGGCCGGTGCTTTGGCGTGCTTGCGGGGCGGGACGGGCGCCGGTGGCGGCGGGGCGGTCGGCGCTGGTGGGCATGGCTGTACTCTACCCGCGGCCGTCCTGCCTCCAGCCAGCGCGCAGGGTTCTGTGGGACCCTGTTAAGCGATGAATTTTCGGCACCAGCGCAACAGCGGACCCGTGGAAGCGGACGGCAGGGAGTCCCAAGGACCGGGCCGTGCCGCCGGTTTCCTGTTCCTCCTCGCCACCCTGGGCTGCGCGGCCGCCCTGGCGGCCACCTACTACTTCTTTGTGCGCACCACCACCGGGCAGTTCATCGACGAATCCGCGCTGGTCGAGGCGGTGGAGATCCACGGCGCGGCCGGGAAGGCAAGCAACCGGCTGCTGGACTGGCTCCCCGCGCTCTCGGTGCTGATCGCCTCCGTGGTGGTCGTGTTCGTGACCGCGGCGCGGCGCCGCTGGGCCGCTGCCGGTATCGCCGTCGCGGCCGCCGCGGGGGCCAACGTCGCCACCCAGCTCCTGAAGGCCCTGGCGCCCGAGCGGCCGTTCCGCGGCATCGAGACCCTGGACTTCAACTCCCTGCCGTCCGGACACACCACTCTGGCCGCATCCGCCGCCGCAGCGGTCTTCCTGATGGTCTCCCCGCGCTGGCGGCCGCTGGCGGGGTTCCTGGGCGGCAGCTTCGCCGTCGCCACCGGCGTTTCCACCCTGATCAACCAGTGGCACCGGCCCGCGGACGTCGTGGCCGCCTTCCTGGTGGTGGGGGCGTTCACGATTCCCGCGGGGTGGCTGGTGATGCGCACCGGGCGGCGCTGGAATGCCTGGGCGGGGTACAACACGCACTGGGCGTCGGCCCGGCTGTGGGTGGCCGTTCCGGTGCTGGCGGGACTGGCCTCCGCCGCCGTCGCGGTTTACTCGCTGCTGAGGATCGCCCCGGGACCGGGCCAGGAGGGCAGCACGACCAACTACTTCTGGGCCGGTACCTCCCTCATCGTGATCACCGGCTACCTCGCCACCGTCGCCGGGGTCTGGTTGTTTGGCCTGGCCGCGCGGCGCACGCCCGCGTATACGGACGCCCGCGTAGACGGACGCAGGCCGACGCCGGACTAGGCTAGCGCCGCCGCCAGCGCCCTGGCGACCCATTCCCGGTAGGCCGGAACCGGCCAGCCGGCGTCGTGCACCATGGCCCGGTACACCTGCGGGTGCCCCAGAGACCAGATAGCGGCCGCCGCTTCGGCGTCGGACATGCCCGACCGCAGGCCCCCGCGCTCCCGGGCAGCCGCGGCGGCCTCCCCGTAGCGGCGGAGCCGCTGCTGCCCGCGGTCCCTTTCCAGTCGCGCGGCGGCCTCGTCCAGCGCCGCGGCCCGGGCGATGACGGCGTTAATGCCGGCGGTCCGCGGATGGACCTCCACGAACCAGTCCGCCAGCACGGCCACCAGGGCCGGGAGGTCGGCGGCCTGCCGCGTGCGTTCGCGCATCAGGTCAAGCACGCCGGCCTGCGTCCCCGGCCCGGCGGCCGCCCTGTCCAGCACGGCGGAGAGCAGCGCGGCCTTGTTGCCCACCGAGTTGTAGACGGTCTGGACGGTGACTCCGCTCCCGGCGGCGATCGCGTCCATGGTGGTCTGGACGTACCCGTCGGCTGCGAACAGGCGGCCGGCCGTGTCCACGATGACGTCCCGCGTGCCGGCCGCCTGGATGGCCCGCCGTGTCACTTTCTGCATGGAATTAGACTATCGCTCTAGTCACTAGAACGGTATTCTAGTGGTAAGCGAAAAGGTGCCCCAGCAAGGAGGCGGCGGCCATGAATGCGGAACCCACCAGGGACAGCGGCCCATTTGATGCCGTGGTGATCGGAGCCGGCCAGGCCGGCCTGGCCACGGGCTACCACCTGGCCCGGGAGAAACTGCGGTTCCAGATCCTGGAGGAGGGTCCGCGGCCGGGGGCCGCCTGGCGCAGCCGGTGGGACTCCCTGCGGCTCTTCACCCCCGCCCAGCACGACGGCCTGCCGGGCCTGGCCTTTCCGGCGGCGCGGAACACCTACCCGGGCAAAGACGAGTTCGCCGACTATCTGGAACGCTATGCGGCCCGGTTTGAGCTGCCGGTACGGACCGGGGTGCGGGTCGACGGCGTCTCCCCGGCCGGCGCCGGCTTCACCGTCGACACCGCCCAGGGCAGCGTCTGGACGCGCAGCGTCGTCGTGGCGACCGGGTCGAACCCCCTCCCCAGGGTCCCTGCCGCCTCCGCGGGGCTGGACCCGGCCATTCGGCAACTCCACAGCTCCCAGTACCGCGGCCCGGGCGACGTCCCGGCCGGGGATGTCCTGGTGGTGGGCGCCGGTACCTCGGGGGCCGAAATCGCCCTTGAGCTCTCGGCCGGCCACCGGGTACTGCTGGCGGGACGGCCCACCCCCCACGTTCCGGACCCCCTCCTGCGCTACGCCGGCGGCGCGTACTGGCAGCTCATCCACTCGGTGTTGACGCTCCGCACGCCGCCCGGCCGCAGGGTGGCCGCAAGCTTCCACCAGCGCGGCGCGCCCCTGATCAGGATTTCACCGAAGGACCTGGCCCGGGCCGGGGTGGTGTCCGTGCCGCGTTTCTTCGGCACGCGGGACGGGCAGCCCGTGTTCGACGGCGGAGACACCGCCGCGGTGCGGTCGGTCATCTGGGCCACCGGCTACCGGCCGGACTTCGGCTGGGTCCACGGCCTCCGGGTCGGCCCGTCCGGCTGGCCGGACACGGACCGCGGCGCCGTCCCCGGCCGGCCGGGGCTGTACTTCGTCGGCCTGCCCTTCCAGTACGCCCTGACCTCCGGCCTGGTCGGCGGCGTCGGACGGGATGCCGCCCATGTGGCCGCACTTGTGGCGCAGCGGTCACCGGCCCCCGGGAAGGTGGGCGCGGTTCAGTAGGTGGGCGCGGTTCAGTAGTTGCGCCGGTGCCTGAGCCGGGGAATGGTGACGGCAAAGACGGCCGCGGCCGCGAAGCCGAGCACGCCGGTGGCGGCCACCCCGGCCCCCAGGGACACCAGGGCCGTGATGCCGGAGAGCAGCACGGGGCCGCCGGTGGCGCCGGCGTCGGCCATGAACCGCCAGATGCCCAGGAACTGGCCGCGCCCGCGGTCCGGGGAGAAATCGGCGCCCAGCGTCATGTTCAGGCCCGAACTGATGCCGTTGCCGAACCCGATCAGGAGCGATGCGAGCAGCAGCCCGACGAACCCGGCGCTGAGCGGTATCAGCAGCATCGCGACGCCCATGATGAGGGTGGAGGGCACCGCAACCCATTGCCGGCCCTTGCGGTCCATGAGCTTCCCGGCCGGGTAGAAGACCAGCATGTCGATGGCGCCGGAGATGCCGTAAATCAGCGACGCGTGGGTGGCGTCCAGGCCCAGGTGGTCCGCCCACAGCGGGATGACCACCTGCCGGGAAGCCCGCAGCGCGCTGAGCAGCAGGACCCCGAGGCCGACGCTGAGGAACACCCCGGCGTGGGAGACCGCAACGCTGCGCAGCGTGGGCGGCGCAGCGGGGGTTCCCTCCGCGGGGGCGTCGGGGGCGACAAGGTCGGGAATGGTCAGGGACAGGGCCGCCGCGGCCGCCATCGCCACCACGCCGACCCAGTAGGCGGCGGTGATGCCGCCGAACTGCATGGCCGCCGCGCCAACGAACGGCCCGATGAAGATGCCGATCCGGTTGACCCCGCCCAGGGTCGACAGGGCCCGGGCGCGAAGAATGACCGTCACGGCCTCGGTGAGGTACTTCTGCCGGGCCAGGCTGAAGACGCTCACCGCCATGCCGACCACCACCATCGCCGCGGCCAGCAGCCAAAGTCCCTGCGGCACCAGCGGAGCCAGGGCGGCGGCGGCGAGGGCGACGGCGCTGGCCGCCGCCGCACCGACGATCGCCCAGCGCTCGCCGAACTTCAGGGTCAGGAGGGACGCCGGCAGGTTGAAGAACCAGGAGCCGAGCCCGATCAGCGTCACGATCAGCGCCGCCACGGCCACGGTGGCGCCGAGGTCCCGGGCGGAGAGGGCTACCACGGGGAGGATCGCGCCTTCCCCGATGCTGAACAGCAGCGCCGGGCCGAAGGCGGGGACGGCAATGCTGCGAAGGCTGAACGGGGCGGTGTCGGTGCTGGTCATCGCCTTCATCCTAGGCCCGCGGCAGCCCGCCGCCCGGCGGCTCAGCCGTCGAAGTGGGTGTGGATTTCCTCACCGGTGACGTTCTTGAGCACGTCCGCGGCGACGTCGCGCAGTTTCTGGTTACGGTTGCTGGAGACCCGGGTGAGGATGGCCATCGCCTCTTCCTGCGAGCAGCGGTTCTGCGCCATCACCACGCCGCAGGCCAGGTCAATCGAGGTGCGGTGTTCCATGGCCGCCTGGAGGTCCTCCGCGCGGGTCTGTGCGGTGCCGATCCGGACCGCGAGGCGCAGCGCCTGGCCGGCGAGGTCGGCGAAGCCGGACGCCTCGGCGACGATGTCCGCGGTGAAGATCCCGGTGGAGTCCGCGAAGAAGTTCAGGGCCGCGGAGGAGTCGGCATCGATTTCCAAGGGAACGCCGAGGGTGCTGCGGCAGCCGTGGGCGGCCAGTTGCTGCTGGTATTCGGGCCAGCGCGGGTCCGTATCGACGTCGGCCAGCAGCACGATGCCCTTGGTCCGCAGAGCCTCGATGCACGGCCCGTCGCCCAGGCTCTGCTCGATCCGGTCGAGCATGACGGCGTTCCCGCTGCTGCCGGCCACGGTCATGTTTTTCTTCCGGCGCCGGAGCGTCACGCCGCACTCGACCGCGGTCCCCGCGGAGTGGCTCAGGGTGGAGGCGGCGAACTCCGCGAGACGGTCCAGGAAATCCTCAACGCTGTCGGCCCCGACAATCAGGTCCTGCAACTGGACTGCGGCGTCGTTCCCGGCGTACTTGCTCATAGCCTAAATGTAGCGGCTAAACGTACCCGTCGACGATTGCGGCGGCGATCTCCCGGTACGCGCGGCGGGTCTCGGGCCGGAGCGCGTCCAGGGTGACCAGGTCGCCGTCGGCGACGCCGCGGTCATGCGGAACCGCGATCAGCTGGCGGCAGATGCCGGCCAGGTGGTCCTCGATGGCGTCCTTGTCCACCCGCGAGGAGACTTCGTCCTTGTCGGTGATGACGACGACGGCGTTCCGCGCGAGGTCCTCGTACCCGTGGCTGGCCAGCCAGTGCAGGGTGCTCCGGGCCCGCTTCGCGCCGCTGACGGCGTAGCCCGCGGCGATGATCAGGTTGTCGGCGGACTGCAGGATGCCGCTCATGGCGTTGTGGGTGACGCCGGTGCCGCAGTCCGTCAGCGCCACGGAATAGTACCCGGCGATCAGCTTGCGGATGCGCAGGTATTCCTCCGCGGTGAGCGAATCGGAAACTTCCGGGTCCTGCTCGCCGGCGATCAGGTGCAGCCTGCCGGCATGGTGCATGTAGCGGGCCAGGGCGGTGAGTGAGTCGATGGACTCGACATTCCGCAGCAGGTCGCTGATGGTCCGGGGGGCCTGCTGCTGGTAGATGCCTTCACCGAGGGCCCGCTCGACCAGGTCTCCGGAGTCGGGGTTGGCGTCGATGGCGCACGGCGGGTCGCCGCGGTACTCGGCGAGGGTCAGGCCGACGCCGACCGTGGTGGACGTCTTGCCGATGCCGCCCTTGAGGCTAAGCACAGCGGTGTTGTAGCTGCCCTGTAACTGGCGGGAGATGCGGCGCGCAAGTTCGTCTTCCTCGCGTTGCCGGGCGCTCGGACCCAGATTCAGGCTGCCGCCGGTCAGCTTGTAGAGGGCGCCGCGCAGGCCGCCGACCGGGCGCGGTTTCTGTTCGCGGACGAAGAGGCCCGGGGAGCTGATGAAGTCCGGCATCGGCGCCTCGGCCAGGGCGGCGGCCCGGCTCGCGGAGCGGGTGGCGCGGGTGGGCTGCGGGGGCACGGAGCCTGACGCGGGGTCCGCGGCGGGTCCTTCTTCCGGCACGTCCCGGACGGGTGTTGCCGGAGCCGATGCCTGCTCCGGCTCGTCGTCGTGGATTCGGCTGTCCTGCGCCGGCGGCGTCACCGGGGCGGCGGCCGACGCAGGCGGTGCGGCCGGCTGCTGTGGCGCCAGCATCCGGCTGATCACCGGGGTGGCGCCGGTGGCGAGGCGTTCGTCCGCTGCCTCGGCGGCCTGGGCCCAGGAGCTGCTGCGGGTCGATGCGGGACGGGCGGGGGTTTCCGCGGTAGTGCTGCGGGGGTTGACGACCGGCATGGTTCCTGTCCGGGCAGCCGCGTTACCGCCGTCGGCGCGACGCAGGTCGCGGCGGCGGCGGAGTTCAGGCTGTCCTGAGTTTTCAGCAGTGGCAGCTGAGTTGTCTTCCACCGATTCGGGCATTGTCTGGTTTCCCCCCAGGACTCACAGCGGAGCACGCTGCGGCGCTTGTTGAAATTTCTTTCCAGAAGCAAGTCTAGGCGCAGTAAGGAGCAACCTTATCTTTGGCCACTTCCGGCACAGCCGCCCGGGCGCCGTGCGCTGTCGGTTTTCCTGCCGGTTTTCCCGGCGCCCGCGTCCGCCGCCGTCCGGCTTAGTGATGGGCGCGCGTCTCCATTAGGCGCTTGATGAACCACCGCGACTGTTCCGGGCCGTACGGCAGGATCGGGACCGCCTTGGTGGCGTCGTTGGGTGTCTCCCGGGTGGCCTGGGTGGCCTGCCGGACAGCGGTGCTCATGGTGTTGGCCATGGTCTTGACGAACTGGTCGCTGCAGGGTTCGCCGTGGCCGGGGACCAGGAATTCGTACCGGTGCCGGAGGGCGGAGATGTGGCGCAGGGCGTCGGCCCATTCTTCCGGGAAGGAATCCTCGAAGGACGGGTGTGATCCCTGTTCCACGAGGTCACCGGCGAAGAGGGTGGTGGCGGTCCCCACCAGCAGGTCGCCGTCGGTGTGCCCGCGGCCCAGGTAGAACAGCGTCACGTTCAGGCCGCCGAGATCCACCAGCACCGGCTGGTCCTTCACGATTGCGTTGGGGACCACAAGTTCCACGCACTCGCCCTCCCCCGCAGCCATCTCCGGCTCCGCGGCGGCCACGGCCGCCCGCTGGGCGTCGCCGTTTTCTTCGATTTCGGCGGCGCAGTTTTCGTGCCCCCAGAACTCGGTGACGCCGTCGTCCGCGAAGACAGCGTTGCCGAAGAAGTGGTCGTAGTGGGCGTGGGTGTTGACCACCACCAGGGGCAGCTCGGTCTTTTCCCGCACCGCGGCGAGGATCTCGCGGCCCTGCCGGGGGCCGCCTCCAGTGTCGATCACCATGGCACGTTCGGCGCCCACGACTAGTCCGGTATTGAGCAGGGATCCTTGCGTCGTCAGCACGTAGTTGTCCTGGCCGACCTCGAGCCATCGTGACATGAAATCTCCGTAGTCCGGCCTGCCGCCGGCGTGGTTGGTGCGATGTTCTGGCCTCGATGATACCCGGCGAGGCCTAGAGATCGGCCAGCACGGACCCCGGGTTCTCGATCGCATCGGCGACGTAGCGCAGGAAACCGCCCGCGGTGCCGCCGTCGCAGACACGGTGGTCGAAGGTGAGCGTGAGCTCGGTGACCTTGCGGACCGCGAGCTCCCCGTTGACCACCCACGGCTTGTCGATGATCCGGCCGACGCCGAGGATGCCCACCTCGGGGTGGTTGATGATCGCGGCGGAGCCGTCCACGCCGAAGACGCCGTAGTTGTTCAGCGTGAAGGTCCCGCTGCCCAGCTCGGCGGGGGTTGCCTTGCCGTCGCGGACGACGGCGGTGAGCCGCCGGATCTCGGCGTCCAGTTCCCGGGCGCTGAGCTTGTCGGCGTTGCGCACCGAAGGGACCATCAGGCCGCGGTCGGTCTGCGCCGCGAAGCCGAGGTTGACGCCGTCGAACGCGACGATTTCCTGGCTTGTTCCGCCAGCAGGGTCCTCGGTGGTGACGATCCGGGTGTTGAGCTCCGGGAACTTCTTCAGCCCCGCGGTGACGAAGCGGGCAATGAAGGCCAGCAGGCCCGGGGTGGCCGGGTCAGTTTTCTTCAGCGCGGCGCGAAGCTCCACCAGGGCCGTGGCGTCCACGTCAACCCAGACGGTCGCTTCGGGAATCTCGGACCGGCTGCGGCTCATGTTCGCCGCGACGGCCTTGCGCACGCCCCGGACCGGGGTGCGCCCGGCAATCCCGAGCCCGGTCCGGGCGTCGGTGTCTCCGGTGGCGGCGCTTGCCGCCCCCGTCGCTTCGACAGACCGCGCGGCCGGGCGCTCCTCCGTCGCAGCAGGCTTGATCGCGGCTTCAACGTCGCGCCTCATGATCAGCCCGCTCGTCCCGGACCCCTGGAGTTCCCCCAAATCAACTCCATGGTCCCTGGCCATCCGCCGCACCAGCGGCGAGATCACAGCCCCCAGCTTCCCCGGCACCCGGGTCCGCATCAGCACCAGGTCATCGGCAGCCTTCTCAGCCCCAGACACCTGCGCCTCAGATTCAGCCACGACAGCCCGCTTCGGAGCCCGCGTCCGCCGGGCAACCCCGTGCCCGCCCGGCGTCCCATACCCAATCAGCACATTCCCGGACCCAGCCTTCTCCTCCTCGCGGTACGCCTCGGCAGCAGCAGCGGCCGGCGAGGAGGAAGCAGCAGGTGAGTCAGCAACAGCGGAAGGTGAGTCAGAAGCAGACCCCGCCGACGCAGGCAATGCCGCCCCGGGAGTGGCATCGGGCCTGTCGGAGCCGGCAGCATCGTCCGCAGGACGGATGCTGTCCGGCGAAGGGGCGGGGGCGGCATTGCCTGTGGCGGCGCCCGCCGCGACACCGACGGGAGTCACGGAAATCAGCGGCTTACCGACGTCGAGCGTCTGGCCGGGCTCGCCGTGCAGGACGGCAACGGTGCCTGCGTACGGGGAGGGGACCTCGACCATGGACTTGGCGGTCTCCACCTCAGCGATCGGCTGGTCGACGCGGATCTCGTCGCCCACGGCCACGAGCCAGTTGATAAGTTCGGCTTCGGTCAGCCCCTCGCCGAGGTCCGGCAGGAGGAATACTTTCGGTTCGCTCATGGTCAGTCTTCCCACTGGAGGTCGTCAACGGCGTCGAGGATGCGGTCCACGCCGGGCAGGTAGTAGTGCTCGAGTTTGGGCGCCGGGTACGGCACGTCGAAGCCGGTTACGCGGCGGATCGGGGCCGCGAGGTGATGGAAGCAGCGTTCCTGGACGCGGGCGACGATTTCCGAGGCAACGGAGGCGAAGCCGTGGGCTTCGGCGATGACGACCGCGCGGCCGGTCTTGCGCACCGAGGCGCAGACCGTCTCGTCGTCGAACGGCACGATCGAGCGGACGTCAACCACCTCGAGCGAGCGCCCTTCCTCGGCCGCCGCGGCGGCGGCAGCGAGCGCCGTCGGAACGGACGGCCCGTAGGCGATCAGCGTGGCGTCGGTGCCGGCCCGAGCGACGGCGGCGCGGCCCTCCGAGGAGGTGCCGCGTGCGGCGTTGGCGGCGTGCTCGTCCCGCAGCGCACCCAGATCCACCAGGTCCTTGGACCAGTAGAGCTTCTTGGGCTCCATGAAGACCACCGGGTCGTCCGAGTCGATGGCCTCGCGGAGCATCCGGTAACCGTCGGCGACGGTGGCCGGGGTGAAGACCTTGAGGCCGGCCGTGTGGGCGTAGTAGGCCTCGGAGGAGTCGCAGTGGTGCTCCACTCCGCCGATGCCGCCGGCGTAGGGGACGCGGATGACCATGGGCAGCTTGACCGCGCCCTTGGTGCGGTTGTGCATCTTGGCGACGTGGCTGAAGATCTGTTCGAACGCCGGGTAGGCGAAGGCGTCGAACTGCATCTCGATCACCGGGCGCATGCCGTTCATGGCCATGCCCACCGCCATGCCCACGATCCCGGACTCGGCCAGCGGGGTATCGAAGCAGCGGCTGGGTCCGAAGGTCTTGGTGAGGCCGTCGGTGATGCGGAAGACTCCGCCGAGCATGCCGACATCCTCGCCGAAGACCAGGACGGAGTCCTCCGCGTGCATCGCGTCGGCCATGGCGGTGTTCAGCGCCTTCGCCAGGGTGACGGGCTGCGGCCCGGTGGCCGCGGCGTCGACGGCTGCCTTCTCGGCGGCGCGGGCCGTGGCGGCGCTGACGTTGCCGTTCGCTTCGGAAGAGGTGGTGACGGTGGGGCTCATCGGGTTGGCTCCTCGGAAGTCGTGGCGGCAGCGTCGCGGGCCAGCTCGTCGGCGAGCAGGGCGGCCTGTTCCTTCAGCTGCGGGTTGGGGGCGGAGAAGACGTACTTGAAGAGGTCCTGCGGGTCGACGGGGACGTCCTCGCCCAGGCCCTCGCGCAGTTGGGCCGCCACGGCCTCGGCCTTCGCCGAGATCCGGGAGGCGCCGTCGTCGTCGAGCAGTCCGCGGTCGGTCAGGTACGCCTTCATCCGGCTGAGCGGGTCCTTGGCCACCCACTCGGCCACTTCGCTGTCCTGGCGGTAGCGGGTCGCGTCGTCCGCGTTGGTGTGGGCCTGCATGCGGTAGGTGTGCGCCTCGACCAGCAGCGGGCCGGAGCCGGAGCGGGCCAGCTGCACGGCCCGGCCCAGCACGGCGAGGAGCGCGACGACGTCGTTGCCGTCCACGCGTTCGCCGGCCATGCCGTAGCCGACAGCCTTGTGGGCGAGCGAGGGCGCGACCGACTGGTGGGCCAGCGGCACGGAGATGGCGTACTGGTTGTTCTGCACGAAGAAGATCACCGGGAGGTGGAAGACGGCGGCGAAGTTGAGCGCCTCGTGGAAGTCCCCCTCGCTGGTGGCCCCGTCACCGCACATGGCCAGCACGACGGTGTCCTCACCGCGGAGTTTGGCGGCGTGGGCGACGCCGACGGCGTGCAGCAGCTGGGTGGTCAGCGGAGTGCACTGGATGCCGACTTTGTGTTCGGACGGGTCGTAGCCGCCGTGCCAGTCGCCGCGGAACAGCGTCATGGCCTGGACCGGGTCGACGCCGCGGGCCATCACGGCCACGGAGTCGCGGTAGGTGGGGAACATCCAGTCGCCGTCGGACAGACAGAGCGCCGCCGCGACCTGGCAGGCCTCCTGGCCGTGGCTGGAGGGGTAGACGGCCATCCGGCCCTGCCGGACCAGCGCCGAGTTCTGGTCGTTGACCCGGCGGCCGACGACGAGCTGCTCGTAGGCGGCCAGCAGCTCGGCATCGCCGGGCAGGCCGTATTCGTGGCCCGGCTGGGCGCCCTGTTCGGTGTCCGGGTTCAGCGCCCCGTCCGGACCGACGATCTGGATCGGGTGCCGGGCCGGCAGCATGTAGTCCTCGACGGTGATGCCGAACTTACGCACAGCCTCGCTGGCGGCGTCGGCTGCCCCGGCAGTACTGTCCGCCGCACCGGCGGCCGCCGGTCCGGGCTGCTGCGCAGTGTGGTCTGCGGAGATCGTCATTGGTCCGTCCTTCTATAGCCACTATTCGTCCCCAGTATGGTCCCGGGCGCCGTTTCGTATCCAGCCCAGCCGTAAATCGTGGAGATGTCATGGTGATTGTCGTATTCTGAAAGACAAATCGTAAATGTGAGCTGGATTACCGGCGGGGGTTGTAGACGAATGGCTGAGACCGGAGCGGACCAGGCGGTGCCCCTGGATGACGTGGACCGCAATATCATTGCGGAGCTGACCCGGGACGGGCGGATGTCGGTGACGCAGGTGGCGGAGAACGTGCACATTTCCCGCGCCCACGCGTACACCCGGATCGCGCGGCTGACCGGGGAGGGCGTGCTCACCAAGTTCACCGCTTTGGTGGATCCGATAAAGGCAGGGCTCAAATCCTCCGCCTACGTGACCCTCAAGGTGCGCCAGCATTCCTGGCGCGAACTGCGCGAGCTGCTCAGGGCGATTCCCGAGGTCCACCACATCGCGCTGGTGGGCGGCGACTTCGACGTCATCCTGCTGGTCCGAGCCGTGGATAACGTGGACCTGCGCCGGGTGATATTCGACCAGCTCCAGTCAATGCCGGGGGTGCTGGATACGCAGACGTTCCTGGTGTTCGAGGACCTGGACACCCGCTAGCCCTGAGGCAGGCGCGAACGGACACTTCAGGCCCTCCCGGGCGGCTCCCAAGGGCGCCAAGTGTACGTTCGCGCTTCCTCCAGGGGCGCGAAGTGTACGTTCGCGCAGGGGCTAGTTGATGAAACCCTTGAGCCAGATCTTCAGTTCCTCGCCGAACTCCACCCGTTCCGAGGCGATGGTGATGACGGCTTTCAGGTAGCTGAGCTTGTCTCCGGTGTCGTAGCGGCGGCCCTTGAAGACCACACCGTAGACGCCGGAGCCCTCGCCCTCACCCGCGGCCAGGGTCTGCAGGGCGTCCGTCAGCTGGATTTCGCCGCCGCGGCCGGGCGGGGTGTCCTCCAGCACTTCGAACACGGACGGGTGCAGCACGTACCGGCCGATCACGGCCAGGTTCGACGGCGCCTCGCCGGCGGCCGGCTTCTCCACCAGGCTGTTGACCCGGACGTAGGTCTCCCCCGCGACGGGCGTGACGTCCGCGCACCCGTACGCGCTGATCTGGGCGGGATCGACCTCAATGAGGGCAATGACGGAACCGCCGGTCCTCCGCTGCACCTCCATCATGGTGGTCAGCAGGTCTTCGGCCTCGTCGATCAGGTCATCGCCCAGGAGTACAGCGAAGGGTTCGTCGCCGACGTGCTGGCTGGCTCGGAGAACCGCGTGCCCCAGTCCCTTGGGCTCGCCCTGGCGCACGTAGTGGAGCGGGCCGAGTTCGGAGGCCTCCCGGACCATGGCGAGCCGGTCCCGGTCCCCCTTGAGCTCCAGCGTGCGCTCCAGCCCGGGTTCCCGGTCGAAGTGGTCTTCCAGGGCCCGCTTGCCGCGCCCGGTGATCATCAGGATGTCCTCCAGGCCCGCCCTGACGGCCTCTTCGACAACGTATTGGATTGCCGGCCGGTCCACGACGGGGAGCATTTCCTTCGGCATCGCCTTGGTCGCGGGCAGGAAGCGGGTGCCCAGTCCGGCAGCAGGTATGACGGCCTTCGTAACAGCCTTCCCCAAAGTCATAACCGAACCTTACAATCCGGTCACGCAAATGAGAATGGGCCGGGGCATCGTCCTCGATGCCCCGGCCCGGGAAGCCTAGCCGCGGAAAACCGGCGTGCGCTTTTCCTGGAAGGCGCGGAATCCTTCCGCGTAATCCTCGGACTTGCAGAGGCGGGCCTGCTCGGCGTTTTCCTCCTCCATGGACTCCCAGAGGCCCAGCCGCTGGTCGCGGATGTGGGCCACCAGTTCCTTGCTGGCGTTGAAGGCCCCGGTCGCACCGGTGGCCACCTTGGCGACGATGCCGCGGGTGGCCGCCTGCAGGTCGTCGGCCGGCATGGCACGGCTGAACAGCCCCTGGGCGACGGCCTCCGTGCCGCTCATCAGTTCCGCGGTGTAGATCAGGTCCAGGGTGCGGTGCATGCCGAGCCGTTCGGTGAAGTACCAGTGTCCGCCCGAGTCCAGCGTGGCCCCCAGCTTGGCAAAGGGCGAACCGAACTTCGCGTTGTCCGCCACGTAGACCACGTCGGTCGCCAGCAGCAGGCCGAGGCCCACGCCCAGGCACGCGCCCTGCGCCGCGGCGAACGTCGGCGCCGGGAAGGCGCTCATCTTCCGCAGCAGCGGCTGGACCAGGCCGCCCAGGTAGGCCTGGGCGTCGTCGCTTTCCGGGGTAACCCCGGCGATGTCCCGGCCGGCGCAGAAGGCACGGCCCTCGCCGCGCAGGAGCAGGGCCCGCACCTCACCGCGGGCGGCGGCGGCAGCGGCGTCGTCGTACGCCTGGTCCAGGTCCTTCAGCGCCTGCTCGTCCAGGGAGTTGAGCTTCTCCGGGGCGTTGAGGACAACCTCGGCGATGCCGTCGGCGATGGTCAGCGAAATCATGCGTTTCCTTGGGATTGGCGGGACTTTAGACGTCGAAGTCGACGGCGACTTCCGCCGTCGTGGGGTGCGACTGGCAGGTCAGGACGTAGCCCTTGTCGAGTTCGTCCTGCTCCAGGGCGTAGTTCTCGTCCATCGTGACGGAACCGGCGACCACCTTGGCGCGGCAGGTGCCGCAGACGCCGCCGGCGCAGGCGAACGGAACGTCCGGGCGCACCCGCAGGGCTGCGTTGAGGATGGATTCGCGGGCATGCGTCGGGCTGGCGACCTCGCCCTGCAGGCCGTCGAGCTTGAAGGTGATCTTGTACGTCGCCTGGGATTCGTCCGCGACGACCGGGCGGCCGATGTTGCCTTCGGGGCGGTCGGGCTTGCCGGAGGTGAACAGCTCGAAGCGGACATGCTCGGGCTCGACGCCGCGGGCCGCGAGGGTGTCCCGGCAGAGCTGGACCAGTTCGAAGGGCCCGCAGAGGAACCACTCGTCGACGTCGTCGCTGTGGATGGCGGTGCCCAGCAGCGACTGCAGCTTCTCGGCGTCGATCCGGCCGCTGAGCAGCGGGGCGATGCGCTGTTCGCGGGAGAGCACATGGTGCAGGGCCAGCCGCGACGGGTACTTGTCCTTGAGGTCCGCGAGTTCCTCGAGGAACATCACGTCCATGGCGGCCTTGTTGGCGTAGATCAGGTCGAACCGGGTTTCCGGGTGGGCGGCCAGCAGGGTGCGGGCGATCGCGATCACCGGGGTGATCCCGGACCCGGCGGCGATGGCCACGAAGTTGCCGGACTGGCCCGCGAGCTGCTCCGGGTTGTTCATGGAGGTCATGACATTCTGTTCCACGGCGGACCCGTCACGGCTGTGCTTGGAGACGAAGGCGCCCATGGGGCTCATGACGTCGAGCACGTCGCCGGCCTTGAGTTCGGCGTTGGCCCAGGTGGAGAACAGTCCGCCCAGATCCTTCTTGATCGCGACCCGGATTTCGCTGCTGCCGTCCTCGAAGCTGCGCGGCTCCGCGCAGATGGAGTAGCTACGGCGCACCTCGCGGGGCTCGCCGTCGGCGTCCGGCAGGGTGGTCCGGAGCGCGACGTACTGGCCGGGGAGGTAGTCGAACTGGCCGGCCAGCTCCGGCGGGACGCCGAAGGTGACTTCGATCGCGTCGTCGGTCAGCCGGCGGACCTCTGCGACGGTGAGTGCGTGGAAGGACGCACGACGGCGGCCGGTCGCCGCGGCCTCTTCGGCGGCAGTCTGGCGGACAACAGTCATGGGGGCACCTGTTCCTTACAAAACTTTGAAGTAGTCGAACGGTTCCTTGCAGTCCTGGCAGACGTAGAGCGCCTTGCAGGACGTGGAGCCGAAGCGGGTGAGTTCCTTGGTGTTCAAGGACGAACACTGCGGACATTTGACGGCAAGGGAGAGCCGGACCGGACCGGAGTGCCCCCCGGCTGCCGAGCGGCCCGAGGGCGGCGCGATCCCGTACTGCTGGAGCTTGGCCTTGCCGGCCTCGCTCATCCAGTCCGTGGTCCAGGCCGGGGACAGCACCAGTTCGACGTTGACACTGGGATAGCCCGCGCCGCGGAAGACGGCCGTGAGGTCCTCGCGAATGGCATCCATTGCGGGGCAGCCTGAGTACGTGGGCGTGATGGTGACCTGGACGGCGGGCACCATGCCGCCGTCGTCGTACAACCGCACCGCGCGCAGGATGCCCAGGTCCTCAATGGTGAGGACCGGGATTTCCGGATCGCAGACCGTGGCGGCGAGCTCCCAGGCCTTCCGGTCCGCAGTCTTCTGCCCCGCCGTCTTCCCCACGGGCGCCGGGGAGGCAGCCGTGGGGTTGGTGACGTACATGTCGTGCATGGCTACCAGCTCGCTCCGGGGAACTCGCGGGCCAGGACCTGCATTTCCGCGAGCACGTAGCCCAGGTGTTCGGAGTGCAGACCGCGGCGTCCGCCGCCGGGGGCGGGCTGGACCTGCGGGACCTCGAGCTCGGCCTCGGCCAGGACTTCGCCGGTCAGCCGGTCGAAATCGGCCCGCAGGCTGGAGGGCTGCACGGCGACGCCGGCGGCGCTGAGCCGCCCGGTCAGTTCGTCGTCGCGGAACAGCTCCTCGACGTAGGGCCAGATGACCTGGAAACCGTGGATCATCCTGGCGCGGGATTCGTCCGTGCCGTGCGCCAGGCGCAGCACCCACTGGGCGCTGTGGTCACGGTGGTAGTCGACCTCCTTGACGGCCTTGGCCGCGATTCCGGCCAGCGTGGCATCGGTGGAATCGGCCAGCCGGCGGTAGAGCTCGAACTGGTAGTAGCTCACGACGAACTGCCGGGCGATGGTGACTGCGAAGTCGCCGTTGGGCTGCTCGAAGAGGGACACGGAGCGGAACTCGTGCTCGCGGCGGAAGTAGGCCAGGTCATCCTCGCTGCGCCCGTCGAGGCCGCCCGCGTAGCTCAGGAAGGAGCGTGCGTGTCCCAGCTGGTCCAGGGCGATGTTGCCCAGGGCGATGTCCTCCTCCAGCTCGGGGGCGCGGGAGATCCAGTGCCCCAGGCGCTGGGCCAGGATCAGGGCGTCATCGCCGAGGCGGAGCGCCAGCTCGGCGGCGTCCTCGCTGGGCTTGGCGGTGCCCCGGCTGACGGCCAGGGCGATGTCCTCCGGGCGGAGGGCGTTGCCGGGGGTGATGCGGGTGGCGCTGGCCGTGGCCTCGCCGGTGCCGCTGGCTCCCTGGACGCCGACGGTGAGGTCGCCGTGGCCGGCTGCTTCTTCCGCGGGCGCGGCAGTATCCGTGGTGGTTTCCGGGGTGCTCACAGGTGCTTCACGCCCTCGCTCTTGGTGTAGTACGTCGCGTGCCGGTAGTCCTTGCCCTGCGGCGACTCAAAGAATGCGCCCTTGGCGTCCGGGTCGGACGAGGCGATGGCGTCGGCCGGGACCACCCAGATGGACACACCCTCGTTGCGGCGGGTGTAGAGGTCACGGGCGTTGCGCAGGGCCATGGCGGCGTCCGGCGCGTGCAGGGAACCGGCGTGGACGTGGGAGAGGCCGCGGCTGGAGCGGACGAAGACTTCCCAGATGGGCCAGACGTTGCCTGCGTGCGGTTCGGGGGTGGTCATGCTGCGGTTTCCTTCTCTGCTTGCTTCCGGGCCTGCTTTTTCGCGTAGGCGGCAGCGGCTTCGCGCACCCAGGCGCCGTTCTGGTGGGCTTCGCGGCGCCGTTCCAGGCGCTGGGCGTTGCACTGGCCGCGCCCGGCGATGACCTCGTGGAATTCCTCCCAGTCGAGCGGGCCATGCTCCCACTTCTTGGTTTCCTCGTTGAAGCGGATGTCCTTGTCCGGCAGCGTCAGGCCCAGGACCTTGACCTGTTCCATCATCATGCCGACGAAGCGGTTGCGGAGCTCGTCGTTGCTGAAGCGCTTGATGTTCCAGGCCATGGACTGCTTGGAGTTGGGGGAATCGTCGTCCGGCGGGCCGAACATCATCAGGGCCGGCGCGTACCAGCGGTTCACGGCGTCCTGGGCCATCTGCTTCTGCTCCGGGGTGCCGTGGGAGAGTTCCAGCAGGATCTCGAAGCCCTGGCGCTGGTGGAAGGATTCTTCCTTGCAGACGCGGACCATGGCCCGGCCGTAGGGGCCGAAGGAGGCGCGGCAGAGCGGGACCTGGTTAGCGATGGCGGCGCCGTCGACCATCCAGCCGATGGCCCCCATGTCCGCCCAGGTCCGGGCGGGGTAATTGAAGATGGAGGAGTACTTGGCCTTGCCGGACATCAGGTCCTGCATCATCGCGTCACGCGGCTGGCCGAGGGTCTCGGCCGCGGAGTAGAGGTACAGGCCGTGGCCCGCCTCGTCCTGGACCTTGGCCATCAGGATCGCCTTGCGCTTGAGGCTCGGGGCGCGGGAGATCCAGTTGGCTTCCGGCTGCATCCCGATGATCTCCGAGTGCGCGTGCTGGGAGATCTGCCGCAGCAGGGTCTTGCGGTAGGCCGGCGGCATCCAGTCGCGGGGTTCGATGCGGGAATCCTCCGCCATCACCTTGTCGAAATATGCCTGGCCCTCGGCATCACGGCGGGCCGCGTCCTCGGGGCTCATCTCGTGCCGCGCCGGCGATGGCTCGGCGGGCACTGACTGCAGGGTCTGCGATGCCATGGTTGCTCCTATGCATTTCCGATAAATAATTACCGACCGTTCGTTCAGGATATGCAAAAGGCCCGAAGCGAGTCAAGCACTACGGCGCGCCCGCGGCTCCCACGCGGCTCCTGGTGCGACTCCGGCCCGGCCGGACGGACGATCGCCGGCCCGGGGCCCCGGCCGCGCGGGAACCCGTGGCCAGATCGTTGCCGTGTGCGCCCACCCGGCCCGGACCGGCGGTGATATGGTCCGCTCATGGCCACCCCCGAAGCACCGGAACCGACCCCAGGGACGCCGACTGGCCCGAAGCGGCCCGGACGGCATCGCAAGATCCTGTTCCTGGTGCTGGGCCTGCTGCTGACCGCCGGCCTGGCCGCCGCCGTCGTCCTGCTCGCACCGCGAACGGAGAACCCCGCCCCGGCCCAATCCCCGGCACCGTCTGCCGTAGCGACGCCGACGCCGAAGCCGAAACCGCCGCCCCCGCCGGAGCCGCCGCCCACGGCGCTGAACATCCTCCTGGTCGGCAGCGACAGCCGGGTGAACCAGCGGGCTGCGGCCGCCGCGGGCAAGCCGTCCAACCAACTGGCGGACAGCATCGTGTTCCTGCACATCCCCGCCAACCGGAAGCAGGCCTACGGCATCTCCCTGATGCGTGACCTGTGGGTGGATATCCCCGGCCACGGCCAGGCCAAGATCAATTCAAGCCTGCTGATGGGCGGTCTCCCCCTCGTGACGCGGACCGTCGAGTCCCTGCTGGGCCAGCGCATCAATCACACCGTCATGGTCGATTTCCAGACTTTCGCCGCCCTGACCGACGCAGTCGGCGGCGTCGACGTCAACGTGAAGGTGCCCTTTGAGTCGACTATTGACCCGGGGGTCAGGTTTGCGGCCGGAGTGAACCGCCTCAACGGCGCCCGGGCCCTGGACTTCGTCCGCGAACGAAAGGCGTTCGTCGACGGCGACTACCAGCGCGTCCGCAATCAGCAGACCTTCCTCAAGGCGGTGCTGACCAAGGTCGTCAAGCAGGGTGTGACCGACCGCGCCACCGCCCGCAAGCTCGCGACCACCGCACTGCCGCACATCACGGTGACCCCGGGCCTGACCCTGGACGCCCTGGCACGGCTGGCGTTCAGCTTCCACACCACCCCGGCCAACGGCGCCGTGCTTTTCACGCTGCCGACGGCGGGGATCGGAACCAGTACGGACGGGCAATCGATCGTGCTCGAGGATCCCGCCGCCACCGCAGAGATCAAGGCTGCCCTCCGGGCGAACAAGCTCAGCAACTACGTGGCCGCCCACAAACTGCAAAACGGCAACTGACCGGCGTCCCGGTTGGGTAGATTGGGTCCATGACGCAGACCCCCGTGCAGCCCTCCCCGCAGCCTCCCGTCGCCAAGAAGGTTCCCGCCCCCCGCACGCACCACGGTGACGTGTTCGAGGACAACTACGAGTGGCTGCGGGACAAGGAAAACCCGGAGGTTGTGGACCTGCTGAAGGCCGAAAACGCCTACCAGGAGGCCGTCACCGCGCACCAGGAACCGCTGCGCGAGGCCATCTTCCAGGAGATCAAGGGCCGCACCCAGGAGACCGACCTCTCCGTGCCCAACCGCAAGGACGGCTGGTGGTACTACAGCCGTTCGGTCGAGGGCAAGGAATACGGCATCCAGTGCCGGGTCCGCGCCCAGGACACCGGCGACCGGGTCGCGGACTGGACGCCGCCCGCCGTCGAAGCCGGCGTCGACCTTCCCGGCGAGGAAGTGCTCCTCGACGGCAACGTCGAGGCCGAGGGCAAGCCGTTCTTCGCCGTCGGCGGCTCCGCGGTGACCGTCGACGGGACCCTGTACGCCTACGCCGTGGACAACGCGGGCGACGAGCGGTTCACCCTGCGGATCAAGGATTTGCGGACCGGCGAACTGCTGCCGGACGTGATCGAGAACGTCTTCTACGGCATCTCCTTCTCCCCCGACGGCAGCCGCATCTTCTACACCGTGGTCGACGATTCCTGGCGCCCGTTCCAGGTCAAGTCCCACATGCTGGGCACCCCCGTGACCGCCGACGAAGTGATCTACCAGGAGGACGACGTCGCCATGTGGCTCGGCTTCGAGCTCTCCGCGGACCGCCGCCACCTGGTGCTGGGGATCGGCTGCTCCGAGTTCAGCGAGACCCGGCTGCTCCGCTTCGACGACCCCGGGGCCGGGCTCACGACGGTCATCTCCCGCGACGAGCGCATCCTCTACGAAGCCGAGCCGTTCCTGCTGGCCGGTCCGGACGGAGAGAAGACCGAGACCATCCTGCTGACCCACAACAAGGACGCCGTCAACTCGATGGTCTCCCTGGTGGACCCCGCCGAACTCGCCAAGCCGGTAGCCGAGCAGCACTGGCGCACCGTCGTCGCGCATTCCGACGACGTCCGGGTCAACGGCGCCGGTGTCACCGCCACGCACCTGGTCGTCTCCATCCGCAAGGACACGATCGAACGGGTGCAGGTGCTGCCGCTGGCCGGGCTGGGCACCCCGGCGCAGGGCGCGCCGGTGGAACCTGCCTTCGACGAAGAGCTGTGCACGGCCGGGGTTTCCGGATCGGACTACGAGGCACCGGTGATCCGGATGGGCTACACCTCCTACTTCACGCCGTCGCGGGTCTACGACTTTGTGCTGCCGACGGCGGAGCTGCCCGCCGGCGAACTGCTGCTGCGCAAGGAGAGCCCCGTGCTGGGCGGCTACTCCTCCGCCGACTACGTCGCCACCCGGGAGTGGGCCGAGGCCTCCGACGGAACCCGCATCCCGCTCTCGGTGCTCCGGCACGCCTCGGTGGCCCGGGATGCGACGGCGGCCGGCCTGGTCTACGGCTACGGGTCGTACGAGATGAGCATGGACCCCGGCTTCGGCATCCCGCGGCTGTCGCTGCTGGACCGCGGGATTGTCTTCGTGATCGCGCACATCCGCGGCGGCGGCGAACTGGGCCGGCACTGGTACGACGACGGCAAGAAGCTGCACAAGAAGAACACCTTCACGGACTTCATCGCCGCCACCGACTGGCTGGCCGGCTCCGGCTGGGTGGACCCGGCCCGGATCGCTGCCATGGGCGGCTCCGCCGGCGGCCTGCTGATGGGTGCCGTGGCCAACCTGGCGCCGGAAAAGTATGCGGCGATCGTCGCAGCCGTGCCCTTCGTGGACGCCCTGACCACCATCCTGGACCCGGAGCTTCCCCTGTCTGCGCTGGAGTGGGAGGAATGGGGCAACCCCATCACGGACCCGGAGGTGTACAGCTACATGAAGTCCTACACCCCGTACGAGAACGTCCGTGCGGCCGCCTACCCCAAGATCGCCGCGGTGACCTCGTTCAACGACACCCGGGTGCTCTACGTGGAGCCGGCGAAGTGGGTGCAGCGGCTGCGCGAGCTGACCACCGGCAGCGAGCCGATCGTGATGAAGATCGAGATGGAAGGCGGCCACGGCGGGGCGTCCGGGCGCTACGTGCAGTGGAAGGAACGCGCCTGGGACTACGCCTTCGTCGCCGATGCCCTCGACGCCACCGAGCTGCTTCCCGGCGCCGGGCTGAAGTAGGCCGGGCGGGTCACCCCGGCTGCCGGACCTGCCACTCGTCGGCCAGCCTCGCGTAGACCACCTCCCCCGGCGCCACGGACCAGTCCTCACCGGGTGAAGCCGTCGGGCGAAACGGCCGCCCCACGGACACAGCTCCCCGGCACCGTGGGCACAAGTCCGTTTGCCGAAGATGGCCGCTATGGAACTCCCTTAGCGGCCATCTTTGGCAATCCACCGAGCTGGGGCTCTCCGACGACGTGCCCGGCCTGCCGCATGGCGACGCTCCAGCCCAGTTACCTACTGCCGCACTCCAGGAGAGCGGGACTAACCCGCGGGGTTCCGGGCCCCGCGTGACACCAAAGCCGGCAACGGGCCGGAGTAACTGGGCGGGAACGTACGGCGCGGGACCGTTGCCCGTCCACAGTGCGCCTACCCCGGCTGCCGGG
This sequence comes from Arthrobacter sp. Soil763, assembly GCF_001428365.1. Classification (GTDB taxonomy): domain Bacteria; phylum Actinomycetota; class Actinomycetes; order Actinomycetales; family Micrococcaceae; genus Arthrobacter. The sequence continues at coordinate 382,478 of NZ_LMSH01000002.1, read as the reverse complement.
CCTGCCACTCGTCGGCCAGCGTCGCGTAGACCACCTCGGTCGCCCACTGGCCTTTGTAATGCCACTTGTCGATCTGGGTCGATTCCCTCCGCATACCGAGCCGCTCGCACACGGCCGCGGAGGCGGTGTTGAGCGCGTCGAGCTTGGCACTGATGCGGTGGAAGCCCAGCTCTCCGAAGCCCAGCGCCAGCACCGCCGCCGCAGCCTCCGCCGCGTAGCCCATCCCCCGGGCCTCGGGCGCCAGGCTCCAGCCGATTTCGGCCTGGCCGCGGCCCGGCAGCCACTTGAGGACCACCTCGCCAAGCAGCCCGGGCGCGTCCGCGTCCTCAATCGCCAGGCAGATCCAGTCGCCTTCCTGTTCGAAGACGAAGTTGGCGTATTTCCCCACGCTCTCCATCGACTGGGTGTAGCTCTTGGCCTCGCGGGGCAGGAACCGGGCGGTCTCCGGCAGCGAGTGGTAGGCGTGGAAGGCGTCCAGGTCCCCGGCCTCGAAGCGGCGCAGCACCAACCTCTGTGTGCGGAGGGGCAGGTTCAGTTCGGTCATGCCCCCAGCCTAGGACCCGTCACCCCGCGGGCTGCTCCCCGCCGGCCCACTCCCCTCGCAGGTTCGGTCAGGGAACCCTTGCCGGCGTGGGCCCGGGAGTGCCGTTCGGCGCAGCCACAAGGACAGTTACGGGGCAGCCGATGAGTCGGCGACGACGGCGGCCGTCGCCTCCGCGATCGCGCGCTCCTCGTCCGTGGGGACCACCAGCACCGGCAGTGCGGATTCCGGCGCCGAGATGATCCGGGGCTCCGTGGACCGGGCGCGGTTCAGGCCGCCGTCGAGCTCCACGCCGAGGGCTCCCAGCCGTTCGGCGACAAGGCTGCGGAACTGGTGCGAGTTCTCCCCGATCCCGGCCGTGAAGACCAGCGTCTTCGCCCCGCCGACCGCCACGTGGTAGCCGCCGATGTATTTCGCGAGCCGGTAGGAGGCCACCGCCAGGGCCATCGCGGACCGGGCGTCACCGGACTCGGCCGCCTCGACGACCGAGCGCATGTCGTTGTTTCCGGCCAGGCCTTTGAGCCCGGACCGGCGGTTGAGCATCGAGTCGATGTCCTCTGCGGACCAGCCGGCACGGCCCAGGAACACCAGGATGGACGGGTCAAGGTCCCCCGAGCGGGTCCCCATCACGAGGCCCTCCAGCGGGGTGAAGCCCATCGAGGTGTCGATCGACTTGCCGCCGCGGATGGCCGTGACGGAGGCGCCGTTGCCCAGGTGCGCGATGACGGCGTCGAACTCCTCCACCGGCACATCCAGGAGCGCGGCGGACCGGTGCGCCACGTACTCGTGGGAGGTGCCGTGGAAGCCGTAGCGCCGGATGCCGTGGTTGGTGTACAGCTCGTCCGGGACGGCGTAGCGCCAGGCGTGCTCGGGAAGCGTGCGGTGGAAGGCGGTGTCGAATACGGCCACCTGCGGCAGCTGCGGCCACTTCTTCGCGATCGCCCGGATGCCCAGCACGTTGGCCGGGTTGTGCAGCGGCGCCAGCGGGTTCAGGCGCTCGATCGCGCGGGTGATCTCGTTGTTGATCAGCACCGGTTCGGCGAACCGCTCGCCGCCGTGCACCACGCGGTGCCCGACGGCGTCCAGGGGCCGGTCTCCCAGCGCCTCGTGGATCGCACCGTCGACCTGTTCGAGGGCTTCCGCGTGGTCGCGGGGGCCCTCGATCTGGCCGTCGCCCTCGCCGCCGTTGCCCATGCCGATCCGTTCCACCAGCCCTTCGGCCAGGACGCTGCCCGCCTCCACGTCGCGGACCTGGTACTTCAGCGAGGACGAGCCGGAGTTGATGACGAGCACGAGCAAGGAGGCCTCCTAGGCTTCGAGGGACTGGACGGGCTGCGCTGTGGGTGCGGCGGCTGGTTCTGGGGTCCCGGCGCCAGGTTCGGCTGGGGTCCCGGCGCCGGGTTCGCCGGACTGGGCCTGGATCGCGGTAATGGCTACCGTGTTCAGGATGTCGTCGACCGTGCAGCCGCGGGACAGGTCGTTGACCGGTTTGCGCAGCCCCTGCAGCACGGGCCCGACGGCGACCGCGCCGGAGGACTGCTGCACCGCCTTGTAGGTGTTGTTGCCGGTGTTCAGGTCCGGGAAGATGAACACCGTCGCCTGGCCGGCCACCGAGGAGCCGGGCATCTTCGAGGCGGCGATGGCCGCGTCGACGGCGGCGTCGTACTGGATGGGTCCCTCGACGGCGAGGTCGGGGCGGCGGGCACGGACCAGTTCGGTCGCCTGCCGGACCGCGTCCACGGCCTCGCCGGCGCCGGAGCCACCGGTCGAGTAAGAGAGCATCGCCACCCGCGGTTCGACGCCGAACTGGGCTGCGGTTTCCGCCGAGGCGAGGGCGATGTCCGCGAGCTGTTCGACGTTGGGCTCGGGGTTGACGGCGCAGTCGCCGTAGACCAGCACCCGGTCCGGCATCAGCATCAGGAACACGGAGGAGACGATCTTCACGCCCTCGCGGGTCTTCACGAACTCCAGGGCCGGGCGGATGGTGTGCGCCGTGGTGTGGGCGGCGCCGGAGACCATGCCGTCCACCACGCCGAGCTGGACCATCATGGTGCCGAAGTAGCTCTCGTCCTGCATCACCTCCAGCGCCTTCGCCAGGTCCACGCCTTTGTGCGCCCGCAGTTCGGCGTACTTCTGCGCGAAGTCCCGGCGCAGCTCCGAGGTGGCGGGGTCCACGATGTTAATCCCGGCCAGGTCGATTCCCTGCGTCGCGGCGAGCTCCCGGACGTCGGCCTCGCGGCCCAGCACGGTCAGTTCGCACACGTCGCGGCGGTGCAGGATTTCCGCGGCACGCAGGATCCGCACGTCCGTGCCCTCGGGCAGGACAATGTGGCGGCGCTGGGCGCGGGCCCGTTCGATGAGGTCATGCAGGAAGCGCAGCGGCGTCATCCGTTCCGGCCGGGGCAGGTGCAGGCGCTCCAGCAGTTCCGCTTCGTCCACCCGCTTGGCCCACAGGCCCAGCGCGGAGGCCACCTTCCGGCGGTGGCCGGACCAGATCTCGCTGCGCACCTCGGAGACCCGTTTGGCCGTGACGTAGGTGTCGTCCGGGGCGGCGAAGATCGGGAACGGCGCCTGGGCCAGCAGCGAGTAGATCGTCGGGTCCGGGGCCAGCCCGCCGGAGAGGATCAGCGCCGACGGCACAGGGAATTCCGGCGAGAACGAGGAGGCCAGGCAGGCCACCAGCACGTCGGCGCGGTCTCCGGGGACGATCACCAGGGCGCCGTCGTCGAGCACGTGCAGGAAGTTGGCCACGTTCATGGCCGCCACCTTGACCGAGTGCACGTCACGCTCCAGGTCGGGCAGCCCGGCCACCTGGCCGATGCCCAGCGCGGCCGCCACCTCACCGGTGGTGGGCCGGGCGATGTCCTCCAGCTCCGGGAAGACATAGACGGGCCGGCCGGAGGCGCCCGGCCGGACGGCCGCGGCGATCGCCTCCAGGTCCTCGGGGTCGGCACGGTTGACCATGATCGCGAGCAGGGCGCACCGCTCGGCCAGGAGTTCCTTGCGCGCCACCTCCACGGCGTCCGCGGTCTCGGCCACCGTCCGGCCCTTCGCCCCGACGACGGCGACCATCGGTGCGGCGAGGTTGTTGGCGAGCCGGGCGTTGAGGTCGAATTCGACGGCGGCGTCCTGGCCGGTCAGGTCCGTGCCCTCGATGATCACCACGTCGCAGTGCCGGGACATTTCCGCGAAAATCTCGACGCAGCGTGCGTCGATTTCCTCGCGCTTGCCTTCCGCGAGCAGGCCCCGCACCTCGGCGAAGGTCAGGCCGCTGCGGCAGCGGTCGTCGTCGAGCCCGAAGCGGGATTTCATCAGCGAGACCATGGGGTCCGCGTCCGTGCGCCCGTGGACGACGGGCTTGAAGAAGCCGATGCGGTCCGCGTGCCGGTGCAGGGTGTCCGCCAGGCCCAGGGCAATGAGGGACTTACCGGATCCCGGCGTCGTCGCGCTTACATAGATTCCTTTGGCCATGTGTCCCAGCATACTTACGCCCCTTGACAGCGGGCACCAGAATGGGATTACCTAATGAACATTCGGTAAATAAAGCTGGAGGCAATGACGCATGGCTGAACTGACGATTTCCGGTGAGACCCACCCCATCCTGAAAGACGATTACGCCTCCGAGTGGATGGGGATCGAGGTCCTGGCGCTTGAGGACGGCCACGCCACCATCCGGATGCCGCTCCGCCGCGAGATGCTCAACGGCTTCGGTATGGCCCACGGGGGCATGATCTTCGCCTTCGGTGACACGGCCTTCGCCCTCGCCTGCAACCCCGCCTCACCGGCCCCGGGCGAGGTCGACAGCATCACCGTCGCGTCCGGCGTCGACATCAATTTCGTGAAGCCTGCCTTCCGGGGACAGATCCTCACCGCCGTCGCCAACCGCCGCGCGAGCGCCGGCCGCAGCGGCATCTATGACATTCAGATCTACGCCGCAGACCCCGGCGCCGCGCCCGGTACGGACACGTCCGCCGGCACGGTCCCGGGCGAACTGCCCGCCGACAGCTCCACCCAGGGCGAACTCATCGCCGAGTTCCGCGGCCGCAGCCGCACCATCTCCAAGAAATAGAAGTAGGACCCAGATGACCACCCCCACCGCTGAATCTGCCCTCGCCACCGGCGACGCCGTCCTGGACCGCGAAGAAACCATTTCCCGCGACGAGCTCGAAGCCCTCCAGCTGTCCCGCCTGCAGCACACCGTGGCCTACGCCTACGACCGGGTCCCGCTCTACAAGCGGAAGTTCGACGAGGCCGGCGTCCACCCCACCGACCTGCGCGAGCTCTCCGACCTGGGGAAGTTCCCGTTCACCACCAAGGAAGACCTCCGGCTGGAATACCCGTTCGGGATGTTCGCGGTCCCGCAGAAGGAGATCGCCCGGATCCACGCCAGCTCCGGCACCACCGGCCGCGCCACCGTCGTCGGCTACACCAAGCAGGACCTCGCCGACTGGGCCAAGCTCGTGGCCCGTTCGCTGCGTGCCTCCGGCGTCCGGCCCGGCATGAAGGTGCACAACGCCTACGGCTACGGCCTGTTCACCGGCGGCCTGGGCGCCCACGCGGGCGCCGAAGCCCTGGGCTGCACGGTCATCCCGATCTCCGGTGGCCAGACCGAACGCCAGATCCAGCTCATCCAGGACTTCGAACCGGATGCCATCCTGGCCACCCCGACCTACCTGCTGACCATCGCCGACGCCATGATCAAGCAGGGCATCGACCCGGCCTCCACCTCGCTGAAGTACGCTGTGCTCGGGGCCGAGCCGTGGACCGAGGAAATGCGCCACGAGCTCGAGGTCACCATGAACATCAAGGCCTGCGATATCTACGGCCTTTCCGAGGTCATGGGCCCCGGCGTCGCCGGCGAGGCCGTGGAGACCCAGGACGGCAGCCACATCTGGGAGGACCACTTCCGGCCTGAGATCATTGACGCCTTCAATCCGGCCGTGGGTGTGGATTCGGTCCTGGGCGATGGCGAGCACGGCGAACTGGTCTTCACCTCGCTCACCAAGGAAGCCCTGCCGATCATCCGGTACCGCACCAAGGACCTGACCCGGCTGCTGCCCGGCACCGCCCGCCCGGCGCACCGCCGCATGGGCCGCATCACCGGGCGCAGCGATGACATGATCATCCTGCGCGGCGTCAACCTCTTCCCCTCCCAGATCGAGGAAATCGCGCTGCGCATCCCGGAGCTCAGCCCGCATTTCCAGCTGGAACTGACCCGGCCCGAGGGCCAGCGGATGGACCAGCTGACGGTCCGGATCGAACGCCGCGACGCCGTCTCGATCGAGAGCAGCGCGACGGCCGCGAAGGTGCTGCAGCAGCAGATCAAGATCCACGTGGGGTCGTCCTGCACGGTCGACGTCGTTGATCCGGGTTCGCTGGAACGCTCCAACGGCAAGCTCCGCCGCATCTACGACCTGCGCCCCAAGGCCTAAGGCGCCGGTACCCGGCGGCCGGTCCCTTCGGGGTCCGGCCGCCGGCCACGCCGCCGGGCCGACCGACCGTTCATGAGAAACTAGCGAGTATGCCCAGCACAGCAACCACCACCAAGCGCGGCCGCCCCGGCTATGATCAGCAGTCGGTGCTGCTGATCGCCGTCGACGTCTTTAACCGCCACGGCTACGACGCCACCTCGATGGGCATCCTGGCCGAGAACCTGGGCATTTCCAAGTCCGCGATCTACCACCACGTGCCCTCCAAGGGCGATCTCCTGAAGCTCGCCCTGGACCACGCGCTGGGTGGCCTCGAAGCCATCCTGGACCGCCCCGAAGCGCAGCACGGCTCGGCCGAAGCGCGGCTGGAATTCGTGGTCCGCGAGACCATCTCCGTCCTGGTGGAGCGGCTGCCGTTTGTCACCCTGCTGCTGCGGTTGCGCGGCAACACCGAGATCGAACGCGACGCCCTTGAACGCCGCCGCACCTTCGACCACAAGGTGGCGGCCCTGATTTCCGCGGCCCGCGACGAGGGCTCGCTGCGCCAGGACATCGACCCGCGCACCGTCGCCCGCCTGCTGTTCGGCACGATCAACTCGATCGTCGAGTGGTACAAGCCGGGCGGTTCGCTCTCCCCGGCCAAGCTGGCCGACGACGTCATCACCATGGCATTCCACGGCCTGCACGTCCCCACCCGGGGCTGAGCCAGTAGCCAGCCGGTCCTTAGCGGTGCGCTGGGTGCCCGGCCCTATTGACGACTCCGCCCGGATACTAAGCGTGCTTGGTATTTCCGCCGACCGCGGTTTACGGTGGTAGAAAGCCATCATCGGAGGAAGGAAGAACCATGAGCCACCCCAAGGAAGATCCCGCCGCAGGATTCATCGTTCCGGACCCGTCGAAGATCCGGGAAGACATTCCCGGCGATGCAGGCGACGAAGCAAACGCCATCCGCTTCAGCGAGGAGCAGGCGCTGATCGAGGAACAGGCGCACGGCATCCGCCCCGACACCTACAGCGTCCCCGCCGGCGGCCCCACCATGGACGAGGCGCGCGGCAACATGGACCTCTCCGACCGCAGCGAGTCCGGCCGCGGCACCGGGCCCGAGGATGACAGTAGCGACGACGGCCTGCACGGCGGCGCCGAGTCCTGACAGGCTGCGCGGGGTCCGGCGGGCGTGGGTCGCCCGCCGGACCCTGGCGCGTCCCCGACTGAGCGAAGCGGCAGCAGGCGACCGGCTCCACGCCTACAGCTGGTAGTCGGCCGCCGTCGTGATGTTCTCGTGGACGCAGAGGATGTTGTGCTCGGTGTCCATGAACCAGGCGCACTTCTCCGAGTCCGTGGTGCAGATGTGGTTTTCGGTCTTGAGGTCCGGAAGGTCATAGTCCTGGAACGTGACACCCCGGGCTTCCATTTCCTGGACCGTGCGTTCGATGCCGCTGACCTCAAAACTCAGGGTGGTGTGCTCTGAGTGCTTTCCGTCCTTGACCGGCATCAACTGGAGCAACGGGCCGCCCTCCGAGCCGAATATTTCGCTTCCGTCGTCTGCCACGCCGCGGTGCGGGAGCCCCAGGGTGTCCGCATAGAAATGCCGGGCACGCGCTGCATCATCGACTGGCAGGACTGTTGTGGCTTTGTTGAGTACTAGGGACATGTCGCCACCTCCTACGAGCACGATTTTACGCCGCAGCGGGGTGGAAAGCGGGGTGGAAAGCGCCCGCCCGGCCCCGGTTGCCCTATCACTTATGGTTGCCATTCCAGGGCTTTGGCAGCCATAAGTGATAGGGCAACGGGCGGGGTGGAACGGAGGAGAGGGCGCTACTTCTCCACGAGGGTCAGAACGTCGTAGGTGGCCACGATTTCGTCGTTCTGGTTGGTCAGCACTGCGTCCCAGGCCACCTCGCCGTACTCGTCGGTCTCGCGCGGGGTGATCTTCTTGGCCGTCAGCGTGACCCGGATGGAGTCGCCGGCCGCGACCGGCGTGATGAAGCGCAGGTTCTCGAGGCCGTAGTTCGCCAGCACCGGGCCCGGCGCGGGCTCCACGAACAGTCCGGCGCCCCAGGCCAGCAGCAGGTAGCCGTGTGCCACGATGCCCGGGAAGAACGGGTTGGCTTCCGCCGCCTCCTGGTTGGTGTGGGCGTAGAACGTGTCACCGGTGGAGTTGGCGAATTTCGTGATTTCGTCGAGGGTGACCTCGCGCAGCTCCGAGCGGATGGCGTCGCCGATGTGCAGCGTGGCCAGGGACTTGCGGAACGGGTGCTGTCCCTCGGTCTCAAGCGTGAAGTTGCGGTCCGCGCCAGTGTGCCAGATGCCGGTGACGGCGGTCAGCATGTTGGGCGAGCCCTGGATGGCGGTGCGCTGCATGTGGTGCATGACCGAGCGGATGCCGCCCAGTTCCTCGCCGCCGCCGGCCCGGCCGGGACCGCCGTGGACCAGGTGCGGCACCGGGGAGCCGTGCCCGGTGGAGCTGCGGGCGTCCTCGCGGTTGAGCATTAGGACGCGGCCGTGGTGCGCCGCGATGCCGGTGACCAGTTCACGGGCCACCTCGGGGTCGTTGGTGCAGACCGAGGCGACCAGGGAGCCGCCGCCGCGGGCGGCGAGGCGGACGGCGTCGGCGACGTCGGTGTACCCGATCAGGGACGAAACGGGTCCGAAGGCTTCGAGCGAGTGGACCGTCTCGGCCTCGGGGTCGGCCCAGCTCAACAGCACGGGCGACATGAACGCCCCGCCGTCGACGACGCCGACGGTCCCGTCCGCGCTGGTGACCTTCGGCGAATCGAGGCTGCCGTAGGCGAGTTCGCCGCCGGCGTCGAGCATGGTCTGCACGGCGGCGCGGACGTCGGCGAGCTGCTCGAGCGAGGCGAGGGCGCCCATGGTGACGCCCTCGGCGCGGGGGTCGCCCAGCACGACGCGTTCGGTGATCCGCTCCCCCACGGCGGCGGCGACGTCGGACACGAGCTCCTGCGGCACGATTGCGCGGCGGATCGAGGTGCACTTCTGCCCGGCCTTGGCGGTCATTTCGGTGACGAGGGACTTGACGAACGCGTCGAATTCGGGGGATCCCTTGACCGCGTCCGGGCCCAGGATCGCGGCGTTCAGCGAGTCGGTTTCGGAGGTGAAGCGGACGCCGCCCTTGACCACGTTGGGGTGGGACTTGAGCGTGTCGGCGGTGGAGGCGGAGCCGGTGAAGGCAACGAGGTCGCGGTAGTCAAGGTGGTCCAGCAGGGTGCGGGCCGGGCCCGAGACCAGCTGCAGGGAACCCTCGGGCAGGATGCCGGACTCGTCGATCGCATTGACCACGGCCGCGGCGACGAAGCCGGTCGGAGTGGCCGGCTTGACGATCGTCGGGACGCCGGCGATGAAGGCCGGGGCGAGTTTCTCGAGCATGCCCCAGACCGGGAAGTTGAAGGCGTTGATCTGCACGGCGACGCCGGGAATCCGGGTGTAGATGTGCTCACCGGCGAAGGAGCCGTCCCGGGACAGGATCTCCATCGGGCCGTCCACCACCACCTGGGCGTTGGGCAGTTCGCGGCGGCCCTTGGAGCCGAAGGTGAACAGCACACCGATGCCGCCGTCGATGTCGATCATGGAGTCGACCTTGGTGGCGCCTGTCTGGGCGGAGAGCGCGTAGAACTCGTCCCGGCGGCCGTTCAGGTACTGGGCGAGTTCCTTGAGCTTGAGCGCCCGCTGGTGGAAGGTCAGCTTGCCCAGTCCGGCCTGCCCGGTGGTGCGGCCGTAGTCGACGACGGAGACCAGGTCCAGGCCCTCGGTGCTGACCCGGGCGAGTAGTTCGCCGGTGCTGGCGTCCCGGACGGGCGCGGCGCCCCCTGCCGAGGCGGCGTCGGGGGTCCACCACGAGTTCCGGATAAAACTGGGGACGATTTCGACGGTGTCGACAGTGGGTTCCGGAGCTGTTGCAGTGGTGGTCATCGTTGACGGGTCCTTCCAACACGGGGCAAGATCGACGCGGCCAGCACATTACTGACCGTCCGTTCGGTAATATGTCTACAGTACATGAACCTGCCCGCCCGCACACTAGTAACGGCAGGACCAACCGGCCGGCATCGGGCCGATTTCCGAGGAGGCGCTATGACCACCGATCCGCGCGGTACCGAGCTGTGGAAGATCACCCTGGGTGAGCTCGACGAAAAAATGGGCGTAAAGATTGTCGAGGAATCCGTCGAACGGGTCGTCGCGACCATGCCGGTGGAGGGCAACCGCCAGTCCTTCGGGCTGCTGCACGGCGGCGCCTCGCTGGCCGTGGGTGAAGCCGTCGGTTCCTGGGCGGCGGTGATCCACGCAAGCACCCTGGGCAAGACGGCGGTGGGGGTGGACGTTTCCGCCACGCACCACAAGTCGGCCCGGGAGGGGACCATCACCATCACGGCGACCCCGATCCACCTGGGCGGCACGTTGACCACCCACGAGGTGCTGATCGCCAACGAGGCCGCCGAAAGGCTGTGCACGCTGCGCATCACCAACCTGCTGCTGGAGCGCAAAAAATAAGGGAAACGCGGTCACAGGGCCGGCCGCTGCATCCGCGGCGGGCCTCCGGCCGGTATTAACGGTGTCAGCACATCACCGCCCGAATCCGGGCAACTCAATGAGGAGTTTGAAATGCGCAAAACCGTTTATGCCGCCGGCGCCCTGTCCCTGGCGGCCGCACTGGCCTTCGCAGCCCCGGCCCAGGCCGGCGGGAAGCACGACGGCGGCAGGCACCACGGCGAGGACGCCGTCCTCTCTGTGCTCCACGGCGTCCCCGGCCTCACCGTGGACGTCTGGGTCAACGGCAAGCTGACCCTGGACGACTTCAAGCCCGGCAAGCTCGCCGGCCCGCTGAAGCTCGAGGGCGGAAGCTACGAGATTGCCGTCACGGCCGCCAACGCCAAGAGCGCCGACGACGCCGTGATCGGGCCCGTCGAGGTGAAACTCCGGGAGGGCCGGAATTACACCGCCGTCGCCCATCTGGACGAGGACGGCGATCCCACCGCCACCCTGTTCCGGAATGACACCTCGCCCAGCCCGCGGGGCCAGGGCAAGCTCACGGTCCGGCACGTGGCGGCAGCGCCCGCCGTCGACGTCCTTGCCGGCAAGACCCCGGTCATAGAGGATCTGGAGAATCCGGAGCAGGAGGTACTCACGCTGAAGGCCGGGAAGGTCTCCGCCGCGGTAGCCGCCGCCGGCACCACCAAACCCCTGATCCTCGCGAAGGGCACCCTCGGCGTCGCCGTCCAGGTGGTCGACTCGGGCAAGTGGCGGGACCACGGCCGGCACGGCCGCTAACGGGCCCTTAAGGCCGCCAGGGCCGGCTCCTAGGCTGCCTTGGTGCTCGCCCTGACCACCAGGCGCGCCGGGTAAATGAGCGGTTCGCGGCTGGTGCCCGGGTCTTCGATATCCGCGAGCAGCAGGCGGCCGGCCTCGGCGGCCATGTCCACGGTCGGCTGGTTGATGGTCGTCAACGGCAGCTCTCCGGGCGCGGCCAGGTGGTCGTCAAACCCGACGACGGCGACGTCCCCCGGGACTGCCAGGCCCGCGGCCTGCAGCGCGATAATGGCGCCGCGGGCCATCAGGTCGGAGGCGGCGAACAGGCCGTCGACGCTGCGGTCCTCGGCCAGCAACTGCTCGGCGGCCTCGGTTCCGCCGGCGGGGGTGAAGTCGCCCTGGACCACCGGCCCGGGCTGCAGTCCGGCTTCCTTGAGGCCGGCCTGCCAGCCCGSGAGCCGGTCGGCGGCCGCGGTCATGTCCAGCGGACCGGTGATCGTCGCCAACCGGGTACGCCCGGCCGCGGCCAGGTGCAGCGCGGCCAGGCGTCCGCCCTCAAAGCTGTCGACGTCGACGTAGTGGATTCCGAGCCCGGTGTCCCAGGGCCGGCCAATGAAGACCGTGGGCAGGCCCGACGACGCGAGGTCTTCGGTCCAGCCGTCCGCCTTGTGGTGCGAGACGATGATCGCTCCGTCGACGTGGCCGCCGCGCAGGTAGCGCAGCGTCCGGGAGGGGTCGCCGCCCACGCGGGACATCAGGAGGACCAGCTGCATTTCGGTTTCGCGCAGCGCCTCGGTTACCCCGGTGATGACGGCGGCGAAGAACGGGTCCATCATGACCCGGGCGTCGGGCTCATTGATGACCAGGGCGATCGAGGAGGTCCGACGGGTCACCAGGCTGCGGGCGGCCCGGTTGGGGGTGTAGCCGAGGGAGATGACCGCCGCGTCCACCGCGGCCTGGGCTTCCGGACTGACCCTGGATCCGCCGTTGATCGCCCGCGAGGCGGTGGAGCGGGACACTCCGGCCGCCGTCGCGAGGTCTTCAAGGGTGGGGGTGGGTTTGGCCGGTCCGGCCCGGAGACCCCGGTGGATCTGTGCGCTCATTACCTTGAGAATACGACATCCCCGGTGTCCGCACTGACCATCCCGTGCTGCTGCGGCGGCAGGCCGTTGGCCGCCGCCACGGTCGCGTACCAGAGCCCGCTCGCCTTGGGGATGCGTTCCAGGGTCTCGTAGTCGACCCGGACCAGGCCGAAGCGCTGGTGGTAGCCGTAGGCCCACTCGAAGTTATCCAGCAGCGACCAGGCGAGGTACCCGCGCACGTCCGCGCCGTCGGCGATCGCGTCGTGGACGGCGCGCAGGTGGACGTCGAAGAACGCCAGCCGGTCCTGGTCATCGACGAAGCCGTCCGCGTCCGGAGTGTCCGGGTACGCGGCGCCGTTTTCGGTCATGTACAGCGGAATGCCGGCCGGCCCGGTGTATTCGCGCTGCAGCCGGGTCAGTAAGCGGGAAAGGCCCTCGGGCTGCACCTCCCAGCCCATCCCGGTGACCGGCAGCCCGCGCGCGACCGAGTGCACGCCTTCCGCGGAGACGAACGGCGTGGCCTCCTGCCTGCCTGCTGATTCCGGCGCGGCCTGGGCGGTGGTGGTGACGGTTTCCGTCTGCTGCCGGGCGTCTTTTGCCGCCGCTTTGGTCAGGGCTTCGCCCTGGTAGTAGTTCACACCGAGCAGGTCCAACGGCGTCGAGATGATGGCCAGGTCGCCGTCGTGCACGACGGCGTCGAAGCCCAGGCCGGCGATGTCGTCCAGCACGTCGGAGGGGTACTCGCCGCGGAAGATCGGGTCGAGGAAGATCCGGTTGTGCAGGCCGTCGATCCGGCGGGCCGCGTCCCGGTCCTCGGCGGCGGCCGGGTCGGCCGGGTCGGCGACGGTGAGGTTCAGGGTGATGCCGAGGCTGGCCTCCGGGTCGCGGCGGCGCAGGGCCGCGGCGGCGAGTCCGTGCCCGAGCAGAAGATGGTGTGCGGCGGCGAGGGCGGCCGCCGGTTCCTGCCGGCCCGGGGCGTGGACGCCCGCGGCGTAACCGAGGAACGCCGAGCACCACGGTTCGTTGAGGGTGGTCCAGATGCGGACCCGGTCGCCCAGGGCCTCATGCATGAGCTCCGCGTAGGCCGCGAAAAGTTCGGCCGTTTCGCGGTTGGCCCAGCCGCCTTCATCCTCCAGTGCCTGAGGCAGGTCCCAGTGGTACAGCGTCAGCCAGGGCGTGATGCCCGCGGCGAGGAGCTCGTCCACCAGCCGGGAGTAGAAGGCGATGCCCTCGGGGTTGGGCGTCCTGCCGTCCGGCATGCAGCGCGCCCACGAGGTCGAGAAGCGGTAGGCCTTGAGGTTCAGCGCCTTCATCAGCTCCACGTCCTGGCCGGAGCGGTGGTAGTGGTCGCAGGCCACGTCGCCGTTGTGGGCGTCCGCGACGGCGCCCGGGACCCGGGCGAAGGTGTCCCAGATAGAGTCCTGCCGGCCGCCTTCATGGGCAGCGCCTTCGATCTGATAAGCCGCGGTGGCCGCGCCCCACAGAAAACCGTCGGGGAAAGTGGTTGGGGTGGTGCTCATCCTTTGACTGCTCCTTGCATGATTCCTGAAACGAGTTGGCGCCCTGCCGCGATGAAGAGCAGCAGCAGCGGGATGGTGGCCAGGACAGCCCCGGCCAGCACCACCGAATAGTCCACGAAGTGGGCCGCCTGCAGCAGCTGCAGCGCCACCGGAAGCGTCGGATTTGAGGGGTCCAGCACAATGAAAGGCCAGAAGAAGTTGGTCCACGTGGCAACAAAGGTGAACAGCGCCAGCATGGCCGCCGCCGGCCGGGCCGCCGGGAATCCCACGTACCAGAAGGCCTGGATCATCGACGCCCCGTCCATCCGGACGGCCTCGATGAGCTCGTCCGGCAGGGCATCGCGCAGGTACTGGGTCATCCAGAACACGCCGAAAGCCGTGACGGCCCCGGGAATGATGACGGCCCAGAGGGATCCGGTCCAGCCGAGCTTCGCCATCACAATGAACAACGGCACCACACCGAGCTGGGTGGGCACCGCCATCGTGGCGATCACGAAGACGAGCAGGCCCTTGCTGCCGCGGAAGCGGAGCTTGGCGAAGGCGAAACCGGCGAGGGTTGAGAACGCCACCACGGAGCCTGCCGTCACGGTGGACACCAGCAGGCTGTTGCCCATGGCTTTCCAGAACGGGATGCTGTCGAAGACCTTCGCGGCGTTGGCCAGGAAGTTTCCGCCCGGCAGGAGCGGGATACCGCGGCTCAGCGCCGTGCTGTCGTGGCTGCCCACCAGGAAGGACCAGTAGAGCGGGAACAGGGACGCCAGCAGGACCGCGCCCAGTGCACCGTAGGTCAGGGGCCCGGGACGCCGGACCCCGCCGGTTCCCCTGCCGCGCCCGTGCGTGGGCCGGCGCCGGGCCGGCCGGTTGAGCCGCTTGGCGGCCGCCGCGGCGGCGCCCTCTCCCGCGGTTTGCCGGATCATGGGGATGGAGCTCATTTGCGGCCTCCCTGGTCTGCGATGCGCCGGGTGAGTAGGAAGTTCAGGAGGGCGATCAGCACGATCATCAGGAACAGCAGCCATGCCACGGCTGATGCCCTGCCGAAGTTGCGCTGTCCCCAGCCCAGTTCCCAGATGTACATGGTGAGTGTCTGCCACTGCCGGTCCGCGCCACCGAGCCCGGACTGGTCGAACACCCGCGGCTCGTCGAAGATCTGCAGTCCGCCGATCGTGGACGTGATGGCCACGAAAATCACGGTGGGACGCAGCATCGGGACCGTCACGGACAGGAACTGGCGGACGCGGCTGGCGCCGTCGATGGTGGCAGCTTCGAAGACGTCGCGCGGGATGGCCTGCATTGCGGCGAGGAAGATCAGTGCGTTGTAGCCGATCCAGCGGAAGTTCACCATGGTGGCGATCGCCAGGTGGCTGGCCAGCTGATCGGAATGCCAGCGGACCGGGTCAAGGCCGGCAAGGGCCAACAGCTCGTTGACGAGACCGAACTGGTCCGCGAACAGGTTGTTGAAAATCAGCCCTACGGCCACGGGAGCGACGACGAAGGGCACCAGCACGCCCATCCGCCAGAACGTCTTCGCCCGCAGGTTCGCGTCCAGCACCGCTGCGATCAGCAGCGCCAGCACGACCTGCGGCACGGACGAGAGCAGGAAGATGCTCAGCGTGTTTCCCACCGCGTTCCAGAAATACGGCTGCCCCAGGACAAAGCCGAAGTTGTCCAGTCCGATGAACCTGCCCTGGCCGCCGATCAGGTTCCAGTTGTGCAGGGAAACCCAGCCGGTGTAGAGCAGTGGAAACAGGCCCGTGACGGCGAACAGCAGGAAGAACGGCGAAATGTACAGGTAGGGCGAGAGCTTGATGTCCCACCGTGAGAGCCGCTGTGAAACGGCGATCCGCCGGACACTCCTGTTGCTGTGTTGCTCCTCGTCGGCCGATTGGCCCTGGGGCCTGACCCGGTCCGTTACCGTCATGACTTACAGGGACTTCACGGCGGTGAGGAACTTCGCCCAGGAGGACTCGGCGTCGTCCTTCTTGTCCACGTCCACGCGGGTGAGGGCCTGCTGCATGGCGTCGTTGATGGCGAAGAACTTCGGTCCCTTGAACGGGGTGGCGCCCACGGCCTTGGCCCGTTCGGCGAAGATCTTTCCGGTGGGGGCGTTGTTGAAGAACTTGTTCGTCTGGCCCAGCAGTGCCTCGCTGTCGAGCGCCTCGACCTGGCTTGGGAACGTGCCCTTGGCCTTGAACGCCTTGATCTGCTGTTCGGGGGCGGTCAGCCAGGCGGCGAGCTTTTTGGCTTCGGCCTGGTGCTTGCCCTGTGCCGGCACGGTCAGGTACGAACCGCCCCAGTTTCCGCCGCCGCCCGGGAAGACGTTGGCGACGTCCCAGCCCTTGACGCCGGTGGCATTGCCCTCGATCACGCCCAGCATCCAGCCCGGGCAGAGGGTGGTGGCGAACTTCTGGGACTGGAAACCGGCGACCCAGTCGTTGCTCCACTGGCCTAGGTGCGCCGACAGGTTGTCCTTCGTCGAGGCGTTGAGGACCTTGGTGTAGGTCTCCTTCACCGCAGGGTTTTCGGCGGCGATGACGGTGCCGTCTTCGTTCTCGTAGGCCTTCTCCAGCTGGTTGCTCATGCCCTGGTAGATGGCCCCGGCGGAATCGAACCAGGCAGCCCCGGTCTTTGCGGCAACGAACTTCTTGCCGGCGTCGAAGTAGCTGTCCCAGGTGGTGCCGAGCATCGCGGCGACGGATTCGCGGTCCGTGGGCATCCCCGCGGCTTTGAGCAGCGAGGAGTTGTAGCAGACAGCCTCGGGACCGGAGTCGGTGCCGTAGCCGATCAGGTGGCCGTCCTGGGTGGTTGCCGCCTCGGTCTTCCAGTCCAGCCAGCGGCCCTCGACGGCGGGATCCTTGAGGTCCACGAACTGGTCGGGGTACTGCTTGAGCTCGGACAGCCAGTCCACCTCAATGGCCTCGATGTCCGACCAGCCGGATCCTGCCGCCAGCCGGGTGGTGAGGTTGTCGCGCGCCTCGTTAGTGGTGGCGGCCTTCTTGTGCTGGATCTTGACGTTCGGGTTGAGCGATTCGTACTCCTTGAGCAGGCTCTCGTACCCGAACTCGTTGAAGGTGGCGAGGGTGAGGGTCACGGGCTCCTTTCCGGTCTCGCCGGTGGGCGCCGCGGCTTTGGGGGCGTCTGCTCCGCAGGCGCTCAGGGCAAGGGTGAGGCAGGCAGCCGACGCCGACAGGGCGGCAAGCTTGCTGGGGAATTTCACGCAGGGACTCCTTTGTCGGGATGGGGCACGAAGGTGCGGGGCGAGGCGCCCAGATTGGGAGCGCTCCCAAAGCTGCATGGGAGCGCTCTCACGAGCATGGTGTCGCACATCACAAGCGCTTGTCAAGGCGGGTTCCCCGCCCGGCCGGGTACCCTTGCCCGCCCCGGAGTGCGGTGTTAGGCTTCCCGGCGGGAGCGCTCCCACACTTCCGCTTTTACGGCGCCGGGCGCCCCATTTCCCTTCATTCCCCTTCTTCCCTTTACCCTCCCCCTCCCCCCGCCATGCAACATCCGCACCTCCAGAGAGCAGGACAAGCGATGCCGCTAGCCCACCTCCACCGCCGCCGCGCGGACCATCCGACGCCGTTCCGGGCGCCAACGCACCACCAGGGACGGCTGCTGGCCGGCGCGGTGGCCGTGGCGCTCGGCGTGCTGGGCGCCGTCGCCGCCCCCGCTGCCAACGCCGCGCCCGCTGCGGCTCCGTCGGCGATGATCCCGGCCAAGACCGCCCCCTCACCGGCCCCCGATTTCGGCCCCAACGTGCGCATCTTCGATCCCGGCATGTCCGTGGCCGACATCCAGGCCGAGGTGGACGCTATTGCGGCGCGGCAGGTCGACGACGAGATGGGCACCAACCGCTACTCGCTGCTGTTCAAGCCCGGCACGTACGGCAGCGCGGAAACACCCCTGATCATCCAGGTGGGCTATTCGACCGAGGTGGCGGGCCTGGGCGCCTCGCCCACAGACGTGACGATCAACGGCCACGTGGACGCCTACAACCGGTGCCTGAGCGCGGATAACTGCATTGCCCTGAACAACTTCTGGCGCTCCGTCTCCAACCTCACCATCAATGTCACCGGGCTTGACGGGTGCCGCAGCTCGGCCAACTTCTGGGCCGCGTCGCAGGCTTCACCGATGCGGCGGGTCAACGTCACCGGCGGCAACCTTTCCTTGATGGACTACTGCACCGCCGGCCCGCAGTACGCCAGCGGCGGGTTCATTTCCGACTCCAAAACCGGCACCGTCATCAACGGCTCGCAGCAGCAGTACCTGGTCCGAGACAGCAGCATCGGCAGCTGGTCCAACGGGGTCTGGAACCAGGTCTTCTCCGGGGTGAACGGCGCCCCCGCCCAGTCGTTCCCGGACCCGCCGTACACCACCCTGGCGAGCACCCCGGTCAGCCGCGAAAAGCCCTACCTGACCCTGGATGCGGCCGGCGGGTACGCCGTGTTCGTTCCCGCGGTGCGCAAGGAGTCCGCCGGAACCACCTGGGAGAACGGTCCGACGGCGGGCCGCAGCATTCCGCTGTCCGACTTCTTCGTCGCCCGGCCCTCCGATTCGGTGCAGGCCATCAATGCCCAACTGGCCCGCGGCAAGAACCTGCTGCTGACCCCGGGCGTCTACGACATCGACCGCAGCATCGACGTCAAGCGCGCCAACACGGTCGTCCTCGGGCTCGGCATGGCCACGCTCACCGCCGTGGATGGTGCCGTGCCGGTGACGGTCGCGGACGTCCCCGGCGTCGACATCGCCGCCGTCACCGTGGACGCCGGCGAGACGAACTCACCGGCGCTGATGCGCGTCGGCACCCAGCGGGCCGCGAAGGGCAGCGCCCGGGCCCACAACGGCTGGAGCGACCCCGCCAACCCCACCACGCTCCACGATGTGTTCTTCCGGATCGGCGGCCCGCACGTCGGCAAGGCCACCGTGAGCCTTGAGGTGAACAGCGACGACGTCCTCCTCGATCACATCTGGGCCTGGCGGGCCGACCACGGCAACGGCGTCGGCTGGACCACCAACACCGGGCAGAACGGCGTCATCATCAACGGCGACGACGTCACCGCTACCGGTCTGTTCGTCGAGCACTACCAGCAGTACAACGTGATCTGGAACGGCGAACGGGGCAGGACCGTTTTCTTCCAGAACGAACTGCCCTACGACGCCCCGGACCAGGCCGCCTGGCAGCACGACGGCGTCCTGGGCTGGGCCGGCTACAAGGTGGCCGATTCGGTCAAGACCCACGAGCTGTGGGGCGGCGGGAGCTACGTCTACAACAACGTGAATCCCTCCATCCACGCCACCCGCGGGTTTGAAGTACCGGTCACACCCGGCGTCAAGCTGCACAGCCTGCTGACCGTGAACCTGGGCGCAGGGACGCTGGACCACGTCATCAATGACACCGGGGCGCCGGTCTCAACCGACGCCGTAGGCAAGCCCAGCTACGTCGCCGACTTCGGCTGATTCTCCGGCCGACAGGCGCCCTTGGGGCCCGTCCGCCGGACCCCTGAGACAAAGAGAAAGGCCGGCTGCTGTCAGCAGCCGGCCTTTCTCATGCATTCGTCTCGTCTCCCGCAGGTGCCAATCTTCGCGCCGGACGGTGCCGGCCGGGTCAGCTAGCGGACACCGCGGCGGCGGTTGAGGTGGGCGCCGACGAGGACGCCGGCGCCCAGCAGTACCGCGCCGCCGGCGAGGCCTGCCAGCGGCAGGAATGACCCGGCCGCCGTACCGGGCTGCTGCCCCGCGGACGGGGTCCGGCCGGCGTCGGCGGGGTTTGAGGCCTCCGTGGAGCCCCGGACGGGTGCGGCGGCCGCGGCCGGAGCGGTGGGCGCCGGGGGTGCGGCGGGTGCAGCCGGGGGTGCGGCGGGCGCCTGGCCCGCCGGCATGACCGGCACGGCCGGCGCAACAGAGTCGGGGCGCGGCGCCGGGGCCAGGGCGGGCGCGCCAGCTGCGGGACGGGCAGCCGGTGCGGGCAGTTCCGCGGCGGCGGCCCCGGCCCCCGCTTCGACCCGGAGGGTGAAGTCCAGCGCGCCGGACCTGCTGTGGCCGTTGACCGTTTCGGCGCTGTAGCGGAATGCGCCCGCCCTCGCCGGGGCGGCGAAGGACCAGTTTCCGTCCGCGTCCACCGGTACCTCCACCGGCTCGCCCTTGTCGCGCACCAGGCGCACCTTGGAACCGGCGGCGACGGCCGAGGCGGGAGCGGCGGCGACATGTCCCCGGACCAGGTTGCCCGGGGCTGCGGCGGCTGCCGCGCCTTTGGCGGCGAGGCTGGGTTTGTTCAGGAAGACCTGCAGTTCGACGCCGCCGGGGATGCTGCGGAGGGCGTCCTGGAGGGTGGTGGCGATGGCGAAGTTCCGCGCGGCGCGGGCGGGTTCGCCTGCTGAATGCGTGCCCACGGCGTAGTTTCCGCTGATCCAGGGCCCGCCGGAGTCGCCGCCGCTGGACTGCACGTTGTAGGAGAGGAACCCCTTGAAGGCCCGGAGGGTGCACGGTTCCAGGGGCACTCCCCCGGCGTCGGTGCAGGCGGTCCCGGGCGTGGGGCTGCCGGCTGCGACGTAGATGCCGGTCTCGGCCACCTCGCCGCAGGACCAGCCCTCGGTGCGGCCGGAGCGGCAAACGGACTGCCCCTGGTAGGGCGCGGCAGTGCCGATGATCTTCACCGAGGTCCGGCCCGGGGCTGCGGGGCTGTCCCATCGGGTTGCTGACGGCTGCATCGTCAGGCCTGTCCTCAGGCCCTTAATCACGGCGATGTCCGTGCCAACGTTGCCGGGGCTGTCCTCGGAGCCGGTGATGGGAGAGTTTCCCGGGCCGCCGAACTGGCTGAAACCGAACGTGCCCAGCAGGTCCGGCACTGTCGGCCGGGCGGTGGTCGCCCCGCCGGCCGGCGCCGCGGTGCCGGGCTCGACGTCGGCGCGGACTGCCCGTCCGTCTTCCGCGCAGTGGCCCGCCGTCAGGACCAGCGGGAGCCCGGCGGCGTCAAAGCCGCCAAAGCCCGCGGAGCAGATGGCCATATTGTCGATCACGAAGCCCTGGCCGCCGAAGTAGTCATCTTCGGTCCTGATCGGCGCGCCTTTTTCCAGGGCGACGTTGGCGTAGCGGGCGACGAAGTCCGCCGGCGAGACCTTGCCGGGAAGTTGCTGCGCGGTTGCCGCGGCGTTGCCGGCGCTGTCCGCCGTCGAGTCCTCAGGGCTGTTGATCCCGCCGGTGCGGATGATGAAGTGGCCGTCGACGAAGGCCACCGCCTGGAGTCCCTCGGGCCCGACGTCGCGGACGTAGGCTTCGAAGAGTTGGTCGGCGCTCCCTGCGACGAGCCCCGCTGTCCCCCCGTCAGCAACGGCGGAAACGGGCGTGGGAGCCTGCAGGGTGAATTCGTCCGGGCCGGCCTGGTTGAGTTCGGCGATCCGGGCCTGGAGGTCGGCACCGGCGCCTTCGACGACGGTTTTCCCGTCCTTCAGCCGGATCCCGACGTAGCCGGGGAGCTCGCGCAGGCCCGGAACGGCGTCGGCGGCCCGCTTGGCCTGGGCGCCCGCGGCGTTGAACTGCTCCAGGGTCATGCCAAGGTCGCGGCGGATCGCGTCGGCCAGGCCGGCGTCGCTGATGCCCGTTTCAGCGGGAGCCGCTGTGGCGGTGGTGGCAGCGGGATCTGCGGTGTCCTGGGCCAGGGCAGGGACCGCCAGCGAGGATCCCGCGATCGCGACGGCGGCCGCGGCGAGGGCGCGCAGCACCGGCCGGTAGGTGGGAGTCTTCACCCGGTTACTCTAACGTCCGAGCCTGCTCCGGATGGCTGCCAGCTCCTGGACCGTTACGCCATTGTGCCCCAGGAACTCGGCGGTTCCGAGTTGGCGGAGGAAGCGCAGGAGGCTCTCCTGGCGCTGCTCGACCAGCGGCGCGAGCTGCGTTTCGGGGAGGTACCGCTCATGCGGGTGCGGGATCCCGGAGAGCCGGTGGTGTTCGTTGATCCCCCGCATGGCGTGCCCGTAGGCCAGCGCGATCGCGTCCTCGCCGGCGCCCGCAAGGTCCTGCAGCATGGCTGCGATCATCCCGCTGCGGTCGCGCCCGGCCGAGCAGTGGATCACCACGCTTCCGCGGGCGGCAGCCAGCGCCTTGAAGACCCGGGCGAGCCTGCCGGGGAAGAGCCTGGCGTTGTCCGGATAGCAGGCTGGGTCGTTCAGGTACGGGACGCAGAGTCTACGGAACTCGGCGTTGGCCGGGTCCTCGGTGGGGGCGTGGACGACGTCGAACCCGGCCAGGATCCCGTCCCGCACCACCGGGTCGGTGTCGCGGCGGCGGATCTCCTCGGGATTGCGCAGGTCGATGACGGTCCGGATGCCGTCGTCGTGGGCCTGCTGCCAGCCAACTTCGGTGAGCCATTCCCGGCGTCCCATCCGGTACACCGACCCGGCGATGCGCCACGCATTGACGGCGCCGTCCCAGCTCACGGCCTCGACCGGCGCGGACGCGGCCCGGCTGGGCCGGCCTGTGGCGGGAATCGTCATTTGGCCAGCTAAGCACACGCCCCGGCGGGGTGCCACCGGTGTGGTATTACGCCGGCCGCGGCCTGGCCAGCCTGGCCTCGAGGCCGTTGCGGACCATCGGCCACTCCTGGGCGAGGATGGAGAACACCACGGTGTCGCGCAGGGCGCCGTCGCTGCTGCGCGTGTGGCTGCGGAGCACACCGTCCTGTTTGGCGCCCAGCCGGGCGATCGCCTCCCGGGATTGGTGGTTGAGCCAGTGCGTCCGGAATTCGACGGCGGGGCAGCCGAGCGTTTCAAAGGCGTGGCGCAGCAAGAGCAGCTTCGAATCCGGGTTACTGCCGCTGCCGTGGGCGGAGGCCGCGTTCCAGGTGGAGCCGATCTCCACCCGCGGTGTCGCCGCATCGATGTTCATGTAGGAAGTCATCCCGATGATCCGGCCCGGGCCGCCCGTGGCCCGGTCGAGCAGCCGCGTGGTGAACGGCAGCATGCTTCCGCTCTCCTGCAGGGCGAGGCGGCGGTCGATCTCGGCGGCCATCTGGTCCGGGGCGGGGACGGACGTGTACCAGAGCTGCCACAGTTCGCCGTCGCGGACGGCCTCGACCAGTCCGTCGTGGTGGTCGTGGCTGAGCGGTTCAAGGCGAACGTAGGTGCCGGCCAGGGTCACCGGAACGATCGGGGCAGGAGCAGTCACCGCCCCATCGTAGGGCACGGACCCGTCGGCGCAGCGGGGAACCGGACGGGTCGGCCGAAGCGGGTCTGGGTAGGCTGGGCCCATGATCACAGTTCGCGGCACCATCCAGTCCGATCTTGACCCCGCCCGGGCCTTCGCCTATCTCTCCGCTTTTGAGCACACCCCGGAGTGGGATCCCGGGACGCCGGTGGTGAAGAAGCTCTCCGACGGGCCGGTCGCCGTCGGGCACCGGTACCACGCCGAGGCTGAATTCCGCGGCAAACGGCAGGCGCTGACCTACGAAGTAGTGGAGTTGACGGCGGACCGGATCACGCTGCGCGGCGAGAACTCCTCGGTGATCTCGGTGGACACGATCCAGGTGGCACCGGCCGGGACCGGTTCGAAGGTGGATTACACCGCCGAGTTCACGCTCAAGGGGTGGCGCAAGATCGCCGAGCCCCTGGCCCGGCCGGCCTTCAACTCGCTGGCCGGCCCCGCCATGGACGGGATGAAGCGGACGCTCGACTCGCTCGCCCGGTCCTAGCCGGCCTCAGTTCCCCGGCGCCGGCCCGCGGCCCCGGCCCGGGGCCGCTAGGCGGTCCAGTCGAAGAATCCCTTGCCGGTCTTGCGGCCCAGCTCGCCGCGGGCCACCTTGTCGCGCAGGATCTGCGGCGGGGCGAAGCGCTCGCCCAGGGTGGAGGCCAGGTACTCGGCGATGCCCAGCCGCACGTCAAGGCCGACGATGTCGGTGGTGCGCAGCGGCCCGGTGGGGTGCTTGTAGCCCAGCACCATGGCGTTGTCGATGTCTTCGGCGGAGGCCACCCCCTCCTCGACCATCCGCATCGCTTCGAGGGCGATCGCGACGCCCAGCCGCGATGAGGCAAAGCCCGGTGCGTCGTTGACGACGACGGCGGTCTTGCCGAGCGCTTCGACCCAGCCCCGCGCGGAGGCGGCAAGCGTTTCAGAGGTCTGCTCGCCGAGAACCACCTCGATCAGGGTCGACGCCGGGACCGGGTTGAAGAAGTGCAGTCCCAGGAAGTTCTGCGGGCGCTCCAGCTCCCGGGCCAGTCCGTTGACCGAAAGCGAGGAGGTGTTGGAGGCCAGGTAGGCGTCTGCACCGAGCCGTTCCTCAATGCCGCGCAGCGAGGCCACCTTCAGGTCCCAGTCCTCGGGCACGGCTTCGAGCACGAGCTCGCGGTCCTTGAAGTCGTCGTAGTCGACGGAGACCGCGAGGCGGGAGACCATCTCGTCAAGGTTGCCGTCGACGGCGCCGCGCTCGATGCTCTTGGCGGCCGCCGACTCGACCCGTTCGCGGGCGGCTTCGGCGGATTCCTCGTCGCGTTCGACGACCAGCACGTGTGCGCCGTTGATCAGGAAGGCGTGGGCGATGCCGGCACCCATCCGGCCGCCGCCGAGGACGCCGACGGAGACGGGCAGGTTCGCGGGCAGTACGGAATTGCTCATGATCAGTTCTTCTTCCGGTCGGGTGCCTGGTCGGTCGTGGCGGCTTTCCGGGACTTCTTGTCCAGGAAGGCCTGCATGCGGTCGAACTTCGCCTGCGACTCAAAGAGGATGCCCTGGGCAAGCTGGTCGATCAGGGGGTGCGCTTCCGCGGGGGCGTGGAACACCGACTTGGTGATCCGCACCGCGAGGGGGTCCTGCTGGGCGATCCGGTCCGCCAGCGCGTGCGCGCCGTCCAGCAGCTGCGCGGGTTCGTGGATCTCGGTGATGAGCCCGACGGCAAGCGCGCGGTCGGCGCGGAGCACGGCCCCGGCGAGCAGGATGTCCTTGGCCACCGGCTCCCCCACCAGCTCCTTGAGCCGCCAGCTGGCTCCGGCGGCGGCGAGGATCCCAAGGCCGGTCTCGGGGTTGCCGATCCGGACCCCGGGGGTGCCGATCCGGAAGTCCGCCGCGTAGGCCAGCTCCGCGCCGCCGCCGAGGCAGAAGCCGTCGAGGGCCGCGATGACCGGCATCGGCAGTTTGGCGATCCGGACGAAAATAGTGGAATTAATGCCCTGCAGCGCATCGTCGCGGCGCCGATCGCGCAGCTGGGCGATGTCGGCGCCGGAAGCGAAGACGCCGTCAGCCCCGGCGATGATCAGCACCTTGGGTGTCTGCTCGAGGTACGCGCAGACCGTGTGCAGCTCGTCGACCATCTGCTGGTCGATCGCGTTGCGGACCTCCGGCCGGTTCAGCCGCACCACCATCCGGTCCGGACGTTCCTCGACAAGGAGCGTGCCGAAGCCTGCGGCGTCCAGGGTGCCCTGCCCGGCCGCCACTAGACGCGCTCCAGCAGCATGGCCGTGCCCTGGCCGACGCCGATGCACATGGTGGCGAGGCCGATCTTGGCGTCCTCACGCTCCATCCGGCCCAGCAGGGTGATCGCGATCCGGGAGCCCGAGGACCCGAGCGGGTGCCCCAGGGAGATCGCGCCGCCGTCGCGGTTGACGATCTCCGGGTCGAGCCCGAGCCGGCGCATGCTGGCCAGCGACTGGGTGGCGAAGGCTTCGTTGAGTTCGACGGCGCCGAGGTCCTCGGCGCTGAGTCCGGTCCGGGCGAGCACCTTCTGGGTGGCCGGGACCGGGCCGATGCCCATGATTTCGGGTTCGCAGCCAGCGGAGGCGCCGTCGATGATGCGCGCCCGGGGGGTGAGGCCCAGCTTCTGGATCGCGGCTTCGGAGGCGACGATGATGGCGGAGGCGCCGTCGTTGAGGGTGGAGGAGTTGCCGGCGGTGACAACCGAACCGCCCGCGACGACGGGGCGCAGCCCGGCGAGGACGTCCATGGTGGTGCCGGCCCGGGGTCCTTCGTCGGTGTCGACGACAGTCTCGCTCTTGCGGGTCTTGACGGTCACGGGAACGATCTCGTCGGCGAAGCGGCCGGCGGCGATCGCGTCCAGCGCACGTTCGTGTGACCGGACCGCGAAGGCGTCGGCATCCTCACGGGTGATCCCGTCGACCCGGGCGACCTCCTCGGCTGTTTCCGGCATGGAGTAGGTCATCTTGCCGTCCCGGGAGAGCTCGCCCTTCTGGAACAGCGGGTTGGCGAAGCGCCAGCCGATCGACGTGTCGAAGATCTGGCCCGGCTTGGCGAAGGCGGTCTGCGGTTTCTCCTGCACCCAGGGCGCGCGGCTCATGGATTCGACGCCGCCGGCAATGACGATGTCAGCTGCGCCGGACTTGATCATCTGGCTGGCCATGATGATGGCGCTCAGGCCGGAGGCGCAGAGCCGGTTGACGGTGATGCCGGGGATGTGGAGCGGAAGTCCGGCCAGGATGGTGGCCATCCTGGCGACGTTGCGGTTTTCCTCCCCGGCGCCGTTGGCGTTGCCGAGGATGACCTCGTCGATGGCGTCCGGGTCCACCCCGGCGCGGGCGACGGCTTCGCGGACGACCAGCGCCGCGAGGTCGTCGGGCCGGACCGCGGAAAGGGCGCCGCCGTAGCGCCCCACGGGAGTGCGGGCACCGCCAACAAGAAAAGCCTCGACCATGAGAACATCCTTCACCAAGGGAGCAGGGCCGGCAGAGATAAATTACCGACCGTTCGTTCTATAAAGATTACACGGCGGGCCAAGAGGGTCAACCGCGGGGCCCAGCATGACGCGGCCGCGCGTCAGGCGACGGTGATGCCCAGCTGCGCGGCGAGCAGCGGGGCCAGCAAGGCCAGCTGGTCCTCGTCGACGACGGCGCCGGCGAGGCTGCCGAGGCCGCTGATGGAACGGAACTCCGTGCCGCGCAGGTCGAAGTCCTGCAGCCGGGCGCCGCTGACGTCCAGACTGCCGATGGTGCAGTTCTTCAGCGCCACCCGGGTGGCGGCGCAGGAGCCGAGGTCCAGTTCGTTGATGATGCAGTCGCTGATCTGGACATCCAGCAGCCTGGCGCCGCGGAGATTGAGGAAGTCCAGCTTGCCGCCGTCGATCCGCACGGACTGCCAGGAACTGTCCTGCAGCTCCGCGGAACCCCAGCGCGCGTTCCGGATTTCGACGTCGCGGAGCTCCGCCCGGGCAGCGGTGAGCACCGGCGCGTAGACCTCGGCCAGGATGCAGTCCCGGAAACCCGCACCGCGCAGCTGGGTTCCATTGAAGGAGGCGCCGTCGAACTCGCAGTCGGCGAAGGTGATGCCGGTCAGTTCCAGGCCGTCCGCGTCCGCGCGGTGGAAACGGACGCCGTCGTACCGTCCTCCGCGCCGGAAGTCCGGGGCACCGCCCTCCTCCAGTCCCGCAGGCCGGACCGGCGTCAGGCGCGGCGGGGCGATCTTGGCTTTCCGGGCATTCATGCCCTCGAGCCTAGCCCGGAGAGCCGGGCCTGAGGGCCGCGAAAAAGATCGACCCCGAAAGGACTTGAATTAGTAAGCATGCTTCGTGTTATGGTGAAACTGCGTTGAATTTCAACCGGAAACGAAAGGTGGACACACCATGGGTATCGGAGACAAGATTCAGAACGAGGCGGAAAACCTTGGCGGCAAGGCCAAGGAAGCTGCCGGAAACGCCACCGACAATGACCGCCTGAAGGCCGAGGGCCAGAAGGACCAGGTCGTGGCCGACGCGAAGAAGGTCGGCGAAGACGTCAAGGACACGTTCAAGCGCGACTAGTCCTTAGATTCGACGGCGTCGGACTTTCCTTTGGGGGATGTCCGGCGCCGTTTTTTCGTGCCCGGGTGCGAGACTGTCCGGACATGACCTCAGCGTGACCCGGCAGTACGACAGATGAGCGAAGATGGCCAGGAATGCCGCCGACGGGACACAATCCCCGGACCCGGATCTGCACAACGTCGACCTTACCGCGGCCAGCATCGCCGCCGGCGGATCGCCCCGGCTGCTCGGCTACCTGGCGGAGCCCGACGGCGAGGGGCCCTTCCCCGCGGTCCTGATGATCCACGAAGCCTTCGGCCTGGATGACATCACGGTCCGGCACGCGGAGCGGATGGCGGCCGCCGGCTACCTGACCTTGGCCGTGGACCTGTTTAGCGACGGCGGGACCCGGCGTTGCCTCGTCTCGACCATGCGTTCCCTGTCCGCCGGGCAGGGCCGGGCGTTCACCGACCTCGCGACGGCCCGGCAGTGGCTCCTGGACTCGGGCCGCACCACGGGAAAGATCGGCGTCATCGGCTTCTGCATGGGCGGCGGCTTCGCCCTCCTGTTGGCCAATGACGGCTTCGACGCGGCAGCGGTGAACTACGGCAGGCTGCCGAAGGACCCGGAGACCGCGCTGGCAGGTGCCTGCCCGATCGTCGCGAACTACGGGGCGAAGGACCGCAGCCTGCGCGGGACGCCGGCCCGGCTGACGTCCGTCCTTGAGGGCCTCGGCGTCGAACACGACGTCAAGGAATTCGAGACCGCGGGACATTCGTTCCTGAACGACGCCGAGCCCGGGCCGCGCGCGTTGCGTCCGCTGTTTCGGGTCATGGGCGTCGGCCCGGACCCGAAGTCGGCGCCGGAAGCCTGGCGCCGGATCGAGGACCATTTCGCCCGGCATTTGAAAAACTAAACCCCCGCTCGGGGCAGACGCGCGAACGTACACTTGAGGCCCCGAATCGCTGCGGATCCGGGGCCTCAAGTGTACGTTCGCGCCTGGCGAGGGGCGCGAAGTGTACGTTCGCGCTTAGCTGTAGAGCTCGCTCTTGGGCTCGTTGTGCTTGACCTTCTGCCAGCCGAGCCAGAGCACCACTGCGAAGAACGGGATGGTCGCCAGCGTCCAGAGGCCCAGGTGGAAGACTTCGCCGGACTTGCTGGTCATGGTGTCGAAACCAATCAGCACGGTGATGGCCAGCAGAGCCACGAGGCCGGCCCAGCTGGTCCACGGCGAACCGGGCATCGGCAGCGAGGAGGCGTTGCCCTTGATCTTGCGCAGCGCGATCTGGCTGGCGAAAATCGAGCCCCAGGTGAAGATCACGCCGATGGAGGCGGTGTTCAGCGCCAGGTCGAAGGCGTGCGAGCCGCCCAGCCAGATGTTCAGCAGGATACCCACGAGGTACACGGAGCCGATCGCGATGATCGCGGCGTAGGGCACGTGGTTCTTGGACATCCGGGTCAGCCACTGCGGGGCGTGCCCGTTGTTGGCCATGGTGCGGAAGATCCGGCCGATCGAGTACAGGCCCGAGTTGCAGGAGGACAGCGCCGCGGTGATGACGATCATGTTCATCACGTCGCCCATCCAGGGCAGGCCCATCTGGCCGAAGACGGTGACGAACGGGGAGGTGCCGGCCTTGTACTGGTCCGAGGGCAGCAGCATGGCCAGGAGGGTCACGGAGCCGACGTAGAAGACGACGATGCGGATCACGACGGCGCGGATCGCCTTCGGGACCTCCTTGGCCGGGTCCTCCATTTCGCCGGCGGTGATGCCGACCAGTTCGATGGCGTTGTAGGCGAAGATCACGGCGTTGAGCACGAGGATCATCACCAGCGCGCCCTTGGGGAACATGCCGCCGTCGGCCGCGAAGAGGTTGCTCACGGAGGCGTGGCCGTCGCCGACCTTGGCGTTGGTGACCACCATGAAGGTGCCGACCGCGAGGAAGATCAGGATGGCCGCGACCTTGAGCACGGAGGCCCAGAATTCAAACTCGCCGAACGCCTTGACGCTGAGCAGGTTGACGCCGACGAGGAGCAGCAGCGCCGCGATCGCCGTCAGTTCCACCGGCACGTTGGGGAAGAAGAACTGGAAGTAGAGCCCGATCGCGATCAGCTCGGCGATGCCGGTCATGGCCCAGTTGATGAAGTACATCCAGCCGGACAGGTAGGCGCCCTTCCGGCCGAACATCTCGCCCGCGTAGCTGACGAACGACCCGGAGGTTTGGCGGTACATGATGAGTTCGCCCAGGGCCCGCATCAGCAGGTAGGCGATGACGCCGGCGATGGCGTAGGAGAAAATCAGCGCGGGTCCGGTGGAGGCCAGGCGCCCGCCGGCACCCATGAAGAGGCCGACGCCGATCGCGCCGCCCATGGCGATCATTGTGACCTGGCGGCCGCTCAGGGACTTCTTGTAGCCCTCGGCACTGAGGGTGGAGTCGACGACGGCGGGTTGCGCCGGCGCGCTCTTAGCTTCGGTGGACGTACTTTGTGACACAACTGTTCCTTGTGGGTCGGTGTTTTCCGGGACGGTCAGGGCGGATCCGGGCCCCTCGGGGCCGGTCCGGCGCGGTCCCCGGTTCGCCGCGGCGGGCAGGGGAAAAGGCCGGAACTTCGAACGGATCGCAGCGTCGCGCGGCTTGTCCATACTACTAGCTTTCGGGACCGGGCCGTGACGCGGGCTACATCGAGCTCCCCCTCCGCGGACCCGCAATCCGCAGTAAAAACCACGTTTTTACGCAAAAGCGCTGGTCAAGGGTCTATTGTCGGCCGCCGATCCACTACTCTGAGCACACCGCCGGGAAGCGCCCGGCGGTGACGCCTGCTATCGCATTGCAGGCCATGGCAGCGACGCCATGAGTCAGGGGGGAGACTATGAAACACGGAGCCTTAGTGCCGGCAGTATTGCTGCTGGCACTCGCAGGATGTTCGAGCGGCGGCCCCGCCCCGAACCAGCAAACCGGGACCCAGAGCACCGCGGCGTCGGGCCCGGCCACATCCCAGGCACCGTCGGCCCCGGCCAGCTCCGAGCCCGCCGACGTCTCCACCTCGCTGAATGACCCCGGTGCGCTGCAACAGCATTCCTGCACCGCGGCCGCCGACGGAACGTGGTCCTTTACGGGAACCCTGGTCAACAGCACCGGCAAGGACAAAGTATTCACCGTGGCGGTCGCCGTCACCGTGGGCCCGGCGGTGGCCGGGCACACCCTCATCACCAAGACCGTCGCGGCAGGCCAGTCGGCCGACATCGCGGCACCCAAATTCGCCAAGACCAAAGACGCCGGCGGAACGTGTGACCCGGTAGTTTCCGTAGAGGATGCCCCATGAAAAAGTTCCTGACTGCCGCGGCCGTCGTTTTCGGCCTCGCGGCCGGCCCGCTGGCCGTCGCGCCCGCCTTCGCTGAGGACGCACCGGCCACGACCGCCGGCCCGGCAGCGACGGCAGACCCGAGCGGGGAACCGACGTCCCCCGCTGCCGACCCGACACCGACGCCGGACCCGACCCAGACGTCCGCCCAGGACCCGACCCAGACCCCCACCCAGGACCTGACCCCGACGTCGGACCCGACTCCCACCCCGGACCCGACACCGACGGGCGAGCCGGAACCGGCCGCGTTCGCCGTGCCGGGAGCCATCGGGGCCAAGTGGGCCGCGTTGGAAGGTGCCGCGGGTGACCTCGGCGCGCCGACCGCCGAGCAGGCCTGCGCGGATGGCCTCTGCAGCCAGGAATTCGAGGGCGGCGCCATTTTCTGGACGTCGGCTACGGGAGCCCACGCGGTGCTGCAGACCGCCGGCCGGACCGGACCGGCGTGGTACGCCAAGGGCGGCCTTGCCGCCGTCGGCTACCCGCTCACGGACGAGGCCGAACTGGCTGGCGGAACGATCCAGAAGTTCTCCACCGGGCGGGTCCTGGCCTGGTCCGGGGCAAAGCTGCTGGAGTTCTCCACCCGCAGCGGCATCGGCAGCCGCTGGCTGGCCGCCGGCGGCGAAACCGTCCTGGGCCTTCCCGTCACCGCCGAAGGCTGCGGCCTCAAGGCCTCCGGCTGCTACCAGCAGTTCGCACGGGGCACGGTCTACTGGGCTCCCGGGGTCGGCGGCCACGTGGTCTGGGGCGGCATCCGCGGCCAGTGGGAGGCCACCGGGGCGCAGAACGGCGTGCTGGGATACCCCACCGGCGAGGAGTCCTGCGGCCTGCCGGGCAACGGGTGCGTCCAGCAATTCCAGGGCGGCCGCATTTACTGGTCCGGCCCGACGGGTGCGCACGTAATCCGTGGCGGCATCGGAAGCCGCTGGACCGCAGCCGGGGCGACCCGGAGCATGCTCGGCTTCCCGCTCACCAATGAGCAGTG
This sequence comes from Arthrobacter sp. Soil763, assembly GCF_001428365.1. GTDB lineage: Bacteria > Actinomycetota > Actinomycetes > Actinomycetales > Micrococcaceae > Arthrobacter. Next base: position 350,600 of record NZ_LMSH01000002.1, on the reverse strand, counting down.
TGGCCAGGCCGCGCAGGGTTGCGTCCAGCGCTTCCAGGGCGGCAGCGTCTACTGGTCCTCCGCCACCGGCGCCTGGTTGGCCGGCCGCGGGATCGTCAGCAAATACCTCGCCGCCGGCGGCCCCGGCGGCTCGCTGGGGTATCCGATCAGCAACGAGCGCTGCTCCGGCGGTTCATGCGCCCAGTCGTACCAGCGCGGCGACATTACGTGGTCCGGTTCGGCCGGGGCCCGGGTCTACCCGATGTCCGAGTGCCACAAGCTGAACAACGGGCAGTCCAAGTACTCCACCTACGGCGCGAACCGGGTGCTGATCACCTGGACCGGAGGCTACGGACAGTCCCACGCCACCAACATGTATTGCAAGAGCGTCGCCGGAACGTACGTGCAGGACTGGCGGACCGACGGCTATGTCGGCGCCTCGGGGTTCAAGCCGCCGGGAGTGCCGTCCGGTCCCACCCGGAACCTGTTCTCACCGACCGGCTCGTTCTCCGTGACGGAGGCGTTCGGCCTGGGCAACCCGGGCACCAAGCTGCCCTACCGGACGCTCAACCCCCGCTCCCGCTGGGGCGGCAACCCCTGGACGCCGACGTACAACAAGTACCACGAGTCCTCCTCGTGGGTGGGCTATGACGAGAACATGTGGTGGTTCGCCAGCCTTGGCTACTACCGCCAGGGCGTTGTCATCAACTACAACCGGCCGAACATTGTGCAGGACGCTGGCTTCGCCATCTTCCTGCACATGAAGAAGATCCCGACGGCGGGCTGCATCTCGCTCGACGACTGGGCCGTGGTGGATTACCTGCGCAAGTCCACCCCGGGCGACCGCATCCTGATGGGAACCTACGGCTCGCTTTTCCGCTGACCCGGGAGCTCACACCACGCACGGCTGACGCCCGGCGCCCCTTCGGCCCGGGCGTCAGCCGGTTCCGGGCAACGGCGCCTCTCGGCAGCTGCCCCGCTCCCCGAAAGCGCGGCCGCCGTGAGCGGACTAGGCTGGTGGGATGGGCACCGCTGTTCGACAACTCCCCGCGCCCCGGCCGGAGCTGTACACCTTTTCGCGGCTTGACCTCGTCGCCGCCGGCATCTACACCGCGGTGGCCGCGTTCTTCGCCACCGGTGCGGGGCTCCTGGCCCCGGTCCTGCTCCAGCTCTCGCCCAATCCCGCGGTGGCCGCCTACGCCGTCAACCTGGCCTTCTACGGGGCGACCGGCCTGCTCGCCCTCACGGCGGCCCGCCACGTCGTGCGCCGGGATCTGTTGGTGCTGGCCACCCGCCCCTGGTTCACCCTGGCGATGGTGCCGCTGGCGGTCGTAGCCTCGATGATCCTCACTGCCGTCCTGGTCGCCCTGACCGGGCCGCCGCAGACCTCCGCCAACCAGGCCGGACTGCAGGCCCTGATGCAACAGGTCCCGGCGTGGCTGATGGTGCCCCTGGTGGTCTTTGTGGGTCCCTTCGTAGAGGAGTACATCTTCCGGCACCTGCTGATTGGCAAGCTGGGCCGCCGGCTGAACATCTGGCTGTGCTGCGTCCTCTCCGTGGTGCTGTTCGCGGCGCTGCACATCGTGGGGCAGGAGGCGCTGACCCTGCCGGTCCTGATGCCTTATCTGGCCATCGGCGCCACCCTGGTCTTCGTCTACGTCTGGACCGGCCGGAACCTGATGTTCTCCTACTTCGTGCACGCGGCCAAGAACCTGCTGGCCGTCCTGTTCATCTACGCGGTGCCGCCGGAACTCCTCGACCGGCTGCAGTAGCCCCGCAGGTGCGGCCCGCCGGTTCCGGCCGGGATCTGGCGTGGCGGGCGCCGCCGTCGTAGGTTCATCCCATGACACTGAACATCCAGATCGCCGTCGACTGCATCGACCCGCACGCCCTCGCCGACTGGTGGGCCGAAACGCTGGACTGGGCCGTCGAGCCGCAGGACGAGGACTTCATCCGTTCCATGATCGAGCAGGGCTACGCGACGGACGCCGAAACCATCCGGCACCGCGGGAAGCTCGTCTGGCGCACCGGCGCCGCGATCCGTCCTCCCGAGGACCTGGGCGCCAAACCGGCTACCCGGAGGATCCTGTTCCAGACCGCCCCGGAGCCGAAGACCGTCAAGAACCGGGTCCACTGGGACGTGAACCTGGCCGGTGCGGACAAGGATGAGGCCCGGGCTGCGCTGGAGGCGCGCGGCGCGACGTACCTCTGGACCGCCGATGAGGGCCCGCATTCCTGGCACACCATGGCTGACCCGGAGGGCAACGAGTTCTGCATCAGCTAAGCCGATTACTAGACTCGGTCTGTGAGCAACGAAATCCCCGCCAAGGTATCCGACGTCTTTGACCCCACCCGCTGGCGCACCGTGTCCGGCTTCGACGACTTCCAGGACATGACCTACCACCGGCAGGTGGAGCGCTCCGACGACGGCACCGTGGTCCGGGACCTGCCCACCGTCCGGATCGCCTTCAACCGGCCCGAGGTGCGCAACGCCTTCCGGCCCGGCACCGTGGACGAGCTCTACCGGGCCATGGACCACGCCCGGATGACCCCTGACGTCGCCACGGTGCTGCTGACCGGCAACGGCCCCTCGCCCAAGGACGGCGGCCACTCGTTCTGCTCCGGCGGCGACCAGCGGATCCGCGGCCGGGACGGGTACCGCTATGCGGACGGGGAAACCCAGGAGACGATCGACCCCGCCCGCGCCGGCCGGCTGCACATTCTCGAAGTCCAGCGGCTGATGCGGACCATGCCCAAGGTGGTCATCGCCGTCGTGAACGGCTGGGCCGCGGGTGGCGGACATTCGCTGCACGTCGTCTCCGACCTGACCATCGCGTCCCGGCAGCACGGCAAGTTCAAGCAGACCGACGCCACGGTGGGCAGTTTCGACGCCGGCTACGGCTCGGCGCTGCTGGCCCGCCAGATCGGGCAAAAGGCCGCCCGCGAAATCTTCTTCCTGGCCCGCGAATATTCCGCCGAGGACATGGTCCGGATGGGCGCGGTGAACGAGGCCGTCGACCACGAACGGCTCGAGGAGGTGGCGCTGGAATACGCGGCGGACATCGCCCGGCAGTCCCCGCAGGCCATCCGGATGCTGAAGTTCGCCTTCAACCTCGCCGACGACGGCCTGGCCGGCCAGCAGGTGTTCGCCGGCGAAGCGACCCGCCTGGCCTACATGACCGACGAGGCGGTGGAGGGCAAGGAAGCCTTCCTGGAAAAACGGGACCCGGACTGGTCCCGGTTCCCGTACTACTTCTAGGCCCGCCGTGACTGCCGCCCCGCTCAGCCTCAACCCCGCCCTGGCCGCCCTCGCCGCCGCCCTCCGCGGGGAGGGGCCCGCCGTCGAATTGTCCGCCGGCCCCGACGGCTCCCCCGCCGTGGCGTTCGTGGACACCCCCGGCTTCGAGGATGCCGCCGTCGTGGTCCGGACCTCCGGTTCCACCGGGGCGCCCAAGGCCACGGTCCTCACAGCGGACGCCCTCGCCGCTTCTTCCATGGCGACCGCGATGGCTCTCAAGGGCGAAGGCCAGTGGCTGCTGGCGCTGCCGGTGCAGTTCGTGGCCGGAGTGCAGGTGCTGGTGCGTTCCCTCTTCGCCGGCACGCGGCCCTGGGCCATGGACCTCTCCGGCGGGTTCACCCCGGAGGCCTTCACCGCCGCGGCGCAGGAACTGACCGACCGGATCCGTTTCACCTCCTTGGTCCCCACCCAGTTGCAGCGCCTGCTCGAGTCCCCCGCGGCGCCGACCCTGGCCGCACTCCGGCGCTTCGACGCGGTGCTGCTGGGCGGCGCCCCGGCGTCCGCGGAACTGCTCGCGGCAGCCCGGAACGCGGGCGTGAAGGTCGTGACCACCTACGGTTCGGCCGAGACCTGCGGCGGCTGCGTCTACGACGGCGTCCCGCTGGACGGCGTCGAGGTCAGGATCGGTCCGGACGGCAGGATCCTGCTCGGCGGCGCCACGGTTGCCGCGGGGTACCTCGGCGAGCCCGGGCTGACGGAGGCTGCGTTTTCCGAGGACGGCGGGACGCGCTGGTACCGCACCAACGACCTGGGCGCGCTGTCCGCGGACGGTGTCCTCACCGTGCACGGCCGCGCCGACGACGTCGTCATCACCGGCGGCGTGAAGGTCTCCGCCGCGCACGTCCAGGGGGAGCTGGAACGGCTCGACGGCGTTCGGGCGGCTTTCGTCGCCGGGGTCCCGTCCGCCGAATGGGGCCAGGCGCTGGCGGCCTGGGTGGTGCTGACGGACGACTCCCCCGCCGCGGCCGCCGCCTTTAGCGGCCGGCTCGCCGCCGGGAACGCCGGCGGGCTGTCCGGCGCCCTGGTTCCGAAAACCGTACTCACGGCGGCGGACCTGCTGATGCTGCCGAACGGCAAACCCGACCGGATTGGCATGACCGTTCGGCTGGATGCCCGTCATCAGGGAAAATAGAACAGCTAGACCCGAGTTCCCAGAGTTTCACCGACCCAACGAGGTACTGACCGTGGCCACAGCCGCACAATGGATCCAAGGCGCCCGTCTGCGCACCCTGCCGGCCGCGATCGCGCCCGTCCTGATCGGCACCGCGGCCGCCTACGAGATGGGTGCGTTCCGACCCGTCAACGCCGTTCTGGCGGCCCTCGTGGCGCTGCTGCTGCAGGTCGGGGTGAACTTCGCCAACGATTACTCGGACGGCATCCGCGGCACGGACGCGGACCGCGTGGGGCCGCTGCGGCTGGTCGGCTCCGGCGTGGCGAAGCCGGAGCACGTCAAGCGGGCGGCCTTCGCTGCGTTCGGCCTGGCGATGGTCTTCGGGCTCGCCCTGGTCCTCATCACCCAGGCCTGGTGGCTGATCCTGGTCGGGGTGGGCTGTGTCCTGGCTGCCTGGGGTTACACCGGCGGCAAGAACCCCTACGGCTACCTGGGCCTGGGCGACCTGTTCGTGTTCGTGTTCTTCGGGCTGGTGGCCACCCTGGGCACCACCTACACGCAGGCCGGGCAGCTGAGCCTGGCATCGGTCGTGGGCGCGATCGGGACGGGCCTGATTGCCTGCGCCCTGCTCATGGCCAACAACGTGCGCGATATCCCGACGGACCGGGCCGCCGGAAAGAAGACGCTCGCCGTCCGGCTGGGTGACAAGCACGCCCGCGAAAGCTACGTGCTGATGCTGGCCGTGGCGATCTTGCTGGTGATCGTGCTGGCACCCGGACGGCCCTGGATGCTGATCGTGCTGCTGCTGATCCCCGCCATCCTGATGCCGTCCTGGCTGATGATCGCGGGCCGGCGCCGCAAGAGCCTGATTCCGGTGCTGAAGCAGACCGGGCTGATCAACCTCGGCTATGCGGTGTTGTTCTCGCTCGCCCTGGTGCTGAGCCGGGGCTTCTAGCGGCCCTGAGCCGGGAGGCGTCCGCCTAGGAGTCCTTGGGCAGGGCGGCCCGGCTAGGAGTCCTTGGGCCGGGCGTCGGTGCGGACCGTCACGTCCGGGTGTTCGTCCACCAGGCGGTCCTCGGCGTCGGCGTCGGCAACTTCACCGGCGCTGCGAAGCGGCTTGGCCTGGCCGGAGAACCGCTGGTGGAGCGAGGCCGCGGCTTCGTCGCGCTGTTTCTGGAAAAACAGGAAGCTGATGGCGAAGGCCATCATGCCGGCGCAGAGGGCGGCCAGCAGCCAGCCCAGCTGCAGGTAAATGAAGAGGGCGAACAGCGGCGCGAACAGCGCCAGACGGATCAGGGAGTATTTCAGGAAGGCCACCATCCCAGTTTAGCCGTCCCTCGCCGGGCAGGCCCGGCCAGGCGGCGCCCAGGCCAGCGCCCCCTGCCTGCTTGCGCGGGAGAAGGACAACGGCCAGACCCCGGAAGTTCCCGCGGAGGCTAAACTGAAGCTATGCTCCGTGTCGTGGTCCCCATCGTCGTACTGGTCGTCTTTGTCTACGGACTGATCGACTTGATCCGCACCGATGCGCGCCAGGTCAAGGGCATTTCCAAGCCGGCCTGGATCGTCGTGCAGATCCTCCTTCCCGTGCTCGGAGCCGTCCTGTGGTTCCTCATCGGCCGCCCCCGCGGCGGCGACGCACCGGCCGCCTCGAACTACCGGCACCCCACGGCGCCGGACGACGATCCCGACTTCCTCCGGAACCTGGAGCTGCGCCGCCGCAACCAGGCCGAGGCCGACCGGATCAAGAAGCTCAAGGACGAACTGGAGGCCAGGGAGCGCCGCCTGGGCCATGACGGCGGGGACTCCCGGGGTCCGGGCTCGGGTGGAACCCACGGCAGCGGCGACCCCGCCCCTGGTACCGACGAGGTCAAGTAACCCCCGTCGCCCGACGCACCGGTTCCCTGCCGCCGTCATTCCGCGCCGGCGGATCGGATGCTCATCTACTCATCCCTTCACGCTGGCGGACAGGACCCTCTCTGATCGTCCCTTCGCGCTGGCGGACAGGATGCTCCTCTGAACGTCCCCGCGCTGGTTCGCACTGAGATTCGGCCATTTGCCACATAGGGCCGTTAACCCGGCCCCCGAGCAGCCGTTATTGGCAAACCGCCGCCAAGTTTGCTGCAGCCAGCGCTCCTGCTCGGCAGATTCAACTCTTCCCCGGGCCGGGGTTCTCCTGTGGATAACGCCCGAACCCGCTCCCAGCCGGCGCAGAATACATCCATGCGCCAACCCAGCGTGCTTCCACCGCAGCTTCGCCACAGGCCGTTCAGTACGGCGGAGGCCCGTGCGGCGGCGCTGAGCCGGGGCCGGACCCGGGCACGGGATCTTGCCAGCCCCTGCCATGGCGTGCGGATCGCCGCCGCCACCCCGGACACGCTCCTCGGACGTGTCCATGCCCTGGCTGCGGCCACCGACGCCGTCGTGAGCTATCTCTCCGCGGCGGAGCTGTGGGGATTCCCGCTGCCGTCGGGCCCGGCAGCCGCCTCCGTCGTCCATCTGACGAGGCAGCCCGGCCACCGCGCGGTGCGGCGCAGGAACGTCGTGGGGCACCAGCAGTTCCTTGCCCCGGAGGAGATTGTCACCGGCGCACACGTCCGCTGCACCTCCCCGCTGCGGACGTGGTTTGACCTTGCCAACATTCTCAGCCTCGACGACCTCGTGATTGCCGGAGACTTCCTGTTGCGGCGCCGGCACCCGCTGTGCACACAGAGCGAGCTTGATGCCTACCTACCAGGACGCAAAGGAAAGTCCGGCTACCGGAATGCCACGCGTGCCCGCACCCTTATGCGGCCCCGCACGGACTCGCCCAAAGAGACGGAACTGCGTCTGCTGTTGCTCCGCCACGGATTGCCGGAGCCCGGGATCAACGTTCCGATGTTCGACGAGGCTGGCGGCTGGATCCAGGACCCGGACATGTCCTACGAGCGGGAAAAGGTTGCGCTTCAGTACGACGGCGGCCACCATGCTGAACCCGGGCAGCGCCGCAGCGATATCTTCCGGGACGAGAGGGCACGGGATGCCGGATGGCGGGTCGTTGTGTTGACCCAGTGGGACCTGACCCCGTGCCGGCCGGGCATGGAGCCGACGGCGGTCAGCAGGGTGCGGGCGGCGCTGCTGGAGCGAGGCTGGGCACCGGCACCTGCTTCGGGGCCCAGGCGCCGCACCGCGCCACTCCGCCCATCTGACGCAAATGGCCGCTAAGCACGCTGGCTTAGCGGCCATTGCCGGCAAACGATGGGTGGCGCGGCCTACAGGCCGGAGTACGAGTGCAGGCCGTTGAAGAACTGGTTGACGATCGTGAAGTTGAAGACCACGCACAGGTAGCCCACGATCGAAAGCCAGGCCGCGCGGGTGCCGGTCCAGCCGCGGGTTGCCCGGGCGTGCAGGTAGCCGGCATAGACCACCCAGATCACGAAGGTCCAGACTTCCTTGGTGTCCCAGCCCCAGAACCGGCCCCAGGCCTTCTCGGCCCAGATCGCGCCGAACATCAGCGTGAAGGTCCAGCCGACGAAGGCGATCGCGTTGATCCGGTAGGACAGGTTCTCCAGGCTCAGGGCGTTGGGCACCAGGCGCATGAAGCCCAGATTGTCAGCCCCGCCGGCGGCGGTGGTCTTCTGCCGGTGCGACTGGACCAGCTGCAGCGCGGACATCGCGAAGGTCAGCGTAAACAGCGCCGAGGAAAGCACAGCGATGGAGACGTGGATGATCAGCCAGTAGCTCTGCAGGGCCGGCACCAGGTGCCCGACCGGCGTCCAGTACGCCACGGAGGCCGCGACCAGCATGACGATGGCCAGGCCGACCACGAAGGTGCCGAGGAAGCGCAGGTCGCGCCGGATCAGGACCAGCAGGAAGACCGCCACGGCGACGAAGGCGCCGGTGGTCAGGAACTCGTACATGTTGCCCCACGGCACGCGGCCCGCGCCGAGCGCACGGGTGATGACGCCGGCCGCGTGGATGGCGGCACCCAGCACGGTCAGGGCGACGGCGACCCGGGCGGGCGCGCGGCGTTCGCTGCCGTAGCGCATGCCGCCGTCGGCGGTCACCCCGGCACCGCTGGCGGCGGCGGAGGACGAGGGCCGTTCGGCACGCCCTGCCGGTCCACTGACGGCGCCTTCGGAGCGGTCGACGGCGGAGGATGCCCCGACGCCGGCGCCCACGGGGACGCGTGCCGGCTCGGCGCCGGAGAGCTGGGCGGCCTTGAGGTCCACGGCGCGCAGGGTCTTGCTGCTCTTGGCCAGGTCCCAGGCGAAGGCGATGAAGGCCACCGTGTAGGTCCCGGCGGCCAGCAGCATGAAGAGCTCGCTGTACTGCCCCATGGTTTCGTTGATCGAGAACGGCATTACTGTTCCTTCTTTGACTCGGGCGAGCCTGCTGTGGACTGGATGAAGTCTGGTGCGGCGGAATCCGCGGTGTCCGGGCCGGCGCCGGTCCGCGTACCGGCGTCCGCCCGGTCATTATCCTCCGGCGCGCTGGGAACCGGCTGGGAGCCCTCCACTTCCTCAAGCGGCCACGCAGCCGAAAGCAGGGCGCGGATCGCCGCTGCCTCGCCGGCCAGCCGGTGGTCCTCGCCGCGGGCCAGCAGCCCGTACTCGACCATGGTGCGGCCGTCCGGGTGGGTTCCGGTGCGGACCCAGGCGCGGCGGCGGTTCACGTACAGGGATGTCACCAGCCCGGCCACGGCGACCAGGGCGAAGAACAGGGCGTAGCCCTGGCCGGGGTTGTGGTGGATGTCGACGCCGACGTACCGCTTGACGCCGTCGAACGTGATGGTGCCCTTGCCGTCCGGCAGCGTGTGGGTGGTTCCCGGGGTGAGCACGATGCCCTTGGTGGGCAGGTTGCGCGCATTGAGCGGCGTCAACTTCTTGACGTCGAGCTCGAACACGTTCTGCGGGGCGCCGTCGTTGAGGCCGAGGTCGCCGTAGTACGAGTTGAGCGTCAGCTGCGGGTTGAACAGCTCCGGGTCCCCGCTGAAGGACACGCCTTCGGGGGTGATGAAGGCGGTGGGCAGGAAGAAGCCTGCGAAGGCGAGCTGGTCCGGCTTGGCGTCGGGAACCTTGATGACCACCGAGGAGTAGTAGTTGTCGCCCTGCAGCTTGGCCACGACCGGGCCCTGCATGGCGACGTTGCCGGCGCCGTCCCGCACCGTGACCACGGGGGCGTAGCCGTTGCCGGTGAGGTAGACGCTGGTGCCGCCGAGGCTGATCGGGTCGTTGACCTTGAGCGTCTGCTGCTGGGCGGGGGCGCCGGGGTTCTCCTTGGTGGTGACGTCGGCCTTGAAGTCGATCGGCTGGCCGAACTTGCCCTTGGATTCCCGGTCGAAGGTGATCTGGAATTTGTTGAGCTGGATGGAGTACGGCTCCAGCTGGCTGGACTGGAAGTTGGTGCCCGGCGTGAACTGGTCATAGCCCACGAGGGTGTTCACGAAGGTGTCGCCCTCCACCAGGATCCGTTGCCCGCTGTAGCCGAAGAGGCCGCCGGCGGCGACGGAGACCAGCACGCCGATCAGGGCGGTGTGGAAGACCAGGTTGCCGACTTCCTTGAACAGGCCCCGTTCCGCGCCGAGCGAGGGGCGCGCCCCGTCACGGTCCCGGACCTCGACCCGGTAGCCGCGCTTCTTCAGCAGCGCGGCGGCGTCGTCGATGGCGCGCGACGCCGGGATCCCGGCGTCGGCGGGGACCACCAGGGTGCCGTACTCGGGCAGCCGCGACAGCCGGGCGGGTGTGCGCGGCGGCTGGGAGCGCATGGCCCTGTAGTGCACGATCGCGCGCGGCACGACGCAGCCGATCAGTGAAATGAACAGCAGGATGTAGATCGCGGAGAACCATGCCGAGGAGTACACGTCATAGAGCTGGAGCGAGTCCAGGATCTTGCCGTAGTCGGGGTGGTCCTTGATGTACTGCGTGACCACCGCGGGGTTCGCGGGACGCTGCGGAAACAGCGACCCGGGAACGGCGGCGACGGCGAGCAGCAGCAGCAGGAACAGCGCGGTGCGCATGCTGGTCAGCTGGGTCCAGGCCCAGCGGAGCATGCCCAGTGGCCCGAGCGAGGGCAGGACGGCCTCGGCCTTGGCCGCCGCCACCGCTCCCTCCGCGGGGCCGGAACCTGGGCCGGGGCCGGTCCGGGGCGTGCCGGGGGTCGGGGTTGTCTTCTCTTCGTTCACTCGCTCGCTCATCAGATTGGCAGTTTCACATCGGTTTGGAACCAGTACTGCAGACCGGAGACCCAGGCACCCCAGACACCGCTGGCCATCAGGATGCCCAGCACGATCAGGATGCCGCCGCCAGTGCGCTGGATGGCCACCCGGTGTTTACGGAAGAAGGACAGCACGCCGACGCCGCGGCGCACGGCGAGTGCGATCAGCAGGAACGGAATGCCCAGGCCCAGGCTGTAGACGAACGCCAGGAGGGCGCCCTTGGCCGCCGACGATCCGCCGGAGAGGCTGAGCAGCTGGACGGCGGAATAGGTCGGGCCGATGCAGGGCGCCCAGCCCAGGCCGAAGGTCACGCCCAGCAGCGGCGCGCCCCACAGTCCGGCCGGGGGCTTCGCGTGGATCTTCGCGTCCCGTTGCAGCCAGGAGAAGCCTCCCAGAAAGACCACGCCCATCACGATCACCAGCGCACCGAGCAGCTGCGTGATCCAGGCGTTCTGCGTCCCGGTGATCAGGGTGCCGAGCTGGCCGAAGGCCCCGCCGAGGAGGACGAAGATCACCGAGAAGCCCAGGACGAACAGCCCGATACCGGCCAGCATGCGGCCGCGCTTCTGCTTCTGCAGGTCGACGCCGGTCAGGCCCGTGACGTAGCCGAGGTAGCCGGGTACCAGCGGCAGCACGCAGGGCGAGAGGAACGACACGAGGCCTGCCAGCAGGGCCACCGGGATGGCCAGCAGCAGCGAACCGCTGAGGATGGCTTCGGCGAAGGGGCTGTTCACGGGGTCACCTGGCCGCTACTCGGCCACGGCGGCGGCAATGAGGGACTTAAGGGTGCCCTTCTGGATTTCGCCGAGCACGCGCGAGGCAACGCGGCCCTGCTTGTCCAGCACCAGGGTGGTGGGCACCGCGCCGGGCGGGACCAGCCCGGAGACGGCCAGGAGCACCGCACCGTCCTTGTCGTTGAAGCTCGGGTAGGTCAGGTTGAACGTCTTGTCGAACGCGTCCGCCGTCGCCTTTTCATCGCGCAGGTTGACGCCGAAGAACTGCACGCCCTGGCTCTTGAATTCCTGGTGCAGCGCCTCCAGCGAGGGCGCCTCCACCCGGCACGGCGCGCAGGCCGCGAACCAGAAGTTGAGTACCGTGACCTTGCCCTGGAACTGCGACGCCGTAACCGTGGTCCCGTCGAAGAGCGTCCCCTTGAGCTCGACCGGCTTCTTCCGGTCGGCAGCGGCGAATTCGGTCACCGAGCCGTCGCCCGCGACGTAATTCTTGTTGTCCCCCGCCCTGGCCTGCTTGGCGAGGTCATCCTCCTGCGCGCAGCCGGCGAGTCCGAAGACGGCGGCCAGCGCCGCGCCTCCGGCGCCCAGGACGTTGCGGCGGGTGGGCCGTGGATTGCGGATGGACATGCTCAGGCCCCCGGAGTGTTCGACGCGCCGGGCAACAGGGCGGCGGCAGGCTCGCTGTAGTCCACGCGCAGCAGCGTTCCGGCGTCGTCAAACACCAGCGAGGTGACGGAGGTCAGGGTGCATTCACGCTTGCGCGGGTCGTGCCAGAGCGGCTTGCCTTCGGCGCTGAGCCGGGTGGCCCAGATCGGCAGCTGGTGGCTGACCAGAATCGCCTCCGCGCCGTCGCCGCCGAGTTCGATGGCCCGCGACCGTGCGTCCTGCACGGCGGCAGCCACCCGGCTGGCCTGCTGCTTGTACGGCTCACCCCAGGAGGGGCGCAGCGGGTTGCGCAGCATCGGCCAGTGCCGGGGCCGGAGCAGTTCGGCCTTGGAGACCTGAAGGCCCTCGAAGTAGTTTTCGGCCTCGATGATCCGTTCCTCGGTCTCGATCTCGAGGTTCAGGGCCCGCGAGATGGGCAGCGCCGTTTCCTGCGCCCGGGTCAGCGGGGAGGCGGCGAGGTGCACGATTTTCGCACCCTGCGCGGCGCGTTCGCTGAAGTGGTCGGCGAGCGTCAGGGCCATCTGCCGGCCGAGTTCGGAGAGGTGGAACTCCGGCAGCCTGCCGTACAGGACGCCCTCGGGGTTATGGACCTCGCCGTGGCGGAGCAAATGGACAGTGGCTTGGGGCATGTGTACCAGTTTCTCAAAGGGCAGGGGCAATGACGAAATCTTCTACGACAGGTAGAACTGAAAGTTTTTGAGAAATGTTCCCCGCGGGTGGAATAAAAGATGCAAACGCATGTTTATACTGGATGCAGCAGTTAGTTGAGACTTCAACAAATGAAGCGTCAACCTACGATCAGACGACAACAGCACGACCCACCCGACTCAAGGAGAACCACCATGGCACTTCCCACCAACGTCACCCCCGGCACCTGGACCCTGGACAACTCGCACAGCGAGATCGGCTTCACCGTCCGGCACGCCGGCATCAGCAAGGTCCGCGGCCAGTTCAAGGAGGCCGACGCCACCCTCAACCTCGCCGAGGACGTCGCCAGCTCCAAGGTCAACGCCACCATCAAGACCGCCAGCTTCGATTCCGGGGATGCCAACCGCGACGGCCACGTCCGCGGTGAGGACTTCTTCGACGTCGAGAAGTTCCCGGAAATCTCCTTCGTCTCCAGCGCCATCGTCCCCAAGGGCGATGCCTACGAACTCCAGGGCGACCTGACCATCAAGGGCGTCACCCGTCCGGTGGCACTGGAAACCGAACTCCACGGCGTGGCCGTCGACCCCTTCGGCAACACCCGCGCCGGCCTGACCGCCGAGACCACCATCAGCCGCAAGGACTTCGGCCTGACCTGGAACGCCGTCCTCGAAGCCGGCGGCGTGCTCGTCAGCGACAAGGTTGCGATCAACCTCGAACTGGCCTTCATCGCCCCCGCCGCCTAGTTCCCTCCGGAACCTGGCGGCCCGGTTAGCCGGCACCGGAAATCCCCGTGCCGGCTAACCTGGCCAAGCCACCCAGCACCCCGCACCTCCCACGGATCCGCCCCGGATCCGTCCCCGGAGGGGCGGGGTGCGCCGTTTAAATGGCAGCGGCTCCGGGCGGCCTTTCCCAGCAGACTCCCAGAGAGACCGCACCGCCGGGAAGGCTGCTGGAAACGCCCCGGGGCCGGGTCTAGAGTGAAATTCATGAGCAATCCCGGCGACGTTCCCGAGCCTGACCAACCTCGCCCCCGACCGGCCGGCGGCTTCCGGTTCAGGCTTCCCGACGACCGCCCGCGGACCTTCCGGGATGCGATGCCCGTGGGCGGCTACGCCGGGCTCTTCACCCTTCCCGCCATGCCGACAGAGCTGCGGATCTCGTACTACGTCTGGGTCATCGGCGGCCTGCTCGGAATCCTCGCCGCGGTGATCGGCCTCTTCGGCACCCTCGTCCTGTTTGCGGTCTCGCCTCCGGCCGGCATCCTGCTCCTGTTGCTGGTCCTGGTGGCGCTGGCGTTGGCCGGCGCCCAGCTGACCCTGGCCATGAAAATGAAGGAAGGCTGGGAGTGGGCACGGTTCGCCTTGACGGCAGTCACGGCAGCCAGCCTGCTGCTTGCCGTCCTGGGCACGGGCCTCGCCGGTGGTGGCAGCTGGCCCGGTTTCGCCATCAGCCTGGCCGCCACGATCCTGATGTGGCTGCCGAAGGCGCAGCAGTGGTTCGACGCCTTTAAAGGCAGGGCCTGACCGCGGGCGGAAGCCGAACGACGGGGCGGCACCCCCGCCGAGAATACCTCTAAGGAATGACCCACAGAGACGCGGCTGGGGGGTACGGTGGACTCAACCACGCTGGGGGCAGGGTCTTGACACTGGTCCCGGCAGTCCCAACCTTCGTCGACACGCAAAGGACCGCCATGAGTAACCCGCCAGTCGAGCCCTCCAACCCGGACGGACCCGAGTCGGGCAAGGCACCGCAGTACGGCCAGCAGGCGTCTGGCTACGGCCAGAACGCTCCGGAGTACGGCCAGAGCGCCCCCCACTATGGCCAGCAGGCCCCCGGCTACGGCCAGAACGCGCCCCAGTACGGTCAGCAGCCGCCGGCCTACGGGCAGAACGCGCCGCAGTACGGCCAGAACGCGCCCGGCTACGGCCAGCCGCAGTACGGCCAGCAGCCGCCGGCCTACGGGCAGGCCCCGGGCCAGTACGGCCAGAGCCCCTATGGACAGTCCCCCTACGGGCAGTCCCCGTACGGCGCCTACCCGTCGGAGCTGCCGACCGGAGGCGCCGGAACCCGGCCCGCGCAGCTTGACCTCGCCTTCTGGCTCATCCTTGGCGCCGGCATCCTCTCGCTGATCAGCAGCCTGGTGGTCGCCTTCACCGGAGCGGAGTACTTCGAGTCGGCCATGCAGGAAGCCGCCGCGCAGCAGGGACAGAGCCTCTCCTCCGAGGAACTCAGCGCCATGCAGGCCATCATCCCCATCAGCGGGATCATCGCCGGATTGATCTCCTTCGGGCTGTACGCGCTGGTTGCCTTCCCTGTCCGCAAGGGCAAGAACTGGGCCCGGATCCTGGGAACCGTTTTCGCCGCGCTGTCGCTGTTTGGCCTGTTCGGGGGCTCCTTCGCCTTCGGCGCGCTCACCGGCATCCTGCAGATCGTGGTGATCCTGATGGGCGTCGCCGGCATCGTGATTCTCTACCTGCCGACCGTTTCGCCGTACTTCAGCAAGCAGCAGCCGTTCTCCAACCCCTACGCGCAGGGCCCTTACGGGCGCTAACCGCAGGTCCGCGCCAAGGGCGCAGGAACCGCAGGACACCGGTCAGTCGGCGTCTTCCGGATCCTGCGCCCTTTGCGCGTGGTAGGCCAGAATCTGCAGCTCCGTGGCCATGTCCACCTTCCGCAGGTTGACCCCGGGAGGGACCTGCAGCATGACAGGGGCGAAACTCAGGATGCTGCGCACGCCCGCCCCGACCACCCGGTCACAGACGTCCTGGGCCACGGCCGCGGGCAGGGCCAGGACCACCATGTTCGCCCCGGTGCGGTGGAGCACGGACTCGAGATCGGCGGCGTCGCTCACTCGGAGCCAGCCGACCTCGGTCCCCACCACCATCTGGTCGGCGTCGAGGATGGCCACGATGTCGAAGCCGCGCGACTCGAAACCGCCGTACCGGGCCAGTGCTTTGCCGAGGTTGCCGGCACCGACGATCGCGACCTTCCAGTCGCGGGTGAGGCCCAGCGCGGCGGCAATGTGGCGGTTCAGATACTGGACGTCGTAGCCCACGCCGCGGGTCCCGTAGGACCCCACATAGGAGAGGTCCTTGCGCAGGGTGGAGGAGCTGACGCCCGAGGCTTCCGCCAGCGACTCGGAGGACACCCGGTCCACTCCCTCGGCCAGCAGGGTGGTCAGGGCGCGCAAATAGAGCGTCAGCCGGGCCACGGCCGCGGGCGGGATCTGCTTGGCGGCAGGTCCGGCTCCTCCGGGCAGGGCACCGGGTGGGGAATCCAGCGAAGTCACTATCTGCTCCATTGCGTCGCGTTGTGAGTCCACTCTAGAGCCCCCGCTGTTCGGGCCACAAAGCAACCCGCGGCGCTTCTTCGGGGGCAGGGCTCAGGCGGGCCGGTCCAGCGCACGCCGCAGGAGCCGGTCCAGCCGAGCCTCGTCGACGCGCCAAAAATCGCGCTGCACGCCGTCCACCAGCACCACCGGGATTTCTTCGGCGTACCGCTCGCGCAGGGCGGCGTCGTCGTCAATGGACCGCTCGGTCCAGCCCAGACCCAGCGCTGCCGTCACCCGGCCGACGGCGTCGCGCGCGTCGGCGCACAGGTGGCAGTTTGATTTGGTGATCAGGACGACGTCGGGGGCGTGGGCGGGTGTGGCCATGCCTCCACGGTAGCCCCGCGCCGGGCCCGGCGTCGACGCGGGACATTGCCGCGGGGCATTGCCGCCGGGCGGCTGCGGCCGCGGGCCCGCTCCGCTGCGCCGGTCCGCGGTGCGGCGGGGCCCGCCTGCGCGGAGAACCCCGCATATTGACTAGACTCGAGGCATGCCCGAGGAGAAGATCGTCGCTGTGGCCACGCGGCCCGTTGCGTCACCGCAGCCCGGTGAGGCCGCCTTCTTCGACGTCGACAACACCCTCATGCGGGGCGCCAGCCTCTTCCACGTGGCACGCAAGATGTACCAGCGCGGCGCCTTCACGATTCCCCAGGCGGCCGGTTTCGCCTGGAAGCAACTGATGTTCGTTTTCCGCGGGGAGAACATCGACGACGTCCACGCGGTCCGTGACACCGCCCTGAGCCTGGCCTCGGGTTTCACCGTCGAGGACATCGAAGCCCTGGGCGAGGAAGTCTACGACGAGATGATCGAGTCCCGGATCTGGCCCGGCGCCAAGGCCCTGGCCGAGCAGCATCTGCGGGTGGGCCGCCGGGTCTGGCTGGTCACCGCTACGCCCATCGAAGTGGCGACAGTCATCTCCTCCCGACTGGGCCTCACCGGCGCCCTCGGCACGGTCGGGGAAATCCATGACGGCTCCTACACCGGCCGGCTGGTGGGCGAGATCCTGCACGGCCCGGCCAAGGCGGTCGCCGTCGCGAAGGTGGCCGAGGACGAAGGCCTGGACCTGAACCGCTGCTGGGCCTACAGCGACTCGCACAACGACATCCCGCTGTTGAGCATGGTGGGGCACCCGGTGGCTATCAACCCGGATGCCCGGCTGCGCCGCCACGCCCGCGAGCACAACTGGCCGGTCTACGATTTCCGCTCCGGCCGCCGGGCGGCGACCCTGGGGCTCAAGGCCGCGACCGTGGGCGGCGCGGTCTACGGACTCTGGCGCGGTTTCGCGCGCTTCCGCGGCCCCTCGCTCTAGGTTTCCCGCCGCGTTCCGGATTTCCGCAGCGGTTTCGGGCTTGTGCCCCCGTTCCGGATTTCCGCGGCGGTTTCGGACGGCCGCAACCCGGGCCCGGGGCGCGCCGGTCCGAAACCCCCGCGCCCGTCCGGAACCCCCGCCCAAAAGAAAATGCCCGCCGCCGGAAGGCAACGGGCATTGACGTTTTCGAAGTATCTCTACTTCTTGTTGCGACGCTGGTGGCGCGTCTTGCGAAGCAGCTTGCGGTGCTTCTTCTTGGCCATACGCTTGCGACGCTTCTTAATAACTGAACCCACGAAAGTTCCTTACCGGCTAGATGCAGTACCTGCCCGTTGGGAAGGGTCCGCGGGCTAAAGCAGCAGACTGAACAACTGACAGGTTCTTACAATGACGTAAAACGTTCCTTAACAGGGTACCGCCTATCCGGGGCACACCACGACCGCGGGCCCGGATCTCGACCCGAACCCCGGACCAGCAGGAGTCCGGTGGACCCTGCGGAATCTCAGGCTGTGCCGGTCCGTCGGTCCACCACGGCACCCTTGAGGTACTGTTCGACGGCGCTTTCCGGCACCCGGTAGGAACGGCCAAAGCGCACCGCCGGCATTTCGCCGGAGTGCACGAGGCGGTACACGGTCATTTTGGATACCCGCATGACCTCCGCGACCTCGGCCACGGTGAGAAAGCGGGCATTGGAGAAGTTGGCCTCCGAAGACATTTCCCTTATTCCTTTTGCTCAAGCGAACGGCTGCCCCGTCTGAACGACATGGCGGTGTGCCGATGCTGAGCCATCAAACAACCATGTGCTAGATACTCTAGGGGTTCGTGGTGCCAATGTGAAAGGTTTCCGCCGGAATTCGCGAAGGATTTCCGCAGGTTTTCTCCATCAGGCATCTTCCCCGGAGTCTCACGCCGCGGCTTCAGTCCCGCAGCCTGCGGGCCCGCGCGGACGCCGCCAGCTGGCCCAGCACCGAGGCCGTAACCTCCCAGTCCATGCAGGCGTCGGTCACGCTCTGGCCGTACGCCAACCCCGTGGGGCCGGCGGCGACGTCCAGAGCCTGGGCACCGCCGACGAGGAAGCTCTCCAGCATGACGCCGGCGACCGCGGAGGCGGATGACCCGCCGTCTTCAAGCTGGGCGCCGATCTCAAGGGCCACCTCGGCCTGCCGGTGGTGGTTCTTGCCGCTGTTGGCGTGGCTCGCGTCGACGATCAGCCGCGGATTCAGCTGCCGGCCGGCCAGGCGCGCCGAAGCCGCCTCGACGTCGGCGGCGGAGAAGTTGGGGCCGCCGCTGCCGCCGCGCAGGATGATGTGGGTGTCGGGGTTGCCGGCCGTACTGACCAGGGCGGCGCGGCCGTCGGCGTCGATCCCCAGGAAGGCCTGCGCGGCCGCCGCGGCGCTGCAGGCGTCGAGCGCCACCTGGAGGCCGCCGTCGGTCCCGTTCTTGAACCCGATCGGCATCGAGAGCCCGGAGGCCAGCTGCCGGTGGATCTGGCTTTCCGTGGTCCGCGCCCCGATGGCGCCCCAGGCGACGAGATCCGCGAGGTACTGGGGGCTGATCGGTTCGAGGAATTCGGTGGCGGTGGGCAGTCCGAGGGCGGTCACCTGGCGCAGGAACTGCCGGGCGGCGCGCAGCCCCGCCGCGATGTCGTGGCTGCCGTCGAGCCGCGGATCGTTGATCAGGCCCTTCCAACCAACCGTGGTGCGCGGCTTTTCGAAGTAGGTCCGCATCACGATCAGCAGGTCCTCGCGGTGCTTCTCGGCCTGGCTGACCAGCCGGCGGGCGTATTCCAGGCCGGCCTTGGGGTCGTGGATGGAACAGGGGCCGACGATTACCAGGAGCCGGTCGTCGACGCCGTCCATGATCGCGCGGACCTCGTCCCGTCCGCGGCCGACGACCTCGGAACCGCGCGCGTCGAGCGGCAGCTCTGCGATGATTTCCTGCGGGGTGGGCAGCGCGGTGAACTCGCTGATCCGCAGGTTGGACGTGGCGTGCTGGTTGTCGGGGGCTGCTTCGATGCTCATGTTCGGGTCCTGTTCCGGGGTGCGGAGCGGGCCCTGATCAGAACCCGCCGGAGAAATGGCGAAGGGCAGAGAATGATCTCTGCCCTGTTGGCTCTGAAGGAAAGTTGGATGCGTGTCAGTTAGACGCGGGCCCCTCCAGAGCCAACGAAAAATACGCATACCAACGGTTAGTCATGATGTTGACGATAGACCCCCGAAGCCGGGAGGACAAAGCACCGGCGTAACATTCCGACGGCGGCCGTGCAGCCGGCCCGCGGGCCCGGGGCGCCGGCCGGACAGCCGGCCCGCGGTGGAAGGGATGCTTGATGCGGCCCGACCACCGCCCTTACAGTGTGGTTAGACCACACGAGTTGACGACGACCAGCCCCGGAGGCAGCAATGACGCAGACCATCGAGCCCGGCAATCCCGAGGCCCCGACGACGCCCGGGGATACCGCCGTGCAGGGACAGCCCGGCGGCAGCGGCGCCGGGTCGGCCGCGGCGGACCGCTCCGGCGCGCTGCCTGACGCCCTGCGGCGCCGGGTGCCGAAGATTGCAGATCTGGCTCCGTTGATGCAGTTCAAGAGGCCCGAACTTGGCCGCGAGGCACGGCTGCGCCGGGCCAGCACCATCTGGGACCTGCGGGACATCGCCAAGCGCCGGACGCCAAAGGCACCCTTCGACTACACGGACGGCGCGGCCGAGGCGGAGATCACCCTGCGCCGGGCGCGTACGGCGTTCCAGGACATCGAGTTCCGCCCCGGCGTGCTGCGGGATGTCTCCGGCGTGGACCTTGGCACCGAGGTCCTGGGCAAGCCTTCCCGGCTGCCGGTGGGCATCGCACCCACAGGGTTTACCCGCATGATGCAGTCCGAGGGCGAATACGCCGGTTCCCAGGCGGCGGCCGCCGCGGGGATCCCCTACACGCTGTCCACCATGGGCACGGCGTCCATCGAAGACGTCGCGGCCGCAGCGCCCGGCGGCCGGAACTGGTTCCAGCTCTACCTGTGGACCGACCGTGACCGCTCCCTCGAACTGATCGAGCGGGCAGCGAAAGCCGGCAACGACACCCTCATGGTCACGGTGGACACCGCCGTCGCCGGCGCCCGGCTGCGCGACGTGCGCAACGGCATGACGATTCCCCCGGCACTGACCCTGAAGACCGTGCTGGATGCCTCCTACCGGCCCGCGTGGTGGTTCAACTTCCTCACCCACGAGCCGCTGACCTTCGCCTCGCTCTCGCGTTACACCGGCACGGTGGCGGAGCTGATCAACTCCATGTTCGACCCCACGCTGACCTTCGATGACCTGGACTGGCTGCGCCAGACCTGGAAGGGCAAGCTCGTGGTCAAAGGCATCCAGACCGTCGACGACGCCCGCAAGGTCGTGGACCACGGCGCCGACGGCGTCGTGCTCTCGAATCACGGCGGCCGCCAGCTGGACCGCGCGCCCATCCCGCTCCACCTGCTCCCGGAGGTTTCGGCAGCCCTGAAGGCGGACAAGAGCGACGCCGCGGTCATCCTGGACACCGGCATCATGAGCGGCGCGGACATCATCGCCGCGCTGGCCCTGGGCGCGGATTTCACCCTGATCGGCCGCGCCTACCTCTACGGCCTGATGGCCGGCGGGCGCGCGGGCGTGGACCGCGCCCTGGAGATCCTGGAGTCCGACATGCGCCGTACCATGGCGCTGCTGGGCGCCAGCCGGATCTCGGAGCTGAACCCCGACCACGTCCGGCTCCTGGCCCGGTAACTACCTCCTGATCCGCGAGAGGGCAGTTCGCGGCAGTGTTCTTGCCGACCATTGCCGCGAACTGCCCTCTCACTGCGGGTGCCCTCCCGGTGCGGGTGCGCTAGATGAGGCCCTGGGCGAGCATGGCGTCGGCCACCTTCACGAAGCCGCCGATGTTCGCGCCGAGCACGTAGTTGCCCGGGTCGCCGTATTCCTCGGCGGTCGCGGCGCACCGGTCGTGGATCCCCACCATGATCTCCGTCAACCGGTCCTCGGTGTGCGCGAACGACCAGGAATCACGGCTGGCGTTCTGCTGCATTTCCAGCGCGGAGGTGGCCACCCCGCCGGCGTTGGCGGCCTTGCCGGGGCCGAACAGGGTCCCGGCCTGCTGGAAGACGGCGACGGCCTCCCGGGTCGAAGGCATGTTGGCGCCTTCCGCCACCGCGATCAGCCCGTTGCGGACGAGCCGTGCGGCGGCCTCCCCGTCGAGTTCGTTCTGCGTTGCGCACGGCAGGGCCACGGTGGCGTCCAGATCCCAGACCGAGCCGCCGTCGACGTAGTCGACGGCGGAGCGGCGCGCCGCGTACTCCTTGAGCCGCCCGCGTTCGACCTCCTTGATCTGGCGCAGCAGCTCGACGTCGATGCCCGCCTCGTCCACGACGTAGCCGGAGGAGTCGGAGCAGGCGACGACGGTGGCGCCGAGGGACTGGGCCTTGGCGATCGCGTTGATGGCCACGTTGCCGGAACCCGACACGACGACGCGCTGGCCGTCGAAGGACTGGCCGCGGGCCTTCAGCATTTCTGCGGCGAAGATGACGGTGCCGTAGCCGGTGGCCTCGGGCCGGACCAGGGAACCGCCCCAGGAGATGCCCTTCCCGGTAAGGACGCCGGATTCGTAGCGGTTGGTGATCCGTTTGTACTGGCCGAATAGGAACCCGATTTCACGGCCGCCGACGCCGATGTCCCCGGCCGGGACGTCCGTGTACTCGCCGATGTGGCGGTACAGCTCGGTCATGAAGGACTGGCAGAAGCGCATGATCTCGGCGTCGGAGCGCCCGCGGGGGTCGAAATCGGAGCCGCCCTTGCCGCCGCCGATCGGCATGCCGGTCAAGGCATTCTTGAAGATCTGCTCGAAGCCCAGGAACTTCACGATGCCGAGGTTGACCGAGGGGTGGAACCGCAGGCCTCCCTTGAAGGGCCCGAGCGCCGAGTTGAACTCGACCCGGAAGCCGCGGTTGATCTGGACGCGGCCGGCGTCGTCTACCCAGGGGACCCGGAAGATGATCTGGCGTTCGGGTTCGCAGAGCCGCTCCAGGACGGCACCTTCGAGGAACTCCGGGTGGCGGTCGTGTACGGGACCGAGGCTTTCAAAAACCTCGGTCACTGCTTGGTGGAACTCCCCCTCGCCGGGGTTCCGTGCCAGTACCGTGTCCCGGATGACCTCAAGCCGTGCGTCCATTGCAACTCCTTACCCGGCGCCCGCCGTCGGGCGCTCACTCAAAGCAGTTCCATGGTTGCACCGCGCCGGCGCCGTTCACTATTCCGGGCCGGCCGGGGTCCGGTATGTGACACCGCCGGCGGGACCCGGGCGGAAACGGGGGCGGCCTATTTCTTGCGGCCGAATTTAGGCAGGTTGGCCAGCAGGTCGGCGGCGCGGGTTGCGGCGCGGCCCACCGTGCGGCCGATCTGCTGCGGGCGTCTATCCTCCCCGGCGGTGCCCACCGGGATCGCGACGGCAGGGCTGAGTGTGCTGCCCGCGGCGGCCTCGGGCAGCAGCGGGGCGGCCGGTTCGGCCGCCGTGACGGCGGCAGCGAGGGTTTCCGGAGCGGGGGCAGCGGATGCGGCGGCGATTCCGGCGGGGGCAGACCCCGGGGCCCCTCCCGCGGGACGGCCGACGTCGAACGTTTCCAGCCAGCTGGCGACGCCGGCCAGCGGCTTGGGGTTGAGGGCGTAGTACCGCTTCTGGCCCTGCGCCCGCATGCTGACAAGGTCCGCTTCGCGTAGGACCTTGAGGTGCTTGGAGATGGTGGGCTGGCTGGCCTCGAGTTCCTGGACCAGCTCCCCCACCGCTTTGTCCCCGTGCCGCAGGGACACCAGAATGTCGCGCCGGGTCGCCTCAGCAATGACGGCAAATACGTCGTCTGTCACCATGCCCTCCACACTAGCGACATATACGCCGAATGGCATCCACTATTTGGCCCCCCGGCAAGCGGCCCCGTCCGGTGCGTGGCGGGCCGGCTAGTCGAACCACGGATCGAGGCCGTGGAGGGGGAAAACTTCCTTGCGGGTGGCCATGACGGTGCGGTCCACCTCGTCGTTGGGATCGAAGCCCACTTCCCAGGAGCGCCACCAGAGGTCGACGTCGTCGCCCATCACCGCCGGCGGCTCCACCCCGAACTTGGCGCCGTATTTGTCCCGCACGTATGTGCGCCAGTCTTCCGGGACCGGGGTCCGCAGCGGCACCGGCCGGCCCGCCGCGATGGCGATGAGATGGCTCCAGGCGCGCGGGACCACCGTGACCACGTTGTAGCCGCCGCCGCCGGTGGAGATCCACCGGTTTTCGCAGAAACGGGCCGCCAGGTTGCCGATCGCGGTGGCGGCTTCGCGTTGCCCGTCGACGCTGATGTTGAGGTGGGTGAGCGGATCCAGCCGGTGCGAGTCGCAGCCGTGCTGGCTGACGATCACCTCCGGTTCGAACGCCGCCACGAGCTGTGGCACCACCGCGTGGAAGGCCCGGAGCCACCCGGCGTCGCCGGTCCCGGCCGGAAGGGCCACGTTCACGGCGCTGCCCAGCGCGTTCGGTCCGCCGATCTCATTGGCGAAGCCGGTCCCCGGAAACAGGGTCAGCCCCGTCTCGTGCAGCGAGATCGTCAGGACCCGCGGGTCGTCCCAGAAGATCCCCTGCGTCCCGTCGCCGTGGTGTGCGTCGATGTCAACATACGCCACCCGCTGGACCCCGCCGTCGAGCAGCCGCTGTATCGCGAGGGCAGCGTCGTTGTAGATGCAGAAGCCACTGGCCCGCTCGCGCGCCGCGTGGTGCATTCCGCCGCCGAAGTTCACCGCACGGACGGCGCTGCCGTCCAGCACCGCCTCTGCCGCCAACAGCGAGCCGCCCGCCAGCCGGGCGCTGGCCTCATGCATCCCGGCGAAGGCGGGGTCGTCCTCTGTGCCGAGGCCGCGCTTCAGGTCCGGTGTGTCCGGGTCCGCGCTGACGCGGCGGACGGCGGCGACATAGTCGGCACTGTGGACGGTGCCGAGTTCGGCGTCGGTCGCCACCCGGGGCGCGGCCACGTTCACGTGCTCCAGCTCCAGCAGGCCCAGGCTGCCGGCCAGCCGGACGGTCAGTTCCATCCGTTCCGGGGCCATGGGGTGGCTGTGCCCAAAGTTGTACGCCGTCATGGCGGAGTCCCACACCACCGTCGTTGGCAGGGCGGGCTGGGCGAGTCCGGGCAGGAAGGTCATCACTGACAGGCTACCGGAGCACGTGGCGCCGATCCCCGTCGTTGCGCGGAATATAGTGGTTTACTACTGAAGGAAGCCGTTTCGACCGAGGACAAACCCCACATGACGCAACGCCAGTCGAGGTCTCCGGGCGCGGCCCACTGGCATCCCGGCCAGCCGGAGCGCGAGGGGCTGTGGGTTTTCACCCGGCTCCGCGACGTCGTCGACGACATCGCCAACACCTCTCCGGCGCGGCTGGCGATCTCCGCCTTCGCCGTCGTGGTCCTGGTTTTCACCACGCTGCTGTCCCTGCCGGTGTCCTCCGCTGCGGGGCAGGCGACGCCGCTGCACCAGGCCCTCTTCACGGCGGTGTCCGCGGTGTGCGTGACCGGCCTGACGGTGGTTTCGACGGCGGTGCACTGGTCCTTCTTCGGCCAGCTCGTGATCCTGGTCGGAATTTTCGTCGGCGGTCTCGGCACCCTGACCCTCGCCTCGCTGCTGGCCCTGATGGTCAGCAAGAAGCTCGGCGTCCGCGGCAAGCTGATCGCCCAGGAGGCCATGAACAACGCCGGCCGCCTCGGCGAGGTGGGCACGCTGCTGCGGATCGTCATCGTCACCTCCGTGGTGATTGAAGCGGCCCTGGCCGTGGCCATGATTCCGCGCTTCCTGGCGCTGGGCGAGAGCCCCGGACAGTCCATCTGGCACGGCGTCTTCTATGCCATCTCCGCGTTCAACAACGCCGGCTTCACGCCGCACTCGGACGGCATCGTGCCCTACGAGACAGACCTGTGGATCCTGGTGCCGCTGATGATCGGCGTCTTCCTGGGCAGCCTCGGCTTCCCGGTGGTCATGGTGCTGCAGCAGAACGGGCTGAACTGGAGGAAGTGGAACCTCCACACCAAACTGACCATCCAGGTCTCGCTCATCCTGCTCGCGGCGGGCACCGTGCTCTGGGGGGTGATGGAGTGGGAAAACCAACGCACGATCGGCGGCATGAACCTGGCCGACAAGATCACGCACTCGCTCTTCGCCTCGGTGATGACGCGCTCGGGCGGGTTTAACCTGGTGGACCAGAACCAGATGGACTCGACCACCATGCTGCTCACCGATGCGCTGATGTTCGCCGGCGGCGGGTCGGCCTCCACAGCGGGCGGCATCAAGGTCACGACGATCGCGGTGATGTTCCTCGCGATCGTCGCCGAGGCGCGGGGCGACGCCGACGTGAAAATCTACGGACGCACCATCCCCGAGGGAACCATGCGGGTGGCCATCTCGGTCATCGTCGCCGGCGCCACGCTGGTTGCGGTCTCCGCCCTGCTGCTCCTGCAGATCAGCGGCGCCTCCCTGGACCGGGTACTGTTCGAAACGATTTCGGCCTTCGCCACGGTGGGCCTGAGCACCAACCTCAGTGCCGAGCTGCCACCTGCCGGGGTCTACGTCCTGACCGCCCTGATGTTCGCCGGCCGCGTCGGCACCGTCACCCTCGCCGCTGGCCTGGCCCTCCGCCAGCGCAGCCAGCTGTATCACTACCCGGAAGAGAGACCGATCATTGGCTAGTTCCTCAGGCGCCGTCAACCGCCCCGCCCACAACGCGCCCGTCCTGGTGATCGGGCTGGGCCGCTTCGGCTCATCCACCGCCGAACAACTCGTCAAACAGGGCCGCGAGGTGCTGGCGATCGAGCGCGACCGGAACCTCGTCCAGAAGTGGGCCAGTGTGCTCACCCACGTGGTCGAGGCGGACGCGACGAACATCGATGCGCTGCGCCAGCTCGGCGCCCAGGAGTTCAGCTCCGCCGTCGTGGGTGTTGGCACCTCGATCGAGTCCTCCGTGCTGATCACGGTCAACCTGGTGGATCTCGGCATCGAGCACCTCTGGGTCAAGGCCATCACCCCCTCGCACGGAAAGATCCTGACCCGTATCGGCGCCAACCACGTGATCTACCCCGAGGCGGACGCGGGCGTCCGCGCGGCCCACCTCGTCTCGGGCCGGATGCTGGACTTCATCGAGTTCGACGACGACTTCGCGATCGTGAAAATGTACCCGCCGCGTGAAACCGTGGGCTTCACCCTGGACGAGTCGAAGGTGCGGTCCAAGTACGGCGTCACGATCGTGGGCGTGAAGTCCCCGGGCGAGGACTTCACCTACGCCCGGCCGGAAACCAAGGTCTCCGCGCGGGACATGCTCATTGTGTCCGGGCACGTGGACCTGCTGGAGCGATTCGCCGCCCGGCCCTAAATCAGTGGCCTGCGGTCAGTACCGCTCAGGCTCCCCCGGCCTTTGCCGCTTTCGCGGCGGCCTTGGCGGCCTGCTTGCTGGCCCGGACCTTCGCGAGTGATTCGGGATCCACGATGTCCGCCACGGACAGGAACGCGTCCGCCTGCCCGTAGTGGCCGGCGGCCTCACGCCAGCCGGCCGCCTCGAGTCCGCACTGCTTGCCCAGCAGGGCCAGGAAGATCTTGGCCTTCTGCTCTCCGAATCCCGGCAGCGCCTTGAGCCGGCGCAGCACCTCCGGCCCGTCGGGGTCCCCCTGCGTCCAGATCGCCGCGGCGTCGCCGTTCCACTCACTGTGCACGGTGGCCGCGAGGGCCTGGACGCGGGCGGCCATCGAGCCGGGGAACCGGTGCACGGCCGGGCGCTCCTTGAACAGCTCCTCGAAGGCCTGCGGATCGGCTGCGGCGATGGTCCCGGGATCCATCGAGCCGAGCCGCGTCCGGATTTTCTCCGGGCCGGCGAAGGCAGACTCCATGGTCACCTGCTGGTCAAGCAGCATGCCCGTCAGGAGGGCGAAGGCGTCGCCGCTGAGTAGTTTGTCCGCCGCGGGATCACCGGTGATATGCAGTTCCATGGGTCCTATCCTGCCATCCGGCCGGGGCCGCTAGCCAAGCTGTTTGGTGATCTCCGCGGCCCGTTCGGACGCCGCGCGGGCGCCGGCGGCGATGATCGCGGGCAGGCCGCGCTCGTCGAACGTGGCGATGGCCCGTTCCGTGGTGCCGTTCGGGCTGGTCACGGCTTTGCGGAGGGCGGCCGGATCGGCCCCGGGCTCGGCGAGCATGAGCCCGGCGCCGGCAACCGTCTCCCGCGCCAGCAGCAGGGAGAGGTCCGCGTCGAGCCCCAGTTCAACGCCCGCGGCGGCCATCGCTTCGGCCAGATAGAAGGCGTAGGCCGGGCCGGATCCGCTGATCGCGGACAGGGCGTCCACCTGCTCTTCGGGAATTTCGACAACGGTGCCGACGGCGGCGAAAATGTCCTTGGCCTGCTGCAGCTGCCCGGCGGAGCAGTGCTTGCCGGCGGAGACGGAGACGACGCCGCGGCCCAGTTTGGCTGGGGTGTTCGGCATGGAGCGGATCACCGGCTGCCCCTCCGGCAGCGCTGCCTCCAGCTGCTCCAGCGACACCGCCGCGGCGACGCTGACGACGATCGTGTCCGGGGCCAGGGCGCCGCTGATTTCCCGGGCCAGGTCCGCGATCCCTACCGGCTTCACGCCCAGGACCACGACGGCGGCGCCGGTGGCCGCCTGGGTATTGTTCTCGGGCTCTTCCTCCCCGGCGATGGCTGTGATGCCGTGATGCCGTTCGGCGAGCTCTGCCGCCCGCTCCGCCCTCCGGACCGTGGCCACGATGTCCGCGGGATCTGCCCCGCCGGCGATCATGCCGCCCATGATTGCCTCGTTCATTGATCCACAGCCCAGGAATGCGATTCGGTTGCTCATGTGCCCATCATTGCAGGGAGCCCCGATTCACAGCCAGCTCACATCCTCAGCGCAGCTTCCTCCCAAAGTCGGGGATTAGCGTAGGTACTACCTCATTGAGGGTGCGAGTGATGATAGGCAGTCATGCGGATGTCTGCCCGGCACCGGTGGTACGCAGCGGGTTTCCCCCATTTTCCCGCTCCGGGCCGCCGGTGCTTCGCTTTAAGCCGCCAGCCTTCGCGGGGAGGGCGCCCGACCACACTGGCCAGCGTCAGCCGGCGTCGGACGCCGTAGTTTCCTGGAGTTCGGGTGACTGGGGCCCAGCCGCGAGGCTGACGTGCGGGGCCGGCTGCAGGGGACCTTCGAAGACCAGCTGGTCGAGCCGGCGCAGGATCAGCCCCTCCCGCAGCGCCCACGGGCAGATCTCAAGGCTGGGGAATTCGAAGAGTTCCAGCGCCGCCTCCGCCACCAGCGCCCCGGCGAGCAGCTGCGGGGCCCGCGCTTCGGAGACGCCGGGCAGGTGCAGCCTGTCCTCTACTTCCATGGCGGAGATCCGCTGCGCCCAGAGGCCCAGGTCCGCCGCGAACAGCTCGCGCCTGACGTACGGGCCCGCGCCACTCGGCGCCGCCCCGGCGATGCGGGCCAGCGAGCGGAAGGTCTTGGAAGTACCGGCCACCAGGTTCGCCCGGCCCAGCTTGTCGAAGTTGCGGACCGCGGGCTTGAGCGTGGCGCGGATATAGCGGCGCAGTTCCTTCACGCTCTTGGCCGACGGCGGATCGTCCTGCAGCCAGTCCCGGGTGAGGCGGCTGGCCCCCAGCGGGACGGACATCGCGAGTTCGGGCAGTTCATCCCCGCCATAGGCCATCTCAAAGGATCCGCCGCCGATATCCAGGTCCAGGATCGGTCCGGCGCCCCAGCCGTACCAGCGGCGCACGGCGAAGAACGTCATCGAGGCCTCTTCGCTGCCGGTCAGTTCCCGCAGCGTCACGGTGGTCTCGTGCTCGACGCGCGCCAGGACGGCGGGCCCGTTGGTGGCCTCGCGGATTGCGGAGGTGCAAAACGCCAATAGGTCCTCGGCCTTGTGCCGGGCGGCGAATTCCCAGGCCTCCAGCACGAACTCGATCAGCTCGTGCTGGCCGGCGTCGTTGATGTTCCCGTCGGCGTCAAGGAACTGCACGAGCGACAGCGGCCGCTTGTGCGAGGCGAACGGGACCGGGCGCGCGCCGGGGTGGGCGTCCACCAGAAGCAGGTGGACAGTGTTGGACCCGATATCGAGGACGCCTAGCCGCATGGTGCCATTATTCTCCTCCGGCCCGCAGTGCCCTAACCGGGCACCCGGGCCGTGTCCGCCGGCTCAGGCCTGCTGGCCGTCCGCGCCCGCGGCGGGGTCCTCGTCGGAGGGCTTGAAGTCGCGGCGGATGTTCGCCACGCCCTCGGGGTCGATTTCGAACCCGTAGACCGCGCCCGGGTTGATCACCATGCCAAGTTCATCACCGAGGTTGCTGATGATGGCCGCGCCCTGGGTGCCCAGGACGTTCGGGGCGGCGTCGAGGTACTGCTCCGTGACCCGGCTCGGGTGGGAGAACACGGCCAGCACCGGCTTGCCGGCGGCGTTGGCCAGCACGAGCGGTTCGACCTGGGAGTCGGGCCCGTCGATCGTGTCGGAGCTGACGATGTAGACCTCGTTGTTGAGGAAGGACAGGATGACGTCCACCGGGTTCGCGTCCGGCTGCTCCCCCTTGGCGAGCTTCTCTTCGAGGTCGTTGAGCGGCTGGAGATCCATGGGTGCTGGCTGTTCAGTCATGGTCCCACTCGATCACGTTGCGCCCCGCTCCGCAATTCCTCACCGCCGCCGGACCGACCGCCTACTTCTTGGCCGCGGCCTTGCGGGCCGGTGCCTTACGGGCAGGGGCCTTGCGCTTGACCGGCCCCTTGGCACGTTTCTCGGCGAGCAGTTCCACCGCCTGTTCCCGGGTCAGCTCCTCGATCGCGGTGCTGCGCGGAACGGTGATGTTGGTGATTCCGTCGGTGATGTAGGGGCCGAACCGGCCTTCCTTGACCACGATGTTTTTCTCCGAGACCGGGTCCGGGCCGAACTCCGCCAGCGGCGGCACAGCGGCGCGGGCGCCACGCTGCTTGGGCTGGGAGTAGATCTCCAGCGCCTGTTCGAGCGTGATCGTGAAGATTTCCTCCTCCGAGCCGATCGAGCGCGAATCCGTGCCCTTCTTCAGGTACGGGCCGAAGCGGCCGTTCTGCACCGTGATCGGGTTGCCCTCGGCATCCTGGCCCAGCACCCGGGGCAGGCTCATCAGCTGCAGCGCCTCGTCCAGGGTGATGGTGTCCACGCTCATCGAAGCGAACAGCGACCCGGTGCGCGGCTTGGCCTTGACCGGTTTCTTCGGCGGCTTGGGCTTGCCGTTCTTGTAGTACTCGACCGGCAGGCTGGCCAGCTGCTCCTCGGTCATTTCCGGGATGATCTCGGTGACGTACGCGCCGTAGCGGCCGTTCTTCGCCACGACCGTGTGCCCGGTGTGCGGGTCGGTGCCGAGCACGCGTTCCTCCGGGGCGGCGGTCTCCATCAGCTCGAGCGCCTTGGCGGCGGTGAGCTCGTCCGGGGCGAGGTCCTCGGGCACATTCGCGCGCGCCGACTCGACCACTTCGCCGGTCTTCGGATCCACCGTGGGGACCGAGCTTTCCAGGTAGGGGCCGAACTTGCCCACCCGCAGGGTGATGCCGTCGGTGATCGGGATGGAGTTGATTTCGCGGGCGTCGATCTCGCCGAGGTTGTTGACGATGCTCAGCAGGCCGGGCTCGGAGTCGGCACCGAAGTAGAAGTGCTTCAGCCAGGCGGGCCCGGCTTCCTGGCCGTTGGCGATCTTGTCCAGATCCGCTTCCATGTCGGCCGTGAAGTCGTAGTCCACGTAGTCGTGGAAGTGCTGTTCGAGCAGGCGGATCACGGAGAAGGCGATCCAGCTTGGAACCAGCGCGGAACCCTGCTTCCGGACGTAGCCGCGGTCCTGGATGGTGGAGATCGTGGAGGCGTAGGTGGACGGACGGCCGATGCCGCGCTTTTCCAGTTCCGCGGTCAGCGACGCTTCGGTGTAGCGCGGCGGCGGGGAGGTTTCGTGCCCGACGGCGACGATCTCGGAGGCGGTCAGCGCGTCGTCCTTGGCCACGTTGGGCAGCCGGCGTGCTTCCTCGGACTCCTCGTCGCCGCGGCTCTCGTCCTTGCCCTCCTCGTAGGCTGCGAGGAAGCCGGGGAAAGTGATGACGGTGCCGGAGGCGGAGAACTCGGCGTCCCGGCCGGCGGCGGCGCCGCCGACGGTGACCGCGCCGAGGCGGATGGTGGCGGTGGAGCCCTTGGCGTCGGCCATCTGGGAGGCGACGGTGCGCTTCCAGATCAGCTCGTAGAGGCGGAACTCGTCACCGGAGAGCTGCTTGGCGACCTGAGCCGGGGTGCGGAAGGAGTCGCCGGCGGGACGGATGGCTTCGTGGGCCTCCTGCGCGTTGGCTGCCTTGCCGCTGTAGACGCGCGGCGACGCCGGAACGTACTCGGGCCCGTAGAGCTCGGAGGCCTGGCGCCGCGCGGCCGTGATGGCCTCGTTGCTCAACGCATTCGAGTCCGTACGCATATAGGTGATGTAGCCGTTTTCGTAGAGCCGCTGGGCCACCTGCATGGTGCTCTTGGAGGAGAAGCGCAGTTTGCGGCCGGCCTCCTGCTGCAGCGTGGAGGTGGTGAACGGCGCCGCGGGACGGCGGGTGTACGGCTTGGTGTCGACGGAGCGGACGCGGAACTCCGCGTCCTGCAGGCCGGCGGCAAGGGCCCCGGCGAGTTCTTCATCCAGGTGCACCACGCCGCGGGAGGTGAGTTCGCCGTCGTCGTTGAAGTCCCGGCCGCTGGCGACCTTGGAGCCGTCGACGGACGCCAGCTTCGCCTTGAAGGAACCGGATTCCGCGCCGAACTGCCCGGTCAGGTCCCAGTAGGAGGCGGCCTTGAAGGCCATGCGTTCGCGTTCCCGGTCCACCACCATGCGGGTCACGACGGACTGCACCCGGCCGGCGGAGAGGCCGCGCGCCACCTTGCGCCAGAGCACCGGGGAGATTTCGTAGCCGTAGAGCCGGTCCAGCACGCGCCGGGTTTCCTGGGCGTCCACCAGGTCCTGGTCCACGTCGCGCAGGTTGTCCATGGCGCGGTGGATGGCTTCCTTGGTGATTTCGCCGAAGGTCATCCGGTACACCGGAACCTTGGGCTTGAGGACCTCCAGCAGGTGCCACGCGATGGCTTCGCCCTCGCGGTCCCCATCGGTTGCGAGGTAGAGCGCGTCGGCGCCCTTGAGCTGGGCCTTGAGTTCGGCGACCTTTTTCTTCTTGTCCGGGGACACCACGTAGTAGGGCTTGAAGTCGTGCTCGACGTCGACGGCGAACTTGCCCAGCGGCGTTTTCTTCAGTTCCGCAGGGAGCTCCGAGGGCTGCGGAAGGTCGCGGATGTGACCGATGGAGGCCTCAACGATGAAGCCCTCGCCCAGGTACTTGGCGATGGTCTTGCTCTTGGCCGGAGACTCGACGATCACGAGTTTCTTGCCGGTGGGGGCCTTGCTTGGCACGGTGCTCCTACAGAAAATGGTGGCTCGGGCAGATGCGCCCATACCCGCCTAGTTCACCATATTTTGCCGATTCCTGCGCATCCGGACCCGTGCCCGCCCCTTTACGGCGGCCGCTCCGAAGGCCGCGGGCGAGGAACGGCAACGCCTCGGCTGGTTCCGGCGGGCCGTGGGGACAGCGGAGCCGAAACCGTTGCGGCGCGGGGGCCAGGGTGGTTGTCTGGGGGCATGAGCGATCAGGAAGCACCACAGCCAAGCGACGTTCCTGCCGACGAGCACCTGCGGGACGACGTCTCCTCCGCCGCTGACCCGGAACCGGACGCAGCCCGGCAGGGCAGTTTCACGCCCGGGCAGACCAACGCCGGACAACAGGTAGGCGGACTGGCATCGGCGGCCGACTACGGCAAGGACCAGGATCCGGATTCCCGGGGCGATACCAACAATCCTGTGTAAGCAGCGTCCCGACGGCGGGCAGGACCCCGGCGCCGCAGGTCCGCGGGCGTCCGCCCGCTTGGGCCTACCCTCGGCGAGACACCAGCGCATGGCTTCCGCATACCGGCCCGCGACGCTCCACTCTGGCCGGGATATCTCTTCGAAGATATAGTAAGCACGCTGACGATTATTCAAAAGGCCCGACGAAGCCCTCCCCGGGCGTCCCGAGCCCGTAGCCTCCAGTTGCTTGCCAAGGAGAAATCGATGCGACGCTTTCGAAGTTCCGTGCTCACAGCGCTGGCCCTCTGCGCAGCCCTCGTCCTGCCGGTCGGGGCCGCCACGGCGGGCGACCCTTCCCCGACGTACCTGAATTCCAGTACCACAGCCCCCAACCCGACCGGTTCGCCGTCCACCCCCGGCCCGGTGGACCCCGGAACCGGCGAAACTCCCGCAGCGAAGGAAACCCGCGTTGACTACGCGCCGTACTACATCGCCGCCGTCGTGATCCTTGCCCTGGCAGCGGCAGCCCTGACCTGGCGGCGCGCCAGGGGCGGCCCGTCGTCGAGGAACCTCCGCCGTGCGGACCAGGACTCCAGCGGAAAGGGCCCGGATGATCGCCGTTCTGATCATTGACATGCAGAACGCGTTCTTCGAGGACCCGGCGCTCCAAAGCCAGAGAGAGGCGGTTGCCGCCGCCTGCAACCGCCTGATCGCGGCGGCCAGGGACTCCGGGGCGAACGTCCTGCTGGTCAAGACCGAACACGAGAAGGATAAATCCACCTGGACCCTGAACATGCTGGATGACGACCAGGGCTTCATCTTCCGCGGGACACAGCAGGCGGAGTTTGTTCCCGGCCTGACGACGGAGTCACTGCCGCAACTGGTCAAAACCCGGGACAGTGCCTTCCTCGGCACGGACCTGGCTTGGCGGCTGCGGAACTGGGACGTCGAGACGCTCGTGCTCGCCGGCATCTCCACGCACAACTGCATCGTCCAGACCGCGGCGGACGCCTTCGCCCACAACATCCGGGTCGTCTATGCCGACGAGGCCACCGCCTCCGAAAATGCCGAAGCTTCGGCCGCAGCCCAGGAGATCCTTTGCCGCGAGTACCGCCAGCGGGTTCTGGAACTCCCTGCGATTGAACAGCTGCTGAAGGCACAGGCCAAGTCCCGGACGTGAGGCAGGGACGCTCCGCCGAGCCAGCGCGGACGCCGCCCTGCGACCCCTGTACGCACCGTCCGGATGCTGATAAAGCTTGACCCGGGCAACTGTTTGTTTTCCGCGGCCCCGCCCGCGGAAGGAAAGAGGAGGACAACCATGGTCGACCGCATCGCCCAGATCTGGGGCACCAGAACCCCGTACCCGAGGGACGGGCTGTGGCCGGTCCGGGTTGACCAGGCCCTCGGCGAAGGCGTCTCCGCGGACGACGTCGACCGCTGGGTGCAGTCCGCCTGCGTCCTCTGCAGCAACGGCTGCGCGTGCGACATCGCGGTCAAGGACGGCGCGATGGTCGGCATCCGGGGCCGGGCCGGGGACCTGGTGAACCACGGCCGGCTGGGTCCGAAGGGACTGTTCGCCAGCTGGCAGGGCGTTTCCCACAAGGACCGGCTGCAGCGTCCGATGATCCGGGAAAACGGCCGCCTGGTCGAATGCGACTGGGACACTGCGATGAACCGGATCACCGAGCGGAGCCGGCAGCTGCTGAGGGACCGCGGGCCGCTCAGCCACGGCTTCTACACCAGCGGCCAGCTCTTCCTGGAGGAGTACTACGCCCTGGCCGTGATCGGTAAAGCGGGCATCGGCACGCCGCACATGGACGGCAATACGCGCCTGTGCACCGCGACCGCGGCGGCGGCGCTCAAGGAGACTTTCGGCGCCGACGGCCAGCCGGGGTCCTACACGGACATCGACAGCTGTGACGCGATTTTCCTCTACGGCCACAACATGGCCGAGACCCAGACCGTGCTGTGGTCGCGGGTGCTGGACCGCATCGCCGGCCCCGACCGGCCCAAGGTGGTCTGCATCGACCCGCGCGACACTGAAGTGGCCCGCCACGCGGATGTGCACCTCGCCGTCCGTCCGGGCACCAACCTGGCGCTCATGAACGCCCTCGTCCACGAGATCCTGGCCCACGGCTGGGTGGACGAGGCCTACATCCAGGCCCACACGGTGGGCTTCGAACAGCTCAAGGCCACCGTAGAGCCCTGGAACGCGGAGGCCGCCGCAGCAATCTGCGACGTCCCCGCCGCGGATATCCGGAAAGCCGCCCGCATCTTCGGAACCTCCGGCCGGGTCCTCTCAACCGTGCTGCAGGGGTTCTACCAATCGGCGCAGGCCACCGCTTCCTCCTGCCAGGTCAACAACCTGCACCTGCTCCGCGGCCTGCTCGGACGGCCCGGGTGCGGAATCCTGCAGATGAACGGACAGCCGACCGCGCAAAACAACCGCGAATGCGGGGCGGACGGCGATCTTCCCGGCTTCCGGAACTGGGAAAACCCCGGCCACGTCCAGGAACTCGCCGACCTCTGGGACATCGACCCGCTGACCATCCCGCACTGGGCCCCGCCGACACACGCGATGCAGATCTTCCGCTACGCCGAACAGGGCTCCATCGAATTCCTCTGGATTTCCGCCACCAACCCTGCAGTGTCAATGCCCCAGCTGCCGAGGATCCGCGAGATCCTGGCCAAGCCCGAGCTCTTTGTGGTCGTGCAGGACCTGTACCTGACCGAGACCGCGCAGGCCGCCGACGTCGTCCTGCCCGCAGCCGGCTGGGGCGAGAAGACCGGCACCTTCACCAACGTCAACCGGACCGTCCACCTCTCGGACAAGGCCGTGGAGCCGCCCGGCGAAGCGCGCAGCGACCTGGACATCTTCCTCGACTACTCACGCAGGATGGGTTTCACCACCCGGCAGGGCGAGCCCCTGCTGGCCTGGGAGGGCCCCGAGGATGCCTTCAACGCGTGGCGTGAGTGCACCCGCGGACGGCCCTGCGACTACACCGGCATCAGCTACGAGCGGCTTCGGGGCGGCAGCGGCATCCCGTGGCCGTGCAACGAGGAGAACCCCGACGGACGCGACCGGCTGTACACGGACGGCATCTTTCCGACCGACCCGGACTACTGCGAGAGCTACGGGCACGATCTGTTGACCGGAGCGACGGTGGGCCCCGAGGCCTTCCGGGCCACGGTCCCGGCCGGCCGCGCCGTCCTGAAGACGGCGGACTATCATCCGCCGCACGAGGAACCCGACGGCGAGTACCCGCTGCGGTACACCACCGGCCGCACGGCCTACCACTTCCACACCCGGACCAAGACGGGCCGCTCCCGGCAGCTCACCCAGGCCGCACCGCGCGCCTGGGTGGAACTGGGCGCGGACGACGCCGGGCGGCTGGGCATCGGGGAGGGCGACCTGGTCCGGGTGGAGTCGCGGCGCGGCAGGATCGAAGTCCCCGCCCGCATCAGCGACATCCGCGCCGGGACCGTGTTCGCGCCCTTCCACTACGGCTACTGGGATTCCGACGGTACGCCGGGTGAGCATCCGACGGCCGCCAATGAACTCACGCTCACCGAATGGGACCCGGTCTCCAAGCAGCCCGTCTTCAAGAACGCGGCCGTCCGGGTGGAGAAAATCGGTGATGCGGAGGGGCCCGCGCCGGCACCGACAACGACGGCGTCGCGCCCGTCCGCTGCGGCCGAAAACCAGGGCACCCGGCGG
This sequence comes from Arthrobacter sp. Soil763, assembly GCF_001428365.1. GTDB lineage: Bacteria > Actinomycetota > Actinomycetes > Actinomycetales > Micrococcaceae > Arthrobacter. The sequence goes on along the minus strand of NZ_LMSH01000002.1, from coordinate 313,722 downwards.
CCGCGGCCGACGACCGGGGGCGGTGAAGCCGACGCCACCGAAGACGTCGCTGCCACCCCGCCGCCCCGCTTTCCGGACGCGGTCAGGCCCGGCCCGGGCAGCGACCGCCCCGGCGGCGTCAGCGCCGGCAGCAACAGCGCAGGCAGCGACCAGGAGGCACGGCCATGAACCTGAACATTTACCTGGGCATGCTGCACCAGGCCGAGAAGACGCTGGCCGAATCCTTCCGACAGGTCGCGGCCGGCCACGGCGACGAGCCCGACGTGCACTTCCTGTGCCACACCCTGGCCCAGCAGTGCGAGGAGCACAGCCGCCTTTTGCACCCGATCGTCGAGCGCTACGGGGAGGACCCTTCGGATGCCGAGCCGGAGCGCCTCCACGCCGAGGGGCTGTCCAGCACGAGGCAGGGTCCTGTGGGGCTATTGCGGGACCTGCAGGACCTGTACCTGCTGGCCAGCCTGGTGGACGTCACCTGGACCATGGTCAAGCAGGCCGGATCGGCGCTCCGGGACCGGGAGCTGCTGGAGGTCGTTGAGCGGTGCGACGGCGAGACGTCGGTGCAGCTGCGCTGGCTGCAGACCCGCATGAAGCAGGCGGCCCCGCAGGCCCTGATCGCGGCGCGCTAGGTTGCCCTCAGCGGACCCCGCCCGCCTGATGCGTTCCGGACGCTAGGGTCCCCACACCGAACCGGTGTAGGCGCAGACCAGATAATCCGCCGCGGCGGGTCCCTTGATGCGCAGCCGGGTCCGTCCGGGAACAATCTTCTTCTTCCGCATGGCGGCCCAGAAGACGCTTTCCGCTGCCGGTTGCCGGCGGGCCAGGAAGCACCAACTGGTGTAGACGCCGTAGAGGCAGTCTCGGTCGATGCTCGGGTCCAAAGCCGCCGTGGGCGAGGTGGCGTCGTGAAGGAATTGGGTGAACTGCGAAGTAGCCATGGTCGGCTCATTTCCGCTGGGTGCATGGGTACCGCCGAGGGCTACAGCGGTGGCCTGTGGTCGTTCTGCACGGGAGCGCCGGGCCGGTGAGGGTAGAGATTCCGCGGATTCTCTGTCATCGATCCGCGCACTGCCCTGCCTGTCCGACGCTACGCCCCGCCGTCCGGAGAAACAAGGCCGGCCGCTGTCAGACCCCCTCGGAGGGCCCGGCGTCCGCGGCGCGCGCAATCCGTGCCCGCTGCCGCTCGATTTCCTTCTCGCCTTCATTTTCGGCGTCGTAGAGCTTGGCGTTGCTGACCTTGAGCTCCAGCATCAGCGCATCCAGCTTCAGGTGAAGGGCTGCGGTATCCCTGTTTTGGGTGTTCTGGATGATGAAGACCATGAGGAAGGTCACGATGGTGGTGCCGGTATTGATAACCAGCTGCCAGGTGTCCGAGAACGCCAGCAACGGGCCGGTGAGCGCCCACGCCACCAGGACGGCGACGGCGGCACTGAAGACCCAGGCGTGGCCCAGGACGCGGGCGGTGGCTGTGGTGAATCGGGTGAACACGTCGGGCTGTTCGTTCCCCTGTGGTTGAGCCATGGTCGGTACGCTTTCCCTCAAGAATCCAGGGCCGTCTGGACGGACCACGGGAAGCAAGCCCCGCGGTCCGTCCAGTTTGGCACCGAATCAGGGATCCGGCTGCGGCCCCTAGGAACCGGCCTGATCGAAGGCGCGCTTAGCTGCGGCCTGGGCATCGGCCAGCGCCTTGTCCGGCGCCTTCGTGCCGAGCAGGGCCGAGGCAATGGCGTTGTTGAGTTCGGTCTTGATGGTCTGTCCGGCGGGCGAGGCACCGAGGGACTTGCCGGTCGGCAGAACGTCGTAGTAGGTGCTGATCGTCTCGTCGAACCCCGCGTTACCGCTGGGCTTGACGAACTTGTCCCGGATCAACTTGTCCGCAGACGGCGAGCCGGTAAAGAGGCCGGTGTTAATGCCGCCGGGCGTGGATGCGATTTTCTGCGAGCGGGCCTCGCCCGCAGCGGCCCACGCATCGTCGGTGACCAGTGAGGTCATCCAGGCGCAGGCAGCGTCGGGGTTCTTGGCGCCCGTGGGGATGACGAAGGAGGTACCGCCGGCTACGGTGAAGGGCTTCCCCTCCTTGTCCTTGAACGGCACGGCCGATATCTTCAGCGATTCCGAGTAGGGGGCGAGGACGTTGACGTACCACTGGGCGTCGACCTGGGCGCCGACCTGCTTCTTGACGAACTGGTTGTCCTTGCCAAAGGTGTCGAATGAATCGCTGAAGCTCTTGGCTTTCGCGTAACCGCCCTGCGCGTCGTAGAGCTGCTTGAGGAAGGACAACGCCCCGATGTTCGCCGGGTCGTCGAGCGCTGGCGCCCCCTTGTCATCCATCAGCCGCCCGCCCTGGCCAAGGATCCAGAGTTCGGCCTGGCCACCGGCGACCGGGTCGAAGCCGAGCGTCGCCGGGTTGCCGCCGCTGGCTTTGTAGGCCTTGCCGACGGCACCCAGCAGCTTGGTGTGGTCGGAGGTGTCGATGTCCTCGGCGGAAACGCCTGCGGGCTGCAGAACGCTTTGATTGAGGATGATGGCCGCGGGCTGGTAGAACTGCGGGACGGCCCAGACCTTGTCCTGGTAGGTGACCTGCTGCGTGACGGCCGGGTAGAACTGCTTGCCCGGGTCCATGCCGTGCGCCTTGAAGCATCCGTCCAGGGGCTTGATGAGGCCCTGGGCGGCATACGTGGCGACGAAGGTCCGGTCCATCTGGACCACGTCCGGCACCCCACCGCTGGCCGCCCGGGTGGTGAACTTCTGCGCGTCGAACGGCGTCTGGTCCATGGTGATCTTGACGCCGGAGAGCTGGGACTCCGCGTACTTCATCCGGGCCTTGCCGACGTCGTCCGCGTTATCGAAGGCCCAGGCGGTGAGCGCCCCGGATGCCTCCTTCTTGAAATCCGACGTCTCCGCGGCCGACTGGCCGCCGCCGCCACAGGCCGCAAGGCCCAGTGCTGCCGCGGCCAGAACCGCCAACCTCTTCGTTGGAACGCCCATCTGCATCCTCCTGCACTCGAACTTTATGTCGCCGCCAAGAAAGCCCTCGGCTAAACGATTCTTTACTGCCAGACTGTAAGTAAGCTTGCTAAATCGAAAACTAACGGAGTGGGACGAGGGGCGCAAGTGGCCAGCGGGGCGCGTCCTCCGCGACGGCGGCGGCCCCTGCAGCGATCGAAAGTGGGGGTGCCTTGAAAACAGAGCCGGCGGCCGATGCCGCACCGCGCAAGTCGGGCCGGAGCCAGCGCCGACCTAACAAGAAGTACAACCGCCGGGAAGCAGTGGCCGGCTACCTGTTCATTTCCCCGTGGATCGTCGGGTTTCTGGTCTTTATGCTCGGCGCGATGGTCTACAGCCTGGTGATCTCGTTCAGCCGCTACAACCTCGCCACCAACGTCGCCAAACCGGCCGGCACCACGAACTACGCATTGCTTTTCGACGACCCCAAGGTGGCCGCGTCACTGGCCAATACCCTGTTTTACGCCGTCATGGCCGTGCCACTGGAAATCTGCGTGGCGCTCGGTCTTGCCCTGCTGCTGAACCAAGTCGGCCGCGGGGCCGGGTTCTTCCGCACCGTCTACTACCTTCCCAAGATGACGCCCTCGGTCGCCACCGCCGCGGTATTCCTGCTGTTGTTGAACGGCAATACCGGCGCCATCAACCAGGCCCTCCGCTTCTTCGGAATCACCGGCCCGCAATGGCTCATCGACCCGGCCTGGGTGAAACCCTCCATCGTGCTGATGACACTCTGGGGGGTGAGCGGAACGATGGTCATCTTCCTTGCGGCCCTCAAGAGCGTTCCGAAGGATCTCTATGAGGTGGCTGCCCTCGACGGCGCAGGCCCCGTGCGGAAGTTCTTCTCCATCACGGTCCCGATGATCTCCGGCGCCATCTTCTTCAACGTCATCGTCCTGACCATCGCCGCCCTGCAGGTCTTCGACCAGGCCTATTTGTTGTTTTGGCGCGACCAGACCAGCACTTCGCCCGAGGCATCCCTGTTCTACGGTATCTACCTGTTCCAGCAGGCCTTCCGTGAATTCAATTTCGGCTTCGCCTCAGCCATGGCCTGGGTCCTTTTTGTCCTGATCCTGCTGATCAGCCTCCTTCAGGTCCGGATCGGCAACAAGTTCGTCTACTACGAGGGGGAAAAGCGCTGATGGCAACGACACGGACCCAGGCGGCCGGGGTTGAACCCCGGACCGATACCCGGCCGGCGGACGAACCGCCGCGCCCACGGCGCAAGCGGCTCTCCCCACGGAGCAAAGCGGGCCGGGTGCTGCTGTGGTCGCTTCTGACGCTGTTCAGCGCCGCATTCCTCTATCCGCTGGTCTGGCTCATCGCCGCCAGCCTCAAACCACGCGGGGAGGTCTTCGACAACTCGCTGATTCCCCGCACCTTTTCCCCGCAAAACTACATCCAGGTCTGGGAGCAGCTCCCGCTGGTCAGCTGGGTGACGAACAGTTTCCTGATCGCCGTCCTGGCCGCGACGCTGGTGACGATCTCCAGCGCCATGGTCGCCTTCGGGTTCGCCTATTTCCGCTTCCCGGGCCGAAACTTCCTCTTCGGCCTTGTCCTGGCCACCATGATGCTTCCCGGGGCTGTGACGATGGTGCCGCAGTACCTCATTTGGAAAAACTTGGGAGTCCTGGGAACGTGGATCCCGCTGTTCGGCATGAACCTCTTCGGATCAGCGTTCTACATCTTCCTGCAGCGTCAGTTCTTCCTCGGCCTGCCCCGCGAACTCTTCGAGGCAGCCAGGATCGACGGCGCCAGCTACTTCGGCCTCTTCCGCCGGATAGCCCTGCCGCTGTCGATCCCCTCCCTGGTGGTGATCTTCATCTTCGAATTCCAGGCCAGCTGGAACAACCTCCAGTCGGCCCTGATCTACCTCAACGCCGGATCGGTCGAGGGCTTCACCGCACCGCTTGGGATCGCCTACGCCATGACCAAATACAGTCCAACGAACGGCGGGCAGGGCGACTACCAGTTCGTCATGGTCGCGACCCTGCTCATCACCTTGCCCATGCTCATCCTCTTCGCCTTCGGGCAACGCCACTTCATCGAAGGCGTGGCCACGGAAGGCCGGAAGGGCTGAGCAGCGCCGAAAATTCCGAAACGTCGGCCCCCTAGCCGTGCCAGGGCCCGGCCGATACAGTAAGCATACTGATGAATAATCAGCCCCTTGTTGATCCCCGATCCAATCAGAGGAGAAATCGTGAGCACCAAGGTTGAGAAGCGCATTCTGGTCAACGTTCCCGTCAGCGTGGCCTATAACCAGTGGACCCAGTTCGAGGAGTTCCCCCACTTCATGGGCGGGGTCAAGAGCGTCAAGCAGCTCAGTGACGAGCAGCTCGAGTGGACGGCCGAAATCGCCGGGGTTCGCAGGCAGTGGCAGGCCCGGATCCTGGAACAGGTGCCCGACCAGAAGGTTGCTTGGGCGGCGACCGAGGGTGCTACCAACGCCGGGTCCGTGACGTTTGAAGACCTCGGCGGCGGCCAGACGTCGGTACAGCTTTCCCTCGACTACGAGCCCGAGGGCGTGGTGGAGAAGATCGGCGACAAGCTCAACGTCGTGGAGAAACAGGCGGAGGGTGACCTCGAGCGGTTCAAGGCCTTTATCGAAGACGAGGGCTACGCGACCGGCGCGTGGCGCGGCACGGTCGGCGGAGGCGTACCGGGCGGAACCCCCGGCGTCGAGGACGCCGCCGCCTCACGCGGCGACAGCGGCAAGGCCGGGGTCTCCGGCAAGGTGATTGCCGGCGTCGGCCTCGCGGCCGCCGCGGCCGCCGGCGTGGCTGCGGCCTCCGGCAGCAAGAACTCCGACGGCGACACGGTGCCCGCCGACGCCGCGGCTCCGCCCCGTCCGGGGGCGGCCACAGTAGTACCGCCCACCGGCACCACAGGCAGCGTGTTCCCCGACGAGGGCCTCGGGCACGACGCCGGCCCAGCCCAGGCTGCAGCCGGCACCACCGGAGCTCCGGACACCCGCCCGGTCGGCAAACCCTTCGACCAGACGAACGGCCTGGTCGATACAGAAGGCGACTCCGACGAGACCGCCCTCAGTGACACGGCGAGCGAGGCCGAACGCCGGGCGCGGACCGAGGGCGGCCCGGGCACCCTTCCGCCCGCCGGCGGCAGCCTCGGGCAGCACTAGGGACGACCAGCGGCGCGAAGGCCGGGGCGAGCGGGGCCACCGCCGTCCCGGCCTTTTTGCTGCCTGTGGCCGGCCGCTCGGCGACAACCGGGCTTCCCGGCGCGCTAGGGAGCCGCGGGCCCGCCCCGGTCATCCGGGATCATCGACCACATGGTGGCCATCCGCTCGGCGCCGTCGGGAACCTGGTCGGGGTCCTCGAGCTCATAGTCGCGGAGCAGGTCGAAGAGCCGCTGGTTCAGTTCCGCGCGCTGGGCCGGGGTGAGGTACAGCAGGTTGCTGGCCAGCACCACCGACGAGGTGCCGTCCGCCGCCTCGCCGCGCTGGCGCTGCTCATCGCGCGACCTGGCGTAGGCCTTAACGCGCCGGCGGTAGGCGTCGAGCTCGAGATCGAGCACGGCAAATTCCGGGCTGGCCAGTCCCCCGCCGGAATTGATGGTGAAGTCGGTGCCGGCGGCTTTCCAGCGACGCTCGCGCGCGTCGCCGGCCGTGGCGGCGGGCACCACGATGCCCCATTTCTGCAGGGCGCGCAGGTGGTAGCTCATGGCGCTGGGCGTCAGGCCGGTCTGGGCCGCCAACTCGGTGGCCGTGCGGCTGACCTGGGTGGAGTAGAGCTCGGAGATGACCTCAAGCCGGGCGGCGTGGGCCAGGGCCCGGATCGCCTTGGGGTCGGTAATCTCGACCTTCTTTTCCGGCCGGGGCCTGCGCTTGGCGGCCGGCGCGGCGGCGTCAGCCGGGGCAACTGACTTCGAGTTCTCTGCATTCACTCCTCCAGTCTACCGACGAACCCCAAACTCTGAAACAAATGCTTGACACCCGATCCGCGCCGGGGCTACCTTGCTGTTTATGAAACAGATACTTCACAAGTGGCGCGGCACCGGGCGCGGCCCCTCGCTGCTGCGCAACCGCGACTTCCTGCTCGCCAGCAGCGCCCGCTTCCTGGCGACGGCGGGAATGGGCGCCGTCGTCGTCAGCATCATGCTGCACCTGCAGAACATGGCCGCGGCTGGGCCGGACGCCGCGGCCGGCCCCTGGCTCGTTGCGGCGTACCTGGCCTGCTCGGCGCTGCCGCTGGTGCTGCTCGCGCCGTGGGCCGGCCGTCTCGCCGACACACGGGACTCCCGGACCCTGGCGGTGGGGTCCTCGGCCGTGAGCGCTGCCGCCGTTGGCGGGATGGGCGCCGCGCTGCACTACCTCGAGAACCCCGTCGCCGCGCTGTTCGCCCTGACCTTCCTGCTGGATGCGGCGCAGGCCGTCGCAGGACCGACCTGGCAGGCGCTGCTGCCCCGGATCGTCGGGGAGGAACGCACGCCCCGGGCGGTGGGCACCATGCAGGCCACCATCATGATCGCCGGCATGGCCGGTCCCGCCGCGGGCGGCCTGCTGAGCGGCTGGGGCGGCTCGGGCCTGGTCTTCACCGTCGCAAGCGGCTGCTACCTGGGCATGGGCGCCGGCGCTCTGCTGATCCGGACCCGCCGGGGCACCGCCGCGGAGCGGGCCGGCCGCGAGGCGCCGGCCCTCCTCGATGGCCTGCGGCTGATCCGGCGGGACAGCCTGGTCTGGGCCCTCGTCCTCGGCGCCCTGTTCTTCATCATCGTCGGCGAGGCCACCAACGTGCTGGAAGTCTTCCTGGCCCGCGGCGAACTGGGCGCCAGCGAAACCGAGTACGGCCTGCTGGCCGCCGCGTTCGGCCTGGGCATGGCCGCGGGCGCCGCCCTCGCCGGCCGGATCCGCACGCCGCAGGCGAGGTTGCGGGCGCTTTTGGCCTCCATGGTGCTGACTTCGGCGTTCCTGGGCGTGATGGCGCTGGTGCCGACCGTGGGCCTGCTCTTCGCGGCGTACACCGCGATGGGCGCGGCCTGCGGAGCCTTGAACGCCTGCTTCGGCGCGATTGCGATCCTGCGCGTTCCCGAGAGCGGGCGCGGGCAGGCGATGGCGATCATCGGGGGCATGACCCGCGCCGTCTCGATTGCCGCCCTGGCGATCGGCGGCCTGCTGGGCGCGCTGTTGCCGATCCGGCTGAGTTTCCTTGCCACCGGGGTGGGCGGGGTGCTCGTCGCTCTGGCCGTCAGCGCCTACGTCCTGCCGCGGTTCGGGCGCGCGGACTCGCCCGCAGCGGCTCCCATGCCGGCACCCGCACCCGCCGCAACCGCCCCGGTGTCGCCCGTCCCGGCGTCAGGCGGGAAGCAGGAAGCCGTCGCGCACCAGGTTGGCGACCTCCTCGAGGAGCCCGCGGCGGAACGCCCCGGCGTCGTACCCCTCGTAGCCGCCCAGCAGCGCGTCCAGGGCACCGATGATCTGCCCGACGGCGAGCTCGCCGTCGCACGCTGACACGAAGCCGGCCAGCTCGGTACTGAGCAGGTTGGTGCGGCGCAGGCCAGCACCCTGGCGCAGCAGGATGACGCCCGGATGTTCGGCGCCGGGCCGCTGGTGCCGTTCCTCGGTGACGTCGTCGGCCACGACCAGGTGCGCGGGCTCCAGCTCGTGGCCGGCCAGCCAGTCGACGCGTTCGACGGCGGCGCCCAGGTGCGGGCCGACGGGCTGCTCGATCGGGTAGGTGATCTCCTCGAACCGGCACAGTACCGGACGGGCGCCGGGCGCGGGCCGGCGGAGCCAGATCATGCCAAAGCCGATGGCCTCCACGTTCCGGGCGGCGAAGTCCGCCAGGTAGGCCGCGTACGAGTCCCGGTATAGCCGGCGGTCGCGGGCCTCGGAGGCGTCCTGCAACCAGGTCTCGGCGTACTGCCCGGGGCTGACCTGCTCGCGCTGGATGAACCAGGCGTCCGATTCCGGGGCCACCCAGGTCCGCGGCCGCTCGTCCCACGCGGTACCCGCCGGAATCTCCCAGTTGCCCAGCAGCTGGGCCGTCCCGCCCGGGGCCAGGATGCCGGGCAGCCCGCGGACCAGGGCGTCGACAATGTCATCGCCGGGCAGGCCTCCATCGCGGTAGGTGAACTGGTCGGCAGCCGCCTCGCCCGCGGTGCGCGGTGTGATTACGAACGGCGGGTTGGAGACGACTAGGTCAAATTCCTGGCCCGCCACCGGGTCCAGCAGGGAGCCCAGCCGCAGGCTCACCCGCTCCTCCAGGTGCGCGGGATCCAGGTGCAGCGCACCGGCGTTGAGGACCAGGTTGAAGCGGGTGAACGCGAGCGCACGCTCGGAGATATCGGTGGCCGTGACGTGTTCGGCGTGGTGCAGCAGGTGGAAGGCCTGGATGCCGCAGCCGGTGCCGAGGTCCAGCGCGCGGGCCACGTGCCGGCGTGCCGTGACCTGGACCAGGGTGGTGGACGCCTGCCCGATCCCCAGCACGTGGTCATGGCGCAGGACGCCCGGGCGCTGGTGGGCGGCGAGGTCGCTGGCGACCCAGAGCTCGGCGCCGCCGCTGGCTGTGCCGTCCTCATCGACGGACGGGTCCCAGCCGTAGGGCCGCAGGTCCACCTTCGCCTGGATCCGGCCGTCCCCGGACGCCTCCACGAGGCCCAGCTGCTGCAGGCCTTCGGTGCGGATGCCCGGCAGGGCGGCGTCGAGGGTGCCGGGGGTTTGCGGTTCGGCCAGCAGCCACAGGCGGACGACGGCGGCGAGCGCGGCCGTCGTCGTCCCAAGCTGCGCAGCCGCGTCCGTGGCGATCAGGGCCGGAACGAGCTGGTCCCGGGCCAGGGCCGCGTGGGCCTCCGGCCCAAGAAGTTCCGCGACACCGTCGACCGTGTAGCCGATGCGGCGCAGGTCCGCGGCGAGCGCCTGAAGCAGGTCCGGGAGATCGCTGCGGGGAGCGTCGGGGGTATTGCCGGCCGTGAATAGCGTAGAGGGAGTCACCGGACAAGTTTAGGCGCGGCGTCGTCGGCGTCCCGCTTTCCCGCCGTCCCCGTCCCCGCGCGCACTGCCGTGGCAGTGCCGCCGCTAGAGGTGCTTGGCCGCGTAGGCCTGCAGCGCGTCCCGCACGAACGTCGCTCCGGCGGTCCCGCCGTAATTCGCGGCGAAACGGGGGTCTGCCACGTACATCTCGCCCAGGCCGGACAGGTATTCCTTCACGTTCCCGCCGACTGCGGGGGTCCCGGGAATCCCGGCGAGCCATTCGACGTGGCGCCGTGCGAGGTCCTGCGCTTCCGGGCTGTCCGGGGCGATGCCGGATTCCGCGGCCGCAATCCAGTCCTGGCCCAGCCGTGCGGCCCGCTCCTTCCATCCGTCCTTTTCGGCCCCGTCCATGCCGCGCCACCAGGCATCACCCTGCGCGTACGCGTCCTTGCCCCAGCGCTGCTCCACTTCGTCCTTATACCGGTTGTGGTCGAACCCGTCGAACATTTTCTCGGCCATGAGATCCCTCCCTGCTGTGACTTCCTTGAGTGTGTGCTGGACCGAAGCGATCTGCCGCGCCAGCCTGTCATGTTCCTGTTGCAGCCATTTGAGGTGGGCGGCCAGCGCGCGCCCGGCCTCCTGGTCCTGGTCAAGGACCTCGCCGATCGCCGGCAGGCCCAACCCCAGATCGCGCAGCAGCAGGATGCGCTGCAGCCGCAGCAATGCTGTCTGGTCGTAGTACCGGTAACCGTTCTCCCCGATACGGCTGGGCTTGAGCAGCCCGACGGCATCGTAGTGGCGCAGCGTCCGGCTCGTGGTGCCTGCGAGCTTCGCGATCTGCTGCACGGACCAGTCCATGGTGCTCCTTTCCGCCGCCGGATTTCTCGGCCGCTGCCCCGAGCCTAAAGCTTGACGCTGCGTCAAGGTCAAGGCCTCCGGCTCAAGGGCCGGGTCCGGGTCCCGGGTCCGGAGGGCGCGGTCCCAGAGGGTAAGTTGGAGGCATGCTTTCCGCTCCAGCGCTGCCGCTCCGCGCCCGCGTCGTCCGTCGACTCCTCGCCGCCGCGGCCGGCGCCGCCGTCGTGATGGGCGCCGCCGCGTGCGCCCCCGGAGGCTCGATCGAATCCGCCGACGTGAACGCGTGGAAGGCCACCGCCTTGCCCTCGGCCGGCGGCGTCGTGCTGGCCGACGCCGGCAAGATCCTCAACCGCGACCCGGTCGCGAAAGACGCCAGCGTCCCGGCCGGCAGCTACACCCTGACGATGACCTGCGACGGCGGCGGCAAGGAGTTCTTCGAGGTAACCCTCGACGGAACCCACCTCACGGAGGCCGGGGCGGCCTGCAACGGCAGCCGGGAAACCGCCAGGATCACGGTCCCCTCCGCCGGCACGCTGAAGATCAGCGCCTCAAGCGTGGACGCCCCGCTGATCTTCGCCTACGAGCTGACGCCAGCGGGCTGAGCTGCGGTCCGCCGGCCGCCGGCCGCCGCTGCCACTAGGCTCGGGGCATGGTTGCTGCTGGGGGTAAGCACAGGGTTCGTGCCTGGGCAACGCTGATCGCACTGGTTTTCTCGGCGGGGCTGGCCGGCTGCGAGGTCGCGGACGACGTCGGCGTGCCGGGGCCCGACACAGCGCCCACGGCCCGGCCGCCCGCACCGCGGCCGACACTGCCGCCGCCAACCCAGGACGAAGCTGTTGCCGCCGAAGCGGCCAAGAACACGGCGGTAGTCCAGCGGCTCCTCGGCCCCCGGCCGAAGAACGAAGTGATGGCGGCCTTGACCGGGATCGGCTTCCGCCAGACCAAGCAGGGCACGGTCAAGGGCCTTTATGCCGTGTCAGTGGCCTGCGCCGGCACGCCCACCGCGCTCGTGACGGTTACCCAGCCGGACCGCCGGTACGGGACAAGGCTCACGCTCAAGGTTCCGTGCGGGCGCACCGTCGAGGCGTCCGTGAAGCTGGAGTCCGGGCCGACCACGGTGCAGGTTGATCCGCTGTCAACCGAGCCGGCTCCGGGCGCCGCCGTCGCGATCCGGCTTGAGCGGCTGCCCACCCCGTAGTGGCGCACGCGCCGCAGGTCGCCGGTCTCTGGCGCGGGTCGCCGGGCTCTGGCCCGCCGCCGCGGCCAGGCCTACAGTCGGAGTATGCCCTCCGCGCAAGCACCCCGGGTGCGGCGGTCGCGCGCCGCCGCCGCGCCGGCCGCGCTGCTGGCGTGCACCCTGGGGCTCGGCGCCTGCGAGTACCAGTACGACGACGGGTTCACCCCGGCGTCGTCGGCTCCGCCCACGGTCACGGCCACCGACGCGGCGCTGCCGCAGGACCCGGGACGGAACCGGCCCGTTTCGGGGGCGGAACTGCACCGGTGGCTGGCGGAGGTGCTGCCCGAGACCGCCGGCCAGGTCTTCCAGACGCGGTCCGGGCTGCTGGACGCCGGCGAGACCCGCCATGAGACCACCACGCAGCTGCCCTCCGGGACGTACTCGCTGACCCTGGTCTGCCGCAGCACCCGGCGGGTGTCCTTCACCGTCCGCGACAGCGAGAGCACCCTGGTGGACCTGAGTCTGCGCTGCGGCGCTCCCCGGGTGAATGTCGTCCAGCTCGCCGCGGATACGGTGCTGAGGCTCCGGGTGGAGTCGCGGGCGCCGGCGAACTATGCCTACCGGGTCAGCCGGATCTGAACCGGATCGGTGCGCGACGGGCGGCGGGGCGGAGCCGGACCGGTGCGGGGCCGCGCGGCGGGGCGGTCGGGCCGGCGTTACGCCGCGCAGCCGTCCGGGCAGCGGAGCGTTGACGGGTCCGACGCGCACTCGGCGCAGTACAGGGTCAGCGTCCGGCAGGCAGGGTTCGAGCAGTTCTCGAACTTGCTGGTCGGGGCGGAACACCGGACGCATTGGCCGATGGTCTTGGCGTCCTCGCTGAATTCAAGGTGCATGCGCCGGTCGAACACGTAGAGCGAGCCCTCCCAGAGGCCCTGGTCCTTGAACGCCTCGCCGTAGCGGACGATCCCGCCGTCGAGCTGGTAGACCTCTTTGAAGCCGCGGTTGATCATGAGGCTGGAGAGGACCTCGCAGCGGATCCCGCCGGTGCAATAGGTGACCACCGGCTTGTCCTTGAGGCCGTCATACTTGCCGGATTCGAGTTCCTTGATGAAATCGTGGGTCGTTGCCACATCGGGCACGACGGCGTCCTTGAACCGGCCGATCTCGGCTTCGAAGCCGTTGCGGCCGTCGAAGAACACCACCTCGTCCCCAGCCTGTTTCTTCGTCTCGACCAAGCGGTGCAATTCCTCCGGCGCCAGGTGCGTCCCGCCGCCGACAACACCGTGTTCGTCCACCTTGAGCTCCCCCGGTGCGCCGAAGGAGACAATCTCGTCGCGCACCTTCACGCTCAGCCGCGGGAAATCAGCGGCCCCGCCGTCGGACCATTTCACGTCGATGCCGCGGAATCCTTTGTACTCCCGGGTGGTCTTTACGTACTGCTTGACCGCACCGATCTCGCCGCCGACCGTGGCGTTGATGCCGTCCTTGGAGATGAGGATGCGGCCGGTCAGCCCCAGCTTCTCGCAGAGGGCGCGCTGCCACAGCCGGACCGCTTCCGGATCCGCGATCGGGGTGAAGCCGTAAAAGAGCACAATTCGATTTAAAGCCACGTGTTTAAGCGTACTTGGCCCGCGCAAAACACCGCCGGCCACCGGCGCGCTGCTGCCGCACAGTCACAATTGGATAAGTAAGCGCCCCCGGCCTGCTGCGGCTCTGTTACTTGTGGCGGGGCTGGAATACGCTCGTCTCATGAGTGTTGACGCCATGGTTAACGACACCACCCACCTCCTGGAGGTCTGGGTCGCCGGGTGGGCCGGTTGCCGCGGCTACGAGACGCGCAGAGAGGGCCGTTTTCCCGCCGTGCTGCGGGCGGACACGACCCGCGAATGGGAATACTTCGCCCACGATCCCGCGGAGGCCGAGTTCGGCGAACTTGCCGCGAAGACCGCCGAGGTCCCGGCGCGGATCCTGACGATCCTCACCAACGACGTTCCCCGCTACACGGCTCTTGCCGCGAAGAACGGACTAAACGTTACGTCGGCGTCGCAGACGATGATGATCGTGGACATGGAGACCCAGGACGCCGAAGATCCCTGGCTCCCGGACGACGACCTGCGCTGGGTGCCGTCGACGGCAGACGGGGTACACCACGCCGTCGTCTATGCCGGTGAGGAGGTCGCCGCCAGCGGCCGGGTCTTCGTCGCCGACCACACCGCCGTCTTCGACAAGATCGTCACCGAGCCCGGCTTCCAGCGGCGCGGACTGGGCAGTTTCATCATGCGGGCCCTGGCGGCGCAGGCCTTCGAACACGACGTCGAATCCGGCTTGCTGCTGGCCTCCCTCGACGGCCAGAAGCTGTACTCGCACCTCGGCTGGTCCACGGTGTGCCACGTGCTCATGCTGTCGGCCTCGGACGAAGGCGCCGACCTGTCCGTGGGCTGACCGCCGCACCTCCCGGCAGTCGTCCGGCATGTTGACCCGCAGCGCCCGGCTTAGCTACCGGGCGGCGATTTGAGCCCGGGTGAAAGAATGTTGGGGTGAACCCGCACGACTCCCTGATCCCGTTGCTGGGCCGTGGCCCGGACCCGGAGCAGCTGCGTCACGTGCGCACCGTCCCGGCCCGGAAAGCCGTCAACGAGCCCTGGCCGGAGTGGGTGCACCCCGATCTGGTGCGCGCGTACGGTTCCCTCGGAATCGACGAGCCTTACCGCCATCAGGTACAGGCCGCCGGGATCGCCCACGCCGGCGAACACGTAGTGATCGCCACCGGGACGGCGTCGGGGAAGTCGCTGGCCTACCAACTGCCGGCACTGGACGCGGTCCACCGCTCCGAGCTGCGCGTCCTCGCGGACCCCGGAAAGATTCACGACGACGGCGCGGTCACCCTCTATCTCTCCCCCACCAAGGCGCTCGCGGCCGACCAGCTGGCGGCCATCCGCTCGCTGAATCTGCCCACGGTCCGCGCGGAAACCTACGACGGGGACACCGACCCGGCGTCGCGGCGCTGGATCCGGGACCACGCGAATGTCATCCTGGCCAACCCGGACATGCTGCACTTCGGGATTCTGCCCAACCATGCCTGGTGGGCGCGGTTCTTCCGCCGGCTGCGGTACGTGATCGTGGACGAGGCGCACAGCTACCGCGGCGTCTTCGGCTCCCATGTGGCTAATCTGATGCGCCGGCTGCGGCGGATCTGCGCCTATTACAGTCCCGGCGCTTCCCACCCGGGCCCCGTGTTCATCGCCGCCTCCGCCACCGCATCCGACCCGGGCACCTCCTTCGGCCGGCTCATCGGCGCGCCCGTCCGGGCTGTGTCCGAGGACTGCTCCCCGCACGGTGCCACGACCGTGGCTTTCTGGGAGCCTGCGCTGACCGAGCTGCGGGGCGAGAACGGCGCCAAGGAGCGCCGCACCGCCGTCGCGGAGACGTCGGACCTGCTCGCGAACCTTGTGTCCGCCAGGATCCGGACCATCGCCTTCATCAAGTCCCGCCGCGGGGCAGAGACCATCGCTTCGATCACCAAGCGGCTGCTGGATGAGGTGGACCCCAGCCTGCCGCAGCGGGTGGCGGCCTACCGCTCCGGGTACCTCCCGGAGGAACGGCGCGCCCTGGAACGGGCCCTGCGCTCGGGTGAGCTGCTGGGCGTCTCCAGCACCTCGGCGCTGGAACTCGGCATCGACATCTCCGGGCTCGACGCTGTCCTGGTCGCCGGCTGGCCGGGCACCCGGGCGTCGCTGTTCCAGCAGATCGGCCGCGCGGGACGGGCCGGGCAGGACGCCATCGCCGCGTTCGTCGCGAGCGATGATCCGCTCGACACCTACCTGGTGAACCACCCCGAGGCGATCTTCGACGTTTCGGTGGAGGCCACGGTCTTCGACCCCTCCAATCCCTATGTCCTCGGACCCCATCTCTGCGCCGCCGCGGCCGAGCTGCCGCTGGCGGCCGGGGACCTTCCGCTCTTCGGGCCGACGGCAGAGAAGCTGCTCGGCCAGCTGGTTGCCCGGGGCTACCTGCGCAGGCGTCCCGCCGGCTGGTTCTGGACGCACCCGCAAAGCGCGGCCGCGATGGTGAACCTGCGCGCCGACGGCGGCGGTCCGGTGAGCATCGTGGACGCCGACACCGGTTCCCTGCTTGGCACCATGGACTCCCCGCAGACCCACTACCAGGCGCACACCGGGGCGGTCTACGTCCATCAGGGCGACAGCTACGTGGTCGAGGAACTGAACGAGGCGGAGCACTGCGTGGTGGTCCGCCGAGCCAACCCCGACTACTACACGACCGCCCGCGACGTGACGCAGATCGAAGTCCTGGAGACGCTTCGCACGACCCGATGGGGTGACGTGGCGGTGCATTTCGGCGATGTGAAAGTGACAACACAGGTAGTCTCCTTCCAGCGCAAAGCCTTGATTTCCAACGAGGTCCTGGGGGAGGAACCGCTCCAGCTGGGCGCCAGGGACCTGTTCACCAAGGCGGTCTGGTTCGTGATGGATAACCGGTCCCTGACCGGCGCCGGGCTGATCGAGGCCCAGTTCCCGGGCGCCCTGCACGCCGCCGAGCACGCCGCCATCGGGCTACTGCCGCTGGTTGCCTCCAGCGACCGCTGGGACATCGGCGGCGTGTCCACGGCCATCCACGCCGACACCGGCGTGCCCACCATCTTTGTCTATGACGGCCACCCCGGCGGGGCAGGATTCGCTGAACGCGGCTATGACAAAGCCAAGGTCTGGCTTTCCGCGACCCGGGAGGCTATCCGAGCCTGCGAATGCGAGGCCGGATGCCCCTCCTGTGTGCAGTCGCCCAAGTGCGGGAACAAGAACAACCCGCTGGACAAAGATGCCGCCGTCAAGCTGATCGAGATGCTGCTCGAAGATGCGAGCGAGGTCATGGGCGGCCCGGCGGCGGATCCGGGCGGTCAGCCCGCCGGCCTCACCGCTAACCCGACGGGCTAGCACTCAACCGGACTGGCCAGCGTCACCTGCCGGCGGCGGTCCCGCCCGTGCAAGGCCGGTGGCCGGACCAAAAGCGGCACGGTCGCGCAGTTCGGTCCAGACCTGGACTGTTTCCCCTGGTTCCAGGACGCAGTCCACAAGCCTGGCCCGGTACCGGTCTGCGACCTCGGCCGCGACGGCACAGGGTTCTCCGGCCGCGAGTCCGCGGGTGGCGTCGGCGGCGGCAAGGGCAGCGAGATCCGCTGCGGCCGCTGCCCGGGCGGCCATCACCGCGGCCTGGCCCAGCAGCAGGGCAGCGGCCAGGGCCAGGAGCAGCACCATGCCGAGTCCCAGGGCGAGCCCGGTCCCCGCGCCCTGTTCCGAGGCCGTCCCCGCTGCCTGCCGCATCAGGCGCTCCGGCCAGGGGCAGGCCGGGACGCAGGAGCCCCTGGAAGGGCCACCGCGTCTGCGGTCTCGGTTCGCGCCCATGCCCGGGCTGTGAGGGTCCAGGGGACCAGCGGGCCCAGTGCGCCGGTGACGGCGGCGGATACAGTGACGCTCCGCCAGGCGCCGTCGGATGCGATAGCTGCCCGCGCCGACTCCCCGGCCAGCTGCCGCACGGTCACGCCCACGGCGGCCGCATCGTCGCCGCGGGCCAGCGCCCTGGCACCCGCCCGTGCTGCTTCCTCAAGCCGGAGCTGCGTCAGCCCGGCCGCGGAGCCGGCCAACACGAGCGCCAACAGCAGGACGACCGCCGGCAAGGTTACGGCGAACTCGGCAGTCACCGCGCCCCGGCATTCCGGTGCCCTGGCGCCGGAGCGTGGAAGGGGCCCCGGCGCAGACTGCCGTCCTGCGGAGGAGCGCGGCTGCGGGGACCGGTCTGGCCCGGCCGGAAGGGCCCGCCCCGGAGCGAAGGGCTCCGGCCGCGACAGCCGGCGGATCATGGCAGTGCCAGCGCCGTGCGGATGAGATTGAGCAGGAAGCCGCGGACCTCGTCGCTGCGCATGATCAGGACAAGCAGGCCCGCGAAACTCACCGCGGCAAGGGTGGCGATGGCATATTCGGCGGTTGCCATCCCCGCCTCGGTGCTCTGTGTGTTGCGCCGTCGGGGTCCCTGGTGAACGGGCGCGGCTTCCATCGCACCAGGGTAGATTTCGCTGACCACGGGTGCGTCTTCGCCGGTTTGGCTGCTGCCCGGCCCGGCCGGGTCGATGCGGTGGAGTGTCATGGGATGCCTTTCTGGGTGGTGGGGGTTTTGCCGGGACAGTCGCCCGGAGTCGTTTGTCGTATTTTTGGG
Source organism: Arthrobacter sp. Soil763 (assembly GCF_001428365.1). Classification (GTDB taxonomy): domain Bacteria; phylum Actinomycetota; class Actinomycetes; order Actinomycetales; family Micrococcaceae; genus Arthrobacter. The sequence continues at coordinate 295,537 of NZ_LMSH01000002.1, read as the reverse complement.
ATTCCGTCGTGATGACCGGCTTGTTCCAATCTCGCGCCCCGCCCTGTAGCCGGGTAAGGGCCCGCTGCGGCCAAGTGGAAAAGTCCGGCTGTGGAGGAGGAGTCGCAGTGCGAAAAGCGCCATGCTGCAGAGCGGTCAGAGGCCTGCCGGCAGCATCGCGAGCACGACGGGAACAATCCCGAGGCACACGAAGGCCGGCAGTGAACACAGCCCGAGCGGGAGGACCAGCCTCACGCCCAGAGCGGCGGCCCGGCGTTCGGCGGCCCGAAAATGCTCCCGGCGCAGCCTTGCCGCCTGGGCGTAGAGAATGGCCGCTGAGGGTGCCCCTGTCAGCGCTGCGAACCCCAGTCCGTCCCGGATGGCGAGCAGCCGGGCGGGGATCTTGCCGGAAGTCCGCCAGGCCGTCTCCCAATCGGCGCCGATGGCCAGGGAGGACACGACCGGGCCCAGTGGCCGCCCGAGCGAGGGCTCGGCCTGGGCCGCCAGCAATTCCAGGGCCCGGCCCAGCCCGGCCCCGGAATCCAGCATGGAGCCGAGCAGGTCCAGCATCAGGGCCGGGTCGCTGATGCCAAGCCCTCCGGCCGGATCCTCCGGGGCTCGGCGGCCGGCGCCGGCCCGGCTACCCTGCCGGGCGCTTCCGCCGCCGGGCGGCCGCCGGGGTGCACCAGGGCGGCTGTCCGGATGATCCATGGCACGCTTCCATCGGCGCCGCGGCCGGACGCCGGGCACGAGCATCAGGACCACAGCAGCGGCCAGCAGCGCAGCCACGGCCACGCCGCCCTGCTCCGGAGTCACGGTTCTCCCCCGGCCGCTGCCCGGACCAGGCGGGAGGACCACATCCGGCCGGCTGCGGCAAGAACGAACCCGGCGACGAGCGCGGCCGTACCCAATGGGGTGCCAAGCAGGACCGCCAGCGGATCCACTCCGAGCAGCACCCCCAGAGCAAGTCCGAGGAACGGCAGCCAGGTCAGGATGCGCACGGTCGCGCGGGGACCGGCCAGGGCGGTTTGCCGGGCGGCGCCTGCGTCGTCGCCGGCCTCCAGATGGGCGGCGAACCGGGCCAGGACATCGGCGAGCGGGCACCCGCTTGCCTCGGCGACGTCGAAGCAGGCTGCCAGTTCGCCCCAGACGGCCAGTTCGCGCGGCGGCGGCTGCATGCGGCGTCTCCGGCCCGGGGCAACGGTACCGGCCGCGGCGCTGCGGATCGCGGCGGCGACCGGCGACCCCGTTGCCGCCGCTGCCCGGGCCGCGGCCAGGATTCCGCGCGAGGTTTCGCCCAAGGCTCCCGCCGGACCGCGGACCGCTTGGAACTGCCCGCTGCCGGGGCGCCCGGCGGCCGGCGGGCCCTGGTTTCCGTAGAGCAGCCAGAGTTCCTCCCAGAGGCGCGCCGGAGCGCGGCCGCCCCGGAGCAGCGCAGCCAGTTGCAGGACCAGGACGGTCATGGGAACCTCCACCGGCGGGTTCCTCCTCCCGCGCCGCAGCACGGCATCCCGGGGCCATCGCCGCATACTGGACCACGCCCCGTCCGGGTCCGGCGCCCGCCCGGTCATGGTTTGACGGAGGCGGCGGTCGGGGCCGCCCGGCGGCGCAAACACAAGCCATAACGCCAGAACGAGGAACCCCGCCAGAGCGGCTGTCACGGCGATCCGGCCCTCATACCGGCTCCCCCGGGCCGGGTGCGCCGCCCGCCCGGTGTCCGGTCGCCGGGCAGGTGGCGGGGTCTACGCCCAGCCGGGTGGCTAAGGCCGGCCATGCCGGGCCCGGGCGGACGGTGCCGGCGGCGTCGACGTCGAGCGCCGCGGCGACGGCGAGACCGGCGGGCCGGTCCTCAAGGAGTCCGATCGAGGCGAGCTGCCGGCCGTGGGGCCGACGCTCGAGGTGGACCACGGCGTCGAGGGCGCTGATGGTCTGGAGGCGGACGGCGTCCTGCGACATTCCCGCGAGCGCCCCGAGGGCCGTCAGCCGGGCGGGGACGGCGGCGGCGGTGTTGGCGTGGATCGTGCCGCCGGCGCCGGTGTGTCCGGTGTTCATGGCGGCCAGCAGTTCCCGCACCTCGGCGCCACGGCATTCCCCCACCACGAGCCTGTCCGGTCGCATCCGCAGGGCTTGGCGGACGAGTTCCCCGAGGTCGACGGCGCCGCCGCCCTCCAGGTTCTGGTGCCGCGCCTCCAAGGAGACGACGTGCGGGTGCACGGGGTTCAGTTCGGCGGCGTCCTCGATCAGCACCAGCCGCTCCCCCGGCTCGCAGAGTCCGAGCAGCGTCGCCAGCAGTGTCGTCTTTCCGGCACCGGTCGCCCCGCTCACCAGGAAACTCAGGCGGCGTGCCACCATCCGTGTGAGGATCCCGCGGATCAACGGGCCGAACATGCCGGCAGCGGAGAGCTCCGCGAGGGTGAACACCGAGTCCCGCCGGATCCGGACGCTCACCAGCGTGCCGGCCGAGGAGATCGGCGGCAGGACGGCGTGGACGCGGTAGCCGCCGGCGAGCCGGACATCCGCGCAGGGCGAGCCGTCATCAAGACGGCGCCCTCCGGCTGCCACCAGCCGCACGGCGAGTGCCCTCACCTGCGCCTCCCCGGGAAACCTGATCGGCGCCCGTTCCGGCCCGCGGCCGCGGTCGAACCAGACCGAATCGGGCGCGTTGACGAAAATGTCGGTGACTCGCGGGTCTCGCGTGAGCGGCTGCAGCAATCCCAGCCCGTTCAGTTCCGCGCTGATGCTCTCGACGGCGGCGAGCGCCCCGGCCGCGCCCAGGACCCGACCGCTTGCCTGCACGGCGGCCGCCACCCGGGTCGGCGTGACCGGACCCGGCTCCGCCATGACGGATTCGCGCACCACGTCCAGCAGCAGCGGGTCCACCCCGCCGGGTGCGGCCAGCCGGTGCCGGGACCGCGGCCGGCCGGCGTCCAGCGGTCCAGACGAGGCGTGCGTGCTCACGGCGGGCCGGCCGCGTCAACGTCGAAGAGAGCCGTCGCGAAACGGTGCACGCTGCGCCGGGCGCCGGTGTCCAGCAGCCGGCCAAGTTCCGTGGCGGCCGCTGTCCCCCGGATCTCCGGCACGATCCCCTGCACCGGCAACCGCACCGCCTGCGCAACGAGTTCGTGGCCGACCGTGGCGCCGGGCTTGGCCCGGAGGACCAGCACGGTGTCCGCCGGAGGCAGCTCCGCCACCAGCCGGGCCGCGGCTACGGCGGCCCGCAACTGTGCCGGCACGACCACGACGAGGCGGTCACATTCCCAGGCGAAGCTGCGCACGGCGTCGAGCCCGCGCCCAATGTCCACAACGACCAGCTCGTAGGACCGCCGCGCGGCGTCCAGGACACCGGCTGTGGTGGCGTCGTCGATCGCCGGGGCCGGCTCGCGGCTGCCCGGCCAGGACAGGAAGGAGAAGCCCCCCGCCTCCGGCAACGCCTGCTGGAGCTGGTCCGGGTCGATGCTGCCGCTGGCCCCGGCCAGGTCCGGCCAGCGGAGCCCGGGCTCTTCCTCCGCCGCGAGGGCCAGTTCCAGGCCGCCGCCCCAGGGGTCGCCGTCGACCAGCAGGACCCGCGCGCCCAGGCCGGCCGCGGCCTGGGCCAGCCAGACAGCGGCCGTCGTCGCCCCGGCGCCGCCGCAGCCACCGATGACGCCGAGCACGTGTCCGCCGGGGTCCGGGGCCTGCGATCGGGTGAGGTACTCGGCCAGCCACGCACCGGCGTCGGGAAGCACGGCCACGCGGTCGGCGCCCATCGCGGCCGCCAGCGGCCAGAGGCCGTCGTCGTCCAGCCCGACGAGAACAGCCGGAGCGCTCCGCCGGGGCGGCAGTTCGGCCACGTCACTGCCCACCAGGACGGTGCCGGCCGAGTCCCAGTGCGGCGCGGCCGCAGCGGCATCGGGCACGACCAGGAGCTGGCGTCCGGCCGCGGCCGCAATCCGCTCCACCTCGCTGCGAAGGACCGCTGACCGGGTGACCAGCAACGTCCCGGCAGCGTCCGCGGGCAGCCACGGCCCCGCCCGGACCGGCGCGCCGGGCTGTGGGCCACCGTACCGCGGTTCCGTGTCCGGCCGGTCACGCTCAGCGGCCCGGCGGCGGGGCGGGGCGGACTGCGTGTTTTCCGTCCGGGAAGGGTCGGGCTGGGGAAGCTGATGCCGGCTCATTCCCCCACTGTGGAGGCCGCGGCGGCGGCAGATAAGCGGCGTCCCCCGCTATGTGGACAACCCGTGCCGATGACGGCCAGGGCCGGCCGGCAGGGCAGAATTGGGAGCATGCATTTGCTGCTTGCCGCCCACGCCGACGGCGCAGCCCTCCAACGGCTCACGCACCTGGGCGCCCCGGACCCTGACGCCCCCGGCCCGCGGATTCTCAGCGCCGCCGAACTTCCCGCCGTCGTGAGCGCGCTGGAACGGCAGCGGCCGCGGTGGATCTGGCACCGCACCCAGGACTGGTACCCGGCCCTGCTGGCCGCCGGCGTCGAGCTGGAACGCTGCTACGACCTGTCCCTGTGCGGGGCGATCCTGGCCCACTCGGAGTTCACGGCGCACACCGCCTACGCCCGTGCCACGGAGAAGCTGACGGCCGACGACGACGTCCAGCAACCGCCCCGGGCGCTGCAGCCGCCGCCTCCCCCGGCGGACCAGGGCGCACTCTTCGACGCCCCCGGCCCGCGCGCCACCGCCCGGCACTCCCCGGAAGAGCTCCGGGCCGAATACGCCGCGCAGCAGGAAGCCCTGGCCGGCGTCGCCCCGGACGGGGACCGGCGCAGGCAGCGGCTTCAGCTGCTGCTCGCCGCCGAGTCCGCGGCCGCCATGATCGCCGCCGAGATGCAGCACACGGGCGTGCCCTGGCGCGAGGAACTGCACGAGCGGATCCTTGCCGACTACCTCGGCCCGCGCCCGGCCGCCGGCCACCGCCCCGCCAAACTGGAGGCCCTCACCGGCGAACTCCGCCGGCTGCTGCATTCCCCGGCGCTTAACCCCGACTCCCCGCAGGAACTGATGCGGGCCCTGCACCGCAACGGGATCGAGGTGAAAAGCACCCGCCAGTGGGAACTGAAGGAATCCACCCACCCGGCCATCGAGCCGCTCCTGGCCCACAAGAAGCTTGCCAGGCTCCACGCCGCGAACGGCTGGGCGTGGCTGGACGCCTGGGTCAAGGGGGGCCGCTTCCGGCCCGAGTACGTCGTGGGCGGCGTGGTGTCCGGCCGGTGGGCCTCCCGCGGCGGCGGTGCCCTGCAGATTCCCCGCCAGATCCGCGGCGCAGTGCATGCCGACCCGGGACACAAGCTGATCGTCGCCGACGCCTCCCAGCTGGAGCCGCGGGTGCTGGTGGCCCTGGCCCAGGACTCGAAGATGGCGGCGGCCGCCCGGGACAAGGACCTCTACGCCGGCATCGCCGCGCAGGGATTCGGCGGCGACCGGGCCAAGGCCAAAGTTGCCCTGCTCGGCGCCATCTACGGCGCGACAACGGGCGAATCGGGGCGGCTGATGCCCCAGCTGGCGCGCACCTACCCGCGGGCCGTCGGCTACGTGGAGCACGCGGCGCGGGAAGGCGAGGCAGGCCGGACGGTCACGACCCGGCTGGGCCGCAGCAGCCCGCCGCCCTCGGAACGGTGGCGGCAGAGCCAGCAGTCGGCCACCGCGGAGGAACAGCGCCGGGCCGACGCGCTGGCCCGTTCGCGCGGCAGGTTCACCCGGAACTTCGTGGTGCAGGGCTCGGCGGCGGACTGGGCCGCCTGCTGGCTGGCGGAGCTGCGACGGCGGCTGCGGACGCTGCGTGCCGGCGGCGGCCCCTCCGGCGAGCTGGTCTTCTTCCTGCACGACGAGGTCATGGTCCACTGCCCCGTGGACGCCGTGGACGCGTGCGTCCGGGCGATCGAGGAGTCGGCCGCGGCAGCCCGCGAGTTGCTGTTCGGCCGGATTCCGGTCGAATTTCCGGTCAGTATCGCCGTCGTCGACTCCTACGACCACGCGAAGTAGCTGCCGCCATGCCGCCCGTCCCGGCGGGTGTGACGCCGGGGGTAACGTACCCGCCGGTAGCGTTGCAGGCGCTCCGGCGGCCTGCCTACGCTCGAAAAGCCGGCGGACGCCCCTGGGGGTGGACGCCGGCGCGAAGGCAATAAGGCAAGGAACCGGAGGCAGCGAAGTGGCTGGCATATTCGAGATCGCAGCGGCGGGAGACAACTCCTACTTCTTTAGGCTGACGGCGCCGGACGGGACGGTCGTCGCTGTCTCACCGCTGTTCAGCACCCTCCAGGGCGCAGCCGCCGGAATCACCGCCGTGCGCGAACATGCTGCCACCGGGCACGTCGTGGACCGGTCCGCGGGGAAGCCGGTCCGCATCTAGCCGTCGATGCCGTGCAGCCGGGTGCGGTCCCACGGGACCGCCCAGCCCAGCTGGTCGAACAGCTGGTTCAGGATCATCCCGGTGAATCCCCAGACCACGACGCCGTTGACGGTGAACGCCGGGCTCTGGAAGGTCTGGCCGGCGCGGCTGACGGTGGCCATGACCCGGTTGTCGGGATCCAGCAGGTCCCGGACCGGCACCCGGAAGACCTGGGCGGATTCGCCGTAGTCCACCACCCGCACCGGGGAGGGCGCGGCCCACCAGCCGAGCACCGGGGTGACCAGGAAATTTCCGCGCGGCAGGGCAAGCTCGGGCATCACGCCGAGCACCTCCACCCCGCCGGGATCGAGTCCGGTTTCCTCCTCGGCCTCACGCAGCGCGGCTTCGATGACGGTTTCCCCCGGGTCAATGCCGCCGCCGGGGAACGCGACCTGTCCGGGGTGGTCATCAAGGGTCTGCGCGCGCTGCAGCAGGAGCACATCAAGGTCCGCCGGGGCAAGCAGCTTCACCGACTTCGCCGGGACGTCGTCCAGGGCGCCGAAGAGCATCAGCACGGCGGCCCGGCGGACCCGCTCACCGGGCTCGACCTTCAGTTCACGCCAGCGCGGGTCCGGCGGCGGCGCCGTTCCGGCGCGCACGGCCCCGACCAGCCCGACCAGGTCCTGGCGGGCCGTCACCGCGGCCTTCTCTGCGATTCCATCCGGATTTCCGCGGCCCGGTGCGTCTCGGCCAGGAGCTTCTCCAGCAGCTCCTCCTGCCCGGGGGCAAGCTCATACTTCAGCAGCTGCCGGGCCTTGTCCGAGTCGGTCTCGCCGGTACCGTAGCTGGGGCACCAGTTCGCGACGGCGCAGGCGCCGCAGGCCGGCTTGCGGGAATGGCAGACGCGACGGCCGTGGAACACGACCCGGTGCGAGAGCATGGTCCAGTCCTTCGGTTCGAACAGTTCGGCGACGTCGGACTCGATCCGCACGGGGTCGTCCGACTCGGTCCAGCCGAACCGGCGGGCCAGCCGGCCGAAGTGCGTGTCCACCGTGATGCCGGGGACGCCGAACGCGTTGCCGAGGACAACGTTCGCGGTCTTGCGTCCCACGCCGGGAAGTTTCACGAGCTCTTCGAGCCGGCCGGGCACCTCGCCGTCATAGTCGTCGACGAGTTTGGTGCCCAGGGCCATCAGGTTCCGTGCCTTGGCCCGGAAGAAGCCCGTCGGCTTGATGATGGCCTCCAGCTCGGCCGGCTCCGCCTCCGCCATGCTGCGCGCATCCGGGTACCGGGCGAACAGCAGCGGCGTGATCTGGTTTACCAGCACATCCGTGGTCTGCGCCGACAGGACGGTGGCGACCACCAGCTCGAACGGGCTGCGGAAATCCAGTTCCGCGTGGGCGTACGGGTACTGCTCCGCGAGTGCCCTGTTGATCCGGCGGGCCCGCCGCTTGAGCCCCAGCAGCGTCTCTCCCCCGGCGGCGCGGGGACGGGACTTTGCGCCGGGCGGCACGGTGGCCGGAACGACGGCGGCGTCCGCGCCGGCCGGTTCGGTGGACACGGTGCCGCTAACCGCGTTCGATGTTGCTGAGATCGCGGAGGACACCGACCCTGCCGTCCGTGTGCTGCACCAGGAACTCATGGCCCCGGTCCTCGAGGGCAAGGACCCAGCCGCCGGGTTCAATGACGAAGGCGGGGGCGCCGGTGCGCTCGTCCATCGCCGTTCGGGGCTGGGCGACGGCGAACCAGAAGGCCTCGTAGGCGGGCTGGGGCGCCGCGGCGCCGTGCCCGGCCGGGTCGACGGTGGCGCCGATCGGCTCCTGCGGGCGGACCTGCGGGTTGAGGGCGGTGGGCGCCTCGTAGGGCGAGGCGGCGGGAACGGCCGCGGTCTGGGTCTCCTGCGCGGGATTCGGTGCTGCGGGGGCCGCGGGCGCGGCCTGGGTCTGTTCGGCGGCAGAGGGTACCGCTTCGCCGGCCACTGCGGACGGGGAGCCCGCCTGCGCAGGCGCCTCGAAGGGAACCACGCCGTGGGCCTGGGTGGCCGGTTCGGCCGCCGCCGGGCGGGACGGGTTCGCGCCGGAGGCAGCCGCCGCGCCAACTCCCGCGGCTGCTGCCGCACCGGACGGGAACCCGGCACCGTGGCCTGCCGCGGGGACTCCGGGGCTCTGGGGTGCGGTCTGCGCCTGCGGCGTGGTCCGGTCCTGGGGGCTGTGCTGGTCCTGTGGGCTGTGCTGGCCGTCGTCGGCCTTTTTGCCCGGAGCCATTTTTTTCGCCCACCCCGCCAGCGCACCGCTGCCGGCGTTGGCGCCGCCGGCGGGTTTGGCAGCCTTCGGGGCGCGCGGCTTGCGGACCGGCTGCGCAGCCTCCCGCGCCACCACGTGGGCGGGGCTCTCGACGCGGTGCAGGAAGTCGCCGGCGAGGACTGGGATAAGCCGTGCGAGCACCGTGGAGGTGAAGAGCCCCAGCGCACCGATCAGACCCAGCAACAGGGACGGGACGAATGCTCCCGCGACCGCCAGGAAGAAGAACGCCAGGCTGAAGGACGCCACGACGGAGGCAAACTGGTCGACCGAGAGGGACCCGATCCGGATCCTGGTCCCCGGGCTGACCCGGCGCGCAACGAACAGCGCGGCAACGATCAGCGGCAGCAGGATTCCCAGGCCGAGGAAGAAGAGGCTGCCGAGATTCCACAGGTTGTACCGGACGGCGAACATCGGGATCAGCGAGGCGATGAACAGCACCAGTGTGGAGCCAAGAACCGTGAGATCGCGGACCGTGAAGGGCCCCAGGACCGCTTCGTTGTTCTTCGCGTTCGGCTTATCCACGGTGAAGCGGGGCTGCTCCCCCCGGCCGTCCGGCGTCTGCCCGGCGGGATCCTCGGTCCGGGAGGGCGCGCGCAGCTGCCCGTTGCTTTGCTCGTTCATTCTGTTCTCCTTAGCGTGGCCGCACCCTGGACGGTGCCGCCTAACGGCAGCCAAGAAAGGGCCGCTCTGCGGCCCAATCGCTCCCATCGGATGTCACAACTCGGTATCAGCCTAGCCAAGTGGCTGAACGTTCACTAGCCGGGGCGCGGCCAGCCCGCCCGGGCCCTGCGGGCTTTCGCCGAACGCGTAAACGAGCGGCCGCATGGGAGCGGATCCCGCCGCCACGGCGGCTTCCCGCGGCCCCTCACCGCGGCCCGGCCCAGCCATTCGGCGCTTAATAAGCACCGCTCGCGGCTCCCAATGTGACGGGGCGCACGTTCTGTCGGGGGCGGGCGTTAGTGTGTAGTTCGGAACAGCTCTTTCCGGCACGTCCGTGACCGGCAGATGCCCGGCGCCGCGCAAGCGCCCCGGGTGCCGGCCGGGCGGACGCGCCGGATGGCACGGCTCGATGAATGATGAGGTTCACCATGTCCCAGCAGACCCCCGGCTCCACGACGGCAACCCAGGCGCCCCGGCAGGGCGACGCCTTTGAAAACCTGTCGCAGGAGAACCGCAAGTTCGCCCCGTCCGCGGAGTTCGCAGCGAATGCCGTGGTGACCGCCGCCGAATACGCCGAGGCCGACGCCGACCGGCCGGCGTTCTGGGCCAAGCAGGCCCGCGGACTGCTGAGCTGGAGCAAAGATTTCACCGAGACGCTGGACTGGTCCACCCCGCCGTTCGCCAAGTGGTTCGTCGGCGGAGAGGTCAACGCGGCCTACAACGCCCTGGACCGTCACGTCGAAGCCGGCAACGGCGACCGGGTCGCGATCTACTTCGAGGGCGAACCCGGCGACACCCGCACCTACACGTACGCCCAGCTGACCCGGGAAGTGAAGAAGGCCGCCAACGCCTTCGAGTCCCTCGGTGTGGCCAAGGGCGACCGCGTCGCCGTGTACCTGCCGATGATCCCCGAGGCCGTCATCACGCTCCTGGCCTGCGCCCGGATCGGGGCCATCCACTCCGTGGTCTTTGGCGGCTTCTCCGCCGAGGCACTCCGCTCGCGGATCGACGACGCCGAGGCGAAGCTGGTCATCACCGCCGACGGCACCTACCGCCGCGGCAAGCCCAGCCCGCTGAAGCCGGCTGTCGACGAGGCTCTCGCCCACGACGGGCACACCGTCCAGAACGTCGTCGTGGTCAAGCGCAACGGGGAGGACGTGGACTGGCACGAGGGCCGGGACCACTGGTGGGCCGACACGGTCGATGCTGCCTCCGACGAGCACACCGCCGTCGGCCACGACTCCGAGCATCCGCTGTTCATCCTCTACACCTCCGGCACCACGGGAAAGCCCAAGGGCATCTTGCACACCACCGGCGGCTACCTCACCCAGGTCGCCTACACGCACAAGGCCGTCTTTGATCTGCACCCGGAGACGGACGTGTACTGGTGCACCGCCGACGTCGGGTGGATCACCGGGCACTCCTACGTCGCCTACGCGCCGCTCATCAACGGCGCCACCCAGGTGATGTACGAGGGCACCCCCGACTCCCCGCACCAAGGCCGCTGGTGGGAGATCGTGGAGAAGTACAAGGTCTCCATCCTCTACACCGCCCCCACGGCCATCCGCACCTTCATGAAGTGGGGCAAGGAAATCCCGGCCAAGTCCGACCTTTCCTCGATCCGCGTCCTGGGCTCGGTGGGAGAACCCATCAACCCCGAGGCCTGGATGTGGTACCGGGACGTCATCGGCGCCAACGCCGGGAAGAACGGGGAGAAGAAGGAGAACCCGGCCCCGATCGTGGACACCTGGTGGCAGACCGAAACCGGGGCGCAGATGATCGCGCCGCTGCCCGGCGTGACCGCCACCAAGCCCGGCTCCGCCCAGGTCCCGCTGCCCGGCATCGCCGTCGACGTTGTCGATGAGACCGGGGAATCCGTGCCCAACGGCACCGGCGGCTACCTCGTGATCCGGGAGCCGTGGCCCGCCATGCTGCGCGGCATCTGGGGCGATCCGGAACGGTTCAAGGACACCTACTGGTCCCGCTTCGAGACCATGTACTTCGCCGGCGACGGCGCCAAGAGGGACGAGGACGGGGACATCTGGCTGCTCGGGCGGGTGGACGACGTCATGAACATCTCCGGCCACCGGCTCTCCACCGCGGAAATCGAATCCGCCCTGGTGTCCCACCCGGCCGTCGCCGAGGCCGCCGTGGTCGGCGCGAGCGACGAGACCACCGGACAGGCCGTCGTGGCGTTTGTCATCCTGCGCGGCGACGCCGTGGACTCCGGAGATGCCATGGTCCAGGAACTCCGCAACCACGTCGGCAAGGAGATCGGCCCGATCGCCAAGCCCAAGACCATCCTGATCGTGCCCGAGCTGCCCAAGACCCGGTCCGGCAAGATCATGCGCCGGCTGCTCAAGGACGTCGCCGAAGGCCGCGAAGTCGGGGACGCCACCACGCTGGCCGACAACACCGTGATGGCACAGATCGCCCAGTCCCTCAGGAAGTGACCGGCCCGGTCCGGGCATGACGGAACGCGGCAACGCACCGGTGACGTGGTCCAGCGGCGGGCCCCGGTGACCTTCTCGGTTTCGCGCCGGATTGCCGCGCCGGCCGACGTGGTCTGGAGGCTGCTCACGGACACCGGCCAGTGGCCGGCGTGGGGGTCGTCCATCGCCGGCGTCCAACCCGCAGCCGGTTCCGCGCGCCTTGCCTTGGGCAGCCGCGGCCGGGTGCGCACCGCCGTGGGAGTCACGCTGCCGTACACCGTGACGGGGTTCGACCCCGGCACTTACTGGTCGTGGTCGGTCGCCGGCATCCCGGCCACGGGCCACCGGGTCACCCCGCAACCGGACGGCTGCCTTGTCACCTTCACCGTGCCGTGGTGGGCACCTGCCTACCTGCCGGTCTGCGCCGTGGCGCTGCGGCGGATCGAGCGGCTCGTGGCCGGACCGGAGAGCTCCGCCGGTCCCGGCCCGGTCCGTGAATGATGAACTCCGCAGGAAACATCGGCCTGCGGACCGGGACAACGCGATACATTGGCAGGCATGAGCGAAGCCACTCCCGCCGGCGCCGGCCGCGGCACCATCCTGGTCCTTAACGGGCCCAACCTGAACCTGCTGGGCACCCGGGAGCCGGAAAAGTACGGGACGGCAACCCTGGCCGACGTCGAGCAGCTCGCCAAGGATGCCGGCAACGCCCACGGCCTGGACGTCGAGTGCTTCCAGTCCAACCATGAGGGCGCCCTGGTGGACGCGATCCATGCCGCCAGGGGTAAAGCCGTCGGCATCGTCCTGAACGCCGGCGCCTACACCCACACCTCGGTGGCCATCCGGGACGCCCTCTCCGCGGTGCAGCTTCCCGCCGTCGAGGTTCACATCACCAACGTCCACGCGCGCGAACCGTTCCGGCACCACTCCTACCTCTCCGACATCAGCAAAGCGGTGATCGCCGGCGCGGGAATCCTGGGCTACCGCTTCGCCGTCGAATACCTCGCCGACCTCCACGCGGGCCGGGACTGAGCATGTCCTCCGGGGCGGAACCGGCGGGGACCGCGGACTGGTACCGGCACTTCGGCACCGTCGATGCCCCGGGCAACTCCGCCTGCTACGCCGCGTGGTCGCTCGGCATCGCCGACGACCCCGAGATCGTCCGCCGCATCGAGGAATGGCCGCACACCAAACGCCAGCCGCTGCTCATGCTGGCTGCCGCCCGCTTCCTCGGCGCCCCGGTCAGCCCCTATCCCGAATTCCGGAGCTTCCTGGACGCCCACTGGGACGAGATTTCCCGGCTGGTCCAGACCCGGTCCACGCAGACCAACGAGGCCGGACGCTGCGCCACACTGCTTCCCTCGCTGGCCCGGATCGCCGCCGCTGAGGGCCGCCCGCTTGCCCTGCTCGAGGTCGGCGCCTCCGCGGGGCTGGGGCTGTTCCCGGACCGCTATGGCTACGAATTCGAGGGCCCCGGCGGCGCCGTCACCCGGCTGGCGCCCTCCGGGGCGGGTCCCGCCAGCTACCCGGTGCTGCACTGCGCCACCTCCGGGGACGTTCCGTTGCCGGCCGCACTGCCCGCGGTCGCCTGGCGGGCCGGGATCGACCTGAACCCGCTGGATATCCGCGACCCCGACGACGTCGCCTGGCTGGAGGCGCTCATCTGGCCGGAACAGGACTTCCGCCGGGAGCGGCTCCGCCGGGCGATCGCCGTCGCGCTGGAGGACCCGCCGCAACTGGTGGCCGGCGACCTCAACGAGAAGCTGGTCGCCCTGGCCGGGCAGGCACCGCCGGAGGCTGCCCTGGTGGTCTTTCACAGCGCGGTCATGGCGTATCTCGACGCCGGCGGCCGGGAGCGTTTCCGTGACACCGTCGCCCAGCTGGCCGCTGACCGCGGCTGCCATTGGATCTCCAATGAGGGCCACACGGTCATCCTGCAGCAGGACGGCTCCAGCGTGGTCCCGGAACTGGACGACGCCCGCCTCCGCGGACGGTTCCTGGTGGTGGAGGACGGGTCCCCGGTGGGAATCGCCGGGCCGCACGGGCAGAGCCTGGAGTGGATCGAGGCCGCCGGCGCCTGAGGCGGGAGGTCAGTCTCCCGTTCCTACTTCTTGATGCACTGCCCGGGCGAGACGGGGCTGCCCAGGCCCGGGGCCTTCGACGCGACCGGAGCCAGGTCAGTCATGGTGATGGCAAAGCCCAGCGACGCCTCGGACGTGGACTTGGCGAAGATGATACCCGCCACCTGCCCGGAGGTGCTCAGCAGCGGGCCGCCGGAGTTGCCCGGCTGCACGTCACCGGCGAGCCGGTACACGTCCTCGGGGGCGGCATTGTTGCCGTAGATGTCAGGCACCAGGACGGTGGTGATGTCCCGGACGGTGGCCGGCTTGGACTGGAACGGCCCGCCGTGCGGGTAGCCCGCGAAAGCCGCCGCGCTGCCGGCGGGGAGGTTGCGGCCCAGCGGCAACGGCGCGGCCCGCAGACCGTCCACGGCCAGCACCGCAAGGTCATGCTGGCTGTCGAAGTACACGACCCGGCCCGGGAGGGCGCCTCCGCCGGGGACTTCGACCACGGGCTCGGGAACGCCGGCGACCACGTGGGCGTTGGTCACGACCCGGCCCGGGGAAACGACGAAGCCCGTGCCGGTCTGGTTCTGGCCGCATTGGTACGCCGTGCCGGCGATCTTGAGGACGGACTGCGCTGCCTTGTTCAGGGCCGGGGTGTCCGTGCTGGCATCCGGGACCGCTACGGGCTGGCCGCCGACGCCTTCCAGGAGGGTGGGGATTCCGTCGCCGATCACGGCCGAGCGGAGCTGGGCCATGGAGGCCTTCAGCGGCGTGGGCGTGACGCCGTCGATAAACCCGATCACCTTGGAGTCGGCAAGCTGCTGGGAAATGAGCGGTACACCGAGGGCACTGATGCTGAACGCCAGCATAGACATCACGAGCGCGGACACGGCCACGTTCACGCCGCCGCCCACCACCCGGTCCGCAAGCTTCAGCGGGCTGATCTTGACCACGCTGCGGATGCGGCGGCCGATCATGGTCCCGATGCCGTGCCCCAGCATCATCAGCAGGACAGCGGCGGCGATGATTGCGGTCAGGCGCCAGCCGGAGTCGTCGACCAGGTCACTTACGACCGGCACGGACACGAAGGCTGCCACGGCGCCGGCCGCGAACCCCGCGATGCCGCCCAGGGTCACCAGGAAACCGTTCCGCAGCCCGTAGATCAGGTAGGACAGCAGCGTCAGAACCAACGCCAGGTCCAGAATGGTCAAGCCGAACACCGGGGCTCCTTAGGGACTGGTTGGAACCTTATTCTACCGGCGCCGGCTGACAGTTTGCCCGGCGGCTTTTGCCGCGCGCGGACCCCTCATGCCCGCCGTTTCGGGCGATTCTGTGCCAAGTACGTCACAGAAGCCGCAAAGTTCTGAAAGAATGACTGGAGCGCCCCAGCCGACACAGTTAGTCAGGAGATTTCATGGACATCGAGGTATTGCGCCGCGCACCCCTTTTCGCCACGCTCGACGACGAGGCGTTCCGTCTGTTGACGGACGAACTCACCGAAGTGGACCTTTCCCGCGGAGCCTCGGTGTTCCGGGAAGGCGACCAGGGTGACCAGCTCTACTTCATCGTCTCCGGCAAGGTGAAGCTCGGCCGCACCTCCCCCGACGGCCGCGAGTCCCTGCTCGCCATCCTCGGCCCGGGCGAACTCTTCGGCGAGATGGCCCTGTTCGACCCCAGCCCCCGCACCGCCACGGCCACCGCCGTGTCCGAGACCCGCCTGGCCGGGTTGAAGAACGAGAGTCTCAACGCCCTCCTGCGCACCCGCCCCGAGGTCTCGGCCCAGCTGCTGCAGGCCCTCGCCCGCCGTCTGCGCCGGACCAACGATTCGCTCTCCGACTTGGTCTTCTCCGACGTGCCGGGCCGCGTCGCCAAGGCCCTGCTGGACCTGGCCGACCGCTTCGGCCGCCCGGCGACCGACGGCGTCCTCGTCGCCCACGAGCTCACCCAGGAGGAACTGGCCCAGCTGGTCGGCGCCTCCCGCGAAACGGTCAACAAGGCCCTCGCCGAGTTCGTGCAGCGCGGCTGGCTGCGCCTGGAAGCCCGCGCCGTCGTGATCCTGGACATGCAGCGCCTCCGCCAGCGTTCCCGCTAGGTCGTTCTTCAGTAACTGCCGCTAACGCCGAAGGGCCGGTTCCGAACACTCGGAGCCGGCCCTTCGCCTGTCGGGCCCGGAAAGCGCCATCCTCCGCGTGCTCGCTCGTGCCTCGCTTAGACGCACGCTTCCGGATGCCACTTTTCGGGCCGGCACCCTACCGTTCGCGCTGCGGTTCCCCGGCGACAGTCTTGGCCGCCTCGACTTCGAGCACGAGCTTGCCTTCCTCTTCGACGAGGACCGGCTGGTACGCATGGGCCTTGCGCTTGTAACTGAGGTACGCGATGCAGCCGTTGGCCGCGGCCATCTTCTCCAGCATGATCTCCGAACCCGGCACCAGCAGCTGGCCCAGGGTCAGGCCCACCGTGTTCGGCTGGCCCACTTCGTCGCCAAGGGTGGTGGTTTCGCGCTCGTCGACGACCTTGCGAACACACACCCACCGGCCCCAGACCCCCTTGCTGGCCAGCAGCGAGGGCTGCTGGTTCACGGGGACGGTCGCGGCGAAGTACCGGGTGTTGAAACGGCGGTGGGCGAAGTCGGGGCTAAGCCAGTTCACGAGCGGCTTGAGCAGGTCCGTGCGGACGGACAGGCCGCGTTTGCCGAGGACGTCGGTGAACGATTTTTCCTGTTCTGCCACGGCTTCGCGGGCGCGCATCCATTCGGCGGTGGAGGTTGCCTCCACCGTGGTGGACAGGTCAGGCCCGGCCAGCAGGATCCCGGTCTCTTCAAACAGTTCGCGGATGGCGCCCACCACGTGGCGGCGCGCCAGCCCGATGTCGGTCGTCCCCATCTGCTCGGCCCACCACTGCGGCGGGGGGCCAAGCCAACCGACGGCGTCGTCGTCGGTGGCTTCGAGCGAACCGCCCGGGAAAGCGAGCACGCCCAGCGGCGAGGAGCCTGGCCGGTAGCCCAGCCAGGTCTCCAACCCGGTGGGCGAGTCCCGCAGCAGGACGACCGAGGAGGCGTAGCGCGGAGCCCGTGGGGTCCGTTCGCCGTGTTCCAGCCAGCTACGGGCTGCCCCCTCAAGCTCCGGGGGGAGGACAAACAGGCGTCGAGCTAAGTGTGGCAAGGGAAACGACCGGGCCTTTAGGCGAATTCAGCGATCAGTTCGACCTCGACCGGCGAGTCGAGCGGCAGCACCGCAACCCCGACGGCGGACCGCGCGTGCTGGCCGGCGTCGCCCAAGACCTTGCCCAGCAGTTCGGAGGCGCCGTTGATGACGCCGGGCTGGCCGGTGAAGGACGGGTCGGAGGAGACGAAGCCGACGACCTTCACGATCCGCGTGATCCGGTCCAGGTCACCGATGACGCTTTTGACGGCGGCAAGGGCATTGACTGCGCAGACCTCGGCGTAGCGTTTGGCCGCCTCCGGTGAGACGGTGGCCTCGTCGGAGGTTCCCTCGGCGCCGGAAGCGACCTTGCCGGTGGCCTCGAGCTTGCCGTCGATGAACGGCAGTTGGCCGGAGGTGTAGACGTGGTTGCCGGAGATCACGGCCGGCACGTAGGCGGCGACCGGGGCGGCGACCTCGGGCAGTTTCAGGCCCAGCTCGGCGAGGCGCTGTTCGACGGCAGACGACGCGCCGGTGGCGGCCACGTCACCGGGTGCGCCGGCGGGGACGCCGGACCCGGTTGAAGCCGCGGTTTGGGGGGTGCTCATGACTAGCTCTTCTCCCGCTTGAGGTAGGCAACCAGGCCGTTACCGTCGGGTCCCGGCACGACCTGCACAAGCTCCCAGCCGTCGTCACCCCACTGGTCCAGGATCTGCTTCGTGGCGTGAATAATGAGCGGAATCGTGGCGTACTCCCATTTGGTCATGAAGTAAAGCCTAGTCCTTGCCGGTAAAGTGGAAAACATGGCGACTGGTAAGAACCCTTTATTCGATACTGCCACCACCCTCGGAAAGCTCGTACTCTTCCTTGGCGTGAGCGCAATCTGCGGCATCCTGGTGGCAGGGCTGCTGGTCCCGGCTGCCGCCGTGTCCGGCAATGCGGCCAGCGGTTCCATCAAGTTCTTCGAGGCGCTGCCGGCGGAACTGAAGGTTGACCCGCCCAGCCAGTCGACCAAGATCCTGGCCTCGGACGGCAGCGTCATCGCCAACCTCTACCTCGAGAACCGCACCCGCGTGTCCCTGGACCAGATGTCGCCATTCATCAAGGACGCCGTGATCGCCATCGAGGACAGCCGCTTCTACGAGCACGGCGGCGTCGACACCACCGGCATCCTCCGCGCGCTGGTCTCCACCGCCCGCGGCAACAAGCAGGGCGCCTCGACCATCACCCAGCAGTACGTCAACAACGTGATCAACTCTTCCCTGGAATCCGAGGGCAAGGGCGACCAGGTGTTGCTGAACGGCGTCAACAAGGGCGTCGGCGACAAGCTGCGCGAGATGAAGCTGGCCATCGCCCTGGAGAAGAAATTCAGCAAGGAGCAGATCCTTGAGGGCTACCTCAATATCGTCTTCTTCAACCGGGACGCGTACGGCATTGAAGCCGCCTCCCGGCTTTTCTTCAGCACCTCCGCCAAGAACCTGACCCTGCCGCAGGCCGCCCTGCTGGCCGGCGTCGTGAACAGCCCGTCGTTCTACGACCCGATCTCCAATCCGGACAACGCCAAGGTCCGCCGCGACCTCGTGCTGAAGGCCATGCTCACCCAGGGCAAGATCAAGAAGGCGCAGTACGATGCCGCCGTCGCCACCCCGGTCAAGACCAAGGTGACCCAGCCCCGGCAGGGTTGCGCCTACTCCCCGTCCGCCCCGTACTTCTGCGACTACGTCCTGCACCTGCTGCTGAACAACCCGGCCTACGGCGCGGACGCCAAGGAACGCGAGCGGAAGGTCTTCCGCGGCGGCCTGACCATCAAGACGACGCTGGACCCGAAGGCCCAGAGCGCAGCGCAGGCCCAGGTCAACGCCGCCGCCGGTTCGAACCCGGACAAGTGGGGCGCCGCGCTGGTTTCGGTGGAGCCAGGGTCGGGCAAGATCACCAACATGGCCCAGAACACCTCTTGGCTGCCGGGCAAGGGCAAATTCGACACCCAGTTGAACTTCAACGTGGACAAACGGGACAAGGACGGCAACGACCTCAACGGCATCGGCGGTGCCCAGCCGGGTTCCACCATGAAGCCCTTCACCTTCGCCGAGTGGCTGGATGAGGGCAAGTCGATGAACACCATCGTGGACGGCTCGAAGCGCGAGTACCGGTCCGACTTCCCGTGGCGGAACTCCTGCGGCACCACGGTCGGCGCCTACAGCACCGCCGAGAAGGACGCCGGCGGAAATGCTGCCGACGACCTGCAGAACGCCGAGGATGGCTACTACAAGCCCATGACGGTCCTCAAGGGTCTCTACAACTCGATCAACACCATTACCTTCGCGTCCGCCGCGCAGGTTGATTTTTGCGGCATCCAGCGCATCGTGGATGCCGTCGGGATCCATAACGGCCTGGACAACAAGCCGGTCGACATGTCGCGCCTGCCCAACCTGCTCGGCTCCACCCAGACCGCCCCGCTGACGATGGCCAGTGCGTTCGCGACCTTCGCCAACGACGGCCGCTACTGCGCGCCGATGGCCATCACCTCGGTGACGGATGCGACCGGAGCCAAGCTGCCCGCCCAGGCCCCGGACTGCCGGGACGCCATCAAGCCTGAGGTGGCTCGCGGCGTGAACTACGCGCTGCAGGAGGTCCTCAACCGCGGGTCCGGTTCCCTGATCCAGCCGCGGATTTCCACACTGACCGACTTCCCGATCGCGGCCAAGACCGGTACGTCGAACAACAACGGCTCCACCTGGGTGGTCGGCCACACCACCGGGCTCGCCACCGCCGCATGGTTCGGTGACGCGCTCAACGACCAGGGCCGCGCCGGCCAAAACGTCACCATCAACGGGCAGTTCTACGAGGGCATTGACGGCTACATGATCGCCGGCCCGATGTTCTCCAAGTTCATGGCCCAGATCGCCCCCACGCGCAGCACGGACCCGTTCCCGGCGCCGCCGTCGAACCTGCTCTACGAGCCGGCCCCGTACCAGCAGCCGAACACCGGGTCCGGAAACAACAACAGCAACAACCCGCCTCCGGCCAAGCAGGATCCCGCTCCGGCGCCGGAACCGACCAAGCCGAAGAAGGACAAGTAACCGTGGCCATCGGAGCCAACCTGGCCAGCCGCGCCCGAAGCATCGGGCGCGGCTTTGCCGTTACTGCCGCGGCCACCGCCGCCGCCGGTGCCGCCGCGGCCGGCTACGGCCTCTGGGAAAAGAACCAGTTCGAACTGCGCGAGGAAACCCTCGCCATCCTGCCGCCGGGATACGGCCCGCTCCGGGTGCTGCACCTGAGCGACATCCACTTCGTGCCCGGCCAGCACAAGAAGGCCGACTGGCTGCGGTCGCTCGCTGCGCTGGAACCGGACCTGGTTGTCAACACCGGGGACAACCTCAGCCACGCCAAAGCCATCGACCCGGTTCTGGAGGCGTTGCAGCCGCTGATGCAGTTCCCCGGTGTCTTCGTCCCGGGCTCCAATGACTACTTCGCCCCGAGGCTCAAGAACCCTGCCTCCTACCTCCTCGGCCCGTCCAAGTCCCGGCCCGACCCGGTCCAGCTGGACTGGCCCCGGCTTCGAGCCGGCTTCGGCATGTCCGGCTGGGTCGACCTGACCAACCGCTGCCAGTCGCTGATCATCCGCGGGCTGCGCATCGACTTCTCCGGCGTGGACGACCCGCACCTGCGGCTGGAACGCTACGCCGGCTGGCCCCGCGGCACCAAGGGCCAGGACGCGAAGCCGCACCTGCGGATCGCCGTCGCCCACGCCCCGTACCAGCGCGTCCTGGACCACTTCACCGAAGACGGCGCGGACCTGCTGCTGGCCGGCCACACCCACGGCGGACAGATCTGCGTGCCGGGCTACGGAGCCCTTGTCGCCAACTGCGACCTGCCGACCTGGCGGGCCCGCGGGCTGCGGGACTGGGAGAGCCAGGGACGTACGACGCCGGTGAACGTCTCCGCCGGCATCGGCACCTCCCGCTTCGCCCCGGTCCGGATTGCCTGCCGCCCCGAAGCCGTGCTGCTCACCCTCACCGCCCGGTCCTGACCCCGGCGGATTCCGCACCGCCTTCCCGCCCTTACCGGCTCCCCGCAGGACACGCCCGTCACTGCGGAGGATGGGCATGTCCGTCGCAGGCCCGCTGGGCTGGGCATAACGCACCATGCCCACTCCCCGCAACGAAGAATGGGCATGCCCGTCGCCGAGGGGTTCCGCCCGGGACCGGTTGCCCCCAGCCATTGCGGACCGTAATTACTGGGCCAGATTGAGGAACGACCCGATATCCTGTGAAGCGGGTCACCCAATGGCCTAGGGTGGTTGCTATAGGAAACTACATTCAGTTGCGTAATTCATCTCGCAGTTGCCGTTAAGAAGCAGGCATGGCCAAGCAGACCCCGTTTTTCACGTCAATCCGCCGTCTCTATCCACATGTCAGGCCGATCATGCCCCGGCTGGTCCTCGGCCTGATCAGTGCCCTGCTGGCCAGCATCGTCGCACTGGCCATCCCCCAGGTACTGCGGGTCCTCATCAATGACTGGCTGACGCCCGGCGGAAGCAGCCAGGCCGTCTGGATCGCATCGGCCGTGATCCTGGGACTGGGCATTGCCGAGGCGGGGCTTGTGGCCCTGCGCCGCCAGTTCGTCATCAACCCAGCCACCACCGTGGAGACCCGGATGCGGGTGTCGCTGTACAACCACCTGCAGGACCTGACGGTGTCCTTCCACGACCGCTGGGGGTCCGGGCAGCTGCTCTCCCGGGCCATGACGGACCTGAACTTCCTTCGCCGCTGGATGGCATTCGGCGCCATCATGCTCGTGGTGACCACCCTGACCGTGGTTATCGGCGTCGTCGTCATGTTCGCCATGAGCTGGCAGCTGGCATTGATCTTTCTGGCCGCCGCGGTGCCGATCATGGTCTACGGGTACCGCTTCCGGACCCGCTTCAGCAAAGTTGCACGGCGCAGCCAGGACCAGGCAGGGGACCTCGCCACCACGGTCGAGGAATCCGTGCACGGCATCCGCGTGCTCAAGGCCTTCGGGCGCAGCCGCGAGGCCCTGGAGAACTTCAACGAACAGGCCGAGGAGCTGCGCCAGACCGAGATCGCCAAGGCCAAGCACCTGGCCACCTTCAGCCTCGTCGTCACACTGCTGCCCGAGCTCGCCCTCGGCGCCGGGCTCGTCGTCGGCGTCATGCTGGCCGCCGCCGGGCAACTGAGCATCGGCTCGCTCGTCGCCTTCTTCGCCACGGCCGCCGTGATCGCGGCGCCGGTGGAATTCTGCGGCATGCTGCTGGCCATGGCACTGACCGCCAAGTCCGCCGTCGACCGGCACTTCGAGGTCATGGAGTCGGTCAACACCATCACCAACCCCGAGCAGCCCCGCCGCCCCGCCGAGCTTAGGGGCGCCCTGTCCTTCCACAACGCCACCTTCGCGTTCGAGGACGCCCCGGACAAGCCGATCCTCAAGAACATCTGCCTGGACATCCGGCCGGGCGAGACCATGGCCCTGGTGGGGATCACCGGCAGCGGCAAGAGCGCCCTGCTGCAACTGGTCCCCCGCCTGTTCGACGTCACGGCCGGTTCGGTCACGATCGACGGCGTGGACCTGCGGGAGTTCAGCGTGGAGGACCTGCGCGCCATCGTGGCCGTGGCCTTCGAGGACACCACCTTGTTCTCCAGCTCCGTCCGGGACAACGTGCTCCTCGGCGTCCGGGCGGACGAACCGGCGGAACGGCGGGAACAGATCCTGGCCGAGGCGCTGGACACCGCCCAGGCCCACTTCGCCAACTCCCTGCCCGAAGGCCTGGACACCCTGATCGGAGAGGAGGGGCTGAGCCTGTCCGGCGGCCAGCGGCAGCGCATTGCCCTGGCCCGCGCGGTTGCCGCCGGGCCGAAGGTGCTGGTCCTGGACGATCCGCTCTCCGCGCTGGACGTCAACACCGAGGAACTGGTGGAGGCCCGGCTGCGCGAGGTGCTCACCGACACCACCACCCTGATCGTCGCCCACCGGCCCTCCACCGTGGCCCTGGCGGACCGGGTGGCGCTGCTTGAGGACGGCCGGATTGCCGCCGTCGGCACCCACACGGAACTGCTCGCCGAGAACAGCCACTACCGTTACGTCATCGCCAGCCTGGACCCGGAACCCCGGGACCTCGACTCCGAATTGTCCGCGCTCGAGGCCGAGGAGCTGTCCCGATGACCACCGCCACCTTCGGCACCGCCAACGAGGACAACGCGCACCTGTCCAAGGCCGAGAGCAAGGCCGTCCGGCGCCGCTCCCTGGCCCTGCTCGGGTCGCTGATCCGCCCGGTCCGGCTGCGGTTCTGGCTGACGATTGCCGCCGTCGTCCTCTCCCAGGCCGCGCGCGTGGCCGGGCCCGCCCTGATCGCCTTCGGCATCGACCACGCCCTGCCGGCCCTGCGCGCCGGTGACAACCTCCCGCTGGTGCTGGCCGGCGCCGCCTACCTTGCCGCGGCGGTCGCGACGGCATGGCTCACCGCCCTGTACGTGACCTCCACCGCGCGGTTGAGCCAGGCCATGCTGCTGGACCTGCGCGTCCGGGTTTTCCGCCAGACCCAGCGGCTGAGCCTGGAATTCCACGAGAAGTACACCTCCGGCCGCATCATCGCCCGGCAGACCTCGGACCTCGAGGCCCTGCGTGAACTCCTCGACTCCGGGGTCAGCTCGCTGGCATCGGGCCTGCTGTTCATGGTCTTCACGGCCGTGACCGTCTTCGCCCTCGACTGGCGCAGCGGGCTGCTGGTGCTGGCCGCCGGCGTCCCGATGTGGTTCCTTTCCCGCTGGTACCAGAAACACTCCCAGATCGCGTTCCGGGAATCCCGCGTCGTCTCCGCCCGGCTGATCGTCCACTTCGTCGAGACCATGACCGGCATCCGCGCGGTCAAGGCCTTCCGCAAGGAACCCCAGAACGCCCGCCGCTACGCCGAACTGGCCGAGGACTACCGGAAGGTCACCGTCCGCTCGATCAACCTCAACGGCGTCTTCCAGCCCGGCCTGGTGCTGATCGGGAACGTGTGCGTCGCGGTCGTGCTGCTCACCGGCGGCTTCCGGGTCCTCTCCGGCGACCTCGCCGTTGGTGTGCTGCTGGCCCTGATCCTTTCCGCCAAGCGGTTCTTCCAGCCGGTGGACCAGATGGCCATGTTCTACAACTCCTTCCAGAGCGCGCAGGCTGCGCTGGAGAAGGTCTCCGGGCTACTGGAGGAGGTGCCCACCGTCCGGCCACCGAAAAATCCCGTGGCGCTGCCCGCGGCGCAGGGGCGCATCGATTTCGAGAACGTCGAGTTCCGCTACGGCGACGGCCCGGTCATCATCCCGGCCATGGACCTGCACATCCCGGCCGGCCAGACCGTCGCGCTGGTGGGCCAGACCGGCGCCGGAAAGTCCACGCTGGCCAAGCTGATTGCCCGCTTCTACGACGTCTCGTCCGGCTCGCTCACGCTCGACGGCGTGGACCTGCGGCAACTCACGACGGCGGACCTGCGCCGCAACGTCGTCATGGTGACCCAGGAAGCGTTCCTGTTCAGCGGCTCGGTCGCGGACAATATCGCCTTGGGCCGCCCCGAGGCCTCCCGCGAGGAGATCGAGGAGGCGGCCGCAGCCGTGGGCGCCCATGAGTTCATCATGGCGCTCCCAGAGGGCTACGACACCGACGTGAACAAACGCGGCGGCCGGGTGTCCGCCGGGCAGCGCCAGCTGATCAGCTTCGCCCGGGCGTTCCTGGCCCGGCCCGCCGTCCTGATCCTCGATGAGGCGACGTCGTCCCTGGACATCCCGTCCGAGCGCATGGTGCAGGCCGGGCTGGCGAGCCTGCTGCGCGGCGGTGGGGCCGGAGGCGCTGGCGGCGCAGGCGACGGCGCCGGTCCCGCCGGACGCACGGCGCTGATCATCGCGCACCGGCTCTCCACCGTTGAAACCGCGGACCGGGTGCTCGTGGTCCACGACGGCCGCGTCGTCGAGGACGGCACCCCGGCCGAGCTGATCGGCGGCGGGGGCCGGTTCGCGAAGCTGCACGGGGCGTGGAAGGACTCCCTGGTCTGAGCCGCGGCGCCGCCCGGACCCGGAAACCCGGGCGGCGCCGTCCGGGACGGGGCCCGATTTCGCATCCGGGGCCGGAATCGGATACTCTTGTGAAGTTGCTTTTGAAGTAACGGATCGGGATGTGGCGCAGCTTGGTAGCGCGCGTCGTTCGGGACGACGAGGTCGCAGGTTCAAATCCTGTCATCCCGACCAGTCAAAAAGGAGGGCCCTTCATACGAAGGGCCCTCTTTTGTTTCCGCGGCGTGAGGCCCCCGCAGCAGCCCGGCCGCGCACCCGCCGCCGCCCCCGCCGTCACCGGCACAAAAAACAGCCCCGGCCGCGTCAGACGCGTCCGGGGCTGTTCCGTTAGCTGCTTACATCGGGTCGGGCCAGTTGCCGACGTTGGTGGAGTAGGTCATCGGGTCAGGCCAGTTACCCACGGCCGAAGCGACCCGCATGGGGTCGGGCCAGTTGCCCACGGCGGTAACGTTGCTGGTGTCGGCGATGGAACCTGCGGACAGAACGGCCGGAGCCGCTGCGGAGAAAGCCAGGGCACCCGCCAGGGCTACGCCGGCTGCAATCTTCTTCAACATAGAGGTCCTCATTCGAGTCGGAGTCGTTACCAAGTCAGTACTGCCCTTGTTGACATACATTGTAAAATTTCTTCCACAGAGACTGTCAAGCATTTAGTATAAGAAGTGTCCGGAATGAGGTGGTATCCGTGGGGAACGGATTCGGGGAGAAACTCCGCGCGGAACGGCTGGAGCGTGGGCTGACGCAGGCGGAGCTGGGGAGGGACCTGTACTCCCCCAGTTACATCTCCCTGCTCGAAACCGGACGCCGCGAACCGACGGCCGACGTGATCGAGGAACTGGCCCGCCGCCTGGAACTCGCGCCTAAGGCGCTCGAAGCCTGGAGCCAGCCCGTCTCGGTCAGCGACGCGGAATACGTGCTCGCCGGACTGTACGCACGCCAGGCCTGGGACCTCCGCGACTATCCGCTGGCAGCCAGCCACGCCGCCAATGCCGCCCAGATCGCGTTGGAGGCCAAGAACACCAGCGCGTGGTGGAACATGACCTACATGCAGGCCGAGTGCCTGATCAAGCAGGGCCGGTGGGACGACTGCCGGACCATCGTGCAGCGGCTGCTGGACCACCCGATGGCGGCCGAGTCCGCCGGGCTGGGCGTCCGCGCGCGGCAGATGCTCGCCGCGGCGGCGCAGGGCCAGGGCCAACTGACGACGGCGGTGGAGAACGCCCAGGAGGCCGTGCGGCTGTGCTCCCAGCTCCCGAAGGGCTCCACCCTGATCATCGGCGCGCTCCGGGCGCTGATCGGCGCCCTGGCCGAGAGCGGCCGGCTGGACGAGGCCTGGCAGTACTGCCAGGAGATGAATGAGCAGATGGAGGGCCAGGCCAACTCCCAGCTCGCCGGCGAGGTGGCCTGGGTGGTGGGCAACGTGGCCTTCATGCGGCACGACTACGCCGAAGGCATCAAGCATCACGAGAAGGCCGCCACGCTGCTCTCCCCCGCAAACGACATCGACCTGTGGGCCCGCTTCAACAAGGCTTCCGCCGCCGTGCGCCTGTCCTCCGGCATCGTTGAGCCGGAGACCCTGTCCGCCATCGAACGGGCCGAGCTGGCCCTCTCGATCGTCGGCGGCAACAAGACCGACCGCCTCGAGGTGGCCTTCATCCGGGCGCGCTGGCTTTACCTGACCGGCGACATCGTGGGTGCGGTGCAGAAGCTGCGCGAAATCCACGCCGAGCGCGAGGTCCTCGCCAAGCACACGGCCGGGGAAGTCTCACTCCTGCTTGGCAAGGCGCTCAAGGCCGCCGGTGAGGCCGACGAAGCCCTCGTCTTCCTCGATGAGGCGCAAAAGGAATTCAGCGCCGCCGGGGCCTCGGACCGGGTCCAGCAGGCGATGGACGCCGTGCTGGAGATCCGCCTGGCCCAGCGCCGCGCCGCTGCTGCCGCCGGCAGCAGCACCTAGCCGACCACACCGCCGGCAGCAGCACCTAACCGGCACCGCCGTCGGCGGTCAGGACCTAGGCGAAGGTGCGGCCGGTCAGCTTTTCGTACGCTTCGACGTAGCGGCTCCGGGTGCGGTCGACGACGTCGGCGGGCAGCGCCGGCGGCGGCGTTTCGGAGGACCGGTCCCAGCCGGACTCGGCCGAGGTCAGCCAGTCCCGCACGTACTGCTTGTCGTAGGACGGCTGCGCCTTGCCGGGCTCATACGTGGCCGCGTCCCAGAACCGGGAGGAGTCCGGCGTCAGGACCTCATCGCCGAGGGTGATGACGCCGGTCGACGGATCCACCCCGAACTCCACCTTCGTGTCCGCCAGGATGATGCCGCGGCCGCGGGCGATCTCCTCGGCTTTGGTGTAAATGTCCAGGGTGAGCTCCCGCAGCCGTCCCGCGATGTCCTCGCCCACGAGCTCCACGACGGCGTCGTACGTGATGTTCTCGTCGTGCTCCCCCACCTCGGCCTTGGCCGAGGGCGTGAACACGGCGTCGGCGAGGCGTGAGCCGTCCACCAGCCCGTCCGGCAGCGGAATGCCGCAGACGGTGCCGGACTCCCGGTATTCGACAAGCCCGGAGCCGGTCAGGTAGCCGCGGGCGATGCACTCGACCGGGAACATCTCCAGCTTCTTGCAGATCATCGCGCGCCCCTCGACCGCGGCGGGCACGCCGCCGTCGACCGTGGCGGCGAGGACGTGGTGCTCGACGCCGAGCTGCTCGAACCACCACAGGCTCAGCTGGGTGAGGATGCGTCCCTTGTCGGGGATCTCGCTGGCCAGCACATGGTCGTAGGCGCTGATCCGGTCGCTGGCCACCACCAGGACACAGTCGTGCCCGATGCGTTCGGTGATGGAGCTGTCCGCGGGGACGTAGAGGTCACGGACCTTCCCGGAGTAAACGTGCTTCCAGCCCGGCAGTTCAGGGGCCGCGGTCGCCAGGCCGGCTGCGGTGCCGGCGGAGTCGGGGGTGTTCATGCCTGGGCCTTCGCTTTCGCGGCGGCGACAGCCGAAGCTGCCCCCGGCGCCGTTACCTTGATTTCGCCGCGGGCGGCCTTGCCTCCGATGTCGGTGCGGAACTGGCTGCCCTCGAGCTGCACCAGTTCGACGCCGTCGTACGCCCGTTCCCGGGCCTCGACGAGGTCCGCCCCGAGCGCGACGACGGCGAGGACGCGGCCGCCGGCGGAGACGACCTTGCCCTCGTCGTCGAGCCTGGTGCCGGCGTGGATGACGTGCACGCCCTCGATCGCCTCTACTTTCTTGAGCCCGCGGATGCGGTCCCCGGTGCGGGGCGTGCCCGGGTAGTTCTCGGCGGCGACGACGACGGCGACGGCCGATTCCTTGGACCAGCGGAGCGGCTGGACCTTGTCCAGCTCGCCCTTGGCGGCGGCCATCAGCAGCCCGCCGAGCGGCGTCCTGAGCCGCGCCAGGACCGCCTGGGTTTCCGGATCGCCGAACCGGACGTTGAACTCGATGACGCGGGTGCCGCGGGACGTCAGGGCCAGGCCGACAAACAGCACGCCCACGAACGGGGTGCCGCGGTGGGCCATCTGGTTCACGGTGGGCTGGGCGACGCGTTCGATCACTTCGTCCACGAGATGCTCGGGCGCCCAGTCCAGCGGGGTGTAGGCGCCCATGCCGCCGGTGTTGGGGCCCTCGTCATTGTCGTAGATGCGCTTGAAATCCTGCGCGGGGGAAAGTGCGACGGTGTTGGTGCCGTCGCAGAGCACGAACAGCGACACCTCGGGGCCGTCGAGGAACTCCTCGATCACCACGGAAGCGCCGGCGTCGAAGCAACTCTGGGCGTGGGCCAGCGCCTCGTCGCGGTCGCGGGTGACGACGACGCCCTTGCCGGCGGCCAACCCGTCATCCTTGACCACGTAGGGGGCACCGAAGGTATCGAGGGCGTCCGCGGCTTCCTCGGGGGTGGAGGCCACGCGGGCCATGGCCGTGGGGACGCCGGCCTCGGCCATGATGTCCTTGGCGAAGGCCTTGGACGCTTCGAGCTGCGCGGCGGCCTTGCTGGGGCCGAAGACCGGGATCCCGGCCTTACGGACCGCGTCCGAGACCCCTGCGGCCAGCGGCGCTTCCGGACCGACGACGACCAGGTCGACGGCGAGCCGGGTCGCCAGCGCTGCGACGGCGTCGGGATCGTTGGCGTCGATGGCGTGGGTGGGGACCAGCTTGCTGATACCGGCATTGCCCGGGGCGGCGTGGACCTCCGAGACGTTCGGGTCGGCGAGCAGGGATCGGACAATGGCGTGTTCGCGGCCGCCGGGGCCGATGACAAGTACCTTCACACTTCCCAAGGGTACGTGGTGGACCTTGCAGGCTCCTAAGCTGTGACTCCCACCGGACATGCCCATCGCTGGGCGTGAGGGGTGGGCATAACGCTCTATGCCCACCCCTGCGCCACGGGATTGGGCATGCCCAATCTTGGTCCAGCCACAGCCCCGTTGCAGGACCGGGCATGCCCATCCGCCCGCACGTCCGCTCCGAATCCCCGGTATGACAACGCCCAGCACCCGGAAGCCCGGCACCACCCCGAAGCGCGGGAAGCGGTCGGCGCTGACCGGCCCCGCCGCTCTTGCCGCACTGGCCGGTGTGGTCTCGGCCGCCGTCGTGCTGGCCGTCGCGGAACTGGCCGGCGCGTTCTTTTCGTCCCGCGCCACGCCGCTGGTGGCACTGGGCTCGACCTTCATCGACTTCACGCCGCCGTGGCTGAAGGATTTCGCCATCGCGACCTTCGGCACCAACGACAAGGCCGCCCTGTTCGTGGGCATGGGGCTGACCATCCTGGTGCTGGCCTGCGTGCTGGGCATCGTGGCGTACCGGAAGTGGATCCTCGGCGCCGCCGGCGTGCTGTTGATGGGCGCCGTGATCGTGGCCAGCGTAGTGACCCGGGCCGGCGTCTCACCGCTTGACGCCCTGCCGTCGCTGCTGGGCACCCTGGCCGGGCTGCTGGTCCTCCGCTTCCTGATCGGCAAGCTGTGGCGGCTGGACGAAACCCAAAGCGCACCCAACCACGGTGCAGCGGCGCACGGCGACGCGTCGCACGGCGGCGCGGCACCGGAGACCCGCCCCGCGACCACCCGCCGGGCCTTCTTCACCGCCACCGGCATCACTGCCGCAGCCGCCGCAGCCGCAGCCACGGGCGGACGGCTCCTTGGGGCCGCCCGCAGCAACGTGGCAGCCGCGCGCGACGCCCTCAAACTCCCCGCCCCCGCCAAGCCGGCCCCCGCCGTTCCCGCCGGGGTGCAGTCCACAACGCCGGGTGTCACCCCGTGGCTGACCCCGAACAAGGACTTCTACCGGATCGACACCGCGCTCAGCGTGCCGGAAGTCGATGTGCAGTCCTGGGAGCTCCGGGTCCACGGCATGGTGGAGCAGGAGGTGCGCCTGACCTTCCAGGACCTGCTCGACGCTCAACTGATCGAATCCCACGTCTCACTGACCTGCGTCTCCAACCCGGTGGGCGGCAACCTGGCCGGCAATGCCAAGTGGCTGGGCATGCCCATCCGTGACGTGCTCAAGATGGCCCGGCCGACGGCGGGAGCGGACATGGTCCTGTCCACCTCGGTCGACGGTTTCACCGCGTCGACGCCGCTCGAAGTCCTCCAGGACGGCCGCGACGCGATGCTGGCCATCGGCATGAACGGCGAAGCACTGCCGCTGGAGCACGGTTATCCGGTGCGCATGGTGGTCCCCGGCCTTTACGGTTTCGTCTCGGCCACCAAGTGGGTGGTGGACCTGGAGGTGACGAGGTTCGCCGACAACAAGGCCTACTGGACGGAACGCGGCTGGTCCGAGCGCGGCCCGATCAAGACCATGGCCCGGGTGGAGGTGCCCAAGTCCTTCGCCAAGGTCCCCGCCGGGAAGGTTGCCCTCGGCGGCACGGCCTGGGCGCAGACCCGCGGCATCACCAAGGTGGAGGTCCAGATCGACGACGGCCCGTGGACCGCTGCCGTGCTGGCGGCCGAGGCGTCCGTGGTGACCTGGCGGCAGTGGTCCTACGAGTGGGAGGCCGCGCCGGGCCCGCACTACATCAAGGTGCGCGCCACCGACGGCACCGGAGAGCTCCAGACCGACCAGCGCGCCGATCCCGTGCCCGACGGCGCGTCGGGCTGGCAATCCATCATGGTGACCGTGGAGGAGCTAACCCGGTCCGGAGGCCCGCGCACCATAGACTGGCAGCATGCCTTTGAACCCGCATGCGACCTTCACCGTTGACTCCGCCGTCGAACTGGCAGTGCTGGAACGCAGCGGCTTCGTCGAGTCACGGCATATCGGCTCCGCCGTCGTGCTCGCAGCCGACGGCAACGTCGTCACGGAGCTTGGCGACATCACCACGCCGGTCTTTGCCCGCTCCACCCTCAAGCCCCTGCAGGCCCTCGCCTCCATGCAGTCGGGCGTCCCCTTGCGCGGCGCGCAGGTGGCGATCGCCTGCGGCAGCCACGTCGGGTCCCTCGACCACATGGATGTGGTGGAAGGCATGCTGAAGGCTGCCGGCGCCAAGGAGGACCAGCTGCAGTGCCCGGCAGCGTGGCCGGAGGACGAAACGGCACGGACCTGGCTGGTCCAGACCGAGCGCGGGAAGTCGCGGCTGGCCTTCAACTGCTCCGGGAAGCACGCGGCCTTCCTCTGGGCCTGCACGGAGAACGGCTGGGACACCCACAGCTACCTTGAACCGAACCACCCCCTGCAGCAGCGCATCCGGTCCGTGATCGAGGAGTACTGCGGCGAACCGATCGCCCACCTCGGCATTGACGGCTGCGGCGCCCCGGTGGCCGCCGTCTCCCTCACCGGCCTGGCCCGCGCCTACTCCCGGCTGGCCAAGGCGCCCGGTGACAAGAACTCCAACGCCCGCGCCGCGACGATCGCCACCTCGATGCTGGACTACCCCTGGGCGGTGCAGGGCCGGGGCCAGGCCAACACGATCGTGATGGACGACCTGGGGATCATCGCCAAGATCGGCGCCGAGGGCGTCCTGGTCATGGCCACCCCGCAGGGCGTCTCGGTCGCGATCAAGGTCCTCGACGGCAGCATCCGCGCCACCACCCTCGTGGGCCTGACCCTGCTCGCGGCCGCGGGCGCCGTCGACATCCCGGAGGTCTCCAGCGTGCTGGACAAGGTTGTCGAACCGGTGCTCGGCGGCGGCCGGCCGGTCGGCAAAATCCGCCTGGGCAGCGCCGTGTCGGCGCTGCTGGACTAGCCGTGGCAGTCCCCAGGCGCCGCATCCCGGTGGACGAGGGCAGGGCGGCGCTGGCCGCCTGGCGGGACGCCGCTGCAGCCGAAGCGGGAACCACGCCGCCCCCGGTTCCCCGCGCCACGCTCGCGACGGCGGTGCGCTATTCGCTCGAAGAGGTCGCCACCCGTGCCCCCGGGAACTCCGTGGAGGTCCGCGTGCCCCCGTTCGGGGTGACCCAGTGCATCGAGGGCCCGCGCCACACCCGCGGCACTCCCCCGAATGTCATCGAGTGCGACGCCGCCACCTGGCTCGCCATGGTGACCGGCCGGCTCCGCTGGGCGGACGCCGTCGACGCCGGCCGGGTCGCCGCGTCAGGGCTCCGCGCCGATCTGTCGGGGCTACTTCCGCTGTAGCGCCACGGGGAGGGTTCAGCCCCGTCCGAGGAACGGCATCCCGGCGGCGGTGACGACGAGGGAGCCGACATTGGCCGAGGCCGGCATGCCGGCCATCAGCACCACGGCGCGCGCCGCGTCCTCCACCGGGAACGTCGGCTCCGTCCGGCGGCTGCCGTCAGGCTGAAGTGCCCCGGCACCGACCCCGATCGCATCCATCAGTTCCGTGGCGGCGTTGCCGATGTCGATCTGGCCGCAGCTGATCCCGAAGGGCCGGCCGTCGAGGTCGATGCTCTTCGTCAGTCCCGTGATCGCGTGCTTGGTGACGGCATAGGCCACGCTGCGGGGCCGGGGCGAGTGGGCGGCAATGGAGCCGTTGTTGATGATCCGGCCGCCCTGGGGTGACTGCGCCTTCATGGCCCGCACCGCGGCGGCCGCGCAGAACAGCGAGCCGGTCAGGTTCACGGCGAGGGTGGCTTCCCAGTCGGCCACGCTGATCTCGTCCACCGAGGCGGCTGGGCCGAACACGCCGGCGTTGTTGAACAGCACATCCACCCTCCCCCACTCTTCCACGGTCACGGCGAACAGCCGCTCGACGTCGTCGGGCCGGGTGACGTCGCAGGGCACCGCGAGGGCTTGGGCATGGCCGGCCCCGGTCTCCAGCAGGGGCGCTTCCCGCCGGCCGGCGAGCACCACGCGGTAACCCTCCGCCAGCAGAAGCCGTGCCACCGCCCGGCCGATCCCGGAGCCGGCGCCCGTCACAACGGCGACCTTGGCGGGATGGTGCTGGCGTGTCATGGGGTCCTCCTGGGCTGGCGGGTGCTGTGCGGTCCCGCCAGCCTATGCCGAGAGGGCAGTTCGCGGCAGTGTCCCGCACCGGCATTGCCGCGAACTGCCAACTCGCCGCACCGGCACTGCCTTGTGTCTTGGACGTAAAGTGAAGCGTGGCAACCACCGCGGGCGATGTCCTGCTGGCATATCTGGACCAGCAGCTGGACGAGCTGCGCCGGCACGCCCCCGGCGTCCTGGCGCACCAGCCCGAGGCCGTGCACCAGATGCGGGTGGCGGCGCGGCGGCTCCGTTCCCTACTCGCCTCCGGCGCACCGCTGTTCGAGGACGACGCCGCGAAGCCGCTCCGCGACGAGCTGCGCTGGCTCTCGGCGCTGCTGGGGGCCGCCAGGGACCCAGCGGTGGTCCGGGAACGGCTGGAGTTCCTGCTGGCCGGTGAGCCCGAGCCGCTGCGCGGAATGGCCGGACCGGTCTCTGAGCGGATCGGCGAGGACCTCGGCGCGGCAGCTGAGGAGGGATTCGAGGCAGCCGTTGCAGCCCTCGGGGGCGGGCGCTACGCCGGGCTGCTGGCAGCGCTGGAGCGGTACCTGGCGGATCCGCCGCTCACTGCCCGGGCGGCGGAAGCTCCCGCCCGGCGGCTCCGGAAGCTGGTGGCAAAGGACAAACGGCGGCTGCGCAGGCGCGCCGCCGGCCTTCCGGGGAAGGACGCAGACGACGGCGGAGCCCGGGATGCCGGCCTGCACGAGATCCGCAAGGCAGCGAAACGGCTGCGCTACTCGGCCGAGTTGGCGGCCTCATTGCCCAAACGCACCGGGAAGAAGCACGCAGGCAAGAAGCGGCGCCGGACTGCCAAACGGACAGCGAAGTCCGCGCGAAAAATCCAGCAGTTGTTGGGGCTGCACCAGGACAGCGTGGTGGCACGGCAGCGGCTGGCGGAGCTGTCCCGCCGGGCCCGGGACAGCGGCGGGAACGCCTTCACCTACGGACGGTTGCACGCAAAGGAGGAGGCCCTGGCGGCCGCCGCCGAGCGGGACTTCCTGGACTTCTGGAACTCGTCGTCTAGGCCGGCACTGGGCGGGTTGAGGACAAAACAGCCACCACGCTAGCGGCCCACCGGCCGCTACCCGCCGCCCGGGAACACGCGGCACGGACTGCGCGGCCGGTCGCCCGGGCGTAGCGCCCGCGGGTCAGCGCACCACTGTGCGGTGGCCGGCATCCAAGCGCCGGGTCCAACCGCGCGAGTCAAGATGCTCCAGCAGTGGAACCGCGATCCGGCGGGTGGTGTCGAGCGCCTGCCGGGCCTGGCTGGTGGTGAAGGGCTGGTCCAGGCGGGCCAGTGCACGCATCGCAAGGGCCGGTGCGGAGGGCAGGAGCACCACCCCGTCCCGTAACCGCAGCAGACGCCCGGCGCGCTCGGCGGCGGCCAGTTCACGGCTACCCAGGCGCAGCGTGGCCAGGTCGTCGGCCTCCGGGGCGTGGAATGGGTCCGCAGCCAGCCGGCGTTCGATCTCGGCGACGGCGGGCTCGGCGGCGCCGAGGTCGTCGCGGCTCCCGGGCACCCGGACGTGTCCGGCGGCGGCCTCCAGGGTCGCTCCCTCGATCACGTGAGGCAACAGCCGTTCGTCCGGCAGGCTCAGCAGGCCGGCCGCGGCTCCCATGGAGAGCCCGGGGGCCAACGGGTCCCGTTCCCGCAGCTCCTCGACGGCCGTCCGCAACCGCTGCTGCCACGTTTCGAGGACCGGGGCGTGCACCCACCAGTCCCCCATGACATGGATGTCGTCGAACCCTGCGGGGTCCTGACCGGTCAGCAGCCCCAGCCGCCTCAGGTGATCCTCCCGGACCGCCCCGCGGGCCGCGACCGCCCCGGCGAGGTCGCCTGCGGGGTCCATCGCGGCGAGCCGCCGCGCCCACTTGGCCCCGTCGCCGCGGCGCAGCAGTTCGGGCGGGTCGGCGTCGAGGATGCGGGCGCCGCCCAGGACGGAGTGCCGCCCGGGATCCCGCAGGACCAGCCGGTCCCCCAGCACCAGGGGCAGGGCCCGGTCGAGGACCAGACGGGCAAGGTCGGCGCCGAAGGGACGCAGCCGGGCCGGCACCGCGGCGGTTCCCACGTGCACCATGATGTTCTCCGGCACCTCCGTGTACTCCAGGCCTGAGGCACGCTGGATGCCGACGACGGCGGTGGTGGGCCAGGCGTCCGGGGTCACCAGGACGTCGCCCCGGTGAATCTCGGCGGGGCCGACGTCGCGAAGGTTCAGGGCCACCCGGCTGACCGGTTCAACGGAGGTCCGCGCGGTGTCGCAGCTTTGCAGCCCGCGGATGGCCACCGGCCGCTCGGTGGCGTCGCCCAGCAGCATCAGCCGGTCGCCGCGGGCCAGGGTTCCGGCGGCGAGGGTCCCTGTCACCACGGTCCCGGAGCCGGTGATGGTGAAGGACCGGTCCACCCAGAGCCGCACCCGTCCGGTCAGGGCTGGCGCCGGCACCCGGGCGAGGACGTCGTCGAGCGCGGCGCGCAGGTCGCCCAGCCCGGTTCCGCCGATGGCGGAGACGGCGACGGCGGGAGCGTCGCGCAGGCCGGTTCCGGCCAGCTCGGCGCGGGCCCGGGCCAGAACCTCGGCGCGGCGTTGCTCCGTGGCCCGGTCGGACCGGCTCAGGACGATCAGGCCGTGCTCGATGCCGAGGGCCACGACGGCGTCCCGGTGGTCACCGGACTGGGCCTGCCAGCCCTCGTCGGCGGCCACCACGAAGCAGACCACGGGCGCCGGGCCGATGCCGGCGAGCATGTTCCCGAGGAAGCGCTCGTGTCCCGGGACGTCGACGAAGGCCACGTCCCGGCCGGAGGGCAGCGTAGTCCACGCATAGCCCAGGTCGATGGTCAGTCCGCGGCGGCGTTCCTCTTCCCACCGGTCCGGTTCCATCCCCGTGAGGGCACGGACCAGTGTGCTCTTGCCGGAATCAACGTGCCCGGCCGTGGCGATGACGTGCATAATTCAGGCTGCGCCCCCGGCGTCGGCGGCCGCAAAATGTGACTGCGCGTGGCGGACGGCGTCGAGGATCCGGTCGTCGTCGGCGGCGGGCACGCAGCGGAGGTCGATCAGGCAGGCGCCGTCGTGCACGCGCGGCAGCACGGCCGGGGTGCCGGTGCGCAGCGGCCCGGCGAGCCGCTCCGGCAGCCGCAGGGCCCAACCCGGCAGGGGCACGCCGGGGGCGCCGCCGCCGCCGACCCTGCCGTCGTGGGCCACGACCGGGACGCCGAGGGCCGCGGCGAGCCTGTCGGTGCGCCGGCGCAGCTCCTCGACGTCGGCGTGCAGGGCCTGGGACACGGGCGTGGCTCCGCCGGTGAGGGTGGCTTCGAGGGCGGCGAGGGCGAGTTTGTCGGCGCGGACCGCCCGGGCCAGGGGATGCCGGGCCAGCCGCTCGATGATCTCCTTGCGGCCCAGCAGCAGGCCCGCCTGGGGGCCGCCCAGCAGTTTGTCGCCGCTGGCGATGACGACGTCGGCGCCGGCCAGCAGCGCGGAGGTTACGTCCGGCTCGTCCGGCAGCAGCGGGTCGTGCGTCAAGAGTCCGCTGCCGAGGTCGGCCACCAGGGGCACGCCGCCGGAAACGGTCAGCCGGCTCAGTTCGGTCAGCGGCACGGCGGAGGTGAACCCGTCAACCCGGAAATTGCTGGGGTGCACCTTGAGCACACACCCTGTCTGCGGTCCCAGGGCGTCCGCATAGTCGGCCAGGTGCGTCCGGTTCGTGGTGCCGACCTCCCGGAGCACCGCGCCGGTGGACTCCATCAGGTCCGTAAGGCGGAAGCCTGCGCCGATCTCGACCAGTTCGCCGCGGCTCAGGACTACGTCCTTGCCGGCCGCCAGGGCGGTGGTGGCCAGGACGAGTGCGGCCGCTCCGTTGTTGACCACCAGGGCGGCCTCCGCCGCGGGGCAGGCGGCAAGCAGGGCCGCCCGGGCGCCCGCTCCCCTGCTGGAGCGGCTTCCGTCCTGAAGGTCGATTTCGACGTCGACGTAGCCGCTGGCGGCGACGAGGGCTTCCTTCGCGGCGTCCGAGAGCGGCGCGCGTCCGAGGTTGGTGTGGACGATAACGCCGGTGGCATTGAGCACCGGCCGCAGGGTGGTTGCCCGGCGGGCGTTCACCGCCGCCGTCAGCGTCGGTTCCACCAGGTCGGGGGCGAGTTCGCCGCGCCGGGCCTGGTCCTGGACGTCCCGGACCAGCTCGCGGATGACATGCCCGCCGAGCCGCCGGGCGGCCTCCCGGACGGCGGCCAGGGCGAGAAGGTCGTTCGTCCGCGGAATGAATCGCCGGGGGTCGATCTGGTCCACGGTCCTCCTCGGCCGGCGGCAGTGACGCCTGAAGTTGGCGGTGGCGGACGGGAATCGAACCCGCCAGGCCGAGATGCTCGGCCGCACCGGTTTTGAAGACCGGGGGGCCCACCAGGACCCGGACGCCACCGCGCCTCAATATAGCAGGGTTGCCTTGGGGGTACGCTGGGCGGGTGACCGAGGCTCAGACAACCATCCCGGAGCCGGAGGAGGGCGCCGCGCCCATCCGGCTCACAGGCTTTGCCCACGGCGGAGGATGCGCCTGCAAAATCCCGCCGGGCGAACTCGAGGACGCCGTCCGCGGCCTGATCGGTCACCCCGGGCCGGAGGTGCTGGTCGGGCTGGACAGCGGCGACGATGCCTCAGCCGTCCTGGTCCGCGAGGACCTGGCGGTGCTGACCACGGCCGACTTCTTCACTCCCGTGGTCGATGACGCTTACGACTGGGGCCGCATCGCCGCGGCCAACGCCCTGTCCGACATCTACGCCATGGGCGGCCGGCCCGTGACAGCCATCAACCTCCTCGGCTGGCCGCGTGGTGTGCTGCCGATGGAACTCATGACAGAGGTGCTCCGCGGGGGCCTGAGCGTCGCCGCCGAGGCGGGCTGCCCGGTGCTGGGCGGCCACTCCATCGACGATCCGGAGCCCAAATACGGCATGGCCGTCACCGGCGTCGCCCACCCGGATCGGTTGCTGCGCAACGACGCCGCCGAGCCCGGACTGCCCATCACGCTGACCAAGCCCATCGGCGTCGGGTTGCTCAACAACCGCCACAAGCAGACCGGCGAGATCTTCGCCGAGGCGATAGAGACGATGGCGCGGCTCAACCGCGACGCCTCCGACGCCGCCGTCGCCGCCGGGGTCAAGGCGGCCACCGACGTCACCGGCTTCGGCTTGTTGGGACACCTCTACAAAATGGTCCGCGCCTCCGGGATCGGCGCCGTCATTGACCTGCAGTCCGTCCCCCTGGTGGACGGCGCCCGGGAGGCGCTCCGCGACGGATTCGTCTCCGGCGGCACCAAGCGCAACCTCGACTGGGTGCGCGCCCACCTCGACGCCGACGCCGGGATCACGGAGGATGACCTGCTGCTGCTGGCGGACGCGCAAACCTCCGGCGGCCTGCTCGTGGTGGGCGAGGTGCCCGGCTACCCGGTGATCGGCCAGACGACGGCGGGCCAGGGCATCCGGATCAGCTAGTCC
The DNA here is from genome assembly GCF_001428365.1 of Arthrobacter sp. Soil763. GTDB lineage: Bacteria > Actinomycetota > Actinomycetes > Actinomycetales > Micrococcaceae > Arthrobacter. The sequence goes on along the minus strand of NZ_LMSH01000002.1, from coordinate 256,719 downwards.
TGGGCCGCGGGTCGCCGGGGCCGGGTCACCAACTGTCGGGTGATCGGCAGCGGGCGGGTCAGCTGCCGGTGGTAATGGCGTCGCCGGTGACGCCGGCGGCCCGCCGTGCCGCCAGGCGCCGCTTCTGCGGTTCGATCGTGTAGCGGGGATCCTTGGCCGAGGCGAGCCCGGCCTCGAACACGCCGAAGCGGGTCAGTGCCGAGCCTGCCAGCAGCGCCAGTCCCGACGCCGCCGCGACCGCCCGGTTCCGGCCTCCAAGCAGGGTGCCCAGACCCCCGGCCAGGACAAGCCGCTCGCTCCACTTCAGCATGGTGCCGGCCTTGCCTTGGTGCAGGGGCTCCGCGGCCACCGGATCCATGCCCCGTTCCATGATCTTCATCGCCACCACGTCCCCGACCACGCCGAGCAGCGCGAGGCTCCGCGCGGGCCCGGCCTCGCGTACCGGCGTTGTCACCATCGCGAGCCCCGCGGAGGCCAGGCTGGCCGAGCTGACGAACACGAACGGCAGTTCCCCGTGCATCTCGTTCCAGGTCGGCGTGGCAGTGTCGCCCAGCAGGACGGCCGTGTAGGCCGCCAGCGGTCCCGCGAAGACAGCGGCCTCGAGGCCGGCCGGGCCTTCGACGGCGCGGAGGACGCCCCGCAGCGGTCCCAGCGGCAGCCGCTCGCCGCTCATCCGGTCGATCTCCGCAACGGCAGCCACGCCGGCTCCCGCGCTGAACGCGCTGAGAATCCAGGAGCCGACGCTCATCGGCGAGGTCACCTTGAAGGTCCGCAGCATGTTCAGGAAGCGCTCCGGGCGCCCGAGGTCTTTGACCAGGGCGGCCGCGCCGAGGCCAACCGCCCCCAGGGCACTGAGCCGGGCGTTGCGCCGCAGCGTCGGCCGTCCGGTCAGCTGGCCGCCGGCGCCCAGCAGTGCCGAGCCCGCGGCGACGCCGCCGAGGAACAGGTAGGCGGCGACGTCGTCACCCCAAGGCGCCGGCTTGACCACCGGACGGCCGTAATACGAGGTGAACTCCGGCTCCGGCACCATCGGCATTTCGCGGGAGCCATCACCGTTGTCCCTGCGCCGCCCGGGCCCGCGCTTGCCGCCGCGGCGGCGTCGGGCGGGTTCGGCGGGACGGAAGCTGTCGAATTCGGAAAGCGTCACTCGCGTCCTCCCAGGAACGCCACCGCGGCGGCGACTGCCATGCCCGCTACAGCCATGCCGGCCCGCCGGTACATCTTCGGCAGATCGGCTGTAGGCACCCGCGGGTCCGGCGGAAGCCCGTAGACCTCGGGTTCATCCAGCAGCAGGAAGACCGAACCGGTTCCGCCGACGCCGTCGTTCTCGTTGGCGCCGTAAAGCCGGGCCTCGGTCATGCCCTGGCCGTGCAGGGTGGCGACCCGTTCCTTGGCGGTCTCCACCATGTCGTCGTGGTCGCCGAACTTGATCGACGTGGTCGGGCAGGCCTTGGCGCACGCGGGCGTCTCGTCGGCCACCAGCCGGTCGTAACACAGGGTGCACTTCTGCGCGACGCCCGCGTTGGGGACGTCGGCGTGCTTGGCGTGCTGTTCCTCCCTGCTGGCGGCAACCTTCACGGTGCCGTTGCTGCGGCGCTCGATCACGCCGAAGGGACACCCGGCCACGCAGGTTCCGCAGCCGTTGCAGACGTCGTCCTGGACCACGACGGTGCCGAACTCGGTGCGGAACAACGCTCCGGTGGGGCAGACGTCGAGGCATCCGGCGTGGGTGCAGTGCTTGCAGACGTCAGAGGACATCAGCCAGCGGAAGTCCGCCGTGTCCGGCGGGGTGGTATCGGCGTCCGCGAGGTCCGCCACGCTGGGTGGGGCCGGCGGACCGATGCGCGGCATGCCAAGGCTGACCAATGCGCGGCCTGATTCCCGGGCCTCAGCAATGCGTTCCTGGCCCTGTTCGATGAAGGCGACATGCCGCCAGGTGCTGGCACCCAGCGACCCGGTGTTGTCATAGGAGGACCCGAGCAGCTCGAGGTTTCCGTCCTGCGGGTTGTGGTTCCACTCCTTGCAGGCAACTTCGCAGGCCTTGCAGCCGATGCAAATCGATGTGTCGGTAAAGAACCCCTTGCGCGGATGGTTGTGCTCCCAGTGGGCATCGGCGGTGGGGTCGGTCGGTCCGGTCAGCTGGCCCATTCGGTCCTCCAACGTCGGGTCGGTGTCCGGGGCGCGGCGGTGAACCGCCGCGCCCCGGACCGGGCATAATGTGCTGCGTTCGAGGCAGTTTCCGGGGCGCGGGTCACGGCGTCGGCCCGCCCGGGTGTTCGCCCTCGGCGGGATCGGTCACCGTGCGGTTCCCGGTCTCCACCGTGAGCCCGGCACGCTCCTGGTACTCGGCGACGAGCGCCAGGAGCTCCGGTCCCCGCGGCCTGCGCCCGGGGCGGATGTCGCAGGAGGCCACCTTCGATTCCTGGATCTGGACGTTGGGATCGAGGGTGACGCCCAGCAGGTCGTTGGCGGCGTCGCCGCTGACGACGGCGCTGTTCCCGACGCCCCAGTGGTACGGCAGCCCGATCTGGTGCACTGTGTGGTCACCCACGGTCAGCGGCGTCATCCGCTCCGTGACCAGCACCTTCGCCTCGATGGCCGATCGCGCCGAGATGATGGTGGCCCACCCGTAGGGCTCCAGTCCGCGCTCGGCGGCCAGTTCGGGTGAGACCTCGCAGAACATCTCCGGCTGCAGTTCGGACAGGTACGGCAGCCAGCGGCTCATGCCACCGGCCGTGTGGTGCTCGGTGAGCCGGTAGGTGGTGAACACGTACGGGTAGACGTCTGTGCCCGGGCTGCCGGCGCTGGGCGCGCTGAGGTTGTCCTTGCGGGGGTACTTCAGGCGTGCCGGGCTCTGCTGCTGCGGGTACAGCCGGTTGGCGACGGGCGATTCCTGGGCCTCGTAGTGGGTCGGTAGCGGACCGTCCACGAGGCCCTTCGGCGCGAACAGCCAGCCCTTGCCGTCGGACTGCATGATGAACGGATCGTCCCCGCTGAGCGCGGCCGGACCGCCCACCGACGGATCGGGTTTGCTGCCGGGGGCCAGGGTCGGCGGGAAGTCGGGGACGTCTTCGCCGACCCACTTGCCCTGGTCCTCGTCCCACCAGATGTATTTCTTGCGTTCGCTCCAGGGTTTGCCGGCCGGATCGGCGGAGGCCCGGTTGTACAGGATCCGTCGGTTAGCCGGCCATGCCCAGCCCCACTCCGTGGCTGCGGGGCCCTGTTCCTGGCCCGGCTTCCGGTTGGCGGCGTGGTTGATCCCCTCAGCGTAGACACCGGTGTAGATCCAGCAACCCGCCGTCGTGGAACCGTCGGCGCGGAGCTCGGTGTAGGCGGAGAGGGGCTTGCCCGCGTCGGGACCGGTCAGGTGCCGGCCGTTGATTTCGGCCAGAACCGATTCGGGGTCCGGATCGCCGTGGTCGTCCGTGGGGTAGTCCCACGTCAGGTCCAGCAGCGGCCGGTCCCGTTCGTCCTGGGAACCGGCAAGCTTCTCCCGGATCAGGTGCCCCAGTTCGTAGAAGAACTGGAGCTCGCTCTGGCACTCGCCCGGCGGGGCCACCGCCTGGTGGCGCCACTGCAGCAGCCGCTGGGTCTGGGTAAAGGACCCGGCCTTCTCCACGTGGGTCGCCGCCGGCAGGAAAAAGACCTCGGTCTCAATGTCCTCGGAGCGCAGTTCCCCGGATTCGATTTCCGGGCCGTCCTTCCACCAGGTCGCCGACTCGATCATGTTCAGGTCGCGGACCACGAGCCACTTCAGGTGCGACATGCCCAGGCGCTGCATCCGTCCGTGGGCCGAGCCGACCGCAGGATTCTGGCCGAGCAGGAAGTAGCCTTCCACCTCGTCCCGGAGCATGCTCATGACGGTCTCATAGGTCCCGTGCGCACCAGTCAGGCGCGGCAGGTAGTCGTACGCCCAGTCGTTGTCCGCCGTCGCGGCGTCACCCCACCATGCCTTGAGCAGGCTGATGGTGTACGCGTCGGCGTCGGCCCAGAATCCCTTCTGGTTCTTCGAGGCGTTCGCCTTGAGGTACTCCTCCAGGGTGTCGTGCCGCCCGGCGCTGGGCATCGGCAGGTAGCCGGGCAGCAGGTTGAACAGCGTCGGAATATCGGTAGAGCCCTGGATGCTGGCGTGGCCGCGCAGGGCCATGATTCCGCCGCCGGGGCGTCCCACATTCCCCAGCAGCAGCTGGAGGATGGCGGCGGCGCGGATGAACTGTGCTCCCAGGGAGTGCTGGGTCCAGCCCACGGCATAGGCGAAGCAGGTGGTCCGGTCGCGGCCGGAGTTCTCCGTGATGGTCTTCGCCAGGTAGGCAAAGTCCGCTTCGCTGATGCCGCACATGTCGCGCACCATCTCCGGGGTGTAGCGGGCGTAGTGCCGCTTCACGATCTGGAAGACGGTCCGGGGGTCCTGGAGCGTGTCGTCCCGCAGCACCTCGGCGTGCTCAAGGGGCGGGCCGCCGCTGCCGAAAGTATCACCGGAGGCCCGGGCGCCGGCCTCTGCGCCGTGCTCAGGACCCGCCGGCTCGCCGATGGCGCCTTCGTCAGCCTCATCGTAGGCCCAGGACGAGTTGTCGTAGGCGCCCTTCTCCGGATCGAAGCCCGAGAACAGGCCGCCGAGGTCCTCGGCATCGCGGTAATCCTCATGGACCAGCGTGGCCGCGTTGGTGTACGCGGTCACGTACTCCTTGAACCACAGGTCGTTGGCAATGACGTAGTTGATGAGGGCGCCAAGAAGCACGACATCGGATCCGGCCCGGATCGGCAGGTGCTTGTCAGCAACCGCCGAAGTGCGCGTGAACCGGGGGTCAATGTGGATGACCTTGGCTCCGCGTGCCTTGGCCTCCGCCACCCACTGGAATCCGACCGGATGGCACTCGGCCATGTTGGATCCCTGAATGATGATGCAGTCGGCGTTGGCCATGTCCTGCAGTGATTGCGTTGCACCACCGCGTCCAAACGAGGCTCCCAAACTGGGAACCGTGGCGGAGTGTCATATACGGGCTTGGTTCTCCGTCTGTACCGCCCCGGCGGCGGTGAAGAGCTTCTTGATCAGGTAGTTCTCTTCGTTGTCCAAGGTGGCGCCGCCGAGAGAGGCGATGCCCATGGTGCGCCGCAGCAGGCGGCCCTCGTCGTCTTCCTGCTGCCAGGTCCTGCGCCGGCTTTCGATGAACCGGTCGGCGATCATGTCGACGGCGGTGGAAAGGTCCAGCCGTTGCCATTCCTTGGCACGCGGGGCACGGTACAGGACCTTGGTTTGCCGGCCCGGCGAGTTGACCAGCTGTTCGCTGGCTGAGCCCTTGGGGCACAGCCGGCCGCGCGAAATGGGCGAATCGGGGTCGCCCTCGATCTGGACAACCTTCTCGTCCTTGACGTAGACGCGCTGTCCGCAGCCGACCGCGCAATAAGGGCAGACGCTCTGCACGACGCGGTCCGCAGTGGCAGTGCGCGGGGCGATCGCCCGGGTCCGAGGCGAGGTAACCGACGGCCCGCGGCCCAGCAGGTCGCCCGTGCTCAGCTGCCGAACAACCGGCCATTGAAGAAAACTTCGCGGTGCCATTTCAGGAGCATATCCCAATCCAGGAACGAGTGACAGGACAGGCTTTCGTCATGTCCGCCCCCGTTTCCTACGTGTATTCACGGGCAGTCTCGCTGCCGGCCGGCCCCCCGGGGGGACCGGCCGGCAGCGGCACCGCTACGGCTTGAGGACGACCTTGATGCAGCCGTCCTGCTTCTTCTGGAACTTCTCGTACATGGCCGGAGCCTCGTCCAGGCCGACCTGGTGGGTGACCAGGTCCATGACGCCGAGGGGATCGGCGTCGGCTTCCACCAGCGGCAGCAGATCCTCGGTCCAGCGCCGCACGTTGCACTGGCCCATCCGCAGCTGGATCTGCTTGTCGAACATGTGCATCAGGGGCATCGGGGTCGCGCTGCCGCCGTAGACTCCGCTCAGCGAAACGGTGCCGCCGCGGCGGACCGCATCCAGCGCCGTGTGCAGGGCGGACACCCGGTCCACTCCGACGGTCTCGAAGGCCTTCTGTGCCAGCTTGTCCGGCAGCAGCCCGGCCGCGTGCTGGGCGAAGGCAGCCACGGGCGAATCATGGGCCTCCATGCCGACCGCGTCCACGACGGAGTCGGCGCCGCGGCCCTGGGTCATCTCGCGCAGCTCATCGGCCACACCCTTGGAGAAGTCGAGGGTTTCGACTCCGTGCCGCTCCGCCATCGCACGGCGCTCCGGCACCGGGTCCACGCCGATGACGCGCAGCCCGAAGTGCTTGCCGAGCCGGGAGGCGAACTGGCCGACAGGCCCAAGGCCCATCACCGCGAGGGTGCCCCCCTTCGGCACGTCTGCATACTTCACGCCCTGCCAGGCCGTGGGCAGGATGTCCGAGAGGAACAGGTAGCGCTCGTCCGGGAGGTCGGCGCCCACCTTGATGGGACCATAGTCCGCGTGCGGCACGCGCAGGTACTCCGCCTGGCCGCCGGGGACGGACCCGTACAGTTCGGAGAAGCCGAAGAGCGACGCGCCGGAGCCCTTCTCCTTAACCTGCGTCGTCTCGCACTGGGACTGCAGGCCCTGGTCGCACATGTAGCAGTGGCCGCAGGAAATGTTGAACGGGATAACCACCCGGTCGCCCTTGGAGAGATTGGTGACCGCGCTGCCGACTTCGACGACGACGCCCATCGGCTCGTGGCCGATGATGTCCCCCTTGTGCATGTACGGGCCGAGAGTCTCATACAGGTGGAGGTCGGAGCCGCAGATGGCGGTCGACGTGATGCGCACAATCGCATCGGTGGGTTCCTGGATCACCGGATCGGGGACGTTCTCCACGCTCACGGAACGCTTGCCCTGCCATGTAAGTGCCTTCATTTGCTGCCTTTCGGTTGCGGTCTGGAGGGAAAATTTAGGGGCGGAACGGGGGCCGGATGCCGGGGTGCCGGCTAGCGGACGCCGGCGGCCAGCGTTCCGATGGCGCTGCCGGCGAGGTTCTCCAGCAGGGCCCGGGGGCTTTCATAAACCTCTGCGGCTCCGGCTTCACGGAGCTCGGCCTCGCTGGTGCCACCGCAGCTCAGCCCGATGGCGGGGATATCGAGGGCGGCGGCCGCGTAGATGTCCCAGACGCTGTCGCCGACATAGACGGCACGGTCGGCCGGCACGCCGAGCGCGGCCAGGGCGGCGGCGAGGATGTCCGGGGCCGGCTTGCTTTCCTTGGCATCGGCGGAGCTGGTGGCGGCGTGGATGTAGGCGTCCGCGTCAATGGTGGAGCGCAGCATTTCCAGGTCGCGGTCCCGCGCCGAGGACGCCAGGGCCACCCCAAGGCCGGAATCGAAGCACTGGGCCAGCAGCTCGCGGGCGCCGTCGAGCCGGCGCAGGGAGGGCCAGAAGGTGGAGAACACCGCGGCGTGCGAGGCCATGATGGTCGGGTCCTGGTCGGGATCGCGGTCCGCGGGCAGGAGCCGGTCCAGGATCCGGTCCCCGCCCATGCCGACGGCGCGGTGGATGGAGGCCATCGTCACGTCGTAACCGGCCTGGCGGAAGGCCTGCCACCACGCGAGGGTGTGGATGTAGGACGAGTCCACCAGGGTCCCGTCGACGTCGAAGAGGACCGCTGCGCGGTGTTGCACGGCCGGCACGTCAGTGATGCGCCCGCGTGCGCTTGGTGGCCGCGAGGGTACTTCCGCCGGAAAGCGTGGAGCTCCGGCCCGCGCCGGTGGTCCGCCGTTTGGCCAATGCGGCCATCACGGCGGGCTGGCCGTCGCCGCTCCGGTCCCTGACCAGCCCGGTGCCGGCGATTTCCCGAGCCTGGGCGATCCCGGCCACGGCCGCACGCTTGGTGGGAAAGGTGACCGAGACAGCCATCAGGCCCCCGGCTGCGTCCATCATCCGAATCCGGTACCCGCCGTCGGGCGCATCGACGAGCTCGAAATATCCAGCCATTGCATACTCCTTCAATCCTGCACCCCGCCTGGGGATATTAGTAAGTATACTTATCGAAGCTCTGGAGAAAAGCCCGGCTGATTCCCGGCGCTGGTTCCCGGCGCAGGACCGGCCCGGTCAGTGGGCCGCCGCGTTCAGCTGGACGGCGCTGCGCACCAGGGCGAAGTGGCTGAACGCCTGGGGCGTGTTGCCCAGCTGCCGGGCGGCGTGGACGTCCCACTCCTCGCTTAGCAGGCCGACGTCGTTGCGGAGCGCGAGCAGCCGTTCGAACAGCTCCCGGGCCTCCCGGCGCCGGCCGGCCCCCAGCAGCGCCTCGACCAGCCAGAACGAACAGGCCAGGAAGACACCCTCGCTGCCGGGCACGCCGTCGTCGCTCTGGTCCGTCCGGTAGCGCAGCACAAAACCGTCCTGGCTAAGCTCCCGCTGGATGGTCTCGATGGTGCCGACCACCCGCGGATCATCCGGAGGCAGGAACCCGACCCGCGGGATGAGCAGCAGGCTGGCATCCAGTTCCGGCCGGCCGTAGGACTGCACAAAGGTGTTGCGGCCGGAGTCGAACCCGTGGGCCATAACGTCGGCGTGGATGCGGTCGCGGAGGGCTTCCCAGCGGTCCGCCGGCCCCGGCAGCCCGAAGTCCCGGACCCCCTTGACCATCCGGTCGGCCGCCACCCAGGCCATCACCTTGGAGTGCGTAAAGTGGCGGCGCGGCCCCCGCATCTCCCAGAGCCCGTTGCCCGGCTGGTCCCAGGCCGTCTCCAGATGCTCCATCAGGGCCACCTGGACGTCCCAGGCGTCATCGCCGTCCTGCAGCAGCGAGCTCCGGGTCAAGGCCAGGCAGTCCAGCACCTCGCCCCAGACGTCCAGCTGCAGCTGCCCGGCCGCACCGTTCCCGATCCGCACCGGCGCGGATCCCTCGTACCCGGCCAGCCAGTCGAGCGTCGCTTCCGGAAGCCGGCGTTCGCCGTGGAGCCCGTACATGATCTGCAGATCTGCCGGGTCGCCGGCCACCGCACGCAGCAGCCAGTCCCGCCAGGCCGCGGCTTCGGCCGAATAGCCCGCGCCCAGCAGCGCCTGCAGGGTCAGGGTCGCGTCCCGCAACCAGCAGAAGCGGTAGTCCCAGTTCCGTTCCCCGCCCAGCTCCTCCGGCAGCGAGGTGGTTACCGCCGCGACGATCCCTCCGGTCGGCGCGAACGTCAGCGCCTTGAGCGTGATCAGCGAGCGCAGCACGGCGTCCTTGTACGGGCCGGTGATCCGGCAACGGGCCGCCCACTCTTTCCAGAAGGCCTCGGTGGTGGTGAGCACGGCCTCGGGGTCGATGCGGCGGGGGCGGCCCAGGTGGCTGGGCGACCAGGTCAGGACGAAGGGGACCCGCTCCCCGGCCTTGACGGTGAACTCGCTGACGGTCTGCAGGTGCTCCCCGCGCAGCGGCGCACCGGTGACCAGGTAGGCGGCGTCGGGACCGGCCACGGCGTGGATGCCGTGTTCGTCGTGCCGGACCCACGGGACGATGTTGCCGTAGTCGAACCGCAGCGTCAGCTCCCCGCGCATCCGCACGGTCCCGTGCACGCCCACGACGATCCGCACCAGGTCCGCCGCACCGTCGCGGGGCGGCATGAAATCGATAATCCTGACCCTGCCGTCGGGGGTTTCCCATTCGGTTTCCAGGATCAGGGTGTTGCGGCGGTAGCGCCGGACGGTGCATTCGCCGCCGTCCGCCGGCGCCAGCAGCCAGCGGCCCGCGCCGGGGCTGTCCAGCAGCGCATTGAAGCATCCCGGCGAGTCGAACCGGGGCAGGCACAGCCAGTCGATGGAGCCCTCGGTACTGATCAGGGCGGCGGTATGCAGGTCGCCGATCATTGCGTAATCCTCGATGCGTGCCATGGCTCTTACAGTGCCACATCCGCCCCGCGGCGCTAGGATCCCTTCATGCCGGAACAGCAATCCGGGTCGGCGCACATCGGCACCAGCGGCTGGAGCTACGACCACTGGGAAAACGTGCTCTACCCGCCGGGACTGCCTGCGAAGGACCGGCTGTCCCACTACGCCTCCCGGTTCAGCACGGTCGAGCTGAACGCGAGTTTCTACCGCTGGCCGCGGGAGAGCTCCTTCGCTGGCTGGCAGCGCCGCCTCCCCCCGGGTTTCGCCATGTCCGTCAAGGCCCCGCGCGGCCTCACCCACGGCAAGAAGCTGTACGGCCCCGAAGCCTGGGTAGAGCGGATCACCCGGGGCTGGCACGAGCTCGGCGACAAGCGCGCGGTGCTGCTGGTGCAGCTGCCGCCGGACTTCGCCCGCGACGACGCCCGGCTGGAGTATTTCCTGGCCGCCCTGCCGGAGTGGATCCGCGTCAGCGTCGAGTTCCGCCACGCCAGCTGGGACCACCCGGAGGTGTACGAGCTGCTGGAGCGGCACCGGGCCGCCTACTGCGTCATGAGCGGGGCGCAGCTGCCCTGCATCCTCCGGGCCACCGCCCCGTTCGTCTACCTCAGGCTGCATGGACCGGACCGGGAACACCTGTACGCGGGCTCCTACTCCGAGGCCGACCTCCGCTGGTGGGCGGAGCGGATCCGGGAGTGGCAGGAGGGCGGGCGGGAGGTCTACGCGTACTTCAACAACGACGGCGAAGGCAACGCCGTGCGCGACGCCTTTCGGCTGCGGGAGCTGCTGGGCGTCAGCCGACGTGACAGCTGAGGTGGCGGCTGACGGGCCGACGCAAACGACGGCCGCGGCCGTCTGCTGTGGGAGAGTGGAGGCATGAAAATGGCGTCGCAGGATTCCCCGCAGGAACGGCCGGACCCGAAGGTCTCCGGCAGCCAGGCCTTCCGTCTGGCCCACCTGGTCTCGGACACGGTCAACCACCTGAGGCTGAAGCTGGCCAGGCGCTGGAACTTCAGCCCCCAGACGATCGCCTACCAGGGCTATGGCTCCACCGAGTGGGTCCGGGTGCTGGGCCGCGTGGTGCTCACCAGCAAACCGGCCGCGGGCAGCCGCGCGGAGCGGGCGGCGCAGAACGGCAACCAAAACGTCCGCGGGTGGCGGGCCTTCACGTCCGTTCCGATCCAGTTCGTCGAGGTGGACATCGAGATCGGCGGCGTCACCACCCGGGTGCATGCCGACCGCGGCGGCCTGGTGGACACCGTGGTGCCGGTCTCGCTGGCGCCGGGCTGGCACACCGCGGTGCTGCGCGCCGACGGGACCGAGGCCGCGGAGGCAAGGATCTACGTCATCTCCCCGGACACCCCGCTGGGCATCGTCTCCGATATTGACGACACCATCATGGTCACGGCCCTCCCCCGCCCGTTCCTGGCCCTGTGGAACACCTTCGTGCTCAACGAGCGGGCCCGGATGGCGACTCCGGGGATGGCCGTCCTGATGGACCGGCTGCTGGTGGAGCACCCCGAGGCGCCGGTGATCTACCTTTCGACCGGGCCGTGGAACGCCGCCCCCACCCTGGCCCGCTTCATCACCCGCAACATGTATCCGACCGGGACCCTGCTGCTGACCGACTGGGGCCTTACGCACGACCGCTGGTTCCGCAGCGGCCAGGACCACAAGCGCCGCAACCTGGAGCTGCTGGCCCGCGAATTCCCGAACATGCGCTGGCTGCTCTTCGGCGACAACGGCCAGCACGATGAGGCCATCTACTCACAGTTCGCACGGGACCACGGCGACCGGGTCGCGGCGATCGGCATCCGCCAGCTCTCCACCAGCGAGGCCGTGCTGGCCGGCGGGCACTCCGAGACCGGGGACCACACCGATACACGCGTGCCCTGGATCTACTCCCCGGACGGCGCCGGCATGGCCGCCCGGCTCGAGGAGCTGGAGCTCCTCTAGCCGGCGGCTGTTCCGGCGGCCGCGTCGGGCGCAGCCCCGCTGCCGGCGCCCTCGACGTCGGCGGCTTCCGGCGCGGACTCCGCGCCCCCGCCGGCTGCGGGCACGGGAGCACCGGCCACGGCGGCGCCCTGCTTCCGGGCCGCCATCAGCTCGCGGAGCCAGTAATAGGATGCCTTGGGCGTACGGGCCATGGTGTCCCGGTCCACATGGATCAGGCCGAACTGCTGCTTGTACCCGGCGGACCATTCAAAGTTGTCCAGCAGCGACCACACGTAGTAGCCGCGCAGCTCAATCGATTCTGCGGTGCCGCCGGGAGAGGTCGCTTCGATGGCGGCGCCGATGTGCTCGGCGAGGTACCGCACGCGGCGCTCGTCGGGGACGATCAGCCGGCCGTCGGCGTCGTGGATTTCCAGGTCCTCGAAACTGGCGCCGCCCTCGGTGATGTAGACCGGCGGCAGTTCCGGGTAGCGTTCGGCCATTTCCGCGAGCGCCACGGCCATGTAGTCCGGTTTGATCGGCCAGCCGTAGGCGGTGATCTCGGTGTCGGGGAAGCTCTGGATGTGGAACGGCGTTCCGGACCCTCCGCCGTTCAGATCGTTGCCCATGGCCTCGGCCATGCCCTTGGGCACGGTCCCCTCGCCCGGGCCCGCCGCCACCCGGGTGGGCATGTAGTAGTTCAGGCCGTAGAAGTCCAGCGGCTGGGAGATCAGCTCCATGTCCTCGCTGGACGGGCTGAACGAGGAGAAGAATGTCGCGGCCCGGATCGCGTCCGGGTACTTGCCCAGCAGCACCGGGTCCGCGTACAGCCGGTTCTGGGCCATGTCCATCAGCCCGGCGCTGACTTTGTCCAGGGGGTTGCCGGAGGCGGGGACCATGGGTGAGTAGACATTGGTCAGCCCGATCTCCCCGGGCACCTTCGCGGCCCGCAGCGCCTGCATCGCCAGCCCGTGGCCGAGCAGCTGGTGGTGGACGCTTGGCAGCGCCTTGAGCATGTGGGCCTCCCCCGGGGAGTGCACGCCCAGCATGTAGCCGTTGGCGCTTACCGTGGCCGGTTCGTTGATGGTCACCCAGCGCGCCACCCGGTCCCCGTACGCGGCGGCGGCGATCGCGGCAAACTCCCCCAGCCGGTAGGCGGTATCGCGGTTCATCCAGCCGCCGGCCTCGTCCAGTTCGAGCGGCGTGTCCCAGTGGTACAGGGTGGCCATCGGGGAGATCCCGTTGGCCAGCAGCAGGTCGATCAGCCGGTCGTAGAAGTCCAGGCCCTTGGGATTGACCGGGCCGCTGCCGCCGGGCTGGATCCGGGGCCAGGACAGCGAGAACCGGTAGGAGTCGATCCCCAGTTCCTTCATCAGCGCCACGTCTTCGGGCATCCGGTGGTAGTGGTCACAGGCAATTGCGGGACTGTGGTCGTTGACGATCGATCCCGGCGTGGCTGCGAAAACGTCCCAGCCGGAGGGCCCGCGCCCGTCCTCGTCCAGCGCCCCCTCGATCTGGAAGGCGGCGGTCGCCACGCCCAGGGTGAACTCGGGCGGCAGCAGAGCGGCCAGATCGTGGGCGGAAGCGTTCATTGGCGAATCCCCTATGCAGTTGCGCTGGTGGTGGATCGATCTTAGGCCCCGCCCGGCCCGAAGAGGAACTCCCGGGCGTGCGCCACGGCCTTCTTGAAGGCGTCGTTCCGGAGGACGACGAGCTGCTCGGCGTCATCCGCCGCCGGCTCGAGGTACCCGGTGAACCCGGGCCGCAGCACCCAGATGTCCCCGGCCGGCGGCAGGTAGAACACACCGAAGGACCGGTGCTGGCTGTCCTGGTCCGCCCAGACGGGAACGACCGCCAGCGCGGCGCCGGTGTCCACGTTGATCCATTGGGCGCGCGGCACCGGCAGCTCGTGCGCCTCCGGATCGAGGAACGGCGCCGTGTCCTTTCCCCAGCGTTCCTCGAAACGCTCATGGAAGGCGGGAATCAGGTGCGAGTCGTAACGCCGCCAGGCGCTCATGGTCGAACTCCTTCTGTCGGTTCCTCAGCGTTCCCAGCGCACAGGGGTGATGCGCAGGACCGGCTGCCGTACGGCGTGGTGCCGCACCGGGATCGCGCGGCCGACGGCGGGGTCCCGGTTTCCCGCCGGTACCCCCGGACCGGCACCGGGATCGTAGGCCGCTCGGGAGGCCGGGTCCCTGAGCACCGCGAAAGACTCGAGGATCCGCCGGACCTCCGCGCCGTCGTCGGCCCGGGCGCCGGTCCCGGCGCTGCCGGCAGCACCAGTACCGGCGCCGAGATCGGGGTGGCGCAGCCGCATCAGGGCGCGGAAGGACCGCTGGATCTCGGCCGGCGTGGCATCCGGCGAGACCCCCAGCGCGGCGTAAAACCCCCGCGGGTCGCGGTTCACTGGCCACCCCCTCCCGTGCCGCGGCGGGACGAGCCGTCCCGCCGCGGTCCTACTTGCCGATCTCCTGCATCTTGTCCTGCGTGTGCGTGATTTCGATTTTCCGCGGCTTTGCCTGTTCCTGCACCGGGATGCGGAGGGTCAGGACGCCGTCGGCGTAGTTCGCCCGGACCTTCTCGGTGTCCAGGGTGTCGCCCAGGATGAGCTGGCGGCTGAAGACGCCGCGCGGCCGTTCGGAGGCGATGAGTTCAACATTCGGCTGGGTCGGGTCCCGCCGCTCGGCCTTTACCGTCAGGACATTGCGTTCGATGTCCAGGTCCACCGAGTCGACGTTGACGCCGGGAAGATCGAACGCGACGACGAATTCGCCGTCCTCCTGCCAGGCGTCCATCGGCATCGCCGCCGGCCGCGCCGCCGTCCCAAAAACCTGCTGGGTCAGCCGGTCCAGATCACGGAACGGGTCCGTACGCATCAACATCATTTCCCACTCCTTCAGATGAGAGTTGCCTGCTGTGTTGGTTCTCCAGCCAACGATTATCTGTTGTGGCTGATATAGATTTTTTATAGCACCGGTGCCAGACTGTTGCAAGGGGAAAATTGACCGGGCAACGGCGGCCGAGGGGCCGCCAGCAGGGAAGGGGGCGCCGTGGCGGAACGCGAGGACGATTTGGGGCTGTATGCCATCTCTGTGGTGGCCCAGCTGGTAGGGACCGGGCAGCAGAACATCCGTCTTTACGAGCGGAAGGGCCTGCTGACGCCGGACCGGACCGCCGGCGGCACGCGGCAGTACAGCGAGGCGGACCTAGTGGTCCTGCGCCGGATCAGCGAACTCCTGGAGGAGGGCCTGAACCTGGCCGGCGTGGCCAAGGTCCTGGAATTGGAGGCCGCCAACGCCCTGCTCCGCGCCGAGCTGAAACGGGCCAGGGCCCGCTGAGGCCCGTACTCCGCTGCGGACACGCGGAGCACGGGCCTCGGGACAGTCAGCGGGCTGCTGTGCCTGCCTCGGCCGGGACACTCTCGTTGCCGGCGGCGCGGGCCAGCCGGAGCCAGGTTTCCACCACGGTGTCGGGGTTCAGGGAGACGGACTCGATGCCCTCCCCCACCAGCCATTCGGCCAGGTCCGGGTGGTCGCTGGGGCCCTGGCCGCAGATCCCGACGTACTTGCCGCGCGCCTTGCAGGCCTGGATGGCCATGCTCAGGAGCTTCTTGACGGCCGGGTCGCGCTCATCGAAGCTGCCCGCGACGATTGCCGAATCCCGGTCCAGGCCGAGCGTCAGCTGCGTCATGTCGTTGGAGCCGATGGAGAAGCCGTCGAAGTGCTCCAGGAAGTCGTCCGCGAGCAGGGCGTTGGACGGAACCTCGCACATCATGATGACCTCGAGCCCGTTCTCGCCCCGGCGCAGCCCGTTCTCTGCCAGCAGCTCGATTACGCCGCGGGCCTCGTCCACCGTGCGCACGAACGGGATCATCAGCTTGACGTTGGTCAGGCCCATCTCGTTGCGGACAAAGGACAGCGCCTCGCATTCAAGGTCGAAGCAGTCCCGGAACTCCGGCGCCAGGTACCGGGAGGCGCCGCGGAAGCCGATCATAGGGTTTTCTTCGTGCGGTTCGTACGCCGGGCCGCCGATCAGGTTGGCGTACTCGTTGGACTTGAAGTCCGACATGCGCACGATCACGGGCTCGGGTGCGAAGGCCGCGGCGATCGTGGCCACTCCCTCGGCCAGGCGCTTGACGTAGAACTCGCGCGGGCTCTGGTACGCGGCGATCCGCTGCTTGATCTCCGCCGCCACGTCCGCCGGCTGCTCGTCGGGGTTGAGCAGCGCCTTCGGGTGGATGCCGATCTGGCGGTTGATGATGAATTCCAGCCGGGCCAGGCCGACGCCGTGGTTCGGCAGCTGGGCGAAGGTGAACGCCTGCTCCGGGGTACCGACGTTCATCATCACTTTCACCGGCGCTTCCGGCAGCTGCGTGACCCCGGTTTCCTCGACCGTGAAGTCCAGCAGGCCGGCGTAAATCACGCCGGTCTCGCCGTCCGCGCAGGAGACGGTCACCTCGGCCCCGTCGGACAGGGCATCGGTGGCGTCGCCGGTGCCGACGACGGCGGGGATGCCCAGTTCGCGGGCGATGATGGCAGCGTGGCAGGTGCGCCCGCCCCGGTTCGTGACGATCGCCGAGGCGCGCTTCATGATCGGTTCCCAGTCCGGGTCCGTCATGTCCGCCACCAGCACGTCGCCGGTCTGGAACGCTGCCATTTGGTCGAGGGCGGTGAGCACCCGGACGCTGCCGGCGCCGATCTTCTGGCCGATCGCGCGGCCTTCGGCCAGCACCGGGCCGGTTTCGTTGAGCCGGAAGCGGCTCATGCTGCCAGGGGCACGCCGGGACTGCACGGTCTCGGGGCGGGCCTGGAGGATGTAGAGGCCGCCGTCGGTCCCGTCCTTGCCCCACTCGATGTCCATCGGGCGGCCGTAGTGGTTTTCGATGGCCACCGCGTGCCGGGCCAGCTGCTCGACGTCCTCGTCGCTGAGGCTGAAGCGGTTCCTCAGCGCCGGGTCGACCGGAACAAAGTCGATGGTCCGGCCGATTTCGCTGCTGGCCGTGTAGGTCATCTGCAGCGCCTTTTCGCCCAGGCCGCGCTTGAGGATGGCGGGCCGGCCGGCCTGCAGGGCGGGCTTGTAAACGTAGAACTCGTCGGGGTTCACGGCGCCCTGCACCACGGCCTCGCCCAGGCCGTAGGAGGAGGTGACGAATACCGCGTCCTGGAATCCGGATTCGGTGTCCATGGTGAACATGACGCCGGAGGCGCCGACGTCGGAGCGCACCATCCGCTGGATGCCCGCGGACAGCGCCACCTCAGCGTGTTCGAATTTGTGGTGGACGCGGTAGGCGATCGCACGGTCGTTGTAGAGCGAGGCGAAGACGTCCTTGATGGCCTGCAGGATGTTCTCGATGCCGCGGACGTTCAGGAAGGTTTCCTGCTGTCCGGCAAAGGAGGCGTCGGGGAGGTCTTCCGCCGTCGCGCTGGAGCGCACGGCCCAGGACAGGTCATCGGAGCCGGCGTGCTTGTCGACCAGCTGCTGGTAGGCGTCGCGGATCTGCGTTTCGAAGTCGGGCAGGAAGGGCGTCTGGCGGATCAGCGTGCGGATGTCCTGGCCCGCTGCCGCCAGGGCGGTCACGTCGTCGGTATCCAGGCCCACCAGCCGGTCGGCGATCTGCTGGTCCAGGCCGGAGTCGGCGAGGAACCGGCGGTAGGCGTCCGCCGTCGTCGCGAAGCCGTCGGGGACCTGGACGCCGGCAGAAGTCAGGTTCTGCACCATCTCGCCCAAGGAGGCGTTCTTGCCGCCCACCCGGTCCAGGTCCTTGAGTCCGAGTTCCGAGAACCACAGGATATCCGTCGTCATTGTTGCTGCTCCTTCGCAGAAATGGTGGCGTGCCGCCGGCCCGCTCGCGGCGATGGCCGCTCGCAGGGCGCAAGTCCTGTCCACAGTGTCAGGTCTTCAGGGCGCTTTCCATATGACGTCCGCCACACATCGTTTGTGAATTTTTTCTCTAATGCTTGAGTTTCATCCGTTGCAGGATCGTCGCCGCCATCTCTTCGACGGAGACGGTGGCGGAGTTCAGGTACGGAATCCCATGTGAGACGTACAACCGCTCGGCGCTGCGCAGTTCGAATCCGCATTGCCGGAGCGAGGCGTACGGCGAGCCGCGGCGCCGCTCGGTCCGGATCTGACTGAGCCGCAGCGGGTTGGACGAGAGCCCGAAACATTTCGAGATGAAGGGGCGCAGGGGCTTCGGCAGGCCCTCCTTGTCGAAGTCCTCGTCCACCAGCGGGAAGTTGGCGGCGAAGATGCCATGCTGCAGGGCCAAGTACATTGTGGTCGGCGTCTTGCCGCAGCGCGAGGGGGCTACCAGGATGACCTGCGCCTTTTCCAGCGCGCGCAGGCTTTGGCCGTCGTCGTGCTCCATGGCGTACTCGACTGCCGCCATCCGGGACTGGTACCGCGCGGCGTTGCCCAGGCCGTGGGCGCGCCCGGGCTCACCGCTAGCCGGAGTGCCGAGCGCCTCCTCCAGCTGTCCCACGTGGCTGCCGATGAGGTCCACGATCACGCCCTTGCAGGTGGCGAGCGTCTTACGGATATCGCTGCTGACGGCCGTGGAAAAAACGATCGGCCGCAGGCCCGTGGCGGCCAGCTCGTCGATCGTCCCGACCACGGCCCGGGCCTGCTCAACGGTCGTAATGAAGGGGATCGTGACACGGTCGAAGTTGCCCGCGGGGAACTGGGTCAGCAGGGTGCTGCCGAGCGTTTCGGCGGTGATGCCGGTACTGTCCGAGAGGAAGTAGACCGGCCGCAGATCGTCATTGGTCATGAACGCATTGTGCCCCACATCCGGTCCGGCCCCGCTACTCGGCGGAGGACTCCTGCTTGGAAAGTTCGCCGGTGATCTGCTCGCCGGGGATCCGGGCCGTCCGCCAGGTGTCGAGCATGATCACCGCGCCCAGGATCACGAACGAGATCGACAGGGACGCGAGCGCATCCGTGGTCCAGTGGTAGCCCAGGTACAGCCTGCTCAGCGCGGCGAAGACGATACCGACGCCGGCCAGGGCGAATCCGACGACCGCGGCCCTGGGGTTCTTCCGCCGCGAGAACACCAAAAACGTTGTGACCAACAGGAAGTCGCAGGCGCCCAGGACGTGCCCGGACGGAAACGAGAAGGTGTGGTCGGCGCCAAAGAGCATGAGGTCCACGGGCGGGCGCTGGCGGCCGATCGTCCGGCCGATGATCTGGGCCAGGATGACGCCGGTCAGCATGGCGCCGCCCAGCACCATGGGCCGCCAGGCGTGCTTGGCCAGCAGCCCCCAGGCCACGGTGAACACCAGGATGATGATGGGCAGCCCGATGGGTCCAAAGACAACGGCCAGGATGATCATGATGGTGGTGGCCGGTTCCCCGCGCAGCGTCACGAGCCAGGAGCGGATCGGCTCGTCCACGACGCTGACTCCGCCGCGCTGCAGGACGCTGACCAGGATGATGGTGAACAGCACGGCGCCGGTGACCATCAGTCCGACGGCGATACGGTAGAGGTTCCGCCGTGCCTCCGGCTCCATGTAGCGCTCTTCCACGACGAACTTGTCGTGGAAAACCCGCCACCAGCCGGACGAGTTCCCTTGTTGGTCCTGAGCCATGCCCGCATCCGCCTCTACACAGTGTTCCGTTGTTCTTCCGTGAAGATTATCCCGGTTCGGCCCGTCGCGGCGCTTCCCCGCCGGGCGGCGGTGTGAGCGCGGACCGGACCGGGCCCCGCGAGCTGCGGCGAGGCGGCCGGCGCGGCCCGCGGGCGGTCTTCGGCGTGGTGAGTTGACTCACATTTAAATCAGACGTTACTGTCACTTCAGCCGTCGGACCCGCGGCTGCCGCCCCTTGATGAAAGACAGCCCGATGACCACAGCGAACGAGTGCATTGAGATCCGTGTCGACAGCCGCCGGCTGCTGGACGAACGCCTCAACGATGCGGTCCAGGGCCTGCAGCGGCTGGCCATGCTCACGGGCACGCACGGCATCCTGCTGACCCGGCACACGGCGGGGCACTACACCGCGGCGCTCTCGGACCAGGTGCCCTACGGCATGACCCGCGAGCTGGTCCGCTAGTCCCCGACCCGGGGCTCCACAAAGCCAGGCCCCGGGCGGCTGAGCATCGACTCGCCGCCCGGGGCCTTCGTGGCGTTGGGCCGGTTATAGACCGTTGACTTGGCCGGTGAACGTCACCAGTCGTGGACCGTTCCGTCGACCAGGCGGTTGTAGGGCAGGTAGGCCTGCTGGTAGGGGTAGGCCGCTGCGGCCTCTTCATTGAACTCGACGCCCAGGCCGGGAGCCTCGCCCGGGTGCAGGTAGCCGTCGACGAAGGTCATGGACTGCTCGAAGACCTCGTTGGTGGCGGCCGAGTGCTGCATGTACTCCTGGATTCCGTAGTTGTGGATGGCCAGGCCGACGTGCAGCTGGGCGGCGAACCCGACGGGGGAAATGTCCGTCGGGCCGTGGAAGCCGGACTTGACCTGGTACTGCGCGGCGAAGTCCATGACTTTCTTGAGCGGCGAGATGCCGCCAAAGTGCGTGGAGGCGGCGCGGACGTAGTCGATCAGCTGCTCCTTGATCAGGGTCTGGAAGTCGTAGACCGTGTTGAAGACTTCCCCGATCGCCAGCGGCGTGGTGGTGTGGGAGCGGACCAGGCGCAGCGCATCCTGGTTTTCCGCCGGGGTGCAGTCCTCCAGCCAGAACAGGTCGTAGGGTTCCAGGGCCTTGCCCAGTTTCGCGGCCTGGATCGGGGTCATCCGGTGGTGCCCGTCGTGCAGCAGCGGAATGTCCGGGCCGAACTCGTTCCGGACCGCCTCGAACACCGTCGGCAGGTGCCGCAGGTAGGCCCGGGTGTCCCAGTCCTCCTCCAGCGGGAACGCCCCGCGGCCGGCCGGTTCGTAGTCGTACCGTTCCCCCGAGGCCTGCGCCTGCGCCGCGACCCCGTACACGGCCTTGATGCCGGGCACCGCGGTCTGGATCCGGATCGACTTGTAGCCCAGCGCCAGGTGCTCCCGGACCGAATCGAACAGCGACTCCAGGTCCGATCCGGAGGCGTGGCCGTAGGCGCGCAGGCCGTTCCGGGAGGCGCCGCCGAGCAACTGGTAGACCGGCATGCCGGCCAGCTTGCCCTTGATGTCCCACAAGGCCATGTCGACGGCGGCGATCGCGGCCATCGTGACCGGGCCACGGCGCCAGTACGAGGACCGGTAGAGGAACTGCCAGGTGTCCTCGATCCGGTGCGGGTCTTTGCCGATCAACAGCTGCGCGACGTGCTCCTTCAAATATGCGGCGACGGCCAGTTCGCGGCCGTTGAGGGTCGCGTCACCGATGCCGGTGACACCGTCCTCAGTGGTGATCCGCAACGTGACGAAGTT
The DNA here is from genome assembly GCF_001428365.1 of Arthrobacter sp. Soil763. Taxonomy (GTDB): domain Bacteria; phylum Actinomycetota; class Actinomycetes; order Actinomycetales; family Micrococcaceae; genus Arthrobacter. The sequence continues at coordinate 235,629 of NZ_LMSH01000002.1, read as the reverse complement.
GCGGGAAGGGCTGGTCACAAAGACTTCGGCGGCAATGATTTTCACGGCTGGTCCAGGCTTTCGGTGTTGGTCGGGGGTGATGCCGGGGTCTCCCGGCTGGGGCGGGGAATCTTAGCGCTGGGTACTTCCATCCGGGGCGGCGCCCAGCAGCGCCAGTTCCGCAGCGCTGGGCAGGCCCTCGCAGTCGCCAGCGGTGCTGACCGCAAAGGCCCCGGCGAGGGTGCCGCGCTTGAGCCGGGCGGCGACGTCGCCGCCGTCGAGCAGGGCCGAGAGGTAGCCGGCGGTGAAGGCATCGCCGGCTCCGACGGTGTCGATGCTGGTCACCGGGACGGCGGGAGCTTCGCAGCGGCCCGCGGCGGTGTGCACGCCGGCACCGGCGGCGCCCCGCTTGACCACCACCTCCCGCACTCCGCGGTCCAGCAGCTCGGCGGCCATGGCCAGTTCGGCAGCCTCTGCTTCTGCCGGCCCGCGGCCGCCGCTGCCGGGTGTTCCTCCGTCGTCGGCGACCAGGCCGAGCTCGTCGTCGGAGGCGATCAGGACGGTGGCGTGCCGGGCGAGCGGGGTGAGGACCGCGCGCGCCTCGTCGCGGGACCACAGCTTGCTGCGGAAATTGACGTCGAGGGACACCACCAGGCCCTCCGCCGCACCCCGCGCCGCCGCGTATTCGACGGCGCGCCGGGCGTCCGGGCTGAGGGCTGCGGTGATGCCGGTCAGGTGCAGCACGCCGGGACCCGCGGCGAAGGCCCGGTCCACGTCCTCGCGGCCGATCGTGGACCCGGCGGAACCGGCCCGGTAGTAGTAGGCGCGGCTGAGGTCGGCCGTGCGGCGTTCCAGGAACATCACTCCGGTGGCCCTGGCGGTATCCACCCGGTGCTGCACGGCGATGCCCTCGCCGCGGAGCCGGCGCAGGATGAACTCGCCGTGCGGGTCCGCCCCCACAACGCCGGCCCAAGCAACGCTGTGGCCCAGCCGGGCGACGCCGACGGCGACGTTGGACTCCGCCCCGGCCACGTGCATAGTCAGCGCGCCGCCGGCGGACAACGGCCCCCCGGAGCGCAGCGAGACCATCGATTCGCCCAGGGTCAGCAGGTCCACGCTCACCGCGCCGGCTCCGCGGGCGACCGCCGGCCGTAGCCGGCCGCCGTGTCGACAAAGGCGCGGGCCCGTGCGCGCATCGGGGCGAGGTCCCCGCCCGAACCGGCGTCGCCGAACAGCGGACCCCCCAGGCCGACCGCGATTGCGCCGGCGTCCCAGTACGCGGGCGCCTCCTCCAGCCCGACGCCGCCCACGGCGATGAACGGGATGCCGGGGAAGGGATCGCGGAGCGCCTTCAGATAACCGGGACCGCCGATGGAAGCGGGAAACAGCTTCACCGCCGTCGCCCCGCGGTTCATCGCTTCGTAGGCCTCGCTGGGAGTCAGCGCCCCGGCCAGGACCGGGATGCCGAGGCGGGCGGACTCCTCGATCGAGGAGGCCAGGGCGGGCGTCACCGTGAACTGCCCGCCGGCGTCCGCGACGTCGGCGACGTCCGCGGCGGTGAGGACGGTGCCCGCCCCGACGAAGCAGCCGGCCGGTGCCGCCGCGCGGACCGTGCGGATCGCCGCCAGCGCGTCCGGGGTGGTCAGGGCGATTTCGACGTAGCGGAAGCCCTCCTCCATGGCCGCGAGGGCAGCCTTGGCGGCGGCCCCGCCGTCGGTGCCGCGCACGATCGCCACGAGGCGGGTCTCGCAGATACCGGCCAGCAGGTCTTCGGGGGTCGGTAGGGTACTCATCTCGTTCACCATTCTGCGAAGGCGCCGTCGGGGTGGCGCCAGACCGGTCCGCGCCAGGCGTGGCCGCGCTTGTCCGCTGCACGGACCACGGCCTCGTCGATCTCGATGCCGAGTCCCGGGCCGGTCAGCCGTTCGATGTGGCCGTCAACGAATTTCAGCGGGCTCTTGTCCACCACGTAGTCCAGGACTTCGGCGCCCTGGTTGTAGTGGATGCCGATGCTTTGTTCCTGGATCAGGAAGTTGGGCGTGGCGAAGCCGACCTGCAGGCAGGCCGCCAGCGCCAGCGGCCCGAGCGGGCAGTGCGGGGCCAGCTGTACTTCGTAGATTTCGGCCAGCGAGGCGATCTTGCGCACCTCGGTGATGCCGCCGGCGTGCGAGAGATCCGGCTGGGCCACGGCGATGCCGGCCTGCAGCGCCGGCAGGAATTCCTGCCGGCTGTAGAGCCGCTCGCCGGTGGAGACCGGCGTCGTCGTCGAGGCGGTGAACTCGCGCAGCAGGTGGGTGTTTTCCGGGACCACGGGCTCTTCGAGGAAAAACGGCCGGTACGGTTCCAGCAGCGGCGCCACCCGCCGGGCGTTGGCCAGGCTGAAGCGGCCATGGAAGTCGACGGCGACGTCGCGGTGGTCCCCGAGCACCTCGCGGGCCGCGGCGACCCGGCGGACGACGCCGTCGAGCTCGGCCACCGAGGCGACCGGGCTCATCCGGCCGCTGGCGTTCATCTTCACCGCGGTGAGTCCGACCTCCAGCTGGGCGCTGATCTGGTCCGCCACCTCGTTCGGCTCGTCACCGCCCACCCAGCCGTACATCCGGATCCGGTCGCGGACGTGGCCGCCGAGGAGCTGGTGCACGGGGGTGTTGAAGTGCTTGCCCGCGATGTCCCAGAGGGCCTGGTCCAGGCCGGAGACCGCGCTGGCGAGGATGGGGCCGCCCCGGTAGAAGGAGCCCTTGGTCATGACCTGCCAGTGGTCCTCGATGCGCAGCGCGTCGTTGCCGATGAGCAGTTCGGAGAGTTGCTCGACGGCGGTGCGCACGGTTTCGCTGCGGCCCTCGCAGCTGGCCTCGCCCCAGCCGATGATCCCGCTGTCGGTCTCGATCCGGACGAAGAGCCAGCGCGGCGCGACGAGGAAGGTTTCAATCCTGCTGATGCGTGTCATGTGTGGCCTAGCCCTTGGTCGCGCCGGCGGTGAGGCCGGAGACGATGTACTTCTGCGTGAAGAGCGCAATGATCATGATCGGGATGGTGACCACGGTGGCGGCGGCCATCAGCCCGCCCCAGTCGATGCTGGCGTAGGAGACGAAGTCGAAGATCGCCACCGGCAGGGTCTTGGTCTTGGAGCCGGAGAGCACCAGGGCGAACATGAAGTTGTTCCACGAGAAGATAAAGGACAGGATCCCGGCGGTGGCGATGCCGGAGACGGACAGCGGCAGCGTGATGCGGCGGAACGCGCCGATCGGGGTGAGTCCGTCCACCTGCGCCGACTCCTCCAGTTCCAGCGGCAGCGAATCGAAGTAGCTCATCATGATGTAGACGATCAGCGGCAGCGCGACGAACATGTGGCTCAGGATCAGCACCTCGAAACCGCCCACCATTTTCAGGTTGGAGAAGACGTAGTACCAGGGCACCAGCAGCGAGACGCCCGGAATGACGCGGGCCATCAGGACCACGAGCGCCGATCGGCCCATGGTGAACCGGCTCATCGCGTAAGCCGCCGGGACGCCCAGGACCAGCGAGAGGGCCGTGGAGACGAACGCGACCCAGAAGCTGTTGAAGATGAAGATGAAGTAGTTGTTCCGCTGCAGCACGTTGGCGTAGTTCTCCCCGGTGGGGGTGAAGATGAACGACTTGGCGGTGTCGTAGATGTCCACGTTGGTCTTGAAGGAGGCCAGCAGCATCCAGAACAGCGGGGCGATCAGGAACAGCACCACGGCAACAAGCGCGACCACCCTGAACACCTTGTAGGCGCGGGTGCCCAGCGGCTTGCGGCGGCGCGGGGCGGGTGCCTGCGGAGCGGCGGAGGTCTGGGACTGGGTCAGGACGGTCATTTGCTTACCGCTTTCTTGCGCATGGTCAGCAGCCACATGGTGCCGATGATGATCATGAAGAACAGGATCAGCACCGCGGAGGAGAGCCCGTACTGGTTGTAGTCAAAGCTCAGGCCATAGGCGTAGACGTTGAGGGTCTCGACCTCGTGGAAGGAGCCGCCGCCTTTGCCTTTGGTGGCGTAGAGGATGTCGAAGGTCTTCAGGGCGTCGATGCCGCGGAGCAGGATGGCGACGATCACGGTCGGCATCATGAGCGGCAGCGTGATGAAGAAGAAGCGCTGGAAGGCGTTGGCGCCGTCCATCCGCGCGGCCTCGTCGGGTTCTTCGGAGAGGGAGGTGAGGCCGGCGAGCAGGATCAGCACCACCATCGGAGTCCACTGCCAGATATCCATGAAGATCGTGGTCCCCAGCGCGGTGTCCTGGCCGGAGAGCCACGGCTGCGGGGGGATGCCGATCATGCCGAGCAGCTGGTTGACGAAGCCGATGTTCGGGTCGAAGATCAGCCGCCACATCATGCCGACGGCCACCGGGGTGGCGACGAGCGGCAGCAGGATGGCGACGCGCACCCACTTCTCGCCGCGGAAGGGCCGCCACAACAGCAAGGCGATGCCCATGCCCAGAACGACTTCGCAGGCCAGTGCGACGCCGGTGAAGGACAGCGTGCGCCCGACGGCGGGCCAGAACCGTTCGACGTCGGAGAGCACCGTCACGTAGTTCTCCAGGCCGATGAATTCGGTCGCGGCGCGGACCGAGCCCTGCGAGTCGGTGAGGCTCAGGTAGAGCGTCCAGGCCAGCGGGAAAACGATCAGGACGCCGACGAAGATCATGGCCGGCGCGGCGAAAAGCCACTTGCGGTGCCGGTTGGCCCAGGCGGAAAAGGACTTCCGCGGGACGGGCGGACGCGCCGCGCCGCGGCCGGCGCCACGGCGTGTGTCGCCGCGGGAGGTGTTCAGTACAGACATGGTTCACCTAAAAAGTTGGGGGTGAAGTGAAGAGCGTGGCCGCGGCGGGACGGCGGCTGGGCAGCCGTCCCGCCGGGCAGTGGTGCGTCGGCAGATTGCCTCAGGCACTGCGCGTCCGGCAGTTTGCCTCAGGAGCGCTGCGCCGGGATGTTACTTCTTTTCGCTGTCCAGGAACTTCTGGAACGCTTCGTTCGCGGAGTCGGCCGCGGACGACGCGTCGGCGCCGGTGATGGACGCGACGATCGGTTCGCCGACGATCTCGCGGGCCTTGCCCACGGTGATGACCTGGGGGCGGTCATGGCCGACGCCGTTCTTGGCGCTGGTGGCGATGGCCTCGGCGAGGTCCTTCGGGTAGGTGGAGGTTCCGGCAGGATCAGCCCAGACCGAGGCTCGCGGGCCGGGGACGCCGGCCTTCTGCGCCGCCAGCGTGCGGTCCTTGCTGGTGGCCCACTGGATGAACTTCCACGCGTTGTCCTGGTTGCCGGAGGCGTTGTTCACGGCCAGGCCCCACGACGGGATGTTGTACGGCTTGGAACCGGCGGGGCCCGCGGGCAGCGCGGCAAAGCCAACCTTGTCCGCGACCTTGGACTTGGCCGGATCGGTGGCGTTCTTGTAGAGCGAGTCCGCTTCGGTGTAGAAGGCGGCCTTGCCCTGCGTGAAGATGGCCATCGCTTCGGGCCAGCTCATGTCGGTGCTGACGTTCTTCGGGCCGTAGTTCTTGATCAGGCCGCCGTAGAAGGAGTAGGCCTTCTTTGCGGCGTCGCTGCCGACTGCCGACTTGCCGTCGGCGTCCGTGAAGTCACCACCGAAGCTGTAAAGGAAGCTGGAGAACTGGGTCACCGCGGCGGACTTGGCAGTGCGTGCCACGAAGCCGGCGGTGTCCGGGTTGGCCGCGGCGATCTTCTTCGCGGCAGCTTCGAGCTCGTCCATGGTCTTGGGGACCTGGACGCCGGCGGCCTGCAGCAGGTCCTTGCGGTAGTAGAGGACTTCGCGTTCGGTGATGATCGGGACGCCGACCACCTTGCCGTCGACGGTGCTGGCCTTGACCGGACCCTCCTGGTAGTCCTTCCAGTCCCAGTTCGCGTCGGCGGAAACCTTGGAGGTGAGGTCGGCGAGGTAGCCGTTCTTGGCGAAGGCTTTGCCTTCCTGAAGCGGGCGGTACATCATGACGTCGATTTCGTCGCTGCCTGCGTTGAGCTTGACGTTGTACTGGTCCGAGAGCTGGTCTTCGCCGAGCTGGGTGAGTTCGACCTTAAGGCCGGTGGCCTTTTCGAACTCCGGAATGGCGGCCTTGATGCCTTCGGTCCAGACGTGGTTGGCCAGCGTGACCCGGACCGTTCCGGCGGCCTTGGCGTCGCCGCCTCCGCTGCCACAGGCGGTCAGCCCGAGCGACAGCGCGGCGGCCACGGCCGCGTACTTCACAATTGAACGTCGCTTCATTACGACTCCCTTGTCTTCAGGGCCGGATGCGATCCAGCCACCCGCGGATGCATCTTTACATCTGCTCTGGAGCGATCTTAGAGAAATAAAGCATACTTAAACAACCCCTTGCGCCCACCCGTATGATTTATTCATGCAAACCCCAAAGGCGGAGTCTTCAGCAGACCTGCACTCCGTGCTGGTCCAGACGCTGGGGCTCGCCATCGCCGAGGGGAGCCTCGCGCCGCATACGATCCTCCGGCTGGATGAGCTTGAGTCGCAGCACAATGTTTCCCGCTCCGTGGTCCGGGAAGCCACCCGGGTACTTTCGGCAATGGGGATGCTCGAATCGCGCCGCCGGCTTGGCACGGTGGTCCAGCCCGAGGATTCCTGGAACCTCTACGACCCGCAGGTCATCCGCTGGCGGCTGGCTTCGTCCCGGCGGGTGGACCAGCTGCGGGCACTCAACGAGCTGCGAGGTGCGATTGAGCCGCAGGCCGCCCGTCTGGCCGCCGAACGCGCTTCCTGGGACACCGGCAGCGACCTCGTCTCCCAGGCCGCCCGGCTGTGGGCCGCCGGGCAGCGTGGCAACCAGGACGAGTTCCTCCGGCTGGACATCGAGTTTCATGCGGCCGTACTGCGTGCCTCGGGCAACCCCATGTTTTCGCAACTGCACAACCTGGTCGCCGAAGTCCTGACCGGCCGCACCGAACACGGCTTGATGCCGCACCTGCCGCAGCATGAGGCACTCCAGCTGCATGTCGACGTCGCGAGTGCGATCCAGCGCGGCGAGACCGATGCTGCCCATGCGGCCATGCGGCGGATCGTGGAGCAGTCGACCGAGGAAATCGGGGACATCTGGTCCAGCCACCAGGGCGGGAAGACACCCTAGGCCAGGCATCTGTTCTGCCTGGGATCCGGCAGGTGGATCCGGCAGGCGGGCCCGGCGGAGATAGGTTAGCGGCCGATTCTTTGGAGCATCCGCAGGGTTTCACCCGCGGTCGGGCGCGTGGCCGGGTCCGTGTCGGTCATGGCCAGCAGCAGCACCGACCAGCGACGGCGCACGGTGTCCGGCAGCCGCGGGGACCGCAGCGTGCGGGCGACCATGGATTCCAGGGCCGGACCCGGGAAGGCTTTGATGCCGGTGAGGCATTCGAAAGCGACGAGGCCCAGGGCGTAGATATCACTGGCGCCGGTCGTGGGACGCCCGTGGACCGCCTCGGGGCTGAGGTAGTGCGGCGTGCCGGAGGCGTGGGCGTTGGGCCGGTGCCAGGCGCTGGTGGCGATGCCAAAATCAGTCAGCTTCGCAACGCCCGCCCCTCCCTCCGGGTTCCCGGCGACCATGATGTTGGCCGGCTTAACGTCGTTGTGCACGATGCCCCGCCGATGGATGTGTGCCAGGGCCTTGGCGACGCCGCCCAACAGCACGGCGGTCTGCGCCGCCGGAAGCGGCCCGCCCTGGAGCAGCTGCCGCAGGTCGGTCCCGGCCAGCTCGGCGACGATATAGTCCCGGCCGGCATCCGGGCCGCCCGCCGGCATCCGCCCGCTGCCGTGAATCCGGACCACATTTGCATGGTGCAGCGGGGCATGAAGCTCCCGTTCGCGGACAAAGGGTGAGGAGTTGTCCGACGAGGCGGAGCGGAAGACCTTGACGGCCGCGGCACTGGAGCCGGCGGCGTCCGGACCGCGGAAGTCGGTCGCATGGAAGACGTCGGCCTCGGATCCACGCCCCAGCAGGTGGTCGATGCGGTAACGCTGGCCAACCAGCTGCGCACCGGCGTGCGGCTGGCTGGCCGGGCCCCTGCGGCGGTTCAGGACACTGGCAAGGGTCACCGGATCACGTCGGCGAGGCCGTCAGCCGTCAGGCCGGCGGCCAGGCGCAGCGCTTCGCGCTCCGCCCCTGCCCGGGAGGCGTTGCGGACGGCGGCGTTGAAGGCAGCCTCGGCGGCGTCCATTTCCCACTGCAGGCTCTCCAGCCTGCCGGCCGCGGCCCGGACCGCGGCCAGTGGGTCCACGGCGGGGGCGGCATCCATGCGGAATCCGCAGGTGCAGATCCACTCGCCAAGGCCGGTGTGGAACTGCGCCCAGGGCAGCGAGGCGTCGGGCCCGGGCGAGGACGTCATCTGGACTCCGCAGTGCAGCGGGGGAACCGATCCGGCCTTCTCGCCGGTCGTGGCCGGCACTGCCCGGAAGGGGAGGTGCAGCGACCCGGCGAAATCTGCCTCAGGTCGCTTTTCCTGCCCGCCAATGCCAGCCGTTGAGGCGTTGCCGGCGGTCTTGCGTTCGACTACTGCTGTCATGGGACCCACTGCCTCTAAATAGCTAGCTGATAATGTAGCTAGCCTATCTAGTATTTTAGTTTTGTCCAGTTAGCACCAGTTGCGGGTGGTCGGCGTCGACCTTGTCTACCGCGTCGCGCATCCTGACCAGGAACTCCGTGACCGCCGCGGCCTGCTCGGGAGTCAGGGACTCGGCCACCTCGATCATGCGTTCGTGCATCTGGCTCAGGGTCTGCCGAACCTCTTCGTCAGCGCCGGGAGTCGGGCGCAGGATGATGGCGCGGCGGTCCACGGGGTGCGGCTCACGGGTGACGTAACCACCCTTGACCATGCGGTCCACCAACGCGGTCATGGAAGCCGAGGTCATGCCAAGGCGGGCCGCGAGCTCCTTGGGGCGGATGCCGGCGCCGGCACGCTCGGCTTCCAGCAGGTAGCGCAGGGCCAGGAGGTCCGTCTCACCCATCGCCATCGAGGAGCGGGTGCGGCGGCGCATCGCCGTCTCCGACGCGCGGTATTCCCTCAGCGCGTTCAGCACCCCCACGGCGGCGGCCCGCCGCTGCTGTTCCGGCGGGTACCAATAACCTTCACCGGCACCATGCGCATTCATCCCAGTTCCTTCGACGGCCTAGTTGTACGTCTGTCTAAGCAATCAATGATAGGGCATGCGCACCTGTTTGCTAACGCCCGCCGTCGAGTTTGCGGCTTCGCTGCTCCTGAGCCAGGGGCCCGTAGGGGTAGACCCCGACGGGCGGGCTGCTCACCGCGGTGAGTCGCAGGGTTTCTTCCTCGGTGAGCGTCAGCCGGGCCGCCGCCAGGTTGTGCGCCAACTGTTCGACGCTCCGGACTCCCAGGATCACCGAGGTTACGGCCGGCCGGTCGGCGAGCCAGGCCAGGGCCACTTGTGACGGGCTCACTCCGTGCCGCTCCGCCGTTTCCTGCACCTCGGCGATGATCTCCCAGGTGCGCGGGTCACTGTTCCGGGCTTCCCAGGCCTCCATGCCGCGTGCGGGGTTCTCGCCCAGCCGGGTGGCGCCCGTAGGAGGCTGGTCGCGCCGGTACTTGCCTGACAGCCAGCCGCCGCCCAGCGGCGACCACGGCAGCAGCCCGATTCCGGCGTCGAGGGCGGCGGGCACGATTTCCGACTCGATCCCGCGGACCAGCAGGCTGTACTGCGGCTGCAGGGTCACGGGCGGGTTCCAGCCGTGGGCCCTGGCCAGGTGCACGGCCTTGGTCAGCTGCCAGCCGAGGAAGTTGGAGAACCCGTAGTAGGCGATCTTGCCGCTGGCCACGGCGTCCTGCAGGAACCGCAGCGTCTCCTCGAGGGGCGTGACCGGATCCCAGGCGTGCAACTGGTAAAGGTCGATCTGTTCCACCCCGAGCCGGCGCAGGGAGTCATCCAACGCCCGGTGCAGGTGGCGGCGGGAGGTGCCGACATCGTTGGGGGCCTGGCCCATCGGGAACCGGCCCTTGCTGGCCACGACGGCACGGTCGCGGGCCTCCGGACGGCTGGCCAGCCAGCGGCCGATGATCTCCTCCGAGACCCCCGCGCTGTAGACGTCCGCGGTGTCGATGAAGTTGCCGCCGGCCGCGAAGTACGCGTCCAGGATGGCGTGGGACTGCTCCTCCGTGGCTTCCGCGCCGAAGGTCATGGTGCCAAGCGCGAAACTGGAGACGACGGCGCCGCTGTTACCCAGGGTGCGGTTCTGCATGGGGCTCCTTTGTGGTGGGGTTGACCGGGCCGGACGGGTCAGTCCTCGGTCGGCGTGGTCCTGTTGGAGTGGTAGTTCCGCCAGCTGTGTTCCGGCGCGTAGCCCAGGAGACGCTTCGCCTTGTCGATCGAGAGCATCGTTTCGTGCTCGCCGAGGTCCTTGACGACCTTGACCTGCGGAAACACCTCAGCGGCCAGCGCGCTGCTGGCCCTGCTCATCACGGTGTCCTCATTGGCGATGATGAAGGCCTCAAAACCCGGCTGGCCGTGTTTCAGGGCCCGCGCCACGGCCTGCGCGCCGTCGCGTCCGTCGATGTATCCCCAGAGGTTCCATTTCCGCAGCGCCGGGTCGGCGTCGAAGGACGGGAACTCCTCGTAGTCCTCCGCGTCCATCACGTTGGAAAACCGCAGGCCGGTGATGCTGAGCGCCGGGTCCCAGCGGGTCAGTTGGATGGCCATCTGCTCTTCGAGGTGCTTGACCAGCGAGTAGGTGCTCTCCGGGCGGGCCGGGTATTCCTCATCCACGGGAATGTAGGGCGGGTCGATGTCGAACGGCAGCCCCAGGACTGTCTCGCTGGAGGCGTACACGATCTTCTTGATGCCCGCGCGGCGGGCGGCCTGGAAGACGTTGTAGGTGGACAACATGTTGTTCTCGAAGGTCGCGGCGTCGGGCGCGAGCCCGGGGGCGGGGATGGCTGCCAGGTGGACAATCGCGTCGAAGCCCTGGTGCCGGTCGTCGAGGCCCAGGATGACGTCCACCACCTGGCCGTAGTTGCGCAGGTCCACGCGGGTGAACCCCGGCCCCCGGTCCCCCGTCTGGTCCAGATTCGTGACCTGGTGGCCGTCGGTATTGAGCCTCCGGACCACATGCCTGCCGAGCTTTCCGCTTCCGCCGGTAACTGCAATTCTCATCTGGGTCTCCTCGAGGGTCGGGGGCTGCCGTTCCCCCACCCTAGAACGGACGCCGCCCCGGCGCACCCGCGGTCCGGCCCCTGACAGCGGTCGCCGAGCGGGTGCCCGGGACGCGGCGGCCGCGGTGACCTTTGGCCCTAGGCGGTCCGGGGACGCCGGTGGATGGTGGGTGCCATGAGCGCAAATCAGCGGGTAGTCGTGGGCGTGGACGGTTCGGAGTTTTCGACGACGGCGCTCCGGGTCGCCGGGCGCATGGCGGCCGGCCTGGACGCCCCGCTGGAGGTCATCACCTGCCTGGGCACCTCGGATTTCTTCTTGGCTTCCCATCTCCCGGAAGAGCGCACTCCCTCGGCGGGCGAGCTCGAGGAAACCGCGAAGCGCCTGGTGGAGGAGTCCCTGGAACGGGCGTTCGGCGACGCGCGGCCCGAACGGCTCACCCGGCAGGTCAAGTTCGGGCCGCCGGCCAAGATATTGGTCGAGGAAAGCAGGGACGCCCAGCTCCTCGTGGTCGGCCGGCGGGGCAAAGGCGGGCTGCTGGCGCAGGTGATGGGCTCAGTGAGCGGCGTCTGTGTCGCACACGCGCATTGTCCCGTGCTGGTGGTCGGCCAGGACGGCGACAGCCAGCCGGCCGAGTAGTCGGGCCGGTTTTCGGAGGCGGACGGTGAAATCGGCTCGGACCAGCATTGCCGCCGGCCTCGCCCTGATGGCCCTGGGCGGACTGCTGCTGCTGGACCTGCTTGGCGTTCTGGACACTGTCGCATTCCTCCCGGCCCTGCTGTTCGCCGGCGTGGGTTCGGCGTTCCTGGTCCTCTTCGTCCGCTCGCGGGACTACTGGTGGGCCGCGATCCCCGGGTCCGTGTTCCTCGGCCTGGCCGCCGTCGTCACGGCGACACAACTCTCCGGCGGGGACTCCGGCGGGACCGTGCTGTTCCTGTTCATGGCCGCCGGGTTCGCCGCCGTCTACCTGCGCGAACGTGCCAACTGGTGGGCCGTGATCCCGTGCGGCGTGATGCTCACGCTCGCCGTCGTCGTGGCGCTGCCGGCGCAGTGGCAGGGCGCACCCGTCGCCGCCGCCTTGTTCCTGGGACTCGCCGGGACGTTCGGCTTGCTGTCCCTGGTCCCGGTCCGGTCTCCCGGAGGTCAGGCCCGGATGAGGTGGCCCTTGATTCCGGCTGCGGCCCTGGCCGTGCTCGGCGCGGCTTTCGCGCTGCAGGCCGCGGCCCTGCTCACCGCCGCCGACTTCGTTGTGCCGGCCGCTTTGATCCTGGCCGGCATTGCCCTGCTGGTCTACGCCTACCGGGCCCGGCACCGCGGCCACAAGGTGCACGGCGCCTAGGCCCTGCGGCCGCACCGCCGGCGCGGGCCGAACCCCGGAGACGCGCCCCACGGCCGGCTGGCATAGCCGGGGCGTGCCGCCGGCGGCTAGGATGATCAGCATGCTTACTGCATCGTCCAGCGTCGTCGAGCACCGGAAGGCATGACCATGAGCAGCTACCACCCCGAAAACGATCCCGCCAACCCGGACCCGCCCCGGCCGGGCGCCGCCAGCCAGCCGCAGGAGGACGCCCGGGAGGCGGCCACCCCGGCCGGCACCACGTCCGCCGGACAGGACGCCCCGGATGCGGGCGCCTCGGCCAACCCTGACCCGCTCAGCGGGAAGATCACCGGCCTGGAGCCGGGCGGAGGGGTGCCCCCGGGCGAGACGCCTCCGGCGGAAGACCAGATGAGCCGCGACCAGGGCCACGAGGAGTAGCCGGCCGGGCGCTTCCCTAGGCCGGCGCCCCGGGTTCCGGAGCCGGCAGCAGGTACTTGGTGAACCAGTCCCGGGCCAGGATCGCGGCAGCGGCCAGGGTTCCCGGCTCCTCGAACAGGTGGGTGGCGCCCTGCACCACGGCGAGCTGGTTGGGGCAGCGCATCGCCGCCTTCGCCTTCCGGTTCAATTCGAGCACCTCGTAGTCCAGGCTTCCGACGATCAGCAGTGTCGGCGCCCGGACGGCGGAGAGCCTCGGCCCGGCCAGGTCCGGGCGGCCGCCGCGGGAAACGACGGCGGCGACCCGCGCCGAAGGCTCCGAGGCGGACCAGAGGGCCGCACCGGCCCCCGTACTCGCCCCGAAATAGCCGATGGCACTGTCCGCGGTGTCCGGCCGGCTGCCCAGCCAGTCGGTGGCCGAGGACAGCCGCCGGGCCAGGAGTTCGATGTCAAAGACGTTCGCGCGGTTGCGTTCCTCCCCTGGCGTCAGGAGGTCCAGCAACAGCGTTCCCAGCCCCGCGCGCTGGAGAACGCCGGCCACGAAGCGGTTCCGCGGGCTGTGCCGGCTGCTGCCGCTGCCGTGGGCGAAAAGCACCACACCGCGCGCCGGGACGGGCAGGTGCAGGTGGCCCTGCAACCGGACGCCGCGGGAAGGGATCTCCACTTCCTCGTCGAACTCAGCCGCGTCCTCGTCGGCCAGCGGGGCCGTGCCCGCCGCGGGCGGTGAATCCTTCCGCCGCCGGTCGGCGGCGTCGAGCAGCTGGATCACTTCATCGTCTTCGGTCGGCGAGAAGTCGCGGTAATGGTAGCCGACGGCCGCGAAGTGCCGCGGCGTGGCCAGGCATACCACCTCATCGGGTTCGGTGAGGGCGGCGAGGGTGTCGGCCGGCGCCACCGGAACGGCCAGGATGACGCGCGCCGCGCCCAGCTTCCTGGCGATCCGGCAGGCGACCCGCGCCGTCGAGCCGGTGGCGATGCCGTCGTCGACAATCACGGCGACCCGTCCGGTCAGATCTTGGCGGGGCCGGCCCTTACGGAATTTCGCCACCCGGTTCTCCAGCACTGCCCGCTCGCGGTCCTCGACCGCCTGCAGCTCGTGATCGCCCACCCGGGCCTGGGCCAGCACATGCTCCTCCAGGACCCTCGCCCCGCCTTCGCCGATCGCCCCCATGGCCAGCTCGGGCTGGTACGGGAGCCCGAGCTTGCGCACCACAATCACGTCCAGCGGCGCGTCCAGGGCCGCGGCGACCTCGAATGCCACCGGCACGCCGCCGCGGGGCAACCCGAGCACCACGATGTCCTGCCCCCGCAGGTCCGCCAGCCGCCGCCCCAGTTGCCGCCCGGCATCGACCCTGTCTTCAAAAATGCTCATTGTCTTGGCTTTCCAATCGGGCGCCGACCGTTGGGGCTCCTCCAGCGCTGCGCGCCACAGGCCGGGCATCGGACCAGCTTGGCCGGTTCCTCCCACTATCTGTCAGGAGTTTCGGGGGCGTGAGGGCCCTTGGACCCGGTTTCGGCGGCTCCGGGACTGCCTTCCCCGGCGGGGCGCCAGCGGTCCGCGCCGGCCGTGCCGGGCCGCCGCATCCGGGGTGCTGAACCGCGCGGCACGGCGGGCGACGCGGTGGTCTTTGCTCCTGCGCCGGACCCGCCGCAGCGCCGGAACGGCGGGCTGCTGCGCCACCCGGGAGAAGAACCACCGCTTGGCCAGTTCCACCAGCACCAGGTAGACAACGGTCATGCCCAGCAGGGCCAGGAAGAACGGAACCGGCAGCGGGTCAAAGCCGAGCACCCCGGCCAGCGGCGACAGCGGCAGGAACACGCCGGCCGCCACCACGCCGAGCGAGGCGCAGAGCAGCCCCGCCGAGGGCCGGCTCCGCAGGAACGGGACGCGGCGGGTCCGGATGGCGAAGATGATCAGGGTCTGGGTGGCGATCGATTCGATGAACCAGCCGGCCCGGAACTCCCCCGGCGCGGCGTTGAAGGCCAGCAGCATGAGCGCGAAGGTCGCGAAGTCGAAGAGCGAACTGATCGGCCCGAAGAGGAACATGAAGCGCCGGATGAATCCGATATTCCAGTGCGCGGGCGCGAGCAGCTGCTCCTTGTCCACCCGGTCGCCGGGGATCGCCAGCTGCCCGGTGTCGTACAGCAGGTTGTTGAGCAGGATCTGGCCAGGCAGCATCGGCAGGAAGCTCAGCACCACCGAGGCGGTGGCCGCGCTGAACATGTTGCCGAAATTGCTCGAGGTGCCCATTAGGACGTACTTAATGGTGTTCGCGAAGATCCGCCGGCCTTCCATGACACCGTCGGCCAGCACGCCCAGGTCCTTGTCCAGCAGCACGACGTCGGCCGCGTCCTTGGCGACGTCCGTGGCGCTGTCCACGGAGATGCCGATGTCCGCGTGGTGCAGCGCCAGCGCGTCGTTAACGCCGTCGCCCATGAAGCCCACCGCCCCGCCGCTCTGGCGCAGCAGCCGGATGATCCGCGCCTTCTGCTCCGGCGAGACCCGGGCGAAGATGCTGGCTTCGCGGGCCGCGGCGCCCAGCTCCGGGTCGGACAGCGCGTCCACTTCGGCGCCGGTGAGTGTCCCGCCGGAGAGCACGCCGAGTTCGTCGCAGACCCGCTCCGCCACCTTGGCGTTGTCCCCGGTGGCGATTTTGACCGTGATGCCCAGTGCCTCCAGCCGGTCCAGGGACTCGCGCGCGTTGGCCTTGGGCCGGTCGAGGAACACCAGGAAGCCGGCGAGGACCAGGTCCCTTTCATCGGCCGGGGCCATGTCGGTCATGCCGGCGGCGTCGCGGGTGGCCACGGCCACCACGCGGGATCCGGCGTCGAATTGCTCGTCCAGCAGCGCCCGCACCGCGGCGGTCACCGGGGCGCAGAGCGTGAGGACGTCCTCCGGCGAGCCCTTGGTGATGATCCGGGCGGGGCCGCCGCCGTCGCGCACCAGCACGGACGTCCGCCGCCGCTGGTGGTCGAAATCGATGACGTCGAGCCGTTCGTAGCGGCGCGGATCGAATCCGGCGGCGCCCGGCGACGCCCAGAGGGCCGCGTCCAGCGGATTCTGGCCGACCACGGAGCGCCGGGCCTCGGCGTAGTCTGCCTCGGTGGCGAGCAGCCCCAGCCGGAACACGTCCTCCGCGGCGGCCCCGTCGCCCGCCGGCAGGGCCGCCGTGAAACTGATCCGGCCCTCGGTCAGGGTGCCGGTCTTGTCCGTGACCAGGATGTCGAGGTCGCCCAGGTCCTCGATGCACACCAGCCGCTTGACCAGCACCCTGCGCCTGGCCAGCTGCCGGGTGCCGGTGGCCAGGCTCGTGCTGACGACGGCGGGCAGCAGCTGCGGCGTGATCCCGACGGCGATCGCCAGCGAGAACAGCAGGGATTCGAGCACGGGACGCTGCAGGAGCAGGTTCGCCACGAAGATCAGCGACGTCAGGCCGATCGCCACCTGCAGGAGCAGGAAGGAGAACCGCTTGAGGCCGAGCTGGAATTCGGTCTGGGGCTGCCGTTCGCCCAGGCCGAGCGCGATCCGGCCGAACTCCGCCCGGCCGCCGGTGGCCACCACCACGCCCGTGCAGCTGCCGGACTGGATGACGGTGCCCATGAACAGGCACGAGGTCAGGTCGCCCAGGGCTGCGCCGCCGGGCACCGGCGCCGGGTCCTTGGGCGCCGGCAGGGACTCGCCGGTGAGGATGCTTTCGTCGCAGAGCAGGTCCTTGGCCGTGAGCAAACGCAGGTCCGCGGGAATGACCGCCCCCAGCCCAAGCTGGACGACGTCGCCGGGGACCAGGGCGGTGACGTCCAGCTCACGTGCCGTTCCCCCGCGGAGGACGACGGCGCGGTGGGTGACGCGCGAGTGCAGCGCCTCGGCGGCGCGCTCGGCACGGAACTCGTTGCCGAAGCCCAGCCCCACGCTCACGAACAGGATCACGCCGATCACGACCGCGTTGGTGGTGTCGCCCAGGAAGAGCGACAGCCCGGCGGTCAGGAGCAGGAGAACCAGGATGGGGCTGCGGAACTGCCGCCCCAGCACGGACCAGCCGCCGGCCTGATGGGACCGGACCGCGTTCGGCCCCACCTCCGCCAGCCGCCGCGCGGCCTCCGCGTCCGGGAGTCCGCCCGGCGACGAGCCCAGGGCGGCCAGCACCGCCGCCGCCGGGATGCCCGCGGCGTCGGCAAGGGCCAGCGGCGGGGTACCCCGCGTCCCGGGAGCTGGCCGGGGTGGCGGCTGTGGTGGTGCGGGCTGTGGCATGCGACGTCCGTCCGGCGACCTTGAGGTACCGCTAAGGGTACGTCTGACCGGCTCCGGCGTCATGGGGTCCACAGCACCAAGGGGTGCCGCAGGGCCGCGCGGCGAAAACGGCCAACCGGCCCGGGGATCCCGGCGCCGGTGCTGACAAAAACCGCGGACAAGTCCTGTATATAATTTGTCCCGGTACGGTTTAGCAGAAGGCCGTTGGAAAGTTTCTTCGATCCGGCTTTGCTTCCGCCACCGCTGCCTGCTGTGGTGCGCTGCGCCGCCGGTCGATTCGACCTGAGCGAAACGGCAAAAGGAACAGTGGTCAGCGACTCAACAGCAACTTCGATTAATGAGCACCTGCACCAGATGGTGCTGAGCAGCGCCGATGTAGAGGAATTCCTCGGCGAACTGGCAAAGGTGTCCGCCCGCAGCCTCTCCGAACCCGGCGACGAAATCCTCTGCGGCATTACGCTGCTTCGGCAGCGCAAGGCCGCCACCGTCGCCAGCAGCAGTGCAGCGGCGCAGGCTATGGACGAAATCCAGTACAGCCTGGGTGACGGCCCCTGCGTGACGGCTTCCCGGGAGCAGGTGGTGGTGCACCTGGCCGACCTGGACGAGGATGAGCGCTGGCCCGAGTGCACCCGCCGGGTCCGCGAGCACGGTATGCGCTCCATCCTGGCAGTGCCGTTCCAGTTGGACGGCGGGACCCGGGCCGCACTCAACCTTTACTCCCACCGGCCGCACCGCTTCGATGAGCGGGCACGGGAATTGGCGACCATCTTCGTCAGCCAGACTTCGATGGCGCTGCGGCTCGCGGTGCGCTTCGCGCAGACCTCCGAGACTGCGGATAACCTCAAGGCGACGCTGGAAACCCGCACCGGGATCGACGTCGCGGTCGGGATCATCATGGCGCAGAACCGCTGCAGCCAGGCGGAAGCCTTCGAGCTGCTCAAGGCGGCGTCCAGCACCCGCAACGTCAAGCTGCACACGGTCGCCTCCGCGATCGTGGACGGCCTGGGCCACGGTCCCGCCCGGACCCACTTCGAGTTTTAGCCGGACCGGGCCTCGCCCTCGGCGTGGGCCGTCCCCTGCCCGTGCGGCGCCTGGGCGGGCGCGCCGGCCCCGGCCAGGACCGCGCGGACGGTGTCCGGGTGGGCCAGGATCCTGAAGTGGCCGCCGGTCTGCAGCTGGATGTTGTGGGCCCCAGGCAGCACGCTGCCTTCCGGGATGTGCGGGTCGAAGAGCCCGAAAACGGACGTGATGCGTTCGTTGACGCTCAGTTCGCGTCCGAGCTGGAGCGTCACGGGGTTCCGCGGAGACAGGGCCCGCAGGCTCGGCAACAGCATGAAGCCGGCATACCGGGACCCGGAAAACGGCGAGCACACGGCCACCATCCGGCTGATCCGTTGCTCGGGGTCAAGCAGTGTCATGGCGTACTTGCCAATCAGGCCGCCCTTGCTGTGGGCGACGATGACAGCGTCGGTCAGGCCCCGCTCGCCGAGGTAGTGCGCCAGGAGGGCGGCGGCCCTGGGAACCGCGATCCGGTTCCGCTGCAGCATGGTCACCACGTGCACCGGGTGCCCGGCCGCGTGCAGCTCCTCGATCAGCGGCAGCAGAAACCGCCAGTCCTCGTAGATGCCGGGAATGACGACGACGGGCCGGCCGTCGCCGCTGAGGAATTCGTCCGGGCTGACCCGTGAGACGGCGCTGCGCAGCTGCCGCCCGACGGCGTAGGCGTAGTCCCGGGCCCACCAGCCGGCGATCTGCAGGGCGGTGCTCATGCCGCGGAGTCCTGGGGCTCGGTGCCGGCGGCGGCGATGCCGGCGAAGGCAAGGATGGCTTCGCATACCTGCGCGGCGCGGTTGTGCTGGACCACGTGGCCGGTTCCCTCGATCTCGACCACCTCCGCTGCGGCTGCCCGGGCGGCCAGCCGCCGGCACCAGTCAAGCGGTGCGACGGGGTCGTTGCCGCCCCGGATCACGAGCACCGGCGCCGCCACGGCCCCGATCCGCTCCTCGATGCGGTAGTCCATCATGACCCTCAGGTTCTTCAGGTACCAGAGCGGACCGCAGCGGAAGTAGTCCGTGACCACCAGGGCGTTGGAGGACGGGCTTTCGTAGAACAGGCAGTCGCGGCCCAGATCCAGGGCCTGCTGTGCGACGGAGCTGCGCCGGTCATTGACCACCGGGCCCATCAGGACGACGTGCGGGACCCGGGACGGCTGCTGCAGCGCAGTCTCCACGGCGAACTGGGCGCCCATCGAGTGGCCGACGACCACGAACTCCGGCACGCCGAGCTCTTCCATGGCGCCCAGGACGTACCGGGCCTGTTCGGCCGCGGTGAGCGTGTGCGCCGGAGTGGGTGTGCCGCCGAAACCCGGCAGGTCAATGGAGTAGGTGTCGGCGGACTGGGCGAGGAACCGGTGGAGCCGGCGCAGGTAGCGGTGCGAGACACCGATCCCGTGGATCAGCACGACGGCGGGCGCTGCCGGACCGTCGTCGCTGGGACGTCGGGAGGCGAAGACGTGGCCGAGTTGGCCGGCTGCCTCAACCTCGATGCGCACGGGCCTGGTCATGGTGGGCGTCTCGTTTCTTGTCGGCGTCGTGTAAACATACACGACGCCGGCGTGCCCGCGTGGCTCCGGCATCGCTCGGGCAAACAGCGGAAGCGGAACCGGGCGCCCCGGCTGCGGTGCAGGGCTAGCCGGTCGACGGGCCCAGCGGCTCCGGGCCGTCCACCGGCCGCTTGGCCGGCTCCTTCAGTTCGACGAAGATGGTGTGCGTCTCGGTGTCCCCGGTGTTTTCGCCGGAGTGGGACTGCGCCGGCAGCCAGCGCGCCAGGCCGGCGGGGAGTTCGACGTCGACCTCCCGCCCGTCGGCGGAGAGCCTGCGGCGGAAGCTGCTCAAAGTCACCATCACGCTGTCCGGGTGCGAATGCGGCACCGTCTTTTCTCCGGGGCGGTCCGTGTAGTCGAGCACGCGCACCCGTTCGTTTTCGAAGACCACCCGGTACAGCTCGGGGTTGGTCACCACGGGATCCTGGTCCATGGCGTGACTCTAGACCCGGCTGATGCGGGGCGCCAGAGCCCGCGGCCATGGCCTGTACTCGGGCGCGGGGCCCGCTGTAGCTTGGAGGGGACAGCAGGGTGGAAACCCGCAGGCCAACGTCGGAGGAACGCATGAGCAGCAAGCCGATCGAACCGGAAGACATCGTCAACGACGGGGTCGACGAGGACGCAAAGCCCGTCCCGCGCGAAGAAAGCGGTCCCGCCGAGGCGTCGACGCCGTCGCCCGCCGGGCAGGAAGGCCATGCCCCCGGCGAGGGCGACTCCCACAAGGTGCCGGGCCCGGCCGAGGAGGACGACGAAAAATCCGCCGATGACCGCGGCCTCACCACCGATACCAGCCCGGACTGACTGATCCTCCCTGGCTGATCAGCCCAGGGCTGTGCAGTCCAGCGCTGTGCGTCCAGCGCTGTGCAATCAGGGCCCGAGCGCGCCGTTGACCGCGGCCGGTCGCCCCGTCAGGGGTGGCCGGCCGCCATTGTGCCTACTGTGTTTTGGCGGGGGCGATGTTGACCAGCCAGTCGACACCGAACCGGTCCTTGCACATGCCGAAGGTGTCTCCCCACGGGGCTTTTTCCAGGGGCATGGTCACGGTGCCGCCGGCGGAGAGCTTGTCCCAGTAGCCCCGGAGTTCGGTCTCCTCGGTGCCGCTGAGGGATACGGAGAAATTGTTGCCCGGCGTGTAGTCCATGCTGTTGGGGGTGTCTGCACCCATCAGCACCATCCCCTTTTCGCCGGTCAGCATGGCATGCATGATCTTGTCCTTCTCGGCAGGATCGTCGCTGGCCTGGAATTCGGCGAAGGTGCTCATGTTCAGTTCTCCGCCGAAGACGGACTGGTAGAAGGTCATGGCCTCCCGGGCGTTGTCGCGGAAGCCAAGGTAGGGGTTGAGCGTGGTCATGTCCGGGACTCCTTGGTGGCTGTGGTGGCTGGCGCGGAACGGGCCAACGGGCGCCCGGCGCTGCTTACAGGCATATCCTGCCCGAAACCATGTCTGCTTCATAGGGCTTAAGCGGCAGGGGCGCCGCCGCGTGCGCGGTCGGCGCCCCTGAACCGGCGGCTGCCCCGAAGGGGCGGGCGTCGGCTAAGCCGTCTGTCCGGCGTGCTCGCCTTCGGCAATCTCCTCCAGGAGCTTGTTGTTGAAGGCAGGCAGGTCGTCCGGGTTACGGCTGGTGACCAGGCCCTGGTCCACCACCACTTCCTCATCCGACCAGTCGGCGCCGGCGTTCTTCAGGTCCGTCTGGAGCGTGTGGTACGAGGTGAGGCTGCGGCCGTTGACCACGCCGGCGTCGATCAGCAGCCACGGTCCGTGGCAGATCGAGGCCACCGGCTTGTGCTGCTCGAAGAAGGCCCGGGTAAAGGCCTGGGCGTCCTTGTCCACCCGGAGGTGGTCCGCGTTCACCACGCCGCCGGGGATCACGAGCGCGTGGAAGTCGGCGGCGTTGGCCTCACCCACGGTCAGGTCGACGTCGAACGTCTCGCCCTTCTCCGTCCCGTCGTAGCCCTGCAGCTTGCCGCTCTTGGGGGCCACGAGGGTGGGTTCCCCGCCGGCTTCCTTCACGGCGTTCCACGGGCTGGTCAGCTCGACCTGCTCGACGCCGTCCGTCAGCAGGAATGCGACCTTCTTGCCTGCAATGGTGTGTTCCGACATGTGTCCTCCTCCAGCCAGCGCGCGGGTCCGGCGGCCTTCGGGCCGTCGAAATCCCACGCGGGGAAATTGGTGCCTTACGCATTCAACTCTAGGAACTCGGAAAATAATAAGCAAGCTGACTATCGGTCTCGGCTGTACGTCCTGGTCCGCAGGCGTCCCTCTGGCCACGGGCGGGGCGGATGACTACGCTGGCGGAAGCCGCAGCATCGCAGAACAGGAGTGGACATCATGGACGAACGGGACATCCTCCAGCGCATTACCTCCCTCGTGGACGAGGAGCGGGAGCTCCGGGAGCAGGCCGAGTCCGCGAGCGCCGACCACGACCACGTCCCCGACCGGTTGCGCCTGCGCCAACTGGAAGAGGACCTGGACCAGTGCTGGGACCTGCTGCGTCAGCGGCGGGCCAAGCGGCAGTACGGCGAGAACCCGGACGACGCCGAAGCCCGGCCCGCCACCCAGGTCGAGGGCTACAGCGGCTGAGCCGGCCCGGCGGGACGTACCGCCGTCGTCCTTCCCGTTTGCCGTCGTCCGGCGCATGCTGGTGCCATGCAGATCGCGTTCGTCGGCGATGTCATGCTCGGGCGGCTGGTTAACGACCGGCTGCGGACCGCCGATCCGGCGTATTCCTGGGGCGACACGCTGCCGATCCTGCGGCGGGCCGACCTCAGGATCGCCAACCTTGAGTGTGTGCTGGCCGACGGCGGAGCGCCCGAGCCCGGCAAGGTCTTCACGTTCCGCAGCGACCTGAAGAACGTGCACGCCCTGGCCACGGCGGGAATCGACGCGGTGTCCCTGGCGAACAACCACGTCCTGGACTATGGCGCGAACGCGTTCCGGGAGATGATGCCGGCGCTGGACGCGGCGGGCATCCTGCACGCCGGGGCGGGCGAGGACCTTGCCGCGGCGCAGCGTCCGGCCGTCCTGCGGGCGGGCGGCACCGCCGTCGGCTTCGTGGCGTTCACGGACAACGAGCCGGACTGGGACGCCGCGGCCCGCTCCCCCGGCGTCCACTACGTACCCGTGGCCGGGCCCGGGGACCGGGCGGAGCGGCTGCTGGAGCTGGTGCGGGAGACCAGCTCCGGCGTGCAGCTGCTCATCGTGTCGGCGCACTGGGGCGGGAACTGGGGGTCGGAGCCCCTGCCGGAGCACCGGGCGCTGGCGCGCCGCCTGGTCGACGCGGGTGCCGACGTTGTTTTCGGGCACTCCCCGCACATCGTCCGCGGCGTCGAGTTCTACCGGGACCGGCCCGTCATCTACGGGGCCGGCGACTTCATCGATGACTACGCGGTGGACCCGGTCGAGCGCAACGACCGGTCCTTCATCTTCCTGCTGGAGGCCGACGACGGCGTACCGCAGCTACTGCGGCTCTTCCCCACCGTGATCGCCGGATGCCAGGCCCGGATGGCGCGCGGCGACGCCCGCGGCAGCACCGCCCGGATGGCCCGGTTGTGCGCGGCGCTGGGCACCGCCGGCAGCTGGAACGCCCGCGACGGCTGCCTTGAACTGCGTCCGCGGTAGCCTCCGCAGCGTTCTGCCGCCCGCCCGGAACTGCCTTTGCCCCCTGATATTTCCGCGCCCCAGGTCCTACGATATGGACGGGGGGCACTCTAAAAGCACCATGCTTACTGGGAGGCCACGATGTTCCACGCTGTTCGCACTCTGTTTCCGCATTTGCAGAAGACATCCGTGGCGGCGGGCCACCCCCCGGCCGGACCAGGGGTACGGCGCTTTACCGGGGGCAGCAGCTTCGTCGGCGCCCTGGCCGCCGTCGCCCTCGCCGCCGGCGGCGGAATCCTTGCCGCGGCGCCGTCGGCCGCCGCCGCCGAACCGGTGCAGAACTACATCGTGGTGCTCAAGGACGGGGCCGGGGACGCCGGCGCCCTGGCCGCGGCCCAGCAGGGCAAGTTCGGTTTCCGCGCCACCACCGTCTACCGCAGCGCTGTCCTTGGCTATTCGGGGTCGATGACTGCGTCCCAGGCCCGCCGGCTCGCTACCGATCCCAGCGTCGATTTCGTCACCGCCGGCAGGCACTTCGAGGAACCCGAGGAGCCGGCCGCCCCCTACACGCAGGTGGCCCCGCTGTGGTGGCAGCGGATCGGCGGCGACCCTGAAGAGGCCAAGGACGCCGTCCGCGCCGGCACCACCGACGACGGCCCCGCGGTCAACGTCGCGGTGATAGACAGCGGCATTGACGGCAAACATCCGGATCTCAACGTCCAGGGCGGCATCGACTGCTCCTCAGGCCAGCCCGTGGAGGTCGCTCCGGTGGACGTCCTGGGGCACGGGACAGCCGTGGCGGGCGTCATCGGCGCCCGCAACAACGGTTCCGGCATCATCGGCGCGGCGCCCGGGACGCCGCTGTGGTCCGTACGGGTGGTCTCGACCACCGGGGTGATCACGGAGGAGAGCCTGATCTGCGCGATTGACTGGGTCACCTCCACCCACAAGGACGACGACGAGGACAATGACATCGCGGTCGCGAACATCAGCATCGGCGGCCCCGGCAGCAATACGCCGAATTGCGGCAAGGGCACCGACCCGATGCACTACGCCATCTGCCGCTCGGTCCGTGCCGGCGTCACCTACGCCGTGGCCGCCGGCAACGAGGCCGCGGACCTGGCCCGCACGGTGCCGGCGGCCTACCACGAGGTGCTGACCGCCACCGCGATGGCGGACTTCGACGGCAAACCGGACGGGCTGGCGGCCAGCAAGTGCGGCAAGGACGACTGGCTGCGCCTTGGCCAGCGCGACGACCGGCCGGCGTTCTTCTCCAATTTCGCGGTCAACGCCGCCGACACCCGGCACACGGTCGCCGCCCCGGGCGTCTGCGTCCTCTCCACGGTGCCCGGCGGCTACGGGGTGAACCACGGCACCAGCTTCGCCAGCCCCGCCGTGGCCGGCGCCGTGGCCCTCTGCATCGACCGGGGCTCCTGCGAAGGCTCCGGGGCCGAGGTCCGGGACCAGTTCCTGGACATCGCAGCCTCCTACAACCACCGGCACCCGGGCTTCGGGTTCGTCGGCGACCCGCTCCGCCCGGCCGGGGCGAAGTACTACGGCTACCTGACCCAGATCCTGCGGCTCTAGGGCAGCCCCGCTGGCAGGCCCGCTTTCCGCCGCCGGGCCTGCCGGAGGGCCGCCGTTTACCTGGCTGAAACACGCCCGACACCGCGGCGTCACGACCCCGCGGTTTCTGTAACTTCCCTGCAACGTACCTCCCGATCGCCTGAAACACGCGCCCGCGAGGATTGAAGCCGGTTGGGGACCGGCGGCGAGGTGTCCCGGTGAGCGAATTGTGGAGAAGGGGCACGCCGGTGGAACTCACCGCGGGAAATATCTGGATCATGGTGTCGGCGGCGTTGGTGCTGCTGATGACACCTGCCCTGGGGCTCTTTTATGGCGGCATGACCCGGGCCAAGGCTGCGCTGAACATGATCATGATGAGCTTCGCCGCGGCAGGGATCGTGGGTGTCGTCTGGGTCCTGTGGGGCTATTCGATGACCACCGGCCAGGGCTTCCTGGGGATCTTCGGCAACCCCTTCGCCGCCTTCGGCCTCGCCAAGCTGACGGGCTCCTCCGAACTCCTCAAGGCCGGATTCAGCGCCACGTTCGCCATCATCACCGTCGCCCTGATCAGCGGCGCGATCGCCGACCGCGCGAAGTTCACCGCCTGGGCACTCTTCGTGCCGGTCTGGGTGACCGTGGTCTACTGCCCGCTGGCGTTCATGGTGTGGGGCGGCGGCCTGATGAGCGCAGGCGGGGCCGTCAGTGCGGTCTTTGGCCAGGTGATCGACTTCGCCGGCGGCACCGTGGTGGAGATCAGCTCCGGCACCGCCGCCCTGGTGCTGGTGCTGATCCTGGGCAACCGCCACGGCTTCGGCAAGGACCCGTCCCACCGGCCGCACAACATCCCGTTCGTCATGCTCGGCGCCGGCTTCCTCTGGTTCGGCTGGTTCGGCTTCAACGCGGGCGCTGCCACGACCGCGGAACAGGCAGGCCTGATCTGGGTCAACACCCTCGCCGCCCCGGCCGCGGCCATGCTGGGCTGGCTCGTCGTTGAGAAGGTCCGCCACGGCCACCCCACCTCGCTCGGCGCCGCGTCCGGCGTCGTCGCGGGGCTGGTCGCGATTACGCCGTCCTGCGCCAACATCAGCCCGCTCGCCGCCGTCGGACTGGGCCTGGCGGCCGGTGCCGCCTGCTGCGTGTTCGTGGACCTGAAGTACACGTTTGGCCTGGATGATTCCCTGGATGTCGTGGGCGTCCACCTGGGCGGCGGCCTGATCGGGACGCTGGCGCTGGGCCTCATCGCACTGCCGGGCGCCGGCCAGGCGGGCGGACTGTTCTACGGCGGAGGCCTGCACCAGCTGATCGCGCAGACGGTCGCGGTACTGATCACCGTCACGCTCTCGGGCCTGGCGACGGCGGCAATCGGGCTGGCGATCCACAGGACGGTCGGTTTCCGGGTCAGCCACGAGGCCGAACTGGCCGGCGTCGACCGTTCCGAGCACGCCGAGACCGCCTACGAATTCGACGGTCTGGCCCACAGCCGCTTCAACCCGTTCGGCCATCACGTCCAGGCCCATCACGGCCAGTCCGCCGCCGCGCGGCCGGCTGCGCCCTCGGAAGGTCTGGCGCAGCACAGCCGGCCGGAGCGGGCGATGGAGGACAGCCTCGCCTAGAGCGGGCCGGCCGGGCTAGCTCCCGGTCCCGTCCCGGCCCTGCCCGGTGGCCTCCTTCGCCCGGGATCCCCGCCGCCACAGCGGTTCCAGCCCGGCAATCTCCTCCGCCGTGGCGGTCCCGAACGGCGGGTTCGCCGGCGCCGGCGGGGCCTTGCGCCCCTGGCCGCGGGTGGCCCAGAGGCTCATCCCGATGGAGGCGCCCAGGATGAGCGCAATGACGGCCAGCGAAAGCGGCGTCGGGATGTAGTAGAGGTCGACCTTCAGGAGCATCTTGATCCCCACCCAGATCAGGACCAGCGCCAGCCCGACCTTGAGGTAGACGAAACGGTGAATCAGATCCGCCAGCAGGAAGTACATGGCGCGCAGCCCCAGGATCGCGAAGGCGTTCGCCGTGAAGACCAGGAACACCTCGTCGGTGACGGCGAAAATAGCGGGGATGGAGTCGACGGCGAAGATGATGTCGGTGAACTCGATCAGGGCCAGCACCGCCAGCAGCGGCGTCGCCAGCAGGACGCCCTGCTTACGGACCAGGAACCGCTGGCCGTGGAAGTCGTTCGTCATGGGCACCCGGCGCCGGAACAGCCGCAGCAGCCTGGATTCCTCGGGGTCCAGCTGCTCGTTGCGGTGCCGGATCATCCGGTAGCCGGTGAGCAGCAGGAACGTGGCAAACAGGTACAGCACCCAGCCGGCGCTGGCGATGATCGCGGAGCCGGCGGCGATGAAGATGCCGCGGAACACCAGGGCGCCGAGCACCCCGAAGAACAACACCCGGTGCTGGTATTCACGGGGTACAGCGAAATAGGTGAAGATGATCGCCCAGATAAAGACGTTGTCGACGGCCAGGGACTTCTCGATCAGGTAGCCGGCGAAGTATTGCTGGCCCAGTTCGGCGCCGTAGAGCAGCCAGACGAGGGCACCGAAACCCACGCCCAGCGCGACCCAGAGGGCGGACCACAGCGCGGCTTCACGGACACCGATCACGTGGGCCTTGCGGTGCGCGAACAGGTCCACGGCCAGCATCAGCACAATCACGGCCAGGACGGCCAACCAGGCCCAGAGGGGAACATTCATCAGGGGACACCCGCTTCCAGTCAGTAGCTACCAACTGGAGGTCTTTCCCGGCCGCTGCGGGCCTGCACCGCCGGGCCGCTCAGGGGCGGCCGTACTGACGACGGGACATTCGGGGGATACTCCCCTCCACGGGTTTAAGTGAAACATGGCTTCCTGCGGTCCGGCAATGCCCGCCCGCCGGGCTGAGAGAATGGCCCCATGGAAGTCGCCCTCGGACTGCTCGTGCTCGTCGCCGTCGTCTGTGCCGGCAGCGCACTGGGCCGAAAGCTCAACGTGTCCGTTCCGCTGCTGCTGGTGCTCGCCGGCGTCGCGGGGTCCTTCCTGCCCTTCGTCCCGACCATTGACCTGAACCCGGAACTCGTTCTCGTCGGCTTGCTGCCGCCGCTGCTCTACGCCGCGGCGCTGCGGACCTCGCTGTTCGACTTCGGTTCCAACCGCCGCGCCATCGGGCTGCTCTCGGTGGGCTACGTCATCTTCGGCACGCTCGCGGTCGGCGCCGTCGTGTGGTGGCTGTTCCCGGAGATCCCGCTGGCCGCGGCGATCGCACTGGGTGCCGTCGTCGCCCCGCCCGATGCCGTCGCCGCGACAGCGATCGCCCGCAAGGTGGGCATGCCGCGCCGGATCGTCACCATCTTGGAGGGCGAGTCGCTGGTCAACGACGCCACCGCCCTGGTCTGCCTGCGCGCCTCCATCGCCGCGATCGCCGGCTCCGTGTCCGCGCTGGACATCGCCGGCGGGTTCGTGCTCGCCGCGGGCGGCGGCCTGGTTGTCGGGCTGGCCGCGGCCTACGTGCTGACCGAACTCCGGAAGCGGATCCGGAACGTGGCAATCAACACCTCGACGTCGTTGATGGCGCCGTTCGTCGCGTACCTCCCGGCGGAGGCCATCCACGCCTCCGGTGTCCTCGCCGTCGTCGTCACCGGGCTGGTGATGGGCATGAAGGCGCCGTCCATGCCGAACGGCGCGGCCCGGCTGAGCCAGCGCAGCAACTGGGACACGGTGCAGTTCCTGCTCGAAAATTCGGTCTTCCTGCTGATCGGGCTGCAGGTCAGCACCATCATCGCGGGCGTCCAGGACGACTCGCTGGGGGCTGGCCGGATCTGGGCCGGCTGCGGGGTGATCCTGCTGGCGGTGCTGCTGCTGAGGCCGGTCTGGGTGTTCCCGGCGACGTACCTGCCGCGGCTGATCCCGGCGGTCCGGCGCGCCGATCCGGCCCCGCCGTGGCAGTTCGCCGCGATCGTGTCGTGGGCCGGCATGCGCGGGGTGGTGACCCTGGCGGCCGTCCTGGTGCTGCCCGCGGACCTGGAGCACCGCCAAGTGCTGGTCCTGGCCGCGCTGGTGGTGGTCGGCGGGACGCTGGCGCTGCAGGGCCTGACGCTGCCGGGGCTGGTCCGGTTGCTCCGGGTCCAGGGCCCGGACCAGCGCGAGGACGCCCTGAACCAGGCGTCCCTGATGCAGCTGGCCACCGCGGCCGGCGTGGCCAAACTGCAGGAACTGCGCACTGACGAGGACCCGCCCGAGGTCGTCGCGATGCTGAAGCGGCGCACCCAGGAACGCGGCCTGGCGGCCTGGGAGCGCCTGGGCCGGCCGACGTCGGAAGCAGCGACCCCCAGCCAGCGCTACGCGCAGCTGCGGCTGGCCATGCTCGACGCCGAACGCGCCAAGGTGCTGGAACTGCGCCGCGGCGGCGAATACGCGCATGAGGTCCTCAGCGGGGTGCTGGAACGGCTGGACGTCGAGGAATCGATGCTGGACGCCTCGCTGGATGAGCTGGACACCGACGGCGGGGGC
Organism: Arthrobacter sp. Soil763; assembly: GCF_001428365.1. GTDB lineage: Bacteria > Actinomycetota > Actinomycetes > Actinomycetales > Micrococcaceae > Arthrobacter. The sequence goes on along the minus strand of NZ_LMSH01000002.1, from coordinate 206,294 downwards.
GGCGGCGAGGGTATCGCCCGTCCCGGCGGGATCTGCGGGCATTTGGAATCCGCGCCGGACCCGGAGGTTCCGGCCGACCCGTTCTGCGCGGACTGCCGAAGGGACGGCACGACGCCGGTCCACCTGCGGATGTGCCTGGCGTGCGGACAGGTGGGCTGCTGCGACTCCTCCCCCGGAACGCACGCGGCCAGGCACTTCCAGGCGACCGGCCACCCGGTCATGCGCAGCGTCGAACCGGGCGAGGACTGGCGCTGGTGCTACGAGGACGAACTGCTGGGGTGACCCCCGGGCCGGGCGCGCGTACCCTCGGGATGTGGACATCGTCGAGTTTTTGTCCGAGCGGATTTCCGAGGATGAAGCGGCGGCCCGGACCCTGCTCAGCGACCGGACCGTCTCCAAGTCCGGGGAATGGTACGAACAGCGACTGCTGCTCGAGTGCGAGGCCAAGCGCAGGCTGATCGGCGTCGTCGAGGCGGCCCGGCAGGCCGCGCTGGCCGCGATGGTCAGCGACGCTCTCCAGGAAACCCACTGGGCACCCCGGTCCCTGGACTGGATGGAGCGGTCGCTGCAGGCCCTGGCGCTGCCCTACTTCGACCACCCGGACTTCCGCCAGGACTGGCTGCACCCCTGAAATATCCGCGGCCGCGGCGTGGTTAGCCCGGGTATGACTACTATCGGAATCATCGGTGCAGGACACATCGGCGGCCAGCTCGCCCGCAAGGCAGTGGAGCTGGGCTACGACGTCGTCATCAGCAACTCCCGCGGCCCGGCAACCCTGGCCGGCCTGGTGTCGGAACTGGGTCCCCGCGCCCGCGCGGCCACGGCCGCCGAGGCCGCAGCGGCGGGCGACTTCGCCGTCGTCACCGTCCCGCTCAAGAGCATCAAGGACATCCCGGCCGAGCCGCTGGCGGGCAAGATCGTCATCGACACCAACAACTACTACTGGGAGCGCGACGGGCGCATCCCGGCGCTGGACAGCGGTGAGGCCACAACCTCGGGGCTGCTGCAGGAACACCTGCCCGGCTCCAAGGTCGCCAAGGGCTTCAACCACATCATGTACACCGACATCACCACCGACGGAATGCCGGCCGGCACCGAAAACCGCCGGGCCCTGGCCACCGCCAGCGACTACCCGGAGGCGGCCGAGCTGGTGACCCGGCTCTACGACGAGTTCGGCTTCGACACCGTCAACATCGGCCCGCTCTCGGAGAGCTGGCGGGTGGAGCGGGACCGCCCGGCCTACGTCGCCCGGCAGAACGCGGCCGAACTGCGGGAGAACCTGGCCAAGGCGCCGCGCACCATCTGAGCCCAGCCGGTCAGCGCCGAGGTCATACGCGCGCCGAAATGTCAGATCACGGCAGTGTTCACGCCGGACACTGCCGTGACCTGCCATCTCGCGGACCCGGGCCGGGATTCCTAGGTGCGCCGCCGCAGCCGGCGCCACCAGCGCCGTTCAGGTTCCGGCGCGGGCAGGACGACGGCGGCGGCTGACCGGCGCTCGCGCCACCGCACGACCTCGGCGTCGACGTCGCGGGTTTTGGTGATCACCGGCGGGCCGCCCTGGAGCTGCCTCCGGGCGTCGATGACCCGGGCGTTGAAGTCCGCCACGATGTCCCGGACCTGGTGCTCCGTCGGCTGGGCATCCAGCCGTTCGTCGAGTCCGGCGTCCTCGGTGCGCAGCAGGATCGCGGCCGGCCCCAGCCCGGTGACGTTTTCGCGCTGGAGCAGGCCCTTCACCCACCAGTCCGGGTCGTACACCTCGCCGAGGCCCGGAATCGGTTTGCCCGCGTACTTGAGGTTGTCGAACTTCCCCTGCGCCATGGCATCACGGACCAGGTACTCGGCCTTCGCCGCGTCGTCCACCCGTGCGCGTTTTTGCCGGAGCTCCTCTTCCGCGGCGCTGAGCTCGTCGTTTTCCCGGACGCTGCTGCCGCTGGCCCGGATGGAGCGCAGCTCGGCCGCACGTTCCACCCGGCGCCGGTACGCCGACCGTCCCGCGTCGCTCATGGGCCACTCTCCTTCCCGGCCGCCGAGATCTGACTTCCAGTATGTGCAGGAACCCTGCCCTCGCAAAAGACGCCCCGGGCACTTGGGACGCGCTCTTGGCGTACGGCAGAGCATCCCCGCCGAAGTATTGCGCAAGGATTCGGTCAGGGCGCGCGGGCGGGCGCCCCGCCGCGGCTAAAGTCGGTCCAAGCAAACCGATCTAGCTGAGGAGACCAGGTGCCCCGTGAGGCCCTGCGGGCGCGCGACGACGTCGCGCCGCCAACTGCGACACACCCCATCCCATCCCGGCCGCCGGGACCTGCCGCGCTCGACGCGGCGGCGCTGACCCGGGCCGGCATCGCCGGCTGGGCCGCCCGGCTGGGGCCTCCCGGGCCGGAGGCTCCCCGGTCGCGGCGGCTGGCCCACGTGGGCGGCGTCGCTGCCATCGCCGCCCTGGTCCTGTACCTGACATGGCGTGTCCTGTTCACGCTGCCGTCGGGCCAGTGGAACCTGACGGTCGCCTGGATCCTGCTGACGTTCGAGGCGCTGCCGCTGGCCGGCCTGGTCCTGAAGGCGTGGTCGGTGTGGAACATCGACAGCCATCCGCCGGCGCCGGTCACCGAGGCGCCGAACGGGATGCGGGTGGCGGTGCTGATACCGACCTACAACGAGCCCCTCGAAGTGCTGACGCCCACCGTGGCGGCGGCCTGCCAGCTGGAACCGGCGCATGAGACGTGGGTCCTCGACGACGGCGACCGTCCCTGGGTCGAGGAAATGTGCGCCGCCTACGGCGCCCGGTACGTCCGCCGTGAGGTGCACGACCACGCCAAGGCAGGGAACATGAACCACGCCCTCGGCCTGATGGCGGCGGAGAAGACCGCCGGCGCCCCGGGCATCGACATCATCGCCGTGCTGGACTGCGACCATGTCCCCCTTCCCGGGTTCCTGACCGCGACGCTGGGCTGGTTCGCTGACCCCAAGGTCGCCCTGATCCAGGGACCGCAGTCCTTCTACAATGGCGGCGCGTTCGACGACGACGGCATCACCGGCGAGCAGGGGACCTTCTTCAACGTCCTGATGCCGTCGCGCAACGTACCCGGCGCCGGGCCGTTCTGGTGCGGGTCGACGTCGTTGCTGCGGCTGAGCGCCCTGGAAGAGGTGGGCGGGGTCGCCACCGAGACCATCACCGAGGACATGCACACCACGCTCAAGCTCATCCGGCGCGGCTGGCAGACCGTGTACCACCACCAGACCCTCGCGGTGGGGCTCGCTCCGGCGACCCCGGACCAGTACCTGCTGCAGCGGCGGCGCTGGGGCATGGGGGCGATGCAGATCCTGGTGCACGAGAAGCTGTGGGCGGCGAAGGGCTGGATGTCGTGGCGGAATTACCACGAGTACCTCAACGGCACGCTCTGGTGGCTGGAAGGGATCGCGACCCTGGTGGCTTTCCTGATCCCTGTGCTGATCATGCTGTCGGGGGCCCAGACCTCCACGGCCGGCCCGCTGGTCTTCCTCGGCGTGTTCGTGGCCATGTTCACGGTGCGGCTGTGGGGCTCCAAGCAGCTGATGCGCAACGAAATCCACTGGCCCACCGCCTTTGCCCTGCGGATCTTCCGCGTACCCGTGGGCCTGGCGTGCCTCTGGTGGCTGCTGTCCCGCAACGTGCTGGAGTTCCAGGTCACGCCCAAGGGGGCTGCCGACGCCCGTCTCCGCGGCCGCACGCCGCGCATCCTGATCGTGATGGTGGTGCTGATCTGCGGGGTGCTGCTTTATGCGGCGGCCGGGCTGGCCGGGCTGGTTCCGTGGCGCACGTCGGCGGGCTCCACGGTGGCTTCCGGCGCCTGGCTGGTGCTCGCCGGTGCCGTGCTCGTGCTGGGGACGCGCCGGATCCGCGCCGTCGAGTTCGCCACCTCCCGCCGCAACGCCTACCGGGTGGAGGTGACGGCGCCGGTGGAGACCGATGGTGTCCGCGGTGAGCTGCTGGACATCTCGGTCGGCGGCGCGGCGGTCAGGTTCCCGCAGGCAACCCTGCCGGGGTCCGGGACGATCCTGCTGCGGCTGCCGGAGTCGGACCCGGTCCCCCTCCGGGTGGTCCGCAGCACGGAACAGCCGGACGGATCGCAGATCGCGTCACTGCGGGCGGCCGACGGCGATTGGGCCGCCTACCGGACGCTGTCGCTCTGGATCTTCCATACCCCGTCGGGTGCGTTGCCCGAATTCCCGCCCGGCGTCCCGGCGGCCGCCTCCCTGCGGGGACGCTGAGCCGGCCCGGCTCAGCCGGCGTCGAGGCTAAGCACAAAGCGGTCGAACGCGTGCCGGCCCGGGCGTCCGTCCACGACGTCGATGGCCCGGCGGAGCTCCGCGAGGTGCTCCGGCGCGAGCTGCAAGGGCGGCTCGTCCGGCTGGTACGTGGTGTAGATCGGATAGTCGACGCCGGGCGCCCGCGTCATCTCGATGTGGCAGCCGAGGATGTGCCGCACCGGATGCCGCGCGCAGAACCCGATCAGCCGGTCGATGGTCCGGACAAACGCAGGCCAGTCGTTGATGTAGAGGCGGCCTGGATAGACCGTGTCGCCGGTGAACAGCAGGCCGGTGTAAGGGTCGTAGAACGTGACCGCTTCATCGTGGTGGCCCGGGCTGGGCCAGCACTGCAGCACCCTGCCGCCCAGGTCCACGCGCGCCTGGCGGGCGTCGCCGTCGTCGTCCCCGAACGAGTCGTCACCGTCGTCGGCAAATCCGAAGAACTCCCACGCGCTGCCGCGCCCGGCGTCCACCACCACGGTGTCCGGCCGGTCCGCGAACTGGGCATCGCCGGCGACATGGTCCCCATGCGGGTGCGTGTGCAACACCATCAGCCCGTAGTCCTTCCGCGGATGGGCGGCCAGCCAGGCCTCGACCAGCCCGTCGACAACGCTGCGCAGCGGGAAGAACGACGCCGAGAAGGTGGCGCCGGTGTCGATCAGCACGGCCCGGCTGTTGCCGAACAGCAGGAACATGAACGGCGCCTCGTAGTTGACCGCCATGTTCTGCCGCAGGATGACGGTGTGCTCGTCGTAGGCGTGGACCTGGATGTCCGGGTCCGTGTTGTGTTTGGCGGACTCCGAGCCGTGGATCCAGGCCACGTCAAGGTTCCCGGCGCGAGGAACGCCGGTGGTGAAGTCGAGCGCGGCGCCGTCCATCCCTAGAGCCCCGGGAGGACCTGGTCGCGGACCTGCTTGCGGAGGATCTTGCCGAGCATGGAGCGGGGAAGGTCGCCGGTTTCGACGATCCGTTTGGGTACCTTGTAGCCGGCCAGATGCTCCCGGCAGTGCGCGCGCAGGGCCTCTTCATCGAGGACCGTGCCGGGTTCCAGTTCGACGGCGGCCACCACCATTTCGCCGCCGCGTTCCAGCGGTTTGCCGACGACGGCGGCGTCGCGGACGTCCGGGTGCAGGCGCAGCACGGCCTCGACCTCGGTGGGCGAGACGTTGAAGCCGCCGGTGATGATCAGTTCCTTGGCCCGGTCCACCACGGTGGTGAAGCCGTCCTCGTCCACGGTCACGACGTCGCCGGTGTGCAGCCAGCCGTCCGGGGTGAGGGTCTTCGCGGTTTCCTCGGGGTTGTTCCAGTAGCCCTGGAAGACCTGCGGGCCCTTGATCAGGAGCTCCCCGGGCTGGCCCTGCGGGACCTCCACGGAGGGATCGTCGACGTCGACGACCTTCATCAGCGTGGAGGGGAACGGCACGCCGATGGTGCCGGTGCGGCGGGTGGGGTGGAACGGGTTGCCGAGCGCCACCGGGGAGGATTCAGTCATCCCGTAGCCCTCCACGAGCAGGCCGCCGGAGACCGATTCCCAGAGTTCCACCACGTGGCCGGGCAGGTTCATGGCGCCAGAGATGCAGTACTTGCAGGACCGCAGCGAGACGCCCTTCTCCTTCGCGGCCATGGCCGTGCGCTCGTAGATCGGCGGGACGGCGCAGTAGACGGTGGCGGGCGACTTCTTCATGGCGGCGAGCACCAGGTCCGGGTCGAACTTGGGGAAGAGGACCAGCAGGCCCTGCTTCCGGATGCCGTAGGTCAGGTAGAGCGTCATGCCGAAGGCGTGGAACATCGGCAGGATCGCGTAGAAGACCTCCTTGCGGTACTCCGCGCCGGCCATCCAGGCCTCGCCCTGGAGGGCGTTGGCGTAGAGGTTGAAGTGCGTGAGCATGGCGCCCTTGGGACGGCCGGTGGTGCCCGAGGTGTACTGGATCGCGGCCAGGTCCTCCACCGAGGGGCGGGGGTGGGCTGGGTCGATCCGGCCGTGGCCCAGCAGCTCCTTCCAGGGCATGGTTCCGGGGGCGGGCGCACTGAGGGAGGCCCGGGTGTCACGAAGTTTTTTGACCGGCAGCTTCAGGGCCAGCCGCTTGGCGGCCGGGAAGGCCTCGAGCAGGTTGACGGAGACCACGTGGTCGATTTCGACGTCGGCCGGGAACTCCCGCACGGCCGCGGCGGCCTTGTCCCAGGCGATCACGATCCTGGCCTGGTGGTCCTCGAACTGGTGGCGCAGTTCGCGGGAGGTGTACAGCGGGTTGTGTTCGACGACGACGGCGCCCAGGCGCAGCACGGCGTAGAACGCGACGACGTGCTGCGGGCAGTTCGGCAGGATCAGGGCCACCCGGTCGCCGGCCCGGACGCCGAGCCGTCGCAGGCCCTCGGCCGCCCGGTCCACCTGCTCGCCGAGTTCGGCGTAGCTGGTCCGCCGGCCGAAGAATTCCAGCGCCGGGGCGCTGCCGGCCTCGGCGACGGACCGCTCCAGCATGGCGACCAGCGACTCCGTAGGCAGCTCGATCTCGGCCGGGACCCCCGGCTGGTAGTTCTTTACCCAAGGCTGCTGGTCTGTGTGCTCCATGCCCACATCATTTCGCGAACTCCGGTGCGGCGGCGAATCCGGACGCTCCCTCACCTTTGGCGGCGATTCCCCCGACGCTCCCTCACCTCTGGCAGGAATCCCGGCAACGCTCCCTCAGCTGACCTGCGGGAGCGTCGCGCCAGAAATCCCCAAACCTGAGGGAGCGTCCGGGTGGGTGGGCTAGAGGGCGGACCAGCCGCCGTCGGAGGCGAGGATGGCGCCGTTGACGTTGGTGCCGTCGTCGCTGAGCAGGAACGTGATCGAGGCGGCCAGTTGCGCCGCGCTGGCAGGGGCCGGGATGTTGGCCCCCATCAGCGGGCCGAGGCGTTCGGCCGCCAGCTGCGAACCCCAGTCGGCCACGATGTTGGTGATCGTTGCTCCCGGCGCCACGGCGTTGAAGCGCAGCCCCTTCGGGCCGTACATCACCGTGGAGTTCTTGGTCAGGCCGACGACGGCGTGCTTGGACGCCGTGTACGCGGCGCCGGCGGCGGACCCTCGGATGCCGGCCTCGGACGTCACGTTGACCACCGACCCGGCGCCCGCCTCCAGCATCAGCGGGACTACGGCCCGGGTCAGCCGCATCAGCGCGGTGACGTTGATCCGGAACACCCGTTCCCAGATCGCATCATCGACCTCGTGGACCGGCGCGAAGTTGTCCATGATGCCGGCCACGTTCGCGAGCGCGTCCACCCGGCCGTCGGCGGCGGTAACGACGGCGGCGACGGTTTCCTCGGTGGAGATGTCCCCGGCCACCGGCACCAAGTCCAGGTCCGGGTGCGCGGCCACCAGGTCATCCAGCCGCTCCTTGCTGATGTCCGCCGCGACCACCCTGCCGCCTTCCTTCGCCACGCGCAGCGCGGTGGCCAGGCCGATGCCGGAGCCGGCGCCGGTGACGATGACGGTCCGGCCGGCGAAACGCCCCGGGGTGATGGTTTCCTGCCATGAAGCTTCGTTGCCCATGTTGTCCTTCCAGTGCTGGTTGGTCCTGACAGCGCCAGCCTAACCGGGGCAGGACCGCCCGGATAGGCCAGCGGCACCCGCATCCGGCGTCGCGGTTTGACGGGATGCCCGCGGGCTGTTCACAGTGGTTCAGTGCTCCTGAACATCGACCCCGCCGCCCCGGGCCCCCTGACTCCCGGCATCCGACCGCGACGGAGGCAGATCGGGGCCCTTTTCGGCTTTCTGGCCGCGTCCTGGTTGGTCTCCCTGCTCGGCTCGCTGCCCATCAGGATGAACAGCGCCTGGTACGCGGCCGCGGTCACGGCACCATGGACTCCCCCGGGGTGGATGTTCAGCGCGGCGTGGATGGTGCTGTACGCCTCCATGGCGGTGGCGGCCTGGCTGGTGTGGCGCCAGCAACTCTTCCCGCGGCGCGATGCGCTGAAGGTTTACGCCAGCCTGCTGGTGCTCAATCTGGCGTGGCCGATTATGTTCTTTGGCCTGTATCCGGTGATGGGGTCGGCCGCCCTCTGGCTCGCGCTCGCAGTGATCGCGGCGCACGCGGTCCTCGCCGTCTTTGCCGTGCTGAACTTTGGGCCGATCAGCACCGCCGCCGGCGTCCTGATGCTTCCCTATGTGTCATGGCTGCTGTTTTCGGCCAGCCTGAACCTGTATGCGGCGCTGAACAACTAGGTCCTAATGGCCGGCTAACGGGGATGACGACGGCGGGGTCCCCGCCGTCGTCATCCCTTGGACCGCTGCTTGCCGTCCGCCGCAAACGTTCAGGCTGTGGCGTGCTCGGCGAGGATCGCGTCGACCTGACCCAGCGCCCCCTTCATGCCTTCCTCCATGCCCATGGCCACGACCTTCTCCATCTGCTCCTCGGATTCGAAGGTGGAGAGCACCGTCATCCGGGTCCCGCCGTCGGCCGGTTCCAGTGTCACAACGCCGTGGATGGTGCCCATGTCTGCCACCGGCTCTCCGTTCTCATCCGCGAACCCGTCGTCAAACTCCAGGCGGCGCGGGGAATCGATGGCGACGAACCGCCACCAGCCGCGGGCCTTCTCCCCGTCCGGGCCGGTCATGAAGTAGCTGGCTGCACCGCCCGGGACGAAGTCGTGCTTTTCGAAGGTGGCCGGCCAGGTGGGCGGGCCCCACCAGCGCTCGAGCTGGCGCGGGTCCTCCCAGATCTGCCAGACGCGCTCGACGCCGGCGTCGAACTCGGTGACGATGCTGAGGCTGAGTGCCTCGAGATTCTTGACCGAACTGATGACTGTCATGACGAACCCTTTCCATCTTCTGCCTTGCTGGTTTCTGTTTTGCCCGAGTCCGGTTCGGCCAGTAGGTCCGCGATCCGCCCGGCCCGCTCCCGCCAGATGGCCTCGTACTCGTCGAGCAGCCTGCGGGCCCGGCGCAATCCGTCGTGGTTGGCCCGCACGATCTGCTCCCTTCCGCGCTTGTCCTTGGTCACCAGGGAGGCGCGTTCCAGGACCGCCACATGCTTCTGGACGGCCGCGAAACTCATGGCGTAGAGGGCGGCAAGGCCGGACACGGAGGACTCCCCTGCGGTCACCCGCCGCATGATGTCCCGGCGGGTGCTGTCGGCGAGCGCCTGGAACAGGCGGTCAGTCGCTTCCTCACTCAACTGATATACAACCATTTGGTTGTATATTATGCCGCCGACACTTGGCTGTCAATGGTTGGCGGGTCATCCCAAAAAGGTCCGGTGGATGTCGCTGCCGTAGCGGCGGATGATGTCCCGTTTGGCGTTCCGGAAGGCCTCGAGGTCACCGGAGCGGCCGCGCTGGGCGGTACGGCGGCGGGCGAGCTCGTCCGCGATCACGTCCAGGAAGAGTTCCGCGAGCAGCAGCCGGGCGGAATCCCGGAACCGCCCCCGCCCGTCAACGTACAGCTGGACCGTGGGGGCGGCCGTGTTGATGATGACCTTCCGCTCCGCGGGGTCGTAGACGGCGCGGTCGGCGCTCTCGTGCAGGCTGCGGAAGTCGTAGCCGGTGAAGAGGTCGACGCCGTGGTCCCGGCTGGGCCGGGGCGCCCCCTTGGGCCTGTTCCGCCCGCCGGAGCCAGGCGCGGAGCCCGCAGCCGAGCCCGTCGGTCCCGTCGCGACCGCAGCCGGGCCCGTCGGTCCCGTCGCGACCGCAGCCGGGCCCGTCGGCTCTGCCGGGCGCACTTCCGGGCCGACCCCGCCGTCGGCCGCGGGGTGGGGCGGCTGGTCCGCGGCGTGCTGCGAGGCGTGCTCGGCGATGACGAGCTCGCAGAGCGCCCAGTAGTCGCCGACGCGGACGGTGAGCTCGCCGCGGTCACCGGCCCGCTCCCCCGTCGCGGTCCATTCCAGCCGCCGTGTCCCGGCGAGCGCGGCGACGGGAACCGGAGCAGGCGCCGGGTTGATCGCCAGCGAACCGGGCAGGTCCGCCTCAAAGGTAAGCGTTCCGCCGTCGGGCAGCCGGGCAGGGTCCAGCAGCAGCGACACCTGGAACGGGCGGCCCGGGGGACGGTAGTAGAACGGGGTGGTGAAGCGCAGCGCCGCCGGTTCCCCGCCCGGGGCGCCGGGGTCCGGCGCGGTCTCAAGCCCCAGGTCGACGACGGCCGCCTCGTTCATGCGCTGCAGCAGCCGCTCGATCATCTCCGCCGTGCGCCCGGAAGTGGTGGCCCGCTCCAGGTGCGTGAGCTTTTCCTTCTCAGCCTGCACGGCCGCGGCGATCGTCCCGCTGACGGCCCTGGAGAACGCGGCCACGAAGGGGTCGCGCGGATTCAGCCCCTCGCGTTCATCGCTGATGACCGCGCGGCCGCTGCCCAGCATTTCGGTCAGCGCATCGCACGTCACGGTGCCGAAGAGGTATTCGGTGCCGACCTGGTTCTCGAATTCGAACAGCTGGCAGTCCAGGGCGGCCTTCCCGGAGAGGACCACCAGGCCGTTGGTGCGTTCGTCGCCGCGGAGCGTCAGCTCTGCGGCCGTGGCCCGCTTCAGCGTGAGGGTGAATGGATACGTCCCGCCCTCGAAGCTGACGCTGCCGGGCTGGTCCGGGCCGAGCAGCACGTCCGCCGCGGGCTCGCGGAACCGGACCGGGCCACCGCCGGTTCCCTGCTGCCCGTGCTCCAGTTCCACCCGCCGCCGCCCCAGCACGGCGCGCAGGTAGAAATTGTCCGACAGCGACTGCAGCAAGGTGCCGTACTGGGTGATCCGGACGCGGGGGTTGTCGACGACGACGGTCACCGAAGTGCCGGCGGCCCCGGGCGCCTCCTCGATCCCGAGCCGGGCGTAGTCGGCGGGGAAAGCGCGGCGGTCCTCCCCGCCGTCGTCGTAGAGATAGCCGCCGTTGGCGCTGCGGAAGACGTCGATCCGGGTGAAGCGGCCGTCCTGGATGGTTTCGATCCAGCCATGGCCCAGCCCGAAGATGGCCTGCTTGAGCCCGCGGCCGAAGTAGCCGCGGCCGTCCCCCACGCCGCGCGCCAGCGGGCTGTGGGCCCCGCCGTAGCTGAGGATCCGGCCGGCTTGTTCGAAGGACATGCCCTCGGCCTGGTCGCTGACGCTCAGCACTGCTCCGGCATGGTGGCGCTCGTAGCGGACCCGGATCCGCCCGGAGACGGGGACGCCGGCGGCTTCCAGCCGGGCGTAGCTGTCGTCGCTGTTGGTGATCAGTTCCACCAGGGCCTTTTCCACCGAAGCGAAGCGCCGCGAGTCGATCCCGATCACGCGCTGGTCCACCCGGATTTCAGCAACTGTCATGCTGCTTCCCCCGCTGCTCCTGGCACGCACCCGCGGCGCGCGCCCCGTCTACCGGGACAGTAGCAGTCCGGAGGGCGGCCGCCTAGGGAGTGCGGGCCGCCGGCTCCTGGTCAGCCATCCCCGGGATTTCGGGGGCGTCAATGAGGCCCTTGAGCCATTCGACGGCATCCGTCCGGGAGGTGAAGAATTCGTGCGGGTACTGGGTGTCCCGGCTGGTGGCAGCGGCCACCACGCGGTCCACCGCGCTGGATCCGAGCACGGCAATGGCGCTGACGTCGGAGGACTTGGCGAATTCGTAGCGGGCCGCTGCGCTGATCTCGACGTCGGCCATTACCGAGAGCATCGGCATCCGCTGGCCCTGGCAGATCCGTTCTGTCGCTTTCATGGCGTCGCGGGCGTCGTCGACGTCGACGAAGGATCCGGGCGTCCACACCGATTCAATGATGCCGCCGCTGACTCGCAGGATGTTTTTCCCGCCGGCCGCGTAAATGGTTTCTGGCATCATCTGGCCAATTCTAGGCATTGCATGCCCTGGAGCGGGGACAACACGGCCGGGCCCGGAAACTTCAGCACCCGCTTGACTCCGCCCTCCTCCCTGTCTCTTTCGTGGCCCGGGACCGGGGCGTACCCTGAAAGAGAGTCAGGCAGCCGGCTCTCTCCACTGAGGAATCACGTGCGCGCCGGGACACCCTTCGTCCCCGGACTATCGACGCCGGCGCCGTCGCCTGCCAGTCCCCTAAGCGTCAACACGCCGGGGTAGGCGCGCCCCCACGACGGCCGACCGAATCCCCGCCACCACGCCCGACGATTCCGTGTTTCCCAGCCGGGATGTGGCCCATCAGGACATTGGGGGTGGGCCACATCCACGGCTACCAGGGACCGTCGCGACAGGGTCATTCGCCGGATTTGACTCGCAAAAAGGCCAAGAATATGCTAAGTGCACGCCCCGAGGCCAACCCCCAATGGCCTCGGGGCGCTTCAGCGTCCAAAACCCTCTTCGCGCAACTGGGCATCGATGATCCGGTGGTACGTGGCGAAGTGGCCGCCGCGGACGAAGAGCTCGCAATTGATGCCCTTGATCCGGGCAAAGTCCTCGGGGCGCGTCGGTGAGTCCTGCGGCGGACCGGGGCCGGCGCCGGCTGCCGCGCCTTCAGGTGTCAGATCCAAGCAGACCGGCGGGTTCTGCCGGTCCGCGACCCCGGCGGGGGTACCTTTGAGACGGTGCTGAAAGGTTCGGCGGCCCTCAGGAGGAAAACGTGGTCGTTCCACCGCAGACTGTCGACGGCGGAAAAGCAACCGTCCACTTGCGTGAAGACGGCCTGCTGCATTTGCAGTGGCTGCCCGGCAGCAGCATTGAGGTCCAGGACGCCCGCGCCGCGATGGCCACCGTCAACGACGTGTGCCAGGGCTCCCAGCGTCCGATGCTGGTGGATATGGCGGCGGTCGCCTCCGTCAGCCGGGAAGCCAGGAGCATCTGGTCGATTCCGTGCAGCGCCTCCCGTATCGCCCTCCTCGGGCGCTCTCCGGTGGACCGGGTCCTGGCAAACTTTTTCCTGGGCGTGCACATTCCCCCGTGCCCGACCCGGTTCTTCACGTCCCGCAGCGAGGCAATGGACTGGCTCAATGCCGGCCAGTAGAGGTAGGCGCCGGTCTTCCGGCACCCGTCCCGCCCCGGCCCCCTCCTTCGCCGCGCCTCCGGCACTCCCGGTTCCATGACCTCGGACCACGGGACCGACGACGCCCGTCTGCAGCAACTCGTCGACGGCATTGTCCGGCTGGCCGCCGGAGAGCTGAGCGCGCGGATTGAACCCTCGGCGCAGAGAGACGCGATCGATGCCGTCATCACCGGCGTCAATCTCCTCGCCGAGGAGCTCGGGCATATCTATGCGGATCTGGAGGAACGCGTCGCCGCCCGGACGGCCATGCTGAAGCGGACGCAGGTCGAGCTTGAGAAATTGGTCAAAACTGATGCGTTGACCGGGCTGGCGAACAGGACCCTGCTGAGCGAGCGGATCCACGAGGCCACCGACGCCGGTGCTCCCGGCGGACATGTTCCGGCAGTGCTGATTCTTGACCTGGATTCATTCAAAGCCATTAATGACACCCTCGGCCACAGCGCCGGCGACGCGGTGCTGGTCGAGGTCGCCCGCCGACTCTGCACGATTGTACGGGCAACGGACACCGTGGCCCGCCTCGGCGGGGACGAATTCGCGGTGCTTGTGACCGGCGCCAGCGTGGAGGAAGTGCTGCTCATTGCCCACCGCGCCTGGGAGTGCCTGCAGGAGAGTATGGATATCGGCACGGAGACGGTCTGGACGACCGCCAGCATCGGAATTTGCCTGCGGAACGGCAGCAGCACCGCAGAAGAACTGGTGCGCGACGCGGACATTGCGATGTACCAGGCAAAGGCCCAGGGCCGAAACAAGGTGCAGCTGTTCCATCCGGACATGCTCGACGCCGTCCAGGAACGCTCGCGCGTCACCGCCGAGCTGCGTTCGGCAGCGGCCGACGGGCAGCTCACCCTGCTCTACCAGCCGGTGGTCGCCCTGGCGTCGGGGAGGGTGACCGGCGTCGAGGCTCTGGTCCGCTGGCACCACCCCGTGCATGGCACGATCATGCCGGACAACTTCATCGGCATTGCGGAAGAAACCGGCCTCATCCTTGAGCTTGGCCGCTGGGTCCTGCACGAGGGCGTCGCCCAGCTTCAGCGCTGGAAGGAAACCGCGCCGGATCTCACGGACTTCCGCCTGCACCTGAACCTTTCGGCCGCGGAGCTCCTGCGCAGCGATCTGGTCGACGACGTCAGGGAGACACTGGCCGAGAATGGCGCGGAAGCGGGCCGGCTGGTCCTCGAGATCACCGAGAGCGTCCTCATGTCCCGCGAAACGGGCGAGGAGCAGGTACTCGAAAAGCTCCGGGCAATGGGAATCGGGCTCCAAATCGACGACTTCGGTACTGGATACTCGTCCATCAGCTATCTCCGCTCCCTTCCAGCCGACACCGTCAAGGTCGACCACACCCTGATCGACAACCTCGAGACCGACCCCCAGCAGCGGAAATTCGTCTCTGCCATCCTGCAACTGATCTCTGCAGCGGAGCTTGAGGCGATCGTGGAGGGTATCGAAACGGCCGGGCAGGCCGCGCAACTGCTGGAGATGGGATGCCTCTACGGCCAGGGCTATTTCTTCGGCCGTCCCGTCCCGGCCGAAGAAATTCTCGACCTCGTCCGCCGCCAGGATCAGCCTAGGTAGAGTGTGGCTATGGCGAAGCTTTGGGACCGGATGCAGCTTCTTCCGACGGTCGCACGTCTGGCCTCCCGGGCACCGCGTGATCCCCACCAGGCCTGGGAACGCTACTGGCGGGGCATCCGGACCACGGGCACTACGGGCGATGTGCTCTGGGATGCCGATTCCCCGGCCGAGCGCCGGCAGTATGCGGACCTACTCCTCGGACACTTCGACCCGGCGCTTCCGGTGGTTGACGTCGGGTGCGGCAATGGGACCTACACCCGATGGCTGGCCACGGACTTCCCCCGGGTCCTCGGCGTCGACGTCTCCGCCGGCGCGATCGACCGGGCCCGAAGCGAGACCGCGGACACCCCCAATGCCGAGTTCGCCGTCGTGGACGTCACCGCGCCCGGCGCCGGAGAGCTCCTGGTAAGCCGGCTGGGACCGGCCAACGTCTTCGTCCGCGGCGTGTTCCATGTCCTGAAGGCTGACAAGCAGGCCGCCCTGGCAGGAAACCTGCGAACACTGGTGGAAAGCCGCGGACGGGTCTTTGTCGCGGAAACGAACTTTCCGGGGAACAGCCTCGACTATCTGGCCGAGCTCGGCGCGACGGGCCGCGACGTGCCGCCGCAACTGCGGCGCGCCCTGGAGAACCTGCCCCGCCCCGGGCGCTTCGGCACCCCGGAGCGGCGCAGCGTCTTCCCGGACACCGACTGGCAGCTCATCGCCGAGGGCCCGGTCGGCATCGAGGTCGTGCCGATGAACGATGCCCGGCTCCCGCAACGGGTGCCCGGGTACTTTGCGCTCTTGGCCGGCGCCTAGCGGTCCAGCCCCAGTTCCTCCACGACGGCGGCCACGCGCGCCCGCTGCTGCGCGTCCAGACCCCGGATCGGCAGCGGCAGGCTGGACTGCCGAACCAGCCCCAGCTGCTCGGCCACGGCGGCGACCACCCGCAGGCTGCCGCCGAACTCGGTAAACAGCCGCCAGAGCGGCGCCAGCTGCTCCGACTCCGCCAGCGCATCGCCCGTCCGGCCGTCCCGGACCGCCGCCACGATCCGCAGCGCCGCCTCGGGCAGGGTGCCGCCGATGACCGAGTACCAGGCATCGCAGCCGGCGGCCAGCCCGGCGGCGGCCATGGCGTCCCCGGAGACGCCAATGGTCACGTGCGCGGGAATGGACGCCCGGATCGCGCTCACGCGGGCCCGGGCCTGGTCGGGGTCGGCCGGGACGCCCGGGATCTTGATGGAGGCGACGCCGGGCAGGGCGGCGATGCGGCCGTACAGCTCCGGCGTGAACGTGAACCGCGTCGTGCCCGGGTTGTCGTAGACGATGACCGGCAGCGAGGAGGAGGCTGCGACGGTGCGGAACAGCTCGAACACGTCGTCGTCGGTGAGCGGTTGGTACGTCATGGGCGCCAGCAGGAGACCGGACGCGCCGGCCTCCTCCGCCTGTTCGGCGTTCGCCAGCACGTGGGAGGTCCGCAGCGCCCCGATGCCGATGAAGACCGGCGTCCCGGCGGCGTGTTCGACGGCGAGGCGGGCGACGCGGCCGCGCTCCGCGGTACTGAGGTAGGCGTAGGACCCGGTGGATCCGAGCGCGGTGATGGAATCCACCCCGGCGGCGGCCAGCCGGTGGATCAGGCCCGCGAAGGCGGCCTCGTCCAGGGCATCGTCGGTGAGCGGGGTGAGCGGGAATGCGCTCAGGCCGGTGAACATTGTTCGAGCTCCTCATGGGGTCGGGGGCGGCGGCCGCCACGCTGGGCGGCTGCACCGGCAAGGATAACCATCAGGATGCCGGCAACCTGGATCGCGGAGGGCTGCTGGCGGAGTACCAGCAGGCCAAGCAGGACGCCGAAGCCGGGTTCAAGGGCCATCAGGGTGCCGAACGCCGTCGGCGTCATCCGGCGCAGCGCCAGCATCTCCAGGGCAAACGGCAGCACGGGCAGCAGCACCGCGAGGCCGGCCGCTGCCGCAAGGATTCCGGGCGAGAGATGCCCCGCAGCCTGGGGTACGCCGACGACCGCGGCCGTCACCGCCGCCACCGGGACGGTGAGGGAGAGGGTACCGATGCCGGTGAAACGGTCCCCGATCCGCTGGGTGAGCACAATATAGGTTCCCCAGGCGACGGCGGCGAGCACGGCGAAGCCCGTCCCGACCGGGTCGAACCCGCTGCTCCAGGGCTGAGTCAGCAGGACGACCCCGGCGAAGGCCACGGCCGGCCAGATGAGCGCCCGCCGGTTGTGGCTGCGGACGCCGGCGACCGTCAGGGGGCCCAGGAACTCGATGGCGACGGCGGTCCCCAGCGGAATGTGTTCGATCGCGGCCAGGAACGCGATCGACATGAGCCCGGTCGCGACGCCGAGCGCCAGCAGCGTCGGCACGTCCCGCCGGCGGACCGAACGCAGCGGCGGCCGGACCATCGCCAGCAGGATCAGGGCGCCCAGGCTGAGCCGCAGCCATGCGGTCCCGGCGGGCCCGACGGCGGCTATCAGGTCCAGCGACAGGGCGGATCCCAGCTGGACCGAGAGCATCGCCGCGACAGCCAGCCCCCAGGGCGGGACCGGGACGGCCGCCTTGCCCGGACTACGCATCCGCCGCCTCCGCCGCCCGGGGGCCCGAGCCCACGCCCGGTTCGAACACCGCCAGGGAGAACCTGGCCGGGTCGCTGCCGCGGTTGGCGTAGGAGTGGGCAGAATCGCCCGCGAAGGCGACGGCGTCGCCGGATCGCAGCAGCACAGTCTGGTTCGCGGCCACGACCGTGACCTCGCCGGCCTGGACCTGCAGGAGTTCCTTGGTACCCGGCGCGTGGGACTCGCTGCTGTGCTGCTCCCCCGGCTGCAGGGTCCAGTCCCAGAGCTCCACCACGTCCGGCGGCTCGGTGCCGGCCACCAGCAGCCCGCGGCCACCGGACCCGCCGGTCCACAGGGCTGCCCCTTCGCTGGCCCGGGTCACCTTCAGCGGCCTGGGCTGGGGCGATTCGACCAGGGCCGGCAGCCCTACGCCCAGGGCATCGCTGATCCGGAGCAGGGTCCCGACACTGGGATTGGTGGTGCCCTGCTCTACGTTGACCACCATCCGGCGGCTGACGGCGGCAGCACTGGCGAGCTGGTCGAGGGTCCAGCCCCGCGCCAACCGCTCCTGCTTCACCCTCAAGCCGATCGCCACCGCCAGGATCGCTGCGTTATCATCCATAAGTGCATCATAATGCACTTCCAGTGCACTGGGACATGAGGCACCCGCTGTGATGAGTCTCACCTGCAATATTCGCCGTCTGGCTTGAGGCGCCGTGCGGCCGGTGTGCATCATGAAAGGTAGGTCCGGGACAGCCTCCCGGCCCGCGAAGCCCTAAAGCAGAGGCCGGCGCATCCAGCCGGAACTCCGTGGCGGGGCACCATCCTGGTGGACGCAATGAGGCCAAACCGGTGAGCTCGCAGAGCTACCCTTGGCCGCAGGCGTTCCTAGTTTGGCCACGGCGGCTCCGCATCGGTGCGGCAGCCGGACATCCGGATTCAGAAATGGAAGCACTAAACAATGACGTTTGAAACTGCCAGCCACACTGTCACCCACAAGCTCGTGGACCGCGCCACGATGCACCACGAACTGGACGCCCTGGTCCACGACCTCTCGGTCCGGCACAACACCGCAAAGTCCAACATCGCGGTCCACGCCAGCGGCCCGAACACCTTCACCCTTAGCCTGAACGGCGCGGCCAACCTGGATGCGGCGTCCGCCTAGAATTTTCAGGCACGGCAGCACCACCACGACGACGGCGGGAGACTCCCGCCGTCGTCGTGGCTTCCGGCCCCTCACCGGGAACTGCCGAGCTCCCGGGTTACGGCAGGCATGACTAACTGCGCCGCGATGGACGAAAAAATTCCGGTCCGATTCGGGCCAGCGCCCCGCCCAAGCTGGCACACTGGCCGGGTGGGCGTAGTAGACCGGACCCGCCGCTGCGCGTCAGGCCTGGTCCCACGCCCTCAGCACATCCTGCATCCGCGCCCGAATTGGGGAGGCATCTGTGAAACTCTTGCTCACGTCCGGCGGCGTGACGAACCCAAGCATCCACGCGGCGCTCGAGCAGCTGCTCGGAAAACCGGTCGGCCAGTGCCACGCCCTGATCATTCCGACCGCGCAGTGGGGCCACCCGATGTGCGGGCCGGCGTCGGTGCGGCGGCTCATGGCCGCCGGTTCCGGATCCCGCCACCTGTCCGGCCTGGGCTGGGCGTCCCTCGGTGTCCTTGAACTCACCGCGCTGCCGAGCATCGGCACGGAGCGGTGGGTCCCCTGGCTTCGGGAGGCCGACGTGCTCCTGGTCGACGGCGGCGACGCGACGTACCTATCCCACTGGATGCGGGAATCCGGGCTGGCCGAGCTGCTTCCGGCGCTGACCAACACGGTGTGGGTGGGCGTGAGTGCCGGGAGCATGGTGATGACGCCCCGGATCGGGAAATCCTTCGTTGAGTGGTCCTCCGCCCCGGACGACCGCGCCCTCGGAGTGGTGGACTTTTCGATCTTCCCGCACCTGGACGCGTTTCCGACCAACACCCCGGAGCACGCAGCGCGCTGGGCCGCCGACCTCGGCGGCCCGGCCTACGCCATCGACGAACAGACAGCCATCAAAGTTGTCGACGGCTCCGTCGAGGTGGTCTCTGAGGGACAGTGGACGAAGTTCGGGTGACGGCCGCCGGGTATTCCTGACGCCCTCCCCCTACGGCGCCCCTGCGGGCCGCGCTTGGGACAGGCGGCGTCCAAGTGCCAGCACGCGCGAGGCGATACTGTCGGCCACCGCGGCCGCGGGCCCGACCGCAGCGGCCAGCGGCTCGCCCGCGCGGCCGCTGAGCACCGCGGTCCACAGCGCCTCGACGGTCGAGACCGCCTCGATGGCCCCCGTCGGCCTGGACACCAGCCACCCTCCCCCGGTCGCTGCCACCTTCGGGGCACCGGGCCAGGACCGGCAGAGGTCATTGACCGTCTGGGCGACGATCAGGTGTTGGCGCATCGTCCGCACCGGTCCCAGCACGGGATCGGCCACGACGGTCTGCCCGCAGGCTCCGCACATACGTTCGTCCTCCCCTACGGCATGACGTCGCCGGAGTTGGGCCCCAGCGTCTGGCCCACGTACAGGTTGCCGCCCGGGTCGCTGGCCAGCAGCAGCGCGGTGGGGGCCACCTCGGCGGGGAGGCCAAAACGGCCCAGCGGCAGCTCGGCACGTTTGGCCGCCTTCCAGTCCTCCGAGATGCCCTCCACGAGCGGCGTCTCGATCGGCCCGGGCGCGATGCTGTTGACCAGCACATTGTCGCCGGAGACTTCCAGGGCCAGGGCCTTTGTCAGCCCCACCACCCCGGCCTTGGCGGCACTGTAGTGGGCGAGCCCGGTCCCGCCCTTGAGGGCCAGCTGGGAGGCGATATTGATGATGCGGCCCCACTTCCGTTCCCGCATCTCGCCCACCACCTCGCGGCAACACAGGAAGACACCGGTGAGGTCGACGGAGACGGTTTCGTTCCACATGGCCAGGGTCATGTTTTCCAGCGGCGACTCGGTCAGCAGTCCCGCGCTGTTCACGAGGATGTCGATCCTGCCCAGCTGCGCGCGGGCGGCGGCGAACGCGGCCTTCACGCTCGCCTCGTCCGAGACGTCGACGGCGATCCTCCCGGATCCGCCGTCCCGGTCCAGGACGGCAACTGTGTCGCCGTTCGCCGCGAAAGCCTCGGCGATGGCCTTCCCGATGCCGCTGGCACCGCCGGTGACGACGACGGCCCGGCCCGTCGAGTGCGGGGAAGTGTCAGTGTTCTGCATAGTGTCCTTTCGGGAGGTTCAGGCTCGCATCTTGATGGTGAGTCCGCCGTCGACGATCAGGGATTGACCGGTGACGTAGGCGGCGGCGTCGGAGGTCAGGAAGCCGATGACGCTGGCGACTTCCTCCGGACGGCCGACCCTGCCCCACGGGATGTCCCGCCCGGCCCGCTGCAGGCCCTCGGGACCGAGGGAGTTCACCGGGTCCAGGGACTGCGGTGTCTCGATGAGCCCGGGGATGACCGCGTTGGCACGGATGCCGCGCGGTCCCAGCTCGGCGGCCACGCTGCGGACGAGTCCGAGCACCCCGGCCTTGGCGGCCGCGTAGTGCGCGTGTTCCTCCCAGCCGTAGACCCCGCCGGCGATGGATGACACCGCGACCATCGCTCCGCCGTCGGCCATCCTGGTGGACCCGGCCCGGAGGGTGCGGAGGACGCCGGTGAGGTCGACGTCGAGCATGTCCTCCCAGCGGTCATCGGTCATCTCCCCCAGGGGCGAGTTGCGCAGGATGCCGGCGTTCGCCACCGCGTAGTCGAGCCTGCCGTACTCGTCGACGGCGCGCTGGGCGAACGCGTCGACGGACGGCGTGCTGCGGACATCCACTTCCTGGATCACCGCCTGGCCGCCGGCATCCTTGACCTGGCGCAGGGTTTCCTCCGGGTCGTGGGGATCGCCGGGGAAGGTGCCGATCACCGAATGGACGCCGCGGCCGGCGTAATGGACCGCGAGCGCGCGGCCGATGCCGCTGGCCGCACCGGTGATAACCGCCACCTGCGCCGCATCCGGGCTCATGCCTGGACCTCGTGCGGGTGGTCCTCCAGGAGGGCTTCGGCCGGCGGCTTGGCCGCGATCATCAGGAGGCCGGAGACCAGGGTGCCCACGGCACCGACCCAGACGGCCGCGGTCCCGGTTCCGCTGCTGGCGGCGATCGCGGTGAAGATGGCGCCGCCGATGATGGTGCCCGGCTGGCTCATCGCCCCGATGAACGCGGTTCCGGTGGCACGGCAGCTGACCGGGTAGCACTCCGCCATGAAGTACTGGATGGCGGCGTAGGGGCCGACCAGGAAGAACAGGCCGGCGCCGTAGGAGGCAATGATCGTGAAGGCGTTGGTGGCGAGCGGGCTGAGCATGATGGTAAAGGAGATGCCGGACAGGATCCAGCCACCGATGATGGTCTGCTTGCGGCCGATCTTGTCGCCGAGCCAGCCGTGGAAGACGTAGCCGAAGTAGGCGAGCAGGTTGATCACAATCAGCATCCAGAAGGCGTCGGAGAGTTCCACGCCCTTGGCGTTCTTCAGCACCGAGCTGCCCAGGACACTGAAGATGGTGATGCCGAAGAAGTTCACGATCCATGCCAGGGAGAACACGATGGTGTTCCGCCGCAGGTGCGGTTCCCAGATCCGCTTGAGCGGAGCAGCGGAGGAGTGTTCGACGCCGTAGGCGCGGGCCAGGGCGTGGGCCTCATCCGACTGCCCGCCCTTCTCCAGTTCCGTCAGCTTGTGGTGCAGCTCGAACTGCGGGGTTTCCTTCAGTTTCTTGGCGATCACCCACACAATGACGATGGCCGGGACGGTGGCCATCAGGTACAGGGCCCGCCAGCCGAGGGACGGCAGGAAGGCGAGCGCGAGGGCACTGGCCAGCAGGAAGCCCAGCGGCCATCCGCCCTGGATGAACGAGTAGTGGAAGCCGGGGCGCTTGCGCTTATCCGCGACCTCGGTCACCTGGTAGACCTCGTTCATGTAGGTCGCGTTGACCGCCTGTTCCGAGAAGCCCAGGCCGCCGAAGGACCGGATCAGGACCAGGAGACCGTTGCTGAGGAAGGGGATGCCGGTCGGGATCAGAGCGGTCAGACCGGAAACCACCGCGGTGCCGCCAATGGTTGTCATCATGCCCTTGCGGCGGCCCAGGCGGTCGATCACGGGGCCGATCCCGAAGCAGACAATGGCGGTGCCCACGGCGATCCAGGTGTTGATGGCGTAGGCCTCGGGCGCGGTCCAGCCAAACTCCTCCTGCATGGCCGGCAACAGCGTCCCGAACAGGCCGTAGTCGAAGACGGCAATGGTCCAGGCGAGCAAGGCCAGGACAGTAGCCGCGCTGGTGTTCTTCTTGGAGAAGACCGGGAAGCGGCGCTTCTCGTCCGGCCGCGGCCGGGTCAGGTCGACGGCGGGTTCCTGAATGCTCATGACTGGTTTTCCTTTCGGGGGCTGCGGGCGAGGAACGAGTCCGCGATCTGGTCGAAGGTCATCCAGTTGACGCCCTCGTGGGAGTTGATGTGCTCGACCAGGCGTTCGAGCATGAGCAGTACCTGGGGGCGGCCCGAGACGTCGGGGTGGATGGTCATCGTGAAGACGGCCTGGTCCATTTCCCGGTAGACCCAGTCGAACTGGTCGCGCCACATCTGTTCGATATCGCGGGGGCTGACGAAGCCGTGCGAGTTCGGGGAGGCCTTGATGAACATCATGGGAGGCAGGTCATCGAGGTACCAGTTGGCCGGGATCTCGACCAGGTCCGTTTCCTTTCCGCGGACCAGCGGTTCCATCCAGCTCTGGGCGTCCTTGGTGTAGTCGATCTTCTTCCAGCTGTCGCCGACCCGGACGTAGTAGGGCTCGAAGTCGCGGTGCATCAGGGAGTGGTCGTACTTGATCCCGCGTTCGAGCAGGATTTCGTTCGTGACCGGTGAGAACTCCCACCAGGGTGCGACGTAGCCGGTGGGACGGCGGCCGGAGACCTTCTCGATGAGTTCGATCGAGCGGTCGAGGATTGCGGTTTCCTGCTCCCGGGTCATGGCGATGGGGTTTTCGTGCGAGTAGCCGTGCACGCCGATCTCGTGACCGGCGTCGACGATCATCCGGGTCAGGTCCGGGAAGGTCTCGATGGAATGGCCCGGCACGAACCAGGTGGCGGGAAGACCGTACTTTTCGAAGAGCCGGATGAGGCGCGGGCCGCCGACTTCGCCGCTGAACAGGCCGCGGGAGATGTCGCACGGGGAGTCTTCGCCGCCGTAGGAGCCGAGCATGCCGGCTACGGCGTCCACGTCGACGCCGAATGCCACTTGGATGTCCTTTGTCATGGGTTCAACCTTTCACTGCGCTTGTTGTTGGCTTTTGTTGTTCTGGGGTGCCGGCCGCGGGTCTCTCCGGATCCGGGGCCTTGCCGCGGAGCGCGAAAGCTTCGGCGATGCGGTCCGGCGCTTCGCCCAGCCTGAGCAGCACGCTCAGCAGGATCAGGGACTGGGACGGCCTGAGCCATCCGGACGGTATGGCGCCGGCCTCGTGCAGGTCTTCGCCGCCGCCGTCGCCGTAGACGGGAACGACGGCGCCGGCCTCCACGCGGGTGCTGGTCACCACTACGACACCTGCCGCCGCCGCTTCGGCTACGGCCTGGCAGATCGGGTGGTTGGCGTTGCCGGTCCCTGTTCCCTGCAGCACGATTCCGGCCGCGCCCGCCTGTACCGAACTCCGGAACTGGATGGCATCGGCGCCGGGGTAGACAGCGACGAGGTCCACCCGCGGCCCGGCCCCGGCACGGGGCAGCGGCAGTGCGGCGTGCTGCCGGGGAGTTGCTTTGAAGCTGACCTCCCCGGACTCGGCGACGGAGCCGATCGTTCCAAAATCAGGGTTGGCGAAGGCCTCGGGCTTGGTGGTGTGGCATTTCCGCACGCCGGTCGCGGGAAAAATGGCGCCGGCGAAGGCCAGCAGCACGCCCTTCCCGCGGGCCTCCGGTGAGCCGGCGACAGCGATCGCCCGGGCGAGGTTTCCCGGCCCGTCGGGGCTTGGGGAATCGGCCGCCTGCTGCGCCCCGGTAAAAACCACCGGGCGGGGATCATCATGGGTCAGCGCCGCCAGGTAGGCGGTTTCCTCCATGGTGTCCGTGCCGTGGGTGACCACGACGCCGAGGACCTCCGGGGCCGAGAGGGCCTCTCGGATCCGGGCGCAGATGGCGATCATGTCATCCACGGTCAGCAGGTACGACCCTTTCCGGAAGACGTCGACCACGCGGACCGGGTGGGCGGGCGGTTCGCCGATGCTGGCGAACACCTGCTCCCCGGTATCGGACGCAACCGCGCCCCCACCTGCCTCGGAACCGCGGGAGGAGATGGTCCCTCCCGTGGCGAGCAGCACCACATAGGCGCCGCTCGAATCTGTGACAGTCATATGTACTCCGTTGCTCCTGCATCCGTTGCCGGACACTCACCCAATCGATTGGGTATGTGGGTAGAAAGTATCTTCGGGATGTTTCGTGCAACTGCCGTCCGGCGTTTCGTCGGCGTAAACACTTCTGGTGTCGGCGCCGCCCGCCGGGCTACCCAAACGATTGGGTTGGGGGTAAAAATGACTATAGGATGTGACCTGTGACACGTCAAGGGCCCTATGGCGGGAGATGCCCGGCCGTATCCGGCAGTCTTGGTTTGACGCTTTCTCGAGCTGCGGCAGGGGACAAATGAAGGAAAATACGGCCGACGGCCGCACCGTGACACTCAAGGATCTCGCCAGCGAGCTGGGCATCCACCCGTCGACCGTGTCCAGGATCCTGCACTCGGGCTCCGAGGTGGCCCGCGGTGCCGCCTCCGTAGCCACCGCCGAACGGGTCCGCGAACTGGCGCGGAAGCGCGGCTATTCACCCAACCCGCAGGCGGCCGGGCTGCGGACGCGGCGGACCCGCCTCATGGGCGTCATCGTCCCGCGGCTCTCCGACCTCGTCCTGGCCATCATGTACGAGGGCATTGAGGAAGCCGCGGCCGAGCTCGGCTACTCCACCTTCGTGATGAACTCCCGGGACGATCCGGAGGAACAACGCAGGAAAGCGGAGACCATGCTGGCGCGCCGGGTGGATGGCTTGATCATCGGCGATGCCCACCTGGACGGCAGCCATTTGCGCGAGCTCAGCGCCCGCAACGTTCCCTTCGTGCTGATGAACCGCCGCGTGCCCGGCTACCCGTCGGCCACCTGCGACGACGTCCTCGGCGGCCGGCTCGTGGCCGACCACCTGTGGGGCAGCGGCCACCGGGACGTCGCCGTCATTGCCGGCGAGCCCTACGCCAGCACGGCCGTGGACCGGACCGGGGGCTTCGTGGACCGGTGGAAAGCCCTGGGCGGCACGATCTCGCCCAAGGCCGTGGTGTGGTCCAGATTCGACACCGTCGGCGGCCACGAGGCCACCGAAACCATCCTGGCCAGCGGGCTCCCCCGCCCCACCGCGATCTTCGCGGTCAACGACTTCGCCGCGATCGGCGCCATGGGCACGCTGCGCTCCCACGGGCTCACCGTCGGCCGCGACGTCGCGGTGGTGGGCTTCAACGACACCTCCGTCGCGGCCGAGCTCCCGATCCCGTTGTCATCGGTCCGCTCCCCCATGCTGGACATTGGCCGGACGGCAATGCGGCTGCTCAAGCGTGTGCTTGACGGTGAAACAGTCGAGCCCGTCCTCCTCGAACCGACCCTCTGCATCCGGGAAAGCAGCGCGCAGAGCATCCCCGGCTGACCCCGCAGCGCGGTCAGCCGGCCGCGCCGGTCAGGTTGGCTGCCCCGACAATGCCAAGGGCCAGCGTGCACGTTGCGCGGACTTCCCCGTCGGCGAGGTCCAGCTGCAGCAGCTCCTCGATCTTGCGCATGCGGTAGCTGAGCGTGTTCCGGTGAATGAAAAGTTCGGCGCAGATTTTGGGGGCGCTCCCGCTGTGCCGCAGGTACGCCTCAAGAGTTTCCAGCAGGGCGCCCGCCCCGTCTGCGGTCAGCGGGGCCAGGAGCCGCCGGCACATGGCCACGAGTCCCTGACTGGGAAGACCCTGCACGATGCCGGCGAGGTCGGCGGGCGGCGCCTGGTGCACACCGGGCGTTCCCACCTGGCGGCGGGCGAGCTGGAGCGTCAGCGGCAGTTCCCCCAGGCTGCCGGACTCCGCCACGACGACGGAAATTTCCGGGGCATCGCGGAAGAACTCCCGGACCGTCGCCAGCAGGCCGGCCGGCCCCTCGCGCCGCTGGAGCAGCAGCGAGGTCAGGCCTGCCTCCTCCATGAACCGCACGGTGCCATAGACACCCTGCAGGCCAACCCGCGCCCGCCAGGCGACGGCCCTTAGCCGCGCCGGGGCGACATCCGCGGTGCCGCCGATGAGTACCGCGCTCCACTCCGCGCCGGGATCGAAACCTGACTCGAGGGCGAAGCGGCGCAACGGAACGTCCGGATCGCCGCGGTCCACATAAAGCGCTTCCATGAAGCGTGCAGCTTCCCGCGAATGCAGGGGCGAACGCGAGCCCAGCGTGTAGCTCAGCTGCATGCCGATCACAGCGGCAACGGGACCCAGGATGGGCTGGAGGACCAGGTCCGCGCCGATCCCTTCGATGGAGAGCCGGAACTGGTCCGCGGCACCGCTGGGCAGCCGCAGGGTGGTCCGGGCGGTCCCGCCGTGCGCCGAGCCGGCGGCCACCAGCTCGAAGCCGTCCTGGTCGATCACGGCCACCCTGGCGTTCACGGCGTCCGCGACCCGCCCCAGCACCTCGGCGAGCGACCGGCCGTCCGCCGCCAGCCTGGTGCAGTCGTCTGCCAGTTCCCAGCCCTGCCGCAGCTCTTCGAACCGCTCGGCGGCGATCACCTGCTCCACGTGTTGCATGACCAGCACGAACGGCACTTCGGGCGGAAGCTCGAGCAACGGCAGGCCATGTGCCTCGCAGGCCTGCAGCAAACCGGCCGGCAACTCCCGGTGTGCCGCCCCCAGCCCAAAGGCCAGTGCGGAGACGGGGACGTCCATCAGCCGTTCAACGTAGGCATCCCAGATCCGGAAGTCCCGCACGTTCAAGCCCATGCCGTTGGTCAGCACCAGGGCATTGACACTGAGGAACGGCCGCGGGTCCATGTGTTCCGTGGGAGCGCACCAGGCAATGGGCCGGTTCAGCCTGCCCTCGCCGCCGGCAACGCGCAACCGGACGTCCAGTCCGATGTCGGCTACAAGGTCTGAGATTCTCATGGCACCTCCCAGCGGAGCGAAAGTCCTACATGTAGTGCTCTGAGCATATCCAACCGTTTCCAATTCAGCAGTTTGCACAATATCCCTCCTGCTCGATGCTGAGTAGCGTGGCATTCATGCAGAAAAATGTGACCGCCGGCACGTCCGGCCGCGTGCTTTTGAATTCGGACATGGGCGAGGGCCTTGGCCTTCACGAGTTCGGCAACGACGAGGAGCTGATGCGCATCATCGACGTCGCCAATGTGGCCTGCGGCTACCACGCAGGCGACCCCGACGTCATGAACCGGACGGTGGAGCTCGCCGCCGAGCACGGCGTGGCCGTCGGCTCCCACCCCGGGCTGCCGGACGTGGTGGGTTTCGGCCGCCGCCGGATGGTGCTCACCCCCGCAGAAGTCGAATCGATCATCCTGTACCAGACGGGTGCCCTGACGGCGTTCCTCGGCAAGCACGGCCTTGCCCTGAACCACATCAAGCCCCACGGAGCCCTCTACGGCATGCTCGCCGGCGACGAGGAGCTTATGCAGGCAGCCGCAGGGGTGGCGCTGCAGTTCGGGGTCCCGTTTTACGGCCTCGGCGGGACCGCCCACGAGGACGTGTGCCGTGCCATGGGCGTGGAATTCGTGCCCGAACTGTACGTCGACCTCAACTACGGGTCCAAGGGGGAGTTGCTGATCCAGCGCCGCCCGGTTCCGACGGACCCCGACGCCGCCGCGGAGCGCGTCAGCCGCGCCCTGGCCGGCCAGCCCGTGCTCGCCGTCGACGGCACGGAACTTCAGATCCCCTTCCGGAGCGTCTGTGTGCACTCCGACGCGCCCAACTCGGTCGCAGTGGCCACCGCCGTGCGCACGGTCCTGGGCTGAAACCCCCATCCATCCAACCAGCTGAAAGCGAGCACCCCATGGCAAACATCGTCTCCCCGCTTCCCGGGATCTTCTACCGCAAACCGGGCCCCGGCAAGCCCCCGTTCGCCAACGAGGGCGACACCATCGAAGTCGGACAAACCGTAGGCATCGTCGAAATCATGAAGCAGTTCACCGAGATCCAGTCGGATGTGGCCGGAGTCCTCGAATCGTTTGCAGTGAACGAGGGCGACATGGTCAATCCCGGCGACACGATCATCGTCGTCCGAGAAGGGTAATGATGAAGCGTCTACTCATCGCCAACCGGGGCGAAATCGCCGTGCGCATCGCCCGCACGGCCCGCGAGATGGGCATCGAGACGCTGGTGGTAGCCAGCGAGCCCGACGCCGATTCGCTGGCCGCGCGCTCGGCGGACCACGTCGTCGTCGTGGGGCCGGCTCCGGCCCCTGCCAGCTACCTGAACCAGGACGCGATCATCGCCGCAGCGCTGGACAACGGCTGCGACGCAGTGCATCCGGGCTACGGATTCCTCTCCGAGAACGCGGAATTCGCCCGGAAGGTAGTGGAGGCAGGGCTGACCTGGGTGGGTCCCGACGCCGGCGCCATCGAAATGATGGGCAACAAGTCCATGGCCAGGGATTCCGCGCGGAAGGCGGGGGTCCCCGTGCTCCGCGGGTCCGACGGGCCGCTGGATCCCGAGGCCGATGCCTTGGCGCTGGCGCGTGACATCGGCTACCCGCTGGTGGTCAAGGCGTCCGCCGGCGGCGGCGGCCGGGGCATCCGCTTCGTTCATGACGAAGGAGAGTTGCTCGCCACCATCGAGATGGCCCGCGGCGAGGCCGCGTCCGTCTTCGGAGACCCGACCGTCTACCTCGAACGTTTCGTCAAGCATGCCCGGCACGTCGAGGTCCAGGTGCTTGGTGACGGAAAGAACTTCATCCATCTCGGGGACCGCGACTGCTCCATGCAGCGGCGTTCCCAGAAGGTGATCGAGGAAGCGCCCGCCCCGGACCTCCCCGACGCCGTCCGCCAGACCATCCGCGAATCCTCCGTGGAACTGGCCCGGGAGTGCGGTTACAGCGGGGCGGGAACGGTCGAGTTCCTCTACGATCCGGCCAACCATGAGGCAGCCTTCATCGAGATGAACACCCGGATCCAGGTCGAGCACCCCGTCACCGAGGTGGTCACCGGCGTCGACCTGGTCCGCGAGCAGCTGCTCATCGCGTCCACCGGGTCCATGTCGGTCCGGCAGGAGGACATTGAGTTCAACGGCCACGCCATTGAATGCCGAATCAATGCCGAGGATCCGCACAACAACTTCTTCCCGAGCCCGGGCGTGATCAGCGTCCTGGAATGGTTCGAGGGCGACGGCGTCCGGATCGACGCCGGCGTGGAGGCCGGGTCCACCGTGAGCCCGTATTACGACTCCATGCTTGCCAAGCTCATCGTCCACAAGGACACCCGGGAAGCCGCCATCGAGGGGGCGCTGGAAGCCCTCTACGGGACCCGGATCGAAGGAGTCAAGACCACGATTCCGGTGTTGAAGAAGCTGCTGGACCGGCTGGAATTCAGCGCCGTGAAACACCACTCGAAGTTCATCGAAACCGTCGACAACCTGATGGAGCCCAAATGAGCAGTCCGGAAACCGCCTCCATGGAGGCCCGCTACACCTGGGGCGGCGACGAGTTCCTCTTCGTGGAAGTCTCCGAGGCCATGAGCCTGGCCGCCAATTTCAAGGTGATGTCCATCGCTGAGAAGCTTGCCGCCGCCGAGCTGCAGGGCATCGTGGACATCTGCCCGGCCAACGCCTCCCTGCTGGTGAGGTTCGATCCCGACGTCCTGCCGCCCGCAACCCTTGAAGAGTCGGTCCGGGCGATCGAATCCGACCTGGCGCACCACCAGCTGCAGCCGCTGGAGACGCGGATCGTCGAGGTGCCGGTCTGGTACGACGATCCGTTTACCGCGGAGGTCGCCGAGCGGTTCCGGGAGGGGTTCCATCAGGAGCCCGGCGGCAGCGACATCGACTACGCCGCCAAGGTCAACAACCTCAAGGATGCCGCGGAGTTCATCCAGCGGCACCACGAGCAGCCGTGGCTGGTCTCCATGGTCGGCTTCGTCGCGGGCCTGCCCTTCCTGTTCCAGCTGGTTGGCCGCGAGAAGCAGCTGGAGGTGCCCAAGTACCTGAGTCCGCGCACCGACACCCCCAAGCTGACGGTGGGCCACGGCGGCTGCTTCGGCTGCATCTATTCGGTGCGCGGCGCCGGCGGATACCAGATGTTCGGGGTCGCCGCCGCACCGATCTTCGACCCGGCCCAATCGCTGGCTGATTTCAAGGACTTCATGGTGTTCTTCCGCCCGGGCGACATCGTGAAATTCAAGCCGGTGACCGAGGCCGAATACAACAGCATCCAGGACGAGATCAGCGCCGGGACCTTCCGCTACCGCCAGGCGCCCGTGACATTCGACCTGTCCAAGGCGCTTGCGGATCCCGAAGGTTACAACCAGGAACTCATGGAGGCCCTCAATGGCATTTGATATCAAGAGCCCAGGCCTGGCCACCACCGTCCAGGACCAGGGCCGCACCGGCCATTACAACGTGGGCATTCCGCAGAGCGGTTCCATGGACCAGTATTCGGCTGAGCTGGGCAATGCCCTGGTGGGTAACACCGCCAGGGAGGCCGTCCTCGAGTGCACGTATCTGGGGCCGACGCTGACCACGGACCAGGACGCCGTCGTCGCGGTCACCGGCGCCCCGGTGGAGGTAAAGGTCAACGGCCAGCCACGGCCGCAATGGACGCGGCTGCAGCTCGCAGCCGGGGACGAAGTCAGCTTCGGGGTCATCCAGGGCGGAACGCGGTACTACATCGCGGTGCAGGGCGGGATCGATGTTCCCGAGGTGCTGGGCAGCCGGTCCACGTACAGCCTGGGGGCCATCGGCGGTTTCCAGGGCCGGAAGCTGGAGGCGGGTGACCACGTCCCCGTGGGCACCCCGCTCGACGGCGGCGCGTTGCCGGCTGCCGAGGCGGTTCCGGAGGAATTCCGCCCGGTCTTTTCCAAGGAGCAGGAAGTCCGGATCGTCCTGGGCCTCTACGACCACCGGCTCACCGACGAGGGGCTCGAGAACCTGCTGAACGGCGAGTGGAAGGTGACGCCGGTTGCTGACCGCATGGGCCTGCGCTACTCAGGCCCGGGCGTGAAATGGAAGGAGCGGGAGCAGCCCTTCGGGGCAGGATCCGACCCGTCCAACATTGTGGACGCCGGCTACGCCGTCGGGTCCATCCAGATCCCCGGCGGAACCCAGCCGATCGTCCTGCACCGCGACGCGGTCTCGGGCGGCGGCTACGCCATGGTGGGAACAGTGATCAGCGCGGACATGGACCTCGTGGCCCGGGCGGCTCCCGGGACCTCGACCAGGTTCGTCGCCGTCAGCCTGGAGGAGGCTCTCGCCGCGCGCAAGGAATTGAGCGAGCGCAAGAAGAAAGCGAAGGCCGCTCTCGGCGCTTCGTGATGGCCGCCGGATGAAGGTACACACGGCAGGAATCCGGGTAACCCCGGGTTCCCGCCGCGTGCGGGCTTTGCCGGCCAACCCGGCATTGCGAGCCAGCCCCGGGAGTTCACCGGACCTCCACAAGCGGTTCATTACCGCGCAGTAGCTTGGCGGGGTCCTGTTGACCTCCACCCTCTGAGAGGCTCCCCATGAGCGCTACTCGCACCCGCGGCATCTTCGCCGCCGCCATCATCCTGGCCGTGACCGCTGCCGGCGGCACGGCCGCCGCCCAGGCCGCCATTGCCGGCGCTGCACGCGGCGGGAACGACGCCGGCCCTGGCGCACACCACGCGACGGACACCTCGCTGGCCAACGCGTTCGACGCCGTCGACCGCAACACCAAGTGGCAACTGACCGGCAAACTGAAGCTGGAGTTCCCGACGTATCACACCGAAGGGATCGCCTTCAGCCAGGACCGCATCTTCCTTTCGGCGGTCGAGATCACGGAGCCGACCAAGAAGTTCGCGTCCCCGCAGGACGGCTTCGACCGCACGCCCGGCAAGGGCGTCGGCCATCTGTTCGTCATGGACAAGGCCGGGAAGCTGCAAAAAGACATCATCCTGGGCGAGGGCGACATGTACCACCCCGGCGGTATCGACTTCGACGGCACCAACGTCTGGGTGCCGGTGGCCCAGTACCGGCCCGACAGCAGCGCCATCATCTACCGGGTGGACGCCAAATCGCTCGACGTGCATAAGCAGTTCGAGGTGAAGGACCACTTCGGCGGCATCGTGATGGACAAGCAGACCGGCCATCTCGTCGGCAACACCTGGGGATCGCGGCGCTTTGCCGAGTGGGACCTGCGCGGCAAAGAGCTGTCCGGCTGGCAGAACCCGAACCACTTTGTTGACTATCAGGACTGCCAGTACGTGCCTAACTCCAAGATGCTTTGCGGCGGCGTCACCAACCTCCCGCAGACCCCGGCGGCGGGCGGAACCGGAGCAACGTACGAACTCGGCGGCATGGCCATGATTGACCTCAAATCCCGCGGCGTTACCCGCGATGTCCCCTTCCAGCAGTGGTCTACGGCGGGACACGTCGCCACCCGCAACCCCTTCAAGATGACCGCCGACGGC
Source organism: Arthrobacter sp. Soil763 (assembly GCF_001428365.1). Classification (GTDB taxonomy): domain Bacteria; phylum Actinomycetota; class Actinomycetes; order Actinomycetales; family Micrococcaceae; genus Arthrobacter. The sequence goes on along the minus strand of NZ_LMSH01000002.1, from coordinate 173,294 downwards.
GACCGCCTCACCCTGAAGGTGGCCCCTGACAACGGCGACGAGGGCAACGGCACCGAAATCCTCACCTACGCTGCCACCGTGCAGCGCGCCGGATAACCCGGCACGGCCGCCCGCGGTAACGGCGATCTTGTCGGCCGCGCCGCACGGGAGTACACCTGCAGCTGGGGCCGCAAAATCTGCGGCGGCCCCGGTTGCAGGCGTAGGAGGATGCTCGATGAACACCGACGAGGAAGTACCGGAAAGCGCCGGCGTCACAACCCGGTTGCTGTCCGCCGTGGACTTGGGCCCCGAAATCGAGGGAATGGCCGGGCGCCAACTGCGGATGCGGCTGATCACCATCGAACCCGGCGGCGTCTTCGGCCCTGTCCACGACCACAAGGGCCGCCCGGGATTGGTCTACATCCTGCAGGGCACCATCACGGACCACCGGAACGGCATCGAAACCGACTACGGTCCTGGCGCGGGCTGGCCCGAGGACAAGGACACCGTTCACTGGCTCGAAAACAAGGGGACCGTCCCGGCCGTGGAGGTCTCGGTCGATATCGTCCGGCAGGACTAGCCCGGCCCGGCGGCCCTATAGGGTGGCAGCTTCCTCCTGCGCCAGGCGGATCAGGCGCAGTTCGTCCTCCACCGCCCGGGCGGGCCAGTAATCCTTGGCCAGCTCGTCCGCACGGACACGGTCAGCAGCCGGGAAGAGCTTGCCCAGCCGGCCGGCCGCGTGCAGCAGGGCGATGAGCGCTGTGGTACGGGCATCGGACCCGGCCGCAGCCCCGGCAGTGGCTGCACCGGGAGTTTCGGCAGGGACACCGGCGCCGCCGGCTGCGGCCGCGCCGGTGTCGGGCACCGCTGCGCCCGCGGTGCCGCTCGCCGCCCCGCTGGGGAGCACGACGCGCAGCGCAGCCTCAAGCTGCTGCAGGAGCGCCGCCTCCGGGCCGTGGTCTTTCTCCGGGTACCGCGTGGACCGGAACAGGCCCAGGTGCCGCTCGCCCACCTGCTCCACAATCCCCCGCGACGCCATCGTCTCGTAGATGCGCTGCACCAAGGCGCGGCCTTCCAGCATGGCGACCCAGCGTTTGGGCGTGTGCGGCCGGGACTTGCCTCGAATGAGCTCCAGCTCATGCTGGAAGTCCGGCGGCGGGACGGAGCCGGTGGCCCGGATGCGCTTGCCCTGCAGCGTGAGGGCGCCGGCAAGCTCCAGCTCGGCCAGCACCGCCCCCGCCACCGTGGTCCTGAGCACGAACACCGGCACTTCCGGTTTGCCGTCCTTGTCATTAGTTGCGAGGAGGAGGAAGGCCTGGGGCAGGCTCAGTTCCGGGGTTTGGGGAGTTTCAGCGTCCATGCCTCACATGGTGAACCGGTTCGCCCACCGCCACATGGGGATTTCGTCCCGCATCCGGCGCGCCAAAGGCCTCTCGACGCCGGCTGCGCGGCTCGGTAGAGTTCCCGCATCTGTTCCAAAGAAGCCCTGGGGGCCACGATGCCAGGAAATTTCAGCAGGATGACTGCGGTCGCGGCTGGGTTGCTGCTCTCGCTAGGTCTGGTAGCCCCCGCGGTGCCGGCAGCGGCCGCGGACAGTTACGACATCGACTCCGCCTCGAGCCTGCAGGTGGTGGTCAATAAGCACCGGCCGCTGGATCCGGCCACCTATGTGCCGGCGCGGCTGGTCAGGATCCAGAGCGAACGGCTGCGGAGCGAAGCCGCCGACGCGTACAAGCAGTTGGCTAAAGCCGCCAAAGCCGCCGGGGTGAACATCGTTCCGGTCAGCGGGTACCGCTCCTACAGCCAGCAGGCCAGCCTCTACGACAGCTATGTGCGCCAGTACGGCCAGGCGACGGCGGATACCCTCGCCGCCCGGCCAGGCTTCAGCGAGCACCAGACCGGCCTGACCATGGACATCGGCAATGCCAGCGGCGTCTGCGCGCTGGAGGCCTGCTTCGCCAACACTCCGGCAGGCAAGTGGGCGGCGCAGAACGGCGCCAATTACGGCTTCATCATCCGCTATCCGGCGGGCGCCGAGGCCGTCACCGGTTACACCTACGAACCATGGCACCTGCGGTTCGTCGGCCGGGACATCGCGCTGGAGATGAAGACCACCGGCACGGCCACCCTGGAGGACTACTTCGAGCTGGAAGCGGCCCCGGACTACTTCTAGTGCAGCTGCCCGGAGCAGCGTTTCTCCGGTCAGCGATTCTGGGCCTCGGTGCCGCATCCCTGCTATATTCTGGTGCTTTCAGGCCCGGGCAAGGGGTTATGCCGGGGCGCGTCAGCACGTCGAACGGCCCCTTAGGTGACATCCAACAGCACGGCTCCCGGATCCGCGGCGGGAAGAGTTCCCCAGGACGAATTCCTCGACTGCCCCACCGGGCTGGTCGAGTACTACTTCGCCGAAGGCGAGTTCCGCTGGTCGGACGGACTGTACGCCATCTACGGGTACGAACGCGGCGAAATCGTCCCGTCCTTGGATATGGTGCTGCCCCATATCGAGCCCGAGGACCGGGCCGTGGTCCTGGCCTACTGGGAGCGGGTGGCCGCCGTCGGCGGCCCGTCGTCCATCTACGTGTCCATCCGCGACCGCAAGGACCACCAGCACAAGCTGCTGTTCTCGGCGGACTACATCCTCGACGGGACCACGCCCGTCGGCGTCTGGGGCGTGGTCGTGGACCTCACCCAGTCCATCCACGCGGACCGCCATCAGCTCGCCACCGAGGCGGTCGCCGCCTCGGCGATCCACCGGGCCGCGATCGAGCAGGCCAAGGGCATCCTGATGGGACGGGCCGGGATCGACGCCGACCGGGCCTACGAACTCATGAGCAAGATGAGCCAGGACACCAACCGCAAGGTCCACGCCATTGCCCACGAGATCATTGAGCGCACCACCGCCCCGGCCAAAGAGGCGAAGGCCGAACGCCACCCGCTGCTGTAGCGTCCGTGGCGCACGGCGGCCGGGAGGGCCGGTCGACGGCGGCCTGCTGGACTTCACCAGGGACCCGCCCCGGAAACCGGCGCGGTAGTTTGGTGGCATGACCGCCAGCTACCGGTACGACGTCGAGATCCTGCACCTGCTCGTCTCACCCGCGCACGCCTACTTCGGCCGCGCCCGCGAAGGCGCCGCGGACGTTCCCAGCACCGACGCCGAGGAAGCGACACTCGTTGCCGGCAAGGGAATCGTCGGCGACCGGTTCTTCGGCAAGGCCGCGCACATGGACGCCGCCGTCACGGTCTTCGCCGTCGAGGCCCTAGAAGCGATTGCCGCCGAGCTGGGAACGGCGGCGTTCGACCCGCTGCTGACCCGCCGCAACGTGGTGCTGCGCGGGGCGCAGCTGGCGCCGCTGCTGGGCCATGACTTCGCGCTGGAGTCGGCCGGGGCCACGGTGCGGTTCAAGGCCGGCCGCCCCGCCCACCCGTGCGCGTGGATAGATGCGATGCTCGCCCCCGGCGCGCACAAGGCGATGCGGGGGCGCGGCGGCGTGCGCTGCCAGGTGCTCTCGGACGGCATCCTGCACCGCGGCCCGGCCGTGCTGGTCAGCCCCATGCCGCTGGACCCGGGCCGCGCGGGCGAGGCGAACGTGCTTCGCCCCTCGCGGCTCCCCTAAAACAGGCCTAGGGCAGAACCGCTTCCTCGTCGGACAGCAGATGGTCCTCGGTCCGTGCGTACCGGAAGTCCGAGAAGAGAAGCAGGAGCGAGGCCAGCAGCAGGAACGCGGCAGAAGTCCACAATGCGACGGCGGTGCCTGCAGCTGCTGCGATGACGCCTCCCAGCGGCGCCCCGACGACGATCATTCCCCGGTTGACGGAGCGCATCGTCGCGCTCATCCGGGCCAGGAGTCGGTCAGGGGTGACAGCCTGGCAGTAGCCCATTTCCAGGGGCCCCTCCACGCCCATCAACAAGCCGAAAAGCAGCTGCCCGGCGCCGGCCAGGATGAACGCCGCCCACAGCCCGCCGGGCCAGTCCGCGGGGGACCCGTACGACTCCCCCGCGAGGGGCGTGCCGGCGGCGGCCGGGGCCAGCGCCACGAGCGCGATCGCCAGCGGCTGGGCCAGGCGTGAAGCGACCATCGCGGCTCCGGTGCCCCAGCGCCGCCCCACCCGGATGGACAATGTTGTGCCGATGACGGCCCCGACCCCGGCACAGCCCATCACCAGGCCCAGACCCAGGGCACCCAGGCCGAGGTCCTTCAGGATCAGAATGGGCATTGCGGTGCCCAGGATTGCGGAACCGATGAACCACGTGTGGGTGCTCCAGGCCAGCGGGGGCAGCCGGGAGCGGCCGTAGACCCACTGCAAACCCTCTGCGACCTTGTGGCGGAGCCGTTGTTTGCGTTGTCCCTGCCGCTGAACGGCCGGCCGGTCCAGCGTGAGGAGGACGGCCGCCGAGAGAAAGTAGGAGGCTGCATCGAAAAGGAGGGCGAAGGGCGCGCCCACCAGGGCCACCAGGCCGCCCGCCGCTGCACCGCCGGCGGTCTGTGCCACGGTGTCGCCTTGCTGCAGGCGGGCGTTTGCCCTGGTCAGCAAAGAGCGGGGTACGAGCTGGGGGAGGAAGCTCTGATGGGCGGCGTCGCTGGTCAGCGCGAGCGTTCCGAACACGAACATCAGGACGACGACGGCGGGAACCGAGATCACCCCCGTCACCGCCATGGCGCAGAGGCCGGCCAGGATCACGCCGCGGCCGAAGTCTCCGCCCACCAGGACCGTCCCGCGCGGGAACCGGTCGATCCACACACCCGCGACCAGGCCGAAGAGCAGGTATGGCGCCCATCTGGCGGCGTTGACGAGGCCCTGGTCCACCGGGGTGCCGTCCATGGTGACCAGTATCAGCACCGACAAGGCCACGGACGTGATGTAGGTACCGAAATCGGAGACGGTCGATGCCAGCCAGAACCTCATGAACGGCGGAAAGCGGCGCAGCTTCAGCTGAGTTTCCCCGGATTCGCCTGCAGATGGTTCCACGTCGCCCCAATCGTCCCTTGTCCGCCGAGCTTAGCGTCCCGGGAATGCTGGCCGGACCATCCGGTCGCCGCCATGGCTGGCCGGAGCCTGGGCCGGCCGGTCGGCGGGTTGTTGGTTTTTTCTCCATCGATACGGCAGGGTTCAGCTATGCATAGTCAGGCCGCGCAGGCGGAGCCACGGACCCAGGCGCCGCTGGGGGCGTCCTATTGGAAGCTGTGGTCCGCGTCGGGACTGTCCAACCTCGCGGACGGCGTCTTCAAGATCGCGCTGCCGCTGCTGGCCATCCAGTTCACCCAGTCGCCAACCCTGGTCGCCGGGCTGAGCGTCGCGGCAACGCTTCCCTGGCTGCTCTTCGCCCTCACTGCCGGGGCGCTGGCGGACCGCCTGGACCGGCGCAAGCTGATGTTCTGGGCCAACCTCGGCCGCGGCGTGCTCCCGGCGCTGCTGGTCGCCGCCGTCGTGCTGGACCTGGGCTCCATCTGGGTCCTGTACGTCGTCGCACTGGCCGTGGGCGTGGCCGAAACGCTCTACGACACCTCCGCGCAGTCGATCCTGCCGCAGGTGGTGCACCGGGACCAGCTGTCGCGCGCCAACGGCAGGCTCTACGCCGTCGAGCTCACCGCAAACCAGTTTGTCGGTCCGCCGCTGGGCGGGTTGCTGGTGGCCGCCGGGGTGATCGCGGGCTTCACCGTTCCGGCAGCGCTGTGGCTGGCGGCCGCCGGCGGCCTGCTGCTGGTGCGGGGGACGTTCCGCATAGAGCGGGAGCAAAAGACGACACTGCGGTTCGACGTCGCCGAGGGCCTGCGGTTCCTCTGGCTCCAGAAGATCCTGCGCACGCTGGCCGTGATGACCGGGGTGTTCAACTTCGCCTCCAGTGCGGCGTTCGCGGTCATGGTGCTGTTTGCCGTGGGCCCGACGTCGGCCATGCACCTTTCCGAGGTGGGATTCGGTCTGCTCCTGACCGCGTCGGCCCTCGGCGCCTTTGTCGGGTCGTTTATCGCAGAACGGGTCGAGGCCAAGCTGGGCCGGTCGAAGTCCCTTGCCCTCACGATCCTCGGCGGTGCGCTCCTGGTCGGCGCGCCGGCTCTGACCGACAACCCCTACGTGCTGGGGCCCATCCTCTTTGTGGGCGGCATGCTGATCGTGCTCTGGAATGTCATCACCGTGTCCCTGCGCCAGCGCATCACCCCGAACCGCCTGCTGGGCCGGGTCAACAGTGCCTACCGCCTGCTGGCGTGGGGCACCATGCCCCTGGGGGCTGCGGCCGGAGGGCTGTTGGCCCAGTGGCTGGGCCTGCAGGCCATGTTCGGCATCATGGGAGCGCTGACTTTGGCGCTGCTGGGCATGATGCCGATCCTCACGGATAAGGCCATCGCCGCGGCCGAGGCTGGTCCGTAGGCGGCTCCCCATGCGCGCCCTGGCCGCCAAGCGGTCCACACTTTCGTAGACTCGTGGGAGATTCGGCGCGCCTCCACCGGGGCGTGCCCGCCACAGGAAGAGCCATCAATGAAGATTGTCGTCCTAGTCAAGGAAGTCCCGGACACCTACGGGGACCGGAAACTCAACCTCGAAACCGGCCTCGCCGACCGCGAAGCCAGCGAGAAGGTCATCGATGAGATCGGTGAACGGGCCCTTGAGCTGGCCCTGAGCTACGCGGACGCGCACGAGGGGACCGACGTCGCCGTCCTTTCGCTGGCGCCCGAGGGTGCGACGGCGACCATCCGCAAGGCCCTGGCGATGGGGGCGGGGAGCGCCACGCACATCTGCGATGAGGCGCTCCGGGGCGCGGACCTGGGACTGACCGCGGAAACCCTCGCGGCCGCGATCCGCCGCGGCGGCTTCGATTTGGTCATTACCGGCAACCTCTCCACCGACGGCTCCGGCGGCATGATCCCGGCGATGCTCGCGGAACTGCTGGAGGTGCCGCACGCCACCGGCCTGACCACCGTCGAGATCAGCGACGGCGCGGTCTCCGGCACCCGCCCGGTCGACGCCGGTGTGCAGCAGGTCTCTGCGCCGCTGCCCGCGGTCATCTCCATCACCGAAGCCCTGCCCGGACCCCGTTTCCCGAACTTCAAGGGCATCATGGCGGCGAAGAAGAAGCCCCTGGAGGTCCTCACGCTCGCGGACCTTGGCGTCGCCGCCGAGGACCCCGACGCGGCCCGGTCCATCATGCTGTCCGTGGCGGAAAAGCCGCCGCGCGCGGCGGGCGTGAAGCTCGTCGACGACGGCGACGCCGGCGAGAAGCTCGCCGCTTTCCTCATCGAAAACCGACTGGCCTAGGGAATACCGCCGTGACTGACTATCCTCGTGACGCCATCCTGGTGGTTGTCGAAGCCGACGCATCCGGGCTGGAGAAGGCCGCCCCCGGGCTGTTTGGCGCAGCCGCTGCCGTCGGCACCCCGGTAGCCCTGCTGCTCGCCGCCCCGGGCGCAGGTGACGCCGCGGCCGCTGCGGCCGCGGAACTGGGGGCCGTGCGGGTGCTGATCGCCGAAACGCCGGACCCGTCCGCGCTCGGCGTGCCGGGCGTTGACGCGCTCGCCACCGCCGCCGGGCAGGTGCAGCCGGACGCGATCCTCGTCTCCCACTCGCTCAACGGCCGCGACCTCGCCGGCCGCTTCGCCGCCCGGACGCGGGCCGCGGTCTGCGTCGACGCGGTCGGAGTGTCCCGGGACGAGGAGGGCGTCGTGGCGCACCATTCCGTCTACGGCGGCGCCTACAACGTCACCGCCACGGCCACGTTCGGGCCGCCGATCATCACCATCCGGCAGGGTTCCATCGAGGCGCGGGCCGAGGCCCAGCCGCCGGCGTCGGAATCCCTGGCCGTCACGCCGTCCGGGAAGCCGGCGGCGCGGATCGATTCCTTCGAGGAATCGGTTACCGCCAGCTCGCGGCCCGAGCTGCGCGGAGCCGCGAAGGTCGTCGCCGGCGGCCGCGGCCTCGGTTCGAAGGAACAGTTCGCCCTGGTCGAGCAGCTGGCCGACACCCTCGGCGCCGCCATCGGCGCCTCGCGTGCCGCGGTGGATGCCGGCTACATCCCGTCGGCGCACCAGGTGGGCCAGACCGGGGTGTCCGTGTCCTCCCAGCTGTACGTCGCGCTCGGGATCTCCGGCGCGATCCAGCACCGGGCCGGCATGCAGACCGCCAAGACCATCGTCGCGATCAACAAGGACGCGGACGCGCCGATCTTCGAGATCGCCGACTTCGGCGTGGTGGGCGACGTCTTCAAGGTGGTCCCCCAGCTGATCAGCGCCCTCGAGGCCCGGAAGAAGTAGCCATGGCAACCCAGTCCCGGTCCCTCCGGCGGGGCCTGCCGCGCGTGCCAGGCGGCGAGCCTTGGCCGCCCTCCGGCGACGCGCCCGCCCGTCTGGATTCCGCTGCCGCCGTTGCCGCTGGCGATGCGACGACGACGGCGGCGGCGGAGCCCGCCGCGACGCCCGCGCCGGATGCGGTCACGTCGATTAAGCCCACGCCGGATGCGGCCAGTTCGACGATGGCGGCGCCGGCTACGACGCCCGATGTGCCGGTTCTGGCGGAAAACGTTCCGGCGGACACACCATCGGCCGGAACTCCGGCTCCGGTGGCGGGCGTGCGGCAGCTTCGCCGCGGCCTGCCGCGGGTGCCCGGCGGCGAGCCGTGGCCACCGGCCGGCGCGGTGCCGGCAACGGCTCCGGTAGAACCTCCGGCTCCGGGTGCCGCGCCTTCGCAGGCTGAGCAGTCCACTGAGGCTCCGGCGGCCGTTGCCGCGGAAACGGAAGTTGCGGCGTCGGCGCCTGTCGAACCGGCCGTTGCACCGGCTGCCCAAACCCCGCCACCGTCGACGGCTGCGGGCAGCACCCCGCTTCGCCGCGGCCTCCCCCGCGTGCCCGGCGGCGAACCGTGGCCGCCGGCGGGGCTCGCTCCCCTGCACGCGGCCGCGAGCGCCGCTGAACCCGCGCCTGCCGCGCCGGCGCCCTCGAAGCCCGCGGGTGTCGGACCCGCGCCCGAACCTGCCGCCGTCGTGCCCGCGCCGGTACTGGCCGCCGTCGAACCCGCCCCGGCAGCCAAAGTCATGGAGCCCACGGTCCCCGCGGCGCCGGCACCTGCGGCCGCAACCAAAAAGCCCGCGGCGAAGCTTTACGGATCGCGGACCCTCGGCCAATGGGTCGGGCGCGTCGCGCTCCTCGCCGTCGGCGCCGTCGTCGTTGCCGGAATCCTGGTGCTCGCGGCGCGCGGGGTGACCACGCTGCCGGGCGTGCCCGCGTTCCTCGAGCGCTACCCAGGCGAATACCACCTGCCCGAGGTCGCCGAACCGGGTTTCCCGTGGTGGGCGCAGTGGTCGCACTTCCTGAACTTCTTCCTGATGGCGCTGATCATCCGCTCCGGCTACCAGGTGCGCACGCAGCAGAAACCGCCGGCGTACTGGACCCCGAAGCGCGGCGGCAAGAAGATCAGCATCACCCTGTGGCTGCACCAGAGCCTCGACGTCATCTGGCTGGCCAATGGCCTGCTGTTCGCGGTGCTGCTGTTCGCCTCCGGGCACTGGATGCGGATCGTCCCGACCAGCTGGGAGGTGTTCCCGAACGCGGCGTCCGCGCTCCTGCAGTACATGACGCTCGACTGGTCGGTGGAAAACGGGTGGGTGAACTACAACAGCCTGCAGCAGCTTATGTACTTCATCGTGGTGTTCATCGCGGCGCCGGTGGCGGCGCTCACCGGGGCGCGGATGAGCGAGTTCTGGCCCAAGAACGCGACGGCGCTGAACCGCATCTACCCGGTGGAGGCGGCGCGCGCGCTGCACTTCCCGACGATGCTCTTCTTCGTGGTCTTCATCCTCATCCACGTCTTCCTGGTCTTCGCCACCGGTGCGCTGCGGAACCTGAACCACATGTTCGCTGGCTCCGACCAGGTCAACTGGGTGGGGTTCTGGCTGTTCGCCGCCGCCATCGCCGTCACCGCGGCCGCCTGGTTTGCCGCCCGGCCCATCGTGCTCGCGCCGCTGGCCAGGCTGTTCGGCAAGGTGAGCAGCCGCTAGGCCCGGGCCTCCGCCGCCGACGTCGAGGCGGCCTCCCGGAGGCCGGGACGCGGCGGGGCCGCCGGTTCTACACTGGCGGGATGGAAGCGACGGTCCGCGGGGTGCCGGTGCATTACGTCGAGTCCGGCGGCGGGACGCCGGTCCTCGCCCTGCACGGCGTCGGGGTGGACCACCGGGAGATCGAGGGCGCCCTGGAACCGGTCTTCGCCGCCGCACCCGGCTTCAGGCGCCTGTACCCGGACCTTCCCGGGATGGGCCTCACCCCGGCACATGGCAGCTTGGCCGGCAACGACGACGTGCTGGACCTCCTGCTCGACTTCATCGACACCGTGATCGGCCCCGGCCCGCTGCTGGTCATCGGCCACTCCTACGGCGGATACCTGGCCCGGGCCATTGCCGAGCACCGGCCGGAGCAGGTGGTCGGCCTGGCGCTGGTCTGCCCGGTGGGCGCCAGCACCGGGGACGTGCCCGAGCACGAGGTACTGGTGTCCTCGCCCGGCCTGTCCGTGGACCTCGGCCCGGAGCTTGAGGCGTCCTACCGGGGCTACTTCGTGGTCCAGACGGCGGACACCCTGGACCGGTTCCGGGAAACCGTGGCCCCGGCCGCCCCGCTCGTGGACGAGTCCGGACTGGCGCGGATCTTTTCGCGCTGGGCGCTGCGCCGCCGGCCGGGACCGGGAGCGCCCTACGCGCAGCCGGTCCTCGTGCTGGCCGGACGGCAGGATTCCACCTCGGGCTTCGCGGGTCCGGCGGAGCTGGCCGGGCAGTACCCGCACTGCACCCTTGCGGTCCTGGACCGCGCCGGCCACGCCCTGCTGCATGAGCAGCCCGCCCTCGTGCAGGCCTTGATCGTCGAATGGCTGGCGCGGGCCCGTGAGGACGCCGGCAGTCCAGAGAGCCGGGGAGCGGGCAGCGGCTAGTCCGCGGGCCCCGCTCCGCCGGGCACACCGACGTCGATGGCAAAGGTCATAAAGGCGGGCGTCTCATAAGGGTGCGCGGCAAGGGCGGCGTTGACGACGGCGCTCCGCCGGGACCGCGGGTAAATGGCCTCGATCCGGGTTTCCGGGACCTCCTCGGGGGAACCGACGGCGCCGATGGCCGGGGTCGCGCCCGGCAGCGGCGTGAAGCGCCCGGTCCCCTCGGCGCTGAACGAGCAGTGCGAATAGTTGCCCAGCCGCCCCGCCCCGGCATCGCCGATGGCCTGGCGGACAGCCTGCGCCGCCACGGTGGGGACATAAATGACCAGACAGTCCATCGGTTCCATGGCTGAAAGTCTGGCACGGCCGGCCCCGGGCTGGGGACCCGTGGGAGGCCACTTCAGCGCCCGGCGCGCCTACGATGGAGCTCCGATGACCCGCCAGTTGCCGGAACCGCCAACCCGAGGAGCACTAATGTCGCTGAGCAAGGGAACGTCCGTGGAGTGGAACACGCCGCAGGGGCCCACCCACGGCAAGATCGTGGAGGAGAAGGTCAGCGACTTCGAGTTGGACGGCAGTACCCACCGGGCCAGCCAGGACGAACCGCAGTACATCGTCGAATCGGACAAGACCGGCGCCAGGGCGGCGCACAAGGCCTCGGCCCTGACCGAGAAGAAGTAGTTCCCGCGGGCCCGGTCTACGGCGCGAGGCCGGTGCGCCCGGCCGGGGCCTCGACCCCGGATCCGGCGTGAGCGGGTCCCAGCAGCGACAGCTGCCGCTTGACCTGGTCAAGCTCCACCTGAAGCTGGTCCACCGTGGCCCGGTACTTGGCGAAGGCCGCCGCCCGGCGCTTCGCCGCGACGTAGTTGATGACGGCGGCGAGGACCGCCAGCGGGAAGGCCAGCAGCAGCGCCCAGCCGGAGGCTCCCAGGAAGTCCAGCGCGACGGGAAGTGCCTCCTTGAAGGCCAGGAAGTCGTTCACCCCGCCGACCACGCCGTTAAGGGCCGCGTCCAGGGGTTGCAGAAACTGCCCGACGACGGGCGTGCCCTCCAGGGACGGGGCGGTCAGGCGCTGCGTTCCCCCGGCGGACCAGCGCGGATCGCCGAAATGGTTCAGGACGTAGATCCCGGCGGCCGCGTTGAGGGCGGCGAAGAGCAGGACGGCACCCACCGCGGTGCTGTGCAGCTTGCGCGGACGCCAGAGCCCGGCCGCGAGCGCAAACACAGCGGCCACAACCCACGGAAAGAGTCGGAGGTTGTCGAGGCTCATGCCGCCCAGTAAATCCAAGAAAAATCCTGCCTAGCCGTTAAAGGGAGACCCGTCCCGGGCCAGAAGCGAGCCTACCCCGCCGCCCCGGGTTCCGCGCGTCGTCCTGCCAAGGACGCCCCAAAGAAAACCGTGTCCGCGCGGGCCGGTTCTCACTACACTGGAACGCATGACCGAGCAGGAACCGGTCCCGCCGCGGACGGCCGTGGCCGACGGCGGCGCCGGTCCCGGGGACACTGCCCCCGCCCCGTTCCAACGCAGCCCGGAGCAGCGGTCCCGCACCTTCACCGGAATCCTGGTGAACACGGGCCTGGCCAACATCACCACCAGCTACCTCTGGTTTGCCCTGACCTTCTGGGTGTACCTGGAGACGCGGAACGTAATCGCCACCGGCGTCGTCGGCGGGGCGTACATGCTGCTCATTGCGCTCTCCAGCATCAGTTTCGGCACCTACGTGGACCGATACCGCAAGCTGGCGGTGATGCGCTTCGCGGCCGCCTTCACCCTGGTGATGTTCGTTCTCGCCGGTGTCCTGTTCCTGCTGGTCCCGGGCGAACGGCTGCTGGACCTGACGCAGCCGTGGTTCTGGGTCTTTACCCTGATCATCCTGATCGGTGCCGTAGTGGAGAACATGCGCAACATCGCGCTCTCGACGACGGTCACCATCCTGATCGAGCCGGAACGCCGGGCCAACGCCAACGGGCTGGTGGGCATGGTGCAGGGGCTGATGTTCATCGTCACCTCAGTGCTCTCCGGGCTGTCCGTGGGGCTGATCGGCATGGGCGGGTCGATCGCCGTCGCCCTCATCCTCACCGCGCTGGCGTTCGCGCACCTGCTCACCCTGCGCATGCCCGAAGAGGCGCAGGCGGCCGGCACCGACGCGCAGGGCGGCTTCGACCTCCGCGGCTCGCTCGCGGCGGTCCGGGCCATCTCCGGGCTGTTCGCGCTGATCGTGTTCTCCACGTTCAACAACTTCATCGGCGGCGTCTACATGGCGCTGATGGACCCCTACGGGCTGGAGATGTTCCCGGTGGAGCTGTGGGGCGCGTACTTCGCGGTCGGCGCCACCGGCTTCATCATCGGCGGCGCGCTGATCAACAGGTTCGGGCTCGGCGCCAACCCGCTGCGGACCATGCTGTACGCCGTGATCCTGATGGGGATCCTTGGCGCCGTGTTCACGCTGCGGGAGTGGGCATGGTTGTACATCGCCGGGATCTGGCTCTACCTGGTGCTGGTGCCGTTCGTGGAAGCCGCCGAACAGACGGTGATCCAACGCGTGGTCCCGCTGGAGCGGCAGGGCCGGGTGTTCGGCTTCGCGATGGCGTTCGAGTCCGCGGCCGCCCCGGTCACCTCGTTCCTCATCGCCCCGATCGCCCAGGTGTGGATCATCCCGTTTGCGCGGTCCGCCGACGGCGCCGCCCTCCTGGCGCCGCTGCTCGGCGAGGGCACCTCCCGCGGCATCGCCCTGGTGTTCCTGGTCGCCGGGCTGATCATGGTCGCCGCCGCGGCGCTGGCGTTCCTAACCCCGGTCTACCGGCGGGTTTCGGCGTCGTACGCCCACCCGGACGCGCAGGCGGGCGCCGCACCGGCGTGACGGCGCCGGTGCCGGAACCGTACTGGGCCGGTACCCAAAAAAGCTCATCATGCTTACTATTGAGGCTCCGGCCGCCAGTCAGCCGTGCGCTGGAGAACCGCACTAGCCAAGGAGTGCCGATGTCGCTGAGCAAGGGAACACCCGCCGAGGGCAACTTCACGGGGAGGCGCCACCACGACGTCGTCATTATCGGCGGCGGCAACGCCGGCGTCTCGCTGGCGGGCCGCCTCCAGCGCTACGGGGTGGAGGATGTGGCCGTGGTCGAACCCGCGGCGGAGCACCGCTACCAGCCGCTGTTCTCCCACATCGCCGGCGGGCGGGCCAACGCCTCCTCCGCCGTCCGCGCCCAGGCCGCCGTCATGCCGAGGGGCGTGGACTGGATCCAGGACGGCGCAGTGGGAGTAGACCCCGCCGCCAAGACGGTGAACCTGGCCTCCGGCGGCCAGCTGGGATACGGCCAGCTGGTGGTCTGCCCGGGGATGCAGCTGGATTGGGACAAGATCCCGGGCCTCGCCGAGGCCGTTCGTTCGCCGTCCGGCGCCTCCCACTACGAGCTGGACCTGGCGACCAAGGCCTGGACGCTGCTGAAGGGCCTCAAGGCGGGGACCGCCGTTTTCACCATGCCCTCCGGCCCCATCAAATGCGGCGGCGCGGCGCAGAAGCCGATGTACCTAGCCTGCGATTACTGGCGCAAGCAGGGGGTCCTGCAGGACATCCGGGTGGTGATGGTGCAGCCCACCGCGACGGTGTTCGGCGTGCCGGGAGTGGATGAGGAGCTGAACCGCACGATCGCCGAGTACGGCATCGAGCTACGGCTGAACAGCGAAGTGGTCACCGTGGCGCCCGGGGCCCAAACCGTCCTGATCAAAAACAACGGCACCGGCCTCGCCGAGGAACTGCACTACGACGTGCTCAACGCCGTCCCGCCGCAGTCGGCGCCGGACTGGCTGAAGGCCACCGACCTGCCCGCCCCGGGCGACGCCGGCGGGTTTGTGGAGGTGGACCCGCAGTCGCTCCGGCACGTGCGTTTCCCGGACATCTGGTCGCTGGGCGATGCCGCAGCCACCACCAACTCCAAGTCCGGTGGCGCGTTGCGGAAGCAGGCCAAGGTCCTTGCCAAGAACCTGGTCGCGGCCCGGGAGGGACAGCCGCTCCCGGAAAAATACGACGGCTACTCTGTCTGCCCCTTCACGGTGTCCCGTTCAACGGTGGTCTTCGCTGAGTTCGGCGACCAGTACCAGCCCATGCCGTCGATTCCCAAGGTGCCGACGTGGAAAGAGAGCCGCGCCTCCTGGGTCGTGGACCGCAACATCTTCCCGCAGGTCTACTGGAACCTGATCCTGAAGGGCCGCGCGTAGCGGCGAAAATGGCCCCGGGCCAACCGCGACCCGAGCAACCCAGTTTTACTTAGGCAAGCCTTAGCTAATAAAGTCTTCCGGGTGACAACCCAAGCTGACCTCGCGCGAGTACCCTTCGCCTCCGAGCTGGCGGCCCATGGGGACCGGCCCGCCGTCCTTACCGCCGAGGGGACCCTGAGCTACCGGGAGCTCGCTGCCCGCGTCGATGACCTTGCCGACCGGCTGGGGACCGAACGGCGCCTCGTGGCGCTCGTCGCCTCGAACGACGTCGAATCGCTCGTCGCGTACCTGGCCGCGCTGGCGGCGGGCCACCCGCTCATCATCCTTCCCGACGACAAACCCGCAGCCCTGCAGTCCCTCGTCTCCGCGTACGACCCCGACGTCGTGGTGCACACCGGCGGCTCCGTCATTGAAGAACGCCGCCCGGGAACCGTGCACACCCTGCACCCGGATCTCGCCCTGATGCTCAGCACCTCGGGTTCCACCGGCTCGCCCAAGCTGGTCCGGCTCTCGCACGAGAACCTGCAGTCCAACGCCGAGTCGATCGCCGAGTACCTCGGCATCGGCGCCGAGGACCGGGCCATCACCACCCTCCCCATGTCCTACTGCTACGGGCTCTCCGTCATCAACAGCCACCTGCTGCAGGGCGCCGGGCTGGTTCTGACCGACCTCTCCGTGGTGGATCCGTGCTTCTGGGAGCTTTTCCGCCGCCACGAGGCAACCTCCTTCGCCGCCGTGCCGTACACCTTTGAACTGCTGGAACGGGTGGGGTTTGCCGACATGGACCTGCCCACCCTCCGGTACGTCACACAGGCCGGCGGCCGGCTCGCGCCGGAACACGTCCTCAACTACTGCGAGCTCGGCCGGCGGCGCGGCTGGGACCTGTTCGTCATGTACGGGCAAACCGAAGCCACGGCCCGGATGGCGTACCTGCCCCCGGAACTCACGGACACCGTCCCGGGCGCCATCGGCGTCCCGGTGCCCGGCGGCTCGTTCCGGATCGACCCGGTTGCCGGCCTGGACCACGGCGAACTGGTCTACACCGGCCCCAACGTCATGCTCGGCTATGCCGAAACACCGGCGGACCTTGCGGCCGGCCGGACCATCGATGAGCTCCGCACCGGGGACCTTGCCCGGCAGCACCCCGCCGGAGTGTACGAAATCGTGGGTCGGCGCAGCCGGTTCATCAAGGTTGTCGGTTTGCGGATTGACCTCGGGCAGGTGGAGCGGATGCTGGCCGACCTCGGTGTGGCCGCGGCCAGCGCGGGGACGGACCAAGGCCTCACCGTCGCCGTCGAGGGCGACCAGGACACCGGGTTGCTGCGGAAGGTCCTGGCGGAGAGCCTTGGGGTGCCCCGCGCCGCGGTAGCCGTGCACGCCGTCGAGCAGCTCCCGCGGCTGGCCAGCGGCAAGCTCGATTACCAGGCTGTTCTGGCCTTGTCCGCGCCCGCCACACCCCCGCCGCCGTCGACGTCGGCCGCTCGACAGGGCAGTGACAAGGTCAAAAGCATCTTCGAGGACACCCTTGAGGTCGCCGACGTCGGCGACGCTGACACGTTCGTGTCGCTCGGCGGCGACTCCCTGTCCTACGTCGCGGCATCGGTCCGGCTTGAGCAGATGCTCGGTCATTTGCCGGCCGATTGGCATGTGACCCCTGTCGGGGCCTTGGAACGGCGTGAGCGCAATGTCCCCGCCCCGTCGGCCCGCGCCCCGCGGCGGTGGTTCGCCCGACTGGAAACCAGCATTGCGCTCCGGGCCTTTGCGATCGTCTGCATCGTCAGCACACACGTCGGTCTCTTCCATTGGCAGGGCACGGCGCATGTGCTGATGGCGGTTGCCGGATTCAATTTCGCCCGCTTTCAGCTCTCCGGAGCGCGGGTCCCCCGGCTGCGGCGGCAGCTGACCAGCCTCGCCAGGGTAGTCGTGCCGAGCGTGCTGTTCATCGCCGCCGCGTACCTGCTGACCGATAACTACACTCCGGCGAACATTTTGCTCCTGAATGCAGTCATTGGGCCAGAGGAGGTGACCACCCAGTGGCACTTCTGGTTCATTGAGGTGCTGGTCTACATCCTTGTGGCCATGACGGCATTGCTCGCCATCCCCTGGGCGGACCGCGCCGAACGGACATTCCCGCTCCTGTTTCCGCTGGTGGTCACCGGCGCGGGCCTGCTCACCCGCTATGAGCTCGTCGACCCCGGTGTCCCCAATACGGCGCCGGCGCTGTGGCTCTTTGGCCTGGGCTGGGCCGTGGCCAAGTGCAGGAACCCGGCCCACCGGCTGGCCGTTTCCGCCATCGCGGCCCTCACCATCCCCGGGTTTTTCGAGGATCCGAACCGGGAGTGGACCCTGCTGGCGGGCATTCTGCTGCTGACCTGGCTGCCCAGCGTTCCGGCCCCGCGGGGGCTGCGGCGCCTGACGGTGCTGCTGGCCAGCGCGTCGCTGTATGCCTACCTGGTCCACTGGCTGGTTTACCCGCCCCTGCTGCAGCTCCACCCCGCCGCGGCGGTGGCCGGTTCACTGGCCGCAGGGGCGGCGTATTGGGCCCTCTCGATGCGGGTGATGACCGGACTGGGCCGGCTGCGGCCCAGGTGGTCGGGGCGAGCCGGGCAACGGCAGGCCGCACCCGACGTCGTCCGCTAGCCGGCGCTGAACGGCCTACGTGGCCCAGTCGCCGTCGCCGAAGGCCCGGCCGCGGAAGTGCGCGCGGAGGTACTCTCCGACGACGGCGGCGCCCAGGTCCCCGGTGTCCGGCGCCACCACCCGGCCGTCGACCCGCCGGGCCAGCTTCTGGATGAAGCGTTCCAGCCCGGGGTCGTGGCCCAGCCGGAAGAACGTCGCCTGCACCCCGGCGCGGCCCAGCCGGTCCAGCTCGGCGACCGTGACGCGGATGGTCTCGGGGTCCGGCGGATAGTTGAACCACGAGTCGCCGTCGGCCAGCAGGTGCGCGGTGGGCTCGCCGTCGGTCACCACCAGCAGCACCGGCTGCATGGACGGATGCTTGCGGAAGAACCTGCCCGCCAGCAGCAGCCCGTGGTGCAGGTTGGTGCCCTGTTCGCGCAGCGCCGGCAGGGCCGTGAGCTCACCGATGTCCATGGACTGCGCGTACCGGCCGAACGTGATCAGCTGCAGCCGGTCGCCGCGGAACTTAGTGGACACGAGGTGGTGCAGGGCCAGCGCGGTGCGTTTCATCGGCACCCAGCGCCCCTCCGCGGCCATCGAGAAGGAGACATCGACCAGCAGCGCGACGGCGGCCTGGGTGCGGGCCTCGGTCTCGGTCACCTCGATGTCGTCCACGGCCAGGCGTAGGCCGCGGCGCGGGTCGCCGCCGTCGGCGATGGTGCGGCGGATCGCGTTGGTGATGGTCCGGGTGACGTCCCAGGGCTCGGCGTCGCCGAACTCCCACGGCCTGCTGGAACCGGTCGGCTCCCCCGCGGCGCCGGCCATCCGGGTGTCCCGGCGGCCCTGCCGGCCGGAGAGCTGCTTGGCGGTGTCCCGCAGCAGCGACCGGCCCAGCCGGCGCATGGCCTGCGGCGAGAGCTTCAGGTCCCCGTCGGCGCCGCGCTGCAGGAACCCGCCGTCGTGCATGGCCTTCTCAATCTCCGCGAGCGTCCGCGCCGAGACGGCCGCGTCCTGCCCCAGTTGGCGGGCCAGGGCCTCCAGGTCCAGGTCATCCAGGCGGGAGCCGTTGTAGGACTGGGAGAGCTGCTCGGCGAGTTCGTCCAGTTCGGCGAGGTCCTGCAGTACGCCGGTGCCGTCGCCAAGGCCGAGCCCCTCCTCGCCGTTGAACTGCTCGGAGCCGGACCAGTCTTCGCCGGGGCGCAGGGCCTGCAGGTTCGCATCGATTTGGCCCAGCTGTGCCATAAGCTCCGGCGAGCCGAACGCCTGGGCGGAGAGCTGCGTCAGTTCCTCGCGCTGCTCGGCGGACATGGAGCGCAGCATCCGCTGGGCGGCGGCCGCGCGCTCGGCGAGCGCGTCGATCAGCTCCTCGACCGACTGCGGGTTCTCCGGGAAGAACTCGCCGTGCTTGGCCATGAAGGCCTGGAAGTCCGCGTCCGTGTACTCGCCGCGGCGGTGCTTGTCGAGCAGCTCGTTGAGGTCGCCCAGCATCTCGGCGACGGCGGCGCGGTCCTCCTCGGTGGCGCCCTCGAGCGCCTGCTTCATGCCGGCGAAGCGCTGGTCCAGGATCTCCCGGCCAAGCAGGTCCTTGATCTGTTCGTAGGCTTCCCGGGCGGTGCTGGACTGCCAGTCGTAGGAGGCGAGTTCGTTGACCGCCGCGGCCGTGGACGTTGGCAGGTTCTGCAGCTGCATCTCGCGGAAGGCGCGGTCCGTGTCGTCCATCCGGACGTCGCGGGCCAGCTGCTTGCGCTCCTCCAGCACCGCGGTCTCCAGCAGCTTCTGGACCTCGTTGAGCGTCCCGTCCAGCTTGTGCCGGCCCAGCAGGTCCTTGCGCCGCTGCTGCACCCGGCCGGCCAGCTCGTCGAGGCCTTCCCGGTTCCGGCCGCCGCGGCGCAGGTACTCCTGCAGGGCGTGCCGCGGCGAGTACCCGGCCATCACGTCCTCGGCGACGGCGTCGAGCGCCTCCGTCAGGTCCACCGGCGGCGCGAGCGGATCGGGCCCGCCCGCGTACCGGCTGTACCGGGACCGGTGGTGAACACTCATGGCGGCCTCCTTAGCCTTAGCGGCGCCTAGCCGTAGACGGTGGCTTCGTCGTCGGAGTCCTTGGAGATCCGACGGGCGAGGTAGAGGCCTTCGAGGGCCAGCTCGACGGCGGCGGCGCGCTGTCCGTCGTTGGTGGCGCCCAGGCGCTCACCGATCTCGTCGTAGAGGCTCGATCCGTTGAGCGACGGGAGACCCTCCAGGAACTCCCGCGCGGTGACCAGTTCCCCGGTGGTGACCGTGGTGTGGCCGTCCAGGGCGGCGACGAGGTCGCCCATGTCGAGGCCGTGGAAGTGCGCCCGCACGGCCTCCGCGGTGGCCATCCGCAGCAGGTGGTCCAGAATGTCCTGCTCCCGCCCTTCCTCACCGGATTCGAACTCGATCTTCCCGGCGAGGACCTCCACCGCGGCGTCGAGGTCGATGATCCGGGCCACGGCCTCGTCCTCGCCGCGCACGCTGGCCCGGCGCAGGGCAGCGGCGGCGACGGTCTCGGCGCCGGCAATGGCGAACCGGGCGGATACCCCGGACGTCTGGTTGATCGCCGGGGACTCCCGCAGCGCCCGTGTGTAGCGGGCCAGGATCTCCAGGATGACGGGCGGGACGCCGGCCACCAGGTGGCCCTCCTGCCGGATGACGGCCACCTCGTCGTCGAGCTCGATCGGGTAGTGGGTGCGGATTTCGGCGCCGAAGCGGTCCCGCAGCGGCGTGATGATCCGGCCCCGGTTGGTGTAGTCCTCCGGGTTGGCTGAGGCGACCACCAGGACGTCCAGCGGCAGCCGCAGCACGTAGCCGCGGATCTGGATGTCGCGCTCCTCCATCACGTTGAGCATGGAGACCTGGATCCGCTCGGCGAGGTCGGGGAGTTCGTTGATGGCGATGATGCCGCGGTTGGAGCGCGGGACCAGGCCGTAATGGATGGTTTCCGGGTCGCCCAGGCGGCGGCCCTCAGCTACCCGCATCGGGTCGACGTCGCCGATCAGGTCCGCGACGGAGGTGTCCGGCGTCGCGAGCTTCTCGACGTACCGTTCCGAACGGTGCCGCCACGCCACCCGGAGCCGGTCCCCCTCGGTGAGGGCCAGGGCGCGGGAGTGCTCGGTGATGGGTTCGTAGGGGTGTTCGTTCAGTTCCGAGTCCTCGATCACCGGCGACCACTCGTCCAGCAGCCCGGCCAGGGTGCGCAGGAGCCGGGTCTTGCCCTGGCCGCGTTCGCCGAGCAGGACGACGTCGTGCCCGGCGAGCAGGGCGCGTTCCAGCTGGGGCAGGACGGTCCGGCTGAAGCCATACATCCCGGGCCAGGGGTCTCGGCCGACGGCGAGCGCGGCCAGCAGGTTGTCGCGGATTTCGCGGCGCAGGTCCTTGTGGACGTGGCCGGCGGCACGCAGTTCACCAACAGTGAAGATTTCGGGGCGATCACTCACTCCTCCACCGTAGACCTGCACCCGGCGGGGAATCGAGGGATTTTCGGAAGATTCCTCCGCACTGGGCCTTGGTGCGGACGTAGGGTTGATAGCGATGGCTACAGCAACCGAATCAACTCCTCCCCCGGCCCCCGCGAGTCCGGCCACCCTCCTGCTCCTGGTGCGCCACGGCCAGACGCCGACGACGGGCTCGGTCCTGCCGGGCCGGGCGCCGGGGCTGCACCTGTCCGACCGCGGCCGGGAGCAGGCCGAACGCGTCGCGGACCGGCTCGCCGGGCTGCCGGTGGATGCCCTCTACTCCTCGCCGCTGGAGCGCGCCTGCGAGACGGCGGAGCCGACGGCGGCCCGCACCGGGTTGGCGGTAAAGCACGACGACGGGTTGCTGGAGTGCGATTTCGGAGGCTGGACCGGCTCCGCGATCGCGGAGCTGGCGGCGCTGCCGGAGTGGCAGACCGTGCAGCACAGTCCGTCCGAGTTCCGCTTCCCGGATGGCGAGAGCTTCCCGGAGATGCAGTCCCGGATTGTCGGCGCGATGGAGGCGCTGCGGGATGCCCACGCCGGCGGCGTGGTGGTGTGCTTCTCGCACGCCGACCCCATCAAGGCCGCGGTGGCGAACGCCCTCGGCACGCCGCTGAACCTGTTCCAGCGCATCTTCATCAGCCCGGGGTCCGTGTCCGCCATCTCCTATACGGACGGCCAGGACCCTGCGGTGCTGATGGTGAATTCGACGGCGGAACCGCTCAGTGCGCTGAGGCCGTCATGACCGTGTTTCTGGAGCGACCGTGCCCGGCCGCGAACTGACCCTCCTGACCGAGGGCAGCGTCGAACTGCTCGGTCTGATTCCGCGCAGCAGCAACCAGACGTTCCTGGTCCAGGTCACCTGTGGCGAGGAGGAGGGGTACGCGGTCTACAAGCCGGAGGCCGGCGAACGCCCGCTCTCCGACTTCGAGCCGGGGCTCTACAAGCGCGAACGCGCCGCCTACCTGCTGAGCGAGTCGCTGGGCTGGGGTTTCGTGCCGCCCACGGTGGTCCGCGAGGACGCTCCCCTGGGCGGCGGCTCGCTGCAGTGGTTCATCGAGAGCGACTTCCAGCAGCACTACTTCACCCTGTTCGAGGACTCCCCCGAGACCCACGCCGAGCTGGCCCGGATCGCCCTCTTCGACTTCGTCGCCAACAACACCGACCGCAAGAGCGGCCACGTGCTGCGCGGCGACGACGGCCGGATCTGGGGCATCGACCACGGGCTGTTCTTCTCCGCAGCGTTCAAGCTCCGCACCGTGATCTGGGACTTCGCCGGCGAGCCCATCCCCGAGGCCCTGCTGGCGGACATCGCCCCGCTTGCCGAGGCCGTGCCCGCCGAGCTGGCCGAGCTGCTCGACGCCGACGAGGTCACCGCCCTGCAGCGACGGGTGCAGCGGATGCTGGTGGCCGGGTCGCTGCCGGTGGACCGGACGGGCATGCGGTACCCCTGGCCGCTTGTGTAAGCGCCCGGTCGTGCGCGTCTCCAAGACGGCCGCACGCAGTGAGTTTAATTATCCTACTTATCTCGCGGTAGTCTCTGTAGGTCATAATCGCTAGGCAGGGGGGAACGTGGATCCACAGGCGTCCTTTGCCGATGCACAAGCGTTGTCAACATGCTTGGCGATAGAAGGTTTCCTGCTGGCCACCGTGAGCCTTGCCGGCACCTTGGGCTCCGCGGGACGGCGAAGAGTAGCCAAACTGCCGATTCCTGCCTCAGCCATAGCGCTGAGCGCTTCGGCGCTCTGCTGCCTTCTAGGGACCGCCGCCCTCGCTTCCTGGATCGGCCTGTACGGGACTGGGGACTTGCTGCCCTTCAGGCAGTTGTGGATAGCTCTCATGTTGCTGTTGGCAGTGGTCTTACAGCCAGTTATCGCGGTCCTACTGGCCCTGGGCACGAGATCCGAGGACTGACGTGGCCAGGTTCAAAATCCCCGCGGATCTGCGCGATACGGCCAAGGAAATTGCCGCAAAGAAGTGGTTCAAGACGAAGCAAAGTCAACGAAAAGCTTGGTTCTCTGCCATCGATGACTACATCGCCCACTTGGAAGGCTTCTCAGGTGGAGAGAAGGCTGAGAACAAGAGCGTGGCCGCTATGCTTGCCGTGGCGGTCCATACTGAATACTCGCTGGCGGATCACGTAGTAGACAAAATTGGCGCTTCAGTGTCAGACCCAGATGCTTGGATGAAGATGTGCACCGCAGCCGCTTGGGTGATCATGCAAGAGTACCGAAACGATGTGGAAAGGGGGGACTGGCCCGCATGAATTCTCAACCGCACGCGCTTCGAGCACTTTCGGACGACGATCTACAGGCCCGATCCGCCCAGCTCTATAAACTTGCCGCTGACTTAGGCGCCAGTTTGCGAGAAGAAGTGCCCGTGTCTAGTGGTTCCATACAGCCCCCGGACATTAGTGACAAGCTCGAAGAGGCAATACGCCGCAGCCTCGAAGATGAGATTGTCCCCATCTCCCAGATTCGGCATGGTGGAATCGACGACAGCGAAGTCGACCGCGAAGTTATTAAAAAGGCTCTAGTTAGTCTTAAGCTCGCGACTCTTCGGAAGATTGCTCGAGCTGAAGGTGCCGCGGCAAGCGGCAGCCAAGAGGATGTGGCTACGAGAATCGCCCAGCGCTATAGCTGGGACCGGGTGGCGGTAGCGCGCCTGATTCTGGCGAATGAGGACGAGCCGTCCATAGAACGCGGGCACGTGAGCCGAGTCTTTCCCTTGGAAGAGGATATCGATGTCCCCGCGGCACGCCAGCGACTTTCCTCCGTGATTGGGCGTTACATTCGGATCGGCGTGGCCCGATGGTTCCTTTTTGACAAGTGCCTAAATCTGGATGAAAGCCTAGAGATCCAAGGAACTTATAAGACGTACCAGGCGGCTGTCGAGGAACGCTTCGCAGCTGCAAGTCTGGCCGCTACGCCGCACGAATCGAGCGTTCGGATCCTGCTTGGCCGAAACGCTTCTTTGCGAATTGAAGGAGCCTCTGCCGTTCCGGCAAAGGCTGCTGTAAACGCGTTTGAAGTTATTACCGGGAATGAATCAAAGGGATATCTTCCTCTTGCAGACAAGAAGTCCACAGGAACTCCCGGAAAGCTTCACCCGACCTCAGAGTTCTTGCTGGATCTGCTCGAAAATCGACTTATCGGTTCGGAGCTCAATGACATTAATTTGACCGTTGCACGGTTCAACGTGCGCCCTGGGGGTGAAACTCGTAGCCTTCGGACCGTTGGCGAAAGGCGCCCTGAGCTCAAGGCAGTACGCTTTGAAGGACAGCATCTTCTGGACTCGGTTGCTGCCTGTCGCTTACTGACGCTGGAGAGCCGCCCCCTCGTGGAGGTAGCATTCCACGCTTCGATTCGGGGCGAGGGAAGCGGCATAGTCGGACGTTTTCCGGTCCGGATTACTATGGAAACAGACCACGTCGCAGTTCAAACTGGTCTCGGCGAAAGTGAACATGAGCTTTCGCTACGAGTGCATAAATTGGTTGTAGAGGCATGCTCAGACGCCCTCACTACGGGAAATCTGGATTCGGATCGCCTTGATTTGCTGATTAGTCGCATGCGAGCACGTGCTGAATCAAAAGAGGCACCAGAAGTCGCTGACATATTTTCTGTGGAGACAGAAAATCCCTTGGAGCACGACACAGCGGATTAGCGTCTGGACTTAACTTCGCAGAGGGAAATCGGCGGTTCAGGACGCTGTAGTCCCTGACTGTTTTGTTCACAGTCGCTGCAACCGATTTGTGATGCTGATGGCCGTGGACATGGCCCTTTGGTCGGCCTACAGCCGGCGATGTCTTTGCCGTTTTCTCAGCGCTTGGTGGCAGTGAGGGCATTCCTAGGTACCATCGGTAATGCCCAGCAAAATCACGGTTGATGAGCCGTCTTAACTCCTTACGCTGTATAGCAAAGTCAGGGTTGTGAGCGGAATTAGCGAACGGTAGACGTGCGACGTGAAGGTTAAATTTGAGCTTGGTTACGCCAAGATCTCGTGCGAGCGGTGTGGAGAGCCGTCTCGCATCTGCGGAGTCGCGTGCGGCACTTGCGGAGCGGCTCCAGGACCATCCGAGGTAAATCCTCAAGTTGCGGCACGTGCAAGACTTACAGCTGAATGCCTGCAGCTGTTGGATAAGCCGATCGATCAGCCACAGCTACGCGGCTTCCACGATATGTGCGAAATCGAGTTATCCAAGGTCAATTCAGCCTTTTTCGGCACGTTGGAAGCTCTTGGAATCGCTGCCAAACCTGGTCGCACGAAGGACGCCCTACCCACCCTGAAGTTGCAGTTAAGGAATCTATTAGCTACTCGTGATCGTCTCGCTAGCTACGATGCGCGGCGCCCCCACGTCGCGCAACTGTCCATGTTGCGTCGGACCATTCATCATGTGGAGCAGATGGCACGGTGCTATCTTCATGCCTTGGCTGCGCCCACGCCCTGGGAAGCCAAGAAGTATGGACAAGAAGCCCAGACGCACATTGACGCCGCCGGGGCAGTCTTAGAGGAAACAGCCCTCAGCAACCGAGCCGCTGCGCTTATCTCATCGACGCCAAAGCTCGGTCACACTTTTGCTTCTGTTCTTTCCGCCCTAGCAGAACTGCATCCTAAACAATCTCTCACCGAGCTGGAACTCAAAGGCCAAGAACAATATCGGCAGATCTCAGGCCGCGAAGGTGGGACGGGAACCGGAGTTTCTTACCTCGCCCTTCAGCTTGTCGCGGATGTGCACCTGTCGCCTCAACGCTTCAAGCAGGTCATTAGAGGAACCGCAGAGGTCCTGGCTAGCGGCCAACGGGAGCTAGTCGCCCAATTGACAAATGGCAAGGTGGTACGAGACTTACTCGCCGCCAAACAACGCGGCTTGGAAGGCCACGCACAACTGACCCTCATGCTGTCAGCAGACCTCGATGGCGAGGCAATGTTCCGACAAATGCTTCGACTTTACTGGGTTCTATATGAAGAAGTCGGCATCCCAATCATGGCCATCATGCTCAAGGTATGCGGCGTTGAGCGGGACTACGATAACCTCACAGCCGACGATGCTGGCACCCTTGCCAAGCGGGTTGGGGCGAACGCAGCTCTCAAACCGCTTTTTTACGGTCTGGACAAGAACTACCGCAATGCCGCTAGCCATGGCCACACCTTCCGCCTCGAGGAAGACATGGCTGTCTTCGAGCTCAGGTCTTATGCCGAGAGTGTTCTTGTAGAAGTAGTCATCGACGCCTGCTACTCCCTAATGGAGAGCATCTACGGCATTCAACTTGTTCTTGACGCGGAGATCAGCAATTTGGGTTTGGAGGGCCACCAACTCCAGCACTTGGGACCCTTTCAGCCAAGCGACCTCGACACTGCCAATGCGCTCATCCGAGCCATGGGTTACGACGCCCAACTGTCTAGATTCACAGGAACAGTCTGGACCTTGGACGTCGGCAGTGAAGTTGAATCCCTCACTGGTTTGGCAAAGTCAGTCTCTACACTGGCCCCCGGATATGTAGACACACTTGAAATCCGGCAAATAGCGAGGACCGATTACCGTCAGTTTCGCATGCCTCTCGCAGCGATCCGTGCCTTCGGCGCTATCGACGGAGCTGACCCAATCAAAGAATTCGTTGATCTTGTTTTCGACTGGCACCAAAACGACGAACCCTTCCTGGACCGACGCCGTCTGCGCTGCGCTATAGCATCCGTTGCCATCCGAGCCCTCGTTAACGATGACCTGAGTTCCATTCCGCTACTTCGACGACTCCATGACAGAGCCGGAGCAGCTAAGGACGCTGAGGCTACCGTCGCCACCAGCAAAACGATCCGTGCGTTACGCACCAAGACAATCCTAGGGAAGGAGCTGGTGGACTGTATGCAGCAATGGATCGACAGGGAGCTTTTCGCCCTTCCCTGAGGGGAACAGTGAAACCCCGGGAATGGCTTAGTCCACCTCCCTCCAAACTAGCGAACATGCCTACTTATGCCTATTCGTAGCCACATTCACAAAAGGAGGGGATAGCACAGAAAATGCCAGCGTTTCCGTTTTAATCAATTCTTCCGGCGGCCTCACAAATGGATCTGAGTACTGCGAACAATCAGGGTGGAAGTCGAACGCTGCCGGAGTCCGCAAGTCCGGCAACGCGGCCGAATAAGCAGAATTGGTACACTGATTCGCTTGAAGACTACATACCCGGCTCGGTCTCGAGACAGACAGAACAAGTGCCGGTGTTCCACCTAAACCTCCGCCTCAGGCGCAGCGAACTGGGCCTCATACAACCGCGCATGCGCCCCTCCGGCCTCCAGCAACGAAGCATGTTTTCCTGCTCCACGATCTGCCCTGCCTCCATCACCAGGATGAGGTCGGCGTCGCGGATGGTGGAGAACCGGTGGGCGATGACGAACGACGTCCTATCGGACCGCAGCGCGCTCACGGCCTTCTGCACCAGCACCTCAGTCCGGATGTCCACCGAGGAGGTCGCCTCGTCCAGGATCAGCACCGACGGCCGGACTAGGAACGCCCGGGCGATGGTCAGCAGCTGCTTCTCTCCCGCCGAGACGTTGCCGCCCTCGTCGTCGAGCACCGTGTCGTAGCCCCGCGGCAGGGACTTCACGAACCGGTCCACGTAAGTAGCCTTCGCCGCCTCCAGGATCTCCGCCTCCGAAGCAGTGGGCCGGCCGTAGGCGATGTTGTCCCGGATGGTCCCGCCGAACAGCCAGGTGTCCTGCAGCACCATACCCATCCGCGAGCGCAGCTCGTGCCGCGACATCAAGGCGCCGTCCACGCCGTCAGGGGTCCGCCCACGCAGGCGGAATAGGAAGGGACAACGGCGGATTCCGCCCCCGATGTCCCTAAGTCGTCGGTCGGTGGCTGACTAGAGGTACGGGTCCCAACCCTGCAGCTTGCTGTTGAGCAACAGGACCGCGGTGTCGAACATTCGAGAGTCGTCCATTTCTGATGTGGACGCGACTGTCTTCAAACGCTCGGTGGTTTGCTGTGTGAGGGACTCAATCTCGCTCGGCCATGGCTTCAGTGATTCCAGCGTGATGTTGAGTGCTTTGGCATAGGAGCCAAGGGCAATTTGGTTGCCTACGCACGTGGCAGCGTCTATCCCTGTCTGACCGCTGCTGAGCACGCCAGAGCATCGATTCGTCCTGAATTCGTCAAAGTTCTCCGTGATCTTCGGACGGAGTTCGGCCACGGCATTGGCCACTTCTGCGACAGTGCTGGAGGTCTCCGTCGCGGTAGGTGCTTCAGAGGAGCTAGGCGTTGTCGGCGCCGCTGCCTGCGTGCTTGAGCTGCAGCTGGTTAGGGCTAGTGCCAGCATGAGGATAGGTCCAAGCGATCTTTTCAACGGAGTCTTTTCTTGCAGGAAAGCGGAGGAGGGGCCGCTTCGAATATTGGGTTGCCCTTTGATTCAACGCCCGAGGTCCAAGCGTTGCAGGCTGCAAATGGGAGATTATCCGGGCCCGACGGCCGAAGGAGAACCGACACGCTGGCATCCGGAGTGTCGAGCATCACCTATGACGCATAGAAGAGGCTCGCAGTAGACGCTGTCATTGCACGGTGGAAACGTCGGAGTAGCTACCGCTCCTTGCAACATTGTGGATTGCCGGCTCGTGAGCTCCACCGAGCGGCCAAGGGGACCTCTAGACCTCCGCCACCGGAGCCGCGAACTGCGCTTCGTACAGCCGCGCGTACGCCCCGCCGGCCTCCAGCAGTGAAGTGTGCGTCCCTTGCTCCACGATCTGGCCGGCCTCCATCACCAGGATGAGGTCGGCGTCGCGGATGGTGGAGAGGCGGTGGGCGATGACAAACGACGTCCTATCGGACCGCAAAGCGCTCATCGCCTTCTGCACCAGCACCTCGGTGCGGGTGTCCACGGACGATGTTGCCTCGTCCAGGATCAGCACCGACGGCCGGGCCAGGAACGCCCGGGCAATGGTCAGCAGCTGCTTCTCCCCCGCTGACACATTAGAACCCTCGTCGTCGAGCACCGTGTCGTAGCCCTGCGGCAGCGACTTCACGAACCGGTCCACGTAGGTCGCCTTTGCGGCCTCCAGGATCTCCGCTTCCGAAGCGCCCGGCCGGCCGTAGGCGATGTTATCCCGGATGGTCCCGCCAAAGAGCCAGGTGTCCTGCAGCACCATGCCCATCCGCGAGCGCAGCTCGTGCCGCGACATCAGCGCCACGTCCACGCCGTCGAGCGTGATCTTCCCGGCGTCGAGCTCGTAGAAGCGCATCATCAGGTTCACCAGCGTGGTCTTGCCCGCCCCGGTGGGCCCCACGATCGCCACGGTCTGCCCCGGCTCCGCCACCAAAGAAAGTGAAGAGATCAGCGGCTTGTCCGGCGAGTACGCGAAGGACACGTCCTCGAATACCAGCCGCCCGCGCGTGGTCTCCGGCTTCAGCGGCACGTCCGGGTCGGAGAGCTGCTCCTCGGTGTCAAGCAGCTCGAACACCCGCTCGGCCGACGCCACCCCGGACTGCAGCAGGTTCGCCATCGAGCCCAGCTGGGCCAGCGGCTGGGTGAACTGCCGCGAGTACTGAATGAACGCCTGCACATCGCCCAGCTGCATCGCCCCGGACGCCACCTGCAGGCCGCCCACCACCGCAATCCCCACATAGACCAGGTTCCCGATGAACGTCATGGCCGGCATGATCAGCCCGGAAATGAACTGCGCGCCGAAGCTGGCCTGGTACAGCTCCGCGTTCTTCTGCCGGAACGTCTCCTCCACCTCGCGCTGCCGGCCGAACACCTTCACCAGCGCGTGCCCGGTGTACGTCTCCTCGATCTGGCCGTTCAGCTCGCCGGTGTTCTTCCACTGCGCCACGAACAGCTTCTGCGAGCGCTTGGCGATCAGCGCCGTCGTCACCAGGGTCAGCGGAATCGTCACCAGCGCGATGACCGCCAGCGTCGGCGAGAGGATCACCATCATCACCAGCACCCCGGCCACGGTCAGCAGCGAGGTCACCGCCTGGCTGATGGACTGCTGCAGGCTCTGGGAAATGTTGTCGACGTCGTTGGTCACGC
The DNA here is from genome assembly GCF_001428365.1 of Arthrobacter sp. Soil763. Lineage (GTDB taxonomy): Bacteria > Actinomycetota > Actinomycetes > Actinomycetales > Micrococcaceae > Arthrobacter. The sequence continues at coordinate 143,085 of NZ_LMSH01000002.1, read as the reverse complement.
GGCTGAGCAGCTCGCCGCGCTGCACGGTGTCGAAGTAGCGCAGCGGCAGGCGGTTGATCTTCGCCTCGATCCGCTCGCGCAGCCGGTACACGGTGCGCTGCACCACGCCGTTGAGAATATATGCCTGCATCCACATAAACGACGACGCCAGCACGTAGAGCACCAGCGCCCACAGCAGCACGGCGGACAACGCGACAAAGTCGATCCCGGTGCCCGGCGTCAGCGCCATGGCACTGAGCATGTCCGCCTTCTGGTTCTCCCCCGCGGCACGCAGCTGCGCGATCAGCTGCTCCTTGCTCACCCCGGCCGGAAGCTGCTTGGACACGACGCCGGCGAAGATCAGGTTGGTGCCCTCCCCCAGCAGCCGCGGCCCGATCACCGACAGGGTCACGCTGACGACGGCGAGCGCCAGGACCAGCGCCAGCCAGAGCCGCTCGGGCCGAAGTTCTCCCAGCAGCCGCCGGGCGGACGGACCGAAATTCATCGCCTTCTCCGCGGGGACGTTCATCCCGGCGAACGGGCCGCCGTGCCCGGGGCCGCCGCGCGGCCGCGGAATCCGCAGCGGGGCTTCCCGGCCGGCACCGGGGGAGGCGGCAGCGCCGGGCTTCCCGCCCATCCCGGAGCCCGCGGAACCGGAGGCACCGGCCCCGCCCGCTCCGCCGCCCGCCGTCGGGCGCTGGGATTCAACCTTGCTCATACCGCTTCCTCCGCCGCCAGCTGGGAGTTCACAATCTCGTTGTACGTCTCCGAGGTCTCCAGCAGCTCCTCGTGCGTGCCGTGCGCGACGATCCGGCCGTCGTCCAGCACCAGGATCTGGTCCGCGTCCGCGATGCTGGAGACCCGCTGGGCGATGATCACCATCGTCGCGCCGGCGGTGTGCTGCTTGAGCGCCTGCCGCAGCCGGGCGTCCGTGGCGGTGTCCAGCGAGGAGAACGAGTCGTCAAAGATGTAGAGCTCGGGCCGTTTCACCAGCGCCCGGGCGATTGCGATCCGCTGCCGCTGCCCGCCGGAGACGTTGGTGCCGCCCTGCGAGATCGGCGCGTCCAGCCCGCCCTCCATCGCGCGGACAAAGTCCTCGGCCTGCGCGATGGCCAGCGCCCGCCAGAGTTCGTCCTCGGTGGCGTCGGGTTTGCCGTAGAGCAGGTTGCTGCGGACCGTGCCCGAGAAGAGGTAGGGCTTCTGCGGGACCAGGCCGATGTGCCCCCAGAGCTGGTCCGGGTGCAACTCGCGGACGTCCACGCCGTCGATCCGCACCGAGCCGGAGGTGGCGTCGAAGAGCCGCGGCATCAGGTTGACCAGGGTGGTCTTGCCCGACCCCGTGGAACCGATGATCGCCGTCGTCTGCCCTGCACGGGCGGTGAAGTCCACGTCGGAGAGCACCGGCGCCTCGGCACCCGGGTAGGCGAATCCGACGTCGCGCATCTGAAGCTCGCCGCGAGCGGCGCCGGCGAGGCTGACCGGCTGCGCGGGCGGCCGAACGCTGGATTCGGTGCCCAGCACCTGCCCGATCCGGTCCGCGGAGACGGCGGCACGCGGGATCATGATCGCCATGAACGTGGCCATCATGACGGACATCAGGATCTGCATGAGGTAGCTCAGGAACGCGATCATGGTGCCCACCTGCATGGAGCCGTCCTCGATCCGGTACGCACCGAACCAGATCACGGCCACGGAGGAGACGTTCAGGACCAGCATCACGGTGGGGAACGCGAGCGCCATCAGCCGGCCGGCACGCAGCGCGGTGTCTGTGACGTCCTCGTTGGCGCGGCCGAAGCGGGCGGTCTCGATGTCCTCGCGGACGAAGGCGCGGACCACGCGGATGCCGGTGAGCTGTTCGCGCAGCACCCGGTTGACCGTGTCGATCCTGGTCTGCATCAGCCGGAACAGCGGCACCATCCGGGTCACGATCAAGCCCACCGCGATGAGCAGCACCGGGACGCTGACCGCGATCAGCCAGGACAGCTGCACGTCCAGGCGGATGGCCATGATGACGCCGCCGATGCTGAGCATGGGCGCGGTGACCATCAGCGTCGCGGACATCAGCACCAGCTGCTGGACCTGTTGGACGTCGTTGGTGGAGCGGGTGATCAGGCTGGGCGCGCCGAAGCGGGTCACCTCCTGCTCGGAGAATTCCGCCACCCGGCTGAAGATCGCCCCGCGCACGTCCCGGCCCAGCGCCATCGCGGCCTTCGCGCCGAAGTAGACGGCGGCGATGGTGCAGGCGATCTGCAGCAGGGTGACCATGAGCATGACGCCGCCGGTGCGCAGGATGTAGTCGGTGTCCCCGCGCGCCACGCCCTGGTCGATGATGTCCGCGTTCAGGGTGGGCAGGTACAGCGAGGCAATCGAGGCGGCCAGCTGGAAGACGACGACGGCGAGCAGCAGCCCGCGCTGCGGCCGCAGGTATTGAACGAGCAGTTTCCAGAGCATCCGGTCTCCAGTTCTTGCACGGTCCCCGGTTGGTGGTCCGGAGGTCAGTTTACGTCCGGAGGCTGGGTGCGGGCGGGGTTATTCTCTGGGCTGATCCAGTGCGGGTTGTGAGCCGCCGGTGGCGGCCACCGGCCGGTAATTGGCGTGGCGGGATCGGCTGCCGGCCTCCGAGCTGCCTGCCTAGGCCTGGCCGCCCGGTTTGCCCGTGGCGTCCAGTACGTCCTGGAGGGTCTGGAGCGCTGCCTCGAAGCGATCCCTGCCCGCATACGAGCCCCACAATTGTTCCAGCTCCCGGACTTTAGCCGATGCCTCGCGCAGCAACTGCAGCCCCCGGGGGGACGGGAAAATGAGTTTCGCCCGGGCGTCGGACGGGTCAGGCCTGCGCTCCAGGTATCCCAGGCCCTGGAGCTCGTTTACGAGTTCGGATGTGGCAGCGAGGCTGAGCTGGGCCCTCGCTGCCAAGGCTGTCAGCCGGATTCCCTTGGTGCCGAGGTTGCCCGTGATCTGCAGATGAGCCAGGCGGATGTCGGCGTACCCGTGGGACTCCGCTTCGGCCATAAGCTCGCGCCGGAACTCGGCCAGCAGGCGGGCCAGCAACTGGCCGACGGGGAGCCTGGGGGGCGTGGAATCTCTTGACGGTGGCACGGACACGGAGGAAACTTTATCCCATAAGCTTCGGAAACCGAAGTAACTCCATGGAGGCCGGAAATGCGCGCAGAAGCTTCGTCGACCATGATTGATACAACTCTGGGCCCCCTGATGGTCCACCGCACCGGCGCCGGTGCGCCGGCACTCCTGTGGCACAGCCTGTTCGTTGACTCCGGGACCTTCGACGGCGTGGTGGAGGATCTTGGCGAACACCGGGAACTTGTCCTGGTGGATGGACCCGGCCATGGCGGCAGTCCCGGACCTCACAGACGCTATTCCTTTGAGGATTGCGCCGCGGCCGCCGCCCAGGTCCTGGATGCGCTGGGCATTTCTGCCCCGGTGGACTGGGTCGGCAACGCCTGGGGCGGGCACGTAGGCATCGTTTTTGCGCAGTCATTCCCCTCGCGTTGCCGGACGCTGGTCACCATCGGCACGCCGCCTTATCCGTTGACGCATCCTGAACGCCTGCAGATTGCCCTGCTGGTCTACCTTTACCGCGTCCTGGGCCCGGCGCCCTTCAGCGGGATGCTGGTGGACGCGCTGGCCGGGAGGGGTGCGGCGAAATCAGCACCGAGGGCCGCTGCGGCGGTGAGCGATGCATTCCGCCGGGGCAATAAACGCGGAAAATACTGGGCAATGCAGTCAGTGATGCTCCACCGTCCTGACCTCCGCCCGCTCCTGCCCGCCCTGCAGGTCCCCACCCTGATGCTGGTGGGCAGGGACGATCCCATGAACGATCCCGAGGAGGCGGAACGCGCCGCACGCAGCATTCCGGGCGGACGTTGTGAACGTGTGGCGGGCGCGGGCCATGTGGCGCCTCTGTTGGTAGCGCCGGGCGACATCGCCCGGGACCTCCTTGCCTTCTGGTCCGAAGACCGGAACCGGCAGGGAGTCGGATGAGCGTCCCCGGCGACGTCGCCGTCCCGCGAGGGCTGGCCGGCGAGCCAATTACCTCGGAGGGTACGGGCTAGGAGGCGGGGTCGGCGTCGTGCTTTGCCGGCTGCTGGCCGTCGACGGCAGCCGGGGTGCCGTGTTCTTCGTGCCCGTCCTTCTTCTTCCCGAACGGCAGCACCTTGAGCAGCGGGGTCAGGACGGCCATGACGACCAGGCCCCAGGCCAGTCCCAGGACGGCCGAGCACAGGGTGTTCACGAGCCAGGCCAGGGCGCTGCCCACCACGGCGATCCTGGCGACGGGGTGCTCGAGGGCGTGGACCAGGTCGTAGGGGCCGTGCCAGCCAAGGTCGTGGGCGCCCTGCAGCATGATGTGCCCGCCCACCCAGAGCATGGCGATCGTCCCGATGACGGTGATGGTGGTCAGCACCTTCGGCATGCCCCGGACCAGCAGCTCGCCGAAGTGCTTGGAGCCGGCGGAGTCCTTGGTGGTTAGGTGCAGGCCGATGTCGTCCATCTTGACGATGAGCGCGACGGCGCCGTACACGCCTACCGTGATAGCGATCGCCACGGCGACCAGGATGGCGGCGCGCACCCAGAGGGAGTCGGCCGCGACCTCATTCATCGCGATAACCATGATCTCGCAGGAGAGGATGAAGTCCGTGGTGATGGCGCCCTTGGTGACCTTGGCTTCGGCCTCCGGGCCCCGGTCCACCGCCGGGGTGTCCTCGTCGGGCTCGTGCTGGCCGCGGAGCTTGTGCCAGATCTTCTCGGCGCCCTCGTAGCAGAGGTAGGTGCCGCCGGCCATGAGGATGAACGGGATGATGCCGGGGATGAAGGCGCTGATGAGCAGCAGGGCCGGCAGGATGATCAGGAGCTTGTTCCGCAGCGAGCCCCAGAAGATCTTCTTGATCATCGGCAGTTCGCGGGACGGGTCAGCACCGGACACGTACTGCGGGGTGACGGCGGCGTCGTCAATCACGACGCCGGCGGCTTTGGCCCCCGCCTTGGCCGCGCCGGCCGCGACGTCGTCCACCGAGGCGGCGGCGATCTTGGCCAGGGCGGCGATGTCGTCCAGCAGGGCGACGAGACCGCCGCTCACAGCGCGCTTCCCTGCTGCTTGGGGGCGGACGGCTGGACGGAGTGGCCTCGGTCAAGGCGCGTGTTCGGCATCTTCGAATTATATGGGGGCCGGGACCGTCGACCCGAGCGGGCCGGCTCGGTAGCCTGTGGCGCATGGGTATCAAACTGGAGAACGTCGGGATCGCCGTGCGTGACCTGGAGGCCGCCGTCGCCTTCTTCACCGACCTAGGCCTCACGGTGATCGGCCGGGACACCGTCAGCGGCGAATGGACCGACACCGCCGTCGGGCTGGACGGCAACCACGCCAAAATCGCGATGCTGCAGACCCCGGACGGCCACGGCCGGCTGGAACTCTTCGAATACCTCCACCCCGCGGCGATCGAGAGAGAGCCCATCCAGCCGAACGAGATCGGCATGCACCGGGTCGCGTTCTCCGTCGAAGACATTGACCAGGCGCTGGAAATTGCCGCGCGGCACGGCTGCCATCCCCTGCGAGGCGTTGCGACCTACAAGGACCTCTACCGGCTCTGCTACCTCCGCGGCCCCAGCGGCATCATCGTGATGCTCGCCCAGGAGCTGCAGAGCTGATGCTCGGGCGCCGGGAACCGGAGACGGAACACGACGTGATGAGGCCAGTCGACCTGGCTGTACAGATGACTGGCCTCATCGGGTTAGGCCAAGCTCGCCTCTTTCTCACGGAGCGCTGAGTTTACGGGTGCTTCCCCCTTGGGGACGAAGCGCTGGCGGATCTCGCCGAGTCCTTCGATCGAGCTAACCAGTTCATCCCCCGGCACGAGGTATTGCTGGGGGGACCGGCCAAAACCGACGCCGTCCGGGGTTCCCGTAAAGATCAGGTCCCCGGGATAGAGCTCCACCACAGAGGACAGATGGTGGATGAGGTAGGGAAGGTCGAACACCAAGTTACTTGTGTTCCCTTCCTGGAGGACCTCGTCACCTCGTGAGCATGTCATGGAGAGATTGCCAGGATCGGCGACCTCGTCACTGGAAGTGATCCAGGGACCGGTGGGGGCGAACCCCTTGTAGGATTTGGCGACGGAGAACTGGGGTGCACCGCCTCCGGCAAATTGCAGGGCCCGATCGGAAAGGTCCTGTCCCACCATGTAGCCCGCTACGTGGTCCAACGCCGTGTCTTTGGGAATGTCACGTCCCCCGATACCGACGACCGCTACCAGCTCAACTTCCCAATCGACTGCTTCGCTTGGGAGCTCAACCGTTTCGAGGGCCCCGGTAAGAGAAGAGACGTACTTAGTGAAAACCGCGGGTGTCGATGGCAGGTCGAGGTTGACCTCCGCGGCATGGTCCTTGTAATTCATGCCGATGGCGAATACTTGGCGGGGTGTCGCGACCGGAGCCTGCAGTTCGTCGAAGTCGAGGGTCCGCGCGGAGGTCGCGTCGAAATTCGCTGACGTGGCCCATTCGCGCAACGCTTCCCAGTCGGGGAACAGCTCCGCGGTCTGTGAGCTGAAGCGCCCACCACTACTTTCCTCGATATCGAGGCCCCGGAGCTGCCCCCCTTCGGTGCTGAGCAGGAACGCTCGGTCATTGACTGTACCTATAAGCATTATTTGCCTCCTTTAGACGGCATTTGAAAAACGGTGAATGGTAGACATGGGCGCGCTTCGGCCTAGGACTTTGCGACGGCGGCAAGAATGGCTGCTGCTCCCTGGGCAAGGATCAGAACATCCGAACCTAGGAGGAAGAGGTCAACGCCCAGCGATGAGAACTGGACGACCTGTTCGGGCTGCGTTACGAAGAGGCAGGTGGCCAGACCCCGGAGAGTGGCAGCCGCGAAAATCTCCTTCACTGCCGCCAGGTGAGGTTCAGACCACAATTCCACACCCATCGACGCTGCCAGGTCATAGGGTCCGACCATGATCATGTCCACGCCATCTACCGAGCAGATCTCCTCAGCTGAGGCGAGCCCTCGCTTGGTTTCGATCTGGACGATGAGGTAACTCCTGCGCTCCGGGTCAGTCCGATAGTCCTCGCTTTCGCCGTACCAACCCGCACGTGCCAGGCCGACGCCGCGTTCACCCAAGGGCGGAAAGTGCACGAAGGACGCAGCTGACCTGGCTTCTTCGGCGGACGAGACCCTGGGCACTACAACGCCGGCGGCTCCGGCATCCAGGACCTGGCTGATGAGGGGCCCGCTCCCGGGCACCCGGACCAAGGGCTGTGCCCCCGCCCCTTCAGCGGCCCGGATACCCTCGAATATGTCTTTGAGATCAAATCCGGAGTGCTCAGAGTCCAGGCATAGCACGCTGAATCCTGCGCGCCCGAGGATCTCTACCGAGGATGGATGGGCAATGTTCACGAATGTCCCAACCACGGGTTGCCCTGGTCGCAGTTCCCTACGCATCAGGCGACTGGGATCGGCACGGAGCGCGTGAGCGCGCGGACGTGGTCTCGGTTTAGCTCTGCGACAGAGGTGACGCCGAGGAGCTTCATGGTGCGTTCGATTTCGGACGACAGAATCTCTATGCAGCGCGTGACACCAGCTTCACCACCAGCCATCAAGCCGTACAGGTAGGCTCGCCCGATCAACGTGAAGTCAGCTCCGAGCGCTATGGCGGCGACGATGTCTGCGCCGCTGGTGATCCCGGTGTCCAACATAACTGCTCCGCGGTCTCCGACTTGGTCGACGATCCGAGGGAGAAGATGGAAAGGGACCGGCGCGCGGTCAAGCTGGCGGCCGCCGTGGTTCGAGACGACGATTCCGTCAGCACCGTAATCGAACGCCCGCTCCGCGTCGCCGACCGTCTGGATGCCCTTCACAACCAGGTGGCCCTTCCACACTTCGCGCATCCATCGGAGGTCCTCAAAGGTGACCGTAGAGTCGTAAAGAGCGGTAACCAAGTCGCCAAGCGAGCCGGATCCGCTGCGGTCGAAGGCAAATGAGTACGGTTCGGTTGTCAGGAAGTTGATCCACCACTCGGGCCGGTACGAGGCGTCCAGGAGTGTCTTGACCGTCAGCTGCGGTGGGATGCTCATGCCGTTTTTGAGGTCGCGGACCCTGTTGCCGCTGGTGGGGACGTCGACCGTGATGATCAGGGTGTCATAGCCGGCCTTCTCGGCGTTGGAGATGAGTTCGAGCGACAGTTCCCGGTTCTTCCAGAGGTAGAGCTGGAACCATTTCCGGCCCTCCGGCGCGGCGGCGGCCACGTCCTCAATCGACGTTGTGCCCACGGTGGAGAGCGAGTACGGAATTCCGGCCTTCGCAGCCGCTGTGACTACAGCCCGTTCGCCGGCTGAATGCATCATCCGGGTGAACCCGGTTGGCGCCATGCCGAAGGGCAGTGCAGAGTCCTTGCCCAGGATCGACGTCGTCATGTCGACGCTGGCAACATTCCGAAGGATGCCGGGCTGGAACTCGACATCCAGGAAGGCCTGCCGCGACCGCTCGATGCTGACTTCGTGGTCGGCCGCACCATCCGTGTAATCAAACGGCCCAGCCGGGGTCCGCCTCTTGGCGATCCTACGAAGGTCTGCAATCGTGTGCGCGTTGGACAGTCGCCGAGCAGTGGCGTCCGCCTCCGGCATTTTGAACTTCAGTAACGGAGCAAAGTCCTTGATCTTAGGAATTTGTCGCTTCATGTGTACCATTTCGTAGTCCTTCGGTGTGGTCCTAGACGCGGACTTCGGCTGGATGCCCGGTTGCCTCGTGCTCATGGACTGGAGCGTCGCCGACCGACTTTCCGACGGCGAAGACGGCAACGACTGTGATGAGGCTGCAGGCGATGCTGAACAGGGACACCAGCCAAATCTGTCCGCCATTGGCGGCGATAAGCGCGGTGGCGATGAATGGCGTGGGGCCGGCGATAAGGGCGGCGTTAATTTCCTTGCCCACTGCGATGCCTGTGTACCGGTACTTGGCCGGGAACATATTGGCGTTTAGGGCGCCACCCACGCCGTTGGTTGCTCCTGTAACTCCGCCGTAGCCGATAACCAGGGCAAGGATGGTGATGGCGAGGTTGCCGGAGGAGAGCATCATGAAGAACGGGACGGCCCAGAAGACGCAGAAAATCATGGAGCCCAGATAAACCTTGCGGTATCCGATCCGGTCTCCGAGCATCCCCATCAGGGGCGTCATGATGACAGTGCTCAGGGCCGCGATAATGACTGCAGTCAGTGCTGAGGGGCGGTCCATGCCCACGGTGCCGGTGAGGTAGGCGAGAGCAAAAGCGTTGGCCAGATAGTTGTTGCAGTTGTGCCCGGTCCAGAGCAGGATCGCGCCGATGGTATTGCGCGGGTACAGCCGGAATACCTCCAGGAACGGAACCCGCTTCTTACCTTCGCCGCTTCGTTCCATCGCTTCTCTGTACTCGGGGGTTTCATCAAGGCTCTTGCGGATGTACAAGGCCAAGAAGAACAGGACAGCTGAGAGCAGGAACGGGATCCGCCAGCCCCAGCTCATGAGGTCATCCTTCGGAAGTCCGATGACGATGGTGAAGGCGATCGTGGCCAGGAGCACGCCGCCGCCGGCAGTTCCATTGACAAGACCGGTGACCAGTCCGCGGCGCCGAGGCGACACGAATTCGGATACGACCGTCAGGGCGCCGGAAAGTTCTGCGCCGGCACCGAAGCCCTGGAGCGCGCGGAACAACACCAACAGGATGGGCGCCCAGATGCCGATGGCCGAGGCAGGAGGCAGTAGCCCGACCGCAACGGTGGCAAACCCCATGAGCATGATGGTGAGGATCATGGCCGGCTTGCGTCCGATTGTGTCGCCGAGGTGTGCGATGAAGATGCCGCCAAGCGGTCGCACCACAAAGCCAACTGCAAAGGTTGCGAACGCTGCGAGCGTTGCGGCGGTCGAGTTACCGCCAGGGAAGAACAGCGGGCCGATGACCAATCCGGCGGCGGCGCCGTACAGGGCGTAGTCGTACCACTCGATGAGGGTACCGACGGACGACGCGATGATCGCCTTCTTGGCGCCGGGTGCCAAGGCGCCGGCGCGGGGAGTCGTTTGGTTGGAAACGAGGGAGGACATCATTGACCTTTCCGGGTGGGCCGACAGGGCAGGTTTCGCGCCTCGCCCCGTGGTGACACGTGTCACGTAGTGGCACGTGTCACCACCGTACAATCGTCTTATTAGCTTGGCAAGGTCTCGACCCACACTTCTTTCGTGCCGGGACGGCCTCAAATACGATGGAGGAGTTCCTCTTATGGCACCCCCAGTAAGACCCGCTACGAGTACGGATGTCGCCCGGCTCTCCAACGTCTCTCGGACGACGGTCAGCTACATCCTCAACGACGTGCCCGGCAAGCACATCAGTGCAGCCACTCGGGAACGGGTGCTCGCAGCCGCTGAGGAGCTGGGCTATACCCCCCATGCCGCGGCGAGGGCGCTTCGTGCTGGCCGAAATCAACTGGTCCTGGCGCTGGTGCCGGACTGGGACATGGGCCCTACATTCGCGGCGGGGATGGAAGCGCTGAACAGACTCCTCGCCGACCGCGGATACATTTTGGTCATCCACAGCCACTCGGACGCAGTGAGGTCCCTGACTGCTCTTTGGGCTGAAGTTCGCCCTGCGGTGGTCATGGTTTTCGGCACGCTCAAGGAAGACCACCTGAAGGCCCTTCGGGCGGCCGGCATAACCTATACGGATGCCCGGATGTATGAGTACTTGAGTGGAATCAGCCGCCTGCAGGCTGAGCATCTTTGGAAGAACGGCCACCGGACGCTGGGCTACCTTCAGCCAGCCCATTTCGTGCCACGGGAGATCACAAGCTTCCGGCGGGCGGGCGCCCAGCAGTTCTGCGAAGATTACGGGCTGAAGCCGCTCCGAGAGTCGAAACTCGAATACGCCGTGGACGCTGTCCGTGAACTCGAGAAAAGTTGGTTCTCCGGGCCGGAACCCGTTACTGGTGTGATGGCCCATACGGATGAACTCGCGGCATTCGTCCGCAACGCTTCATCCATAGACTTCTCTTCCACAGGCTTCTCACTCATCGGTACAGGGGACCGCCCCATTGCCATGCTCGGGATAACCAGCGTCGGCTTCGACTTCGACAAGGTCGCGCAGTTCTGGGCAGAGAATGCTCTGGCCACACTGGAAGGGCGGGATCCGGAAACCAGCCAGGAGTTCCCAGGGTGGGTCGTACAGCGGGAGACGGCCTGACGGCAGGACGCCTTCGTACGACCGGGTAGAGCCGGAGCGCGGGTCGGTAGGAGACCAGCCGGTCCCGCCGTCGTCGTCCCTAGCTGATGGGGTCGTAGTGGAACGCGCGCACCTCTTGGGCACAACGGCACGCGGCCGCGAACTTGGCGGCCCACTCCACCGCCGCCTCATAGGAGGGCAGCTCCAGGATCGAGTAGCCGCCCTCGAGCTGCGCGGTCTGCGGGTAGGTGCCCTCCCGCACGGTCCCGTCGCCGTCGACCATGGCGGGCGGGACGCTCTCGTCGATCCCGCCGCCGAACACCCAGGCGCCGGCGTCCTTCGCCTCCTGGACGACGGCGCGCGCCGCCTCGCCAACCGCTTCCAGTTCCCCCACGGGAACGTCCATCGCGGCGCCGGGGAATGAGATCAGGTACTTGGTCATCGCGGGGCTCCTTCATTGCAGCACGGGATGGCGTTCATCCTTGCCCAAGCGCCCGCGCGGTGCAAGACCCGGCGGTCGGTTTTCAGCCGAACGGCTGGTCAGCCGTTCAGCCGTTCAGCACGACGTTCGCCGGCGGCTCACCGGCGAGCATCAGCTCGATCTGCCGCTGCAGCAGCCTGCCCATCCGCGGCCGCATGGCCGAGCTCGCGCCGCCGATGTGCGGGCTGATGATCACCCCGGGGGCGCTCCATAGCGGGTGACCGTCCGGCAACGGCTCGGGATCGGTGACGTCCAGCGCGGCGCGGATCCGGCCGGACGCGGTGTGCTTGACCAGGGCATCAGTGTCGGCGACCGGTCCGCGGGCGACGTTGACCAGCAGGGCGCCGTCGGGCATCGCGGCGAGGAACGCGTCGTCGATCAGGTGCCGGGTGGAGTCGCTGAGCGGGACCACGACGACGACGATGTCTTGTTCCGAGAGCAGGCCGTGGAGTTCGTCGATGCCGTGGATCTGGCCGCGTGCGTCCGAGCGGGCCTTGCTGGCCACCCGGGTTACGGTGGTTTCGAACGGCAGCAGCCGGTCCTCGATCGCCTTGCCGACGCCGCCGTAGCCGACGATCAGCACCCGCCGGTCGGCGAGGCTGGCGGTGGGGCGGGTCTCCCACCGGCCCTGCTGCTGGTTCTGGAGGATCCGCGGGAACTCGCGCTGGCTGGCCAGGATCAGGGCGACGGTCAGTTCGGCCGTCGACGCCTCATGGACGCCGGCCGCGTTGGCGAACACCCGACCGGCAGGCAGCACGTCCTCCACGCCGTCGTAGCCGATCGACTGGCTCTGCACCAGGCCGGTTTTCACCGCCTCGAGCGCCCCGAGGGCCGCTCCGCCGCCCATGTACGGCGGGACGACAATGTCGATCTCCTGCTGCGGCGGCTCCCCGGTCAGGTCCCACTCGATGATGCTGACATCCGGGTTGGGCTTGAGGTATTCGCGCAGGGACGCGTCCGGCAGGCTGACGGTAATCTTCTTCGGCATGATTGCCAGCCTAGTAGGACGACGACGGCGGCACGCGCCGTGCGGCGCCGGCGGCCTCCCGCGCAACGGGCCGGACGCACGTCCGCAGCGCACGCAAAGGGGCGGCGGGATCGATCCCGCCGCCACTTTGGACGGATATCCGTGGTGCCGGTCGTGCCTAGCGGCCGAAGAGCTTGGCGAAGAAGCCGGTCTTGGGCTCGTCGGCGTGGCCCTTGCAGCGGTCGGCGGCCTTGACGCCGCGCATGACCTGGTCCACGTGCTGGCCGCAGCCGGCCCAGGTGGTCTTACCGCACTTCTTGCATGCAACCTGACGGCACATCTGGTGTCTCCCTCGGTGTAGGTCCGTGACCTTGGTGGTCTGCAACTAAAGATATACCCCCAGGGGTATTGGCCGCAACTTGGTGGAACACCTTGACGCCTGCGGGCGTTACTCCCCACAGTGGGGCCCGCCGCAGGGACGCACGTACCGACTTCAGACCGAGAGGATCGCTTCATGGCTTACATCAAGGTAGGAACCGAGAACAGCACCGACGTCGAGCTCTACTACGAGGACCACGGCAGCGGCCAGCCGGTCGTCCTGATCCACGGCTACCCGCTGGACGGCTCGTCCTGGGAGAAGCAGACCACGGCCCTGCTGGGCGCCGGCTACCGAGTCATCACCTACGACCGGCGCGGCTTCGGCAAGTCCAGCAAGCCCACCGACGGCTACGACTATGACACCTTCGCCGCCGACCTCAACACCGTCATGACCACCCTGGACCTGAACGACGCCGTCCTGGTGGGCTTCTCGATGGGCACCGGCGAAGTCGGCCGCTATCTGGGCACCTACGGCTCGGCGCGGGTAGCGAAGGCCGCGTTCCTCGGTTCGCTGGAGCCTTACGTGCTGCAGACCGAGGACAACCCCGACGGCGTCCCGCAGTCCGTGTTCGACGGCCTGATGGAGGCGGTCACGGCCGACCGCTACGCCTTCTTCACCGAATTCTTCAAGAACTTCTACAACAGCGAGACCTTCCTGGGCACCCCGCGGCTCAGCGAGGAAGTCATGCGGGCCGGCTGGAACCTCGCCACCGCCGGCGGCCCGACGGCGTCGGTCGCCGCACAGCCCACCTGGCTCACCGACTTCCGCGGAGACATCCCGAAGATCGACGTCCCGGCCCTGATTGTCCACGGCACCGCGGACCAGATCCTGCCGATCGACGTCACCGGCCGGCGCTTCGCGAAGGCCCTGCCGAGCGCGGAGTACGTGGAGATCGACGGCGCCCCGCACGGCATGCTCTGGACCCACGCGGCCGAGGTCAACGAGGCACTGCTGGGCTTCCTGGCGAAGTAACCTTCCGGATTTTCGCACCCCTTGCGGATAGGCGCACCCCGGGCCCGGGGTGCGCCTGTCCGTTACCGCCGCGGATTTCCGAAAGCGCCGCCCGGGCTGGCGCGGCGGCCGCGGCAGGCGGACGATTAAGGGACCGGCCCGCCAATGAACCAGTCCCGGTTTGGGCCGGCACCCGTTGTAGCACGGGTGAGCTAACCGCAACTGGGCGCGAGTGCCTCCGCGGCGCCGTCGTGGCCGGCACCCGCCGCCTGACCCTTTTGAACCGCATCCTCTTTGCAGGAGCACCAACATGTCCATCCCAACCACAACACCAAGCAAGGCCCGCCGCCGTTCGGGGAAGTTTGCCCTCGTCTCAGCCGTCACCCTTGGGCTGATCGGCGGTCCCGTCGCCCTCGCTGCCCCGGCCGATGCCTCAACGCACCTGCGCGGCTGCACCGTCGACCCGCTCAAGCCCACCGACCGCAGCCACCTGGTCGATTTCCGAATCAAGGTCAGCTGCCGGGACAACCAGACCGTGCAGATCAGGCAGCTGCGCTATGAGGACGAGCGCGGCCGCCGGCACGACGACTACCTGGGCGGTTCCACGTTCCGGGAGTCCTTCAACCGGCGCCACGACGACGTCACCATCCACAGCCGGGACTGGGTTCCCGATCGCCGCGGTGACGAGAAGGTCTACCAGGTCGTGTCGTTCCGGGTCCGCGTTGGTAACCACTGGACCAACTGGACCCGCTGGGAAAAGAGTGACGTGGCAACCCTCCGTCACTGACAGGCCAGCCGACGCCGGACACGGACCTTGTCTCGCGGCTCCGGCGCCAAGACAAAAAGCCAGGGCAAACCCCCTGGCTTTTCTGCGTCTGCCCGGCGCTAGATCTCGTCGTCCCAGCCGCCGCCGTCGACGGCGTCCTCCGGCTTGGCTCCCGAACCGTCTCCGGCGGCATCGCCGGAACCCACATACGCCGCGGGCACCGTCCCGGCGGCCTGGGTCAGCTGTTCCTCACGGATGTTGGCCGCCTGCGCCGGTTCCGGCTGCGGAGTCCTGGCCTCATCGGTACCGCCCACTTCGCTGCTGTACAAGGCGGCGTCGCGCTCTGCCTGCTGCTGGCGGTCCTTCGCCGCCTCGGGGTCGCCGGGTCCGCGCAGTCCGGCGGGATCGGCGCTGGGATCGTTCGGCTCACTCATGGCACTGCCTTCCGTCCGGGGTCAGATTCCTCCACCCTAGCGCTCAGCACACCTCGCGCGCTGGCGGGCACCCGCGGCTCCCCCGCCGCAGGTACTCCCGGTGCTTGCGGGCATCCGGGCCGGCGGCGACCAGCTACCCCGCGGCGCCGGCCGCGACCAGCTCCTCCAGTCCGCGCTTGAACCCCGCCCTGCCGCCGTGGGCCGGATGCCGGATCTTCACCGCGGACACGCCGTTGCGCCGCAGGCTTCGGTCGGCGACGTTCCCGACCGCCACAACCGTCTCAATCCCGAACTCCGCGGCGAGCGCCTGCCAGAACGGGGTGCCCAGCGCCGCCTCGGCCGCGCTGGGGGTGCGGTTGGACAGCGGCTTGCCGGGGACATGGGTGTGCCAGGGGCAGGCGCTCCAGAGCAGCGGCAGCACCCCGACTTCGGCCAGCACCTCCCACATCACCGTGGCCGTCGGCTCGGCCGCGATACCGGCGGCTTCCGGCGGGAGCACGTAACCCTTGCCCGGCCCGAACAGGCCAAAGACGTTGGGCGGCCCTTCGAGGATGGTCCGGTTGGTGAAGGGAACGCCGGTGATCCGCATGCCGCGGAAGCCCGGAGCTTCGCCCAGCAGCAGGATCTTCGGGGACCGTTCGCGCACTTCCTGCAGGTAGAGGGCCAGATTCTGCCGGCGCAGCTCGTTCGCCGGGACAGAGTGGTCGAAGAAGTTGGCGCACCCTGGCCCGGTCTGCACGGACGCCAGCCGGTCCACAAAGTCCACGATGGAGGATGAAATCATGCAGCGCCCGTCCGGTTGGCAACTCGTAGATTTCCCAGCGTAGCCGGGCGGGTCCGCCGTCTGACCTCACCAGCCCTGGCCGCCGCCCCGGAGGCAGGCCCGGAGCCAGGCCCAGCGCACGCAAGGCTCAAGCCGCCCTAGCATGGAGGGCATGACGGCGACGACGATCTTCACGGTGGGCCACTCGACGCATCCCATCGAGGAGTTCATCGGCATCCTCCAGGCCCACGGCATCAAGAAGCTGATTGACGTGCGCACCGTCCCGAAGTCCCGGCACAATCCGCAGTTCAACACGGACGACCTCGCGGCGAGCGTGCGCGCCAGCGGGATCACCTACCGGCGGATGGCCGCCCTGGGCGGGCTGCGGCACACCACCAAGGACAGCCCCAACGGCGCCTGGCGCAACGCGTCCTTCCGGGGATACGCGGATTACATGCAGACCGAGGAGTTCGCCGCCGCCGTCGAGCAGCTGGCGGACCGCGGACGGCACAGCGACGCCGCCATCATGTGCGCCGAGGCAGTCCCCTGGCGCTGCCACCGCTCCCTGATCGGCGACGCCCTCCTGGTGCGGGACGTCAAGGTGCTGGACATCATGTCGGCGACGTCGGCCAAGGAACACACCCTGACCTCCTTTGCCCGCGTCGACGGCCGGCGGGTCTGGTACCCGCCGGAGTGAGGCCGGGCTACCAGCGCGGGTGGATCGTCGCGCGGAAGTAGCGGTCGTAGATTTCGTGCACGCCGACGTCGAACGTGGAATCGATGCCGCGGACCGACGCTGCCTCCGCGTTGGCGCGGGCCTGCTCGACACTCCGGGCGCCAGGGATCACGGTGCTGACCCCGTCCTGCGCCGCGATCCACGCGATCGCCGCCTGGGCGGTGCTGACGCCGTCGGGCACCAGTTCCTGGAACTCCGCCACCGCTTTCAGTCCCTGCTCGAAGTCGACGCCGGAGAAGGTCTCCCCGACGTCGAACGCCGCTCCGGTGCGGTTGTAGTTGCGATGGTCGTGCTCGGCGAAGGTCGTCTCCGCGGTGTACTTGCCCGAGAGCAGGCCGGAGGCGAGCGGCACGCGGGCGATGATGCCGACGCCGGCCGCCTGCGCGGCGGGCAGCACCTCGTCCAGGGGCTTGAGGCGGAAGGCGTTGAAGATGACCTGCACCGTGGCGGTGCCGTCATGGCGGATGGCCTCCAGCGCCTCATCGGTGCGTTCGACGCTGACGCCGTAGTTACGGATGGCCCCTTCGGCCACCAGCGTGTCCAGCGCGTCGTAGACCTCGGCGTTGCTGTAGACGGCGGTGGGCGGGCAGTGCAGCTGGACCAGGTCGAGCCGCTCCACGCCGAGGTTCCGCCGGGACCGGTCCGTCCAGGCCCGGAAGTTGGCAAGGTTGTAGTTCTCCGGCCGCTGCTCCATCCGCCGGCCCATCTTGGTGGCCACCGTGATGTCCAGGCCAGGGTTGTCCGCCAGGAAGGCGCCGATGGCCTGCTCGCTGCGGCCGTCGCCGTAGACGTCCGCCGTGTCGAAGAAGGTGACGCCGGCTTCCGCGGAGGCGTCCAGCACCGCCCGCGCCTGCGCCGGGTCCACGTTGCCCCAGTCCGCGCCAAGCTGCCAAGTCCCCAGGCCCACGATGGAAACGCGCCGGCCGGTCTTGCCCAAGATTCGTTGTTCCATCATCCGACTATAGGCCGGGGGACGGACTTGCTAGCCTGAGCCTGTGAAGTACGAGTCGCTGTGGATCGGAATGCTGGTGGGCGCCGCCCTCGGCTTTGCCGTGGGCGTGGCCACCGCCGACAAGCCGTTCACCGGGCTGCTGATCGGCCTCGGCGTCGGCGCGCTGGTGGGACTCGCGGCCCGCAAGGACCCGCGCAAAAGGTAGGCCTTGCCCGACCGCCCCGCTCCGCCCGCCCCGGAAGGAAATCCACCGTGACCTACACCGTCAACTGCTCGATCATGCTGGAGGATCTGCCGCTGCTGGCCCGGCCAGCGGCGGTCAAGGCCGCCGGGTTCGACGCCGTCGAGTTCTGGTGGCCCTTCGCCGACTCCGTCCCCGGCGACGCCGACGTGGACCGCTTTGAGCGCGCCATCACGGACGCGGGCGTCCGGCTCACCGGACTGAACTTCAACGCCGGAGACATGCCCGCCGGCGAGCGCGGCCTGGTGTCCTGGCCCGGCCGGGAGGCGGAGTTCCGGGACAACATCGACGTCGTGGCCGGCATCGGCGAACGGCTGGGCTGCACCATGTTCAACGCCCTCTACGGCAACCGTCAGGACGGGCCCAGCCCGGAGGCCCAGGACGAACTGGCCGTCGGCAACCTCGCCGCCGCAGCCCAGGCCGTGGGCCGGATCGGCGGGACCGTCCTCCTCGAACCGGTCAGCGGCGCACCCCGCTACCCGCTGCGCACGGCCGGGGATGCCCTCCGCGTCCTTGCCCGGGTCAAGGACGAGACCGGCGCGGACAACCTCCGGCTGCTGGCCGATTTCTACCACCTCTCGGTCAACGGGGACGACGTCGACGCCGTCATCGAGGCCCACGCCGCGGACTTCGGCCACGTCCAGATCGCCGACAGCCCCGGCCGCGGAGCCCCCGGAACCGGGACCCTGCCGCTGCAGCGCTGGATTTCCCGGAGCAGGGAACTCGGCTACGCGGGCCGCATCGGGCTGGAGTACAAGGCGACGACGGCGACGGCGTTCGCCTGGATGCGGGACGAAGGGGCCGAAGGCCGCCAGGTGCCCGACCCGGCGGCCCCGGCCGCGCAGGCGACGCCCGGGTCGACGGAGGCGCCATGACGCCCACCGCCACCCGGGCCGCAGCCGACCGCACCACCAGGTTCGGCATCGCCTTCATCGGTGTGCTGCTCATCGCCGTGAACCTCCGGGTTTCCTTTGTCAGCGTCGGCCCCGTGCTCGGGAACATCAGCAGCGATCTGGGGCTTTCCAGCGCCGCGGCCGGGTTCCTCACCGGTCTTCCGCTCATCGCTTTCGCCGTCTTCTCCCCGTTGGCGCCCGGTTTCGCGGCCAGGGTGGGCCTGGACCGGGCACTCTGGACCTCCCTGCTGATCCTGGCCGCCGGCATCGTGCTGCGCTCCCTCGCGCTGCCCGGGGTTATCTGGGCCGGCACCGCCCTGATCGGTCTGGCCATCGCCTTCCTCAACGTCCTGATCCCCTCGCTCGTGAAGCGGGACTTCCCGTTGCGGGTCAGCCAGGTCACCGGGGGCTACACCGCCGCCCAGGCCGCGTTCGCCGCGGTGGGGGCCGCCGTCGTCGTTCCCGTGGCGCAAACTTCGCCCGCGGGCTGGCGGCTGGCCCTCGGGATCTGGGCGGGGCTGGCGCTCATCGCCATGGCGGTCCTCCTGCCCTGGCTCCGCCGCCACCGGTCCGGCACCGCCCACGCAGCGGCGCCGAAGGCCGCCTACCGCTCACCCTGGACCTCGGCGCTGGGCTGGCAGGTGACGATCTTCATGGGACTGCAGTCTGTCGCTTTCTACGTCCTGATGGCATGGCTGCCCACCATCGAGCAAAGCCGCGGCGTCCCGGCCACCACCGCCGGGGTGCACCTCTCCGTTTTTCTGCTGATCAGCGTGTTCGCCAGCCTTGCCGCCGGCGGAATCCTGCACCGCGGGCGCGACCAGCGGCTGGTGGCGTTCACCAGCGGCGCGCTTACGGTTGCGACGTTCCTGGGCCTGACCCTGGCGCCGGAACTTGTGCTGCTGTGGATCGTCCTGGGGGCCATGGGCTGCGGAAGCCTGATCGTCGTCGCGCTGTCCTTGTTCAGCCTGCGGACCGTGAGCCATCCGCAGGCGGCGTCGCTGTCCGGCATGGCGCAGTCGGTCGGCTACGGGCTCAGCGCGGCGGGGCCGGTCCTGTTCGGCGCCCTGCGCGACCTCACCGGCGGCTGGACCGTGCCGCTCCTGGTGACCGCGGGCATCATGTTCGTCCTGTCGCTGGTGGGGCTGCTGGCCGGACGCGACCGGGTCATCAGCGGCCCAGCCTGAGACGGGCCTGCCCCGGGCTTCCGGGCCGGGCGGAATAGTGGCTCAGCGACCAGTGTTGTGCACCACAGATTCCATTCCATCCCTCCCGAAGGACTTCCCATGAGCCAGAACCCGGTAAAGCTCCAGCCCGGCACCCCCGCGCCCGATTTCACGCTGCCCGACGCCGAGGGCAAGCCGGTGGCACTGGCCGACTACCGCGGCAAGAACGTCATCGTGTACTTCTATCCCAAGGCGGCCACCCCGGGCTGCACCACCGAGGCCTGCGACTTCCGCGACAGCCTCGCATCCCTCCAGGGCTCCGGCTACGAGGTGCTGGGCATCTCCCCCGACGGCCCCGAAGCCTTGGCGCACTTCACCGGCGACTACGCCCTGACCTTTCCCCTGCTCGCCGACCAGGACCACGCCGTCGCGCTGGCCTACGGCGCCTGGGGCGAGAAGCTGGTCCGCGGCGAGATCACCGAGGGCATTGTCCGCTCCACCGTGGTCCTCGACCCGGAGGGCAAGGTCAAGCTCGCGCAGTACCAGGTCAAGGCCGAGGGCCACGTCGCCGCACTGAAGGACGAGCTGGGCATCTAAGCCCGCACTCCGCTCCGCGTCCGGATTCCCGCGCCGGTCCCGGACCACGGCACCGGCAGCGGACCTCCGCTCCGGTTTCGGTTTTTCGCGCCGGTTGCGGACCACGGCACCGGCAGCGGACCTCCGCTCCGGTTTCGGTTTTTCGCGCCGGTTGCGGACCACGGCACCTGCAGCGGATTTTCGCGCCGGTTACGGACAGGCGCCGCCAGGGCCCGGGGTGCGCTCGTCCACAACGCCAGCGGAAATCCGAAACAGGGGCGCATCCCCACCCTGTGCCGGCCTCAGAGCCTCGGCTCCGGTTCAAAGTCCATACGCCGGGGCCGGATTCCCGCGCCGGTTTCGGACGCCCGCGCCCGTTCCGGACCACCGCGCCGGTTTCGGACAAACGCGGACCGGGCCCCGGGTGCGCTGGTCCGAAACGCCAGCGGAAATCCATACCGGCCGCTTTTCCACATCCGACGCCGTCCCCGTTGCAGCGTTCCCTCCGACGGATGAGCATCGGGAGATGGACATCCCCGCGTTCATCCTCAGCAGCGATTCGGCACGGCTCGGCCGGGACACCCGCGCGTTGTCGAGGCGGGCCGCGGCAGGGGAACTGCGGCGCATCCGCCGGGGCGTCTACGTCCAGTCGTCGGACTGGGACCGGCTACCGAGCTGGGCCAAGTATCCGGTCCTGGTTCAGGCTGCCGCCTCGACGCTGCACAGCAGGACCGTCTTCTGCAGGAAGTCCTCCGCCGCCCTGTGGGACCTGCCGGTGTTGGGCCGCCCGCAGCTGGTCCATGCCTGCACCACCGACGAGGGCGGAGGCCGGTCCGGGGCAGGCGTCGTGAGGCATTACGTTGATCCGCGGTCGCTGGAAATCGAGGAGCGACGGGGACTGCTAGTCACCTCCCGGCTGCGCACAGTCCTGGATCTGGCGGCCTTCGAGGCCTTTGAACAGGCAACTGCGGCACTTGACCACGTGCTCCGTCCACAGCAGGGGCTGCCTGCCTTCAGCAGAACAGAGCTCCACGCCGGTATCAGGGACAATTACAGCGCAGCCGCGGCGCGCAGGATTCGGACAGCGATCGATTTCGCGGACCCAGCATCGGAGTCGCCGGGCGAGTCGGTGAGCCGTGCTTTGATGCACCGGCTGGGCTTCAAACCTGCCACCCTGCAGGCAGAAGTGCGCGACGCCCACGGACGTGTCGGCTTCACCGATTTCGAGTGGCGGGACGAACGGCTTTGCGGTGAATTCGACGGCCTGGTCAAGTACCAAAAGCCCGAATACCTTCAGGGGCGAACCCCGTCCCAGGTTGTCATTGACGAGAAGCTGCGCGAGGACCGGATCCGGGCCACCGGAAGACGGGTCATCCGCTGGACCTGTACGGAGATCTCCGGACCGGCGAGATTCGAAGCCTTCCTCACCGCCGAGCGCGTGCCCCGGCTGATTCGCCCTGCGTGCCGCCCCTAACGAGGCGCGGCTTCTGGATTTCCGCACCGGTTCCGGACCACCGCAGGCCGGGCCCGGGGTGCGCCGGTCCGCAACCGCCGCGAAAACCTCCGCGAAAACCTCCGCGGAAAGCAGCCGAAAACAGGCTACGGTCGGATGCCGGTCACGATCGTGGCCGTCGACCGGAGCCGCAGCGCGCCCTGATGCTCGTAGCGGCCGAGCATCTGGAACACATCCGACCGGATCAGCGACTGCGCTTCCGGGCCCGCCTTTGCCAACCCCATGGCCACGGTGGTGGCGATATCCGTCATGAACTGCCAGTAGCTCTCCGGCGATTCGTGGATCAGGTCGGTGCTGATCTTGCGCTCTGCCACCTGCACCAGACCGGCATCCCGGTACAGCCGGGCCATGAAGCCGGACGCGGAGCATCGGAACAGCCCGGGCATCTCCGCGGGCGGACGGGACAGCTCCGTGTGGTGCGCGAGCGTGCCCAGGATGAGGGTGGCCCACGGATTCTCGGCCGCCCGCCCCCAGACGGCGGCCGTGATCCGCGCTCCGGGCCTGGCTGTCCGGACCATCTCCTTCAAGGCGGCCCGCATCTGCGGGAAGAACATGAAACCGAAGCGGCAGAGCACGGCGTCGAACGTCCCGTCCCTGAACGGCAGTTCGGCGGCGTCGCAGACGGTGAAGCTGACGTTGGCCAGTCCGCGGACGTCGGCTTTCTCCTCGGCCACGTGCAGCATCCCGGCCGAGATATCGGCGAGCACCACCTGACCGCGGGGTACCAGGTGGGCGGCGGTCAGTCCCGGCTCTCCGGTGCCGGCGGCGACGTCGAGTACGGCCGAATCCGGCCGCAACCGGGCGTCCTGAAGGAGTGCGTCGCCGAAGGGCCCGTGCCAGCCGAGCAGCTCCGCGTCCCACTTCTTCCAGCCGGCTGCGAACTGGTCCCAGATGATGCGCTGCCGGTCACGGATGCTGTCCGCTGCAACTGCCATGGTGCGTCCTTCACAAGTCCGGACCGCACCCTCCCCCACGCACTAGTGTGCTCCGCCGTCGGCCGTTCCCGCTAGGCTTCCGGATCTCCGCGCCCGTTCCGGACGGCCGCACCCCGGGCCCGGGCCGCGGCGGTCCATAACCGGCGCCCAAAGCCGGAACCGGCGCGAAAACGGCGCCGCGCACGGGCAGTAGGCTTAATGCCATGGCTCCTGAAGACACCCCCGCCGCCCCCGAGCGCCGCGCCGTCACCGTCCGCCGCGCCCCGAAGTACGTGCCGTTCCTGATCGCGGGCGGCCTGCTGGGCGTCGTCGTGGCCGCCATCCTCGCCTACGGGCTCCCGGCCCGCGAGGGCTTCGACGCCAACTCCGTCTTCGGCTTCTTCCTGACTTTCTGCATCGGCGGCGGCGCGGTCCTGGGCGCCATCGTGGCCTTGGTGCTGGACCGGCTGAGCGTCCGCCGGGCCGAGCGCGCCGTCGTCGAGTCCGTCCCGGACTCCGTGCCCGACACCGACGACGAGGACCGCGCCTAGCCCTGCCACCCCGGCAAGACTCGGGCGGGCGAAGGGCAACGGAACCGGCCCAGGTCATAAACCAGCGGCCGGGGAAGGGCCCGGCGCCCGACGTGAGATAATCGACCAGTGGCACGCGGCGATGGAAAACTTTCTCATGACCTTCTCTCTGGCGAAAAAGGCCCGCAGGACGCATGTGGCGTCTTCGGCGTCTGGGCTCCCGGCGAAGAGGTAGCAAAACTCACCTATTACGGGCTGTACGCGCTGCAGCACCGCGGCCAGGAGTCGGCCGGCATCGCGACCAGCGACGGCAAGCGGATCAACGTCTATAAGGACATGGGCCTCGTCTCCCAGGTCTTCGACGAGACCACGCTGAACACCCTGACCGGACACCTCGCCGTCGGGCATTGCCGCTACTCCACCACCGGCGCCAGCCACTGGGCCAACGCCCAGCCCACCCTCGGCGCCACGGCCACCGGCACCGTCGCCCTGGCACACAACGGCAACCTGACCAACACCGCCGAGCTCAAGGCCATGATCGTGGAGCGCAACGGCGGCCAGCTCACCGGCGAGATGAAGCAGGGCAACACCTCCGACACTGCCCTGGTCACGGCCCTGCTCGAAGGCGAAGAGGGCAAGTCCCTCGAAGAAACCGCCCTGGAGCTGCTGCCCATGATCAAGGGCGGCTTCTGCTTCGTCTTCATGGATGAAGGCACCCTCTACGCCGCCCGCGACACCTACGGCATCCGCCCGCTGGTCCTGGGCCGGCTGGAGCGCGGCTGGGTGGTGGCGTCCGAGCAGTCGGCGCTCGCCACCGTCGGCGCGAGCTTCATCCGCGAGATCGAGCCCGGCGAGTTCATCGCCATCGACGAACAGGGCGTCCGTTCCCAGCGTTTCGCCGAGCCGACGCCGGCGGGCTGCGTCTTCGAGTACGTCTACCTCGCCCGCCCGGACGCCGCGATCGCCGGCCGCTCCGTCTACGAATCCCGGGTGGAGATGGGCCGCCAGCTGGCCCGCGAAAACACCCAGGAAGCGGACATTGTCATCCCGGTACCGGAGTCCGGCACCCCCGCGGCCGTCGGCTACGCCGAGGAATCCGGCATCCCGTTCGCGCACGGCTTCGTCAAGAACGCCTACGTGGGCCGCACCTTCATCCAGCCCTCGCAGACGCTGCGCCAGCTCGGCATCCGGCTCAAGCTCAACGCCCTGGAGTCCGTGATCCGCGGCAAACGCGTGGTGGTGGTCGATGACTCGATCGTCCGCGGCAACACCCAGCGCGCGATCGTGCGGATGCTCCGCGAGGCCGGCGCCGCCGCCGTGCACGTGAAGATCTCCTCCCCGCCGGTCAAGTGGCCGTGCTTCTACGGCATCGACTTCGCCTCCCGCGCGGAACTGATCGCCAACGGCGCCACCATCGAGGAAATCTCCCAGGCCATCGGCGCGGACTCCCTGGCCTACATCTCCGAGGACGGCATGATCGGCGCCACCAGGCAGCCGCGCGAACGCCTCTGCACCGCGTGCTTCACCGGCAAGTACCCGATCGAACTCCCGGGCGCGGACAAGCTCGGCAAGAACCTGCTCGAGCGCACGGACCTGGGCGGCAAGCCGGCCGGCCTCCCCGCCATGACCGCCACCCCGGGGTCCCCGGGCGCCACCTCCGGGGCCACGGCCGACGCCGACCGCGCCGACGGCGCCACCGCCGTCCCGGCCGACGCCGATCCCGCGGAGAAGGCCGGCGCCACCGGGTGCGACCCGGGGCCCGATGCCGAATTCGAAGAGCTGCTCACCGACGCCGACCGCGTACCCGCCGACAAGCTTGATGCCGACAAGAAAGAGCCAGTATGACTTCCGCCTCCACGGCCGCTGACACGAACGACGCCGGAAACACCGGCATCACCTACGCCTCCGCCGGCGTCGACGTCGAAGCGGGCGACCGCGCCGTCGAACTCATGAAGGACGCCGTCAAGGCGACCCACAACGACTCGGTGATCGGCGGCGTCGGCGGGTTCGCCGGGCTGTACGACGTCTCGAAACTGCTGACCTACAAGCGGCCGCTGCTGGCCACCTCCACCGACGGCGTGGGCACCAAGGTCGCCATCGCCCAGGCCATGGACATCCACGACACCATCGGGTTCGACCTGGTGGGCATGGTGGTCGATGACATCGTCGTCGTAGGGGCCGAGCCGCTCTACATGACCGACTACATCGCCTGCGGCAAGGTCGTTCCGGAGCGCATCGCGGACATCGTGCGCGGCATCGCGGCGGCCTGCTCGGTCGCCGGAACCGCCCTGGTGGGCGGCGAAACCGCCGAACACCCCGGCCTGCTGGGCGAGCACGAGTACGACGTCGCCGGTGCCGCCACCGGCGTGGTCGAAGCCGACGCGCTGCTGGGCCCGGACCGGGTCCGTGCCGGCGACGTGGTGATCGGCATGGCCTCCTCCGGCCTGCACTCCAA
The DNA here is from genome assembly GCF_001428365.1 of Arthrobacter sp. Soil763. GTDB lineage: Bacteria > Actinomycetota > Actinomycetes > Actinomycetales > Micrococcaceae > Arthrobacter. Next base: position 117,194 of record NZ_LMSH01000002.1, on the reverse strand, counting down.
CGGCTACTCGCTGGTCCGCCGCGTCGTCAACCACGCCGGCTGGGCCCTGGACCGCCACGTCTCCGAGTTCGAGCGCACCCTGGGCGAGGAACTCCTGGAACCGACCCGCGTGTACGCCGCGGACTGCCTGGACCTGGCCCGCACCTTCCCGGTGGACGGCTCCTCCAGCGGCCGCGCCGTGCATGGGTTCAGCCACGTCACCGGCGGCGGCCTGGCCGCGAACCTGGCCCGCGTCCTGCCGCAGGGCCTGCTGGCCACCGTGGACCGCGCCACTTGGGAACTGCCGGCCATCTTCAAGCTGGTCTCCGAGCTGGGCAATGTGCCGCTGGCCGACCTCGAGCGCACCCTGAACGTCGGTGTCGGCATGGTCGCGATCGTCTCCCCCGAGGCCGCCGATGCCGCGGTGGCGCACCTGAACGCCCGCGGCCTGCCCTCCTGGATCATGGGCACGGTCGGGCAGGATTCCGACGCGGCCCTGCGGACCGGCCCGGACTACGTCCAGGGCGCCAAGGGCGTCGACGGCGGCGCCGTCCGAATGGTCAACGCCTACGCCTAAGAGCCCCGCACCCTCGAGTACCCAAAACCGCCGTTTAGAACCTCTCTAAGCGGCGGTTTTTCGCACTCGCTCCGGTTTAGACCTCCAGCAGGCTGATGACGCCGCCCTGCGGATCACGGATCGTTGCGATGGTGCCGGCCTCCTCGACATCCTCCGGCTCGACCAGCACGACGCCGCCCGCTTCCATGGCCGCCACCACGGCTGCGGCGGCGCTGGGCACACCGAAATACACCTGCCAGCCCGGCTGGAGGTTGCGCTCCCCCGCGGGAACCGTCGCGATCCCGGCCACCTCGGCGCCGCCCGCCATCAGTGTCGTGTAGGTGCCGCCGTCGTCCTGCGGGTACTCGGTGACCTCATGCCCGAACAACTGCTGGAAGAGGCCTACGGCGGCCTGCGGCTCGGGCGTGAGCAGTTCCGCCCACGCCAGGGCGCCGGGTTCCTCCATCCGTGCGGTGCCGACGTGGCTGCCGGCCTGCCAGACGCCGGTCGTCCCTCCGCCGGGCGGTGCGAAGAAGACCATGACGCCGGTGTCGGCCACGGCCTCGGGGCCGAATTCCAGCGCCCCGCCGGCGTGCGGCACCTCGGCGGCGAGTTCCGCGGCGTCGTCAGCCGCGAAATACACGTTCCACTGGGCCGGCGTTCCCGCCTCCTGCTGCTGCGGATTTTGCGGGGCGATCACACCGACCAGGTCGTGATCCAGGAACGCCATGGCGTAGCTGCGGCCGTCAGGGGTGGGCTGGTCTTCGTAGCGCCAGCCGAAGAGCGCGGCGTAGAACGCTTTCGCCGCATCCACGTCCGGGGTCTGCAGGTCCGCCCAGCAAATCTCGCCGTGGCCGAATCCGGTGCGCTTGGTCATGGTGTTCCTTCCGCAGGCGTACGCCGCGCGGGCGTGGGCGGCGTCATCAACCTAGCCCGGCACGGCCGGGGCGACAAGCCCGGGGTGCAGGGCGCAAGAAAAAGGCCCGCCGGGCGCGCCCAGCACAGGGCGCGGCCGACGGGCCTGGAAAAACTAGGATGGCTTCCTTGCGGCAGGAAACCGGGAAGGAGCGACTAACCGATGCGGCGGGTGTCTACCTCGTCGTCGTCATCGTCCAAATCGTCCGCGTACTTATCCACATAGGCTGAGTAGTCCGGTTCAACCGGCTCATCCTTGAAGTGGTTCGAGGCACGACTTCCCGGGCCCGTGAGCTCGCGCTGAAGGGCCGAATAGTCAGTGTTCGGGGAGTAGTACTTGATGTCCCGAGCCTGCTTGGTAGCTTTTGCCTTTTGACGGCCGCGCCCCATGGCGTGACCCCCTTTTGTACTTGGACCGGAGGTGGTCACCTTGGCTGTCGGTGAGGCCCCGGAATGATTGGTCAATTTGTCGTACACCTAGATTACATGCTTTCGGCTGGTACTGCTTGCCGCCGGAGCCACGGTGGACAGTGTCGTCCGTCCCATTGAGTGACCGGCCGACGCCGGCGTGCATGCAGGCCCGGCAGCAATTTCGATAGAGTCTCTTGACGGGTTCCCGCAAACAGGCCCCGCAACCGGCCGCCCGGCCCCTTACGCAAACGCACGGAAGAGGTGAATTCCCGAGTGACCGACAAGCCTGCGAGCGAGGAAAACGCCAGGCACGGCGACGCCGGAATGCCTAACGGTTCCCGTCCGGAGCCCTCCGCGGGGCAACCGAACGGCCCCTCAGCCGCGGTCCCGCCGGGCCGCCCTGCCGTGCGCATCCCGCCGCGCCCGTCGGCGCCGCCGACGTCGGCGATTCCGTCCGTGCCCCGCGCAGACTCCGGGGCTGGCGCTCGTGGCGCTGCCGCAACCGGCGCCGCAACGGACGCCGCCGTAGGTGCCGCCGCAGGTTCACCGACCCGCACCTCCCCCGCATCAACCGCGCCTTCCGCCACTCCGGCTGCATCGCAGACTGCGGAGCGGCGCGCGGCCGATCCCGCACCGTCCGCCGCTCCGGCCGCGCCGCGGCAGACCAATCCGGCTGCACCGCGGCAGACCGCTGAGCGCCGCATGGCCGGAAGACCGACGGCCAGTAAGCCCCCGGCCCGCAAAACCACCTCCGGAGCCTCCCAGTTGGGAAAGGTGCTCTCCACTCAGGGGACCCGGCTCCGCGGCGCAGCAGGCCCCGCCGTCCGTCGCCTCCGCGCCGAGGCCGGACCGCGCGCCCGACGCCTCGGCCAGACCGTGCGGACCACCGTCCTGCGGCTGGGCCCGGCACGGGTCGCCGCCGCCGTGGCCGCCGTCGTGGTGCTGGGCCTGGTGGCCTGGTGGCTCACCTCGCTGGCCGCGTCGAAACATGAACCGACCGCCGGGGCCGCGTCCGCCGCGGCACCGTCGGCACCCGCCTCCGCGGAGGCGTCGACGCCGCCGTCGCCCGCAGCCCGCGGCGCCCTGCCCCTGGAGGGCGTGAACCCGATGGACTTCCAGCTGGGCGACTGCTTCAAGGACTTCGACGCGAGCGCCCCGACGGCGACCGTCGTCGCCTGCTCCAGCGGCCACTCGGCGCAGCTCATCGCTGTCGACCGCTACGGCGCCGACGACGCCTACCCCGGCCGGGATCCGCTGAAGCAGAAAGCGCTGGATACCTGCAAGTCGGCACCGCTGACCGACAAGTCGGCCAGCTACGACTTCAGCTACAAACTGGCCTACCCCAGCGCGTCCAGCTGGAACTCCGGCGACCGGCGTGTGGACTGCTACTTCGTGGCCGACGGCGGCAATGTCATCAAGGAGTCCCTGATCCCCCGCCTCTAGGTTCAGGCCACCCGATGGGCCGCCGCGCCGCGAGCCAGGTAGTCCCGCCGGATCCCCGCCTGCGCCGATTGACCTGAGGGCCGTTTGACCTGCGGGCCGCCGGCGTCGGTGGTATCGTCGCAGGCTCGCGCCCGGCAGACGGCCGGGCGCACCTGTTGGGGAGGCGTGCACGTGGTTGGCTATGGTTTCGGGATTCTTTACGTCGTGGTGATGGCAGTGCTGGTGGGGCTGGCCATCTACGCCCTCGTGCTGCTCATCATCTTCCTGCGGCTCCGCATCCGCGAGCTCAAGGCCGCGCAGGGGCCGGGCTCCGGTGCCGGGCCGGTGGCCTGATGCGGATGACGAAAGCCAAATTCCTTCGGATCCTGGCGGTCTTTGGCGCCGGGTACCTGCCGTACGCTTTCCTCTGGCGCTCGACCGGGACCCTCACCGCCCTTTTGGTCGGCGCGGCGGTCGCCTTGGCGGCGGCGCTGGTTATCCGCTGGCGGGAAGCCGGAGCCGGCGACCCGCACTAGGCGGACCGGGCACGCGAAGGGCTGCAACCGTCGTTGGACGGCTGCAGCCCTTCGCGTTTGCCCCTAAAGGTCGGGGCCCTAACGGCCCGGGCCCGGGGGCTACTCCTTGCGCCGGACCGAGAGGCCGGAGCCGCTGGAGGCGCCGCCGGTCGGGCGGTCGGACACATCCGGACCGCCCATCGTGAGCTCCATCAGATCCGGCGCGGTGTCCACGACCACTGTGTCGCCGTCGGAGATCTCGCCGGCCAGGATGGCCTTGGCCAGGCGGTCGCCGATCTCGCGCTGCACCAGGCGGCGCAGCGGGCGGGCGCCGTACGCCGGGTCGAAGCCGGTGACGGCCAGCCAGGCGCGCGCCCCCTCGGACACTTCCAGGGTCAGGCGGCGGCCCTTGAGCCGGTCGCCCAGCTCCTTGACCTGCAGTTCCACGATTTCGGCGAGCTCTTCGACGCTCAGCGGATCGAACAGCACCACCTCGTCGAGCCGGTTCAGGAACTCCGGCTTGAAGGACGCGTGCACGGTCGCCATGACGGCGTCGCGCTTGGCGGCGGCGTCGAGGTTCGGGTCCACCAGGAACTGGCTGCCCAGGTTGGACGTCAGCACCAGGATGACATTGCGGAAGTCCACGGTGCGGCCCTGCCCGTCGGTGAGGCGGCCGTCGTCGAGCACCTGCAGCAGGATGTCAAAGACTTCCGGGTGCGCCTTCTCCACCTCATCCAGCAGCAGCACGGAGTACGGCCGACGGCGGACGGCCTCGGTCAGCTGGCCGCCCTCCTCGTAGCCCACGTAGCCCGGAGGCGCCCCGACCAGCCGGGCCACGGAGTGCTTCTCCGAGTACTCGGACATGTCGATCCGCACCATGGCGCGTTCGTCGTCGAACAGGAAGTCGGCCAGCGACTTGGCCAGCTCGGTCTTGCCGACGCCGGTCGGGCCCAGAAAGAGGAACGAGCCGGTCGGCCGGTTGGGGTCGCTGATGCCCGCGCGCGCCCGGCGCACGGCGTCGGACACGGCGGTGACGGCCTTGGTCTGGCCGATCAGCCGCTCGCCCAGGACGTGCTCCATGTCCAGCAGTTTCTGGCTTTCGCCCTGCAGCATGCGGCCGGCCGGAATGCCGGTCCAGGCGGAGATCACCTCGGCGATGTCGTCCGCGGTGACCTCGTCGGCGACCATCTGCCCGGACTTGTCCGGCACCGCCGCCTCGGCCTCGGCAGCGGCGGTGAGTTCGCGCTCCAGGGCCGGAATCTCGCCGTAGAGGATCCGTGAGGCAGCCTCGAGGTCGCCCTCGCGCTGGGCCTTGTCCGCCGTCGAACGCAGCTCGTCCAGCTTGGCGCGCAGGTCACCGACCCGGTTCAGGCCGGCCTTCTCCGCCTCCCAGCGGGCATTCAGCGCGGCGAGCTCTTCCTTCTTGTCCGCCATGTCCGACCGCAGCGCGGCCAGCCGCTCCACCGACGCCGGATCGGTCTCGCCGGCCAGGGCCAGCTCCTCCATGGTCAGCCGGTCCACCTGGCGGCGCAGCTGGTCGATCTCCTCCGGGGCGGAGTCGATTTCCATCCGCAGCCGGGACGCGGCCTCGTCCACCAGGTCGATCGCCTTGTCCGGCAGCTGCCGGCCGGAGATGTACCGGTTGGACAGGGTGGCCGCGGCCACGAGCGCGGAGTCGGCGATGGAGACCTTGTGGTGGGCCTCGTAGCGTTCCTTGAGTCCGCGGAGGATGCCGATCGTGTCGTCCACGCTCGGCTCGCCGACGAAGACCTGCTGGAAGCGGCGCTCCAGGGCCGGGTCCTTTTCGATGTTTTCGCGGTACTCATCCAGCGTGGTGGCGCCGATCAGCCGCAGCTCGCCGCGGGCCAGCATGGGCTTGAGCATGTTGCCGGCGTCCATCGAGCTGTCCCCGGAGGAGCCGGCCCCGACCACGGTGTGGAGCTCGTCGATGAAGGTGACGATCTGGCCCTCGGAGCTCTTGATCTCCTCCAGGACCGCCTTCAGCCGCTCCTCGAACTCGCCGCGGTACTTGGCGCCGGCGACCATGGAGGCCAGGTCCAGGGCGATCAGGGTCTTGCCGCGCAGGCTCTCGGGCACGTCGCCGGCGACGATCCGCTGGGCCAGGCCCTCGACGACGGCGGTCTTGCCGACGCCGGGCTCGCCGATGATCACCGGGTTGTTCTTGGTGCGGCGGCTGAGGACCTGGATGATGCGGCGGATCTCGGCGTCGCGGCCGATCACCGGGTCCAGCTTCCCGGACCGTGCGATCGCGGTCAGGTCGGTGCCGAACTTCTCCAGGGCCTGGAAGGTGTTCTCCGGGTCGGCGTTGTCCACCTTGCGGTCGCCGCGGACCCCGGGCAGGGCCGCCAGCAGCGCCTCGTGCGAGGCGCCGGCTTCGCGCAGCAGGCGTCCGACGTCGTCGCTCCCCGCCGCCAGGCCCAGCAGCAGGTGTTCGGTGGAGACAAAGGTGTCGCCGAGGCGCTCGGCCTCGTTCTGCGCGTTCTTGATGGCCTGCATCGCGGTGCGGGAGAGCTGGGCCTGCTGCACCGAGCTGCCGGAGTTGGAGGGCAGCGACTTGATCGCCGTGCTCGCCTGCACGCTGACGGTGTCCGGGTCGGTCCCGGTGGCGCGGAGGAGAGCGACGGCGACCCCCTCGCGCTGGTCCATCAGCGCTTTGAGCAGGTGCGCGGGTTCCAGCTGCGGGTTGCCCGCCGTCGAGGCGTTCATGGCGGCGGCCGAAAGAGCCTCCTGGCTCTTGGTGGTGAATTTGGCGTCCAAAGAGAGCTCCTTCCGGGGATAAGACTGTCGTCAAAGTTGAGTCTACCCCGCTCAACTTTGGATTGAGTGCCTTTGGCTCCATGTTTGCCCACGGCGAAACCGCTGTCTAGGGCCCGGCGGTGGGACATGCTCGGTCCCGGCGCCTCCCGGTGGACATAAGCCGCTATGCCCATCGGCCACGGCCCACGGATGGGCATGTCCTTCGGGGCGGGCACAGGGCGGGCATGTCCGCACGCGAATCGCGCCGGAAAGCAAGCCCGCAACTTAACGTTGCTTAACGCTGAAACCGCTCATTACTGTAACTGAGGTCACAGGGACACGAACCGGCGCGAAGGAGGGTCAGGATGCAGGCACATGCCGCCACCGCTGCCAGCGACGGCCCGGTTGCCCCGGTTTCCGCGGCCGCCGTCGCCCGGGCGGCAGGGGTCTCCCCCGCCGCGGTGTCCTATGTCCTCAACGGCAAGGGCGGCGTCTCGCCGGAGACCCGGCGCCACATCATCCACGTGGCGAACGAGCTGGGCTTCAGGCCCCGTAAGTCCTCCCACTCCACCGACCTGCAGCGCACCCGGGTGGTCGGCCTGATCCTGCCGAACATCATCAACCCGATGTTCCCGCGCTGGGCCCAGGGCGTGATCTCCGCGGCGGCGGACTCCGGCTACGAGGTCTTCGTGGCCACCACCCAGGATGATCCCGAAGTCCTGGCGCAGGTCACCGCCACGCTGGCGAACCGGGCCGTCGACGGCGTCATCCTCGCCGCCTCGCTCCGAGACGATGCCCGCGCCCTCCGCACCCTGAGGGCCGCCCGGATTCCCTACGTCTGCCTGTCCCGCCGCGCCGACTTCCTCGATTCGGACTTTGTCGGGATCGACGACGACGCCGCAGCCACCGTGCTCATGCAGCACATGCTCGGCCACGGCTACACCGAGATCGCCACCGTGATCGGCCCGCGGGTGTCCACCGCGTCGCTGGCCCGGGAGCAGGCGTTCGTGCGGACGGCGGCCGCCGCCGGCGTCGTGATCAGCGGGGACCGCAAGATCAGCACCCGGGTCAACAACGAGGGCGGCCGGCTCGCCGCCGAGCGGCTCTTCGCCTCCGGGCCACCGCCGCAGGCCGTGGTCTGCGGCAGCGACGAGCTGGCCATCGGCGTCATGGAATATGCCATGGCCCGCGGCCTGCGGATCCCGGACGACGTCGCCGTCGCCGGCTGCGACGGGCTGCCGCACAGCCGATCCGGCCTGATCAACCTCACCAGCATCGTCCAGCCGCAGCAGGAAATGGCCCACGAAGCCTTCGCCCTGCTGCTGCAACGCATCGACGCCCCGTCCCGCAGCTACACCTCACTGGTGTGCCCGCACCGCCTCCACGTCGGCCGTACCTGCGGCTGCGCGCCGGCTATTCCCTGACCTTACAGACCACCCAGACACGCACCGCACCCCCAAGGGCTTCTCCAACGCTGCCCGCTGTCCACCGTCACCCTGACCCAATCCAAGGACCCACCCATGTCAGTTGTATCCGCACCAACGAAGATGCGCACACCGCAGGAAATAAACGGTGTGATCCTCCGCAGGGTCATGCCGCTGCTGATCGGCGCCTACATCATGGCCTTCCTGGACCGCACCAACATCGGTATGGCCAAGGACCGCCTCGAAATCGACCTCGGCATCTCCGCCACCGCCTACGGCATCGGCGCCGGCCTGTTCTTCCTGACCTACGCCCTCTCGGAGATCCCCTCCAACCTGATCATGCACAAGGTCGGCGCCCGCTTCTGGATCATGCGGATCATGATCACCTGGGGCCTGATCTCCGCCGGCATGGCCTTCGTGCAGGGCGAGTGGTCCTTCTACATCATGCGCATGCTGCTCGGCGTCGCCGAGGCCGGGCTCTTCCCCGGCGTGATGTACTTCCTGACCCAGTGGTTCGTGGTCAAGGACCGGGCCAAGGCCAACGGCATGTTCCTCCTCGGCGTCTCGATCGCCAACATCGTCGGCGCCCCGCTCGGCGGCCTGCTGCTGACCCTCGACGGCCTGGGCGGCCTGCACGGCTGGCAGTGGATGTTCCTGATCGAGGGCCTGCCCGCCTGCTTCCTGGCCTACGTTGTCTGGAAGAAGCTTCCGGACCGGCCCAGCAAGGCCACCTTCCTCAGCGCCGAGGAAGCCGCCGACCTCGAGGCCCGCATCGCCGCGGAGGAGAAGGCCGGCGCCGAAGCCTCCGGCAACCACCGCCTGCGCGATGTCCTCAAGGACAAGCAGATCCTGCTGGTGGTCGGCGTCTACTTCACCCACCAGATCGCCGTCTATGCCCTGTCCTACTTCCTGCCCTCGATCATCGGCACCTACGGCAAGCTCAACCCGCTCCAGATCGGCCTGCTGACCGCCATCCCGTGGATCTTCTCCGCCGCCGGCGCGCTGCTGGTGCCCCGCTTCGCCACCGACGGCCGGCGCTCCCGCCTCCTGGTCACCGGCACCATGATCGGCATCATCGCCGGCTTCGCGCTCGGCGCCGTCGGCGGACCGCTGCTCGGCATGATCGGCTTCTGCCTGGCCGCGTTCAACTTCTTCGCCCTGCAGCCGATCCTCTTCACCTACCCGGCCACCCGCCTCACCGGCGCCGCCCTCGCCGGCGGCATCGCGTTCGTCAACACCATCGGCCTGCTCGGCGGGTTCCTCGGCCCCTACGTCATGGGCTTCATGCAGGACGCCACCGGCTCCAAGCTCTCCGGCCTGTGGTTCATCGTGGGCATGTGCGTCATCGGGGCGCTGCTGTCGCTGATGCTCAAGCGCGGCACCGAGAAGCCCGACGCCGTCCCCGCAGCCCACTAGGCGCCCGACGACGGCGGCCGGCACGGCTGCCGCCGCCCGCCCGGGTGCCACCCAGGCGCCCGCCACGCCGTTCCGCCGGCACGCCCAGCGTGCCGGCGGAGCGGCCCCCGAACCACCACCCCTAGGAAACACCATGGATTTCACCGCCAAACGCGTCCTCGTCACCGCCGGAGCCAACGGCATCGGCCTGGCCATCGCGAACAAGTTCCGGCAACTCGGCGCCGCCGTCTTCGTCACCGACATCGACCCCGACGCCGTCGAGAAGGCCCGCGTCAACGGCCTGGCCGCCGCGGTCAGCGACGTCTCCGACGAAACCCAGGTCCGCGACCTCATGAAGACGGTGGCAGCGGAACTGGGCGGCCTGGACGTCCTGGTCAACAACGCCGGCATCGCCGGACCGACCGGCCCGCTGGAGACCCTCGACGCGGATGCCTGGAAAGCCACCTTCGACGTCAACATCCACGGCCAGTTCTACTGCATCAAGCACGCCCTGCCGCTGCTCCGGCAGGGAAATGGCGCCTCGATCGTGAACCTCTCCTCCGCCGCCGGCCGCCTCGGGATGGCCGGGCGCAGCGCGTATTCGGCCTCGAAGTGGGCCGTCGTCGGGCTGACCAAGACGCTCGCGATCGAGCTCGGCCCGGACCGGATCCGGGTCAACGCCATCTGCCCCGGCGCGGTCAACGGACCCCGGATCGACGCCGTCATTTCCGCCAAGGCGGAGATGCTGGGCCTGCCCGCCGAACAGGTCTCCGAGCTGTACCATAACCAGTCCTCCCTGGGCCGGCTCATCGAGGCAGAGGACATCGCCAACATGGCCGCCTTTGCCGCGAGCGACCTGGCCCGCAACGTCAACGGCCAGGCCCTCGCCGTCGACGGCAACACCGAAAAGCTGTACTGAGCCCCGAAGGAGCGACCACCATGGCTGCTGCACGCAAAGTCATCATCACCAGCGCCGTCACCGGCGCCATCCACACCCCGTCCATGTCCCCGCACCTGCCGGTGTCCCCGGATGAGATCGCCGACGCCGCCATCGGCGCCGCCGAGGCCGGCGCGGCGATCGTGCACATGCACGCCCGCGACCCGAAGGACGGCCGTCCCTCGCAGGATCCGGAGCACTTCGCGCCGATCCTGGACAAGCTCAAGCGCAACACCGATGCCGTCATCAACATCACCACCGGCGGCTCCCCCCACATGACCGTTGAGGAGCGCATGCAGCCGGCCGCGCTGTTCAAGCCCGAGCTGGCGTCGCTGAACATGGGCTCGATGAACTTCGGCCTCTATCCGATGCTGGACCGCTTCACCGAGTTCGGCCACGAGTGGGAGCGCGAGGGCCTTGAGAAGAGCCGGGACCTGGTCTTCAAGAACACCTTCCAGGACATCGAGACGATCCTCGGCATCGGCAACGCCAACGGCACCCGGTTCGAATTCGAGTGCTACGACATCTCGCACCTGAACAACCTGGCCCACTTCCACGCGCGCGGCCTGGCCCGCGGCCCGCTGTTCGTCCAGTCCGTCTTCGGCCTGCTCGGCGGGATCGGCGCGCACCCGGAGGACCTGATGCACATGCGCCGCACCGCCGACCGGCTGCTCGGCGAGGACTACCAGTGGTCCATCCTGGGCGCCGGCAAGAACCAGATGCCGCTCGCCACGATCGGCGCTGCCATGGGCTCGCACGTGCGGGTGGGCCTGGAGGACTCGCTCTGGATCGGCCCCGGCCAGCTCGCCGCGTCCAACGCCGAGCAGGTCACCCGGATCCGCACCATCCTGGAGGCCCTCAACTTCGAGGTCGCCACCCCGGACGAGGCGCGCGAAATGCTGCAGCTCAAGGGCCGCGACCAGGTGGGTTTCTAGGCCTGTGAGCATCCTCGTCGCCCCGGACAGCTTCAAGGGCACTTTTTCCGCCGAGGAGGTCGCGGCGCATATTGCCGCCGGGATCCGAGCCGCGGGCGGGACCGCCGTCGAACTGCCGGTGGCCGACGGCGGTGAGGGAACCTTTGAGGTGCTGGTCCGGGGCCTGGACGCCCGCCCGGTGCGCATCCGCACGGTGGGGCCGTGGGGCGACGACGTCGAGACGGCGATTGCGCTGGCCGGGGACGGCACCGCCCTCGTCGAACTCGCGTTCGCCAGCGGGCTGAACCTGCCCACGGCCGGCGACCGGGATCCCGTGCGGGCCAGCACGTACGGCACCGGGGTGCTGATGGCGGAGGCCGTCCGGCTCGGGGCCCGGCGGGTGCTGGTGGCCGCCGGTGGTTCCGCAACGACAGACGGCGGCGCCGGGGCCATCGCCGCGATCGAGGAACGCGGCGGGCTGCGCGGGGCCGAGGTGGTCGTCCTCAGCGACGTGACCACCGGATTCGCCGAGGCCGCCCGCGTCTTCGGCCCGCAGAAAGGCGCCGGCCCCGCCGCGGTGGAGGCCCTGACCCGGCGGCTCGAAGCGCAGGCGGACCGGTTCGCCCGCGAGCTGGGCCGCGACCCCCGGCCGGTGGCCCGGACCGGGGCGGCGGGGGGCTTCTCCGGCGGAATGTGGGCGCAGTACGGCGCCCGGCTGGTGTCCGGCGCGGACCATGTCCTAAATCTGCTCGGCTTCGACGCCCTGGCCGCCGCGAGCACCGCGGTCGTGGTCGGCGAGGGCCGGCTGGACTCCCAGACCGGTCAGGGAAAGATCATCGCCGCCATCCTGGCCCGCATCGGCACCACCCCGGTCTACGCCGTCGTCGGCTCCGTCCACGAGGACCTGGGCGACTATGCGGACAACTTCGCGGACGTGATCGTGGCCAGCGACGCGGAGGCCCTGGCGGCCGCCGGTTCACGGCTGGCCCGCCCTCCGGGACATGCCCGTCCCTGACGCCCGCCATTGGACATGCCCGTCGTCCGGACCCGCCATGGGGCACAATCCGCTATGTCCATTCCTCAGGCCAGGTGCTGGGCATGCCCACGGGGCGGGCCGCGCGAGGGGTGGACATGCGCGGCGGCAGCGTCCCGGAATGGGCATGCCCGTCAAAAGGAGAGATCCGGTGGCCGGATCCCCCAAGGAGCCGACCACCGGATCGAAAATGACTACGAGTAAAGCTTGTCATACATGTGACAGATTTGTCACATCAGGCGTGCGTGGCGGGAGCCGCGGCTCGCTAGGCTTGGTCCATGGAGCAGACCCCGACCCCGGACCACCCCCGCAGCGTCTTCCTCGATAAGGCCCACCCCGCCGCTTGGCGGGCGCTGAACGGCCTGGGCCTCAAGGCCAAGGAGGCCGCCGACGAGGCCGGCCTGGACCAGACGCTGATCGAGCTGCTGAACGTACGCATCTCGCAGATCAACGGCTGCGCCTTCTGCCTGGACCTGCACGTGGGCGACGCCATCAAGAACGGCGAATCCGCCCAGCGGCTCGCAGTGCTCCCCGCCTGGCGGGACACCAAGCTCTTCACCGAGAAGGAAGCCGCGGCCCTCATGCTGGCCGAGGCGATCACCAACATCTCCGACTCGACCGCCCGGGAGCTCGAGGGACGCCTGGCCCGCAAACACCTCACCGACGACGAGTTCGCCGCAGTCAGCTGGCTGGCCATTGCCATGAACGCCTTCAACCGGGTGTCGATTGTCAGCCAGCACCCGGTGCGCCGGAAGTCCTCCGAAACCCGGCAGGCGGACGGCGCCGCTACCGACTAACCCGGCAACCCCGGCCGCGCCGCGCCCCTCCCTACGGGATCAGCCGGTCGGCCCGGAAGCGGTCGAAGAGTCCGGTGAAGGAGTCCAGCGTCCGGCGGTAGCCGGTGAAGCCGGCCAGCCGGCTCTTGGACATGTCGGCCAGCACCTCGATGTTGCGGCCCAGGTCGCCGTCGGAGTGCCACCACGACGAAACGCGGGACAGGTCATGCTCGGCAAGTCCGTGCCGGGCCGCGATGTCCGCCCACGGTCCTTCCATGCCCTTCATCTGCTCCTCGAGCGGCCGGGGCGCGCCCTCGAAGCCGACCGGTTCGACGCCGAAGTAGGCGGCCAGCCGCGGCCACATCCAGCGCCAGCGGAAGACGTCACCGTTGACGATGTTGTAGGCCTGGTCGGCCGCCCCCTCCGCGGTCGCCGCCCAGAGCATGTGCTCGGCCAGCAGCCCGCTGTCGGTCATGTCGGTGAGGCTGTTCCACTGCGTCTCGGAGCCGGGGAAGATGAAGGGCAGGTCCAGTTCCTTGCAGAGCGTGGCCTGGACGGCGAGCGTCAGCCCCATGTTCATGGCGTTCCCTACCGCGTGGCCGATCACGGTATGGGCGCGGTGGACCGACCAGGTGAAGCCCTGCCGTTCGGCCGCAGCCCACAGTTCGTCCTCTTGGGCGTAGTAGAAGTTCGCTACCGGCAGCCGCGGTTCCTCCTCGTGGAAGGGCGTGTCCGGCATCTCCCCCGCGGCGTAGGCCTCGAACGGGCCGAGGTAGTGCTTCAGCCCGGTCATCAGCGCGACGTGTTCCACCGGGCTGCCGCGCAGCGCATCGAGCAGGTTCCGCAGCATCGCCGCGTTGACCTCGATGTTCTCCTTCTCGGTGGCCTGCCGCGACCACGCGGTGAAAAACACATGCGTGGGATTCTCCCCGGCCAGCGCGGCCGCGAGGCTCTCCGGCGACCCGAGGTCGGCGCTGAGCGGCCGCACGCCTGGACGGGCGACGCCGCCGCGGGACATGGCCAGGACGTCCCAGCCGCTCTCGGACAGGAGGCTCACGAGGGCGGAACCGGCGATGCCGCTCGCTCCCACCACGAGTGCGGTCCGGCCCTGGGCGCGGGTTGATTCTGGAAGCACGGAATTCCTCCTGAAGGGTGGCTGGGGGTGTCCCTCCACCCTACGGCGCCGGCCGCGGCCGGTCCTACGCGGGGTAAACCGAGACGGCAGCGGCCTTCACCACGAAGTAGATGCGCGAGCCGGGGGCCAGGCCGAGGTCGGCCGAGGCGGCGGGGGTCACGTCGGCGGACAGCTCCCCTGCCCGCACCCGGATCTGGTCCCCGTGCGGCTCCAGGTCGGTGACCGTGACCGGGAAGGAGTTCCGCGGGCTGCCGTGCGCCTCGTCGAGGAAGACGGACACGGCCGACGGCGGGAACGCCGCCACGCCGGCCTGGCCGGGGTCCGCCGCGTCCTCGTGCCCTCCCGCCAGGTCCAGGCCCGCGGCGGTCCGGAGGCCGGTCGCGGTGACGGTGCCGGCGAGCAGGTTCAGCCCCGCCAGGCCGGCGGCGAAGCGGCTGCGGGGCCGCTGGAGCACGTCGCGGGTGGGCCCGGCCTCGGTGACCGCGCCGTCCTCCAGCACGATCACCCGGTCCGCCAGCATGTAGGCATCCAGCACATCGTGGGTGACGATGATGGCCCGGCGGCCGGCCAGGACCCGCTTCAGCAGGCGCCGCAGCAGCGGGGCCGCGTGCACGTCGAGGGCGGCCATCGGTTCATCGAGCAGCAGTAGCTCCGGACCCGCCGCGAGGGCGCGCGCCAGCGCGACGCGCTGGGCCTGCCCCCCGGAGAGTTCCCCGGGACGCCGGCCGGCCAGCTCCGCCGCGTCGACCTCACCGAGCCAGTGCCGGGCGGCCTCGCGGGCGCGGCCCCGGGGCACACCGGCGCTCCGGGGCCCGAACGCGACGTTCTCCAGCGCGCTCAGGTGTGGGAACAGCAGGGCTTCCTGGGCCAGTAGCGCGGTGCCGCGCCGGTGCGGGGCCGTCCACGCCTTCCGGCCCGGCCCGAGGTTGAAGAGCAGCCGGCCGTCGAGCTCCGCGTGGCCCGCGTCGGGGCGCAGCAGGCCCGCCACCACGGACAGCAGGGTGGACTTTCCGGCGCCGTTGGGCCCGAGAACGGCGACCGTTTCGCCCTCCGCCAGGTTCAGGGTGACGTCGAAGTGGCGGTCGGCGACGGCGGCCTGCAGGCTGAAGGTCATGGGGCCTCCCGCCGTACTCCGGAAATGCGCCCGGTCGTGCGCCCGGTCCTGCTCCCGGCAACAGGCCCGGAGTCCCCGCCGGCCGGGGAGGGCCCCCGGTAGCTGAGCCCGACGACGATGACCGCCACGGCGACCAGCAGCAGGGAGAGCGCGACGGCGGCGTCGGCGTCGGTCTCGCGCTGCAGGTAGATTTCCAGCGGCAGGGTGCGGGTGACGCCCTGCAGGCTGCCGGCAAAGGTCAGGGTAGCGCCAAACTCGCCGAGGCTCCGCGCGAACGAGAGCACGGCGCCGGAGGCGAGGCCGGGCAGCACCAGGGGCAGGGTCACCCGGCGCAACACCGTGCCGGGCCGCGCGCCGAGCGTGGCGGCCACGGCCTCGTACCGGCTCCCGGCAGAGCGCAGGGCCCCCTCAAGGCTGACCACCAGGAAAGGCAACGCCACAAAGGTCTGCGCCAGGACCACCGCCGTCGTCGAGAACGCGATCTGGACGCCGGCGATCTCCAGGCTGCGGCCCAGCAGGCCCTGCCGGCCGAAGGTGTAGAGCAGCGCAATGCCGCCCACCACCGGCGGCAGCACCAGCGGCAGCAGCACGAAGGAACGGAGCAGCCGCTGCCCGCGGAACGAGGTCCGGGCCAGGACCAGCGCCAGCGGGACGCCGAACAGCAGGCACAGGACCGTGCTCGCCGCCGCCGTCCGCAGGCTGAGCCCCAGCGCGGTGAGCGACGCCTCCGAGCTCAGCAGCGGGAGAAGGTGCGGCCAGTCGACCCGGGCGGCCATCGCGGCCAGGGGCAGCAGGACGAACAGTGCCCCGACGGCGGCGATACCCAGCGCCCAGCGCGGAATCCCGGTGTAGCCGTGCCGCATCACGGCTTCCCGAAGCCGGCGCCAGCCAGGATTTTCTGTCCCCGGTCGCCGGTGACCTCGGCGGTAAAGGCGTCCGCAAGGTCCGCTTCCCGGCCGTTCTTCAGCGCGGCGATCGGATACCGGTTGACGGCGGCGGCGGACTCCGGGAACGGGATTTCCTTCACCTTCGACCCGGCCGAACGGACGTCCGTGACGTAAACGAGCCCGGCGTCGGCCTCCCCCGAGGTGACCTTTCCCAGCACATCCGTGACGGAGGATTCTTCACTGACCGGCTTCAGCGTGACGCCGGCGGCGGCCTGGACCGTGCGGGCGGCCGCGCCGCACGGCACCTGGGCCGCGCACACCACCACCCTGACCCCCGGCCGCGCGAGGTCGGCGAAGGAGGCGATGTCCGCGGGGTTGGCCGGCGGCACAGCAAGGGCGAGGACGTTGCTGGCGAAGTTCCGGGGCGTGCCCTCGACGAGCCCGGCGTCGAGGACCTTGGCCATGTTCTTGGCATCCGCGGAGGCGAACACGTCCGCCGGCGCGCCCTGGCTGAGCTGGGTGGCCAGGTCGGCTGACCCGGCGAAGCTGAGCGTGACCGTGGTGCCCGGATGGCCGGCCTCAAAATCGCGGGCCAGCTCGGTGAACGGCGCCTTCAGCGACGCGGCCGCGAAGACGGTCAGGGTCCGCCCGCCCGATCCGTTGCCGGGCCCCGCGCAGGCGCCGGTTCCCAGCGCCAGGGCACCAGCCGCCAGGAGGGCGGCAGCGCGCCGCAGCCGATTCATGCTTGGGCCTTCCTGTGTGGGCTTTCGATGATCACGGTCGTGGCTTTGACGACGGCGGTGGCCACCGACCCGGGCTGCAGGCCCAGGTCACGGACCGCCTCGCTGCTCATCAGCGAGACCACCCGGAACGGCCCGCACTGCAGTTCCACTTGGGCCATGACGGTATCGGCGGTGATCGCCGTGACCAGCCCCACGAAGCGGTTCCGGGCGGAGCTGACGCCGCTGGCCGGGTCCTCCGGCAGCTTCGCCTGCTCCCGGGCCAGCGTCGCCAGCTCGAGCCCGTCCACTACCAGCCTGCCGGCGTCGTCCCGCTGCGGGGTCAGGCTGCCGTTCTCGGTCCAGCGGCGGACGGTGTCATCGCTGACGCCCAGGAACCGGGCTGCTTCGGAGACGCGAAAGGTGCGCATAGGGCCACTTTAGCTCGCAGATGCGGTTGCAGGCACCCATATGCACCCGCAGTTGCGCCCGGCCTTCTCAACCCGTCGAAGCGCGGACCCGTAGCCGCGGACGCGCATCCGCCGTACGATTTTGGGGTGGGGTGGAGCCGCGGTCGGCTAGGAGCACCGCCGTGAAATGGGTCAGGCCGGAGGACGCGGCCTATGACGAAACTCGAAAACTCTTCAACGCAATGATCAACCGGCACCCGGCCGTCATTGCCCAGTGCGCGGACGCGGCCGACGTCGCCGACGCCCTGGCCCACGCCGCGGCCAACGGCCTCGACGTCGCGGTTCGCGCCGGCGGGCATTCCGTCGCCGGCATGTCCACCAACGAGGGCGGCCTGGTGGTGGACGTCAGGCCGATGAAAGCCATCGCCGTGAACCCGGAGGACAGGACCGTGACGGTGGGCGCCGGCGTCACCTGGGGTGAATTCGACCGCGCGACCCAGGAACACGGCCTCGCCAGCACCGGCGGCCGCGCCTCCACCACGGGGGTTGCAGGCTTCACCTTGGGCGGCGGCTCCGGCTGGCTGGAACGGTCCTATGGCTTCGCCTGCGACAATCTGGTCTCCGTGGACCTCGTGACGGCCGCCGGGGACCGGGTCACCGCGAGCGCCCGGGAGAACCCGGAGTTGTTCTGGGCCCTGCACGGCGGCGGCGGTAACTTCGGCGTGGCCACCAGCTTCACCTTCGGGCTGCACCAACTGGGCCCGACGGTCCATGCCGGGATCATGCTGTGGCGCGGCGAAGAGGCGGCGGACCTCAGCCGCTCCTACCGGGACCTGGCGCAGGCAGCGCCGGACGCCGTCGGCAGCGCGCTGGTGTTCCTCACCGCACCCCCGGAGCCGTTCGTGCCGGAAGACATGGTGGGCAAGCCCGCCGTCGGCCTGGCGTACCTTTACGCCGGCGATCCGGCCGCGGGCGCCGAGCAGGCGGCGCCGTTCCGCGAGCTCGAGCCCGCTGTGGACCTCGTCGGCGACATGAACTACGCCGACTTCCAGTGCATGATCGATGACCCGCCGGACCTGTACCACTACTGGAGCGCCGAGTACCACGACGCGTTGCCGGACGCCGCGCTGGATGTGATCGTAGACGCTGCCCGGCACCTGCCCGGGCCGTACTCCCAGCATCTGGTGGCCCGCTGGGGCGGGGCCGTGGCCGGTCCCGCCGCCGCGCAGACGCCGTTGCAGAACCGCAGCGCCCAATGGGTCACGCACCCGTACGGCATGGAGGCGTCGGCGCGGCCGCGGCGGAGGCCAAGGCCTGGGTCAAGAAGTTCCGCCGGGACATCGCCCCCTACGCCAACGGCGGGGTCTGGCTGAACTTCGTCGGCGACGAGGGCCGGGACCGCGTCCGCGCCGCCTTCGGGGAGGACAACTATGCCCGGCTGGCCCGGGTGAAGCGCGAGTTCGATCCGGGCAACGTCTTCCGCGGCAACCAGAACATCCTGCCGGCCGCCTCGTAGACTGCCAGCATGGCCGTCTACCTGGATCCACCGCTCTGGCCCGCCCACGGAACCCGGTTTTCGCACCTCATTTCGGACAGCTCGCTGGAGGAACTGCATGCGTTCGCGCGCGCCGCTGGCATCCCGGAGCGGGCGTTCGACGGCGACCACTACGACGTTGCCGAGGCCCGCTACGACGCGCTGGTCGCCGCCGGCGCCGTGCCGGTCGAGGGCCGGGTGCTGGTCCGCAAGCTGATCGGCAGCGGGCTGCGGATTCCGGCGCGGCGCCGCAGCGGCTCGCTGAAACTTCCGCTGCTGACCCGCTGGAACGAGGTGCTGCCCGGCCACGACGCCCTGTTCCTGGACCTGCTGGACCGCTGGGGCGAGGAGCACCGGAAGTACCATGGCCGGACCCATCTGCTCGCCGTGCTGGAGGCCCTGGACAAGCTGACCGCCCCGGAGCGCCCGCCCCGGACCGTGCTGCTCGCGGCCTGGTTCCACGACGCCGTCTACCTCGGCATCGCCGGTGAGGACGAGGAAGCCTCGGCCCGGCTGGCCGAGGAGCGGCTGGAAGACGCCGGACTCCCGGCCGCCGAGGTGGACGAAGTGGCCCGGCTGGTCCGGATGACGGCCGAGCACCGCCCGGACCCCGACGACGGGCCCGCCGGCCTGCTCAGCGACGCCGACCTCTCCGTCCTGGGCGGCGGGACGGACGAGTATGCCCGCTACCTCGCGGCCGTCCGGCAGGATTTTGCGCACATCGGCGACGCCGACTTCGCCGCCGGGCGCGCCGCCGTCGTGCGCCAGCTGCTGGACCTTGACCCGCTGTTCCACACCGCGCGGGGGCGCGAACTGTGGCAGGACGCCGCGCGGCGCAACCTGGCGGCCGAGCTGGGCTGAGCCGGTTCGGGCGTTAGGCGGCGCCCCGGCGGAGGTGTTCGGCGAGGCGGTCGAAGGATTCCCGCCAGCCGGTCCCGTTGCTGTCCCGGTTCTCCGCCGTGTCGAAGGGCCCCTGGCTGAACGTCAACCGGGTGCCGCCGTCGATCTCGTCCAGCCGGTACGTAATCTCGGTCTCGTAGCCGCGGGTCCCGTCCGCCTTGTCCCAGGCGTGGGTGAACACGAAAAGGTTCGGGGGTTCGATGTCCGTGTGGATGCCGCTCCACCAGTACTGCTGGCCGGTGGAGTCCTGGACCATGCAGGCGCGGTACTGTCCGCCGATTTCCAGGTCGGCGTCGATGCTCTCCCGCGGCGTATGGAAGCCGCGGGGACCCCACCAAGCCGGGGCCTGGTCCGGATCCGTCAGGGCGGCCCAGACCACGCCGATCGGTACCTGGAACTCGCGGGTGATGACCAGCATCAGCTCGTCGGTGCCGGCCTCTGCTTCCGGGATGGTTGATTCCTGCATTGTTCTTCCCTCGGCTTTCTCAGGCAGACCGCCCGCTGTGGAGCCTAGCGGTAGCTGACCGCGAACGGGCGGTCGGTAGGCACGATCTGCTTGCCCAGCGGCATCAGGGACACCGGAATGAGCTTGAGGTTCGCGATGGCCAGCGGGATGCCGATAATGGTGATGGCCATGGCGAAGGCCGTGACCACGTGACCGATCGCGATCCAGATGCCCGCCACCAGCAGCCAGATGACGTTGCCCAGCAGCGTGAACACCCCGTTGCCGCCGGGCTTGTCCACCACCATGCGGCCGAAGGGCCATAACGTGTAGGACGCGATCCGGAACGAGGCCAGCCCCCACGGAATGGTGATGACCAGCAGGCAGCAGATGACGCCGGCCACGAAATAGCCAATGGCCAGCCAAAGTCCGCCGAAAACCAGCCAGATGATGTTGAGCAGTGTCTTCATGGCTTCATTCTCTCCCGCCGAAGGCCGTTCCGGATCAGCGTTGCCCTGATCAGCCCCTGATTCCGGCCGCTGCTAGGCGTCGGCCTGCTTGACCATGGCCGCTTCGACGTTGATCTTGACTTTGTCGCTGACCAGCAGCCCGCCGGCTTCCAGTGCCGCGTTCCAGGTCAAGCCGAATTCCTTGCGGGAGATCTCGGCCTCGGCGCTGAATCCGGCCCGGGTCGCGCCGAAGGGATCCACCGCGACGCCGGTGAACTCGACTTCCAGGTCCACGGGCTTGGTCACGCCCCGGATGGTGAGGTCCCCGGTGAGCACATAGTCCTCGCCGTCGCCCCGGATGGAGGTGGCCCGAAAAGTCATTTCGGGATAGTTCTCGACGTCGAAGAAGTCCGGGCCGCGCACGTGGCCGTCGCGGTTGGCATCGCCGGAGTCGAAGCTGGCGGTCTTGACCGAGGCGTGCAGGCTTGCGTCGGCCAGTGAGTCGCGCACCCGGGCTTCCGCGGAGGCCTCGTTGAACCGGCCGCGGACCTTGCTGATGCCGGCGTGCCGGACGCTGAAGCCGACCTCGCTGTGGGACATGTCCAGCGTCCAGACGCCGGGGGTCAGTCCTTGGGGCAGAGTCATAGCCGTTCCTCCTTGTGGATGGGTGGCGGGCCCGGCCCGCCGGTAGTCCTCAAGAAGCATGCTAACGACGTTGCCGTCCGGGCGATAGGTGCCCGGAGTCCGGTCAGCGCCCCTTGGCCGCTGCCACGAAGGCCACGATCCTGGCCGGGTCCTTGACGCCCCTGGCGGCTTCGACGCCGGAGGAGACGTCTACGCCCCAGGCGCCGGCCGCCGCCGCAGCGGCGGCAACGTTGTCCGGGTCCAGCCCGCCGGCGAGCAGCCATGACCGGCCCTGCAGGCCGAGCGCCCGCACGGAGGCGTAGTCCCAGGCTTCGCCGGAACCGGGCACGGCCGCATCGATCAGGAGCAGTTCCTCGCCCCAGTCCGCGAAGGCCGACGGATCCGAGGCCATGGTGACTGCCCGGATGAGCTTCAGGCCGGCGTCGTGGACGGTGCGTACGTCGGCGGGGCTCCGATCACCGTGCAGCTGGACCCAGTCCAGCCCGGCTTCCCGGGCCCGGGCGACGGCGTCGTCGGCCGTTTCGTGCCGGAAGACGCCCACGGCGGGCAGCCCGGCGGGCACGGCGGCCAGTAGCTCACGGACCGTGTCCGGTGCCACCTCGCGGGGGCTGCGGGTGAGCACGAAGCCCAGGGCGTCGGCGCCGGCGTCGACCGCGGCGCGCACCGACTCGGTCGTGCTGAGGCCGCACACTTTGACGAACATTTCCGGCTCCCTACGCAGTTGTTTGCTGCTTCGACGGTAGCAAGTCCGCGGGGGCCGCGCCGACTTTACGCCCGGCGGTACGCGAGAGCCCGTCCGGCTAGGCTGTGCTGATGGAGATCATCCGGTACGCCGAGCTCAAGCCCGTCCCCTGGCGCAACGGCGGCGGGGTGACCCGCGAGCTGGCCAGGTTCCCGCAGGCTTCCGGGCAGGGCGCCGCGGCGGGCGATGCCTGGGACTGGCGGGTCAGCATCGCGGAGGTCTCGCGGGCCGGAGCGTTCTCACGGTTCGCCGGGATGGAGCGGGTGCTGACCGTCGTCGACGGCGAGCTGTTGGTCCTGACCGTGGACGGCGCCGAGCATCCCCTGGAGAAGTACCGACCGTACCGCTTTTCCGGCGACGCGGACGCCGCCGGCGCCCTGCCCACCGGTGACATCCGGGACCTCAACGTCATCACCCGGACCGGTGCGTTCAAGGGCTACACCTCGATCATCGAGCTGTCCAAGAAGCGGGCGCATCCGGTCTTCGCCGGGCAGTTCGGCGTCCTGCTGCAGGGGCAGGCTTCGGCCGGCGTTCCGGGCGCGCCGGATGCCCACGCCGCTGCCGGTGGCCCCGCCGCCCCCGGCGGTCCCGAGGTTTCCGCCGGTCCCGAGGTTTCCGGTGACCCCGGCGAGGCGCCGCAGGCGCTCGAGAGGTACGACGCCGTCGTCGGCTCCGACACCCGCACCCCCGAAATCCTAGGCCGCGGCTTCCTCGCCGTCGTCTCAATCGACCCGGTGTAAATCGGTCCGGTAACCGGCCGAGGTCACAGGTGGGACGGCGCTCCAGCCACTGGAGCGGCGCCGCGCGGTAGCTGGGCTTGCTAGCCTTGGAACCAGGGCCGCCGCTTCGCGGCCTCCGGACGACGGTTCAGTACCCGGCACGCGACAAGACTGGCCAAAGGAGCTGTCATGGCGTGGCTTGTCCTCATCTTTTCCGGAGCACTGGAGGCTGTCTGGGCCGCGGCGCTGCACCGGACCGCGCAGGCCACCGGCCGCCGCCGGATCGCACCGGGCGCACTCTTCCTCGTTGCCGTCCTGGCCAGCACCGGCGGCCTGGCCATCGCGATGCAAAGCATCCCCACCGGCACGGCATACGCGGTCTGGGTGGGCGTCGGCGTGGTGCTGACCTCCGCCTACGCCATGGCCTCCAAGGTTGAGCCTGCGACCGCCGCACGGATCCTGCTGCTGGCCGGAATTGTCGCCTGTGTGGCCGGCCTGAAGCTGGTGGCGTGATGGCAGCGGACCGCGCCGCCGGGCGGGCACCGGCGACGACGCTGGCCTGGCTGATCCTGCTCGGCTCGGCCGTGCTGGAAGCCGTTTGGGCCACAGCCCTGGGACTCTCCGACGGCCTCACCCGTCCGCTGCCCACGGCCGTGTTCGCCCTGACCGCCACCCTGAGCATGGTGGGCCTGGGCCTGGCGGTGAAGACTATCCCGCTCGGCACCGGGTACGCCGTCTGGGTGGGGATCGGCGCGGCGCTGACCGTCGGCTGGGCCATGGCCACCGGCGTCGAACCCGCGAATCCGCTGAAGCTGCTGTTCATCGCCGGGGTTGTGGGCTGCGCGGCCGGTCTGAAGCTGCTCCCGGCCAGTGAACCCGACCCGCCCGGTACGCTCCCGCCCGGTGAACCCGACCCGCCCGGTACGCTCCCGCCCAGTTAGTCCGCGCCCGAAGCCGGATTTGAGGGAGACACGCCGTGTCCCGGCCCGCCCGCCGACAGTAACCGGGCAGGTACGCCCGCATACCGGACCTTCCCCGCCAAGAACCGGAAAGGACCGTCGGAATAGGTGCGCGACCGGCGGAGTTCTTGGCTGGGACGGCATTTCCGGCAACGAAGGAGTTCAAAGATGACGGCAGCAGCAGTCCCGATTGGCGACGGCCTCAGCGTCAGCCCCCTGGGGTTCGGCGGCATGGCCCTGACCCCGGTCTACGGGGAGGTGGACCCGGCCGAGGCGCTGGCCACCCTGCACCACGCCGTGGACGCGGGCATGACCTTCCTCGACACCGCGGACATCTACGGCGGCGGCAGCAACGAGGAGCTCATCGGCCAGCTGCTCAAGGAGCGCCGCGGCGAGGTCCAGCTGGCCACCAAGTTCGCCCTGGTCGGAACCCCCTCCACCGGCTACTCGGACATCCGCGGCGACGCCGCCTACGTCCGCCAGGCCATCGACCGCAGCCTGCAGCGCCTGGGCACCGACACGATCGACCTCTACTACATGCACCGCCGTGACCTCCGCGTTCCGATTGGGGAAACCGTGGAGGCCATGGCGGAGCTGGTGAAGGCCGGAAAGGTCAAACACCTTGGCCTGTCCGAGGTGACGGCCGAGGAGCTGCGCGAAGCGCACAGCGTCCATCCGATCGCCGCGGTCCAGAGCGAATGGTCCATCTGGAGCCGTGACGTGGAACGCCAGGTGGTTCCCGCCGCCGCCGAACTGGGCGTGGGATTCGTGCCTTATTCGCCGCTGGGCCGGGGATTCCTCACCGGCACCGTGGATGCCTCAAAGCTGGGCAGCAACGACTTCCGCCGCAACATCCCGCGCTTCGCCGAGACCGCGATGGATGCCAACCAGGCAGTGGTGGCCGCCGTCCGGGACGTCGCCGCGGAGCTCAGCAGCTCCGGAGAAACCGCAACGCCCGCCCAGGTGGCACTGGCCTGGCTGCTCGCCCAGGGCGGCAAGCTGGACCTGCCGGTGGTGCCGATCCCGGGCACCCGCAAGGCCGAACGGATCGACGAGAACCTCGGCGCCCTGGCGCTGGAGCTGACCCCGGCGCAGCTGGCCCGGCTCGACGCCGCCGCGGACGCCGTCGTCGGTTCCCGCTCGGCGGATCCGAACTGGGTTTCGCAGGGCCGCGAATAGCCCGGTCCTAGACTGATGCGCATGGACTCACTTCTGCACTCACTCCGCGACATCACCATCCGCCGGATTTCGGTCAGCGAGATGGACAACAACGTGTACCTGCTGACCGCGAAGGCCACCGGCGCGCAGCTCCTGATTGATGCGGCCGACGACGTCGACGCCATCCAGGGGCTGCTCGCCGACGCCGCCGCGGACACGGCCGCGACGCCGAGGCTGGCGCTGATCGCCACCACCCACCGGCACTGGGACCACGTCCGTGCGCTGCCGGCGCTGGTGGAGGCCACCGGCGCCAAAACGGCCGCCGGAACCGACGACGCCCCCGAGCTGCCGGTAAAGGTCGATGTGCTGCTGGACCACGGCGACGTCGGCAACTTCGACGGGTTCGACGTGACGGCGGTGCACCTGCGCGGGCACACCCCCGGTTCCGTGGCGCTGGTCTACCAGGACCCGGAGGGCCCGGCCCACATCTTCTCGGGCGACTCGCTGTTTCCGGGTGGGGTGGGCAACACGGACAAGGATCCGGAGCGGTTCACCCAACTGCTGGACGACGTGTCCGCGCGGCTGTTCGACGTTTACCCGGACGACACCGTGGTGCACCCGGGCCACGGGGAGCCGACCACCCTGGGCGCGGAACGCCCACATCTGGCGGAGTGGCGCGCCCGGGGCTGGTAGCCCAAGGGCAGAATTCCGCTACGGCTTCGGAAATCCGCTACGGGTTCGGACGGCCGCTGCTGGTATCCCAGCAGCGGCCGTCCGTTTCCCTAGCGAAAAGCCTGGGGCCACGCCTGCCGGGTTCCCTGACCGAGCTTGCGAGGTTAGGGAGCGGTTGGGGATTAGCGGCTGCGGCGTTCGTTCGACGCCGGAGCGGAGGCGCGGCGCGGGCCGCCGCTGCGTGCCGGACGGCCGCTGCCGGAGCGTCCGCCGCCGTTGCCGCCGCCGGCGTATGAACCGCCGGAGGTGCCGCCGGTGTTGGAGGACCAGACCGGAGCGGAGCCGCCGGACTTGGCGCCGGCTGCGGCGCGCTGGCCGGTTGCCGGGCGTCCACCGCGCTGGCCGCCGGTAGCGCCACCGGTACGGCCGGCACCCGTGCGGGGGGCACCGCCGGTACGGCCGGCGCCGGCGCCGGCGCCGCGGGAGGCCGACCCGCCGCGGGCGTCGCGGCTGTCTGCAGCGCGTCCGTCGGAGCCGCGGCCGGCCGAGGCACGGCCGCCGGCTGCGGGAACATCATTGTGGTGCGCGTAAGCGGTGGCCCGGCCCCGGCCGCGTGCATTGCGCCGCTCGGCGCGCTCGGCGTCGGCCCGGTCCTGGTTCTGCTCGGCGACGCGGTCCGCGGCGTCGCGGGCAGCGGCCTTGCCCTCGTACGCTGCGGCACGGCGCTCGGCGCGGGGCAGGTCGGTGCGGGGCGCCTCGGCGGAGACCCGTCCCCGTCCGCCGCGGCCGCCACGGCCACCGGCCGTGGGAGCCGCCTGGCGGCGGGCGCGCTTGCGCTCGGCGTTGGCGCCGGTGGAGGTGCCGCCGCCCTGCTTGGCGGCCTTGGCAGCCAGCAGCGCCGCACGGGTCCGCGGATCGATCTTGTCGGCCATCTCGCCGACCAGTTCGGCCACCAGCGGCGAGTTGGCGGTGACGCGCTCGAAGCTGACCTCGACGCCGGCGGCCTTCATCAGTTTCTTGACGTCGGACTGCTGCTCCGGCAGGGTCAGCGTGACCACGGTGCCGTCGGAACCGGCGCGGGCGGTACGGCCCGAGCGGTGCAGGTACGCCTTGTGCTCGGTGGGCGGATCCACGTGGATGACCAGCTCGACGTCGTCGACGTGCACGCCGCGGGCGGCGACGTCGGTCGCCACCAGGACGCGGACCTCGCCGGAGGAGAATTCGGCCAGGTTGCGGTCACGGGCGTTCTGCGAGAGGTTGCCGTGCAGGTCGACGGCGGGGATACCGGCGTCGGTCAGGGTCTTGGCCAGCTTGCGGGCGTGGTGCTTGGTGCGCATGAACAGCACGCGGCGGCCGGCGCCGGAAGCGAGCTCGACGATCAGCTGCTTCTTGACCGTCTGGTCGTTGACGACGAGGACGTGGTGCTCCATGGTGGTCACCGCGGCCTGCGGATCGTCCACGGAGTGGGTCAGCGGGTTGGACAGGTAGCGCTGGACGATCTTGTCCACGCCGTTGTCCAGGGTGGCGGAGAAGAGCAGGCGCTGGCCCTGGCTGGGGGTCATGTCCATGAGCTTCTTGACCACGGGCAGGAAGCCGAGGTCGGCCATGTGGTCCGCCTCGTCCAGGACGGTGATCTCGACGCCTTCCAGCGTCACGATGCGCTGGCGGATGAGGTCCTCCAGGCGGCCCGGGCAGGCGATGACGATGTCGACGCCGGCGCGCAGCGCCTTCTCCTGGCGGGCCTGGGAGATGCCGCCGTAGATCACGGTGGTGTTCAGGCCGGCGGCCTTGGCCAGCGGCTCGATGGTCGCGTTGATCTGGGTGGCCAGCTCGCGGGTGGGTGCCAGCACCAGGCCCATGGGGCGTCCCGGCTTGCGGAAGTACCCGGCCTCGCGTTCGGCCAGCCGCGCCACCAGCGGGATGGCGAAGGCGATGGTCTTGCCGGAGCCGGTGCGGCCGCGGCCCAGGACGTCGCGTCCGGCCAGGGTGTCCGGCAGGGTCTTGACCTGGATGGGGAACGGGGTTTCGATCCCCTGGGCGGTGAGGGTGTCGGCAAGGGCCTTGGGCGTGCCGAGGGCAGCAAAAGTAGTCATTTGTACCAGTGGTCTTTCAGGCGGTATCCGTGCGGATATCGGCCCCCGGGGCCGGTTGGCCCGAGGGTTCGCCGAAGAAAAGTCAGGTGATCAACCGGGCCGCAAGCAGGGTCTGCGGGCGGCCGGGACCAAATAGAACGCGTTCATCGACGCAGGATGTGCCTCTCACATGAATAAAGCCCACCGCTGCGGCCGGAATCCGGAAGGAATCCTGCAGGGGATCCGGGCTGGCCGCGCGGGGCGGAAACCGGATCCAAAGTGGGCATCACTGCACATCAAGTTCCTCCAGTCTAGCATCTGCGCCTCTCCTCTCGTTTCCGGGAGCACCGGGAGACAAGGCCGGAGGACCGGCCGGAGGGGACTAGGCCGCCGCCTGCCCGGCGACACGGGGAGCGACCAGCACGCCCGCGACGCCGATCGCTGCGGTGAGCGCGAAGACCCCGGCGAAGGGGGCTGCGCCGCCGCCAGCCGCCGTCGTAAACGCCGCGAAGACGATCCCCGTCGCGGCGAGCGCCAGGGCGCCGCCGAGCGAGTCCGAGATGGACATCGCGGAGCTGTTGAACCCCTCGGTTTCCTTGGTGGACAGGGCCAGGGTCATCACGCTCAGCCGCGGATACATCAGCCCCATTCCCCCGCCGGCGAAGATCCAGCCGGTGATCGCGACGGCGGCGGGCCAGCCCAGCAGCGCGGTCGCCAGCGCCAGGACGACGGCGCCCAGCACCAGCGCCGAGCCGATCCGGACCGCGCGGCGGTGCTCCAGCCGGGCCCCGAGCCGGCCCTGGACCGCGGAGGCCCCGGCCCAGGCCAGGGCACCGCCGGTGAGGGTCAGGCCCGCGAAGGTGGGCGAAAAGACGTACCGTTCCACCAGCAGGTAGGGCAGGTACACCTCCGCACCGAAGAACGCCGCCGAGGCCAGGCCGCGGGCGAGGATGACGGCAGGCAGCCCGCGGCGCGCCGTCAGGGTCCCGCGCGGAACCAGGGGCCGGACCGCCACCAGCGCCACGGCGACGGCGGTGGCCGCGAGCGCCCAGCCGGCGCCCGGCACCTCGACGGACAGGTTCAGCCCGAGGACCGCGAGCGCGGCCAGGCCGGCCCAGGCCAGCCGGCCGTAGTCCCAGGGCCGGCTCCCGGCCTGGGAGGCGGGCAGTCCGCGCAGCGCCGGCACGATCATCAGCATGGCCGGAACCACCAGCCCCACCACGCCCAGGAAGACCCAGTTCCAGCCCAGCCACTGGGCGACGAGCCCGGCCGCGAAGGGCCCGACGAGCGAGGGGACGACCCACGCCGCGGCGAACGCGGCGAAGATCTTGGGGTGCAGCACGGGCGGAAAGACGCGGGCCACCACCACGTACAGCGCCACCGTGACGGCCCCGCCGCCCAGGCCCTGGACCAGCCGGCCGGCGAGCAGCGCGGTCATGGTTTCCGCGGTGCCCGCGAGGAGAAGTCCCAGCACGAACAGCGCCACTGAGGCGTACAGCGGACCGGCCGGGCCGCGGCGGTCCGACCAGTTGCCGGCGGCGACCATGCCGATGACACCGGTCGCGAGCGGACCTGCGAACGCCAGGGCGTAGAGGCTGGCCCCGTCCAACTCACGGCTCACCAGCGGCATGATGGTGGTCACCGCCAGGGATTCGAAGGCGGCGAGGAACACCAGGGCCAGGGCGCCCAGGGTCACCAGCAGGTAGGTGCGGTGGAAGATGCCCTCCGGCGCCGCCGTGGTGCGCTCCGGCAGCGGCTGCGGACTGGCATCGGTGCTCATGGTTGAAGCCTAAGCGGACGGCGCCCGGGCCGGAAGCCGGGCTCAGTCGTCGTCGCCGGGCCCCTGCGCGGGGACCACGACGGCGCCGCTGGCCCGGGAGTCCGGCTCCAGCATCCAGCCCACCCGTTTGACAGTGCTGAGCATGACGACGCTTTCGACCAGCACGATGCCGGGGACCTTCTGCTGCAGTTCCAGCTCCATGGTCATGACGTCGGCGAGCGACTGCAGCCACATGATGATCACGAAGTTGGCCGGCCCGGTGGTGGAGGCACTGAGCCGGACGTTCCGGATGGTCTTCAACTCCGCGGCCGCGGCCTCGTGCTGGCCGGCGGGAACGTTGACGAACCATTGGCAGGTGACCGGGAAGGCCGAGAATTTCTGGGCGACTTCGCAGCGGAAGGACAGGATTCCGCTGGCGATCACCCGGTTGAGCTGCCGCTGGACGGTGGCGGGGTGGCGGCCGAGGGCCCGGGCGATGTCGGCCGCCGTCGCCCTCCCGTCCCTGGCCAGGAACGGCAGCAGCGCCAGATGGCTGGCGGGCAGCTGCTCCCGGGCAGCGGCCCGCGTAACACCGGTGGCCGCGGGCCCGGCCAGCGCCCGCACCGCCGCCCGCTGGGCACGGCTGAGCACGTTCAGCCGCCAGGCGCCTCCGCTGGCGTGCAGCCGGGTGCACAACGCGGTCTGGTACTTGACCAGACCGTCGATGTCCTTGAGCCGTGCGACGACCTTGGTGCTGAAGTCGTCCAGCGACGGGGTGATGACCGTCAGCATCAGGTCGCGGTGGCTGGCCGCCTCTTCCACCGTGACGACCTCCGGCATCGCGGCGAGCCCGGCGGTGACCTCCTCGCGCCGGTTCATGGCGCAGTCCACGGCCACGAAGGCCAGGCACATCTGGTGCGGATCGCCGATCAGGTGCGCGGTGATCCAGGAGACCCCGGAGGACCGCAGCCGCTCCCAGCGTGCCGCGAGGGTGGTCGCGTGGACGCCCAGCACTTCCGCGGCGTCGGCCCAGCTCAGCCGCGGCGCGATCTGCAGCACGTTGATCAGCGCAAGATCGTCTTCACTAAGGTCCACCCGATTCTCCCCTCTGGTGCATGAAAACTGCGCCTGCGGCCGCTTCCTGCATATTTCCGGCGGTTCACCGCGCTGTGAGCCGCATCACTTGAGA
Source organism: Arthrobacter sp. Soil763 (assembly GCF_001428365.1). GTDB lineage: Bacteria > Actinomycetota > Actinomycetes > Actinomycetales > Micrococcaceae > Arthrobacter. The sequence goes on along the minus strand of NZ_LMSH01000002.1, from coordinate 86,655 downwards.
ATAGACGCTGGAAGCCCCCGGCGGGCAACGGCCGCACCACGGCGGCCCGCAGGACCCCGCCATCGACAGCCAAGGAGAACACGTGCCGATCACCGCAGACGCCCGCGAATTGCAGGACGACCTCGCCAGGTTCCGCCACGCAATGCACCAGGAACCGGAGATCGGCCTGAGCCTGCCGCGCACCCAGGAGAAGGTCCTCCGGGCGCTCGACGGGCTCGGCTACGAGATCACCCTCGGCGAGGAGACGACGTCGGTCACCGCCGTGCTGCGCGGCGGCGGTGCCCCCGGCGACGGCCAGGGCACCCGCCCGGCGGTGCTGCTGCGGGCGGACATGGACGGCCTGCCGGTGCAGGAAAAGACCGGCGTGGAGTACACCTCCCGGATCGACGGCGCCATGCACGCCTGCGGCCACGACCTTCACACCTCCATGCTCACCGGCGCCGCCACCCTCCTGGCCGAGCGGCGGCACACCCTGGCCGGCGACGTCGTGCTCATGTTCCAGCCCGGCGAGGAGGGCTTCGACGGCGCCGCCCACATGATCCGCGAAGGCGTGCTCGACGCCGCGGGCCGACGGGTGGACGCCGCCTACGGCATGCACGTGTTCTCCGCGCTGGAACCGCACGGCACCTTCTGCACCAAGCCCGGCGTGATGCTCAGCTCCTCCGACGGGCTGACCGTCACCGTGCTCGGCGCCGGCGGGCACGGCTCCGCCCCGCACTCGGCCAAGGACCCGGTCACGGCCGCCGCCGAAATGGTCACCGCCCTGCAGGTCATGGTCACCCGCCAGTTCAACATGTTCGACCCGGTCGTGCTCTCCGTCGGCGTCCTGCAGGCCGGCACCAAGCGCAACATCATCCCGGAGACGGCCCGCATCGAGGCGACCATCCGGACCTTCTCGGAGCAATCCCGGCAGAAGATGATGGATGCCGTGCCGCGGCTGCTGAAAGGGATCGCGGCCGCGCACGGGCTGGAGGTCGACGTCGACTACCAGCAGGAGTACCCGCTCACCATCACGGACGAGGACGAGACGACCACCGCCGAGAACGTGATCGAGGGCCTGTTCGGCGACACCCGCCTGGCCCGCTGGGCCACCCCGCTCAGCGGCTCCGAGGACTTCTCCCGGGTCCTCGCCGAAGTCCCCGGCACGTTCATCGGGCTCAGCGCCGTGCCCCGCGGCGCGGACCACGCCGCCTCGGCGTTCAACCACTCCCCGTACGCCACGTTCGACGACGGCGTGCTGGCCGACGGCGCCGCGCTCTACGCGGAGCTCGCCGTGTCCCGCCTCGCCGCGCTGGCCGGCGCCGCCCCGGCACCCCTTTCCTAGCCCCAACTTCAGGGAGAAGACCATGACCGCAACCACGGCCCTGCCCACCGCACCCCCGACTTCCACCCGCAAGACCCTCATCGGCACCGGCATCGGCAACGCCGTCGAATGGTACGACTGGGCGATCTACGCGACCTTCACTCCGTTCATCGCCAGCCAGCTCTTCAGCAAGTCCGACCCCGCCTCGGCGGTGCTGTCCACCCTGGCGATCTTCGCCGTCGGCTTCGTGGCCCGCCCCTTCGGCGGGTTCCTGTTCGGCTGGATCGGCGACCGGATCGGCCGCAAGGCCTCCATGACACTGGCCGTGGGGCTGGCGTCGGTGGGCAGCCTGATGATCGGCATCGCCCCGACCTTCGCCGCCGTCGGCGCCTGGGCCTCGCTGATGCTGCTGGTCGCCCGGCTGGTCCAGGGCCTGGCGCACGGCGGCGAGCTGCCGTCGTCGCAGACCTACCTCTCGGAGATGGCGCCGAAGGAACACCGCGGCTTCTGGGCCACGCTCATCTACACCTCCGGCACGGTGGGCATCCTCTTCGGCACCCTGCTGGGCGCGGTGCTGAACATGACGCTGAGCGCGGAGCTGATGAACGCCTGGGGCTGGCGGATCCCGTTCCTGATCGGCGCGGCCATGGGCCTCTATGCGCTGATCATGCGGTCCCGGCTGCACGAGACGGACGTCTTCGCCGGGGAGGCGGCGGCGGAGAAGCGCGCGCCGATCTGGCCGCAGATTGTCCGGCACCGCAAGCAGGCCCTGCAGGTGATCGGCCTGACCGTCGGCCTGACGGTCATCTACTACATCTGGGGCGTCGTCGCCCCCAGCTACGCCACCACGGCACTGAAGATCGACCGCGGCGAGGCGCTGTGGGCCGGCGTCGTCGGGAACATCGTCTTCATCGCGGCGCTGCCCTTTTGGGGCAAGCTCGCGGACCGGATCGGCCGCAAGAAGGTGCTGTGGTCCGGCGCCCTCGGCGCGGGCCTGCTGCACTTCCCGATGACCGCCCTGCTGAAGGATTCGGCCTGGCAGCTGGCGGTGAGCATGTCCGTCATGCTGGTCTTCATCGCCGCGAGCGCCGCGATCGTCCCGGCGGTCTACGCCGAACTGTTCCCCACGAGCATCCGCACGGTAGGCGTCGGGGTCCCCTACTCAATCTGCGTGGCGGTCTTCGGCGGCACGGCGCCCTACCTGCAGCAGTGGTTCGGTACCAGCCTGCAGGCCCCGCAGCTGTTCAACATCTACGCCGTGGTCCTGCTGGCCGTCTCCGCCGCGTTCGTCTTCACGATCCCGGAGACGAAGGGCAAGGACCTCACCCTCTGACCCGGCCCTCCCCCTGCTCCACCCTCCCCCGGCGTTGCTCTATCACTTGTGGCTGCTATCCGGCAGGTTTGGCAGCCATAAGTGATGGAGCAACCGGCGGGCGGGGGCGGGATGCGCCAGGGGCGGGTAGGCGGGGCTGGCGGCGGGTCAGCCGCCGACGAAACGGTTCCGGCCCGCGCGGTACCCGAAGACCGCCGCCAGCGACCCGATCACCAGGAACAGCACCCCGGCCGCGGCGAAGGAGCCCGTGGCCTGGTGCAGCTGACCGACCAGCAGGGTTCCGGCCGACCCGACCCCGTACCCCACGCCCTGCATCATCCCGGAGAGGTGCGCGGCGGTGTGCCCGTCGCGGGTGCGCAGCATGATCATGGTCAGGGCCACCGCGGTCAGGCTGCCCTGGCCCAGGCCGAGCAGCCCGGTCCAGACCCAGACCCAGTCCAGCGGCCCGAAGATGCTCAGGGCGAACCCGCCCCCGGTCATCAGCGCGACGGCGGTGTTGATGGCCCGCTGGTCCCGGAACCGGGCGGCCACGGCGGGCGCGAATAGCGACCCCAGCATCTGCAGCACGATCGAGGCGGACACGATCAGTCCTGCCGTGCCGCCGTCGACGCCGCGCTCCCGCAGGATCGGCGCGAGCCAGGCAAAGACGCTGAAGGACATCATGGCCTGCAGCACCATAAAGATGGTCACCTGCCAGGCGACCGCCGAGCGCCAGACGTTGACGCCGCCGCCGGCCACCTGGTGCCGCCCGTGGCGTTGCGCCGCCGCCAGGGGCAGGAACAGCAGGAGCACGACGCCGGCGGGCAGCGCCCAGAACCACAGCGCCGCGGTCCACTGGCCGGTGGCGCTGAACAGCGGGTACGTGAACCCGGCGCCCAGGGCAGCGGACGCGCAAATTGCCGTGGTGTAGAGCCCGCCCATCAGTCCGAGCCGGTGCGGGAAGTCGCGCTTCACGAGCCCGGGCAGCAGGACGTTGCAGAGCGAGATTGCCGCCCCGCACGCCGCCGTCCCGGCCAACAGCGCGGGCAGGTGGCCGGCGCCGGGCAGCTCCAGGGGCCGCAGCAGCAGCCCGGCGGTCAGGACGGCCATGGCGCCCAGCAGCACCCGTTCGGCTCCGAACCGGCGCGCCAGCTGCGGGGCGAGTGGGGCGAAGACGCCCAGCAGGGTCACCGGTGCGGTGGTCAGGACCACCACCGCCCAGCCAGGCAGCCCGGCGGCGGTCACCTCGGTCAGGACCGCAGCGAAACTGGAAAACACAGTGCGAAGGTTCAGGCCGATCAGGACCAGGCAGACGCCCAGGTAGGCCAGCGTGCGCCGGCTGCCGAGCCGCGTCGGCTCCGCCGCCGGGACCTGGTCGATTTCCGCATCCACCAGCTGGTCCGGATGGGGAACGCCGCGCCCGGCCGGGCGGAAGCCGGCCTCGGCGCGGGCTGGCCCCGGCGCATTCGTAGGTCTGGTCACCGCCCCATTCTGGCAGGCAGACACCCGCCGCTCCGACAGGGTTCCGCCGGTCGGACGCCGCCAGGCGGCCGTTCGGACACCGTCCGGCGGCGGGCCCGCGGCGGGCCGGCGGCGGGCCCGCGGCGGACCCGCGGCAGACCGGAGGGCAGCCGCGGGCTTCCCGCCGGCGCCGGGGGACGCCCCGCGATTCCACTATTCTGGAGGGGATGAGCGAATCCCCAGAATCCCCCCAGCAGCCGCAGGAACCCCGGCCGGTTACCCCCGGCAGCCAGGCGTCCTTCGGAACCTACGGCGGCCGTCCGGTCAGCTTCGTGCGCCGCGGCACGCGTCTGCAGGGCCGCCGCCAGGCCGCGTGGGAAGAGCACGCGGACCGGTGGGCGGTCGAGGTTCCCCGGCACGTCGCCAACACCTCCGTGCACCCGGACTACGTGTTCGACGCCGAGGCGGAGTTTGGCCGGAAGGCTCCGCTGATCGTGGAGATCGGCTCGGGCCTGGGCGACGCCGTGTGCCATGCGGCCGCGGAGAATCCGGACAAGGATTTCCTGGCCGTGGAGGTCTACACCCCGGGCCTGGCCAACACCCTCATCAAGATCAACAGCCGCGGCCTGAGCAACGTCCGCGTGGTGGAGGCCAACGCCCCCGAGGTGCTGGCCACGATGTTGCCGGCGGGTTCGGTGACCGAGCTGTGGGTCTTTTTTCCGGACCCGTGGCACAAGTCCCGGCACCACAAGCGCCGGCTCATCCAGCCCGCCTTCGCCGAGCTCGCTGCCCGGGCCCTCAAACCCGGCGGCCTGTGGCGGATCGCGACCGACTGGTCGAACTACGCGGTGCATGTGCGGGAGGTGCTGGCCGGGTCCGCCGACTTCGAGAACCTGCACGAGGGCGAACGCAGCGGCGATGACAGCCCGCTCACGCAGGTCTGGCAGTCCGGGGTGGAGTCTGTGGTGGGCGGCGCCCCGGTCAAGGAGGGCCGGGCCCCGGTCAGCACGGAGCACACCGGCCCCAACGAAGGCGTCGACGAGGCGGGCGGCTGGGCACCCCGGTTCGAAGGCCGGATCCTGACCAGCTTCGAGGGCAAGGCCCACGAGGCCGGGCGGATGATCTTCGACCTCTGCTACCGGCGGCGCTGACCACACGCCCGGGCGCGAGCGCATCACACCGGCGCCGCACACCGCACGGAAGCCGCCGCCCGGACCGGCCCGTCAAAAAGGTGCTGTCCCGCAACGGATTCCCGTGGCACGATTACCGAAGAATGCATGGCTGGCGGCGGCAACACCCCAGCGGAGAAGCCAACCGACGCGAGGGACCGAAAATTAAAAAAGAGCTCAAGGACGTCGCGGAGGTCGCCGAGGACGTCACCAATTCCAAACCGCTGGAATACGCGGCCCGCGCCGGGTTTGCCGTCTCCGGGATCCTGCACTTCCTGATCGGCCTGGTCGCGATCCGGCTCGCGATGGGCGGGCAGGGGCAGGCGGACGTCAGCGGCGCCGTCGAGGAACTCGCCAAGCAGCCGGCCGGCCCGGCGCTGCTGTGGAGCGCCTTCGCCGCCTGCGTCGCGCTGGCCCTCTGGCAGACCAGCGACGCCATCTTCGACTTCAGCCACCTGCCGACGAAGAAGAAGGTCGGCAAGAAGCTCAAGGCAGCGCTGCAGGCCGTGGTCTACGCCGGCTTCGGGCTGACCATCGCCTCCGTCGCCCTCGGGGCCCACGCCGACCACCGCCGCTCCACGAGCGACCTCACGGTGAACCTGATGAAGGCTCCCGGAGGGGTGCTGCTGCTCCTCGTCATCGGCGCCGCCATCGCCGTCACGGGCGTCGTTTACGCCATCCGCGGCTTCCGGAAGTCCTTCCTCAAGTACCTGCGCCTGCCCGGCAATCCGCATGCCCGCACCGCGGTGACCACCGCCGGCGTAGTCGGCTACGCCGCCAAGGGAATCGCCCTGCTGCTGACCGGGCTGCTGATCGTGATCGCCACCATGAAGGCCAACCCGGCGGAATCGACCGGGCTCGACGGCGGCCTGAAGGCCCTGCGCGAGCAGCCGATGGGCGTCTACATGCTGGCCGCCGTCGGAGCCGGCCTGATTTGCTACGGCATCTTCCTCGCGGTCCGGGCACGGCTCGCCAGGATGTAGGGGCAGGTCCCGGCGCCGACGTGTCCGGGGCCCGCGCGGCTGGCTAAGATGGATCAGATGACCATCTGCCGAAAGTAGTGCTTGCATGCCATCGGATCCGGACGAAAGTGCGGCACTGGCGATACAGACCCCCACCATTAACGACCGCTCGCTCGCGGCCGGGCTTGCCTACGCCATGGGGAGCCGGGTCTCCGGAATTTCCTTTGACGCCGCCACCGGGCTGATGCTCGGGAAGGTCCGGGGCGGGGCTCCCGTGCCGTATTCGACGACGGCGAAGCTGGTCCGCAAGGGGGCCGGCTGGAGCTGCACGGTCGGCGTGTGCAGCTGCCCGGTGCGCAAGGACTGCAAGCACGTGGCCGCCCTGCTGTTTGCCGCCGAGGACAACCCGGCCACCCGCATGCAGCTGCTGGCGCCCGCGGAGTCCTCCCGGCTCTCGCAGCGGCCCTCGGCAGTGGAGCTGCCGGACTGGGAACAGGCCCTCGGCCCGCTGCTGGCCCGGCCCGCCGCCGAACGGCCCGGCAACGGCGTACCGCTGGCCCTGCAGTTCGAAATCGAGGAACCGGCGCCGCACTTTTCCTACACCGGCCGCCGGGACCCGCTGCGCAGCGTCCGCCAGCTGAAGGCCCGGCCGGTCATCATGGGCGCCAAGGGCAAGTGGATCCGGGGCGACGTTTCCTGGAACACCCTGAGCTACCTGAACTACCGGCGCGAATGCAACGAAGCCCACGTCGAGTGGATGCTGGAGTTCCTCGCCTCGCACACCGCCCAGGCGAACCGGCAGCACGCCGGCGCCGCGCCCTGGCTGGGGCTGAACACCTACGCCGGCAAGAACCTCTGGACGCTGCTGGCCGAGGCCCGGAAGATCGGCCTGGCCCTGGTCCACGGCCGCGGCGACGAACCCGTGACGCTGGCCGGCGAGCCGGCCGCCGTCGGGCTCAATCTGGCCCGGCTGGGCGCGGAGGAGCCCGACGGCGGCGGGCTCGCGCTCGGCCCGACCATCACCGTCGAGGGGACGGTCGTGGACCCCGCCGCGGTGGGGACCATCGGCCGGCCGGCGCACGGGATCTTCGTGGCCGGCGGCGGCGAGCTGCCGGGTGTGGGACCGGGCGACGCGGCGATTACGCTGGCGCCGCTGGAGGAAGGACTCAGCGAGGAGCTGCTGGCCTTCGTGACCGCCGGCACCACCCTGCATATTCCGGCGCGGGACGAGGGACGCTTCCTGACCGGGTTCTACCCCAAGCTCAAGCAGACCGCCCGGGTGACCGCCTCGGACGATTCCGTCGAGTTGCCGGCCCTTGCCGTCCCCACCCTGTCCCTGCTGGCCAACTACGGCGCCGACCACCGGGTCCGGCTGCACTGGGAATGGCACTACACGTCCGGCACCCACGTCACGGCCCAGCCGCTGTGGCGGCACCCCGGGGACCACGGCTACCGCGATGATGCCGCCGAGGCGCGCATCCTTGAGACCGTGGGCCAGCCGTGGGAGGCCGTGGCGAAGCTTGGCGAGTCGGCGGCAGGCGGCTGGGGCACCCCGCGGCTGGCGGCGTCCGCCGAGCTCAGCGGCCTGGACACGCTGGCGTTTACCGAGGAGGTCCTGCCCCGGCTGCGCGAGCTGCCGGAGGTGTCCGTGGACACCGCCGGTGAAATCGCCGAATACCGCGAGGCCGAGGAGGCCCCGGTGGTGTCCATCTCCACCAAGGCCACCGACCAGCGCGACTGGTTCGACCTGGGCATCCAGATCTCCCTCGAGGGCCAGCCGGTGTCCTTCGCGGCCGTCTTCTCCGCCCTGGCATCCGGCCAGACCAAGATGCTGCTGCCCAGCGGCGCGTACTTCTCCCTGGACCTGCCCGAACTGCACCAGCTCCGCGCGCTCATTGAGGAAGCCCGCGCGCTCCAGGACAACAAGGACGCGCCGCTGCAGATCAGCCGTTTCCAGGCCGGGCTCTGGGACGAACTCGCGCACCTGGGCATCGTTGACGAACAGGCGGCGGCCTGGCGCGAGGCGGTCGGCGGCCTGCTGGCGGGCGGCGTGGACGGCCTGCCCCTGCCGGCGTCCCTGAACGCCGAGCTCCGCCCCTACCAGCTCGAGGGCTTCAACTGGCTGAGCTTCCTCTACCGGCACGGACTGGGCGGGGTGCTGGCCGACGACATGGGCCTGGGCAAGACCGTGCAGGCGCTGGCGCTGATCTGCGCCGCGAAGGAGGCCGCAGCGGCCACGACGGCGAGGGCTGCACCGGCGGCGGGCACGGAGGCGGCGGCGGCCCCGGCGACGGCGGAGGCGCCGGCACCGTTCCTGGTCGTGGCTCCGACCAGCGTGGTGGGCAACTGGCAGGCAGAGACCGCTCGGTTCGCACCGGGCCTCACCGTCCGGGCCATCGGCGAAACCTTCGCCAAGAGCGGGTCGGTGCCGGCCGAGGCGCTGGCCGGGGCCGACGTCGTCATCACCTCCTACGCGCTGTTCCGGATCGACTACGAGGCCTATGCCGGCCGGCGCTGGGCCGGGCTGGTGCTGGACGAGGCGCAGTTCGTGAAGAACCACCAGTCCAAGGCGTACCAGTGCGCCCGGAAGCTCCCGGCGGACTTCAAACTGGCGATCACCGGCACGCCGCTGGAGAACAACCTCATGGAGTTCTGGGCGCTGACCTCCATCGTCGCGCCCGGGCTGTTCTCCAGCCCCAAGCGCTTCGCCGAGTATTACCAGAAACCGGTGGAAAAGAACGGCGACCGGGCGCAGCTGGAGAAGCTTCGGCGCCGGGTCCGGCCGCTGATGATGCGGCGCACCAAGGAACAGGTCATCCACGACCTGCCGCCCAAGCAGGAGCAGGTCCTCGAGGTGGTGCTCAACCCGCGGCACCAGAAGGTCTACCAGACCCACCTGCAGCGGGAGCGGCAGAAGATCCTGGGCCTGATCGAGGATGTCAACAAGAACCGCTTCACGATCTTCCAGTCCCTGACCCTGCTGCGGCAGCTGAGCCTGGACCCGTCCCTGATCGACCCTTCCCTCGCCAGCGTGCGCTCGAGCAAGCTCGACGTCCTGTTTGAGCAGCTCGAGGACCTTGTGGCCGAGGGGCACCGGGCGCTGATCTTCAGCCAGTTCACCGGGTTCCTCGGCAAGGCCCGGGAACGGCTGGTAGAGGCCGGCATCGAGTTCTGCTACCTCGACGGCGGCACCCGCAACCGCACCGACGTCGTCAACGAGTTCAAAAACGGCACCGCCCCGGTGTTCCTGATCAGCCTGAAAGCCGGCGGCTTCGGCCTGAACCTGACCGAGGCGGACTACGTCTTCCTGCTGGACCCGTGGTGGAACCCCGCGTCCGAGGCGCAGGCCGTGGACCGGACGCACCGGATTGGGCAGGCCCGCAACGTCATGGTCTACCGCCTGGTGGCCAAGGACACGATCGAGGAAAAGGTCATGGCGCTCAAGGCCAAGAAGTCCCAGCTGTTCGCCGACGTGATGGAAGGCGACGCGCTTTCCGGCGGGGCGCTGACCGCGGAGGACCTGGCCGGACTCTTTAACGACTGACGGGGACGGCGCCGGGCACCGGGGACTGGGCGCGGGGTGCCGTTCAGCCCTACCCGTCCAGCCGTGCCGGGTGTCCAATAGTCCGTAACGGTGGGAGCGCGGGCGAAGGAGCTGGCCATGGCTGCGCGGATCGGGTTCAGGGGCGGTTCGGTCCGCCCGCGGCGGCGGATTCCCGCGGTGCTGGGCTCGTTCCTGGCAGCGCTGGCCCTCGTGGCCGGGCTGTTGCCCGCGGTAGCCCCGCCGGCGCAGGCGGCCACCCTCTACGGCCATGACATTTCGTGGCCGCAGTGTCCGACGGCGGTCGGCGGGGTGGGGCTTCCGCTGCCGCCGACCACCACGCAGTTTGTCGTGGTCGGGCTGACCCGGGGGCTTCCCTTCACCGAGAACCCCTGCCTGGCCAGCCAAGTGGCCTGGTTCAACAGCAACAACAAGCGGGCCCATGCCTACACCATGGCCGCTTTTCCCACCGCGGCGCAGCTGACCACCTACCGCGCGCAGGGCCCCTGGGCCGCAACGACCCGGGCCGGTCAGCTCTCAAACGTCGGTTACGCCGAGGCCCGCTACGCCGTCGCCAGCCTGCAGCGCGCCGGGTTCCGGCCCCCGGTCGTCTGGATCGACGTGGAACCGCGGCCTGCCCAGCCCTGGCCGACCGCCACCGCCGCGCAGCAGCGGGAGAACCGGCTCGTCGTCGAGGGCCTCATGCGGGGCCTGCGGGACGCCGGCTTCTCCTACGGCCTGTACTCCTACGCCTCCGGGTGGCAATCCATTACCGGCTCCTGGCGGCTGCCGGGCGTCCCGGTCTGGGCCACCGCAGGCCGGCTGGACTACCCGGCCGAGGCGCTCGACCGCTGCCGGCAGGCAAGTTTTTCCGGCGGACGCGTCTACCTCTCCCAGTGGTACGACGACTTCCGCGACTATGACCTGAGCTGTGATCCGTACGCCTTCACGCCGTTGCCGAAGCCGGCCTCCACGCTCTCGGGGGCCACGGCGGACTTCAACGGCGACTGGAACAATGACGTCCTGGCCCGGGTCGCGGCCACGGGCGACCTCCGGCTGTACGCCGGGACCGGCCGGGGCGGACTGTCCCCGGGACTCAAGGTCGGGACCGGCTGGGCCGTCTTCAACGCCCTCGAAACCCCGGGAGACTTCAACGGTGACGGCGCACTGGATGTGCTCGCCCGGGAGTCCGCCAACGGGCGGCTGTGGCTGTACCGCGGCAATGGCACCGGCGGCTGGCTGCCCCGCGTGCTGGTCGGCAGCGGCTGGCAGGGCATGAGTGCGATCGTCGGTCCGGGCGACTTCAACGGTGACCAGCGGGGCGACGTACTCGCCCGGGAGGCGGCGACCGGCTTTCTGTGGCTTTACCCCGGCAACGGCTCCGGCGGCTGGCTGCCCCGGGTGCGGGTGGGCATCGGCTGGAACGGCTTCAACGCCCTCGTCGGGCCGGGGGATTTTGACGGCGACGGCGCTCCCGACGTGCTGGCGCGGGAGACGGCAACCGGACAGTTGTGGCTCTACCGGGGCACGGGCGCCGGCGGCTGGCTGCCCCGAGTGCTGATTGGCAGCGGCTGGAATGGCATGACCGCGGTGATGAGCCCCGGGGACCTGAACGGGGACCGGACGCCCGACGTCCTGGCCCGCGACAGGGCGGGGGTCCTCTGGCTGTACCCGGGCAAGGGAACCGGCGCGTGGTTGCCGCGGGTCCGTGCCGGGATCGGTTGGAACATCATGAACGCCATCTTCTAGGCGGCACTGCCCGGGCGGATTCAGCTCCGGGCCCGGAGGTTCCGGGGACGGCTCAGGCGGCCGCCGGAGCAACAAGCGGCCCCGCGGCGGCCAGCTTGCGCCGTGCCCAGCGCCGGAGCGCCGTTCCTTTGCCCGTCCACCAGCTGTCCTCGTCAGGGCAGTGGTGCCAGCGGAAGATCACGGACACCAGCACGAAGACGCCGCCGGCAACCTGCTCCCACGCCCCGGATGCCGCATGCACCAGCACGACGACCGCCATGATGCCGATCGAGGGCAGCGCCAGAGTCCGGAACGCCGTGTTCGCCAGATACCGCCCCCGCGAGCGGGGTACGGAGACTGCACGGACCAGATCCGCGCAGACACAGGCGACAACCAGGCTCTGGCCCAGGCTGAGCAAGACGAGGCCCGGAAGGGAATGGCCGAAGACGGCGACCGCCTGCAATCCGGAGTTCATGGCCGGTCCGCGATCGTTGCGGACGCCGGCGCCCCTGCGCGTCGAATCAGTGGTGTGAACATGCGCTGCCCCCCGACAGTTGTCCCTGGCCGCCCTCTGGCTGCCAGCACCATTCAACCGGTGGGCGCGCGTGGAAGTCACTGCCTGCGGGTACCCGACTCCGCGCGAACCGGTACCTGACTTTTACGGCGAGTACTCAGGTTTGTGCCGGGCACTACTTGGCTGCGGGCCCGGCGCGGCTATTTGGTCTCGCGGGGACGCCAGACCACCAGGGCCTGCGAGCGTGCCCGGGGGCGCTGGCCGCGGGCCAGCGTCACGACGTCGCCCGCGGCGCCCGCGGCGAAGATACGCGAGTCCAGCGGCTGACGGCGGCGGCCCAGTTCCTCGGTCAACTCGGTCACCCGGCGCTGCAGGGCAGCGACCTGGTTCTCCAGCTGCAGGATCCGTTTGATGCCTTCAAGCGAGACGCCCTCCTGGGAGAGGCGCTGGACCTCGCGGAGCATGGTCACATCGCGCTGCGAGTACCGCCGGGATTTTCCGGGCGCCCTGCTGGGAGAGACGATGCCGAGGCGGTCGTACTGGCGCAGCGTCTGCGGGTGCATGTCGGCCAGTTCCGCGGCCACGGAGATGACGAAGATCGGCTGGTCGAACTCGATGTCCACGGCTGGATCCTTAGAGCCGGGCCTTGGCTGCCAGGCCCGCGCGGACGTCCTCGGCGGCGGTGGCCGCGGCGAACGCCTTGACGGCCTCCTCGGCCTCCTTGGTCAGCTTCTTGGGAACGGCGACGTCGATGGTGACCAGCAGGTCGCCGGTGGCCTTGCTGTGCTTGACCCCGCGGCCCTTGACACGCAGCGTCCGTCCGGTCGGGGTGCCCGCGGGAACCCTGACCCTGACCTTGTCCCCGTCGATCGTCGGGACCTCGATGTCGGCGCCCAGGGCGGCCTCCGGGAAGGTGACCGGGACGTGGATCCGAAGGTTGTCGCCGTCGCGGGTGTAGAAGTCGTGGGGCTTGACCGAGACGGTCACCATGAGGTCGCCGTTGCCGGCCGAGCCGTACTGGCCCTTGCCGCGGACGCGGACCTTCTGGCCATCCTTGATGCCGGCCGGGATCCGCACGTCGATGACCTCGCCGTCGGGTTCGCGCAGGCCGATGGTGGTGCCGCGGATGGAGCCGGCGAAGGAGATGCTGGTCGACGCGGTGCGGTCGGCGCCCTTCTGCGGGCCGCGCTGGAAGGACTGGCCCCCGCCGAAGCCGCCGCCGCCGAACAGGTCGGCAAATTCAGGCGGGATACCGCCGGCGGTGCTGTAGCCGCCGGAGTGGCGGCCGCCGCCGCCGGTGAACAGGCCGCCGAAGAGGTCCTCGAAGCCCGCGCCGCCGCCGGCACCGCCGGCCCCGCCGGGGGCGAACCTGGCCCCGCCGCCCATCGCCCGGATGGCGTCGTACTGCTGGCGCTCGTCGGGATCGGAGAGAACGGAGTAGGCCTCGGAGATGTCCTTGAACTTCTTCTCCGACGCGGTGTCACCGGCGTTGGTGTCCGGATGGTGCTGCCGCGCAAGCTTCCGGTAAGCCTTCTTAATGTCGGCGTCGGAAGCGTCCTTGGCGACACCAAGGATCTTGTAAAAGTCCTTGTCGACCCAGTCCTGGCTAGCCAATGGCGTTTCCTTTCAAAAAACAAAGCGTAAGGCGAGATTACCGCGGAGCGCCGAAGCGGATGAGGGGCCCGGGAGTGGCTTCGGGCCTGCCGGAGCGTGGAGGCAGAGTCCGCCAGGACTCTGCCTCCACGCGTAGGGGCGGGGCCCCCTCATCCGCGAAGGCGCGAAGGTGACTACGCCGGAACGGACACAATCACCTGGGCCGCGCGCAGGACCCGTTCGCCGGACTTGTAGCCCGAGCGGAGGACCTGGCTGACCGTGTCGGTTTCGACGTCGGCGCCGGGCTGCTGGATGAGGGCCTCGTGGATCGTGGGATCGAACTCCACTCCGGTCTCATCGATGCGCACCAGGCCATACGTCTTCAGCGCGTTCTCCAGCTTCGCGGCGATCGCGGCGAACGGTCCGTCGGCGAGGTCGCCGTGCTGCCGGGCGGCGTCGACGTCGTCCAGTACCGGAAGCAGGGCATTCAGGACGCCAATGACGGCCATCTCCCCTGCCACGGCACGGTCACGTTCGACGCGCTTGCGGTAGTTGACGTACTCGGCCTGCAGGCGGCGGAGGTCGTTCTTCAGTTCCTCCGCCTCCCCGGCGTTTGCACCCTGCGCCACGGATTCCGCTGCCGGAACGTCGACGCTGTTGAGGATGTCCTCGGCCTGGGACAGGGCGTCCCCGGAGTCCGGCTCCCCGGCCGCGGTCCGCTCCTGGTCGGGATGACGGGCCTGGCCGGTTTTCGGGTCAACCTTGCGGTTGTCGTGGATGACCGGCTTCTGGTTCTCGTCCCGCTGCTCGGCGTCGCGACGGTCCCCGGAAGCGCCGTGCTCTTCTTCGTTACCGTGATGCGGCATGGCTACTTCTTCTCGTCTTCGTCAACGATCTCGGCGTCGACGATGTCCTCGTCGGCTGCGCCCTGCTCGCCGGCCGGGGCACCCTGGGCACCGGCGGCGCCGTCGGGGGAACCGGGCTGGGCGTAGATGGCCTCGCCGAGCTTGGTCTGCGAAGCCTGCAGCTTCTCAAACGCGCTCTTCACGGCGGCGTCATCGGTACCTTCGAGTGCCTTCTTGAGCTCGTCGACGTCGGCCTGGACCTCGGTCTTGACCTCTTCCGGCAGCTTGTCGGCGTTGTCGGCGATCAGCTTGTCCACGGAGTAGGCGAGCTGCTCGGCAGTGTTGCGGGTGTCGGTTGCCTCGCGGCGGGCCTTGTCCTCTGCTGCGTGCTCCTCCGCGTCGCGGACCATGCGGTCGATGTCTTCCTTCGAGAGGCTGGAGCCGCCCGTAATGGTCATCGACTGTTCCTTGCCGGTGCCCTTGTCCTTCGCGGAGACGTGCACAATGCCGTTCGCGTCGATGTCGAAGGTGACCTCGACCTGCGGCACGCCGCGCGGGGCGGGAGCGATGCCGGTCAGTTCGAAGGTGCCCAGCGGCTTGTTGTCGCGGGTGAACTCGCGCTCGCCCTGGAAGACCTGGATCGCCACAGACGGCTGGTTGTCATCCGCCGTGGTGAAGGTCTCGCTGCGCTTGGTGGGGATGGCCGTGTTGCGCTCGATCAGGTGCGTCATGACACCGCCCTTGGTCTCGATGCCCAGGGACAGCGGGGTGACGTCGATCAGCAGCACGTCCTTGCGCTCGCCCTTGAGGACACCGGCCTGCAGGGCGGCGCCGACGGCGACGACCTCATCCGGGTTGACGCCCTTGTTGGGCTCCTTGCCGCCGGCGAGTTCCTTGACCAGCTCGGAGACGGCCGGCATACGGGTAGACCCGCCGACCAGCACGATGTGGTCGATGTCGGAGAGCTTGATGCCGGCTTCCTTGATGACGTCGTGGAACGGCTTCTTGGTGCGCTCGAGCAGGTCCTTGGTCAGGTCCTGGAACTTGGCGCGGGTCAGCTGTTCGTCCAAGTGGACCGGGCCGTCGGGGGTGACGGAGAGGTACTGGAGCGAGACGTTGGTGCTGGAGGAGGAGGAGAGTTCCTTCTTAGCCTGCTCCGCGGCTTCCCGCAGGCGCTGCAGGGCGATCTTGTCCTTGGACAGGTCGATGCCCTTGACCTTGAGCTGGTTCAGCAGGTAATCCACGACGCGCTGATCCCAGTCGTCGCCGCCGAGGCGGTTGTCACCGGCGGTCGCACGGACCTGGATGGTGGAGAAGTCGTCTTCATCCTTGCCGACTTCCAGCAGGGAGACGTCGAAGGTTCCGCCGCCGAGGTCGAAGACGAGGATGAGCTCGTCTTCCTTTCCCTTGTCGAGGCCGTAGGCCAGGGCCGCGGCGGTGGGCTCGTTGACGATGCGCAGGACCTTCAGGCCGGCGATCTCGCCGGCTTCCTTGGTGGCCTGGCGTTCGGCGTCGTTGAAGTAGGCGGGAACCGTGATGACGGCGTCCGTGACCTTCTCCCCGAGGTAGGACTCGGCGTCGTTCTTGAGCTTCATCAGGATGCGCGCGGAGATTTCCTGTGCCGTGTACTTCTTGTCGTCGATCGCGACGTTCCAGTCGGTGCCCATGTGGCGCTTGACCGACGCGATGGTGCGGTCGATGTTGTTGACGGCCTGGCGCTTGGCGATCTCGCCGACCAAGACCTCGCCGGACTTGGAGAAAGCAACAACCGACGGCGTGGTGCGGCCACCCTCGGCGTTGGCAATAACGGTGGGCTCGCCACCTTCGAGAACGGAGACGACGGAGTTGGTGGTTCCGAGGTCGATACCTACTGCACGTGACATGTGGTGCTTCCTTCTTTCCTTGGAAACTGACTGGCCCCGGCACTCGGCCGGTTGCCGGCTGACCGGGATGATTCCCGGAGCCCGAGCCCGTCGAGACGAGGCGCGCCCACTGATTGAGCGCTCTGCACTCAACTTTACTCAGCGCGATCGGGATGTCAATCCGAGGTTGAGTCGAATCGACTCAACTTTGCTTTGCCGGTGACCACAGGCGGGTGCCAACCTGCCTGCGGGCGCCGGAGATCCGCGCAACGGCGCGGCTGTGCGGCCCCCGCAGGCACCCCTGGGGTGATTTCGCTGTCCGAGAACGGGTCCGGCGTGTCCTTCGGCGGGGCTAGCGGACTTCGCGGCCCGCGTCGTCCCGGACGGTGCCGTCGCGCCCTGCTTCATCCTCGTCCGCGGCGGTCCGGGCAGGGCGGTGCGCCCGCCGGTCACCGGCCGCGCCCGCGGCACCGTAGTCGCCCTCGGGGTATTCGCCTTCCTCGCCGGCGAGGGCATCGGGCGCTGTGGCTCCCGCGGCGCCGTAGTCACCCTCGGGGTAATCCCCCTCTTCGATGCCTACCGTCGACCCCGTAGCCACTCCGGCCGCGCCGTAGTCCCCTTCGGCGTATTCACCCTCGGGGGCACCCGCGGGGTTTTCGCCGGCCACGCCGGCGTCGCCATAGTCGCCTTCGACGTACTGTCCGGCGTCGGCCTCAACCCCCGCCTCCTCGGCGCCGGCGGGAACCTGGTCGGAGCCATGCCGCTTCTCTGCTGCCGTTCGATCAAACTCACTGTGTTCAGACATGTTTGGATCCTTCCTGCAGGCGTGGGCGCCCGCGCGGGCGCAGGGGCAGTCTATCGACCGCCGCCGGGCGGCAACAGGGGCGCGTCCGGCCCACCCCGCTTAAGGAAGCAGCCGCCGCCACCGTCGCCTGGTGGGGGGACCAGGGACGGTGACGGCGGCTGCGGGCCGGGCGCGGGGGCCCGGCCGGGGATCCGCCTAGCGGACTCCGGCGTCGGCAGACTCCGGTTCCGGGGCGGCGGGAGCAGTGCGGCCGGCCGCGTTGGCCGAGGGCCGGCCCAGCTTGCTCGGCCACCAGATCCGCGGGCCGATGTCGTAGGCGAGCGCCGGGACCAGCAAGGACCGGACCAGGACGGTATCCAGCAGCACGCCGAAGGCGACAATGAAGGCCAGCTGGACCAGGAACATGATGGGGATGACACCCAGGGCGGCGAACGTTGCCGCCAGCACCACCCCGGCGGAGGTGATGACCCCGCCGGTGACGCCCAGCCCGCGGAGGATGCCCGGGCGGGTGCCGTGCTTGAGGGATTCCTCACGCACCCGGCTCATCAGGAAGATGTTGTAGTCCACGCCGAGGGCGACCAGGAAGACGAACCCGAAGAGCGGAACGGTGGCGTCCGCTCCCGGGAAGCCGAAGATGTTGTTGAACACGACGGCGGAGACGCCCATCGCGGCCCCGTAGGACAGCACCACGGAGGCGACCAGCAGGACCGGGGCCAGCACCGAGCGGAGCAGCAGCATCAGGATGACCAGGATGACCGCGAGCACCACCGGGATGATCGTGACAAGGTCGCGCTGGGCGGTGGTGTTGGTGTCCAGGGCGGTGGCGGTCACCCCGCCGACCAGGGCTCCGCTGTCGATCTTCTTCAGGTCATGGCGGAGGCTGACCACGACGTTTTCGGCCTCATTGGAGTCCGCGGCGTAGTTCAGGGTGGCGTTGATCAGCACCTTGCCGTCGCGTACCGACGGCGTGGCGGGCGGAGCGCCCGGGGCACCGGGGGCGCCCGGAACGATGGGCACATTGCCCTCGGCCAGCAGGTAGGCATCGCCGACGCCGTCGCTCGCCTTGACCTTCTCCAGCACCTCCTGGGCCTTCGCTTCCTCGGCGACGACCACGGCGGGGCTGCCGGAACCGGCGTCGAAGTGCCTTGCCAGGGCGTCCTGGCCGTCCACCGCGTTCGAGGCGGCGAGGATGACGTCGGTCTGCGGCACGCCGTTGGCCTTCAGCTGCAGTACGCCGGCGGAAGCCACCAGGAGCAGCAGGACGGAGGCCACCCAGACGGTGCGGGGCCGGCGGGACACCAGGGATCCGGTGGCGCGCCAAATACCCTTCTGCCCCTCGAGGCCGGTGACAAGTTCCGGCTCGCGCTCGGTCTCCGGGAGCAGCTTGGGGCGGAACGGCCAGAAGGCGGTGCGGCCCAGCAGCGCCATCATGGCCGGCAGCAGGGTCAGAGCCGCGAAGAGGCTGCAGAGGATGCCCGCCGCGGCCACCGGGCCCAGGGCCTTGTTGGAGTTCAGGTCGGAGAAGAGCAGGCACAGCAGCGCGATGATGACCGTGGCACCGGAGGCGAGGATCGGCTCCCAGGCGGCCTTCCACGCGGTCAGGGCCGCGCCGGTGCGGTTCGTGGTGTGGGTCAGGGCTTCACGGAAGCGGGCCACGTAGAGCAAGGCGTAGTCCGTGGCGGCGCCGATGACCAGGATCGAGAGGATGCCCTGGCTTTGGCCGTTGAGCTGGATCCAGCCCAGCTTCGCCATCCCGAAGACCAGCAGGATCGCGGCGCAGAGGGCGAAGACGGAGGTGAACAGCACCGTGATCGGGAGCAGCAGCGAGCGGTAGACCACCAGCAGGATCACGAAGACCGCCGCCAGCGCCACCAGCAGCAGGATGCCGTCAATGCCCGCGAAGGCGCCGGCCAGGTCGGCGGTCAGCCCGGCGGGGCCGGTGACGTAGGTGCGCATGCCGTCCGGGGCGGCGGCCGCCACCTCGTCCCGGAGTTCCTTCACCACCTCCTTGACCTCGTCGGAGGAGGCGATGGGCACCACGAACTGCACGGCCTTGGCGTCCTCGGAGGGAATGGGGCCGATCACGGTGCTCCCGGCCCGCAGCTCCTCAAGCTTGCCTTTGAGCGCGGCGGCCTCGCCGAGCTGGGTCCGGGTGAAGGCCGCATCGTTCTCGATCACGATGACCGCCGGAATCTCCTTGGAGTCACGGAACTTGGCCTGCCAGTCCTGGGCCGCGGTGGCTTCGGCACCGGCGGGCAGGAAGGAGGCCTGGTCATTGGAGGAGACCTCGCTCAGCCGGCCGAACGTGGGGCCGCCGATCCCGGCAATGGCGAGCCAGGCGACCACCAGGACGGCGGGCACCAGCCAGCGCAGCCAGAACGGGACTCGGGTGCTGTTTTGCCTGCTGCTCTTCATGGCGTCCTTCTCGGGTCGGCTTGGCGGAGTAGACTTTAGTAAATCATAGATTATCTCCATCATCGATATAAGTGCCTGGCTAGTAAGATTTGTTGCGGCAGCGCTGGAGTAAACTCCGGAGGGCGCTCGGCGCAGGCCGCGCGGCCGCAGCAGCGGGAGAGGGATGGGTGCAATGGCAACAGACATACCGGGGCGTCCCGACGTCGACGGTCCGCCCCTGGTGCACCTGCTCCAGGAGTTCAGCCTGGAGGCCAACCGTTACGTGGACGCCGCCGGCGGCCGGAACGACATGCACCGGACGGACCTGAACGCCTTGTCCGTGATCATGCACCACACCGCGCGGAACCAGGTGGTCACCCCGGGGGTGCTGCGCCGCGAACTGCACCTGAGCTCCCCCGCCACGACGGCCCTGATCGACCGGCTGGACAAGTCCGGTCACGTGGTCCGGGAACGGCAGGGCGCGGACCGCCGGCAGGTCCAGCTCCGGATGACCCCCAAGGCCTACCGCGACGGCGGCGCGATGTTCCTGCCGCTCGCCCGCCACATGGCGGCCGCCCTGGAGTCCTTCACCCCTGAGGAGCTGGAGGTGGCCACCCGTTTCATGACCGCCATGATCGATGCCACCGTCCGCGCCGGCGAGGAAGCCGCCGCCCCCGCGGACCCGCGCTAGCCGGCCGCCCCGGACCGCCGGCAATTGCTGCCACCGGGTTGGCCCAGATCCCCGGGCGGCAGGCGTAGCGTTTGCCTATGAGCGCCCAGCAGCCCGACGATGTCTACACCCACGGCCATCACGAGTCCGTGGTCCGCGCGCACGCCTCCCGGACGGCGCAGAACTCCGCGGCGTTCGTCCTGCCGCACCTGACGCCAGGCGTGTCGGTGCTCGACGTCGGCTGCGGGCCCGGCAGCATCACGTGCGACTTCGCCGTCCTGGTCGCCCCCGGCGAGGTCACCGGCGTCGACCGCGCCCCCGAGGTAATCGCGCAGGCCAGCGCCCTGGCCGCCGAGCGCGGAGTGCCCAACGTCCGATTTGCCGCCGACAATCTTTACGACCTGGACTATCCGAACGAGACGTTCGACGTCGTGCACGCGCACCAGGTGCTGCAGCACCTGACCGACCCGGTGGCAGCGCTCCGGGAAATGCGCCGGGTGGCCCGGGCCGGCGGGATCGTGGCCGTCCGCGACGCCGACTTCCACGGCATGAGCTGGTATCCGGCGCTGCGCGAACTGGACGAGTGGATGGAGCTCTACCAGCGCATCGCCCGCCGGAACGGCGCGGAACCCGACGCCGGACGCCGGCTGGTGTCCTGGGCGCAGGCCGCGGGCTTCACCGACGTCGCACCGTCGAGCAGCAACTGGCTCTACGCCACCGGCCAGCTTCGGCGCTGGCAGGCCCGGGTGTGGGGCGAGCGGGTGCTGCACTCGGCCTTCGCAGAGCAGGCGCTCGAGTACGGGTTCGCCACCCCGGCGGACCTGGCCCGGATTTCTGCCGGCTGGCACCGCTGGGGTTCCACAGACGACGGCTGGTTCCTGATTCCGAACGGCGAGGTGATCGCCCGGGCCTGAGGTGATCCGCCGACACGCCATCCCGCGCAGGCCTTTCCGGGCCCCGCTTCTGCCGCTAGGGTGCACTCAACGACCCAGCAGCGAGGAGCACCCATGCGTAAAGTGACGGCCGGCCTGTTCAGCTCCGTGGACGGGGTGGTGGAAGACCCGTTCAAGTGGCAGTTCGACAGCTTCGATGAGGAACTCGGCGCCGGGATGGACGCGATGACGGGCAGGATCGGCGCCGGGATCCTGGGCCGGGTCGGGTACCAGCAATGGTCGGAGTACTGGCCGAATGCCGAGGTCGATGAGGACTTTGCCGGGTTCATCAACCCGCTGCCCAAGTACGTGGCATCGCGGACGCTGACCGGGGACCTCGCCTGGCAGAACGCGCGGCTGATCCCGGGTTCCCTGGAGGAGTTCGTCGCGGACCTGAAGCAGGGCGACGGCGGCGACATCGGCGTCTTCAGCAGCATCTCACTGGTCCGCCAGCTGCTCTTCGCCGGGCTGCTGGACAGCCTGATGCTGATTGTCCACCCGGTCATTGCCGGCAGCGGCCGGCGGCTGTTCAACGACGGCGATCCGCTCACCCGGCTTGAACTGCAGTCCTCGGAGCAGACCAGCAAGGGCAACCTGATCCTCAGCTACGGACTCCGGCAGGGCTGAGACGGGGCCGCCGCCCGCGTCATCAGGCGGAAGCGGCACCCAGGGAACCGTAAACTTGGAAGGTGCAAATCTCCCTCTGGCTGGCCCTGGTCGGCGCCGGTGTCCTGATCAGCTTCACGCCCGGCGCAGGCGCCATCAACACCATGAGCAACTCCCTGAATTCGGGCTTCCGGCGCTCCATCTGGGGCATCCTTGGCCAGCAGGCGGCCCTCGTGGTCCACATCCTGATCGTGGCCCTCGGCGTCGGGGTGTTGGTGGCCAGCTCGCCGGTGGCCTTCAACGTCATCAGGTACGCGGGCGCCGCGTACCTGGTGTACCTGGGCATCCAGCAATTCCGGCACAAGCCGGACCTGGACCAGGAGAAGGCGGCAGCGCTCCGCAACGAGCCTGCTTTCTCCATGTTCCGCCGCGGCCTCTGGGTGAACCTGCTCAACCCGAAGGCGATCGTCTTCTTCCTGGCCTTCATGCCGCAGTTCATCCGTCCCGACCAGCCGCTGCTGCCGCAGTACCTCGTGCTCTCTGCCACGGTGATCGTGATCGACATCCTGGTCATGTGGTTCTTCTTCGCGGCGGCGGCCACCACGTTCCAGCGGTTCACCCACGACGCCCGCGGGCAGCGGATCCTGAACCGGACGTTCGGCGTGCTGTTCATGGCCGTCGGCGTGCTGCTGGCGCTCATCCACTAGCCGCGTCCGGCCACCCGCGGGGCGCGAAGTGTACGTTCGCGCTACCCCGCGGGGCGCGAAGTGTACGTTCGCGGCCACCCCGCGGGGCGCGAAGTGTACGTTCGCGCTACTGGGGCTGGCCGGTGGTGCGGGTCAGTTTCCGCAGCTCGGCCTTGCGGATCTTCCCGCTGGCGGTCCGGGGCATGTCGTCGACGAACACGACGGACTTGGGGATCTTGTACCGGGCCAGCTTCCCGTCCAGGTGGGCGCGCAGCTGCTCTTCGGTGAGCCGGGCGCCGTCGCGCAGCAGCACGACGGCGCGCGGGACCTCGCCCCACTTCTCATCCGGGACGCCGATCACCGCGACACTTCCGACGGCGTCGAGCTCGGCGATCGCCTGCTCCACTTCGGCGGGGTAGATGTTTTCGCCGCCGGAGATGATCATGTCCTTGAGCCGGTCCGAGATGAACACGAAGCCTTCCGGGTCCGTGTAGCCCATGTCGCCGGACTTGAACCAGCCGTCCGGGGTGTAGGACTCGGCCGTCGCCTCCGGACGGTTCCAGTACTCGCGGATGACGTTGGGGCCCTTGACCTGGATTTCCCCCACGGTTCCCGGCGCGGCGGGGCCGGCCTCGGGGTCCAGGGGGTCGGCCACCCGGACCTCCGTGAAGAAGTGCGGCAGCCCTGAGGACCCGGCTTTGTCCCGGGAACGCGCGGCGGGCAGGCTGGTGGCCCCCGGCGCGGTCTCGGTCATGCCGTAGCCGTTGGAGAAGCGCAGGCCCCGGCGTTCGTAGGCCTCCAGCACCCGCATCGGCACCGCGGAACCGCCGCAGGTCAGCTTGTTCAACGAGCTGAGGTCCGTGGCGTCCCAGTCGGGGTGCTCGCACAGCATCTGGTAGGTGGTGGGGACCCCGCTGATGGTCGTGGCGCGGTGCTGCTGGATCAGTTCCAGCGTCCTGCGCGGGTCGAACCGGGCTTCCAGGACCACGGTGCCGCCCTTCAGGAGGGTGGGCAGGACGCCCATGTCCAGCGACGCGACGTGGAACATCGGCGAGATCATCAGCGCCACGTCGGTGGCGGCGAAATCGAAGTCCACCAGCACGTTGAGGCAGTTCCAGGTGATGTTGCCGTGGGTCAACAACGCGCCCTTGGGGCTGCCGGTGGTGCCCGAGGTGTAGAGGATCATGGCGGCGTCATCGAGACCCACCGGCACGTCGGGCGCGGTGTCCGCCCCCGATGCCAGCACGGTTTCGTAGTCCTCCGCCGCGCCGTCGCCTGCGCCGGCCGCGGCGCCGTCGTCGACGACGAAGCGGGCCCGCACCGCCGTCTCCGCGGAACCGCGCTCCGCGAGCGCGGCCAGGGCGGCGGCGTGGACCAGCACCACGGCGCCGCTGTCCTGGAGCTGGAACCGGATCTCCGGCGGCGCCAGCCGGGTGTTGAGCGGCACGAACACCGCACCGATCAGGCCCGCGGCGAACAGGGTCTCCAGGAAGGAAGGATCGTTCTCACCGAGGTAGGCCACCCTGTCGCCCTTTCCCACCCCCCGGGCGCTGAAGGCATTCGCGAGCCGAGCGGAGCGCAGGGCCAGCTGCTCGTAGCTGAGTTCGCGCGGGCCGGCGATGACGGCGGCTTTCGCGCCCGACTTCGGTCTGCGCCGTTGCAGCCACGAGCCGATGCCAAAATTCTCCACGGCACTTCCTTTCTACAGAGACGGTACGCCTGCGGTGCCGGCGAGGGCAGGACGGTCTCCCGGTCGTTGCGCTTACTTGTAGAAGCGGGCGAGGAATTCGGCGACGACGGCGGGACGTTCCTGACCCTCGATCTCGATGGTGTTGGAGACCTTGATCTGGGCGCCGCCCTTCACCTCGGTGACCTCGGCGATCGTGGCGCGCATCCGGATCCGCGAACCGACCTTGACCGGGGCGGTGAAGCGGACCTTGTCCAGGCCGTAGTTGACCTTGGTGGTGACGCCCTCGACGTCGAACAGTTCGCCCCAGAACGGGATGATGAGCGAGAGGGTCAGGAAGCCGTGCGCGATCGGGGCGCCGAACGGGCCCTCCTTGGCGCGTTCGACGTCGACGTGGATCCACTGGTCATCGCCGGTGGCGTCGGCGAACTTGTTGATCTGTTCCTGGGTGATTTCGCGGTAGTCGGTGGCGCCGAGGTCGGTGCCGGCGAGGGTAAGGAGTTTGTCGAAGTCGACGACGAGGTTGGGCATAGCGGGCTCCTGGGATAGGTGGGGTGGTTAGCGGGTAAAGGCGCTTTCGCCGGTAAGGGCGCGGCCGACGATCAGGGCGTTGATTTCGTGGGTTCCCTCGTAGGAATAGACGGCCTCGGCGTCGGCGTGGAAGCGGGCGACGTCGGATTCGAGCGTGATGCCGTTGCCGCCCGCCACCTCCCTGGCCAGCGCCACCGTCTCGCGCATCAGGAGCGCGGCCTGCATTTTGGCCAGCGCCGAGTCCTGGTCGCGGTAGATGCCCTTGTCCTGCTGTTCGGTCAGCCGGACCACGAGCGACAAGGAGGCGGTGACGTTGCCGAGCATCCGGGCGAGCTTTTCCTGGACGAGCTGGAAGGAACCCACCGGACGGCCGAACTGCTGCCGGGCGGTGGTGTGGCGGAGGGCGGCTTCGAAGGCGCCGGCGGCCATGCCGGTCGCGATCCAGGCAACGTCCGAACGCATCGCCCGCAGCATGGCGGCCACGTCCCGGAAGGACTTGACGTTGTGCAGCCGCATCTCATCCGGAACCCGGACCTGCTCGAGGGTGATGTGCGCGTTCTGCATCATGCGCAGTGCCGTCTTGCCGTGGATCTTCTGCACGCTCACGCCGGGGGCCTGGCGGTCCACGAGGAAGGCCTTGACCTGCCCGTCGGCCTCGTCGCGGGCGAACACCGCCAGGACGTCGGCGGTGGCCGCTCCCCCGATCCAGCGCTTGGCGCCGTCGAGCACCCAGCTGTCGCCGTCCCGGCGGGCCCTGGTCGACAGGCCCCCGGCAATGTCGGAGCCGTGGTCCGGTTCGGTCAGCGAGAAGACGCCCTTGAGCGAGAAATCGATGACCTGCGGCATCCACTCGGCCTGCTGTTCCGCCGAGGCGCCGACCCGGATGGCGGTCCGGAACAACCCGGCCTGGGCCGTGTAGTAGGTGGCCAGTGAGCCGTCGGTCCGGGCCAGTTCAAAGGTCCGGAACCCGTGGTAGATCCCGCGGGCCGGTGCCCGGTCCGGCCCGGAGGTTCCGGCGAGGTCCGCCGGTTCCATCAGGTCCAGGTCGATCAGCGGCCGGGCCAGCTGGTCCGGGAAGTCGCCGCGTTCCCAGTAGTCGGCCAGCAGTGGCCTGGCCTGCTCGTCGAGGAAGGTCCGCAGGCGGCCCAGCACGCGCCGCTCCGCGTCGGTGAGGAGGGACTCGGCGTCGTAGTAGTCGCAGACGCCGTAGAGCCGCTCCTGTGCCACGGTTTCCAGGCCCACCTCAACCACCGAGCCCGAGCAGGCGGACGGCGTTGTCCTTGAGGATTTTCGGCCGGACCGCGTCCTTGAGCGGCAAGTCCGCGAAGGCGCCCAGCCATTTCTGCGGGGTGATGAGCGGGAAGTCGGTGCCGAACAGCACCTTGTCCTGCAGCACCGAGTTGGACATCTTCACGAGCGATTCCGGGAAGTACTTGGGGGACCAGCCGGACAGGTCGATGAAGACGTTGGCCTTGTGGGTGGCGATCGAGTTCGCTTCGTCCTGCCACGGCACCGAGGGGTGGGCCATGATGATCTGCAGTTCGGGGAAGTCGGCGGCCACGGCGTCGAGGAGCAGCGGGTTGGAGTAGGCCAGTTTGATGCCGTATCCGCCGGGCAGTCCGGCGCCCATGCCGTTCTGGCCGGTGTGGAAGATCGCCGGCAGCCCCAGCTCCTGCAGGGCCTCCCAGAGCGGGTAAAACTGCTCATTGGAGGGGTCGAACCCCTGGAGGCTGGGGTGGAACTTGAAGCCGCGGGCACCCAGGTCGACCGCCTGGTGCTTGGCGCCCTGGATGGCCTCGGCGCCGGTGCGCGGATCGACGCTGCCGAACGGGATCAGCACGTCGTTGTTCCGCGCCGCCCCGGCGATCAGCTCCGGGATGCTGTTGGGTTCGTGCTTGAGCTGGGTGCGCGCGTCCACGGTGAAGACGACGGCGGCCATGTTCAGTTCGCGGTAGAGCTCCGCGATCCGGTCCAGCGAGGGAGTCCGTTCCTCGGCCTTGAAGTATTTGGCGGAGGCCTCGGTCAGGGCGTCGGGCAGCGAGCCGTGGCCGCAGCTGTCCACCTCGAGGTGGACATGCATGTCGATCGCGTCGAGCGAGGCGGCATCGATGCCGAGTTCGTAGCGGCCGGTGGCCATCTCAGCGGGCCTCGGCCGGTTCCGGCCGCAGGTCCTCCGGCAACGGCAAGAACTCCTCGCCCACGCTCTGCAGCTTGTCGCCGAAGAGCGCGCCGAAGTTGTCCACGAGGTCCTGATATCCCCAGCCGCCCTCGCGGTATTCGGTGGCGGCCGCCTCGGGGTGGGTCCACAGCTGCAGACGGTCCCCGCCGGCACCAATGGCCTGGCCGGTGATCCCGCCCGCGGCGTCGGAGGCCAGGAAGGCGACCAGCCCGGCGACGTCGTCGGCGGTGCCGAAGCCGAGGTCGTGGCGGAAGAAGGCCGGCATTGCTTCGCCGCGTTCGTCCGCTGCGACGGCCTTCTGGAAGTAGGGAACGGTCTTGGTCATGGCGGTTGCCGCGACGGGGATCACCGCGTTGGCGGTGACGCCCGCCTTCTTCATTTCCAGTGCCCAGGTGCGGACCATGCCGACGATCCCGGCCTTGGCGGCGGCGTAGTTGGTCTGGCCGAAGTTGCCGCGCTGGCCGGTCGGGGAGCCGATGGTGATGATGCGGCCCGCGACCCCGTGCTCCTTGAAGTAGCCGAAGGCTTCGCGGGCGCAGGTGAAGGTACCGCGGAGGTGGACGTTGATGACGGCGTCGAAGTCCTCGTCCGTCATCTTCAGCAGGCTCTTGTCCCGCAGGATGCCTGCGTTGGTGACCAGGATGTCCAGTCCGCCGAATTCCGCCACGGCGGCCTCGACCAGCTGCCGGGCGACCTCGGAGCTTCCCACCGGTGCCACGACGGCGGCCGCGCGGCCGCCGTCGGCCTGGATGGTGCGGACCGCCTCGTCCGCGACGGCCTCGTCGACGTCGTTCACGATGACGGCCGCCCCCTGGCGTGCCAGCTCCCGGGCGTAGGCCAGCCCGAGGCCGCGGCCGCTTCCCGTGACGATTGCTACTTTTCCTGCCAGGCTCATCGCTGCTCCTTCGCTAGCTGTGCATCCCGCCCACCGGCATGGCATGCTGATCTGAATCCATGAAAGTATGGATGATTGAAAATGTCAACGATTTACTTTTTTGACTATTGGAGTGCGCATGACCATTGACACCGGGACCGGCGCGGGCAGCAACCCGGTGGACAAGCTCGAGGCCGCGTCGATCAGCGCCGACGCCGGCTTCCTGCTGGCCAAGCTGCACGCCGCAGGCTCGGTACTGAACAACCGCGCGCTGGCCGCGTTCGACCTCAAGGAGCGCTCCTACTCGGTGCTCGCCCTGGCTACCAGCGACCTGGAGCCCACCCAGCGCGAGATGGCGGAGTTCCTCAGCCTCGATCCCAGCCAGATCGTTGCCCTGATCGACGAACTGGAAAAGCGCGGCCTGGTGGTGCGGGCCCCCGGAAAGCAGGACCGCCGGGCCAAGATTGTCTCCGCCACCGCAGAGGGCGCCGCACTCTTCCGGCAGGCCGAAGCCGCGGCCGAAGAGGCGGAGGCCGAGGCCCTCGCCGCGCTCAGCGCCGCCGAGGTCGGCCAACTGAAGGACCTGCTCCGCAAGGCCCTGCGGGCCCGGACGCATGTGACAAAAAACGAATAATCATTGACATATTTGTCACATATTCCGGTGGGCGAGTAGCCAAGAGGGTGCGGGATCGGCCATTCTTAAGCATGAACTCATCGTCGAGCCAATACCGGATCATCGCAGTCTGCACCGGGAACATCTGCCGCTCGCCGATGGCCGAATTGATGCTCGCCGAAGCCGTTGCCGGGGCCCAGCTTCCCGGCGTCACGGTGGATTCTGCGGGGATCACCGACTATGAGGCCGGACGCCCGATCGACCCCCGGGCCGCCCGCACCCTGGCCGCCCACAACATTTCCTCCGCAACGCATGTGGCCCGCGAATGGCGCCACGAGTGGTTCCGCTCGCGGGAGCTGATCCTGGCGCTCGACGTCGACCATTACGGCTGGCTCCGCCAGGCGGCACCGGACGAGGCCGCGCTGGGCAACATCCGGATGCTGCGCAGCTTCGACCCCGCGGTCGCCGGCAGGGACCCGCTGGACCAGGGGATCGAGGACCCGTGGTACGGCGGCCATGCCGATTTCGAGTCGACCTGGGACCTGATCAGCGCGGCAGTCCCGGGCATCCTGGCGCACGTCCGCAGCGTTTTGGACCTGGGGCAGCGGGTACGCTCTAGTTCATGAGCCCAGCACCCGTCATCATCGCCATCGACGGACGCTCCGGGGCCGGAAAGACCACCCTGGCCATCGAGCTCGCGGCCCGGCTCCGGGAACACCATAAGGTCTCGCTCTTCCACCTCGAGGACATCTACCCCGGCTGGGACGGACTCGCCGCCGGCATCGAACGCTACGCCACCACCGTCGCCGCCCCGCTGCGCCGCGGCGAAGCCGCCCACTGGGTCAGCTGGGACTGGGAACGGCACGGGGACGGCGCCGCACGCCGGACCGAGCCGGCCGAAATCGTCCTGGTGGAGGGCGTCGGCGCCGGGGCCGCGGCCGCGGCGCCGTATCTGGACGCGGTGGTCTGGGCCGACGCCTCC
The DNA here is from genome assembly GCF_001428365.1 of Arthrobacter sp. Soil763. Taxonomy (GTDB): domain Bacteria; phylum Actinomycetota; class Actinomycetes; order Actinomycetales; family Micrococcaceae; genus Arthrobacter. The sequence goes on along the minus strand of NZ_LMSH01000002.1, from coordinate 57,406 downwards.
GGCCCGGACCGCCGCGCCCGGGCCCTCGCCCGTGACGGGGACAGCTACCGGCCCTACTGGAGACTGTGGGCCCGGCAGGAAGACGCGTGGCTGGCCGCCGACGACGTTCCCTCCCGGGCCGACGTGCGGGTTCAGAGCCTGGCCGACGGCAGCGCACCGGACCAGGTGTTGCGCGCCCTGCAGTATGTCCCGGCCCTGGCCCCGGCCCTCGCACCCGAGCTGTCGGGCCGTCGCGGGCTGGAGTTGCGGGCCGAGCGGCTTGAGGCGGCCCCCGACGCGGCCCGGCTCTTCGCCGAGCTCTACGGCGGCTCCGCGCACGCCGTCTGGCTGGACTCCTCCCTCGCCGAGGCCGGAGGCTTCGGCGGCGCGGCCGCCGGGCTGCCTTGGGGCGCGGAGGCTGCCGAGCGCAGCCGCTTCAGCATCCTGGCGGACGACGGCGGCAGTTTCGGCGAGGCGGTCCGGCACCGCTCGGGGCAGAGCTGGGTGGACCTCGGCCAGGCCGCCGTCCGGGTGGAGGGCGGCTTCTTCCGCTGGCTGGACGGCGCCTGGGGCAGCCGGGCCCTGGACGCCCCGGAGGGTTACCCGTGCGAGTTCGTCCTCGGCTGGCTCGGCTACCTCGGCTATGAACTCAAGCGGGAAACCGGAGGCAGCGACGTCGCCGCCGCGACCGATGACGCCTGCCTGATCTTCGCCGGCCGCGCCGTGGTGCTGGACCACCGGGAGGGCACGGCGTGGCTGCTGGCCCTCGCCGGCCCCGACGCGGCGGACTGGCTGGCGGCGGCCCGCACCGCCGTCACCCGCGCGGCCCTGCCGGGAGAGGCTGTCCCGGCCCCGTCCGGCGCCGCCGCCGCCCCGCACTTCCGCGCCCGGGACACGGAGGCGGCGTACAAGGCCAAGATCGCGGCCGCGCAGTACGAGATCGCCGAGGGCAACAGCTACGAAGTGTGCCTCACGACGTCACTGGCCGCCACCGCCGCGGACCTCGATCCCTGGCCCACCTACCTGGCGCTGCGCCGGCGCAGCCCGGCGCCGTTCGCCAGCTACCTGCGCTTCCCGGCCCTGACCGTGGCCAGCACGTCGCCGGAGCGCTTCCTGCGCATCGACGCCGACGGCGGGATGCGGGCCGAGCCGATCAAGGGGACCCGCCGCCGCGCCGCCGATCCCGATCAGGACGCAATGCTGCTCGCCGACCTGGAATCCTCACCCAAGGACCGCGCCGAGAACATCATGATCGTGGACCTGCTGCGCAACGACCTGAGCCACTTCGCCGTGCCCGGGTCCGTCACGGTCAGCCGGCTCTGCGCGATCGAGAGCTACGCCACGGTCCACCAGATGGTCAGCACGATCGACGCGCGGCTGCGTCCCGGGACGCCGCGGGCCGAAGCCGTGGCCGCGTGCTTCCCGGCCGGGTCCATGACCGGGGCGCCCAAAGTCAGCACCATGGCCATCCTGGACCGGCTCGAGGCCGCGCCGCGGGGCGTCTATTCGGGCGCGATCGGCTACTTTTCACTCAGCGGCGCCACCGACCTCGCGGTGGCCATCCGCACCCTAGTGGTGGCATCGACGGAGCACGGCGCCGAGCTGGGCCTCGGCGTCGGCGGGGCCATCACCGCGGATTCCTCGCCCCCGGAGGAGTATGACGAAATCCGGACCAAGGCCTTCGGGGTCCTCTCCGCGCTCGGAGCGGAGTTCCCGGCCGGCTGACCGGCGCGGCTACTGCAGGGTCGCGGTCAGCCGGGCGACGTTATCGACGTACTTGACCAGCTGCGGCCGCTGCAGCCAGTCCTCCAGCTTGAGTTCGCGCGAAATCCCGCGGTAGGTGTCCTCGACGGCGCGGATCCGCTGCACGATGTCCTCCCCCAGCATCATCACCGAGACCTCAAGGTTCAGCGAGAACGAGCGCATGTCCATGTTGCTCGACCCCAGCACGGCAACCTCGTCGTCGACGGTGAAGTGCTTGGCGTGCAGCACGAACGGCGCCTTGTAGAGGTGGATCCTGACCCCGGCCTCCAGCAGCGCCTGATAGTAGGACTGCTGCGCGTGGTGGACCAGGAACTGGTCGCCCTTTTCGGAGACGAACAGTTCGACGTCGACGCCGCGCTGCGCCGCCGTCGTCACCGCGTAGAGCAGCGAATCGTCCGGCACGAAGTAGGGACTGCAGATGGAGAGCTTGTGCTGGGCCGAGTAGATCAGGGTGTTGAACAGCCGCAGGTTGTTCTCGGTGATGAAGCCGGGGCCGCTGGGCACCACCTGCGCCGTGACATGGCCGGGCACGGCTTCCGGCCGGTGCCCGAGCTGGTGCTCCAGGGACTCGTCCGTTTCACTGAGCCAGTCGGTGGCGAACACGACGTTGAGGGTGGTCACGATCTGGCCCCGCATGCAGGCCATGAGCTCGACCCATTCGCGCCCGACCTTGCGGTGGCGCGGGTTGTTGTAGGACGGTTCGATCAGGTTCTGCGACCCGGTGAACGCCACGTCGCCGTCGATCACCATGATCTTGCGGTGGTTGCGCAGGTCCGGCCGGCGCCACTGGCCGTGCACGGGACGCAGCGGCAGCATCGGGCGCCAGCGGATTTTGCTGGCGTTGAGCCGGGCCTTCAGCTTGCTGTACCCCTTGATCCGCAGGGTGCCGAGGTGGTCGAACAGGAGCCGGACTTCCACGCCGCGTTCGGCGGCTTCCTCCAGCGCCGTCAGGAGCTCGTCCGTGACGTGGTCCGAGCTCATGATGTAGAACTCGGCGTTGACGAAGGACTTGGCCTCCCGGACGGCGGCGGCCATCGCCTTGATGGAGTCCGGGTAGCCCGGCAGCAGTTCGACGCTGTTGCCATCCACCATCGGCAGCGACCCCAGGGTCTTGTTCAGCTCCGCCGCGGACGCCACCCACTCGGGACCGTCGTAGCGGCTCTCGACGGCGGCCAGTTCGGAGGTCCCGGCCCGGATCCGGGTGTTGACGGCCTCCTGCTGGGCGCGGCGGCGGCGGGAGAGCCGGAAGTTGCCGAACAGCAGGAACAGCACCAGCCCCAGCGCCGGGACGAAGAAGATGCCGAGCAGCCAGGCCATGGCGGTGGTGGGCCGCCGGTTGCCTGGAATGATGCCGAGCGCGAGCACACGGATCACCAGGTCGATGAGGGTCAGGATGAGGACCACCCAGGACGGAAGTGTTCCCACTAGCGGAAATGGCCACAGCACAGGCGAACCCCTCAAGCTCCAGACCCGCGGAACAGTTCCGGAACGGGCAATCCCGCAAATCCTATCCCGGCGGCACCGCACTAAGCTGAAGGCATGACTACCCCCGCCTCTGTTCCGGCCCGCGCGACGGTGCTGGTGTTCCTCGATCCCGCCTTTGAGAATGGCCGCATCGCCGACGCGTCACGCCCGCAGCTGATGGCCACGGACCAGGGTGCGACCCGCGGCGACGGGGTGTTCGAGTCGCTGCTGGCCGTGGGCGGCCGGCCCCGCAAGCTGCCGGCCCACCTGGCCCGCCTCGCCGGCTCCGCCCGCACCCTGGAGCTGGACATCCCGGACGGGGACACTTGGCGCCGGGCCATCGAGACAGCCATCACCGAGTTCCGCGGCGCTGACGCGGCCGGGGACGACGAGGTGGTGGTCAAGCTGCTGGCCACCCGCGGCGTGGAAGGCGCGTCGACGCCGACCTGTTGGGTGCAGGCGTCCCTGCCTCCGGAGGCCGGCCGCCGGCAGCGCGAGACCGGGATCGACGTGCTGCTGCTGGACCGCGGCTATGACAGCGAGGTCGGCGAGCGCGCACCCTGGCTGCTGCTGGGCGCCAAGACGCTCTCCTACGCGGTCAACATGGCCGCGCTGCGCTACGCCCACCACCAGGGCGCGGACGACGTGATCTTCACCTCCGCCGACGGGCGGGTCCTGGAGGGACCGACGTCGACCGTGCTGCTGGCGCACCTGGACACCGTCGACGACGGCGCCGGCGGCACCCGCACCGTGCGCCGACTGATCACCCCGCAGCTGGACAGCGGCATCCTCCCCGGCACCTCGCAGGGCGCCTTGTTCACCGCGGCCAAGGCCGCCGGGTGGGAGCTGGGCTACGGTCCGCTGGTCCCGGACGACCTCCACGACGCCGACGCCGTCTGGCTGATCTCCAGCATCCGGCTCCTCGCCCCGGTGAACCACATCGACGGCAAGGAAATCGGCACCCCGGAGCTGAGGAGCCAGCTCACGGCCGAACTCAACGACCTGTTCGCCACGATCGAGTAGGACCGCGGCTCAGCCCTTGGCACCGGCCCGGGCGAGGGCGTCGTCGACCATCCGCGCCATATCCGGGGCCGAGCCCTTGGTGACATCCGGGCCGGAAACAACCGCGGTGGCCGAGAGCCCCCCGCTGGCTCCCATCACCACCACCGTCACCAGCTTTTCCCCGTCCGGCATGGTCTGGGTGGACAGCGACGCGAACGAAGCGTCTGCGCTGGTCGGCACGGTCAGGATTTCGGTGGCGCTCTCGAGCTTCTGACCCTGCATCTCCATGGTGAAGTTCTCGCACTTTTTGGTGTTTGCTACCGAGCTTTCAACGTTCTTTGCCAGCACCGCCGGGTCCTTGAACGCCACCAGGGTCACCGCCGTGACGGCCCGGACGGTGGTCGACTCGGAGGCGCCGCCGGCGAAGACACTGCCCGGCGGGATCTGGGCGTTGCTGTCAGCAACGGCAGCGCACGCCTTCGGCGTAATCACGACGCCCGACATCATCTCCTTCGATGCGGCGATGCCCTCTTCCAGCTGCGCGGCCGGGATGGCCGTCAGACGCTTGCCCTGGGCATCCTTAAGGCCGGCGACAATCGCCGCCAACTCGGTCTGCGAGAACTCTTTGGCGGCCGCAGTGGGCGTCGGCGTCGGCGTCGGGCTCGGCGACTGGCTGGCGGACGGGGCGCCGGGCGACCCGGCGGGCGTCGACCCTGCCGTCGTCGGGGCCGCGGAACCGCCGCAAGCGGCGAGCCCCAGGGCGATGGTGAGCAGGAGCGCGGCCGGCGCGAGGCGTCGCAGGTACATGTGGATCCCCAATTCTTCGTGTGAGCGTGCGGTGGTATGCGCCAGCATTTCCCCCGCCGGCGTGTCAGTGGTGAGACTACGCCATGGCACAGTTCCGGGACAGGCACCACTCCCGCGGCCGCGTGACTGAACATGACGGCGACGGCGGCCCGGCCGGCGCCGGAGGTGCTACGTTTTTGGGGAGTAATGAGACCCGGCGCCAAGCCCTGACTGGCCGGTCGGCAACCCTCCTTTCGCGGCGGGGTGCCTCAGGTGAATACTCGGCATATCGACCCCTCGAGCTGCAAGCGTGAAAGTAAGGAGATCCGTCGTGTCCGACGCGTCCGTCCCCGCTGTGCCTGCCACAGCCCCCGCCCCCTCCCCTGCCGGCACCGGTCCGCGGGCGGAGGAAAAGCTGGCCTACCGGCTGTTCACCGGCCCCGATGACCGCGCTTTCTGCGAGCGCGTCTCGGCGGCCCTGGCCGAGGGCTACGTCCTGCACGGCAGCCCCTCCGCCACGTTCAACGGCCTGACCGTGATCGTCGCGCAGGCCGTGGTGCTGCCGGCGGCGATCGCCAGCGCCGACGCCGCCGTCGCCAGCGCGGTGGATGAGCTCGACGGCGGCGCTGAGGAGTTCGACGGCGAGGGCCACGCGTGAGCTACGCCGGGGACCTGAGCCCGCAGGAAGCCTGGGCCAAGCTCGGAGCCGGGGCCGTGCTGGTGGACGTCCGGACCGAGGCCGAATGGCAGCAGATCGGCGTCCCGGTCACCGCCGGAACCGGACGGGACCCGCTCCTCATCGAGTGGAACCTGGCCGGCGGCGTCCCCAACCCGCGGTTCCTCGACCAGCTCACGGCAGCTGTCGCCGGGGACGGCACCGAGCTGCTCTTCCTGTGCCGGTCCGGTGCGCGCTCGGCCGCCGCGGCGGCGGCCGCGACCACTGCGGGGTTCACGGCCTACAACGTGCTGGAAGGCTTCGAGGGCGAGCCCGGCCCGTCCGGGGCGAGGGACGTCAACGGCTGGAAGAACCGCGGCCTGCCCACCGACCAGGACAGCACCGCGTGAGTTTCAACCCCGACGCCCAGGACTGGAGCCCGGACACGCAGGCCGTCCGCGGCGGCCTCGACCGCACCGGGTTCCGCGAAACCACCGAACCGATCTTCCTGAACTCGGGCTTCGTCTACGAATCCGCCGCCGCGGCCGAGCGCGCCTTCACCGGCGAGGACGAGCGCTTCGTCTACTCCCGCTACGGCAACCCCTCGGTGGCCACGTTCCAGGAACGGCTCCGCCTGCTCGAGGGCACCGAGGCCTGCTTCGCGACGGCGTCGGGCATGTCGGCGGTGTTCACCGCGCTCGGCGCGCTGCTGGGCGCCGGCGACCGCGTGGTCGCGGCGCGGTCGCTGTTCGGGTCCTGCTTCGTGATCCTCAACGAGATCCTGCCGCGCTGGGGCGTGGAAACGGTCTTCGTGGACGGGCCGGACCTGGAGCAGTGGCGGTCTGCGCTGTCCGAGCCAACGACGGCGGTGTTCTTCGAGTCGCCGTCGAACCCGATGCAGGAGATTGTGGACATCGCCGCGGTCAGCGCGCTGGCCCACGACGCCGGCGCCACGGTCGTCGTGGACAACGTCTTCGCCACCCCGCTGCTGCAGCGCTGCGGGGAGCTCGGCGCGGACGTGGTTGTCTACTCCGGCACGAAGCATATCGATGGCCAGGGCCGGGTGCTAGGCGGCGCGATCCTGGGCACCCGCGAGTTCATCGAGGGGCCGGTCAAGCAGCTCATGCGCCACACCGGCCCGGCGCTGTCCGCCTTCAACGCGTGGGTGCTGAGCAAGGGCCTGGAAACGATGGCCCTGCGGGTGAACCACTCCTCCGCCTCGGCGCTGCGGCTGGCCGAATGGCTCCAGGAACAGCCGGCCGTCAACGGGGTCCGGTACCCGCTCCTGCCCTCCCACCCGCAGCACGAGCTGGCCGCCCGGCAGATGAAGGCCGGCGGCACCGTGCTGACCCTGGAACTCGCCCCCTCGGCCGGGCGCACCGCCAAGGAGGCGGCCTTCGCGCTGCTGGATGCGCTGCAGATCATCGACATCTCCAACAACCTCGGCGATTCGAAGTCCCTGATAACCCACCCCGCCACCACGACGCACCGCGCCATGGGGCCGGACGGGCGCGCCGCGATCGGGCTGAGTGACGGCGTCGTGCGGCTCTCGGTGGGGCTGGAGGATGTGGATGACCTGATCCGCGACCTGGGGCAGGCGCTCCGGCGGGTCTAGCCGCGCCGGACCGGCACCAGCACCGGCTCCGGTCCGGCGGCCGGTGCAGGCTCTTCCCCGCGCGTGGTCACACGCACGGCGTGGGCGACGACGGCGGCCGCCGCGGCGTCGTCGAACGGTGTGTCCAGGCCCGGGGCGTTGAGCGCCTGCCGCTGCAGCTGCGAGCCGGTGCCGTCGGCGAGGATCCGTTCGACGCCGTGCCGCACCAGCTCCAGCTCCCCCTGCTCCGCCAGGACCGGGGCCACGAAATCGACCAGGGCGTGCACCACCTCGCGGGCCGGGGCGGGCCGGAAGGTCCCGAAGTCCAGCAGCTCGCTCTGCAGCCCGCAGTTGCTGGCCTGCCAGGCGGCCATCTTCAGCAGCACGGTCGGCACCGGGGCCGGGTCGACGCCGTCGCGCCACTCCCGGCTGGCGGATTCCACCAGCGCACGCACCAGCACTGCGATCAGCGCCGCGTCTTCGGCGCGCAGGCACACGTCCGCGACCCGGACCTCCACCGTCGGGTGATGGCGGGCGAGCCGCGCGTCGAAGTACACCATGCCCTCGTCGAAGAGCACCCCGGTCTCCAGCAGCCGCGCCACCACACGCCGGTACACCGGGAGGCTGCCGAAGATCATGGCCGGGCCGGCCGCGGGCCACCGGTTCCATGCCTGGGTGCGGTAGCTTTCGAACCCCGTCTCCGAGCCGTTCCAGAACGGCGAATTGGCGCTGAGCGCGATCAGCACCGCCAGCTTGTCCCGGATCCGGTCCAGGACGGCGACGCCCTCCTCCGGGGACTCGATTAAGGTGTGGACGTGGAAGCCGCAGGTCAGTTGCTCCTGCACGGTCAGGCCGAAGCGTTTCTGCATCCTGGCGTACCGCGGGTTGGGCGTGGTGTGCGTGGGCGAGGCCAGCGGCGACGTGGCCAGGGCCGCGACCCGGGCGCCGTGGATCCGGGCGGCATGGTCCGCGAAGGCCCGGGACTGCCGGACCTGCCCGAGCAGGTCCGCGTGGTCCAGGCAGGGCCGGGTCTGGGTTTCGATCTGCTCCAGCTTGAGCTCGAAGCTGAAGCCGGAGTCGTCGTGGTCCGCGGCGTGCGCAGCTGCCGCGCCCGGCGTGAGCCCCCGCAGCAGGGCGTCGGCCAGGGCCAGCGGCGCCCCGCTGGCGGGGTCCACGATCAGCAGTTCCTCCTCGACACCAAAGGTGCGCATGGAACCATTGTGCGCCAGCACCCGCCCGGCCGCGCCAGCTGGGGCGGTTCAAACTGGTCAAACCGTCCAGACTGGCCGGGCCGTTCAGGCTGTTCAGTCTTGGAAGTACTCGATTTTTGCGCCGATGGTGTTCAGCCGCTCGGCCAGGTCCTCGTAGCCGCGCTCGATCACGTAGATGTTGCGCAGTTCGGAGACACCGCGGGCGGCCAGCATGGCCAGCAGCAGGCAGGCGGCCGGACGCAGGGCCGGCGGGCAGCCGACTTCGGCGGCGCGCCACCGGGTGGGTCCGTTGACGTAGATCCGGTGCGGGTCCAGCAGCTGCACCTGGGCGCCGAGCTTGTTTAGCTCCGTGAGGTAGATCGCCCGGTTCTCGTAGACCCAGTCATGGATCATCGTCTGGCCCTGGGCGTTGGCGGCGATCACCGCGAAGAACGGCAGGTTGTCGATGTTCAGGCCCGGGAACGGCATGGGGTGGATCTTGTCCTCCGGCGCCCGCAGCTCCGAGGGCCGGGTGGTGACGTCCACCAGCCGGGTGCGGCCGTTGCGGGCCACGTACTCTGCGGAGACCTCCAGCCGCTGGCCCATCTGTTCCAGCGTCGCCAGTTCGATTTCCATGAACTCGATCGGGACCCGGCGGATGGTCACCTCGGAGTTGGTCACGATCCCGGCGGTGATCAGGCTCATCGCCTCGATCGGGTCCTCGGACGGGAAGTACTCAATCTCGACGTCGACCGACGGGCGCCCGACGATCTTCAACGTCGTGGTGCCGACCCCCTCGATGTCCACGCCCAGCATCTGGAGGTAGAAACACAGGTCCTGGACCATGTAATTGGGGCTGGCGTTGCGGATGATGGTGGTGCCGCGGCGGTGGGCGGCGGCCATGATCGCGTTTTCGGTCACCGTGTCTCCGCGCTCGCTCAGCACGAAGGACCGGTCGTGGCCGTCCGCGGGCGGGGCCTGCACGCTGTAGAAGCCGGACTTTGCCTCAACGCTTAGCCCGAATTGGCGCAGCGCCTGCATGTGCGGTTCAACGGTCCGGGTGCCGAGGTCGCAGCCGCCCGCGTAGGGGAGGCGGTATTCGGCGGACTCATCGAGCAGCGGGCCCAGCAGCATGATCACGCTGCGGGTGCGGCGGGCGGCCTCAACGTCCATCGAGTCGAGGTCCAGCACGGCCGGACGGCGGATCTGCAGGTCGTTGGCGTTCAGCCAGGTGCATTCGACGCCGATGCTGGTCAGCACCTCGACGATCCGGTTGACCTCTTCGATCCGGGCCAGCCGGCGCAGCACCGTGGTGCCGCGGTTGATCAGGCTGGCGCAGAGCAGGGCGACGCCGGCATTTTTGCTGCTGTTGACGTCCACCGCACCGGAGAGGGTGCGTCCGCCCTCCACGCGCAGGTGCGTCATCTGCGGCCGGCCGACTTTGACGATGGCCCGGCCGAAGATCGTTTCCAGCCGCTGGATCATTTTCAGGCTCAGGTTCTGCTTGCCCTGTTCCATCCGGGCGATGGCGCTTTGGCTGGTGCCCAGTTCCGCGGCGAGCCGGCCCTGGGTCCAGCCCTTTTCGCCGCGGGCGTTCCGCAGGACGGCGCCAACGTGTTCAGCAGTCTGTTGAGTCATACCTCCATCAATATCACGGATGAGCTACGCGGCCGCGCAAAAGCCGCGAAGGTGCAGTCAAGCTCACAAGATATCCGTCTGGTGCGATATTCTGCCCGCGCCCGTGGCCGGACCGGTCCCGGAAGGCCCGGCGGTTACTGCTGGCCGAGGAGCACAATGTTCCACGTGCCGGCGCCGAGCGCAGCGGCCACCGCGGCGGCCGGAATCAGGATCCCACCCAGGAGCACCCAGGCATCCAGCCGGCTGAACGTGGCCTGCCGGGCCCAGGTTCGCCGTGCACCGCCGAAGCCGCGGGCCTCCATGGTCACCGCCAGCCGGGACGCCCGGCGGACGGCCTGGACCAGCAGCCCGAAGCTCTGTCCCAGGGTGGCTTTCAGCCGCTGCACCGGGTTGCCGTGCGAGCCGACGCCGCGGGCCCGCCGCGCCATGCCGATGGTCTGCCATTCCTCGGCCATCAGCCCCACCAGGCGCATGGCCGCGAGGGTGCCGAGGACGAAGCGGTGCGGCAGTTTCGCCTGCTGGGCGAGAGCATCGGCCAGGTCGGTCGGGTCGGTGCAGCTCATCAGGAGCACGGCGGGCAGCGCGATCGCCAGGCCGCGCAGCAGGAACCCCAGCCCGAGCTGCAGCGAGCCCTCGCTGATGGACCAGATGCCGGCGTCGAGCAGGATCCGTCCGTGGTCCGGGGCCAGGATCGCGGTGCTCCAGCCTCCCACGGCCGCGGCGAGGATCAGCGGCCAACCGCGCTGCCAGAGCAGGGCGACGGTCAGGCCGGCGAGCGGGAACAGCAGCAGTTCGAAGGCCAGCGCCACGGAGGCGGACACCCAGTCGATGGACAGCGCCAGCGCGATGGTGATCAGCACGACGCCGATGAACTTGGCCAGCGGGTTGGCGCGGGTGAGCAGCGCCCGGTTCCCGCCCAGGGTCAGGGCCTGCCTCATGGCGCCGCCACCCCCGGCGCCATCCGGCCCGGCAGCTCCGGCTGCGGGGCGCCCAGCCGCAGCTCGCGGCCGCCCAGGACCTGGCTGAATTCCGCGTCGTGGGTCACCGAAACGACGGCGGTCCCGGCGTCGAGCAGTTCCGAGAGGAACGAGGCGAGCTCCGCCCAGGTGTTGGCGTCCTGGCCGAAGGTCGGCTCGTCCAGGACCAGCACCTGCGGATGCGCGGCCAGCACAGTGGCGACAGAGAGCCGGCGTTTTTCGCCTCCGGAGAGGGTGTAGGGGTTCGCGTCCACGAGGTCGCGCAGCCGCAGCCGCTCCAGCAGTTCGTCCACGCGCTCCTCGCCGCGGCCCAGCTGGCGGGGCCCGAACATCAGTTCATCCAGCACCCGGCCGGTGACGAACTGGTGTTCCGGTTCCTGGAAGACCGTGCCGATCCGGGCGATCAGCTGCTGGGCTTTCCAGGTGTACGGGTCGATGCCCGCGCCCCGGCTCAGCTCGGTCGCGGCGGACACGGTTCCGGCGGCCGGGGGCAGCAGACCCGCCAGGGTCAGCGCAAAGGTTGATTTGCCGGAGCCGTTGGGCCCGGTGACAGTGAGGGCTTCGCCGGCCCGGACCTGGGCGGTAATCCCGGCCTGCACCGGGGCCGGCGGGATCCTGCCGAACCCCTTGAGCAGGCCGGCCCGGCGGGGGCGTTCGCGGGAGACGGACAGTTTTTCCGCGGCGAGCAGCAGCCCGCCGGCCGCGGGGTCCGCCGGGGTGTCCCCGGTGCCCTGTCCGGGGGCGCCCTGTCCGTCGGCGCCCCCGGCGGCACGTGCCCGCGTCGCCGGGACGTGGCCCGGCACCCAGACGCCTGCCGCGATGAGCATGTCCCGCGCCTGCTCCAGGACCCGGTCCGGCGGACCGTCCAGCAGCACGGCGGACTCCGTGGCGGACCCGGGCTGCAGCACCACGATGCGGTCGACCAGGTCCTTCCAGACGGCCACCCGGTGCTCGACCACCACCAGCGTCGCCCCGGTCTTGTCCAGGCAGCGCCCGACGGCGTCGCGCACCTCCAGGACCCCGGCGGGGTCAAGGTTCGCGGTGGGCTCGTCCAGCAGCAGCAGCCCGGGCCGCATCGCCAGGATCCCGGCGAGCGCCAGCCGCTGCTTTTGCCCGCCGGAGAGCGCCGACGTCGGGTGCTCCAGCGGGAGGCCCGCCAGGCCGACGTCGTCCAGCGCTTCCGCGACCCGGCGCCAGATCTCCGCCGGGGCGACGGCGAGGTTTTCGGCGCCGAACGCGACGTCGTCGCCCAGCCGCGAGAGCACCACCTGGGTTTCCGGGTCCTGCTGCATCAGCCCCGCCCGGCCGCGCTGCGCCCGGGGCGCGGCGCCGTCGATCAGCAGCGCGCCGGTCTCGTCGGCGTCGGCGTCATCCCCCGCCCCCGGGGCGCCGCTGTCGCCGAGCACGCCGGCCAGGGCGTGCAGCAGGGTGGACTTGCCCGCGCCGGAGGGGCCCAGCAGCAAGACCCGCTCGCCGGGGCTGATCTCCAGGTCCAGGCCGCTCACTGCGGGCCGGGACCGGCCGGCGTGCCGCCAGCCCCAGCCACGGGCACTGATGGCCGCGGGCCGGACCTCAGGTGTTGTCATCCGTGCGCGGGGGTTAGGAGAATACCGGTTCCGACGCCGCCCTGCGCGAGGCGAAGGAGGCCAGCACCCCGGTCTTGGCCAGCCCGCGGGTGGCCAGCCAGGACAGGCCGCCGGCGATCACGGCGCCGGAAATGGCGCAGAAGATGATGTAGGCCAGCTTGTCCCCGGTCTCGTAGGCGATGTTCCAGCCCCACGGCAGGAAGGAGTCGTTCAGGCCGCAGAATAGCCCGGCGCCGGCGCCGGCCAGCAGCGACACGGGCAGGTTGAACCGCTTGTACAGGAAGGCCGCGAACACGAGTTCGGCTCCGAGTCCCTGGACGAAGCCGGAGAAGAGCACCGAGGCGCCGTACTGCGACCCCATGATCAGCTCTCCCGTGGCGGCGACGGTCTCGCAGAACAGCGCCGCGCCGGGTTTGCGGATGATGAGCATGCCCAGGGCCGCCGGGATCATCCAGCCGCCCGCGTACAGGCCGGTCAGCGGGGGGTAGACCGCGTTGAGCGGCACGGACACCAGGTTCGAGCCCTGGGACCAGGCCCAGAAGATCACGCCGCCGGCCACGGCGATCAGCGCGGCCACCACAATGTCGACCACACGCCAGTGGGTCCTGCCGGTGGTAAGTGTCTGCTGTGCAGAAATATCAGTCATGCCATCCTCCTGAGGTACAGGAGGGGAGGGCTTCCGGCGTCGCCGCGGCTTCCGCCACGGGCGCCGGGCACCCTGAGAACTCGACTCCCTTGCGCCGGTACTAACCGGATCAGGTTCGAGGGTCTGCGGCTGTCCGCACTCTCAGCGCCCACCCGCGGTTCCCGGACTGCTTCCGGTGCCCGACGGCGGCGCTCCCCTGTCGTATCAAATATCGCCCGTTGTGGGCTGGCCCAGTTTACACCCGGCAGGGCACGCGCGGAGCACCTGGTGCAGATGGTCCAAGTCATTGTTTAGCCCTTGGTTTTGTAGCACTGCAGCAAGGTTCGTGTGGCTGTCCAGCTATCTCCGCTCGGCCTCCGGCGCGCGGGTTCGGCGCCCAGGCTTGAAAACTAAGCATGCTTGCTATTAGGTTGGTGTCAGCTCCTCCGCCTGTCCCCCATCAGGAGGAGGAAGCTTGAAAACGCCCCGCTGTCCCCCCAATACTGCGGGGCTTTTCGCTATCCGAAGTCAGGTAGCAGGACCGAACGGCAAAAGGAGAGTGCAATGCCTCAGGCAGACATTGAAACGTACTACGAAGACGGCCAATGGAAGAACAAGCGCAAGGGCACTAATCGGGCGTTCGGCGCCGGCTACAGGACCAAAGAGGATGCGGTAGTGGCGGGCCGGGAAGCCGCCCGGGCCGGCAAGGTCGAGCACGTCATCAAGAACCAGGACGGCCAGATCGCTTCCAAGAACAGCTACGGCAACGATCCGCGAAACGTCCCGGGCTGACTCCGACGTGAGTCGCCAGCCGCGGCAATGGAACTCCTGAGGGAGGGTCTGGGCGGCCGGCCCTCCCTCAAGCGGAAGGGTCAGTACCTCTACCGGACACCCGGGGGATGCCCGGTCCCGCCCTCCTGCTCGGTCGCCCCGATGATGGTGAAGCTTCCGACTACGGTGTTGCAGGGCGGACCAAACGCTGAAGTCCACGGTCTCACAACCCTAGTGTTTCGAGGCGCAGAGGTTTCAAGACACTTAAACTCGATGGGACCAGGGGTGAGCAAAGGCACGATACAAAGGGGCGAAGCAGGATCTCTCAGTCCTCGTAAGCGGAAGCCTAGAACCGTTCCATTTTGAGATCGCTTCTCTGCGCGCTTGGACTACGGGGATGGGTTCGGTCCGCGGCAAGGTGAGCTCAGATAGGCGCAGCTTGTACGCGGGTGGAGCCTTCTCTTTCGCAATCGATCTCTTCCAGCGCTACGCGCAACTGCTGCTTTGCCCGTGATAACCGTGAGCGGGCTGTCGACGCGTTGATGCCCAGAACGGCTGCTGCCTCGTGAGACGCCAAGCCATCCCAGTAGGTGAGTCGGACGAGCTCGGCATCCTCGTCCGGCAGTCGATCGAGTGCGTCCCGCAGCTCGATCGCCGTGTCATCCCATGTGGGCCCGTTCAAGAGCCGCATGTCGTTCACCAGCCGCTCCACCGCCGCAGAACGACGTGCCAACGTGCGACGGGAATCCCGCAATACGTTATGCGCGGTAACGAACAGCCACATCCGCCCCTGAGTCGGGTCAGTCGGCACTCTTCGGCGTAACTTCCAGGCGGTGAGCAACAACTCACCGAGCGCCTCCGCTGCATCGGAGTCGTTTAGAAGGCGTCGCTGGAAGTAGCGCAGCAGGTCCTCTGCATTGTGTCGGACGAGTTCGTCGATCGACGTCGCCGCCTCCCGTCCGCTGGTCACCGGCAACCCTGCGCCATGCTGAATAGCATCACGGAATCTTTCTCGTCCGAGAGCAGACCACGGTCCTTCAGCTCGGCAAACAGGAGGTCCGCAGCTGTGCGGCGCATTGCGTCCTGTGCGATCTCTTCCGGAGTGTGGTGCACGACTCCTGGGGTACCGTCGCTGTACGGGCGGCCATTTTCCGACTCAAGCTCCACCGTCCACTTCGAGGTGTCAAGTGCGTCGAGGTCGAGCCCTGCGAGGATCTCACGGGCGGCGATAACAACCGGTGCGTCGTCGGTGACTCCGTCTGGCTTCACTTGGAGCCCGGTGAAACAGGTCTGACCGTTAGGTCCAGGGAACTGGTGCACGTTGTCGGCTGTCCAACCCCAGGGCGTGTTCAGGCCATTGCCTGCGACAGCGACCGTCCCGCCTCCGACAATCACGACCGAAGCCGCCACGCCCACTGCCCATTTGTGCAGCCTACGCCCACGTCGTGCGCCCGCTTCTTGCAAGATGCGTGTGCTGTGCTCGGCCAGCCCCAGCGGACTGGATACGTGCGGTGCCGCCGCACGGATTCGTGTTTCGAGATCGAAGTCATTCATTACGGTGTCGCCTTCCTGAGAGAAGCTTTACCAGTACATGGCCGCAAACCGCACGACTGTCCACCGCTGGCCCGAATTTCTCCAGGCCAGAGCTGGCCTGCGTCACGCCATCGCACAACCCTAGGGATTCGAGGCACTGAGGTTATGAGACACAGGGAATCCAGATGCGGCGACCCCTTCAGGTATCCGTAAGGGGATCCTTGAAGGGGCACTTTCTCGGGCGGGTCTAACGCAACAGGTAACGAGTGTTTAGTCGTGGTTTTCATTTTCGGGAGCCGTCTGCATGAAATGTCAGGTGACGGTCCCTCCTGGCTTCTCTGGTTCTTCAGATGGAACCGGAAACGCATTCGCCCACCGGGTGGCCGCGACCCGCAGGATTGTTATCGGCCGGTTGCTTCAGCCATAGCGGGTGAGTCGAGCTGGTGCTGAAGAATCGATCCGATAGGATCGGCGGCGAAAGAGTCGGCGGGGTGCCCGGCGATCCGCCCAGTCCTGCAACGGACTCAGTCCGGGAAACAGAAGGGGCATCTCCCTATGATTGCGCTGCTACTCGCTGCGGCTTCGGCCCTGATTCTGTCGTTGAGCGGCACACCGGTGCTCGCTCGCTACCTGGTCAAGAAGAACTACGGCCAGTTCATCCGCGACGATGGCCCCACCTCCCACCACACCAAGCGTGGCACTCCCACCATGGGTGGGGCGTGGATCATTGGGTCGGTGGTGATCGCCTACTTCGCAACGCACGGCATCATGACGATCCTTGGTGAATCGACGGGCCCAACAGCCTCGGGACTGCTGCTGCTCATGGTCTCCGTCGGCATGGGCCTCGTGGGCTTCTTCGATGACTACATCAAGGTCTCCAAGCAGCGCAGCCTTGGCCTCACTGCGCCGGCAAAGATCGTCGGCCAGACAGCTGTCGGGGTGACATTCGCCGTCCTCGCTCTCAACTTCCCCAATGAGAACGGACGCACTCCAGCCTCCACCGCAGTTTCATTCGTTAGGGACACGTCCTTCGATTTAGCCTTCGCCGGGCCGGTGATCGGGGCAATCCTCTTCATCCTGTGGTCCATCCTGATCCTCACCGCGGCAACCAACGGCGTGAACATCACCGACGGGCTGGATGGCCTGGCCGCGGGGGCGTCGACCTTTGTCTTCGGCGCTTACATGCTGATGAGCATTTGGCAGTTCAACCAACGATGCGCTGATCCCAGTGTCCCGACCAATATTTGCTACCAAGTGCGGGATCCACTCGACCTTGCCCTGATCGCGGCTGCGCTGTGCGGCTCCCTCGTCGGATTCCTCTGGTGGAACACCACACCGGCGAAGATCATCATGGGTGATACCGGATCACTCGCCCTCGGGGGCGCAATCGCAGGGTTCGCGATTCTGTCCCGCACCCAGCTGCTTCTAGTCATCATGGCCGGTCTGTTCGTGATGATCACCCTGTCCGTCATCATCCAGGTGAGCTTCTTCAAACTCTCCGGCGGCAAGCGCGTCTTCCTCATGACGCCGCTGCATCACCACTTTGAATTGAAGGGCTGGGAACAGGTCACGGTGGTGGCCCGCTTCTGGATCATTGCGGGCCTTTTCGTCGCCGTCGCCCTTGGCATCTTCTACGCCGAATGGGTTGTACTCCTGTAACAGCCTCATCCCGGCGAGTCGGAATCGCCAGACTCACGGATGGCAGCCACTCGAGCGCGGCGCTAGTTACACGAACATGTGGGCACCGTAGACTTCGGACGATGATCGACGAATCCGCAAAAGCACACCTTCACGAGCGACACCGGGATGCCCGTGAACAGTTTGTGAAGAAGCTCGAGGGTCTGAGTGAGTACGACGTGCGCCGGCCCATGAGCCGAACGGGCACAAACCTTCTCGGCTTGGTGAAACACCTGACGCTTTACGAGGCAGCCTACTTCGGGCATGTGTTCGGTCGTCCGTATCCAGAGCAGCCCGTCCCCACGCTCGACGGAGGCTTTCGGAATCGCGACTTCATGTGGGTAACAGAGCATGAGTCCCGTGGCGACGTTATGGCCGCGTACCAGCGGGCATGCTTGCACGCCGATGGCACGATCGAGTCGCTGCCCATTGACGCGGCCGGACACGTGTCATGGTGGCGTTCAGACGTCTCACTCTTCACCGTGCTGGTGCATATGCTCCTCGAAACCTCACAACATTTAGGACATGCAGACATCATTCGCGAAGCCATAGATGGAGCTGTGGGAGCGAATGCGGCGCGGCCGAACACGACCGAGGAAGCCGACTGGGCAACCCACCGGGCGATGATCGAAGTTGCGGCCCGCCACGCGGCGAAGATCGTGCCTTGAGGCGACGGGAAACCGCTTGTTTCGATGAAAGGTTTACTGGTGCAGTTCGAGCGCAAGAGAGCGCGGGACAGCCCGCGGGAATTCAAAAGTCGGTCACATAACCCGCCCGCCCCTCGTTGTCACCCCTTGTGCCACCCCGGCTCTACGACCGCCCGCGAATTTCGGTCGATTCGACGCTCAAACAGTCAGCCTGGACCGCCCGTAAGCCGGTCGTCGAAAGCTCAGCCAGGCAGCGATTCTTCCTTCGGCGCCGTTGCTAGCCTCTAAAGGCACGTTTACCCCGCACGATGAAATGCACGGTGAAGGTGCCCTAACCGCTACACACTGCGGCGTCTCGAAACCCATGGGATACGAGATGTCTCGCCGGACCCCGCCGAGGGCACGACAGGGGCGGCAACACATCAGCTGATTCTCGGGTAACTTTCCGACTTCGGCGATTCTCATAACTACGTCTCGAAACCATCTGGCTGATTCGGCGTTTCCACCGTTAGTTATGAGACACCCCGAGAGCAGGCCCGGCGAAACTCGTCGGCTACGCGCGCGTTCCAATACGTCAGCAATCAACCGACCGGCCGCAGGCCGATCTTATGCCATTCGCCGTCCGACTCGATGATCTCTACATCGACCACGGGTCTCTGGCGCCCGGTCCTCGCGGCCTCAGTTCGACCGGTCGCTGGGGGCCCTGGTCGAGGGCGACGCTCTCATCATCACAACGCCGGACCGGCTCGGGCGTCACCGACTCTCAGCCAACGGCGGCAAACCGGACTGAACCTGACTGGCCGGCCTCGACGGATCACGGCCAGTCAGATTCGCAGCGCAGTGCGATTGTTCTCAGGGGCGCAACTGCTGTTCAGGTTGCCCGCGATCTCGGAATGTCCGCGGCGACGTTCTACCGACGCTCTCATGCACTGACGCCTAGAGAGACACCACCGCCGCCCCACCCCGAGCGAAGCGCTGCACCAGGGCGGCGTGGTTGCTAGAGTCGGCGTACATCATGCGCTCCCCGACGGAGGTTGAAGCCTTGCTCGAAACCCCAGCGCCCCAAACCCCCGCGCCCGCCGCGGACTACGACCCGGACTCGGCCGACCCGCAACCCCACGGCTCACTGGCCGCGCTGATCGGACGCATCCTGGCCGAAATCGAGGACCTGCAGTTCCAGTCCTTCAGCAAGGACGACGCCCTGGACCTGGGCCTGCGCCTGGTGGAGCTGGGCCGGCAGCGGTCCCACCCGATCGCCATCGACATCACCAAGGGTGAGCAGGTCCTGTTCCACGCCGCACTGGAGGGGGCCACCCCTGATAACGAGCGCTGGATCCGGGCCAAGCACCGCACCGCGGTGCGGTATGAGGTTCCCTCCCTGCTGGTGGGTCTCCGGGCGCGGGCGGCCGGGCGCCGGATCGAGGACGATCCGTGGTTCGATCCGCAGGAGTTCGCCGCGCACGGCGGTTCCTTCCCCATCTACCTGCGCGGCACCGGGATGATCGGGGCGGTCACGGTGTCGGGGCTGCCGCAGAAGGCCGACCACGAGCTGGTGGTCGAAGCCCTGGCCGAGATCCTGGGCCGTCCGGGCCTTCCGGGCAGCTAAGCCTGCCGGGCCGCTAAGGGCGGCGGCCCGGGTCCTTTCCCAGCCGCAGCAACGCAATCCCTGCCCACACGAACCACACCCACAGCAGCACCCCGTAGGCCCAGTAGAAACCGGGAGCGGCATGGCGCAGGGCTTCCGCGGCCACTCCGAGGGCGCCGGTGGCGATGCCGACCCAGGCCAGGGCCCGCGGCAGCACCCCCTTGAGCATCACGACGGAGATCAGCAGGATCCCCAGCGCGGACAGCATCCCGGCTGCGGCGGGGGTGTTGTTCTCGGCGATGACCGCCTCGGCAGCCGTTGCGTACCGCAGCCGCTCGCCGTCGTCGGCCGCGGCGGCGTAGCGGTCGCTGAGGTACACCAGCACCGTGGAACCGCGGCTGGTGACCGGGATAGCGAGGACCAGCCCCCAGGAGAGGGCCCCGATGACCGTCGCCAGCAGGGCCAGGCCCCGGTCCAGCGGGGCGAGGGCGACGAAGAGCGCGACGAAGACGAGCACGGGCAGGATATTCGGCAGCGTCCAGAGCAGCTGCTCGGCGGTGTAGCTTTCCTTGTGCCGGGCGATGAATTCCAGCGTCTCGGCGCCGCCGTGGACCGGCGGCGGCGCGAGGAAGTCCAGGACCAGGGCCAGCACCAGCAGTGCGACGAAGAGCACCGCGCCCAGGCCGGCCCAGAAGTACAGCCGCCGCCAGTCGTTCCGCGCGGCAGCGGGAGCCTGCGGCGGAGCGGGCGGGGAGACGGCAGGGTCGGTCATGCTCGACGGTACGTCCCCGCTCGGGCGGCGCAGCAGGGGCGTTCGGCCCGCCTGCCTCCGGCGCCTGCGCCGTGCCGGAGCCGGCGATGACGCTAGGCTAGGGGAAGCCCTGTTTCCTCCCGCAAGGAGTACGACGCATGAACATCATGATCAAGTTGCTAGGCACCGGAATCAGCCTTGTCGCCGGTTTCGTCGGCACCAAGGTGGTCGACACCGTTTGGGAAAAGACCACCGGCAACAAGCCGCCGAAGGGCCACGACGACGACGTCCCCACCACGCTGCGCCAGGCCCTGACGTTCGCCTTGATCTCGGCCTCGGTCAGCGCCGTCATCCAGGTCCTCGCGAACCGCGGCACGCAGCGCGCCATCACCCGCTTCGCCAAGACCCAGGACCTGGTCTAGGGCGCATCCTCTAAGGCGCGTCGGGCTGAGGCCGCAGCGGGCTACTTGTCGTCGGTGAACCCGTGTTCGCCGGCGGCCTGCTGGACGACGGCTTCGAGCTCGTCGGCGCTGAGCAGTTCCGGGTGCAGGTGCTTGGTGCGGTACCCGGCCCGGCCCACCATGTGCGCGGAGACCGGGACCGTGAGCAGCTGGAAGATCCAGGCGACCACGAGCACCGGCCACACCCACCAGGTGCGCAGCTGCAGTCCCACCGCGCACAGCAGCAGGAACAGGCCCAGCACCTGCGGCTTGGTCGCTGCGTGCATCCGGCTCATCAGGTCGGGGAACCGCAGCAGGCCGATCGCCGCGCCGAGGGACATCAGCGCCCCCACCACCATGAACACGGCGGAAACGGCGTCGATCACGGCGTCTACGGACATCTGGTCAGGATTCATCGGGCTGCTTCCTTCGGTCTGCCACGAAGCGGGCCACGGTCACGGAGCCGACGAACCCGATGATCGAAATGGACACCAGCAGCATGAGGTTGTTCAGGTGCCGGTTGACGGCCATGTCGATGCACAGGGCCGCGCCGAGGATGGCCAGCAGCACGTCCGAGGCCAGCACCCGGTCCAGCAGTGACGGCCCCCGCGCGATCCGGATGATCGCCCCGCCGGCGGCGAGGGAGAGGACGACGGCGGTGATGGTCAGGACCAGCGGCATCATGCGCCGACCTCCTGGTTCAGTGCGGACAGCTCGGCCTTGGTGCCCATGATCCGGATCAGCCCGGCCTCGGTCTCCCGGACTTCCTTGCGGAGTTTGTCGGCGTCGTCGGCGTCCCGGACGTTGATGCCGTGGATGTAGAGCGTGGACGTGGACCGGTCCACTTCCACCACCACGGACCCGGGGATCAGCGAGATGACATGGCCGGTGGCGGTGACCAGCAGGTCTGAACGGCTGCGGAGCGGCACGGCGACGACGGCGCTGATCACCCGCGGCCCGCGGACCACGGCCAGGAACAGGACCTGGAAGCTGGCCGCGACCACCTTGGCCAGGAAGCCCAGGGCGAACGGGATCGCGCGCAGGACGTTGAACCGGCCGCCGAGCTCCACCGGGGGCAGGTACAGCAGCCGGGCCACGACGACGGCGATCAGGGCGCCGAAGAGCAGGTTCCCGGGGCTGAAGTCCTGCCAGAGGGCGCCCCAGACGATGACGAGCCAGACCAGCAGGGGCAGCTCCTGGCGCAGCGAAACACGTTGGCGGGTCATCGTCCCTCCCCCTGCGGCGCGGGTTGGGCGAACGCCGGGACCGGGGCATCGTCGCCCAGGACGGAGTGGATGTAGGCGGTCCGGTCCAGCATCTCCCCCGCCGATTGCCCGGCAACCCGGAACAGCGGCCCGGCGAAGACCGTCAGCGCGACGCCGAACAGGACCAGGCCTAGGGTCGATCCGACCATGGTGCGTGGCAGCAGGGTCGTCTTCTGCTGTCCTGCCCGGTCGCCGGCGTCCTTGCCGCCGGGGACGGCGAGCAGCACCGGGTCGGGGTGTTCGGCGTCCTCGGGCTTGCGCCAGAAGGCACGGTTCCAGACGCGGGCGATGGCCAGCAGGGTCAGGAGGCTGGTCAGCACTCCTCCGGCGACAAGCGCATACGCCAGCGGGGTGCCGAGCTGCACGCCGGCCTGCAGTAGCCCGAGCTTGCCCAGGAAGCCGGACAGCGGCGGGATGCCGGCCAGGTTCATGGCCGGGATGAAGAACAGGACGGCCAGCAGCGGCGAGAGCTTCGCCAGCCCGGCGACCCGGTCCACCGAGGAGCTTCCGGCGCGCCGTTCGATCAGGCCGGTGACCAGGAAGAGGCTGGTCTGGATGGTGATGTGGTGCGCCACGTAGAAGACCGCGGCGCCAAGGCCCGCGACCGAGGACATCGCCAGGCCGAACACCATGTAGCCGATGTGGCTGATCAGGGTGAAGGAGAGCAGTCGTTTGATGTCGCTCTGGGCCAGCGCGCCCAGGATGCCCACCACCATGGTCAGCAGCGCCGCGACCATCAGGGGCGTGTTGAAGGTGTCCCCGGGGAAGAGCAGGGTCTCGGTGCGGACCATCGCGTAGACGCCCACCTTGGTCAGCAGGCCGGCGAACACCGCGGTGACCGGGGCCGGGGCCGTCGGGTAGGAGTCGGGAAGCCAGAAACTCAGCGGGAAGACGGCCGCCTTGATGCCGAAGGCCACCAGCAGCAGCACGTGCAGCAGGTTCCGGGTGCCCTGGTCCAGTTCGGCCAGCTTGATCGCGAGGTCTGCCATGTTGATGGTGCCGGTGGCGCCGTAGATCATGGCGATCGCGATCAGGAACAGGACGGAAGACACCACGGACACGACGACGTAGGTGACGCCGGCGCGGATTCGCGGGCCGGTTCCGCCGAGGGTCATCAGCACGTAGCTGGCCGTCAGCAGGATCTCGAACCCGACGTACAGGTTGAACAGGTCGCCGGAGAGGAAGGCGTTGGAAACGCCCGCGACCAGGATCAGGTAGGTGGGGTGGAAGATCGACACGGGAGCATCGCTGTCCCCGTCGGCCATGCCCTGGCCGGTGGCGTACACCAGCACGGCGAGGCTGACGGCGGAGGACACCACCAGCATGAGCGAGGAGAACTGGTCGACCACCAGCACGATGCCCCACGGCGGCAGCCAGCCGCCGATGTTCACCGCGGACGTGCCGCCGTTCCAGACGGAGGCGAGCAGCAGGCACTCGAGCAGCAGGGTCAGGGAGAGCAGCGCGATGCTGACGGTCCGCTGGGCCCGGGGCTGCCGGATCAGCAGGAAGGTCAGGGCGGCACCCAGGATGGGAAGGACGACGGCGAGCGGGGCAAGGCTTGCGATGTTCACTTCTGCCCTCCTTCCGGGTCGGGGTCGACGGTGCGGGAGCCGGGCTGTTCCTCGGCGGCCGCCTCCGCGGCGGGCATGTGGCGGGCTCCGGCCCGCACGGTCTCCTCCGGGCCCCCGCCGTCCGCGGTATCGGCCGGGCCGGCCGCCACGAGCGGGAATTCGGAGGTCTCCACCGGGATGACGGCGTCGTCCTCGGCGTCGAAGCTGGGGGTCTCGGCCACGCGGCGGTCCTCGGCGTCGTCCTGGATCTCGTCCTGCCTTGCCAGCACCCAGGTGCGGTAGATGATGCCCAGCATGAAGGCGGTCACGGCGAAGGAGATGACGATCGAGGTCAGGATCAAAGCCTGCGGCAACGGGTCGTTGTAGTCCCGGGGGTCGGTGGCCTTGTCGAACAGCGGGGCCAGGCCCGCGTAGCCGCCGGTGGCGAGGATCAGCAGGTTGGTGGCATTGGCCAGCAGCATCAGGCCGAGCAGGACGCGGGTGAGGCTGCGTTCCAGAAGCAGGTAGATGCCGCAGGCGTACAGGGCTCCCATCACCGTCAGCAGGGTCAGATTGACGCTCATGCGTTCCCCCCGGTGGTGGATTCGGCAGGCCGGTCCGCGGCGCCGGCAGGGCCGTCGCCGGGTTCTTCGGGCAGTTCCTGGCCCTCGGCCCCGGACTCCGGCTGGTTTTCGAAGTGTTCGTCGATTTCGGCACCGAGGCTGCGCAGCACATCCAGGGCGAGGCCGACGACAACGATGTAGACGCCGATGTCGAAGATGGTGGAGGTGACGAACTTGATGTCGCCGAAGACCGGCAGCCAGAGTTCGATCACGGCGGTCTGGAACACCTGGCCGCCCAGCAGCAGCGGCGCCACCCCGGAGGCCGCGGCCGTCGCGAGGCCGATGCCCAGCAGTGCACCGGCGCCGACCGGCGTCGCC
Organism: Arthrobacter sp. Soil763; assembly: GCF_001428365.1. Lineage (GTDB taxonomy): Bacteria > Actinomycetota > Actinomycetes > Actinomycetales > Micrococcaceae > Arthrobacter. The sequence goes on along the minus strand of NZ_LMSH01000002.1, from coordinate 32,986 downwards.
TCACGCAGTTCGAAGCGGCCGCCGGCGAGGTACCGGATGGTCAGGGCCAGGCCGGCCATGAGGCCGCCGGCGAAGCCCCCGCCGGGAAGGTTGTGCCCCGCCAGCAGCAGGTAGATGGAGAAGACAATCATGGAGTGGAAGACCAGCCGCGTGACGACCTCGAAGATGATCGAGCGGCGTTCCGGGGCCAGCGTCCGGCCGGCGACCAGCCACGCGTCCCGGGTCGCCGCCGCGAAGCGGCGGCTCATGGCCAACGCCGCGTTGTCGCGGGTGTTGGCGGTCCGGCCGGGGCGGCGGCCGACGCTGCCCTCGGCGACGTCGGCGGAGGGCCCGATCTGGTCGCCGCGGCCGCGGACAAAGATCAGGCTGGCGACGCCGGTGGCCGCAAGCGCCAGCACCGAGATCTCGCCGAAGGTGTCCCAGGCCCGGATATCCACGAGTGTCACGTTGACGACGTTCAACCCGCCGCCGCCCTCGTAGGCCAGGCGCGGGAACTCCAGCGACACCGGCGTCGCCACCCGCGAGCCCATCGCATAGATCGCGACAAAGACCATGGTGAGGCCGAACGCGGCGCCGATGATCACCCGGATCACCCGGTATTTTCCGCCGGTGCGGTCCCGCAGCTCGGCCGGAAGGCTGCGCATCGCGAGGACGAAGGCCACCAGGATGATCGTCTCCACCAGCATCTGCGTCAGGGCCAGGTCCGGGGCGCCCTGCAGCGCGAACATCAGGGCGATGCCGTAGCCGGTAACGGACACCATCAGCACGGCCAGGAAGCGTTTGTTGGCCCGCACGGCGGCCAGCGCGCCGATCACGATCCCGGCGCCGACGACGAGCTGCAGCGGCGAGCCCGGGTCCACGAAGTAGAGGCCGCCGGGCAGCGGCTTGTCCGCCAGCACGAGGGCGGTCAGCGGCAGCACGAAGGCGACGGTCAGGATGACGGCCAGGTAGAAGAACAGCGAACCGCGCTGGGTCCGTCCGGTGATCCAGACGGCGGCGTCATCGAGCGCGCCGATCGTGAGCTGGTAGCTGCGGTCGGCGTCGAACCAGGCCGGGACCAGGGACTGCGCCCGCGCGACGGCGTTGCGCCCGTAGAACATGGCCAGGCCGAGGGCGAACGTGACGGCGGTCAGGCCCAGCGCCGGGGTGATCCCGTGCCACAGCGCCAGGTGGCCGGCGCCGTCGCCACCGTCGAACAATGCCGCGTAGGGCTGGATCCAGGCGTCCACCGGGACCGGCCACAGGCCGTAAACGATCGTCAGCAGGCTCAGCAGCGCCGGGGCGGCCAGGAACGCCGGCTTGATCGCTTTGAACGGCGTGGGCTCGACGCCCGGTTTGAGCGCGAAGGCGCCCCACATGAACCGGGCGCTGTAGGCGAAGGTCAGGATGGACCCGAGCACCAGGCCGGCCAGTGCCGCCAGCCCCCACGGCCCGGTCTCCGCGTGGTGGACGAACGCCTCGAAGACCGATTCCTTCGCTACGAAGCCGGCCAGCGGCGGCACGCCGGCCATGGAGGCGGCGCCGATCGCTGCCACCACCCCGAGGGCCCGGGAGGACCGGTAGACGCCGGAGAGCTTGCGGACGTCGCGGGTCCCGGCCTGGTGGTCGATGATGCCGACCACCAGGAACAGTGTGGCCTTGAACAAACCGTGGGCCAGCAGCAGGGCGAGGCCGGCCAGGGCGGCGTCGGGTTGGCCGAGTCCGACCACCATGGTCAGGAAGCCCAGCTGGCTGACCGTGCCGTAGGCGAGGATGAGCTTGATGTCGGTCTGCCGCAGGGCGCGGTAGCCGCCGACCAGCATGGTGGCCAGGCCCAGGCCCAGCACCACCGGGAGCCAGAACGTGGTCTCGGCGAACCCGGGGGCCAGCCGCGCCACCAGGTAGATGCCCGCCTTGACCATGGCCGCGGCATGCAGGTAGGCGCTGACCGGCGTCGGGGCCGCCATGGCCCCCGGGAGCCAGAAGTGGAACGGGACCAGCGCGGATTTCGTCACGGCACCGGCGAGGATGAGGACGACGGCGACCGCCACCGCCTCGGCCGCGGGCCCGTCCACCAGTTCCGGTGCGGCCGCCAGGAGGGCGGAAATCCGGTACGTCCCGGCTGCCGAGCCCAGCATGATCAGCCCCACCAGCATGGCCAGGCCGCCGGCCGTGGTGACGACCAGGGCCTGCAGCGCGGAGCGCCGGGCCGAGAGCCTGGTCCGGGCGTAGCCGATCAGCAGGTACGACAGGACGGTGGTCAGTTCCCAGAAGATGAACATCAGCAGCAGGTCATCGGCCGTGACCAGGCCGAACATGGCCCCGGCGAACGCCAGCAACTGGGCGCCGAAGCCGCCGAGGTAGCTGTCCTTGGATTTGAAGTAGCGCGCGCAGTACACCAGCACCAGCGCACCGACGCCGAGGACCAGCAGCGACATGACCCAGGCCAGGGCGTCCATCCTGAAGGCCAGCTCCAGCCCCAGGTCCGGAATCCACGGCAGCACCGCTCCGGTGGACCCGGCGTCCGAATACACAGCCCCGTGCTGCAGCGCCAGCCAGATGAACGACCCTGCGGGCACGGCGGCCAGCACGTAGAACGCGTTCCGGCCCAGCCTGCGGAAGAGGAACGGCGCCACAGCGGCCACCGCGAAGTGCACGGCAAGGACTGTGATCACTGGTATCTCCGCAACGTCAGGAATTCGATTGTCAAAAGTTGGAGCAGGCGGGGCAAGAGTTAGGTTCGGTGGCCCCAGTTTACCAAGCGTGCGCAAATTCTTTACCGGCCGGGACCCCGCCCGGGACCGTTTCTGCCCGGCCTGCCGCCGCGGGGCGGCTAACATCGGGCTATGAACTCCGCCACCGCCCCGGAGGCCACCGCCCCGGCCTCGGAACTTGAGTCCGGCAGCCACGCCACCGGTAAAGGCCGGGTCCTGGCCTGGGCGGCGTGGGACTGGGGATCGGCGGCCTTCAACGCCGTGATGACCACTTTTGTCTTCACCGTGTACCTGACGTCCAAGCCGTTCGGCGGCGAAGACGAAGCCTCCGCGGTGCTCGGCGGCGCCCTGGCCATCGCCGGGGCCGCGATCGCCCTGCTGGCACCGGTCACCGGCCAGCGCTCGGACGCGGGCGGACGCCGGAAACTCTGGCTGGGCGTCAACACCGCCGCCGTCGCGCTCCTGACCGGGCTGTGCTTCTTCGTCTTCCCGCGCCCGGAGTTCCTGCTCCTCGGGGTGACGCTGATCGCGCTGGGCAACGTCTTCTTCGAATTCGCCGGCGTCAACTACAACGCCATGCTGGCGCAGATCTCAACGCCCGCCACCATCGGCAAGGTCAGCGGCTTCGGCTGGGCGGCCGGCTACCTGGGCGGCATCGTGGCGCTGCTGATCGTGCTGCAGCTGTTCGTCCAGCCCAGCATCAACTGGTTCGGGGCCTCCACCGCCGACGGCCTGAACATCCGCCTGGTGGCGGTGTTCTCCGCCCTGTGGTTCCTGGTCTTCGCGGTTCCGGTGATGTTCGCCGTCCCGGAGGTCCCCCGGTCCCGGCGGTCCGGCCCGGGCTTTTTCGGCTCCTACGCCCTGCTGGTGCGCCGGATCAAGGCCATCTACCGGACCAGCCCGCACACGATCTTCTTCCTGCTCGCCAGCGCCATCTTCCGGGACGGACTCGCAGCGGTCTTTACCTTCGGCGGGATCATCGCTGCGGGCACCTTCGGCTTCGAGCTCAAGCAGGTGATCTTCTTCGCGATCTTCGGCAATGTCGTCGCGGCCGTGGGCGCACTGGCAGGCGGCTTCCTGGACGACAAGGCCGGGCCGAAGGCGGTCATTATCGGATCCCTCGTCGGGCTGCTGGTGGCCGGCAGCGTGCTGCTGGCCCTCGGCAATGAAACATATTCCTTCTTCGGCATACAGTGGGCGGGCAGCACCACCTTCTGGATTTTCGGCCTGTTCCTCTGCCTCTTCGTCGGTCCGGCGCAGTCAGCCTCGCGCGCCTACCTCGCCCGGCTCGCCCCGCACGGGGAGTCCGGCGAGCTGTTCGGCCTGTACGCCACCACCGGTCGGGCGGTGAGCTTCCTGGCCCCGGCACTGTTCACCCTGTGCATCACGGTCGCGACGCCGCTCGTCGCCCCGGGCGAGGCGCAGCGCTGGGGCATCCTGGGCATTCTGGTCGTCCTGCTGGCCGGGCTGCTCGTGATGCTGCCGGTCAAACCGCCAGGCAAGACGGAAATCGCCGTGGTGCCTGAGGCCTGAAACCGCCCTAAAGTCCCCGGCCGCGCACTAGGCTGGAGGCATGAACGTGGATGAAACTGACCTTCCCGGCCTGGGCCGGCGCAAGGATTTCATGACCGCCTCGGGCCGCCGGATCGGCGTCGTCGAGTACCGCGAGGGCCAAACCGAACTGATCGTCTCGACCTGGGACGACCCGGACACGTGCCAGGCCTCGATCCCGCTGACCGCGGACGAGGCGGCGGCCCTCGGCAACCTCCTCGGCGGGCAGCGGCTGGCCATGCAGCTGTCCGAGGCGCACCGGGAGGTGCCGGGGATCGTGACCCGGCAGTTCTCCATCGCGGCGGACTCCCCCTTCCAGAACCAGCCCATGGGCAAGGCGTGCATCCGGACCCGGAGCGGCGCCTCGATCGTGGCCATCATGCGCGAGGGGGAGGTGGTCCCGTCGCCGGGGCCCGACGTCGTCCTGCACCCCGGCGACCTTCTCGTCGCGGTGGGCACCCAAGAGGGACTGGACACGGCGGCCAGCATCCTGCGCAACGGATAAGCGGCATGGATCCGCTCGCCCTGACCCTCATTGAACTGGGGGCCGTCGTGTTCTGCCTGGGCCTGCTGGCCAGGCTGGCCGGGCGGATCGGCATGTCCCCCATCCCGCTCTACCTCATCGGCGGGCTCTTCTTCGGAGCCGGCGGTCTGGTGAAGCTCGAAGGGATGCACGAATTCGCCCATCTCTCCGGCGAGATCGGCGTCATCCTGCTCCTGCTCATGCTCGGACTGGAATATTCGGCGTCGGAACTGGTCACCGGCCTGCGGCGGTCCTGGCAGGCCGGCGTCCTGGACCTGGTCCTGAACTTCCTGCCCGGCGCCGGCCTGGCGCTGCTGCTGGGCTGGGGCCTGGTGGGCGCCATGGTCATGGGCGGCGTCACCTACATTTCCTCCTCCGGAATCGCGGCGAAGGTCATCACCGACCTCGGCCGGATCGGCAACCGGGAGACCCCGGTGATCCTGTCCATCCTGGTGTTCGAGGACCTGGCGATGGCGGTTTACCTGCCGGTCCTGACGGCGACCCTGGCCGGGGTCAGCTTCCTGGTGGGCCTGCAGACGGTGGGGATCTCCCTCGCCGTGGTGACGCTCGTGCTGGTGGTGGCGCTGCGCCACGGCCACCACGTCTCAAAGGCGGTCCACAGCGAGAACTCCGAGGTGTTCCTGCTCAACCTGCTGGGCGCGGCCCTGCTGGTCGCGGGCCTGGCGGCCGCCATGCAGGTCTCCGCGGCGGTGGGCGCCTTCATGCTCGGGATCGCGATCTCCGGGGCCACCGCCCACAGCGCCACGCGGATCCTCGAACCGCTGCGGGACCTCTTCGCGGCGATCTTCTTCGTGGTCTTCGGACTCAACACTGACCCGGCGTCCATCCCGCCGGTCCTCGGCTGGGCCTTGGTCCTGGCCGTGCTGACCGCCGCGACCAAGATGATCACCGGCATCTGGGCCGCCAAGCGGGCCGGGATCGCGCTTCCGGGACGTTTCCGGGCGGGGGCGGCCCTCATTGCCCGCGGCGAGTTCTCCATCGTGATCGCCGGGCTCGCGGTGGCCTCCGGCGTGGTGCCCCACGACCTGGCCGCCCTGGCCACCGCCTACGTGCTGATAATGGCGGTGATGGGGCCGCTGGCGGCGCGCTTCATCGAACCGGTCGTGCGGCTCTTCCGCCGCCCGGTCAGTCGGGCTGCGGTCCCGGTCCGTCCTGCCGGGTAGGGGCAGGGCAGGCTTCGGCACCGCGGCGGCACCGAAGCGCTAGATGTCGGTGCGGTGGAAGTTCAGGTGGCTGCGGCTGGCCGTCGGGCCGCGCTGGCCCTGGTAGCGGTTGCCGTACTCGCCCGAGCCGTACGGGTGTTCGGCGGCCGAGGTCAGGCGGAAGAAGCAGAGCTGTCCGATCTTCATGCCCGGCCACAGCTTAATCGGCAGCGTCGCCATGTTGGAGAGCTCCAGCGTGACATGGCCGGAGAACCCGGGATCGATGAAGCCCGCCGTCGAGTGGGTGAGCAGGCCGAGCCGGCCCAGGGACGACTTGCCCTCGAGCCGGGCCGCGATGTCGTCCGGCAGGGTGACGGTCTCGTAGGTGGAGCCCAGCACAAACTCGCCCGGGTGCAGGATGAAGGGCTCGCCCTGTTCGACCTCCACGAGGCGGGTCAGCTCTGGCTGGTCCTCGGACGGGTCGATGTGGGCGTATTTGTGGTTGTCGAAGAGCCGGAAGAAGCGGTCGATCCGCACGTCCACCGACGAGGGCTGGACCATCTCGGGGTCGAAGGGCTCCAGCACAATCCGCTGGGAATCGATTTCGGTACGAATGTCGCGGTCAGAGATCAGCACAGGTTCAAAAATACCCCAGACCCGGCCGGCCGGATCACCCGCGCGCGGGTGTGACGCCCTGGCCGGCTCAGGCGGCCGCCAGCCGGGGCTCGAGCACGGACTTGAGCTGCTCCAGCTCGGCGACCTGCGCCAGCATCGCCCGGCGCACGCGGGGATAGCTCAGCAGGGCGGCGACGGCCGGGCGGCAGCGCAGCGCGAACCGCACCCTGGTGCTGCTTCCCTCGGTGCTCAGGTAGTAGCCGCCGTGCACGCGCATCCGTCCGGCAATGGCCTGGAACTCGATCTCCGCCCCGGGACGGGTCGTGGACAGCGCGAAGTCGACGTCGGCCGGGCCGCCCGTTCCGGCAAAGAGCGGCCGGTAGACGGCGCCCGTGGCGCCGGCGGCGCCGGAAATCAGCTTCACGCCCCGGATCCCGGTCCGCCAGGACGCAAGGTTCCGGGGGTCCAGCAGGAAGGTGTAGATGCTCATCGCGTCGCGTTCGATCACGACTTCATACTCTGCAAAGGCCACGGAATCCTCGCTCGGCGGACGGCTGATGGACGTAGCCCGTTCCCCGGAGACTGCAGCTAACCCCTTCAGGATAGACAGCAAGGCCCGCCCCGCGCGGCTGCGGGGGCGGGCCTTTATCGAAGAGTTATCGCCGGTGCCGTTCTTTACGTGTCGGTGCCGGAATCGCTGCCGAGCACGCTGCCGAGGCAGGCCTGCGCCGGGCGGGCACGCCGGATGGGTGCATGTTCGGGGAAGGACGGCGATCTGGGGTAAGGTAAAACTCGTTGTTAGGCGGGTCGGGATTCGGTTCCTGTCCGGCCCAATGCGGCTGTAGCTCAATGGTAGAGCGCTAGCTTCCCAAGCTTGATACGCGGGTTCGATTCCCGTCAGCCGCTCCACTCCCCCATTTGCGCTCCCGTTCCGGACGAGCGCACCCCGGGCCCGCGGTGCGCCGGTCCAGAAGCGCAGCCCCGGTCCGAAACCGCCCCTGAAACCTCAGGCCCGGACGACCCGCAGCAGCCGCCTCCGGGCCTTCAGGTCCACCTTCAGCATCGGCTGCCCCCGGCGGGCCACGACGACGGCGCCACTCCCCGCTTTGCGCGGCCGTTCCGGACAAGCGCACCCGTTCCGGACAAGCGCACCCCGGGCCCGCGGTGCGCCCGTCCAGAAGCGCAGCCCCGGTCCGAAACCCCCGCGGAAACCTCAGACCCGGTCGATCCGCAGCAGCCGCCTCCGGGCCTTCAGGTCCACCTTCAGCATCAGCTGCCCCCGGCGGGCCAGGACGACGGCGACCGCCGCCGCGGCCAGCGCCGGGACCCCGCCGGAGACGAAAATCGCCAGGTGCGGGTCCAGGTGCTCCGCCAGCCAGCCCATCAGCGGGCCGCCGATGGCCTGCCCGCCGATCAGCACCATGATGTACAGGCTCATGACCCGTCCGCGGATCCCCATGTTGGCACTGACCTGCACCAGCTGGTTGGCGGCCGTGAGGAACATCAGGCACCAGAAACCGGCAAGCACCATCGCCGCCCCGAACCACGCCATCGACGGGGCCGCGGCGGCCAGGCACAGCATCAGCCCGTACATCCCGGCGCCAAGGACCACCGAGCGCAGCCGGAGCTGCCGGCGCCGGGCGGAGGTAATCGCTCCCGCCAGCGCCCCGAGCGCCACCAGTGCGTTGAGCAGGCCGTAGCCGCCGGCGCCGGCGTCGTAGACGTGGTCGGCAAACGCCGCCAGCAGCACCGGCAGGCTCATCGCGAACACGGCCACGAAACCGGCCATCAGCCAGGGCCAGTAGATGGTGGGCTTGGCCAGGGCGTACCGGAGCCCCTCCCGCAGCATGCCCTTGCGCTTGGCGGCCGGCAGCGTGAGGTGCAGCTGGTCCTTGCGCAGGAGCAGGAGCATGGTCAGGGTGGAGCAGCATGCGGCGGCGTTGGCAGCGAAGGCCCAGCCGGCCCCCACGGCGCTGAGCAGCACGCCGGCCACGGCAGGCCCGATCAGGCCGCCCAGCTGGAAGATCGTCGAGTTCACGCTGATGGCGTTCCGCAGGTAGGCCGGGCCCACGAGTTCGTTGACGAAGACCTGCCGCGCAGGCTGGTCCAGCACCGTAACCAGGCCCAGGGTGAGGGCGATCGCGTACACGTGCCAGACCTGGATCTGATGCGTCAGCGCCAGCACTGCCAGGACGGCGGCCAGCACCGCTGCCACGCTTTGGCACAGCATCAGGATCTTCCGCTTGTCGAAGCGGTCCGCCATCATCCCACCCCACGGGCCCAGCAGCAGAGAGGGCAGGAACTGCAGGGCCACGGTGACGCCGACGGCGGTGACGGAGCCGGAGAGCTGGAGCACCAGCCAGTCCTGCGCGATCCGCTGCATCCAGAGCGCGACCACCGCGATGAAGTGTCCCGCCGCGAAGATCCGGAAGTTCGGGACCTTGAGGGAGATGAAGGTGTGCCGCCACGGCAGCCGCTCGCTGACGACGGCGACCGGCTGGGTAACGGGGTCGGCGGCCAGCGGGGTGACAACGGCGGTCGGCTGGCTGACGACGGCGCCCGGCCGGGCGGCGGCGGGCGGATCGGAGCGGGGGTCGGCGGCTTGGAACGGCGGAGGGGGTGGCACGGATTACCTCGGAGCAAAGGGTTTCTTGGGAGTGCCTTCAGCCTAGGCTGGCAAAAATCGATAATGGAAGGCTATTCTGCACATAACTAACATCATGAAACGCAATGGATTGGGGAGTCCATGAACCGCAACGGCAGCCAAGGGACCGGCGGCCCGCATGTTTGAGCCGGCCCAGCTCAGGTCCTTCCTGGCCGTGGCGGAGACCCTGAGCTTCACCCGGGCGGCGGAGCGCCTGGGCCTGGCGCAGCCAACCGTCAGCCAGCACGTGCGGAAGCTCGAAGCCGCGGCCCGGCGCACGCTCATCGCCCGTGACACCCGTGATGTGCGCCTGACCGACAACGGCGACGCCATGGCGGGGTTCGCGCGGACCATCCTGGCCGCCCACGATTCTGCTGCCCGCTACTTTTCCGGCTCGGCGATGCGCGGCCGGCTGCGCTTCGGCACCGCCGACGATCTGGCCATCACCGGGCTCCCCCGGATCCTGCGCGAGTTCCGCCAGATCTACCCGCAGATCAACCTGGAACTGACGGTGGGCCAAAGCGACCAGCTCTACAAGCGGTTGAACGCCGGCCAACTGGACCTGGTCTTCGTCAAGTGGGTTGCCGGCGCCAAGGACGGCACCGTCGTGCAGCAGGATTCCTTCGCCTGGGTGGGACTCGAACAGACCGCCCTGGACCCGGCCGAACCGGTCCCCCTGATCGCCTACCCCTCGCCGAGCCTGAGCCGGAAGCTCGCCATCGACGCGCTCGAGGCCACCGGACGGACCTGGCGCATCACCTGCACGACACGCCAGATCAGCGGCGTCCTCGCCGCCGTCCGGGCCGGGGTCGGCGTCGCCGTGATGCCTTCCTCGCTTGTCCCGGACGACCTGAAGATCATCACCCGGCGCTTCGATCTCCCGCCGGTGGGCGACGTCGACTTCACCCTGATCCGCAATCCGCTGGCCAACACGGAGGTCATCGAGGCCCTCACCCAGACCATCGTCGGGCGGGCGCTGAACCGCTCCACCTAGGCGCGGCCGGCAGGTACCTACGCGCCGCGGGAGGGCTACCTACCCGGAAAATACCCAGTCGTGTGGCGCTGTACGCAGCCATTGAACACTAAGTGGTACTTGCCCTATCCTGACCTTGTTGAAGGTCAAGCAGAGGCCCGCCACCAAACTATTCACAACGGACGCTCGCCCTGATTGCCGCGGTGCGGCAGGCGGCAGGCGCTCGGGATAGGCCAGCAATGACGCCCGCCATTAACCATTCTCGTCCCGCGGTATCGCCGCACACCGGCCGACCGGCCCACCCGATCCAGGGGGCCCGCTCCCTGGCCGCCCGGCTCGAAAGCCTGCCGCACTCCGCCTTGGGCCGCCGGGATCCACACCCGGCGACGACGCGCGCCGACGACGACTTTGTCGGCATCCCGTACTGCGAGCGCTGCGGGACGGACGAGTTCGTCTACCTCGAAACGTTCGTGCCCGCCAAGCACCACCGGGACGGCTCCGTCAGCAAACTGGCCGAGGTCACCTATTTCTGCTCCGGCTGCGACGACTTTTCCGCCCACGCCGTCCCTGCCTCCTGGGCGCCGCCGGGCTGGTACTTGGGCTAACTGCCCCGGACGACCTTCGCAACCACGGATAGACCGCCACAGCCGCACACCCTTCGGTGTGCGGCTGTGGCGGCCTGTCGGGTCCTGCCCGCGGGCCGCCCCGGCGGAGCGGCATGCCGGGCCAGGCGTTCGGGCTAGAGCAGACCCTCCGATAGGTGGTTGGCGGTACCGAAGCGGTGCGCCGTGATGCTGACGGCCTGCTCGTGCAGGAACGGCAGCAGCTCCACCCGCCCGGCCTCCGTGACCGGGTGGGAGTACACGGCCAGGTCCGGCCGCCCGCCGGTTGCCTCGGCCAGGGCCGCGGCGTCGCCGCCGATCAGGCGGACCCGGGTCACCGGCAGCTTCATAGCCCCCGCGAGCCGCGCCGCGGAGGCGAGCCAGTCGGCGTTGTTCTCCACGACGGCTTCGATTCCGAGTCCCGCGAGCACGGCCCGCAGCTGGGCAGGCAACTCGACGGCGCTGGACACGGTCAGGTCTGAGCCTGCCCGGACGCCGGCCGCGACGACCCGCACCAGTTCACCGAGCGGGCTCCCGGCCGAGAGCCGGACGGCGACCGGCAGCGGCCGGTAGCGGAACACGTTCCGCTCCGCGCTCAGGCCCGAGACGTCCTTGGCGGTCCCGAATTCCTCGGCCCAGGCGCGGGCGTCGGAGGCGAGGGCACGCTGCAGCGGCGCGAGCTCGGCGGCGGCCAGGAACCCCTTGGCGGCGTCCTCCAGCCGGCTCACGCCGGGGTGCAGCCCGGCCCCGGACCGGTCCGCGGTGCTGGGCTTGCTGACCCAGTCGCCGAGGCCGGCGAGGTAGTTCGGGCCGCCGGCCTTGGTACCGGCGCCCACCGCGGACTTCTTCCAGCCGCCGAAGGGCTGGCGCTGCACGATCGCTCCCGTGATGCCGCGGTTGACGTAGAGGTTGCCGGCCTGGACGGTGTCCAGCCACAGGGCCAGCTCGTCCGAGTCGAGGGAGTGCAGGCCGGAGGTCAGCCCGTAGTCGATCTCGTTCTGGATCGCGATGGCCTCCTCCAGGGTCTCCGCGGTCATGACGCCGAGGACGGGGCCGAAGAACTCGGTGAGGTGGAAGTAGGACCCGCGCCGGACGCCGTGGCGCACGCCCGGGCTCCAGAGCCTGCCGGAGCCGTCCAGCTGCTTCGGCTCCACGGCCCAGGCCTCGCCCTCGCCGAGGGTGGTCAGCGCGTTGAGCAGCTTGCCGCCGGCGGGTTCGATGATCGGGCCCATCTGGCTGGCCGGATCCTCCGGGTAGCCGACCTTGAGCGAGGTGACGGCGTCGATCAGCTGGTTGTGGAAGCGCTTGGACGTCGCGACAGAGCCCACCAGGATCACCAGCGAGGCCGCGGAGCACTTCTGGCCGGCGTGGCCGAAGGCGGAGTAGGCCACGTCCTTCGCCGCGAGGTCCAGGTCGGCGCTGGGGGTGACGATGATGGCGTTCTTGCCGCTGGTCTCGGCCAGCAGCGGCAGGTCCTTGCGGAAGGAACGGAACAGTTCGGCGGTCTCGTAGCCGCCGGTGAGGATGACGCGGTCGACGGCGGGGTGGGAGATCAGCTGCGTTCCGAGCTCACGCTCGCCGAGCTGCACCATGGCGAGCACGTCGCGGGGCACGCCGGCCTCCCAGAGCGCTTCGACCATGACGGCGCCGCTGCGGCGGGCCTGCTTGGCCGGCTTGATGACGACGGCGGATCCGGCGGCGAGTGCCGCGAGGGTGGAACCGGCGGGGATGGCCACCGGGAAGTTCCACGGCGGTGTCACCACGGTCAGCTTCGCCGGCACGAAGGTGGCGCCGTCGACGTCGTCGAGCTTGCGGGCGGACTCGGCGTAGTAGTGCGCGAAGTCGACGGCCTCGCTGACCTCGGGATCGCCCTGGTCAATGGTCTTGCCGGTTTCGCTGGCCATGACCTCAAGCAGCTCCGCGCGACGGGATTCCAGGACGTCGCCGGCGCGGTGCAAAATCTCGGCGCGCTCGGACCCGGAGAGGGCGCCCCAGGCCCGGCCCTTCTCGACGGCGGTTTCGATGACGGTGTTCAGGGCCGCTTCGGTGGTGACGGTGGCGGCTTCGACGGCAGCGTTGCCCAGCGTGGAGGTGGCCACCCGGCCGAGGATCGCGCGGCCCCAGTCGCGGTTTGCCGGCAGCGAGGGGTCCGTGTCGGGCGTGTTCTCGAAGTCATCGTGCGGCATGGGCTCGGCCGGGAGGGCGCGGTTCTGCCGGCGGTTCGGGGCGGGTACCTCGTCGTCGAGCCCGGCGAGGGAGGCGAGGAACCGCTGCTTCTCGCGCTCGAAGAGCGCTTCGTTCTCGCTCAGTTCGAAGACGGCGGACATGAAGTTTTCCTGGCTTGCGCCTTCTTCGAGCCGGCGGATCAGGTAGGCGATCGCGACGTCGAACTCGGCGGGGTGGACCACGGGCGTGTAGAGCAGCAGCGAGCCGACGTCCCGCTTGACGGCCTCGGCCTGGCCCTGGGCCATGCCCAGCAGCATCTCGAACTCGATGCCCTGCTGGGCGGTGTCCGCGATGCCGCGCTGTTTGGCCAGCAGCCACGCGAAGGCGATGTCGAACAGGTTGTGGCCGGCCACGCCGATCCGGATGTTGCGGATCCGTTCCGGGTGCAGGGCGTAGTTGATGACGCGCTTGTAGTTGGTGTCGGAGTCCTGCTTGGTGCCCCAGGTGGCCAGCGGCCAGTCGTGCAGGGAGGCCTCGACCTGTTCCATCGGCAGGTTGGCGCCCTTGACCACGCGGACCTTGATGGCGGCGCCGCCGCCGGCGCGGCGGGCCGCGGCCCAGTCCTGCAGGCGGATCATGGCGGCGAGCGCGTCGGGCAGGTAGGCCTGCAGCACGATGCCTGCCTCGAGGTCCTTGAACTCGGGCTTGTCCAGGATCCGGGTGAAGACCGCGATGGTCATGTCCAGATCCTTGTATTCCTCCATGTCCAGATTGATGAACTTGGCCTTGCGTCCGCCGCCGGCGAAGGAGGCGGCCCGGGCGAAGAGCGGGGTGAGCTTTTCCACCACGTGCTCCACTGCCTCGTCGAAAGCCCAGGCGGAGTGCGGTGCCACGGTGGAGGAGACCTTGATCGAGACGTAGTCGACGTCGGGCCGGGCCAGCAGGGTGTGGGTTCCCTCCAGCCGGCGGGAAGCTTCGTGCTCACCGAGGACGGCCTCGCCGAGGAGGTTCACGTTCAGCTTGATGCCGTCCTTGCGGATCTTCGCGATCGCCGGGCCCAGCTTGGCGTCGGTGGCGTCGACGATCAGGTGGCCGACCATTTCGCGCAGCACGCGCCGGGCGACCGGGATGACGACCTGCGGCAGCACCGGCGCCATCGCCCCGCCCAGGCGGACGGCCCCGCGCATGTACCAGGGCAGGAAGGCCGGGACCTTGGGCGCGAGGGCGGCGAGGTTGCGGGCGGCGACCCGGAGATCCTCTGGGCGCACGACGCCGTCGACGAAGCCGACGGTGAAGCCCAGTCCGTTCGGGTCTTTAAGCACACCGGCAAGCTGCTGGGCCGAGGCGTCCACCGGGACTTTGGCGGCTTCGGTCAGCCAGTGGCGGACCAGGGTGATGCTCTCCTCGGCGAGGGCGGCGGCTTCAAGCACGGGCGAGCCTTCGGAGACGGCTGCGTGGGTGGCGTCGCTGCCCTTGTCCGCGCCGGCGCTCAGCCCGGATTCCAGTGAGGTGTTGGTCATGGAAGCACTCGTTCTTTCTCATCATGTGGACCGTTCTGGAATCAGTATGCGACCGGATTTTCATAAGATAAAGCGATGTTTTCCGAGCAATACTGGTTAGAAAAATCGATGCTTCGCAGTCGTCCAAAATTCCGCGCCGGACACACGGATGCGCTATCACTTATGGCCTCCAAACCCGGTGGATGGGAGCCATAAGTGATAGCGCACTCGAGGGAGCTAGCCGACGTGACGGTGCAGCTCCACGGCCTCCTGGTGCCTTGGGCTGTCCGGGTTCATCAGTGAGTGCTTCCGGCCGTAGCCGAAGTAGATCGCCAGGCCGATCACCAGCCAGACGCCGAAGCGCAGCCACGTCTCCCAGTGCAGCTGGAGCATCAGGAAGCCCGAGGCGAGCATGCCGAACAGCGGCACCACCGGCATCAGCGGGAGCCGGAAGGTGCGGGGGGCGTCCGGTTTCGTGTAGCGGAAGATGATCACGGACAGGCAGACGACGACGAACGCGGCCAGGATGCCGATGTTGGTCAGGTCCGCGACGGCCTTGATCGGGAAGACCCCGGCCAGCAGCGCCGACGCCACACCGGCGATCCAGGTCACCCGCTGCGGGGTTCCGTGGCGGTCGGTCTTGGCGAACCAGCCGGGCAGCAGTCCGTCGCGGCTCATGGAGAACCAGACGCGGGTGACGCCCAGCAGGAAGGTGAGCATGACCGTCAGGATGGAGAGCACGGCGAACACCGAGATGATCGTTGCGATGACCGGCAGCCCGACGCCGTTGAAGGCGGACGCGAACCCGGCCTTGGGGTCGATATCCAGGTAGTTCTGCATGCCGGTGAGCACCAGGGTCGCAGCGACGTAGAGCAGCATGGCCACGATCAGGGACAGGATGATCGCCTTGGGCATGTGCTTCTTGCCGTCGGTGGCCTCCTCTGCCGCGGTACTCATCGCGTCGTAGCCGAAGACCGCGAAGAAGACGGTGGCCGAGCCGGCCAGCACGGGTCCGAAGCCGCTGGGCATGAACGGGTTGTAGTTGTTGGTGTTGATGTAGAAGACGCCCAGTCCGATGATGAACAGGATCAGGACGACCTTGATGGCGACGGCAATGAGTTCGAAGCGGCCGAAGGTCTTGGTGCCGCGCGAGAGGATCCAGGCCACGAGGAGGCAGACGGCGACCGCGGGGATGTTGACCACGCCGCCCTTGCCTTCGTCTGCGGTGGAGGTCATCCAGACCGGCATATGGATACCGATGCCGGACAGGAACGCGTCGAAATAGCCGGAGATGCCGATGGCCACCACGGCCACGATGGCAATGTACTCCAGCAGCAGGTCCCAGCCGATGAACCAGCCGATCACTTCGCCGAGCGCCACGTACCCGTACGTGTACGCGGAGCCGGCCCGCGGAATCATGCCGGCGAACTCGGCGTAGGACAGCGCCGCCGCCGCCGAGGCCAGCCCCGCGATCAGGAACGAGATCAGCACGGCGGGTCCGACGCCGGGTTCGCTCTCGCTGCCGTGGGCCACCAGGCCGGCGAGGGAGAAGATGCCGACGCCGATGATGCCGCCGACGCCGATGGCGGTGAGCTGCCACAGGCCGAGGCTCTTGAAGAGCCCGCTGTGCTTGTTTTCTTCTTCAATGTCGTCGATCGGCTTGCGCCGCATGATCGACTGGGTCAGGTCTTTCGAACCCATCAGGGTCTCCTCCGTCGGGGTGGCACCCATCAATCCGCCCTGTGATGGGGATTACTTAACGACAACAGTATGCAAGCCCAATTCCATTAGATAAAGTGAATTCTCCTAAACAATAAGCATTAGAATTCACAAAGGAACGGGAATGCTTGACGTCCGGCGCCTGCGCCTGCTGCGCGAGCTCAAAATCCGCGGCACCCTCGCGGAAGTCGCCGACGCCCTGCAGTACAGCCCCTCGTCGGTTTCGCAGCAGCTGGCCCTGCTGGAGAAGGAAGCCGGCGTCGAACTCTTGCGGAAAACGGGACGCCGGGTGCAGCTCACGCCGCAGGCGGAAGTGCTCGTGGCACACACCGCACAGCTGCTGGAAACCCTGGAGCAGGCGGAGGCCGACCTCGCGGCGTCGCTGACCACCGTGACCGGCACGGTGCGGATCGCGGTCTTCCAGTCGGCGGCCCTGGCGTTGATGCCCGACGCCCTGACCCGGATGTCCGCAAACTACCCGGAAGTCCGGATCGAGATGACCCAGCGCGAGCCGGAGACCGCCCTCCATGAGACCTGGGCGCGGGACTTCGACCTGGTCATCGCCGAACAGTATCCGGGGCATGCCGCACCCCGCTACGCCGAGCTGGACCGAATCCGCCTGACCGGCGACGCGATCCGGCTTGCCGTTCCGCCGCCGGGGCCGGGCCGGGCCGCCGTCGCATCCCTTGCCGACACCGCGGGGATGCCGTGGGTGATGGAACCGCGGGGCGCCGCCTCCCGGCACTGGGCCGAACAGGCCTGCCGCAGCGCCGGTTTCGAACCCGATGTGCGGTTCGAAACCGCGGACCTGCAGGCGCAGATCCGGCTGATCGAGTCCGGCAACGCTGTCGCGCTGATGCCGGACCTGGTCTGGACCGGCCGGGGCACCACGGCGCAGTTGATCGACCTGCCGGGCAACCCGCACCGCACCGTCTTCACCTCCGTGCGGCGCTCCAGCGCAGCCCGTCCTGCCATCCTTGCGGCGCGCGAGACCCTCGCCGCAACCGCCGCCTCGATCGCTCCGGCCGCCTGAGGCAGCACCCCCCGGACGGTGTTGGCTGGCTCACAGCGCAGCCTCGGCGCCGGCGCTAGACTGGGAACGTTATGAATCGCACAATGTTCAAGTCCAAAATCCACCGCGCCACGGTCACCCACGCGGACCTTCACTATGTCGGCTCGGTCACCGTGGACCTGGACCTGCTCGAGGCGGCCGACATCCTCCCGGGCGAACTGGTCGCCATCGTGGACGTGACCAACGGCGCCCGGCTTGAGACCTACACGATCGCCGGCGAGCGCGGCTCCGGCGTCATTGGCATCAACGGCGCGGCCGCCCACCTGATGCATGAGAACGACGTCGTCATCCTCATCACCTACGCCCAGATGACCACGGAGGAGGCCCGGGCCTACACCCCCAAGGTGGTCCATGTGGACAAGGACAACAGGGTCGTCCAGATCGGCAACGATCCCGCCGAAGGCCACACTGCCGGGCTGCTCCGGCCGCCCCACGCCCTGAATAACGCCGAGCTCAGCTGAGGCCCGCGCCGTCGCGCGCCTGTTCATGACGATCCTTGGACAGGAATACCGGCCCCGGGGATAAATCTGATTATTGTGGGGCGGTGACCTTCCTCCCGCATCGCCCGCTTTGCCTGCACCGCCGGGGCGCAGCGTGCTAGGCGTGCTGGCCGGCTTCTTCGTCGTTTGGACCATCATCCTGGTCGGCATGTTTGTCGGCCGCCGCAACATCCTGGGCGAGAACGCCCGCTCGGTCCTCAGTGCCCTGACGTTCTTTGTGGCAAGCCCGGCGCTGCTCTTCGAAACGCTGAGCAAGGCCCGGCTCGGCGAGGTGTTTGCGGCGCCGCTGCTGGTGGCGGCGGTGAGCGCGGTAACGACGGCGGCGGTCTTCTTCGCCGTCGTCAGGCTCCTGCTGAAGCGCCCGCTCCCGGAAGCGCTGGTGTCGTCGATGAGCGCCTCGCTCGCCAATTCCGCCAACCTCGGCATTCCGATCGCCGTGTTCGTGCTGGGCGACGCCAGCTACGTCGCTCCCCTGCTGATCTTCCAGCTGGCGTTCTTCACGCCCCTGTTCCTGATGGTCCTGGATGCCACCACCACCGCGCACCGGACGACGGCCCTGAGCTTCGTGCTGATGATCCTGAAGAATCCCATGATCGTGGGATCCGGACTCGGGCTGCTGGTGGCCGGGACGGGCTGGCAGGTCCCGGCCCTAATCCTTGAGCCCATCCACCTCATCGGAGGGGCCGCGATCCCGGCGATGCTGCTCTCCTTCGGTATGAGCCTGAACGGTTCCCGTCCGTTGCAGGCGTCGGCGGCCCGCCGGGCCGACACCCTGCTGGCCAGCGGATTCAAGCTTGTCGTCCACCCGGCGCTGGCCTTCCTCTTCGCCCGGTTCGCCCTGGGCCTGCAGGACCAGGCGCTGTTCGCCGTCGTGGTCACCGCGGCCCTGCCGACCGCGCAGAACGTGTTCGTGGTGGCCAACCGGTACCGGACCGGACTCACCGTGGCCAAGGACACCGTCCTGATCACCACCGTGGTGGCCGTCCCCGCCCTGATCGGGGTGGCCCTGCTGCTGGCCTGAGCCGGGTCCGGACCGGCCCGGGCTCAGCCGGGCTCAGCGCGGGGCGAGGGCGACCGAGATGCTGTACGGCGGCAGCGTGAGTGTGGCGTGACTGTCCGCGGCCACGGTCGAACTGACCGGGGGGTCGTTGGGCTCCGGGTGGCCGCCGTTGCCCCTGCGGTGGGTCGGGTTCCACTTGTACTGCTCCGGGGAGTACTGGTCCACCTCAAGCGGCCCCTGCAGGGGACGTGCCTTGCCGCCGTCGTCCTGCATCAGACGCACGGTCACGCTCCGGCCGGGGTCCTTGTTGAACAGGAGCACGGCAAGCTTGCCGTCCGGGCGGCGGACCGAATAGGCCGTCACGAGGGCCTGGCCTTTGGCGTCGCGCAGGTCGCTGGTGGTGCTGTAGAGGGTGTGCTCGCCGGTACCGGCCTCCAGCCAGTGGTGGTTGACCAGCCGGGCGGCCTGGAATGTTGCGATCGGGCGGATTTTCCATTCGTCGTAGAACTGGAACAGCATGAGGTTGCCCGAGGTGTCGCATTTTTCCCCGACTTCGTCCTGGAACACCCAGTTCGGCTCGATGCCGTAGAAGTAGCTGGTTTCCCCGCCCATGGCGAGGAACATGGCGGAGGTCTCCGCGTTCACGATGGCGCCGGGCAGTCCGAGCTCGACCTCCCCGACGAAGGAGGAATAGCCGTATTCGGTGATCACCTTGGGGACCTCGGCCGGCAGCCCGGCGTCCGCCTGGCGTTTGAGCAGCGCCGCCAGCAGCCCGGGGTTCTGCGGCAAGGTCCCCGCGGGGTTCGCGCACACGTCATCGAACGGGTACCACTCAAAGGAAAAGAAATCGAAATCCTCCATGGCGTCCCGTTGCCGCAGGTAGGAAACGAAGCGGCCGGTCCAGGACCTGACCCCCTTGTCGTCCGGCCAGTGCACCCAGTCCGGCAGGGTGGTCTGGTAGCCCGGACCGCCGAATTGGAGATCCGGGTTGACGGCCTTCATGGCTGCTGCCATCTGCACATAGAGGGCGCCATAGTGCTCCGGCTGGGCAAGCTGCCCGTCGGGTTCCTCGCCAACCTCGACCCGCTGCACCGGGAAGCCGCGCTTTCCCAGGTACCGGGCGAGGGCGGCAGCATCCTCGGGGGTGCCGTAAAGGGCCGGGACCGGGACCATCATGGGCTCGCCCCTGGTGAGCCCGCTGGCGAACAGCCGCTCGAAGCTGGCGTGTTCGTAGTCCGTGTCCAGGTCCTCCTTGCGGTGCCAGGGATCGGTTGACGACGTCCACATGACCGTTTGCCGGTGCGAGCTGCGGTGAACGACGTGGTCGACGAACGAGGCCCCCTGCTGCTGCCCAATGTAGAGCTCCCGGACCGCGACCCCGAGCCGGTCGCGGATGTCCTTGGACCCGGCCGGGGCGGTGTTTGAATCCGCCGTGAGCAGGATGCGCAGGTACTGGACGTCGACCGGTTTGGCGGCGACCCGCACGGACTGGCTCCCCCCGGTGCCGCGGTGCGCCGCCTGCGGAAAGTCCCGCCAGGTCCCGTTGTCGACCGGAAAGCGTGCGTCCCGGCCCTGCCAGCGCTGCACCTTGAAGCTGGTGGCGTACGGAGTGCCCCAGTCGAAGCGGACGGTGTCCACGGGGACGGCGTGCGGGAATTCGACCATGATCCACTGCGGATGGAGGCTGTCCGGTTGCCCGGTGAAATGGGAGTCCAGGTAGGGGTTGCTCTTCCAGAACGTCGTGACGTCATCGTCATTGAGCCGGGAGTGGCCGCTGTTCTTGCCCTGGTCAATCGTGTTGCCCCGGCGCGGGAGGCGGTAGCCGTACGAGACGCCGTAGTCTTCCACCGGCTCCGACGAGGAGGTCCAGTAGCCCTGCTCCTTCCCGGCCTCGCTCCAGGTTCCCCGGGGGTTCCAGTGCCACGCCTTGACGCCCAGTTCGGTCCGCAGCCGGTAGCTCACCGGGCCGAAGCCGGCGGACTTCATGGCCTCGACGTTCCGGGGCGTCCAGACCCGGTCGATTTCGTTCTCCTCGAGGCCGTCCACGCCGACGCCCATGGCGCGGTGCCCCTCGAACGAGTTCACGGGCTTGTCCACCGCAATACTGACTGTCCCGTCGACCGGGGGCAGCGGCCCGGGTTCGGCGCCCCGCAGCGCGACGGTGGAGCCGATCCAGATGCCTGCCGCTGCGACGACGGCAACGGATGCCAGGGCGACGCGCCGCATGGGTCGTCGGGTCGGTTTTTGCTGCTCAGCATCAGGCGCCATGAGGTCCTCGGGTCCGCGGTAGTCCGGTTAGGGCATGGGGGAATTCAACCGGGCGGCCCTGAGCCAGCCGCCCGCGACAGCAGGGCCGTCGAGACGATCACATCCCAGTGTGCCGGGCGATCCGGGAAATTTCTACGGCCCGGAGGCCCCGGTTTTGCTCCCTTCCCTGCCTGCCGTGCACGGCGCAGGGCGAGGCTGCCGGCATCGTCACGGGGCGGGAGCGGCGTGGCACGCGGACCAAAACCGCGGCCGACCCTAAGCTGGAAAAGGCCAAAATCGGCCGCGGAAGCAGGCCGGCAACGGGGGAAGCAGTGCGCAGGATGGATACACGCCGCGGCGCGGCCGGCCGGGTTGCCTGCGTCCTTGCTGGCCTCCTGCTGGCCTCATCGACGGGCTGCGGCGGGCCCGGGCCGGGAGCCGGAGTCGGCCAACCTGCCGCCCCCGTGACCGCCCCGGCCGCCACGATCCCGGCCGCCCCCACGACGGCGGCTACCGCAGCGGCCGGTAAAGCCGCCAAGACCACGGTGCCGCCGCCCGGACAGTCGACTGCCGCGCGCACCGCCCTCAAAATGCTGTCAACGCTCCCCGTCAAGGGCCGGGCACCTAAAACCGGGTACTCCCGCGACCAGTTCGGCGAGGCCTGGGCCGACGTCGACCGCAACGGCTGCGCCACCCGCAACGACATGCTGCGCCGGGATTTGACGGCCGCCGTCCTCAAACCCGGAACCCGCGGCTGCGTCGTTCTCTCCGGCACCCTTTCGGACCCCTACACCGGCTCGTCGATCGCCTTCGTCCGGGGCGCGGCGACGAGCACTGCGGTGCAGATCGACCATGTGGTGGCCCTCAGCGACGCCTGGCAGAAGGGCGCGCACCGGCTGGCTCCGGCCCGGCGCGTGGCCTTCGCCAACGACCCGTTGAACCTGCTGGCCGTTGACGGCCCGGCCAACATGCAAAAGAGCGACGGCGATGCCGCCACCTGGTTGCCCCCGAACAGAGCCTTCCGCTGCACCTACGTGGCCCGCCAGATCGCCGTCAAGGCCAAATACGCATTGTGGGTCACCCCCGCCGAGCGGGACGCCATGGCGCGGGTGCTGGGCAACTGCCCGGCCACCCCGCCCGGGCCGGGTTCACGGCCGACAGCAACGAAGCCGGCCGCCGCGCCTGCGGCAGCCGCGGTCCCGCTGCCCCCGGCGGCGGCAACCCCGGCACCGGCGGCGGCTGACCCGGCTGGCGCGTACTACGCCAACTGCGCCGCCGTCCGGGCTGCGGGCGCGGCGCCGATCCGGCGGGGGCAGCCGGGCTACAGCAGCCGGCTGGACCGGGACGGCGACGGCGTCGGCTGTGAATAACCCGGAACCTTAGGCCGGCGGGCTCAGGCGGGGGCGAGTTCCGCGACGCCGGCGAGCAGCTCGACCGAGCGCAGCCGCTCCTCGACGCCCGGGCTCTGGTGCGCGACGATCAGTTCGTCGGCGTCGGCGTGGGCCGTGAACTCCTCGAGATAGTCCAGCACCGCGGCCGGGGTGCCCACGGCGGAGTACCTCATCATCTGCGCCATGTGCTGGCCCTGCGGCGAGTCCAGGATCATGTCCGCCTCGTCGTCGCTGAAGTCGCGGCCGTTGCCGAAGAACAAGGAGACCCGGGCCCGTTTGGTGGCCTGGAACATCGCCTGGGCGTCGGCGGCGGAATCGGCGGCGATCACGTTGACGCCGGCGATGACGTGCGGGGCCTCAAGCTGGGCGGATGGCCGGAACTCGCGGCGGTAGAGGGCCACCGCGTCCTGCAGGGCGCTGGGCGCGAAGTGCGAGGCGAATGCATACGGCAGCCCCAGCTGAGCGGCGAGCTTCGCCCCGAACAGCGAGGAGCCGAGAATGTAGAGCGGGACGTTGGTCCCCTTGCCCGGGGTCGCTTCCACGCCGGGAATGCGGGTCGGGCCGGTCAGGTAGCCCTGCAGTTCCAGGACATCCTGCGGGAAGCTGTCCGCGCTCATCGGGTCGCGGCGCAGGGCCCGCATGGTGTTCTGGTCGCTGCCGGGCGCGCGGCCCAGGCCAAGGTCGATCCGTCCCGGATGCAGCGTCTCCAGGGTGCCGAACTGCTCGGCGATGGTCAGCGGAGCGTGGTTGGGCAGCATCACGCCGCCGGCCCCGAGCCGGATGGACTGGGTGTGGGCGGCGACATGGGCGATCAGCACGCTCGTGGCGGAGGAAGCGATCGAGGACATGTTGTGGTGCTCGGCGTACCAGATGCGGCGGTACCCCAGCTCCTCGGCGCGCTGGGCCATGGCGACACTGCCGGCGAAGCTTTCCGCCGCTGTCTGGCCCTTGCCGATGATTGCCAGGTCAAGGATGGAAAGCGGAACAGTCACGGAAAAGCCGGCCTTTCGTCGTGGAGCAGGGGAGGAACTGAAGCTGGCGCGACGCGGCGGATCGCGGCGTCGCACACCGATGCCAACGACGCCGGAGCCCGGCTTATTTCTCCGCCCCTGGAGTTACCGGTCACAGGGCCCGGGCGGAATACTCAGCAGGCTTACGAGGTTGGAGCCCGTATGAGCCACGACAACCCGCAGCATCCCGAAATACCCGCCACGCTTGATGTGAAAGATCTCGGCAGGGTCCACCGGCTGGGCTTCGGCGCCATGCGCATCGTGGGCGACGGCGTGTGGGGGCAGCCCGCCGACCGCGCCGCAGCGATCGCCGTCGTCCGCCGCGCCGTCGAGCTCGGCGTCGACTTCATCGACACCGCCGACTCGTACGGGCCCGACATCAGCGAGGAGATCCTCGCCGAAGCCCTGCACCCCTATAAAGAGGGCCTGAAGATTGCCACCAAGGTCGGCTTCGCCCGCACCGGCCCGGACGAGTGGGTGCCGCTGGGCCGGCCCGAGTACCTCCGCCAGCAGACCGAACTGAGCCTGCGCAAGCTCAAGGTCGACGCCCTGGACCTGCTGCAGCTGCACCGCATCGACCCCAAGGTTGACCCGGAGGAGCAGTTCAGCGTGCTCCGCGACCTGCAGAAGGAGGGCAAGGTCAAGGCCCTTGGCCTGTCGCAGGTCAGCGTGGCCGACCTGGAGCTGGCCGGCCGGTACTTCACCGTCGCCACGGTGCAGAACCGGTACAACCTCACCGACCGCAGCTCCGAGGATGTCCTCAACTACGCCGAAGAACACGGCATCGGTTTCATCCCCTGGGCCCGGTCTCGGCCGGGGAACTGGCCCGTCCGGGCGGCCCGCTGGAGACGGCGGCCACCCGCCTTGGCGCCAGCACCTCCCAGGTGGCCCTCGCCTGGCTGCTTCGCCGGTCCCCGGTCATGATGCCCATCCCTGGCACCGGGACGGTCAAGCACCTCGAGGAGAACCTGGCCGCCGCCGGCGTCGTCCTCGACGATGCCACCTACGCCGAACTTGAAGCCGCACGCTGAACCCCCACCCCATCCCCGCCGGCCCCGTGGCCGGCAGAACAGGAGAACAACATGGCTAACATCCTGATGGTCGTTTCCGCCGCCGATTCCCTCACCATGCGGGACGGCAGCAAGCACCCCACCGGCTACTGGGCCGAGGAACTCGTGGTCTCGCACCGGACCCTGAAGGACGCCGGGCACAGCGTCAGCCTGGCGACCCCGGGCGGCGCCAAGCCGACCGTGGACCAGGTCAGCCTGGCCGCGGAGTCGGCCGGCGGGCAGGACCGCGCCGACAGCTTCCGCGACTACATCGCCAGCATCGACGCCGAACTCTCCGCGCCGCTGGTGCTGGCCGACGTCGACCTCTCCGGCTACGACGCGATCGTGATGCCCGGCGGCCACGGCCCGATGGCCGACCTGTTCCAGGACGCCGACCTGGGCCGGCTGCTGGTCGAGGCCAACAAGGCCGGCAAGGTCATCGCCCCCTTCTGCCACGGTCCCGCCGGCCTGCTGAGCGCCGTCGACGACGCCGGCAACTTCGCCTTCGCGGGACGCCGCCTGACGGTGTTCACCAACGAAGAGGAGCTCGGCGGCGGCACCGGGGAAAACACTCCCTGGTTCGTTGAGGACGAACTCAAGGCCAAGGGCGCCACGGTGGAAAACGGCGCTGCCTGGAGCTCCAACGTGGTCCGGGACGGCAACCTCATTACGGGGCAGAACCCGCAGTCCAGCGAGGACGTGGCCAAGGAAGTCGCCGCGGCCCTCGCTGGATAGCCCAGGCTTCCTTGCCTAAATAAAGACTGACCTTAGCCGGGTCCGGGCTTCCGGACCCGGCTAAGCTAACGCCATGGCCATCAAAACCACTGCAGAGAAAGTCGCCACCATCCAGAAGGGCTACACGCTGGAGGGGCCCACCATCGAGCTGGGAGCCGCGATCGTCGACGGTGAACTCCGCGCGGAGGCTCCCGTGCGGCTGCCCCTGGCGATGATGAACCGGCACGGCCTGGTCGCCGGCGCGACCGGCACGGGCAAGACCGTGACACTGCACATGATGGCCGAACAGCTCTCCACCGCCGGGGTGCCGGTGTTCCTCGCCGACATCAAGGGCGACCTTTCGGGCCTGGCGACGGTGGCCACCGGGTCGGAAAAGCTGAAGGCCCGCACCGACAGCATCGGCCAGCCCTGGTCCGGCAAGGCATTCCCGGTGGAATTCCTGGCCCTGGGCGGCGACGGCGCCGGCATCCCGGTCCGGTCCACCATCACCTCCTTCGGGCCCATCCTGCTGTCCCGCGTGATGGAACTGAACGAGACACAGGAATCCAGCCTGCAGCTGGTCTTCCACTTCGCGGACAAGAACAACCTCGAACTGATCGACCTGAAGGACCTGCGGGCGGTCATCCAGTTCCTGACCTCCGACGAGGGCAAGGACGAACTGTCCAACCTGGGCGGTCTCTCCAAATCGACCGCCGGCGTCATCCTCCGCGAGCTCATCACCCTGGAGGCGCAGGGTATGGAGAAGTTCTTCGGGGAACCGGAGTTCGATACCGCCGAGCTGCTGCGTACGGCCCCCGACGGGCGCGGCGTGGTGACCTGCCTGGAGCTGCCCACGCTGCAGACGAAGCCGATGCTGTTCTCCACGTTCCTGATGTGGCTGCTGGCCGACCTGTTCGAGGACCTGCCGGAGGCCGGCGATCTGGACAAGCCAAAGCTCGTCTTCTTCCTCGACGAGGCGCACCTGCTCTTCAACGACGCCTCCAAAGCGTTCCTGGAGGCGATCACCACCACGGTCCGGCTCATCCGGTCCAAGGGCGTCGGCATCTTCTTCGTAACGCAAACCCCCAAGGACGTCCCCGCCGACGTCCTTGGCCAGCTGGCCAACCGGATCCAGCACGCCCTGCGCGCGTTCACCCCCGAGGACGCCAAGGCGCTCAAAGCCACGGTGTCCACCTTCCCGATCAGCGACTATGACCTTGAGGAGACGCTCACCTCCGCCGGGATCGGCGAAGCCGTCATCACCGTCATGAACGAGAAGGGCGCTCCCACACCGGTTGCCCTGACCCGGCTCCGGGCACCGGAGTCCGTGATGGGACCGAGCGAAGACTCGCTGGTCGCCGGGACGGTGGCCGGCTCGGCCCTGCTCGCCAAGTACGGCACCGCCGTGGACAACGTCTCCGCGTATGAAAAGCTTTCGGGCCAGGCCGCAGCGCCGACCGGCCCCGCGGCCGGGGATGCCCGCGACGGCGGCGTGGCCGGCGGCCAGGACCAGGCCGACGTCGACGCCGATGCCCGCCGGATCGAGGAAGACATCCTGGGCCGGCCGAGCAGCCGTCCCGCGCCGGCGCCCGAACCGCCGCGCGCCCCGCAGCGCCGGGCACCGCAGCCGCAGGAGTCCGGCGGGATGGCCGGCGACCTCGCCGGCGCGCTCGGCGGCGCCCTGGGCGGCGGGCTGAAGAGCATGGCACGGTCGCTGGGCACCCAG
Source organism: Arthrobacter sp. Soil763 (assembly GCF_001428365.1). Taxonomy (GTDB): domain Bacteria; phylum Actinomycetota; class Actinomycetes; order Actinomycetales; family Micrococcaceae; genus Arthrobacter. The sequence goes on along the minus strand of NZ_LMSH01000002.1, from coordinate 6,129 downwards.
ATCGGCCGGGAGCTGCTCCGCGGGGTCTTCGGCACGTCCTCCAGGCGGCGCCGGCGGTAGTGCACCGCGGGTAGTACGCCGCCGGTAGCCGGGTGCGCCCGGCCGGCCCGGCGCGGACGCCCGGGCCGGCGTCATGGTGCACGTCACACTGCCACCCCGGGAGACCGGCATTCGGCCACCCGGCAGGTAACGTAAGGTACGTGCAAATGAGTCAGGCGTTGGTCAGGATCGCAGCCGCGTGGCTGCTGGGCCTGATGCTCGCCGTGGCCGGCGCCGTCGTCGCGGTGAACCTGGTCAACAATTCCATTGCCAGTCCGCAGCAGCCGGTCCGCGAGTACCTGGACGCCCTGCGCAAGGGTGAAGGCGAGAAGGCCCTGGGCCTGCTGCACGCCTCGGTGCCGCAGAGCAACCCCGCCATGCTGGACGGCGAGGCCCTGAAAACCGCCACTGCGCGGATCACCGACGTGAAATTTGGCGACGCCGAGGACCGCGGCGGCAACCAGGCCATGGTCCCGATCGACTACACGATCGACGGGAACCGGCTTCACACCGAGTTCCTCTTGCAGAGCTCCGGAACCCAGTGGCTTTTCTTCCACGACTGGTCCTTCGTGCCCGCCGCGCTGCCCGTCGTGGATGTCACCGTGGTGAACTCCAGCCAGGCCAGCCTCAACGGGGTGCCGGTGAACATGCCCGACGGGCGCAACTCCTTCGCCGTGTTCTACCCCGGCGAATATGAGGCGTCCCTGGACGACCAGTACTTCGCCGCCCCCGCGACCAAGGCCACAGTCACCAGCCGGGACATGCCCTCGGCGCCGCTGAACCTGTTGACCCAGGCCACCGACGGCCTCAAGGATGCCGTCTCTGCCAAGGTGAAGGAATTCCTGGACGGCTGCGCCGAGCAGGCCGACAAGCGGCAGCAGCTCCAACCCGCGTGCCCGTTCTACCACGCCACCAACAACCGGGTCGTGGACGGCACCATCGACTGGAGCATCGCCGACTATCCGGCCGTCAGCATCGAGCCGTTCGGCGGCCGCTGGGTTGTTGCCCCGCTGGACGGGAAGGCAAGGATCAAGGCACGGCAGGTCGACCTGTTTACCGGCGCCGTAACGGAATTGAACGCCGTCCATGACTTCAGCTTCACCACCCGCCTGGACATCACCGGCGACACGGTGAAGCTCACGCCCCAGCTCAACTACTAGCCGCCTACAGGCCGGCCTTAACGCCGAAGAGCTGCCCTTCGTGGCGTCAGCACACGAACGGCAGCCCTCCGGGCGGGCGAACGCTTAGTCCATGCCGCGCAGGTCGAGGACCAATTCACTGTCCCCGTCGGCCTGCAGCACCACGGGGATGCCCCAGTCCTGCTGGTACAGGTGGCACGCAGCGTGGTCCGGAATCTCGCCGTCGGCGTCCTCCGGTCCGTCGCAGGCCGCCGCACGGGCGGTGATGTGCAGGACGCCCTCGGGGACGTCGGAGGCAAGCTCCAGGGTGCGGAGCAGCCCGACCGAGGTCCCGCCGCCCGCGACCAGCAGTTCGGGCGGCGTCGAGGAGATCTTCAGCTGCGTCGGGTCGCCCCAGCGGTCGTCCAGCTTCTGCCCGGTCGGTGCCGTGAACCGCACCGTCAGGGACAGCAACCCGGGAGCCACCGGGCTCTTGGGCCGGTGCGTCTGGGACGCTCCTTCGTCAACCTGCTGCGCTTCCTTGGGGATCGGGACGTACACGAGCTGGTGCTTGTTCGCCTCCACCACGACCAGCAGCGGCTCCGCGCCGGCTACGTGGGTGTGGTCCACGATCACGTCGGAGGGTTCGGACAGTCCCCGCGCCAGCGTGGACACCGTCCCGGTGGCCGGGTCGTAACGGCGGACTGCGCCGTTGTACGTGTCGGCGATCGCCACCGAGCCGTCGGGCAGCACCGTCACGCCAAGCGGATGCTGCAGCCGCGCGTCCGCTGCCGGGCCGTCGCGGAAACCGAAGTCGAACAGTCCCTTGCCGACGGCGGACTCGACCGTGATGGCGCCGTCGCCGGCGATCACGAGTTTGCGCAGCGCGGAGGTCTCGGAGTCTGCGACCCAGATGTTACCGTCCGCGTCCTCGGCGAGGCCGGAGGACTGGGCGAACCAGGCCTCGGCGGCGGGGCCGTCGAGCAGGCCCTCAAGGCCGTTGCCGGCGATGATCGACACGGCCCCGCTCACGGGGTCGAAGCTGAAGATCTGGTGCACGCCGGCCATGGCCACCACGACGGCGTTGAGCCGGCCGGACCAGACGACGTCCCAGGGGGAGCTGAGGGAGACCTGCAGCGGGTCCGCTTCGAGCGGGCTGCCGTACGCGGCGCCCTCCTCGTCCACGCGGGCGGGCCCGGTTTCGAGCAGCCGCTGTACGCCGTTGCCGGCGAGCGTCCTGACGCTTCCGTCGGCGAGCGACAGGCCGCGGAGCCGGTGGTTGACCGAGTCGGCGATGACGACGTCGTAGCCGGCCTTCGCGGCCGCGTCCTCGGGGAGCAGCACCAGGCCCTGCGGCTCGTTGAAGCGCGCGTCCGCGGCGGCGCCGTCGGCGTGGCCCTTCTCGCCCGAACCGTAGGTGGCCAGCACGGTTTCGAAATCGGTCGACAACTGCACGACCCGGTGGTGGCCGGTGTCAGTGACCAGCCAGGATCCGGCGCTGTCGGCGCCGTCCGCCACGGATCCGCCGCGGCCGGCGGGCAGGAACAGGGCCTTGCCGGGGAACCGCAAGGTGCCCGACGTCGGCTCCGGCGCCACGTAGGGGCCGTCGCCGCGGTGCAGCGTGCCCTTGGCTTCGTGCTCGGCGATCAGCTCCGGGATGAGCACCGCCAGGCCGTCCGCGTGACCCTCACCGGACAGGTGCGCCACGATGTAGCCCTCGGGGTCGATCACCACGAGCGTGGGCCAGGCCCGGGCCGTGTAGGCCTTCCAGGTCTCCAGTTCGGGGTCGTCCAGGACCGGGTGGCGGATCTCGTAGCGCTCGACGGCGGCGGCGAGGGCCACCGGGTCGGCTTCGTGTTCGAACTTGGGCGAGTGCACGCCGACGGTCACGAGGACGTCCGAGTACTGCTGCTCCAGCGGGCGGAGCTCGTCCAGGACGTGGAGGCAGTTGATGCAGCAGAAGGTCCAGAAGTCGAGCAGCACGATCTTGCCGCGCAGGGATTCGAGGTCCAGGGACTTGCCGCCGGTGTTCAGCCAGCCCCGGCCCACGAGTTCGGAGGCCCTGACCCGGTGGTGGGTGCGTACGGTTTCGCTCATCAGCGTCCTTCCAGCTTTGAATTGCGTTCTGCCAGCTTCGCATCGCGTTCGGCGAGCTGGGCAAACATATCGTTGTAAGCGGTGAGATCGGCGTCGTTATTCCTGTCCGCCGCCCGGTCGGTTCGCTTGGACTCGCGCGCGTCGGAGCGGGACCACATGATCGCGACGCCGATTGCCACGAGCAGCGTGGGCACTTCGCCGATCCCCCACGCCACGGCGCCGCCCTTCTGCTGGTCCAGGAGGGCCGAGCCGCCCCAGGTCCGGCCCAGGTTGCCGAAGTAGTCCGCCGCCAGCAGGCCTGTGCCGCCCATGATGGCGACGCCGAAGAATGCGTGGAAGCCCATCGTGGCCAGCAGGAGCAGCAGCCGCATCGGGTACGGCGCGCGGCGCGGCAGCGGGTCGATGCCGATCATGGTGAGCACGAAGATGTAGCCGGTCAGGGCGAAGTGCAGGTTCATCAGTTCGTGGCCCACGTGCTCGCGCATGGCGTAACCGAAGGCGTCCGAGTAGTAGAACAGGATGATCGACCCGGCGAAGTTCGCGGCGGCGAACAAGGGGTGCGTGACGAGTTGGGAGAACTTCGAATGCACGAAGACCAGCAGCCACTCCCGGGGCCCGCGGGAGCTGTCTCGGCGCGGAGCGAGGGCCCGCAGCGCGAGCGTCACCGGGGCGCCGAGGACGAGGAAGATGGGGGCCACCATGGTCAGCGCCATGTGGTCGATCATGTGCGCGGAGAACAGCACGCGGCCGTAGACCGACGGCGGACCGGACGTGATGTAGGTCAGGACCAGCAGGCCGATCACCCAGTTCACGGTCCGGAATGCGGACCAGGAGTCGCCGCGCTGGCGGACCTTGCGCAGGCCCAGCAGGTAGGACACGAGCCCAAAGACCGCGACGGCGACCCAGAGCCAGTCCAGGCGCCACTCCGTCAGCCAGCGTTCCGGCGTCGGCTCCGGGGGCAGCTCGTAACCGGAGAGGATGAAGGCCGGGGACGCGTCCGGGGCAAAGGTAGTTGGTTGCGGCGGCGCCGAACGGCCCAGCGCCACCGCGATACCCGATGTCGCCCCCATGATGAGCAGTTCTGCGAGGACAAGCTGCCACAGTACGCGGCGGGCAGAGAGGCTTCCGCCGTTGCCGTCGAGCTGCGGGATGATCCAGCGCCGGTGCATCAGCCCGATCCCGCCCAGGACCAGCACCGCCGCGGTCTTGGCCAGGACCAGCTGGCCGTAGGCGGACCCGGCGAGGTCGGCCCAGGTGGAAATCCTGATGCTGGCGTTGATGACGCCGGAGGCAAACACGAGTACGAACGCGAACCCGGCCAGGGAGGAGAAGCGGCTCAAGGCGGGGCCGGTGGCATCGCTCCGCCCCCGGTCGCCGGGTCCGCCGGCGCCGGCCAGGACGCCGGAGAGCAGGGCCAGGACGATGATGCCGCCGACCCAGACCGACACACCCACCAGGTGCAGACCGAGCGAGTTGATGGCGCCCTCGTGGTCATTGGAGCTGGCCGAGTGGCCGATCAGCGCCACCGGCACCAGACCCGCCAGGGCCAGCACCAGCGTCGCCGCCAGCGCCCCGGGCGCGCGGACGCCGAACAGTGCCGTCGTGACGACCGCCGCGATGATGACGACGGCCAGCCAGGCGCGGCCGGTGTCGATGTCCGTCATGAAGTAGACGAGGGACCTGGTGAACTCCGGGTCTCCCGCGACCGCCTGCCCGGCGATGTCCGAGTAGCTCAGGACCAGGACGGCGACGGCTGCCAGCGTCCATCCGACCCCGGCAGCGGCCGCGACGGCCAGCACCCGGGTGAAGGCGGGGTGTTCCGGCTCGTCCGTGTCCCTGCCCTTGCGGCCCGACAGGCTCCGGGGCAGGATGCCGACCGCGAAGATCAACGCGCCGACGACCGTGGCGAAAGAGACATTGTGCAGGGCCTTGGCGACGGGCAGGCCCCACCGGACCAGGGCGCCGGGATCAGAGACCGCGCGGGCGCCCGCTGCACCGGAGAAGAGCAGCGCCGCGACCAGTCCGACGAGGACGGCTCCCAGGCCTACTGCGAGCCACGGGCTGCTGATGGCCGGCACTCCGGCACCCGAGCCGGGCGCTCCCCGGTGGGAGGGCGCTGCTGGGGTTCGGGATTTTGCTGCAGAAGGCACACCTCCATTGTCCGCTACCCCCGCCCGCGGGCCGAATCCGGGCCCTGCCGCTTAACGCAAAGGAGCGGCAACCCGGCTGGGTTGCCGCTCCTTTCAAGCGGATGAAGAAGACTACTTCTTCTTGGCGACGGCGGCCTTCAGCTTGGAGCCTGCGGTCAGCTTGACGCTGTGGCCGGCTGCAATCTGGATGGTCTCGCCGGTCTGCGGGTTGCGGCCGGTGCGGGCCGCGCGGTCGGTGCGCTCAACGGCGAGCCAACCCGGGATGGTGATCTTTTCGCCCGCGGCGACAGAGGTCTCGAAAACCTCGAACAGTGCGTCGAGCACGGAGTTGACGGCTGCCTGGCTGGTGCCGGCCTTGCCAGCTACCTCTGCAACAAGTTCACTACGGTTCTTAGCCATTTATGTCCTCCTGGACGGTTCTCATCTCTGAAGCCTGCACGCGGCATGCGTGCAAACCACTCCCCGAAAACTTACCAGCTTGGCGCCGTCGAGGAGGCAAATTCCGCGTGTTTTCGCTGTTTTTTCGGGAAAATCACGGGTTCCGAGGCTTCAACTGCCCATAATCGACCGGACCGGTAGCTTTCGCCCCTCCGGCAGGGGTGTCTGGGTGGTGGTTGGGTGGTTAACGTGGGAGAGCCTCCAACCTGGTGGTTGGAGGCTCTCGACCTGAATGATGTTCCGGCGGTGACCTACTCTCCCACACCCTCCCGGGTGCAGTACCATCG
>NZ_LMSH01000001.1:3787-758157 GCF_001428365.1 Arthrobacter sp. Soil763 | reverse complement strand
GGAGCAACTTTTCAAACTTACCCGAGTCCGAACCGCTTTGCAAACCGGCGATCCGCCGGAATCCAAAGCAACGAAAGGGTCCCCACCCAAAAACCGGCGCGCACTAATCCGCACCATTTTTCAGGCTGTTTATCAGGGGGTCGGTCGCTATCTTTCCGCTTCAGCGGCGGCGACTCGAATAACTTTACACACCCCCACGACCCCACGCAAATCCACCCCCAACCGCTCCCCTGGGCAGCGGAAACCGCGAGAATCCGCGGTTTGGCGCCCCCGATTCGGCTGCGCAGAGCCGCGCCGGCGCCGTCGGGAATAGTTGTGGGCTCGGTCACGGCGCAGGCCCCGGCTGCGGGCCCCCTCCAGTAGGCCCGCCCGACCGCGGCGGCACCCCCACCGCACCTGCAAGTACCCTCGGCCCCGGCGCCCCGCTGGGGTGCGCGCCCTCGCGGGCCCCTTACCCGCGTCAGCAGCTCCAGCGGATCCCGCGGTTAAACGCAAAGAGGGCCGGCAACCAGATGGTTGCCGGCCCTCTTTCAAGCCGCTGGCTTCAGGGGTGCTGAATTACCAGGAAGACTTCGTGATGCCCGGGAGCTCACCGCGGTGAGCCATGTCGCGGAAGCGAACACGGGAGATACCGAACTTCTGGAACGTACCGCGGGGGCGGCCATCGATGATGTCGCGGTTGCGGAGGCGGACCGGGGAAGCGTTGCGGGGAAGCTTCTGCAGGCCGAGGCGTGCAGCTTCGCGGGCTTCGTCGGTTGAGTTGGGGTCAACCAGGGCCTTCTTCAGTTCGAGGCGCTTTGCAGCGTAGCGCTCGACGATGACTTTACGCTGTTCGTTCTTCGCGATCATTGACTTCTTAGCCATGTGCTTAGCGCTCCTCTCGGAATTCGACGTGCTGGCGGATCTTGGGATCGTACTTCCGCAGGACCATGCGGTCCGGGTCGTTACGACGGTTCTTGCGCGTCACGTAGGTGTAACCCGTGCCCGCGGTCGACTTGAGCTTGATGATCGGACGTACGTCCTTGTCCTTTGCCACTAGAGCTTCACTCCTCGTGCCAGGATATCGGCGACGACAACGTCGATGCCGCGCACGTCGATGGTCTTGATGCCACGTGCAGAGACCTGCAGGGTGACATTACGGCGCAGGGACGGAACCCAGTAGCGCTTCTTCTGGATGTTCGGGTCGAACCGGCGCTTGTTGCGGCGGTGCGAGTGCGAAATGCTGTGTCCAAAGCCCGGCTCGGCTCCGGTCACCTGGCAGTGTGCTGCCATGACGACTCTCCTCGTAAATAAATTGGAACGGCAGCGGAGTTCCCGCATCGCCGTGCGGCAGGCGACGTCCGCATCCGGCTCCCACGAGCCATTCCGCAGCAGCCGATCCAGGACCGGCCGCAGTCTTCATTGCGAAAATGTTGTGGGTGCTGGCACGGGGCGGGGTTTCCAGAGGAGACCACTGCGAGTGCCGGGATGCCGGGCGAATACAGGAGTGTCCGCAACTTGAGCCCCTAACTACCGGCCACCGGGACGGACTGTTTTCACAGGATTTCCCGACAACCGGAGCAATTGCGCCCACTCCGCGCCACCTAGCGCCTACCAAGTCTACGAGCTTGGCGAATTAAAGACCAATCCGGCCCTTCCCGGGGTATAAGCGCCGTCACGGAGCGTGCCGCCAAATCACAACAGCGGCGTAGTGCATTCACAGCTAGATGAAAGCCGGGGGGCGGACTCTGGAGCCATGAACACGACATCCCGGACAGCCCTGCGGCCTCAGCCCCGGCAGGCGCCGGCCGCCGCAAACCCCTATGCGGGGCAGCACCGGCGCCGGCTGCTCCGGGCAGACCTTCTTACCGTGGTCGCCTGGGCATCGGTGGCGGCCGCCGTCGCGTTGTGGCTGGCCGACGGCGGAGCATCGGGTTTCGCCACCGCTGCCGGCGCCTTCACGGCAGCGGGGATCGTCGCCGGGCTTGCCGGCATGGACCTGGTGCTGCTCATGCTGCTCCTGGCCGCGCGGCTCCCGGTCATCGACGCCACCGTGGGCCACGACCGGGCCCTCCAATTCCACCGCAAGCTCGGGAAGCCCTCGCTGTACCTGCTGCTCGCCCATGGCGTGCTGCTCGCAATCGGTTACGGCCTGGCCGAGGGGCTAAATCCGGTCAGCGAGGCAGTGTCCCTGTGGGTGCTGGTCCCCGACATGTGGCTGGCCTTCGTTTCACTGGCGCTGTTTGTCGCCGTCGTCGTGACCTCGTTGGCGGCGGTGCGCCGCCGTTTCCCCTACGAGTTCTGGTACGGCGTCCACCTGCTGACCTACGCCGCGGTGCTGACGTCCCTGCCGCACCAGTTCAGTGTCGGCGGGCTGTTCGCAGCGGGCACCTGGCAGCGCTGGTACTGGCTGGCCGCCTGCATCGCCACCGGTGCCGCGCTCCTGCACTACCGGGTTTTGGAGCCGCTCGTCGCCACGTTCCGGCACGGGCTGAGGGTCAGCCGGGTGGTGGCCGCCGGGCACTGTGCGGTCAGCATCGAGATGACGGGACGGCACGTGGATGAACTGGCCGGCAGCGGCGGACGGTTCTTCATCTGGCGCTTCCTCACCCCCGGACAGTGGTGGCATCCGCATCCGTTCAGTCTCTCGGCGGAGCCGGTGCAGATGGACGCCGACGGCGGCGGGCGGCTGCGGATCACCGTCCGGAACCTGGGCCGGGGCTCGGCCAGCCTGGCGCGGCTCAGGACCGGCACGCGGGTAGCCGTGGAGGGACCCTACGGCGTCTTCAGCACCGCGGCCCGCAGCCGCAGGCACGTGGTGATGGTCGGCGCCGGCATCGGCATCACGCCTATCCGCGCCCTCCTGGAGCGCACCCCGTTTGCCCCCGGGGACGCGACCGTGATCCTCCGGGGCCATGACAGCTCCGGCCTCTACCTGGCGGACGAAATCCTCGATCTCTGCCAGCGCCGCGGCGCGGCTCTGTTCCATCTGACCGGCCGCCGCCCTCCCGGCGTGGACACCTGGCAGCCGGAGGCCGAAGCCCGGGCCGGCTACCGGCTGGCCAGCTACGCGCCGCGGCTGGCCGACGCCGACGTCTACGTGTGCGGCCCCGCCGGCTGGGCGCGGAATGTCCTCGATGACGCGCGCCGGGCCGGGGTGCGGGAAGAACAACTCCACTACGAAAGGTTCGACTGGTGAGAATTCGCGCAGCAGTTTCAGCAACCCTGGCCTCGGCGGGCATCCTGCTGGCCGGCTGGCAATCCGGAGCGCACGTCGCGGGTACAGCCAGCGCCGCCGGCTCCACGGCCGGAACCACCGGGATCGCCGGCGGGTCCGTATCCTCCGGGTCGGCTGGCTCCGCCGGGTCTGCGGGCTCCGCCGGGTCTGCGGGCTCCGCCGGCGCCGCCGGGTCGGCGGCGAAGGCCGGGGGAACCTTTGTTGGTGACGTCGTCCAGACCCGGTTCGGCCCCGTCCAGGTGCAGATCACCGTCAGCGGCGGCACCATCTCGGACGTCACGGCACTTCAGCTCACCGACGACGGCGGCAGATCGGTGCAGATCAGCAACTACGCCGCACCCCTGCTGCGTGCCGAAGTGCTCCAGGCGCAGTCGGCCAACGTGCAGACCATCGGCGGAGCCACCGTCACGAGCGACGCCTACCTGACCTCCCTCCAGGCAGCCCTCGATGCAGCCCACCTCTGAGCTGGACCAACCGGCGCTCAAAGCCAAAGTCTTCCGCTGCATGGGCACGGTCATCAGCCTCACCGTCCCCGCCGGACGCGAACCCCGGACCGCCGCGGACGATGCCGGCCTCGGCGACGCGGCGGCCGCCGTCGAACGCGTGTTCGTGGCGCTCGATGCCCGCTTCAGCCTCTACCGGACCGGGTCGGAGGCAAGCCGGCTGGCCCGCGGCGAGCTGACCCTGCGGTGGACGTCCCGGGAATTCCAAGACCGCTACGCCGAGGCCGCCCGCTGGCGGCTCCTGACCGAGGGCGCCTTCACGCCGGAGCGCCCGGACGGTGTCCCCGACCTGTCCGGCCTGGTGAAGGGATTCGCCATCCAGCAGGCCTGTATCGCGCTGCAGTCCCTGGGGCTGCGCGACTGGTGCCTCAACGCCGGCGGCGACGTCCTGGTCTCCGGGTCGCCGATCCCGGGCAGCCGGGCGTCATGGCAGGCCGGAATCGTCGACCCGCTGGACCGCGGCTCCCTGATCGCCGCCTACCCCCTGGGCGGCAGCACGGGGCCCGGCGCCCTCGCCACCTCCGGCTCCGCCGAGCGCGGCGACCACATCTGGGTCCTCGGCGGCGGCGCCAGTGAGTTCCGCCAGGTGTCGGTGGCCGCGGCGGACATCGTGACCGCGGATGTGCTGGCGACGGCGATCGTGGCCGGCGGCCCGGCCATGCTCAACCGGGCAGCCAGCGCCTGGGCGGTGGAGGTCCTTGCCGTCCGGCACGACGGCGGGCTCCTGGCGACCGCGGGCTTTCGGGCCTAGAAGCCGCGTCCCGGACTGGCCGGCTAGGGGCCAGCCGGGGGCAGGGCATTCGACGCCGCGACACCGGCATACCAGCGTCCGCTGGCCTTGGGCGTGCGGCGCTGCGTGTCGTAGTCCACCCGGACAAGGCCGAAACGCTGGTGGTAGCCGAACGCCCACTCGAAGTTGTCCAGCAGGGACCAGGCGAAATACCCGCGGACGTCGACGCCGTCCGCCAGCGACTGGTGCACCGCCTCGAGATGGTCCGCGAAGAAGGCCAACCGGGCCTGGTCGTCCACAAACCCGGCATTATCCGGGACGTCGTCGAAGGCGGCGCCGTTCTCCGTGATGTAGATCGGGACCCCGGCCGGGCCGGTGTAATCGCGGTGCACCCGGTTCAGGAGCCGGCGCAGGCCCTCGGGCTGGATCTCCCAACCCATCCCGGTGACCGGCAGCCCGCGCGGGACCTGCCGGACGCCGTCGGCCGCGACATAAGGTGATGCAGCGCCCGCCGCGTCCGCCCCGCCCGCCGCAGAGGCTCCGGCAGGCCCGGCAGTGAAGGCGTCGCCGTGGTAGTAGTTGACGCCCAGCAGGTCCAACGGCTGCGCGATGACCGCCAGGTCCCCGGGCCGTACGACGCCGGCCATCCCCAGGTGGGCGACGTCCGCGAGCACGTCGGCCGGGTACTCGCCGCGGAACAGCGGGTCCAGGAAGAGCCGGTTCGCCTGGCCGTCGACTCGACGCGCAGCATCGCGGTCCTCGTCCCGGCCGGGATCCGCCGGGTCCGCCACCGTGAGGTTCAGCGTGATGCCAAGTGCCGCCCCGGGATCGCGCCCGCGCAGCGCCCGTACGGCCAGCCCGTGGCCCAGCAGCAAATGGTGGACGGACGCGAGCGCCGCGGCCGGGTCGCGCCGGCCCGGGGCATGGATGCCGGCGGCATAGCCCAGGAAGGCGGAGACCCAGGGCTCGTTGAGCGTGGTCCAGAACCGCACCCGGTCGCCGAGTGCCTCATGCATGAGGGCGGCGTAGTCGGCAAAGCGTTCTGCGGTTTCCCGCGCCGCCCAGCCGCCGCGCTCCTCCAGCGCCTGCGGCAGGTCCCAGTGGTACAGGGTGACCCACGGCGTGATGCCGGCCGCGAGCAGCTGGTCGACCAGCCGGGAGTAAAACGCGATGCCCTCGGGGTTGGGGGTCACCCCGTCGGGCATGCAGCGGGCCCATGAGATGGAGAAGCGGTAGGCGGCGAGGTTCAGTTCCTGCATCAGGCGCACATCCTCGGCCGTGCGGTGGTAGTGGTCGCAGGCGACGTCACCGTTGTGGCCGTCCGCGACCGCGCCGGGGACGCGGCAGAAGACGTCCCAGATGGACTCCCCGCGGCCTCCCTCGTGGGCAGCGCCCTCGATCTGGTAGGCCGCGGTCGCAGCTCCCCACAGGAAGCCGGCAGGGAAGGTGCTCGGGGTGCTGTTCATCCTGATGCTGCTCCTTGGCTGGGGGCTGGAGGGCGTGCGTTAGAGGCGGGTGAGCGACGGGTACCGCGGCGAGAGGCCGTCGCCGGAGGACTTCCCGGTGACCCGGCGCATCACCCACGGGCCGGCGAATTCGCGCACCCAGCGGGCGTTCGCCCGCAGCGCGTCGGTCCGGCTGAGCTCCGGGACCGGCGTCATGGGCGGCACGTCGATCGAGTGGTCGTGCTCGAGCACGGTGAGGACCCGCTTGGCCATATTGGCGTGGCCGGCGGCGGACATGTGCATCCGGTCGGTGTCCCACATCCCCCAGTCGTAGTATTCGCTGAAGCGCCAGTAGTCCACGAGGAGCGCGCCGTGGTCGCCGGCAATACCGCGCACGAGTTCGTTGTAGATCGCGGTCCGGCCGCGCATGGTGCCGAAAACTTTGGAACCCCGCGCATCAAAGCCGGTGAACATCACCACCGTGGCGCCGGTGGCCGTCAGGGTGCGGATAGCAGCGTCGTATTCGACCAGTAGGTCGTCGATGTCGATCCGGGGGCGGAGGATGTCGTTCGCTCCGGCGTAGATGGTCACTAGGGTGGGTTTAAGCGCGACGGCGGCGTCCACCTGTTCGGCCAGGATCTGGCGGAGCTTGCGCCCCCGGATGGCGAGATTGGCGTAGCCGAACCCCGGGTCCGCGGCGCCCAACTGCTCCGCCACCCGGTCCGCCCAGCCCCGCACGCCGTTGGGGCGGCCCGGATCGGCATCGCCCACGCCTTCCGTGAACGAGTCTCCGAGGGCAACGTAGCGGGCAGTGAATTCCATTCGCCCAGTCTGCCATCCGTTGCTGGGGGCAACCAAGGACCTCCCCGGGCGGGGCCGGTCAGGCGGGCGGGAGCTTGTTCTCGCGCAGGATCCAGTGGTTGGCGTCGAGGCGCGAGACGATTTTCTCCCCGATGCGGGCGAGGTCGGCGACATCGGCCGGGTCGAGGGCATCCAGGAACAGGGTCCGGACCCCCTCGACGTGGGCCGGGGCCAGGCCCTCAATGGTGGCCATGCCGGCGTCGGTCAGGTGGGCCGTAGTAACCCGGGCGTCCCCCGGGTGCGGCTGCCGCTCCACCCACCCGCGGTTCTGCAGCTTGGTCACCACGTGCGAGAGCCGCGACAGGGAGGCGCTGGTCCGGGCCGCGAGTTCACTCATCGGCAGGTACCGTCCCTCCGCCTCCGAGAGCATGGCCAGGACGTTGTAGTCGAACAGGGACAGCTTCCCGGCGGCGTGCAGCTGCGTGTCCAAAGCGGCGGGCAGCAGGGTGTTGATGCTCAGCTGGGCCAGCCAGGCCCGGCGTTCGTCGGCGTTGAGCCAGCGCGGTTCGGTCATGGCTCCATTCTAGGAGGGTCGAAGCTTGACGATTCAAGTTCGAAGTGTTCCGGCGGCCCTTTCATGCGCCGAACCAGGCGGTAGGCTGGCGCCATGTACGTTGTGTCCCTGACCTACAAGGTGCCTGAAGAAATTGTCGACTTCCACCTGCCGGCCCATGTCGCCTGGCTGCAGGACGCCTTCGACCGGGGGGTGTTCATGGTGGCAGGGCGCAAAATTCCCCGTACCGGCGAGCTGCTGCTCTCCAACGCGGACCGTACGGACCTGGACGCTGCCCTGGCCCAGGACCCGTTCTACGTCAACGGCGTCGCGGAGTTCGACGTCGAGGAATTCCACGCCAGCCGGGTCGCCCCCGGGTACGAGAACCTGCTGGACAGCTAGGGCAGGAGTTTTTTCAGCCCGCCTTTGGCCGGGACCCGCACGGGCTCGGGCCAGCGCGGACTGAGCCGGTCCCCCAGCGTGACCCCGCGCAGCTTGCGGCCGAACAGGGGCAGCACCCAGTCGTGGACCCAGCGCCGCTGCCGCCGTTCCCAATCGCGCAGCCCGAGCCGGGCCGGCGGCTCCCATTCCTTCAGGCTGATGGTGTGCCGCACGCCCAGCTGGTCCAGGACCTGCGCCGCGAGGTACTTGTGGCCGGCCTTGGACATGTGCAGCCGGTCGGTGTCCCACATCCGCGGGTCGTGGAACGCGTCGAAACACCAGTAGTCCACGAGCACCGCCCCGTACCAGGCCGCCAGCTCCCGGACCCGCCGGTTGTACAGCGTGTTGCGCCGCTTGAGCGGCTCGAGCAGCACGGAGACCTTGACGTCGAAGCCGGTGAACAGCACGACCGTGGCGCCGCTGGCGGTCAGCGCCGCAACGAGGTGCTCGTAGTCATCCATCAGGTCCTCGATGTCCGTACCGAAGTCCAGGATGTCGTTCCCGCCGGCGTAGAGGGTCACCAGGGTCGGGTTCATCGCCAGCGCCGGTTCCAGCTGCTCCGCGATGATGTGGCGCAGCCGCTTGCTCCGGATCGCGAGGTTCGCGTACTCCCACCCCGGTTCCGCTTTCGCCAGCTGCTCCGCCACCCGGTCCGCCCAGCCGCGGACTCCGTTGGGCAGCCGTTTGCTGCGGTCCCCCACGCCCTCGGTGAAGGAATCGCCCAGGGCGACGTAGAGGCGCCGGCCGCCGGGACGCGGGGTCTGGAGCTTCTCGGCCATGGCGCCACGGTAGCGGGAGTATCCGACGCCGGGGTGAACAGGCGGGTCACATCAGGTGACCGGCAGTGCCGCCTAGAGTTCGGCCCTGCCCTGCCGCCAGTAGCCCATGAACGCGACCTGTTTCCGGTCGATCCCCACCTCACGCACCAAATATCGCCGCAGGGCCTTGACGCTGGCCGCCTCCCCGGCGATCCAGGCGTAGAACGGCAGGGCGCCGGCGGGAGGGCCCGGGTTCCGGCCGGCGTGCCCGCCGGCTTCGAGCAGGGCCGGGGTCTCCCACAGGATGTCCCGGTCCACGTTGACGTCCTCGGGTTCCGGGCCGGCGGGAGGGCGCGGGGAGGTGGCTTCCGCCCAGCCAGGCGGCGGGACCGCGGCGCGGACCGCCGCCTGCAGGAGGTCCCCGTGGTGTACGGGGCCGGCGGCGGCATCGCGGGCCAGCCAAGTCACGGCGATGTCGGCGTGCGAGCGCAGCTCCTGGACATCGGCGGCCGACGGGACCTCGAGGATGGCGTGTCCGCTCAGGTCCGCTGGCAGGCTGGCGAGGATCGCCCCGATGGCCGGAACCGCCGTTTCATCGCCGGCGAGGAGCACCCGCCGGGCCAGTCCCGGCCGCCATTCAATGCCGGCGTAGCGTCCGGCCGTCACGCAGTGCGCTGCCCGGTTGTTCGGCCCGATCAGGACCAGGCGGTCGCCCGGTGCGGCGCTTTCCGCCCAGTCGGCCGCGGGGCCGGCGTTGCCGGCGGCGTCGCGGTGCAGGACAAAGTCGACGTCGATTTCCGGGTAGACGGCGTCCAGGCGGGCCTGCCGCACCGTGTAGGTCCGCATGGTGCCGCGGACGGCGGGGTCCAGGGCCAGCCAGGCGCTGTACCAGCCAGGGTCCTCGGTCCGGAAGGCGGGCAGCGGGACGGAGGAGCCGTCGGCGGTCCGGGAGGGGATCATGAGCTTGATCCGCAGGTCCAGGGTGTCCCCGTGCACCCCGAAGTCCCGCAGCGCGTAGCCGCCGAAGGTGATCCGGCGGTAGCCCGGGCTGAGCTGCTCGGTGGCCGTGACCGTGACCTCGAAGGCCCGGGTCATGGGTTCGGTGGCGGCGGCGGTGGCTGTCGGGGCTGGCGGCGGGGGAAGGGTGGCGGTCACAGGATGGGCTCCAGATCGGGGTCGGGGATGTCGGGGTTGGGGGCGGCGGGGTTGGGGATGGCGGGGATGCGGGCGGTTGAGTGCGGCGCGGCCGGGGCGCCGGCGTGGTGACGCCCCAGCGGCACCACCAGCGGGGTCCCGGCGACGGGGTCCCGGACCACCTTGGCCGAGAGACCGAAGGCGTCCCGGACCAGCGCCTCCGTGACGACCGAGTGCGGGCTGCCCTCAGCCACGATCCGGCCGTCCTTCAACGCGATCACGTGGTCCGCGTAACGGGCGGCGAGGTTCAGGTCATGCAGCACGATCGCCACTGTCGTCCCGCGCCGGCGGTTCAGGTCCGTGAGCAGGTCCAGCACCTCAACCTGGTGCGCGAGGTCCAGGAAGGTGGTTGGCTCATCGAGCAGCAGCACCTCGGTTTCCTGCGCGAGGGCCATCGCGATCCAGACCCGCTGCCGCTGGCCGCCGGAGAGCTGCTCCACGTTCCGGTCCGCCAGCCCCAGGGTGCCGGTGGCGGACAGGGCGCGGTGCACGGCGTCGGCGTCGTCGCGGGTTTCCGCCGCCGGCCAGCCGCGGAAGAGGCCCTGGTGCGGGAAGCGGCCGCGGCCCACCAGGTCCCGGACGGTGATGCCGTCCGGCGCCGTCGGATGTTGCGGGAGCAGGCCCAGCCGGCGGGCTACGTCCCGGGCGGGCTGGCTGTGGATGTCCCGGCCGTCGAGCGTGACGGTGCCCCCGGCAGGCTTCAGCAGCCGGGCCAGTGCCCGCAGCAGCGTCGATTTGCCGCAGGCGTTGGCTCCGACGATCATGGTCACCCGGCCCGCGGGGAGCTCGGCGGACAGGTTCTCGATGACCGTCCGCTGATCGTATTTGAGGGTGACGCCCTCGGCGCGCAGGGTTGCCATCTCAGGGGTCCTTTCGGTTGGCGGTGACGAGGAGCCACAACAGGAAGGGCGCGCCCATGGCACCGGTGACGACGCCGACGGGCAGCACCGTTCCGTCCAGCAGCAGCGGGGCGAGGTTGGCCGCGAGGAAGTCGGCGGCGAGGACGATCAGCACCCCGGTGAGGGCCGCCGCGGGGAGGCTGGGCCTGCGGACGAAGCGGCGGGCAATGGGCCCGGCGAGGAAGGCCACGAAGGCGACGGGCCCGGCAGCCGCCGTCGCCACCGCGGAGAGGCCAACGGCGGTCACGACGACGGCGAGCCGGGTGGCGCCCACGCCCAGGCCAAGCGCCGCGGCGGTATCGTCGCCGAGTTCCAGGATGCGCAGTCGGCCGGCGAGCGCGGCGGCGGCCGGGCCCAGCAGGGCCACGGCCAGGCCAAGGACCGCGGCCCGCTCCCAGCTGGCGGCATTCAGGGAGCCGTTAAGCCAGACGAGGGCGTCGGACGCGGTGCGGATGTCCGCCCGGGTCATCAGGAAGCTGACGACGGCGTGCAGGGCGGCCGCAATCCCCACACCGGCGAGGATCAGCCGGTTGCCGGCCGCGTCCCCCCGGCCGGCGGCAGCGCCGAAGGATCCCCGGCGGGCCAGCGCGTAAATCACCGCGGCGACGCCCAGCGCCCCGGCGAGGGCGGCCGCCGATACTGCCGGCCCGGACGCCCCGAAGAGCACAATCGCCGTGACGGCCGCGGCGCTGGCGCCGGAGCTGATGCCGATCACGTCCGGGCTGGCCAGCGGGTTCCGCAGCATGGTCTGGAACAGGGCACCGGACGCCCCGAAGGCGGCGCCGACGAGGGCACCGACGACGGCGCGGGGCAGCTTGTGCTCCATCACGATGAAGCTGGCGCCGGGAATCTTCTCCCCGCCGGTCAGGTCGGCAACCACAATCCTGACGAAATCGGGAACGGTCACGGTGTAGCTGCCAAGCAGGATACTGGCCGCGAATACGGCTGCCGCGGCCAGGGCAAGTGCCACCTCGGCGGGGTGTTGCCAGGCGGGGCGTCGTGCCGTCGGGCTCCTCACAGGGCCGCCGCCCTGCTCCGGGAGACCAGCCAGACGAACACGGGGGCCCCGAGCAGGGCGGTCATGATGCCGGCGGGGACTTCCCCGGGCAGCAGGACCACCCGGCCGGCGACGTCCGCGGCCAGCAGCAGGGCCGGCGCCAGGACCAGGGACAACGGCAGGATCCAGCGGTAGTCCGGGCCGGTCAGGAACCGGACGGCGTGCGGAACCACCAGCCCGACGAAGCCGATGGGGCCGGCCAGCGCGGTCGCCGCCCCGCACAGCAGGACGACGCCGAGGGCCGTCACGGCCCGGGTCAGCCCCACCCGCTGGCCCAGGGCGCTCGCGAGGTCGTCGCCAAGGGCCAGCCCGTTCAGGTTCCGGCCGGCGGCGAGGACGATGGCCGCGCCGAGGAGCACGAAGGGCAGCCCGGCACCGATCGCGGACCAGTCGCGGCCGGCGAGGCCGCCCACCTGCCAGAAGCGGAACCGGTCCAGGGTCTCCTGGCTGGAGACCAGGACGACGTTCAGGAGTGAGGACAGGCCGGCGCTCAGGGCTGCCCCGGCGAGGGCCAGCTTGACCGGCGTCGCGCCATCCCGGCCCAGCGCCGCGATGAGGTAGACGAGCCCGGCCGCCGCGCCGGCGCCAACGAACGCGAACCAGATGTACCCGTCGAGCGAGGAGACCCCGAAGACGTGGATGCCGGTCACGACGGCCAGCGCCGCGCCGGCGTTGACGCCGATGATCCCCGGGTCGGCGAGCGGATTGCGGGTCACGCCCTGCATCGCCGCGCCGGCGAGCCCCAGGGCCGCACCGGCAAGCAGGCCCAGGACGGTGCGGGGGACGCGGGCCCGCACCACGGCGTGGTCTCCGTCGGCCGGGTCGAAGGCCACCAGGGCCTGCCAGACGGTGCCAAGGTCCAGGCCGCGGGCGCCGACGGCGAGGGAGCCTGCTGCCGCCAGCGCCAGGACACCGGCGGCGGCCAGCAGCCAGGCCGCCCGGCTGCTGGCCTGCGCGCCGGGAGCGCTTTGCGTGCCGGGCGCGGCCGGTATTGCAGCCTCGGCCGGCGGGCGGGCCGGAGGCCGCACCGTCGTCAGCGGGGACATGTCCGGGGCCCTAGCTGGCCGCAGCGGCCTTGTCCGCGGCGTCGGCCAGCTTGGGCAGGAACGTGTCCAGCGCCCAGGGCAGGCTGAGCGGCGACGAGGCCGAGATGGAGAGCGTCAGGGTGTTGTCGGAATCGGCCACGAGGGCACCGCTCTTGACCGCCGGGATCTGGCCCAGCAGGGGGTCGCTCGTGATGGACGCGGCGGTTTTGGCGTCCGGGACCCAGGTGACGAAGACGTCGGCGCCCAGCTCGTTGGCCTTCTCCGCCGACCACGGGATGAAGAACTCCTTGGAGCCCGCCGTGTTGTCCGCCACCACCGGCGCGAGCTTCATGCCGATCGAGCTGAGGAAACGCGGCCGGTTGTCGTTCGCGGTGTAGACGTTGATGCCGTCGCTTTTGGCTGGTTCCAGGTTGCCGTAGATGAACGTCTTCCCTGCCAGCTGGGGGTACTGTGCCACCTTCTCGCGGATGGTCCGCTCGGTGTCGGCGACGAGCCTGGCTGCTTCCGGTTCCTTGCCGAGGGCCTTGCCAATGATGGCGGTGGAGTCTTGCCAGGACGTGCCGTAGGCGATTTCCGGCTGGGCCACGACCGGCGCGATCTCGCTGAGTTTCTTGTAGTCCTCCTCCGTCAGTCCGGAGTAGGCGCCCAGGATGACGTCCGGGTTCAGTTTGGCGATTTCGGTGAAGTTGATGCCGTCGGCCTCGGAATACTGCGCGGGGGCCTTGGCCGTGCCGAAGCCGGCGCCGAGGTTCTTCAGCGCCGCGTCCTTCCAGGGCGTGGACCCCTGGGCGTTTCCGCCCCATTCGTTCTTGGGCACCCCGGCGGGGACGACGCCGAGGGCCAGGGCAACGTCGTCGTTGACCCACGAGATGGTGGCCACCCGTTGTGGCTGCGCCTTGAGGGTGGTCTCGCCGAAGACATGCTTGATGGTGACCGGGAATGCCGCGCCCGCAGTGCCGGTAGCCGCCGGGCCGGACGCCGCGGGGCCGGCCGGTCCGGTGGAGCAGGCGGCCAGACCGAGACCGACCGCAACCAGCAGCGCCGCGGCCCGCAAAGTTGTCCGGCGGAATGAGCTGCGCCGGAGGCGGCGGCACGGCCGGCCGGCGGGCTCGGCGGCAGGGGGATGGTCGGCGGGGGCCACGGGATCTCCTTAGGTGAGTGAAGCAAACCTAAGTAAGGCTAGCCTACCCTTGGAGTAATTACGCAAGATCTCTGTAACTTAATTATCTCAATCGGCGCCGAGGCGCCCGGCTCACCCGGAAACTGGACAGGTCTCGCCCGGGTTTGCGAGGATGAGCGGCGGACCGGGCGCAGCGGCGTCGGTCCGGAATCGTTCTTCACGGAACAAAGACCGAGCAAAGGGAGTGAGCATGCGCATCGTAGGGATGACTGCTGCCACGGTCAGCGGGGTGGCCGTTCTGGCCTGCTGCGCGGCGGCGACGACGCCAGCCCTTTCCCTCCGCCCGGACGCCAACGCGGCCTGATTCGGCCGGAGCCCTACCCACCGGAGTTCCGTGGCTGGCAGATCCCTGCCCTCTTCACCCCTGGCGCGCTGTCGGCCGCCAGAGGCTCCGCACGATTCCGAAGGCTTTCGCCATGCAAAAACTCTCTGCCCAGCAGATCCGCTCATCCTTTATCAACGCGAGCCGCTCCGAGGCCGCCAAACTCAACCTGCCCGCCGGCTTCGACGCCCTGGACTGGGAAAACCTGGATTTCCTGGGCTGGCGTGACGCAAAGATGCCGCTGCGCGGCTACCTGATCCTGCCCGGTCCCGGCGGCCCCACTGGGCTGTTGCTCCGGGCACCCGAGGGCGGTGCCAAGAAGAACCGCGCGGTGCTGTGCGAGCTGTGCCGCGACATCCACTCCAAGGACGACGTGTTGCTCTGGGTGGCCAAGCGCGCCGGCCAGTCCGGCCGCAACGGCAACACTGTAGGCACCCTGGTCTGCGCCGACTTCCTCTGCTGCCGCAATGTGCGCGTGGCGCCGCCGGTCAACGACATCAACCCGGACCCCGAGGTGACCGTCGCGCGCCAGGTCGACGCCCTGATCACCCGGACCGTCCAGTTCGTGGCGCGGGTCCGGGGCGACTAACAGCCGTCGGAGGGGCCGGGCGTCAGCGCAGGACGATGTCCACCGGGTTGGCTTCGGAGCGCCAGGCCCCTTCCGCGCCGGGTTCCGGGACGATCACCGGCGCGGTCAGCACGCCGGAGCGGTTGGTGCGCTTGTCCCGCAGGATCTCGGTGACGGACCCGAGGTGGCGGGACAGGTCGATGACGTTTTCCGGTGCGGCCAGCAGCAGCTGGAAGCCGAACTCGTGCAGCGCTTTGATGCCGGCGCCGGCGAATTCCTCTGAGGCCAGCACGAAGGCCTCATCCATCATCACGGTGCCGTACGTGGTGAAGCCCTGCTCGGCAATGCCCAGCTGGTAGCTCAGCGCCGCGGCCATGATGAAGGCGGTAAAGCGCTGCCGCTCGCCGCCGGACATGGAGCCGGTGTCCGCATGCATGAAGACCTCGGTCTTCTTCCTGCCGCCGCTCTTGGCCGCTTTAGACCCCTGGACCTCCCGGTGCTCCTTGCACTGGATGAAGAGGTGGCCGCGGACGTCCAGCACCTCGGCGCGCCAGCGCCGGTCCTCGGGTGACTGGGAGCCGAGCCGCTTCACGAGCGTTTCCAGCGACTTGTAGCGGCTGGTGAGTTCGGCGTCGTCGTCCGCGCCGGCGGCACCGGCACCGGCAGTCTTGCCCGGCCGGGCGTGGCGGACCTTCAGCGCGTTCTGGATGGCGTCCTTGAACTGCTTGGCCGTTGCCGGCAGGGTCTGCTTGATGTCCAGTTCCAGGAAGCTGCCTTCGTGGAAATTGACCTCGGACAGGATCCCGTTGAGCGGGAGGATGCGGCTGGTGATGGAGCGGCGTTCCTCGTCCAGCAGGTGCAGCAGGGTGGAGAAGGACTCGTGCGTGCGCTGGTTGAAGAACTGCCGGAATTCGGCCTCCTGCGCCGGGAGTCCATCGCTGACGATCGCGTGGTAGCGGGCCTCGAACTCGCCCGCGGCACCGATGGATGTGCCGTGGTCGGCGGAGATCGCCGAGCCCCAGTCGCGGACGAAGCCCTCAAAGATGCGGGTAAGCCGCTCCGCGGTGGCCTGGCCGCGGGATTCGGCCGTGTGCAGCTCAGCCAGCAACCGGGTCCGGACCTGGTTGGCGAGGTTGTCCAGTTCGTGCATTTCCAGCACATCGCCAAGATCCGTGAAGTACGGTTCCAGCGCGGTGACGGTGGCCTCCGCCGGCGGCTGCTGGGCAACGCGCCGCCGGGCGGCCTCCAGCAGGGCGTCCGCCGCCGTGAGCTGGGAGTCCAGGGCCTTGTACTCGCTCTGCAGGACGGCCGCCGCTTCTGTGCTGGACTGGTGCTTTTGCCGGGCTGCCTCGATGTTGGCGCGCAGCGGTTCGAGGTCGGCCTGGGCGGCGAGCGCATCGGCCAGCCGGGTCTCGATCCGGGCGAGTTCGTCGGCGGCGACGGCCGCGGACACCTGTTCCCAGGTCCGGTGGTCGTCGGCCACGCGGCGCAGCGCCTCCAGCTGGCGGGCCATGCCCTGGTGCGACTCCTCGCGGCTTTGCGCCAGCTCTGCGGCCTTGGCGAGTTCCTGCTGCAGGTCCTCGACCTGGGCCGCGACGAGTTCAAGCTTGGCGGCATTGTCGAAGCCGAGCACGTAGTCGTGCCGGGAGGTGAACCGGTCGTCCTTCTCCACGGTGTGCCGGTTGCGTTTGACCACGCCGCCCAGGCTCAGGCCCTTGTCCAGGCCCGCGAGTTCGTCCGGGTCCTCGACGCAGGGGTAGGCGAAGTCCAGTGCGATCCGTTCCCGCACCCACTCCCCCGCTTCCGTGGCCGGGCCGGACGTGAGGATGTCCAGCTTGGCCAGCAGCTCGCCATCGGCCGCGTCCTGCACCGCCAGCGCTCCGCCGGCCAGCGGCTTTGAGACGTCGACGGCGCGCAAGGCGCCGCGGACGGAATGGTCGTTGAGGTAGCGGGTGACGGCGGCGAAGTGCTCGCCCGGGACCAGCAGCGTGGTGGCGAGGCTGCGCAGGGCGCGCTCGGCGGCCGGGCGCCACTGCTCCTGCCCCTCGGCGAGGTCAATCAGCTCACCGGCGAACGGCATGCGCTCTTCCGGCACCCCGGTGGCGGCGGCGATGGCGCTGCGGTTCTCGATGCTCGAGGGCGGCAGCAGGGATTTTCGGGTCTGCAGCGAGAGGAGCTCCTGCTGGGCGGCGGCAAGCTCCCGCTTCCTGGCGGCGTGGCCGTCGAAGGCCTCGAAGCGCAGCTCCTTGAGCGCCTCCGAGTCGTCCTTGAGTTCGGCGGAGCGGGCCGCGGCGTGCTCGTGCGCCTGTTCCCAGCCGGCGGCGGTCCATTCGAGCTCCAGGCCGGCGTCGGTCAGCGCCTTGCGCGCGGTGTCCTCGACCTGCTGGCGGAGCTTGAGGCCCACCCGGGCGTTTTCCAGCGCCTGTTCGATCGCTGAGATCGCGTTGCCGCCCTGGTTGTTGTAGTCCGCCTCGAGCTGCCGCAGGTCCTTGGCCAGGCCGTCGCGGACTCCGCGTTCGGCGCTGAGTTCCTTGGCTTTCGCCTGCGCCAGGGACTTGAAGCGCTCCAGGGTCTTCTCATGCACGCCGACGGCGAGCTGCTGCTTGTACGCCTCGAACTCCTCCCCGGCCAGGTCCCGGAGCCGGTTCGCGTCCAGCAGCGACTGGGCATACTCCTTGTTCAGCGCCGGGACCGGGGCGAGCTGGTCCCGCTGCTGCCGGACGTCCTCCAGCCGCTGCCGGATGGACATCAGGTTGCTGAACTCCTCGACGACGTCGTCCGCGGCGGCCAGCGTGGCGGGGGCGTCCAGGACCTGGTCGCGGAAGAAGGTGTTGACGCTGCCGCCCAGCCCCTTACCGGCCTGGATCACGCGCAGCAGCGGCAACGCCTGGTCCGAGTTGATGCCCAGCAGGCGGCGGAACCGCTCGGCGAACGCCTTGTGGACGTCGAAGATCTGGGCGTCGGGGAAGATCGTTTCGAGGGCCGACTTCGTGAAGCGCTTGTCGGCGATGCCCTCCAGCGCGGCCAGGTCCAGCGGTTTGTTGTCGATCAGGTAGAAGCGTCCGACGCTGGACTCGGTGCCGTTCTTCGGCAGGTCGAACAGCGCCGAGATGGTCACCCGCGTGCCGGCGGCGTTGTCGAAGGTCAGGGCGACGGCGGACCAGGTGGCCCCCGGGCGCTGGAAGGCGCTGGCCGAGCCGTCGCCAACGGCCTTGTCCCCCACCTTGCCGCGCATGTAGGTGAAGGTCGTCCGCTTGTCCTCGACGGCCCCGCCGGCCCGCTGGGCGGCCGCCTCGTTGGAACGCGGCCGGGCATCGAAGACCCGCAGCATCGCGTCGAACAGCGTGGACTTGCCGACGCCGGAATTGCCGGTCAGCAGCGTGCCGTTGCGGTCCACGTGCATCGTGTGGGCACCGTGGAACGTCCCCCAGTTGACCACCTGGACCATGGCGAGCCGCATCTGGCCCGGGTTCGTTGCCTCACCGAGCGGGAGCATTGTTGCGATGCTCATTCGGCTGCCTCCTCTGCGGTGTGGTCGCCTACCGGTGCGTCTCCGTGGTCACCTTCCGCGGTGCTGCCGTGGTCGCCTTCCGCGTGACTGCCGTGGTCGCCTTCCGCGACGCCACCGGCGACATGCTCTGCATGCTCGCTCGTTCCTCGCTTAGACGCATGCTGCCGCATGTCCCCGGCGTCGCCGCTGCTGCCTGTCACCATTACTGCGGTATCGATGGTTTCTTCGTCATCCGTGTCGTCGCTGGTCGGGTCACCTTGAGCGTCATCCTCTGCGTCGTCGTCCGTGTCGTCCGGTTCCTCTGTGTCGTCGTCGCCGGGGCCTGCCGGGTCGGTGTCGAGGTCGATGAGGGGTTCGGTGCCGGCGGGGTCGGTGGAGGCGGCTACCAGGGCTTCGATTTGGGCGGGGATGTCGCCGATGTTCTCGAAGGGGAGGGCCAGGGGGAGGGCGTTGGAGATCGTGTAGACCTCGTCCAGGCCGCTGGTGAGCAGGAGCTGGCGGGCCAGGAGCTTGGTGATGGCGCGGTTGACGACGTCGGAGTCGCGGAGCGCATCCTGCTGGCCGGAGGGCTGGTAGTGGGCGACGAGGTCCGCGATCTCTTCGCGCGTGATCGTGGGGTCGGTCTGGGCGGTGACGTGGCGGTCCAGGAGCAGGCGCAGGCGCAGCAGCACGATGGTTTCGACCCGGCTCAGGGCCCTTTGCTGGCGCAGGATGCTGGAGCGGGTGCTGCCGCCGATGGCTTCGGGGTCCACCGGGCGCAGCACGGCCACCTTGCGTTCGTGATCGAGCTGCAGCGTCAGGAACAGTTCGGACAGCCGGCTGCGCAGGATCACTTGGTTGTCCAGCAGCGTGGTCCAGAGCTTCTCGTCCCGGCCGCCGTCGATGTACGGACCCTTGAGCAGCTTCACCAAGGCCTGGCGAACCTTCATCGGCAGGACCCCGGTGTCCCCGGGGAACAGGGCGGCGCCGTCGACGAACGTATCCCTCGGGGTGACGGCGAACGGGTTCGCCGGAGCCTCGTGCGGGGCGTGGCCGGGCCCTGCGTCGTCAGGTTCGGCAACGAGCTCTTCGGGGGAAAGGTCGGTCATCTTCAATCCTTCTTGAGCGTGACGACGGGCAGGTAGGCGGTGCGCGTGGAGCCGTCGATCTGTTCGAAGTCCAGCGGCTCCCAGGCCTCACGGTCGAAGCCGGCGCCCTGGTGCAGGGCCATGGAGAGCAGCGCCCGGATGGAATTGATGTGGCGTTCCTCCGCCGGCAGCTGCTCCCAGGCGTCGGCCAGCGTGGCGGCTCCGGCAATGGCGGCCCGGACCGCTTCGGGGCTGGCCTTGCCGGTGCGCGGCGAACGCACCCGGTCGGAGTCGCTGAAGGCGATCGGGTCCGCCAGCTTCGGCGGGGCGGCGAATTCGTCCGGGTCAAAGAGCTTGACCATGGCCAGCGACTCGAAGCCGGCGTTGAACAGCACCGGTCCGCGCACCAGTCCGGGGCGTTCGCGCTCGTACGGCAGCGAACGGATCGCCTGCTCCGCCTCGCGCAGCACCTTGCGGAGCCGGACCGACTGGCGGTAGTCGTCGCTCTGGACGTACGTATTGAGGCTTTCGCTGAGCTTGCCGTAGATCCGCTGGATCTGGCTGTGCTGGCTGCGGAGCTCCGCCACGAGGTTCTTCAGGGTCTCGCGTTCGTCCTGGCTCAGTTCGTCCGCGAACTGGCGGCTGAGCACCTCGCCGATCGCCGAGCGGAAGCGCAGCTGCTGCTGCGGGTCTTCCAGGAACGCGGTAAAGGACCGGAAGGTCCTGCCCTCAGGGCTCTGCCGGAGCCGCTTGTCCGCCTCCAGCACCTGCGCCATGGTGGCGCCCTTGCTGAGGGACTCCTCGATGATCTGGTTCCGGAGCCCGCCGACGAGCTCCTCGATCCGGTCACGCATCTTCTTGTAGTCCGCGGGCAGGCTCGCGGCGAGGTCCAGGATATTGCCGGCCGCCTCGACGGCCTCCTCGTCATCGAGCAGACCGTCGAACTCCCCGGAGCTGATGTCCTCGATCAGCTGGCGGCGTTCGCCGATCTCCTCCTCGAGGGACTCCAGCCGGGCGCTCTGGTCCGGGTTGGTCTCGTTGGCGAGCTTTTCGACGTCGCCCAGCAGGGTGCCGAGCCGGGAGCCGTTCAGGGTGGAGCGTTCGCTGGAGAGGCTGTCGAGGAAGGCCAGGACGCGGGCCGCCGGCTCGGTGACTTCATACACGATCTGGCCGGACTGGTTGCGCCGGGTCAGGAAGTTCTTGCGCGTCCACTCGTCCCCGAACCCCTTGCCGTTGGCTGAGCCGCCCAACCCGGGATCATCACGGCGCAGCTGTTGCAGGAACGCGTCGACGTCGGCATGGAACTGCTCGAGCGGCAGCTGCGGCCGGGTCCGGGTGAAGGACGCCTGCAGGACGGCGATCACCCAGGGCGCCGAGCGGGTCAGCGCCCACGCCGGTCCTTTGGTGAGGAGTTCGAGGTCCCGCAGCCGGGCGCTGATGGCGTCGGCGGAGGACACAGCGGAACGGGACACGCACTTCTCCAATCGCTGCCGGGGGTGGGATGGGCAGCGGATCACGGAAAAACTGCCATCTACAAGGTTAACTCAGCCCTCCCCGGGCTTGCCGCGACCTCGCCGTGACCTACGTCCGGGTAGCATTTCGATCCCGTATCAACAGCCGGGGCGCGCCCCGGCGACACTGGCTGGGGTCCCCTCCGCCGCCCTACGCTCGGCCTACTGGTTCAGCCGAAGCGACGGTGCAGGAGGAAGAATGCAGTTCGATCTCAGCGCAGTGGAAACCGGAACCCTGGTGTTCTTCGGGACACTGCTTTTCGCTTTCCTGCTCGCCCTCTTCATTGCGGTGGCAGCCTTTGCCGCCCTGGTCCTCGTGGGTCTCGGCCGGTTGTCCTGGTTCGTCACCGCCAGCGTGCTGCTCGGGCTGGTCCGCGGCATCAACACCGCCTGGGATGTGCTGGCGCACCATGCCGCCGCGGTGGAACTGCCGGGCGATTTCCCCGGGGAGCCAATAGGGCAATCCTCCCCTAGTACCGGGACCTACCCGCGGGTAGCGTTGCGGGACAGCTGAAGGGTCCTCCACCCGCGGCGGATCCAGGGCTCTAGCCGGAGAACCCGGTGACAGGAGATGCCCCGTGAGTTCCGCCGTCGACAACCCGGCCACCGACGATCCATCCACCGACAGCCCCGCCGCCGACGTACCGGTGGCCCCTGAAAACATCGGACCCGAGGCGAGCGCAGCGGAGGCCCGCGCCGTCGCCGAAGCCGCCCGGGAGACCTCCTGGGACCGGCCCAGCTTCGCGAAGGGCCTGTATCTGGGCAGTTTCGACCTCAGCCTCGTGCACCCCTGGCCGCAGGCGCCGGCGGACGACGTCGAACGCGGCGAGGCGTTCATGGAGCGGCTGACCGCGTACTGCCGCACCATGTCCGGCCGCACCATCGAACGCGACGCGCGGATCCCGGACGAATACCTCTCCGGCCTGGCAGCCCTGGGCGCCTTCGGCATGAAGATTCCCCGCGAGTACGGCGGCCTGGGCCTGTCGCTGGTGTATTACGGCCGGGCACTGGCCCTGCTCGGGTCGGTCCACCCGAGCCTCGGTGCCCTCCTGTCCGCGCACCAGTCGATCGGCGTTCCGGAGCCCGTCAAGGTGTTCGGCACGCCGGAACAGAAGCGCGAATACCTGCCGCGCTGTGCCGCCGGCGCGATCACTGCCTTCCTGCTCACCGAGCCCGACGTCGGCAGCGACCCGGCGCGGATGGGCAGCACGGCGGTGCCCTCCGAAGACGGCAGCTCCTACGTACTCGACGGCGTAAAGCTGTGGACCACCAATGGTGTCATCGCTGAACTTGTCGTGGTGATGGCGCTCGTGCCGGCGCACACCGACGCGGACGGTACCGCGCACAAGGGCGGCATCAGCGCGTTCGTGGTCGAGATGGACTCCCCCGGCATCACGGTGGAGAACCGCAACGCGTTCATGGGCCTGCGCGGCATTGAGAACGGGGTCACCCGCTTCCACCAGGTCCGGGTGCCCGCCGCCAACCGGCTGGGCCGCGAGGGCCAGGGGCTGAAGATCGCGCTCACCACGCTCAACACCGGCCGGCTGTCCATTCCTGCGCTGTGCGTGGCGTCGGGGCGGTGGAGCCTGAAGATCGCCAGGGAATGGTCCACCGCGCGCACCCAGTGGGGCCGGCCGGTGGGCGAGCACGAAGCGGTGGGCAAGAAGATCGCCTTCATCGCCGCGAGTGCCTTCGCGCTGGATGCCGTGTTTGAGCTCTGCGCCGAACTGGCCGACGCCGGGCAGAAGGATGTCCGGATCGAGGCCGCGCTTGCCAAGCTCTGGTCCACCGAGATCAGCTGCCGGATCGCCGACGAACTGGTGCAGATCCGCGGTGGCCGGGGCTTTGAAACGGCCGATTCCCTGGCAGCCCGCGGCGAGCGCGCTGTTCCGGCCGAACAGCAACTGCGGGATATGCGGATCAACCGGATTTTTGAGGGGTCCTCGGAGATTATGCGGTTGCTGATTGCGCGGGAAGCGGTGGACGCGCACCTGTCGGCTGCGGGGGCGCTCGCGTCGGCGGACGCCAGCCTGTCCGAAAAGGCCAGGGCGGCCGTCGGCGCGTCCGGCTTTTACGCCCGGTGGCTGCCGAAGCTGGTGGCCGGCACCGGGATGGATCCGCGCTCGTATGGCGATTTCGGCCGGCTCGCCAGGCATTTGCGCTTTGTGGAGCGGGCCTCGCGGCGGTTGGCGCGCCAGACTTTTTATGGGATGGGGCGCTGGCAGGCAGGACTGGAACATAAGCAGGCATTCCTGGGCCGGATCGTGGACATCGGGGCCGAGCTGTTCGCGATGGCCGCGTGCTGTTCGCGGGCAGAGATGCTGCTGCGGACCGCGCCGGACCGCGGCGCCTCGGCCTACGAGCTCGCCGAAGCCTACTGCGATCAGGCCCGCGTCCGGGTCGAGGAGTATTTCGACCAGCTGTGGCGGAACACCGACGACGGCGACCGGGCCCTGGCGCGCCGGGTGCTCGCCGGCGGCTTCGAGTGGCTAGAGGCGGGAGTGCTGGACCAGTCGGAGGGGACCGGGCCGTGGATCGCAGACGCCAGCCCGCGGGCCTCGGCGAAGGAGGATTTGCACCGCAACTACCGCTGACCTGCGGCTTTACCCGATGACCTGACGAACGCGCCAATAGTAAGCACCCTTGCTATTGGCCGTTTGCCGTGCTTAGGTGGAGGCAAGACCTGATGACGGTCGAAGCATTGCAGTGCCCGGCCCAAACCACGGACCCGGGTGGATCAATGAAAGCGAGCAGCCATCATGAGCAGCACAGCAGGCCCCGAAGACAGGACTCCCCGCCGCCCCGACGCCGTGGACGGAGCCCCCGGCCGGGACGGCCGGATCCACGACGCCCGGCAGGACGGCGCAAGCGCGGAGCGGCCCATCCTGGCCGACCAAGCGGCTGACCGCCGCGCCGAGGCGCACGCAGAGGACCGCGCCGCGATGCGCACCGAGTCCCGCGCCGAGGACCGGGCGGAGCGCCGCGCCGAACACGCAGAGGACCGCGCGGAACGCCGGGCCGAACGCGCCAACGACACCCGGGCCTTCCCCGCGGCGACCGCGGCCGGGGCCGCGGGCACAGCCGGCCGCGACGACCGGCCGATCCACGCCACCCGCGACGAGGCCTATGTCGATGACACGGTCGTGGACGAGGTTCCCACCCGCGAGACGGTCGTGGCCCGGGAGAAGGAACAGTTCGGCGGCATCAAGATCGGTTCGGCGTTCTTTGGCTGGCTGGCGGCAACCGGCATGGCCGTCCTGTTGACGGCCCTGGTCGCCGCAGCGGGCACCGCCGTCGGCCTCGCCACCAACACCAACGTCGGCGAGGCAGTCAACCAGGCCTCCCAGAACCAGAGCGTGGGCATCGCAGGCATCATCGCACTGCTCGTGATCCTCTTCGTCTCCTACTACTGCGGCGGCTACGTTGCCGGCCGGATGGCCCGTTTCAACGGCGCACGGCAGGGCCTGATGGTGTGGATCTGGGCACTGATTGCGTCGATCGTCGTCGCCGTCCTGGCACTCACCGCGGGCAGCCAGTACAACGTGCTGGCCAACCTCAACAGCTTCCCCCGCATCCCGGTCAATGAGGGCGACCTCACGGCCACGAGCATCATCGCCGCCGTCGTGGTGGCGATTGTGGCCCTGATCGGCGCCATGCTCGGCGGCCTGGCCGGCATGCGCTTCCACCGCCGGGTGGATCGGGCCGGTTTCACCCCGGTAGACACCGTCGAGGAGCGCTAGGCCGGGCTGAGTTCGTCCAGGTAATACCAGCGCCTGTCCTGGCGCACGAAGCGGCTGGTTTCGTGGTGCACCCCGGCCTCGCCGCCGTGCCGGAACCAGGCCTTGAACTCGACGGTTCCTTCGGTGTCCAGCGGTCCGCCGCGCCGGGTGGAGACAATATCCAGCCGCCGCCACTGCATCGCCGGGTCAAGGTCCAGGGCCGCCGGGCGGGTGCTCGGATGCCACGTCCTCAGCAGGTAAGCGGCGTCCCGGACCACGAACGCGCTGTAGCGCGAACGCATCAGCTGTTCGGCGGTGGGGGCCTCCGCGTCCCCCCGGTGGAACCGGGCGCAGCACTGCCCGTACTGCTCCCCGGAGAGGCAGGGGCAGCGCGCCTCGGGCGCGATGCCGGGAGGCGGGGGCGTGCTGGCCTGGGCTTCGGTCACGGGGGTCCTTCCGGCAGGGCCGGCGGTCCGGCGTGGGCTGCCTTCGACTATAGACGGCCCCCGGGAAGCCCGGCTTCCGGGGAAGGCGCCGGCCCCGGGAGGTCGCCGGTATCAGCTTGGACACATCCTGCCGCGGCGGACGGTTTCCCCGCGTGTCCGGCCGAATTTGTCCGTATGGTTAAGAGGGCTGGAGCCCGGTGGGCAGACTGCCGCGCAGACCTCAGTGCAGGCTGGATTGGAGAGGCGAAGTGGAAGATCCGACGACGATCGGGCTAAACCTGACCTTCTTCGGCACCCTTGGCGTCGGCCTGCTCATGTTCCTCGGCGTGTTCTTGGCCTTTGTCATCACCCTGCTGATCGCGGGCGCTGGGCGGCTGCTCGCGGTGGTCCTCACTGCACTGTTCCGCGGGGCTGCAGGGGCCTCGAAGGGCCCGCGGCGGGCACCGGGGAGCGCCCAGGCGTCCGGCGCAACGCCCGAGACTGCGGCAAACGCCAAGCCCGGCTGGCCGCTGAAGACCGGACGGCCCGCCCGCCGGGAACCGCAGCTGTCCGCCGACTGGACCGCCGCCGTCGAACGCGCCGATGCCCGCGCCAGGGAGCGCGCCAGGGCCGAAGCCGCCCTCAAGGCGCGCGACACGCGGCCCGCGCAGGACACGGAGCGCAAGGCCAGCTGAGGCCTTACCGCCGCGGGGCATCTGGGCTACGTTGGAAGCCATGGAATTCAGATACCTCGGTCACAGCGGTTTCAAAATCTCGGAAATCACCTTCGGCAACTGGCTCACCCACGGATCGCAGGTGGAGAACGACGTCGCCACCCAGTGCGTGCGGGCCGCCCTCGACGCCGGCATCAGCAGCTTCGATACGGCCGACGTTTACGCCAACACGGCCGCGGAAACCGTCCTCGGTGAGGCGCTCAAGGACGAGCGGCGCGAGTCGTTGGAAATCTTCACCAAAGTCTTCGGCCCCACCGGGCCCAAGGGACACAACGACCTCGGGCTGTCCCGCAAGCACATCATGGAATCCATCAACGGATCCCTCTCGCGGCTGCAGACCGACTACGTCGACCTCTACCAGGCGCACCGGTACGACTACGAGACGCCGCTGGAAGAGACCATGCAGGCCTTCGCGGACATCGTACGGCAGGGCAAGGCCCTCTACATCGGCGTCAGCGAATGGACCGCCAGCCAGATCCGTGACGGGCACGCCCTGGCCAAGCAGCTCGGCTTCCAGCTGATCTCCAACCAGCCGCAGTACTCCATGCTCTGGCGGGTCATCGAGGCCGAGGTCGTGCCGACCTCGGCGGAACTGGGCCTGTCACAGATCGTCTGGTCCCCGATGGCCCAGGGCGTGCTGAGCGGCAAGTACCACCCCGGCAAGCCGGCCCCGGAGGGCAGCCGCGCCACGGACGCCAAGGGCGGAGCCCGAATGATCGAGCGGTGGATGTCCGACGAGGTCCTCACCGGCGTCCAGCAGCTCAAGCCGATCGCTGACGAGGTGGGCCTGACCATGGCGCAGCTGAGCATCGCCTGGGTGCTGCAGAACAAGAACGTGGCCTCCGCCATCATGGGCGCATCCCGCCCCGAGCAGGTCGAAAAGAACGCCGCGGCGGCCGGGGTGAAACTCGAGCCGGCGGTCATGGACAAGATCGACGCCGCGATCGGCTCCCTCGCCGAGCGCGACCCGGCACAGACGAAATCCCCGGCCTCGCGCGAGGCCTAGGCACCCCGGCCCGGCACCGCCGGTGCGCACCCGGCACCGCCGGGGCGCACCGGGGAGCCGCCCGGGCCGGTATTGACGGCTTCCGGGCGGCGGCGTAAACCTGAGACCAGGCGGACCGTCGACAGAATCGCAGTGCCATGCCGAAGCAACTCTCCAAACACACCTCTCCCATCATGGCCCGGCGCCGGCAGGCGCAACGCCTCGCGGCCCATCCCGGCGAACCCAGCCACGGGCCGCTGACCGCCGAGGAGCTGCAGCTCGCGGTACGGAACCATTCAATGCCGCTGGAGGCCCTCCGGAACGACGTCACCCCGCCCGGACTGCACTACCTGCTGGACCACTTCGACATCCCGGCCATCGACGGAAGCAGCTGGCACCTGCGGATCGGGGGTGCGGTGCAACGCTCGCTGGAGCTCAACCTCCGGGCGTTGCGCCGCGCGCCGAGCATCAGCGTCCCGGTCACGCTGGAGTGCGCCGGCAACGGCCGGTCCCTGCTCAAGCCGCGTCCGCTGAGCCAGCCTTGGCGGCTGGAGGCCGTGGGCACGGCCGTCTGGACCGGGGTGCCGCTGGCCTACCTGCTGTCCCAGGCCGGCGTCGACGAGGACGCTGCGGAGGTGGTGTTCACCGGCGCGGACGCCGGCATCCAGGGCGGCGTGCGCCAGCAGTACGCCCGGAGCCTGCCGGTCAGCGAGGCGCTGCGGCCCGACGTCGTGCTGGCCTACCGAATGAACGGGGCGGAGCTGCCACCGCAGCACGGCTACCCGCTGCGGCTCGTGGTCCCGGGCTGGTACGGCATGGCCAGCGTGAAGTGGCTGTCCTCGATCAGGGTGCAGGTGAAGCCCTTCGACGGTTTCCAGCAGTCCGTTGCCTACCGCTACCAGCAGGACGCGGACGACGCCGGGACGCCGGTGACGTGGATCAAGGTCCGGGCGCTGATGGTTCCGCCGGGCATCCCGGACTTCTTCACCCGCGAAAGAATCCTGGCCGCGGGCCCGGTGATGCTGACCGGCCGGGCCTGGTCCGGGAACGGCCCGATCCAGCGGGTTGACGTAGGGATCGACGGCACGTGGCTGCCCGCGCAGCTGGAACGCCCCGCGGCGCCGTTCGCCTGGTGCGCCTGGTCCCTGCCGTGGGTCGCGGACGCCGGGCAGCACGAACTGTCCTGCCGCGCCACCGACGCGAGCGGCGCCACGCAGCCGTTGGAGCCGGTGTGGAATTACCAGGGCATGGGCAACAATGTGGTGCAGCGGATCAAGGTGACCGTGCAGTAGCGCCGCTCAGTAGTCGACGATCGCGCCGCTGGAGATGTTGATGGTGGCATCGGTGATGGCGCCCGCCCTGTCCGAGGCGATGAAGCTCGCCACATTGCCGACGTCCGCCAGGGTCGCAGTCCGGTTCAGGTGCGCCGCGTTGGCAATGCCCACCACGATCTCCTCGCGGCCCTCCACCTGCCACGGAATGGTTTCGATGATCCCGCCGGTCACCATGGTCACCACGCGGACGCCGTGCTTGCCCAACTCCAGCGCCCACTGCCGGCGCTGCCCGTCCATGGCGTCCAGGGCCACCTTGAAGCCGCCGAGGCCGGTCATGGTCTGGGGGCCGGAGCCGCCGAACATGAGCACCACGCCGGACTTCTGCTTCACCATGTAGCCTGCGGCGGCGCGGGTGGTCAGGAAGTGGGTACGGGCGGCCAGGGTGATCGGCTGGGTGAAGTCGTCGACGTCGATCTCCATCAGGGGCTGCTGGATGTCGCCAAAGGAGATGACGTTGAACGAGATGTCGATGCGTTTGGCCTTCTTCGCGGCAGCCGCCACGAAGGCGTCCACCTGTTTTTCGTCCAGCGCATCGACGACGGCGGTCTCCGCCGTGCCGCCGTCCTCGCGGATGTCGCGGGCGACTTTTTCGAGCCGGGCCTCGGTGCGGCCGGCGAGGTAGACGGTGGCACCCTCTGCCGCGAATGCCCGCGACACCGCTCCCCCGATCGCACCGCCGGCACCGTAGACCAGCGCCGTCTTGCCCTGCAGCAGGCCGCCGTCCGGCGTCTGGTTTGTCAACATGTGTTCCTGCCTCCCGCCGCGGAGTGGTGAATGCCTCCACTATGTTCCCGCCGGGCGCAGGTGGCAAGCCCGCGGACAGCTCAGGACCGGGCGGCTCAGGACGCGAGGGTCCCGCGGACAATGCTCACGCTGGAGTGCGCCGGATTGCCGTCCATCGGCTCATCCGACACGTCGACGATCGGGTACTTGGCGAGATCCAGGCCGGCGGGCACCGCGAAGGACCCGGCATCGGAGGTCATGACGCCCAGGCTCACCAGCCGCGAGAGGTCCGGCGCGATCAGCCACACCTCCTGGTAACCGCGGGCCTCGTTCTTGTCGACCCGGACCTCCAACGTCCGCTGCCCGTCCCCGGTCTCGAGGACGCGGGCCACCCCGGTGGCGGAATGCCGGTCCACGGGGGCCAGCTCGGCCTGGGCCAGCGGAGTCACCGCGGGCCGGCTTTGCTGGGCGGACCAGACGATGCCGGCGGTGAGCAGCGCGGCGGCCGCCGCGGCAGCCAGCCACACGCCCGGACGGCGCATCCAGCCGGCGCCGCCGCGCGGCCGGTTCCTGCCGTCGCGTTCCTCCGGGGCCGGTAAGGGCACCGGCGGCGGGGGCGCCGCCGTCGTCGGGCCGGCCGCTGGCGGGGCTTGGGTCCGCGACGGTCCCAGCGGATCAGCGGCGACGTCGTCGGAGAGACCCAGTGCGCTGTGGATTCCGGCCCACACCCGCGGACCCGGCGGTTCGAGCGCGGCGGCCTCCAGCCCGGCATCCATTCCCGGCTTCGCCGCGACGACGGCGCGGCGAAGCCCTGCGTAGTCCTCCGCACAATCGGGGCAGGCACGGAGGTGGGCCGCGGCATCGTCTCCGAGCTCCTCGCCGAGGGCCAGCAGGCTCAGGGATTCAGGATCAAGATGTTGCACGGTCTACCTCCAATCGGCTTTTGAGTTGGGACAAGCTGCGGCGGATGTGGCTCTTGACCGTACCAAGCGGCAGGTTGAGCTTCTGGGAGATTTGCGAATGGGTCAGGTCGTCGTAAAACGCAAGCTTCAGGATGGATCCCTGCGGCTCCCCCAGCTTCTCCAATTCCCCGTCCAGCAGGATGCGGTCGGCCAGGGCTTCGGCGGCTGTTTGCCCGGTGGCGGGTTCCGGGTCCGGAGCGCTTTCGACGGCGGCGAGCACGCGCCGGGTTTCGTGCGCCGAGGCCGCATGGGCGTCCGCGATGGCATTGCGGGTAATACCCACGATCCACGCGGGCAGCCGTGCCCGCGCAGGGTCGAACGCGGAGCGGGAGCGCCAGACGCGGATGAACACTTCCTGGGTGACGTCGTCGGCTGCGGCCGGGTCGCGCAGCGAGCGCCGCGCCAGCGTGTGCACCAGCGGCGAGAACTGCCGGTACGCCTCCGCCAGGGCAGTTTCGTCCCCGGCGGCGAAGGACTCGTTCAGGTCCGCGTCCCAGGCCGGCGAAGCCTCGAAAGGTGCCAAACCAGGCTCCTTCCCGCTCCTGGTGGGGACGCTGGAGGCCGGCATCTGAGTCACGCCGGCAGCGCCGTGACAATCACATTGTCACCGTAGTTCTGCTGCTCGTCCAGCCACCGGCCGCCGCAGGTCACCAGCTTCAGCTCGTGCGGTCCGCCGCGCCGGAACACGGCCGCGCCGTCGAAGGCATCCTTGGCCATGAGTTCCACCCGCACCACCCGGAACCGCACGGGCGGAGCACCGTACCGTTCCACAGTCACGAGGGTGCCGGGAGGAAGCGTCTTCAGCTGGGAGAACGGGGCGGACTCTGAGGTGGTGTCGACGTGGGCGGCCAGCACCGCGGCTCCTGCCGCGGCGCCGGGAGCCGGGCCAAACCGGTACCAGCCTGCCTCCTCAAAAGGGTCCGGGATCTGCATGGCGCCATCCGGGCTGACTCCAACCTCGACGATCCGCATCCTGATGGTGGTGCCCGCCACCGTGAGCAAGCGCGGGCCGGGGTCGCGGGGAGCGACGGCCGGCGGGGCCGCGGGCCGCACCGGCGGGGTGCTCCGGGAGGGCGCGGGCGCCGCAGGCCGCACCGGCGGGATGCTCCGGGCGGGCGCCGACGCTGCGGCCGGGGTGGCGCCGCCCTCCCGGACAGCGCCGGCGGGTTGGTCCAAGCCGGAGTCGTTTCCCCGGGCAGCCGCCTGTGCCGGCGGGGTCGGATCCGGAGGCACCGCGCAGGAGGAGGCCAGCAGCGCGGCAGCGGCTACAGCGGCGGCCAGGCGGACCGCAGCCCGCCGGGGGTAAGGCGCCCTGGTGCCGGGCCGGCGGCCCGGGCGGGAGCCGTGCGGTGGGGTCGGCATGTTCGTCCTCCTAGTGGGGCCCACGGGCCGGCCGCCCGGCGGGGACCCGGGCGGCCGGAGTGGGAGGCGGGCTAGCGGATGCGGCGGGGTGCCAGCTGCCTGCGGGTCAGGACGATGCCGCCGGCCAGCAGCAGGAGCCCGGCTGCGCCGAGGCCGACCATGGCGGCAGGATCTCCGGCGGTTTCAGACCCTGCTGCGGCTCCGGAGCGTCCGCCGGGCACTCCGGCGGGGGCGGAGTGCAGCCCCTCGATGTTCTGTACGGCGAGCTTCAGATTCTTATCCGCAAGGCTTCCCCACGCGTAGACGATGGTGTGGGTGCCCTCCGCGACCGCGACGTCCGCGGGGCCGATCACCGGCGCCGTGGTGCCGGCGGCGGCTACCGCGGCCGACACCGTGGCCGGATCCAGGGTCAGTGTCTTTTCCTTGGCGTTGGCCAGGCCGGAGATCACTGGCGAGCCGCCCGCCAGGACGTCCACGGCGGGGGCTGCCGCCGTATGCCGGACCGTGAGCTTGCCCTTGCCGGGTCCGATCTGGGCGACGTCGTTGGTGAAGAAGTTGGCGGTGGGCTTGCCGGCCGCGTCGAGGTTGGCGACGGCGGTGTAGTTGCCGCTGGCGGCAAGGGTGACCTTGACCGGCCCGATCACCGGAGCTGACGCGTCGGCGGCATCCGCGGCGGTAATGGCGAGCTCGTAGTCCCCGGCGGGCAGGGCCAGCGGACCGGCCAGCGTGCCCGGGGCAAAGTCGTCCAGGGTCCGTTCGCCGTTGACCCAGACGTCCACGGTCAGCTCCGGCACGCCGTGGAGGACGGACAGCTGGGCGTTAGGTTCGGCCGCCTGGGCGGGGCCGGCAAGGGTGAGAGCTGCCGCGATGGCCACGGCGCCTGCTGTGAAAAGGCTGGTACGCATTTACATCTCCTTCAACGGCCCGCCGGGCGGGCGATTTTTGCTTACACCCCTACTACCGGCGCGCACGGCAGTTTGGATGCAAACGCATGAAGGAGATTTTGCGGAAATTAAAGGCGGGGTTTAGCGCGGCGGAAGTTCGGGGCCGCCGCGCCCTTCCCGGACCTCGGGAGGCAGCGTCGAAGGAGGCACCGACGCCGGCGGACCACCGATCCCGTAATAGCCCTGGTTTGGTGGCTGCTGACCAGGCGCACCGGGCCGGCCGGGCTGCTGCTGCGGCTCCGGCTGGGCAGGCTGGCCGGGATAGGGCGGGACCCCGGCGCTGTAAACCGGCTGCTGGTCTCCTGGGTCAGTCGGTCCCATGTCCAGATGGAACGGCGGGTACTCGTCGCGCATCAGGGCCACGTAGGCAGTGACCCGGTAGATCCAGCGGTTCAAGCCCATCAGGAGGTCGAACAGCCCGCGCCAGTACTGGCCGGTGAACAGCAGGATCACGCCGGCAATGAGTACGAGCAGCCCGACCAGCGACATGCCGGAGTTCTGCTGGACCCACCGGCCGTCGGCCCAGTAGCCCTCGCGGGCTCCCCAGGCGCCCGTCGTCCCGGTCAGGATGCCGACGATGAGCAGGTGCGGGATGGCCAGCAGCCAAGACTTCACGAGCACCAGTCCGCGGGAGAGCTTCTCCGGGTAATCAACGTCGAAATCCGCCGGGTAGCCGGTGCGGGCCAAGGTGAACGGCGGGTACTGGTCCGTGCCGATCGCGGCGTAGCAGTAGAAGGCGACCCGCCAGTTCCACCGGATGACGCCCACGTTGAAGTTGAACAGCGAGCGCGGATAGCGGCCGGTGAAGAGAATCGCAAACCCGGCAACAATCGTGGTCACCACAAGCCCGAACCACAGGAAGAACAGCACGATGAAGTGCGGGATCGCCAGGAACCACTTGACCAGCCAGAGCCAGCGGGACAGTTGCGGATCGAGGTATCCGCTGAGCCTGGCCGGGTAGACGTATCCCCCGGGCGGGACGCCGGGCGGGTAGGGGCCGGCGGCGAGGGGCGTTCCGGCCGCTGGGTAGGAACCGGTGGCCGGGGGCGGTCCTGCATGCGGCGGCTGATCCGGTCGTTGCGGCGGGTTCGCGCGGCCCAGCCCCGCGGCGCCGGCCACGATAAGCGGGACGCCGACGGCCAGCAGCACAATCCCGCCGGCCAGGAGTCCCAGGAACACCGGCCACAACAGGTCTGAGCGGGCGCCGCCGCGAAGGTCCACCGAGACCGGACTGCTCGCGTCGGCGTTCATGACCACGACAGCCCAGTTCCCGGAGCGCAGGTCCCACGTGATTTCCTGGGCTCCGGCACCGGTGGCGGAGGCGGTCCAGAACTTCTGCTCCGCCGGCCGGGCCGGTTGCCTGCTGCCGGGCGCCTCCCGGTACTCGGCCCGGAACGGCGAGAACCGGACCTCGTCCACTTCGGAGTGCTTGACTCCGCTGAGGTAGGCGGCGACGTCAGCCTCCGGGGCGATTCCGATGAAGATGCGCTGCGCGGGATCGGCGGTGGAACCGCGGAGCATCACACTGCCCGCCGCTGCTGCCGGGTCGAAACCGGCCGGTCCGGCGTCGC
Organism: Arthrobacter sp. Soil763; assembly: GCF_001428365.1. Taxonomy (GTDB): domain Bacteria; phylum Actinomycetota; class Actinomycetes; order Actinomycetales; family Micrococcaceae; genus Arthrobacter. Next base: position 724,595 of record NZ_LMSH01000001.1, on the reverse strand, counting down.
CCATAAACTCCAGCCGGGGCGAGGTGATGGCGTAGGAGTCCACCGTGTAGCGTTCCGAGGGCGTGGTGAAAAAGCGCCCGTCGCGCTGCTGGTAATTGGCCCAGCCGGTGAAACCGGCTCCGGTGAGGAGCGCCAGGCCCAGCAGTGAGGCCAAGGTGCCCAGCACCAGCATGACGATCCGGCCCGGTTTCATGGCCGTTCCAGTGCCTCCAGCAGGGACTTGCCCCACCGGGCTGCCTTGTCGATTTCGCCGGGCCGCAGCGGCCCCTCGCTGCCCTTGACGTAGAACGGCATGGGCTCGGAAATGAGGTCCGCCCCGCTGTCGCGCAGCGCATGCGCCATCTTCTTGGCCGCGTCGCCGTGGACGAACATCCGGACGCGGGTGTCGAACGCCGCCGCCTTGACGCCCTTGAGCTGTCCGCCCCCGAGCGCCGAGAGCAGCTCGGTGATCTTCGGCGTCGGGCGCCACCCGTTGATCGGGCTGCCGACGACGAGCAGGTCCCCGGCCGCCAGGTTGCCGGGATCGAACTCGCTGACCGGCACCGGGGTGGCGTGCACCTCGCCGAGGGAGCCTGCAACGGCCTCGGCCACGGATCGTGTGTTCCCGAACGCCGAATCGTAGACGACATGGGCTTTCATGCGGTGATCACCACTTTCAGGGCCTTCGTTTCCGCGGCGCGGGCGAAGGTGTCATAGGCGTCCATGAACTGGTCGAAGCGGAAGTGGTGGGTAGCGAACTTCCCGGCCGGCACCTTGTTCTGCGCCACCAGTTTGAGCAGCATGGGGGTCGTATTGGTGTTGACCAGCCCCATGCTGAGGTTGATGTTCTGGATCCAGAGGTCCTCGACGTGCAGTTCCACCGGTTTGCCGTGGACGCCCACGTTGGCGACGTTGCCGCCCGGCCGGACAACGGCCAGGCACATTTCCAAGGTTGCCGGCACGCCGACGGCCTCGATGGCGACGTCGACGCCTTGACCGTCGGTGTGGGCCAGAACCTGGTCCTTCCAGTCGGCGTCGCTGGAGAGTACGACGTCGGTGGCGCCGAACCCGCGGGACTGTTCAAGCCGGTTCGCATCGAGGTCCACGGCGATGATCGTGGCGGCCCCGTAGAGGCCGGCCGTCGCCATGGCAGCCAGCCCGACCGGGCCGGCGCCGATGACGGCCACGGTGTCCCCCGGTTTGACCCGGCCGTACTGCACGCCGATTTCGAAGCCCGTGGGCAGGATGTCCGAGAGCATCACCGCTTGTTCGTCGCTGACCCCTTCCGGCAGCAGGTGCAGGGAATTCTCGGCGTACGGGACCCGCACGTACTCCGCCTGCGTGCCATCAATCAGGTGGCCGAACACCCAGCCCACCCCAGCCTGGCCCTCGCTGCCCATGCAGTGCGAATAGAGCCCGGTCCTGCAGTTGGCACAGTGTCCGCAGGACTTTATGCAGGAAATGATCACCCGGTCGCCCGCCTTGAGCGCGGTGACGGAGGACCCGACGTCGGTAATGGTTCCGACCCCCTCGTGCCCCAGGATCCGTCCCTTGGCCACGGCGGGGACGTCGCCCTTGAGGATATGCAGGTCCGTCCCGCAGATGGTGGTGGTGTCGACTTTGACGATCACGTCGGAGGGGTTCTGGATGGTGGGGTCAGGGACATCTGTCCAGGACTTTTGCCCCGGGCCGCCGTACACGAGCGCTTTCATGCGGGCTCCTTGTTTCGGAGAATGACCGGCGGATCCACGATCCGCAGGCGGCACGGGGTCACCGAGGAGTCGATCCCGGAGGACACAATCGCCTGCCGGGCATGCTCGCGCAGTTCCTCGAACGCTGCGGCGGTTACCCTGGCGTGGGCGAGGTCCACGACGATTTCGTAGCCCGCGAGTTTGGCTGTGACCCGGCGGCAGACGACGTAGAGGGCCCGGATGTTGGCGGTGGTGACGACGCCCCGTACCTCCACCCGGGCGGACTCCTCGGCCTCGTCGATCCGGATGACAACCTTGATCCGCGGATCGCCGTGGGAGGGATGTGCCTGGTATGCCCTGGCGCGGCTGGCGTGGTTCAGATGGCGCAGCGGGCTCATATTTCCTCCCGGCTCCGGCACGGCCTCGGGCCGGCGCTGGGTCCGCCAACGGCGGCGGTTCGGTCAAAAAACATGATGGCTGGCCTCCTGCCTTTCCTGCCCAAGCTGGAAAGTGCAACTGCCATTTCCTCACCCCAGGTCCTAGCGAGACCGATACTGCCTGCGAGGCGATTCCTCCCCCAAAACCCATGCCGGAATCACCCCACTTCCAGAATGACCCGCCGTCGGACGCGGGCAAAGGGACGAAAGTCCCTGGTGCCCGGCGGGGCCCTCGGGGCGGTGAAAGGAGGGCCGGGCGTGACTGGAGGGACCCAAATTGCTGCCCCCGCGGCGCGGCCCTAGCCTGTTCCTATGCCCAAGACCGACACTCCCGCCGGCAGTACCCGGCTTGTCCTCACCGCCGCCCGGTTGCCCGGTGAAGCGGCCCCCTGCGACGTATCGATCGCGGACGGGGTCATCACGGGAATCGCACCGTCCGGATCGACGCCCCGGCTGGTGGCGGAGTCCGGCGGGCCGGCGCCCGAGGTGATTGACCTCGACGGGCGCTTTGCCATTCCAGGGCTGTGGGACGAACACGTGCACATGACACAGTGGGCCCTGACCGCCGGCCGGATCGATCTGTCCGGGGCCGCGTCTGCCCGGGAGGCTGCCGCCGTCGTACGGTCCCACCTTGAGCGCGGCCGCCCGGTGGGGCCTGGCGGGCACACGGTGGTGGGCGTTGGCTTCCGCGACGCGGTCTGGACGGACACGCCAAGCCTCGACCTGCTCGACAGCGCCACCGCGGGCGTCCCGGCCGCCCTGATCAGCCACGATCTGCACTGCGTCTGGCTCAACAGCGCCGCGGCAGCGCGCCACGGGGTGGCGGTCGGCGCGGACGGCCTGCTCCGCGAGGACGCGGCCTTCGATCTGACCCGGGAGCTGGGGCGCCTGCCTGATGACGCCGTCGACCGGATGGTCCATGACGCCGGCAGGGCCGCGGCCGCCCGAGGGGTGGTGGGCATAGTCGATTTCGAGATGGTCTGGAACCGGGATACCTGGCAGCGGCGGACCGCGGCCGGCTTCGACTCCTTCCGGGTGGACGCCGGCGTCTACCCCCAGGATCTTGACCGCGCCGTCGGCGAGGGGATGCGGACCGGGCAGCCGGTAGCGGAGACCGGCGGCCTCCTGCGGGTGGGTCCTTTGAAGGTCCTCATCGACGGGTCGTTGAACACGCGCACGGCGTACTGCGTCGATCCCTATCCCCATGGCGGCCGGGGCCTGCTGACGGTCAGCGAGGACGAACTGCTGCAACTGCTCAACTCGGCCCGGGACTCCGGGTTCCTTCCGGCGGTGCATGCAATCGGCGACGGCGCGAACGAGGTGGCGCTGAACGCCTTCGCGTCCGCCGGGGTCCGGGGACGGATCGAGCATGCCCAGTTTGTCCGGGAGCAGGACTTCGCGCGCTTCGGCGAGCTCGGCCTGACCGCCAGTGTGCAGCCGGCCCACGCACTGGATGACCGCGACGCCGCCGATGCCAACTGGGCCGGCCGGACGGAGCGGGCATTTCCGCTGCGGTCGTTGCTCGACGCCGGGGCGACGCTGGCGCTCGGCTCGGACGCTCCTGTTGCACCGCTGGAGCCCTGGACGGCTATGTCGGCCGCCACCACCCGGGCGCGCGGGGACGGCCGGGAACCGTGGCATCCTGAACAAGCCCTGACCCGTCGGGAGGCGCTCGCGGCGTCCACGCGCGGCCGGGGCGGGATCCGCGTTGGCGATCCGGCCGACGTCGCCGTGCTCGACGCCGACCCGCTGGCCGTGTCGGACGCCGAGTTTGCGGCCATGCCGGTGGCGGCCACGCTGCTGGCAGGGCGGTTTACGCACCGGTCCTTCTGACCGGCCGCGCCGGCTAGGAGCCCTTCACCCGGGCCTGGACCAGATTGGCGAACGGCAGCCTGCCGTATTCCTCGGCAAACGCGGCGTGGTAGCCGGCTTCGGCGGGGGCGAGTTGCTCCACGGGCAGTTCCTTCCACGCGATGTTCAGCGTTCTGGCGTCGGCGAGCTGCCAGATCAGCCGGCCGTCCCAGTGGCCCGGCGGCTTACCCCGGCCAAAGTCGACAAACTCCTGGATCTGCCGGCGCAGCCCGCGGTTTCCCTTGCTGCCCGGGCCCGCCTTGCCCACATAGAGGACGTCGGCACCGTCGACCCATTCGGTCCCGAGCGCATCCGGTTTCAGGGTGGGATCCTTCTTCTTGAAGATGCCCGCCGTGCTTTTGGCGAGGAACTGCGGCTTCGCGCTGCGGGGTGCGGCGCCGTGCCCGCCGCCCTGTTCGCCGCCCTGCGGGCCGCCCTCCGGGCGCAACACCGCGAAGATGCCGGGCTTTTGCGGGATGCGGTTGATCTCCAGCTCCGCAATCGGCCGGAAACCGGTGAAGCCGTCCTGCTTCAGCGATTGTTTGTTGATCGGCATGGGTTCCTTGGGATCGGGGCGGATTCATAAGGCTTACGGAAGGCGGCTTCCGGGGCCACGTTAATTGTCACAGGTGCCTGGTTGACTGGGTTCATGGACGGCAAGCAAAGGCCCGACGTGGCTTCGACGGCAGGAATGAGGGTCGCTGACCTCGCGCGGATCCTGGCCGGGATCCCGGCTCCGGCCAGCGCCGCGGCGATTGTCGATGAGATCCGCGCTCTCGAGGATGAAAAGTCTGCGCTGTCGGCCCGGCAGGCCCGGCCGGCCGTCGCCTTGGACCTGGTACGACGGCGGGAGCAGGCCGCCGCCGGGGTACCCGGGGACAAGCTCGGTGCCGGGGTCGGTGCCGAGATCGCACTGGCCCGGCGGGAATCCCCGCCAAAGGCTCCCGCCTCCTGGGCCTCGCGCGGGCACTGGTGACCGAGATGCCGCGCACCTTCGCCGCCCTGGAAACCGGGCAGCTGAACGAATGGCGCGTCACGCTCCTGGTCCGGGAGACCGCAGGCCTCACCGCCGCGGACCGGACCGCCGTGGACGAAGAACTCGCGCCCGACGCCGGGACTTTCGACGGCGCCGGCGACCGCACCATCACCACCGCCGCGAGGGCGGCCGCCTACCGCCGCGACCCCCGCACCGTCACCGAGCGCGCCGCCCACGCCGCGACCGAACGGCACGTCAGCATCCGCCCCGCACCGGACACCATGTGCTACCTCACCGCCCTGCTCCCCGCACCCCAAGCCGTTGTCGCCTACTCCGCACTGAGCAGGGCTGCGGATGCCGCCCGCTCCGACAGTGACCCCCGCACCCGCGGCCAGCTGATGGCCGACACCCTCGTCGACCGCACCACCGGCACTCCCGGCGGGATCAGCGGCATCAGCATCCAGCTCGTCATGACTGACCGCACCCTGTTCCAGGCCGACAGCGAACCAGCGAGACTCCCGGGCTACGGCATCGTTCCCGCCGGGTGGGCGCGGACCCTGCTCACCCGCGGAACGGGAGAACGGCCGGACGATGACAGCGGCCAAGGCTCCGGAAACGGCGCAGTCAGCGGCGGAACGGGCGGCTCCGGAGGCGGCGTAGGCAGCAACCCGTCCTTCCCGGTCTGGCTGCGACGGCTCTACACCGCGCCCGCCACCGGTGAGCTCACCGCCATGGACTCCCGCGCCCGCATCTTCCCCGCCGGGCTCCGCCGCTTCATCCGGGCCCGCGACGACACGTGCCGCACCCCGTACTGTGACGCCCCCATCCGCCACCTGGACCACATCATCCCCTGACATATCGGCGGGACCACCGCCGCCGCCAACGGCGCCGGGCTCTGCGAAGCCTGCAACCACACCAAGGAAACCCCGGGCGGAGCGCCCAACCACGGCCAGGACCCCGCCACACCCTCCAACTGACCACGCCCACCGGCCATACCTACTCCTCCACCGCACCGCCGCTGCCGGGGACGGCGTTATCGGCGACACCGGAGCCCCGCCGCAGGGAACTTCGGCACCTCGCGAAGGTGCAGAGATTCGGCAGGGTCAGTGCTGCATCGGCTGTGTAAACCTGGAACTAGGTTTGCGGACTGCGCGCCTGGACGAGGTTCGCGAAAGGAAGCCGGCCATGCTGGGCCCGAAAGTCTGCGTGATACTCCGCCTCCATTGATGGAGCGCCGCGAACGATATGAAGGCGGAAGCTCCGCAAAGCGGTCCTTAAACACAGGACCTGCAGGTACCTTCGCGATCTCGCTATGAGACGGCCCGGACATTTTCATGTCCTGAACAGCCCGGCTTAATCAAGTGGTTACCTGCAGGCGCTTTAAGCGTACGCCCGGTGCGGCGCGGTCAGCTAGGGGTCCATGGACTCTTCCCCTTCCGGCCCCGAGGGTCCTCCGAACCTAAGCGTAGAGTGGAACAAGACGCCTGATTCTGGACGCCAAGTGCTGAGGGAGACATCGTGACGATTGACTGGGACGAAAAGAAGACCCTGCTGCAGGAACCGAACATCGCGGCTGTGACGCAACTGTGCGACGAACTGATGGAGAAGAAGCCGGGGTCCGTCGTCCCCTACATCGACCCTGTCCATGACGAGGATGAGTGCCGCATTGTCAGCCTTCACATCGCGCCCGGGAAGGGCTGCGAATCCGGCTTCGTGTCGCATTTCAATGAAGACGACGCTGCCCGGCGCGCCACCTCCATCTACGAGGCCGCCGAGCTGGACCCCCGCTACGTGATGCCGTGGAACGCGTACCCCTGGGTGCGCGACCCCGAGCTCCCGTCCGCGTTGAATGTCCAGGAAAAGACCGACGGGCTGCGCCCGTTCCGGCAGTTCATGAACATCAACCGGCGTACTTCCGCGGTCATCGCCCACGGCGCGGACGCCCACGCGTTCCTCACGCTCTTCGAAAAGACCTACCACTCCTCGCTGAAGAACCGCGGCGTGAAGATCTACAAGGCCACGGCGCTCGGCGGCCGCGCCTTCGCCGTCTCACCTGCCAAGCAGGAAGAGCTCCTGGCCAAGAACATCGCCGTCTACAAGGACGCCATGCAGCGGGCGGGCATCCAGCACCTCTAGGCCCGGGCGGCCCTCCCCCGGGGCTGACCGCCGTCGTCCCCGGGCCCTACGGCCCTCCCCAGCGCCGCCGCCCGCGGCCAAGCTGGGATGGCTGGCCCGCACCGGCTGGCCCGCCGCCGCCGGCAGCGGCGCCCACGGTCACGCCTCGGGAGGGACAGCATGGGACGGCTGGACGGCAAAGTTGCCCTGATCAGCGGGGCTGCCCGCGGCATCGGCGCCGCGATGGCGCAGCGCTTCCTCGAGGAGGGCGCCCGGGTCGTCGCCGGGGACGTGCTCGACGACGACGGCGCCCGGTTGGCGGCACAGCTTGGTGACGGTATCCGCTATGTGCATTTGGATGTGACCAGGCCGCCCGACTGGGAAGCTGCGGTCGGAGAGGCGGTGGCCGCTTTCGGCGGACTGTCCGTCCTGGTCAACAACGCGGGCATTGTGAATTTCGGCCGGATCGATGAGTTCCCGCATGAGGAGTGGGCCCGGATTATCGATGTGAACCTCAACGGGGTTTTCAACGGCATCAAGGCGGCGGCCCCGGCCCTGGCCCGGGCAGGCGCCGCCTCGATCATCAACGTTTCCTCCATCGCCGGGCTCCGCGGCTATGAGAACCTCGCCGGGTACACCGCCTCCAAGTTCGGCGTGCGGGGCCTGACCAAGAGTGCAGCGCTCGACCTCGGACGGGACGGCATCCGGGTCAACTCGGTCCACCCCGGCGTCATCCAGACGCCCATGACGGAGGGCATGACCTTCGATACCGGCCACGTCGCGCTGCACCGGACCGGCCAGCCCCGGGAAATCGCCGAGCTTGCCGTCTATCTGGCCGGAGACGAGTCCTCGTTTGTCACGGGTGCCGAATTCGTCATCGACGGCGGCGAAACCGCCGGCACCGTCCAGACGCCGGCCGGCTGACTCCCCGCCATGGAACAGCCCGTGCCCGCCCCCTCAGGCTCCAGGCTCGCCATTGTCGGGGCGGGCAGCGTCGGGACATCCCTGGCGTACGCCGCCCTGATCCGCGGCTCCGCCCGCCACGTCGCACTTTTCGACGTGAATGCCGCAAAAGCCGAAGCCGAAGTCCTCGATCTGGCCCACGGCACCCAGTTCACCGCGGCCGCGGCGTCGGTCGACGGCGGCGGTGACATCAGCGTTACGGAAGGCGCCGACGTCGTCGTCATCACCGCGGGGGCAAAGCAGGCACCCGGCCAGACCCGGCTGGACCTGGCCGGAACCAACGTCCGGATCCTCGAGCAGCTGATGCCGCAACTGCTGGCCCACGCCCCGGACGCCGTCTACGTGCTGGTCACGAACCCCTGCGATGTGCTGACCGTCGCGGCGCAGAAAATCACCGGGCTGCCCGCGGGCCGGGTGTTCTCCTCCGGCACGGTGCTCGACACGTCGCGGCTGCGCTGGCTGCTCGCGCACCGGGCCGGAGTGTCGGTGAGCAGCGTCCATGCCAGCATGGTCGGCGAGCACGGGGACACCGAGTTTCCGGTCTGGTCGGGCGCCCGGATCGGTCCGGTGCCGATCCGGGACTGGACCGTCGACGGCGGGCGCCTCTTCACCTCCGGGTACCTCGCCGAGACCGCCCGGGAGGTGACCCAGGCCGCCTACAAGGTGATCGCGGGCAAGGGGGCGACGAACTACGCCATCGGGCTCTCCGGCGCCCGGATCGTGGAGGCGCTGCTCCGGGATGAGAAGGCCGTCCTGCCCGTCTCAACGGTGCTGGCCGGGCAGTACGGGATTGACGGGGTCGCGCTGTCGCTGCCCAGCGTCGTCGGGCGGGGCGGCGTCCGCGCGGTGCTGGACACGCCACTGGATGAGGGCGAGCACGCCTCCCTGCACCACTCCGCCGAGACGCTCCGGCAAAGCCTTTCCTCCCTGGGGATCTGACCCCCCCGACGGGCTAGGAGGGCGGGGCGAGCGGCCCGACGGCGGGCACGACCGTCACAGCCCCCAGGTGCGGCAGGGCCGTCCTGGCGCCGGCTTCCAGCCGCGCGGCGAGCGCCGCCAGTTCGGCCTGCCGGTCCTCCGGGTTGACCGGGACCGTGATCTCCGCCTGAAGCCGGTGGCCGGACCAGCGCAGCCGCGAGGTGCCGCCCGCCGGCGCGTGCTCGCGGACGACGGCGGCCAGGGCGCCCGTCAGGTGCGGATCGACGCCGTCCATGAGCCGCCGGCCGACGTCGCGCACCGTACCCCAGAGCAGCACCATGATGGCGACCGAAATCAGCAGGCCGACGATCGGGTCCGCCAGCGGAAAGCCGAGCCAGACGCCGATGACGCCGGCCACCACGGCGAGCGAGGTGAAGCCGTCCGTCCGGGCGTGCACGCCGTCGGCGATCAGCGCCGCCGACCCGATCCGCCGGCCGACCCGGATCCGGTAGATCGCCACCAGCTCATTGCCCGCGAAGCCGACGACGCCGGCGGCCAGCACCCAGCCCAGGTTGTGCACGGGCTGCGGTTCGAAGAAGCGCCGGATGGATTCCACCGCCGCGACGACCGCGGACAGGGCGATCATGGCCACGATAAAGAGCCCGGCCAGGTCCTCCGCCCGCCCGAACCCGTGGGTGTAGGTGCGCGTGGGCTTGCGCCGGCCCAGCAGGAACGCGATCCACAACGGCACCGCGGTCAGGGCGTCGGAGAAGTTGTGCACGGTGTCGGCCAGCAGCGCCACGGAACCGCTGACCAGAACAATGGCCAGCTGGAACAACGAGGTGGCGCCCAGGCCCAGCAGCGAGACCTTCACCGCGCGGATGCCCTGCGCACTGGACTCCAGCGCCTCGTCGATCGAGTCGGCGGCGTCATGGGAGTGCGGGACGAAGAGCTCGTGCAGCCAGCCCTTCAGGCCGCCGCCGTGTGCGTGGGTGTGGTCGTGGGAGTGGGCGTGGTCGTGGCCGTGGGAGTGGGTGTGGTCGTGTCCATGATCGTGGGCGTGGGGATGTGCATGGTCGTGGCCATGGGTGTGGGTATCCGCATGGTCATGGCCATGGTCATGCTCCTCGTGCGCGTGGTCGTGCGTCTGTCCGAAGGCGTTGTCGGGCCGGGTCATGCGCTGTGCCTCGGCGCGGTGCCGAGCGCGTGCTCGGCCTGGTGGACGGCGGCCATGACGAGCTCCCGAGCGTGGTCGTTCTGGAGCCGGTAGAAGACTTTGGTGCCCTCCTGGCGGGTGGCCACCATGCCGCCGAGCCGCATTTTGGCCAGATGCTGGGATACGGCAGACGCTGGCTTGCCGACGCGTTTAGCCAAGGCGTTGACCGGCAGTTCGCCCTCCCCGAGAGCCAGGATCAGGCGGACACGGGTGGCGTCGGCCAGCATGGAAAAGACCTCGACGGCGAGTTCGACATGGGGACTGTCGACATCAACCTGCGTATCTGCATTCATACGCAGATAATGTCATATACGGATCCCACGTCAAACTCGCACGCACAGCTGGCCCCGGGCCGGCGGGAACACACCGCCCGTCCGTAACGTTGGAACCCGGTAGCCTGAAAAGCCGAAGCCAAGGGAAGGGGACGCACGTGGACGCGATATTCCGGCCCACGGTAGTGCGCCGCGCGGCAATACTCGCCGCCGTTGTGGCCGTCCTCGCCGGGATCTTCGGCATGCACGTTCTCGCCGCGCCCCTCGGCGCCGCCGCGGGGCACGGGACCGAACCGCACGCGGCAGCCTCCCACCACTCCCCGCAGCACGGGCCGGCAGCCGCCCCCGAAACTCCGGACCCGCCGTCGTGCGCCTGCGGCGCAGGATGCGGCGACCACCACTCCGCGCACGCCGCCTGCACCCCCGCCCCGTCGGCCACGTCGCTGAGCGCACCGCCTCCCGGATCGGCGCAGCTTTCCGCCCCGCGGCCGTCCGCCCCCGGAACGGCCCGGGACAGCGGCTACTCCTACCTTCCCGCGACGCCGACGCCCGGGGAACTGTCCATCAGTCGGACGTAAAGGGATCGGGCCGGCCTGCGCCGGCACCCGCATCCCCGGCGTGCACCGCCACTGGCTGCACACCGCCCGACGCCGGCCCGTGGCCGGACTACGCAAAGGACAACCATGAACAAGGCACTGACTCTTCCCGCGGCCGCCGTTGCCGCATTGATCGCCCTGGCCGGCTGCTCGGCCGGAACCGGCGGAACGTCCTCCATGGACCACAGCACCATGGGCACGAGCACCTCCGCCGCAGCCGCCGATCACAACGGGACGGACACGATGTTCGCCCAGGGAATGATCCCCCACCACGCCCAGGCCATCGAGATGAGCGACATGATGCTCAAGAAGCAGGGCACCGACGCGAAGGTGACCGCCCTGGCCGGCCGGATCAAAGCCGCCCAGGGCCCGGAGATTGACCGGATGACCGGCTGGCTCAAGGGCTGGGGCGAACCCGTGGAGATGCCCGGCGGCCACGTCATGTCCGGGATGCTGGGCGAGGACGACCTCAAGAAGCTTGAGGCAGCTACGGGGACCGAGGCAAGCAAACTGTTCCTGAACCAGATGATCACCCACCACGAAGGTGCCGTCGAGATGGCCAACGCGGAAGTCCGCGGCGGCAAGGACCCGGAAGCGGTCGGCCTGGCCAAGGACGTCGCCGCCTCGCAGACCGACGAGATCAAGGAAATGAAGGAGCTGCTCGCCGGGCTCTACCCCCTCCGCTGAGGCCGAACGTACACTTGAGGCCCTAAACCGCCCACAGCTCGGGGCCTCAAGTGTCCGTTCGCGCCCAGGCCCGGGCGTCAAGTGTCCGTTCGCGCCCAGGCCCGGGCGTCAAATGTCCGTTCGCGCTCAGGTGGGGGCGGCGTAACGCAAGCCACCGGGGCCTCCGGCGCGGACCGGTTCGCCTAAGCTCGGAAGTAGCAGTAACGCCTGGCTCAACGACGAACCACCCGGGAGACACCTCATGACCAACTGGCGGATCAGGGATTTCCATTCGGCTGACCTGGACGGGATCCTGCACCTGTGGGAGACGCTCAAGGCCACGAATGTGGAGCCGGTCTACGCGCTCTCCGAGGTCCTTGCCTCGTGCGAAAAGGACCATGCCGTGGTTGCGGTGCTGGGCGAGCAGGTGGTCGGGGCGGCGGTCGGCCGCGCCGCCCACGACCAGGGCTGGATCGTCTTCCTGGCCACCCTCCCGGAATTCCGCGGCCGCGGGATCGGCTCATCGCTGCTGGCCGCCGTCGAAAACCGGATGGCGCCGCACGGGCTGAACAAGCTTTCCGCGCTCATGCCGGAATCCGAGACCCGGGTCGAGGCCTTCCTGAGCCGGGGCTTCGTGTTGAAGAAAAACCTGCGCTACTTCGAACGCAGGATCCCCGTCCAGCGCCAGGAACTAGAACCGCTGAGCCAGCTCGGCGGCCGCATCCTGGCCCGCGACCTCTGGGAAAACGTAGCCGGCATGCGCCACGAGAAGGAACTCCTGGAACGCCGCCTGGTCCTGCCGCTGGCCGAGGCCGACCTCGCCGACGAATACGGCGTGGTGCCGCCGCGCGCCGTGGTGCTGTTCGGCCCGCCCGGCACCGGCAAGACGACGTTCGCCAAGGCAATCGCCTCCCGGCTTGAGTGGCCCTTCGTCGAAGTGTTCCCCTCCCGGCTCGCCGCCGATCCGCTCGGCCTGGCCGGCGCCCTGCGCGAGACGTTCCTGGAAATCGCCGAACTGGAACACGCCGTCGTCTTTATCGACGAGGTGGAGGAGATCGCCTCGCAGCGGGCCGGTGACCCGCCATCGCCGCTGCAGGGCGTCACGAACGAACTCCTGAAAATCATTCCGGCGTTCCGGGAGCAGCCGGGCCGGCTGCTGGTCTGCGCCACCAACTTCATCCGCGCCCTGGATTCGGCGTTCCTGCGCCACGGCCGGTTCGACTATGTCATCCCGATCGGCCTGCCGGACCGGCTGGCGCGCGAGGCGATGTGGCAGCGCTTCATCCCCGCCGCGGTGGTGGACGACGTCGACATCGAGCTGCTGGTGGACCGGACCGACGGGTTCTCGCCCGCCGACATCGAGTACGCCGCGCGCAGCGCCTCCCAGCGGGCGCTGGAAAACGCCGTGTACGGCATGGACAGCGACGGCGGCGCGGTCGCCGGGGACTCCGCGTCGGTGCGGGAAGCGGCCCGCAAGGGACCGGGGACGCAGGACTACCTCGACGCGATCGCCGACACCCGGACCACGGTCAGCGCCGAAGTGCAGCAGGAGTTCCTTGAGGACATCGACCTGCTGGGCCGCGTCTAGTCCGCCTCGTCGTAGCGCAGGGTCTCGTAGTCGGTGTCGTCAGCCTCGTCGAGCTGCGCGTCGAGTTCTTCCAGTAGCCACGGGTTGACCCGGGCGAGGATCTTGCGGGTCTCCTCCACCGGGACCGCTGCGTAGAGGACCGGGCGGGCGTCGGCGTAGCGGGTCACCGGCGGCTTGTCCGGCCACTTTTCCGCCAGGGCCTGCAGCCGCTCGGGCAGGGAGAGGTGCGCGTTGTGGGCAATCTCGACCAGCGCGGCGTCGCGGTCCTCCGCAATGATGCGGGTGCCGGCCGGATAGTCGTCCGGATACTCGTGAAGGCGCCGGGTGACCCGCTCAATGATGCCGACGGTCCGTTCGGAAACGCCCATGTCCAGCAGCGCCTGGCGCGTCATCGGGGTGTCCTCCGCGATGTCATGCAGGTAGCCGGCGATCCGGATGTCCTCATCAAAGCCTTCCAGTGCATCGCCGACCGCGAGCACGTGCTCCCTGTAGGGCCGCTTGAGCTTGTCCTTTTGCCGGTCGTGGGCCACTTCGGCGAGGACTTTGGCCGTGTCGACGGTAAAGCGGGGCTGGTCGGGCGTTGGCTCGGGCATACCTCCAGCCTACTGGCCGTCAGCCGCCAGGCCGGGCCACACCCACGGCTTCCGCGGCAGGGCAGCCGGGTCGAAGGCGTCCAGCGCCTCCGCCAGGGCACCCGGCGGCAGGCCGACCGACGCCAGCAACGCATCGCGCACCCGGTCGGCACCGATGCCGGCGGCGGCGAGGTCACCGAGCGTGACGGCGCCGTCGCGCTTGGCGAGCCGCGCACCGGCCGCATTCACCACCAGGGGCACATGCGCATATTCCGGAACGGGAATATTCAAGAGCGAGGCAAGGTAGGCCTGCCGGGGCGTGGAGGGCAGCAAGTCGTCGCCCCGGACCACCTGGTCTACGCCCTGGGCGGCATCGTCGACGACGACCGCAAGGTTGTAGGCGGTGACCCCGTCGTTGCGGCGCAGGACGAAGTCGTCCACCACCCCCGTGAAGCTGCCGTGGAGCACATCCTGGACCGTGGCCTGGGTGGCGGCGGCCCGGAGCCGAATGGCGGCCGGGCGGAGGCGCCGCTTATCCTCGCGTTCGGCGGCGCTGAGGTTGCGGCACGTGCCCGGGTAGGCGCCCTGCGGGGCGTGCGGGGCGGTGGGGGCGTCCTGGATTTCACGGCGCGTGCAGAAACACTCATAGGTCATCCCGGCCGCGGTGAGCTGCGCGAGCGCCTCCGCATAGAGGTGGTCGCGGTCGGTCTGGCGGACGACGTCGCCGTCCCAGGTCACGCCCACCGCCGCCAGGTCCCGGAGCTGCTCCGCCTCGGCACCGGCCCGGGCACGGTCCAGGTCTTCCACCCGCAGCAGGAAGCGCCGGCCGGTGGACCGGGCGAAGAGCCAGGCGAGGATCGCGGTCCGAAGGTTGCCCACGTGCAGTTCGCCGGAGGGGCTGGGGGCGAAGCGTCCGGCTGAAGTCATGGCACCAGCCTATGCCGGGAAACGCAGGAGCCCCTCAGCCACCGATGACTTCGGAAATCCGACGTCGGGGGCTCAGGGGCTCCTGCCGTAAGGGTGCGGAATGACGATGCGTGAACAAGAGTCAGTCAGCGGCGGGCTCCTTGCGGGAGGCCTGGTCGGGAGTCCGGGTGGTGTGCCGGGTGGTCCGTAGCCTGCGGCTGCCGGCGGTGGCTGGCGGCCGATGTTGTCACCATTTGAGCATCGGCCCTACAGTTGGTGCAACGGGCACCGCATCGGATAGTCAGACTGACCAGTTGCAGTGCAGTCTCCTGACAGGAAGTGATCAGATTGCAGCAGCTTGATGCGACGGACCGCCGAATCCTCCTGGCCTTGGACGCCGACCCGCGGCTGCCGGTCATGGTGCTGGCCCAGCGGCTCGGCCTGGCCCGGGGCACCGTCCAGTCCCGCATGGAACGGATGACGGCGTCGGGCGCGCTGCGGCCCCACAGCAGCCGAGTGCTGCCCGCGGCGCTCGGGCGGGGGGTGGCGGCGGCGGTCAGCGCCGAACTGGACCAGAGCCACCTCAACGAAGCGATTGAGGCGCTGCGCAACATCCCGGAAGTGCTGGAGTGCCACGCCCCCGCCGGCGACACGGACCTGCTGATCCGGGTCGTGGCCACCAGCCCGGACGATCTCTACCGGGTCTCGGAGGAAATCCGGCTGTGTCCGGGCATTGCGCGGACGTCCACGAGCATGTTCCTGCGCGAGGTCATCCCCTACCGGACTACCGGCTTACTGGGCGGCTGACCGGCGGCGGCCTGCTGGGCGGCTGCCCGGGGGCTTAGACCGGAGGCCCGGTGTTGGCCTTCAGGTTTT
This sequence comes from Arthrobacter sp. Soil763, assembly GCF_001428365.1. Classification (GTDB taxonomy): domain Bacteria; phylum Actinomycetota; class Actinomycetes; order Actinomycetales; family Micrococcaceae; genus Arthrobacter. Next base: position 708,973 of record NZ_LMSH01000001.1, on the reverse strand, counting down.
TCATGACCAGCGTCGAGGTCAGCCGTTCGACGCCGGGCAGGGACGTCAGCTCGGCATCGTAGAACCGCTGGTAGGCCGGAAGGTCCTCGGCGATCACCTTGAGCAGGTAGTCCGGCTCACCAAACAGTCGCTGCGCCTCCACGATATTGGGGTTCTCGGCCACGCGGTTCTCGAAGATCTCCATGGTCGCCCGGTCCACCTGCCGCAGCGTCACGAAGACGATCGCCTCGAAACCGAGCCCGACGGCGGCCGGGTCGATGTCCGCGCGGTAGCCGCGGATCACCCCTGCCGACTCGAGTTCGCGGAGCCGCCGGTGGCAGGGCGCCACGGTCAGGCCCACCTTCGCGGCGAGGGCCGTCGCGGTCATCCGCCCGTCATCCCGGAGGTGCCGCAAGATATTTCTGTCGATGTGGTCGATCACGCAAGAATCTTACCCTCAGCGTGGCGATAAGGGCGAAAAAGGGGAGCACCTTCCGGCCGAAAATTCCTAGGCTTGTCCTGAAGGACCGCACCGATAGGAGACTCCCCTGGACCCGCAGCTTTTCGCCGCTTTCACCGCCGTCGCGGTGGCCCTGGCCTGCACCCCCGGCGTGGACTGGGCCTACTCGATTGCCGCCGGGCTGCGAGAACGCAGCTTCGTCCCGGCCGTGGCGGGCCTGTGCGGAGGCTACGTGGTCCACACCCTCCTGTTGGCGGCAGGGCTGGCAGCCGTGATCACCGCGCTGCCTGGCCTGCTCGGCTGGCTCACGATCGCCGGCGCCGGCTACCTGCTGTGGCTGGGCCTCACCACGGTGCGGTCCTGGCGCGGGGCCAGCTTCGGGACGGATACCGGCAGCGGGACAGCGGGCCAGGCCAGCCAGCTCCGGATCTTCCTGCAGGGCATGGGTACCAGCGGGATCAACCCCAAGGGCCTGCTCTTCTTCGTCGCCTTGGTCCCGCAATTCGTCAGCCCGAACGCCGCCCTGTCAGTCCCTGTCCAGTCCGGGCTGCTGGGCCTGACGTTCGTGCTGCTGGTGGCCGTCGTCTACACCGTCGTCGCCCTGCTGGCGCGCAGGCTCCTGCAGACCCGTCCCGGCGCCGCGCGCCGGGTGACGCTGGCCAGCGGCATCATCATGATGGCCCTCGGCCTGGCGTTGCTGGCCGAGCAGGTCGTGCCGCTGGCCGCGGAGATCGCCCGACACTAGCCCTGCGGCCTCCGCCAGGCCGGGATCATTCCCGATTCAACTGCTTCCATTCCTGCTCCCAGAGCCTGCGTTCTTCCACGTCTTTGCGGATGACCTCGAAGGTTTCGAGCTGAGCCTGCCGGCCACGCAGCCAGTCCCGGGGATTCAGTGATTTGCGGCCGTTCTCCAGGAGCAGCAAGGCGCGGTCCGTCAGGGCGTCATTCCGGAGCGCAAAATGGGTCTTTCGCCGGCGGAGGACCTCCTTAAGCGCCACCTGGGAAGCCGCAGCCGCGCCGAGGCGGCGTAGCGACCGGGCGCGGATCAGCAGCAGTGCGGCCGAGAGGTCGTCGGAGTTCAGCAGCCCCTCGGTCCAGACCGTCACTTCCTTGTCCCGGCCCAGCGCGAATGCCACAGAACAGCGTGCCAGGGCCGCGGGCAGCGACGGGGGAAGCGAGAGTACGGTTTGCAGTGCTGCTTCAAGCTGGCCCGTCTCCCGCAGGGAGTGCGAAAGCGCCAGGAACACCGCTTCCTGGCTGAAGAGAACCGGAACCTCGACGCGCTCGGCTACTTCGACCCGGGTGACCACACGGGTCAGATAGGCGGATGCGAACTGGTTGGCGTCGTCGTCGTTCCCGGTGGTGAGTCCCCGCTGGAGCAGCTCCGAGGCGCGCAGGTAGCCGCCTTGTTTGTGCGCCAGGAGCCCGGCCAGAACATAGCAAAGCCCGGTCCACCCGGGATGGGCGCGGCCCAGCGTAATCAGCCGGTTGGGGTCGGTGTTATGGAAGGCCGCCTCGTACACTGCCTTCGCCGCCTTCCCGGGCATCCGCCTGAGCCGGGGGATGGTGCCGTCCACGCTGAGCGCCCCGCCGTCCCGGCCGCCAAGGGCCGCGTGCAGGACGCTTCCGACACCGTCTGCGATGTCCCGCACCGGCGTCCGGACCTGCGCGCCGCCGTACGGGGTGAGGTCGCGGATATCGCGATAGATGGGTCCTGAGGACTGTCCGGCGCTCATCCTTCCATGCTAGTAGTGCGCCGGTGGACGCCGGTGGACGCCGGCGGAGGGGCTAACTGGCCGCCGCCACCCAGACGCCGATCACCCAGGTGCTGGCGGCGAGGCAGGCCAGCCCGAACTCTGCGACCATGCCGAGGCCGGTCGCTTTCAGCGCGGCCGCGCTGGACACCAGCGCGGGGCGCCAGGCACGGGTGCGGTGGAGCTCACTGAGCAGCAGACCGGCCGCGAAACCGACGAAGAGCCCCACCACCGGGATGAGGAACATCCCCACGACGCCGAACACCAGCGCCGTGACGACGGAACGGCTGGGGATGCTGTGCTGCTTGAGCTTCCGGCCGGTCAGCACCGCGCTGGCAGCCATTCCGGCCAGGACCAAGGCCAGGCCGACGCCGAACACCACCCAGCCCGTCGTCCCCGCACCGCCCCACAGCGCCCAGGCCAGCAGGCTCAGGGCGATCAGGATGCTGCCGGGCAGCACCGGAATGATGATGCCGGCAATGCCGACCAGGATCGCCAGGCCGCAAAGGACCGTTACAACGGTTTCGGGGTTCACCGCCCCAGTCTATGGCCGGCCCGGGTGCTGCCGCGGCTGCGGCGCCCGCCTGCGCCAACGACGACGGCGGTGCCCCCGAAACCGGGGACGCCGCCGTCGTCGTGCTGCAGCCGGTGGTTACTCCGCCTCCACCGCCGCGGCGACAGCGGCCGAGACGGCCAGCGCGACGCGGGGATCCAGCGGGCTCGGCACGATGTAGTCGGCAGAGAGCTCGTCGCCGGCCAGTTCGGCGATGGCGTTCGCCGCGGCGAGCTTCATCGCCGGCGTGATCCGGCGGGCCCCGGCGTCGAGGGCGCCACGGAAGATGCCGGGGAAGGCCAGGACGTTGTTGATCTGGTTCGGGAAGTCGCTGCGCCCGGTGGCTACGACGGCCGCGTACTTGGAGGCCACCTCCGGCAGCACCTCCGGGTCCGGGTTGGAGAGGGCGAAGACGATGGCGCTGTGGTTCATCAGCTTGAGGTGTTCCTCGTCCAGCCGGGACGAGGAGACGCCGATGAACACGTCGGCGCCCAGCAGGGCTTCGCCGGGGCCGCCGGCGACGCCGCGGGGGTTGCTGCGGGCCGCGAGCTGGGCCTTCTTGCTGGCCGGGTCCGCGGCGATGTCGGCCCGCTCGCGGTTGATCACGCCGCGGGAGTCCAGCAGCACGACGTCGTCGATCCCTGCCGCCAGCAGGATTTCCGCGACGGCGATCCCGGCGGCGCCGGCGCCGGAGACCACGACGCGCAGTCCCCCGAGCTCACGATCGGTTACTTTCGCCGCGCCGGTCAGGGCGGCGAGGACGACGACGGCGGTGCCGTGCTGGTCATCGTGCATGACCGGGCAGTCGAGGGCTTCGATCAGCTTCTCCTCGAGCTCGAAGCAGCGCGGCGCCGAAACGTCCTCGAGATTGACGGCCCCGAAGCTGGGGCGCAGCCGGACCAGCGTCTCGACGATCTCGTCGACGTCCGTGGTGTTCAGGACCAGCGGAATGGAATCCAGGTCGCCGAAGGCCTTGAACAAGGCGGACTTACCTTCCATCACCGGCAGAGAGGCGCTCGGGCCGATGTCGCCGAGGCCGAGCACGGCCGTGCCGTCGCTGACCACGACGACCAGGCGCTCGGCCCAGGTCAGGGTCCTGGCCAGCTCCGGTTCGGCGGCGATGGCGCGGCTGACCTGCGCAACACCGGGGGTGTAGGCGATGGAGAGGTCGCGCTTGCTGGCGAGCGGAACGGTACTGGCGACCGAGAGCTTCCCGCCCCGGTGGGCGGCAAAGATCTCCTCGTCACCGAGCGCAGCCACGGCCGCTTCCTCGGGTGCGTCGGTGTGGGCAGGGCGGATTGTTTCAATGGACACGTCGTTGTCTCCTGGGGCTCACCGTGGGCTACGGCACTCGGCTGCTTGGGCGCACTCGCGCGCAAGATGGTCTGTAGGGAGCCGGGGCGGCGACCCAAGGGTGTCGGGTCCGCGGCGGGGCTCCCGGAAGTGCTGGCGCTGGCGCCGCTCCGGTGCTGCCATGGTACGCGGCGCCGCCCCGGGACGACGAGTCAGCCGGACATAATCCGGTAACTGGTCTAGACCGGTGCACTGTGGCCGGGCGCCGAGACTACAGGCGCCCGCTCAGCGGGGCCCGCCCCCGGTGAGCAGCGAGCAGGCCTTCTTGAGGTCTTCCTCGGCTTCGAAGAGCGAGAGCCGCCGGGACCGGACGCCCTGCACCAGCCCGGTGACCGTGAGCAGCAGGACCCTGGAAACCGCCGGATCGCCGCTGACCACCGTGACGGCCTTCTCCGCCGTCGCGTCGATGTCGCGCAGCAGGCCGGTGGTATCCGTGTCCTTGGCGTACACCGCCCGGGTCAGGCACTGCTCCACCGCGGGCTGCATCAGGCGCATGTGGAAGATCTCCATGACCGCCCCCACCAGGGCATGCGCCGGCGCCCTGCCGCCGTCGGGCCACTCGCCAAGGCTCAGCTCGCCGAGCTGCTTGCGGTACAGGGCCAGCATGAGCTGCGTCGGCGACGGGAAGTAGCGGTACAGGGTGCCCAGCGGCACGTCCGCCTTCGCCGCGACCTCGGACAGGACCACCGAGTCCAGTCCCTTGCGGGCGAAGCCGGCCGCGACGTCGAGAATCCGCGCATAGCGACGCCGCTGCCGGGGCAGCGTGGGCGGCGGGGCCATGGGCGGGAGATCCGTGGGGAAGTCAGGCATCAGCAGCGTTCCGGGGTCGATTTTCTGGGCAGCCGGGAGGGTCAGTCCACAGCCCTGCCGCAGCGATCCCGTCCACTATACGGCACCCTGCCGGACGGTCCGCCAGTCATACGATGCCCGTCCGGGCCTAGTCCACGCCCTTGATCCGGAGCACGAAAACCGCCCCCAGCAGGCCGATCACCGCCGCCGCCAGATAGAGCGAGACGTAGCCTCCCCAGAGCGCCACAAAGGGGTAGGCGATCAGCGGGGCGATGACCTGCGGCAGGGAATTGGCGATGTTGATGACGCCCAGGTCCTTGCCCCGGTCGACGGCGGTCGGCAGCACCTGGGTGATCAGCGCGAAGTCCACGGCGAGGTAGCAGCCGAAGCCGATGCCCAGCACGGAGGCGCCGATCAGGGCGCCGGTCCAGGTCGGCGCGAAGGCGAGGATCAGGGCCGCCGCCGCGATGACGGCCGAGGAGAGCATGACGAGCGGTTTGCGCCGTCCGGTCCGGTCACTGAGCCGGCCGCCGACCACACTGGTGATGATGACCATGACGGCGTACAGACCGGTAAGGACCAGGACGCCGACCTCCGGCTCGATGCCCTGGGTGCGGCGCAGTTGGACCGCGTCGGTGAGGAAAAACAGCAGGTACAAGGTGACCATGTGGTTGCCGATATTGACCAGCAGGCGGGTCAGCCAGGCCCAAGCGAAGTCCGGGTAGCGGGCCGGGGAGATCCAGAAGCCGGCGGCGAACCGGGCCAGTTTGAACGGCGGGCGGCCGTGCGCGGGCAGCGCAACGTCGTCGTTCTTGAAGAAGTACAGCACGACGCCGGCCACCAGCGCCGCGGCGCAGAACGCGTAGCCCAGCGCGAAGTTGCCGGAGACGACGGCGGCAATCACCGCCCCGATGAGGATCCCGACCGTCTGGCCCATGGCGGCAAGCCCGCCTACGGCGCCGCGCTGCGCCACCGGCACCCGGTCCGGGATGGCTGCCGTAATCGCGGCGTAGGCGCCGTTGCAGCCGGCCTGCACGAGGCACCAGAGCACCGCCATGACGGCCACGTTCGGGGCTCCGGCGAGCGCGATGAGCGCGGCGGCCCCAAGGATGGCGCCGAAGAGGACCCACGGGACGCGGCGGCCGCGCCGGGCGGTGGTGCGGTCGCTGAGCGCGCCGAAGAGAGGGTTGGCCACGAGCGAGACGGCCGCACCCGCGCCTGTTACGAGGGCCAGGATGGCTTCCTTCCCGCCCTCGTCGAACGCGGCGGCCTGCTGGCCGAGCAGTACCTGGAGCGGGCCGAAGAACGCCGCGTTGATGCCGACGTTGACCAGGACGACGCCGGCAGTCCACACCGGGCGGACGGGCCGGTGCGGTTCGGCGAGCGCCGGCGCGGCTGTTTCAGACAGGCTCATGTGGTTCCCCCCGGAACTGGCGGCTGATGCTGGATCAGTGTGGGCCCAGACTATCGTGGGCACCACGACCAGCCGATGAGCAGAAGGGGCAGCCATGCCAGAGTCTTCGACCGATGCAGTAAACACAGCCGACCTTTTCGATGAGCGCGGCGAGGAACTGGACTCCGTGTCGGTCCAGTTCCAGTCCCTGGGCGGCCGCAGCCACTTCAGCGGCCCGGTCCGCACCATCCGCTGCTTCGAGGACAACGCCCTGGTCAAGGCCACGCTGGGCACCCCGGGCAACGGCGCGGTGCTGGTGGTCGACGGCGGCGGCTCGCTGCGCACCGCCCTGATGGGGGACCTGATCGCGGCGAGCGCCGTCGAGAACGGCTGGGCCGGCGTCGTGATTTACGGCGCCATCCGGGACCGGGTGGCCATCGCCGGGCTGCCGCTCGGGGTCAAGGCCCTGGGCAGCAACCCGCGCAAGAGCGCCAAGGCGGGCGCCGGGGAAACCGACGTCGACCTCGTCATCGACGGCGTCACCGTGCGGCCGGGCCGCCGCATCTGGTGCGACCCGGACGGGATCCTACTCGAACGCTGAGAGGGCGGCGCCGGCAGGATGCCGTGAGGTGGGACGGGCAGGAACAAAGCCGGCCGTAAGATAGTTACTGAAAGCAACCTTCCTGCTTGACCCCGCATCCCCTCCTTGGAGCAGTCATGTCCAAAACCGCCTCCCCCCGCCTGCCCGGCGAGGTCCTGACGCACCGTCAGACCATTACCGTCATGGTGGGCCTCATGCTCGGCATGTTCCTGTCCTCCCTGGACCAGACGATCGTGTCCACCTCGATCTACACCATCGCCAACGACCTGGACGGCCTCTCGCTGCAGGCCTGGGCGACGACGGCGTACCTCATCACGTCCACGGTCAGCACGCCGCTCTACGGCAAGCTCAGCGACATTTTCGGCCGGCGACCGCTCTACCTCGCCGCCATCCTGATCTTCCTGGCCGGTTCGCTCTATGCCGGCTCGGTCCACTCGATGACCGAACTCGCGGTTGCCCGCGGCATCCAGGGCATGGGCGCGGGTGGCCTGCTGGCCCTCGCGCTGACCATCATCGGCGACATCGTGGCGCTGAAGGACCGGGCCAAGTTCCAGGGCTACTTCATGTCGGTCTTCGGCATCTCCTCCGTGTTGGGTCCGGTGATCGGCGGCGCCTTTGCCGGGTCCGCGAACATCCTGGGCTTCGACGGCTGGCGCTGGGTCTTCTTCATCAACATCCCGATCGGCCTGGCCGCCCTCGCCGTCGTCTTCCTCTACCTGCACCTGCCGGCCAAGCACCTCAAGCAGAAAATCGACTACTGGGGTGCCGCGGCCATCACCCTGGCGATCGTCCCGCTGCTCCTCGTCGCCGAACAAGGCCGCACCTGGGGCTGGACCTCCGCCGAAGCCTTCCTCTGCTACGGGCTCGGCGCCGTCGGCATCATCGCGTTCCTGCTGGCCGAGAAGCGCGCCGGCGACTACGCCCTGATCCCCCTCAGGCTGTTCCGGAACGCCACCTTCGGGCTCTCCTCGCTGCTGAACTTCATCATCGGCGTCGGCATGTTCGGTGCCATCGCGATGCTGCCGATGTACCTGCAGCTGGTCAAGGGCCTCACCCCCACCGAGGCGGGCCTGATGATGATCACCTTCACGGTGGGCATCCTGACCGGATCCATCACCGCCGGCCGGACCATCTCGGCGTCGGGTACCTACCGGATCTTCCCGATCCTGGGCACCGCCGTGCTGACCGCGGCCGCCGTCGTGATGGGGCTCTCGCTGGGCGTCGACACGCCGCTCTGGGTCCCCGGCGCGATTGCCGTGTTCTTCGGCCTCGGCCTGGGCTTCTGCATGCAGCCGCTCACCCTCGCCATGCAGGTCTCGGTGCCGGCCAAGGACATGGGCGTAGGCACCTCCTCCGCCGCTTTCTTCCGCTCCATGGGCGGCGCGGTGGGCACCGCCGTGTTCATTTCGATGCTCTTCAGCCTCGCGGCGGACAAGATCGCCGCCGGGATGAAAGCCGCGGCGCAGAACGCGGACTACCTCAAGGTGCTCAAGGACCCGGCCGTCGCCGCGGACCCCGCGAACGCCCAGCTGTACGAGTTCTTCAAGAACGGCGCCAGCAACGACTCGCTGAACGATACGAGCTGGCTGCACACCGCAAACGCCAGCCTGACCCGGCCGATCACCGAGGGTTTCGCCCAGTCGATCGACGCCGTGATGCTCACCGCCGCGGTGCTGACCGGCGTCGCTTTCCTGATCAGTTTCGCGCTGCCAAACAAGAAGCTCACCGATCCGAAAGCCGCCGCCAAGGAGCCGGTCGCGGCCCACTAGCCGAACTGTAAGCTTGCTCTCATTTTGTGGCGGTGTGACAAGCGCCGCGTCGACGGCGGTGTAAGACTGGGTAGTTGCGGCGCGAGCCGCAGACCACGAATTGCCGAGGGAGCCATATGACCACCACCCAGGACCAGACCGCTGCCAAGATCCCCAAACGGGTGATCTGGCTGGCCGTGGCGGGGGCCGTCGGCGGCTTCCTCTTCGGCTTCGACTCCTCCGTCGTCAACGGAGCGGTCGACGCCATCAAGGACGAATTCGCCCTCAGTGAGGCCGTGACCGGCTCCGCCGTCGCCGTGGCCCTGCTGGGCTGCGCGGCCGGCGCGTACATGGCCGGCAAGATCGCGGACCGCTACGGCCGGATCCCCGCCATGAAGATCGGCGCCCTGCTGTTCCTCGTCAGCGCCTTCGGGACCGGCTTCGCCTTCGGCGTCTGGGACCGGATTTTCTGGCGCCTCGTCGGCGGCCTGGGCATCGGGCTCGCCTCGGTGATCGCCCCGGCGTACATCTCCGAGATCTCGCCGCGGCACGTGCGCGGCCGCCTTGCATCGCTGCAGCAGCTGGCCATCACCACCGGTATTTTCGCGGCCCTGCTCTCCGACGCCTTGTTCGCCAACTTCGCCGGCGGCGCCGACCAGAACCTGTGGTTCGGCGTCGAGGCCTGGCGCTGGATGTTCATCGCCGGCGCCGTCCCCGCCGTCGTCTACGGCTGGATCGCCTTCACGCTGCCCGAGTCCCCGCGGTTCCTCGTGGTCCAGGGCAAGGACGAGGAGGCCCTCAAGGTCTTCCGGTCGATCGCCCCGGACGACGACACCGACCGCCACCTCCGCGACATCAAGACGGCCATCGAGGAGGACAAACTCGCCGGCCAGAAGGGCTCGCTGCGCGGCAAGGCCCTGGGCCTGCAGCCGGTGGTCTGGATCGGCATCATCCTCTCGGTGCTGCAGCAGTTTGTCGGCATCAACGTGATTTTCTACTACTCCACGACGCTCTGGAAGGCCGTCGGGTTCCAGGAGAAGGACTCGCTCACGATCTCCGTGGCCACCTCGGTCACGAACATCCTGGTCACCCTCGTGGCCATCGCGCTGGTGGACCGGATCGGCCGCCGCCCAATCCTGCTGGCCGGTTCGGTCGGCATGGCCGCCTCGCTGGCGACGATGGCGCTGGCCTTCGGTTCCGCCACCGGATCCGGCGAGAACATCACGCTCCCGGGCGCCTGGGGACCGGCCGCCCTAGTGGCCGCGAACGTCTTCGTGATCAGCTTCGGCGCGTCCTGGGGCCCGCTGGTCTGGGTCTTGCTCGGCGAGATCTTCCCGTCGCGGATCCGTGCCCGCGCCCTGGGCCTGGCCGCGGCCGCCCAGTGGATCGCCAACTTCGCCATCACGCTGAGCTTCCCGGTCATGGCGGCGGCCTCGCTGCCGCTGACCTACGCCATGTACGCCCTGTTCGCGGCGGCGTCGTTCTTCTTCGTGATGTTCAAGGTCCCGGAGACGAACGGCATGGCGCTGGAGCACGCGGAGACGCTGTTCGTGCCGAAGGGTTCCGCCAAGAAGTAGGAAGGCGCGAACGTACACTTGAGGCCCTTGTTTCCGCGGAAACAAGGGCCTCAAGTGTACGTTCGCGCTGTGGTTCGCGCTTTCTGCGGGTTAGACCAGGTGCGGCTCGTGCGCCGTGAGGTACCGGCGGCCGCCGAGGACCACCGCGACCGCCAGCGCCATGGCGGCGGCTGCGGCGAAGAACGGCACCTGGGGCCCGAAGTGCTCGCCGAGCTGCGCAGCGGCGAACGGGGCCAGCGCGCCGCCCATCCAGCGGACGAAGTTGTAGCCCGCGGAGGCCACCGGCCGGGGCGAATCCGAGACGCCCATGGCCAGTTCGGTGTAGATCGTGTTGTTGATCCCCAACAGCGCACCGGAGGCCACCACCAGGACGACGACGGCGGGCACCGAGTGCCCGGCGGCCAGGCCGAGGCCCACCAGGTCCAGGAGCAGCAGCCCCAGGGTGCCGCCGAGGACCTTGACCGCGCCGAAACGACGCTGCAGCGCCGGGGCGACGAAGACGGAGAACACGGCCACGGCGACACCCCAGCCGAAGAACACGCCGCCGATCCCGTAGGCATCCATGCCCAGGATGAACGGGGTGAAGGCGAGGATGGTGAAGAAACCGTAGTTATAGAACAGGCCGCTGGCCGCGGTCGTCCGCAGTCCCCGGTGGCCCAGGGCCAGCAGCGGATCGCGAAGCCGGACCTTCCGGGCCGGCAGCGGAGTCCTGGGCAGCAGGGCGATCAGCGCGATGAAGGCCGAGGCCATGAGCACGGCGGTTCCGAAGAACGGAGCGCGCCACTGCCAGCCGCCCAGCAGGGCGCCCAGGAGCGGGCCCAGGGAGATGCCCAGGCCGAGCGCCGCCTCGTAGAGGATGATCGCGGTCCCGGCGCCGCCGCTCGCGACGCCGACGATCACGGCCAGCGCGGTGGCGACGAACAGCGCGTTGCCCAGCCCCCAGCCGGCGCGGAAGCCGACCAGTTCGCCGACGCTGCCGGAGAGGCCGGACAAGGAGGCGAACACCACGATGATGGCCAGGCCGGCCAGCAGGGTGCGTTTGCCGCCGATCCGGGAGGAGACGAAGCCGGTGATCAGCATGGCGATGGCGGTGACCATGAAGTAGCTGGTGAACAGCAGCGACACCTCGCTGGGGGTCGCCTCGAGGTTCTTGGCAATTGCGGGCAGGATGGGGTCGACCAGGCCGATCCCCATGAAGGCGAAGACCGCGGCGAGGGCCGTGGCCCAGACCGCCTTGGGCTGCCTGAGGAGGGAGGCCTTCTCGGCCTCGAGGGTTGATGCGGCTTCGGGCGCGGGGGCCGTGAGCTGGCCGTCCATGAAGGATGCTCCTAAGTGTTGTGGTGTGTTGGGGCTGGGGGCGGGTGCTGCCGGCGGGCCGGTCAGGGCTGAAGCGAGGCGTTGATCTTGCCGACCACCGGCAGGGCGGCGGCGAGGGCGGCGCGTTCGGCCTCCGTGAGGGAGCCCAGGATTCCCGCCATGACCGCGTTGCGGCGCGCGTTGGCGGATTCGACGGCGGCAAGGCCGTCCGCCGTCAGCGTGACGAGCACGGCGCGGGAATCCGCCGGATCAGCTTCCCGACGGACCAGTCCGGCCCGCTCCAGCTTGATGATCTGTTCGGTGGCGCTGGGGACCTTGACGCCGAGGTTGCGGGCGATTTCACCCACCCGCGCACCACCGGCGTCGGCCGGCTCCAGCAGCATCTTGAGCGTGCTGAGCTGGGCGGCGCTGAGTTCGCCGTCGGCGTCGAGCCGGCGCACCAGGTAAATGCTGTGGCGCAGGGCCTCCCGGAAATCCCCGGCGAGGGCCAGCAGGCCGGCGTCGGGCAGCTGTTCTTCAGTCATACTTAGGGAGCCTAACAGTTAGGTGCCCTAAGAGTCAACGGGCGCCCGGCTCCTCCAGCAGCAGCTTCATGCCCTCGTGGCTGGCCGAGAAGCCCAGCCGTTCATAGAAGCGGCGGGCAGCGGTCCGGGATTTATCCGTGGTCAGCTGCACCAGCGAACAGTCCCGGCGCCGGGCTTCCCCGAGCGCCCAGTCCACCATCGCGGCGCCCACCCCTTGGCCCCGCAGCTCGCCGGCAACCCGGACGGCCTCGAGCTGGGCGCGCCACGAGCCGCGGCGGGAGAGGCCCGGCAGGAAGCTGAGCTGGAAGGTGGCCACGACCCGGGGTTCGGAGCCGTCAGACGGGGCCAGGTCGCCCACCAGCAGCAGGTGGGCGGGATCGGCGTCGATCGCGGCGAACGCCCGCTCGTACGGCGCCAGATCAGCCGCGTCCTCGCGCGCGGAACCCAGCTGGTCGTCGGCGAGCAGCCGGAGAATGGCCGGCAGGTCCGCCCGGTGCGCGCGGCGCAGCCGGAACGTCCCGGCGTCGACGCCGAATGTTAGCAGTGCGGCCTGGTCCGCCGAAGTGGAAGTCACCCGCCCAGCCTGCCATGACGCGGCGCCGGGCGGCCGATATCGCACCACGATTTCCGACCCTGTACCTTGGAAAGGCTGATTTGTAACCGCCGTCACCTTCGGCGGACCACACAAAGGATTGTTGACATGCCCGAACAGACAACCGCGGAGCAGCGAACTGCCTCCAGCCGGGACACCGAGCCCCACCTCGCACGCTCGTTGAGCAACCGGCACATCCAGCTGCTGGCCATCGGTGGCGCCATCGGCACCGGCCTCTTCATGGGCTCCGGCAAGACCATTTCAGTTGCCGGGCCCTCCGTGATCTTCGTGTACATGATCATCGGCTTCATGCTGTTCTTCGTCATGCGCGCCATGGGCCAACTGCTGCTCTCCAACCTGAACTACAAGTCCTTCAGCGACTTCGCCGGCGACCTGCTGGGGCCCTGGGCCGGCTTCTTCACCGGCTGGACCTACTGGTTCTGCTGGGTGGTCACCGGCGTGGCGGACGTGATCGCGATCGCCGGCTACGCCGAGCAGCTCTGGCCGGGCATCCAGCTGTGGATCCCGGGCATCGCGACCATCATCATCCTGCTCCTGCTCAACCTCCCCACCGTCAAAGCCTTTGGCGAGACCGAGTTCTGGTTCGCGCTGATCAAGATCGTGGCGATCGTCGCGCTGATCGCCGTCGGCCTGGTCATGATCTTCACCGGCTTCCAGTCCAACGCCGGCACCGCCAGCTTCAGCAACCTGTGGAGCCACGGCGGCTTCTTCCCCAAGGAGTTCATGGGCTTCGTGGCAGGGTTCCAGATCGCCGTGTTCGCGTTCGTGGGCATTGAGCTGGTGGGCACCGCCGCCGCGGAGACCAAGAACCCCGAGCACAACCTCCCGCGCGCCATCAACGCCATCCCGCTGCGCGTCATGCTGTTCTACGTCGGCGCCCTGATCATCCTGATGTCCGTCACCCCGTGGACCGGCTTCAAGGCCGGCCAGAGCCCGTTCATCGCCATGTTCTCCCTCGCGGGCCTCGGCATGGCCGCCACGGTGGTGAACCTGGTGGTGCTGACCTCGGCCATGTCCTCGGCCAACTCCGGCATCTACTCGACCTCGCGGATGGTCTACGGCCTGGCCAACGACGGCGACGCCCCCAAGATCTTCGGCCGGCTGTCCAGCCGCAAGGTCCCGCAGAACGCCCTGTTCCTCTCCTGCGTGCTGCTGCTCGCCGGCGTCGTCCTGCTCTACGCGGGCAAGGACGTGGGCACCGCGTTCGACATGGTCACCACCGTCTCCGCGGTCTGCTTCATGTTCGTCTGGAGCATCATCCTGGCCAGTTACCTGGTCTACCGGAAGCGCCGGCCGGAGCTGCACGCGGCCTCGACGTTCAAGATGCCCGGCGGCGTGCCGATGGTGTGGGTGGTGTTCGCGTTCTTCGCCTTCCTGGTCTGGGCGCTGACCACCCAGCCGGACACCCTCGTCGCACTGCTGGTCACCCCGCTCTGGTTCGCGGTCCTGGGCGTGGCGTTCGCCGTCGTCCGCCGCTCCCCGCTGCACCAGGCGCGCGTTGCCGAGTGGAAGGCCATGGCCGACGCCGAAACGGCCGCCGCCCGTTCCTGACGCTCCCTCAGATCCGGCGATAAAGCGACGGGCCCCCCTCACATGATGTGAGGGAGGGCCCGTCGTTTTTCCGTCAAACGTGAGGGAGCGTCGGTCTAGACGGCGGCCTTGGCCTCCTCGACCACGGCGCAGACCGCCGGGAACAGCGGATGGTCCGCGTCCAGGCCGGTGATCTTTGTCGTGGCGTCCTCGGCGCTGGCGGAGTTCAGCAGCTGCGCCAGCTCGACGGCCTCGGCGTCGGCCGGGTCGTTGAAACGCAACGCGGCCGCGATCGCGCCGACCAGCGCCTCGGGCACGATCCCGCGCTCGGCAAGCTCCGCGGCGGGTCCGATGAAGCGCTCGTGCCGGCTGAGTTTCCGCAGCGGCGCCCGGCCCACCCGGTTCACCGTGTCCGGCAGGTGCGGATTGGAGAACCGGCCGAGGATCTTCTGCACGTAGGCTTCCTGTTCCTCGCGGTTGAAGCCGTGCTTGGCCACCAGCAGCTCCTTGGTTTCGTCCAGCACCGCGCGCACGTCCGCGGCGACGTCCTGGTCCGCCATGGCCTCGGAGATCTTGCCCAGCCCTGCCTCGAACCCGAAGTAGGCGGCGGAAGCGTGCCCGGTGTTGACCGTGAAGAGTTTCCGCTCGATGTAGGGCGCCAGGTCATCGACGAAGGTCGCCCCGGGGATGACCGGTTCCTTGCCCGCGAACGGGGTGCGGTCGATCACCCACTCGTAGAAGTTCTCCACCGTGACATCCAGGCCCTGCCCGGCCTCCTGGTTGGGCACGATCCGGTCCACCGCCGTGTTGGCGAACACGGCGGCGTCGTCCAGGTTCCCCGCGGCCGGGTCCCACTGCGCGGCAACCTCGGTCTTCAGGATGTCGGTGGCGTTGATCGCGTTCTCGCACGCCATCACCTGGAGCGGTGCCAGGCCCGCCGCCCGGGCCGCAATGCCCCGGGCGATCAGGGGCGCGACGAACTTCAGGATGTGCGGGCCGACGGCGGTGGTGACGATGTCCGCGGTCGCGATCTCCGCGACGACGTCGGCCTCCTGGGTGCCGGAGTTGAGCGCGCGGAAGTTGTCCACCGTCCGGACGGTCGGGTTGTCCCCCACCTCGTGCACCTGGTAGCTGTCCGCGGCCGCGAGCTGGGTGATGAGGGCGTCCGCGACGTCGGCGAACACCACCTCATACCCCGCCTCGTGCAGCAGCAGCCCGACGAAACCGCGGCCGATGTTTCCGGCTCCGAAATGAACAGCCTTCACTAGGAATTGACCTTTCCGAACAGGTCGAGCACTTCGTCGACGGTGGTGGCCGCCTCCAGCTGCGCGACCTGCGCCTTGTTGGTGAAGACCTTGGCGATCGAGGACAGGATCTGCAGGTGTTCGTTGTTGATGCCGGCGACGCCGACGACGAACTTGACTTCCTTGCCGTTCCAGTCGATGCCGTCCGGGTAGCGCACCACGGACACCGCGGACTTCATGATGTGGTCCTTGGCCGCGTTGGTGCCGTGCGGAATCGCGAGGTAGCTGCCCATGTAGGTGGAGACGGATTCCTCGCGCTCGTGCATTGCGTCCAGGTAGCCGGCGTCGACGGCGCCGCGGTCCAGCAGCAGCCGCCCCGCCTCATCGATCGCAGCGTCCCGGGTGGTGGCGGTGCCGCTGAGGACCACGCTGTCGGCCACGAGAATGCCGGACGGGCCGGCCCCCGCCTCCGGTTCGGCGGCCGCACCGGCTGCCGGGGCAGCCGCACCGGCCGGCGGCGCGGCAGTAGCCGCAGGAGCCTCGGTGGCTTCCGCCGGGGCGTTGCTGCTCTTGACCAGTTCCACAATCTCGTCGTACTTCGGCGAGTTCATGAAGTTGTCCACGGAGACGTGCACGGCACTGGAGGTTGCGGGTTTGGCCCGTTCGGTCAGGTCCTGGTGCGTGATGACGACGTCGTACGTGTCGGAGAGGTTCGCGATCGCGGAGTTGGTGACCTTGACGTCCGGGTAGCCGGCGGCCTTGATCTTGTTCCGCAGCACCGAGGCGCCCATCGCGGACGAGCCCATCCCGGCGTCGCAGGCGAAGACGATGTTCTTGACAGGCCCGGCCAGCACCGCGACGCCGCCGGCGCCCGCACCGGCGCCGGTGAGGGCCGAGGAGACGGAGCTCTTCTTGCCCTTCATGGCCTCCATCCGGCTGGTGGCGGCACCGAGTTCGTCGCCCTCGACGTCCTTGCTGGCCTTGAGGATGACCGAGGCGATCAGGAAGGACACGGTGGCGGCGAGCAGCACCGAGAGCGCCACGCCAAAGAAGCTGTCCGCAGGGGTGGCGGCGAAGACGGCAATAATGCTGCCCGGGGCGGCCGGGGAGCGCAGGCCCGCGCCGGTCAGGACCAGGGTGAAGATGCCGGTCATGCCGCCGCCGATCGCGGCGAGGATGATGATCGGCTTCATCAGCACGTAGGGGAAGTAGATCTCGTGGATGCCGCCGACGAACTGGATCAGCGCGGCGCCTGGGGCCGAGGCCTTGGCCATGCCCTTGCCGAAGATCATGTAGGCGAGCAGGATGCCGACGCCGGGGCCGGGGTTGGCTTCCAGCAGGAACAGGATGGACTTGCCCTGGGCGAGTGCCTGCTCGGTGCCCAGCGGAGTCAGGATGCCGTGGTTGACGGCGTTGTTCAGGAACAGGACCTTGGCCGGTTCAATGAAGATGCTGGTGAAGGGCAGCAGGCCGTTGTTGACCAGGAACTCGACGACGGCGCTGGCACCGTTGCTGAAGGCCTTCACCACCGGGCCGATCACCAGCATGCCGAAGATGGCCATGACGGCGGCGACGATGCCGGCGGTGAAGTTGTCGATCAGCATCTCGAAGCCGGGCTTGACCTTGTTCTCCCAGAGGCTTTCGAGCCGCTTCATGATCCAGGCAGTCAGCGGGCCCATGATCATCGCGCCGATGAACATCGGGATGTCCGTACCGACGATCACGCCCATGGTCGCGGCCGCGCCGACGACGCCGCCGCGGACGCCGTAGACCATGCGTCCGCCGGTGTAGCCGATCAGGAGCGGCAGCAGGTAGGTGATCATCGGGCCGACCAGCTTGGCCAGTTCCTCATTGGGGGTGAAGCCCGCCGGGATGAAGAAGGCGGTAATGATGCCCCAGGCGATGAAGGCGCCGATGTTGGGCATGATCATGCCGGACAGGAAGGTGCCGAATCGCTGGACGCCGACCCGCATGCTGGTCCGTGGTTTCGCAACTGTCTCTGTTGCCATCTGATTTCCTAACCGTTGTTCCTGCTGCACCGCAGGATTGTCCGATATTTCGAGCTAGCTGGTGGAACTGGTCGAGATCCGGTGGAGCCATTCGAGAAAAAGCTTGAGTTCGGAGCTCGAGAGCTGGTCCGAGTGCGAAGCCTGCAGCGCCGCGTTCAGGGCGATCGCCGCCACCACGACCGGGGATTTCCCGGAATCCGGCCCGCTGTCCCGGGCCTGTTCGGTGGAGACGGCGAAAATCATCGCGTCCCGGGTCATGGCGGACAGCTCAAGGTTCCGTTCCGGCGCCTTCTCCGTGATCAACATGAGCGTCACCCCCACGTTGGCGGCCAGGATGCTGCGGGCCGCCTCCTTGGGCGGGACGGCGAGCTGGCCGGCGACGGCGGCCTTGTTGAGCATCTCCTCCATCAGCGCCTCGGCGTCGGCGACGACGGCGGGGCGGCTTTCCGGGCGGATGTTGCCGAACATGACGAGGTACAGCTCCGGCTGCTTCAGCCCGAAGTGCACGTGCTGGTCCCACATCCGGCGGATGTCCTCCAGCGGCTCCCCGGAAGGCGCGAAGTCACGCTCCCGGGCTACGTACTCTTCGAAGCCGGCGGCCACGACGGCGTCGAACAGCCCTTCCTTGTCTCCGAAGTGGTGGTAGAGCGTGGGAGCGGTGACGCCCGCCAGCTGCGTGATCTGGCGGGTGGAGACCGCGGCTCCCCCGGACTTGGCCAGCAATCCGGCCGCTGCACGCAGCAGCCGGGTTTTGGGCGGTAGCTGGCCATCGATACTCATAACCGCTACCCTAGCACCTATAGCAACGCTATATGAAGTGCATCACATACACTTTTTCAGGGACCGCCATTCCGGGTTGACGTAGCCGTCCGCCGCGGGAAACGTGGGGTCCAGCCTCCCCCGCGGCGGCACCTGGACCGACTTACTGGCTCACGGCAGAGATTGAGGACTTTCAGTGCAGAACTTCCAAGGAGTAGGCGTCAGCCCCGGCCGGA
Organism: Arthrobacter sp. Soil763; assembly: GCF_001428365.1. Lineage (GTDB taxonomy): Bacteria > Actinomycetota > Actinomycetes > Actinomycetales > Micrococcaceae > Arthrobacter. Next base: position 690,534 of record NZ_LMSH01000001.1, on the reverse strand, counting down.
TCATCGGCACCATCCGCCAGATGCCGAAGCCGGTCAGCGAACCGCCTGCGGGCGAGCAGCTGCCCGCGGGGGTCTCCGCGGAGGAGGCGACCGCGGCGCTGAAGGCGGCCGCCAAGGCCGTGCACGACCAGCTCAAGGCACGGTCCGAAACCGTCAGCGGGGACGGCAAGGCGGTCCTGGAAGCCACGGCCCTGATGGCGACCGACACCATGCTGCTGAAGTCCGCGGCCAAGCTGATCGGCCGCGGCACCTCCAACCAGCGGGCCATCTGGGAAGCCGGCGGCTCGGTCTCGGAGATGCTGCATAACCTGGGCGGCTACATGGCCGAACGCGCCACCGACGTCCTCGACGTCCGGGCCCGGATTGTGGCGGAACTGCGGGGCGTGCCGGCCCCGGGCATTCCGTCGTCGGACGCCCCGTTCATCCTCATCGCCGAGGACCTGGCGCCGGCGGATACGGCCACGCTCGACCCGGACAAGGTGCTGGCGCTGCTCACGGCCGGCGGCGGTCCGCAGTCGCACACGGCGATCATCGCCCGGTCCCTGGGCCTGCCCGCCGTCGTCGCCGCCGCCGGCGTCGACGCGCTCCCGGACGGCACCGAGGTCTACGTTGACGGGGCCGCCGGCACCATTACGGCGGACCCGGACCAGGCCCAGCGGGACGCGGCGGAACACTGGGCCGCCACCGCATCGCTGCTGGCGGACTTTGACGGCAACGGCACGACGGCGGACGGGCATCTGGTGCCGTTGCTCGCCAACGTCGGCGGAGCCAAGGACGCCGTCGCCGCCGCCGGGCTCAACGCCCAGGGCGTGGGCTTGTTCCGGACCGAGTTCTGCTTCCTCGAACGCGACACCGAACCCACCGTGGAGGAACAGGCCGCCGCGTACAAGGGGGTCTTCGACGCCTTCCCCGGCAAGAAGGTGGTGTTGCGCACCCTGGATGCCGGGGCGGACAAGCCGCTGCCGTTCCTGACCGACGCCACCGAGCCGAATCCGGCCCTGGGCGTCCGCGGCTACCGGACCGACTTCACCACCCCGGGCGTGCTCGAACGCCAACTGCAGGCGATCGCCCGCGCGGAGCAGGAATCCGAGGCGGACGTGTGGGTGATGGCGCCGATGATTTCCACCGCCGAGGAAGCTGCACGGTTTGCATCGCTGTGCGCGGCGGCCGGGATCAAGACCCCGGGCGTCATGGTGGAGGTGCCGTCGGCGGCGCTCACCGCGGAAGCGATCCTGCGCGAGGTGGGCTTCGCGAGCCTGGGCACCAACGACCTCACCCAGTACGCCATGGCCGCGGACCGGCAACTGGGGCCGCTCGCCGGACTGAACACGCCGTGGCAGCCAGCCGTGCTGCGCCTCGTCGGCCTGACCGTCGAGGGTTCCCTCGCGGAAGGCCACGGGAAACCGGTGGGCGTCTGCGGCGAGGCCGCCGCGGACCCGGCCCTCGCCGTCGTGCTGACCGGGCTGGGCGTCACCACTTTGTCCATGACGGCCCGCTCCATCGCGGCCGTGGCCGCGGTCCTCAAGACGGTCACCCTCGCCGAGGCGCAGGACCTGGCCAAGCTGGCCCTGTCCGCACCGAGCGCCACCGAGGCCCGCGCCTGGGTGCGGGCCAAGCTGCCTGTCCTGGAGGAACTGGGCCTCTAACCGGGGACCGGGCACTCCGCCCGGGGCGCTAGGATGCAGTCCATGACACTGATAGCTCCCCGGGTGACGGCCGGGCTCCCGGCCGACGACGCACAGAAACTCCGGTATGCCCTCAACGGCAGCAGCGACATCACCGTCTTCGTCGACGGCACCGTCCACCGCCTGCCGCCCGCGGCCAGGGACGCCGTCGTGGACCTGCTGGAGCGCTTCAGCCGGGGGGAATCCGTCACCGTCAGCAGCGTCGAGGAGATGCTGACCACCTCCAAGGCGGCCGAACTGGCGGGGATTTCGCACACCTACCTGCGGAACATGACCGACCGGGGCGAGATCCCGGTCGAGTACCGCGGCACGCACCGCCGGATCCGGCTGGCCGACATCATGGCCTGGCTGCAGACCCAGCAGAAGAAAGCGTCCGCCGGCCCGGCCGCGGGCGGCGGGACTGGTGACGACGCCCCCGACGGCGCGACGGACGGTTCGTGACGGCGTGATAAGGATCAAACAACGATCCCGCCCGGGCGCCGGAGGGCAGCGGGGGACGGGGTTACGCTTGAATTGTGGGTAAGTTCAGAGGGTGGCACATCCTGGCCGGTATCGCCGCCATGCTGCTCACCGGCATCCTCGGAACGGTGATGGGCCTGAACGCCACCGCCGCCTTCATGGCCAGCTGCGTCGCCTTCGTGGCCGTGGCATTGTGGACGGACAGCCGCCTGGCCCGCCGGAACCGGGAGGCCGCGGAGCCGGAAGGCTCCTCCGGCGCGGACCGGAATTCCGCGTTGCGGGACGAGCGCTGACCGAGTCCCGACCCGGGCACCCGACCCGGACGCCTAGATCCAGGGCCCTAGATCCGGGGCCGTTCCGCCCAGCGCCGCGCCTTAAGCGCCGCGTGCAGCTCCAGCCGGACCATACCCTTCAGGGGATCCACGCCCAGCACTTGCCGGATCCTGCCGAGCCTGTTGTACACGCTGCTTCGGTGCAGGTGCAGCTTGGCCGCCACCTCCTGGACCGAGCTGTCATTGTCGTAGAAGAGCTCCAATACCGGCAGCAGCTCCGCGTTTCGGTCGTGGTCCTCCAGCATCCGGAAGTACACCGAGCCCGCGTCCGCCCAGGCGCCGGCCCCGCCGCCCGCCGAGGCGAGCAGCTGGTAGAGGCCGGTGGCGCGGCAGTCCACCAGTTCGCCCAGCTGCGGGTCCACGGCCGCGGCCTGCGCGGCCTGGCGGGACTGCCGGTACGCCTCCGCCAGTTCCCGCGGCCGGGAGAAACCCTCGGACGTGCCGAGGATGATCCTGTGCACGGGCCGGCCGGCGCGCTTGGCCAGCTCCAGCTGGTAGTGCACCAGCACCTGGGCGTGGTCGGCCCGGCCGGTGGACTCCTTGAAGAGCACGACGGCGTGGGTTTCCGTTCCGGCGCTGAACAGCGCCGCGTCGACGCCGATCGTCGCCTGCAGCGCCGCGGAGCGGTGGATCAGGGTGGACGCGATCGGATCGGAACCCTCCGCCCAGCCGTCGGCGTCGAGCACCGTCACCAGCTGCCACGGACCGCGGCCCTGCACCTCCTTCCAGCCGGCGACGGCGGCGACGGCGTTCGCTTCACCCCGGCAGGCGGCGAGGAACTCCTGTTCGCGGCGGCGGCGGAACTCGGACCCGGCGGTGTTGGAGTCCAGCAGCAGGGCGGAGAGCTGCTCCAGTTCCGGCGCGACGTCCGGCAGCTGGGCCAGGACCGACCCGGCGGTGGGCTCCCCGGCGTCGAGCTGGACCCAGAGGTACCCCACCCGGAAGCCGCGGACCAGCAGCGGCACGCACACGCGTCCGAGCATCCCGAGCTCCTCGTTGGCCGGGACCACCACCGGCCGCACCGCCGTCGCGATCCCGTGTGAGAGCTGCCAGGCGCTGACGTCGACCGGGACGCGCTTGCTGAGCAGGAAGTTCACCCGCACCCGGTCCGCGTGGGACTGGTTGGAGCTGTAGGCGAGCAGCACGCCGTCGAGGTCCTCGAGCGAGAGTCCGCGCCCGAGCCTGAGGGCCACGCGCTCCACGAGCTGCTCGACGTCCTGCTGCTGCATGCTGCAACAGTACTGCCCGGCGCCCCGGACCGGCGAGCGGACGGCGGACGGACAGCAGGCGACACCTGCCGCCCCCATGCCGGACATTTGTCGAGCCGGCGTTTCCGAAAACCCCGGAATGGCGCGGTTTCCGGGGCGGAGGGGGCCGGTAGCCCTGTCGCCTGCCTCACAGCCGGTCCTATTCTGGAATCACGACTTCCCCCGCACACCCGGCCTGCACGGCCACCATCACTGGAGCCCAAAAATGATCATCGGTGTCCCCAAAGAAATCAAGAACAACGAATTCCGGGTGGCCATCACCGCGGCCGGCGTCCACGAATTCCGCCACCACGGCCACACCGTCCTGGTGGAGCGCGGCGCGGGCCTGGGCTCCGGCATCACGGACGAGGAATACGCGATCGCCGGCGCCGAGATCGTTGCCGACGCGGACGATGTCTGGGGCCGCGCGGACATGGTCATGAAGGTCAAGGAGCCGGTCAAGGCCGAATACCACCGCTTCCGCAAGGGCCTGATCCTCTTCACCTACCTGCACCTGGCCGCCGAGCCGGAGCTGACCCAGGAACTGATCAACACCGGCGTCACCGCGATCGCCTACGAGACCGTGCAGGAGGGCCGCGCGCTGCCGCTGCTGGCCCCCATGTCCGAGGTCGCGGGCCGCCTGTCCGTGCAGGTCGGCGCCACCTCGCTGATGGCTCCGGCCGGCGGAAAGGGCGTGCTGCTGGGCGGCGTGCCCGGCGTCCGGCCCGCCAAGGTCGTGGTGCTCGGCGCCGGCGTGGCCGGCACCAACGCCGCCGTGATGGCCATGGGCCTCGGCGCCGACGTCACCATCCTGGACATCAACATCAACCGCCTGCGCGAACTGGACGCCCTCTACCAGGGCCGCCTGAAGACCGTGGCCTCGAACGCCTACGAGATCGAAAAGTCCGTCGTCGACGCCGACCTCGTGATCGGTTCCGTCCTGATCCCCGGCGCCAAGGCCCCGAAGCTGGTCACCAACGAGCTCGTCTCCCGGATGAAGCCCGGCTCCGTGCTGGTCGACATCGCGGTGGACCAGGGCGGCTGCTTCGAGGACACGCACCCCACCACGCACCAGGAACCGACGTACAAGGTGCACAACACGATCTTCTACTGCGTCGCCAACATGCCCGGCGCCGTGCCGAACACCTCCACCTACGCCCTGACCAACGTCACGCTGCGCTACGCGGTGTCGCTGGCCAACCTCGGCGTCAAGGCCGCCTTCGAACGCGACGCGGCCCTGGCCTCCGGCCTCAACATTGCCGGCGGCAAGGTGGCCCACCACTCGGTGTCCGAGGCGCACAACCTGCCCCTCGTCGCCGACTGGCACGAGCTGGTCTCCGCGTAACTTAGCCCGTCATCGTCCCGCTGCGCTGGGCGACAGACATCCTCTGCGTGCTGCTCCCCGCCGTTCCCCTCGCCTCGCAAGCTCGGCCAGGGAACCCGAACGGCGTGGGCCCACTTCGTCGCTTTGACGCACGCTGCCGGATGCCCGTCGTCCAGCGTTGCGTTCGTTAAGCCCTTTTAACGGCAAGTTCCCGGGCCTGCTCAATCAGCGTGAGGACCTCGACGGCGTCGGCCGGGTTTACCGGAAGCGGGAGGGCAGAGGAGGCGCCGCCGTCGGCGATCTTTTCGGCTAGCAGCCGGTAGAACTCCGGGTACGCGCCGCGTTCGGTGGGCAGCCGGTCCAGGTGGCCGTCGCGGCCGAGCTGCCCGGCCCAGGCGGTGTCCTCCACCCCGTACGCCGCGTCCAGCGGGCTGCCGCCGGCCGCGAGGTAGGGCTCCTGCGGGTCGACGCCGTGCTTGGTGAAGCCTCCGCCGGAGCCCAGCAGCCGGAAACGCGGGCCCTGCTGGGCGCAGAGCAGGTTCATGGCCAGGTGGCTTGTCACGCCGGACTCGTGCCGCAGCGCCACGAACGCGTCGTCGTCCGCGCGTTCCCCGTCCCGCCGGGCGGCCAGTTCCGCGTGGGTCACGGTGGCGGGGCCGAACAGCTGCAGCGCCTGGTCCAGCAGGTGGGTGCCCAGATCGAACAGCACCCCGCCGCCGTCGCCGGCCGTGGCCGCCGCCTTCCATGCCTTCGTCACGGCCGGGGACCAGCGCTCGAAGCGTGACTCGAAGCGGCTGACCGCGCCCAGGGCCCCGCTCTCCAGCAGGCCGCGGACGGTCAGGAAGTCCCCGTCCCAGCGCCGGTTGTGGAAGACGGAGAGGACCCGCCCCAGCCGGGCCGCGAGCTCCACCAGTTCCTTCCCCTCGTCGCTGCGCACGGTGAAGGGTTTGTCGACGACGACGTCCAGGCCCGCCTCCAGCGCGGCCTTCGCGAGCGGGTAGTGCATGGCCGGCGGGGTTCCGAGCACGATCAGGTCCAGGCCTTCTGCCAGGTCCAGGAGGGCGGCCGGGGTGTCCACGAGCCGGGCGTCCGGGTGTGCGGCTGCCGCCGCCGCTTTCCGGCCGGGGTCGGAGGTGGCGATCGCCGCCAGCCGGAAGGCCGGGTTGGCGGCGATCAGCGGCGCGTGGAAGACGCTGCCCGAGAGCCCGAAGCCGGCGACGGCGGTGCGGATGGCGGCCGGGGCCGCGGGAACGGAAGCGGAGCGGGCGGGTTCGGAGGTCATTGCTCCACGCTACCCGCCCGACGCCCCCTCAGATCCGGAAACAATTCAGGCGACGCTCCCCCACGATGTGAGGGAGCGCCGCCTGAAAGGCCGCTATACGTGAGGGAGCGTTACTTCTGCCAGCCCACCAGGCTCCAGTCCGGGGTCTGGAACAGGGACGCGCCGTAGTTGGCGAGGCCGGTGCGGGCGAAGTAGATCTGCGGGCCGTTCATGATGACGCCCATGGAGTAGTACTTCGCCATGTGCTTCTTCTCGACCTCCATGGCCGCCTTGTTGCGCTCGGCGTCGTCCTGGATGGAGGCGAGGTCCTTGATGGCCTTGTCCAGTTCCGCGTCGCCGAGGCCGTTTTCGTTGGTCTTGGAATCGTAGAACTGCTTCACGCCGGAGGTGGCGTCCGAACCGACGGTGTAGCCGCTGATGGTCAGCTGGAAGTCCCGGCTGCCCAGGACCTTGCCGAAGTCGGCGTCGCCGCGCTGGTCGATGCCGACCTCCATGCCGGCGGCCTGGAGCTGCTTCTGCAGGGTCTGGACCGTGGCGAGCGAGGTCGGGTCGTCACCGAAGTTGGTGATCTTGAAGGAGACCGGCTTGCCGTCCTTCTCCATGGTGCCCTTGGCGTTCGGGGCGTAACCGGCCTCGGTCAGGACCTTCTTGGCCTGCTCGGCGCCGGCCTCGGTGACGGGGTAGTTGTCCTGGTAGTACTTGGAGAACGGCATCAGCATCATCGATCCCGAGCTCTCCTCTTCCCAGTTCAGGCCGCCGAAGCGCACGGCGCGCACGGCCGGGCGGTCAACGGCGGTGAAGATCGCCTTGCGGACCGCGACGTCGGTCAGCGGCGCCTTCTGGGCGTTGAGGTTCAGGCCGCCGGCGAACAGGCGCTGGCCGCGGCGGACCTCGGAGTTCTTGGTGCCTTCGAGCTGCTTGTACTTGGTGAGCGTACGGCCGTCAGCCATGTCGATTTCGCCGTTCTTGAACGCGGCGATCTCGGCGCTGGCCTCGAGCTGGCGGAAGACGACCTTTTCCAGGACCGGCTTTTCGCCCCACCACTTGTCGTTCGGGACCATGGTTACGGTCTTCGCGGCGGAGTCGAACTTCTCCACCTTGAACGGGCCGGCCATCCACTCCGGGTGCAGTTCGCCGGAGAACCCGGTGTTGAAGATCTCCGGGGTGTTGACGGACTGCGGAATGAAGCCGCCGAAGATGTCGCTCAGCGGGTAGACCGGCTGGGTGGTGGTGGCAACGACTTCCTTGTCGCTGCTGCCGGCCTTGACGGAGTCGATGAACTCGTACGCGCCGGACGAGACGATGTCGATGTCCTTGTTCTTGCCGTTGAGCATCTTCCAGGTGTTCACGAAGGTTTCGGCGTTGATGGGGGTGCCATCGTTGTACACGGCCTTCGGGTTGATCTTGATGGTGATGGTCTGCTTGCCATCCTTGACTTCGCTCTTGAAGTCCTCGCAGAAGTTCTTGTTCAGGCTGGTGGTGCCGTCGAAGTCGAGCTTCCAGCAGCCAACGTAGCCGGCCTCGTCGATCGGGTAGTGCAGTTCGGTGTTGTCCGCCGAGTTGCCCGCGTTGGAGTAGCCGTTGAAGTCCGGACCGATGTTGCCGACCGGCAGGGTCACGGTGCCGCCCTGCTTGAGTTCGTCGGCCTTCTTGGCGTTGACGCTGACGAGCTTGCTGAGGTCGCCGGAGGCGTCCTGGGCCTTGGCGCTCTCGGCGGTGGTGGTGGCCCCGCCTCCGCCGCAGCCGGTCAGCGCGAGGGCTGCCGCGACGGCGGCCACCCCGCCGATCCTGGTCAGATTCTTCATGATGTTCCCCTTCATTTTTGGTGCGAGTTGTCGTTCAGGTGCGGTGTGGTGGCTCAGAGGGACTCGTGGACAACCAACATGTCCGCGTCCAGTTCGCCGTCCGGATAGAAGCAGGCGAATTGCTGGTCAGTGGGGCCCGACGTCGGGCTGGCTGGTGCCGCGGTTGCCCCCGGTGCCGCGGCGCTTTCCAGCGGCGGCTCCAGGCTCAGGCATTTTTCCTGCTTGGCGGCGGGCAGGGCGGCGAAGACCGGGCAGCGGGTCGCGAAGTTGCAGCCCTTCGGGGCGTCCAGCGGAGAGGGCAGGTCGCCTTCGAGGATGATGCGTTCGCGGGTGCGTTCCAGCTGTGGATCCGGCACCGGAATCGCGGAGAGCAGCGCCCGGGTGTAGGGGTGGCGGGGGTTGTCGAAGACCTCGTCGACGTCGCCGATCTCGACGATCTTGCCCAGGTACATGACGGCCACCCGGTTGGAGATGTGCCGCACAACGGAGAGGTCATGGGCCACCATGAGGTAGCTGAGTCCGAGCTCGGCGCGGAGCTTGTCGAGCAGGTTGATGACCCCGGCCTGGACCGAGACGTCGAGGGCGGACACCGGCTCATCCAGGACCACCAGCTTGGGGTTGACCGCCAGGGCCCGGGCGATGCCGATGCGCTGGCGCTGGCCGCCAGAGAACTGGTTGGGGAAGCGGTTGACGTGGTCCGGCTGGAGGCCCACGAGTTCCATCAGCTCCATGATCCGCTTCCGGATCGCCGGCTTGTCCATGCCGGCGTTCTCCAGCGGTTCCGCCAGCACCTCGTAGACGGTGAAGCGGGGGTCCAGGGCGCCGGTGGGGTCCTGGAAGACCATCTGCAGTTCGCGGCGCATGGCGGCCTTGGTCTTGGCGTCGGAGGCGGCCTTGTTGCTCAGGCCGCCGATCTTCACCTCGCCGTCCTGGTCGCGGTGGAACTCCATGATCTCCAGCAGCGTGGTGGTCTTGCCGCAGCCGGACTCACCCACGATCGAGAAGCACTCGCCTTCCCGGATGTCGAAGCTGAGCCCGTCCACGGCCTTGACCGTGCCGATCCTGCGCTTGATCAGCGCGCCCTTCATCAGCGGGAAGTGCTTCCTGACGTCGGTGAGTTCCAGCACCGTGGTGCGTTCGGCACGGGGGACGGCGTCGAAGCGGGATACCGGCAGCTCCGGGGCCCGGAAGATTTCGTGGACGTCCACGGCGCCGCCGAGGGATTCGCTCTTGATGCAGGCGGCGCGGTGTTCCAGGGTTCCCCCGCCGGTGCCGGCGACCGCCCGGAGGTCCGGTTCGCCGTGCAGGCAGGCCTCGCTGGCCAGCGGGCAGCGCGGGGCGAAGGAGCAGCCGGTGGGCGGGTGGATCAGGTTCGGCGGCATGCCCTCGATCGGCACGAGCGAGGTCTTCTCGGCCACGTCCACGCGCGGCACGGCGCCCAGCAGGCCCATCGTGTAGGGCATCCGGGCGTTGTAGTAGATGTCCTCGACGCTGCCGGTTTCCACCGGCCGGCCTGCGTACATGACCATGATGTCGTCGGCCATGCCGGCCACGACGCCCAGGTCGTGCGTGATCATGACGACGGCGGCCCCGGTTTCCTCCTGCGCGGTGTGCAGCACCTCGAGGACCTGCGCCTGGATGGTGACGTCGAGCGCCGTCGTCGGCTCATCGGCGATCAGCACCCGGGGGTTGTTGGCGATCGCGATCGCGATCATCACGCGCTGGCGCATGCCGCCGGAGAACTCGTGCGGGAAGGCCTTGAGCCGGTCCTTGGGGCTGGGGATTCCCACCATGGCCAGGAGTTCGACGGCGCGCGCTTCCTTGGCCTGCTTGCTCATGGTCGGGTTGTGCACCGTGAGGGCTTCGATGATCTGGGTGCCCACGGTGTAGACCGGGGTCAGTGAGGACAGCGGGTCCTGGAAGACCATGGCCATGTCGTTGCCGCGGAAGCGGCACATCGCCTTGTCGCTGAGCCCGAGCAGTTCGGTGTCCTTGAGCCGGACCGAGCCGGTCACCTCCGCGGTGTCCGGCAGCAGGCCCATGATGGCCATTGAGGTCACGGACTTGCCGGAGCCGGATTCGCCGACGATGCCGAGGGTCTTGCCCGGCATCAGGTCGAAGTCGACGCCGCGGACCGCGTGCACCACGCCGTTTTCGGTGTTGAAGCGGACGTTCAGGTCCCGGACGGACAGCACGGCACCGGCCGGGGCGTCCGCGTAGGCGGTGTGAAGTCCGGCGACGTGCAGCCGCTCGGCGGTGCTCAGGTCGGTGGCGGTGGTTTCGCTGCTCATGTGGTCTTCTTCTTTTTCTTGGCGCTGCCGATCGAGCTGGAGCTGGGGTCGAACGCGTCCCGGAGCCCGTCGTTCATCATGGCCAGCGACCCGGTCAGCAGGAACATCACGGTCAGCGGCACCCAGAACATCCACGGGAAGGTGGACACCTGGGAGGTGGCCTGGCCGATCAGCACGCCCAGGCTCACGTCCGGGACCTTGATGCCGATGCCGATGAAGGAGAACGCGACCTCGGCGAGGATGGCGCCGGTCACGCCGCGGGTGATGTCGAGCACCAGCAGGGAGCCGATGTTCGGCACCAGGTGGCGCCAGACGATGCGCCGGGCGGGGACACCCATGTACTGGGCGGATTTCACGAAGTCCCGCTGCATCAGCGACATCGAGAGCGAGCGGATAAGGCGGGCCGTTCCCATCCAGTTGAAGATCAGCAGGACGATGATCAGCAGCAGCCAGCTGGGCAGGTTCTGCTTGAGCCCGTTGCCGCCGCCGCTGGTGGCCACGGCAACGACCAGCAGGGCCGGCATCATGATCAGGGCTTCGAGGATGAACAGCATGACCTTGTCGACCTTGCCGCCGAAGTAGGCCATGGTGCAGCCGTAGACCGCGGCGATCAGGACGGACACCAGGCCGACGACCACGCCGATCAGGATCGAGACACGGGTGCCCTCCACGGTCAGGGCATACAGGTCGATGCCGGCCTGCGAGGTGCCCAGCAGGTGTTCGGAGGAGGGGCCGACGCCGATGTTGAACGGGTCGATCGTCTCCTTGTCCCAGCTGGAGAAGGCTCCGCCGACCAGGGACAGCACGGTCAGCAGCAGGAAGATCACCAAGCCGGTCACCGCGGTCTTGTTGCGCAGGAAGCGCCGCAGGATGATCGTCGATTTGGCGATGACGACGTCGTTGTTCTCGATCTTGGCTTCTTCGGCGACGGCGGCCGGATCGATGGCGTTCAGGTTGGTCATGGCTACTGCACCCGCACTCTCGGGTCGACAAGGGTGGTGGCGAAGTCGGCGAGGATGGCCCCGATCGCGAAGATCACGGAGCCGTAGGCGAGCGTTGCCGTGGCGGCGTTGACGTCCTGCAGGGCGATCGCGTCGATACTCCACGACCCGACACCGTGCCAGGCGAAGATCTTCTCCGCGAAGAAGCCGCCGGCGAAGATGGCCGGGATGGTGAACGCGATGCTCTGCGCCACCGGGATGAACGACACGCGCAGGGCGTGGCGGGTGATGGCCTGGTTGCGGGTCAGGCCCTTGGCGCGGGCGGTGCGGACGAAGTCGGCGTTGACGTTGTCCAGCAGGTATTGCCGTTGCGCGATCTGGTAGGCGCCCCAGCCGACGATCGTGATCGCGAAGGTGGGGACGGCGTAGTGGGCGAGCATGTCGACGAACTGGGCCCAGCCGCCGCCGTCGAGCCCCGGCGTGGAGATGCCGGTGACGAAGAAGATGCGTTCGCCCACCGTCTCGTTGATGTTGATGGCACCGAGCTGGACCAGGAAATACGCGATCGGCGCCGGCACGATGTAGACGAGGTAGCTGTACGAGGTGATCGCGCGGTCGGAGAATTTGTACTGCCGTGCCGCGGTGTAGACGCCGAGCGCGACGCCGATGATCAGGGTCAGGATGATCGAGGCCAGGAACAGGCGGGTGGAGATCCACACCCGGTCGCCGAACTCGGCGTTGATGAAGGCACCGTTGGGGCTGCGGCCCCAGTCCCACCGGGTGACGATCCCGGTGAGCCATTCCACATAGCGTTCCCACGGACTCAGCGCGGGGTCCAGGCCCTTGAGCCGGAAGGAGTTGGCGATCTGTTCGGGCGTGGGCCGCGGAATCTTCTCCTGCTCCAGCAGCGCGGGCTGGAGGCTGGTCACCGCCAGGAAGTACCCGGCGCTGGTGGTCAGGAAGATCATGAACGCATAGGTGACGGCACGCTTGGCCAGATAACGGAGCATGCTAGTTCAGGATCGCCGTGTCGGACACGGCGCCGTGCGCCGCCGGTCGGGCCGGGCCTGCCTGGCCGCGCGCCAAGGTCGGTACAACATTCACAGCATGGATCCTTCCGTTGTCCCCCCGCGGGCAGGGGGTTTTCCGCTGCCGATCGGGGATCATGGCCAGCGGGTGCCTGGCCGCCCGCATGCCTCTCGGCGAGCCCTGATGGACTATGTTGCGGGTCACATTCCAGAGGAAACTACCACATAGGTATTTCGGAAAGACGCACCAAACGGGACGAAATGAGTCGTCTACTACCAGATCGTTATGAATAACTCTGGTGAATTGATTTGACTTGGCAGCGGGCGCCGAGTCGGCTATTTTTAGCCGCCCCGCACGACCCGGGTGACAAGCTCGCGCCAGGACTCGGCGAGGCGCTCCGGGGAGACCCCGTGGACCCGTACGGAGTGCAGGATCCGCTCGGGCTCCAGCGTCACGCTCAGGGCTCCGGCCATAAGCCACGGATCCGCTGTCACCCCGGCTTCCCTGAGCAGCATCTCCAGGTGGCGGTGCCAGAGTACGGCGGCCGGCACGTCGAAGCGGTTGTGGGCGGACGCATCGGCCGCGCGGGCCAGCTCGCCGTATTCGAGCACCCAGTTGATCCGCTCCGCACCGAAGGCGATGAGCCTCGCCAGCGGCGGGGCTCCCGGCCCGAGCGGCGGCGGGCCGAACATGAACCGGCCCTGGAATCCGGCCTCGGCATCGCTGAGCAGCGCAAGCATCAGCCCCCCCCGGCTGCCGAAGCGGCGGAAGACGGTGCCCTTTCCCACCCCGGCACGCGCCGCGAGGCTGGCCATGGTGAGCCCGTCGGCGCCGGCTTCCTCGACCAGCTCGCGGGCGGCGCGCAGCAGCAGCGCCCGGTTCCTGGCGGCGTCCCTGCGCTCGGACTCGGCCGCCGGCTCGCCGGGACCGCCGGGTCGGACTGGGATAAGGCTCACACGGGTCATTGTAGCGAGCGGGAATAAGAAACGGACCGCAGTCCGTTTACATTCGGTGTAGGGCTGAGTAAGCCTGCCAGAACGTCCAGCCGCCGGTTTTCGTGCGGCGTGCAGCTAGGAGATTCCATGACCACCAACACCGTTCTCACCCTCGTCGGCAGCCTGCGGGCCGGTTCGACCAACCAGCAGCTGGCCGAAGCCATCCAGCTCAACGCGCCCGAGCAGGTGGACGTCGTGATCCATGAGAGCCTCGGCAACATCCCGTTCTACAACGAGGACATCGACGTCGAAGGCCAGGTGCCGGCCGCCGCCGCCGCGCTCCGTGCCGCCGCAAGCAGCGCCGACGCCCTGCTGCTGGTCACCCCCGAGTACAACGGCACCGTTCCCGCACCGCTGAAGAACGCCATCGACTGGCTGTCCCGCCCCTTCGGCGCCGGCGCCCTCAAGGACAAGCCGACCGCTGTCGTCGGTACCGCCTTCGGCCAGTACGGCGGCGTCTGGGCCCAGGATGAGGCCCGCAAGGCTGCCGGCATCGCGGGCGCCCGGGTGCTGGAGGACGCCAAGCTCGCCGTTCCCGGTTCCATGGTCCGCTTCGCCGAGGTGCACCCCAAGGACGACGCCGAGGTCGTGGAGCAGATCAAGGGCGTCTTCGAGGCCCTGGCGGAAGCCCGGACCCAGGCGGCCTAACCGCCGGACTCCCCCGCATGTGCCCCGGCAGCGCTCCGCTGCCGGGGCACTCGCGTCTTCGCCCTTGTGAACGAAACTTTTGTGAACAAAAGTTTTCCCCCTGGCAACTGGGCCTGTACCCTTGGACTGTGACCCACGAAACACTTGATGCCGCCGCAGAGGTTCTTCCGGCAGAGGCAATTGACGCGATCGAACGTGCGGCTACGTCCGCCCACCGCCACGAGAGGCTTTTCTCGGAGCGCGCAGCAAATATCAAGCAGTCCGCCGTGCGGGATGTCTTCGACATCTCCCTCCGTCCCGGCCTGGTTTCTCTCGCCGGAGGCAGCCCCTACCTGCAGTCCCTCCCGCTGGAGCGCCTGGCCGCGTCGGCCGCGAAGATCATCGCCGAACAGGGTCTGACCGCCCTCCAGTACGGCGGCGGCCAGGGCACCGAGGAGCTGCGCACCCAGATCTGCGAAGTCATGGCAGCCGAGGGCATCCTGGACGCCAAGCCGGAGAACGTCGTCATCACCGCGGGCTCGCAGTCCGCCCAGGACGTGGCCACCAAGGTCTTCTGCGACCCTGGCGACGTCGTACTGGTCGAAGACCCCACCTACGTCGGGGCACTCAACACCTTTGAGGCCTACCAGGTCGAGGTCGGCGCCGTGGCGATGGATGACCACGGCATCATCCCGGACCTCCTGGAGGCCAAGATCGCCGCCCTCCGGACGGCGGGCAAGACCATCAAGTTCCTCTACACCATTCCCAGCTTCAACAACCCGTCGGGCATCACCCTCGCCCCGGAGCGCCGCCAGCAGGTGGTCGATATATGCCGGAAGGCGAATATCTTGGTGCTGGAGGATAACCCCTACGGCCTGCTGCGCTTCGACGGGCATCCGCTGACCCCGCTGCGGGCGGAAAACCCGGACGACGTCATCTACATGGGCTCGTTCTCCAAGATTTTTGCCCCCGGGCTGCGGATCGGCTGGGCCCTGGTCCCGGCCCACCTGCAGCGGCGGT
Source organism: Arthrobacter sp. Soil763 (assembly GCF_001428365.1). Lineage (GTDB taxonomy): Bacteria > Actinomycetota > Actinomycetes > Actinomycetales > Micrococcaceae > Arthrobacter. Next base: position 675,497 of record NZ_LMSH01000001.1, on the reverse strand, counting down.
ACTACCTGGCCTCCGAGGCCGTCACCCTGTGCCCGCCGGCGCTGGGCCAGATGCTGGTCTCGGCCTACCTGCGCGACTATGACTGGCTCGGCCAGATCGCGACCTACCGGGAGCTGTACCGGGAACGCTGCGAGGCCATGCTCGCGGCGCTCGAGCAGTACATGCCGGAGGGGCTGAGCTGGACCCGTCCCGAGGGTGGCTTCTTTGTCTGGGTCACCCTTCCCGAGGGGGTGGACACGTATCCGTTGTTGCAGAAAGCCATCGACGCGGGTGTCGTCTTCATTCCGGGAGCCGCGTTCACGCACTCCGACGAGCCCTCCAACAAGCTGCGGCTGGCCTACAGCGCCATGCCGCCGGAGGCGATCGAGGAGGGCATCCGCCGCCTGGCGCCGGTACTGCGGGAAGCCATCGCGGCGTTGTAGCCTGAAGCATTGCCGCGGTCCGCACCGGACCTGACCAGAGGAGCACCCCATGACCGGAATCATCGTTGTCGGCGTCGACGGCAGTGAGACTGCCCTGAAGGCGGCCCACACGGCCCGGGACCTCGCGGCGTCGCTCGGCGCCACCCTGCACGTGGTCAGCGCTTTCGACAGCGACCGGACCGAGGTCTACGGCAGCGGCAGTGACCGGTGGATCGTCTCCGACGCCGGCGACGCCGAGAAAGTCGCCAAGGGCGTCGCCGAAAGCCTGCGCACGGCCGAGCTGAACGTCACCTACGCCGCCGCCCGGGGCAAGCCCGCCGAGGCGCTGATCGAGGAGGCGGAGCGCTCCGGCGCGCAGCTGATCGTCGTCGGCAACCGCCGCATGCGGGGCCTCGGCCGGGTGCTTGGGAGCGTTGCGAACAGCGTCGCCCACAACGCCCCCTGCGACGTCTACATCGCCAAGACCGACAGCCCGGCCTAGGCCCACGGCTGGGCCGGCTGGGCCGGCTGGGCGGGCGGCCGGGCTGGACCGCGGTCTAGGCCCCCGGCTGCGCCGGCTGGGCCACCTTGAGCATCCGGCGCAGGATCTTGCCGGAGGCGGATTTCGGCACGGCGTCGATGAACTCGACGCGGCGGATCTTCTTGAAGGGTGCCACCTTCGAGGCCACGAACTCCTCGACCGCTGCCTCGTTCAGCTCCTCCCCCGCGGGTCCCGGCTGGCGCACCACGAAAGCCGTCGGCACCTCCTGGCCGTCGGCGTCGGAGGTGCCGATCACCGCCGCGTCGGCGATGCCGGGGTGGGTGAGCAGCAGGGCTTCCAGTTCGGCCGGTGCGATCTGGTACCCCTTGTACTTGATCAGCTCCTTGAGCCGGTCCACGATCGAGACCACGCCGTCCGCCCGCACCGTGGCGATGTCGCCGGTGTGCAGGAAGCCGTCGGCGTCCAGCGTGTCCGCGGTGTCATCGGGCCGGTTGAGGTATCCCAGCATCACGTTGGGACCGCGGCACAAGAGGTGGCCCGCGGCGCTGGTTCCCTCGGCGGGGACCTCAATCTCTTCCCCGGTTGCCGGGTCCACGAGCCGGCATTCCATGTTGGGCACGGTATAGCCGACAGAACTGACCGGCACGTCCGTAGCCTCCACCGGAATCAGGTGCGAGACCGGGCTCATCTCGGTCATCCCGTAGCCCTGCAGCACCCGGCAGCCCAGGCGTTCGGCTAGCCGCGTACCCAGTTCACCGTCCAGCGGGGCCGCGCCGGAGAGCGTCGTGTGCACGGAGCTAAGGTCGTACTCCGCCACCAGGGGGTGCTTGGCGAGGGCCACCGCCACGGGCGGCGCGATGAAGAGGTAGCTGCACATATGGTCCTGCACGATGCGCAGGAACTCGGCGAGGTCGAACCTGGGCATCGTGACCAGGCAGGCGCGTTCGCGGAGCGCCAGGTTCAGCAGCACGGTCAGGCCGTAGATGTGGAAGAAGGGCAGCAGCGCCAGCAGCCGGTCCTCGGGCCGTACCTTGAGCAGGCCGCGCGACTGCTCCACGTTGGCGACGAGGTTCCGGTGGCTGAGCATCACCCCCTTGGGCCGCCCGGTGGTCCCGGAGGAGTAGGGCAGCACCGCGACGTGGGTGGCCGGGTCGAAGCTGACCTCCGGGGCGGGCGCGCCGGCGCCGAGCAGGTCCGCCAGCGAGGGGTGGCCCTCGGCTCCGTCGAGCACCACCAGCCGGTCCGCGGGGATCCCGACCCGGCCTGCCGCTTCAAGGGCGGCGGGCAGCAGGACGGACACCGTGAACAGCCAGCCGGCGCCGGCGTCGGTGAGCTGCTTTTCGATCTCGTCGGCCGTGTAGAGCGAATTGACCGGTGTGACGGTGGCGCCTGCCCGCAGCAGGCCGTGGAAGACGACGGTGAAGGCGGGAGTGTTCGGGCACAGGATGGCCGCGACGCCGCCCACGCCCAGGCCTTCGGCGGCGACCGCTCCGGCGAGGGCGTTGATCCCGGTGCGGAGTTCGCGGTAGGTGGTCTCGGCTCCGCTGGTGCCGTCGACGACGGCGGTCCGGTCCAGGTCGTCCTCCCGCAGGCCGCCGAAGAGGTACTCGTAGATGCTGACATCGGGTATATCGACTGCGGGGAACGGGCTCGAGAACACGCGAAATCTCCTTTGATCGGCGTCCGTCGTCGGGGCGGCGGCTGGTGCAACTCTAGTGCCGCGGTCCGCGTACCGACAGGAGCCGCCGGGTTTGACCGCGGTCACGCCGGCTGGTGCGCAGTCTCACCCGGTTTTCGGGGCGTGCGTCCGGGGACGGACGATAAAATTGTAGTTGCCCCCGATGGTGCGGACAGCCCTATCCGCACCACTTTCCGGGAGACACCGATGCCCGTTCCTCAGCGCCGCCAGCTCGTGGGCCACGACATCCTGCTTGCCCGCCACGGCAACCACATCAGCACGATGCGGGTCGACCGCGCCGGCGGCCGCGTGGTCGCGTACCTCGACGACGGTTCGGTGGACAGCGCCCCCAACCTGATTTCCCCCTCGCTGCGGATGCCCGACACGGTGCGCAGCATCCTGCGCGAGGACTGGAAGTTCCTGAGCACGGTCACCGCGGCGAGCTTTGGCTTCGCCGGGCTGGCCTTCGCCGCTGCCGTTGCCGCCGCCGGGTGGGCCGGCGGCCCCGGCGCCACCGAGCTGCTCGCGGCCTACGCCGGCAGCTAGTCCGGCCCGGCTCCGCCTGCACTGGGCGGACCGGCCCGGCTCCGCGCCGACCAATCCCGCGCCGCCCGGCTCCGCACGGACGTTCCCGCCCAGTTACTGCCCGTCCGCGGACGGTACACGCCCGGAAACCCTTGAAACGGCGCGGGTGCGGGTCGGCCGGAGCAGAACTAACTGGGCGGGAGCGTTCGGGCTGCAGTGTCCGGGCATGGCGGGACCCTCCGGACAAGGCAAGACTGGGCAGGAACGGCCCCGGTCCGGCGCAGCGGACCTGGCCACGGACCCCGCCCCGGCTAATCCAGCAGCAGGGCGGGCTCTTCCAGGATCGAGGCGACGTCGGCCATGAAGCGGGCGGACAGGTCCCCGTCCACCACGCGGTGGTCGAAGGAACCGCCCAGGGTGGTGATCCAGCGCGGGATCACTTCGCCGTCGAGGACCCAGGGCTTCTGCTTGATCGTCCCGAAGGCAACGATCGCGACCTCGCCCGGGTTGATGATGGGCGTGCCGGTATCGATGCCGAGGGCGCCGATGTTGGTGACGGTCAGGGTGCCGCCCTGCATCTGCGCGGGCTGGGTCTTGCCGGCCCGGGCGGTGGTGGCGAGCTCGTTGAGCGCGAGGGCGAGCTCCTTGAGCGAAAGGTCCTGGGCGTTCTTGATGTTCGGCACCATGAGGCCCCGGGGCGTGGCAGCGGCAATGCCCAGGTTCATGAAGTGCTTGACGTGGATCTCAGCGGAGTCGCTGCCGTCTTCGGCGTCCACCCAGCTGGCGTTGACGCTGGGGTTGCGCGCCGCGGCCCAGATCACTGCCTTGGCCAGGATCAGCAGCGGCGAAACCTTGATGCCCTCGAAATCGCGGGAGGCCTTGAGCCGCTTGACGAATTCCATGGTCCGGCTGGCGTCCACGTCCACGAAGATGCTCACATGAGGGGCCGCGAACGCGGACTCCACCATGGCGCGGGCGGTGGCCTTGCGGACCCCCTTAACCGGAATGCGCTCAATCCGCTGCGCCTGGGGGCGGCCGGTCTTGCCCCAGAACGAGTCCGCCCGGTCCACCTCGGCGTCACGCTGGGCCTGGTAGCTCACCAGGTCCTCGCGGGTGACCTCGCCGCGGGCGCCGGTGGGGACGACGTCGGCCAGGTCGATCCCGAGGTCGCGGGCGATCTTGCGGACCGGCGGCTTGGCCAGCACCCGGTTGACGAGTCCGCTGATGGCGCCGCCAAGGGTGGGGCGTTGGTCAATGGTCCCCTCGGCCGTCCCGGCCGGTGCCGGCGCAGGCCTCTCCGCCCGGACGACCGCGTCCGGATCGATCCAGATGTCGTGGCTTTCGACCGGTTCGGCCGACGGCGCGACGCTGGCCGCCGCGGCCGGTGCGGCGCTGACCGCGGGGGAAACGGCGGCTGGCAACGCCGGGGAAGCGGGGGCGGAGATCCGGCGCCGGCGCTTGACGGCGTCGGCCTTAGGACCGGACCCGACCAGCGGGCCGCCGGCCGGGGGTCCGCCCGCGTCAACGGGCTCGGCAGTGCCGGGCTCAAGCGTGCCGTACATGGGCGCCGGTTCCGGCGCCTCCAGTTCCGTTGCCTCCGGCGCAGCGGCGGCCGCCGGGGTCGCGGCAGCGGCTGCCGGGGTCGCGGCGGCAGGCGCCGGGGCCCCGGGGCCCGCGTCGGAGACGCTGATGATCGGGGTCCCGACGTCGACCGTCACGCCCTCGGGCACCAGCAGTTCGGTGACGGTTCCGGCATAGGGCGAGGGGAGCTCGACAAGGGATTTGGCCGTCTCGATTTCGCAGAGCACGTCGTTGACCGCCACGGTATCGCCGGCCTTGACCTTCCAGGAGACGATTTCAGCCTCGGTAAGGCCTTCGCCCACGTCGGGAAGGTTGAACTTGTTCACGGTCATGGGGCTCCCCGTCAGTATGCGAGGGCGCGTTCCAGCGCCTCAAGAATGCGGTCGATGTCCGGCAGGTAGTCTTCCTCCACCTTGGCCACCGGATAGGGCATGTGGAAGCCGCCGACGCGGATGACCGGGGACTCGAGCGAGTGGAAGGCACGCTCGCTGACCCGCGCCGCGATCTCTCCGCCGATGCCGCCGAAGGTCGGCGCCTCGTGCGCCACGATGAGCCGGCCGGTCTTCTGCACCGAAGCGGTCACGGTATCGAAGTCGATCGGCGAAATCGAGCGCAGGTCGATCACCTCGATGCTGTGGCCGTCCTCCGCCGCCGCGGCAGCAGCGGCCAGGGCGACCGGAACCAGCGGGCCGTAGGCGACGACGGTGGCGTCCGTTCCGGCACGCAGGACGTGGGCCTTGAACGGGTCCGCGGAGGCACCCGGCGATGCGGTGTCCACGTCGCCTTTGAGCCAGTAGCGGCGCTTTGGTTCGAAGACGATCACCGGGTCCAGGCACTCGACGGCCTGCTGGATCATCCAGTAGGCGTCGTGCGGGTTCGACGGCGTGATGATCCGGAGCCCGGCGGTGTGGGCGAACAGCGCCTCGGGCGACTCTGAGTGGTGTTCGATCGAACCGATGCCGCCGCCGTACGGGATGCGGATGACGACCGGGACGGTGAGGTTGCCGTTGCTGCGCGAATGCATCTTGGCCAGCTGCGTGGTGATCTGGTTGAAGCCCGGAAAGACGAATCCGTCGAACTGGATCTCGCAGACCGGCCGGTAGCCGCTGAGCGCCAGGCCGATCGCGGTGCCGATGATCCCGGACTCGGCCAGCGGGGTATCCACCACGCGGTCCGCGCCGAATTCGCCGATCAGTCCGTCGGTGACGCGGTAGACGCCGCCCAGCGGGCCGATGTCCTCACCCATCAACAGGGTGCGGGAATCGTTGGTGAGCGTCGCGCGCAGGCCCTCGTTGATGGCCTTGGCAATGGTCATGGTGGTCATCGGCGCGTTGCTCCGTCTGTCTCGTGCTGTCCCGCGCCGGCCTCCTGGCCGGCGTCCGGCTCGAAGCCCGCGCTGTACTCCTCGAACCAGGCCAGCTCCTCGGCCACCAGCGGGTGCGCCTCGGCGTAGGTGTTGGCGAAGGCTGTCCGGATGTCCGGGGACCCGAGGTCGTGGATGGTCCGGCGCACATACGCTGCGAGGTCGTCGCCGTCGGCCTTGACCTGGTCGAAGAAAGCGTCGTCGGCGAGTCCCTGGGCGCGGAGATATTTCTCCAGCCGCTCCAGGGGATCCTTCGCCCGCCACTGTGCTTCCTCGTCCGAGCCGCGGTATTTCGTGGGATCGTCCGCGGTGGTGTGGGCCCCCACGCGGTAGGTGAAGGCCTCGATCAGGACCGGGCTCTTGCCCTCCCGGGCCCGCTCAAGGGCCCATTCCGTGACGGCGTGCACCGCAATGACGTCATTGCCGTCGACCCGGATGCCCGGGAAGCCGTAGCCCTTGGCCCGGTTGGACAGCGGGATGCGGGTCTGGACCGCGGTGGGTACGGAGATTGCCCAGTGGTTGTTCTGGCAGAAGAACACCACGGGGGCGTTGAACGAGGAGGCAAAGACCATCGACTCGTGGACATCGCCCTCGGAGCTGGCACCGTCGCCGAAGTACACCATCACGGCGGCCTTGGGCTTCCGGGCGGCGTCCGTTCCGTCCGCTGCGGCGCGCTTCTGGTCGCGCTGGATGCCCATGGCGTAGCCGACGGCGTGCGGCGTCTGGGCGGCCAGGACGAGGGTGTAGAGGTGGAAGTTCGTGTCCTTGGGGTTCCAGCCGCCGTTGGACACGCCGCGGAACTGGCGCAGCAACTCGGCCAGGTCCACGTCGCGGGTCAGCGCGACGCCGTGTTCCCGGTAGGTGGGGAAGATGTAGTCCTGCGGCTGGCTGGCCCGGCCGGATCCGATCTGGGCCGCCTCCTGGCCGGTGAGCGGAACCCACAGGGCCAGCTGGCCCTGGCGCTGCAGCGCCGTGGCCTCGACGTCGAACCGGCGGATCTTGGCCATGTCGGCGTAAAAGCCTCGCAGCTTGCCGGCATCGAGGCGCTCCGCGTAGGCGGAGAACACCGGGTCCGTGCCCAAGGTGCCGTCGGGGCGCAGCAGCTGCACCATGGGCACGTCGGGATCCCCGAGCACGGCCTCGGCCTGCGCCTCAAGCTGGTCGTCCACGCCGGTTCCGTCGAACTCGGTAGCGGGCAGATGTGTGGCGCCCATACCGTCTCCTTGCCTGCGCATCCGAATGCGCCGCCATCGCTGGGATATATGCCGATCCAGGAATACATTCCGGTGCGGGCATATCTTTGGCTTACTCGTCCTTACTTTAGCCGCAGCCTCCGCCGGGCGGGCGTCGTGTTAAGCGCTAGGAACGCCGGGGCGGTTTTGTATACATCGCACACAACTCGAGGAAGCGCGTGTTGGCCTCGGGTTCGCCGATGCTGACCCGCACTCCCTCGTCGCCGAAGGCACGGACGGACAGCGCCCGCTCCCCCGCCAGCGCGGCAAATTCGGCACTGTCCGCACCGAGGTTGAGCCAGACAAAGTTGCCCTGGGCGTCCGGGACGGCCCAGCCCAGCTCGCGCAGCCCGGAAGTCACGCGGTCCCGTTCGTCGACCAGGCTTTGTACCCTTTCTACAACCTGGTCGAAGTGCTCCAGCGAGGCCACCGCCGCCGCTTCGGCGAGCTGGGAGACCGCGAACGGCGTCGCCGTGACGCGCAGGTGCTGGGTCAGGCCGGGCTGGGACACGCTGTAACCCACGCGGAGGCCGGCGAGGCCGTGTGCTTTGGAGAAGGTCCGGAGCACGACCACGTTCGGATACTTGCGGTACATCTCGATGCCGTCGACGGCGTTGTCGGCCCGAACGAACTCCTGGTAGGCCTCGTCGATCACCACCACGATGTCCGAGGGCACGGTCTTGAGGAATCGGTCGGTTTCCTCGGTGGTGAGGATCGGGCCGGTGGGATTGTTCGGCGTGCACAGCAGGATCACCCGGGTGCGGGCCGTCACCGCGGCGGCCATGGCATCCAGGTCGTGCCGGCCGTCAGCGGTCAGCGGGATCTGCACGCTCTGGGCGCCGGCGAGGCCCACGCTGATGGGGTATGCCTCGAAGGAGCGCCAGGCGTAGATCACTTCGTCGGCTTTGCCGTCGTCGTTCTGGCCGGCAAAGGTGGCCAGGAGCTGGTTGAGTGCACCCAGGCTGCCGCCGCCGGTGACGATGTCCTCGGCCGGGACGTCCAGGAAACCGGCGAGCGCCCCGCGCAGCTTGCTGCTCAGCGGGTCCGGGTACCGGTTGATGTCGGTCTGGGCGGCGATTGCCTGCAGCACTGCAGGAATCGGCGGCAGCGGATTCTCATTGGAGGAGAGCTTGTAGCTCGTGAGCCCCTCGACGGGCGCCGGCGGCTTGCCGGCGGCGTAGCGCGGAAGGAGATCTACGACCGGACGCGGGCGGATCCCACCGGCCGGGATGTCTGATGAAGTCATGGCTCTTAGCCTACTTCGCCCTCCTGCCGGCGGGGCGGGCGATGTGACAGCATGGGGCCATGCGCTCACTCTTCGTGCGGGTCATCGTCAACGCCCTCGCCTTGTGGATCGCCAGCTGGATCCTTCCCGGCCTGGACATCTCCACCTCCGCCACCACCGGGGCCGTCGCCGACAGCGGCGTCACCCAGGGCACCGACACGATCGGGATCATTCTGGCGTACTTGTTCATCGGCGTGATCTTCGGCCTGGTGAATGCGCTGGTCAAGCCGCTCGTCAGCCTGTTGTCCCTGCCGCTCACCATCCTGACCTTGGGGCTGTTCACCGTGGTCATCAACGCCGCCATGCTGTTCCTGACCTCCTGGTTGAGCTCCTACACCCCGGTGCACTTCACGATCGACTCGTTCTTCTGGACCGCCGTGTTCGCGGCCATCATCATCACCCTGGTCTCGCTGGTGGCCGGACGGCTGCCCGGTGGCCGGCGGAACTAGCCGGCAAGGGGGAACCGGGCCGCGGACCGGGAGCCGTCGGCACACCCTGGGCCGGCACGGGGTCGCGCCGCAGCGAGAACCTGGTCACCGCCGTCGTCCCGCCCGTCCCGACCACGGCCCCCAGCGCGGCAGTCGAGGCCCGCAGCGAAGGGTCGCCACTGGCTGCGACTGCCTCCGCGCCCGCCGCGTAATTCTCCAGCCGGTGACCGGGGCCCAGCCCCAACTCCTGCGGCGGCGGCAGGACGAGTTCATTGGTCAGGGTCACCGTCACCCGGTCCCTGGTGTCGGCGTTGGGCCGCCCGTCAGCCCCCGGCACCCAGTCGTGCTCGTGCTCCAGGTGCAGGCTGGCGATCCCGGGGCCGGGCGTGATGCCGCCGACCGGGGAACCGGCGGTGAGGACGTACTTCAGATCGAACTCGGCCAGGAACGCCTTGTCCCGGGCCAGGTTCATGGCGTGGATACCGCCCTGGCTGTAGCCGACGGCGGCGATTTGCTCGCCGGCCCGGACGCCGGACTCCCGCAACGCCTGGCGCACGGCCGCGCCCGTTTCGCCAGAGTCGTAACCGAGCCCCTCGGCGATCCCTGCCGCGTCGAACGGGTTGGTTCCCGGCGGCAGGCCGCCCAGCTGGGTTCCGGGCAGAATGACCACCCACGCCCGTTGCGCGCCGCCGTCGACGCTGATGACTTCGATGTCGCCGCTGTTCCGGCCGACGGCGCCGGCACGCCGGAGCAGGCCGGCGGGTGTCAGGTCGACGTCCGCTAAGGCGGTGTCGCTGCCGGTGACCCGCACCGGACGGGGCGCGAGGTGGCTCATGCCGGGCATCGCGGCCAGGTCCCGGATGGTGCGCCGGACGTCCCCGGACCCGGTCAGCGCCGCGGCGGCGGCGTCCGCGGGCCGGGTCAGGCCCAGCAGCAGCGCCAGACTGCCGGCCGCCGCGGCCGTCTGGCCCTCGACCTGGTCGCGTACCCCCGGCAGTTCGAAGAGCCGCAGCCCGGCACCGAACTCCGGGCCGCTGATCCCGATCCGCAGCAGCAGGGCGTTCCGGGCCTCGGTGAACTCGTACTCCCGGTGGCTGGCCCGGACCTGGCCCGCGATGTGCTCCAGTTCGGCCCGCACCCGGCCCACGGCCCGCCCGGCTTCTCCCACGGCGATGATGGCGCCGCTGCCGCTGTTGTACGCGTCGGATTGGTAGTCGAAGAGCGCGCGCCGGACGGCGTCGGCCTCCGCCTCCAGCGCATAGAGCCGGTGCACCGTCACGTCCAGGGCGGCCGCACCGGCGAGCAACTCCTCGAACTGGAAGCTCAGGCCGCCGAGGCCGCCGCGGATCTGCAGTATTCCGTCCGGCGCCGGCGGCGAGGGCCGCGGCACCTCTCCGGAGCCGGACGGGGTGAGCTCGGTCATCAGTACCCGCGCGTGCCCGAGGACAACGCCACCGAACCGGCATGCCGGAGGACCGCCGCGGCAGCGTCCTGGAGCCCGTCACGGCAGCGCCGCAGTGATGCCGCCTGCAGCGCCAGGGTGGTCCGGTACGCGCGCCCGGCCGGGGACTGCCACGCCTGGAGCTCCTGGCGGGCCAGCCCGGCGAGTGCGGCGTCCGCCTCCCGAGCGCAGGCCTCGACCCTGGCCGCCAACAGCTGCACCTCGTAGCTGCGCGAGGCGCAGGCAGCCGCCTCCGCCGCCGTCAACGTCCCGCCCATGGCCCGGGTTCCTTTCCTCTGCCGTGGTGTGCCGCCTTCGAGGGTAGGGACCCGGGACCGGCCCCCGGAACCGGCCGCGGCCGCTATGTGGAAAAGGGCGGCCCGTCACAAGGGCCCGCCCGCTTAAGGCCCGGTGGCTCTTCGTGAAAGAATCGGACCATGCCTGAAACTGCTGCCACAGCTGAGACCCGCACGCCGTCCGGACGCCTGGCCCTCGCCGCGTCCGACCACCAGATCGCGCTCGGCCCGCTTGACGGCCGCTACCAGCCCGCGGTGGCGCCGCTGGTGGACTACCTGTCCGAGGCCGCCCTCAACCGCGACCGGGTCGCCGTCGAGGTTGAATGGCTGATCCACCTGACCAGCAACAGCGTGCTGCCGGGAGCCGGCCCGCTCACCGCCGCGCAGCAGGAGCAGCTCCGCGCGATCGTCACCGAGTTCGACGCGGCCTCGGTCGCCGAACTGGCCGAGATCGAAGCCGTGACCGTCCATGACGTCAAGGCCGTGGAGTACTACATCGGCCGCCGCCTGCCGGGCATCGGAATCGAGCACCTCACCGCCATGGTGCACTTCGGCTGCACCTCCGAGGACATCAACAACCTTTCCTACGCCCTGGGCGTCAAGGGCGCCGTGGAAAACGTCTGGCTGCCCGCCGCCCGCAAGCTGGTCGCCCAGATCGCCGCCATGGCCGAAGCGAACCGCGCTGTGCCGATGCTCTCGCGCACCCACGGCCAGCCGGCCACGCCCACGACCCTGGGCAAGGAAATCGCCGTGAGCGCCCACCGCCTGACCCGGCAGCTGGACCGCATCGCCCGCACCGAGTACCTGGGCAAGATCAACGGGGCCACCGGTACGTACGCCGCGCATGCCGCCTCCGTGCCGGGCGCGGACTGGGAGCAGGTCGCCCGGAGCTTCGTCGAGGGCCTGGGCCTGGACTGGAATCCGCTGACCACCCAGATTGAGAGCCATGACTGGCAGGCGGAGCTGTACGCCGACGTCGCCCGCTTCAACCGCATCCTGCACAACGTGTGCACGGACATCTGGAGCTACATCTCGATCGGCTACTTCGCGCAGATCCCGGTGGCCGGCGCCACCGGCTCCTCCACGATGCCGCACAAGGTCAACCCCATCCGCTTCGAGAACGCCGAGGCCAACCTGGAGATCTCCTCCGGGCTGCTGGACGTCCTCGGCTCCACCCTCGTCACCTCCCGCTGGCAGCGCGACCTGACCGACTCCTCCTCGCAGCGGAACATCGGCGTGGCGTTCGGCCACTCGCTGCTCGCCATCTCCAACGTGGCCAAGGGCCTGGACCGCCTGGCGGTCGCCGAGGACGTGCTCGCCAAGGACCTGGACACCAACTGGGAAGTCCTCGGCGAGGCGATTCAGATGGTCATGCGTGCCGAGGCCGTCGCCGGCGTCGAAGGGATGGAGAACCCCTACGAGCGGCTCAAGGACCTCACCCGGGGCCAGCGGGTCGACGCCGCGCGGATGCAGGAGTTCGTCAAGGGACTGGGCCTCTCCGCGGACGCCGAGGCGCGGCTGCTGGGCCTGACTCCGGGCAGGTACACCGGAATCGCGGACAAGCTGGTCGACCACCTCCGGTAGCCGCAGCGGCTCCCGTCTTTGCCGTGAGTTAACCTTCCGGCGGGCACCCGTTTACGTGCCCGTCAGCGGTCCGCCAGCTTCAACGTCGAGGCTGGAGAAGTTACCGACACGAGGAGATCCCTTGCCGAGCGACAGTCCGTTGCGCGTCATGAGTTTCAACATCCGCTGCGACATCCCGGGGACCCTGCCCGGCCAGGCCGACTACTGGCCGGAACGCGCCCCCGCCCTGCGGGCGGTGCTGGCCGACGAGCTGCCGGACGTCCTGGGCATCCAGGAGGGCCTGGCCCACCAGCTCGCGGTCATCGAGGAAGCGCTGCCCGGGCGCTACCGGATGATCGGGCACGGGCGCGACGGCGGCAGCCGGGGCGAGCATTCGTGCATCTATTACGATTCCCACCGGCTCGCCCTGGAAGAGTGGGACCAGTTCTGGCTCTCGGATACGCCCGCCGTGCCGGGCTCGGCGACCTGGGGCAACGAGGTGACCCGCATCGCCACCTGGGGCAGGTTCCGTGACCTGCGCACCGGCCGGCAGCTGATGGTGGTCAACACGCACTTCGACCACGAATCCGAATACGCCCAGCTGCGCAGCGCCGGGGCGATCATCGGGCACACCGAACCGGGGCTGCCGACGGTGCTGATGGGTGATTTCAATGCCGTGGCGGGCGCCTCCGACACTTACAGCGCCTTGGTGGACAGCGGTGTCTTCCGAGACAGCTGGACCTCTGCGGAGGAGCAGCTCACCCCGGCGTTCGGGACCTTCCTGAACTACAAGGACCCGGTCATCGGGGAACGGCGTATCGACTGGATCGCCGTGACCCCCGGCATCACGGTGGCCGACGCGGCCATCAACACCTTCCGGCTGCACGACCGCTACCCGAGCGACCACGCCCCGATCCAGGCGTCCCTCCTGGTTGCGTAACGTTTCGCCCCGCCCCCGGGCCCGGAGCCTACGGCCGGTAAGATCACAGCCATGAGGCTCTTGCTGATCCGTCACGGCCAGACGCCGGGCAACGTCCTGGGGCAGCTGGATACGGCACATCCGGGACCGGGCCTGACCGGCCTCGGCGAACGGCAGGCCGCCGCGCTGGCGCGGTCGCTGGCCAATGAGGAGATCGGGCTGCTCTACGCCTCCACCCTGCTCCGCACCCAGCTCACCGCCGCGCCGCTGGCCGCCAGCCGGGGCCTGGCGGTCGAGGTGCTGGCGGGGTTGCGCGAAATCGAGGCCGGGGCGCTGGAGAAGCTCACCGACAGGGAATCCCACCTGCGCTACCTGGGCACTGTCTTCGCCTGGACGGCCGGTGAACTGGACCGGCGGATGCCCGCCGGTCCGAACGGGCACGACTTCTTCGAACGCTACGACGACTCGATCGCGCAGATCGCCGACGCCGCGGCCGCGCGCGGGGGCGACGACGCTACCGTCGCCGTCGTCAGCCACGGCGCAGCCATCCGGGTGTGGACCGGACTGCGGGCCGGAAACGTCGAGGCGGAGTTCGCCGCGCGGCACGTTTTGGCCAACACCGGCATCGTGGCGCTGGAAGGCGACCCCGACGCCGGTTGGCGGCTGATCCACTGGGATGACAGCCCGGTGGGCGGACTGGCGCTGGCGGACCCGACGGCGGACGACCCTACCGGCCGCCCTGCCTGAAGGCCCGTTTAGCCCTCCCGGGCAGCCCCAGCAGTCTGTCCCGCACCGGCACGACGTCTTCCGCGAGCGCCAACCGGGCCATGGCGGACGAGGCCACGCGCACTGCCTGGGTCCGCAGCATCCTCCGCCTGGTGTACGCCTGCAGTGCCGCTGGCAACGGGCGCGTGTTAAGCAGCTCAGCCAGCGTCACGGCGTCAATCAGCGCCTCACAGGCGCCGCGTCCCAGGTTGGGAGTCATGCCGTGCGCCGCGTCCCCTACCAGCACCGCACCGCCCCGCCGGTAGCTGCCCGGAGAGGGGACGGTCCAGACCCGCTGCGCCAGCGTTGCCGGCGGGGTCACCGCCGCCAGGATACCGCCGACGGCGGGCGCCGACCCGAGGAACCGCCTGCGCGTTAGTTCCAGTGCCTCGTCGACGTCGACGTGACCGGGCCCCAGCTCGGAGCGGAAGGAGGCATACCAGTAGGTCCGGGAGCGGGATGCCGGCGCTATGCCGAACAGTTGCCCGCGGCCCCAGTATTCGCCGCCGCCGTCGGGCGGTACCGGCGCCTCAACAATGCCGCGCAGGGCAAGGTAGGGGCTGAGCCGGGCGCCGTGGCGTTCGCCCCAGACACTCCGGCGGACAAAGCTGTGCACACCGTCCGCTCCGACCACCAGGCCCTGTTCCGGTAATGTGGCCACCCTGCCGTAGGCTCTGGCCACCGACGCCGGGACCGACGCATCCAGCAGCCGGAGCAGGTCTGCCCGCGAGACGCCGACGACCCCTCGTGCCGCGGCCTCGACAAAGATGGCCCCGGAGCCGTTGCGGAGTGCCATCCTTCCGAAGTCCACGCCCGCCGCACGGACGGCCGGGAGTATCCCTATCTTGTCGAGGGCACGCTGGGCCTCCGGCCACATGGCCAGGGAGGTCTCTACCGGCGGCACTTCTTCCCGCGCTTCGTGGACAGTTACCCGAAACCGGTCAGGGTCGAGGTGCGCGGCGAGGGCCAGTCCCGCGATGCCGCCGCCGATGACCGTTATAGTCTCCATGCCCAGAGTGTACGGCTGCGCGTCGGGCCAATGGCTGCGCCCCCGGTCCTAGCGGCCGGCGGGCCAGCCGGTGTAGGCCTCCGCGAGGTAGGCACGGCCGTGGCGCGAGGACACCACCGAGTTGAGCTCGCCCAGCTGGCGGGCGCGGGAGAAGTCGTCGGCTTCGGCCGGGGTGTGCAGCATCGAGGTCATCCAGTAGGAGAAGTGCTGGGCCTTCCAGACGCGGTCGAGGGCACGGTCGCTGTACACATCAAGGAGCCTGGTGGATCCGGTCTTGTAGAAGCTGTCCAGGCCCTCGAAGAGCACCCGCACGTCCTGGATCGCGAGGTTCAGGCCCTTGGCGCCGGTCGGCGGGACGGTGTGCGCCGCATCGCCGGCCAGGAACAGCTTCCCGTGCCGCATCGGGGTGTGGACGAAGCTGCGGAACTTCAGGACGGTCTTGTCGATGACCGGACCCTCCTTGAGTTCGAAGCCGTTGCCGTTGACCCGGCTGCGGAACGCCTCCCAGATCCGCTCGTCATCCCAGTTGTTGACGTCCTCTCCCGGGTCGCACTGGAAATACATGCGCTGCACCGTCTCGGTCCGCTGGCTGATCAACGCGAAACCGTTCGCGGAGTTGGCATAGATCAGCTCCTCGGAGCTGCGTGGCGCCTCGGCCAGGATGCCGAACCAGGCGAACGGGTACTCGTGGAAGTACCACTTGCGGTCGGCCTCCGGGATCTGCATGCGGCAGTGGCTGCGCGACCCGTCCGCGCCGGCGATGAAATCGGCCCGCAGCTCGTAGTCGGTGCCGTCCGCATCCGTGAACCACACGGTCGGCGAGCCGCCGTGGATGCCGTGGATGCTGGTGTCCGTGGCGCTGTAGCGGACGTCGCCGCCGTCGGCCTCCCTGCGGGCGGCAAGATCCATGAACACGTCCGTCTGGGGGTAGAGCCAGACCGATTCGCCCACGAGGTCCTGGAAGTCGATGCGGTGGCTTTCACCGTTGAACCGCAGCTCGATGCCGTCGTGGCGGTCGCCGTCGCGGAGCACCCGGTCAGAGACGCCGCTGTCGACCAGGAGGTTGACGGTGCCGTGCTCGAGGATGCCCGCCCGGACGGTTTCCGAGATCTCCTGCCGGCTGCGCAGCTCAATGACGGTGGAGTCGATGCCCTCTTTGGCCAGCAGGTGGGAGAGCATGAGCCCGGCCGGACCGCCGCCGACGATCGCGACCTGGGTGGTGATGACTTTTCGGCCTGCCATGGGTTCCTCGCTTCGTTGCGGTGCCGGACCGGATGCCGGGGGCGTCCGGTGCCCGGGTTGGGACTTCCTGGCTACCAGTGTGCGGCCGGCAGGGTGATCAGCGTTACACCTGTTCCATTGAACGGAACGGAGTGGCGGCGCGGGTATCGCCCAGCCGCCTGCCGATCCCGCGGGCCGCGGTCTGCAGTGCCGGAACGAGCGCCTGGAGCCGCACCTCCTGCAGCGGAACCACGACGCCGAGCGCCGCAACGGCCCGCTTCCTCCCGTCATGCACCGGCACCGCGATCCCCCAGGTGTCCGGATCCACCACACCGGCGAGCTCGGCGAAGCCCTGCCGGGCGGTGTCCGCCAGGAGCGCCCGGACGTCCGCGGCCCGAAGGCGCCCGGCCGGGTCGTCGAAGCCGCGCAGGTAGGCCGCCTGCACCGGAGCCGGCTGGTGCGCCATCAGCGCCAGCCCGGCAGAGGAAAGATGCACCGGCATCCGGCCGGCAACCTTGGCCCGGTTGGCCACCGACCCCCGGCGGGACAGCCGCTCCACGAACAGGGCGTCCCAGCCGTCCAGCACAGCCAGGTTCACGTTCTGGTTCAGCACCTGCTGGATGTCCTCCATGAAGGGCATCGCCGCCTGCCGGAGGGCCAGGGTGGGCGAGTTGCGGTTCACCAGCTCCCACAGCCGCAGCCCCAGCCGGACCGAGCCGCCGTTGCCCAGCTCCAGCAGCCCGTGCCCGGCCAGCTGGCGGGCCAGCCGGTGTGCGGTGGTCAGCGGCAGGCCGGCCCGGTCCGCGAGCTCGGAGAGCTGCAGGGCCGTGGAGCCCTCGGGGAACGCCGCGATCAGGCGCACCACGCGGTCCACGACGGAGTCCCCGCTGGCGGAGTTGGCCATGGCGTCACTTTCGTTGAATGGATTCTGCATCCACTGTACGCCGCCGGTGGGGGACAGGCAGGCCCGGCTACAGGGCCCGGTTGAGGCTGCGCCGGAGCAACCAGGCGCCGAGCAGCAGCAGGGCCGCGGCCATGGCCGCCAGGACCCCAAGCTGGGGAAGGATGTCGCCCAGGGTGCCGCCCCGGCGCTGGATGGCGGCCAGGGCGTCGTAGGCCCAGCGATGGGGTGTGGCGTAGGAGATCGCGGCCAGCGTGTCCGGGAAGAACTCCGGCGGCACCATGCAGCCGCCCAGGCCGCCGAGGACGAGGCCGCCGCCCACGCCGACGCCGGCGGCCGCGGAGTCATGGTCGATCACCGAACCGATGATCATCGCTGCCGCCGCCGAGACAGCGCAGAAGAGCACCAGCACCAGGGCGGAGAGCCAGAGGTTCCCCCACTCGACCCCGAACAGCAGCGCCGTGCCGGCCATGATGAAGCCACCCTGGACGGCGGCGATGGCGAACCTCCCCAGCGCCTGCCCGGCGACAACCTGGCCGCTGGAAACCGGGGCGGACATCACCCGGCCCACCACCCCGAACCGCCGGCCCTGGATGAGCGTCACCGCCCCGGTGAGGGAGCTCAGGAAGACAAAGAGGAGCACCTGCTGCGCGGCGCCCAGGTCGAATCTGCCCAGCCCGCGGAAGGCCCGGGTGACCTCGTTGGTATCGACGATCTCTACGGTCGGCACCGCCGTCTGCGCCGCGGCCCGGTCCAGGGCTTGGCGTGCATTTGCCTCGGGGACCCCGGCTCCGGCCAGGGCGGCGAGCTGGCCCCGGCCCAGGCTGACGGCCTGCACGGCGGTGCGGACCTGCTGCAGGACGGCCTGCGCCGAAGACTGGGAAGCCATCACGACGCCGAGCTCCGCCGTCCGCCCGGCCTCGTAGGCCTGCCCGTCTGCCTCGTCCAGGAACAGCGCGACGTCGGTGCGCCCGCGGCTGAGGTCCGCACGCGCGGCATCCGCTCCGCTCGCGGTGACGGCAACGCCGGCGGACCGGAGTTCCGCGGCGAGGGCACTGGCGAGGCCGCTTTCGGGTCCGGCGATGGCCACCTTGCCCTGGCCGCTGCCCGCGCCGAATTGCGAACCCAGCAGCAGGATCAGCATGAGCGGGAAGATGAACACGAAGAAGATGTTCGACCTGTCGCGCAGGAAGCGCCGCAATTCGACCGCGGCGATGGCAAGCAGGGGGCTCATGCCTGCGCCCCCCGGTCCGGCAGGAGGCGGGAGCCAAGCAGCCCGGCCGCGGCGAAGGCGGCCATCACCGCGACCGGGCCCGCCACATCCCTGAGGCTTCCGCCGCCGGCCGAAATGCCGAGGCCCCGGATGAACGCGCCGATCGGGTTCAGGTCCAGCAGCGTGGCGGCGAAGCCGGTGCCCTGGACCGGGAAGAACGCCCCGCCGGCGATGCCCAGCACCATGGCCAGGATGGACTGCGCCACGTTGGCCTGCTCCGCCGTCCGGACCAGCCGGGCGACGACGAACGTCAGGCTGGTCGCCGCAGACACGACGGCGAGGATCAGGACGGCCACCACGGCCGGGGATCCGAAGGAGACGCCGAAAAACCAGGACCCGGCCGCGAGCAGGACGGTGGTGGCGACCACTCCGAGGATGAATCCGGTGCAGGCCTTGGCCGTGACCACCGTGGTTCCGGTGATCGGCATCGAGCGCAGCCGGGCCAGGGTGCCCTGCTCCCGTTCCGCCAGCAGCCCCAGGACGCCGAAACCGACCGTGAACATCAGGAACAACCCGGCCTGGCCGGCCACGAGCGTGCCGCGGAGGGAGAGCTGTTCGGCGGCGGCCCGTTCCTCGGTCAGGGTCAGCAGCGCCGGTCCGGCCGCGGCCTGCTGGGCCAACGGCCCGAGCTCCCCCGGCGGCAACCCGGACAGGCCGCCGGCGGCCGCTGTCACCGATCCGGCGGCGAACTGGTCCACCACGCCCTGGACCACGGAGACCAGCACGCCGGCTTCCAGTGTTCCGCCGTCGCCCTGGATCAGCTGGACCGAGGCGGCCTGCCCGGACAGCACGGCCTGGGTGAACCCCGCGGGGACAATGATGCCAAGATCCGCCCCGCTGGCCTTGGTCTCTGCGCGGACGTCCGCGGCGGGGACCCGCCTGACGGTGACGTCCATGGTCTGAAGCGACTCAACGGCGCCGAGCAGCTCGGCGCCCAGCCGGTCGCCGTCGTCCGCGCTGGCGACGACCGTGGCCGGCTTCAGCTCGACCGTGTCCCCGCCGAGGCCGCCGAACACCAGGCTCAGCACACCCATCAGGGCGAGCGGGACGATCAGGGAAAAAATGAAGACGGACTTGTCCCGGATGCGCTGGCGCAGGTCGTTCGCGACCATGGTCCACAGGCCGCGCATCTCAGTCCCTCAGCGCTTTGCCGGTGAGGTGCAGGAAGACGGACTCGAGGTCGGGGCGGACGACTTCCACCGAGGTGACGGACATTCCGGCGTGGCCGGCGCCGGTCACGATCCCGGCGAGGGCGGTGGGGCCGTCGCTTACGGTCAGCAGAAGCCCGGTCCCGTCGCTGTCGACGCGCCGGACCGCCGGCAGCGCGCGGAGGGCCTCCGCGGCCCGGGCCATACTTCCCCCGCCGCGCAGGTTGATCCGGTCCACGCCGCCGGTGAGGGTGATCAGCTCGTCCCGGGTGCCCTCGGCCTGGATCCGGCCCTCGTCAATGATCGCAATCCGATCGCAGAGCCGCTCGGCTTCCTCCATGTAGTGGGTGGTGTAGAGGACCGCCATGCCTTCGACCGATAACCGTTCCACGGATTCGAGGATGGCGTTCCGGGACTGCGGATCCACCCCGACGGTCGGCTCGTCCAAGATCAGCAGGCCGGGCCGGTGGAGCAGGCCGATCCCGATGTTCAACCGGCGCTTCATGCCGCCCGAGTACTTTTTGGTCAGGTCGCCGGCCCGGTCCGCCAGGCCGATCAGCTCCAGCACCTCGTCGGCGCGGCGGGTCAGTTCCTTGCCGGTGATCCCCTGCAGCCGGCCGAAGAACAACAGGTTCTCCCGTGCGGTCAGGTCCGGGTAGATCGCCAGTTCCTGCGGGACCAGCCCGATGGTCCGCTTGGCCTCCGTCCCGGCCGGGGTCATGGGCCGCCCTGCCACGTGGACGGTGCCGTCGTTGGCGGGGATCAGGCCCGCGACCATGGAGATGATGGTGGTCTTGCCGGCGCCGTTGGGTCCGAGCAGCCCGTAGGTTTCGCCGGCGCGGATGTGGAAGGAGACGCCGTCGACGGCGGTCAGCTCACCGAACCGCTTGGTGAGGCTGTGGACCGCCAGCACGTCCCCGGTGTGTATTTGTCCTGCTTCCACGTCATCCCCCCAGAGTCCTTCCCAAGGCTAGCCTGCACCTCGGTCCGGGCGGGGCACAGAGTCCTTTGGACCGGCGGCGTGTCTTTCGGCCCGCACGACGCGCGGCAGGCGCCGGTGCGGGGCCGGACAGGACCGGCTGCGGATCAGCGGGGCGGCAGCGCGGGGCGGGAGCGCAGCCGGCGCCAGACGGCCGGTGCGAGGACGACGGCGACGCCGACCGCGGCGCCGATGACGGTCTCCAGGAACCGGTCGCGCAGCAGGATACCCGCCGGCGCCGGGGCCACGAGCAGGGTCGAGACCAGCGCCAGCGGGGTGACGAAGACCTGGGCCAGCATGTACTGCCGGGCGATGAACATTTCGGCGCCGAACTGGCAGGCGGCAATCACCAGCACCGTCTGCCAGGGGGCTGGCTCGAGCACCAGGATCAGGGCCAGCAGCACGAGCCCGAGCGCGGTGCCGATGATGCGCTGCAGGCCGCGGCTGATGCGGTGCCGGGTCGTGTGCCCCACGAGCGGGACGACGGCGGCCACCATGGCCCAGTAATTATGGCCGAAGCCCAGCCGCTCGCCGGCCAGAGTCGCCAGGCTGCCGGCCAGGCCGGCCGCAACGAGGTAACCGACGGCCTCCAGCCGTGCGGCGCGGCGCTCCGGGGAGCTCAGCCGCACCGGCAGCGGCCAGGACCACGGCTGGCGCCGGCCGCGGACCACGCGGGAGGACAGGCCGACCAGCAGGGCGAACGCGACCGTCACGACGGCCGTCAGCATGCCCTGCCAGAGCGGGGGCTGGTGCGGGATGGAGGCGATCGCGGCGAAGGCGAAGATGTGGAACAGCGACCCGGCCGGGCGGAGCCGCCACCAGGCGACCACCAGGGAGCAGCCGCCGGCCACCAGCGTGGTGGCGAGGACTTGGAGCCAGACCGTTCCGGCCGCGCTGAGCGAGAAGGCCGCACCCGCCCGCGCCGTCAGGGCACCGAGCAGGATCACGGCGAGCATGAGCGTTCCCGCGCGCAACTGCAGGACCAGGCGCCGGCCGTGGGGCTCGTTGCGGCCGTAGATCCCGGCGAACGCACCAAAGGACGCGAAAATGGCGAGGTCCAGGCGGCCGAGCAGCACGAGGGTGATGAGCGGGACGAAGACCCCGACGGCGCAGCGCAGCGCCACCTGGTGGTCCTTGTTGGCTGGAGCCATGGTGAGCATTTCGGCTAGCAGCTTCACAGACGGAACCGGCCTCCCTTTGCAGTCAATTGAAGACGACGGCGGCTCTGGCATCCTTCCTCAGCCTACGCCCGGGAAGCGCCGCTCCGGGGATAGGATTCCATTGGCCGGAATCAGCGGGCCGCCGTCGAAGTGGTAGCGTCGAGCGGTTGAACCAGCTAGACGGCACCTCCGGAGGACCCCCATGCTCAAAGGATTCAAGGACTTCATCCTGCGCGGCAACGTGATCGAACTGTCCATCGCCGTCGTGGTCGGCACGGCGTTCACCGCCCTGGTCACGGCCTTTACGACGAACATCGTGAACCCGGTCATCGCGGCCGCCGGCGGTGTCCACACGGAGGGTCTCGGCTTCCACATCTGGCCCGGCAACGACAAGACCTTCGTCAACATCGGGGCAGTGCTGACCGCCTTCGTAACGTTCCTGATCACTGCGGCGGTGGTCTACTTCATCTTCGTGGCGCCGATGAACCGGATCAACAGGATGGTCAAGCACCGCCTGGCGGCCCCGGAACCCGAGGAGGACCCCGTCTCGCCGGACACCGCGCTGCTGGCGGAGATCCGCGACCTGCTGGCCGGGCTGTCCGGCGCCGCCCAGCCGTCCGGGAACGGCGCGGCTGACGACGGCGGCCGGCACGCCGCCGTCGGGCTCCCCGACGGCGAAGTTCCCGCCGATAACCTCGCCCGCAGCGGCGCGCCTTCTCCCCGAACGTAAGGGAGCGTCACCCGCGGGCAGGCTCCGGCCGTGGGCGGCTAGGACAGCTTGGGAGGCATTGTCATCCGGATGGTCAGCGCCTCGTGTTCCACGGCGACCTTGAGGTGTTTGGCCTTGCCGATGTGGTCGCCGTCGAGCTGGAATTCCAGTTCGTGCTCGAGGCTGATCTCCGCGCTCTTGCCGGCGAAATACTCGACCGACTTGTTCCTGCCGTTCGTCCGGCCGAACATGCCAGCCAGCACGCTGAACCAGCCCAGTTTGCCCTTCGGGGCCAGGAGCAGGACGTCGAGGATGTCGTCATCCAGCCTGGCATCCGGGAAAACCTCCACCCCGCCGGTGATCTTGCCGCAGTTGCCCACCATCACGCTGCGGATCCGGCGTCGGACCGGGTGCTGGCCGTCGATGCTGATGTGTGCCTTGACCGGCTTGCCGGGCAGGTGCCGGATGCCGGCTTCCACGTAAGCGAGCCAGCCCACGCGGTCCTTGAGCTCGTCCACGGTGTTGGCCATGATCGCAGCGTCGTAGCCAAGGCCGGCCATGACCAGGAAGAGCTGCTCGTCCTCGCTGTGGTCCAGGGTCGCCTTCACCACGTCCACCTTGACGTCAGCGCCGTTGAGAATGTCGTAGCTGGCCGCCACGGGGTCGGTGATGTCGACGTTCATGTTGCGGGCCAGCAGGTTTCCGGTGCCCATCGGGACCAGGCCCATCGGCGTTCCGGTGCCGGCCAGAACCTCGGCGACGCACCGGACGGTTCCGTCGCCGCCGGCGGCGATAACGACGTCGACGCCCGCCTCAAGCGCCTCGCGAGCCTGGCCCAGACCGGTGTCCTCGGCGGTGGTTTCCAGCCAGAGCGGCTCGCTCCAGCCCTGCGTTTCGCAGAGGCGGTAGAACGCGGCTTTGAAGTCCTCGCCGGAGGACTTCATGGGGTTAATGATCACGGCGGCGCGCTTGGGCTGGACGGTGGTGTCCTGCGCGGCATGGGTCTGTGGCATGGCGTCCTTCGGGCGGTTGGGCGGGATGGATCCCGCAAGGAAATCCTATAGGTGCGGGGAACGATAAGCCGGTTCCGTTCGCGGGGGCCTTGGACTCCCTGCACCGGGCATCACTACACTGGCCGTGTCCGGGACCACAGTGTTCCGGCCGGCCGGCAGCCTCCGGCTCACTGGGGAAGCCGTGTCCACTACGCCGAAAGGGAGGCACATGAGCGAAGCAGGGGAACACCACTCCGCCGAAGCCGAAGCATCGAGCAGGGATCCGCACGACTGGGGCCGCGCCATGGCGCTGGCCCTCACCCGGCTGGCAGAGCAGCTGGCCGACGAGGACAGTGAGGACATCCACGCGGTCCTGGTGGACCGTCCCTTGAACCTGGAAATCCGGGACGAGGAGGACGGCGTCTGCATCACGGTGTCGACGCGGGGCGGTTCCGCGGGCTGAGCGGACGCGGACATAAAGCGCGCCGTTCAGCGCGGTGCCGCCGCCCTGTGCCAGACTAGGCGGGATTTACCGGCCCTCCACAGGGCCGGTCCACTCATCTCATTTGGGGGAATGATGACGGAGCGCGCCGACTTTGACGCGGGCAAATACACCGGGTCCTTTGGCGGCGCCCTGGGCGGGCCCGACGCGGGCCCCGGGCAGCGCTGGCCGGACGGCGCGCCCTGGCCGGACTCGCCCGAGCCGCGCCACACTCCGCTGCCCTCGCGGCCCGGCTCCGGCCACGACCCCGAGACCCTGGAGCGGGCGCTGCGGGGCACCGTGTTCGCCCTCGCGGCAGTCCCGGTTGCCGCCGCCCTGTGGCTGGTCCTCTGGCGCCTGGGCCTCCCGGCGCCCGTCATCGCCCTGCTGGCCGTGCCGGCGGCGGCGCGGCTCTACACGGCCGGCAGTAACGCGGGCCGCGCGTCCGCCCTGTCGGGGCGCGGCGCCCGGGTGGCGGCCGGCGTCACCGCCGTGGCGGTGCTCGCCTCGCTGGCGGGCCGCGTCGTGCTGGAGCAGGCCGCGGACCTGGGTGTCTGGCCGCCGGGGTTCTTGTTTGAGCCCGCGGCCGGCGACCTGCCGGCGTGGCTGGGCCTGCATCCGGAAGTGCTCGCCGACCTCGGCCGGGAAGCCGGGTGGGCGCTGCTGTTCGGCGCGCTGGGGTGCGGCATGGTGCTGCGCCGGCAGCCGGCGGTCAGCGGCCGGCGGCGAGGTCCGCGGAAATAAGCCGGGCGGTGCTGATGGCGGCTTCCCGGACGGACTCGAGGTACGCCGACGGGTCAGGCTGCGCGGCGACGGCCTGCGCCTGCAGGGAGACGTTGAGGGCGGCCACCACGTTGTTCGGTCCGTCGTAAATCGGCGCGGCCACGGACATCAGCCCGAGCTCCAGCTCCTGGTCCAGCATGCACCAGCCCTGGGCACGGACGGTGTCCAGTTCCGCCAGCAGCTTGTCGCGGCTGCCGATGGCGCGGGGCGTGAGCGGCTTGATCTCGGCTGCGGCCAGGTAGGCCTGGAGTTCCGCGGGCGGCAGCGCGGCCAGCAGGACCCGGCCCATGGAGGTGGCGTAGGCCGGGAACCTGGTGCCCACGGTGATCCCGACGGTCATGATCCGCCGCGCGGCCACGCGGGCGATGTAGGCGATGTCGGTGCCCTCCAGCACGGCGGCCGACGTCGACTCCCCTAGCTTCAGCGAGAGTTCCTCAAGGTAGGGCTGGGCGATCTGCGGCAGCGACAACCCGGACAGGTAGGCGTAGCCGAGCTGCAGCACCTTGGCGGTGAGGGCGAAGACCTTCCCGTCGGTCCGGACGTAGCCGAGCTCGACGAGCGTGTGCAGGAACCGCCGCGCCGTGGCCCGGGTCAGGTCCGTCCGCGCGGCCACCTCGGTCAGCGTCATCCGCGGATGTTCGGCGTCGAACGAACGGATCACCGCCAGGCCGCGGGCCAGCGACTGCACGTACTGGTCGCTCGCCGCCGGCACCCCGCCGGGCACGGTGCCCTGTACTGCCTCGGTCATGTCACGCCTCTCGATCACGCATCACTTTGTACGCGCGAACGGACACTTCAGGCCCCGAAACGGCGCTCCGGCCGGGCCCCAAGTGTACGTTCGCGCTTTGGCGGGTCAGGGTGCGGGCTCGAGCGGCACCGGCACGAGGCGGCGCAGTTCCTCGAGGGTGCAGCCGAACGTCTCGCGGACCCGGACGCCGTCGGGGCCGGTGAGGAATACGGCCTTGTCCGTGTAGACCCGGGTGACGCAGCCGATCCCGGTCAATGGGTAGGTGCACGCCTCCACCAGCTTGGACACGCCGTCGCGGGTCAGCAGCGTCATCATCACGAAGACATCCTTGGCGCCCGTGGCCAGGTCCATGGCGCCGCCGACGGCGGGAATCGCGTCCGGCGCGCCGGTGTGCCAGTTGGCCAGGTCACCGGTTGCGGAGACCTGGAAGGCGCCCAGCACGCAGATGTCCAGGTGTCCGCCGCGCATGATCGCGAAGGAGTCCGCGTGGTGGAAGTAGGACGCTCCGGGCAGCTCGGTCACCGGGATCTTGCCGGCGTTGATGAGGTCCTCGTCGATCTGGTCCCCCACGGCTTCGGGCCCCATCCCGAGCATGCCGTTCTCGGTGTGGAGCGTGATGTTCTGCTCCGGCTCCAGATAGTTGGAGACCAGCGTGGGCTGGCCGATGCCGAGGTTCACGAACGAGCCGGGTTTGATGTCCCGGGCCACCAGGCGGGCCAGGTCGTCGCGGCCCAGCGGCGTCTCGGAGGTCTGGATGTTGGTCTGGCTGCTCATCAGGCCACCTTCACGATGCTGTTGACGTAAATTCCGGGGGTCACGACGGTCTCGGGGTCCAGGCCGCCGGTCGGCAGCACCTCGGCGACCTGGGCGATCGTGTGTTTCGCGGCGGCCGCCATGATCGGGCCGAAGTTCCGGGCCGTCTTGCGGTAGACGAGGTTGCCCTTGCCGTCGGCCTTGAGCGCCTTGATCAGCGCGACGTCGGCGTGGATGGGGGTTTCAAACACCTGCCATTTGCCGTCCAGGAAGCGGGTTTCCTTGCCCTCGGCCAGCATGGTGCCGTACCCCGTGGGGGTGAAGAACCCGCCGATGCCCGCGCCCGCGGCCCGGATCCGTTCGGCCAGGTTGCCCTGCGGCACCAGCTCCAGCTCGATCTCCCCGGCACGGAACTTCGCGTCGAAGTGCCAGGAGTCGGACTGCCGCGGGAAGGAGCAGATCATCTTCTTCACCCGCCCCTCCTTGATCAGCAGCGCCAGGCCCTGGTCGCCCTGGCCGGCGTTGTTGTTCACCACCGTCAGGTCGGTCGCGCCGCACTCCAGCAGCGCGTCGATCAGTTCGAACGGCTGCCCGGCGTTGCCAAAGCCACCGATCATGACGGTGGAGCCGTCCCGGATCCCGGCGACGGCCTCGCCGACGGTGTCAATGAAATTCAGCATGGGTTAGACCTTCTCAGCGGGTGCGGCCGGGGTGTCCCGGCGGGCGGCGATGACGTTTTCGAGGACGACGGCGAGGCCCTGGCCGACGCCGATGCAGATGGCGGCGACGCCCCAGCGTTCGCCGGAGGCCTGCAGGGACCGGGCCAGGGTGCCGAGGATCCGCCCGCCGGAGGCGCCCAGCGGATGACCCATGGCGATCGCGCCGCCGTGCCGGTTCACGATCGCCGGGTCGATGCCCCAGGCGTTGATGCAGGCCAGCGACTGCGCGGCGAACGCTTCATTGAGTTCGACGGCGCCCACCTGGTCCCAGCCGATGCCGGCCTTCGCGAGGGCCTTGTTCGCGGCCTCGACCGGGGCGTAGCCGAAGAACTGCGGGTCGTTGGCGTGCGCACCGCGGCCGGCGATCCGGGCCAGCGGGTCCAGGCCCAGGATGCCGGCGGCGTCCTCACTGCCCAGCCATGCCGCGGACGCGCCGTCTGAGAGCGGGGAGGCGTTGCCGGCGGTGACGGTCCCGTTGGCGGACCGGAAGACGGTTTTTAGTCCGGCGAGCTTCTCCGCCGAGGACCCGGGCCGGATGCCTTCGTCGCGGACCAGCTCGGTGCCCGGGACCGGTGTGACGAGGGCGTCGTAGAAACCCTCGTCCCACGCCGCGGCGGCCAGGTTGTGCGAGTTCGCGGCGAACTCGTCCTGCGCCGCGCGGTCCACCCCGTACTTCTCGGCCAGCCGTTCGGTCGCCTCGCCCAGCGACACGGTCCACTCCGGCCGCATGGCCTTGTTGACCAGCCGCCAGCCCAGCGTCGTGGAGACCAGGGACATGTCCCCGGCTGGGTACGGCTTTTCCGTCTTCGGCAGCACCCACGGCGCCCGGGACATCGATTCGACCCCGCCCACCAGCACCACATCGGCGTCGCCGGTGTTGATCTGCCGGGACGCGATCATGGCGGCGTCCAGGGAGGATCCGCAGAGCCGGTTGACCGAGGTCCCGGGCACCGAGACCGGCAGTCCTGCCAGCAGGGTGCCCATCCGGGCCACGTTGCGGTTTTCCTCGCCGGCGCCGTTGGCGTTGCCGAAGACCACCTCATCGATCCGGACCGGGTCGAGCCCGGGGGCGCGCCGGACCGCTTCGCCGATCACATGCGCGGCAAGGTCGTCCGGGCGGACGGCGGCCAGGCCGCCGCCGAACTTGGCGAACGGGGTGCGTACGGCGTCGTACACGAAGGCATGCTTCATGGTGTCCTCTAACTTCTGTGGGTCCCGGGCGGCAGCGTCTGCGGGCTAGTGGGGTGTGGCGGGGGTGGTGCCCGTGTCCAGGTCGGTGTTGTCCATGGAATGGAAGACCTGCTGGGCGGTTTTGAACGCGGTGTTGGCGGAGGGGACGCCGCAGTAGATGGCGGTCTGCAGCAGGATTTCCTTGATCTCGTCCCGGCTGAGCCCGTTGGTGAGCGCGGCGCGCACGTGCATGGCGAGCTCCTCCCAGTGCCCGTGCGCCACCATCGCGGTGATCGTGACCGCCGAGCGCATCTGCCGGCTGATGCCGGGCCGGGTCCAGATCCCGCCCCAGGCGATCCGGGTGATCATGTCCTGGAAGTCCTCGGTGAAGGCGTCCTTGTTGGCGTTGGCGCGGTCCACGTGCGCGGCGCCGAGCACCTCGCGCCGGACCTTCATGCCGCCGTCGTAGATCTCCCGGCTGGTGGCGTCCGGCTGGACCACCCCGTGCCGCTCCGGCCCGGTCATTCGCCGGCTCCGCGGGATTCGGCCCAGCCGACCAGGCTGCGCAGCAGCCCGGCCACATGCCCGGGGGCCTCGAAGGGCGCCAGGTGGGCCACGCCTTCCAGGGTCAGCGCGTTGGCGGTGCCGCCGCCGGCGGTGATCCCGGCGACGATTTCCTCGGCGAGCGCCGGGGTGGCCACGGTGTCCAGCGCACCGGCCAGGGCCTGGGTGGGGACCCGGATGCTGCCGAGGTCGTCCCGCACGTCGAAGCCGGCGAGCGCCTCGCAGCAGAAGGCGTAGCTGAACCGGTCGGCGTCGCGCAGCGCGTGCAGCAGGCGGCTGCTGCGGTCGGGTTCGCGTTCCATGAACCCGGGCGGGAACCAGCGCTGCGCCGAGCCCTCGATCATCACGCCGGTGCCCTGGGTGCGCACGGTTTCGGCCCGGTCCAGCCAGCCCTCGGGCGTGCCGATCCTGGCGCCGCTGCACTGCACGGACAGGCTCTTGAGCCGGTCGCCGTGCTTGATGCCCAGCTGCAGCCCGGTGGCCCCGCCCAGGGAGACGCCGGCGTAGTGGAAGCGGGCGCCGGGGGCGATCGAATCGACAAGGTCGACGACGGCGTCCGCCAGTTCGGCCACGGTGAAGGGTTCCGTGGCGGCCGGTGAAATGCCGTGGCCGGGGAGGTCCCAGGCGACGACGTCGTACTCGTCGCCCAGCAGGGCGCCGGCCTGGCTCCACACCAGCGTGGAGGTGCCGAGCGAGGGCCCGGCCAGCAGGAGCGGACGGTCGCCCAGCTCGCGCTGGGGTGAGAGCAGGACAGCCTTGAGGGTCGGTCTAGCCACGGGTGGCGCCTTTCTCTTCGGTCGGAATGGTGGGTTCGGCGGGGTCGGGGCGGGGCGGCGCGCCGCCGTGCGCGAAGGCCGGCCACGCGGCCAGGATGCGGCGGGTGATCTCGGCGGCCTGGCCGAGGTAGTTCGCCGGATCCAGCAACTCTTCGAGCCGCTCGTCGGAGAGCTGCGCAGCGGGCACGGCGGCGCGCAGCAGCTTCCGGTAGGTCGGCGCCTGCTCCGCGGCGGGCGCCTGCAGTGTCCGGTCCACGACGTCCTGGAGCCGCTCTCGGCCACCGGCGCCCAGCAGGGGCCCGACGGCGGCGGCCACCGCCTCGGAGAGCAGCAGGGGACCGGACAGGGCCAGGTTCCGCCGCATCGCGGTGGGGAAGACCTGGAGCCCGGCGGCCAGTTCCCGCAGCTGCCCGGCGGCGCCCAGGGCCAGGCCGAGCAGGGTTCGCAGCGCGGGCCACTCGGTGTGCCAGGCCCCGTCCGCGCGTTCGTCGTTGAAGGTGGCCGCCGCCAGGTGCAGCTGCGCTGCCAGGCCTGGGGCCTGCAGTGCGGCGCTGTGGACCAGCACGGACAGCACCGGGTTTTGCTTTTGCGGCATGGCCGAGGAGCCGCCGCGGCCGGCGGAGCGCGGCTCGGCGACCTCGGCGACCTCGGGACGGCTGAGGAAGAGGACGTCGGCGGCGATCTTGCCGGCGGCGTCGGTGACGGCCGCGAGGGCGTCGCCGAGCCCGGTGACCGCGAGCCGGTTGGTGTGCCATGGCGCCGGGACGGCGGAAAGGCCCAACCGGGCGGCGAGCCGGTCGGCGAGGTCGAACGGTGACAGGGCCGTCCCGTCCGTCAGGACGGTGCCGGCCGCGAGGGTGCCGGCGGCTCCCCCGGTCTGCACCGGGAGCGCCAGTTCCTCGAGCCTGCGGCCGGCCGCGGCGAGCCCGGAGAACCACTGCGCCGCCTTCAGGCCGAAGCTGAACGGCAGTGAATGCTGGGTCAGGCTGCGGCCCACGCACAGGGTGTCCCGGTGCTGCTCCGCGAGGCCGGCCAGCGCCGCCGTCGTGGCCTTGAGCTCGGCGAGCAGCTCCCGGACCGCGCCGGCGGCCAGCAGCATCAGGGCCGAATCGAGCACGTCCTGGCTGGTCAGCGAGGTGTGCACGGCCTTGACGGCGCCGACGCCGGCGGTGTCGAGGTCCGTGACCTGGCGGCGGAGCTCGGCCAGCAGCGGGATGACCGGGTTGCCGCCGCCCTGGGCGCGCACCGCGATCGCGGCGGCGTCGTACCGGTCCGGGTCCGCCGCCGCGGCGACGACCGCCGCGGAGCCGGCCGGGGCCAGCCCCGCCTCCTCGAGGACCGCCGCCCAGCTGGCTTCGACGTTCAGGATCGCTGCGAGCACGGCCCGGTCGCCGGTCAGCGCCGCGACGGACGGCGCGGCCGACACCGGGCTCAGCAGGCCCACATCGCCGTAGCCGGCGCCGGGGCCGTCCGGGGTGGTCATTGCGCGGCGCCCTCGAAGTCGAGGAAGACCGTCTCATCCTCGCCTTGCAGCCGGATGTCCCAGCTCAGGCCGCCGTCGGGGTCGCGGCGGGCCAGCAGGGTCCGGCGGCGCTCCGGGTCGAGGGCGGACAGCAGCGGGTCGGCGGCGAGGGTCTCCTCGTTGTCCGGCAGGTAGACGCGGGTGAAGAGCCGGTTCATCAGGCCGCGGGCGAAGACCACGACGGAGATGAAGGGCGCGGCGCCGGCCGCGGTGGGCCCGGGGTTGACGGTGGTGAAGGTGAAGACGCCGGTGTTGCCCACCGCGCAACGGCCGAAACCGGTGAAGGTGTAGCCGTCGCGGACCAGCGAGCCGGTGCGCTGCGGCACCTGGCCCTCGGCGTCGGCCTGCCAGATCTCCACGATGGCGTCCGGAACGGGGTGACCGGCGCCGTCGTAGACCGTGCCCTGCAGCCGGATGCTGCCGGGGGTGCCCGGCGGCAGCAGTTCGCGGTCCTTGGCGTAGGGCAGGGCGAAGCCGTAGAACGGGCCGACCGTCTGGCCGGGCGTGGGGGTCAATTTACTCATGGTCGTCACCTTCCGCGCCAAGTGCCTCGTTTTCGGTCCAGGTCCGTTTGGAGCCGGTCAGGACGATGTCCCAGTTGTAGGCCAGGGCCCACTCCGGCTTGGTCTGCTCGTGGTTGTACGTGGCCACCAGCCGGTCCCGGGCGTCCTGGTCCACGATCGACTGGTAGATCGGGTCGAGGGCGAAGAGCGGGTCGCCGGGGAAGTACATCTGCGTCACGATCCGCTGCGTGAACTCGCGGCCGAACAGCGAGAAGTGGATGTGTGCCGGCCGCCAGGCGTTCAGGTGGTTCTTCCAGGGGTAGGCGCCGGGCTTGATCGTGGTGAAGCTGTAGGAACCGTCCGCCCCGGTGATGCAGCGGCCGACGCCGGTGAAGTTCGGGTCGAGCGGGGCGGGGTGCTGGTCCCGCTTGTGGATGTACCGTCCGGAGGAGTTGGCCTGCCAGATCTCCACCAGCTGGCCGGCCACCGGGCGGCCGTCGCCGTCCAGGACGCGGCCGGAGACCAGGATCCGTTCGCCCAGGGGTTCCCCGTTGTGCTGGATGGTGAGGTCCGATTCCAGGGCGTGCACGTCCATGTGTCCGAACGCCGGCGAGTGCAGCTCGATGGTTTCCGGGTCCGCGTGCTGCAGGCTCTTGGTCGGGTGCCGCAGGATGCTGCTGCGGTACGGCGGGTAGTCCAGCCGGGGCTGGATCTCCGCCGGGGCGCCGTTTTGCAGGGCCTGCGCGTAAGCGTCGCCGAGCGCCTTCATCTCGTCACTGAGGATCTGCTGTGATTCCGCGGCGGTGTCCAGGGCCGGGACGGCCTTGGTGGCGGCCTGCGGTGCTGCCTCGGGCGCTGCGTCGGACACGTCCTCGGTGAGCGGGTCCGCGTTGAATATTTCGAGGTTGATTTCTTCGGGCACAGCAGCCTCCTTTCGTGGTGGTGGTCCTGGCCGGGCGGTCAGGCGGTGAGTTTGAGCTGGTGCAGGTGGTCGTACTGGACGGCGTGCCGGACCGGGGCGTTGGGGGCCCCGTACCCGTCGTAGGCGCCGCGCCGCTCGACCATTTCGAAGAACACGCTGCCGACCGTGGCGGTGTAGAAGTGCAGGAACTCGCCGTCGGCGTCGCGGTCGTAAAGCAGGTCAAGTTCGCGGAGGGTGGCCAGGAACTCCGGGTCCAGCGCGAAGCGTGCGTCGAGGTCTTCGTAGTAGTTCGCCGGGATGGGGAGGAACTCCAGGCCGCGGCCTCGGGCGGCGCGGGCCGTGGCCACCAGGTCGTCCACGGCGAAGGCGACGTGCTCCTGGTAGGTCGGCCGCGCGGCCGCGGTTCCGGGCTTCCCGGACCCGTGGGCGCCCTCCTGCTGCAGCAGCGGCGCCAGGTTGAGCACCAGCCGCACGCCCCGGTCGCCGGTGGTCATCACCTGGGAGCGGACCAGGCCGGTGGGGCTTGCGACCTCGGCGTACGGCTGCGGTTCCAACGCCAGGGCGCTGGTGTAGAAGAGGACGGCCTCGTCGAAGTGCTGCCATGGCTGGGCCAGGTTGACGTGGTCGATCACGGCGTTCCGGGCGCCGGACGGGCCGGCGGCGGTGTCCTGGCCGGCGGTGTCCTGGCCCGCCGGGCCGAATTCCGCGACCCAGGCGGCGGTGCCGTCGTCGCTGCCCTGGCAGAGGAAGACCTCGGTGGAGTCGGGGGCCGCGAAGCCTTGGAAGACTTCCTCGTCCGCCTGGCTCTTGCGCGGCACCGCCGGGGCCCGGAGCTGTTGGGCCCGCGCGGCCGCGATGACGGGGGAATCGACGTCGAAGCCGACCGCGGCGATGGCGGTCTCCGCGGCGGCGGGGGCTTCCTCGTTGATGATCACGCGTGCGTGGCCCATGGTCCACAATTGCACATTCTTGGTCCGGTGGCGGCCGTTGAAGGCGAACCCGAGCCGGCCCAGGAGGGTCTCCAGCGCGGCGGTGTCGGCGGCCCGGACCTCGGCAAAGTTGAAGCCGGCCGGCTCCGCCACCCGGGGCAGGGTGGACAGTTCCATCGGGTACCGTCGCCGCCCGGCGCCGGGGGTGCCCGCCGGGGCCGGGTTCGCGTCCAGCCACTTGGCGCTTTGCTCCTCGAGCCAGATCAGCGAGCGCATGGCGTCCACCGCGGTGCGTTCGACGTCGGACTGCCGGAAGACGTCGTTGAAGACCTCGAGCGAGACCGGTCCGGAGTAGCCGGCCCGGGCAACGTGGCCCATGAACTTGGCGAGCTCGAACTGTCCTTCGCCCGGGAAGACGCGGTGGTGCCGGCTCCAGGACAGCACGTCCATCGACAGCTTGGGGGCGTCCGCAACCTGGACGAAGAAGATTTTCTCCGGGTTGTACCGCTCGATCGGGGCGGTGTCCCAGTCCCGGGACAGGATGTGGAAGGAGTCCAGGCAGGTGCCGAGGTTCGGGTGGTCCACCAGTTCCACCAGGCGGTGGGCGTGTTCGTAGTCGTTGACGTACCGGCCCCAGGCCAGGGCCTCGTAGGCGACCCTGACGCCGTGGTCGCCGGCGAGGGCGGCAAGCCGGGAGAGCTGGTCCGCGCGCAGCCCGTCGTCGTCGATGCTGGCGGTGGCCACGTTGGAGCAGACCAGGATGGTGTCCATGCCCAGCCGGGACATGAGCCGGAACTTGGCGTCGGCGCGGCGCAGGTTGGCCTCGAGCAGTTCTTCCGGGACGGAATCGAAGTCGCGGAACGGCTGGTAGAGGTCAAGGCTCAGGCCCAGGTCGGCGGCCAGCGCGCGGATCTCCTCCGGGCTGAGCGAGGAGGTCACGAGGTCTTGTTCGAAGATCTCGATTCCGTCGAAGCCCGCGACGGCGCAGGCCTGCATCTTTTCCTTCAGCGTGCCGGAGAGGCAAACCGTGGCAATTCCGGTGCGCATCAGGCGGCCACCTCCTCGGCCGCGACGAGTTCCAGGAAGTGCGCGCGCATCCGGTCGGCGTCGGCCTCCAGGCCGGTGAAGATCCGGAACGCGTCGGCCGCCTGGCCGACGGCCATCCGGCCGCCGTCGAGCACGTCGCAGCCCCTGGCCCGGGCCTCGCGCACCAGCTCGGTCTCGATCGGCCGGTACACGATGTCGGCAACCCAGTGCCGCGGTTCCAGCAGGGCGAGGTCCAGCGGAACGCCGGGGTGGGCGGCCATACCCACAGGGGTGCAGTGCACCAGCCCGTCGGCGAGGGGCATCAGCTCCGCCAGGTCCGCCGTCGTCCGCGCCTCCACGACGGCGTGCGGGAAGAAGTCGGCCAGCTCGGCGGCCCGGGCCGCGCACCGCTCCGGATCGGTGTCCACGAGGTCGAGCCGGCGGACACCCGCGGTGAGCAGCGCGTAGGCGACGGCGGACCCGGCGCCGCCGGCGCCGAGTTGCACGACGCGGTCCAGCCGGGCGCCCGGAAGGCCGGCGGCGAGCGCCGAGGCGAAGCCGGAGAAGTCGGTGTTGTGCCCGATGAAGCGGCCGTCCCGGATGGTCACGGTGTTGACCGCTCCGAGCCGGCGGGCGTCCGGGGAGATTTCATCGAGGTGGTCGAGCACGAGCTGCTTGCACGGGTGGGTGATGTTCAGGCCGTTGAACCCCAGCCGGTGGGCGCCGGTCAGGAGTTCACCGACCGCCTCGCCCGGGAGCCCGAGCTCGGCCAGGTCGATGGGGCGGTAAAGGTACCGGAGGCCCTGCACATCGCCTTCGCGTTCGTGCATGGGCGGGGTGAGCGAGGGCGTCACGCCATCACCCACGAGGCCTATGAGGAAGGACTCTGCCCGATTGCTCATCCGTCTAGCTCCTTTGACAACAGCACCTGGTTCACCGCGCAGGACGCGGCGGACGGGGTGATAGGGGTTACAGTACCGCACATGTTCACATGTTGCACTGATGTTCTTATTGCGAACATTAGATGACGGCGCCTGGCCGGCCGGGGCGGCCGGGGCGGCGTCATTGCTGCGGGAGCCGGGCGGAAAGCTCGGCGGCGGCCGCCTGCAGCAGCGGCACGAGGGCGATCAGGGCCTCCATGCTCATCCGGAACACCGGGACGGCCGTGGCCAGGGAGGCGAAGGCGTGGCCCTGGGAGTTGAAGACCGGCACGGCGACGGCGCGCATCCCCAGCTCGTTTTCCTCGTCCATGGTCGCGTAGCCGCGCTGCCGCACCAGCTCAATCTCGGCCCGGAAGACATCGCGGTCCGTGATCGAGCGGCCCGTCAACGGCTCCAGGTCCAGCTCCTCCACCAGCTGGTGCCGGGTGGCGTCGTCGGCGAAGGCGACCAGCGCCTTCCCCACGGACGTCGTGTGCAGGGCTCCGAGATGCCCGGGGTCGGAGGTCACCCGGAAGGTCTGCGGCCCGTCCACCTTGTTGACCGTCAGGTGGTGCACGCCGTCACGCACGGACAGGATGGTGGCCTCGCCGGTCTCCTCCGTGACGCGCCGCAGGATCGGCAGCGCCGTACCGGCGAAGCCGTGGTGGTTGGAGACCCGCTGGCCCAGCTGGAACACCCGCAGGCCCAGGTGGTAGCGGCGGCCGTCCGGCTCGTAGTCGACAAAGCCGTCCCGGGTCAGCGAGCCGAGCAGCCGGTAGGTGGTGCTGAACGGCAGCTCCGCGCGGCGGGAGAGTTCGGCTGCGCTGGCGCCGCGCGGTTCCTCCCCCAGCAGGACCAGCAGGCCCAGCGCCTTGCCCACCATGTCGGTGCGGGCATCCTCCTTGGGCTGGCGGGCGGCCTTCACCGGGACGTCGGACTGCCCCGCCGGGGCGTTCCCGGCGGCGGCGTCAGGCCCAGCCGTCATGGTGTCAGAGGTTGTGTCTTGGTTCACACTCATGACTCGATGTTGCCACATTGTGAGAGCTATTGCTAGATGATGATTATTTTTATTGACAAGTGATGACGCTCACAGCCATGCTTGCTACATCGCACAAGTAGCTCCCACAATGCGGCTACTAGTCCGGGTCTATTCTTCGGTCCACCGGCTGCGGCACCACTGAAGCCACCGGCCGGCTGGACCTTTCCGATCCATCAGCGACAACGTCGTCACATCAAAGGAACACCATGAGCCAGACACTCCCGTCTACGACCCCGGGCACTGCCACACCGGCCGGGACCCCAAAGAAGGCGGCCGTTGCCAGCTTCCTCGGCAGCGCCGTCGAGTACTACGACTTCTTCATCTTCGGGTCGGCAGCGGCCCTGATCTTCCCGAAGGTCTTCTTCCCGGACGCCGACGCCAACGCCGCGATCATGTCCTTCGCCACCTTCGGCTTCGCCTACGTGGCGCGCCCGGTCGGCGCCGTCATCCTGGGCCACTTCGGTGACCGGGTGGGCCGCCGCAAGGTCCTAATGTTCACGCTGCTGCTGATGGGCGCCTCCACGTTCATCATCGGCTGCCTGCCGGACTTCAAGACCGTCGGCTGGTGGGCTCCGGCCCTGCTCGTGGTGGCCCGCCTCTGCCAGGGCCTCTCCGCTGCCGGCGAGCAGGCCGGCGCCTCCTCCATGACCCTCGAGCACGCCCCGGACA
Source organism: Arthrobacter sp. Soil763 (assembly GCF_001428365.1). Lineage (GTDB taxonomy): Bacteria > Actinomycetota > Actinomycetes > Actinomycetales > Micrococcaceae > Arthrobacter. The sequence continues at coordinate 638,602 of NZ_LMSH01000001.1, read as the reverse complement.
ACCGCCGCTCCTTCTTCACCTCCTGGACCCTGACCGGCACCCAGGGCGGCCAGATCCTCGCCGCCCTGGTCTTCATCCCCGTCCTGGCCCTTCCGGATGACCTGAAGTACGGCATCGGCTGGCGTATCCCGTTCTGGCTCAGCGCCGTCGTCGTGGTGGTCGCGTTCTTCATCCGCCGCACCCTGCACGAGCCGCCGGCCTTCGAGGAAGCGCAGAAGTCCGCCCAGATTTCGAAGCTCCCCGTTGCCGACCTGCTCAAGCACCACTGGCGCGACGTGCTGCGCGTGGTCGCCTGCGCATTCATTGCCGCCGTCTCCACCGTGTTCGGCACCCTCGCGATCAGCTACGCCAAGAACGTCGCCAACGTGGACGGCACCGTCACGCTCTGGCTCGTCGTCGGTGCGAACCTCGTGGCCCTCGGCACCCAGCCGCTGTTCGGCAAGCTGGCCGACCGGATCGGCCGCAAGCCCGTCTTCATCTACGGTGCGCTGGCCAGCGCGGTGCTGACGCCGGTGTTCCTGCTCAGCCTCGAATCCGGCAGCGTCCCGCTGATGTTCCTGGCCGCGATCGGTTTCTTTTCCTTCGGGTACGCAGCCTCCAACGCCGTCTGGCCCTCCTTCTACGCGGAGATGTTCAGCACGAAGGTCCGCTTCTCCGGCCTGGCCATCGGCACCCAGCTCGGCTTCCTGATGGCCGGCTTCGCCCCGGCGATCGTGGCGGCCATGGGCGGCATCAAGCCCGGCGGCTGGGTCCAGATCACCATCTTCACCGGCATCATCTGCGCCATCGCCGCCATCTCGGCGCTGACGGCGAAGGAGACCTTCAAGGTGCCCACTAAGGAGCTCGGCCTGCGCTGACCCCCGGCACTGCCGGGCGTTCCCGCCCAGTTACCTCCCGGAAAGCCCGGCATGTTCACCGAACACGCCGGGCTTTTCCGCGTGTCGGGGCCCGGCTGCGGCAGTAACCGGGCGGGAGCGTCCGGCCCGGCGGCGGCAGACCCGGGAGCGGGTGCCGGCGGCGGGCCTAGCGGCCGGCGGCGCCGAGCACGGCGGCGAGGTCGTAGCTGACCGGTTCCTCCAGCTGGGCGTAAGTGCAGGAGGCCGGGTCCCGGTCCGGGCGCCAACGGACGAATTGGGTGGTGTGCCGGAACCGCTCGCCCTCCATGTGGTCGTACTTCACTTCGAGGACCCGCTCCGGCCGCAGCGGCGTGAAACTCAGGTCCTTGCCGCCGCTCCAGCGGCTGCCCTCGGCGTTGCGCGGGGTCCGGGAACCTTCCTCCTGCCTCGCCCAGGCCCACGGGTGGTCCTCAAAGTCGGTCACCAGCGGCTGGAGTTCCTCGAACAGCTCCTTGCGCCGCTGCATCGGGAAGGCGCCGACGACCCCCACGCTGGCCAGTACCCCCTCGTCGTTGTAGAGCCCCAGCAGCAGCGACCCGATCCGGTCCGCCCCGGAGGTGTGCACGCGGTAGCCGGCCAGCACACAGTCGGCGGTGCGTTCATGCTTGACCTTGAACATGGTGCGCTTGTCCGGCTGGTAGGGCCCGTCCAGCGGCTTGGCCACGATCCCGTCCAGCCCGGCGCCCTCGAACTGCCGGAACCACAGGCTCGCGGTCTCCCGGTCCCGGGTCGCGGCGGTCAGGTGCACCGGCGCCGCACTGTCCGCCAGCGCGCGCTCCAGCGCCGCCCGGCGCTCCTGGAACGGGCGGCCGGTGTAGTCCTCGTCGTCGAGGGCCAGCAGGTCGAAGGCGACAAAGCTCGCGGGGGTCTGCTCGGCCAGCAGCCGGACCCGGCTGGCGGCGGGGTGGATCCGCTGCTGCAGCGCATCGAAGTCCAGGCGGTCGCCCGGTGCCCGGACCAGGACGATCTCGCCGTCGACCACGCAGCGTTCGGGGAGGTTCGACTTCAGGGAATCCACGAGCTCGGGGAAGTACCGCGTCAGGGGTTTGCCGTTGCGGCTGCCGATCTCCACCTCGTCGCCGTCGCGGAAGATGATGGAGCGGAAACCGTCCCATTTGGGTTCGAAATTCATCGCCCCCTCGGGCAGGCCGCTCACCGCTTTGGCGAGCATCGGCGCGACCGGGGGCATCACGGGCAGTTGCATAGGCCCCATTCTGGCGCGCCTTCCCCTCCCCGTCGATCCCCGGGGGGCCTCACCCTGCCGGCGGCCAATTCCTCGACAGACCCAAAGCCGGACGGTAGACATAGACGATGGCTACCCTCGGCTTCCACGCCTCACACGAGCAAATCAGCCCGGGCCAGCTGCTTCAGGACGTGCAGCTGGCGGAACAGGCGGGCTTCGACGCCGCGATGTGTTCGGACCACATCGAGCCGTGGTCTGCCCGGCAGGGGCACTCCGGCTTCGCCTGGTCCTGGCTCGGCGCCGCCCTGGCCACCACGAACCTTCGGTTCGGCGTGGTGACGGCCCCCGGCCAGCGCTACCATCCCGCCATCATCGCGCACGCCTCCGCGACGCTGGCGGACATGTTCCCGGGCCGCTTCTGGATGGCCCCGGGCAGCGGCGAGAACATGAACGAACACGTCACCGGGGATGCGTGGCCGGGCAAGGAGACCCGCCAGCGCCGGCTCGAGGAGTGCGTGCAGGTCATCCGCCGGCTCCATGCCGGCGAGGAGGTGACCCACCACGGCCTGGTCACCGTGGAGCAGGCCCGGCTCTGGGACGTGCCGGAGATCAAACCGCCGCTGATCGCCCCGGCGGTCAGCGTGGAGACCGCCGGCCGCGCGGCGGCCTGGGCGGACGGGTTGGTGACCATCAACCAGCCTGCGACGAAGCTGCGCGACATGCTCGCCGCCTACCGGGACGCCGGCGGCCTGGGCAAGGCCGTGCTGCAGGTCCACCTGTCCTGGGCCCCGACCGAACAGGAGGCCCTGGCGGTCGCGATGGACCAGTGGCGCAGCAACGTCTTCAGTCCCCCGGTTCCCTGGGACCTCGCCACTGCGGCGCACTTTGACGCGGTCAGCGCCGACGTCGGCCCGGAGCAGGTGCGCAAAGTCGTCAACGTCTCGGCTGAGACCGGGCAACACGCCCAATGGCTGGCCGACTACCTGGAGCTCGGCTTCGACGAGCTGTACCTGCACTTCGTCGGACAGCAGCAGGCGCCCTTCATCGACGCCTTCGCCGAGCGTGTCCTCCCCCAGCTGCGCACGGGCAGCCCGCGGCAGGAGGTGGACGCATGAGGATTGCCGAAACCTCCGACCTGTGGTGGAAGAACGCCGTGATCTACTGCCTCGACCCGGAGACCTTCTTCGACAGCGACGGCGACGGCACCGGGGACTTCTCCGGCCTGACGCAGCGGGTGGACTACCTGGCCGCCCTCGGCGTCACATGCATCTGGCTGATGCCGTTCTACCCGTCGCCGGACCGGGACGACGGCTATGACGTGACGGACATGTACGGCGTGGACCGCCGGCTGGGCACCCTCGGCGACGTCGTGGAGTTCATCCGGACCGCCCACGACCGGGGCATCCGGGTGATCGCCGACTTCGTCGTGAACCACACCTCGGACAAGCACCCGTGGTTCGTCGAGGCCCGCAAGTCGGTGGACAACCCCTACCGGGACTACTACGTGTGGCGGAAGGACGCGCCGCCGGACACCTCGGACCAGGTGGTGTTCCCGGGCGAGGAGACCTCCATCTGGACCAAGGACCGTGCCACCGGCGAGTGGTACCTGCACATGTTCGCCAGGCACCAGCCGGACCTGAACGTGATGAATCCGCGGGTCCGCGACGAGATCGCCAAGTCCATGGGGTTCTGGCTCCAGCTGGGCCTGGACGGCTTCCGGCTGGACGCCGTCCCGTTCTTCCTGGAACTGCGAGGCGAGCCCAAGGACAAGTCGGCCAGGACCGATCCGCATGACTACCTCGGCGCGCTGCGCAGCTTCCTGAACCGGCGGAACGGCAGCGCGGTGCTCCTCGGGGAGGTCAACCTGCCCTACAAGGAGCAGCTGAAGTACTTCGGCGGCAAGGCCGGCAACGAGCTGCACCTGCAATTCGACTTCCTGGCCATGCAGCACCTGTACCTGTCCCTGGCGCGCGGGGATGCCCGGCCGCTGGCCCGGACGCTCAGCGGCCGGCCGGCCATCCATCCGGACAACCAGTGGGCGATGTTCGTCCGCAACCACGATGAGCTGACCCTGGACAAACTCAGCGAGGAGGAGCGCGCCGAGGTCTTTGCCGCCTTCGGCCCGGACCCGGACATGCAGATGTACGGCCGCGGTCTGCGGCGACGGCTGCCAACCATGCTCGACGGCGACCCGGCCCGCATCCGCATGGTCTATTCGCTGATGTTTTCGCTGCCCGGCACTCCCGTGCTGTTCTACGGCGAGGAACTGGGGATGGGTGAGGACCTGCGGGCGGAGGGCCGTTCCGCCGTCCGCTCGCCCATGCAGTGGAATGACACCGCCAACGGCGGCTTCTCCACCGCCGCCGCGAAGGACCTTGTGGCCCAGCCCGTGGACGGCTACTTCGGCCCGCGGAACGTCAATGCCGCCGCGGCGAAGCGGGACCCCGAGTCGCTCTGGAATTTCATCGCGGTGCTCATCCAGCGCTACCGCGAAAGCCCGGAGCTGGGCTGGGGCCGGTTCGACCTGCTCAAGCAGCCGGTGGACCGCGTGCTGCTGCACCGCTGCAGCCGGGACGGGTCAGCCCTGGTCCTGGCGCACAACTTCGGCGCCGAACCGGCCACGGTGGCCGCCAGCGCCGCCGTGCCGGGCGATCCGGACCGGTCCTACGCCGGCGCCGTGTTGCAGGACCTGCTCGACGGCGAGGATGTCCCGCTCGCGGACGACGGCGGCTTCGAGCTGGAGCTGGGCCGCTACGGCTACCGCTGGTTCCGGGTGCACCACCCGGACGACCGCCTGAGCCCGTGAGCGTCCGCCCGGAAAGCTAACCCAGCGCTTACCGGCCCGAAACGCGGCGGCAACATCCGTCCCGGACACTGGAACTGCCGGCAAGAGCAGGCACCAGCTCCAGTCCAGGAGGCCCGCCGTGGTGAAGGAAACCCAGGCCAGAACCACCCGTATCCGCGCGCTCGACCAGCTGCACCGCGGTGACGAAGTCGAAGCCCGGCTTCGCGTCGGCCCGGACTACGACGACGTCGTGGTCCGCCGCGGCAGGGTGCAGGACACCGCGCCGGGGATCGGCGTCGTGTGGATCCTGGACCGGCAGACGGGAACGCGCCGGGCCGTCACCACGGACGAATGCACCCTGTGGCGGGTGGCCTGAGCCTGGCGCCCGGGCGCAGTCAGGAAGGACTGCCCGCGGCCAGCGCATGCAGCCACTGGATGGTTCCGTCCGTCATCGGGTGGGACGCTCCGAGCGTTTCCAGGAACGCGCGCGCGTCGGTCATCTCCGCCTCCCGCCGCACGGCATGCACCGGCGTGCCTTCCAGAATCCGCGCCACGAGCGCCGGGCCCGATTCGCCCAGCTCCGACGCGATCTGGGCGATGATCCAGTCCTCGGCCCCTACCGCCCGGGCAGCCGTGACGGCCTCCAGGACGGTCGCGGCCAGGCCCTTCATGAAGACGCTGCGCAGCAGCTTCAGCCCGGCGGCCGCCCCCGCCTCGGGGCCGGCGCTCTCCGCGGGCACCCCCCAGGCGGCGAGAACGGGCAGCAGCCGCTCCGCGCCGGTTCCGCTGGCCAGCACCGGGGTCGCCAGCCGGGCCCGGGGCACCGGGGCCAGGACGGCGACGTCGGCGAACGCGATGCCGTGCCGGCCGGCGCGTTCGGCCAGCCGGCGCTTGTCCTGCGGGCCGGCGGTGTTCAGGTCCGCGAAGATGGCGTCCCGTGCCATGGCCGGCAGGGCCTCGGCCAGGGCGGCCTCCGCGGCCCGGCCGCCGACCAGGCTCAGCACCACTCCGGCCCCGCGCACCGCCGCGGCGATGCCGGCTGCCCGGTGCACCCCGGGCGGCGCCGCCGGCACCGCCGGGTCCACCCCCGCCACCTCCGCGCCGCGGGCGGCGAGGTCCGCCGCGTAGATGCTCCCGGCCTCGCCCAGGCCCAACACCGCCACCCGCGTGCGCACTCCGCCCTCGATTGCTCCTAAGATTGTAGACAATATGGTGTCCCGCACCGGGGCCCCTTCCTTTTCGGCGTTCTGGGAGATGAGTGCACATGGCGTCAGCAGCTGGCGGACCTTCACTGGCCGGGGTGGCCGCCGCCGACCCGAGCGTCACCGACGTCATCCGCGAGGCGATCATCCGCGGCGACTACGCCCCCAACCAGCGGCTGGTCGAGGCGGACCTCAGCGGCGCCTTCGGAGCGAGCCGGGCCACCGTCCGCACCGCCCTGCTGGAGCTCGCCGGAGAAGGCCTGGTCGAGCGACTGCCCAACCGCGGGTCCCGGGTCCGGGCCATCTCCGTGGCCGAGGCCATCGAAATCCTGGAGGTACGGATCGGGGTCGAGGGACTGTGCGCGGCGAAAACCGCCGCCAGCCTCTCTGACGACGACGCCGCGGACCTGGTGCGGCTGCGGGCGCGGATGATCGAGTCCGTCGCCGAGGGCGATCTGGTCGAGTACTCGAGGCTGCACCTGTCGCTGGACAACCGGCTCCGTGAACTCAGCCACCACGCCACCGCCTCCGACGTCGTGGCCCGGCTGCACGCCCAGAGTGTCCGGCACCAGTTCAAGCTCTCGTCCCGGCCGCAGCGGGCGAAGGTCTCGGTGCTGGAGCACGCCGCCATCATCGACGCCGTCGTCGCGCGCGACCCGGCCGCAGCCGAGGAGGCGGTGCGCCGCCACCTGCTCAGCGTGATCGCGGCCCTGCGCGAGGTGTCCGCGGCCGAGGCGGCGGGCAGCTAGGACCCGCAGCCCGGCCGCGGGATGCCGGACGGCTGCCATGTCACTGTCCGGCCGCGGCCCCCGCCGTGCGCCAGCCGCCGTGGTATTCGGTCCGGGCGGTGACGGCGTAGGGCACCGGACTGACGACAGCGCGCACGCTGAACTGTTCGTGGGGCTCCACCGTGGTCTTGCGCGATCCGCCGTCGGGCTCGCCCCAGACCACCCGCACCTCGGTGCCGATCTCCACGTTGGGGTCCACGGTCGCCAGCGACAGCCCGCGCCGCTCGTTGGCCGTCACGCCGGTGAACAGCGACAGGCCGACCGGGGTGCCGTCGGCGTCCACCACCGCGTCGTAGTTGGAGGACCCGTAGTTCGCGTTGGGGACGTCGAAGAACTGGTAGCCGGGGGTATCGCGGTCCAGGAACGAGGCCCAGATCTTCGCCAGGTCCTCGTCGTTCCAGGCCAGGGTGACCTTCTTGCGCTGGGAGGCCGGATCGATGCGTTCCAGGGCCTCCCGGCCGATGAAGTCGTGGTCGAACTTCACGAAGGAGCCGTAGCCGAGCTCCCAGGGCGTGAGGTAGTAGTCCTCGATGTCCGCCGACACGAAGGACCCGGCGAGCGCATTGACCGCCTCGTAGCTGGTTGCGGGCAGCCACTGCCGGTAGGCGCGTTCGGCCTCGCTGCTGTAAATGGCCGGCAGCGGCGACGGAATCCAGCCCGACTCCAGCGTGTTGGAGGAGTAGGCCCGGGACCCGCAGGGCTCGATCCCGAATTCGGTGCCCGCCTCAAGGACGGCGTCCCGGATTTTCCCGTGCTGGGCGTACGGCCCCCAGATTTCCAGGCCCGGGGCGCCCGCCATGCCGTGGCGCAGGGTGCGGACCTGTTCCCCGGCGATCCCCAGCTGGCCCATGTGGAAGAACTTCACCTGCTCCAGCGTCCCGCCGTTGAGCTTCTCGATGATCTGCCAGGCGTTCGGGCCCTGGATCTGGAAGCGGTAGTAGTCCCGCTGGACCGGCTGCCCGTACGGGCGGGAGGGCGAGCGGTCGTCGTAGCGGCACTCGACGTCGTAGCCGCCGGTTTCGGCGTGGAACTGGAGCCAGTTCGCCGCCGGGGCCCGGCCGACGTAGACGAAGTCGTGCTCCGCCTGGTGGAACAGGATGCCGTCGCCGATTACCCCGCCGTTGGAGGCCGTGGGCACGAACTGCTTGGCCGTGTTCACCGGGAAATTGGCGAAGCTGTTGATGCCGGTGTCGGAAAGCAGCTTCAGGGCGTCCGGGCCCTTGATGAAGAAGTTCACCATGTGGTGCGACTGGTCATAGAGCACCGCCGTCTCGCGCCAGGCGCGCTGTTCGCGCCGCCAGTTGGTGAATTCAGCCGGGACCACCGGGTAGATGTAGGTGCCAAGCTGCGAGTTGCGCAGGTGTTCCACGGTGTTGCCGGCCGCATCGAGCACGTCCTGCAGGGAGTTGGGGGCCATCGCTGTCTCTCCTAAGGGGTTGATCGAGCATGTCCGGGCCGTTCGGCCCGCACGGCACGCGCCCCCGCCGGACAGCCCCGTCCCGATTGCTAACAAAATTGTATTCGATGTCTTGACCAATGTGCCAGAGGGTGGTTGTCTGGCACTGTCCGCAGACACGGCGACCGTGCCGGGACGCACGGCCGGACACGGCGCACGCGGAGCGATCCGGGAGGACACAACCATGGCCAATGAGGGCACCCTGCTCGTCGTCAGCGCGCACGCCGGCGACTTCGTCTGGCGTGCGGGGGGCGCCATCGCCGCGGCGACCGCGCGGGGCAGCCGCGCCGTCGTCGTCTGCCTCTCCTACGGCGAGCGGGGCGAGTCCGCCAGCCAGTGGCTGGCCGGTAAGACGCTGGAGGAGATCAAGGCCCTGCGCCGCGGCGAGGCCGAGGCGGCCGCCGCGGCGCTTGGGGCGGAGGTCGAGTTCCTCGACGCCGGGGACTACCCGCTGCTGCCGAGCCGAGAGCTGCTGGACTCGCTGGTACGGATCTACCGCCGGGTCCAGCCCGCCGTCGTGCTGACGCACCCGCTGCAGGACCCCTACAACGGCGACCATCCCGCTGCCGCCAGGCTGGCCATCGAGGCTCGGATCCTGGCCCAGGCGATCGGCTATGACGCCCCCGGCGAGGTGCTCGGCGCCCCGCCGGTGTTCTTCTTCGAACCGCACCAGCCCGAGCAGTGCGACTTCAAGCCCGATGTCCTGCTCGACATCACCGCTGCCTTCCCCGCCAAGGAACGGGCGATGAAGTGCCTGCCCGCGCAGCAACACATGTGGGACTACTACACCTCCCTGGCAGTCCGCCGGGGCGTGCAGGTCAAGCGCAACGCCGGCCCCAACCTCGGCCTGCCGGTGGACACCAAGGGCGAGGCGTACATGCGCTACTACCCGCAGGTCACCGAGGTCCTCGAGTGAAGACCGTGGTGGTCACCGGCGTCGCCCGCGCGGCCGGCCCGGTCATTGACGCGCTCGGCGCGCACGGCGTGGCGACGGTGCACGAGGCGATGGGCCGCAGCGGCCTGGCCGGCGCCGGTCTCCGGCCCCGCCAGGACGGGACCCGGATCGCCGGGTCGGCCGTCACGGTGTTGTGCTGGCCCGGGGACAACCTGATGATCCATGCCGCCGTCGAGCTGTGCCAGGACGGCGATGTGCTGGTGGTAACCACCACCTCCCCGTCGCTGGACGGTTCCTTCGGCGAACTCTTCGCGACGGCGCTCCGATACCGCGGCGTGCGGGGCCTGGTGACCACCGGCGGGGTCCGCGACCTCGCCGACCTCCGGGCGATGGGCTTCCCGGTATGGTCCGCTGCGGTCAACGCCCAGGGCACCGTCAAGGCGACGGCGGGTGCGGTGAACGTGCCCATCACCGTCGGCGGCGCCCTGGTCCGACCCGGCGACGTGATCGTGGCCGACGACGACGGGGTGCTGTGCGTGCCGCGCGGCGACGCGCAGGCGGTCCTGGCCGCCGCCGACGCCAGGGTCGCCAGGGAGGCCGAATCCCGGGAGGCCTACCGCGCCGGGGAGCTCAGCCTGGACCGGAACCGGCTCCGCGGCGTGCTCGACGGGCTGGGCGTCCGCTACGTCAGCGCGGCCGAGTACGAGGCCGGCCATGAGCCCGGCTGACGGGATCCCGTGCATGCTCATGCGCGGCGGCACGTCCAAGGGCGCCTATTTCCTCGCCTCCGACCTCCCGGACGACCCGGAGGAACGCGACCGGCTGCTGCTGCGGCTGATGGGGAGCCCCGACCCGCGGCAGATCGACGGGCTCGGCGGGGCGCACCCGCTCACCAGCAAGGTCGCCGTGGTGGCGCCGTCCTCCGGCGGCGGCACGGAGGTGGACTACCTGTTCCTGCAGCTGGGCGTGGACACCGCTACGGTCGGCACCCGGCAGACCTGCGGAAACCTCCTGGCCGGCGTGGGGCCGTTCGCCGTCGAACGCGGCCTGGTCCCGCCCGCCGGCGACCACACCGAGGTGCGGATCCGGATGGTCAACACGGACGCCGTCGCGACGGCCGGCTTCGCCACCCCCGGCGGGGCGGTGGATTACGACGGCGGGCTGGCGATCGACGGGGTGCCGGGCACCGCGGGGGCCGTCAGGCTGGACTTTGAAGGCACGGCCGGCTCCTCGACCGGGGCGCTGTTTCCCACCGGCAGGGTGCTGGACCGGGTCCTGGACCTCGACGTGACCTGCGTGGACAACGGGATGCCGAGCGTGCTGCTGCGCGCCGCCGACCTGGGCCTGACCGGCGGCGAAGCCCCGCAGGACCTGGAGGCGGATACGGCGCTGGCCGGGCGCCTCGCCGGGATCCGCCTGGCCGCGGCCGGGCTGATGGGCATGGGCGATGTCAGCGCTGCGACGGTGCCGAAGATCGTCGTGCTCTCCGGGCCGCGGGCCGGCGGCGCCATCGCCACCCGCAGCTTCCTGCCCGTGCGGGTGCACACCTCGATCGGTGTCCTCGGGGCGCTCACGGTGGCGGCGGGCGTGCTGGCGGAGGGTTCGGCCGGGCACGGCCTGGCGGACCTGCCGGCACCGGGTGCCCCCTTCCGCGTTGAGCATCCCACCGGCCATTTCGATGTCGACGTCGGCCTTGAACCGGCGCCGGACGGGTTCACCGTCACCCGCTCGGCGGCCCTGCGCACGGCACGCAAACTCTTCGAGGGCCGCGCCTTCCCGCGGCCCCGGCTGTGACCCGATTCCTGCAGAGAGGACCTCCCATGACCGACTACACCTCCTTCGATGTCGCCCATCTGGGGAACGTGGAGCTGCTGACGCCCACCTTCGAGGAAAGCCTGTGGTTCTTCCGCGATCTGCTGGCCATGCGCGTCGTCGCCGAAACCGGGGTCACGGCGGGTGCCGGCGGGTCCGGCGACGGCGGGGGGAACAGCAGGTCCGCCTACCTGCGCACCTGGGACGAATACCAGCTCTATACGATCAAGCTCACCGAGTCGGCCGACGCCGGGGTGGGGCGGACCTCGTTCCGGACCACCAGCCAGGCCGCGCTGGAACGCCGGGTGGCGGCGATCGAGGCCACCGGCCTCGGCCTGGGCTGGGTGGACGGCGAGGTCGGCACCGGTCCCGGCTACGCGTTCCGCGATCCCGACGGGCACGACATGGTCATCTACTACGAAACCGAGCGGTACGTGGCCACGGACGACAAGCCCGCATTGAAGAACCAGGCCTCGGCCTTTCCCGGCCGCGGCGTCAACGCCCGGCGCCTGGACCACATCAACTACCTGGCCAAGGACGTGGTGGCCAACGGCGAATTCGTGGGGCAGGCCCTCGGCGGACGCGAAAGCGAACGCATTGCCCTCGACCAGGGCGGCTATGCCGCCTGGTGGTTCCACTTCAACAACAAGTCCTACGACATCGTGTACTCCGACGACTGGCTCAAGCACGGCAACCGGCTGCACCACGTCGCCTTCGCCCCGGACACCCGCGAAGACATCCTCAAGGCCGCCGACATCTTCCTGGAGAACGGCATCCACATCGAGTCGGGCCCGCACAAGCACGCCATCAACCAGACCTTTTTCCTCTACGTCTGGGAACCCGGCGGCAACCGGATCGAATTCGCCAACGCCGGCGCCCGGCTGCTGTTGGATCCCGACTCTCCGGTGGTGGAATGGACGCAGGAGGAGCGCAAGAAGGGACAGGCCTGGGGCATGAAGACGATCGAAACGTTCCACACCCACGGCACGCCCAACGTCTCCCCCGGCTAGGCGGGCACCGCATCCCCAGGACACAAAACCATCCGCTAAAAACCATCCGTCCAGCATCATCCACACAGAGGGGCAGCCATGAGCAACACCACGGACACGTCGAAGCCGGTGACCACCGGCCTGTTCATCGGAGGCCGCGGACGCGGGACCGCCGCCACCCTCGAGATCGCCGATCCGGGGAAACCCGGGGTGGTCGTCGGCCGGGCCGCCGCAGCCAGCACCGCCGACGTCGACGACGCCATCGCGGCGGCGAAGGCCGCCTACCCGGGCTGGGCGGCACTGGCCCCGCAGGAACGGGCCGCACAGATGCGCGCCGCCCTCGAGGGCATCGCCGAGGCCCGGGACGAGGACGCCGCCATCCTGTCCCAGGAAAACGGGAAAATCCGCCTGGAGGCGTGGGTCGACTCGCTGGTCTTCGAGATCCGGTGGAACCTCGCCCTCGAACTCGCCGGCGAGGTGGACGCGGCCAAGGTCCTCGCCCCGGCGCCGGGCATCCCCGTCAGCACCAGCGTTGCCTTCCAGCCGCTCGGGGTGGTGACGGTGATCGTGCCGTTCAACTGGCCGATCGCCATCCTCGCCGCATCGCTGCCGCACGCCCTCCTGGCCGGCAACACCGCAATCGTGAAGCCGCCGCCCACGGCGCCGCTGGCGACCACCCGGGTGGTCCAGCGGATCGCCGAGAAGCTGCCGCCGGGGGTGCTGAACGTTGTCACCGGCAAGGACGCCGACATGGCAGCGCTGATCACCAGCCCGGACATCGCCAAGGTCTGCTTCACCGGCAGTGTGGGCGGCGGCAAGCGCATCATGGAGATGGCGGCGAAATCGCTGACCCGCGTGACGCTGGAGCTGGGCGGCAATGACGCCGCTGTGATCCTCGCCGACGCCGTCCTGGACGACACGCACCTGGACCGCCTGTACGCCGCGGTCTTCGACACCACGGGCCAGATCTGCATGAACGCCAAACGCATCTACGTCCACCGCTCACGCCTGGACGAGCTGGTCGCCGGGCTCTCCGGCCGGCTGGAGCGGGCGGTCCTCGGCTACGGCCTTGACGAGGGGACCACCATGGGGCCGCTGCACTCCCCCGCGCAAAAGGAATTTGTCGCCGGCCTGATCGAGGAGGCCCGGGCCGCCGGCGCCGAGGTCCGGGAATTCGGCACGCTGCCGGACGCCCCGGAGCTGCAGGGCGGCAACTTCCTGCGCCCGGCGCTGGTGATCGATCCCGATCCCGCGCTGCGCGTTGTCACCGAGGAGCAGTTCGGCCCGGTCATCCCGATCCTGCCCTTCGACACCGAAGAGGAGGCGGTCGCGGCCGCGAACGCCAGCTGGGCGGGCCTGTGCGGCTCCGTGTGGACCGCCGACGCCGATACAGCCAACCGGGTGGGCGGCCGGCTGGTCTGCGGCTACGTCTGGGTCAACGACCACGGTGCGACGCGGCTGGACCTGCGGGCGCCGTTCGGCGGGATGAAGCAGTCCGGCATGGGCCGGGAGCAGGGGATCGAGGGGGTCCGGGCCTTCCAGGACACCCGGGCGATCGCCCATCTCGAACCGGAGGCCCCGGCGGCGGGCTGACCCGCTGTTTTGAAAATACCTATGGACAGTCCCTATCGACATAGCTAAAGTCGGAGGCGGGTGCACCGTCGCACCCGCCGAAAGGACTCCCGATGGCGACTCGAATCACGCCCGCGAAGAACCGGGCAGCATCGCTGGAACTCATCCAGGATTTTTCCCTCGAAATGACGGGCAAGGACGTCCCCGCCCTGATCGAGGCCAAGGACCACATCCCTCCGGGCACCCGGATCAACGTCACCTTCCTCGGCAACGAGGACCTGGAGATGCGGGTGGCCGCCGCCAAGGCAGTCCGGGAGCTGGGGTTCGACCCGGTCCCCCACATCTCCGCCCGCCGGTTGAAATCCAGCGGGCAGCTGGAGGAATTCCTCGGGCGGCTCCAGGAGGTCGACGCCTCGGAGCACATCTTCGCCGTCGGCGGTGACCCGGCCACGCCCGAGGGCCCGTACGAGGACTCACTCTCGGTCATCCAAAGCGGGATCCTGCAGCGGTACGGGGTGCGCGACGTCGGCATCGGCGGCTACCCCGAGGGTCATCCGGACATTGCGAAGGACGTCCTCTGGGCAGCGCTGCAGGACAAAACGGCGGCCCTGGCCGAGCAGGACCTCGGCGCCGTCATCCTGACGCAGTTCGCGTTCGACACCGACCCGGTCGCCGACTGGATCGACGCGGTGCGGGCCAGCGGCATCAACTCCCCGATCCGCGTCGGAACGCCCGGACCGGCCGGCATCAAGCGGCTGCTGGGCTTCGCGCGCCGCTTCGGCGTCGGCGCCAATGCCATGATCGTGAAGAAGTACGGTTTCTCGCTCACCAACCTGATGGGCGACGCCGGTCCGGACCGGTTCGTCGACGACCTCGCGGCCGTCCTCGCCGACCACACCTCCGGAGCCCAGCCGCACATCGGCGGCCGGGTCGGGCTGCACTTCTACACCTTCGGCGGGCTGCTGGCGACGGCGGACTGGGTCCGCCGGTTCGTCGCCGAAGAGGGCTGAGGCGGCCGTGGCACTGCACAGCGGACTGCTGCGGGACCAGGCCTGCCTGATCGTCCACGGCCCCGACCAGCCCGGGATCGTCGCCGCCGTGGCCGCCCTGGTCACCCGCAACCAGGGGAACATCGTCTCGCTGGACCAGTACTCCTCCGACCCGGTGTCGGGCGACTTCTTCCAGCGGGTGGTGTTCAACCGGCCCGACCTGGCGGCCGCGATGCCGGCGATCGAGGCGGACCTGGAGAAGACCCTGGCCCCGCTCGGCCTCGCCTGGACGCTCACGGACCGCTCCGTTCCCAAACGGATGGCGATCCTCGCCTCGACCTCGGACCACTGCCTGCTCGAACTGCTTTGGCGGCACCGCCGGGGCGAGCTGCCCGTGACCATCCCGATGGTCATCTCGAACCACACGAACACCGCCGAGGACGTCCGCTCCTTCGGAGTGCCGTTCTTCCACGTCCCCTCCTCCGGGCCGGACAAGTCAGCCGCCGAGGCCGAGCTCCTGAAGCTGCTGGACGGCAACGTCGACTTCGTGGTGCTGGCCCGGTACATGCAGATCCTCTCCCCGGATTTCCTGGACCGGGTGGGCGTGCCGTTGATCAACATCCACCACTCCTTCCTCCCCGCCTTCATCGGCCCTGCCCCCTACCGCAAAGCCAGGGAGCGGGGCGTCAAGCTCATCGGGGCGACCTCGCACTACGTGACCAAGGACCTCGACGAGGGCCCGATCATCGAGCAGGACGTGGCCCGCGTGACGCATGCGCACTCCGCCGCCGACCTCCAGGCCCGCGGCGCCTACGTCGAACGTGCCGTGCTCTCCCGCGCCGTGCAGTGGCACGCCGAGGACCGCGTCATCCGGCACGGCAACCACACCATCGTTTTCTAAACCCCGGGCGCCGGGCACGCCCCGGCACCCGGCCCACCTGTCCGACAGCACCACCGAAACAGAACAAGAGGTTCACCGTGGCACCTAAGAATCTGCAGGAAGTCCTCGACGCGTCCCGCGGCGCCGTCGACCTGCTCCGCAACTCCCAGATCGGCTCGTACATCTACCCGGTCGTGCCGGCCGACTTCCAGAACTGGATCAAGGAACAGACCGCCTGGCGCCAGACCGCGGTGCTCTACGACCAGTCCCACCACATGGACAACCTGTTCCTCAAGGGCTCCGACGCGATCAAGCTGATCACCGCCACGGCGATCAACTCGACGGCGGTCTTCCCGGTCAACAAGGCCAAGCAGTACGTGCCCACCACCGAGTCCGGCCATGTGATCGGCGACGGCATCCTCTTCCGTGAGGCCGAGGACGAGTACGTCTACGTCGGCCGCGCCCCGGCCGCGAACTGGCTGCTCTACCACGGCGAAACCGGCGGCTACGGCAACCTGGACATCACCGTGGACCGGCGGTCGCCGTCGCGGCCCTACGGCAACCAGGTGACCCGGCAGTACTACCGCTTCCAGATCCAGGGCCCGAACGCCTGGCAGGTGATCGAGAAGCTCAACGGCGGCCCGCTGGAGCAGCTGAAGTTCTTCAATATGTCCACGATGACGATCGACGGCACCACCGTGCGCACCCTGCGGCACGGCATGGCCGGCGCACCCGGGCTCGAGATCTGGGGCCCCTACGCCGACCACGGCCGCATCCGCGACGCGATCGTCGAGGCCGGCGCCGAATTCGGCCTCGTGCCCGTCGGCTCGCGGGCCTACCCGTCCAACACGCTCGAATCCGGCTGGATCCCGTCCCCGCTGCCGGCCATCTACACCGGCGAAGCGGAGCGCGGCTACCGCGAGTGGCTGCCGGCGGACAGCTACGAGGCGACCGGCACCCTGGCCGGTTCCTTCGTCTCCGACCGGATCGAGGACTACTACCTCACCCCGTGGGAGCTCGGGTACGGTTCGTTCGTGAAGTTCGACCACGACTTCATCGGCCGGGACGCCCTCGAGCGGGTCGACCCCGCCGCGCAGCGCAAGAAGGTCACCCTGGCCTGGGATGCGGAGGACATCACCAGGATTTACGCCTCGCTCTTCAACGTCGAAGGACCCAGCTACAAGTTCTTCGACCTGCCCCTGGCCAACTACGGCTCAGCGAACTACGACTCGGTCGTGGACGCCGACGGTACCGTCGTCGGGTACTCGATGTTCACCGGCTACAGCGCCAACGAGCGGCGGGCTTTGTCGCTGGCCACGATCGACCCGAACGTTCCCGAGGGAACGGAACTCAAGGTCGTCTGGGGCGAACCGAACGGCGGAACCGCGAAGGCCGCCGTCGAACCGCACGAGCAGACCGAGGTGCGCGCCGTCGTCAGCCCCGTCCCCTACTCCACGGTCGCCCGCGCCAGCTACCAGGGCGGCTGGCGGACCAACTACCAGTCAGCCTAGGCTGGGATCTCCGGCGGGAGGGGGCGGCAACGCCCCCTCCCGCCTTCCTTCCGCTTGTTTCCGCCCCACAAGGAGTACCGCATGAGCCTTCGATACGCGCTGCTCGCCCTGCTGCGCGTGGGCCCGCTCTCCGGCTACGAGCTGCAGAAGCAGTTTTCCGCCTCGGTGGGGCACGTCTGGCACGCGCCGGACTCCCAGATCTACCCCGAACTGCGCAAGATGGAGGCGGAGCAGCTCATCGAGGGCGAGGAACAACCGCGGGGCCAGCGCGCCACCCGGCGCGTCTACCACGTCACCGACGCCGGGAACCGGGCCTTCCTCGCCTGGATGCAGACACCCCTGGACTACGCCCGGGTCCGCGACCCCGCCCACCTCCGGGCCGCCTACCTCGAAGCGGCCTCCCCCGCGGCGGCACGGGACTTCTTCCGCGGCCACATCGCCCAGTGGGAGGCCGAACTGGCCCAGTGGGAAGGCGAACTGCGGCGGATCGCCGACGTCGACAACCCGATGCTGGTGCGCCGGCTCGCGGCCACCGACCCCGAGGACCACGAACGCACCATCGCCTTCAAGCGCTTCACCTATGAGGGCCTGGTTGACCGGGCCCGGGTCGAAATTGAGTGGGCCCGCCGCGGGCTGAAGCTGGTCGACGGGCTGGAGGCCGCCGGCGGTAGCTGGTCGGCGCCGTCCCCCGACAACCCGGCAGCGGGCACCCCGGCGACCGCCTAGCCGGCCGCCGGGGCACCGGCACCGCCTAGCCGAAGTTCTCGGCCGTCGCGTACCCCTTGCCGTTGTACTTCTGCACGACCACCGAAGACACGGCCGGCTGGCCGTCCACCGTGGTGTCCACGGCCGTTCCGGAGAGCATCAGCGGGGCCTTGAGGTCCTTGATGTTTCGCAGGGCCGTCATGAAGCTGTCCCGGGTCGGTTCGGTCATGGACTTGAACGCCTGCTCCAGCGTGGCGCCCACCATGTAGCTCCACATGCAGTGCGGGAAGGCCGGCATGTCCGGGTAGTTGCCGTACTGCTTGAGTTCGGAGAGGAACTTCGTGACGTCCGGGTCCTTGGCGAACGCCGGGCTCTGCGGGGCCTTGGCGAAGGACACCGAGTAGATGCCCGGGTAGGCCGCCGCCCCGCCCGGCTCCAGGATCGCCGTCGGGCTCGAGGTGTTCGAGGGCAGGAACCAGCTGGGCTTCCAGCCGATCTGCTGCGCCTTCTGCAGCGCCGAGATGGTCAGCGGGGTGACGGACATGGCGTTGAAGAACACGTCGGCGCCGGAGGACGCCAGCTGGGTCAGCTGGGCGTCCACCGAGGTGTCGGTCGCCTCGTAGGTCTGCTCGCCGACCACCGAGATGTTCGAGGCGTCCTTGATCGCTTCCTTGAAGCCAGCCACGTAGCCCTTGCCGTAGTCATCGTTCTGCGACAGGATCGCGACCTTGTGCTGGCCCTTGGAGGCGGAGAGCAGCTTGCCGAACGCGGCACCCTCGTTCTGGTAGATCGGCACGAAGCCGAGCTGCCAGGGGCTCTGCTTTCGGTCGCTGAACAGCGGATCGCCGGTCATCACGAGCACCTGCGGGACCTTCTGGCTGATCGCCGCTTCCCGGAAGGCCCGGTTGGTGGGCGTACCGAGCCCGGCCGTGGCGGCGAAGACGTTGTCCGAGACCATCTGCTGGAAGTTGGCCAGCGACTTCTGCGGGTCGTACGCGTCGTCGTAGGACTTGATCGTGACCGTGCGGGTCTTGCCGTCGCCGAACTTCACCCCGCCCGCCGCGTTGACCGCCCCAAAGTAGGCCGACACCCCGGCAACCGTGCACTTTCCCGGTCCGGCGGTCGCGCCGCTAAGCGGGGTGGTGATGCCGAGGGTGATCGCCGAGTCGGTGATGCCCGGGGAGGAGCCCGAGCCGCCGCCCTGGCCGGCGCCGTCGCGGGTGCAGCCGGAGAGGGACAACGCGACGATCGATGTCATCGCGACGATGCCTAGGACACCGCCTGGCCTTTTGCTGATCTTCATGGTCGGTCTTGCCTCTCTTTGTTATCGGGTCCCTCCAGCGCGGCCTCCGGAACGGGATGAGGCGCAGGAGCGGTCTTCGGGGGATTCCCGGACGTGGGGCGGCCGCTCCGGCGCCGGCCGAGCCGGCGGAGCGCCCGCGGCAGGCTGACAAGCCCGCCGGGCAGCAGGAACAGCACCGCCAGCAGGATCGCGCCCTGGCTGAGCGTGGTGAGGTTCGGGTCGATCGCGTTCGTGATCTGAGGAACGAAGATGTAATAGGCGCCGCCGAGCAGTGAGCCCGCGATGCTGCCGGCACCGCCGATCACCATCGCGGCGAGCAGGCTGATCGAGTGCCCGAAGCTGAGGGTCTCCGGCGAGGTGTACTGCACGGCCGCGAGGTACAGGAAGCCGCTCGCCCCGCCGAAGATCGAGGCGATCGTGAAGGCGAGCACCTTGGTCCGGTAGGGCGAGATCCCCATCGAGGCGGCCACTGCCTCGTTTTCCTTGACGACGGCGAACGCGCGCCCGTATTTGCCGCGCACCAGGCTCCTGGCCAGCAGGAACGCGGCGGCGGTGACCACCAGGACAATGTAGAACTGCCACTGGTCGTTATAGAGACCGGACCATTCCGGGGCGTCGGAGAAGCGGGCCGAGATGCCCTGGGAGCCGCCGGTGAATTCATCGAGGCGCTTGGCCAGGGGCACCCCGACGATCGGCAGGGCGATGGTCACCATCGCGATGGCGAGGCCGCCGAGCCGGGCGGCGGCCAGGGCGACGAGCAGGCCCACGACGCCGGCACTGACGCAGGCGGCAATGAACACCACGACGATGTTCCAGCCTTGGTTGACCCCGTAGGCCGTGACGTAGGCGCCGAGGCCGACGAAGAAGATCTGTCCGAGGTTGACCTGGCCGGTGTAGCCCATGACGATGTTCAGCCCCAGGACGGCGACCGCGTAAACGCCGATGCGCACCAGGGTCTGGTTCGCGAACGCCGGGAGCAGCAGCGGGGCGGCCAGCAGGACCACGGCCGCCAGGACGGCCAGCGCGATCCGGACGGACCGGCGGCCCAGCGCGGAGGACACGGTTCCCATCAGACCCTCACCACGACCTTTCTGCCGAAGAGGCCCTGCGGGCGCAGGATGAGGATGACGAAGATCAGGACGAAGGGCACCGCGATCTTCAGGTCGTGGCCGATGAGCGGCACGTACACGGCGACCAGGTTCTCCAGCACCCCGATCGCCGAGGCAGCGACGACGCAGCCGATCGGGCTGCTCAGGCCGCCGAGGATGACGGCGGCGAGGGCGTAGACCAGGGCCGTGTCGAGCATGCCTGGCGTCAGGGTCAGCTGCGGGGCCACGAGGACGCCGGCGATCGCCCCGAGGGTGGCGGCCAGTCCCCAGCCGACCATCAGCAGCCGGCCCACCGGCAGTCCGGAGAACGCGGCCGACCCCGGGTTGTCCGCCACCGCGCGGAGCGCCAGCCCGAGTTTGGTGCGAAGGAACAGCAGCTGCAGGACCACCATGATCAGGACGATGGTCACCGTGGTGGCCAGCGAGCGGACGCTGACCACCGCGCCGAGGATTTCCACGCTGGTCAGCGGGAACAGCGACGGGAACCCGAGGTTGTTGTATCCCCACAGCAGGGCCGAAATGCCGGTGACAAGGGTCAGCAGGCCGATCGTGACCACGACGGCGGTGTCCGGGTCGCCGCGTTCGAACCTGCGGACCAGGAACCGCTCCGCCAGCGCGCCGAGGAGGAAGGAGGCCACCACGGCGACCAGGATGGCCAGCGGCAGCGGCACGCCCAGCCCAAGGAAGGCGTAGGCGATGTAGGCCGAGAGCACCGCCATGCCGCCCTGCGCGAAGTTGATCAGCCCGGTGGCCTGGTTCACGAGCACGATGGCGAGGGCCAGAGCCGCGTAGATGGAGCCGGTCGAGAGCCCGTCGACCACGAGCTGGATAAAGGTGCCCATGGTCAACCCCCCAGGTAGGCGCGGCGGATCTCGTCCATGCCCTTGAGTTCGGCCGAGGTTCCGGTCAGCACGTTCCGGCCCGTCTCCAGCACGGTGGCAGTGTCTACCAGCGAGAAGGCGAGGTTGGCGTTCTGCTCCACGACCAGCATGGCGATGCCGGATTCGCGCCGCAGCCGGCGGATGGCGTCATAGACCGTCTTGGCGGTGCTGGGCGCGAGCCCCAGCGACGCTTCGTCGAGCAGCAGCAGTTTCGGCTTGGCCATGAAGGCCCGTCCGACGGCGAGCATCTGCTGTTCCCCGCCGGACAGCGCCGCGGCCCGGGAACCGACCCGGTCCCGCAGCTGCGGGAACAGCTCGAGGCAGTAGTCGACGTCGTCAGCGATCGCCTTCCTGCCCTTGCGCAGGTACGCGCCCACCATGAGGTTTTCCCGCACGCTGAGCTGGCCGAGGGTCCCGCGTCCCTCCGGGACGTGGGCGATGCCGAGGGCTGCCACCTGGTCGGGGCGCAGGCCGCGGATGTCGCGGCCCTCGAAGGTGATCCGGCCGCCGGTGCGCACCGTTCCGCTGATGGCCCGCAGCGTGGTGGTCTTCCCCGCCCCGTTCGCGCCAAGGATGCCGACCGAGCCGCCTTCGGGCACGCTGAGCGAGACGCCGTCGATCACCTGGACGGGGCCGTAGGACGCGGTCACGTCGACGAGTTCAAGCAGCGTCATCCGCGGCGTCCTTCCCGATGTAGGCCTCGATCACGCGCGGGTCGGCCTGTGCCTCGGCCGCGGTGCCCGCCATCAGTTTGCGGCCATGGTCGAGGACGACCACCTGGTCGGTCAGCGCCGAGATGAGCCCCATGTGGTGCTCGACGATGATGATCGTGATGTCCTGCTCGGCCCGGATCCGCCTGACGGTCGCGATCAGCTGTTCGACCTCGCCGTGGGACAGCCCGGCTGCGGGCTCGTCGAGCAGCAGCAGCGACGGTTTGGACAGCAGCGCCCGCCACAGCTCCACGCCCTTGTGCAGTCCGTGCGAGAGTTCATCGGCCGGCAGGTCCGCCGCCCAGCCGAGGCCTGCCCGCTTCAGCAGTTCCAGCGCTTCGGCCCGGACCGCGCGCTCGGCCCTGGCCGTGAACGGCAGCCGCAGCGCCCAGGACACCGGGCCGCCGGGCAGGCGGATGTGCCCGCCCAGGAGCACGTTCTGCAGGACGGTGGCATTCAGCTGCAGGGCGGGGTGCTGGAAGGTGCGGGCCAGTCCAAGGCGGGCCAGCCGGGACGGCGCGCTGCCCAGCACCTCCGTGCCGTTGATCGTGATCGACCCGGAGCTGGGCCTGTAGTGTCCGCTGATGCAGTTGAAGAGCGAGGTTTTGCCGGCGCCGTTGGGGCCGACCAGGCCGAAGATGGCCCCCGGTTCCACGTCGAAGCTCACGTCCTGCAGCACCTTGACCCCGCCGAAGTGCAGGTTGACGTCCTTCAGGCTGAGGCTCGCGGCCACCGGAGTACCTTCCTGTCGCATCATTGCTAGGAATCCGTGCGGCCGTGCTGGCCGCCCGAGACCGACGGTACGGATCGCTGACGAAATTGTCAACGATTTTGGGGTGGGTGGGTCCGGCCCTCAGGCGGCGCGGTAGCCGCCCCGCGCATACTCGGTGAAAGGCGCCGGCGCCACGGTCGCCCGGATCTCCACCTGGCCGTGCCGCTCCACCTGGCCCTTTCGTGAGTTCGGCTCTTCGCCCCAGAGCACCACGACCTCGGCTCCGGTGTCGGCGCAGTCAAGGTCGATGGTGGCCAGCGAGAGGAACGCCTGCTCATTGGCGAGGTATCCGACGTCGAACGAGACGCCGACGGTGCGGCCGTCCACGAGGACGCGGTCGGTCTGGAAGAGGGCGTAGCGGGATTTCGGCAGCTCAATGTATTTGGCCGGAAGCCCGCCGCCCAGTATGGAGCCAAGCACCCGGGTCACGTCCTCGTTGTTCCACACCAGGGTGACCTTGGTGCGGCGCTGGTTTTCGGCATGGCGTTGCAGCGCCTCTTTGCCGAGGAACTCGTGGTCGAAGGAAACCGAGCGGCCGAGCCCTAGATCGTAGGGCGTGACGTAGTAGTCGGCGATGTCCGCCGAGTAGAAGCTGCCGCCAAAGGATCCGGCCTTCGATAGGTCCAGCCATTCGCGGTAGGCCGCCAGCTCGGGCTGGAAGATGGCCGGCGGAGGGGACGGCACCCAGCCTGAACCGAGGTTCGCGGACGAATAGCCTTTCGCCCCGACTTGGGTGATGCCGAATTCCGCACCGTCCGCCAGCAGTTTCGCGTGCACCGCCGCCGCGTCGGCCCAAGGGCCCCAGAGCTCGAAACCCGGCTGGCCGGCCATGCCGTGACGCAGCACGCCCACTGTGCGGCCCTCGATCTCCACCTCTCCCATGTGGAAGAACTTCAGCTCCGGCGCCGGCGCTCCCGTCACCTTCTCGATGACGGCCAGGGCATTGGGTCCCTGGAGTTCATACCGGAAGAGCCTGGGGTCGCCGGTGCGGATCAGCGAGTGGTCGTCGCGTTCAAGGCTGACATCCCACCCGCCGGAGGCGATGTTGTATTCGACCCAGTCGCTGAGCATGGGCAGCGCAACGAGGTCGAACGAGTTCTCACCAAGGTGGAACAGGATGCCGTCGCCAATGACGTAACCGTCATGGTTGACCGCGACCAGTTGCTTGGCCCGGCCCACCTGGTAGGCGGCGGCGGAGTTCGTGCCGATCCAGGTGAAGAACCTGGTCGCGTCGGGACCGCTGACAAAGAGGTCCGCCATGTGGTGCGACTGGTCCAGCAGGGCGCAGGAGTCGCGCCAGGCGGCTTGCTCGCTCCGCCAGTTGGTGAACTCGGGGGTCACCGGGAAGGTGAACGGCCGGGACTTGGCGTTGCGCAGCACTTCGACGGCGCTGCCCATCTCGTCGATGGCGGATTGAAGACTCTGCCCGGTCATGGCTCCCCCTTGATGCTGCGGTGCGGTCAACCGCCCGCGACGGACTGGATAATCAGGATTTCCTGGCCCGGTGCGACCTCCGTCGCCAGGCCGTGCAGCCGCCGGATTTCCTGGCCGCCGACGTAGATGTTCACGAACCGCCGCACGGCGCCGGTTTCGTCCCGCAGCCGCCGTGACAGGGCCGGATAGTTACCGGCCACGAAGTCCAGGAGCCACTGCACGGTCACGGACGCGTCCGCAGGGGCGGTCAGCAGTGACTTCCCGTCCGCCAGCGGCACCAGGACACTGGGCAGCACCACGCTGATCTCCGGCACGGCGGGAGCCTAGGCGGGGACCGTGGCGGCGGCGGCCTGCTGTTCCCCGGCGGCGGGGGCGCCGGTGACCACCGCGGCCCGGACGCACAGGACGTCCGGCAGGTGCGAGGCCACCTCGTTGAAGTGGTCGCCCTCGTCGGCGCTGGCGTACACGCTGCCGCCGCGGGTTCCGAAGTAGACGCCGGACGGGTCGGCGGTATCCACGCACGCCGCATCGCGCAGCACCGAATTGAATTCGGCCGCCGGGAGGCCCTCATCCAGCCGCGTCCAGCTCGCCCCGGCGTCTTCGGTCCGGTGCACGGCGAGTTTTCCGCCCGGCGGGATCCGCTCGCCGTCGGCCTTCAGCGGGATGACCCAGGCCGTGCCGGCGCGGCGGGGGTGGGTGAGCATGACGAACCCAAAGTCGGCCGGCAGCCCTTCGGCGATCGATTCCCAGCTCTCGGCATTGTCATCGCTGCGGTACACGCCGTGGTGGTTCTGCGCGTAGAGGCGCCCGTCGACGGCGGCGTCCGCCGCGATCTTGTGCACGCACTGGCCGAACTCGGGATAAGGATCGGGGTTGAAGTAGGCGGAGATCCCCTTGTTCCGCGGCTCCCAGCTCGTCCCGCCGTCGAGCGAGCGGTAGACGCCGCCGGTGCTCATGGCGACATGCACGTTGGCCCCGTCGGGATTGACGACGATCGAGTGCGCGGCGGCCCCGCCGTACCCGGCACCCCATTCGCCGCGGTGGGGATGGTCCCACAGCCCGCGGTTGAGTTCGAAGTGCTCGCCGCCGTCGGTGGATTTCCAGACCGAGATGGGCTCGCAGCCGGCCCAGACCACGCCGGGGCGGGAGGCGGCGTCGGGGTAGATCTGCCAGACCCGCTCCAGCGCCGCGTCCGTGTCCGCCGGGAAACGGATTGCCCCGTTCTCCGGCTCGTTCCAGGTGTCCCCGAGGTCGTCGGAGTGGAAGACGGTGGGTCCCCAGTGTTCCGAGCGGACGCCGACCAGGATCCGGGTGCGTCCGTCGCGGGTGTCGATTCCGATGCTGGGGATTTCGCTCATCAGGAAATGCGGGCCGGACAGGGACCAGTTCCTGCGGTCCGGGCTCGTAGCCAGCCAGAGTCCTTTTTTGGTGCCGATCGCCAGAAGATAACTGTCTGCGGTTGCCATGCCCTACATGCAACCACCGCGGCCCTGCGGCTGCAATGCTTTTTTCCGGTTAGTCGACGAATTCGGACTGCGTCTGGATAAAATCCCAGTCCGCGGCGCTGAGCACCCCGGTGGTCCGGTCCGGGTGGGGGCCGCCGGCTTCCGCGATGCCCTGCAGCACCGGCAGCGGCAGTTCCTCGGCGCGCAGGTTCTCCCGCAGCCACTCCTTGCTGGCCAGATCCAGGTCCAGCCACCACATGTAGATTTCCATCGGCCCGCCTCCCTGCCGCACGGTCCCGGCGTTGCGGTCACCGTCCTGCCCGGCGCCCCGCGCCGTCCCCGGGTGCTTCAACCGTAGGCCCGCCGGCCGGGGATGTTCAAGGCTCGCCGCAGGGGCGGCGCCACCCGGGGATGAATACCCTAGCCGGGGCCGGCGCCGCGGGCCGATCATGGGGCATGCCTGCCGCCCCATCCGGTCCCGCGCCGCTGGTTGCGGGCCTTCTGCCCGGCCAGACTCCTGCCCTGCTCGAAACCGCGGCCGCCCTGGCCGGCAGGCTCGGCGTGCCGCTGGTTTGCGCCTACGTGGACGAAGCCAGCTTCCTCGTCGAATGGGATCCGGCGCGGTCCGCCCACCGACTGTCCCTCCACCCCGAAGCGGACAGCGCCCAGATCCGGGCCGTCAGCGAGGAACTCAGCTCCGCCGTCGCCGCCGTCTGTGACAGCCTCGGGGTCGAATGGAGCCTGCGGACGCTGGCCGGTGATCCCGCCCGGGCGCTGGGCCGATTGGCGGCCGAGACCGGCGCGGCCATGATCGTCGTCGGCACGCCCGAACCGGGGTTCGGTCACCGGGTCTCGGCGGCACTCAATGGCTCCGTGGCCGCCTGGCTCAGCCGCCATCAGGACCGGCCCGTGCTGATCGTCCCGGCCCGGGGCGCGCACGGCGCGGAGGGCTCGGGAAAATAAGGCGAAAGTAGTTATTCGCGGTGCTGGCGCACCCCGCCGGCGCCCCGTAAGGTTGAGTCCGTAGGCGGGAAACCCCCTACCCCAAAGCTGCTCCGGAGTGCGTATCCCCCAATAACGCACTCCGGAGCTCTTTTGTTTTCCGGGCCGGCCTTGCTGCTGGTAACCGTCAGCGATACCCCCGGAGGGTACTTGCGCGATACCCCTAGGGGGTATATGTTGGCTGCATGAACGAGCCCGACGCATCCCCAGCGGCCGAAGTGCCGCAACCGCCGCACGGCTACACCGCCAATAAAGACGCCTACCTCAAGCGGCTCAAACGGATCGAAGGCCAGGTCCGGGGCATCGCCCGCATGGTCGACGAGGACAAGTACTGCATCGACATCCTGACCCAGGTCGCTGCCGTCACCAAGGCTTTGCACGCCGTCAGCCTGGGGCTGGTGGAGGAGCACATCGGCCACTGCGTGGTGGGGGCGGCCGCGGAACCGGATCCGGAACTGCGGGCCGGGACCATCGAATTCAAGGTCAAAGAGGCCACCGATGCCATCGGGCGCCTGCTGCGGTAGCGACACCGCCACCTCCCGTTTTTCACAGCTGGCCAGCCAGCATCCCAACCCAACAAGGAGCAATCAATGAGCAGCGTTTCCACCACCATCGAAGTTTCCGGCATGACCTGCGGTCACTGCGTGTCCTCGGTGTCCGAGGAACTGGAGGCACTGGCCGGCGTCGAGAGCGTCGACGTCGACCTCAACGCGGGCGGCGTCTCCACCGTCACCATCACCTCG
The DNA here is from genome assembly GCF_001428365.1 of Arthrobacter sp. Soil763. GTDB lineage: Bacteria > Actinomycetota > Actinomycetes > Actinomycetales > Micrococcaceae > Arthrobacter. The sequence continues at coordinate 611,540 of NZ_LMSH01000001.1, read as the reverse complement.
GAGAAGGCCCTGTCCCCCGCCGAAATCGGCGAAGCCGTCGCCGAGGCCGGCTACCTCGTCGTGGCCAACGAGGCCTGAGCCGGACGCCGCCGGAGCAGGCGGAGCTCCGGCCACGACGGCGCCGGAGCAGGATCAGAACAGCACGACGACAGCACTACCAGGACAGAGGGAGCATTCCGTGAGCAATACTCAACTGCTGGGCCAGCCCGGAAGCCGGGTGATTGAACTCGACATCGAGGGCATGACCTGCGCGTCCTGCGTCGGCCGGGTGGAACGCAAGCTCGGGAAGCTCGACGGGGTGCAGGCCGTGGTGAACCTCCCGCTGGAGTCGGCCCGCGTCACCGTTCCGGCCGACGTCACGGACGAACAGATCACGGCCACCGTCAACGCCGCCGGCTACAAGGCGACGGTCAGGCAGGCCCAGGCGTCCGCGGGCTCCGGCGAACGCGACGGCGGGGCCGGAACCGGCCCGCTGAAGCGGCGGCTGCAGGTGGCGGCCGCGCTCACCGTCCCGGTCTTTGTGCTCTCGATGCTCCCGGCCGCCCAGTTCCCGCACTGGGGCTGGGTGGCCGCCGCCCTGGCCCTGCCGGTGGTCAGCTGGGCGGCGTGGCCCTTCCACCGCGCGGCGCTGGTCAACGCCCGGCACCTGTCCTCCACGATGGACACCCTGGTGTCCATCGGCGTGACCGCCGCGTACGTTTTTTCGGCCTGGCAACTGCTGGCCGACCCCCGCCTGACCGAACATCCCGGCATGGAGGGAATGGGCGGCGGCGGCCTGTACTTTGAGGTGGCCGCCGTCGTCACCACCTTTCTGCTGCTCGGCCGGCACCTGGAGGCGAACGCCAAACAGAAGGCCGGCAACGCCCTCAAGGCGCTGCTGGAGCTTGGCGCCAAGGAAGCGACCGTGTTGCGCGACGGCGACGAATACCAGGTGCCCGCCGAACGGCTCCGGGCCGGGGACATCCTCGTCGTCCGCCCCGGCGAGAAGATCGCCACCGACGGCGTCGTGATCGAAGGGTCCTCGGCGGTCGACGCCTCCCTGGTCACCGGCGAGTCGGTTCCGGTGGAGGTCGGCCCGGACAGCCAGGTCACCGGTGCCACCATCAACACCTCGGGGCGGATCCTGGTCCGCGCCACCCGCGTCGGCGCCGACACCACCCTCGCCCAGATGGGCCGGCTGGTTTCCCAGGCGCAATCCGGAAAGGCCCCGATCGCCCGGCTGGCCGACCGCATCAGCGCGGTCTTCGTCCCGGTGGTCCTCGCGATTGCCGCGCTTACCTTCGGGGGCTGGCTGCTTGCCGCCGGGCCCGGGATCAGCGACGCCGAACTGCGCGCCGCGTTCACCGCCGCCGTCGCGGTGCTCGTCATCGCCTGCCCGTGCGCCCTGGGCCTCGCGACCCCGGTCGGCCTGCTCACCGGCACCGGCCGCGGCGCCCAGCTGGGCATCCTGATCAAGGGCCCGCAGGTGCTCGAGGACACCCGCACCGTGGACACGATCGTGCTGGACAAAACCGGCACCGTCACCACCGGCCACCTGGCGGTCGCCGGCACCCGGGCGTTCGCGCCGTTCGGCGAGGCGCAGGTCCTGCAGCTCGCCGGGGCGGCGGAGACGGCCTCCGAGCACCCCATCGCGCGGGCCATCGCCGCTGCGGCGCTGGAAGCAGCGGGCGGCCGGACCGCAGGCGTCCGGCTGCCCGCCGTCACGGACTTCGACTCGGCCCCCGGCGGCGGCGTCCTCGGCACCGTCGAGGGACACCGGGTCCTGGTCGGCCGGGCCGGCTGGCTGCAGGACAACGGCATCACGCTCTCCGGCCCGGAACAGGCCGCCCTCGCCGACGCCGAGGCCTCCGGCGCCACCGCCATCTGGGTTGCCGTGGACGGCAGCCCGGCCGGCATCGTCAGCCTGCGCGACTCGCTGAAGCCCGGGTCCGCCGCGGCTGTCTCCCGGCTCCGCGAACTGGGTCTTCGGCCCGTCCTGCTGACCGGGGACAACACGTCAGTGGCCCGCGAGGTGGCCGCCGCGGTCGGCATCCCGGCCGACGATGTCTTCGCCGGGGTCCTTCCGGAGGGCAAGGTCGACACGGTTCGGAGGCTGCAGGAAAGCGGCGCCACGGTGGCCATGGCCGGCGACGGCGTCAACGACGCCGCGGCCCTGGCCCAGGCGGACCTCGGCATCGCCATGGGCTCCGGCACCGACGTCGCCATCGAAGCGGCCGACCTGACCGTGATGGGCAACGACCTGGGACAGGTGGCCCTGGCCATCGGGCTCTCCCGCCAGACCCTCGCGACGATCAAGACGAACCTCTTCTGGGCGTTCTTCTACAACGCGGTCGGCATTCCGGTGGCGGCCCTGGGCCTGCTCAACCCGATGGTTGCCGGCGCCGCCATGGCGGCCAGTTCGGTGCTGGTGGTCGCCAACTCGCTGCGGCTGCGGAACTTCGGGAAGTAGCCACCGGACGGGGCGGCCGCGGGATGGGGAGGGGTGCCCATCGACAGTGGTTCGCGCGGTCGGGTAGGTTCGAGGCATTGGATCTTCCGGAACAGCCGGGGGCCGCTGGGGATGCCGACGGGGTCGGGTCCGGTGAACTAAGGAGACTTTTCGAATGGCTATTTGGGGTGCAGATGTTGATCAGCTCAAGGTTCTGGGCACGAAGCTGCAGGCCGGTGCGCAGGAGCGGTGAACTAAGGAGACTTTTCGAATGGCTATTTGGGGTGCAGATGTTGATCAGCTCAAGGTTCTGGGCACGAAGCTGCAGGCCGGTGCGCAGGAGATCGATAACCAGCGGTCGATCCTGACCAAGGTTCTGGCCGGGACGCAGTGGCTGGGTCCGGATGCCGATAAGTTCCGTAACGAGTGGAACGGCGAGCACGTCGCGAACTTGTCGCGTATTTCGCAGGCGCTGCAGCAGGCCAGCCAGCAGGCCAACCGCAACGCCAGCGACCAGGAAGGCGCCTCCACCCGCTAGGGGCGGGCTGCTTTTCCCGACGATGGTCTTCGATGGCCCGGACGCCCCGCGTCCGGGCCATCGGCGTCCCCGGACCGCGGACGCCGGGGCAGCAGCACTGCCGGTCTGCCCGGGTTAGGGGACGGGTTCGACGTCGTTGGCGTGGTCCAGTTCGGCCGCGGGCGGCGCAGGGATCCGCAGCTCGTCCCAGCGCACCAGCACCACACCGCCGACAATCAGCAGCCCGCCGAGGAGCTGGACCGGGCCGGGGAGTTCGGCCAGCAGCAGCCAGGCCCAGATGACGGCGAACAGGACCTCGGTCAGTGAGACGAAGGACGCGACCTTGGACCCCAGGGCCCGCGCGGCCACGATCCCCGACACGTAGGCCAGCACGGTCGCGAGGAGGACCAGTCCGGCGAGCGGGACCCACCACGGCGTGATCCACGGGCCGAGCCTGGTCTCCGCCGTGCCGGCGGCCATGGGCAGCAGGCCCGTGGCCGCTGCCAGCCACATCACCGCCGCGCCCACCATCAACCCGCCCGACGCCAGCACGATCGGCGGCAGAGTGTCGTTCTCTTTGGCCGTGATGAAGAAGTAGACCGCCAGGCATACGGCGGCGGCAACGCCCCAAAGCACGCCGATGACGTCGATCTTGACCGCCCCGGTCAGGTCCAGCACCAGGACCAGGCCCGCGAGGGACAGCAGCGTTCCGGCGATCGTCAGGGGCCGGGGCTTCCGCCGGCTGGCCACCCATAGCCAGAGGACGATCATCACGGGGGCGAGGTATTCAAGCAGAAGGGCGACGCCGACCGACAGGCGGGCGACGGCGTTGAAGTAGAACAACTGGCAGGCGGCGACGCCGATCAGGCCGAAGAGCAGGACCGTAAGCCAGTTGTCGCGTAGCTGGTGCCACCGGCCCCGCAGCGCGACGGCGGCCGGCACGGCCAGGACCAGGGCGGCGCCGCTGAGCCGGGCGGTGACCGCGGCTCCGGGGGTCCAGCCGGTCTCCAGCAGCGCCTTCGCGAAGGAGCCGGACAGTCCGAACACCGCCGAGGAGAACAGCGCCACCCCAAGGCCCGAGGCCAGGAAACCCGCAGCGGCCGTTCCGGGGGCCGGGGCAGGAGTCCGGGTAGCCGGTGCGGGGTGGGTGGCCGGAGCCACGGCGGGGCGGCGTGCGGCAGACACGGGCTCCTCCTGTCAGGAGTAAAGTAGGGTGTTGCTCATGACAGTACGCGCGGTCGACGTAAGGAGTCAAGATGGTCTTTGCCCCTGACACGGAAGTTGCGCTGCGGTCAGTGGTCAACCTCGTCAATACCGGCGCCAACGGCGCGGAGCAGCTCGCCACGGCGGCTGATCTGGACCGCTTCCTGGCCGCTGAGGGCTTCAGTGGCTCACGGACCGGCGACGACGCCGAGTTGGCCAGCGTCCGCCGGCTCCGTACGGTGCTCGCCGCGCTGTGGTCGGCCAACGAGACGGGCGCCGTCGACGCCGCCAACCGGCTGCTGCGCGAGGCACAGGCATTGCCGCAGCTGGTCCGGCACGACGGCTGGGACTGGCACCTGCACGCCACGGCTCCCGAGGCGCCGCTGGCGGACCGGATGGGCACGGAGGCGGCGATGGCCATCCTGGATGTCATCCGCAGCAAGGAAATGGACCGGATGCGCGTCTGCGCGGCGGACGACTGCGACGCCGTCCTTTTGGATCTGAGCCGTAACCGCTCGAAGCGTTACTGCGACACCGGAAACTGCGCCAACCGCGCCCATGTTGCCGCGTACCGCGCCCGGAAGGCCGCGTCCTAGCAGGCGGGACGACGCCGATGGCGGGCGGCCAGCGGAAGCCGTTGCCGAGGCACGGACCAGGGTGCTAGCGGGGGTCGGTGCCTGTGTCGCTGCCGCTGCCCGGGGCGTCGGTGCCGCTCCGCTGGGCGGGCTGTCCCCCGTGGCCCGCGGCGGGCCGCTTGGAGCTGAGGTTGATGCCGGAGCCCTTGCCGAGGTGTTCGGCGTTGTCCTTGTAGCTCATCGACAGCATGGCCGCGATCACGAGGGTGACAATGAAGGCGATGCCGGCACCGGTGAAGGCCAGGTCGAAGCGCGGGGCTTTGGCGCTGCCGCCGGAGGCGAAGATCAGCACGGCAACGAAGGCCAGCACGGCCCAGAATGCAGAGAACACGAGCGGTCCCTTGACCGAGGTCCGCAGGCCGCGGCGGCCTCCTGATTTCTGCTCTGCCAAGGTGCTTTCCTCCTGCCGCCACCGCCGGTAGGCGTGGCAGTCTGATCCCGCGGTTGTTCTACGCGGGGTAGAACCTGTCCCTACTAGTTTACGGCCTCGTCGGAAACGCCCCGCGCATCGTGCCGCAGGGTCAGCCCGGCCAGGGTCCACAGGACACCGCTGATGATCGCCCCTCCGCCGGCCACGCCGAGCAGGGCGTGCGGACCGAGGTCAATGAAGAAGGGCAGGGCGGCGGCGGTACCAAGACCGATTACGCCGGAGGCGATCCAATCCCGGGCAAGGACCGAACGGCGGCGCACGGCCAGCCCGACCAGGAGCTCCGCGGCCCCGGCCAGCCCGAGGCCCAGCGCGCCGATGACGGCGAAGACCAGGCTGTCGGCAAGCAGGGCGACCGCCGCACCTGCCCCGGCCAGGAGGGCGCCCGCGGCGGCCAGGGCCTTGGCGGCGCGGCCTCCGTGCGGCAATCCGGTCTTTTTGACCGTCCACACCAGCACCAGCCCGGTGGCCAGCAGATACAGTCCGCCGGACCAGCCCATCCCCGCGACCGGGGGCGCGGCCCAGAACACCGTGACGGCGCCGAACACGAGCGCGGCGGGGGCCCGCACCAGGACAGGCTTCCACACGTCCGTGGCGGCGGGCAGGTCGGTCGGGGCCGGGGCAGCAGCGGGGAGAGTCACCCGTCCAGTTTAGGGGGTGCCGGATCCGCCCCCCGGCCGGGCCGCCCCGGGTCAGTGGGCGCCGAGCCGCATCCAGCGGTCGGTGCGTGCCCGCAGCCCCAGCGTGAGGGCGCGAGCCAGCATGTAGCCCAGCGAAAAGGCCGCCCACAACCAGGCCAGCGCCGCTCCGCCGTCGGCCCCCGAGCGCCCGACAAGCAGCAGCAGGGGCAGGTAGGCGGCCAGGTTCACGACGCCGGCGATCGCGAGGTAGCGCGCGTCACCGGCGCCGATCAGCACGCCGTCGAGGACGAAGACGTAACCGGCGACCGGCTGGCCGGCCGCGAGCACCCACAGGGCGAGGGTCAACGCGGCCCGGACCCCGGGGTCGGAGGTGAACAGCAGTCCGGCCCACGGCGCGGCGGCTGCCAGCAGGGCGCCGGTCAGGACGCCGAACCCCAGTCCCCAGCGGACCATGGTGCCGGTGAGCTCCCGTGCCGCCGCGGGGTGGGAGGCCCCCAGTTCCTTGCCGATGAGCGCCTGCGCTGCGATGGCCAGGGCGTCCAGGGCGAAGGCCAGGAACGTGAAGATGGTCATCGCCAGCTGGTGCGCGGCCAGGTTGACCGGCCCCTGCGCGGTGGCCACGAGGACGGTGGCCAGGATCGCGATCCGCAGGCTGAGAGTGCGCAGCATCAGCCAGGATCCGACCCGCGCCAGCGCACGGACGCCGCGCCAGTCCGGAAGCACGTTGACACCGTGGCGGCGGGCATTGCGCTGCACCATCACGACGTACACCAGGGCCATTGCCCACTGCGCGATGCTGGTGCCCAGCGCCGAGCCGGTGACGGACAGGTCCAGCCCGTAGACCAGGAACACGTTCAGGGCGATATTGAGGGCGAAACCGGCGGTGGCGACGGCGAGCGGGGTCCGGGTGTCCTGCAGGCCGCGCAGCACCCCGGTGCCGGCGAAGATCAGCAGCATCGCCACCAGCCCCGGCATCGACCAGCGCAGATAATCCACGGCGAAGGTCCGGACCTCGCCCCGGGCGCCCATCAGGTTCAGGAGCGGTTCGGCGGCGACGAGTCCCGCCGCGGCCAGGGCAAGTCCCAGCAGCAGGGCGAGCCAGACGCCGTCGCGGCCGGCGGCAAGGGCCCTGGGCAGCTGGCCGTTGCCTACCGCGCGGGCCACGGCCGGGGTCGTGGAGTAGGCCAGGAAGACCATGAGACCCACCGCCGTGTGCAGCACCGCCGAAGCCAGTCCGACACCGGCCAGCTGCGCCACTCCGAGGTGTCCGACAATCGCCGAGTCGGCGAGCAGGAACAGCGGCTCGGCGATCAGCGCCCCGAAGGCGGGAACGGCAAGGCGCAGAATATCGCGCCGCCGGTTTGCCGGCGCTGTCACTGCTGCTGGGATCGGGGCGGGAGTCGGCACGGAACCACCCTAGCCGCGTCACACCATTTCCCATTAGTTGACAGTTCAACTAACGTTCGGCGAGGATAAAGTTGTAACTTCAAGTAAGCGTCCGCCGAATGCCGGCGGCGCCCCTCCCCACCCCAGAACGGTATTGCCATGAACCAGCCCGCACTCACCACCACGGCGCGCACCATCCTGCGCCTTGTCACCGGCTTCCTCTTCGCCGCCCACGGCTGGCAGAAGTTCAGCGAGTTCACCATCCCGGGCACACAGGCCGCGTTTGCGCAGATGGGCGTGCCGGCCGCCGACGTCGTCGCCCCGGTGGTGGCCAGCCTGGAGCTGGTCGGCGGCATCGCGCTGATCCTCGGCGTGCTCACCCGCGTCTTCGCCCTGCTTCTCGCGGTGGACATGCTGGGCGCGCTGTTCCTCGTCCATGCCCCGGCAGGCATATTCGTCGCCGCGGGGGGCTACGAACTGGTCCTGATCCTCGCCGCCGCGGCGGCGGCCGTGGCGCTCGTCGGAGCGGGCAAGGCCTCCGTGGACGGCGCCCTGTTCGGCCGCGCCGGCTCCAGGCTGGCCGTCCTCGCCTAGGAGCGGTTTCGACAGCGTAAGACGGCGGGCGGCCACCTCCGGGCGGCCGCCCGCCGTCGTACACTCTCTTCCATGAGCGAGACTCCCGCCAATGCCGTCACCCTGCGCTTCCTCGCAGCCCCCACCGACGTCGGCCACAGCGGTTCGGTGGACGCCGGCACGGTGCTTGAGTGGGTGGACAAGGCCGCCTATGCGGCCGCCGTCGGCTGGTCGAAGTCCTACTGCGTGACGGCCTACGTGGGCAACATCCACTTCGCCGACCCCGTCAACAGCGGCGACATGGTGGAGGTCACCGCCACGATCGTCTACACCGGACGGTCCTCGATGCATATCCGCACCGTGGTTTCCTCCGGGGACCCCCGGGGCGGCCCCGCGACGATGCGCAGCCAGTGCTTGGTGATCTTCGTGGCGGTGGGCGCGGACGGCAGGCCGGTGCCGGTACCGCAGTTCGAACCCGCCTCACCGGAGGAGATCGGGCAGCGCGACGCGGCGCTGGCGCGCATCAAGGTCCGCGAGGACATCGTCCAGGCCATGAACAGCCAGGAATACACCGACGCCGGGACCGCCGAGCGGGTCACCCTGCGATTCCTGGCGGCGCCGACGGACGTGAACTGGGGCGGCAAGGTCCACGGCGGCATCGTGATGAAGTGGATCGACGAGGCGGCCTACGTCTGCGCGTCACGCTACTGCGGGATGGATACCGTGGCGGTCTTCTCCGGCGGGGTCCGGTTCTACCGCCCGCTGCTGATCGGCCACCTCGTGGAGGTGGAGGCCCGGCTGGTGTACACCGGGACTAAGGGCATGCACATAGCGGTGCACGTCCGCTCCGGGGACCCCAAGGGCCACGAGCTGAACCTGACCACCTACTGCCTGACCGTCATGGTGGCCCGCGATGAGAGCGGCACCTCGGTCCCCATCCGGCAATGGGTTCCGGTCTCCGGGGAGGACAAGAGGTTGCACGCCCACGCGCGCGAGCTGCTGGAGATCCGGGGCAAGGCACCGGGCAACCGGCTGCCCAACCACCTGCTCCAGTAGCCCGCTCTTTTAGAAGCCGCCTCCACCGGCTGCGTCCCCCGCCATATTGGCGAAGCGGGAGTAGTGGCCCTGGAAGGCAACCACGATGTCCTTGGTCGGGCCGTTACGGTGCTTGGCGACGAGGATGTCGGCCTCGCCGGCACGCGGGGATTCCTTGTCGTAGACGTCTTCACGGTGCAACAGGATGACCATGTCCGCGTCCTGCTCAATGGAGCCGGATTCACGAAGGTCGGAGACCATGGGGCGCTTGTCCTGGCGCTGTTCGGAGCCACGGTTCAGCTGGGAGAGCGCGATCACCGGGACCTGGAGCTCCTTGGCCAGCAGCTTGAGCGCGCGCGAGAACTCGGAGACTTCCTGCTGGCGGGATTCAACCTTCTTGCCCGAGCTCATGAGCTGCAGGTAGTCGAGGATCACCAGTTTGAGGTCGTGCTGCTGCTTGAGGCGGCGGCACTTTGCCCGGATTTCCATCAGCGACATATTGGGGCTGTCATCGATGAACAGCGGCGCGTCGTTCATCCGGCCCATCGTGGTGGCAATTTTGGACCACTGCTCATCCTTGATGGTGCCCTTGCGGAGGTCCTGCAGCCCGATCGTGGCCTCCGCGGACAGCAGGCGCATCGCAATCTCGTTCCGGCCCATTTCCAGGGAGAACATGACGGTGGCCAAGTTGTTCTTGATCGCCGCCGAGCGCGCAAAGTCCAGCGCAAAGGTCGACTTACCGACGGCGGGCCGGGCGGCGATGACAATCATCTGGCCGGGGTGAAGTCCGTGGGTCAGCTCATCGAGTTCGTAGAAGCCGGTCGGGACCCCCACCATGCCTTCGCCGCGGTGGCCGGAGGCCTCGATCTCGTCCACCGTGGATTCCATGACGTCCTTGAGGACAACGTAGTCCTCCGCGGTCCGGCGCTCGGCGACGGCATAGACCTCGGCCTGCGCCTGGTTCACCAGGTCTTCGACCTCGCCGTCCTGCCCGTAGCCGAGCTGAACGATCTTCGTGCCGGCATTGACCAGCCGGCGCAGGACGGCCCGCTCCGCCACGATTTCGGCGTAGTAGCCGGCGTTCGCCGCAGTGGGAACGGTCTGGATGAGTTCGTGAAGGTACGCCGGTCCGCCAATCCGGTTGATCTCGCCGCGCTTGGTCAGTTCGTCCGACACCGTGACGGCGTCGGCGGGCTCGCCACGGCCATAGAGGTCGATGACGGCTTCATAAATGGTCTCGTGCGCCGGGCGGTAGAAGTCCTGGCCGCGAAGGATCTCAACGACATCCGCGATCGCGTCCTTGGACAGCATCATGCCGCCCAGCACCGACTGCTCCGCAGGGATGTCCTGCGGCGGCTTGCGGCTGCCTTCGGATCCCCGGGTGCCCTCGATCGCGTCCAGATGCGTTACTGACAAAACTGCCGTCCTTCATTGTGTGCCGGCGAAGCGGTGTTTCCGCCAGCGCCTAAACCGTGGGTAACCTCCCGGACCGGGCCGGTGCTGCGGGTTCCAGGGTCCCGGGATCTTTCTAGCAGCGGGCTCCGACACTTTCCGGATCCGCCCCCTGGCCACCCGGTCCGATGCGCACCGTCGGGGTCAGCCGGAAGCGGACTGCCGCCGCGAACCGGCACTGCGGGGATTGGTCTCCCGCAACGTTATCCCCCGCCGTCGGCTGCACCAACCCGACCCGACCAGCAGGCTGTGGATAAGTTGTGGACTAATACACCGTGCTTGTGCACAGCCTGTGGGAACCCCTGTGGACGACGAAATTCTTTTCCACTCAAACCGGGCCTGACCTGCGGAAACAGTGTGTTAAGGCTGTGGACTCAAAAGAATTTCTCCCGTGGTTCATCCACAGCCTGCGGCCGGTCGCTGGGGATAGCACCGGCGCCTCCGGCGCGCACCGGGAGCGAACATGCGGAATATGCGATGGCCGTCGGCCCATTTCCCGGCATCCCGCGGATCGCCGCCTGCGGCTCTGTATGCAGCGCGTGGAATATGAGGTGGTCGGGCGCCCGCTGTCATAAGCTGTGGCCATGGGCATCGGCACCCGGCGGGCCCGTCCGCGGGCTGCGCCTCCCCGTGCCGGCGCCCCTGCCCAAGAACCACGTAGATCGGCTGTAGTCCCATGGAAGCCCTGCTTGTCCCCCTCCTGATCCTCGCGCTCGTCGGCGTCGGCGTCGTGCTGACCGCCCGCGCGGTGGGCCGGCGCCGCGCGCGCACGCACCAGGAGGGTCCTGCCCAGCCCGGCCGCAGCTCGGCGGAGCTGGCACAGGAGGCCGCCGCGCGGCTGGACCAGGACCAGCACCGCCGCCTGTACGCGCTAATAGCGCAGGGACAGGCCATGGCGGCCATCAAGTTCTACCTCGAAGCCACCGGGGAGGGCCTCCGGGCCTCGCGGGACGCCGTCGGCGCGCTGGCGGCCCATCCGCAGCCGTTCCGCCCCCGGCAGGAGGCCGGCCCGGCCCCGGTCGAGGAGGGGGAACCGCAGCGCTTCCCGTACCGCTACCGGGCGATTGCCAGCAAAGGCGAGGTGACGCGGGAGGTCAGCAGCAATATGCTCAACGACGAGATCTACGGCAGGATCCGCACCCTGGCCCGGAGCGGCGACACCGCGGCGGCCGCGGCGGCCCTGGTCCGGCATTCGGACGTCTCGCTGCAGCAGGCAGAGGAATTCATCGCGCTGCTTGAGGACTGAGCGGCGGCCGCCGCCGAGCTCCGGCTAAAAGTCGAACAGCTCGCCCAGCCAGCCTTCCTTCTTCTTCGGCCGGCGGCGGTCGTCATAGCGCGGCTGGTCGTACCGCGGCCGCTCGCGCCGGTCGTCGTAGCGCCGGTCGTCCGGCCGCCGGTCGTCCCGTCGCGGGTCGACGTTGTACAGCGGCGGCGGGATGTGCCCGGGCGGTGTCGGGGGAACGGCCGGCCGCGCTGCACCGGACGGGGCCGGGCCTCCGAAGCCCTCGGCCGCCCGGTCGATGATCTTGTCGAGTTCGCCGCGGTCCAGCCAGACGCCCCGGCACTGCGGGCAGTAGTCGATCTCCACGCCGCTTCGTTCGCTCATTACCAGGTCTACGGAATCCACAGGGCATTTCATGTCCGGCACAACGAACCGGGCAGCGTTTAAGTTCAGCCCTGGGGGCCGGCGATCCCGGCCAGCAGCTGCTCGAAGGGCAACGATTCCAGCGGCGCGGGCGCGCGCCGGGGCTGCACGCCCTCTAGCAGCCGGGCAAACTCCCCCGCCGCCCGGTCGATCCGCGCCGACAGCGGGGACACGCCGTCGCCGGCACTTCCCCAGTCCTGGGGCCCGGCGAACACGCCGGTCGCCGCCATCCGGGTGCGGAGGTAGCTGAAGAGCGGCCGCATGGCGTAGTCCAGCACCATCTGGTGCCGGTCCGTGCCGCCCGTAGCTCCCAGCAGGGCGGCCTTGCCGTCCAGCGACGCGGGATCCAGCACATCGATGAAGGACTTGAACAGACCGCTGTAGGAGGCGCTGAACACCGGGCTGACAGCGACGATGCCGTCGGCGTCCGTCACTTTGGCGATCACCTCGGCCAGGCGGGGGGCCGCGTACCCGGTGACGAAGTTGTTGGCGATGTCCACGGCGAGGTCCCGCAGCTCCACGACGTCCAGCGTTACCGCGTACCCCGCCTCCGCGAGCTGGCGCTCCGCCGAAGCAGCCAGCTGGTCCGCCAGCAGGCGGCTGGAGGACGGGACGCCGAGTCCGGCGGAGAGAACGATTATGCGGCGGCTTTCCATGGTGCGCTCCTGTAGGTCACTCTGTTACATGCAAATGCATCTACCTTTAGAAGCGAACCCCGGGCGGCTTTATTCCTCCCCCGCTGCGCTATAATTTGTGGTCCTTCTGCCGCCGGAATGGCCACCATAAGTGACAGGGCATCCGGGATCAGAGCAGGACGAATCCTTCAATGCAGCTCACCGAGTGGCCGCCGACCCAGATATCGTCGTCCAATGCGTCGATGTGCACCCGTCCCGCGCGGCCCAGCACGGTCCCTTGCGCCACACGGTAGGACTCCGGCGCCCGGCCGGTCCCGATCAGCCATTGGGCCGCTCCGGCGTTGAAGCTGCCGGTGACGGGATCTTCAGCGGCCGCGTCGCCGGGGATGAAGGTGCGGACCTCGAAGCCGAACTCGGATCCGGCGGGGTGGGGGCCGACGACGCCGATATTGAGTCCGGCCATTGCCGCATAGTCCGGCTTGATGGCGAGCACCCGTTCTGCAGAATCCAGGAGCACTCCGATCCATTCCGGTCCGTTGACGAGCCAGGAGGAGTCCCGGAGCTCCTCCCGCGGCATCCGCAAGCCTGACGCTATGCGGGCGAGGTCCGACTCGGCCACCTCTCCGGAGCGGGTCAGGGGCGGGGCCGCGAAGGCCAGGCGGTCGCCGTCGCGCTTCACCCGGACCAGCCCGGCCCCGCACTCCTGGACTAATTCACCGTCCTGCCTCGGGACGCCGCCCGCTTCAAGCCATGCATGGGCCGAGCCCAGGGTCGGATGGCCGGCGAAGGGAAACTCCTCGCTGCCGGTGAATATCCTGACCCGGTAGTCGGCCCGGGGATCCGTGGGCGGCAGCAGGAACGTGGTTTCCGAGAGATTGGTCCAATTGGCAAACCGCTGCATGTCCTCCGTGTCGAGCCCCTCGGCCTCGAGAACGACGGCCAGCGGATTCCCGCGGTACGGTTCGACGGAAAAGACGTCCACCTGGGAGAAGGGACGGAGCCGTCGTGCGGTATTCGAGGTCACTGCGGCAGGCTATCACCGGCGCCGGTCGGTCCGCCGCGGCCGCGGCTGCCCGCGGCCGCGGCGGCTGACTGCACCGCCCGGCGCGTTCTGCCAGACTGCAGGCATGACCGAAAACAAGACCCTGCCGACCGGGGCGTCCGTCGCGGATTTCCTCGGCACGATCGAGCATCCGGTCCGGCGCGCGGACGGGTACCGCCTGCTCGAGCTGATGTCCCGGATCACGGTCCAGCCGGCCACCATGTGGGGGCCGTCCATCGTCGGGTTCGGCAGCTACCACTACAAGTACGCGAGCGGCAGGGAGGGAGACGCCGCCGCGGTGGGCTTCTCCCCCCGCAAGTCCAGCCTGTCGCTCTATGGCCTCACGTACGGTCCGGACGCCGCTGCGCTGCTTGACCGCCTCGGGAAGCACAGGACCGGAGCCGGGTGCCTGTACATCAACAAGCTGGACGACATCGACGCGACGGTGCTGGACGAGCTGGTCCGGCTGGGTTACCGGCACGTCACCACGGTCCTGCACCAGGGTTGAGGCCGCCGCAATTAAAGCGGAAGGCCCCCGCCGTTGGCTTCCCTGAGGAAACCGAAGGCGGGGGCCTTCCGGCAGTTCAAAACTGCCTAGCCGTACAGGCTGTAGCCGGAATGACTACTTGCCTGCGACGACGTCGAGCTCGATCACGGCGGAAACGTCGTCGTGCAGACGGACGTTGGCCTGGTAGGAACCGGTCGACTTGATGTGAGCCGGCAGTTCAACCTTGCGCTTGTCGATGCGGCCAAGGCCTGCGGCCTCAACGGCGTCGGCAACGTCGCCCTGCTTGACGGTGCCGAACAGGCGTCCGGTCTCGCCAGCCTTGACGACGAGCTTCACCGGCTTGGCCTGCAGGGCAGCGGCCTGCTTCTGAGCGTCTTCCAGGGAAGCGTGCTCGCGGGCGGCACGGGCAGCCTTGATGGACTCAACCTGCTTCTCGCCACCCTTGGACCAGGTCAGGGCGAAGTTGCGGGGGAGCAGGTAGTTACGGGCGTAACCGTCCTTGACCTCGACAACGTCGCCAGCAGCACCGAGACCGGTTACTTCGTGGGTCAGAATGAGCTTTGCCATGTTAGTTAATCCCTTCCTTAGCCGCGGCCAGCGCCGGAGTAAGGCAGCAGAGCAACTTCGCGGGCGTTCTTGATTGCCTGTGCGATCTTGCGCTGTTCCTGGACCGTAACGCCGGTGACGCGACGGGCGCGGATCTTTCCGCGGTCGGAGATGAACTTGCGCAGCAATGCTACGTCCTTGTAGTCGATGACAGTGATGTCAGCGGCCTTCAAGGGGTTGGACTTTGGTTTGGGCTTACGGAGTTCAGCCTTAGCCATCGTGGAGCTCCTTTTCTATGGAGCCCGTGGATATTGATCCACGGGATGGTGGTGGTCCACGCCGGTCCGCGCACGGCAGCCTTGCGGCGGCCGACGGCGCCCGGCGTCGGGCCTTTAGATGTTGTTTAGAAGGGAGGTTCGGAATCCGGACCGTTGCCCCAGCCGCCGGCATTGCTCACCCCGGGCGTGGCCCAGGGATCGTCCTGCTGTGCGGGCTGGTTGCCACCCCAGCTTCCGCCGGAGTTGCCGCCCTGGTTTCCGCCGGAGTTGCCGCCGAAACCGCCGCTGTTGCCGCCGCCGAAGCCGCCCTGGCCACCCTGTCCGCCGGAGCGCTGGGTGCGGTTGACTTTAGCGTTGGCGTAGCGCAGGCTCGGGCCGATCTCGTCGACCTCAAGCTCGATAACGGTGCGCTTCTCGCCTTCCTTCGTTTCGTAGGAACGGCTCTTCAGGCGGCCGGAAACGATCACGCGCATGCCCTTGGTGAGGGATTCGGCGACGTTCTCGGCTGCCTCGCGCCATACCGACGCGCGGAGGAACAGGGTTTCCCCGTCCTTCCACTCGTTTGACTGGCGGTCAAAAGTGCGGGGCGTAGAAGCGATGGTGAAGTTCGCTACTGCCGAGCCTGACGGGGTGAACCTCAGCTCGGGATCATTGGTGAGATTACCGATGACCGTAATAGTGGTTTCGCCTGCCATCTACTGCCTCCTGGTTCGTTCCTACGGGGTTAAAGATTGAAAGGGTGGAGCTGAATTACTCAGCAACGACCTTCTGCTCTTCGGGGCGGGTGATCTTGGTGCGCATGATGGTCTCATTGAGACTCAGCTGGCGGTCAAGTTCCTTGGCGGTAGCCGGCTCAGCGGTGAAGTTCACCACGGCGTAGATACCTTCGGACTTCTTCTGGATTTCGTAAGCCAGGCGACGGCGGCCCCAGATGTCAACCTTTTCGATGGTTCCACCATCGTTGGTGATGACGTTCAGGAACTTCTGAAGCGACGGCTCAACGGTACGCTCTTCGACCTCGGGGTCGATGATTACCATCAATTCGTAAGGACGCATATGTGAACCCACCTCCTTTGGGCTAAGCGGTTACGGCATTTCCGTAACAGGAGGTTCATTTGCGGTGCGTGTGCGGTACCGCAAGCCGCCGGATCGGAGGCCGGGCACAGCACAGACTTCAATAGCTTAGTGCATCCGGGCCGGTTTCAGCGATTTCCCCTCCCGCCACCCTAGGCGCCGCATCGCCCGGCGGGAAGGGAGGCCGGGCGCTCTGTGGATATCCGGGGTGGGGTTGCGCAGGCCGGGACCGTGGGGCGGGTGGCCTCCCGGGGCCGTGTGCCATGATCGGGGAATGACCGACGCTTTCCCGTCCCGCTCCGGGGTTCCCCGCGTGCACCGCAGCCGGCTGCGGTTTGCGGTGATGGTGCTGGCGGGCCTGCTGGGGGCCGGCGGCTCGGGCCTGGCCGGCCACTGGGTGGAGGCCCCGGCGGTGGGCTGGAGCACCGCCGCCCTGACCTACGTGGTCTGGGTGTGGGTAGTGATCGGTCCGTTGGATGCCGAGGGCACCCGCGCCCACGCCACGGTCGAGGACCCGTCGCGCCGCGTCACGGACCTGATGATCCTCGCCGCCAACGTCGCCAGCCTCGCGGCCGTGGCCGCCGTCGTCCTTGACTCGCACAGCAACGACGGGGCGTCCCGGCTCGGCAGCGGCCTGCTTGCTCTGACGTCCGTCGCCCTGGCGTGGATGCTGGTGCAGACGCTCTTCACGGTGCGCTACGCCGGCCTGTACTACAGCACCGCGCCGCGGGCCGGTTCGGCGGTGGGCGGGATCGACTTCAACCAGGCCGACCCGCCGCAGTACACCGATTTCGCCTACCTCGCCACCAGCCTGGGCATGACCTACCAGGTGTCGGACACGGCCCTGAAGAACCATGCCATCCGCGCCGAAGCGCTCAAGCACAGCCTCTTGTCCTACCTGTTCGGCACGGTCATCCTGGCCGCCACGATCAACCTCGTGATCGGCCTGGCCGGGTCGTAGCCGGCGGCGGGCCCGGCCGCGCTCAGGACGCGGTGCGGAAGAAGGCCTCGGTGACTTTCGCGAGCCGGTGCGGATCTTCGACGCCGCACAGCTCGCGGGCGGAGTGCATCGAGAGCAGCGGTACGCCGACGTCGACCGTCCTGATCCCGAGCCGGGTGGCGGTCAGGGGACCGATCGTGGAGCCGCACGGCATCACGTTGTTCGAAACGAATTCCTGGTAGGGAATCCCTGCCTCGGTGCAGAGCCTGGCCCAGAGGGCTGCGCCCGGCGCGTCCGTGGCGTACCGCTGGTTGGCGTTGATCTTCAGCAGCGGTCCGCCGTTGAGGACCGGGCGGTTGGCGGGGTCGTGGCGTTCGGCGTAGTTGGGGTGCACGGCGTGGCCGGCGTCGGCGGACACGCAGAACGACGCCGCGAGGGCCTGCCGCCGCTGGCCCGCCGTCGCGCCCAGTCCGTCGGAAATGCGGACCAGGATGTCTTCGAGGACCGGGCCGCTGGCGCCGGAACGGGAGCCGGAGCCGATTTCCTCGTGGTCGAATGCCGCCAGCACGGCGATCGGGCCGCCGTCCGGGGCAGCACCGGCGGCGTGTGCGATCAGCGCGGTGAGCCCGGCGTGCGTGGCGGAGAGGTTGTCCAGCCGCCCGGAGGCGAAGAACTCGTCCCGGGCGCCGAACACCGCCGGCGGCTGGGTGTCCGCGACGACGATGTCGTACCCGCCGATCCGGGCGGGGTCCACCGGTGCGCCGGCTGTCCGCTCGGCGAGCAGGGCGAGCAGATCGGCGTCGGCGGGATCGCCCAGGCCGAAGACCGGATTCATGTGCTGCTGCTTGTCCAGGGCCAGACCGTCGTTCACGGCGCGGTCCAGGTGGATGGCCAGTTGCGGGAAGCGCAGGAGCGGCCCGGTGGCGGTGAGGTGCTCGGTGCCGTCGAGCAGCACCAGCCGGCCGGCGAGCTGCAGTTCGCGGTCCAGCCAGGAGTTCAGCAGCGGGCCGCCGTAGACCTCGACCCCGGCCTGCAGCCAGCCGAACTTTCCCGTGGTGGGCCTGGGCTTGAGTTTGAAGGAGGGTGAATCGGTGTGCGCGCCGAGGATATTGAACCCCGTTGTGGGCCCGGCTCCCTGCGGGGTCACCCAGGCGATGAGGGCGCCGTCGCGGACGACGTAGAACTTCCCGGCACCGCCGTCCCACGGCTGCAGCTCGTCGAGGCCGGTGAACCCCGCCTCTTCCAGCCGCCGCGCACCCTCGTGGGCGGCGTGGAAGCTTGACGGGGACGCACTGACATAGGCGCCGAGGTCACGGATGTGGTCTGCAGCTGAGGCGGTGGAAGGCATGGCTCCGAGTCTAATGCCGGACCGGCGGAGGGATTCCGTGGCGGGACGGGGGATTAGCTGCCCGGACCACGCAGCCCGCAGGGCCACCCCCGGAGGGACATGCCCATCCTTCGCGGCCGTCCCCGGGCATAACGCGGCATGCCCACCCCTGGTGTCCAGGAGTGGGCATGTCCGGTTGCGGTGGAAGCTAGAGACTCCGGCCCGCACCGGTCGGGGCGTCCGCGACAGTCGAGTCCCCGGCCGGGGCATCGGCGCCGGTCCCGTCCTCGGCAGCGGCTTCCGCGGCGGCGGATCCTGCGGCCGGCTCAAGGGCAGCCGGGCCGTTCTTCCGGTACCGCCAGAGACCGACGCCCACCACGACGGCGGCCAGGGCCAGCGACAGCAGGAGCGACTCCCGGGTGCTGTCGAGCACCACCATGCCCACCAGCAGCGCAACGATGCTGATGATCGCGACCCAGGTCAGGTAAGGGAAGAGCCACATCTTGAGCTGCAGGTCCCGGGCCGCGGTGCCCATCCGGCGGCGGAGGATCAGCTGCGAGACGGAGATGACCAGCCAGACGAACAGGGCGATGGCGCCGGAGGTGTTGACCAGGAACAGGAAGACGGTATCCGGCGCGATGTAGTTCAGGCCCACGGTGATGAAGCCGACGACGGTCGAGGCCAGCACGGCGGCGGACGGGACGCCCCGGCGGGAGATCCGCATCCACGACTTGGGGGCATCGCCGCGGCGGGAGAGCGAGAAGAGCATGCGGCTGGCGGTGTAGAGGCCGGAGTTCAGGCAGGAAAGCACCGAGGTCAGCACCACGACGTCCATGATGGTTCCCGCGCCGGGGATACCGAACAGTTCAATGACGGCGACGTAGGGGCTCTTGGCCACCGAGGCGGAGTTCCAGGGCAGCAGGGTCACGACGACGGCGATCGAGCCGATGTAGAACACCAGGATGCGCCAGACCGTGGACTTGACGGCCTTCTTGACGGCGTCGACGGGGTTTTCGGATTCACCGGCGGCGATGGTGGCGATTTCGGCGCCGAAGAAGGAGAAGACAACCACCAGGATGCCGGCCAGGACCGCGCCGGGGCCGTTGGGCATGAAGCCGCCCTTGCCGACCAGGTTGTCCAGGCCGGGCGCGGGGACGCCGGGAATGAGGCCGAGGATCGCGGCGGCGCCGAAGAGCAGGAACAGCACGATCGCGGCGACCTTGATCGACGCGAACCAGAATTCGAACTCGCCGTAGGACTTGACGGAGCCCAGGTTGGTCAGCGTCAGGAGCACCATCAGCACCAGCGCCCAGATCCACTGGTCAATGCCGGGAACCCAACGGTGCATGATGGCCGCCCCGGCGGTCGCCTCGATGCCCAGGACGATGATCCAGAACCAGGCGTAGAGCCAGCCGATGCTGAAGCCCGCCCAGCGTCCCAGCGCCTTGTCGGCGTAGGTGGAGAACGACCCGGTCTCGGGGTTGGCCGCAGCCATTTCGCCGAGCATCCGCATCACCAGGATGACCACGAGGCCCGCGGCGAGGTAGGCCACCAGGATGCCGGGGCCGGCCTGCTGGATCGCCGCGCCGGAACCGACGAAGAGCCCCGCGCCGATGACGCCGGCGATGGCGATCATCGACAGGTGCCGCGGTTTCAGGGATTTGGAGAGTTGCTGGTCAGCCTGCATGAAGCGCCGTCCTTACTGGGTGGTGATGGCCCTGCCTCCGCGCCCGGCAGTACAAGGCGGGGTGTGCGGCGGGCCACAGTGTCGTTTCACACTAGACCGCGGGGTGGAACCGCCGTCCTGTGCACTCATACAGATTACGCCGCCGGGATTGGGGCCGATCGCCAAGCCAAAGGCCGCATAGGCAAATAAAGTTGCCTGACGGTCAATTCTTAGAAGTGCGTGAAACCACTCTTTCAGGAGATTCGGGGCCGTGCCCGCTCCGCCGGGCTTCCCCTGATCAGTAATCGGGGTTGCTCGGCACCACCAGCCCGGTCTCGTAGGCGTACACCACAGCCTGGACCCGGTCGCGGAGCTGCAGTTTGCTGAGGATGCGCCGCACATGCGTCTTCACGGTCGCCTCCGAGAGGAAGTAGCGGTGTGCGATTTCGGCGTTTGAAAGTCCTTCCGAGATGGCGCCCAGCACCTCGGTTTCCCGCGGGGTGAGGTCCTCCAGCAGCGGATTCCGCGCCGCGCGGGCGGCGGAGCCGGAAGCGTCCGGCGCGGCTGGTCCCGTTCCCGGGCCCGCGCCAGGCTCGCGGGCCGGCTCCGGGCTCCGCACGAAGATTTCCAGCAGCCGCCGGGTGATACGCGGGGCCACCACCGCGTCACCGCTGGCCACGACGCGGACCGCGTTGACCAGTTCGGCGGGGTCCACATCCTTGAGCAGGAAGGCGGAGGCCCCCGCCTGCAAACCGGCAAAGGCGTATTCGTCGACGTCGAACGTGGTCAGGATGATGATCCGTGCCGCCGAACCGGCGCCGGTGATGGCGCGGGTGGCCTCGATGCCGTCCAGGACCGGCATCCGCACGTCCATCAGGACGACGTCGGGCTGCAGCTCGGCGACGCGGCGCACGGCGTCGGCGCCGTCGGAGGCCTCCCCAACGATGCACAGGTCGTCCTCGCCCTCGAGGATCAGGCGGAACCCCATCCGCAGCAGCGGCTGGTCATCGACCAGCAGGATCCGGATCTGTCCGGTGTCGGTCACGGTTCTCCCTTGTCGTCGGTGCCGTTCTGGCCGCCGCGGAGGTCATCGGTGAGGTTCAAAACTACGCGCACCCGCCAGCCGCCGCCGCCAGCGGGGCCCGCTTCGACGTCGCCGGCGTAAATCCGGGCGCGTTCACGCATGCCGGCCAGACCCTGCCCGGAGCCGAGCGCCGGTCCCGCGGGCTCGACGCTGCCCTTCCCGTCGTCCACCACCTCAATGGTCACGGCGGCGCCGTCCCGCTCGATCCTCAGATCCACCCGGCCCAGCGCACGGCCGTAGCGCAGCACATTCGTCAGTGACTCCTGCACGATGCGGTAGACGGTCAACTGGAAGGCGGTGTCCTCCGGCAGCGCCGGGCCGGACTGGGTGTAGTGGAGGGGCAGCCCGGCCGCGCGGAAGCCCGCCAGCAGCTTGGCGAGGTTCCCGCCGGCCGCCAGCGGCTCCCACGGACCGGCGCCGGGCGGGGTGTCCTCGCGCAGGACTCCGAGGACGCGGCGCATGTCCGCCAGCGCGGTCCTGCCGGTGTGCGACAGTTCGCCCAGCACCGCCGCGGCCCGCGCCGGGTCCTTGCCCATAACGACGGCGGCCCCGTCGGAGAGGGTCACCATGACGGTGAGCGAATGGGCCACGACGTCGTGCATTTCACGGGCGATCCGGTTGCGTTCGGTGGCCGACCCGAGCTGGGCCGTGGCCCTGGCCCACGCTGCGATTTCCTGCTCGTGGTCACGGCGCTGCCGGACCGAGATGCCGATCCCGGCGGCGATCACATTGGACAGGACGATGCCCAGCGCGGCCGCGATGCTGCTGATCAGCTGGAAGTCTTCCGGGGTGTGGTCCGAGATGGACGGCAGGCGGCCGTCGAGCGGCCCCAGGGCCAGCACGGCGTACAGCGCCAGCAGCGGCGCGGTGGCGGTCGCCATCGCCATCAGGGTCCATCGCCGCGGCCGGGTCAGCGCCACCGAGTACAGCGCGAACCACAGCCCCGCGGAGACGTTGGAACCCCACGGGTGCAGGGCGGAGACAGCAAATTCCAGGACAGCGACGGAAGCCAGCACGGCTGCCGGATGCCTGCGCCGGAACAGCAGCGCGCCCGCAACACCGCCGAGCAGCAGCGGCACCGCCCACTGCCCGTCCAGCCCGGCGTCCACCGCCGTCGGGGCCACCAGGAGCAGGTAGGCGGCCACGACGACGGCGTCCATCATCCGCGGACGGCGGTACAGGTAGCGCCGGAGCCGGCCCCGGCGGCGGGCCGTGATTTCGGCGAAGGACGCGCCGGCCTGGGTGGCGGGCGCGTCCTCGGCGGGCAGCACGTCGATCATGGACCGAGCCTAAACGTCCCGCTTCTTGAGCAGGATGCCGGCGAGCACCACCGGGACCACCACCCACGCGCCTAGAACCAGCGCGGCCTGCCAGGCTTCCAGCGTGTCCGGGAAGTGTTCGGTGGCCGTCATTGCCTGCACGGTGTTACCGGGAAGGTACTTCCTGGCCTCTTCGAAGAAGTCGCCGGGGATCAGCTGGAAGACGATCGGCAGCACGAAGAACAGCCCGACCAGGCTCATGATGCCGCCCGCGGAGTTGCGCAGCAGGGCACCGAGGGCCAGGCCGATCGCCGCAACGGCGGCGACGTAAGCGCTGTTGACCAGCAGAAGTTTGACCGACTGGGCGCTGCCCAGGTCCAGCGGCAGGCCGTAGTGGTCCAGGATCGGCAGGGATACCAGGCCGGCCAGGTAGGCGGACACTGCAGTGAGGGCGAAGGCGGTCACCACGACCACCAGCAGTTTGGCCAGGAACGCCGGGGTCCGTTTGGGGACCGCGGCGAAGGTGGACCGGGCCATCCCGGTGGTGAATTCCGAGCTCATCAGCAGGACGCCGAGGGAGCCGAGGATCAGCTGGGCGAAGGGGATCCCGGAGGTCGGGGCACCGAGGGCAAGTTCGCTGCCCTGCGCGGCAAAGGCGGCCGCGGCGCCCTGGTCGGTCTCGGCGGCGCGGGCAAACTGGCCGGTTCCCCAGGCGGACAGCGCGCCGAAGCCCACCAGCACAACGGCGGTGGAGGCCAGCAGGATCAGGGTGGACAGCAGGGTGCTGAACTTGATGGCTTCGGAGTTCAGGACCCGCAAAAAGGACGGTCCGGGTCCGGTGCTGAGGCTGTCGCCGCTGCGGGCGGTGCCGGCAGGCGCGCCGGCGGCCGCCGGGCCGGATTCAAAGGTGGTGGGGCTCATGGCTTAGTTGCCTCCGGACTGGGCGGGGGCGGTGGCCCCGGCGGTGATCAATGAGTGGTATTCGACCTCATCCTTGGTCAGTTCCATGTAGGCCTCCTCGAGGCTGGCCTGCAGCGGGGTGAGTTCGTAGATCATGACCCGGTGGTCCAGCGCGGTGCGCGCGATGTGCCGCGGGTCCAGGCCGGTGACCTCCAGCAGTTCGTTTTCCTGCATTTCCACGGAGACGCCGTCGCCTGCGAGCAGCCGCAGCAGCTGGTCCGGCTGGTCTGTGCGGACTCGGGTCCGGATCCGGCCGCGTCCGGTGATGATCTCCTGGATCGGGGCGTCGGCGATGATCCGGCCGCGGCCGATCACGATCAGGTGGTCCGCGGTGAGGGCCATCTCGCTCATGAGGTGGCTGGAGAGGAACACGGTTCGGCCCTCGGCGGCGAGGTACTTGACCAGGTTCCGGACCCAGACGACCCCTTCAGGGTCGAGGCCGTTGACCGGCTCGTCCAGGATGACCGTCTGCGGGTCGCCGAGCAGCGCCGCGGCGATGCCCAGGCGCTGACCCATGCCGAGCGAGAAGCCGCCGACCTTCTTCCGGGCGACGTCGGCCAGGCCGGTCATCTCAATGACTTCGCGCACGCGCTTCTTCGGGATGCCGTGCGTCGCGGCCATGGCGAGCAGATGGTTGTAGGCCGACCGGCTCGTGTGGACGGCCTTTGCGTCCAGCAGGACGCCGACGTCGCGCAGCGGGGCCTGGTGGCGGTCGAAGGGTACGCCGTTGACGGTGACGGTGCCCGACGTCGGCCGGTCCAGGCCCATGATCATGCGCATGGTGGTGGACTTGCCGGCGCCGTTGGGGCCAAGGAAGCCGGTGACCCGGCCTGCCTCGACGGTGAAGCTGACCCCGTCGACGGCGGTTTTCCCGCCGTAGACCTTGGTCAGGCCGCGTGCTTCGATCATGGAAGCGTTCCTTTGCGTCGCGTGTGGTTGTGTATCCACCACGCTACCGACGCCGCCGCCGCATTTCGCCGCTCTCAGGGATGATTCAGGGGCCAATCAGGGTAGTCCGCGGGGATGACCGCTCAGGACTCCGGCGGCGGGCAGTAGTACACCAGCCCGCGGGGTTCCACGGAGAATTCCACGGCCCGCACGCCCGGCATGACCTCACCGTCCACGGCCAGCACCATGGTGCCGGCGGCGGGCTCGACCCGCACCCGGCGCGCCTCGCTCAGGTGGGTGATCCGGGAGCTGGCCACGGTTCCGGTCAGCACCGCCCAGAGCAGGCGCACCCGGGCGAAGGACTCGTCCGCGGTGATCATGCGGAGGTCCAGCACGCCGTCGTCGAGCACGGGGCGCACCAGCGGGGCGTGGTCACGGGGGTAGTAGCGTCCCCGCCCCACGTAGAGGATCCACAGTTTGTGCCGCACGCCGTCCACCACCAACGTGCTGGGCGTGCCCGCGGCGAAGGTGCGGAACATGGCGACGACCCCGGCCAGCGGCTTGCCGAGGGCAGGCTGGAGCTGTTCGCGCCGGCGCACCAGATTGGGGTAGAGGCCGATGCTCGCCGTGTTCAGCATCGGCAGCTCCAACCGCTCGGGGTGCTCCGGCAGCCCCCGCTCCACCGTGACCCGGCCCAGGTCCGCCCGGGCGGCGTCCCCGGCGGCGGCCGCGTCGACGGCGGCGCGCAGCGTGCCGGTGCCGGCGTCGCGGGCGAAATGGTTCAGCGTCCCGCCGGGCAGCACCAGCAGGGGCAGGGCGTGCGCGGCCGCGGCCGCGGCCGCGGTTCCTACGGTGCCGTCGCCGCCCCAGACGCCGAGCGCCTTGAGGCCGGGCCGCGCCGCCACCGCCTCGATCTCGGCCTCCACCTCACCGTCAGGCGAGATCTCATGTATATACGCTTTCGGGAATACTTCCTGGAGGGCGGCCGCGGTCTCATCGGCATAGGAGCCGCCGAGGGTGTTGACCGCAATCCCCAGGCCCTCGCCGCCGGGCAGCGCCGCCGCCTCCACCGGAGTGCGCCGGAGCGCGGGGAACGGTGGCCGCACCGGCCACCACCGGCGGGTCACAAGTGCCGCGCCGGCGCCGATCGCTGAGCCGAAGAAGACGTCGGAGGGCCAGTGCGCACCGGTGTGGACCCGCGAATAGGCCACCCCGGCGGCCACGGGCGCCAGCGCCGCGCCCAGGGCCGGCTGAACCAGCCCCACACCGAGCGCGAACGCGGCGGCGGAGGCCGAGTGCCCCGAAGGCATCGAGGAGCTGGTCGGCTGCGGATGAACGAAACGGAACACCGGCAGGTGCTCCGGCAGCGGGCGCGCCCGCGGGAGCAGGGTCTTGAAGACCAGGTTGGTCACGGCGGACGCGACGCCCTGGGCGAGCACCCCGTGCAGGGCCGCGCGCCGGGTCCTGCCCGGCAGCAGCGCCATCACCGCGGCGACCCCCAGCCAGAGTTTGCCGTTGTTCGCAGCCGCCGACAGCCGGCGGAAGAAATCATCGTGGCTCCCGCCGGGAAGGCTGGAGACCGACTGCACCAGCCTGCGGTCCAGCCTCTCCAGTCGGTGCGGCGTCCTCCCCAGTATGCTTCGCATTTCCCCACCCTACTGCCGGGCCCGGGACCGGGTGCCTAACCGGCGCGCAGCGGCTTCGCGGCGCCGGCGAGCAGCAGTGCGCCGAGAATCGGGACGCCGATGGCCAGCAGTGCCAGCCGGATGCCGGTCAGGTCGCCCAGGTAGCCCAGCAGCGGCGGGCCGGCCAGGAAGGCGATGTAGCCGATGGTGGACACGACCGAGACCCGGGCCGCCGCGTGCCGGGGGTCGTCCGCCGCAGCGGACATGCCCATCGGGAAGGCCAGCGCGGCGCCCACGCCCCACAGCGCGGCACCGGCGGTGGCCAGCCAGATGTTGCCGGCCAGGACGAAGAGCCCCAGCCCGGCGGCGGCTGCGGCCATGCTGGCCCGCAGCACCGCGACGCGTCCGTACAGGTCGATCGCGCGGCCGCCGAAGAACCGCATGGCGGTCATGGCCAGCACGAACACCGCGAAGAGCAGGGCACCGGTGGACTGCTCGGCGCCGAGGCCGTCGACGGCGGCCTTCGCGATCCAGTCGTTGCCCGCGCCCTCGGTCAGGGTGGCGCCCAGGACCACGACGCCGATCAGCAGCGTGCGGCCGTCGCGCCACGCCGAGGCGGCGCGGGGCGCACCGTCCCGGTCTGCGGCGGCCGGCGCCGGCACATGCGGCAGGAAATAGCGGGGTGCCACCAGGGCGGCGACGAGCACCACGCCGGCGATCACCAGCAGGTGCGCCGGCAGGCCGACGCCGATCCGGGACAGGCCGGCGCCGACCAGCGCGCCGACAAAGGCGCCGCCGCTGAAGGCCGCGTGGAACTGCGGCATGATGGTCCGGCCCAGCCGGTGTTCCACATCGGCGCCCTCGATGTTCTGCGAGACATCCCACAGGCCGATGCCGATGCCGAAGAAGAACAGAGCGACGGCCGTCCCAACGGTGGACGCGGCGCTGAGGGACAGCGCGATCCCGACGCCGGCGGCTGCTGCGACGACTCCGGCCGCGCGGACCGTGTTGGCGGTCCCGAGCCGGCCGACCACCCAGCCGGCGGTGGGCAGGGCAATCAGCGACCCGGCGGCGACGCACAGCAGCAGCGTGCCCATCTGGCCCGAGGAGATCTGCAGGGCCTCCGTCACGGCCGGAATCCTGGCCGCCCAGCTGGCGAAGACCAGGCCGTTGATCCCGAAGACCAGGAAGGTGGCGGCGGCCGCGGTGTTCAGCTGCCGGCCGGTTGTCGTGCTTGTCATACGATCACTGCTTCCACCGAATGTCGGGCGAGTTCGGCGCGTTCCGCCGGACCAAGGTCTTTGTCTGTCACGAGGATGTCGACGGCGTCGAGCCCGGCGACCAACGCGACGGCGGTGGCATCCCACTTGGCTTCCGAGCAGGCGGCGATCACGCGGGCGGCCGACTCCAGGCCGGCGCGTTTGACTGCAGCATCGGCCAGGTCGTGGGCCAGGAGGCCGTCGCGGAGGTTCACAGCGCACGGGGTGAGGACGGCGGCGTCGAACCGCAGCGCGCGGATGTTGGATTCGGTCAGGGGTCCGCGGAAGGAGAGTTCACCGGGGGTGAGGCTTCCGCCGGGGAGCAGCAGCTCGGGACGCAGGCGCGGGGAGGCGCTGGTCATGGCGTTGACCGCCTGCAGCGACATCGGCATGACCGTCAGGTCCCGGTCCCGCAGCTGGCGTGCCACCTCGGTGGCGGTGGTGCCGCTGTCCAGCCAGACGTGCCCACGGTCCTGCAGCAGGGCGGCCACGCCGGCCGCGATGCGCACCTTGGCGTCGTGATCCTCGAGCGCACGCTGCCCGTACTCGGGGTTCTCGCCGCGGGAAACGAGGCTGCGGGCGCCGCCGTGGACCCGGCGGAGGACGCCGCGCAGCGCCAGCGCATCGAGGTCGCGGCGAATCGTGGCGCCCGAGGCACCGCACTCCGCCATCAGCTCGTCGACGCTCATGTGCTCCCGCTGGCGCAGGAGTTCGCCGATCCGGCGGTGTCGCTCCTCGGTGGTCATGAGTAAATGATATTGGAAAATGATCAATTAATCACAAATGATCATCATCTGGTGGGTCAGCGGGCGCGGGCGACCCGATGCTCGTCCCACACCGGCTCGGCCGATTCGTAGACCTTGCCGTCGGAGCCGAAGACCAGGAACCGGTCGAAGGTCCGGGCGAACCAGCGGTCGTGGGTGACGGCCAGGACCGTGCCCTCGAAGTGGTCGATGGCCCGTTCCAGCGCCTCGGCGGAGTGCAGGTCAAGGTTGTCCGTGGGCTCGTCGAGGAGCAGCAGGGTGGCACCGGAGAGCTGCAGCAGCAGGATCTGGAACCGGGCCTGCTGGCCGCCGGAGAGGGATTCGTACTTCTGCTCGGACTGCCCGGCGAGGCCGTAGCCGTCCAGCGCCCCGGCTGCCGCCTCGCGGCCCAGGCCGGAACGGTGCTCGTCGCCGCGGTGCAGGATTTCCAGCAGGGTCTTGCCGAGCAGGTCGGGACGGACGTGGGTCTGGGCGAAGAACCCGGGCCGGATCCGGGCGCCGAGCTTCACCGTTCCCTCGTGCGGAACCTCCGCGATCTCGACGTCGGAGACCGGCAGGTGCTCGCGCTCAGGGTCGGTGCCGCCGGTGGCGAGCAGGCGCAGGAAGTGGCTCTTGCCGGACCCGTTGGAGCCAAGCACGCCGACGCGGTCGCCGAACCAGACCTCGGTGGAGAACGGCTTCATCAGCCCGGTGAGCTCCAGCTTTTCGGCCACGATGGCGCGCTTGGCGGTGCGTCCGCCCTTCAGCCGCATCTGCACGTTCTGCTCGATCGGCAGCGCCTCGGGCGGACCGGCCTCGAGGAACTTTGCCAGCCGGGTCTGCGCGGCGTGGTAGCGGTTGGCCATGTCGGAGCGGAACGCGGCCTTGTTCTTGTACATGTTGACGAGTTCCTTGAGCTTGACGTGCTCCTCGTCCCAGCGCTTGCGGAGTTCCTCGAAACGGGCGTTGCGGTCCGCGCGGGCGTCCACGTAGGTGCCGAAACCGCCGCCGTGGATCCAGGCGCCGGCACCGTTGATCCCCGGCTCCAGGGTCACGATCCGTCCGGCGGCGTTGTTCAGCAGCTCGCGGTCGTGGCTGATGAACAGCACGGTCTTCTTTGACTCGTTGAGTTTGGCTTCCAACCAGCGTTTGCCGGGCACGTCCAGGTAGTTGTCCGGTTCGTCGAGGAGCAGCAGTTCATCAGGTCCGGCGAACAGCGCCTCCAGGACCAGACGCTTCTGCTCGCCACCGGAGAGGCTGGAGGCCGGGCGGTGCTGGGCGCGGTCGAAGGGCAGGCCCAGGGCCGCCATGCAGACCTCATCCCAGACGGTTTCGACGTCGTAGCCGCCGGCGTCGCCCCAGTCCACGATCGCCTGGGCGTACGCCATCTGGGTGGGTTCATCGTCGTGCTCGACCATGGCCAGCTCCGCGGCGTCGACCGCGCGGGCCGCGGCGGCCAAGGCCGGCGGTGCGGCGGAGACCAGCAGGTCGCGGACTGTTGAGCCGTCCCGTACCTGCCCGACGAACTGCCGCATGATGCCCATGTTCCCGGACCGGCCGACCACGCCCTCGTCCGGAACGAGATCCCCGGCGATGATCCGGAAGAGCGTCGTCTTGCCCGTTCCGTTCGGTCCGATCAGCGCCGTCTTGGTGCCGTCCGGAACCTTGAAGGTCACCTGGTTGAGCAGCTGGGTGCCGTCGGAGAGGAAGTAGTCGATGCCGGAAACGTCAATATGAGCCACGCAGCAATCTTCCCACGCCGGGCCTGCCCGGGCCGGGCGTCAGCCGGCGCCGGTCAGGAACTCTTTGAGCAGCGGACCGGAGGTGGTGGCGCCGAGGCCGCCGTCCTCCACGAACACGGCCACGGCGAGGTCGCCGTGCACCGCAACGATCCAGGCGTGGGTCTTGGGCGGGTTGTCCTTGCCGAACTCGGCGGTGCCGGTCTTGGCGCCTACCGGAGCGCCCGGAACCGAGGCGAGGAAGCCCGCGTGGCCGGAGGTGACCACCGCGCGCATCATGTCCGCGAGGGAAGCCGCTTCGGCGGCCGTCACCGGTTTGCCCGGTGCCGCCGCGGGCGCCGGCGCGGACGACGTCGGCGAGGCCGTCGGACCGGCCGACGGCGTCGCGGCACCTTCGGCGGCGGCGTTCGGGTTGAGCACCAGCTGCGGCGAGACCGGGGCGCCCTTGGCTACCGAGCCGGCCATGACGGCGGCCGACAGCGGGGACAGCAGGACCTTGCCCTGGCCGATCATGGACGCGGCATGCTCGGTGCCTTCCGCCTCGCCGGGGACGGAGCCCAGGAATGCGGCAGCCCCCAAGGACGGCGCCTCGACGGCGACGCCGAGGGATGTCGCAGCGGACTCCAGCTGGGCCTGGCTGACCATGCCCCGGGCGTTGATGAAAGCGGTGTTGCAGGAGTGGGCGAAGGCGTCGCGCAGGGTCACGGACCCCAGGGACGTGGCGGGATAGCCTTCGGCGTTCTTGAAGGTCCGGCCGTCCACGGTGAGGGTGGGCGGGCAGTCGACCTTGGAGTCGGGGGTCATGCCGTTGCGGAACATGGCGAGCGAGTCGACGATCTTGAAGATGGACCCGGGGGCGTACTGGCCGAGCATGGCCGTGTCGTAGCCGTTGCTGCCGGGGCCGGAGGCGGCGGCCAGCACGGCTCCGCTGGATGGCCGGAGCGCGACGATGGCGGACGCCGGGTCCACCTTGTCCAGGACGTCCTCGGCCAGTTGCTGCAACCGCGGGTCCAGTGTGGTCTTCAGGGCGGTTCCGGGCTTCATCGGCTCCTGGAAGAGCACGCGGCGGCCTTTGTCGGGCAGTTCCTTCCGTTGCTCCGCGGTCAGGCCCTCGGTCTGGGCGAACACCTGGATGCCGCTGGTGCCGCGCAGCTGGGCGTCGTACTGCTGCTGCAGGCCGCCGGTGCCGGTGGTGTCTCCTGCGGTCAGGGCGCCGCCGGACTTTTCGATCTGCTCGGCGCTGGCCTCACCCACGGTGCCGAGCAAGGCGCGGGCGAAGTTGCGGGTGGGGGCAAGCGGCATCGTGTCGGCGACGGCCCGGGCGCCCGGGATCGCAGCGATCTCTTGGTCCGTGACGGTCCGGCCGGCCTGGCGCAGGGTGATGGCCGCGACGAATGCTTCGGGTCCGGAGGCGGCCACTTGCTTGGCGTATTCGCCGGGGTCCACCCCCACCAGCCGGGCGAGCTTGTCGGCGGCGTCGGCGGGGTCAGCTGCGCCCAGCCGCGGCTTGTCGATGCCGACGTGCACCACGGGCCTATAGGTGACCAGTTTGGCCCCGCCGGCGCCCAGGATGTCCGCCCGCTGCGGGGATTCGGCAGCGGTGCCGAGAACTTCTGTCTCGGCGAGGCCGGGCACGAGCAGGTCCGGGGACCAGGCGGTCCGCCATTTCCCGTCCGCCTTTTTCAGCTGGGCGGTCACGGTGTATTTCCATTCCCCGGCACCGATCTTCCAGCTGTAGTCCAGCGGAACGGAGGCGCTGTCTTTCTCCAGCTTCAGTTCGCCGGCGGCCACGGCCGGCTTGGCCGGTTCGAGGGCCTTGAAGACGGCCTTGAGCCGGTCGTTCGCCTCCCCGGAGTCCTTGCCGTCAAAGGCCACCGCGCCCACATCCAGGGCGGCGACCGAGGAGGCCAGCTGCCGGGCGGCGTCCTCCGCGCCGGACCGGCCGTCGTCGCACGAGACCAGCGAACCGCCGAGAACCAGGGCGGCCACGGCGAGAGACAGTTTTTGAATTTTCCCCATCGCGCCATTATGCCCCGGGCCGCGGACAGCGCTCATGTCACGGTTTTTGATCCGCGGAACCGTGCGGCCGGATGATCCGCTGCTGCACCGCGGCCGCCACCGCTGCCGTCCGGTTCTGGACGCCGAGCTTGTCGTAGATGTGGACAAGATGCGTTTTCACGGTCGCTTCGGAAATGTACAGCTGTTTGGCGATGGCCCGGTTGCCCAGGCCGGCGGCGAGCAGTCCG
This sequence comes from Arthrobacter sp. Soil763, assembly GCF_001428365.1. Taxonomy (GTDB): domain Bacteria; phylum Actinomycetota; class Actinomycetes; order Actinomycetales; family Micrococcaceae; genus Arthrobacter. The sequence goes on along the minus strand of NZ_LMSH01000001.1, from coordinate 579,779 downwards.
AGCAGCTGGATTTCCCTGGCGGAGAGGGCTGGTCCGGGGCTGCGCATCCGTCCCAGCAGCCGGGCGGCGACCTCGGGGGCCAGCGCCGTCTGCCCCGCCGCCGCGGCAAGCACTGCCTGGCGGATCTGCTCGGGCGGAGCGTCCTTGAGCATGTAGCCGCTCGCGCCCGCCTCCACCGCCGCGAGGATGTCCGCGTCCGAGTCGAAGGTGGTGAGGATCAGCACGGGCGGCGCCGGGGTGCCGCCGTCGCCGGCCTGGATCCGGCCGGTCGCGGTGACCCCGTCCATGCCGGCACCCATCTGCAGGTCCATGAGCACGACGTCGGCCGGTTCGCCCAGGGCCTGGAGCCGGGACAGCGCGGCAAGGGCCGCGGCTCCGTCGGCGGCCTCGGCCGCGACGGTAATGCCCTCAAGCTCGGTGAGCATGGCCCGCAGGCCGGCCCGGACCACGGGATGGTCATCGACGAGCAGGACGCGGATCGCGGTCACGGTGTGTCCTTTCCCAGCGGCAGCCGGACGGCAACGACCGTTCCCTCGCCGGGCGCCGACTCGACCGCCAGGGTGCCGGAGAGCGCCGCGACGCGCTCCCGCAGGGACCTCAGTCCGTAGCCGGAGCCGTCCGCCCGTTCCGGCACCGCGGCGGGGTCGAAGCCTGCGCCGTCGTCGAAAATGTCCATCGCGACCTCGGTGCCCACAAAGGACAGGGTCACGACGGCGGTACCGGCGCCGGCGTGGCGCAGCACGTTGGCCAGGCTGGACTGCGCCGCGCGCAGCAGGGTGGTCCGGTAGGCGTTGGGCAGCTCCACCGGCACGCCTTCCGTCTCAAACCGGCACGCCAGCAGGGCGCCGCGGGCGGCGGCCTCCGATTCGGTCGTGGCGCACAGCCTGCGCAGGCTGTCCGGCAGGGAACGTTTTTCCAGCTCGGGGGACTGCAGTCCGCGGACAAAGTTGCGGGCCTCGGCGAGGTTGGCCGCCGCGGTTTCCTGCACGGTGCGGAGCCGGTCCCGCGCGGTGGCGGGGTCGCCGGCCGCCAGCGCCTGCTCGGCCGACCGGCCCATCAGCACGATGCTGGAGAAGCCCTGGGCGAGCGTGTCATGGATTTCGCGGGCGAGCCGGGTCCGCTCCGCCAGGCTTCCGGCATCGTGCTGACGGCGGGCCAGTTCGGCGCGGGTGCTGCGCAGCTCCTCGGCAGCCAGGCGCTGGTTCTCTGCCTCCCGGTAGAGGGCCCGGTAGGCCAGGCCGGTGACGACGGCGAACGCGGCCCCGAAGACCGGGCCCAGGGCCATCGGCAGCTGCAGGGCGCTGGCGGGCCCGCCGTTATGGAGCCAGAGTGCCGCGACCACCAGCACCGTGCTGGCGGCAATGGCGGCGAGGGCCGGACGGCGGGGCAGCAGGTGCAGCTGCAGGAAGAACAGCGGGAAGGCCAGCCAGACAAAGTCGGGACTCGCCCGGATCAGGAGCAGCCACAGGAGGCAGACGGCGGCCAGCCACCACAGCGCGTAGGGCCGGGGATCGAAGCGGGCCGGCCGGGACGCATGGCGCTTTTCCAGCAGCGTGCCGGCCAGGTAGACGCCGGCGAGGCCGAGCGCCAGCCCGAGGGTGAGCCAGCCGGCGCCGCGAAGCCCGTCCGCTGCAAGCCGCACGACGGCCACCAGGAGCAGCACGGCGAAGCCGACATGCAGGCTTACCCGCAGGACCCGCAGGATTACGGCGGTCTCACCGGTGGTCTCACCGGCGGTGTCCCGGGCTTGGGCCGGCGCCCGCACGATTCTTGCTCCCATGTTTTCAGCCTAGCCGGGCGTCCGGGCGGCGGAGCCCGCAAGCCCCCCGCCAGCGGCCGGAATCAACCGAACGGTTGACCGGCGGGTCATCCCGACGTCGGCCCCGGACCATCCGGAGGCGCGATGGCACCGCCCCGCCGCGGCGGGACAGTGGAAGGGAAGCCTGTTCCCAAGACAAAGGACCCCCATGTTTCTCTCCATCCGCGACCTCCGCTTCGCGAAGGGCCGCTTCGCCCTGATGGGCGGCGTCGTCGCCCTGATCACCCTGCTGCTGGTGCTGCTCTCCGGACTGACCGCCGGGCTGGGCAACCAGTCCACCTCCGCCATCGCCGCCCTGCCGGCCGACCAGGTGGTTTTCGGTGGCCCCGCCGGCAGCGCCCCCGAGGCCTCGTTCACGGCGTCTGAGATCACCCCCGCCCAGCTCGCCGGCTGGGCCGCCCGGGACGGGGTCGACCGTGCCGATCCGCTCGGCATCAGCCAGGGCCGGCTCCAGGCCCTGGGCTCCGGCAGCGCACCCTCCGGGACCGCCAGTGTGGCTGTCTTCGGCGTCACCGCGGACCTGGCACCCTCGCCGGTCGCCGACGGCACCGTGGTGGTCGGGGACGGCACTGCCGGGGACGTGGGGCTCGACGTCGGCAGCCGGGTCTCGATCGGGGGCACGGCGTTCACGGTCGCGGCCGTGGTCCCGGACCAGTGGTACTCACACACGGGGGTCGTCTGGACCACGCTGAGTGACTGGCGCAAGCTCGCGCACCTCGCCGGCCGGGACGCCGTGGCCACCGTCGCGGCGGTCCGCTTCGACGAGGGCGCTGCGGTGGACACGGGGGCCGCGAATGCGGCCGTCGGCACGGTCAGCACCAGCCTCGAGGGCTCCTTCCAGGCGCTCGGTTCGTACCGCAGTGAGCACGGATCGCTGCTGCTCATGCAGGCCTTTCTCTACGGGATCTCCGCGCTGGTGATCGTGGCCTTCCTGACCGTGTGGACGGTGCAGCGGACGCGGGACATCGCGGTCCTCAAAGCCATGGGCAGTTCACCGGGCTACGTGCTCAAGGACGCCATGGTCCAGGCCGCTGTGGTGCTGTCCGCCGGCGCGGGCGCGGGCGGCGCCGCGGGCGTGGCCGGTGGACTGCTGGCCGCCGGCGCCGCCCCGTTCCTGACGTCGGTGCAGACCACCCTGCTGCCGGTGGCCGGAGTCATTGCCCTGGGCCTGGCCGGCGCCGCCCTGGCGGTGCGCGGCGTCACCCGCGTCGATCCGCTCCTGGCCCTCGGCGGCAACTAAACCCCCGAAACATTCCCTGAAACATTCTCTGAAAGGCATATTTATGGATACCGTCCTTACCCTCAGCCACGTCTCGCTCGAATACCCCGACGGCGCGGGCACCCTCCGCGCCCTCGACGATGTCTGCCTGGCTCTCCGTCCCCGCGATTTCGTCTCGCTGATCGGCCCATCCGGGTCGGGAAAATCTTCCCTGCTGGCTGTCGCGGCGACGTTGGTGCAGCCCACAGCGGGCACCGTGGTGGTCGCCGGGCAGGAAGCCGGGGCACTCTCGGACGCCGGCCGGGCCGGTCTGCGCCGGAACAGCATCGGCGTCGTCTTCCAGCAGCCAAACCTGCTGCCTTCGCTCACCGCCGTCGAACAACTCGAGCTCGCCGCGCACCTGAGGTCCGAACCGCCGCGGAACGCGAAGGCCCGGGCCACGGAGCTGCTGGCGCTCGTGGGGCTCTCGTCCGTGCTGGACAAACGTCCGCACCAGCTCTCCGGGGGTCAGCGCCAACGGGTCAACATCGCCCGGGCGCTGATGGGCGATCCGGCGGTGCTGCTGGTCGACGAACCGACCGCAGCCCTCGATCAGGAGCGCAGCGAGGAACTTGTCCGGCTGCTCCGCCGGGTAACGGACGAGTTCGGCGTGGCCACGCTGATGGTCACCCACGACACCGAACTGCTCGCGTTCACCGATGCGGTCGCCACCATGCGGGACGGCCGGCTTTCGGCGGCCGAACCCCTCGCGGCCCTGCGCTGACCGGTTCCGCCGCGGCGTCAGGGGCCGAGCGGAGGGACCGGCAGCCCGAAGACGTCCCGCAGGGCGTGCCGTGCGGCGTGCAGGCCGGGCATTCCGCTCACGCCCGGACCGGGCGGCGTGGAGGAGGAGCACAGGTAGAGGCCCGGCACCGGGGTCCGCCACGGCACGGGGTTCAGCACCGGCCGGCGGAGCAGGCCGCGCAGGTCCATGGCCCCGGCGCTGAAGTCTCCGCCGACGTAGTTCTCGTTGTATTCCGCCAGCCCGGCCGCCGTGGTCACGCGGTAATCGACCACCAGGTCCCGAAAGCCCGGAGCAAAGCGTTCGAGCTGGGCGATCACCGCGCCGCCCATATCCACCGTGGACCCGGCCGGAACGTGGCAGTAGGTCCACAGGATGTGCCGTCCGGCCGGCGCACGGCCGGGATCGAAGCGGGAGGGCTGCGAAACCAGGACGTAGGGGCGGTCGGGATGCCGGCCGGCGGCCACGTCGCGCTCGGCCTCGGCCGTCTCGGCCCGGGTCCCGCCCACGTGCACCGTTCCGGCGTCGGCCAGCTCGGGCGCCGCCCAGGGCACCGGGCCGGAGAGGATGAAGTCGACCTTGCAGGCCCCGTTTCCGAAGCGGAACGACTCAAGGGCGCGCAGGTAACCCGCTGGCAGGGCACTGCCGCCGATCCGGGCCAGGGCCGGCGGCGCCACGTCCAGCAGCGTCGCCCGCACGGGCGGCAACTCGGCCAGCGATCCGATCCGGGCTCCGGTCTCCACCACCCCGCCGTGGGCCTCGAGATCGTCCACCATGGCCCGGGCGATCGCCGCCGAACCGCCGACCGGGATGGGCCATCCGCCGGCATGTCCCAGGGCACCCAGCAGCAGCCCGGCCCCGGCCGCCGGCAGGGTGGGAAGCGGCGCCACCGCGTGCGCCGCGACCCCGGTCAGCAGAGCCGGCGCCAGGTCCTCGCGGAAGCGCGCGTTCCACAGCCGGGAGCCCTGCTCGAGGGTCCGCAGCCCGAACACCGCGGCCGCCACAGGGTTCCTTGGCACCCGGAGCAGCTGGTTCAGCGTCAGGTCCGTGACCCCGTCCAGCCGGTCCAGCAGCGGCTGCATCAGCCGCCGGTAGGCTGCGCCATCCCGCCCCAGGGCCGCCGCGGTGCGCTCCAGCGAGCGGTATCCCAGCGCCGCGCGGCTGCCGTCGAGCGGCACGCCGTGGGAAAGTTCGGGCACTTCGAGCTGCACCCGGCGGGAGAGTTCGAAGTCCCGGAAGAACGGCGCCGCCAGGACCATCGGGTGGACGGCCGAACACACATCATGGAAGTGCCCGGGCGCGATGACCTCCGCGGTCCGCAGGCCGCCGCCCACCGAGGGTGCTGCTTCGTAGACGTGGACCTTCAGCCCGGCGCGCGCCATCGTCACGGCGGCCGCCAGGCCGTTGGGTCCGGATCCGACGACGGCGACGTCGGGCACGGTGCTCAACTGCCCCCGCCGGCACGCCGCGGCAGCACGGACGCCCGAGGGTGGAGCAGGTCGATCCGCAGCCGGTCTGCGGCGCCGTCGAACGGGCCGCCGTGCGGATCATCGATGCCGCCGCGGCGGACGACGTCACGCGCCGGATCGCAGATGTCCCACACGACCCGTGCCATCAGGTAGCCGGTGGCCAGCATGTGGGCAACGACGGCGAGCACGTAATACGGCATGTCGAGGTTGTGCTGGGTGGGTCCGCCGCTGGTCACCTGGCCAAGGTACATCCAGATGGCCGCCCAGTGCAGCCCCTCGATGGCCTGCCAGACCAGGAAGTCCCGCCAGCGGGGCCGGGCCAGGGCCAGCAGCGGGACCAGCCAGATGACGAACTGAGGGGAGTAGACCTTGTTGGTGAGGATGAAGGCGGCCACGATCAGGAACACCAGTTGGGCCAGGCGCGGCCGCCGGCGGACCGCCAGCGCGAGGATGGCGATCAGTACGCAGGCGAGCAGGAAGAGGTTGAGCGCCAGGCTGTTGATGGCGGCGGCTTCCAGCGGCTTCCAGCCGAGGCGGCCCGCCACGAGGTTGTAGGCAAACCACGGGGAGCTGTAACCGGCAGGCCGGGACTCGGTGAACTGGTAGAAGTACTTCCACGCCGCGGGATCGCCCAGGGCCGCCGGCAGGTTCACGGCCAGCCAGCTCACGACGGCGGCGCCGGCGGTCACGAGGATCGCGCGGGGCTTGCCGGTCCGCAAGGCCAGCAGCAGCACCGCGCCCAGGACCAGCAGGGGGTAGAGCTTGGTTGCGGTGCCCACGCCGATAAAGACACCGGCGAGGAGCAGCTTGTCCCGCGAGAAGAAGTACATGCCGAGCGCCAGCAGGGCGACGGCCCACATGTCCCAGTTGATGAACCCGGCGAGGATGATTCCCGGCGCGACGGCCACCATGGCGGCATCCCAGGCGCGGCGGCGGGCGGTGCGGGCGGTGGCCAGCACGGTCACGATCCAGACCGCGGCGATTAGGGTGGCGTTGACGTCAAAATAGGCCAGCACCCGTGCGTTGTCTGTGCCGTGGCCCGGGATGAGCAGGGCCGTGACGCCCGCAATCAGGCCCATCAGGACGGGGTACTCGAAGAAGCTGCCCGCGGTCACGAACGGAAAGGCGCCGTCGCCCAGGCCGCGGTTCCTGAACAGCTCGGGGAAGTCCGAATAACAGGTCGCATAGAACTGGCCGGGGGATTCCCAGCCCTTGCTGCGGCAGTAGCCCTTCATGAGGAGGCCGACCACGGCGGCGGCAACGGTGAGCAGCACAAGGACCCGTTCGACCGTGAAGAAGCCGGGGGAGACGACGCCGGGGGCCGCGCGCCTGCCCAGCGGGCCACCGACCAGTTCGGTGAAGTTGCGCAGCAGCAGATCGTCGCGGCTGGGGATTACCAGTCGGGTCCGCTTGCGGTGCTCCGGCGGCATTGTCTCCTGCATGCCTTGAGCTTACCGGGCGTCCCGGCCGCCGGGGCTTGGGTGCCGATGCCGGACCGGCAAGGTGCGGGGAGGTCAGTGGTCCTGATTAAAAGGGGGAGCCCACGCGTCGCCGCGTGGGCTCCCGGCGGATTGGTTTCGATGGTGACCATCAGTTCCTCCTTCGATGGGACGGATCCGCGCCGCCGCGGCGGCCGGCCTGTCCCGGTCAGCGGAGCAGTCCCATCTGGTGCATTGCAAGGTAGACGTCCTCGCGCTGATGCTCAAGGAGCCGGGCGTTGAAGCCGGTCTTGTCCCTGCGTACTGGCCGTGCGTGGAGGGTCAGGAGGTCCTGCAGTTTTCGGATCATGGTGGTCACCTCCTTCCGAAGAGCTGGCCGGGTCCGTTCCCCTGGCTGGGGTACGGCGCCGCCCTGGGTGGCTGGACTGGTTGCGATCGACACGGTGGTCCTTTCGTCGGCGTGGGAAAATAAAAGTATTCGGGCATGGCAAATAAAGGCATCTTGAATCAAGGAATACGCCCTAAATTCGGCATGGGAATGCCCGGGACTAATTGAATGATTTCGCCGGAGCGAAGAAATGGCCACCGGATGCAGCACGCCGCAAACCCATCAGGAAGCCATGTTCCGAACTATGGGGATGCTGCGTAACCGTTCCGGTTCCGTCGAGATGAATGTTCCGCGCCGGCCGCACTCCTGGGGAGGTGGTCCGGTGGCCCAGACCCGGCAGAGGCCGGGCGGACGGGAGCTAGCTGGCAGACCGTCCGGCTTCGGGGCGCTGGGCAGCGACAGAGGCCGGGGTGGCGGCGAAGAAGTTCATCCATCCGCTAGTCAAAGTAATCATTTATCCCAACCTCCTTTTCTGTTCTGCCGTGGCTCCGGCTGACTGGCCGGGCGACGCGCGCCGTGACCCCGGCAAGTCGCCTTGGGGTCAAGAATAAAAGTACACTATGAATGCGGCAGTCAGCCACTAATTCCGGGAAATTCTTTAAAAGAATTTTTCGGCGTTGGCTTTATAGTCCCCAGCGGACCACGGCAGGGGTCCTTTTGTCCCATCCCAGCGTGCACACTTTCGCGGTCCCAAGGATGAAATGCCGGCCCTCGTGGGCGTCGAGCCCCAGCCAGCGTGCGGTGAGAATGCGCGAGAAGTGGCCGTGCGCCACGATCAGCACATTGTCCAGGCCCGATTCGAGCACCCGGGCGACGATCTTGTCTGCGCGGGCCGCCACGTCGTCCAGGGCCTCGCCGTTCGGGACGCCGTGGGTCCAGATGAGGTAGTCGGGGTTGTCCTTGCGGATGAGGTCGGAACTGATCCCCTCGTATTCGCCGTAGTCCCATTCCACGGCCAGCGGTTCGAGCTGCGCGTCGGGGAATCCGGCCAGTTCCGCTGTCCGGCGTGCCCGGCGCAGCGGAGACGTGAGCACGAGGTCGAAGTCGACGGCGTCGAGCACCTTCCGGGCCTCCACCGCCTGCTGTTCACCCTCCACGGTGAGCGGCAGGTCCGTGAGGCCGGTGTACTGGCCGCTCTTGGACCACTCCGTTTCACCGTGGCGCAGGATCCAGAGCTGGGGACGCGGGCCGTTCGATGCTGCAATCACTTAGGACTCCTCAGTCGGGGGAACGTCGACGGCGGCGGCCTCGGGCTGTTCCGCCCACCACGCGTGAAGTTTGGCTTCGGCCACGGCAGCTTCCAGAGGGCCGTGTTCCATCCGTTCTTCGAGCAGGAACTTGTACGCACGCCCGACGACCGGACCGGGCTTGAGTCCCAGGATCGCCATGATCTGCCCGCCGTCGAGGTCCGGCCGGACCGCGTCCAGCGATTCCTGTTCCTGGAGCGCGGCGATCCTCGCTTCGAGGTCGTCGTAGGCAAAGGAGAGCCGGTCGGCCTTGCGCTGGTTGCGGGTGGTCACATCCGACCGGGTCAGCCGGTGCAGGCGTTGCAGCAGCGGTCCCGCATCGGTGACGTAGCGGCGCACCGCCGAATCGCTCCAGCCGGCCTCGCCGTAGCCATAGAAGCGCATGTGGAGCTCCACCAGGCGCGCCACCGCCTTGATGGTGTCATTGTCGAAGCGCAGCGCCTTCATCCGTTTGGCCGTGAGCTTGGCTCCCACCATGTCGTGGTGCCGGAAGCTCACCGCGCCGCCGGGTTCGAAACGGCGGGTGGCAGGCTTGCCGACGTCATGCATCAGGGCGGCAAACCTCAGCACGAAGTCGGGGCCGGGAACGGGGCCGTCCGGCCCCGATTCCAGCGAGGCAGCCTGTTCCAGGACCTGCAGCGAGTGCTGGTAGACATCCTTGTGGCGGTGGTGTTCGTCGGATTCCAGGCGGAGGGCGGAGACTTCCGGCAGCACGTATTCGGCCAGACCGGTCTCCACCAGGAGGTCCACGCCGGTGCGCGGCCGGTCCGCGCAGATGAGTTTGACCAGTTCGTCCCGCACGCGCTCGGCGGAGATGATCTTGATCCGCTCGGCCATCGTCGTCATGGCCTCGCGCACGTCGGCGCGCACGCTCACGCCCAGCTGCGCCGCGAAGCGTGCGGCGCGCATCATCCGCAGCGGGTCATCGGAAAATGAAGCCTCGGGCGAGCCGGGCGTCGCCAGGGTGGAGGCGTGGAGGTCCCTGACCCCGCCGAAGGGGTCCACCAATTCCAGCGCCGGCAGCCGCAGCGCCATGGCGTTGATGGTGAAATCCCGGCGCAGCAGGTCATCGGTCAACGAGGATCCGAACGCCACCACGGGCTTGCGGGATTCCGGGTCGTAGGCCTCGGCACGGTAGGTGGTGATCTCGATCTGGAAGCCGCTCTTGCGCATTCCGATGGTCCCGAAGGCGCGGCCGATCTCCCAGAAGTTGTCCGCCCACCCCTTGATCAGGGCAACCGTCTGGTCCGGCGTCGCGTCGGTGGTGAAGTCAAGGTCAGGCGAGATCCGGCCGAGGAAGAGGTCGCGTACGGGTCCGCCCACGAGGGAGAGTTCATGGCCGGCGTCGACAAAGCGCTGCCCGAGTTCGAGAACCACCGGATCCACCTGGAAATCGACGGTGTGGGTGTCAGTCTGGTGATGTGCGTGCGCCATAGTCTCTTAAGCTTGTCAGAAATCCCGGAGAGCACCACACCGGGTGCCAGCCCGATCCCGCGGGGCGCCGCACCGGCGGAGCGCGGCGGCGCCAGGCCGGTTTTCCGCCCGGCCACTTTCCAGTCATGTTTAGGTCATCAAGTCCGGGCAAGAGTCGTTAGAGTGGACACCATGGCCCATCCCGTACCGAGCGCTCCCGGCAGGAGGACGAACGCACCGTTGCCATCGGCAATCGGTGCCAACGTGGCGCCCGTGCAGCACCCGGGACAGGCCTCGCTGCCGACCGTCGAGGAAGTGTCCGCCGGCGGCGTCGTCGTTGACACCTCCGACGCCGAACTCCGGGTGGCCATCATCGCCCGCCTCAACCGGGGCGGACGGCTCGAATGGTGCCTGCCGAAGGGCCATCCGGAGGGCAAGGAAAGCAACGAAGAAGCCGCCGTACGCGAGATCGCTGAGGAGACGGGGATCGAAGGAACGATCCTCGCGCCGCTCGGGAGCATTGACTACTGGTTCACCGTCAGCGGGCACCGCGTCCACAAGACGGTCCACCACTACCTGCTGCGGGCGACGGGCGGGGAGCTGACCATTGAGAATGATCCCGACCAGGAGGCCGTGGACGTCGCCTGGGTCCCCATCCACGAACTGGCCCGCAAGCTGTCCTTCCCGAACGAACGCCGCATCGCGGACCTGGCCAGGGAAGTCCTGCCCGGACACCGCTGATCCTGCCCGCCGTCGGCCCGGATGACGCACCAAGGCGCGCCCGGGTGAGACGATAAAGACGATGCCTGCCGCCCAGACCCCCTCCGATAAACCCGTCCCCGCCGGAAACGCCGCCCAGGCGACCCAGCACGGGGAGGCGCGGTCCAGCGCCGTCATGGCCGCCGGAACGCTGGTCTCGCGATTCCTCGGCTTCGGCAAGACCTGGATGCTAGGCGCCGCCCTGGGACTCGGTTCCACGGTCACAGACACCTTTATCAATGCCAACAACCTGCCGAACCTGATCTTCCTGCTGGTCGCCGGCGGCGTGTTCAACGCCGTGCTCGTGCCGCAGATCATCAAGGCCAGCAAGGGCCCGGACCGCGGGGCCGACTACATCAGCCGCCTGCTGACCCTGGCCGTCGTCGTGCTGCTTTCGCTGACCCTGCTGGTGACACTGCTCGCGCCCTGGGTCATCGAACTGACCACCCAGGGCTATTCGCCGCAACAGAAGTCCCTAGCGGTCACCTTCGCCTTCTGGTGCCTCCCACAGATCTTCTTCTACGGCCTCTACGCCCTGCTGACGCAGGTCCTGAACGCCAACGGCGCCTTCGGCCCCGCAATGTGGGCGCCGATCCTGAACAACATCGTCGCCATCGCCGGCCTGGGCATGTTCATCTGGATCCTGGGCGCCAACGCGGACAACCCGCACACACTCGATAGCTGGGGGCCGTTCCAAACCTTCCTGGTGGCAGGATTCTCCACGATCGGGGTGGTGGCGCAGACCGCCATCCTGCTGGTCCCCGTGTTCCGGCTCCGGCTGGGGCTGCGTCCCCGCTTCGGCTGGCGCGGCGTCGGCCTGGGCCAGGCTGCGAAACTCAGCGTCTGGACCCTGGCCACCGCCGCCGCCGGCCAGCTGGCCTTCCTGTACGTCATGCGGATCGCGACCATCCCCGGCGCCGAGCGGCTCCGGCTCGAACGCGCGGGCGACGAGGCCGCGGCCGCCGTCCTGCCCGGCAACGCCGTGCTGGAGGTGGCGAGCCAGCTGTACCTGCTGCCGCACTCCATCATTGCGCTGTCGCTGGCCACGGTGCTGTTCAACCGCATGACCCGGGCGTCGCAGGACGGCAACCGGGCCGAGCTGCGGGGGGCTCTCTCGCACGGGCTGCGCACCATGGCCGTGGCCACCGTCTTCGGCGCCCTGGCGCTTTTCGCCCTGGCCGGGCCGCTGGGCATGTTCTTCTCCGGCGGGGACAAGCAGGACGGCGTCATGCTGGCGCAGACGCTGACCATCCTGGCGCTCAGCACGCCGTTCATGAGCGCCAACTTCATGATGTCCCGCGTGTTCTACGCCAACGAGGACGCCCGCACCCCCTTCTTCATCCAGCTGGTGCTGGCACTGGTCAACGTCGTGGCGGCGTTCTTCATTCAGTTCCTGCCCTTCGACCAGATCATTTTTGCCATCGCGATCCTGTACACCGGCGGCAACATCCTGTCCGTCATGGTCAGCGCCTTCTTCCTGCGGCGGCTTCTCGGCCATCTGGACGGCCCGCGCGTGGCCAATTCCTACATCCGGATGGGCTACGCGGCGCTGGGCTCCGCCGTCGCCGGCGCGGGCGCCCTGTGGCTGATGGGCAGCTACCAGGCGGATGGTTTCGCCTGGAGCAGCCGGCTTGCCGCCCTCGTGACGATCGTCGTGGTGGGGCCGGTCATGCTCGGCGTGTACTTTGTCCTGCTGAAGCTCCTGCGGGTTACCGAACTGCAGGACCTGCTGCAGCCGCTGCTGGGCCGGCTGGGGAGAGGGGCTCCGGCGTCCGGCGCGGAGGCCGGGCTCGAAGCCGGCGGCGAGGGCGCGGCCCGCGAGGTACCGGCCGCGGCCCGTCCGGCGCCGGAGCGGGCCACGACGTCGGTGGATACGGGACTGATTCCGCGGATCTCCGGCGAATTCGATGCAGCCTCCTTCCGGGCCGGACCCGACGTGGGCCGGGGAGACACTCCCGGCTGGGCCACCGGCGGCAATTACCTGCCCGAGGAAGAGCTGCCCGGCACCGCCCAGGGCGGTGCGGGCCGCGCCGAAATCCCGCTGCCGGGACGGCGGACCTACCAGGGCCAGCCTGGCCACAACCCGCACTTCCCGTTCGACCGGCGGCGGAAAAAGTAAGGTCCCTGCCGTCCCACGCGCCGGGCTCCCGCGGCGCGCAGCGCGCATCGGCTAGGATCGAAGACTAAGAAGGGGAGTTGCAGACCAGGGGTCAACCGGCTTTACCGGGGGCCTGCGGTGACTGGCGAAGTCGCCAGGCCGGCAGTTCCCAGACAGCCTAGGAGGAACCCGTGTCCAACCCGATCGATGTCGGATCAGTACTTGGCGGCCGCTACAAAGTAACGGCCACGGTACTGACCTCGCATGACCAGGATCTGGTGCTGGACGGTGTGGACCAGGTACTGAACCGGCCGGTCAGCATCCTCGTGGCCGGGCCGGGCAACGCGGACCAGGTTGCCCAGAGCGCGCGAGAGGTCGCCACCGGCGAGCGGCCCGGCAATGTCCAGATCCTGGACCTGGGCGTCAGCGACGCCGCAACGTACCTGATCACCAACCACACGTCGGCCGCGGACCTGCTGGACCTGGTGGTCAGCTCCAACCCGCCCTACGTCGAGCCGTTCTTTACCGACACCCTGGGCAGCGAAATTTTCGGCCAGCCGCGTTCCACCGAGCCCGAGACGTACGACGGCCTCTACGACGACGAGGAAGTCGACGCCGGATACATCTCCTACGGAGAGCAGCAGCGGCAGGCCGGGCACACCCCCGCGGCGCCCGCGCAGCGGATGCCGGCGCCGCCGTCGGAGGCTCCAGCAACAAACGGCCGGGGTGCCGCGGCCGCAGCAGGAGCCGGCGCCGCAGGCGTCGCAGCCGCCGCCGCTGCCCGCGAACCGAAGACCGCACCGCAGGAAGCCGCGCCGCAGCGTCCGGTTGCCCAGCCCACCGCCGCGCAGCCGGTCCAGGCCCCGGCAAAGGCTCCCACCACCGGGACGCCCAAGGTCTCCCGCTGGGAGGATACCGATTACGCCGAGGCCGACCAGCGGACCGCCGCGGGAGCCGGCGCGGGGGCCTTTGCCGGTGCGAGCGCGGACCGGGAAGCGCGGAGTTTCCCGGCGTTCGCGAAGAAGAGCGCGGCCGATGACGACTACGACTACGACTACGACGGCGACGACGGCAGCGGTTCCGACGATGGACCCGAGCGTCGCGGCAAGGGTTCCATGAGGTGGCTGGTCGGCGCGCTGCTGGCCGCCGTCCTTGTGGTCGGCCTGGTACTCGCGGTGACCAACCTCGGCGGTCTGTTCAAGAGCGGAAGTCCGCAGGCTACCAAGCCCACGCCGTCGGCCAGCACTCCTGCACAGTCGGCGACCCCGTCGGAAAGCAAGAGCTCGGCACCCGCGGCTGCCCCGCCGGCCATCGAATCGGTCACCCGTCAGGGCAACTTCGATTTCGCTGCCACCTACGACGGCGACCTGGTCAAGACCTTCGACGGAAACGCTGCGAGCTACTGGTCCGACATGGAGTTCGCCACCGAGGGTTGGGGCGGCTTCGCCCCCGACGGCGTCCCGCTGGTCGTCAAGCTCAAGTCCCCGACCCAGGTCTCATCCGTGACCCTGAGCCAGCTTGGCGCATCCGGCGGCAGCATCAGCGTCTTCACCAACGACCGGCCAAGCCTGGACGGCGCGAAGCAGGTGGGCAGCAACAGCTTCACCTCGCCGGACCTCACCATGCCGCTGCAGGAGCCTGTGACTGCCCAGTACGTGATTGTGTCCATCAAGAGCCTGCCCAAGCTGGCGGCTCCCAAGACGCGCTACGGTTACGGCCTGCGGCTCGCGGAGATCAAGGTTCAGTAGGGGTTTCCGCCCCGGCAACATTGCCTGGGGGTCTACCGGGGGCAGGTAATCTGAGGGAGGGGCCTGCATCGGTCCGCTCAGGCGGCTGGAATATTCAGGGGCCCGCAATAGTTGTGCCATGTGGCCGGCCACCCTGGCAGGCGCATCGACAAAGGAAGAGGTTCACCGTTCAGTGAGCAACGCAGAAAACACCGCGTCAGAAGTACGTGATGTCATCATCGTCGGCTCAGGTCCGGCAGGCTACACCGCTGCGGTGTACACGGCCCGCGCCAACCTCAAGCCGTTGCTCCTCGCCGGATCCGTTACCGCCGGTGGCGAACTGATGAACACCACCGACGTCGAGAACTACCCGGGGTTCCCCGAAGGCATCATGGGTCCGGACCTGATGGAGAACTTCGAGAAGCAGGCTGCCCGCTTCGGCACCGAAATCCAGTTCGAGGATGTCACCGAACTGGACCTCGACGGCGAGATCAAGACCGTGACCATTGCGACGGGGGAGAAATTCCAAGCCCGGTCGATCATTCTGTCCACCGGCTCCGCTTACCGCGAGCTCGGCCTGGCCAATGAAAAGCGCTTGTCCGGCCACGGTGTCAGCTGGTGCGCAACCTGCGATGGTTTCTTCTTCAAGGATCAGGACATCGCCGTGATCGGCGGCGGTGACTCGGCCATGGAAGAGGCACTGTTCCTGACCAAGTTCGCGAAGTCAGTGACCGTCGTCCACCGCCGTGACAGCCTCCGCGCCTCGAAGATCATGGCAGACCGCGCGCTGGCGCACGAGAAGATCAATTTCGTCTGGAACAGTGCGGTCGAAGACGTTCTCGGCGGCGACAAAGTCACCGGACTCCGGTTGAAGAACCTGGTGGACGGCACGGAAACCGAACTGGCTGTGACCGGCGTTTTCGTCGCCATCGGCAACGATCCCCGCACCGACCTGGTCAAGGGCAAGCTGGAGCTTTCACCGGAAGGCACCATCGCTGTCCAGGGCCGCAGCTCCAAGACCAGCGTCCCCGGTGTGTTCGCTGCCGGCGACGTGATCGACCCGACGTACCGCCAGGCGATCACCGCCTCGGGCTCCGGCTGCGTAGCCGCCCTCGACGTCGAACACTACCTAGCAGACCTCCACGCCTAAACTGCGCGCGGCAAGCAACCCAAGGGAGAGACAAGGTTATGAGCAACGCAAAAGACGTAACTGACGCCAGCTTCAGCACCGACGTGCTGGGCGCGGACAAGCCCGTTATCGTGGATTTCTGGGCGGAATGGTGCGGCCCGTGCCGCAAGCTCGGCCCGATCCTCGACGAGATCTCGGTGGAATACGGGGAGAAGGTCGACGTGGTCAAGGTGAACGTCGATGATAACCCCGGCATTGCCGCGGAGTACGGCATCACCTCCATCCCGGCCGTGTACCTGTTCCAGGGCGGCGAGGTGAAGAGCACCGTCATCGGCGCCCGCCCGAAGCAGTACTTCGAGAAGGAATTCGCGGACGTCCTGTCCTAAGTTCCCAGCTCGGCGCCCTCACGGCGCAGCACTACCCAAAACGGCCTCCCGCTACGCGCGGGGGGCCGTTTTTTCTGCGGCTAGAACACCCGGACGTCATACATCGACGGACAAAACTCTCTAACGCAACTGTATTGCGCTGCCATAACGGTGAGATTTCGCTGCAATGAACTCTCTCGCTGGCTGGAGAGTTCTGGGTGCTGTACCAGCTGGCCGTGGTGAGACCACCGCCTCATCTTCGGCCGTTAGGTCGACCAGCACACTGGGCGCGTCCCTGTTACTTCGCGGCCGGCGCCTGCAGAGCCGACGGATGGGGGAGGGCCCCGGGCAAGCGGCTCCTGAGGTGCAAATGCTCGCCCGTATCGTTCGTGCGGCGGCCCTCCCCGGCGTCTCTGTCCCGGTTCTCGGTCGCCGGTTCGAAGATGTTTCACGTGAAACTTCCATAACGGCTCCAGTCAGCCCAGATCGGAGCGTCACTACGTTCCCCGAGCCCGGCGCGCTCGAAGTAGTGCGTCCGTCGCTCCCACGTCGTGCACGGTGGTTGAAGCACACGGACCGGTGCTAGGTCAGACGCCCAGCCGCCGGCTGAAGCCCACTTCGATGCCACAACGCAGGTGGTTCCCCTGAGCCCGTCTCGTTAACGTGAATATCGGTTCTTAGGACGGCTCCCGTGCAACTCGTGGTCGAGCCAACAGGCCCGCATCACGCAAACCAACGGCTTCTCCGCGGCGTTTCACGTGAAACATGGCCCCCACTGGCCAACAAGCAGGGATGATCCGTTTAACGAAACTTCCGTGCGGCTGGAGCCACGCAGCGAGACAGGAAGTTCGAGCCCTCTCAACAACACCACTTCACGAAGAGCCACTCCTGACAGCCCTCGAATTGCGACTCCTCGACAAGGAACTACTACCTGACAGCAATGACGGAATGAAGGACCGCTACAACGACCCTGGAACTACGATGTCTCACCTAGCGCGGTGTGCAGGCATAATTCGTTCCTTTTTCCTTTCACAAAGCGGTCGACGTTTCACGTGAAACCTTCGGGTGCACCGGCCGAGAGTGGCTTTCAATGCATCTCTGCGGCTCCGTGACCGCGGAGATGAACCATTCTGATGCCCTTCGGGACGAAGGAATTGTCACCTGTCACATACCGAGATCGCTTGAGACCACCAAGGGTCAATCAATTTTCAGCTGCTTCGTGTTGTAAGCGTTCTCAGGAACGCCAAATCCGTCTTGCCTAACGCTCCCTGGACTTCTTGTCTAACCACGCAAACCCAGATCAGCCAGCAAGAAACTCGGCTGGGGCTCCTTCTCTGGTACCGTGGCGTCGCATGGCTGAAGCGTCACCAAGATGCCAGCAGTCAAGAGTCCATCGCACCGTTTCACGTGAAACATCACGATCGACGGCGGTGCTAAGCTCCGGCTCAGAGGAAAACCACACGAAGAAAGATCGTACAAAGCAACGGGTAGGGGGCTCAGGACAGCCCCAGGACCCAATCTTTAGCTCGGCGGCTCCTCCTCGCGCCCCGCCGGCCTATGATCGCCGCACGAGAAGAGAAGGCCCGCCGCACCGATAAGCTCGTCCGCAGACCCACAGTACGTGTGTGAACTCGAGCTGACGTAACCGATTCCTCGGGCATGGGATCGCCGCGTATCTAACCGTAGGGGCTCCGGGATCTACTGACCCGAGACCTAAGCATATTTGTCACCAGGAAATCGGCACCTCGCGGTGTCTTGGGCACAGTCCAATGCTCAAAGCGTCGAGCGTCCCGAAGCCAACCACGGCCCTTTCAGTCACCTCCATGGAATCCACAGCCCCCTGCGCAGCACAGGTAGGTCCCTACTTGGCGGGTGCGGGGATGCACGCAACGATCGGTAAGCGCAGGCGTTGGGGTTTGGATACCAGCAGTGAGGGGCCGCCGAAGCGCCAACACGGTGTAGCTGCACCGGGCACACCGGACGTCGAGTGGATTCCGCTGGGTGGCTCCCATGACTATGCGGCAAAGGTGCACTCTGCCTCTAGACCTAGCGCACCAGGGTCGAGTCGTTCCACGGCCCCAGCCCAGCTACCTGCGGGTCGCTCGGGGCATACAGAGAGGAACAGAGGTGCGGTCGGACCGGCGGCGCTCCGCACTCCCTGGTCACCACACCCGCCCACGGCACCGGAGCTGGCCACGGACGCCAGAAGCCGGCCGCTTGCCGTGGGCTCGTGGCCGTGCCTGCTGCTTGGCGGGGGAGCAGAGAACCTTGTTGCCTGTTCCGGGCGGCCATCGGAGCGCTGGGCGAATATGGGGAGGGCGTCACGCCGGCAGACGAGAGGGCCAAACAGAATGCCTGCCAGCTCACCCGCACGGACGCGGTGCACTGCCGCGCACGCCCGCTAGGTGACAGGGGCGTAGCCGCCCTGGCCGGTGCCGCGCGCACCTGCTAACAGCCCTGGCCATAGACACCGGATGTCATCCGCCACCCCTTCCATCGGGCGGGTCGCGCCCGGCAAGAAGCCGCGTCGTCCACGCCAAGCCCCAGAGCCGGTCGGTGCATGACCCTCCTGCGTCGGCCCTAGATTGCGGTCGGCCGCTCTCCCTTCCAGGCGAATCGACAGTTACCTTGCCTGCCGCGTCACACACCGATGTGTCGAAAACACTTTGGCGTCCGACCGGTACGCCGCCCTAAAGATGACCCGTAACCGAAGCAGGAAGGTCCTCCCAGATGTCGGTTGTTCGTCGTTACGAACAGCCACGCCACTAGGCATTACGTGCTGTTCGGCAGCTTGAAAATGACGGATCTGCGAGCACTCTCTCCGAAGGTTATTCACATCGTTATCCACAGGTAGCTGAGACATTACGCACAGCGCTATCCACAGCCCCTGGGGCGTCAACCCGACTGCCAGCGGCACCCCCGCCGCCCCTCCGCAGTCAGGCGGCCCCAGGGAACCCACGGGCGTCCCAGGCCGCACAGAGTGCCTCAACCAAAATGACAAACACCAAACCCGCTTCAGTAACCCAGAGAGACGGTTTTTCCAGCCTTAACGGCGCAATTTCGTTTCGATCCATGGGGTCGATCTATGTTTCACGTGAAACGGCGGCGTCCGTCAGGAATACGGCGTATTGCATCTCGGGTTCGACCAGGGTGCAGGTACCGGGTTCTTCCGCCCCACCCCTCGAGCAGTGGACACTGACAGACTTCTAATCCACAAAGTTATCCACAGCGATATCCACGGCTCCTCACTGGGCGTGGGGCCCGCCACGGCCGTCCGGCTGGGCTATCCTCAGGAGCCCGCCGGGGATGATGGCACCGGCACGGAACGTCCCAAGGCGGTTTGAAGAAGCCCCTAAGAACATCGTGCGAGCACCACAGTCAATCGTCCCTAAACGCAGGCCCCAGGTTCAGGCAGCGACGAAATGCGAGCGACTGCGACGAGCGCGGACCGCCAGACCCAGCACTGCCTCTCTGCCGATGACGTCTCCCTATCCTGGTCGCCCATGACGCTCCGGGGGGACCCGCGGGCAGAACGGGCCGCCGGCGAGGTCCGGTGCTTCACAGCATTCACCGGTTCCTGCCGCGAGCCACTCGTAGTCAGGGTGGCTGGGGAACAGTCATCGTGAGGCCCGTCCGCGATGCTCGCCGTGGGCCTGGAGAAGAATAAATACTGCTCACGGGCTTCCTCAAAGGGAAGACCACGAAGTTCGGGGGCGTGAACATGCGACGCGAGGTGCACCGTCGACCCGTGGGTAGCCGCGTTAACGGTGCGGGGGACCGCCGGCCTCCATGGTCGTCCGCCAGGACGACAATAGACCCGATACCTCGCTCTGAAGCGGCCAGACCGCGCTTGGCGCCACGCGCCGACCTCCGCCCGAATGTTCCTGTGGACCGCCCGACCCTCGTGACTTTGGACCCTTCACACCGGCACGGTGAGCGGGCAGTTCCAGCACCGCGGGGAAAGAGTTTCACGTGAAACACGGGGCACCGAACAGCAGGCGCCAGTGGACCCAGCCCAGAGGGAACGGCGTAGAGAACAGGTGCACCGGACTCCTGCCCCAAGTAGCTACCACTACCTTATGGACGAGTCCGAGTCGATGAACACCAGAGGAACTTCGTCGGGGCGCCGCCCTCATGATTCGGTTCGACGAGGGTTGCGCCCAGTGGAGACTACGGCAATCGCGCACCCCCCAATCCAAGCTTGGGGAGATGACGGGACTTCGACCATCGCCGAGACGGCGCCCTCCGGACAAATTCCCGCCGAATGAAGGGGCACAAGGGAGCCGGTACAGCCTCGAATTCTGAAATCCACGCGTAGTTCGTAGCCAGCCAAAGACGTAGTACGCCACAGCGGCAGCCGACCCTCGCCTGGCTCCACGTAATTAGGATACAACTATCAGTATCCATCACGACATACCCGGCTGCCTACCCAATCCACTGACGCGGAACGCGACGTTATGTTTCACGTGAAACAGAGCAGATCCAATGCCGGCGCCGGCCTCTTAAGTGGTCCCACGCCGGGTCACCCTTTCTTATCGCGCGGACCTCCTA
Source organism: Arthrobacter sp. Soil763 (assembly GCF_001428365.1). Taxonomy (GTDB): domain Bacteria; phylum Actinomycetota; class Actinomycetes; order Actinomycetales; family Micrococcaceae; genus Arthrobacter. Next base: position 559,375 of record NZ_LMSH01000001.1, on the reverse strand, counting down.
GGCTCATGGGCGTAAGGCTGGGAGGAGCAAATTGCTCCGTCTTCACGGTAGTCCTTCCTACAGCAGCCGAGGAGCGAACAGGCCGAATATTTGTGAGGGCTACACGGTTGCGACGACCAGGGCATGGCACCAGGTGTACGAATCTCCAGTGGGTGCATCTGGCAGCGCCCTGCACGCGTGACAACCGAAAGGGAGGACGCAGGGCAAGACATACCCCGTTTCCAAGACATACCCCGTTTCCGAGTTCAGCGCCGGAGTGCAGGGGATCAGATGCGGCACCATATCGCACAAGGCGGTCTTCAGCCCCCGGTTGCCACGCAGCCAGCTTCACTATCGAGCGTTGGAGGTCGGGAGCTTCGCGGCGTGCGGAAAAACAGTAGCGGCGTCGTCCCGCGGGACGTCGGGGAATCGCGGGGACATACCTGAGGCGGCTGCATCACTCCTAGCCCGTCCAACGCGCCACAATGAACGCGCGGGGCATCCGTGGCACCTCCTAACGCGAGTGCGTCCGCCTGAGGCGTCCCTGGCGCCCCTTGGCGCATCCGAGCACCCTGAGGCAGCCGTGGGACCCGCTGGAGCGTCGGCGGCCATCTGAGCGCGTCAGGCCGCCCAGGGGCTGGCGGGTACATCGGTGGGACGCTAGGCCGCCCACGGCGCCTCACGACCAGCACTTGGACGCCCGAGAGGGAGGTAAGCACCGTCAATCCTCGCCTGCGCACCGAAATTGGGCACCCTCGGTGCCAGCTGAGGAGCCTCAGGTCCCACACAAGCAGCCACGGAAACGGGAACAAAGGCAGGGCCCGTTTCACGTGAAACTAACGTGAAACGGGCCCTGCGAACATTCCTGGCTCTACAACGCGGGACTGCCTAGTTTGGGCTCCCGGGGCTGAGGACCTCCATGATGCGGTTCAGATCCTCAACGCTGGCAAATTCAATGCTTACGCGTCCCTTTCGGGCCCCGAGCGAAATCTTTACGTTCGTATCCAGGCGGTCCGACAGTGAGGAGGCCAGGTAATCCAGCCGTTCGTGCCGTGCCCCTGGCCGCGGGATGTTGTTCTTCGTCGGCGTGGACGGCTCCTGGTACAGCGTCACGGCTTCCTCGGTGGCGCGTACCGACATGCCTTCGGCCACGATCTTCTGCGCAAGGCGCTCCATCGCAGCGGCGTCAGGGAGGGCCAGCAGGGCACGGGCATGGCCGGCGGAAATCACGCCTGCCCCAACACGGCGCTGAACTAGCGGCGGCAGCTTGAGAAGGCGGAGCGTGTTGGAAACCTGCGGGCGGGAACGGCCGATCCGGTCGGCGAGCTGCTCGTGGGTCGTCCCAAAGTCCTCCAGCAACTGCTGGTAGGCGGCCGCCTCTTCAAGCGGGTTCAGCTGGCTGCGGTGGAGGTTCTCCAGCAGCGCATCGCGGAGAAGGTCATCATCGGTGGTGTCCCGGACGATGGCGGGGATCGTCTCAAGCCCTGCAGCCTGTACGGCACGCCAGCGACGCTCACCCATGACGAGCTCGTAGGGTTCTCCACCGGCTTCGGTTGAAGTACGGACCACAATTGGCTGGAGGACGCCGATTTCCCGAACAGAGTGTACCAGCTCCGCCATGTCGTCCTCATCGAAGACAGAACGGGGCTGTTTGCGGTTGGGGTGGATGTCGGTAACCGGGATCTCAGCAAAGCGGACGCCGGGCACTTCCACGAGCTCCACGTCATCCCGAGCGGGGGTCAGCTCCTGCTCCGGAGCTTCCGCAGGCACGCTGGCGGCCTCCGGGGCGGCCGGCTTGCTGGCTTCCGCCTCGGTGGCATCCTTGCGCGAGTTCTTCTTTGCAGCGGGAGCAGGGGCGGAGCCAGCAGCTCGAGTCGGTTCCTTAGCAACGGCGGCTGGCGACTTCCGGGCGGGCTTCGCCTTCTGCACCGCGTCCGCTGCGGCCGGTGAGGCCTCTGGTGCGGCATCTGCGGCGGCCTTAGCAGCCGGCGTAGCGGCAGGGGACGTCGTCGTCTCCTCCGGTGTGCTGGCAGCCTCGTCGGTCGAGGTATCCGCAGCCCGCTTCCTGGCCTCAGGGAAGAACAGATCCACGGGACGGGACGGAGCAGCGCCGTTCCCGGAGGCGTTGGCCGAGGCGGAACTTGGAATCAGCGCGCCAAGTCCACGGCCGAGGCCGCGTCGCTTATCGCTCATGGATAAATCCCTCCAGTGGAAGAGCCCGGCATACTCCGGCTCTGGCTAGTGCAATTGACGAGAAGAGTCTAACGTTCAGCGATTTCCGCTGCGGCTTCCAAATAGGATAGGGCGCCGCTGGAGGAAGGGTCGTAGGTCATGACGGTCTGCTGGTAGCTGGGTGCCTCCGAAATGCGGACCGAGCGCGGAACCACCGCGCCCAGAACCTGCTCCGGGAAATGTTCCCGTACCTCGGCCGCCACCTGCGCTGCCAGGTTGGTGCGTCCGTCATACATCGTCAGCAGGATGGTCGACACCACGAGATCGGCATTGAGGTGCTTCTGAATCATCTCAATGTTCTTCAGCAGCTGGCTTAGACCCTCGAGAGCGTAGTACTCGCACTGGATCGGAATCAGGACTTCGCTGGCCGCGCAGAAGGCGTTAACCGTCAGAAGCCCCAGGCTGGGCGGGCAGTCGATGAAGATGTAGTCGAGCCGCTCCTCGCCGTTCTTGGCCCGCTCTTTGGCGTACACGTCGATGGCACGTCGCAGGCGCTGCTCGCGGGCAACGAGGCTGACAAGCTCAATTTCGGCGCCCGCAAGGTGAATCGTGGCCGGGGCGCAGATGAGTTTCGCGATGTCCGGGCAGGGCGCCACGACATCCTGAAGCGGCACGTCGTTGATCAGGACGTCATAGATACTGTCGACGTCGGCGTGGTGCTCGATGCCGAGCGCGGTGGAAGCATTGCCCTGGGGATCGATGTCGATCACGAGAACGTTGAGTCCGGCTGCGGCCAAGGCGGCGGCAATGTTGACGGTAGTCGTGGTCTTACCCACGCCGCCCTTTTGGTTGGAGACGGTGAAGATGCGGGTTTTCTCCGGCTTTGGCAGCTGCCGGCCGAGCAACCGTTCCCGGCGCTTATTTTCGTGCGCAAGTTCCCGGGCGATCGGGCTGGAATCGTCAATGGAGTCGAGGACGTTACTCACCGAGGGCAGGGACGTTTCACGTGAAACATTGCTCACCTCTGCAACCGATACCGATTGCTTGGACGAGATGCCGTGAGCAACCGGCGTCGCAGACATAGCCCGCGCCGACCCCAGGGACACAAACGGGGGTATCCGCTGTGTGGAGGCTTCGCTACTGCTCACTTGACACTCTCACTCTCATCCGGCTTTTGCTGCCGCTTACTAGCCTAACCGCTTCCCCTCCGAGTCCGTCGGCACCTCTCTGGTGCTACGCAATCTTTCGGGGCTTGTTCACCACAATGCGGACCACGGTGGTGGGCTCCTCGAGGAGGTCTTCACCGACCACCACGACGGAGGTTTCCACGCCGCCGAGCTTGCGGATCACCTTTGCCGCCTTTTCGATCTCTTCGCCGGCGCTCCGACCCTTGATCGCCACGACTTCGCCGCTTCCGCCCAGCAGGGGAATGGTCAGCCCCGCGAGGTTGGACAGTGCCGAGACAGCCCGGGCGGTCACGACGTCGGCGTCCACCTGTCCCACGGCCAGTTCTGCCCGGGTCCGCATCACCGTCACGTTCTCAAGGCCCAGATCGTCAACCACTTCCTGCAGCCAGATCACCCGGCGCTCGAGCGGTTCGATCAGCGTCAGTTCAAGATCCGGACGCGCAATCGCCAGGCAGAGGCCGGGGAGCCCCGCCCCGCTTCCGACGTCGGCGACGTGGCTGCCCGGGGCGATCTCGCGTTCGATGACGGCACAGTTGAGCACATGGCGGCTCCAGAGCCGGGGCACTTCACGCGGGCCAATTAGTCCGCGTTCCGTTCCGGAGGTTGCCAGGTGCTCGACGTAGCGCTGCGCCAGGTCCAGCCGGTCACCAAAAATGGATTCTGCGGCCCTGCGTTCGGCCGCGGTCATCTCAACCATCAATGCTGTCCGGGATTCAGTTTGCTGAGACAACGATGTGCCGATCGGCGCCTTCGCCTTCGGATTCGCTGGCAAAGCCCAGGTCGGCCACGGCGTCGTGGACAATCTTGCGCTCGTAAGCGCTCATCGGAGCCAGCGCTACGCTCTTGCCGGTTTCCTTGACGGAAGCGATGGCGTCCTCGGCGATCTGCTGCAGGTCACCGGCGCGGTCCGCCCGGTATCCGTTGATGTCGAGGACCAGGCGCGAACGGTTCTCCGTTGCGGAGAGCACGGCGAGCCGGGTGAGTTCCTGCAAGGCTTCAAGGACTTCGCCGTCCCGGCCGACCAGGCTCTCCAGCCCCGGGGATTCATCCTCGGCGACGATCGAGATGTACGTGCGGCCGTTGCGAACCTCAATATCGATGTCGCCGTCGATATCGGCGATGTCCAGCAGCTCCTCAAGGTAGTCGGCGGCGACGTCGCCCTCCTCCTCCAGGCGGCTGGCCTGCGATCCCTTGCCCGAAGCCGTGCCGGGCTCGGCGTCTGCAGCAGCTGCGGCCTCCGCGACGTCGTCCGTCCGGACCTCGTCGGCGGACGCGGATTCGACGGAAATAGCGTGTTCGGTGCTCTCGGCAGACATTACTTCCTCTTCCTGTTCTTACGCTGGGGCTGGACGCGCTGGGTCTTTGCCGCGACGGCAGCCGCAGCGGCCTCCGCTTCAGCCTCGGCGTCGGCCTTCTTGGCACCCATCAGGGGCAGGCTGGGCAGGCCCTTGGCGGCACGGCGTTCTGCCAGTGCCTTGGCGGCGGGAGAGCCGGGGGTCGGCATGCGGCGGATCACGAAGAACTGCTGCCCCATGGTCCAGAGGTTCGTGGTGGTCCAGTAAATGAGGACACCGATGGGGAAGTTGATGCCGCCGACGCCGAAGACGAGCGGCAGGATGTAGAGCATCATCTTCTGCTGCTTCATGAACGGGCTGGCCATGGCCTCTTCGGACATGTTCTTCGCCATGATCTGCTTCTGGGTGATGAACTGCGAGGCGGTCATGGCGAGGATCATGACGATCGAGAGCACCACGACGGCGACATTGCCGGCGCCGCCATGCAGCAGTGCGGCGGAGAGCGGGGCACCGAAAATGCTCGAAGCGTCGAACTCGACAACCTGTTCATGGCTCATGGCCCCGATGCCGGCACCCTTGTCCTTGGCCGCGGAAATGCCCGAGAGCACCTGGAAGAGCGCGAAGAAGAACGGCATCTGGATCAGCATCGGCAGGCAGGCCGAGAACGGGTTGGTGCCGTGCTTCTTGTACATGGCCATCTGTTCCTGTGCCATGGCCTGGCGGGACAGCTGGTCCGTTTTGCCTTTGTACTTGTCCTGAAGCTTCTTCAGGTCCGGCTGCAGCAGCTGCATGCCGCGCTGGGCTTTGATCTGCTTGACGAACACAGGGATCAGGGCGGCACGGATGACCAGGACCAGCCCGATGATGGACAGCGTCCAGGTCCAGCCGTTGGCTGCCGGGAGGCCGATCGCGCTCAGTCCATCGTGGAAGCCCACCATGATGACGGAAACCAGCCACTTGAACGGAAACATGATTGTTTCAAAGAAGTCCATACGATATCCCTATTCGTCAGGCCGCCGTGCGGCCTTCTCCATCAGACTGAGCAGCCAGGTACTTGTCCGGGTTGTTCAGCACAACAATTCTGGGGGTGTGGCCCTCCGGCCACTCCCGGTGCCCGGCGGGGACATGGTCCACACCGCCGGAATTCCATGGGTGGCAGCGGCCGAGGCGCCGCGCCGCGAGCCAGCTGCCCTTGACGGCGCCGTGGACGGTGACCGCCTCCAGTGCATAGGCGGAGCAGCTGGGGAAGAACCGGCACACCTGCCCGTACAGCGGGGAGACCAGCTTGCGGTAGGCCATCAGCAAGAGGATGAGAAGGTTCCGCGGCAGGTTCCAGACGGCCCGGCCGACCCAGCGGGCGGCCGCCTTGAGGCGCTGGCCTGGAGCAGGGACGACGGCGGCAGTGTGGTTATGCACGCGGGGTCCCTTCCTGTGATGTCGCGTCAGAAACTTTCGAAGCGGCCTGCGGAAGGCGGCCGCCCAGCCGTTTCATGGTTGTCTCCAAAGCGGCATCGAAGTCGCTGCAGAGTCCGGTCCAGCCGGCCGCTGCCGAGGCGGGCAGAGCCCGCACCACGATAGCGAACCCGTAAGGGTACTTTTGCAGCGCCTTGAAGCCGGCTTCTCTTAGTCTCCTCTTAACGAGGTTCCTGACAACAGCGTTCCCAACACTCTTGGAAACGATGAAACCGATCCGGCTTGGTTCGTCGGCAGCCAGAGCTGCCGTATATAACACTAAGTTCCGGCGTCCATTGCGGACGCCGGAACGTACAGTTGTTGAAAAATCGGTTGAAGTCCTCAGACGGTTCCGGGTGGCTAGCACCGTTCAACTCGCATCAGGATACTGACCGACGAGTCAGTTATTTAAGCCGACAGCTCGGTGCGGCCCTTGCCACGGCGGGCTGCCAGGATGGCGCGGCCGGCACGGGTACGCATACGAAGGCGGAAGCCGTGCTTCTTGGCTCGACGGCGGTTATTCGGCTGAAAAGTCCGCTTGCTCACGTTAGTTACTCCAGTGGATCAAAGGTGCGTCCACCCGATCAAAAAGGGGAAGAACTGGCCGACGCTAAGTTTTGTATGTGCCGCCACCCTCAACTCGCAAGACGCAGGCGTCGGGGAGGGATTCAAATGAGGCGAAAAGCGGACACAAAGGACTTCACAACGTTAGGGGAAAAACGGCCCTCGAGTCAAACCGGAAGCCCCTCCGGCCGCTGTCCCCAGCTGTGGTTAACCGCCGCCGGGGCCTGTGGATGAACTGGGTCACGCCCGCCGATCGGGAACCACAACGGTGTAATTATCCACAGGGCTGATCCCAGCTATCTTCTGGGCATTTCATCCCCTAGAGTGTCCCAGTAGCCGATTATCCACGGACTGTGCACAACCCTGTGGATTACGCCGGGACCGGAAGTCCGGTCCGGGGCCTGCGGCTGCACGTAACGCAGGCAAGCAATGTTTGAGGAACTGATTGATGACGGTAGACGAAGCCAACCACGCCAACACCGTCGGAAGTTCCTGGCGCCGGGTGGTCAGCCTTCTTGAGAATGACCACCGGGTCTCCCCGCGGCAGCGCGGCTTTGTGATCCTCGCCCAGGCGCAGGGGCTCATCGGTTCGACCCTGCTGGTGGCCGTTCCCAACGAGCTCACCCGTGAGGTGCTGCAGACGCAGGTCAAGGAAGCCCTCGACGACGCCCTCCGGGATGTCTTCTCCGACGAGATCCGCTGCGCGATCGACGTCGACACCGATCTGGTCCCGCTCCATGTTGAGCCGGAACCCGCCGTCGAGCTCAGCCTGGCACCCGACGCCGCCGTCGAGCTCAAGCCGCAGCCCATGCTCCCCAGCACCTCCCACGAATTCGGCCGGCTCAACCCGAAGTACGTTTTCGACACCTTCGTGATCGGCTCCTCCAACCGCTTTGCGCACGCGGCCGCCGTCGCCGTCGCCGAAGCCCCCGCCAAGGCATACAACCCGCTGTTCATCTACGGTGACTCGGGGCTGGGCAAGACCCACCTGCTCCACGCGATCGGCCACTACGCACGGCGGCTCTACAGCGGGATCCGCGTCCGGTACGTCAACTCCGAGGAATTCACCAACGACTTCATCAACTCCATCCGGGATGACGAAGGCACGAGTTTCAAGACGACCTACCGCAACGTCGACGTGCTGCTGATCGACGACATCCAGTTCCTCGCCGGCAAGGACCGGACCCTGGAGGAGTTCTTCCACACCTTCAATGCCCTGCACAACAACAACAAGCAGGTCGTCATCACCTCCGACCAGCCACCCAAGCTGCTGGCCGGCTTCGAGGACCGCATGAAATCCCGATTCGAATGGGGCCTGCTGACCGACATCCAGCCGCCGGAGCTGGAAACGCGCATCGCGATCCTGCGCAAGAAGGCGCTCAGTGAAGGTCTCTCCGCCCCGGACGATGCCCTGGAATACATCGCCTCCAAGATCTCAAGCAACATTCGCGAACTGGAAGGCGCCCTGATCCGTGTCACCGCGTTCGCGAGCCTGAACCGCCAGCCGGTCGATGTGGCCTTGGCGGAAATGGTCCTCAAGGACCTGATTACCGACGACGGCGCCCAGGAAATCACCTCGGCGCAGATCCTCACCCAGACGGCCGACTACTTCAAGCTCAGCATGGAGGAGCTCTGCAGCAAGTCCCGCACCCGGACCCTGGTCACGGCACGGCAGATCGCGATGTACCTCTGCCGGGAGCTGACGGACATGTCGCTGCCCAAGATCGGACAGGAACTGGGCGGCCGTGACCACACCACGGTGATCCACGCCGACCGGAAGATCCGCGAGCTGATGGCCGAGCGCCGTGTGATCTACAACCAGGTGACCGAACTGACCAACCGGATCAAGCAGCAGCAGCGTAATTCCTGAGCTGGTTCCTGCCCTGAGCAAACGCGCACTCATACCTTATTAACAGGGGCCTGTGGACAAGCCTGTGGATAGTTAAGGGGACAACGGCGGTTAATGGGCTTAAAACCCTTAAGCCGCCTGTGGATCGGCAAAACGGCCGAAAATCTTGTCCCCATCCACACCCTGTTTAAAACCAGGGCCGCCCACAGTCCATGAACAGGGCTTAACCGCGGAACCGCGCCGCCAGACCGAGTTATCCACAGTTTCCACAGCAGTTATTAACACTACTAATCCCAAGAAAATGAAATTCCCTCAAACAACAGTTTCCTGACGACCCACCCGCCGGCCCGCCGAACATATCCCGGCAACAGCCGGAGACCCCCGGCTGAACCACAAGCGTGTAAGCCGGGGATGGGAGAACCTTGGTCTTGGGGCTAAGCTGTCTGCAGTGTGTCGGTCCCGGCCACTCGTTTGCGGTCGGTTCCCGAGGGGTTCCGTCCGGTCAAGCTCACCGGGACGCGCGCACTTACCCTTTGGCGGATCCGGAACCTCTCCGGGACCGCCGTCGGTTCTGGGATTTTTAGCTCATGTCAGCAGCAATGAAAGGCGGCACCCTTCCGTGAAGTTCAGAGTCGAGCGGGACGTCCTGGCCGAAGCCGTGACTTGGACCGCCCGGTCGTTGTCTCCGCGGCCGCCTGTCCCCGTGCTATCCGGCCTGCTGCTCAAGGCAGAGGCCGGCACGGTCAGCCTTTCCAGCTTTGATTACGAGACTTCAGCACGGCTGGAGATCCCGGCCGATATCACCACCGAGGGCACCATCCTGGTCTCCGGCCGTCTGCTCGCGGACATCTGCCGCAGCCTGCCCTCCGCCCCGGTAGACATCGAGACCGACGGCAACAAAGTGACCCTGAGCTGCCGTCGAAGCAGCTTCCACCTGGCCACGATGCCGGAAGCGGAGTACCCGCCGCTGCCTGCCCTGCCCCCGATCAGCGGCACAGTTCCGGGCGACTCCTTCGCCCAGGCTGTCTCCCAGGTGATCATTGCCGCCAGCAAGGACGACACCCTGCCCATCCTCACCGGGGTGCGGATGGAAATCGAAGACGACCTCATCACGCTGCTGGCCACCGACCGGTACCGGCTCGCCATGCGCGAAGTTCCGTGGAAGCCGGTAACGCCCGGCATTTCCACCAGCGCCCTGGTCAAGGCCAAGACCCTGAACGAGGTGGCCAAGACCCTCGGCGGCAGCGGTGAGATCCACCTTGCCCTCGCCGATGACGACAGCCGCCTGATCGGCTTCGAAAGCGGCGGCCGCACCACGACGTCGCTGCTCGTCGACGGCGACTACCCGAAGATCCGTTCGCTGTTCCCCGACTCCACGCCGATCCACGCCACGGTCCAGACCCAGGAACTGGTCGAGGCCGTCCGCCGAGTTTCCCTTGTGGCCGAGCGCAACACCCCCGTCCGGCTGGCCTTCACCGACGGGCAGCTGCACCTCGACGCCGGCACGGGTGAGGACGCCCAGGCGTCCGAAGAACTCGAGGCCCAGCTGACCGGCGAGGAGATCACCGTCGCCTTCAACCCGCACTACCTGATCGAGGGCCTGAGCGTCATCGAAACCAAGTTCGTGCGGTTCTCCTTCACCACGGCTCCGAAGCCGGCGATGATCACCGCCCAGCAGGATGCCGACGGCGAGGACCAGGACGACTACCGTTACCTGGTCATGCCCGTCCGCCTGCCCAACTAGCCCCACCCGCCTCCCTAGCCTCGCAAGCTCGGCCAGGGAACCCTGGCGGCGTGGGCCCAGGCTGTTGTCGCTCTGGGCCCCAAAACACCAACCACACCCGGCGCAGAAAAGAGTTCTTCCGTGCACATCGGACTAATCGGCCTTGGCAAAATGGGTTTCAACATGCGCGAACGCCTGCGCAAGGGCGGCATCGAAGTCACCGGCTTCGACCGCAACCCGGAGATCACCGACGTTTCCAGCGTCGATGAGCTCGTTGCCGCCCTCCCGGCGCCGCGGCTGGTGTGGGTCATGGTTCCGTCCGGCGAGATCACCGACGCGGTCATCGCCGAGCTCGGCACCAAGCTCGAAGCGGGAGACCTGGTGATCGACGGCGGGAATTCCCGGTTCACCGAGGACCAGAAGCACGCTGCCGCGCTGGCCGAAAAGGGCATCCGCTTCGCCGACTGCGGTGTCTCCGGTGGGGTCTGGGGCCTGCAGAACGGCTACGGACTGATGGCCGGCGGCGACGTTGCCGACATCGAGCGCGCCCTCCCGGTCTTCGACGCCCTGCGTCCCGAAGGCGACCGGGCCGACAGCTTTGTCCACGTCGGCGGCGTGGGTGCCGGCCACTACGCCAAGATGGTCCACAACGGCATCGAGTACGGCCTGATGCAGGCGTACGCGGAAGGCTATGAACTCCTCGCAGCCAAGGACATCGTGACCGACCTGCCCGGCACGTTCCGCGCCTGGCAAAAGGGAACGGTGGTCCGGTCCTGGCTGCTGGACCTGATGGTCAAGGCCCTGGAAGAAGACCCGGGCCTGGAATCCATCGACGACTACGTCGAAGATTCCGGCGAAGGGCGCTGGACGGTGGAGGAAGCAATCGCCAATGCGGTGCCGGCCCCGGCCATCACCGCGGCACTGTTCGCCCGCTTTGCTTCCCGGGAGGACAGCTCGCCGGCCATGAAGATGGTTTCCGCCCTGCGCCACCAGTTCGGCGGACACGCGACCCGTCCCGCCAAGTGAGCCTTGGGATCCTGAACCCGGCGTGTACCTAGAACAACTTTCGCTGACGGATTTCCGCAGTTACGCCCAGGTCGACCTGAGCCTGGAACCCGGCGTGACGGTGCTGGTCGGTTCCAACGGGATCGGTAAGACCAACCTGATGGAAGCGATCGGCTATCTGGCCACGCTCAGCTCCCACCGGGTCAGCAGTGACGGGCCGCTGCTGCGGTTCGGCACCGACCGGGCGATGATCCGGGCGAGGCTGGTCCGTGGTGAACAGGCCACCGTACTCGAGCTGGAAATCAATGCCGGCCGGGCCAACCGGGCGCGGATCAACCGCAGCAACCCGGTCCGGGCCAGGGATATTCTGGGCATTTGCCAGACGGTGCTCTTCGCCCCGGAAGACCTGGCCCTGGTCAAGGGCGATCCGTCCAGCCGGCGCCGTTTCCTCGACGAACTGCTGGTCAGCCTGGTGCCCCGGCACGCAGCCACGCGCGCCGACTATGACCGGGTGCTCAAGCAGCGCAATGCCCTGCTCAAGTCCGGCCGTGCCGGCAAGTTCACCGCCGGGCACGAGGCAACCCTCGATGTCTGGGACCAGCACATGGCACGGGCGGGAGCGGAACTGCTGCACGCCCGGCTCGAGCTGGTGGAACGGCTGCAGCCGCACCTGCAGCGCGCGTACGCGCAGCTCACGGACGGGTCCAAGGCCGCCGGCGCCGTCTACCGCTCCACGCTGCAGGCCGTGCTCGACGACGACGGCGAAAGTTCGGCCGGTCCCACGGCGGGAGCCGAGGACCTGAGGCAGCTGAGCGTCGAGGAGCTGGCCGACCGCTACGTGCAGGCGTTCGCGGCGTCGCGGCGCAAGGAACTGGAACGCGGAATTTCCCTCGTGGGCCCGCACCGCGACGAACTGCAGCTGATCCTCGGCCAGGCGCCGGCCAAGGGCTACGCCTCCCACGGCGAAACCTGGTCCATGTGCCTGTCACTGCGGCTCGCCTCGTACTACGTGATGTTGGACGATGCACGCACCGGCGGGTCCGCGCCGATCCTGATCCTGGACGATGTCTTTGCCGAACTCGATGTCCAGCGGCGGCGTAAACTGGCGGCAGTAGTCTCCGGCGCGGAACAGGTCCTGGTGACCGCCGCCGTCGAGGATGACATTCCGGCGGAACTGGCCGGACGGCGGGTGAAGGTCATTCCGGGAGGAATCGATGATCCGGACAAGCAATGAATAAGGACACCGACGGCGCCCTGCAGCCCGGCCGCGACCCCGACGACATCGATGCCGCCCAGGCCGCCCTGAACCGGATGCGCGACGCGGCGGCGGCCCGCGGAGAAATCCGCCGCAAGGCACCTCCCCGCCCGGGCAAGGACCAGAAACCGTCCCGCGCCGCGGGAAGCCGCGGGTTCAGCCAGTTCCACACCAACGGCAGGGACCCGCTGGGCCTCGGAAAGGTCGTCGGACGCCTGGTGGCCGAGCGCGGCTGGAGTTCGCCGGTGGCGGTCGGATCCGTGATGGCGCAGTGGCCTGCCCTCGTGGGCCCGGAGATCTCTGCGCACTGCACCCCGGAGAGTTTCACCGACACCACCCTGCACGTACGCTGCGACTCAACCGCCTGGGCCACGCAGCTTCGGTTGCTCAGGCACAGCCTGCTGGAGAAGTTCCGCGTCGAACTCGGCGAGGGCGTGGTAACCAGCATCCAGGTCCTCGGCCCGGCCGCGCCGAGCTGGCGCAAAGGCGCCCGCACGGTGCACGGCCGCGGCCCCCGTGACACCTACGGGTAGGCGCAGTCAACCCGGGGTGTGAAGCACTTCTTCCAAAACTCTTGAAAAAACCGCAAGCGCCGTGTAGGGCGCCCGGGCGCCCCGTGGGCATATAGACCCCCAGCCGAGGCACTGCTGGGGCCGTGAAGGGCGGGCCAGCGGCCTCCCAGCGGCATTTTGATTCCCGTTTAGCCCCGCAGAATGCAAGATTCCGCACTGTAACACGGTAGAATCAGAGTCGATAACTGGGCGCCGGTGAAACGTCGACTGAGTCCGTTTCCGACGCGGTTTTTCTGTGCGGAGATCGGTTCCTCGGGCGATGCTGCCGGCGCCGTCAGTGACGTGCCTGTTGGCGGTAGCCGTTCCTCTCCGGACGCGGCCACGGCCGGCCTTCAACGAACGTAGAGGAGTCGAAAGCGCCTGTGGCTAACGACAATACAGAATTCCCGGCGGACCCAGCGGCGGAGGGCGCCCCGGCCGACACCCCGGCCGAAGCTGTGGCACCCCGCGAGTACGGCGCCAGCGACATCACCGTCCTTGAGGGCCTGGAGGCTGTCCGGAAGCGCCCGGGCATGTACATCGGATCCACCGGTCCCCGCGGCCTGCACCACCTGGTCTACGAGGTCGTGGACAACTCGGTGGATGAGGCACTGGCCGGCTACTGCACCCACATCGAGATCGTGCTGCAGGCCGACGGCGGCGTGAAGGTCGTCGACAACGGCCGCGGCATCCCGGTCGACCTGCACCCCACCGAGCAGAAGCCCACGGTCGAGGTGGTCATGACCATCCTGCACGCCGGCGGCAAGTTCGGCGGCGGCGGCTATGCCGTGTCCGGCGGCCTGCACGGCGTGGGCATTTCGGTCGTCAACGCGCTCTCGAGCCGCGTCGACACCGAGGTACGGCGCCAGGGCCACGTGTGGCGGATGTCCTTCGCCGACGGCGGCAAGCCGCAGGGCAGCCTGGTCAAGGGTGAGGAAACCACCGAGACCGGTACCACCCAGACGTTCTACCCGGACGCCAGCATCTTTGAGACCACGGAATTCGATTTCGAGACCCTCCGGGCCCGCTTCCAGCAGATGGCGTTCCTGAACAAGGGCCTGCGGATCACCCTGACGGACGAGCGGCAGGSGGCCGGCGAGCCGTCCGGCGAGGAAGACCTCGATCTGGACGCCGTCGAAACCGAGGGCGAAGTCCCCGCGGAATTCCACACCGTCGTCTACCAGTACGACGACGGCCTGCTGGACTATGTGAAGCACCTGAACTCCGGCAAGAAGGTCGACGTCGTCCATGAAGACGTCATCGCCTTCGAAACCGAGGACACCGAGCGGCACATCGCTCTGGAAATGGCGATGCAGTGGACGAATGCCTACTCCGAAAGCGTCCATACCTACGCCAACACGATCAACACCCACGAAGGCGGAACGCACGAAGAAGGTTTCCGTGCCGCGATGACCTCGCTGATCAACCGTTATGCGCGGGAGAAAAGCATCATCAAGGAAAAGGACGACAACCTCACCGGAGACGACATCCGCGAAGGCCTGACCGCGGTCATCTCGGTCAAGCTCTCCGAGCCCCAGTTCGAGGGCCAGACCAAGACCAAGCTCGGCAACTCCGAGGTCCGCGGCTTCGTCCAGCGCGTCGTCACCGACGGCCTGGGCGACTGGCTGGAGCGCAACCCCGGCCCGGCACGCGATGTGATCCGCAAGGCCATCTCCGCCGCGCAGGCCCGCATGGCCGCCCGCAAGGCCCGCGACAATGCCCGCCGCAAGAGCCCGCTGGAATCCTTCGGCATGCCCGGCAAGCTCTCCGACTGCTCCTCCAAGGACCCGCAGAAGTGCGAGGTCTACATTGTGGAGGGCGACTCCGCCGGCGGTTCGGCCAAGCGCGGCCGCAACCCCGAGACGCAGGCCATCCTGCCGCTGCGCGGCAAGATCCTCAACGTCGAGCGGGCCCGGCTGGACAAGGCCCTGGGCAACGCCGAGGTCCAGTCGATGATCACGGCGTTCGGCACCGGCATCGGAGAGGACTTCGACCTGGCCAAGTTGCGGTACCACAAGATCGTCCTGATGGCCGACGCCGACGTCGACGGCCAGCACATCACCACGCTGCTGATGACCCTGCTGTTCCGGTACATGCGTCCGCTGATCGAAAACGGCTACGTCTACCTGGCCCAGCCGCCGCTGTACCGGATCAAGTGGTCCAACGCCCCGCACGACTACGTCTACAGCGACCGGGAACGCGACGCGAAGCTGGTCTCCGGCCAGGCCGCCGGCCGCCGCATCCCCAAGGACAACGGCATCCAGCGCTACAAGGGTCTCGGCGAAATGGACTACACGGAACTCTGGGACACCACCATGGACCCCGAACACCGCACCCTCCTGCAGGTGACCATGGATGACGCCCTGGCCGCGGACCAGACCTTCTCCGTCCTGATGGGCGAGGATGTCGAATCGCGACGGAACTTCATCCAGCAGAACGCCAAGGACGTCCGGTTCCTCGATATCTAGCGCTTGTCGCTTATATCCCCGAGCCGATATATACCTGAAACGGAAAATATAGACTATGAGTGACGAAACACCCGAGGTTCCCGCCGACGGCGCGGATTCCGTGCTCGAAGGCACCGTTCTGGATGCCGAGGTGCTGGGCGACCGCGTCGAGCAGGTCGACCTGCAGACCGAAATGCAGCGCTCCTACCTGGACTACGCGATGGCCGTCATCGTGGGCCGCGCGCTGCCGGATGTCCGCGACGGCCTGAAGCCTGTCCACCGCCGCGTGCTCTACGCGATGTTCGACGGCGGCTACCGCCCGGACCGTTCCTTCAACAAGTGCGCCCGCGTCGTCGGCGAGGTCATGGGCCAGTACCACCCGCACGGCGACACCGCGATCTACGACGCCCTGGTCCGCCTGATCCAGGACTGGACCATGCGCTACCCGCTGGCCTTGGGCCAGGGCAACTTCGGTTCCCCGGGCAACGACGGCGCCGCGGCCCCGCGGTACACCGAAACCAAGATGGCGCCGCTGGCGATGGAGATGGTCCGGGACATCGACGAGGAAACCGTCGACTTCCAGGACAACTACGACGGCAAGAACCAGGAACCCACCATCCTGCCGGCGCGTTTCCCGAACCTTTTGGTCAACGGGTCCTCCGGCATCGCCGTCGGCATGGCCACGAACATCCCGCCGCACAACCTCCGCGAGGTAGCCGACGGCGTGCAGTGGTACCTGGCCAACCCGACCGCCAGCCGCGAAGAGCTGCTGGAGGAACTGATCCAGCGGATCAAGGGACCCGACTTCCCGACCGGCGCCACGATTCTGGGCCACAAGGGCATCGAGGACGCCTACCGGACCGGGCGCGGCTCCATCACGATGCGCGCCGTCGTCAACGTCGAGGAACTCCAGGGCAGGACCTGCCTGGTGGTCACCGAGCTGCCCTACCAGGCCAACCCGGACAACCTGGCGATCAAGATCGCAGAGCTGGTCAAGGACGGCAAGATCTCCGGCATTGCCGACCTCCGCGACGAGACCTCGGGCCGCACCGGCCAGCGCCTGGTGATCGTGCTCAAGCGCGACGCCGTCGCCAAGGTGGTGCTGAACAACCTCTACAAGCACACCCAGCTGCAGGACAACTTCGCGGCCAACATGCTGGCGATCGTCGACGGCGTGCCGCGCACGCTGAGCCTCGACGCGTTCATTCGCCACTGGGTCACGCACCAGATGGACGTCATCGCCCGGCGCACCAGGTACCGGCTGCGCAAGGCGGAGGAGGAAGCGCACATCCTGCGCGCCCTGCTCAAGGCCCTCGATGCCCTCGACGAGGTCATCGCCCTGATCCGCGCCTCCACCACCACCGAAGCCGCACGCGACGGGCTGATGGAACTGCTGGACATTGACGAACTGCAGGCCCGGGCCATCCTGGACATGCAGCTGCGCCGGCTCGCCGCCCTGGAACGCCAGAAAATCCAGGACCGTCACGCCGAACTCGAGGCGCTGATCGCCGAGTACAACGCCATCCTGGCCTCGGAAGAGCGGCAGCGCGAGATCATCAGCACCGAGCTCGCGGAAATCGTGGCCAAGCACGGCGACGACCGCAAGACCAAGGTCCTGATGGGCTTCGACGGCGACATGTCGATCGAGGACCTGATCCCCGAAGAGGAAATGGTCGTCACGATCACCCGCGGCGGCTACGTCAAGCGCACGCGCAGCGACAACTACCGTTCGCAGCAGCGCGGCGGCAAGGGCATCCGGGGCGCGCAGCTGCGCGGCGACGACGTCGTCGAGCACTTCTTCGTGACCACCACGCACCACTGGCTGCTGTTCTTCACGAACCTGGGCCGGGTCTACCGGGCGAAGGCGTACGAGCTGGTGGAAGCGGCCCGTGACGCGAAAGGCCAGCATGTGGCCAACCTGTTGGCCTTCCAGCCGGACGAGCACATCGCCCAGGTGCTGGACCTGCGCGACTACCAGCACGCCCCGTACCTGGTCCTGGCGACCAAGCGCGGCCTGGTCAAGAAGACCCGGCTCGAGGACTACGACACCAACCGCTCCGCCGGCGTGATCGCCATCAACCTGCGCGACGGCGATGAGCTGGTCTCCGCGCAGCTGGTCTCCGAAACGGATGACCTGATGCTGGTGTCCCGGAAGGGCCAGTCGATCCGCTTCACCGCCACCGACGAGGCTCTGCGCCCCATGGGCCGGGCCACGTCCGGTGTCACCGGAATGAAGTTCCGCGAGGATGACGAACTGCTGGCGGCCGACGTCGTGCGCGACGGGTCCTTCGTGTTCATCGTCACCGAGGGCGGCTTCGCGAAGCGGACGGCGGTGGAGGAATACCGTCTCCAGGGCCGCGGCGGGCTCGGCATCAAGGTCGGCAAGTACCAGGAGGAACGCGGACACCTCGTCGGCGCCCTGATCGTCCAGGAAGAGGATGAGGTCCTGGTGGTCATGGAGGGCGGCAAGGTGGTCCGTTCCTCGGTCGCCGGCGTGCCGGCCAAGGGCCGCGACACCATGGGCGTCATTTTCGCCAAGCCGGACAAGAACGACCGCATCATCGCCGTCGCCCGCAACAGCGAACGCGGCCTTGAGACAGAGGAAACCGCCCCCGAGGACGGCGCCGAAAGTCCGGCCACGGGGCAGGATGACGTAACGTTGGCTGAAGCAACTGGACCGATCGATGGGTCCGCAGAGGCAGAATCAGTACCGGCCCCGGAGTCAGATGAGTCATCAGGCCATGCCGAACTGGACGAAGACAACACCGGAGGTAACGCGTGAGTAATTCCGACTCATATCCCAAGTCCAGCAGCGGCGCCGGCGGCATGCGGCAGCCCGCTGCCGCCCCCAGGGTCGCGGCCCCGTCACGGCCGCAGCAGCGCCCGGGCCTGGCCGGATCGGGCCAGCGTCCCGCAGGAGCGCCGCAGCGCCCTGCTGCCCCCGGCCAGCGTCCTGCTGTTCCGGGCCAGCGCCCCGACTCCGCGGGCCAGCGCCCCGGACAGGGAGCTCCGGGCCTGGTCAAGCCGGCACCGAAGGCCAAGGTCCGCCGCGCCCGCCTGCTGATCAGCAAGGTCGACCCGTGGTCCGTGCTCAAGATGGCGTTCCTGCTCTCGGTGGCCCTCGGCATCGTCACGGTGGTTGCCGCGATCGTGCTCTGGACCGTCCTGGACCTGACCGGCATCTTCGACCAGGTCGACGGCCTCCTCGGAACCCTCGCCGGGTCGGAAAGCGGCGGCTTCGAGCTGAAGAAGGTCGCCTCGCTCGGCCAGGTGGCCTCCTTCGCGGTCATCATCGCCGTGATCAACGTGGTGCTGCTGACGGCCCTGTCGATGCTCTCGGCGGTGCTGTACAACATCGCCGCGACCCTTGTGGGCGGCATCGGCGTCACCCTGACGGACGACTAAAACCCTCGATTTGAGATCGGGCCGGGATGTGCTGTAAAGTCATATCTCGGCCCGATGAGGCATCGGGGCGTATAGCTCAGGCGGTTAGAGCGCTTCGCTGATAACGAAGAGGTCCCAGGTTCAAGTCCTGGTACGCCCACGGAACCTGTACAGGTTCCTGGACAGGTCCGTTGCAAAGCGGACCGGGATGAGGTGCATGTGAAGAAGTTGCTGGTTGTAGCAGCCACCATCGCAAGCGTTCTTGTCTACAGGAAAGTGCAGGAGTCCGAAGCCCGGAAGACAGTCTGGAGCGAGGCGACCGACACGGTCGACTAGCTCCCGGAAGATACCGGGTAGTTCCTATGGGGGCATGGCGCAATTGGTAGCGCACCTGCTTTGCAAGCAGGGGGTTCGGGGTTCGAGTCCCCGTGCCTCCACCATAGAAAAGGTCCCGGCCAGCGGAAACGCTGGCCGGGACCTTTTGCGTTCCGGCCTGTGCGCCCAGATCCCGGTGCCGTGTCCTCCCGGTGAGCCCCGGTTCCGTCACCGTATGGAACGGAGCACGGCCCGGCTTTGCCGGACCACTACTGTGGGAGCGTGAACTTCTTCCTTGCCGCCTTGGGCGTGCTGGGCGTGGCCTCCTCCGGCCCGCTGATCGCGGCCACCCTCGGCGCTACGTCGGTCAGCGCCCTCGCCATTGCCTTCTGGCGCAATGCCATCGGTTCGGCGGTCATGGCCGGACCTGTGCTGGTCCGGCAACCCCGGCAGTTCGGCCGGGTCACGGGCAGTGAATTCCGCTGGTCCTTGGCCGCGGCGGTATCGCTGGCCCTCCATTTCGCCTGCTTCATCACCTCGCTGCAGCTGACCTCCGTCGCGGCGGCCACTGCCCTGGTCTGTCTCCAGTCCGGCTGGATCGCCGTCTTCCAGCTCTTCCGCGGCGTGCGCCACCGCTGGGAGGTCCTGGCCGGGCTTGGACTGGCGTTCGGCGGCGTCGTGGCAATCACCGGCTTCGATATGGGCACCTCGCCGCAGGCCCTCGTCGGCGACCTGCTCGCCGTGGCCGGCGGCATCCTGGCGGGTGCCTACACGCTGGCCGGCGGCCGCGCCCGGCGGACGATGGGCACGGGCGTGTACACCACGCTCTGCTACGGCATGTGTGCCGCCGTGGTGGCGGTCCTGGCCTTGGCAGCCGGCCAACCCCTGGCGGGCTTCGATGCTGCCGGCTGGCTGGGGATCCTGGCCATAACCGTCTGCGCGCAGCTGGTGGGCCACACGGCCTTCAACCACCTGCTGGCGACCTGGAGCCCGCTGCTGGTGTCAATGATCATCCTGCTGGAGATCCCCGGCGCGGCGCTGCTCGCGGCCGGCTTCCTGGGCGAAACGCTCCCCGGCGGCACCTACGCCGGCCTCGGCATGATCCTGGTGGGGCTCGCCGTCGTGGTCGCGGGCCAGCGGCGCTCCCTGCGGGTGCGCCGCGGGGCTGACCGGATCGCGGAACTGGGCACCGACTAGGACAGCACGACGGCGGTAGCACCCGACGGCGGAAGCGCCGCGGTTAGCTGCGGGTAGCGTGGCCGGAAGCGGTTATTGCCCGCCGCGCCGGACCGGCTGGGCAGTGTTGACCGTGTGGATGGCGCGCAGCAGCTTGGCCGGGAAGTACACCGAGAAAAACACGACCATGGGGGCCTTCAACGCCATTTTCTTGACGTTGTGCGCCTTGTAGGTCCGGTCGAACCGGGTGACGTAGTAGCGGTAGTCCCGCGGGGAGTCCTCGAGCCGCCGGGCTGACATTCCGGAGACCATCTGCGGCCAGTACTGGATCCTCAGCTCGTGGTCGGCGAGGTGAAGGGAGAGATCGATGTCCTCGTGCATCTCGTCCTTCTCGTCCCGGCATGTTTCCAGCCGGATGACGTCCCAGGCCGAGCGGCGCAGCGCCATGTTGGATCCGAAGAGGAAGTGGTACTGGTGCTTGGCCAGTTTGAGCATGAGCTGGCGCATCTTGTCGTCGGCCTTGAGGCCGAAGCGGCGCATGGGCATGTCGTAGTAGACCACCGGGCCGGTCGCTGCCGCCACGGACGGGTCCGCGAAGGCTTTCTGCACCTGCTCCACCCAGTCAGGTTCCAGCACCGAGTCGGCGTCGATCCGGCCGAGCACCTCGCCGGTCGCGTGGTCCAGACCGAAATTCCGGGTGGGGATGAGGCCCTGGTCCTTGTCCTGGCTGAGCAGGATGATCGGGCTCTCCGGGTACTCCTGTTGCATCTGCCGGACGATCCGGGCGGTGCGGTCCTTGGACATGTTGTCCACCACGATGATTTCGTGGGCCGGGACCGACTGGTAGACAGCGGCAATCAGGCACTGCCGGATGACGCTTTCCTCGTTGTACGCCGGGATGACGATAGAGACCGCCGGAGGCTGCACGGCGGCGTCACTGGCGTCCACGGAGGATTCTTCGGCTGACATCCCCCCAAATTTAGCATCCGCACCGGACGCCGCGGCCGTGCGCGGGCCACGGATACGGGAAAACAAAAGAGGGACACCGCCGCGGCGGTATCCCTCTTCTGCGTCTGTCCCTCAGTTTCCCCGCGCGGCGAGCCGGCGGAGGAAGGGACTACTTGGTCTTGTCGTCGTTGTTCAGGCTGGCGGCGATGTTGCGCACCGCAGTCTTGGCATCGGTAGCGACCTTGGCGGAGGCATCCTCCGTCGTGGCCTTCTCCGCGGCCTCGTGCGAAGCTTCCGCTGCCTTGTCGGCGGCGGCCACGGTGGCCGAACCCGCGGAGTCTGCAGCATCGCTGATGTTCTGCTTCGCCTCCTCCTTGACCTCGGTAACGGTGGTGGCGGGAACCGGAGCCGGCGTGGCGGGCTTAACCGGAGCGGGCGTCTTCCACGGGTCCTCGATCGGCTTGGAGGCCTTCCACGCGGCGACGCCGGCGGCAACAGCAGCCGCGATGACACCGAAGATCAGGAAGCCGCGGTGCTTGGGCTTCTCTTTCTTGGCCAGTTCCGCCGAGGCCACCAGGCCGGCGCCGGCGGCCTTGAGGTGCTTGCCGGCGGACTGTGCCTGCTCCTGGACCGAGTGCACGACGCCGGAGTCGGCCAGCCGCTGCGCCACGGCATCCACATGGGCCGGTGCGCCCTCAAGCGTGCGGTGCACGGCGTCGGAGGCGTGGCCGATCTGGTCCGACAGCCGCGGCAGGTACTCCACGACCACCCGGTCGCGGGCGTTGGCGATCACCGGGGTCGCCTTGTCGAGGGCTTCGTGCAGCCGCGGCGTGGCACCTTCGACGGCGTCGTGGATCTTCGGCGCGAGCTGCGCGAGCCCGTCCTGGATGCGGGGGGTGACCGTGGCGACGCCGCCGGCCAGGTTGTGGGCCGCCGACTTCAGGCCCTCCTGGATCTTCGGAGAGGCGGTGTCCAGACCCTGCTGCAGGCGGGGAACGGCCCAGTCGACGGCGGCCTCAACCCGGGGTGCTGCCCAGTCCTTGGCGTTCTCCACTGCGCTGCTGACCGAGTGCTCCAGCTCACGGGCAATACGATCCGTTTTCTTCACAACTACCTCCCGATTAATGTGACGGTTCTGCTGTTAGCCTACGTGTCCGGGACCCGACGGGCTATTCTCCCGCCGGTTTTCGGCCCGATTTCACCCAGCGCGGAACTGACTGCGCGGCCCTGTACCCGAACCCCTGCCGTGGAAGAATAGGGCCATGACTGCCATCGCAACCGCAAAAGCAACCATCCACACGAGCCTGGGCGACATCGTCGTCAACCTCTTCGGCAACCACGCGCCCAAGACCGTCAAGAACTTCGTCGGCCTGGCCACCGGGGAACAGGCCTGGACCCATCCGGAAAGCGGCGAGGACAAGACCGGCACTCCGCTGTACAACGGCACCATCTTCCACCGCATCATCAAGGACTTCATGATCCAGGCCGGCGACCCGCTGGGCCGCGGCACCGGCGGCCCGGGCTACAAGTTCGACGACGAAATCCACCCTGAGCTGACTTTCAACGAGCCCTACAAGCTGGCCATGGCCAACGCCGGCATCCAGATGGGCCGGGGCACCAACGGCTCGCAGTTCTTCATCACCACGATCCCGACCGGCTGGCTGCAGGGCAAGCACAGCATCTTCGGTGAGGTGGCCGACGAGGAATCCAAGAAGGTCGTCGACGCCATCGAAGGCGTACGCACGGGCATGGGCGACCGCCCCGTCGAAGACGTCGTCATCAACAGCATCGACATCGAACAGCTCTAGTCCAGCCATGAGCTATGGAATTCCGGCGGCAGAGCCGTCCGCGCAGATTCCGGTGTGCCCCCGGCACCCGGACCGCCCGGCCTATGTCCGGTGCCAGCGCTGCGGGCGCCCCGCGTGCCCCGACTGCCAGCGGGCGGCCGCCGTCGGATTCCAGTGCGTTGACTGTGTCAACGAAACCAAACGGACGACGCCGGCCGTTAAGTCCGTCTACGGCGGCGCCGCTGCCGCGGGCCGGCCCCTGGTCACTTTCGGCATCATCGCCGCCTGCGTCCTGGTCTACGTGCTGCAGTGGCTCGTCCCCAACGACTGGATCTACCAGAACTTCGCCTTCGCCACCGTCTACGCCGATCCCGGCTTTGGGGCGTTCGAGCCCTGGCGGATGCTGACTTCCGCCTTCCTGCACTCCCAGGGCTTCATCCTGCACATCGCGCTGAACATGTACATGCTGTGGATGTTCGGTCAGGCGCTGGAGCCCCTGCTGGGGCGTATGCGCTTCCTCGCCGTGTACCTGCTCTCCGCCATCGGCGGATCGGTCGGCTACCTGTTGCTCACCCCGGCCTACACTCCGGGCCAGGCGCTGGCCGGCGTCGTGGGCGCCTCGGGCGCCATCTTCGGGCTCTTCGGTGCCATGCTCGTGGTCCAGCGCCACCGCGGCGGCGACACCCGCCAACTGTGGGTCCTCATTGCAGTCAACGGCGTCATCGGCTTTGTGGTCCCCCAGATCGCCTGGCAGGCCCACCTCGGCGGCCTGATCACCGGTGCGCTCTGCGCTGCGGTCATTGCCTACGCTCCGCGCGGCCGCCGCCAGGGAGCGCTCCAGGCTGCCGGTCTGACGGCGGTGCTGCTCCTGCTGGTCGCGGTGACTGCCCTCCACGCCTCAGCCACCGCGCTTCCGGCCTAGCGGCCCCTCCCGCGCGTCCCGGACCGGGCCGTTGGCAGCTGGCCGGTCCCGCGCGTCCTCATGCTCCACACCACCCCGGCTCGTCTCCTGGCTTCCTCGCGCCCTCGGCCCGGTCTCCCTTTCCAGGCCTACGGGCCGGCGCCGGACCTATGGCCCCCTAGAAGCCACGGGCTGTCTTAGCCCCGCGCCCGTCGCCCGAGCGGGCCTCTCACGCCGGCGGCTCGCCATCCCAAGCCAGCGTCACGAGTTGTCCACAACCGTTATCCACACTGTTGGTAACTTACAACCCTGTAGTTCAGTCCGCGGCGCCGGTTCTCAAGGCCATGACAGGCGGATCGGCGCCTTCGACGGAAACTGTCGTCCACAACTGTGGATAACTCTGTGGGCATGCCCTGTGGTTAAGTGGACAAAACCCAAGCGCTGCTGTCATTACCGGCCATGATCTTCCCGGCGGCGGGGATTGCGCGAAAAGACCCGGTTCCTAGGTCCCGCTCCGCCTTGTGCCGCCGACCCCAGGCACGGCTTGCCTGAGCGCAGTTATAGGAACGGCTCCGCGCGCCCCCGAGGGTCCCCACGGTTCTTACGTCGTATTTAATGGCGGTTATTCACAGGCTTGTTCACAGTGTTAATAACTTGATGGTCTTAGTTTCTCGGCGAAAAGCGGCGCCATGGCGCTTCTATCCGCAGTGCCTTGCCGGCCCAAGGCACAAATTATCCCCAGCTGTGGATAACGTGTGGGTAGCCGCATGTTGTTAAGTGGATAACACCAGGATCCGGACGCCGACTCCCAAAACGGCCCCTCGGCAGCGGCAGGACCGTCCGGTAAGGCAAGCCGTCGGAGGTCTTTGTGGGCAGTCGGGCGCCGCTCCGCAGGCTTTCGGGCTTATCCACAGGTATTCCACACTGTTAATAACTACAGGGCCGTAGTTAGGAACCGTCCGGCGCGTCCGGACACCCGCCTACCGGGGCCGTGGGCGTCCAGCGTCGGCGCGGCGCTACGGTCTGGAGGCCACAGCCCGGTCAACAGCCTGTGGATAACCGGTCGCCTGGTTGTGCACAGCTGTGGACCCGCCGGCGCTCGGCAGGGGTTAGGAGGCCCAGACGCCGGAGCTGCCCCGGCGGTGGCTGTCGAGAAGGTGCGTGTCGACCATCCCAATCGCCTCCATGAGCGCGAACATGATGGTGGGCCCGACGAACACAAAGCCACGCTTGCGCAGCGCCTTGGAAAGCGCGACGGACTCAGGCGAGGTCGTCGGGATCTGCGCCAGCGACGTGGGCTCGGGAGTGGCGGCGGGGCGGAATCCCCACACGAAGTCCACCAGGCCGCCGTCGTTCCTCAGCTCCAGGGTCGCCCGGGCGTTGGTGATGGTCGCGCGGATCTTGAGCCTGTTGCGCACAATGCCGGCGTCCTGGAGCAGCCGGTCGACGTCGTCCTCGGTAAAGGAGGCCACGGTTTCCGGGTGAAAATCCGCAAAGGCGGCCCGGAAGGCCGGACGCTTGCGCAGGATTGTCGCCCAGGACAGGCCGGCCTGGAAGGCCTCGAGGCTGATGCGCTCATAGAGTCCCTGTTCGTCCCGGACGGGCAGGCCCCACTCGGTGTCGTAGTAGTTCCGCAGCACTGGGTCGGTGGCCGCCCAGGCCGGCCGTGCGAGCCCGTCCTCGCCGATGATGCAGCCACTGGGTTCGGGGTTCATGCGATTCCTTTGCGGGGAGGGGCCCCGCGCCCCGCCATTCGGGGCGGCGGGAACACGCTGGCCGGGTGATTAAAGCCGCAGGCCGGCACACGGTGTGTGCCGGCCTGCGGGGGTGCTTCAGTCCTGCGTCGGGGCAGGGGCAGCGCCAGAAGTGCCGTCAGGAACGCCACCGCGTGGTCATCAGGAAGCCCACGATCGCGATGCCGAAGCCGGCAACAATGTTCCAGGACTCCCAAGCCCTGACGGGGAGGGTGCCTTCGCTGATGTAAAACGTAATGATCCACAGCAGTCCGAGGATCATCAGGCCGAACATCACCGGCTTAAACCAGACGGGGTTGGGCTTGTAGGCCTGCGTGGCGGAGGTCTGCGGCGCCACGCGCGCAGTCCTCTTCCGCGGCTTAGACTCGGGCACGGGTCCTCCTTGGCGGGATGAGAGGGCGCTGCCGGGCTTGGTATCCTGCAGGGAGGAATAGCCGGCGGCCACGCGCTCTTGGTCAAGTTTGAAATCCTAATCGCAGCCAATTCTAGCTGGACTCCGGGCGGCTGTGGTTTGGGCGCGTCCGGACGCCGGGGCAGGTTCCTTTTCCCGGACGGCGCAGCGTGGGCCGTCCACTGATTCGACGATTGGTTCAGCAAGGCACCCATGAGTACAACCAAGATCCTGGTCGTAGACAACTACGACAGCTTTGTCTACACCCTGGTCGGCTACCTGCAGGAGCTCGGTGCGGAAACTACCGTGGTCCGCAACGATGATGTGACCCTGGCCGAGGCGGTCGAAATGGCGGAGGCGCGCGACGGCGTGCTCATCTCGCCCGGCCCCGGGGCCCCGGCGGAGGCCGGCGTCTGCATTGAACTGATCAAGTGGTGCGGCAGCCACGGCAAGCCCATGCTCGGCGTCTGCCTCGGGCACCAGGCGCTGGCCGAGGCCTTTGGCGGCCGTGTAACCCATGCCCCGGAGCTCATGCACGGCAAAACCTCGCTCGTGGAACACCAGGGCGGCAGCGTTTTCACCGGCCTGCCGTCGCCTTTCACGGCCACGCGGTACCACTCCCTTGCGGCGGTCCGCGACAGCATCCCCGCGGAACTTGAGGTCACGGCGGAGACCGCCACCGGCGTCGTGATGGGCCTGCAGCACCGTACCGCGCCCCTGTGCGGAGTCCAGTTCCACCCGGAGTCGGTCCTGACCGAGGGCGGCTACCTGATGCTGGGCAACTGGCTCGAGTCGCTGGGCATGGCCGGGGCTGCCGCACGGGCCGCCGAGCTGAGTCCGCTAATCCGGCACTGACGACGGCGAGGCGCTAGGCTCCGGGATCCAGCAGCTGGCCGAGGCCCTCGGTCGTGTTGTCGCCGTTTCCGGAGTCGGAAGGCGTCGGAGTGGGCGTGGGAGTGGGCGTCGGCTTCGGCGCCGGGGCCTTCGCCACCGTGATGGTCACGGTCTTGCCCTGTTCAACAGCCGCATCCGCGGCATCGCTCTGGGCCGTCACCCTGCCCGGCTGCACCTGCGAGTTTTCGACTTCCTTGATGGCCGCGCCCAGGCCGGCCTTCTTCAGGGCTGCCTGCGCCTCGGCCCGGGTCAGCCCGATGAGCTGCGGAACGGCCACCTTGCCGGTGGAGACAATGATTTCGACCGTGCTGTCCACCGCGACGGACTGGCCCGGAGCGGGGTTGGTGGTGATCACAATCCCGGCCGGCACGTTGGGGCTGTTGTTCAGCGTCGTTTTGGGCGCTCCGCTCAGCCCGGTGCGTCGCAGTTCGTCCCTCGCATCAGCTTCGGTCCGGCCCGGCAGATCGGTGGGGATCGTGACGACGCTGGGCCCTTCGGAGATGGTGAGGGTGATATCCGCGTTCGGCTCCAGGGCGGTGCCCGCAACAGGTTCGGTCCCGACGGCGATGCCCTTCGGTACCGTCTCGTGCTGGACGCGCTGCAGCTGGGGTTTGAGCCCGACGTTGTAGAGCTTCTGCAGCGCCTCGGATTCGGTCAGCGCCGTAACGGCAGGAACGTCCACCTTGGCAACCGGCGCCGGCCGCTGGTTGACCATGTTGTAAAGCCACAGACCGCCGCCGGCCAGAACAAGCAGGGTAAAGATCACCAGCGTCGCGATCCACATCCGGCGGCGGGTTTTCTGCCGGGGACTGGGCTCGCGTTCAGCCGGCAGGCTCAGGCCGAGGCTGCCCGTGTCCGGCGGAGCGGCCGCCGTCGTTCCGTCCAGGGCAGTGTCCCCGGCGTCGGCTGGCACGGCCGGGAGACGGCCGGACGGGGCGTCGTCGAGGAACTTGGCGCCGGTCAGGGCGAAGGCCGCTGTCGGGGGCAGCTGGCCGGTGCCTTCGACCGTATTGTTCGGGTCCGTCGGGGCTTCGCCGGGCGGCAGGGCAGCGACGGCGACGCCGCTGCGGGCCGCGCGCAGGGCGCGACGGAAGGCCGCGGCGTCCTGGAACCGGTCCGCCCGGTTCTTTTGCAGGGCCTTAGCCAGCACACTGTCGAGGGCGGGGGAAACGTCCGGGTTGAGACTGCTCGCGGGCTCCGGGATCTCCCGCACGTGCTGGTAAGCGACGGACACCGGGCTGTCGCCGACGAAGGGCGGACGGCCGGTCAGCATCTCGTACAGCAGGCAACCGGCTGAATACAGGTCGCTGCGCGCGTCGACGGTCTCGCCCCGCGCCTGCTCGGGGGAGAGATACTGCGCCGTACCCACGACGGCCTGGGTCTGTGTCATGGTCGCCGAGGCATCGGCCATGGCGCGGGCGATTCCGAAGTCCATCACCTTGACGGTGTTGGCACCCGGGCACATCACGTTCGCGGGCTTGATGTCGCGGTGCACGATCCCGGCGCGGTGGCTGTAGTCCAGCGCGGACAGCACGCCGAGGGTGAAGTCGATCGCCTGGTCGATGGTGACCTCGTTGGCCTTGATCAGGTCGCGGATGGTTTTGCCGGATACGTACTCCATGACGATGTACGGCACCCGGACACTGTCGTCGTGACCGCCCGGGACGGCGTGGTCTCCGGTGTCGAAGACGGCCACGATCGACGGGTGGTTCAACGCCGCGACGGCCTGGGCCTCGCGCTTGAAGCGGGATTGGAACTGGGGGTCACGGGCCAGATCGGGCCGGAGCAGCTTGATCGCCACGGTTCGGCCGAGCCTGGTGTCCACCCCCCGGTAGACGTCCGCCATGCCGCCGCGGCCGATCAGCTCACCCAGCTCGTAGCGTCCGCTGAGGACGCGCCGGGCCGACGCGGGGCTGCTGTCCTCCCGGTGCGCTGGAGTGCGGGGTGAAGTCGACATGGAAGGCTACTTCGTGGAGGTGGCGCTCGGGGATGGTGAAGACGCGTCCGGAGCCGTCGGGGCGGCGAGGTGGTAGGTCACGACCGAACCCGCGGGAACCTCATCGCCGGAGGCCGGCTCGGAGCTGACGAACGTGCCCTCTTTCTGGGTGCCGTCGCCCTCGACCGGTTCGCCCTTCTGCCACCGCAGCCCGGCGTTCTCAATCGCCCGCTGGACCTGCTTTTCGCTCGCACCCGGTTCCAGCGACGGGACCGCCACCTTCTCCGGACCCTTGGAGTAGGTCACGGTGATGGTCTCGCCGGGCTGGACCGGGCCGGAGGGATCGATGTCCAGGACCGTGCCCGGCGCGGCGGGATCGGCGACCCCGTTGCCCCTGACCTGCAGGCCGAGACCGATCAGTTCGGCCCTGACCTCTTCGTAAGGACGGCCCTTGTAGGCGTCCGGGATCAGGTTGATCGCCGGGGGCGTCGATTCCGTGGGCGTGGCCGAGCTGCTGGTCGGGCTGGGCGACTTCGAGGTGGGAGCGGCGCTCGTCGTGGTCGCCTTGGCGCTGGAACTCGTGACGGCGGGAGAAGACGGGAACAAAACCCCGGCCTGGGACAGGACGATCCCCACCAGGGCGAACAGCACCAGCAGGATCAGGGCGATCAGCGGCCAGGTCCACGGGCTGCGGCCACGGCGGCGCTTCTCCTCCGCGGGCTCGTAGCCGTCGTAGTCCTCTTCCTCCTGCTCCCAAGTCCGCTCCGCGGCCAAGGCATCGGCGCGGTTGAGCGCGTTGCGGGCGCCGTGGCCACTGGCGGCGGCGGCACCTGCCGCGAGGCCTGCGGCAGCGCCGGCGCCGGCTGCCCCGAGCACCGGCAGCGCCGACGTCGACTTGTCTTCCGCCGCGGACGCACCGATTACGCCGGTCGCCGCCGTGGGCACGTTGACCGGCGCGGTGATCGGCCCGGTGGCGGCCTCGAACAGCAGCATGCCCGGGACAGCGGCGTGGGCCGCCGCAATATCCCCGTTGCGGATGGCGTCGGCCGCTTCGGCGAGCTTGATCGCGTCGGCCGGGCGGTTTTTCGGATCCTTGGCCAGCATTGACATCAGCAGCGCACGCACCGGCCGGGGCAGGGTGTCCGGCAGCGGCGGCGGCGCGTCGTTAACCTGGGCCAGGGCGATCGCGATCTGGGATTCCCCGGAGAAGGGGCGGTGGCCGGTAAGGCACTCATACCCGATGACGCCCAGCGAATAGATGTCCGAGGCACCGGTGGCGGTCTGGCCGGTGGCCTGTTCCGGGGCCAGGTACTGGGCCGTGCCCATCACCTGGCCGGTCTGGGTCAGCGGCACCTGGTCTGCCAGCCGGGCGATCCCGAAGTCGGTGACCTTGACCCGGCCGTCCGGCGTGATCAGCAGGTTGCCCGGTTTGATGTCGCGGTGCACCAGGCCCTGGGCGTGCGCGACGGACAGGGCCCGCGCCGTCTGCGAGATCATCGAGAGGGTGCGGTCCGGGGAGAGCACCTGCTCGTGTTCGATGATGCTGCTCAGCGGCTGGCCGGGGACGAGCTCCATCACGAGGTAGGCGGAGCCCTCTTCCTCGCCGTAGTCGAAGACATTCGCGATGCCGACGTGGTTCAGCAGGGCGGTGTGCCGCGCCTCGGCACGGAAACGCTGCAGGAATCCGGGATCGCCGGTGTACTCCTCCTTGAGGACCTTGATCGCGACGATCCGGCCCAGGATCAGGTCCTTGGCCTTCCACACTTCCCCCATGCCGCCGATCGCAATGCGTGTGGTCAGCTGGAACCTGCCGCCGAGGGTGATTCCCGATGTAGGCCTCACTTATTCAACACCGCCTCAAAAATCTTCTTCGCGTTCGGACTGGTTAGGTTTGCGCCGGTGGTGATGTCCACGCCTTGCATGACGATGGTGACGGCCACTTGCGGGTCGTTTGCCGGGGCAAACCCGGTAAACCATGAATTGTTCAAGCCGGTGCCGAGTTCGGCCGTGCCGGTCTTGCCGGCCACTTCAATGCCGGGCACCGCGGCGCCCCGGGCGATGCCGTCGCTGACCACGCTGGCCATCCACTCGGAGATCTGGCGCGCAATTTCGGGGCTGGTCGACGTCCGCAGGACCTCAGGCTTGGGCTCGTTGATGATCCGCAGGTCCGGCGACCGCAGGGCCTTGACCAGGCTCGGCTTCATCTGCACCCCGCCGTTGGCGATCGCGGCGGTCATCGTGTTGATCTGCAACGGCGTGGCGCGGACGTCGCGTTGGCCGATGGCCGACTGGGCCAGGCCGGCGTCGTCCAGCGGTTCGCTCGGGAAGAAGCTCTTGGCGCTCTCGAGCTTGAGCTGGTCGCCGAAGTCCTGGCCGAAACCGAACTTGGCGGCCTGCTCTTCGATGGCCTTCTGGCCCAGATCGATAGCGATGCGGGCGAACGGCGTGTTGCAGGACTGCTGCAGGGCGAAGGCGAACGTCGCGGTGTTCCGGGTGTAACAGTTGCCGCCGGCGTAGTTTGGCAGCTTGTACTGGATGCCCGGGAACGGCATTTCCGCCGGGTTAGGCAACACGCTGTCCTTGTTGTATTTGCCGGAATTCAGTGCGGCGGCGGTGTCGATCAGCTTGAACACCGAACCGGGCGCCAGCAGCGCCCCGGTGGGGCCGCTCACCGACTGGTTGAGGTTGATCCCGGGGATCTTGTTCAACGCCGTGATGTTTGCCGCTTCGGCGTCCGCGTCCTGCGTGGCGATCAGGTTCGGATCGTACGAAGGCTTGGACACCATCGCCAGGATCGCGCCGGTCCGGGGATTGGTGACCACGATCGAACCGCGCTGGCCCTCCGGGATCAGGTCATAGGCCAGCTTCTGGATTTTCGGATCCAGAGTCAGCTCCACCGAGGCACCCTTGGGCTGGTTCCCGAGGAACAGCTGCCCGACCCGGTCGAGGAAGAGCTGGTCCGAGCTACCGGCGAGCTGCTCGTTCATCGCCAGTTCCATGCCGGTCAGGCCGTAGTTCTTGGAGAAATAGCCGGTGATCCCGGCGTACAGCTCCGGCTGCGGGTAGCTGCGCTGGAACTGGCAGGTCTCCGAACCGGCCACCGACTGCGCGATGGGGGTGCCGCCGACAATGATCGCGCCGCGGTCGTTGCAGTAGTTCTGCAGCAGTGTGCGCTTGTTCCATGCGTTGGTCTTCAGCTCGTCGGCGCCGACCACCTGCACGTAGCTGAGCGCCCCGAAGATGAGGGCGAACATGGCGATCGCCGCGATCCAGGAGTTGCGAATGGCCTGGTTCACAGGTGTTTCACCGCCTCGGTGGGAGCGTCTGGACTGGTACGGGGGGACGACGGCGCCGCGGCCGGCCTCGGCGGCACAGCCGCCGCCCCCGTCTCGGCGTCGGGCGCCTGTCCCGGCGGCAGCGGGGTGGTGTCCACCGGACCGCGCGCGGCGTGCGAGATCATCAGGAGCAGGCCGACGATGATCCAGTTGGCCAGCAGCGAGGAACCGCCGGCGGCCAGAAACGGCGTGGTCAGTCCGGTCAGCGGGATCAGCCGGGTGACGCCGCCGATGACGACGAAGCACTGCAGGGCGACGGCGAAAGACAAGCCCGTGGCGAGCAGCTTGCCGAAGGCGTCCCGGGTGCCGAGCGCGGCCCGGAATCCGCGGGTGAAGAGCAACAAGTACATGAGGACGATCGCGAAGACGCCGATCAGCCCCAGTTCCTCGCCGAAGGACGCGATGATCATGTCGCTGTTGGCGAAGGGAACCAGGTTCGGGCGGCCCTGGCCCAGCCCGGTGCCGACCAGGCCACCGTTGGCCATGCCGAAGAGACCTTCGACGATCTGCCGGCTGCCGCCGAACTCACGGTCGTAGACCTCGGGGGTGAAGGCGTTGAGCCAGCCGTCGATGCGGAGCGCGACGTGGGAGAAGACCTTGGACGCCACGAAGCCGCCGGCTGCCATCAGGACCACGCCGATGATGACCCAGCTGATCCGGCTGGTGGCGACATAGATCATGACGAGGAACAGGCCGAAGAAGAGGATCGAGGTCCCCAGGTCCCGCTGGAAGATCAGCACCCCGATGCTGACCAGCCAGGCCGTGATCATCGGGCCCATGTCCTTGAACCGGGGGAACTGCACCGGCCCGATCTTCCGGCCCGCGAGCAGGATCAGGTCCCGGTTGGAGGACAGATACCCGGCGAAGAAGATCGCGAGGGTGATCTTGGCGATTTCGCCCGGCTGGAAGGTCATGGACCCCAGCTTGATCCAGACGCTGGCGCCCAGGACCTCGCCGGCGGAAATGCCCGGAACCAGCGGCAGGATCAGCAGCACCGCGCTGACGGCGAGCGAGATGTAGGTGAAGCGCCGCAACAGGCGGTGGTCCTTGAGGAAGAAAATGACGGCGATCGCGACGGCCATGGCCACCAGGGTCCAGCGGAGCTGGTTGTTGCCGGTGTCCTCACCGACCCGGTCCAGGCGGTGGATCATCGCCAGGCCGAGCCCGTTGAGGGCCACCACCAGGGGAAGTATTACCGGATCGGCATATTTCGCCCGGAGCCGTAACACCACGTGGAATGCCAGCGCCGCCGCCGCAAGGAGCCCGGACTGGAACCAGAAGTCGGTGTCGAACGCCTTCTGCCGGTCCACTCCGACGAGGGCGTTCGCGCCGATCCCGACCACGAGGGCCAGGATCAGCAGGACCAGCTCGGCGTTGCGGCGCGGCTTGGGCGTGGGATCGATCGGTGTCATTTGTCCCCCTCGCAGTAGGTCGGGGTCGGGGACGGGGTGGGGCTGGGCGACTTCGTGCGGGCGGCGGCGCCCGCCGACGCGGAGCTGCGCGGGGACGCCGAGGCGCTGGGAGTGGCCGTGGGCGAGGGGGTCAGGCACTCGTCGGCGGGCGCCGTCGTGCCGGTGCGCTCAAGGTTCTTCACGATCCGCTGGGCATCGTAGAGGTCCCGCGCAGGGACCGTCTGGCGGACCCGCTGCTGCGAGAATTCTGGCAGGTCTGACATGCGGATATCGGTCACCGTTTCGAGGGTGGAAAGCGGGATGGGGCCAAGCCGCTGGGAGACGCCGTTGAAAATCGCTACGCGCTGGTCGTATTCGCCGACGTAGTACCGCGTCTGCGTCCACGCGTAGCCGAGCCACAGGCCGATCCCCAGGACGGCGACGATGGCCGCGGCGATGGACACGGTCAGCCAGCGCCGGCGCCTGACGGGCGGTTTGAACTCGTCGGGTTCGTCTTTGTCCGGATCGGCCTTGTGGGTCAGGACTGTCGCGGCACGGCGGGCCACGGTGCGGCCGGCGATGGACGGGATGGAGCCCGAGGCCGCCGCGGACGCCGCGGCTCCGACCAGTTCGTGCGGGCGTGTGGAGAGTTCCTCGCGCAAAACTTCGGCGGACAGGTGCTCGCCAAGGTGCGGGTCGGTCGACGGCTGGGGCTCTTTGTGTCCTTCGCCGGAACCGTCCTGCGGTTTGTCCGGGAGGCCGGCGGCGTCGGGGGCCTTGGCGGCGAACACGCTGCCGCTGCCGGGCGCGGACGGGGCCGCGGACACGGCGGGCGGCTGCGGGGCCGGAGCCGCCACCGGCGTCGGGATGACCTCGACGGCGGCGGTGCTGACATCGTCGGGGGTTTGCTCCGCGATGTCGACCATCACGACGGTTACGTTGTCCGGCGCGCCGGCCTTCAGCGTGAGTTCGACGAGGGTGTCGGCGCATTCGCGCAGGCTCTTCGTTTCGCGCACGGTGCGTTCCACGACGTGCCCGGCGACATAGTTCAGTCCGTCAGAGCAGAGCAGCCAGCGTTCACCAGGCTGGACCTCCAGGACGTCGAGGTCCAGCTCGGGGCTGGCATCGACGTCGCCCAGGACGCGCATGAGGACGTTCTTGTGCGGGTGGGTTTCCGCCTCTTCCGGGCGGAGCCGGCCTTCGTCAATCAGGCGCTGGACGAAGGTGTGGTCGACGCTGACCTGTTCGAACTCGCCGTTGCGCAGCCGGTAGGCGCGGGAATCACCAATGTGGGCGAAATGGAGCCGTCCGCCCGCGAGCAGCAGGGCCGTGACCGTGGTCCCCATCCCGGCCAGTTTGGGGTTCATGTGGACCAGCTCGGAGAGCAGCGAGTTGGCGGTCTGGATCTCGTCCGCCAGCACGGTGTCCGCTTCGCCGGTCTCGGCGTCGTAGTCGTCCCGGTCGAGGTGGATCATGTCCAGCACGGTGGCGGCGGATGCCACGTCGCCGCCGGCGTGCCCGCCCATGCCGTCCGCGACGACGGCAAGGTGGCGGCCGACGTAGGCGGAGTCGTCGTTTTTCGCCCGCACGCGTCCGACGTCGGAACGCGCGGCGTAGCGCATGATGAGCGGCCGCTTCGGGGCAGTTGCTGCCTCTTCTGCGGGGGATTCGGGGGTAGCCATGGCTACGGCCTCAATTCAATGACCGTCTTGCCGATTCTCACGGGGACACCCAGCTCCACCGGGAGGGCCCGGGTCAGCTGCTGGTCTGCCAGATACGTGCCGTTGGTGGACCCGAGGTCCTCGATGAACCAGCGGCTGCCTTGCGGGAAGAGGCGCGCGTGCCGGCCGGAGGCGTAGTCGTCCTCCAGGACCAGGGTGGCTTCCTGCGCGCGGCCGAGCAGGATGGGGCTGGCCGCCAGCGGCAGGGTGGTGCCCTTCAGCGGGCCCTCGGTCACGACGAGCTGCCGTGCCTGCTGCTTTACGGGGGCCGGGGCGGGCTCGGCCAGGGCCGGGTTCCGGCGTACCTGCCGCGCCGTTGGTGCCCCGGCGGCCGCCTTGCGGCCGATCATGAGGTCCCGGCGCATGGCCGAGACAATGCTGAAGATCAGCACCCAGAGGAGAATCAGGAAACCAAAGCGCAGTGCGGTGATGGTCAGTTCGCTCACGGGCGGCCGCCCGGGTTCGCGGGCATCAGGCGGAAAGTGATTTTGGTCCGTCCCATCGTGATCGTTGCGCCGTCGGTGAGTTCGGAGCTTCCCACGACCTTGTGGCCGTTGACGTAACTGCCGTTCGTGGAGCCCAGGTCGATCGCCTGCGCGGTGCCCTGGCCGCTGCGGATTTCCAGGTGCCGGCGCGAGACCCCGGTGTCGTCGATCAGGATGTCCGCCTCGGAGGAGCGGCCCAGTACGACGGAGGGCGCGTTCAGCGAGTAACGCTGGCCGTCGATGTCCAGCACGGGCTGGAGGCGGCCGGGTTGCCGGGTCGGTGCTGCCGGCATGGCGGGCTGCCCCGCGGCCTGGGGAGCTGCGCCCGGGGCTTTTTCAGTCCGTGATGCGATCTCGAAATCGCCGGCGCGCCGGTCCTCGTCGCGTCGGAAGCTGATCCGGACCGGGCCCTGCAGCGTGTAACCCTGGCTGCGGACGTGGTTGATGACGACGTCGCACAGTTCCTCTGCCAGCGGCGTGCCCCATTCCTGGGCGCGCTGGAAATCGTCACCGCTGAGCAGGACGTCGAAAACATTCGGAGCGAGGGTGCGGCCGGCGGCGATGGTGAGAGCCTTGTTATCCACCTCGCGGCGGAGATGGCTGGCGATCTCGACCGGCTCGACCTGCGCGCGGGAACCGGTGGAGAAGACTCCGCGGACGGCCTTTTCGATGCCGCGCTCGACTTTGTCCAGCAAGCCCATGGTCCTTCTCCTTTCCTGGCAACTGCGGGGCAGTGTTTGTTCCGGAACTCGGTTTCCAACAATCGCAGGTGTCCCCGGGAATCGGGCACTCCTAGATCAGATACTACTGGGCGAGGCTGGGAATGGCCTTAATGAGGCCCGCGGCCGCTGCCGGAAAATTTGCCCCGCCGCGGCGCTGACATGCGCCGATACCCGTCCCGTTGCCCTCCGCGCCGCCTCCCCGCCGGGGGCCTGGCAGAGGGCGCGGCGCCGGCTGCCCAACGCGGCCCGGGACCTTCCCGGAGGCCGATTAGTGTTTTCCGCCGTTTGTCCGTTATGCTTGATCTCGCTGCTTTTACGAGGTTGGAAACGGATTCCGGCTCCCTCCGATGTGGAAGAAGTTGCGCGCGAGTGGCGGAACGGCAGACGCGCTGGCTTCAGGTGCCAGTGTCCGAAAGGGCGTGGGGGTTCAAATCCCCCCTCGCGCACGCAGATGAAAGAACCCCGGTCTTCGGACCGGGGTTCTTTTTTGTTTGCCGTGTAGATGTGCCGCCTTAGCCGGCTGACGGCCGGAGTCCTGCCGGGGGACCGCCGGGCGCCGCGTGTCAGGACCGCAGCGCCCCGAAGCCCGCCACCAGCGCCTCCAGCCCGAGGCTGAAGGCCACGTCCGCCTGGTTGGTGTAGCCCTGGTCGCCCAGGCTTGCGACGGCGGCGGAGAAGTTCGGCGTCGCGGCCCCGAGGCTGCCGGAATCAAAGATGTCCGCCGGCGCCGTGACGTCATAGGCCGAGCCAAAGATAAAGGACTCCAGGGCCACGATGGCGGGAATGATGCGCTCCTGCGGAAAGCCGGCCCGCCGGAACCCGGCGCTGACGGCTTCGTACATGGCCAGGGTCTTGGGGGCATCGGCCACGGGCAACACGGCGATCACCGGGATCAGCGGAGTGTGCCGGGCAAAGACGTCGCGGTAGCTCCAGGCCCAGTCCCGCACGGCCTGGTCCCAGGGCTGGGTCTCGAACGCCGACACGTCCACGAACGACGTCAGGTGGTCCTGGACCAGGACCAGGACGTCGCGCTTGGACGAAACGTGGTTGTACAGGGCAGACGGCGCGACGTTCAGGGTCCGTGCCAGGGCCGCCATAGTGAAGCCGTCGTACCCGCTCTTGCGGACCAGCCGCAGGGCCGCAGCGGTGATGCCCTCCTGGTCAAGAACCGCCGAGGCGGGCCGGCCCACGCGGCGGCGCGGCTTGGCGTCCGGGCGGTGCGGGTCCGCGGTGGCGCTTGGCGTTGCCGGCATTTCGGGCCTTTCTCCTGGACTGTCCTCTTGAGTATTCCACCGGAAGCGATTTTGCGCGGGGTCTTCCCTCTTTCCGCGGGGCGGGCTATAGTCGTCACAAATGAATGGCATTCATTTAGTGGGCCGCGTCACTTCAGCGGCCGCAGAGAGGACATCATGCTGGAACTTGACCGCGACGTCGCCATTGTCGGAGCCGGACCCGCAGGGCTGACCGCAGCCCGCGAACTGCGGAAGGCGGGACTGAGCGTCGCCGTCCTGGAGGCACGCGACCGGGTGGGCGGCCGGACCTGGACCGACACCGTTGACGGCGCCATGCTGGAAATCGGCGGACAGTGGGTCTCGCCGGACCAGACCGCGCTGCTGGGCCTGCTGGACGAGCTCGGGCTGCAGACCTACGACCGCTACCGTGCCGGCCAGTCGGTCTACATCGGCGCCGACGGCAAGCGGACCCTCTACACCGGCGACACCTTCCCGGTGAGTGAAGGCACCGCCGCGGAGATGGACAAGCTGACCGCCCTGCTGGATTCCCTGGCCGAGGAAATCGGTGCCGAGGAACCCTGGGCGCACCCCAAGGCCCGCGAACTGGACACGATCTCCTTCCACCACTGGCTGCGCGCGAACTCCCCGGACGAGGAGGCCTGCAACAACATCGGCCTGTTCATCGCCGGCGGCATGCTCACCAAACCCGCGCACGCGTTCTCGGCCCTGCAGGCCGTGCTGATGGCCGCGTCCGCCGGTTCCTTCACCAACCTCACCGACGAGGACTTCATCCTGGACAAGCGCGTCGTCGGCGGCATGCAGCAGGTCTCGCTGCTTCAGGCAGCGGAACTGGGCGACGACGTCGTCCTCTCCAGCCCCGTGCGCACGATCCGTTGGGAGGAAGGCCGCGAAGGTGGCTCCCCACGGGCCACCGTGGCTTCCGACCGCGCCGCCGTCAACGCCCGCTTCGTCATCATGGCGGTGCCGCCGAACCTTTATTCCCGCGTCTCCTACGACCCGCCGCTGCCGCGCCGCCAGCACCAGATGCACCAGCACCAATCGCTGGGCCTGGTAATCAAGGTGCACGCCGTCTACAGCACCCCCTTCTGGCGGGAGGACGGACTCTCCGGGACCTGCTTCGGGGCCGATGCGCTGGTCCAGGAGGTGTACGACAACACCAACCACGGCGATGCCCGGGGCACCCTGGTGGGCTTCGTCTCCGACGAGAAGGCCGATGCCATGTTCGAGCTCAGCGCCGACGAACGCCGCCGCGCCATCCTCGAATCGATCGCCGGCTTCCTGGGCGAGAAAGCCCTCACCCCTGAGGTCTACTACGAGTCCGACTGGGGCTCGGAGGAATGGACCCGCGGCGCCTACGCGGCCAGCTACGACCTGGGCGGCCTGCACCGCTACGGCAAGGACCAGCACGCCCCGGTGGGCCCGATCTACTGGGCCTCCTCCGACCTTGCGGCCGAGGGATACCAGCACGTGGACGGCGCGGTACGGATGGGACGCCAGGTAGCGGCCCGGATCGTGGGCGCGGCCGACCGGACGCCGGCAGCGCGCTAGCCGCGCGGCACCACCCTTTATCTCCAACCACTAACCCAATAACCAGAGAGGTCGGCCAGATGCGTTACGTAGTGGGGTATTCAGCGAATGCCAGAGGCCGCGACGCGGTAAACCTGGCCGTCTCCCTGGCCCGCGGCCGCGGCGCGGCCCTGGACCTGGTGGTGGCGATCCCGGAGCCCGGTCCGTTCAACGCCGCGCATGCTCCGGCCGCCGGCTACGACAGCTACCTGCACCAGCAGGCCGCCGAGTGGCTGGACGAGGCCCTGGCCCTGGTGCCGGCCGACGTTCCGGCGAAGGCGCACATCCGCAGCGGCGAATCCGACGCGCAGACCCTGATCGACGCCTGCGATGAGTTCGGCGCGGACATGCTCATCATCGGCGCCACCAGCAACGGTCTGTTCAAGCGGTTCACCGTCGGATCGGTGGCCGGTGCCCTGCTGCATGCCGCCACCGTCCCGGTGGCGCTGGCCCCGCACGGGTACCACCGCCGGGAGGCGCTGACCCGCGTCAGCTGCGGTCTGGGCGACCGGCCCGGCGCCGAGGAACTGCTGGACTTCGCCGTCTCCATGGCGGTGAACCGGCAGGTGCCGCTGCGGGTCGTGTCGCTGCTGACCCTGGACGAGGGTGGTGCGGCCGACGCCGCCGAAACCGCCCGCGACTACGCCGGCAAGCACTTGGCCGCGGCACTACCCACCGATGCTTCCGGCGCCGCGCCGGCAGTGAAGGCCGACGTCGTCGTTGCCCAGGGCCGCAGCGTCGAAGAGGCCGTCGACCGGCTGGACTGGGAGGACGGCGAGATCCTGCTGATCGGCTCGAGCCGTCTCGCCCGGAGCCGCTCCATCTTCCTGGGCAGCACCGCCAACCGCATCCTGCGCGCCCTGCCGGTGCCGATGATCGTGGTCCCCAGCGACTACGAACTGAAGCACCTGACCCATTCAACGTCGAATGACACCTCCCGAGAGGCACAAGCATGAGCACCGAACACGCGACCGCCAAGGCCGCAGCACACCGCCAGCAGGACCACGGCCTGAGCGAGAAAGGGCTGAAGGCCGGATCGGTGGGGCTGATCGGCGCCGTCGTCATCGGCGTCTCCTGCATCGCCCCGGCCTACACCCTGACCGCGGCCCTGGGCCCGACCGTTTCCGAGGTCGGCGTCCACCTGCCGGCCATCTTCCTGGTCGGCTTCATCCCGATGCTGCTGGTGGCCTTCGGCTACCGGGAGCTGAACAACGCCATGCCCGATGCGGGCACCTCGTTCACCTGGGCATCGCGGGCCTTCGGCCCGTGGCTCGGCTGGATGGGCGGCTGGGGGCTCATCGCGGCGACCATCATCGTGCTGTCCAACCTGGCCGCTGTCGCCGTCGACTTCTTCTACCTGATGCTGGCCCAGCTCTTCGGCAACCCCGAACTGGCGGACCTGACCACCAACCTGCCGCTGAACATCGCCACGACGCTGGTCTTCATCGCCCTGGCCTGCTGGGTCTCCTACCGCGGCATGGAAACCACCAAGACCGTGCAGTACGTCCTGGTCGCCTTCCAGCTGCTGGTGCTGGGCTGGTTCGCCGTCGCGGCCTTGAGCCACGTGGCGAACGGCACCGCCTTCGACGCCACCGCCATCGCCCCGGACTGGTTCAACCCGTTCGCCGTCGAGTCCTTCTCCGCCTTCGCCGCCGGCGTTTCGCTGTCGATCTTCATCTACTGGGGCTGGGACGTGACCCTGACGATGAACGAGGAGACCCGCAACCCGGAGAAGACCCCGGGCCGGGCGGCCACCGTCACCGTCCTGGTCATCGTGATCATCTACATGACCGTCGCCCTCGCCACCCTGGCGTACGCCGGCATCGGCGAGGAAGGCCTCGGCGCCGGAAACCCGGAGAACCAGGGCAGCATCTTCGCCGTCCTCGCCGGACCGGTCATGGGCCCGTTCGCCATCCTCATGTCGCTGGCCATCCTGAGCAGCTCGGCGGCGTCGCTGCAGTCCACTTTCGTCTCCCCGGCCCGCACCCTGCTCTCGATGGGCCACTACAAGGCGCTGCCGCAGAAGTTCGGCCGAATCAGCCCCAGCTACAAGTCCCCGAGCTACGCCACGATTGCCGCGGCCGTCGCCGCCGCCGCGTTCTACGTCGTCACCCGGACCCTGTCCGAAAACGCGCTCTGGGACACCATCACGGCGCTGGGCATGATGATCTGCTTCTACTACGGCATCACCGCCCTGGCCTGCGTCTGGTTCTTCCGGGCCGAGGCCTTCAGCGGGGCGCGCGCGTTCTTCTTCAAGTTCCTCGCACCCCTCCTGGGCGGCGTCATCCTGCTGGTGATGTTCGTCAAGACCGCCTACGACTCGATGGATCCGGAGTACGGTTCAGGATCGTCGGTCGGCGGGCTCGGCCTGGTCTTCATCCTCGGCATCGGCGTCATCCTGCTCGGCGCGGTGCTCATGCTCATCATGGCCAAGCTGCGGCCCGAGTTCTTCAAGGGCCAGGTCCTGACCCGCGGCCAGTAGCACCGCACCCCCGGGGGTCCTCCCGCCGCCAGCCAGGCGCTTGAAAAGTAAGTACGCTTATTATTAGGCTGGCGGCAGGAGGACCTTCCTCCGTTAACCAAGGATGAGGTGGGCATATGTCGGACGCACAGGACATCAGCAAGGTCACAGACATCATCAACGACTCGCGGATCGGGATGTTCACAACCATCAACGAAGAGGGCGCCCTGGTCAGCCGGCCGTTGGCGGTCCAGGACGTCCAGGACGACGGCGACATGTGGTTCTTCACGTCGCAGGACACCTCTCAGGTCGCGCACGTCACGGCCAAGCCCACGGTCAATGTCTCCTTCGGCAAGGGCACCGAATGGGTTTCCGTGGCGGGGACGGCCCGGGTGGTCACCGACCGGCAGGCCATCCACGACCGCTGGAACCAGGCCGTCGAGGCATGGTTCCCGGACGGGCCGGACACCCCCGGCGTTGTCCTGCTCCACGTTGACTCGGACTCTGCCGAGTACTGGACCAGCCCGGGCGGCACGGCGGCGACGGTACTGCAGTGGGTGAAATCAAAGGTCACCAACAGCCGGATGAGCGTCGGCGAGAGCGGCACGGTCGAACTCTAGGCCGGCACCGGGTCCCGAGGGTCCTGCGGCGTTCAGTCCAGGATCTTCAGGGTCGTGGTCCAGTCAAAGGACTCATAGGCCGGGTTCAGCTGCAATCCGATCACCAGCAGTTGCATCCCCTCCAGCTCGCGGGCATGGCGCAACGCCCCGACCTGGAGGGGCCGCAGGCCCGCAGCCGCGGCGAAGGCGGCCACCTCGTTGCGTGCCGCTTCCGAGTCCGAGGCGATGAACACGTCCAGGGCCATCCCGTGGGAGGACCCGGCTGCCAACGGGCCGGCGAAGGTCGTGTTGAACGCCTTCACCACCCGGGCCCCCGGCAGCAACCGGGCGATTTCCTCCGCCGCGGACGTGCCCGGCCCGACCACCAGCGAGTCACCGGTTTCCATGTTGACCGGGTTGCTGATCTCCACGACCGTCTTCCCGCTCAGGGTGTCCCCGTAGTGCATGGCGACTTCCTTGGCCGGCTCGA
This sequence comes from Arthrobacter sp. Soil763, assembly GCF_001428365.1. GTDB lineage: Bacteria > Actinomycetota > Actinomycetes > Actinomycetales > Micrococcaceae > Arthrobacter. Next base: position 516,387 of record NZ_LMSH01000001.1, on the reverse strand, counting down.
AATACAGCGCCAGCACCACAATGTCGCCCTCGGGCACGTCCCCGAGCCCTCCGGAGGTCGTACCCTCGGCCAGTTCCGCCGCCAGACCGGCCGCGTTTTCCGGGCTCCGGTCCAGGACCTGCACGGAACGGCCCGCGGCGATGGCCCGCAGGCCGATCGCGCGGGCCATGTTGCCCGCCCCGATGATGGTGATGTCAGTCATCGGATTCCCCCGGCAGCGGCGTCCATGACGCCCGCCGCCCGTTCGGCCGCGGCCAGGGACACTTCCAGCCGTTCCACCGCCGCGGCATAGCCTCCGGCCGGGCTCCGGTGACCGGGCACGCCGCCCGGATCCCCGGCCGCCCTCATCGCCCTGATCATCGCGGCGGTCTCCGGCCGGCCGGGGTCCCTCATGGCCGGATAATCGATGCAGAGGGCGGGATCAAGCTCGTATCGCTGCCAGCGCTCCAGCGCCGCTCGGTGCCTGGGCGCCGCGGCGGCATCGCAGGCCGCCGCTTCCCGGAGGGAGCGACGCAGCTCTCCCCGGCGCAGCAGGGCAGGTGTCCAGCGGTAGCTCGCGGCCCCTGCCGCGGCGGCGGCGACGGCGAGGACTGGGCCGGTCCAGGGCGCCGCCAGCGAGGGCAACAGCACGGCGGGGCTGACGATGGCGAGCCCCGCGAAACCGTCCCAGAACGCGGCGTCCGGCAAACCGCCGTCGGACAGCTGGTGTTTGCGGACACGGTATACGGTCCCGGCCGCGGCGGCGGCGACCAGGAGGGCCAGCACCAGGAACTGCCACGGCCCGAGCGGGCCGGATTCAGTTGGCATTTCAAACCTCCCGCGGAACCCGTCACGGGCGGGCAAGGCTCCACTGATTCCATTGGAATCCATGGGTGGCACCGCGTCAATGGCCGGTTCCCGGGCGCGGTCCGCTCGCGTAGCCTAGGGCCCATGCGACTAAAAATGTGCAGCATCCACGTCAAGGACCCCGCCGCGGCCCACGAGTTTTACACCGGGATCCTGGGCTTCGACACCCTCATGGCGATGCCCGAACACAACCTGTTCATCATCAAGGATCCCGGCGGCGGCGAGTCCGTGGGGCTGCTGCTGGAGCCCAGCGACAACCCGATCGGCGCCACGTACATGAACGCGGTCCACGACGCCGGGCTGCCCGCGGTCGTGTTCGGCGTCCCGGACGTCCGGGCCGAGTATGAGCGGCTGACGGCCAAGGGCGTCATCTTCCAAGCAGAACCGGCCGACGGCCCCTGGGGTACCACTGCGGTGCTCGACGACGGCTGCGGGAACTACGTCCAGCTGCACCAGGACTGAGCGCCGCCTGAGCGGCCTGGGAACTACTCGGCCTGGGCGCGCGCCTTCTTGGCGGTCTTCTTCGCCGATTCTTCCTTGACGCGCTGGGCTTCGGCGCGGACTGCGGCGTGGGTGGCGCGCTCGGCGACCAGCCAGGCCGGGGGAGCCTGCAGCAGCGCGGTGATTTCCGCCGTCGTCAGCGCCTCTTCGACGCCGCCGCGGGCCAGGCCGCTGATGGAGACATTGAGTTTCTGTGCCACCACCGGGCGCGGGTGCGGGCCGGTGCGGCGCAGCTCGGCCAGCCACTCCGGCGGGTTGGCCTGGAGCTCGGCGAACTCGGCCCGGGTGATGACCGAATCCTGGAACTCCTGCGGTGTCGCGGGCAGGTAGATACCGAGCTTCTTGGCAACGGTGGCCGGCTTCATGGACTGGGAGTTTGCAGAGGTCATGGTTAAAGGGTATCCGGCGCACCGCCGGCGGGGGACCACCGGCCCCGCGCGGCAGGGCCCTCCCGGGGTCCGGGCGGTACTGTGAACGTGTGTCCGTAGAAGAAGAAAACGCCCAGCCGCACGACGAGTCCGCCCCCGCCCCCCGGGAGCTGCGCTTCGCGTACGTTGCCGGCGTGACCCCGGGCAAGTGGATCCGCCGGTGGGAAGAGCGGATGCCCGAGGTCCCGCTCCACGCCTTCCTCTCCGACGACGGCGCGCAGCTCGCGGTGCTCCGCGACGGGTCCGCGGACCTGAGCTTCGTCCGGCTCCCGGTGGAGCGCGAGGGCCTGAGCGTCATCCCGCTCTACGAGGAGCAACCCGTGGTGGTGGCGCCCAAGGGCCACGAAATCTCCGTCTTCGAAGAGGTGGACCTGGCCGACCTGGCCAAGGAAACGTTCCTGGACGTGGCCGCGCTCGGGGGTCCCGAACCGGCCCTGCAGGTGGTCGCTTCCGGAGCCGGGCTGGTGGTGCTGCCCATGTCCGTCGCCCGGCATTTCAACGTCAAGGACACCGTGGCCCGGCGGCTTACCGGTGCCCCGCCCACGGGCATCGCCCTGGCCTGGCCGACGGATGCCACGGATGAGGTGATTGAGGAGTTCATCGGCATTGTCCGGGGCCGCACCGCGTCAAGTTCCCGGCAGCCGTCCGCGCAGCAGGAGAAGCCCAAACGCGAACCCAAGCCGGACCGGCGCGGCCCGGCGGCGAAGAGACCCAAGGTGGCGCAGCGGTACGCCCCCAACCCTGACAAGGGCCGCGGCCGGGGCTCCCGTAAGAAAGGGAAGCGCTAAGCCCGCCGGACCGCCGGGAACCGGGGCCGGGGCGCAGCGGCGGCTTAGCCTGCGCAGGCGTCCCGAAGGGCCTTGACGGAATCGGCCGGGACCTGGTCCCCGGAATCGGCGATCTGCTTCAGCGGGGTGGTGATTTCGGCTGGCACGCCGGCAGTCTGTGCGCCTGCGACCAGCCCGCCCAGGGCCTTCTTGTCCTGGACGCTGACCAGGCCGTCCTCGACCAGGGAACAGGCCTGCTTTTTGATCTCGTCGCCGGCCGCGGAGGCGACCTGGGAGGCGCCGTCGCTGACGGCGTTTTCGGCGGCCTGCTGCACCTGGCCGCAGCCGGAGAGTGCGATCGCCAGGGCGGCAAGGGACACGGCTGCAAAGGTGCGCTTCATCTTTCCAGCCTAGCAAGCCGCCTTCGCTGCACCCGAGCGGCCTACTTCCCGTGGACCGCGGCCTGCTTCTGTTCGGAGCGGTCGAGGTAGGCCAGCAGCAAATCCGCCGCCCGCTCCGTGTCGCCGGCCTCGAGTGCCGCGCAGATGTGGTCGTTGTCGTCGAGGTAGCCGCGGTAGAAGTGGGCGTCCACGGTGGCCCGGTGGAAGAACAGCCGCATCTCGGCGAGGACCTGGGCCATGATCGTGTCCAGCCGGCGGCTGCCGGCCAACGCCACAATGGCGCGGTGGAAATGCTGGTTGGCGGTGCCGAGGGCCTCCTCATCGCCGGCAGCAGCGGCGGCCTTGCCCTCCTCGACGGCGGCGCGGACCGCCGCGATCCGTTCTGCGCTGCCGCCCCCGCGCAGCGCGGCGACCTCGATGGCGCGCCGCACGGTGTAGACGTCATGGATGTCGCCCGGGGCCAGGCTGGCCACGAAGACCCCCCGGTTGGGTTGCCGCACCACCAGGCGTTCGGCGGCCAGCTCGGCGAACGCCTCCCGGACGGTGTTGCGGGACACGCCCAGATCCTCGGCGACGGTTGATTCGGTCAGCCGGGTCCCCGGCAGGAGCTCGCCCTCGGCCAGCATCCGGCGGAGTTCGGCCGCCACGCGGTCCGCCACCGAGGGCACCGCGATGCGGAGCCGGGCGGCGGCCGCCCGGGGGCCGGCGTCGGAAGTAGTCATGGAGCAGAATCTACACGATTGTCCCTTAGGGGGATCGCCGGATTGTTGAACAATCCGGCGATGTAGTGCATCCTTGAAGAAGCCAAGCTTTGAGACGAGGATCACACATGGCACACTCCGGACTTTCCACCATCGACCTGAACAGCGACGTCGGCGAATCCTACGGACGCTGGAACCTAGGCGACGATTCGGCCATGTTCCGTTCCGTCTCCAGCGCCAACGTCGCCTGCGGATTCCACGCCGGAGACCCCAGCGTGATCCGGCGGACCTGCCGCGAAGCCGTCGCGGCCGGCGTCCGGATCGGTGCCCACGTCGGCTACCGCGACCTCGCCGGCTTCGGCCGCCGGTTCCTCGACATCGACCCGATCGAACTGGCGGACGACGTCGTCTACCAGATCGGCGCGCTGCAGGCGCTGGCCGCGGCTGAGGGCGGCACCGTCACGTACGTGAAGCCGCACGGCGGTCTCTACAACGCGATCGTCGCGCACACCGCCCAGGCGAAGGCCGTCGTCGACGCCGTCAAGTCCGTCGATCCGGGCCTGCCCATCCTGGGCCTGCCGGGCTCCGAGGTGCTGCGCCTGGCCGAAGCGGCCGGACTGCGCGCGGTCAGCGAGGCGTTCGCGGACCGGGCCTACAACCCGGACGGCACCCTCGTCTCACGAACCCTGCCCGGCGCCGTGCTACACGACCACGCGGAGGTCACCGAACACGTCCTCCGGATGGCTGCCGACTCCGCCGTCCGCACCATCGACGGTTCCATCCTGAAAATCCGGGCGGAGAGCGTCTGCGTCCACGGCGACTCCCCGGGGGCCGTGGCCATGGCCGCCGCCGTCCGCGAGGCACTGAACGCCGCCGGCATCGGCACCGCCGCGTTCGTCTGAGCAACCCCGCACGTCCTTACCCCCTCCCGGCAGCACCCACCCGAAGGAACATCATGACCACTCCGCAGCAGGCCGCCCCGGCCACCGGCAAGAGGCCCGGCAAAAGGAATCTGCCGCCAGGGGCCCTCAAGGCCTACATCGCCAGCCTCACCGGCACCTCGCTGGAGTACTACGACTTCGCGATCTACTCGGTGGCATCGGCCCTGATCTTCCCCAAGATCTTCTTCCCCAGCGGCGACGAACTGGTCGGCCTGCTGCTGTCCTTCTCCACCTTCGCCGTCGGCTACCTCGCCCGTCCCATCGGCGGCGTCATCTTCGGCCGGCTCGGTGACAAGATCGGCCGCAAGCACGTCCTGGTGGTCACGCTGATGCTGATCGGCGTCGCCACCGTACTGATCGGTGTGCTGCCGGACTACTCAGCCATGGGCGTCGCCGCCCCGGCTATCCTGGTGCTGCTGCGCCTGGCCCAGGGCATCGGCGTCGGCGGCGAATGGGGCGGAGCGGTCCTGCTCTCGAGCGAATTCGGCGATGCCCGCAAGCGCGGATTCTGGTCCTCGGCTGCCCAGATCGGCCCGCCGGCCGGAAACCTGATGGCCAATGGCGTCCTGGCCCTGCTGGCGGCGACCCTCAGCAACGAGGCGTTCCTGTCCTGGGGCTGGCGGGTGGCCTTCCTGGCCTCGGCCCTGCTGGTGGTCTTCGGCCTCCTGATCCGGCTCAAGCTTGAGGAGACCCCGGTCTTCAAGGCCATCCAGGCCCATGGCGAGGCGCCCAAGGCCCCCATCAAGGAGGTCTTCGGCACGGAACCCCGCGCCCTGGTCGCCGCGGCCCTGTCCCGCATCTGCCCCGACGTGCTCTACTCGCTCTTCACCGTGTTCGTGGCGCTCTACGCCACCAAGACGCTGGGCATGACCACCGGCAACGTCCTCGGCGCCATCCTGATCGGTTCGGCCTTCCAGCTGGCCCTGATCCCGGCCGCCGGCGCGCTGACGGACCGGTTCAACCGCCGGCTCGTCTACGGCATCGCGGCCGTTGCCACGGCCGCCTACATCCCGTTGTTCTTCCTGATGATCCAGGGCAAATCGGTGCTCATGCTGACCATCGGCGTCGTCATCGGCCTGGCGCTGCACGCGTTCATGTACGGCCCGCAGGCCGCCTTCATCACCGAACAGTTCCCGGCCCGCCTGCGCTACGCCGGCAGCTCGCTGGCCTACACCCTGGCCGGGGTTATCGGCGGGGCCATCGCCCCGCTGGTCTTCACGGCACTGTTCGCTGCCACCGGCAACTGGTTCCTGATCGCCGGCTATCTGGCGCTGGCCGCGGCGGTCACGGTCGTGGGCCTGCTGATCGGCCGGAACCCGCAGACCGCCGAGGAAGAGCGGCTGCTGCAGGAAGCCCGCGCCTAAGCGGCGCGAATCCGGGAGATGACGGCAACGATGGAGGCGGCAATGGAAGCGGTGGCACAACAGCGCGCGGCCGGCCACAAGGTGGGGTCGGTGCGCGCGGTGGGGACCCGGGCGGTGCTCGCGGAACTCGCCGGCATGGAGGACGTGCTGGCACTGCAGGCGCGGCTGCTGGAGCAGCCGCTGCCGGGCCAGCTGGAGGTGCTGGCAGCCGCCGAAACGGTGCTGGTCACGGCCGACTCGCCCGCCTCCGCACGGCGGATCGGCGCGCAGCTGCTGGAACTTGACCTCACCGCCGCGGAACAGCGGAACGGCGGTGTGGTGGTGATCGACACCGTGTACGACGGCGAAGACCTCGCCGAAGCGGCCGAACTGACCGGCCTCGGGATCGACGGCGTGATCGCCGCCCACACCGGCCAGCTGTGGACCGTGGCCTTTGCAGGCTTCGCCCCGGGCTTCGGCTACCTGGTCGGCGAGAACGACCTCCTCACCGTTCCGCGCCGCAGTTCGCCCCGCACCGCCGTGCCCGAGGGATCCGTGGCACTGGCCGGGACCTACTCGGCCGTCTACCCGCGCCGGTCACCGGGCGGCTGGCAGCTGATCGGCCGCACCGCCGCCCGCATGTGGGACCTGGACCGCGAGCAGCCCGCACTGGCCGCACCGGGACACCGGATCCGGTTCCGTGCAGTCCGGGAGACCGTGGCCGTGGCGCCGGAGCCACCGGCCGAAACCTCCCCGCCGAAGGTAGCGTCCGGGCTCCGGATCGTCACCCCCGGCCTGCAGAGCCTGATCCAGGACCTCGGCCGGCACGGTCACTCCGGCCTGGGCGTCTCTGTCGCGGGGGCCCTGGACCGGGCCTCGCTGCGCCGCGCCAACCGCCTGGTCGGCAATGCGCCGTCGGCCGCCGCGATTGAAACCGTCGCCGGCGGGCTCACGGTCCAGGCCGTCGGGGACCAGGTCCTGGCCGTCGCCGGAGCGCCCTCCGACCTGGTCATCACCGGCCCGGCCGGCACCGAGGCCGAACCGCTGTCCCGCACCGTCGCCATGGCGGCACCCTTCGCCCTGCTGGACGGCGAAACGCTGCGCATCGGCGCGCCCCGGAGCGGCTTCCGCAGCTACCTCGCGGTCCGCGGCGGGGCCGACGCCGCCCCGGTCCTCGGCAGCCGGTCCACCGACACCATGTCCGGAATCGGCCCCGCCCCGCTGGCCGCCGGGCAGCTGCTGGCCGCCGGCGGCGAGGCTGAGTCCGGCGTCGTCGGAAACCCGGAACTGCAGCCGGACTTTCCCGGCACCGGGGTCACCGTGCTCGACGTCGTTCCCGGCCCGCGCGCGGACTGGTTCGACCAGGCCGCGCTCGACGCCTTCATTGGCCAGGAGTGGCGGGTGCAGCCGCAGTCCAACCGCGTGGGCATGCGGCTGGACGGCACGCCGCTCAAGCGCTCCCGCGAGGGTGAACTGGCCAGCGAGGGGACCGTCGCCGGTGCCCTCCAGGTCCCGCCGGAAGGCCTGCCGGTACTCTTTCTCGCCGACCACCCCATCACGGGCGGCTACCCGGTGATCGCCGTCGTCGTCGACTCGCAGCTGGACCGGGCCGCACAGGTGCCGATCGGCGGGACAATCCGGTTCCGCTGGGCGGAGTCCGGCCTCCACCCCGGCCCTGCCACCCCCGGGCACACCGCCCCCAACGACAACGAAGTGAGCAACTGATGCGCAAGGTCCTGATTGCCAACCGCGGCGAGATCGCCGTCCGGATCGCCCGGGCCTGCGACGACGCCGGACTGGCCTCCGTCGCGGTCTACGCCGACATCGACGCCGACGCCATGCACGCCGCCACCGCGGACGAGGCCTTCGCCCTGGGCGGGAACGCGCCGGCGGACACCTACCTGAACATCCCCAAGCTGCTGGCCGCGGCCGCTGCCTCCGGCGCCGACGCCATCCACCCCGGCTACGGTTTCCTCTCCGAAAACGCCGACTTTGCCCAGGCCGTCCTGGACGCCGGGCTGACCTGGATCGGCCCCGCACCGGACGCCATCCGGCTGCTCGGCAACAAAATCACGGCACGGGAGACCGCGGTCCGCGCCGGCGCACCCCTGGTCGCCGGCAGCGACGGCCCGGTCGGTTCCGCGGCGGAAGCCCGCGCCTTCGCAGAACAGCACGGCCTGCCCGTGGCCATCAAGGCGGCGTTCGGCGGCGGCGGCCGCGGCATGAAGGTGGTCCGGGCGCTCGATGAAATCGAGGAGGCGTTCGATTCCGCCGTCCGCGAGGCCGTGGCCGCCTTCGGCCGGGGCGAGTGCTTCGTGGAGCGCTACTTGGACCGGCCACGCCACGTCGAGGCCCAGGTCCTGGCGGACACCCACGGAAACGTCATCGTCGTCGGAACCCGCGACTGCTCACTGCAGCGGCGGCACCAGAAACTCGTCGAGGAAGCCCCCGCACCGTTCCTCACGGACGACCAGACGCGGCAGATCTACGACGCCGCCAAGGCCGTCTGCCGCGAGGCCGGCTACTCCGGGGCCGGCACGGTGGAGTTCCTCGTTGCCGCCGACGGCACGGTCGCCTTCCTGGAGGTCAACACGCGCCTTCAGGTCGAACACCCCATCACCGAGGAAACCACCGGGATCGATCTGGTGCAGGAGCAGTTCCGGATCGCCGCGGGGGAGCCGCTGCGCCTCACCCAGGACCCGGCGCCGCACGGCCACTCCTTCGAATTCCGGCTCAATGCCGAGGATGTGGGCCGCGGGTTCCTGCCGTCGCCGGGCACCATCGCGGAGTTCTCCGGCCCCACCGGTCCGGGGATCCGGCTTGATTCCGGAGTCCGCTCCGGGTCGTTCGTCCCGCCGCAGTTCGACTCGCTGCTGGCCAAACTCATCGTCACCGGCGCGGACCGGCAGCAGGCCCTGCGCCGCGCCCGGCGCGCCCTCGCCGAGCTGAACATCACGGGGGTGGCCACGGTGCTGCCGTTCCACCGTGCCGTGCTGGAATCCCCGGATTTCACCGCGGAGGACCGGCTGGGCGTCCACACCCGCTGGATCGAGACCGACTTCGCGGACCGGATCCCCGCGGACCCCGGCTACAGCACCACGGCGCCCGACGGCGAACGCCGCACCCTGACGGTCGACGTCGACGGCCGGCGCCTCGCCGTCGGTTTGCCGGCGGCGCTGCTGGACGGGTGGATACGGTCCGGGGCGCCCGTACCCGGCGGCGCCGTGGCCGCCAAGGACTCACCGGAGGGCATGGCGGAGGCCGGCTCCGACGGCAACACCGGCGCGGCCGCCGAGCCGGGCGAACTGCGGGCCGGGATGGCCGGGACCGTCGTGAAGTGGCTGGTGGAACCCGGAGCCGAAGTGTCCGCCGGGGACGCCGTCGTCGTGCTGGAAGCGATGAAGATGGAAACCCAGGTCGCTGCGCACCGGGACGGCACCCTGACGGATGTCCGCGCCGACTCGGGCGTCGTCGTTACGGCCGGGGCAGTGCTGGCGCTGATCGGGTAGCTGCGGCGGGGCTGGACATGCCCATCGGTGGCGTGGCCCTGGACTGGACATGCTCATTGTTCGGCGCGGCCGGTGGGCACATCCTGCTATGCCCCTTGCCCGCGCCTCAGACCGGACATGTCCATCGGTGGCGGGACCTTTGAACCGGACATGCCTATTGGTGGGGGTGGCCCTGGAATGGACATGCCCATTCTTTGGCGTGGCCGGTGGGCACATCCTGTTATGCCCGTTGCCCGCGGCTTGGAACGGACATGTCCATCGGCGGCGGGGCGCGCGGACCGGAAACCCCAGCACGGGCGGGGCGGTCCGGCCCTACCGCGGTCGCCGGGCGAGGAACATAATCGGGCCTATCTACCCCGCACAGCTTTTGGAGGCGATCGACGTGTCGGTTTACACCTTGGGAATTTGGCTGGTCCACCCCGGCCGGGAGAACGATTTCGTGCAGGCGTGGCGGGACCTGGCGCGGAAGACCGAGGAGGACTATCCGGGCGCGAAGGCCGTGCTGATGCATGACCACGACGTCCGGAACCGCTTCATCAGCACCGGCCCCTGGGAGTCCCTCGAGCAGGTGGAGCAGTGGCGGGCCTCGGCGACGTTCAAGAACGGTGTCGAGGCCATGCAGCCGATGCTGGAACACTTCGAAGCCCGCACCCTCGACGAGGCCGCCAGCATCGGTTGAGGCCGCCGGTGCCGGTCCTCCCGCGGACAGCAGGGAGGACCGCCCACCGGCGGCTGTTTCCTAGGCGAACAGCTGCTCCCCGATGAAGCCGCCCTCCCGGCAACCGGGCGGGACGGCGAACACGGCCGAGCCGACAGGCGTCGTCCAAAGGTTGAGCATGTCCGCCTCGGCGAGCCGCTGTTGGATGGGGGTGAACTGCCGGGCGACGTCGGCCTGGAAGGACACGAAGATCAGACCCGAATCCGACACCCCGCCGGCTCCCGGCGCGGCGTCGTAGTTGTACGCCCGGCGGAAGATCCGCTGCGAGGGGTCGTCAGGGCGCGACCGGCGCAAGTGCGACACGTCCGAGATGACCGGAAACCCGTGCGGAGACAGCGCCGCGAAGTCGGGATCGTCGTGTTCGTGCGACCCGGTCAGCGGTGCGCCGTTGGACAACCGGCGGCCGACGGACTCCTCCCGGCCGGCGCGGTCCACTTCATCCCACTTGTCCAGGTTCATCGCGATCCGGCGGATCACCACGGACGTTCCGTTGTCCACCCATGCCGGGTGGCCGCCACGTCCCCAGACCACGCGCTCGACGTCGGTGCTGCCCGGCGCGGGGTTTGAGGTCCCGTCCACCTGCCCGAAGAGGTTCCGCATGGTGGTCCCGGGCTTTTCACTGCCGTAGGACCGCCGGAAGCCTCCCTGCACCCAGCGGACGGTGGCAAAGCTGCGGCTGTCCTTGAGCAGCATGCGCTGGGCATGGGCCACGGTGACCGGGTCATCGGCGCAGATCTGGAGCAGCAGGTCGCCGTCGCTGAAGTCGGGCGTCAGCCGGTCGATCTTGAACGCCGGCAGCGGCTTCAGCCACTCCGGAGCCCTGGCAGGATCGACTGCGGCCACCAGGCCCGGCCCGAAGCCGAACGTGACGGTCAACCGCGCCGGCACCAGGGCCAGCTCACCCTCGGTGTCGGCCAGTGCCGGGCGGCCGGCACACAGGTTCGCAGCGTCGTCGCTGAGCAGCCGCAGCAGCGCCTTCACCCCCTCCCGCGACGTGCCCGGCCGCAGGTCAAGGGCAACAAAGGCCGCGTGCGCCTGGGCCGGAGTGTCGATGCCCGCCTGCCGCTCGCCATGGAAGGCCACCAGGCCTCCGCCGTGGACGGCCTCCGCCGTGCCGGCCGCGGGCGCCGTCGTCTGGCCGGCCGCGGCGAGCTGGGTCCCCGCTGCAGCCAGCGCACCGAGCCCGGCCGCGGCACCGCCGAACAGCAGACCGCGCCGCGGCAGTTGCCGCGATGCCTTCCCCGCCGCCCCGCTCTGCGGCGGTTCCGCGGAGCGGGTTGTCCGGCCCGTCATTTGTTCGCCGAGGGGGACGGGCTGGCGGTGCTTCCGGACGAGGGCTGGTGGCCTGTCATGCCTGCGCCGCCCTCCACGTAGTTCTCGTTGGCGCCCCGGAAATCCTTGGCCAACGCGGTGAACGAGAATGTTCCGCCGCCCGCCAGTTCCAGCGTGAGGGTGATCTCGTCGCCCGCCTTGACCGGTCCGGTCAGGCCCATCAGCATGACGTGATTGGCGCCGGGCTCCAGTTTCAACTCGCCGCCGGCCGGAATGACGAAGCCGCCCTCCTTGGCCCGCATCTGCATCCCGCCGCTGGTTCCGGCGACGGTTTCATGCAGCTCCGCCATGCGTGCAGCCGGGGTTGAAGCGCCGGTCACCGTGATGTCCGCGCCGGTGGTGTTCTTGATGACGCCGAACGCGCCGGTCATCCCGGAGGCCGCGGCCTTGACCCACGGCTGGCTGACGGCCAGGCCGTCAGCCGCTGCGGCCGGGCTGGCGGCAGCATCGGTTGCGGACGGCGCCGATGCCGGCGCCGAGGGCGCGCATCCGCTGAGCGCCAGCGCCGCGGCGGCGAGAACGGTGAGGGCGGGGTATGTGAAGTTCATGTTCATGGGTGGTGTTCCTCAAGAGTGTGCGGCGGCTTCTGGGCTCGCCGGAGAAGGTCGTTTTTCGCCCGGCTGCGGTCGCAGCGGGGCACAAGGGTGCCGGGACCGGGCTCCGGCCGGGCTGACGCGGTGCGCCGGGCGCTGCCCGGGCCGCGGGCGCGGTGCATGGCGCACCGTGGCGGCGGATCGGGGGCAAGAAAGCACAGCGCGAAGGACGGCCCCGAACCGGGGCGCGGAGGAGCAGGGATGCGGGCGCACCCGCCGGCCCGGGAGTCCCGGGGGGCGTGCGTGCGGCACAGGCCGCTGAGGGGTTCCTGCGCCTAGGCTGCGCTGGCGCCGGCGGGTGGTCCGCGGTGGCGCATCACCAGGAGGGGCACGCCCAGGTTCGGCAGCGGTTGCACGGGCCGCCCGGCGGGCGGTTCGACGGCGGCAGGTGCCGGCGGCAACGGCTGGAACAGGGGGAGGAAGGCCGTCACTCGAAGGCGGAGCGCCTCCACCAGCCGGACGGCAGTGACTTCACCGCGGCGCAGGACGGCAATGGTCAGGGCGGCCGCAACGGCGTGCCCAACCCACATCAGCGGTGCAGCATGATCCATGGCGGGAACGGCCGCCGCGGCGGCCGGTTCCAGTGCAGCGAGGTGCGCTTGGTGGCCGACGGCGGATTGCGCGGCGGCGTGCGGGGCGCCGGCACCGCTGAACAGCCAGTGGAAAACACCCTGGCTGAGGATTACCCCCGCCGACAGCCGCCACAGCGACAGGCCGCGGCCGCTGAGGGCAGTGAACGCCAGGCCGGACAGCGCCAGGGTGAGCACGAGCAGGGGAACTTCCGGAAGGGTCCCGCCGGCCAGGACATGCGACGTGGCGGCGACGGCGGTAGCGGCGAGGGCGCCGCTCCAGCCACGTGCCAAGCGCAGTGCAGGTGCCGTCATTTCTCCTCCAGATTCCTCTCGTATTCTACCGGCTGTCGAAGAACCCGTTGCCGCCGGCCACACCGGGGGTCGGGCAGCCCGCTCTGGCTGGCCCGGGGGGGTGTCAGTCCTGCCGTCGCGGCCTGGCGGGGAAGAGCGGGCGGCAGTCCGTGCACGCCTCGGCGTCGTCCGGGGCAGTCCCGGCCAGCGTCGCCTTGCGTTCCGACTCCAGCCGGGCGGACAGGGTCCATCCCATGACGGCGAGGGCGAGCAGGTCGACGGCGGCCTGTGTCAGCGGAGGCGCTTCCCGTGGCGACACCGCCCAGATCACGCCAAACAGGCCCAGGATCGGCCAACGGAGATCGCACAGCGTGGCTGCCGCGCCGATCGGAGCCCCCACGTAGCTGCCGGCCAGGGCGCCTGCCAGGGCGGACGCCGCAGCAACCACCGCCCAGCCGACCCCGTCGGTGCCTTCGGCCGCCAGGCCGGTGGCTGCCAGTAGGAAGCCGGCGGTCCCGAAGGCGGTAAGGATGGCGACGGCTACCCGCCGGCGGGTCCAGCGGGCCGGAACCAGTAGCACCTGGCGCAGCCGCCCGCCGGCGTGCTGTTGCGACGAAGCTCCGGTGCGGCTGGAACCGGGCGCGTTGTCCAGACTCATCACAGCCTCCCGGCGTTGGCGGGGCGACGCGGCTGCAGGACGGTCCAGACCACGACGACGGCGACCAGGGCCAGCGAGATGAACCCGAGGCCCGAGTAGCCTGCGGCAGCCAGCACCGGGCCGGCCAGGGCGCCTGCGCTGGCGCCGGCGGCGTTCATGCCCAGGTCGGAAACGCCCTGCAGGGCCGGCCGGTCCTGGAGCTGTGCCGACTCGGCGACCAGGGCGGATCCGGCGACCACGGAGGCGGACCATCCCAGCCCCAGCAGGATCAGGCTGATGGTGACGCCGCTGCGGGAGTCCGCGGCCACCCCGGCCAGGATCAGGGCCACCACCAGCATGCCCTGGCCCAGCAGGATGGTGCGCAGGCGTCCGAGCCGGTCGGCCATCCAGCCGAACACGGGCGACATGGCGTACATACCTGCGATGTGCAGGCTGATCGTCAGGCCTACCACGGTCAGGCTGGCCCCATGCTCGCGCAGGTGCACCGGGGTCATGGACATGAGCGCCACCATGGTGGCGTGGCTCAGGGCGACGACGGCGACGGCGTACCGCGCGCGGGCATTGCCCCGCAGCACCAGCAGGCCGCCCTGCGGCCGGGGCGCTGCGGGATCGGGCGTGCGGGATGCCATGGCAGTCAGCAGCGGATCCGGACGGAGGCCCGTGGCGTACACCGCCGCGGCTGCCAGCTGCGCGGTGACGGAGAAAGCGAACGCGCCCGTCAGCGGAGGAAGTCCCAGGACCGCGCCCAGGGCCTCGCCGGGGTCGAAAAGGTTGGGGCCGAGGACCGCGCCCACGGTGGTGGACCACACGACAATCGACAGGTCCCGGCCACGGGAGTCGGGGCGGGACAGGTCGGTCGCTGCAAACCGGGACTGCAGGTTCACGGCGGATCCGGCGCCCAGGAGCATGAGCCCCAGCAGCAACATGGCAAACACCCCGACGGCTGCCGAAGTGATGGCAATGACGGCCCCGGTGCCGGCTACCAGGGCCCCGGTGGAGAGTGAGATCCGGCGTCCACGGGCCTGGGCGAGGCGGGCCAGGGGCACCGCGGCCAGGGCGGCGCCGAGGGTGCTCATGGTGGCTGCCATCCCGGACCAGGCGTTGGACCCGGAAAGCTGGGCAGCCAGAAGGGAGCCCAGGGAAAGCGTCGCTCCCATGCCGATTCCGCCGAGGATCTGGCCGCCGACGAGTATGGAGATCACGCGCCGTTGCATCCCGGCGGTGTCCCGCGGCGCCAGTACCGTGCCGGGCGCCGCCGGGGTTAACGGCGAAGTACCGGCCGGTGGTTCCTCGATCTGCATGGGCGTCCTTCGGTGCGTCCGGGGGCGGGTCCCCTCCCGGGGATGACTTCAATATACCCCATGGGGTATTATTGGGTATCAGGGTGCTGCGACCGCAGTGCCATCAAGAATGGAGTTCCTATGTGCGCTGCAGTTCGTTGTAATCGTTGCGGAAAAATCACCTGGGCCGGCTGCGGCGAGCATGTCGACTCGGTTCTGGCCGATGTCCCCCAGGAGCAGCGCTGCACCTGCAACGACTAGCCTAGGCAACCCCGGCGCCGGTGCCCAGACCGATGTCGGGAAATCTGGTCCTGAAAGCGATTGCTCCGTACCTGCCGCTGAGAAGCTCACAACGGCTGATACGGAGCAATCGCTGCATCCGGGCGGGAATCCGTCCCCGCGGCGGGCGGTTTAGGCGTCGCTCAGCGGGCGGCGGGCCAGCCAGGCGGCCACGATCGCGCCGGAGATGTTGTGCCAGAGCGAGAAGACGGCCGACGGCAGGGCCGCCAGCGGGCTGAAGTGCGCCGTGGCCAGCGTCGCGGCGAGGCCGGAGTTCTGCATGCCCACCTCGAAGGCCAGGGCCCGGCGGGCCTTGTCGTCCAGTCGGCCGAGCTTGCCGGCCAGGTACCCGAGGCCCAGGCCGAAGCCGTTGTGCAGCACGACGGCGAGGAAGACGATGCCGCCCGCGGCCACGATCTTGTTCGCGCTGCCGGCCACCACGATCGCCACAATCAGCGAGATCACTACGGCCGAGGCCCAGGGCAGGCCCGGAAGCACCTTCGCGACGAGCTTCTTCAGGAACAATCGCGCCAGCAGGCCGGCGACCACCGGCAGCAGCACGGTCTTGACGATGTCCAGCACCATGCCCGCGGCGTCGATCTGCAGGTAGGACCCGGCCAGGAACAGCACCAGCAGCGGGGTCACGACCGGGGCGATCAGGGTGGAGACAGAGGCGACGGCCACGGACAGGGCCACGTCGCCCTTGGCCAGGAACGCCATCACGTTCGAGGCGGTGCCCGACGGGGCGCAGCCGACGAGGATCAGGCCGACGGCGAGTTCCGGCTCAAGGTGCAGCGCCTGCGCGATCAGCCACCCGGCGCCGGGCATGATGACGTAGTGCGCCACGATGCCCAGCACCACGGCCCACGGGCGCTTGGCCACGGAGGCGAAGTCCGGCGGGGTCAGCGTCAGGCCCATGCAGAACATGATGATGCCGAGCAGGTAGGGGACGCTCGGTGCGAGCGGTTTGAAAGCGCCCGGCAGCAGGAATCCGGCGACGCCGGCTACGACGACCAGGAGCGGGAAGACGGTGACCGCGATGCGGGCGATCCTGGCCTCGGCGGCGAGAGCCGGATTGACCGGGGCATCCGCGTCGGCGCGGGACTCCGGGGCGGACTCGGGTGATTTGGTTGCCTCAAGCATCCAAGCATGGTGCCACCGGGGCCGGCGCGGCGGCCACTTTGTGACCGGGCGGAGCCCGACTATGTCAGATTTATTCTGACGGCGGGTGCAGGTGCAGGTGCAGGTGCAGGCGCACGCCGAAGCGCCGGCGGGCAGCGTTCAGCCGGTCCGGCTGCCCAGCATCGCGATGAAGTCGTCGGCCTGGGCCAGGTTGCGGGCCATTTTGGCCCGCTGCTGCTCGGCACGCTCCCGGAACTCGGTTAGCCGGGCATCGCCCCGCACCGCCGGACCGGCGCCGTCCGGGCTGCCCGCGCCGATCAGGCCGAGGATCTCAGCCATCTCCTCGAGCGAAAAACCCAGCGGCTTCATCTGCTTGATCACCATCAGGCGCTCGGCGTCGGCTTCGGAGTAGACCCGGAAGCCGCCATCGGTGCGGGCCGTCGCGGGCAGCAGTCCGACGTCGTCGTAATGCCGGATGGTGCGCAGTGACAGGCCGGTGCGCTCGGCCAGCTCGCCGATGTGCATGGTGCTGGTGGCTTTCGCCGTCATGAAGATCTCCGTCCGCTTGAAGTTCAACTCTACCATCACGTTAGGGTAGAGTTGAGGTGCGGGTAGAGCTTCAGAGCCATTTCCCCCGCCTCCCGGCGCGGTGCTGCGCCCCCACATCTTTCATCGAGGTCTTTGGGCCACGTCCATGACCACCGAGGGTGCTTCCGTGCGCCTTCATGACCCACGAACGGAGCCAGCAATGGCCGCCAGAACCGCCGGAAATGCCCCGGCCCTCACCCCCGAACAGCTACAGTCCGTGCCGGGGACCCTCCGGTCGCCGCGGCGGCTGAAGACCGAGGTCCTCGGTGGGCTTGTCGTCGCCCTGGCCCTCATTCCGGAAGCGATCGCGTTCTCCATCATCGCCGGCGTGGATCCCCGGATCGGCCTCTTCGCCTCCTTCACCATGGCCGTCACCATCTCCATCGTCGGCGGCCGGCCCGCGATGATCTCCGCCGCCACCGGCGCCGTCGCGCTGGTCATCGCCCCGCTGGTGAAGTCGCACGGGCTCGACTACCTGGTCGCCGCCGTGATCCTTGCCGGCGTCTTCCAGGTCATCCTGGGCCTGTCCGGTGTGGCGAAGCTGATGCGGTTCATCCCGCGCTCGGTGATGGTGGGCTTCGTCAACGCCCTGGCCATCCTGATCTTCATATCCCAGGTCCCCGAACTGCTCGGCGTCCCGTGGCTGGTCTACCCGCTCACGGCACTGGGGCTGGCCATTGTCTTCGGGCTGCCAAAATTGACCAGGGCCGTCCCCGCCCCGCTGGTGGCCATCGCTGTCCTCACGCTGATCACCGTCTTCGCCGCCGTCGCCGTTCCCACCGTGGGCGGCAAGGGTGACCTCCCCGACTCGCTGCCGACGTTCTTCATCCCCAACGTGCCGCTGACCCTCGAGACCCTGCAGGTCATCTTCCCCTACGCCCTCGCCATGGCGTTCGTGGGGCTGCTCGAATCGCTGATGACGGCCAAGCTGGTCGACGACATCACGGACACCCGCTCACCCAAGAGCCGCGAAGCGTGGGGCCAGGGCGCGGCGAACATCGTCACCGGCTTCTTCGGCGGGATGGGCGGCTGTGCGATGATCGGCCAGACCATGATTAACGTCAAGGCCTCAGGCGCCCGGACCCGGATCTCCACCTTCCTGGCCGGTGTCTTCCTGCTCCTTCTCGTCGTGGTCCTGGGCGACGTCGTCGCTCTGATTCCGATGGCCGCGCTGGTCGCCGTGATGATCTTCGTCTCGGTCGCCACCTTCGACTGGCACAGCATCCGGCCGCGGACGCTGAAGATGATGCCCAAGAGCGAGACCGCCGTCATGGTGGCCACCGTCATCGGCACCGTGACCACTCACAACCTGGCCGTCGGCGTCGGGGTCGGCGTCATGGTCGCCATGGTGCTGTTCGCCCGCCGCGTCGCCCACTTCGTCACCGTCAAACGCACCGTCACCACCGTCGACGGCCGTGAAACGGCCACGTACGCCGTCGACGGGGAGCTGTTCTTCGCCTCCTCCAACGACCTTTACACCCAGTTCGACTACGCCCTGGACCCCGAGCACGTGGTCATTGACATGCACGCCAGCCACCTGTGGGACGCGTCCACGATCGCCGCCCTGGACGCCATCACGGAGAAGTACCGGCACCACGGCAAGGACGTGAAGGTTGTCGGCCTGAACGACGCCAGTGTCCTGATGCGCGAACGCCTGGGCGGGAAGCTCGGCGCCGGCCACTAACGGCCGGCGCCGGGGATCCGAAAACTCCGCAGCCTACGAGGCGGGGTTCGTTGCCTTGCCGTCCAGCCACAGCCGGTCCGACGCGTCAGCGTGCGCGCCGGTCGCCCCGACGTGCTTGCTGCTGATCGCCGGCCCGTGCCGGATCACGTGGACCAGGGCCATGCCGTGGCCGCGGCCCAGCCCGTAGTCGGCCTTCAGCCAGTCCAGGACCTCCCCGGCCTTCGCGGACTCGCCGTCGAACCCCTTCTCCCGGGCGAGGTCGAGTAGCTGGCGCGGTGTGAGGCCTGTCTTGTCCTCGATCGTGTCGAGGTATGCCTGGAACGACATCCGTGTGTCCTTTCGAGGGCAGGAGTTCAACGGTGCTGGATTTCCGGCCACTCTAGGCACGCCGGCCCGGTTCCGGCCAGACCCTTCCGGCCCCTAAAAAGCGGACTAGGCTCGATCCCATGGCGCAGACGTGGCAGCCGGGGGCCCCCGGGGTGCTCAGCCTTCCATCCGGACGCCTCATCCGCGGCCGGGGCCTGCTGGCGCCCTTCCCGGTCGGGCCGAAGCCGGACTTCGGGCTGTATTTGCTGGGCAGCCCGCCGCGGAAGACGGAGTGGGAGTCCCGCTGGGTGCACTGGCGGGACCTGCACCTGCCCGCCGACGACGCCGATGCCCTGGACGCCTTCCGCGAGGCCTGGCGCCGGGCGGAAAACGAACGGGTGGAGGTCGCCTGCTGGGCCGGCCGGGGCAGGACCGGCACCGCTTTGGCCTGCATCGCCGTGCTCGACGGCGTCCCGCCCGCCGGCGCCGTCGCCTTCGTCCGGCGCAACTACCGCCGCAGCGCCGTCGAAACCCCGTGGCAGCGGCGCTATGTCACGCGCTTCCGCGGACCGGAGTCCTGAGGCGTCCCTAGGCCTGGGTCAGCCGGTAGCGCTCGATCTGCTTGAGCCGGCGCAGCAGGCTGTCCCGCCGCGGATGCGGCACGGCGTCGGCCGGCTCCGCGGTGAGGTCGATGTGGGCGGTGCCGTACTCCCAGAGCAGCAGGTCGTCGAGCAACCGGTCCGGCCCGGGGGAGTACCGGTGGTCGAGGGCCTTGCGGACCTCGGTGATCCGGTTGGCGCTGAGCAGACCCGCGAGCTGCACGGTCTGGTTCAGTCCGTGGGCCGCCATCAGCTCCGCGGCCCAGCCCCAGTCGTCGTCGACTTTGCGGTCCACGTGCGGCAGCAGGGTCCGCCAGACGTCCCGGATCCGGTTCGGCGTCAGCTGCGCCGCGCCCTCGCCGTCCATGTCCCAGTAGCCGCGGACCTCCTCGTAGCGTTCGTGCAGGTCGGCGAAGGCGCTCTCCACGGTTTCCAGCATGGCCGCCGTCGCGGTGAACTGCCGGTCGAACTGCGGGGTCCAGGCGCGCGGGTCCTCGGCTTTGAAGCGGATGTCGTGTTCGATCTCGCTCCAGGCATGCGCAAAGACCGTGCGGATCTGGCACTCGAAGAAGTAGCTGCCGTTGGGCTGGATTTCCGGGTTGAAGACCTGCTGGTACTCCTTGACCGCCTCATTTTGGATGGTCCGCAGGATCAGGTGGCGGCTGGAATAGCCGTAGGTTCCGGACTCGATCGAGCCGATGTCCTTCTCCCGGTCGCCACGGCAGTCGAACAGCTGGCGCTGGCGCTTGATCAGGTTGGCGACGACGGCATTTTCGGCCGGAAGCTTGGTGATCACGCGGATGCCGACCATGTCATTGAGCGTGCGGAAGGGGTCGGGGAACTTCAGGACCGGCGGCCCGCCCGGTTCCAGCGGCTCTTCCGTGCGGGAGATCTTCTCGCGGAACGACTCCACCGTCTTGGTCCGGCCGGTGACGAACAACGGCGTCACCTCGGTGCCCTTGAGCATGGCCCGCAGCGTCAGCAGCACCTCGCGGGTCACCAGCTTCAGGGCAGGACGAACCCGCTCGTAGAGTTCCACATTCTCCTGAACGGAGGTGCGCAGTGCGGGGTCCAGGCGGTCCCAGTTGCTAGCCATGCGCCCTAGCTTACGGCGAAGCCCCGACAGGATGGCCGCAGGCCGACGCCGTGCGCCGCCCGCGGTGAAGGGCCGAAACGGGCTGCCCCGCAACCTTCCCGGCGCCGCGCGGGGCCCACGGTAGGCTCTGCACATGGCTGATGTGCGGCGTCGGGCTTTGCCTGCGACCGCAGCGGCGGCGACTCCGGGGGCGGTCGCCGCGTGCTCACCTGGCCCCAAGGAGGACGCAGTGAAGCGGCAGAAGTACCAGTATGGCGACGATCCCAGCCAGTGGGGGGAACTGTTCCTCCCGGACACGGCCACGCCCAGGGGTGTGGTGGTGGTAATCCACGGCGGCTACTGGCGGTCGCAGTACGGTGCCGAACTCGGCGAGCCCCTGGCCAAGGACCTCGCCGCACACGGGATGGCCGCCTGGAACCTGGAGTACCGGCGGGCCGGCAACGGCGGCGGCTGGCCGCACACCTTTGCGGACGTGCTCGCGGGGATCGACAAGCTGCAGGAACTTTCCGAGGAACACGGCTTCGGTCTGGACCGCGTCGTCGCCCTCGGCCACTCGGCCGGCGGGCACCTCGCCGTCTGGGCCGCCGGGCGCAGCCGGCTGGATAAGATCGGCGCCGCCGACGCGGACCGCCAGTTGCAGCGCAACGACGGCGACGGCGCGGTGCAGCTCACCGGGGTCGTCAGCCAGTCCGGGGTCCTGGACCTTGCCGCGGCGGAGCGGCTGAACCTGAGCAACGGGGCGGTCAGCAACCTCATGGGCGGCTCCTCGGAAAGATACCCGAAACGGCATAAGTACGCCGATCCCATCACTGCGGCCCCGCTCCGGGTCCCGGTGTACGCCGTGCACGCCTGTGACGACGACACCGTGCCACTGAGCCTGTCGGAGGCGTACGCGGCCGCAGCCAAGGCAGGCGGCGCGCCGGTCCAGCTCCTGAAGGTTCCGGGGGACCACTTCGCCCTGATCGATCCGAAGGCGCCCGCCTACCGCAAATGCCGGGAGCTAGTCCAGCAACTGCTGGGCTGAGCCCGGCCGCAGGCCGGTAGACTGGGGGACAGGTGCGCCGGGAAGTCTGGTCGGCATGATTCAGTCGACCCCATTTTGAGGACTTCCGCATGAGCCACACCCCTCCTTCCGCACCACGTCCCGGGACACCGCGCCTGACCATCTTCGGCCGGGGCAGCTACGCCGAATCCCTCCGCATCGGCGAGATCCTCCGCAAGGAAACAGTCGGCGGCGCCCTGCTCGTGGCCGCGGCCGCGGCCGCAATCCTCTGGGCCAACTCGCCGGCGTCCGAGAGCTACTTCGCGCTGCGTGACTTCACGATCGGCTACGAGCCCTGGCACCTGAAGCTGAGCCTGGGCGCCTGGGCGGCCGACGGCCTGCTGGCGATCTTCTTCTTCCTGGTGGGCCTTGAGCTCAAACGCGAGTTCATCGCCGGGGACCTGCGCGAGCTGAGCAAGTCGGTCGTGCCCGTTGCCGCGGCCGCCGGCGGCGTGCTCGTCCCGGCGGTGATCTACGTCGTCGTCAATCTCGGCAGCCCGGAGACCCTGCGGGGCTGGGCGATCCCCACCGCCACCGACATCGCGTTCGCCGTGGCGGTGCTGGCGATCATCGGTTCGCACCTGCCGAGCGCGCTGCGGATCTTCCTGCTCACCCTCGCCGTGGTGGATGACCTTATCGCGATCACCATCATCGCGCTGTTCTACTCCAGCGATATCCAGCCCGCGCCCCTGCTGCTGGCCCTGGTGCCCCTGGCGCTGTACACCTACCTGGCGCACCGATACCGGCGCTTTTTCGGGCTGAAGGCCCCCGCGGCCTGGTTTATCCTGCTGCCGCTTGGCCTGGCCACCTGGGCCCTGGTCCATGCGTCCGGCATCCACGCGACGGTGGCCGGAGTGCTTCTGGGCCTTGCCATCCCGGTGCTGCGCTCGAAGGCCAGCGGCGGCCCCGAGGCCGGCCCCGGCCTCTCGGAAATCTTCGAACACCGGTTCCGGCCGATCTCCGCCGGGGTGGCCGTTCCCGTCTTCGCCTTCTTCTCCGCCGGCGTGGCCGTGGGCGGCTGGGACGGGCTCGGTTCGGCCCTAACGGACCCGGTCGCCGTCGGCATTATCCTGGCGCTCGTGGTGGGGAAACCCGCCGGCATCCTGGGCACCACCTGGCTGCTCACCAGGCTGACGAAGGCCCGGCTCGACGCGTCGTTCAAGTGGATCGACGTCTTCGGTGTCTCCATCCTGGCCGGCATCGGATTCACCGTCTCGCTGCTCGTGGCCGAACTCAGTTTTGGCCACGGCACCATCCAGGACGACCACGCCAAGGTCGGCATCCTCACGGCCTCGCTGCTGGCGGCGCTGCTGGCGACGGGGGTGCTCAAGACCCGCAACCGGCAGTACCGCCTTGCCGAGGAGGAGGAGAAACGCGACTCGGACCACGACGGGATCCCGGACGTCTACCAGGACGGCCGCGCGGAGCGCTAAGCGGCGCCACGGCCGCTGGTGGGGGCCGTGGCACCGCTAGCCGCGGCTACCGGAGGTGGTCACCGCCGCGCATCCGCACCGCGACGACCAGCCCGGACGCCGCGGTCAGGGCGGCGACGACGGCGATCGCCGTCGGAATGCCGTAGGCATCCGCCAGCAGCCCGGACAGCAGCGCGCCCACAGCGAAACCGCCGTCGCGCCAGAGTCGGTAAATCCCGACCGACCGGGCGCGCCACTGCGGGTGGGCCACGTCGCCGATGGCCGCCAGCAGCGTGGGATACACCATGGCGGTGCCGATCCCGAGCAGGACGGCCGCAGTCAGCCAGATGCCGAAACCGTTGCCCGCGGCCACGGCAGCCAGCCCGACAGCCTGGACGAACATGCCGCCCGCGATCAGCCACTTGCGACCCAGCCGGTCCGACGCGGCGCCGGTGACCAGCTGCACCGCACCCCAGACCGCCGGGTACACCGCGGCGAGGATGCCGATCTGCGCAATGGACAGGCCGGCAGCGGCGAACAGCACGGGAAACAGGCCCCAGGCCAGCCCGTCGTTGAGGTTGTTCACCAGCCCGGCCTGGCTCACCGAGGAGAGTGACCGGTCCCGGAAGCTGGTGAGGGTGAAGACCTCGCGGGTGCTCAGCTCCGCACCGGCGCCCGCGTGCGCGTCGACGTGGTTCGCGGCCTCCGTCTTGGCGTGCCGGTGGGTCTCCTTCACGGCGAACACGGACAGGCCCAGGCCGAGGGCGATATACGCCGCGCCGAGCAGGAACGGCGTCGGGCGCAGCCCGTAGGAAGCGGCGAGGTAACCGGTAAACAGGGCCGTGCCGGCGACGCCGAGGTAGCCCGCGGCCTCGTTGAACCCCATCGCCAGCCCGCGCCGCTCGGGCCCGACCAGGTCCATCTTCATGACCACCGTGGTGGACCAGGTCAGGCCCTGGCTCACGCCAAGGATCACGTTGGCGGCGACAATCCAGGACCAGGTCGGCCCGAGGATCAGCATGGCCGGCACCGGCAGGGCGACCAGCCAGCCGGCCACCAGCACCGGCTTCCGGCCGTACCGGTCCGAGAGGGTCCCGGCGAAGTAGTTGGTGGCCGCCTTCGCCACGCCGAACGCCAGGATGTAGGTCAGGGCGCTCGTGTACTGGTCAAGGTGGAACACCTCGCCGGCGAGCAACGGCAGGACGGTGCGTTCCTGGCCGAGGGTGCCGCCGACCAGGGCGTTCACCGCCACCAGGAGCAGGAACTGCGGAAAATTCTGCCGCAGCCCCAACACGGCAGCGCTCCGCCCGCCGGAACGGCGGACGGAGCGGAGGTCGTGGTCGACGGGGCGCTCCGGAATCACGAGGCCGGGGCTGCGGCGATCTTGGCGCGGACTTCTTCCATGTCCAGGCCCTTGACCGCGGTCAACAGCTGGTCCAGGCCGGAGGCGTTCATGGCGCCGGGCTGGGAGAAGACCAGGATGCCTTCGCGGAAGGCCATCAGGGTGGGGATGGAGGTGATCCGCGCGGCCGCCGAGAGGCCGGGTTCGGCTTCAGTGTCCACCTTCGCGAAGACGACGTCGGGGTGCGACTCCGAGGCTTTGCTGAAGGTGGGGGCGAACTGGCGGCACGGGCCGCACCACGCCGCCCAGAAATCAACGAGCACAATGTCGTTTCCGGTGATGGTTTCTTCGAAGGTCTTTTCCGAAATGTCGATGGTTGCCATGCCTCAATAATATACCCCCGGGGGTATTGCCGCAAGGTGGCGCGGGAGGCCCGCTGCCGCGGTTTCCTTGCGGTCATACCCTGGGGGGTTTCATGATGGACACGGTGACCCTGTTCATCACGGCCGGACTGACCCGTACCCGGCGGCCTTCGCCGCCGGACCTGGAAGGAGCAACCATGGATGTCATCGTCATTGATACCCCGCAGCTGGGGGACCGCAGCTACCTGGTCCACGACGGCGCCGTCGCACTGGTGATCGACCCGCAACGCGACACGGACCGGGTGGAGCAGGCCGCGCGGGAGGCCGGCGTCACCATCACGCACGTGGCCGAAACCCATATCCACAACGACTACGTGACCGGCGGCCTGGAACTGGCCAGGGCGCACGGGGCCACCTACCTCGTCAACGCCGCAGACCCGGTGAAGTTTGATCGGACGCCGATTTCCGACGGCGAAACGGTCCGGATCGGCGGGTTCTCCCTCCGGGCGGTGGCGACCCCCGGCCACACCCACACCCACCTGTCGTTCATCGCGGACGACGGCGACAAGCAGGCCGTGTTCTCCGGCGGAAGCCTGCTCTACGGGTCCGTCGGGCGCACCGACCTGGTCGCTGCCTCGGACACGGAGGGCCTGACCCGGGACCAGTACGCGTCGGTGCGGCGCCTGGTCGAGGAAGCCCAGAAGGATGCCGCGCTGTTCCCGACCCACGGCTTCGGCTCCTTCTGCTCGTCCGGGCCCGCGACCGGAGCGGACGAATCCACCATCGGCGAGCAGCTCACCGACAACCATGCCCTTACGGATCCCGACGAGGACCACTTCGTCCAGGAGCTGATCGCCAACCTCACCGCCTATCCCTCCTACTACGCGCACATGGGCCCGGCCAATACCCAGGGACCCGGAGCCCCCGACCTGTCCGTCCCGGAGTCGCTGGATCCCGTCGAGCTGAATAGGCGCCTTCACGTCGGCGAATGGGTCGTGGACGTGCGCAACCGGGTGGCGTTCGCGTCCAGCCACCTTAAGGGCAGCGTCAGCTTCGAGTACGGCGACGGCTCCAGCTTCACGACCTTCCTCGGCTGGGTCCTGCCATGGGACGAGAAGCTCACCCTGGTCGGTTCCCGGGAGGACGTCGAAAACGCCATCCGCGACCTGTCCCGGATCGGCATCGACTCGCCGGACGCCGCCGTCGGGACCGAGCCGCACGCGCTCGCGCCCGACGCCGAGCTCGCCTCCTACCCGAGGGTGGGCTGGGACGGCCTGGTTTCCGGCCGGGCCGACGGCGATACCGTGCTCGACGTGCGCCGGACGGACGAATTCGCGCAGTCACGGGTGGCCGGGGCGGTGAACATACCGCTGCACGAACTGCTGAAGCGGATGGACGAGGTCCCCGCCGGGAAGCTGTGGGTCCACTGCGCTTCCGGTTACCGCGCGGGCGTGGCCTCCAGCCTCCTGCAGCGCGCCGGCCGGGACGTCGTCCAGATCGACGCAGCCTTCGACGACGCCGAAGGCGCCGCCGTGCCGACGGACCCGGACGCCTCCCGCGCCTAGGGTGCCGCTGCCCGCCCGGTGGTTCTCCACCCGGCGGCCAGCGCCGCCCGGCGCAACACAGGCGCGGCCGGGCCGGTTCTCTGGCAGAGTATGACCATGCTCACAGTCATTGGCGAGGCCCTGGTTGATGTGGTCCAACGCTCCACCGGCATCCAGGCCCACGTCGGCGGCAGCCCCCTGAACGTTGCGGTCGGCCTGGCCCGGCTTGACCACCCGGTGCAGTTCGTCGGCCGCTACGGCAAGGACGCCTACGGGGAGTCGGTCGCCGCGCACCTGAAATCGAGTTCCGTGCTGCTGCCCATGGGCCCGGACGAGCTGCCCACCTCGGTGGCCACCGCCCTGATCGACGACGGCGGCGCCGCGAGCTACACCTTCGACCTGGCCTGGGAACTGCCCGGCCTGACCGACCGGCTGCCGTTCATGCTGCAGGGGAGCACCCTGCTGCACACCGGATCAATCGCCACGATGCTCGCCCCCGGCGCCGCGGCCGTGCTCGCCGCCGTCGAGCATGCCCACCCGTCCAGCACGGTCAGCTTCGATCCGAACTGCCGCCCCAGCATCATCACGGACGCGGACTACGCCCGCCACCAGGCCGAAAAATTTGTCCTCCTCGCGGACGTGGTCAAGGCCTCCGACGAGGATCTGCAGTGGCTCTACCCCGGCGTGGACCCGCTGGACTCGGCCCGGCGCTGGCTCTCCCTCGGCGGGCCGGAGGGGCCGGCCATGGTGGTGGTCACCCGCGGCGCGGACGGGCCGTGGGCCGTCAATGCCGACGGCGAAGCGCAGGTCCCGGCGCCTTCGGTGAAGGTCGCGGACACCGTAGGGGCAGGGGATTCCTTCATGGCCGCGCTGCTGTCCGGAATCGCGGACCGGGGGCTCGTCGGGGCGCAGAACCGCAAGGCGCTCCGGGAACTCTCGGCCGAAAGCCTCCGCGGGCTCCTCGCCCACGCGGCCGCGGCCGCCGCGGTCACGGTCTCCCGTGCAGGCGCCAACCCACCCACCCGGGCTGAACTCACCCGGATGGAACGCGACTCCGCGGACCGGGCGTCCGCGGACCGGGACCGTGAAAGTGCGGGCCCGGCCAGCAACTGAAAGGGAAGCCATGGCAAGCTTCAGCGTACGCAGCGACACCTTCGAAGACGGCCAGATCCTGCCGGCAGCCCAGCGGGGCGCCGCCACCGGGCCGGGCGGCAAGGACGAGTCCCCACCGCTGGCCTGGAGCGGGGCGCCGGCGGGCACCCGCAGCTACGCCGTCACGGCCTTCGACCCGGACGCCCCCGGCCACGGCTTCTGGCACTGGGCGGTGCTGGACCTGCCCGCAAGCGCCACCTCCCTCCCGGCCGGGGCCGGAGCCAGGCACGGCGGCGGTCTGCCGCTGGGAGCGTTCCAGCTGCGGAACGACGGCGGCTCCGCCGGCTACCTGGGCGCCGCGCCGCCGAAGGGCCACGGACCGCACCGCTACGTGTTCACCGTCTATGCCCTGAACGTGGAGACGTGCGGCCTCGACGCCGGCGCCTCACCGGCCAAGCTGGAGGCTAAGCTCGGCCCGCACATCCTGGCCCGGGCCAGCCTGACCGGGATCTACGAACGGCACTGACCCGGCCCGAACGGCGCCCGTTCCGGCGTCGCACCGGCCCGCGCGGCCCCACGTAGACTGGCAGTATGCGGCTGGTAGCGAGTGATATTGACGGAACGATCCTGGGCCACGACGGCCAGATCAGCGACCGGACCGTGCGCGCCTTCCACGCCTGCCGGGAGGCCGGGGTGGAGTTGGTCTTCGTCACCGGCCGGCCGCCGCGCTGGCTGCACCCGCTGCAGGACCGGCTGGGCCACACCGGAACCGTCATCTGCTCCAACGGCGCGGTGGTCTGGGACCTCGAGGCCGACCGGATGGTCTCTGCGCGCGCCCTGGAGCTCGACGCCGTCTTCGAAGCCCGCCGGATCATCCAGCGGCTGCGCCCGTCCGCGCTGTTCGCCGCGGAAACCCTGACCGGCTTCCACCTGGAGCCCGGCTTCCTCGGAACCGGCTCCAGCGGCCTGCTTGCCGAGTTCACCCCGGCCCCGTTGCAGGACACCCTGCGCCCGGACGACGCCGTGGTGAAGTTCCTTGCGGTGGTCAGGGAGGGAACCGCGGATGAGTTCCTCGCCGAAGTTTCGCCCGCCGTCGCCCACCTCGCCGCGGCGACGCACTCCGCCCCGAACCTGGCCCTGCTGGAACTGTCCCTGCCCGGGGTCAACAAGGCCGTGACCCTGGCCGACTATGCGGCGTCGCTGGGGGTGGCGGCGGAGGACGTGGTGGCCTTCGGCGATATGCCCAACGACATCGAGATGCTGCGCTGGGCCGGCCACGGCTACGCCATGGCCAGCGGCCACCCGGAGGCCATCCGCGCCGCCGGCCGGCAGGCACCGCACTTCGACGACGACGGCGTGGCCCAGGTCCTGGAGGCCAAGCTCGCCGAACTCGGCGTCCGGCTTCCGTAAGGGTCCGTCCTCCGCGCGCCCGGGACACGGCGCGATCACGGGATTCCCAGCCGACGGCCAACTTGCGTTCACTTTCGCCGCCTACGCTGGCAAAACCGAACGGATCTTCTGACTGATGGTGGGGCACTCATGGCCAGGTACGGCAACCGACACATTGACGACCAGCCGGTGCGGCGGGTGGACCCGGACGCGCACTGGATGAGCCTGCGCCAGGGCGACCGGGTACGGGTCCGGCTCGCACCCGGCTACGAAACCGGCGGCCTCGTGGACGATCTCACGACGGACCGCACCACGGTGTGGGTGGACCTCGACGGCGGCGGCCGGACCCTGCTGCACTGCAGCGACGGGGTGGAGATCCTGCCGCAGCACCCCTGAGCCGGTACGCTTCAGGGGTGACGGTCCCGCACCCCTTCTTGGCGCACGGCGCAACCCCGGGCGTGCCGGTGGCGATGGCCCACCGCGGCTTCTCGACGGAGGGCGCCGAGAACTCCATGGCGGCGTTCCGCGCCGCCGTCGACCTGGGCTACCGCTACCTGGAAGCCGACGTACACACGACTGCCGACGGCGTCCTGCTGGTCTTCCATGACGAGACGCTGGACCGGGTCACGGACGGCAGCGGCCGCATCGCGGAGCTGCCGGCCGAGACGGTGGCGCGGGCCCGGATCGCCGGCACCGAGCCGATTCCGCTGCTGGCCGAGCTGGTTGCGGAGTTCCCGGACATCCGGCTCAACCTGGACGTCAAGGACTGGAATTCGGTTGAGACCCTGGCCGCGGCAATCGAGGAGCACGGCCTGCACGACCGCGTCCTGGTCGCCAGCTTCTCCGACCGGCGGCGGCGAGCGGTGCTGCGGCGCCTGAGCCGGCCGGCCGCGAGTTCGGCGGGCATGGCCTCCAACGCACTGTTCGTCCTGCTGGGACCGCTGCTGCCGGCGGCACTGCTGCGCCGCGTGACCGGCCGGGCGCTCCGCGACATCCACGCCCTGCAGGTCCCCGTCCGCTACGGCGCCGTCCCGGTCGTGACGGCCGGGTTCGTCCGCCGCGCCCACCGCCACGGCCTGCACGTCCACGTCTGGACGATCAACGAGGCTGCCGAGATGCACCGGCTGCTGGACCTCGGCGTCGACGGGATCGTGACCGACCGGGCCGATCTGCTCAAAGCCGTCCTGCAGGAGCGCGGCCAGTGGCCTGCCTAGGCATGCCAAGGACCTGGGAAGGCCCCCGGCCCAGGGGCGCTGCGCTGGTCCTAGCCGCGGCCCATGCTCACGGTCGGGTCGCCGTCGCCCTCAGACGGGTCGGCCCGGAAACGGCCCGGCTCGGTCGCCGGCAGGCCGCCGGGTCCCGGCACGCTGCCCGGAGACGGGTCGGGGGAGCCGTCCGGGCCGGGGCCGGGATCGCCCAGGGGGGGTGCGTTGTCCGGGTCCTCGGCCGGGTTGCCGAGCGGGCCGCCCGGAGGCTGGGTGGGGTCCGCGGGGCCGCCCGGCGGGGTGTCTGTCGGATCGGCCGCGGCCGATCCGGCACTTTGCCCGGTGCGCTGTTCGTCCTTCTCGGCCTCCAAGGCGTTCGAGCCCTCGCTGATCGAGGAATGAACCTGGATTTCGTCGTTGGGATTGCCGGGATCGGGCGTGTGCCCGTCGTCGGACTTGTCAGCCATTCCGGCGAGGTCCTCCAGCGCGTCCTCAGCGCCCTTCTTGATGCTGTCTGAGATGCCCATCGCTTACTCCTCACTCCTGCAACTGCTGCGGCCGGACCGACCGGCCCTGCCACTCCAGAATTATCAGCATGCTTAGGATTAGTCCAGAGCCGTGGCCTGCGGCCGGACCTCTTAGTTGGACAGTTCGACCATCAGGGCCGGCAGCTCGTCGCACAGTTCACGGGCGAGGTAGCCGAGGCCGCCCAGTCTGCTGGCGAGCCGGTCCCCGGCGGCGGCGTGCAGGTGCGAGCCCCAGCAGGCTGCCTGCGTATCCGTGGTGCCGCGCGCCCGCAGTCCGGCGATCGCACCGGCCAGGACATCGCCGCTCCCTGAGGTGCCCAGCCCGCTGTGTCCGGTGGTGATCTGCCAGGCCCTTCCGCCGGGCTCCGCGACTACGCCCTGGCAGCTCACCACGGCCCGGTACTTGTCGGCGATCTTCGGCACGTCCCGTGCCAGGTCCTCGAGGTCGCGGCCCAGCAGAATCCCGCCCTCGGCGACGTTCGGCGTCAGGACCAGCCGGTCCGCCCAGGGTTCCAGCTCGCCGGCCAGTTCCGGGAGGCAGCCCAGGGCGTACGCGTCGAGGATGATCGCAGGGCCGGCCTTCGGGTTCGACCGCCCCGGCAGCAGCAGCCCGCGCAGCAGCGCCAGGGTTTCCTCCGCATCGTCCAGCCCGGGGCCGACCAGGATGGCATCCATGCCGTCCGCCTCGTCCGCCAGCAGC
Organism: Arthrobacter sp. Soil763; assembly: GCF_001428365.1. Taxonomy (GTDB): domain Bacteria; phylum Actinomycetota; class Actinomycetes; order Actinomycetales; family Micrococcaceae; genus Arthrobacter. The sequence goes on along the minus strand of NZ_LMSH01000001.1, from coordinate 485,217 downwards.
GCAGCCGCAGAGCCCTTGACCGAGCCCCGGGACGTCTCCGGCAGCCCCACCACGCCGGATTCCGGGAACGCCACCGCGACCTGCACCGCCGTCGACTCCGCCACCGCCAGGGTGAGCCGTCCCGCGCCGGCGCGCAGGGCGGCGACGCCGGCCAGCAGGGCCGCTCCCGGCGTTTTGCGGGCGCCGCCCACCACCAGCACCGAGCCCCGGTCGTCCTTGCCGGATCCTCCGCCGGGCAGGGGCCAGTCGCGCAGCAGGGTGGGCGTCACCGGGACGGGAGCCGTGTGCTTAGCGCGGGTGGACATTGGCATCCCCTGAATGTTCGGTGACGGCGACTCCCTGCTCCGCCAAATGGTCGGCCAGGTTGAAACTCTCCAGCTCCCAGGGCCCCGCGCCGCCGGGCCGCACGAAGCGGCTCACGGAGGCGTTCAGGACGCTGGTTGTGGCGGCGATATCCAGCAGCTCCGCCTCCGTTAGGCCCTGCAGGATGTACCGGAACAGCACGATCAGGGCATCGTGGCAGACCACCAGGACCTCCTCGCCCGGGTGCTCCCGGTCCAGGTCGGCGAGCAGGGACCGCAGCCGCAGTACGACATCGGCCCACGACTCGCCGCCCGGCGGCCGGTAGTAGAACTTCCCCAGCCAGCTTCTGCGCCTGGCCTCCTCCGGCAGCCGTGCTTCCACCCCGGCGGACGTCAGCATGTCCAGGATCCCGAGTTCACGGTCCCGGAGCCGCTCATCCAACCGGATCTGTCCGCGCCATCCGCCCGTCTGCACCGCGAGTTCGGCGGTCTGGCGGGCCCGGGCGTAGGGGGAGGACCAGACGGCGCTCCGGCCGGCTTCCGGCACACCGGCCAGCAACCGGCCCAGGGCCAGGGCCTGTTCGCGGCCGGTCTCCGACAGGCCGACGTCGGCGTCCCGCGCCGGGACATTGATGACGTGCGCCCCCGCCTCGCGGGCGAGGGTGGCGGCGATGTTGCCTTCGCTTTCGCCGTGCCGGACCAGGACGAGTCCCGTGATGCCCGGCAGGCTGCCGTGTCCGATAGTGCTCACCCTTTACCTCCTGCACGATGGACCCGCAGGGCGGGCCAAAACAGCGGCGGCCGTCCGCAGCGTGCCCGGGCGGCCCGAAAGGGCCTACGTTACTCCCGCGCCCCGGCCTTGTCGCGGCGGGTACCCGCGCCGGGGCTGCTGGCCGGGAGAGGGGAGCGGGAACCGGGGCGGGAAAAGTCCGTGCCGGCTGGCAGGATGGTTCCATGCGAATCCTGATCGCCCCGGACAAGTTCAAGGGCTCCCTGACCGCGGCGGAGGCCGCCGCCGCCATCGCCGAGGGCGCCCTGCGCGTCTACCCTGACGCCGAGGCCGTCCAGTTCCCCGTCGCCGACGGCGGCGAGGGCACGCTGGAGGCCGCCGTCGCGGCAGGCTACGAGGAGCGGCTGAACGCCGTCGTCGGGCCGGTGCTTGCCCCGGTGGGCGCGGCCTGGGCGTTCCGCAAGGACAGCTCCGGCGGCGCGACCGCCGTGATCGAGATGGCGCAGGCATCCGGGCTGGCGCATATGGAGCCGACCCCCGCGAATGCCCTGCGCGCCCACAGCTACGGCTGCGGGCAGCTGATTGCCGCCGCGCTGGACGCCGGGGCAACCGAGATCGTGCTGGGCGTGGGTGGCTCGGCGATGACCGACGGCGGCAGCGGCGCCCTGCGCGCGCTCGGCCTCAAGCCCCTCGACGCCGCCGGCAACGTCGTGCCCCTGGGCGGCGGTTCGCTCGCCGAGGTGGCTGCCGTGGACGTGAGCGGCCTGGATCCGCGGCTGGGGGCCGTGAAGTTCCGGATCGCCGTCGACGTGCAGAACCCGCTCTACGGACCCGACGGCGCCGCCCACGTCTTCGGGCCGCAGAAGGGCGCGGACGCGGAGGCGGCGGAGGTCCTCGACGCCGGGCTGCGCAACTGGGCCTCGGTGCTGCGGCAGGCGACCGGCCGGGACGTCAACGTGCCCGGGGCAGGGGCGGCCGGCGGGTTCCCGGCGTCGTTCCTGGCGTTCAGCGGCGCGGCGCTGGAGCGCGGCTTCGACCTCGTCGCCGGCCTGACGGGACTGCGCGAAAAACTCGTCGGCGCCGATCTGGTGATCACCGGCGAGGGCTCGCTGGACTCGCAGTCGCTGACCGGCAAGGCGCCGGTGGCCCTCGCCGACGCGGCGCGCGCCCTGGGCATCCCGGTCATCATGGTCGCCGGCCGGATCCTGGTCACCCCGGAAGACCTTGCACGGCACGGCGTGGTCGCGGCCGCCCAGCTGCTCGACGTCGCGCCGAGCCCGGCCGAGGCGGTCGCAAAGGCCGCCAAGTACCTTGCCTGGGCCACCAGCCAGGTGCTCGAGGGAGCCTGACCCGGCCCGGGCCTAGGCGCCGGTTTCGTAGTGCGGTTCGGCCACCGGCTTGGACTCCGGCGAGCCCTTCTCGCGCAGGTAGACCGAGGCTCCGACCAGCACGGCCACGGCCAGGAATTCGCTCTGCCAGTTCTGGAATGATTCGAACCAGAAACGGCTCGTGGCGAGGTAGCCCAGGACGGTCACCGGCGGCTGCCCGTGCGCCTGCTGCTCCTCGCTGTACTCCTCGCTGCCGCCGACGGCGTGCAGTGCGACGGAGGACAGGAACAGCAGCAGGAACAGGATCGACAGGGAGTGTTCATAGAGCTTGAGCACCCAGCCGCCGCGGCGCACCGGCCACGGCGTCGAGTCCTTGATCGTGGCGGTCCTCGGGTCCTCGTCCTGCGGGGCTTTCTTGCCCATCGGCTTGGACTCTGAGGAGCCCTTCTGGAACAGGAACACCGTCAGGATGACGTACATGCCCATCTGGAGGAACTCCGACTCCCAGTTCTCAAAGGTCGCCTCCAGGAACGCTCCGGTTCCGAGGTATTCCAGGATGCCGACGGCCGACTGGCCGTGGGCGAGCTGGTCCTCGCTGTAGTCCGCGGCGCCGCTGACGACCATGCCGCCGAAAAAGACGACGAAGAGACCGATGTTCGCCAGCAACAGCCCGTGTTCCTTGGCCCATGTGCGCATCTTTGCTCCTGACTGCGGGTGCTCGGTCTGACGGTCGCTCACGGCTCAGTCCCGGGCGGCTTTGTGGCGCAGCCGGTTCGGAATCAGCACGAGCAGAACCAACAGTACGGCGAGCAGGGCCGCCCCGACGGTAACCCCGGCCGAACGCCCGGCGGTGACGTCGAAGACCAGGGCGGAGGTCCCGACGCTCAAGAGGGCGACGCCGGCCAGCGCGACTTTCGCGATCCGGTCGGCGCTGGCGACCAGGGTGTCCTTCAGGCCTTTCCGGAAGAGCCTGCGGTGCGCACTGACCGGAAGCAGGATGAGGGCGGTGGTGAGGGCTGCAAGCACGACGTTTCCGAGGTACAGCGCGATCTGGAAGTCGTCCAGCGTCTCGAACCGGGACTGGAAGGGCAGGGTGAGGAGGAAGCCCGCCAGGATCTGGACGCCCGTCTGGAGTACCCGGAGCTCCTGCAGCAGCTCCGCCCAGTTGCGGTCCATTTTCTCGTCGTAGGTTTCGTCCCGGCCGTCGCGGCGGGTTACAGCATCAGACATCGGTGCTCCTCACTATCCAAAACTTGGTACTAAGCTTACTGACGATTTTCGGGTACGGTGGAGAAACAGACGAACCGACACATGCGGGGTAGGTGGACTCATGAGCGATTCTAAGCAGCAGGACCAGCCGCGGGACCCGCGCGGCACGTACCACGCCGGACCGTTTCCCGAACAGGTCCAGCAGCAACCAGGGCTGACGGCGCCGATGGAGCCGCAGCCCGACCACGGCGAGGAAAGCTACCAGGGCAGCGGCGCGCTCGAGGGCAAGGCGGCCCTGATTACCGGCGGAGACTCCGGCATCGGCAAGGCGGTCGCCATCGCTTTCGCCCGGGAGGGGGCCGACGTCGCGATCTCCTACCTGCCGGAGGAAGAGGACGACGCCCGCGATACTGCCGAGTGGATCCGCAAGGCAGGTCGCAGGGCACTGCTGCTGCCGGGTGACGGGCGCACCGAGGAGTTTGCGGCCCAGATCGTCGCTGACGCGCTCATGGAGTTCGGCCGGCTCGATGTCCTGGTCTTGAATGCCGCGTACCAGAAGAACCGGGACAGCTTCGAATCCCTGCCCACCGAGGAGTTCGATCGCGTCTTCAAGACGAACCTCTACTCCTTGATCTGGACGGCGCGCGCCGCGGTCCCGCACCTGAAACCGGGGGCGTCCATCATCACGACGGCGTCCATCCAGGCGTTCAACCCGTCGCCGGAGTTGATCGATTACGCCATGACCAAGGCGGCGCAGGTCGCCTTCACCAAGGCGCTGGCCCAGGAACTTGGCCCCCAGGGCATCCGGGTCAACGCCGTGGCGCCCGGCCCGATCTGGACGCCGTTGATCCCGGCGACCGAATGGCCGGACAAGCTGCCCAGCTTCGGCCAGGACACCCCGCTCCAGCGCGCCGGCCAGCCCGCAGAACTGGCGCCGGCCTATGTGCTGCTGGCGTCGGACCACGGCTCCTACATCTCCGGCGCCGTGCTGCCGGTGACCGGCGGCAAGGGACTTTGATCCCGCTGCAGCCCTCAGACCGCACCATCCAGATTCGACCGGCCCCATGCCAGAAAGCAGGAGGAACGACATGACTCAGGAAAACCAGCAGGGCACTCCCGTGGAGGAGGAAGCGGGCGGTTACGGAACCCCCACCGCCGAACAGGAACTTCCGGGCGGGGACGCCAAGACGTTCGCCCAGCCCCGCGATGAGGAGGCGTTCGACGCGGCCGGACTCAACCAGGACAGCCCCGACGGCGAGACCTACCCCGCGGGCGCGCCCGACCTTAGCCAGTTCGGCGCCGAAGACCAGGACAGTGCAGGAGAACCCGGAGCGGGACGCTTCGGAGGAACGGAGGAGCAGATGAACGCGGAAAACGAGAGCAGCGAGACCGGTTTCGAGCCGGGCAACGAAGCGGCAGCCGAGGGCGGGGGCGCCGTGCCGTCGTCGGAGGCCGAAATGGACGCGGCCAACACCGAAGAGCCGGAACCGGGCCGGCCGTTCTCCTCGGAATCGGGCCAGGACGCCGCCGGCATCCCGGACGGCAGCGGAACGGACCTGCCGGAGGAGCGGTCGCCCAAGGACCGTGACAGCGAGGACAAGGAATCCTTCGACGCCGGATAGGCGCCACGCACGAGGGCCGGCGTCCTGCCACCGAATCGGTGGCAGGACGCCGGCCCTTGTTGTGCCCGGGACCAGCCGGCGCTTGCCGGGTGAACCCCTGCGGCGCCGCGGCGGACGGTCAGCGGCGTTTCTTGGGGGCGCGCTTCGCGGCGGCGTTGACGGCGGCCTGAACGGCTGCGGCCGGAGCCGCGTCCTCGGTTTCCGGCTCGGCCACGGTGCCGCGGACCCGCGCGATGGCTTTCATGCCGTGGTAGATCACCAGGGCGGCGGCGGATCCCAGCGCAATGCCGGTGAACTTCAGGTCCCCGATGGTCCAGGTGTAGTCGGCAATGCCGACGATCAGGGCCACGGCGGCGGTCGTGAGGTTGATCGGGTTGGAGAAGTTGACCTTGTTCTGGACCCAGATTTTGACACCCAGCACGCCGATCATGCCGTAGAGCATGGTCGCGGCGCCGCCGAGCACGCCGGCGGGGACGGTGGCGATCAGTTCACCGAACTTGGGGGAGAAGCTCAGCAGCACCGCGAAGCTGCCGGCCACCCAGTAGGCGGCGGTGGAGTAGACCTTCGTGGCCGCCATGACGCCGATGTTTTCGGCGTAGGTGGTGGTGCCCGAACCGCCGCCGAGGCCGGCGAGGACGGTCGCGGCGCCGTCGGCCATCAGCGCCCGGCCGGACACGCCGTCGAGGTTCTGGCCCGTCATCGCGGACACGGACTTCACGTGGCCGATGTTCTCGGCCACCAGCACGAGCACCACCGGAACGAAGAGGCCGACGACGCCGAGGTGGAATTCGGGGGTCTGGAAGTGCGGAAGTCCCACCCAGGCGGCGGCATCCATCTTGGCGAAGTTCACCTCGCCGCGGAGCATGGCGACGAGGTACCCGACCACGACGCCGACCAGGATGCTCAGGCGGCCCAGGATGCCGCGGAAGAAGACGCTGACGACGATGATCACCGCAAGGGTGACCAAGGCCGTGATGGGGGCGGCGTCGAAGTTGTTCTTCGCCGCAGGGGCGAGGTTCAGGCCGATCAGGCCGACGATGGCACCGGTGACGATCGGCGGCATCAGCCGGTTGATCCAGCCGGCGCCGAACTTCTGCACGATGGCGCCGATGACGGCCAGGGCGGCACCGGCCAGCACGACGCCGCCGAGCGCTCCGGGAATCCCGAACTGCTGCTGCGAGGCCATGATCGGGGCGATGAAGGCGAAGGAGGAGCCGAGGTAGCTGGGAACCCGGCCCCGCGTGATGACCAGGAACAGCAGGGTGCCGATGCCGGAGAAGAACAGCGTGGTGGCCGGCGGCATGCCGGTGATGATCGGTACCAGGAAGGTGGCGCCGAACATGGCGACGACGTGCTGCATGCCGACGCCGATGGTCAGCGGCCACGCGAGGCGCTCATCCGGCCGGACGACCTCGCCGGGGCGGATGGATTTGCCGTTTCCGTGGATCTTCCATTTGGTGCCGAGCATGCTCATTGCAGTGAGCCTTTCAAAGATGTGTGGCGGGACCGGGAAGGAATCTTCCGGGTGCCACTTTACCGCCCCGGGGGGCCGCGGCCCGCTGGCGGACCGGCCGATCGGCCTAGTCGGCGGTCGGCCGCCGCCGCTGCTGCTTCGTCACGGCACGCTGTTGCTTGGCGGCAAGCCGGCGCCGGACTGACCCCCGCGAAGGACGGGTGGCGCGCCGGCTGGCGGCCTCGGGGGCCAGCCCGGCCGCGACCAGATGGGCCAGTTTGGCCAGGGCGATCTCCCGGTTGCGCAGCTGGGACCGCCGCTCCGCGGCGCGGACAGTGACGACCCCGGCCACCAGCTGCCGTTCGAGCCGGCTGAGGAGCGTGAGCCGCTGGCTTTCCGAGAGCACGGCGGAATTGGCCACGTCCCAGGAGAGTTCGGCGCGGCTGTCTGAGGTGTTGACATGTTGGCCGCCGGGCCCCGATGAGCGGGAGAACCTCCAGCGGAGTTCGACGGCGGGAATCGTCAGTGCGGGTGACACCTCCAGGTCCATCCTCCTAGCGTGTCACGAGTTGGCGGTGGTCAGCGCCCGTTTGGTCCGTCGGCCGGGGGTTTGCGCAGCAGCAGCGCCGCCTGCGGGTACCGCTCACCGTCCCGTGCGGCACGCACCAGCTGCGCCTCCAGCGAGAATCCGAGGTCCGTGAAGCCGCGGGCCACGTCCTCGGGAGCATGCAGCTCTGCCCGGAGCTCGACGTCGTGACCGTAGGGACGTTGCATGGTGCGGGAGCCGCTGCCGGCCTGGAAGGCAATCAGTGCCAGGCCGCCCGGATGGAGGGCGCGCCGGAACTCCCGGGAGATGCCGGGCAGCTCTGCGGGGGAGGAGTGGATGATGGAATACCAGGCCAGGATGCCGTCCGCGCTGCCGTCGGAGGCCGGGAGGCTGGCCAGCTCGCCCACCGTGAAGCTCAGCCGGGGATGCATGCGCCGGGCGGCGCGGACCATCCCGGGGGAGAGGTCGACGCCGGTGACGTCCAGACCGGCTGCGGTGAGGTGGGCGCTCATGCGTCCGGTGCCGCAGCCGGCGTCGATGACCCGCCGGCCCGGGGTGGACCGGACCCGGGCTGTGAACTCCTCGATCATGGCCATGTCCTCGGCCGCCTCGAAGCTGGTGTCCGGCAGGGCCGACGCATAGGACTCGGCAACGGTGTCATACGCGGAGCCGATGTCGGAGAGCTTCCCGGGGATCGTCATCGCCTGAGCCTACGGCGCCGGGCGGTGTTTCTTCAGCGCACCGGTCCAGCGCTGCCGCTAGCGATCGTCCCGGGTCTGGAACTCCCCGTCGATTTCGTAGTGCCGGAACTCGGTTTCGCGGTTCGATTCGCCGTCGGAGGCCACCTCGTAGTCGAGCTGGCGCTGGATCTGGCTGTCGAGGACCTGAAGTTCCTGGTCTGCCATGCCGGTGAGGTCTTCCGGAAAGTTTTCGTCCGGGGTGAGATACAGCTTGTCGGTCATCGTGCCTCCCTGCCTCCACGCCGGACTGAGTTCCGGCTCAAGGTCAAATTTTACAGCCGCGCTTGGGTCTTCCCAAGGTGCAGGTCAAAGCAGCTACTGACCGATGGCGCGCCGCTCGGTCCCGCCTACCACCACCTGGGCCGGGCTGTGGAGGACGTAACCGTTGAGCCACGAAAACAAGGCGCGGACCTTCTGCTGGGTTCCGGACAGGAGCGCCAGGTGGACCGCGAGCCACGAGATGAACGCCAGCGGCCCCTGGAGTTGGAGGCGCCTGCGTCCGATTTCCGCGACGGCGGCCCCCCGGCCGATCATCGCCATGTACCCCTTGTCCACGTACTTGAAGGGCTGCCGGGTACCGCCGGTGAGGTCCGCGTAGATGTTGCGTGCGGCCCACTTTCCGGCCTGCTGGGCGACGGAACCGAGCTGCGGCAGCTTGGCGCCCGTCGCGTCCGTGATGTTGGCGGCGTCGCCGAGAACGTAAACCCCGTCCGCACCCGGATCCGTCAGGTCGGGGCGCACATCGATACGCCCGCCTTTGCCCTGGGTGAGGCCGGAACCGGCCAGCAGGTCCCCGCCCTTGAGGCCGCCGGCCCAGACGACCATGCGGCTGGGGATGTCGGTGCCGTCCGCCAGGGTCACGCCGTCGGCCCGTACATCGGTGACGCCGACGCCCATGTGGAGCTGCACGCCGATCGCCAGCAGCCGCCGCCTGGTGTACTCCTGGGACTTCGACGAAAACATGTTCAGCACACTCGGGACCATGTCCACCAGGTGCACCCGGCACCGCGCGGCGAGCTCGGGCGAGAAGTATTTGGTCACCACGAACTTGATGTTTTCTGCCATCGCCCCGGCGGTTTCCACGCCCGTCGGGCCCCCGCCGACGACCACGACCTCCACCGGCACGTCGGGCTCCCGGTCGGCCTCGTCGAGCAGACGCGTCAGGCTGGTGCCGAGCATGGTCGCGTCGGTGATCGAATACAGGGGCAGGGCGTGTTCCTCCGCGCCTGGCGTGTTGAAAAAGTTCGGCACGGCGCCCACGGCGAGCACCAGAATCTGGGCCCGGAGCGTGTCGCCGTCGGCGGTGGTGACGGTGTGGTTCGCGACGTCGACGGCGGCCACCTTCGCGGTCATGACCCGCACGCTTTTGAGCCGCCGGAAGACGGAACGGATCGGTCGGGTGACGGCCGAGACGCCGATCTGCGAGGTGGCGACCTGGTAAAGGAGCGGCTGGAACTGGTGGTAGTTGTTCGAGTCGATCAGCAGGACCCGCACGCCCTTTCGGCCGAGTTCCCTGGCTGCCGACAGGCCGGCGAAGCCGGCACCGACCACAATGACCTGATAGGTATCCTCCATCTGAGCAAGCTACTCCTCCTCGGCTGGTGGCAACAGGGCCCGGCGCCACGAAAACATCCGGTCATGAAAAAGAGCGCTACAGGCGCCCCTAAACCGCGGGCAGCAGGGCCTTGCAGGCCAGAATCAGGCGCTCAGTGAGGTTGGCGGGCCCGTCCTCAGCCGACAACAGCAGAAGCTTGCGGGAAAGTTGCAGCTCAGAGACCTGCACCACCGTGATGCCGGCTGGCCGGGCGGTCAGGGCCAACTGCGGGACCAGGGCGGCCCCGTGACCCGCTGCGACGAGCCGGAGCGTGGCATTGAAATCGTCGCTGGAGGCCGCGATCCGGGGGTGCAGTCCGGCGTTGGCCAACACGGCGTCTGCCACGTTGGCGTCGCTGGAGCCGCGCAGGTGGACGATCCACGGCAGCCTGCCCAGGGACTCGACATCCATCGCTTGGTTTTCCCGGTATCCGGCGGACGCCGGGACGACCACGCGGAACGGGTCCTCGCCAAGCCAGTGCCGGGAGACGCCCTGGGGCAAGACCAAACCGGTCTCGCCGACCTGATACACCAGCGCCGCATCCAGTTCACCGCCGGCACGCAGCCCCGGCACCACGGCACTCGGCTCGCCGATGGAGATCTTTAGGCGTGCGCCGAGTTCCTGCCACGCTTCAGACTCCAGGACGGGCGCAAGGATGAAGGTGGCAGCCGAGGGGAAGGCCCCGATGCGGAGTTCCCGTACCGCGCCTTCACTGGCGGCGGCCCCTGCCGCCAGCAATCCCTCGGCGTCGCGCAACAGCTTGAGCGCGTGCTGGCCCATGGCGTGCGCCGCCTGCGTCGGCTGCGCACTTCGGGCACCTCGGACAAACAAGCGCATGCCCGTGTCCTTCTCCAGGGCGGACATTTGCTGGGACACCGCCGACGCCGTGTAGCCCAGCCTGTTGCCCGCCGCGGTGAAGGAACCTAGCCGAAGTACTTCCACGAGTGTGTGGAGGTGAGTCAGGTTGAGCATTAGAAATCCTTGCAGTGAGTGCGTAGAAACATCAAGGTGTCGGAGATCACCTTCGGGATTCTTTCCTCTAGGGTAAGTCCCACGGGCATTTTCCACCGCGGCCACGGTGGCAGACGGGAATCCCGGTGTCTTCCGAAGGGCAAAGGATTAGAAATGCTTGAGCAAGTTCTCTACGTCAACGCTTCGTTCCACACCCAGTGGGCTGACCGTCCGCGGGCGACGGCGCTGCTGACCAGGGGAGAGCGGATCCTCGCCGTCGGGGCCGTCGACGAGCTGCGGGCGCACGCCACCGGAATCACGGCCACGGTTGACCTTGGCGGGGCGACGGTGATCCCCGGCCTGACGGACGCCCATATCCACACCGCCAACTACGCCCGTGAGATCGCCGCCTTGGACCTGCGCGGCACGGCCAGCCTGGCGGAGGCGCTGGACAGGATCCGCGACTATGCCGCCACCCTGCCGGCGACCGCGTGGGTCTTCGGCGGCCGCTGGGACTTCAACGCCTGGGACGTTCCCGTCCAGCCGGACCGGCAGGCACTGGATTCCGCGACCGGAGGACGGCCTGCCGCGCTGCCAAGCATCGACGGCCACACCGTCTGGGCAAACTCCGCAGCGCTGGCAGCGGTTGGCATCGACGAGCGGACGCCTGACCCGGTTGGCGGCGAAATAGTCCGCGACGCGGCCGGCTATCCCACCGGCATTCTGCGCGAAGCCGCCAACGACGTCCTCGGCGCGATCATGAACAGCCCGGAGGCAGGTGACCTCACCGCCCAGTTGGCGGAAGCGCAGCGCCGGCTGCTGGCTGTGGGGTTGACCGGCGTCCACGATTTCGACGGCGAGGACTGCCTGGAGGCCTACCGCGCGCTGCGCTCGGAAGGCAATCTCCAGATCCGGGTCCACAAGGCGATCCCGCGCGTAGCACTGGACATGGCTATCGACGAAGGACGGGCCACCGGTGACGGCGATGCCTGGTTGCGAACCGGACCCGTCAAGCTGTTCTCCGACGGGGCCCTGGGGTCCCACAGTTGCCACATGAACCAGCCCTTCCCCGGCGAGCCGAAGAATCACGGAATAGAGGTCATTCCTTACCTTGAGCTCCTGGCCCTCGTCCGCCGGGCCGCCGGAGCGGGCATCGCGGTTGCCACCCACGCGATCGGTGACCGCGCCAATCAACTCGTGCTGGATGCCTATCAGGACCTGGTCCGGAATCCACTCGATGCCGCGCCCGCCCTGGGCCGCGCCGCCGTCACGCCCCGGCTGCGGCACCGCATCGAGCACACGCAGCACCTCCGCCCGGAAGACGTGCAACGAGTGGCCCGGCTCGGCGTCGTGCCCTCCATGCAACCCACCCACTGCACCTCGGACATCCCGCTGGCGTCGACCCTGCTCACGGGCCGGGACCTGGCGTCCTACGCGTGGCGTTCGCTGCTCGACGCCGGCGCCCTCCCCGCCTTTGGTTCCGACGCCCCGGTCGAACTGCCGAACCCGATGCATGGGATCCACGCCGCGGTCACCCGGCAGAACCGGGACAACGAACCGGGCGGCGGCTGGCAGCCTGCGGAGCGGATCAGCGTGGCCGAGGCCATTGCCGGCTTCACCACCGGGGCCGCGCACGCTTCCGGCGAGGAAAGCATCAAGGGCCGGCTGCGGCCCGGCATGCTCGCCGACTTCACGGCCCTGGGCGCCGACCCCTTCACCTGCCGGCCGGAGGAACTCCGCGGGCTACCCGTCCGTGCCACCGCGGTCGGCGGCACCATCCGCTACCGCAGCGACGACTGACCTTCCGAACGATCACCGCATCACCAAACACAATGGGAGAACGCATGAACACCTCAAAACTCCGTACCTTCCGCTCCGGTGCGCTGGCCTCTGCCGCGGCGCTGACCCTGCTCGCGACCACGGCGTGCGGCGGACAGTCGCTCTCCTCGGCCAACAACAGCAGCGGCGCAGCCAAGGATTCATCCTTTACCGCCACGCCGGCTCCGGAGGAGGACCAGGCCAAGTCGGTCATTGACGGCATCAAAGCCAACGCCGACCTGACCGCTGCCCTGCCCGAATCCGTGCGGAGCGAGGGCCTGAAGATGACCACCTCCGAGGGTTACCCGCCCATGGAGCTCTTCGCCAAAGACGGCAAGACCCTCATCGGCGTGGACCCCTCCCTCGGACGGGCCATTGCCAACAAGCTCGGAGTGACGATCAGCATCAACAACGAGGACTTCAACTCCCAGATCCCGGGCGTCACCACCGGCCGTTACGACATGATCATGTCCTCGATGACGGACAACGAACAGCGGCGCCAGACGGTGACCTTTGTCGACTACGTCAAGGCAGGCAACGGCTGGGTGGTCAAGAAGGGCAACCCGGCGGGACTGGGCGATCCCATGACCGCGTGCGGCAAGACGGTCGCCGTCGTCGACAACGGATCCTCCCTGGCCCTCGCCGAGGGATTCGACAAGGACTGCAAGGCCGCCGGCAAGGAAGGGCTGAAGATCCTCAAGTTCGCCGGCGATCAGGACGCCATCCTGCAGGTCCGCAACAACCGCGCCGACGCAGGCATTAATGACTACCCCGTGGCGGCCTACCGCGCCCAGACGTCCGAAGGCACGCTTGAAGCCGTGGCCATCGAGGGCGACGAGAGCCCCTGGGGCATTGCGATGAAGCAGGACAATAAGGAACTGATCAGCGCCATGCAGAAAGCCCTCCAGGAACTGATGACTGACGGCAGCTACGCCAAAATCCTGAAAGCATGGAACGTGGAGAAGATGGCCATCGACACGGCCACCATCAACGACGGCAAATAAGGACCCCCGATGAACCAAGCGCCCCGACGACATAACAAGCCGACGCAACTGAGCGGGCCCGACGGAACAGCAATCCCCGTGGTCCCGCTGCGCCACCGCGGACGGTGGGTCGTCGGGGCGCTGGCGATCCTAGCCTTCGCCTGGCTGGGAATGAGTCTGGCCACCAATCCCAACATCCGCTGGAACAAGGTGGCGGAGTATCTCTTCTTCCCCAAGATCCTCGACGGACTCTGGGTCACGCTGATGATTTCCGTGCTCGCCACGTTGCTGGGCCTGGTCCTCGGCATCATCCTCGCCATCATGAAACTGGCCCACAACCCGGTCCTGAACTGGCTGTCCACCCTGTACATCTGGTTCTTCCGCGGCACTCCGGTCCTGGTGCAACTGATCTTCTGGTACAACCTGGCATTCCTCTTTCCTTCGCTGGTGATCCAGATCCCCTTCACCAACATCGGGTACATGTGGAACACCAACGACGTCATGACCGGCTTCAACGCCGCGCTGCTGGGCCTGGGGCTGAACCTGGCCGCCTACTTCGCCGAAACGGTGCGCGCCGGAATCCAGGCGGTGGACGCCGGACAGACCGAGGCCGCCTACGCACTCGGCATGACTCCCGGCAAGCGGATGCGGAAAATCGTGCTGCCGCAGGCCCTGCGCATCATCATCCCGCCCACCGGCAACGAGTTCATCTCCATGCTGAAGACCACCTCCCTGGTCTACGTTGTGGCCGGCAACGACCTGATGACGAACGCCAGCCAGATTTACAAGCAGAACAACCTGATCATGGAGCTGCTGATCGTCGCCTCCCTCTGGTACATGCTGATGACCGCGGTCGCCACGTACTTCCAGACCAAACTGGAAGCCCGATTCGGGGCCGATGCGGTGCGGCTGGTGCGCAAACCCGGCTTCCTGCTCAGGAAAGTCACCGGAACACCCAGCGCCGCGGCACACCCCCGCCGCCCCGCAGACGACGTCGCCGCAGCTGGAAAGGACCTCTCATGACCACCGAAACCCGCCAACTCCACGTTGCCTCGCACGGGGTCACGAAGTCCTTCGGCTCGCACCAGGTCCTCGCCGGCGTGGACTTCACCGTCGCCGCCGGCGAGGTCAGCTGCATTGTCGGGCCCTCCGGATCCGGCAAGTCCACCTTCCTGCGGTGCCTCAACGCGCTGGAAACGTACGACGACGGAACCCTCCTGGTGGAAGGGCAGCACGTCGGCTACGAATACCGCGACGGCCGCTACTACGAATGGAACACCCGCCAGTTCGCCGCGTTCCGATCCCGGATCGGAATGGTGTTCCAGCGGTTCAACCTCTTCGGCCATCTCAACGCCGAGGAGAACGTTGCCTGCGCCCTGACCGAGGTGAAGGGGCTCTCCAAGTCCGCCGCGCGTGCCCGGGCCCTGGAGGAACTGGCGAAGGTGGGTCTGGCCGAACACGCCCACAAGCGCCCGCATCAGCTGTCCGGCGGGCAGCAGCAGCGCGTCGCCATCGCCCGCGCGCTCGCCATGGACCCGGAAATCATGCTCTTCGACGAGCCCACGTCCGCGCTGGATCCCGAGCTGGTCGACGAGGTCCTGGAGGCCATGAAGGCGCTGGCCCGGGCGGGCATGACCATGGTCGTCGTGACCCATGAGATGGGCTTCGCACGCGAAGTGGCGAACACCGTCCACTTCTTCGACGCCGGTGTCATTGTCGAATCGGGCACGCCCGCGGAAGTGCTGGCCAATCCGCAGCGGGACCGGACCAAGGCTTTCCTGGCGAAAGTCCTGTAGCCGCAGGCGGCCGCCCCGTTCCCAGGGTTCCCAGGTTCCCAGGGCAACGTGGCCGACGTCACCCCGGGCGGGGGAAGCTGCCGCGCCGTCCGCCGGTTAAATCCGGTGACAGCAGCAGCGCCCCGGCAGGGGGCGAGCCCAGCGAAAGGGACGCGAATGACGATCGCCCATGAAGAAGCAGTAATCGACTCCGCCGCGGTGGACGCCATCTTTGCGCAGGCGCGCACGGCCAACGCCTTCACCGGCGAAGTCACCGAGGAGCAGGCCCGCGCCATCTACGAGCTGACCAAGTTCGGCCCCACCGCTTTCAACTCGCAGCCGTTGCGCGTCACCTACGTCCGCTCTGACGAGGCCCGCGCCACGCTCGTGGACGCGCTGTCCGCCGGGAACCGTGCCAAGACAGCTTCCGCTCCGCTGGTCGCCATCCTCAGCACCGATACCGCCTGGCACGAGCAGTGGGACGCGTTCCTGCCCGGCTACAACGCGCCGAAGGCCATGTACGACGCCGCTCCGGACCTCGCCGCCGTCACCGGCAACAACAACGCCCACCTGCAGGCCGGCTACTTCATCCTCGCCGTCCGGTCGCTGGGACTCGCCGCCGGCCCCATGACAGGTGCCGACTTCGCGAAGATCGACGCGGACTTCTTCCCGGCCGGCGACCAGAAGAGCTTCATGGTGGTCAACATCGGCCAGCCCGCCGAGAACGCCTGGGGCGACCCGAAGCCGAAGTTCGCGTACGAAGACGTGGTCCGCACCGTCTAGCTGCCGGGTACGCGGCCCCGTGTCGGAGGCCAGTGGCAGACTGGGCCCATGCGGAACCTGATCGTGGTCGCTTTCCTTGAGCCAGTCACCGCGGGTATGGAATTCCCGCGCGAGGACTGGCCGCTGCACATTACGTTGGTGAAGTTCGACGTCGTCGACCAGCCACTCGGCGACGGCGGCCCGCCCGGCGACGCCGTCGAGCAGCCGCCCGGCGACGGGGACCCGCTGGCCGCCCGGGTGGCCGGTCTGATGGACGCTCCGATCGGCGCGGCGCTGGGCAGCGCCGTGACGATCGGGGCCGAGGCGGGCTTTGGCCGGCGCGGCACCATCCCGGTCAGCCTGGTCGAACCCAGCCCGGCGCTGCAGGCCCTTCACGAGGCGCTGGTCGAAGCGGCACGGTCCCTGCCGGGCCGGATTTCCACCCCCGGCTACACCGGAACCGGCTACCGTCCCCACGTCTCCCACCGGCCCGGCAAAGCGCTTCGTGCGGGCGAGCAGCTGGCACTGGACCGCATCGCCTTGGTGGACATGGCGCCCGACGGCGGGCACGCGACGCGCCGGGTGCTCAGGCTCTGGGACGCCACATTGTGAATGAACCTCTTCATTTAACCGCCGAGGTGCCATACTGGGGTCAAACTGAGGCGGACACCGCCGAAACCTGGGGGTCATGAGGTGCGTGCGGGGGGAACCACGGAATGATGCTTGACACTTCCACCCTGCGAGTTGCCCTCGCCGTGGTGACGCTTACGCTGCTGGGCCTCTTCTACTTCATCACCTACCGCCGGACCCGTTCGCCGTTCAGCGGCTGGTGGTGCTCGGCCCTGCTGCTTTTCCTGACCGGCTCCGCGTCCTACCTGCTGGACGGCACCGAGCACCAGGTCTGGGCCAATCCACTGGGCAACATCCTGCTGGTCGGCGGTGCCGGTGCCATGTGGGCCGGGGCGCGCTCGCTGCGCCGGCCAAGCCCCAGGCTGCAATACCTGCTGGCCGGCCCGGTAGTCACGGGCGTTGTCTCGATGCTGGACCACCCGGCAACCAACAACTGGTCCGGCGGGCCGGTCCTGCTGGGGATGATGGCCCTCATGCTCGGCCTCTCATCCCGGGAACTCTTCGTGCTCGACGTCGACTACTCACGGGTGCACCGGCCCCTGGCCTACGGCTCAGGCATGCTCACCTTGTTTTACGTCGGCCGCCTGGTCGCCTTCCTCCTTGACGGCCCCGACGGCCCGGTGTTCGAGGCCTACTTCGGTTCCGTGGTGACGACGCTGCTCACCGCGATGATCCTGGTGCTCGCGTCCTTCACCATGGCCGAGCTCAGCTACGAACAGCTGACCCGGGACCTGCGGGCACGCGCCACGGTGGACGGACTCACCGGGCTCCTCAACCGCACGGCCTTCGTGGACCTGGCCGCCAACGAATTACGGCGGCTGGGCGGTTCCCGGACCAACGCCGCGCTGGTCCTGGCGGATCTGGACCACTTCAAGGCCGTCAACGACCAGTACGGACACGCGGCCGGAGATGAGGCGCTCCAGGCGTTCGCCGCCGCCTGCACGACCTCCGTCCGCTCCACCGACCTGGTCGGACGCTACGGCGGCGAGGAATTCATCCTGCTCCTTCCCGGCGTCAGTCCCGAACGGGCCGGAGAGATGGCCGCAACCATCAGCCGCCGGCTGCAGGCGGCCCAGCCGACAGTGGAAGCCCGGCTGCCCACCGTCAGCTACGGCATCGCCTCGACCGGTCCCGGCCGCGCTGACCTCACAGCCCTTATTGCCGAGGCGGACGCTGCCCTTTACCGGGCGAAGACGGAGGGCCGGGACCGGGCCGTGTTTGCCGGCAGTATCAAGGAAGAGCAGACCGCCTGAGCCGCGGGCCGGCGGGGCCGGGCCCGATCCTGCCAGCGTTGCCGGCCGGGCCCGCACCGGGCCCGGCCTGCGCTGCTAGGAAATGACGCCGTCCACCAGGGCCTTCGCCTCGGCCTGGACCTGCTTGAGGTGCTCTGCGCCCTTGAAGGATTCGGCGTAGATCTTGTAGACGTCCTCGGTGCCGGACGGACGGGCCGCGAACCAGGCGTTCTCGGTGACAACCTTGAGTCCGCCGATCGCCGCACCGTTCCCCGGCGCCTCGGTGAGCTTGGCGGTGATCGCTTCGCCGGCCAGTTCGGTCGCGGTGACGTCCGACGGCGAGAGCTTTCCGAGGGCCGCCTTCTGCTCCCGCGTCGCGGCGGCGTCGATGCGCGCGTAGGCGGGGTCGCCGAACTTGTCGGTCAGGCCCTTGTACAGCTGCGAGGGGGACTTGCCCGTCACGGCGGTGATCTCGGAGGCCAGCAGTGCCAGCAGGATGCCGTCCTTGTCGGTCGTCCAGACACTGCCGTCTTTCTTGTTGAACGAGGCACCCGCGGACTCCTCGCCGCCGAAGGCACCCTCGCCGGAGAGCAGGCCGGGGACGAACCACTTGAAGCCGACCGGAACCTCGACCAGTTTCCGGCCCAGGCTCTCGGCCACGCGGTCGATCATTGAGGACGAGACCAGAGTCTTGCCGATCACGGACTGCGGGTTCCACCCGCTGCGGTGCCGGTACAGGTAGTCGATGGCGACGGCGAGGTAGTGGTTCGGGTTCATCAGCCCGCCGTGTCCATCAACAACAGGGGTGACGATCCCGTGCCGGTCGGCGTCGGCGTCGTTGCCGGTGGCGACATCGAACGGTGCGGAGCCGTCCGCGCCGGCGCTCATCCGGCTGATCAGGGACGCCATCGCCGACGGCGAGGAGCAATCCATCCTGATCTTCTCGTCCCAGTCCAGCGTCATGAACGCCCACTGCGGGTCCACGGTGGGGTTCACGACCGTGAGGTTGAGGTGGTGGCGTTCGGCGATTTCACCCCAGTAGTCCACCGAGGCGCCGCCCATCGGGTCCGCGCCGATGCGGACGCCGGCTTCGCGGATCGCGTTCAGATCCAGGACCGAGGGCAGGTCGTCGACATAGCTGGAGAGGAAGTCGAACTTCCCGGTGGTGCCGGCCGCCATCGCCTCGGCGATCGGGATCCGCTTGACCCCGCGCAGCCCGTTTTCGAGCAGTTCGTTGGCCCGGTTGGCGATCCAGCCGGTGGCGTCGGTGTCTGCCGGGCCGCCGTGCGGCGGGTTGTACTTGAAGCCGCCATCCCCTGGCGGGTTGTGGCTGGGGGTCACCACGATGCCGTCCGCCTGGGGTGCGCCCGAAGGGGAGTTGTTGTTGTGGGTCAGGATGGCGTGGCTCAGGGCCGGAGTGGGCGTGTAGCCGTGGCGGGCGTCAATCAGGACGTTCACGCCGTTTGCGGCGAGGACCTCCAGCGCCGAATTCTGGGCCGGCTCGCTCAAGGCGTGGGTGTCTTTGGCCAAGTACAGCGGACCGGTGATTCCCTGGCCCGCGCGGTACTCCACGATGGCCTGCGTGATCGCCAGGATGTGGGGTTCGTTGAACGAGGCCTTGAGGCTCGATCCCCGGTGCCCGGACGTGCCGAACGCCACCCGCTGGCCCGGGTCGTCCAGGTCCGGGGCGACGTCGTAGTACGCGTCCAGGAGCGCAGTGAGGTCAACAAGGTCTTGGGGTTGGGCAACTGTGCCCGCGCGGCTAGCCATGGCTCCAGCATGCCAGACGGCACTGCCCGGCAACATGTTTTAGGTCGAATCCGGCGGCTGTGACGTGACGCGACCCGTCCGGGCCGGGGTGCGGCGGTAATCTGGAGGAACATACGCCAGAGGGGATAAGCCATGACCGAACAGCCCGGGACCGGGGACGACGACGCGCGCCGCAGGAGCCAGCCGTCGTGGAATCCGCCGTACGGGTCCACCCACGGATCAGGCTACGGACCGAGCTACAGGGCTGACGGTCACGTGCCGCCGCTGCCGCCCTCCGCACCGCACCTCGGGCAGCAGCCGTTCGGCCAGGCCCCCGGCGGGTACGGCTACGGACAGCCTGCCGGACCCCATGCCGGGCCGCAGGTCCCCGGGCCGTACGCCGACGCCTACGGCCAGCCGAACTACTACGGAGTGCCGGCGGCGCCGAAGGGGCTGAGCATCGCGAGCCTGTGCTGCGGCATTGCTGCCTTCATGGGCTTCGGTTTCTTCCTGCTCCCCCAGTTGGCCGCCGTGGTCCTGGGGCACCTCGCGCTGACCCGGGAACCGGGCGGGAGAGGCCTGGCCATTGCCGGGCTGGTCCTGGGCTACGCGGCGTTGGCGATCACCGTGCTGGTCATCGTCGTGCTCGGGGTCGCGTTCGCCAACGCGGAGTTCATCAGCCGGTAAGAGCCCGGACCAGCCGCCCCGCATTGGCTTCGAGCCAATCGCGCCGGCGCAGGATGAGTCCGCCGACGCCGTCGGCCCACATCCGCGCCCAGCCTCCACCAAGGACCTCGGCGTTGTGCCGCATCCGTTCGTAGCTCACGCCCGCGGCCTCGATGCCGAAGCCCGGAATCCGGCGTCGTTCCTCGTCGTCCCAGCCGTAGGCGTCGGCGAAGATCCGCAACCGCCGGCAGGGGTCCACGCCCTCCCACCCGGGCCACGCATCGGCCGGGTCGCGCAGCGGCGCCCAGTGCATGGCGGCGTTGTAGGAATCCCGGAGCGCCGTGGCAGGGCCCGCGAGGTCGAAATCGATCAGCCCGACGGCGGCGCCGTCCCGCACGACGACGTTCTGCGGCGTGACGTCCAGATGGCAGACCAGCTTCCCGGGGCCAGGCAGCGCCCCCGCCTGCGGCAGGGGAGCCCGCTCCGGGAACGGATGCTCGCGCGGCACGTAGCCCGCCGAGGCGGCGTGCAACCGGCGGACCAGCCGGGCCACGGAGGCCAGCAGGTCCTCGGACTGCACCCAGGGCTCGGGCACCGGCCCGGCGCATCCGCCGGCCATGAAGGTCAGCACGTCCCGGCCCTGCGCGTCCCGTCCGAGGTACCGCGGTGAGCCGTCAAAGCGAGCGTCCTCGAGCCAGTCGAGGTACTCCGCGACGGCAAGGCTTTGCGGCTGGTGCGGGCGGCGGACGGTCCCGCCAACCCGCACCACACCTTCAGTGACATCGCCCGCCGGCAGAAGTTCGACGTCGGACGCCTCGCCGGGGGCGGGGACGTAGACGCGCGCCTCAACCGGCGGGCGATATCGGGTGCTCATTCAGCTCAGCGTACGCCGCCCATGAGCTTCTTGATGGCGGGCGAGGCCGCGGCCAGCCCGACGGCCAGCAGCATGGCGGTACCGCCGACGCCGATGAAGTACGGCAGTTCGTCGTCGGGGTGGTAGAGGCCCGAGAGAATGCCGGCCAGCGTGGTGCCCAGCGACACCGAGAGGAAGAACAACGCAACCATCTGGGTGTGGAACGCCTTGGGCGCGAGCTTGGTGGTCACGGACAGGCCGATGGGGGAGAGGAACAGTTCCGCGAGCGTGAACAGCAGCAGGATGCCCACCAGTGCCAGCAACGGAGTCTTCCCCTCGCCGGCCAGCGGGATGAAGGCCAGGAACGCCAGCCCCATCACGAACAGTCCGATCGAGAACTTCAGCGCCGAGCCCGGCTGCCGGCGGCCCAGCCGGGTCCAGAGGGCGGCCATGATGCCGGCGAAGATGATGATGAAGACCGGGTTGATCGACTGCACCCAGGCGGCCGGCATCTCCCAGCCGAACAGGTTCCGGTCCAGCTTCTCCTCCGAGTACACGGCGATGAAGGTGAACTGCTGCTGGAAGAGCGCCCAGAAGGCGGCGGAGGCGATGTACAGCGGGATGAACGCCGTGACCCGGCTCCGCTCCGTGGCGGTGACCTTCTTGCTGCTGAAGATCAGGACGAAGTACAGCACGGACGCGCCGATGGCGGCGTAGGCCATGGACATGGCGAGGTTCTCGGCGTTGACGGCGCCGGTGGCGAGCAGCACGGCGACGGCCGCGGCGATGGCGGCGAAGATCAGGCCGTAGCGGGTCCGGGCAGCGGCGGGCAGCGGGTTGGGTACCCGCTGGGCGTCCGCGGGGAGCTTGTTGCGTCCCAGGGCGTAGATGACCAGTCCCACGGCCATGCCGACGGCGGCCGCGCCGAAGCCCCAGTGGAAGCCCTGGCTCTCCTGCAACCAGCCGGTGACCAGCGGCCCGATCAGGGCGCCGGCGTTGATGCCCATGTAGAAGATGGAGAAGCCGGCGTCGCGGCGTTCGTCCTTTTCGCGGTACAGGGTGCCGACCAGGGCAGTGGCGTTGGCTTTCAGGCCGCCGGAGCCGACGCCGACCAGGACCAGACCCGCGATCAGGCCGGGGATTCCCGGGACCAGGGCCAGTGCGATGTGACCGGCCATGATCATGATGGCGGAGCCGAAGAGCACCCGCTCCGAGCCGAAGAGCCGGTCCGCGAGCCAGGCGCCGAGGATGGTCGACAGGTAGACGCCGCCGCCGTACGCGCCGACCAGGCTGGCGGCAAGGGCCTTGTCGATTTCAAGGCCGCCTTCAGCGGCCGTGAAGTACATGTAGTAGAGGAGGATGCCCTGCATCCCGTAGAAGGAGAAGCGCTCCCACATCTCTACGGAGAAGAGGCTGGCCAGCATCTTTGGGTGGCCAAAGAACGAGGTATCGCCCGGCGTTGTAGCGGGGGGATCGGCTAAATGAGTTGTGCTCATTTACTTAATGCTGACACCGGGGCGCGCGATTGTCACATCCGCGGCGCCCCGGGGCAAGTCAATCCGGAGGTGTTTCGCGCCCCGCTTCCTCCCCAGTTGCTCTATCACTTATGGCTGCCATACCCCCGGTTTAACAGCCATAAGTGAGAGAGCAACGGGCGCGTGGAGCTAGTCGCCGTCGAACATGATGACCTGCCGGACCGCCTTGCCGTCCGCGAGTTGGTCCATGGCCTGGTTGATGTCCGTCAGGGCGATCCGGGAGGAGATGAGCTCTTCCACCGGCAGCTTGCCCTCCCGCCAGAGCTGGGCATACTTGGGGATGTCCCGGGACGGCACCGCCGAGCCGAGGTAGCTGCCGATGATTGTGCGTGCCTCCGCGGTGATGGTCAGCGGGGAGAGCTGCGCGCGGGCGTCCGGTGAGGGCAGGCCGGCCGTGACGGTGGTGCCGCCGACGTCGGTCGCGGCGAAGGCGGTCTCAAAGGCCCGGGCGCTGCCGGCGCACTCCACCACGAACCGGGCCTTGACGCCCTCCTCGGCCACTTCCTGCGGGGTGTACGCCTCGTGCGCGCCGAGCCGGCGGGCGTGGTCCAGCTTCTCCGCGAGGGTGTCCACCGCCACGATCCGCGAGATCCCCTGCGCGACGGCGGTGATCAGCGCGGCCATGCCGACGCCGCCGAGCCCGACGATCATGATGCTGTCTTCGGGCCGGGGCCGGGCGGCGTTCAGCACCGCGCCCCCGCCGGTCAGGACCGCGCAGCCCAGAACGGCGGCGACCTCCGGCGGGATGTCGTCGTCGACCGCGACTGCCGAGGCTCGGTCCACGACGGCGTGGCTCGCGAAGCCGGAGACGCCGAGGTGGTGGTAGACCTGTTCGCCGCCGCGGCTCAGATGCATGGAGCCGTGCAGCAGGGTGCCCTCGCCGTTGCTTTTGGAGCCGGCGGTGCAGGGCAGCCGGCCGTCGGCGGCGCAGTTGGCGCACTGCTCGCAACGCGGCAGGAAGGACATGACCACCCGCTGTCCGGGCTCAAGGTCCGTGACCTCCGACCCGACCTCGACGACGCGTCCGGCGGCTTCGTGGCCGAGCAGCATGGGCACCGGCCGCACCCGGTTGCCATCGACCACGCTCAGGTCCGAGTGGCAGATGCCTGCGGCCTCGAGACGGACCAGTAGCTCGGTGGGCCCGGGGCCGGAGAGCTCCAGTTCCGTGATGCTGATCGGTTTGGATTCCGCGAACGGCCGTGGCCTGCCGATTTCCTCAAGCACTGCGCCGGTGATCTTCATTGATCCCTCTCGTGTCGTTGACCGCATGTGGCATTAGTAAACCGCAGGCGCGCCCGGCCGCGGAAATTTACGCCGGCTGCTGGCGGGCCGGCCGGGAAGCCGGGCGCTGCTGACCGGCTGTTAGAAGCCAAGTTGCCCGGCCACCTGCAGCAGCAGCGCCTCCGACCCCAACGGCCCGACAAGCTGGATCCCCATCGGCAGGCCGGTCCCGGGCGCCCCTCCGGTCCAGTGGACCGGGATGCTGATGGCCGGCAGTCCGCAGACGTTGACCGGCGAGGACCACGGGGCGAACTCGCATTGTTTGCGGTAGTCCTCGTCGGCGTCGGTAGTCCGTTCAGCGGCGGGCCAGTAGCCGTCGCCGTGCGCGCCGCCGGTGAACCAGCCCACCGGGCGCGGGGTCTGGGCCAGCGACGGGGTGAGGATCAGGTCCCACGCGCTGAACTGGGCAACCGTGTCCCGTTCGAACTGCCGGAGGAAGGCGAGGGCCTCCGCCAGCCTGGCCGGTCCGCGCTGCCGCGCCCGCTGCCGGAAGGTCCGGGTCAGCGGGGTCAGGAGCGCCTCGCGGTGCGGCAGGATGCGGGCACTGCCGACGCCGGCGGTCCAGGCGGTGGTGAAGGCGGCCGCGTAGCGGTTGTCGTAACGGATCCGCGCCTCACCGGTCTCATGCCCGGCGGCCTCCAACAGGGCGACGCCGGCGCGGAGAGCGTCGAGGGCCTCGGGCTCCGGCGTGAACGGAAAAACTGCCTGCCAGGGGCTGTCCAGGCTGATTCCGATCCGCAGCCGCGGCGGCTCCTGCGCGGCCAGCCGGAGGTAGCTCTCCGGCCGCGGCGTGGCCGTCCCGGCGGCTGTTCCAGTGGGTGGTCCGGCGGCTGTTCCGGGCGGGACCAGCGCGTCGAGCATCAGCGCCGCGTCCGCCGCCGAGCGGGCCAGCGGCCCGGCGACAACCAGCCTGGCCGGATCGCCGGTGCTTTCCCCGGACGGGATGAGTCCGCGGCCCGGCTTCAGTCCCACCAGCCCGCAGGCGGCGGCCGGAATACGGATGAAGCCCCCGCCGTCGGAGCCAGGAGCGAAGGGCAGCAGCCCTGCGGCCACAGCGGCGGCGCTTCCGCCCGAGGAGCCGCCGGAACTCCGGCTCAGTGCCCAGGGATTCCGCGACGGAGGCGCAATCCGGTTCTCGCTGTAGGCCGTCAGCCCGAACTCGGGAACCTGCGTCTTGCCCAGGGAGACGACGCCGGCAGCCTTGAGGGTGGCGGCCAGCGTACCGTCGGCCGCTGCCGGGCGGTGTTCGATAGCGGCGCTCCCGTGCGTCGTGATGACCCCGGCGACGTCGGTCAGGTCCTTGAACGCGACCGGCATGCCGTGCAGCGGCGGCAGGGACTCGCACCGGCCGGAGCGCGGGCGGCTGGCGAAGCGGCTGTCCGCGGCGTCGGCGTCGCTGAGGGCCTTGTCGGCCGTGATGGTGATGAACGCGCCAAGGTGCGGATTCTGCCCGGTGATGCGGTCCAGGAAGTGCTCGGCGGCCTGCCGGGCGGAGAGCTCGCCGCTGCGCAGGGCATCCCGCAGGGCGACGGCGGACAGGTCGTGGATTTCAGCCACGGGTCAGCAACCCCCGCTGTCCCGCGCCGCGCCGGGCAGCCTCCCGCGACGGACATGCCCAGTGGTCGGCGCGGGGAGTGGGCAGGTCAGCATTATGCCCATCCTCCGGCCCGGGGGAACGGGCATGCTCGGTGGGCTGGCCGTGCAGCGGGCATGGGTCTCCTTTGCGGTCAGCAGAAGCGTAACCTGCCGCCCGTCGGGGCTGCGCTTCGCGGGGCTGGGGATACGCTGGTGGCAGAGCTGGTTTCTGCGGAGAGGACGACCATGAGTGACATCGAGACCGTGACCGTTTCCGACATTCCCGAGGGGGCACGCCTCCTGGACGTGCGCGAGGACTACGAGTGGGCCGCCGGGCACGCCGAGCACGCCGTGCACATCCCCCTCGACCAGCTCCCGGCCCGGCTGGGGGAACTGGACCCGGACGAGGACCTCTACATCATCTGCCGCACCGGCGGACGGTCCTTCCGCGCCGCGCAGTGGCTGGTCGGCAACGGCTATTCCGCCCTCAATGTCGCCGGCGGCATGGACCAGTGGCTCGAGAACGGCCTGCCGCTCGTGTCCGACAACGGGCTCAAGCCCGTCATTCTGTAACCGAAGGAACACCCGATGCCCGCCTCACCTGTCACCTACACCTTCCTCGGCCCCGAAGGCACCTTCACCGAGGCCGCCCTGATGCAGGTGCCCGGCGCCCGGGACGCCACGCGCGTCCCCGCTTCGAACGTCAACACGGCCCTGGAGAAGGTCCGCGACGGCTCGGCCGATGCCGCCATGGTCCCGATCGAGAATTCGGTGGAGGGCGGGGTGACGGCGACCCTCGACGCGATCGCTACCGGTCCGGAGCTGCGGATCCTGCGCGAGGCCCTGGTGCCCATCAGCTTCGTGCTGGTCGCCCGGCCCGGGGTCCGGATTGAGGACATCCGCCGGATCTCGACCCACGGCCACGCCTGGGCGCAGTGCCGCCTCTGGGTGGACCAGCATATTCCGAATGCGGAATATATCCCGGGTTCCTCGACCGCGGCTGCGGCACTCGGCCTGCTGGAGCCGGAACCGCACTACGACGCCGCCATCTGCGCACCGATCGTCGCCACCGAGCAGGACGGCCTGGCCGTGCTGGCTGAAAACATCGGCGACAACCCGGGAGCCGTGACCCGCTTCGTTCTCGTCGGGCGACCCGGTGAACTGCCGGAACCGACCGGCGCGGACAAGACCACGGTCGTGGTGCCGCTGCCGGAGGACCGCCCCGGCGCACTGATGGAAATCCTGGACCAGTTCGCCACCCGCGGCGTGAACCTGAGCCGGATCGAATCCCGGCCCACCGGGCAGTACCTGGGCCACTACTTCTTCAGCATCGACGCCGACGGGCACGTCGGGGACGCCCGGGTTGCCGACGCCCTCGCCGGACTGCACCGGATCAGCCCCGCTACCCGGTTCCTCGGCTCCTACGGCCGGGCCGACGGTCAGCGGACCTCCGTGGCCCCGCATACCTCCGACCAGGCATTCCGCGCCGCGCATGCCTGGGTCCAGGACATACTCTCGGGGGCATCCGTGGTCCAGGACTACAAGCCCGAGGCTTCGCCCACAGCGTAGGCACACGCCACATCCTGCACTTCCGCCCCGTGGATTCAGGCGTATGCTTGCCTGATCCATATTGGGGTAGTCCTCTACCGGAGGGAGCAGGTCGATGTCAGACAGCACGGAGAATGACGGCCAGGGAATGATTGTGAATCCCAAGCCGACCGCTGAGAACCAGGACTGGGACGGCGACGACGCCGACCGTGCGGACCGCCTGCGCTTCGAGGAGGAGCAGGCGATGATCCGCGAGCAATCGGAAGCCCGCGCCGCCAAGGCCGCGGCGGACGCCAAGAAGGCAGAAGAAGCCAAGAAGGAAGCCAGCTAGGCGCCGGTGGCCCCGCCGGCCCGCGCAGCGTCAACGCGTGCGGAGTCTTCCTTCACCCTGACCAGGAGGGACCGCGGGGCCACCCGGACGGTGACCGTCGTCGCTTCGCCCGACGGGTCACCGTCGATCTGGGTCGGCATGGGTTCGGCGCACTTGATCACGATCTTGCGGGAACGGTAATACGTCATCACGGGCAGGTTCCGCTTGTGTTTGAGCACAATCTTCCAGTACATCGCCAGCCAGCCGATCGCGCTGCGCGGGCTCATCACCACCACATCCAGCATGCCGTCGTCGATCATGGCCTGCGGGATAAAATCGATGCCGCCGGGGATCAGGCCGCAGTTGGCGAACAAGACGCTGCGGATCTTCCGGGTCTGTTCCGGCTGGTCGTCCAGCGCGATGGAGACCCGTTTGCGCCGGCCGGGCAGGTGCCGGACGCCGGCTTCGGTGTAGGCCAGCCAGCCCACGGCTTTCTTGAGCCCGTCATTGGTGTCGCTGACCACCTCGGCGTCCATGCCGATGCCGGCGATCACCAGGAAGGCGTGCTCCGCGCTCTGGCCGGTGCGGGTGTTCTCCACCGTCATGCGGGCGGTGTCGATGAAGCGCTGGTGACCGAACAGTGCGATTTCCACGCAGCCGTGCAGGTCCCCGATGTCGAGGTGGACGTTGCGGGCCAGCAGGTTCCCCGTGCCCAATGGAAGCAGTCCCATGGCCGTGTCCGTGTGCGCCAGGACGTCGGCCACCACCCGCACCGTACCGTCGCCGCCGCCCACCAGGACGACGTCGGCGCCGTACTCCACCGCCGCGCGGGCCTGGGAAAAACCGGGGTCCTCAGCCGTCGTCTCGAAAAAGCGCGGCGCCTCCCAGCCGGCCGCGAGGCAGGCGCTCTCGACCAGCGCGCGCGCCTCGGCGGACCGTGACTTGATCGGGTTCAGCACCACCGCGACCCGCTGCTTGGCCAGCCCGGGGTTGTGCGTCTCTTCCCAGACGGCGCTGCGCATGTGGCGGGCCTTCAACCGGCGCACACCCCACCAGCTGGAGAGGGCAAAAACCAGGACTCCAGCGATGACGAGGTACAGCAGCCAGTCGCTCATGTTGGTCCAACACTATCCCGCAGGCGGGACGCGGCAGGACTGCCGGAGGGCGGCCCCCGGATTCGATACCCTTATCAGGTGATCGACGTAAAAGACCTCAGCGAAAATCCGGACAAGTTCCGTGCCAGCCAGCGCGCCCGCGGCGCCGACGAATCCGTGGTGGACGCGATCATCGCCGCGGACGCGTCCCGGCGTGCGGCCCTGATCCGCTACGAAAACCTGCGCGCGGAGCAGAACGCTTTCGGCAAGAAGGTCGCGCAGGCCAAGGGCGAGGAAAAGCAGGCCCTGCTCGCCGAGGTCAAGGTCCTTGCCGCGTCCGTGAAGGAGGCCTCCGCCGAGGCCGACGTCGCCCAGGCGGCCCAGGAGGAACTGCTGCGCGGCATCCCCAACCTGGTCGAAGAAGGCGTGCCGGCGGGCGGCGAGGACGACTACGTCGTGCTTAAGACGGTGGGGGCGCCCCGCGAGTTCCCCGACTTCGAGCCCAGGGACCACCTGGAGATCGGCGAGCTGATCGGCGCGATCGACATGGAACGCGGCGCCAAGGTCTCCGGCTCGCGCTTCTACTTCCTGCGCGGCGTGGGCGCCCGGCTGGAGATGGCGCTGCTGCAGATGGCCATGGACCAGGCCATCGACGCCGGCTTCATCCCGATGATCACGCCGACGCTGGTCCGCCCGGAAACCATGCAGGGCACCGGTTTCGACGTCAAGCACGACGCCGAGATCTACCGCCTGGCCGAAGATGACCTGTACCTTGTGGGCACCTCCGAGGTGGCACTTGCCGGCTATCACGCCGACGAAATCCTGGACCTGAGCGCCGGACCGGTCCGCTACGCCGGCCAGAGCTCCTGCTACCGCCGCGAGGCCGGCTCGCACGGCAAGGACACCCGCGGGATCATCCGCGTGCACCAGTTCAACAAGGTCGAGATGTTCATCTACACCACGGTCGAGGAAGCTGCCGCCGAGCACGCCCGCCTGCTGGCCTGGGAAGAGGAGATGCTGGCCAAGTGCGAGCTTCCCTACCGGGTCATCGACACCGCTGCTGGGGACCTTGGCACCTCGGCGGCGCGGAAGTTCGACTGCGAGGCCTGGGTTCCCACCCAGGGCGCCTACCGTGAGCTGACCTCCACGTCCAACTGCACCACCTTCCAGGCCCGCCGGCTCAACATCCGCGAACGCGTGGTGGCCGAGGACGGCGCACCGAAGGGCACCCGCGCAGTTGCGACGCTCAACGGCACCCTGGCCACGACCCGCTGGATCGTGGCTCTCCTGGAGCACCACCAGAACGCCGACGGTTCGGTCAACGTCCCGGCGGCGCTGCAGAAGTACCTCGGCGGGATGACCGTCCTGCCCGTTCTCTAACCACCCGCCGCCGGCAGCTGTTCACCGGAGCTTCATACCGCGCTGTGGCGCGCGTCCTAGCAGCTGTCGGCGGTGTCTGCTCTACTTGTGGGATGACTACATTGACTGAAGCCTCAGTCGCTGGCAACGATGACCAGCGAAGTGCAAACGAAAAAATGATGATCGCCCTGGACGTCGACGGTACCCTCGTCGACCACGACGGGCACATGTCCGTTCCCGTGCGGGAGGCCGCCCAGGCGGTCGTGGCCGCCGGGCACGAGGTGATGATTGCGACCGGCCGCTCGCTCAACGCGACGCTGCCCATCATCGAGCACATCGGCATCGAAAACGGCTACGCCGTGTGCTCCAACGGCGGCGTGACCCTGCGCATTGATTCCGGCCTCGCCGACGGCTACCAGGTGCTGCACAAGGCCACCTTCGATCCCGGCCCCGCGCTGCGGGCCCTGCGCAAGCGCCTGCCCGCGGCGAAGTACGCGCTGGAGGACGAGGACGGCAACTTCCTGTCCACCGAACGCTTCCAGGATGCCAGCTTCGGCGTCGAGGCGATCGGCGTCGACTTCCAGACCATGCTGGAGGCCACCGCCGTGCGCGTAGTCGTCTTCAGCTCGGACAACACCCCGGAGGAGTTCAACGCCGCCATCCGGCACGTCGGCCTCGCCGGCGTGACCTATTCGGTGGGCTGGACAGCCTGGCTGGACATCGCCGCCGCTGGCGTCACCAAGGCCAGCGCCCTCGAACAGCTGCGCGGGCGGCTCAGCATCGAGGCGCACCGCACGGTGGCGGTCGGCGACGGCCGCAACGACATCGAGATGCTCACCTGGGCCCGCCGCGGCGTCGCCATGGGACAGGCGCCGGCCGAGGTGATCGCCGCCGCCGACGAGGTCACCCACTCGGTGTTCGACGACGGCGCCGCGCACGTGCTGCGCAGCATCCTGCGCTAGCGGACCTCGAGGATCAGGGCCAGCAGCCTTGCCGCGGCCGGCCGCGCCGCGTGCTCCTCGTTCCATTGGGCCCGGGCGACGGCCTTGCTGACCGCCTGGGTGGTGATGCCGAGTTCCGCGGCCACGGCTTTCTGCTGCCCGCGGACCCCGGGGGTGAGCAGGTCCAGCACACGCCACTCGGCCGCGCTTCGGTCGTGCACGATGTGACCCAGCAGCCGCAGGACGGCCTCCGCCTCCGCGGCCAGGTCAGAGAACGGGCCCTCCACCGCCACCGGGATCCGCTCCTTGCTGTTGCGCAGCCGGTCCACGGCACGCCGGGCATACACCAGGCCGTGGCCGGAAGCGTCCTTGATCTGGTTGGGCAGCGGCTCGTTCACCGGGCCGACGCCGATCCCGACGTACCAGGCCCCGCTCCGCAGCGCGATCAGGGCCGCGTCCACCGCCTGGCGCGGGCAGTCCACGATGCCTTGGACCTCGTCTTCGACCGAGCGGTCGAAGTCCAGGCGCGCAGGAATGTGCCGCAGGTCCTTGAGGAGCTGCGGCACACGGTCGCCGTCGCGCCGGCTGTCGGTTTGGTTGATGGTCAGCGTGAACATACTGGATGCCACACTACCGCCTTGTAAACGCAGGGCAAGTGCGGGCTCCGGGCGAGAAACCGCGCCGACGCCGGCCGCCTCCGGGGCGCCTGTAGGCGCGGCGGGCTTGTCCCGGGACCCCGGCAGATGTTGCGATGGAGGTTGACGCTGCCGACGGCGGCACAGACCGGGCGGAGCACCTTCATGGCTGATGGGTTGGAACAGGGTACGGACCGGACGGCAGGCACGGCCACCGAACCGCGGAGTGCCGCGGAGCCTGCGGGCGCGTCCGAGCTCGACCTGGTGGACCGGTGGTGGCGGGCCGCGAACTACCTGTCCGTGGGCCAGATCTACCTCCGCGACAACCCGCTGCTGCGCGAACCGCTACGGGCCGAGGACACCAAGTCCCGGCTGCTGGGCCACTGGGGCACCACGCCGGGGCTGAACTTCATCTACTCCCACCTGAACCGGGTGATCCGCCGGGATTCGCAGGAGATGCTGTTCGTCGCCGGCCCCGGCCACGGCGGTCCCGCGGTGGTGGCCAACGCCTGGCTCGAGGGAACCTATTCGGAGATCTACAGCAACGTCGGCCCTGACGCCGACGGCCTTTCCGCGTTGTTCCGCCAGTTCTCCTACCCCGGCGGCATCCCCAGCCATGCCGCCCCCGAGACCCCGGGGTCCATCAACGAGGGCGGTGAACTCGGCTACTCGCTGGCGCACGCCTACGGCACCGTGTTCGACAACCCGCAGCTGGTCACCGCCGTCGTCATCGGCGACGGCGAAGCGGAGACCGGACCGCTGGCGGCGAGCTGGCACTCGCACAACTTCCTAGATCCCGCCGCGGACGGCGCCGTGCTGCCGATCCTGCACCTGAACGGCTACAAGATCGCCAACCCCACCATCCTGGCGCGCATGCCCGAAGCCCAGCTGGAGCAGCTGCTGCGCGGCTACGGGCACACGCCGTACTTCGTGACCGTCGCCGACCCGGAAGACACCGCGGCGGCCCACCGGGACTTCGCCGCCGTCCTCGACCAGTGCCTGGCGGACATCCGCGCCATCCAGGCGGCCCACCGGGCCGCCACGCCAGCCGGTGACGGGACCGACGGGGACGCGCCCGCCGCGGCGTGGCCGATGATCGTGCTCCGTTCGCCGAAGGGCTGGACGGGTCCGCAGACCGTCGACGGCCTGCAGGTCGAAGGCACCTGGCGCAGCCACCAGGTGCCCCTCGCGGAGGTGCGGACCAACCCCGAGCACCTGGCGCAACTGGGCCGCTGGCTTGAGTCCTACCGCCCGGCTGAGCTCTTCGACGACAGCGGCCGGCTCCGGTCCGACGTCGCCGCCAACGCCCCCGACGGGGACCTGCGGATGAGCGCCACCCCGCACGCCAACGGCGGCGTCCTGCTGCGCGACCTGCGGCTCCCGCGCTACGCCGACCACGCCGTCGCCGTCGCCGAACCCGGCCGGGAACGGGTCAGCGCCATGGTCACCCTCGGCGGCTGGCTGCGGGACGTGATAGCGCTCAACCCCGAGACTTTCCGCCTTTTCGGCCCGGACGAGACGGCGTCGAACCGGCTGCAGGACGTTTACGAGGTCACCGACAAGGTCTGGCAGTACCGGATCGAGCAGGTCGACGAGCACCTCGCCCGCGCCGGCCGCGTCATGGAAGTGCTCAGCGAACACCTCTGTCAGGGCTGGCTGGAGGGCTACCTGCTGACCGGCCGGCACGGGGTTTTCAGCTGCTACGAAGCCTTCATCCACATCGTCGATTCGATGTTCAACCAGCACGCCAAGTGGCTCAAGGTGCACCGCGAACTGCCGTGGCGCCAGCCTGTCGCGTCGCTGAACTACGTGCTCTCCTCGCACGTCTGGCAGCAGGACCACAACGGCTTCTCGCACCAGGACCCAGGCTTCATCGACCATGCCGTGAACAAGAAGGCCGAGGTCATCCGGGTCTACCTGCCGCCGGATGCGAACACCCTGCTCTCGGTCATGGAGCACTGCCTGGGCTCCCGGGACTACGTCAACATCGTCGTCAGCGGTAAACAGCCCTCGCCCACCTGGCTGGGACCGGCGGAGGCGGCGCACCACTGCCGGCGGGGCCTGGGGATCTGGGAATTCGCCGGCTCCGAGGTCCCCGGCGAGGAGCCCGACGTCGTCCTGGCGTGCGCGGGCGACGTGCCCACGGTGGAGACCGTGGCGGCGGCCGAACTGCTCAGGGAAGGGGCGCCCGGGCTGAAGATCCGGGTGGTGAACGTGGTGGACCTGATGCGGCTGCAGGACGCGGCCGAACACCCGCACGGCCTGTCGTCCCGTGACTTCGACGGCATCTTCACTGCCGACAAACCGATCATTTTCGCCTACCACGGCTACCCGTCGCTGATCCACCGGCTGGCCTACCGCCGTACCAACCAGGAGGGCCTGCACGTGCGCGGCTACAAGGAAGAGGGCACCACCACGACGCCGTTCGACATGGCGATGCTCAACGGGATCGACCGGTTCCAGCTCGCCATCGACGCGATCGACCGCGTGCCGGGGCTGGCTGAGCGGCACTCCCTGCTGCGCCAGTCGCTGCAGGACCGCCGAATCCGGGCGCACAACCACACCCGGGAGTACGGCGAGGACGCGAAGGAAATCAGCGGCTGGACCCTCGGAGCCGGCTAGCTGTTCTGATTCGCGGCAGCGGGGTCAGCGGCCGGGAAGTGCGGCCAGCCCGCCGAGGGGCAGGTGGATCCAGCCCTCCGAGCGGGCGGCCCGGGCGTGGCCCGCGTCCGGGCGCAGGGTCCGGCCAAGGGCCACCGCGCGGGCGGTCAGGGACGCGATGAGGGCGTCGAACAGGTCATCGCTTCCGGCCAGCCGGTCCTCGTGGCCGGCCAGGTCCAGCCAGGGCGCCGCCTGCTGCAGTGCGCCCACGAGGTCGCCCAGCCGCTGCGCTTCCGTCCCGCCGCGGCCCTTGTAGCCGCGGGCCGGCAGGCCCCAGGACTTCAGCGACGCCGCCGGGTAGACCTCCGCCAGCCGGCCGCTGCCGTCCCTGGCCTGGGGTCCGAAGTCCGCGGCGATCTTGGCCTGGATGACGGCGCACCGCATGGCCGGGTGGGCCAGCCGGTCGGCCGAGACGCTCAGCGGAATCAGCCCGGTCCGGGCCGTGACGAACCGGTCGGTGTCCCGGTAGGCGAGCAGCCTTCGGCCCTCGAGGCCGTCGTACTCCAGCACAGGGTGCGCGTCCCCGGCGAGGTGGCCGGCGATGAAGGGCAGGAACGCGTCCGGCCAGCCCACGGCGCAGTCGATCCCGGTCATCTCGCAGCTGCCGAAGAGGCGCACGATCCCGGCGTCGTCGACGCCGAGCTCCAGCTGCGCCAGGCGGGCGGATCCGTTGTCCCATTCGACGACGGCGGTCGCGGTCTTCTTCGTGGCCGCGGCCAGGTCCACCCCGAGGGTCCGCATGCTCAGACCCCGCGGTAGCGGAGCGCGCCGGGGATCCCGCCGTCGTCGTCGAGGCCCTCGCCGGACGCGAAACGGGCCCAGAGGGCGCGCAGTGCCTTGCCGGGGACGTTGATGTCCTCCCAGCTGGCCCCGTCCAGCAGCCCCGCCCCGGCCCAGGTCCGCTCGTCTCCGAAGAGCAGGGGCAGGTCCACGGTGTGCGCGGCGCCGTACCTGTTTCCCGGCGCAGCCCAGGAGAGCACGTAGCTGTGGGCCCGGCCGCCGGCCTTCACGTGGCGCCGCGCGAACTGCCTGGCCGCCCGGCCGTACACTGCCTCGGTCACCGCCCGGCTGACGGCACTGACGACGGCGGGTCCGAGGACCGGGACCGCGGCCACACGGCTCAGGACGCGGTTGCGGGGCAGGAACATCCGGGCCTCCTCCGAGGTGTGCCCGATCAGCACCTCGATCCCGGGGGCGGTGGCGTCCCAGGCGTCATCAATGCCGGACTCCGGCGGCAGGGGCGCATGCCCGTACTGGATGCCGAACGGCATGGCCGCGATCAGGCCGAACTTCCGGGCCGCCTGGGAGACCCGCTCCTCGGCGTCGACCACTTCCATCGCCGGGGTGTCCTCGGTGACGGCTTCCGCCGCGGCGCCCATGGCGCGGCTCATCTTCTCCCGGCCGCGGGTGATGCCGAGAGGTGCGCTCTGGATGATGGCCCGTTGGAACAGGGCGGGCGCCTCCGGCGTCGCCATCAGGTGGGCGACGGCGTCGCCGCCTGCGGACTGCCCGAACGCGGTGACCCGTCCCGGGTCGCCGCCGAAGGCGCCGATGTTGCGCTGCACCCAGCGGAACGCCTCGAGCTGGTCCAGCAGGCCAAGGTTGGCCGGGCGGCCGGAGGCCGTGGACAGGTAGCCGAACAGGCCCAGCCGGTAGGTCACGGACACCACGATGACGCGGTTTTCGCTCACCAGGGCCTTGGGGTCGAAGATCGCCAGGTCGCCGGAACCGGAGGTGTAGGAGCCGCCGTGCAGCCACACCATGACCGGGACGCGTTCGTCCGCGCGCAGGCCCGCCGGCAGGGTGATGGAGAGCCGCTGGCAGTCCTCGCTGCCCGGAAGCTCCCCGTAGCGGGTGCCCAGGATGTCGTCGAGGAACGGCACCGGCGCCTGCGGGCAGGCGGGGGCAAGTGACGTGGCTGCGAGGGTCTCGGTCCGGTCTGGCGCCGGGGCCGGCGGCCGAAACCTCGCGGCGGTGGCGTACGGGATCCCGGTGGCCCGCACGACGTCGCCGTCCCGCCATCCGGTGACCGGGCCGCAGGGCGGGCTAAAACTTGGTTCGGGATTCACGGATCAACGATTTCACATTTTCCTGACCCGCGGCTGGCAAAGCGCGAACGTACACTTGAGGCCCCGAAATCAGCGGATTCCAGGGCCTCAAGTGTACGTTCGCGCTAGGGGGACTAGTGTCCGGCGCCGGGGACGAAGCGCTTGATCGAGGCTTCGAGCTCGGCTTCGGCGGCGGCGCGGTCGCCCCAGCCCTCGGCCTTGACCCACTTGCCGGGCTCCAGGTCCTTGTAGCGGGTGAAGAAGTGCTCGATCTCCTTGATCAGGAACTCGTTGACGTCGCTGATCTCGTTGATGTGGTCGAAACGGGCGTCGGCCGGCACGCAGAGGACCTTGGCGTCCCCGCCGCCGTCGTCGGTCATGTTGAACACGCCGATCGGGCGGGCCTCGACGATCACGCCGGGGTAGAGGTCGAAGTCCTGCAGGAGCACCAGGGCGTCCAGCGGGTCGCCGTCCTCGCCCAGGGTGTTCTCGAAGAAGCCGTAGTGCGTGGGGTACTGCATGGAGGTGAACAGGACGCGGTCCAGGCGGACGCGGCCGGTCTCGTGGTCGACTTCGTACTTGACGCGTGATCCCTTGGGGATCTCGATGGTCACGTCATGCTTCATGGAATGCTCCTCGACGGATTCAGGGGGTGCGCGGCACACGTGGCGTCCGGAAAAAGTGGTGACGGTGCCGCCGACTATTATTGAGGATATAGCGACAGGCCCTGGTTTCAGGAACTAGCGGGGACATTTCGGAACTAAGGACCAGCAGCAGCATGAAACGCAGTGAGGGCCGCGGGGGCACGGCCCAGGAGCCCGGAAGCCTCGGGCGGATCCTCCCGATGCTGCTCCCGGCCCTCCTGATTGCCGCGCTCGCCGTTCCCGCCGGCGCGGCCCTCAGCCCCGGATTCCTCGGCCCGCCGGCGCCCCCGGAACCCGTCGCCGCCGGCCCGTGGCAGCAGGTCCCGGAGACCCTCAGCTCCGCCGGAGCCGCCGGACACCCGGCCGCCCTGCAGCCGCTCACCGGCACGGCCCCGATGCCCGGCGCCGCTGTCCTCGCCGCCAAACTCACGGCAACGCTCAAGGCCGACGGCGCCGGCTCCTTCAGCGGCGTGGTGCAGGACGCCGTCACGGGCAAGGTGCTTTTCGACCGGTCCGGCGACGAACTGCGTGCCCCCGCCTCCAACATCAAGCTGCTCACCGCCGCCGCCGCGCTCCGCACGCTGGGCCCGGAGACGCGGTTCAGCACCAGGGTCGTGGCCGGCCCCGCCCCGGGCAGCGTCGTCCTGACCGGCGGGGGAGACGTGCTGCTGGGCGCGGGCGACTCCGAACCGAACGCCGTGCTGGGCCACGCCGGCCTTGCCACCCTGGCGCGGTCCACCGCCCGGGCGCTGCAGCAGGCCGGTGCCACCACGAAGGTCAAGGTGCTGCTGGACGATTCGCTTTTCAGCGGGCCAGCCCTCAACCCGGCCTGGAGCCCGGAAGACGTGGCGGCCGGGGAAGTCGCGCCGTTGTTCCCGCTGGCCCTGAACTCGGCACGCTATGACCCGGACGTCACCGCCGGCCCGCGACCGCGGGATGCGGCCCTGACCGCCGCGCAGGCCTTTGCGGACCGGCTTTCCGCCGCCGGGGTCACCGTGGCGGCCGGCGTGAACCGCGCACCGGCGCTGCCGACGCCGTCCCCGGCGCCTGCAAAGCCCGACACTGAGTCCGGCGGAGCAAGCGGCTGGCAGGCGGGCGCGGTCCTGGCCGAGGTCCAGTCCGCCACCGTCGGCCAGCAGGTGGACCTGATGCTGCGCACCTCGGACAACTACCTCGCCGAGGTGCTGGGCCGGATGGTGGCGGCCGCGGAGGGGAAGCCGGCCAGCAATGACGGTGCCGTCGCCGCCGTGCTGCAGCAGCTGGAGGAGCTGAAAGTTCCCGCGGCCACGCTCCGGGCGGCCGACCTGGCCGGGCTGACGCTCGCCAACAAGGTCTCGGCGCGGCAGCTGTCCGCCGTCGTCCGCGCCATGACGAGCGGCCCGGACACCCGCCTCCGGTCCGCGCTGGCCGGGTTCCCGGTGGCCGGGCTGACCGGGACGCTGGATAGCCGGTACACGGACTCCAGCACCGCCGGCGGCGCCGGCCTGGTCCGGGCCAAGACCGGCACCCTGAACACCGTGATCGCACTCAGTGGTTACGTCGTCGACGCCGACGGCCGCCTGCTGGTCTTCTCCTTCATCGGCAACGGCCTCACCCCCGGCGCCGCCGGCAACAAGGTGGCCCTGGACCGGGCGGCCTCGATCCTCGCCGGCTGCGGCTGCCGCTAGGACCGCCCAACGGACCGTCCCAGGGATTAAGGCGCAATCCCGGCCCGCTGTGATCTGATGGGGGTTATGGAGTTCTCTTCGCGCGAGACGTCAGCAGAGTCGAAAACCCGGGCCCAAGCCCTGATCAACTGGGAGCTCGCCGCGTCCACGGCCGCGCGGCTCACCCCGCCCGGCCCGGTGCTCAGCGCCGGGGAGATCGGCGCCGCCGTCGACAACCTGCGCCTTATGGCGGACATCTCCGTGCCGCACGTGCACGACATCACCCGGCTCGAGGCGGCCCGCGACCTGCGCGACTCCTCCGTCCTGGTGGTGGATCGGGCGTCGTGGGCGAAGGCGAACACGCAGAGCTTCGCCGTGATGCTCCAGCCCGCGATTGAAAAGATGCTTGAGGGCCGGCACGGGACGGTCGGCCCGGGCACCGCGAGCGTCAGCGGTGCGATCACCGGCAGCCAGCTCGGCGCGATCCTGGCGTTCCTCTCCAGCAAGGTCCTCGGCCAGTACGACCCGTTCGCCTCGCTGGCCCCGAACTCCACCGCCCCCGCCGCCGGCCGGCTGCTGCTGGTGGCCCCCAACATCATCTCGGTGGAACGCGAGCTCAACGTCGCGCCCGAGGACTTCCGGCTGTGGGTGTGCCTGCACGAACAGACCCACCGCGTGCAGTTCGCCGCCGCCCCGTGGCTGCGCCACCACATGCTGGACCAGATCGAGGGCCTCAGCGGACACCTGCTCGGCAACGTCGATTCGATCATGGAACGCGCCGCGGCGGCCGCGAAGTCGCTCAAGGACCGTTCCGCGCCAGGGTCCGCGCCGGGCCGGGGAGCCATCCTCGACCTGCTGCAGGACCCGGAGGAGAAGGCTGCGATCTCGCACCTCACTGCGGTCATGAGCCTGCTTGAGGGCCACGCCAATGTGGTCATGGATGCGGTGGACGCCAGCATCGTCCCCTCGGTCAAGACCATCCGGCAGCGCTTCAACGCCCGCGGCAAGGACCGCGGGGCGGTCGAGAAGTTCATCCGCAGCCTGCTGGGCCTCGACGCGAAGATGCGGCAGTACAGCGACGGCTCGAAATTCGTCCGGCAGGTGGTCGACGCCGCCGGGATGGACGGGTTCAACCGGGTCTGGGAGGAAGCCGGCCACCTGCCCACCGAGCCCGAGATCCACGACCCGAAGTTGTGGCTCGAGCGGATGGGCCTCTAGCCCGTGCCGGACACCACCGGTCCCGGCCTCCCGGCAGCGTCCGGAGCACGACGGCGGCCCGGACGCCTCGCGCCCGTCGTCGGCAAGGCGCGGAAGCTGCTGCAGGACGCGCTCGCCGGCGCCGGCTACCCCGGACGGGTGCTCGTGGCCTGCAGCGGCGGCCCGGACTCGCTCGCGCTCGCCGCCGTCGCCGCCTACTTCGCCCGCCGCGGCCACGTCGACGGGCACCCGGTCTCCGTCGGCGCCGTCGTCGTGGACCACCGGCTGCAGCCCGGTTCCGCCGAGGTGGCCGCGGCTACCGCCGAGGTGCTCCGCGGCCTTGGCCTCGACCCGGTCCAGGTCAGGACGGTCGACGTCGCGCCCACCGGGATGGGGCCGGAAGCCGCCGCGCGGGACGCCCGGCACGCAGCGCTCGACGCCGCCGCCGACGACACCGGGGCCGACGCCATCCTGCTCGGCCACACCCTGGACGACCAGGCCGAACAGGTCCTGCTGGGCCTGGCCCGCGGCTCGGGCACCCGGTCGCTCGCGGGCATGCGGCCGGTCCGCGGCCGCCTGATGCGGCCGTTCCTGGAACTGCGCCGGGCCGAAACCCTGGACATCTGCGCCGCGGAGGGGTTGGACCCGTGGCACGACCCGAGCAACCAGGACCCCGCCTTCGCCCGGTCCCGGACCCGGGTGGAAGTGCTGCCCATGCTGGAGGACAAGCTCGGTCCCGGCGTCGCGGAGTCACTTGCCAGGACGGCAGCCATCCTGCAGCTCGACGCCGACTACCTTGAGGATGTGGCCAACGCCACGTACCTGCGCCTGCGCGAACGCTTCGGCGCGGAGCTCAGCCTGCCCGAGGCCGGGCTGCGCGAGCTGCCGCCGGCGATCAGGTTCCGTGTGATCGCGAAGGCCGCCGCCGCCATCGGCGGGCAACAGCCCAGCTACCAGCGGCTGCTGGCCGCCGAGGCGCTGCTGCGCCGGCAGGGATCGGCGGGGCCGGTGGAGCTGCCCGGCGGCGTGAGCGTCTACCGGCTCTCGCTCGCCCAGCTGTCCGCGGAGGAGCGTTCCGGCGCTGCCGGGGTTCCCCGTGAAGGCGCCCGCTGTGGGAAGCTTGTATTCCGGCCTCAAAAGCCGCCCCAAGAATAGCCGCACCCGCATCTACACAGGAGCCATTCGTGGATTCAAACGACGTCCAGGCAGACCTCAAGCACGTTCTGTACTCGAAGGAACAGATCCAGACCAGGATCGCCGAGCTGGCTGCCCAGATCGACAAGGACTACGAGGGCCGCGAGCTGCTGATCGTCGGCGTGCTCAAGGGCGCGGTCATGGTCATGGCCGACCTGGCCCGGGCACTGCACAGCCACGTCTCGATGGACTGGATGGCCGTCTCCTCCTACGGCTCCGGCACGCAGTCCTCCGGCGTGGTGCGGATTCTCAAGGACCTCGACACCGACCTGCTGGGCAAGCACGTCCTGATTGTCGAGGACATCATCGACTCCGGCCTGACGCTGTCCTGGCTCAAGACCAACCTGGAGTCCCGCGGCCCGGCCTCCGTGGAAATCTGCACCGCTTTCCGCAAGCCCACCGCCGCCAAGGTCCAGATCGACGTTAAGTACGTCGGCTACGACATCCCGAACGAGTTCGTGGTCGGCTACGGCCTGGACTACGCCGAGAAGTACCGCAACCTGGACTTCGTGGGCACCCTGGCCCCGCACGTCTACGAGTAGACCGGAGCCCGGCCGCCCCGGCGGCCCCTCCCGCCGGCGTCGGAACCCGGCCCGTTCCGCGCCGCACGGCGCCCGGCTACGCCCTCAGGGAACTTTTGCCCCTGACCGTGCGTGAGTCTGTGCGACGGTGTATAGCTATAACCTGACGCAGCACCACACGCGCGCAGAACGGTCGCCGTGCAGCACTACCAGGAGGGACGGGGCCAGCCCCCGATCAGATGAAAGCTAAGAGTTTCTTCAAGGGCCCGGGCATCTGGATTGTCGTTGTCATCGGCATGCTCCTGCTGGCCTTTGCCACGCTCGCCCCGGGCGGCTCGGTGCGGATCGACACTGATGCCGGCCTCGCGCAGCTGTCCTCCGGCAAGGTCGAACAGGCCAAGATTTTCGACGCCGAGAACCGCGTGGACCTGGTCCTGAAGGACGACTACCAGATGGACGGCCAGAACAAGGGCAAAAACGTCCAGTTCTACTTCGTCAACGCCCGCGCGGAGGACGTCGTCAAGGCCGTCACCGCTGCGAAGCCGCCGAGCGGCTTCACCGACCAGCCGGTCGAGAGCAACTGGTTCTCCGGCCTGTTCTCCCTGCTGGTTCCCGTGCTCCTGCTGGGCGTCCTCTTCTGGTTCCTGCTCTCCCGGATGCAGGGCGGCGGCTCCAAGGTCATGCAGTTCGGCAAGTCCAGGGCCAAGATGGTCAACAAGGACATGCCGCAGGTGACCTTCAGCGACGTCGCCGGCGCCGACGAGGCCGTCGAGGAACTCCAGGAAATCAAGGAATTCCTCCAGGAACCCGCCAAATTCCAGGCCGTCGGGGCCAAGATCCCCAAGGGCGTGCTGCTCTACGGCCCTCCCGGCACCGGCAAGACGCTGCTGGCCCGCGCCGTCGCCGGCGAAGCCGGAGTCCCGTTCTTCTCCATCTCCGGCTCCGACTTCGTGGAAATGTTCGTCGGCGTCGGCGCCTCCCGCGTCCGCGACCTCTTCGAACAGGCCAAGGCGAACTCGCCGGCCATCATCTTCGTCGATGAGATCGACGCCGTCGGCCGCCACCGCGGCGCCGGCATCGGCGGCGGCAACGACGAGCGCGAGCAGACCCTCAACCAGCTGCTGGTCGAGATGGACGGCTTCGACGTGAAGACCAACGTCATCCTGATCGCGGCGACGAACCGCCCGGACGTGCTCGACCCGGCACTGCTCCGCCCCGGCCGCTTCGACCGCCAGATCTCGGTCGAAGCCCCGGATTTGATCGGCCGCGACCAGATCCTCAAGGTCCACGCCAAGGGCAAGCCGATGGCTCCCGGCGTCGACCTCAAGGCCGTGGCAAAGAAGACCCCCGGCTACACCGGCGCGGACCTGGCCAACGTCCTGAACGAGGCCGCGCTGCTCACCGCCCGCTCCAACGCGAACCTGATCGATGACCGGGCGCTGGACGAGGCAATCGACCGCGTCATGGCCGGCCCGCAAAAGCGCAGCCGGGTCATGAAGGAACACGAGCGCAAGGTCACCGCCTACCACGAGGGCGGCCACGCCCTGGTCGCCGCGGCGCTGCGCAACTCCGCGCCGGTCACCAAGATCACCATCCTGCCGCGCGGCCGCGCCCTCGGCTACACGATGGTGGTCCCGGAGAACGACAAGTACTCCGTGACCCGCAACGAACTGCTGGACCAGATGGCCTACGCCATGGGCGGCCGGGTCGCCGAGGAACTCGTCTTCCACGACCCGTCCACCGGTGCCTCCAACGACATCGAG
The DNA here is from genome assembly GCF_001428365.1 of Arthrobacter sp. Soil763. Lineage (GTDB taxonomy): Bacteria > Actinomycetota > Actinomycetes > Actinomycetales > Micrococcaceae > Arthrobacter. The sequence goes on along the minus strand of NZ_LMSH01000001.1, from coordinate 442,321 downwards.
AAGGCCACCGGCATCGCCCGCAAGATGGTCACCGAGTTCGGCATGAGTGAGCGCGTGGGCGCCGTCCGGCTCGGCCAGGGCGGCGGCGAGCCGTTCCTGGGCCGCGACGCCGGCCACGAGCGCAACTACTCGGACCAGATCGCCTACGTCGTGGACGAGGAAGTGCGCCGCCTGATCGAGAACGCCCACGACGAGGCGTACGCGATCTTGACCGAGAACCGCGACGTCCTGGACCGCCTCGCAGTGGAACTGCTCGAACGCGAGACGCTGAACCAGAACGAGATCGCGCAGGTCTTCTCGGATATCCGCAAGCGCGATTTCCGCGAGATCTGGCTGTCGAAGGAAAGCCGCCCCATCCTCGGCGTCGGCCCGGTGGAATCCCGCCGCGAGAAGGCCGAACGCGAGGCCCAGGAGGAAGCCAAGGAAGCCCGGCTCGAGGAGCCGCTGGACGCCCGCCCGCCGCACGCCCAGGGCGTGCCCGGACAGGAGTCCTTCCAGGAGGGCGTTACGGATATCGGGCCTGACGTCCATCCCGGCTAGGCTTTTGCTGTGACTTCCTTCTTCGACGACGACGACGTTCCCGCCACCGCCGGCGCCTTCTCCGCCGAGGCGGCGGGGGCGGCCGGCCAGCATTCCAGCAAGGTGGACCGCCCGCGGATCCGGGCGGCGGTGCGCGAGATCCTGCTCGCCATCGGCGAAGACCCGGACCGGGGCGGGCTGCAGGACACCCCGAAAAGGGTGGCCAACGCCTACGCGGAAATGTTTGCCGGGCTGCACCACGACGCCGCCGAGATCCTCGCCACCACCTTCGACCTGGACCACGAGGAACTCGTCCTGGTCAAGGACATCCCGTTCTACTCGACCTGCGAACACCACCTGGTCCCATTCCACGGCGTGGCGCACGTCGGCTACATCCCCTCCCATGACGGCAAGGTGACCGGGCTGAGCAAGCTGGCCCGGCTGGTGGACATGTACGCCCGTCGCCCGCAGGTCCAGGAACGGCTGACGACCCAGATCGTCGAAGCCCTGGTGACCCACCTGAAGCCGCGCGGCGCGATCGTCGTCGTCGAATGCGAACACCTTTGCATGTCGATGCGCGGCATCCGCAAGCCCGGCGCGAAGACCGTGACCAGCGCGGTCCGCGGGCAGCTGCATGACCCGGCCACCCGCGCCGAAGCCATGAGCCTCATCCTCGGAAGGTAAGAAAGACACACAATGGATTCCCTCGCCGCAGCACCCGGAACCGGACCCGCCACCTCGCCGCTGCCCGTGCTGCGCAAGCCGCGCCCGGCGGCCGCCTTCAAGGACCTGCCCACGGACCGGACGCTGGTGATGGGGATCCTCAACGTCACCCCGGATTCGTTCAGCGACGGCGGCCGGCACGCGACCGCGGATTCCGCCGTCGCCGCCGGCCTGCGGATGTACTACGCCGGCGCCGACATCATCGACGTCGGCGGGGAGTCCACCCGGCCCGGCGCCGCCGAGGTCAGCGTCGCGGAGGAACAGCAGCGGGTGCTGCCCGTGATCGAGGCGCTGGTCAAGGCCGGCGCCCTGGTGAGCATCGACACCACCCACGCCGCCACCGCAGAGGCCGCGCTGGCCGCCGGTGCCGCCATCATCAACGACGTCTCCGGCCTCACGATCGAACCGGACATGGTGGAGCTGGTGGCGCGCAGCAAGGCGCCGTACATCCTCACCCACCGCCGCGGCGACGCCAGCACCATGGACTCGCTCGCCGACTACACCGACGTCGCGGGGGAGGTCGCCGCAGAGCTCGCCGGCGTCCGGGACAAGCTGTACGCCGCCGGGGCCACGCCGGAGCAGATCATCCTCGACCCCGGCCTGGGCTTTGCCAAGAACGAGGCGCAGAACTGGGAACTCCTGCAGAACATCGACGTGCTCCAGGCCATGGGCCACCGCGTCCTGGTCGCGGCCTCCCGGAAGCGCTTCCTCGGCAGCCTCCTGACCGTCGCCGGCAAGGCGGCGGCCCCCGCCGAGCGCGACGCTGCCACCGCGGCCGTGACCGCCATCAGCGCCCTCCGCGGCGCCTGGGCGGTCCGGGTGCACGACGTCTCCTCCAGCCTCGACGCCGTCAAGGTCGCCGCCCGTATCGCGCCGGTTCCCCGCCCCGCGGCGCCGGCCGCCGGCCACAGCTGAGGCCGCGGGAATGGACCGGATCACGCTTAGCGGCGTCACTGCCGTCGGACACCACGGGGTGTTCGACTTCGAACGCCGGGACGGCCAGCCGTTCGTCGTCGACGCGGTGCTGCATCTGGATTTCGGCCCGGCGGCCGCGTCCGACGACGTGCGGGACACCGCGCATTACGGCGAGGTCGCCGAGTGCATCCGCGGCTGGATCACCGGGACGCCGCTGAACCTGATCGAGGCCCTGGCCGTGCGGATTGCCGAGGACCTGCTGCGGCGCTTCCCGCTCGCGGCGGTGGACGTCACCGTGCACAAACCCCAGGCCCCGATCGACGTCGACTTCGGCGACGTGTCCGTCAGCGTGCACCGGGAACGGCCATGACCCCCTCCGCGCCCTTCACCCGCGCCGTGATCGCGCTCGGCAGTAACCTCGGGGAACGCAACGACACGCTCTCCGCCGCCGTCGCCGACTTCGTTGACCCGCCTGAGGTCCGGCTGCTGGCCATTTCGCCGATCGTGCAGACCAAGGCCGTGGGCGGCCCGCCCGGCCAGCCTGACTTCCTGAACATGGTGATCGCCGTCGAAACGTCGCTGTCCCCGCGTGAACTGCTGCGGCACTGCCACGCGGTGGAGCAGAAGCACTTCCGCGTCCGCGAGGTCCACTGGGGCCCGCGGACCCTCGACGTCGACATCATCACCTACGGCGACCTGGTCAGTGCTGACCCCGACCTGACGCTGCCGCACCCGCGCGCCGCGGAACGGGCGTTCGTGCTGTACCCGTGGTCCCTGATCGATCCGGCGGCGGAACTCAACGGCGAGCGGGTCGGTGAGCTGGCGGTCCGGGCCGCCGATTTCCCGGACCTCGCCCCGTTTGACGGCTTCGAAGACCTTAAGGGTGCCGCCGGAGCGGTGGAGGCTCCGTGAAGCTGATCAACCCGCTCCTGCTGCTGCTCATCGGTGCCGTGCTGGCCGGCCTCGGCTGGCTCGCCGCACTGGTTGCCGGCCGTTACGGCCTGGATACCCCGGTGTTGCCGCTCACCGGCCTGATCACTATGGGCGTGATCGTGGTGCTGACCCTGATCCTCGGCATCCGGGTGCTGCGCTGGCGCAACGGCAAGAAAAAGCAGCTGCTCAACCCGATCCTGGCCGCCTGGACCTTGGTCCTCGCCCAGGCCTGCGCGTACACCGGGACGGTCCTGCTGGGCTGGCACGCCGGGATCTTCCTGGACCAGTTGCGGCTGTGGCCGGTGCGCAGCGGACAGCCCATCACGTGGGAGACGCTGTCCATGGCCGGCGGCGGACTCGCGATGATGGTGGTGGGCCTGGTGGTTGAGCGGTTCTGCCGGATTCCCCCCGAGGACGGCGACGCCGACGGGACCACCGGCATGCCCGGCAAACGCGGCAAGCCCAAGGCCGAGGGCGAATATGCGTACCGAGGCGATTGATCCGCCCGGGGTCGCCTGGCTGCGGGTTTCCCCGCGCTACGTGACTGTCCGGGTGGCGGGCTGGGCGCTCGGGAACGTGGTCGCCGTCGCCGTCCTGTCGGTGCCGCTGCTGCTGGTGCTGAACGGGGTGTGGAGCTGGCCCCCGCTGTGGGCCGCCGCGGCGCTGCCGGCCGCGGCCCTGCTCGTGGCACTCTGGCGGCTGGTGCTCATCCCGCGCCAGGTACGCGCGATCGGCTACGCCGAACGCGAGGATGACCTGCTGATCCGGCGCGGGATCTTCTTCCAGCGCGTGCTCGTCGTGCCGTACGGCCGCATGCAGTACGTGGACATCGGCGCCGGCCCGGTGGAACGGGGACTGGGCCTGTGCACGCTCAAACTTCACACCGCCTCGGCAGGCACCGGCGCCGAAATTCCGGGACTGCCCGCCGGCGAAGGGGCGCGGCTGCGCGAGCAGTTGTCCGCCCGCGGCGAGGCCCGACTGGCCGGGCTGTGACGGCGGCGCTGTGACGGTGGCTTCATGACGGCCGCGCAGGACGGCTGGCAGCGCGTGCACCCGGCCTCACCGTTCATCCGGGGCTGGGTGGCGCTGGCGGCGATGTCCGTCTTCTTCGGCCGCGACGCATTTGAACGGCTGCTGCAGGGCCGGCCCGTCGTCGACGACCGGTTCGCCGGGCGCGCGCCATGGCTGCTGCTCGGCGGCGGGGCAGTGCTGCTGCTGACCGTGGCCGGCTTCGTGCTGACCTGGTATTTCACCCGCTACCGGGTGGCCGACGGGTACGTGCGCGTCAACACCGGGTTTCTGTTCAAACAGCAGCGCCAGGCGCGGCTGGACCGGGTCCAGGCGATCGACGTCGTGCAGCCGCTGCTGGCCCGGATCTTCGGCCTCGCGGAGCTTCGGTTCGAAGTCGCCGACGCCGGCCAGTCGGCCGTGCACCTGGCGTACCTGCCGGTGGAGGAGGCCCGCAGGCTGCGCGCCGCCATCCTCGCCAGCGCCGCCGGCGGACCGGCCGCGACGCCCGCCCCGCCAGTGCCGGGTTCTGACCAGCCCGGTCCCGACCAGCCCGGCCCCGGTGTGCCGGTGCACGCCGCGGCCGGGCCGCTCCGGGCCCCGGTGGAGGCTCCGGAACGCGGGCTCCTCAGCGTGCCGCCGGCCCGGCTGGTCGGGTCGCTCGTGCTGAGCGAGCAAAGCGTGGTGATCGTCCTCGGCGCCGCCGCCTCGGTGCTGCTGTCCGCCCTGACGGAGAACCGCGGCTTTTTCTTCTACCTGATCCCGGCCGGCCTGGGCATGGCCGCGGCGTACTGGAACTCCTTTACCAAGGGCTACAACTTCACCGCCGCCGCCTCCCGCGACGGCCTCCGGCTCCGCTACGGCCTGTTGGACACCCAGGCCCAGACCCTGCCGCCGGGCCGGATCCAGGCCCTGCGGATCAGCCAGCCGCCGCTGTGGCGGATTTTCGGCTGGTACCGGATGCAGGTCAACGTGGCCGGCTACGGGACCGGCGGCGGCAACGCCGACGGCGCCGCCCGCACCACCCTGCTGCCCGTCGGGACCCTGGCGGACGTGTTCACCATGCTGGCCGCGGTCCTGCCCGACCCGGGCACGCCGGACCCCGTCCGCGTCTTCACCGCCGGGCTGACCGGGCTGGCATCGGGCCCCGGCGGCCCTCCCGGTGCGGCCGCAGCCGACGACGGCGGTTTCGTCACCACCCCGCGGCGGGCGCGGCTGCTCGCCCCGCTGGGCTGGCGGCGCAACGGCTTCACTGCCACGGACACCGCCCTGCTGATCCGCTCCGGCCGCTGGTGGCGCCACCTGGTCCTGGTCCCGCACCAGCGGACCCAGTCCCTCGCGCTGCAGCAGGGGCCGATCGCCCGCCGGTTCCGGGTGGCGGACCTGGTCCTGCACACCACGGCCGGGCCGGTCGCGCCGCGTCTGGTGCAGGCGGGACTGGACGAAGGCCGGGCCCTGCTGGACGCACAGGCCGCCCGCGCCCGGTCGGCCCGGAAACGGCAGACGAGCGAACACTGGCTCGCCCCCGCCTCCCGGCAACCCGCCTCCCCCCACCCAGAACCACAGGAAGGGCCGCAGTATGGCTAAGCCAGGACGCCTCGGCGTCGGAATCATCGGTGCCGGAAAGGTCGGGGCCGTCCTGGGCGCCGCCCTGCGCGCCGCCGAGCACGCCGTCGTCGGTGTTTCCGCCGTGTCCGACGCCAGCCGGGAACGCGCCGAAACCCTGCTGCCGGGCGTTCCGGTGCTGGAGGTGCAGGACATCGTGGAACGGGCTGAACTGGTCCTGCTGGCGGTCCCGGACGACGCCCTCGGCCCGCTGGTGGCCGGCCTCGCGAAACTGGGCGCCTGGCAGCCCGGCCAGCTCGTGGCGCACACCTCGGGGCGCTTCGGCGTCGGCATCCTGCACCCGGTGCGCGCGGCCGGCGCGATCCCGCTGGCGCTGCATCCCGCGATGACCTTTACCGGCATGAGCCTGGACCTGACCCGGCTGCTGGACTGCAGCTTCGGCGTCACGGCCGATCCCGCCATGCTGCCGATCGCGCAGGCCCTCGTGGTGGAAATGGGCGCCGAACCGGTGCCGATCGCCGAGGGGGACCGCCCGCTCTACCACGCGGCCCTGGCCCACGGCTCCAACCACCTCGTGACCCTGGTGGCGCAGGCCTCGGAACTGCTGCGCGCCGTGGGCGTCGAGGCACCGGACCGCATGCTGGGCCCGCTCCTGCGCGCCAGCCTGGAAAACGCACTCGCTTCCGGTGAGTCGGCGCTGACCGGCCCGGTTGCGCGCGGCGACGCCGGCACCGTCGCCGCGCACTCGGCGGCGCTGCGCGAACTCGACGGCGGCTCGGGCGGCGATATTCTGGAGGCCTACCTGGCCATGGCCCGGGCCACGGCCCGGCGGGCAGGACACCGCGGGCAGCTGAAGCCGGGCCAGGTCGAGGACATCGGCCGGGCGCTGGGCAGCCCCGACACCGATGGGCCGCTGCCCGAGGAAGGACCCTGACATGGCAATCCAGCTGGTGACCACGGCTGCCGAGCTGCGCGCCGAGAGCGCCCGCCTGCTCACCGAAAAGCGCGGAACCTCCCAGGGCCTCGTACCCACCATGGGCGCCCTGCACGAGGGGCACGCCAGCCTGGCGCGCACCGCCGTCGCCCAGAACGACGTCGTGGTGGCCAGCATCTTCGTGAACCCGCTGCAGTTCGGCGAGGCCGTGGACCTGGAGCGTTACCCGCGGACCCTGGACGCGGACCTGGCGCTGCTCGAGGCCGAGGGCGTGGACCTTGCCTTCGCCCCCGCGGTGGAGGAGGTCTATCCCGGCGGGGAGCCGATGGTGCGGATCACCTCGGGGGCGCTGGCGGACAAGTGGGAGGGTGCGTCCCGTCCCGGCCACTTCGACGGCGCCCTGACCGTGGTGGCGAAGCTGCTGCACTACGGGCAGCCCGCCCTCGGCGAGGCCGCCTACCGGGCCTATTTCGGCCAGAAGGACGCCCAGCAGCTGGCCCTGGTCCAGCGGATGGTCGCGGACCTGAACTTCCCGGTGGAGATCGTGCCGGTGCCGATCGTACGCTCCGCGGACGGGCTCGCCCTCTCCAGCCGCAACCGCTTCCTCTCACCCGAGGAACGCGAGGCCGCCCTGGTGCTGTTCCGCGCCCTCCGGCTGGTCGAGGACCGCGCCAACGCCCACGAACCACTGGACCTGGACTCCGCCCGGGCTCTCGTGGAGTCCCAGCCGCTCGTGGAACTGGACTACTTCGACGTCGTCGACCCGCGCACGCTGGAACCGCTCGCCGAAAACTGCCGCGAGACCCCGTTCCGCGGCGAAGGCCTGGCGCTCATCGCCGCCCGGGTTGGGCCGGTGCGGCTGATCGATAACGTGCCGCTGGACTCCTAGCCGGCAGCGGCCTCGGCCATCATCTTGAGGTTCGCCAGGGTCTGTTCCCGGGCCCGCTCCTGCATCCGTTCCACCAGCACCCGGTCGGCGAACTTGCCGACCGCGGCCCCGGGGACGTTGTACTCGATTTCGGCGGTCACCCGCGTGCCGTCCCCGGACGGCTCATAGTCCCAGGTCTGCCAGCCCTTGAGCGGGCCGTCGAATTCAAGCCGCACGTGCCGGCCGCCGGAGCCCGTCGGCTCGTTTTCGAGGACCCGCGTGGTCACCGGGAACGGCACCCCGGCCATCAGGTAGCTGTGCTCGACGACGGTGCCGGCCCGTCCGTCGCCTTCGACCTTCTTCGGCTCGCTCAGGTTCACCCACCACGCTGCCCAGTGGTAGGGGTCGACGGCGATCTCGGTGACGCGCTCGAGCGGCGCGTCGATCTGGGTATCAAGCTTGATGCGGCCCATGGGAGGTCCTTTCGCAGCGGTCGGGGGGAGGCAGCCGGCCGGACGACGTTCCGGAAGCCCGGCCCTCGTCCAGCCAACGGCACCCGCGGCCTGGCCGGTAGGGAAGAAAGACCCCGGCCGCGTTCCTCGGCGGGTCTCGCCGCCGCGCCCGCCGCGCCCGCGGCCACTTTTCCCGCCGCCGGAACTTTTCCGCGCCGCCGGGAATGAGCGCCGCCGGCGCCGGGTTGCAAACCGTAGCGGCTGCTTCCGCGCCCACCCCACGCCACCTTTCCCAAGGGAACCCCCATGCCAGCAGATGCCCGTTCCGCCGTCCAGGACAGCCCCGCCGGGTCCGCGCCCGCCGTCCACGAAACGGCCCCGTCGGCCGGCCCGGAAAAGCTCTCCCGGCAGTCGGTCACCGTCATCACGACGCTGCTGGTCGCCACCTTTGTGGTGATCCTCAACGAGACGATCATGAACGTCGCCCTGCAGCGGCTGATGGCCGACCTGCGGGTGGACGCCCCCACGGTGCAGTGGCTGTCGACCGGCTTCATGCTGACCATGGCCGTGGTGATCCCGACCACCGGGTTCATCCTGCAGCGGCTCTCCACCCGGGCGGTCTTCATGCTGGCGATGGGGCTGTTCTCCGCCGGGACGCTGCTGGCGGCCCTCGCCCCCGGCTTCGAGGTGCTGCTGCTGGCCAGGATTGTGCAGGCCGGCGGAACCGCGATCATGCTTCCGCTGCTGATGACCACCATCCTGACCCTCGTTCCGGTCTCGCGCCGCGGCGCGGTGATGGGCAACGTCTCCATCGCCATCTCCGTGGCGCCGGCCATGGGCCCGACCGTGTCCGGGCTGATCCTGCAGCACTTCTCCTGGCGGTTCATGTTCGTGTTCGTGCTGCCGATCGCGCTGCTCGCCTTCGCCATCGGCGCGAAATTCCTGCGGAACATCGGCGAGAACGAAAAGACCCGGCTTGATGCCCTCTCCGTCGTCCTCACCGTCCCGGCCTTCGGCGGCGTCGTCTACGGGCTGAGCCAGATCGGCGGCAAGGGCGGCGCGGCGGCGCCCGCGGTGGTGGCGCTGGGCATCGGCATCGTGGCACTGCTGGCGTTCGTGCTGCGGCAGCTGCGGCTGCAGAAAAGGGAGGCGCCGCTGCTGGACCTGCGCGCCTTCCGCTTCCGGATGTTCACGGTCTCCATCCTGCTGCTGGTGGTCGCCATGATCGCCCTGTTCGGCGCCGTGATCCTGCTGCCCCTGTACCTGCAGGAGATTCGAGGCCTGAAGTCCCTCGAAACCGGCCTGGTCCTGCTTCCCGGCGGACTCGCGATGGGCCTGCTCGGCCCGGTCATCGGACGGCTTTTCGACCGGGTGGGACCGCTGCCGCTGACCGTCACCGGCTCAACACTGATGGTGCTGGCGCTCTGGCAGTTCTCCCGGCTGGACGCCGGGACGCCGGTCGGCTGGATCATTGGGCTGCATGTGGCGCTGAGCCTGGGCCTGGCCCTGCTGTTCACCCCGGCCTTCACCACCGGGCTGAACCCGCTGCCGCCGCACCTGTACTCGCACGGTTCGGCCATCATGAGCACCCTGCAGCAGGTCGCGGGCGCGGCCGGGACTGCACTGCTGGTCTCGATTTTCGCCGCCGTCTCCGCGGCCGCCGGGCTCGTCGCCGGGATGCACGCGGCGTTCCTCGCCGCGGCCGGGATAGCGCTGGCCGCCGTCGTCCTGTCCGTGCTGATGCGCAAGACCGACGGCGCGGCATCCCCCGGCGGCCACTAAGCAGCGGGCAGCCTCTATCGCGGGCAACTTGCGCGAACGTACACTTGAGGCCCTCCGCGGAGGGCCTCAAGTGTACGTTCGCGCTTCAGCCGGCGAAGAACTCGCTGAGCTCGCTGATCAGCTTTTCCGGCGCCTTGTTCACGCCGTCGTGGCCCATGCCGGGCAGGATCGTGTAGCTGGAACCGGAAAGCACGTCATGGATCTGGCCGCAGGCGACGCCGAAGTAGGCCGGGCTCTTCTCGCCCACAATGATCAACGTCTCGAGCGGCAGCTCCAGGAACGGTTCCGCCGGCATGTCGGCGGCGATGATCGCCTTGATCTCCCGCACGCCGGTCTTCATGAGCTCGCGCAGCTGCTTACCCACAGGGGTGCCGGCGGTGAGCTTGTTCGCCAGGGTCAGCATGGACAACGGCATCCGGGACAGGGCGCTGCCGGTTTCCAGGCCGCGGACCAGGACGGCGAGGGCGCGGTCGTCATCGCCCGCGGCGGTCAGGCGCTCGTACTCGTCGGTCCAGTCGGCCGTGACGCTGTGGTTGACAGACACCGCGGGGTCATAGACAGCCAGCCGTTCCACCGGCAGGGTGCGCGCCGCATGCAGCGCCACCGCGCCGCCGAAGCTGTGCCCGAACACGTCGGTACTGGCGGTGTGCTTCATCACGACGTCCAGGTCCCGGATGTCCACGTCCAGCGTGTAGTCCTCCGGCTGCGGCGACGAGGAGCCGCGGCCGCGCCGGTTGAAGGTGTGCACCGGACGCCCCAGCGACGCACTGAGCTTCTGGGCGAAACGGGTGTAGTCCGCGGCCGTCACCATCGACGCCGGGACGACGACGACGCCGGAACCTGCCGCCGCCAGCTCCGCGCCCGTGCTGAAAAGCTCAAGGGTCCCGCCATCGGGGGTTCTGATATTCTCGCGGGTCATGCTTCGAGCCTAGCCGAGGCACCCGGTACTGCCCAGTAAACGGGCGGCGGCCGCCTGCGCCGCGCGGAGGTTACCCGCCCAGCCGGCCCCCGGAGATTTCCAGGTAGCAGGAGCCGCAGAGCGATTCGTACCAGGCGTCCTGCCCGTCGATGGCCACCTGGTCGCCGTTGAAGACCACCTCATCGCCGATCCGCCGGGTGTTGAAGATCGCCTTCCGGCCGCAGCGGCAGATGGTCTTGAGCTCTTCGAGGGTGTGGGCGATTTCCAGCAGTCGGAGCGAGCCCGGGAAGGCCCGGGTGCGGAAATCGGTGCGGATGCCGTAGGCAAGGACCGGGACGTTGTCCAGCACGGCAATGCGGAACAGGTCATCCACCTGATCCGGCTCTAGGAACTGGGCCTCGTCCACCAGCAGGCACGCCACCGGGGGAGTGTCCACGTGCTGCAGCAGCGCGTCCGGGTCGTCGCCGTGGGCCTGGGCCTGGAACAGGTCCCGGGCGGAGGCGCCGGCCGGGATCAGGAAATCCACCGAGCGGGTCATGCCCAGCCGGGACACGACGTCGGCGTCACCCTTGGTGTCGATGTCCGGCTTGGCCAGCAGTACCCTCTGCCCGCGCTCCTCGTAATTGAACGCGGCCTGCAGCAGGCCCGTCGACTTGCCGGAGTTCATCGCGCCGTAGCGGAAGTAGAGCTTGGCCAAGGGGGTCCTTTCGAGGGAGGTCGCCCCCGATTCTAGTGCCAGATGTCAGCGGGCCGGCCGCAGCCGCCGATGCAGGCCGGTGCGCGCCGGCCGGCTGGCGCCGTCCATCAGGAACCGCGCCGCCACCAGGGCGAGCCGGCGGTTCGCGGGGCGCAGCGGCCCTTCGTGCAGCTGGCCGGGCACCACGCCGAACTCCATCGCCGGGACCGCTGCCGCCAGCTGGCGCCCCGTCTCGGCGAAGTAGCCCGGAGACCAGCCCCCGGTCAGCAGCAGCGCCGGCGTGGTGACGCCGGCAAAGTCGGCCAGTTCCGCGTCGGCGGCCAGCACGGCGCGCATCTCTGCCACCGCAGTCGGCAGCAGCTCCCGCATCTGCCCGCCCAGCGGGGTCCGGGCGGAGAGGATGCTGAGCATCCGCAGGGCGCCCAGCGGCAGCTTCGATACCGGTCCCGCCGTTTCCAGCCCCTGCACCAGCAGGGCCCAGGCCTGGTCCAGTTCCCCCGCCGCCACCGACCGCTCCAGTTCCGGCCGCCACCGGCTGGTCAGGCTCCCGGCCAGGGACACGGCGGCGTCGTAGGTCACCAGCCGGCGGATCGGAACGCTCCGCGCGGCCTGCAGGGCGACGAAGCCGCCGTAACTGTGCGCGAACACGTCCGTGGAGCCGGTCTGCCGGAGTACCGCGGCCAGATCGGCCACCTCCGTCGCCGCCGAATATTCCGCCGGCTGCGGGGAGGAACCGGCGCGGCCCCGACGGTTGTAGCAATGCACCGGGCGGCCCAGGAGCCGGCTCAGGTTCCGGGCGAACGGCCGGTACAGCGCATCGGTCACCAGGGTCCCGTGCACCAGCACGACGCCGGCCGCCGGTTCCGTGCCCGCCGCCGGGCGTGCCGCAGTCGGCCCCGGGACGCGGCCCCGGCCGGTGCGTAAACGGCCCGGAGCCAGCGGCTGCGCCGGTTCCCGGAAGCTGTGCAGCTCCAGGTGCCCGCCGCCGTCGTCGGTCCGAATCGTCCACGTCTCCATGGTTGGAAGTCTATTCCCGGTCCGTTCCCGCCCCCGGCGCACCGGCGGCGGCCGAATGCCCGGTAAACTTGGGGATTGTGACTTCCCAAAACACCCCCGCCCCGCACACCGCCGCCGAGCATTCCGAGGCCAGCGAGCAGACGCTGGTCCGCATGGAGAAGCGTGCCAAGCTGATCGAGCGCGGCATCGAGGCGTACCCGGTGGGAGTCGAGCGCACCCACTCGCTGACGGAGATCCGCGAGAAGTACGCCCACCTGTTGGCCGACGAGACCACCGGCGACGTCGTCGGGGTCACCGGCCGCATCGTGTTCATCCGGAACACCGGCAAGCTCTGCTTCGCCACCCTCCAGGAGGGCGGCCTCGACGGCAAGGCCGTCCGGCTGCAGGTCATGCTCAGCCTGGCCAACATCGGCGAGGAGGCGCTCGCGGACTGGAAGGCCCTCGTCGATCTCGGCGACCATGTCTTCATCAAGGGCGAGGTCATCTCCTCGCGCCGCGGCGAGCTCTCGGTCATGGCCGAATCCTGGACCATGGCGTCGAAGGCGCTGCGCCCGCTGCCCGTGCTGCACGCGGAGCTGAACGAGGAAACCCGTGTCCGCCAGCGCTACGTTGACCTGATCGTCCGCGACGAGGCCCGCGAGATGGTTTACACCCGGGCCGCCATCACCCGTTCCATCCGCGAGACCCTGCACCGCCAGGGCTACGTCGAGGTGGAAACCCCGATGCTGCAGCTGGTGCACGGCGGCGCCGCGGCCCGCCCGTTCGAGACGCACATGAACGCCTTCGACCAGAAGATGACGCTGCGCATCGCCACCGAGCTGTACCTCAAGCGCACCGTCGTCGGCGGGATCGACCGGGTCTACGACATGGGCCGGGTCTTCCGCAACGAGGGTGTCGACTCCACGCACAGCCCCGAATTCACCACCCTGGAGAGCTACGAGGCCTGGGCGGACCAGTTCGTCATGGCGGACCGGATCAAGGAGATCATCCTCGACGCCGCCGACGCCGCCGGCGTGGGCCGGGTGCTGCAGACCGAGGCCGGCGAGATTAACCTCGACGGCGACTGGGCCTGGATGGCCGTGTACCCGGGCCTGTCCGATTTCGTCGGCCAGGACATCACCCCGGAGACCCCGGTTGCGGAGCTGCTGGAGATCGCCGCGAAGCACGAGGTGAAGGTCGACGCCGGCTGGGACGCCGAGAAGCTCGTGGTGGAGCTGTTCGGCGAACTGGTCGAACCGACCCTCCTCAACCCCACCTTTGTCTACGACTACCCGCCCTCCGCGCAGCCGCTGGCCCGCCACCACCGCGAGGATGACCGGCTGATCGAGGCGTGGGACCTGATCATCGGCGGCATGGAGCGCGGCACCGCGTTCTCCGAGCTGATCGACCCGGTCATCCAGCGCGAACGCCTGACCGAGCAGTCACGCCGCTCGGCCGCCGGCGACGTCGAGGCCATGCAGCTGGACGAGGACTTCCTCCGCGCCCTGGAATACGGCGCACCGCCGATGGGCGGCATCGGGCTCGGCATCGACCGGCTGGTCATGCTCTTCACCGGCGCCGGCATCCGCGAAACCATTCTGTTCCCGCTGCTCAAGCCCGAAGGTCACTGATCATGGAATACGTTGCCGTCCTGCTTCCGTCACTGGTGGTCGGGCTGATCTTCTGGTTTGCCATGAAGGCGATTTTTAACGCCGACAAATCCGAGCGCCAGGCCGAGGCCCGGGCGCAGGCGGAAGCGGCGGCCCGCGAACCGGGGCAGTCACCCGCCCCGGGGAATGGGCATTCCCCCGAACAGCGCTAAAGGCCCTTATTCCCGCTGAGGATTTTCTTTGGCAGGGCTATTCCGCTTTGACGCGCGGCCATAAAAAGATGGATACTTTTTACAGATACATCCTGCTTTTCTAAAATACTCATCCTTTTGGAAAGAGAGTTTTTATGGCACAGAAAGTTAAAATCATCCTCGTGGATGATCTGGATGGGGGATCCGCGGACGAAACTGTCCGGTTTGGCCTGGACGGCGTCAGTTATGAAATCGACCTCTCCACCGGCAACGCGTCGGAACTTCGCTCGGCCCTCGAGCGGTATGTGGCCCATGGGCGAAAGACGTCGGCCGGCCGGTCGACCCGCGCCAAGGCATCGGGCGGCCGCAATCAGGACTCGGCACAAATCCGTCAATGGGCGCGGGATAACGGCTACGCGGTAAACAGCCGGGGCCGCATCCAGGCGGAAATTCAGGAAGCCTACCAGAAGGCCAATTCCTAGGTTTGACCCCGCTCCCGGCCAGTTCTGCGCCGGAGTAATAGCGTCAGACAAAGCCCCTGCCGTCCGGCGGGGGCTTTGTCGTGGAACGGGCCCGTGCGTTCCTCCCCGGTTACTTCCCGGGAACGCTCCCGCCGCGCCGTGGCTGCGGCGCATTCCGGGGGCCTGGGAGCAGGTAACCGGGAGGGAGCGTCCGCCCCCGCCGGGCACACCGACCCGGGCCCTGCAACCGGTCAGGTTTCCCCCGTGGCGAACAAGCCCCAAATCTGGAACGCCGCCACGTAGCATCAAAGTACGTCGTAGCTAGGAGTGTGGCGAAATGTTTGAGCGATTTACGGACCGTGCCCGTCGCGTAGTTGTGCTTGCCCAAGAAGAGGCACGCATGCTGAACCACAATTACATCGGTACCGAACACATCCTCTTGGGCCTGATCCATGAGGGTGAAGGTGTTGCCGCCAAAGCCCTCGAGTCCCTGAGCATCTCGCTCGACGGAGTCCGCGAGCAGGTGCAGGAGATCATCGGCCAGGGCCAGCAGGCCCCGTCCGGCCACATCCCCTTCACGCCGCGCGCCAAGAAGGTGCTGGAGCTCTCGCTGCGCGAAGCCCTGCAGCTGGGCCACAACTACATCGGCACCGAGCACATCCTGCTCGGCCTCATCCGCGAGGGTGAAGGCGTGGCGGCGCAGGTGCTGGTCAAGCTCGGCGCGGACCTGAACCGTGTCCGCCAGCAGGTCATCCAGCTGCTTTCCGGCTACCAGGGCAAGGAAACCACCGGCGCCGGGGTCGGCCCCGGACAGGCCGAAGGCACCCCTGCCGGATCCGTGGTCCTGGACCAGTTCGGCCGCAACCTGACCCAGGCCGCCCGGGAAAATAAGCTCGATCCCGTGATCGGCCGCGAGCAGGAAATGGAACGCGTCATGCAGGTCCTTTCCCGCCGCACCAAGAACAACCCGGTCCTGATCGGTGAGCCCGGCGTCGGTAAGACCGCCGTCGTCGAGGGCCTGGCCCAGGCGATCGTCCGCGGCGACGTACCGGAAACCATCAAGGACAAGCAGCTGTACACCCTGGACCTCGGGTCCCTGGTGGCCGGCTCCCGCTACCGCGGTGACTTCGAAGAGCGCCTGAAGAAGGTGCTCAAGGAGATCCGCACCCGCGGCGACATCATCCTCTTCATCGACGAGATCCACACCCTCGTCGGTGCCGGTGCCGCCGAAGGCGCCATCGATGCGGCCTCGATCCTGAAGCCCATGCTGGCCCGCGGCGAGCTGCAGACCATCGGTGCCACCACGCTGGACGAGTACCGCAAGCACATCGAGAAGGACGCCGCCCTGGAGCGCCGCTTCCAGCCGATCCAGGTCAAGGAACCCTCCGTCGCCGACGCGATCGAGATCCTCAAGGGCCTGCGTGACCGCTACGAGGCGCACCACCGGGTCACCATCACCGACGGCGCCCTCGCCTCGGCCGCCAGCCTCTCCGAACGCTACATCTCGGACCGCTTCCTGCCGGACAAGGCCATCGACCTGATCGACGAGGCCGGTGCGCGCCTGCGCATCCGCCGGATGACCGCCCCGCCGGAGCTCAAGGTCATGGACGAGAAGATCTCGGCCATGAAGCTGGAGAAGGAATCCGCGATCGACGCGCAGGACTTCGAAGGCGCCGCGTCGCTGCGCGACAAGGAGCAGAAGCTCATTGCCGAGCGCGCCGAAAAGGAACGCCAGTGGAAGACCGGCGGCATGGACGACATCTCCGAGGTGGATGAGGATCTCATCGCCGAGGTGCTGGCGAACTCCACCGGCATCCCGGTCTTCAAGCTGACCGAGGAAGAGTCCTCGCGCCTGCTGAAGATGGAAGACGAACTGCACAA
Organism: Arthrobacter sp. Soil763; assembly: GCF_001428365.1. GTDB lineage: Bacteria > Actinomycetota > Actinomycetes > Actinomycetales > Micrococcaceae > Arthrobacter. The sequence goes on along the minus strand of NZ_LMSH01000001.1, from coordinate 425,866 downwards.
GCGCGTCGTCGGCCAGGATGAGGCCATCAAGGCCCTGTCCCAGGCGATACGCCGCACCCGTGCTGGCCTGAAGGACCCGAAGCGGCCCGGCGGCTCGTTCATCTTCGCCGGCCCCACCGGCGTCGGCAAGACCGAGCTGGCCAAGGCCCTCGCGGAGTTCCTCTTCGGCGAGGAAGACGCGCTGATCACCCTCGACATGTCCGAGTACTCGGAGAAGCACACCGTCTCGCGGCTCTTCGGTGCCCCTCCGGGCTACGTTGGCTACGAAGAAGGCGGCCAGCTGACCGAGAAGGTCCGCCGCCGTCCGTTCTCCGTCGTGCTGTTCGACGAAGTGGAGAAGGCGCACGCCGACCTCTTCAACTCGCTGCTGCAGATCCTGGAAGACGGCCGCCTGACCGACTCCCAGGGCCGCGTGGTGGACTTCAAGAACACCGTGATCATCATGACCACGAACCTCGGCACCCGGGACATTTCCAAGAGCGTCGCCACCGGCTTCCAGTCGGGCACGGACACGCAGACCGGCTACAACCGGATGCGCGCCCGGGTCACGGAGGAGCTCAAGCAGCACTTCCGCCCCGAGTTCCTGAACCGTGTCGACGACGTGGTCGTGTTCCCGCAGCTGACCCAGGACGAGATCATCGAGATCGTGGACCTGTTCGTCACCCGGCTGGAGAAGCGCCTCAAGGACAAGGACATGGGCATCGAGCTCACGCCCGCGGCCAAGGTCCTGCTGGCCACCCGCGGTTACGATCCCGCGATGGGCGCCCGGCCGCTGCGCCGCACCATCCAGCGCGAGATCGAGGACCAGCTCTCCGAGAAGATCCTCTTCGGCGAACTGCACTCCGGCGACATCGTCGTGGTGGACGTCGAAGGCGAAGGCGACGACGCGAAGTTCACCTTCGCCGGCAACGCCAAGCCGCGGATCCCGGAAATCGCCCCGAGCGTCTAGGCGCCAAGAGGGTAACGCCCGACGACAAGGCCCCGGCCCCTCCCTCACGGGAGGCGCCGGGGCCTTTCTCTGTGTACCGCCCAGCACACGACGCCGGGCGGGCGGCTCAGGCGGTGACCGTGATCCACTCGCCGTCGATGGCGGCCTTCAGTTTCCCCAGCGGAGCCTGGGCCGGGCCGCTGATCACGCTGCCGTCCGAGCCCTTAAACGAGGAGCCGTGGCAGGGGCAGTCAAAGTCCTCGCCGGCCGGCGCCACCGGGCAGCCGGCGTGGGTGCAGGCGGCGTCGTAGGCCAGGACGGTCTTCTCATCCGGCCGGAAGATCACCACCGTCCGGCCCCCGACCTTTCCGGTGGCGGTGCCGCGCACCGCCACCTCGCTGAGCTTGCCGACCTTCACCGGGGTGCCGGGCGGGACGGAAGGCCCGGCCGCCGAGGACGCGGAACTCCCCGAAGGCTCGGCGCTGCAGGCGGACAGGGCCAGGGCGCCGCCACCAAGGGCGCCGGCGCCAAGCAGGAGGGAGCGTCTGGGCAGGGTCTGGTCTGGGTTCATGGGGCCATTGTGCCAACCGTCCCTGAAAATGCCCTGCGATTCCCCGACGGCGATCTGAAAGTACTGTTTCACTCTCAGTGAACGCGGCTGTGATCCGCCGCACAACGGGTGTTGAATCGGGGGCATGGCTTCCACCGACACACAGACCCCGGGCGAACAGCCCGAAACCCCGTTCCACGACCTGGACCACTACCTCGCGATCCCGAGGGTGGGCGGCCTGGCCCTCAGCCCGGACGGTTCGCGGCTGGTCACCACCGTGGCCACCCTCAACGACAAGGGCACCGAGTACCGCACCGCGCTGTGGGAACTGGACCCTGCAGGCAAGCGGCGGGCCCGGAGGATCACCCGCAGCGCCAAGGGTGAAGCCGGGGCGGTGTTCGCCGCGGACGGCAGCCTCTACTTCACCTCGGCGCGTCCGGACCCGGAGAGCCCCGAGGCGGACCCGGTCAACGCGCTCTGGGTGCTGCCGGCCGACGGCGGCGAGGCACGCGTCGCGCTCTCCCGCGCCGGCGGCGTGAGCGGCCTGCTCGCCGCCAGGAACGCCGATGCGCTCTTCGTCTCGGCAGCCGTCCTGGCCGGCTCCACCGACGAGGACAATGACGGGGAGCGGCGCAAGGCCCGCAAGGAGAACAAGGTCGCCGCGATCCTGCACAGCGGCTACCCGGTGCGCTACTGGGACGCGGACCTCGGGCCCGAGCAGCCGCGGCTGTTCGCCGTCGAGCCGGGGGCGGACCCGGAGCCCGGCAAGCCGGCCACGGTCGACGCCGCCGCGCCGGTGAAACTGCGCAACCTTACCCCCGACGCCGGGAACGGGCTCCGGGAGGCCGAGACCGTCGTCAGCCCGGATGGAAAGACGCTCTACAGCAGCTTCGCCAAGCCGCTCGCCGGCGCCGACTCCCGCACCGTCCTCGTGGCGGTCGACGTCGCCTCCGGCACCCGCCGGGTCCTGCTCGACAGCGAAGGCATGAACTATTTCCCCGGCCCGGTCAGCCCCGACGGCCGCACCCTGGTGGTCCTGACCGAAACCGAGACCACACCGCAGCAGGCGCCGCAGGTGAAGCTGCACCTGCTGGACCTCGCCGCGGGTGAGGCTGCCGGCTCCGACGGCGGGGAGGCGCTGACGCCGCTCGCGCACGACTGGGACCGCTGGCCGCACCCGGCCGCCTGGCTGCCGGACGGCTCCGCGCTGCTGGTGACGGCGGACGAGGACGGAGCCTCGCCGGTGTTCCGGATCAGTGTGCCCGCCGCCGGCGGCGACGCAGAGGTGGTGCGGCTGACGGCCGACGCCGCCGCCTACACCGACGTCGTCGTAGCCCCGGACGGCCGCCGCGCCTACGCGCTGCGCAGCTCATACGAATTCCCGCCCGAAGCCGTCAGCATCGACCTGGCCGGCGGCGGGACCACCCGGCTCCCGGCGCCCGCGGAGCGGCCCGCCTTCCGCGGCCGGCTCGAACGCGTGGAGACCACCTCCGCCGGCGGCGACCGGGTCCCGGGCTACCTGGCCCTGCCCGAGGACGCTTCGCCGGCGAACCCCGCCCCGCTGCTGCTCTGGATCCACGGCGGCCCGCTGGGCTCCTGGAACGCCTGGACCTGGCGCTGGAACCCGTGGCTGCTCGTGGCCCGCGGCTACGCGGTGCTGCTCCCGGACCCGGCCCTGTCCACCGGCTACGGCCAGGACCACATCCAGCGCGGCTGGGGTGAGTGGGGCAAGGCCCCGTTCCAGGACCTGATGGACCTGACCGACGCCGTCGAGCGCCGGCCCGACATCGACGAGACGCGCACCGCAGCCATGGGAGGGTCCTTCGGCGGCTACATGGCGAACTGGGTCGCCGGGCACACGGACCGGTTCAAGGCGATCGTCACCCATGCCAGCCTCTGGGCCCTGGACCAGTTCGGGCCGACCACGGACGCCGCGCAGTACTGGCTCAAGGAGATGACGGCGGAGATGGCGGCGGAGAACTCCCCGCACCTGCACGTGCAGAACATCCGGACCCCCATGCTGGTCGTGCACGGCGACAAGGACTACCGCGTCCCGATCGGGGAAGGGCTGCGCCTCTGGTACGAGCTGCTCTCCAAGTCCCAGCTCGCCGCCGACGAGAACGGCGAGACGGAGCACCGCTTCCTCTACTTCCCGGACGAGAACCACTGGATCCTGCAGCCGCAGCACGCCAAGGTCTGGTACGGCGTCGTCGAGCACTTCCTGGCCAGGAACCTGCTGGACAAGGACCTCCCCGTTCCGGACGGGCTGGGCCTCTGACCCGTCCCAACCGTCCACGCCGTCCGGCCCGGCCGCCCTGCGGGGCCGGACGGCGTGCGGGCCGGGTCGTAGGATGGGGCTGTGACTGAGACGATCCGCATCCGCCCTGCCCGCACCGGCGACGTCGCCGCCATCAAGACCCTGGTGGCACCCCTGGCCGAGGAGCGGATCCTCATGGCGAAAGAGACCGTCGCCTACTACGAGAGCCTGCAGGAGTTCCGGATCGCCGAGGCTGCCGACGGCGAGGTGATCGGCTGCGGGGCGCTGCACGTGATGTGGGAGGACCTGGCCGAGGTACGCACCCTGGCCACCTCCGACGCCTGGCGCGGCCGGGGCGTTGGCCACCTGCTGCTCGAGCAGCTGCTGGAGGACGCGCGGGAGCTCGGCGTCGTGCGCGTCTTCTGCCTGACCTTCGAGGTGGACTTCTTCAAAAAGCACGGTTTCGAGGTGATGGCCGACCAGACGGCGGTGGACCCGGTGGTTTACTCCGAGCTCCTCCGCTCCCACGATGAGGGCGTCGCCGAATTCCTCGACCTGGCCCGCGTCAAGCCCAACACCCTCGGCAACACCCGGATGATCCGCACGCTGTAGCAGCTCCGAACCGGCCCGGAACAGGCCCCCTGTTGCCTCACGTCAATAGGTCCGGGAGTGGTGAGTCGTTGCCTCAGCTGAAAAGGTCCGTTTTGGGGCTGGGTTGAACGAGGTGTTGATCCGGCGGAGCCGGGGTGCGGCTTTGGCCTGGGCGAGGACTTCCAGCTCCCCGGTCAGGGCCAGGATCTGCCGGGACAGGGCCGCGGGCTGGAGGCGTTTGAACTGGGCGTTCATGGCGATCACGGGACGTTTGCGGATTCCGGAGTCAATCGCGGCGCGCTGGTGGGGCGTGAGGGCCGCGTCGTGCTTCTTGATGACTTTCGCTCCGCGGCGTTCCTTCGAGACCAACTTCTGCTGGGGCAGCAGGTAATTCGTGAAGAGCGCGTCGAGGTCCCAGATGGCATTGAGTTTCTCGAGTTCCGCGCCGGTGTCGTAACCGTAGTAACCCACGAGCTCCCGGACCCGGGACCAGTTCTTTTGCTCCACGTGGGCCCCGTCGTTCTTGTTCCCGGGCCGGGACCGGGTGAACGTGATCTGCCGGGCGTGGCAGTAGGCCAGCAGGTCCGCGTTGATGAACTCGGTCCCGTTGTCCGAGTCGATCCCGAGAACCGGGAAGGGGAACCGGCCCAGCGCGTGCTGCAGCGCCGCGAGCACCCACTTCTGGGCCTTGTTCGGCACGGAACGGTTCACCGTCCAACCGGTGGCGATATCCGTGACGGTCAGCGTGAAGCAGTACTCCCCGGACGCGGTGCCGCCTTCGTGGCCGACGAGATCGATTTCCACGAACCCTGGCACCGCGTCGTCCCAGTCCGCCCAGGTTCGGACCGGGATCTGGGACTTCAGCAAGGACCCCGGCTTGGTATGGGACCGGCCCCGCACCACCAGCTTCGCCCGCTCCGGGGCGAGCCGCCGGTCAATCGTGGCCGCGCTCATCCGCATCAGCAACGCCGCGTCCTCATCGGTGAGGACCAGTTCGCCGTCGCGCCGCAGCAATGGCACCAGCACCGGCAACATCCGCGCCAGACGCTTGCCCGCCGGCGCTCTGAGAACGGCCCAGCAAACGATGAGCGCGTCGATGACCGCCGGCCCGTATAACGGGTCCCGAGCCGGAAGCGGACGCACCGGCCGCAGCTCCAGCGCCTGCCTCAGCGCCCGCCGCGCATAATCCCGGTTCCAACCCGTGAGCTCCACCAGCTCATCCAGGATCCGCGCCTTCCCGGCACGCCCCTCCCGGGCATACGCCCGGGCCTTGATCAGCGTGACAGCCTTCCGCTGGCCCATCGTCAGTCCCATCCCTCAAGGATGTCCGCGCCAGCAACTAACCGGACCTTTTCAGATGAGGCAACGTATCGGCCTCCGCGGACCTTTCCCATGAGTCAACGCGGGCCCTTCCGCTAAATCTACTTGGTGGATAAACTGATTCCGGCCCGATGGGGAGGGCCGCCACTTTCGGAGGCAGAAATTGCAGAATCGCGTGATTTTTCCAGATTTCTCCGCATTCCAGATGACGGTCGATGCCGCGCCGATGCCCTCGGAACCGCCAGCAGCCGACGGCGGGTCGGGTAGGGGCGCGGGTAGGGGCTCCGCCAGGGGAGCAGCTCCCGCCGCGCGCAGGCCGCAGCCCGACCTCGGTCCGGACGCCTGGCCGGGCTTCGCGGCGGCGCCGGCAGGACCCTGAGCCCGCTCCGATTGTCGGGAAAGTGGCCGCATCCGGGAGCCTACCGCTGGCCGGGCCCCGGTAGTAGGGTCTAAGCAAGCAGCCAGGACACCATCCAGGGAGCACAGCCATGAAGAAACTCATCAATGATCCCAAAGCAGTGGTCGACGAGTCAGTGGAGGGGTTCGGGCTCGCGCACGCGGACCTCGTGACCGTCTTTCCCGACCCGAAGTACATCGTGCGCAAAGACGCGCCGGTATCCGGGAAAGTCGGCCTCGTCTCCGGCGGCGGCAGCGGCCACGAGCCGCTGCACGGCGGCTACGTCGGCATGGGCATGCTCGACGCCGCAGTCCCCGGCGCCGTGTTCACCTCGCCCACCCCCGACCAGATCCTGCCGGCCACGCTGGCCGTGAACTCCGGCGCCGGCGTCGTGCATATCGTGAAGAACTACACCGGCGACGTGCTGAACTTCGAAACCGCGGCGGAACTGGCACAGGCGGAGGGGGTCGAGGTCCGCACCGTGCTGGTCAACGACGACGTCGCCGTGCAGGACTCGCTCTACACCGCCGGGCGCCGCGGCGTCGGCGGCACCGTCCTGGTCGAGAAGATCGCGGGGGCGGCGGCCGAACGCGGCGACAGCCTCGACGCCGTCGCGGCCATCGGCGACCGGGTCAACCAGAACGTCCGCAGCATGGGCGTGGCCCTGACCGCGTGCACCGTCCCGCACGCCGGGGTCCCCAGCTTCGAGCTTGAGGACAACGAGATCGAAATCGGCATCGGCATCCACGGCGAGCCCGGCCGGCACAAGATTCCGCTGGAGCCCGCTGACGGCATCGCTGACCGCCTGCTGGACCCCGTCGTCAGCGACCTGGGCCTGGCCGCCGGAGACAAGGTCCTCCTGTTCGTCAACGGCATGGGCGGCACGCCGCAGAGCGAGCTCTACATCGTCTACCGCCGGGCCGCGCAGCGGCTGGCCGAGCAGGGCATCACCGTGGAGCGCTCGCTGGTGGGCAACTACATCACCTCCCTCGAGATGCAGGGCTGCTCCATCACGGTGCTCCGCCTGGACGACGAAATGACCGGGCTCTGGGACGCGCCCGTCCACACGCCGGCCCTCCGCTGGGGCGCCTGAGCATGGGGCTGGACGTCAACTGGGCGGTTCGGTGGCTGACCCTGTCCGCCGAGGCCATGGCCGAGCACAGGGTTGAACTCATCGAACTGGACCGCCCCATCGGCGACTCGGACCACGGCGAGAACATGGACCGCGGCTTCAAGGCCGTGATGGACAAGCTGGCCGAATCCCCGCCGGAAACGGCCGGCGCCGCGCTCAAGCTCACGGCCATGACCCTGATGTCGAAGGTCGGCGGCGCCGCCGGGCCGCTGTACGGCACGGCGTTCCTGCGCGCCGCGACATCCTTTGGCGACGCCACGGACATCGACGCGGCCGCCCTCGCCGCCGCGCTGGCCGCCGCCCGGGACGGCATCGTCGCCCGCGGGAAGGCCGAATCCGGTGACAAGACCATGGTCGATGCGTGGACTCCGGCCGTCGACGCCTCCGCCGCGGCCGCAGGTGAAGGGGACGTCCGCAAGGTACTCGCCGCGGCGGCGGAAGCGGCTGAAGCCGGTGCCGTGTCCACCGACCCGATGCTGGCGCGCAAGGGCCGGGCCAGCTACCTGGGGGAGCGCAGCATCGGCCACCGGGACCCCGGGGCGGTCTCGAGCGCACTGATCCTGCGCGCCGCCGTCGGGGCCTCCGAATGACGGTAGTAGGCCTGGTCGTCGTCTCCCACAGCGCCAAAATCGCCGACGGCGCCGCGGAACTTGCCGCGCAAATGGCGCCCGACGTGACCATCGTGCCCGCCGGCGGCACCGACGACGACCGGATCGGCACCAGCCTGGAGAAGGTCATGGCCGCGCTGGAGCAGGCCGCCGGGGAGAGCGGCGTCGTGGTGCTCACCGACCTCGGCTCCGCTGTCATGACCGCCGAATCCGCGGTCGAGTTCGCCGCGGACCCGGCATCGATCCACCTCGCCGACGCGCCCCTGATCGAAGGGCTCGTCGCCGCAGCGGTCTCGGCCCAGACCGGTGCGGACGCGGAAACTGTCAAGGACGCCGCCGAGGCGGTCTACCGCCCGCCGGTCCACCTGCACGAGGCCGGGCACGAACACCGGCAGCCGCCCGATGCGCAGGGCGACTTCGAAATGGTCAACCAGGCCGGCATGCACGCCCGGCCGGCAGCCAAGATCGCCGGCGGCCTGGCGGGAATGGACGCGGAGGTCACCATCAACGGCGTCGACGGCGCGTCCATGACCGAACTCATGATGCTCGGCGCCACCAAGGGCACCGTGCTGCGGGTCGAGGCCAGCGGGCCGGACGCGGCCAAAGCGGTGGACTATCTGGGGACCCTGATCCAGTCCGGCTTCGGCGAGCCCTAGCACCGGGATCAGGCAGGCAGACGCAGCCCGCCGGCATGCTCTTCGACCAGGCCGTCGGCCAGCAGCCCGGACACCGCCCGGGCGAGCTGTTCCGGCCCGGGATCCAGCCGGTGCAGCGCCGCGAGCGGGACGGAGATTCCCTCCGGTCCGGGGCCGGGGCCGGGTTCGAGGCCCAGGTCCGCGGGGGCGCGCTCCAGCAGCTCAACAGGCACCGGCGACTCCGCCAGGCGCAGGACCGCCAGCACCGCGCCGCGCACCTGCCGGTCCGTGCCATGCCAGGCCTGCCCCTTCGGGGTGTAGGTCGGCGGGGGTTCGCCGGCTTCCCGCCAGGCGCAGGCGTCCCGGACCGGGCAGTCGCCGCACCTGGGCGCCCGGGCCGTGCAGACCAGCGCGCCCAGCTCCATCACCGCGGCGTTCCAACGCACGGAGCCGGCGTCGTCCTCCGGCAGCAACTGCGCGGCCAGGCGCATCTCCGCGGCGGTCAGGGCCGGCGCCGGCAGCGCCGCGCCGGTGACGAGCCGGGCGTGGACCCGGCGGATATTGGTGTCAACCACCGTTTCGCGCCGGCCGAACGCGAAGGCCGCCACCGCGGCCGCCGTGTAGCTGCCCACGCCGGGCAGCTCAATCAGCTCTGCGTAATTGCCGGGGACGGCGCCGGCGTGGCGTTCGACGACGGCGACGGCGGCCGCGTGCAGCCGCAGCGCCCGCCGCGGATAGCCCAGCCGCCCCCAGGACCTGACCGCCTCGCCGGGGCTCTCCCTTGCCAGGTCGGCCGGGGCGGGCCAGCGCCGGAGCCATTCCTCCCACACGGGCAGCACCCGCACCACGGGGGTCTGCTGCAGCATGACTTCGCTGACCAGCACGCCCCAGGCCGAGCAGCCGGAGGAGCGCCACGGGAGGTCCCGGGCCGTTTCCTCGAACCAGTCGGAGAGGGCAGCGTGCAGCCCGGCGGCCGCGGCGGGCCCCGACTCGGGGTTGGCCGGCGGGCACGGCGCGGCAGGGGCTGCGGGGACTGCCATGGCGGGGGAATCGGCTGAAGCTTTGATCGGACCAGCTTAATAGAGATGCGGGCCATAGTGCGGCCGGCGGCGTGGTGGGACAAGATCGCGGGCGGGATTCTCTAGCCTAGAAGAATGGTCAGGCAAGGCAACCCAGGAGCGCGCGGTGCGGGACCGGAGGCGTCCCCCGGAGCCCGGACCGGCAAGCGCCCGGCCGGCACGCCCGGCAAAGCCGTCTACCGCCGCCGCCGGATCTTCGCCGCCGCGGTCCTGCTGCTGGTCGCCGGCCTCGCCGTCGCGGGCTTCACGGCCCTGACCAGCGCTCTTAGCGGCGGCCCCGCAGCTGCCCCGGCCACCACCCCGGCCGGCCGGGAGGCCGCGCCTGCCACGACCGGCCCGGCGGCGTCCGCCACCGCGACCCCGACAGCCGGCACGGGATGCGACCAGAAACTCCTGACCGTCACCGCCGCGACGGACAAGCGGGTCTACGCCGCCGGCGAGAACCCGCTGCTGAGCCTGAAGGTCACCAACAACAACGAGGTGCCCTGCGAGGTCAACCTCGGGACCTCGCAGATGGAGTACCTGGTCACCAGCGGCTCCGACCGGATCTTCTCGTCGCTGGACTGCCAGGCCGAAAGCACCGAACTGGTCAAGACCATCGCGCCGGGCCGGAGCGAGACCGCCAACTTCCCGTGGAACCGGAAGCGGTCCACCCAGGGGTGCAAGGTCGTTGACGCCGAACCCGGCGGCGGCGGCGCCTACTACGTCTTCACCGCCCGGCTGGGCAACAAGACCAGCCCCAAGGCCGTGTTCCAGCTCAGCTAGGCCCCGGCGGGACGGTCAGAGGAAACGGTCCAGCAGGCTGGCCTCGGCCATCCGGCTCAGGCCCTCGCGGACGGTGCGGGCGCGCTGGTCGCCGATGCCGTCGACGGTCATCAGGTCATCGATGGTCGCCGCCATCAGGAACTGCAGGCCGCCGAAGTGGTCCACCAGGCGGTCAGCCACGGCCTTCGGCACGGCCTTGAGGCCGGAGAGCAGGCGGTACCCGCGCGGCTGGACGACGGCGTCGAGGTTGGCCTCGCCGCCGGCGAAGCCCACGATCCCGGAAATCCGGCCCAGGTCGATCAGCTCGGTCGGGCCCAGGTTCACGAGCGCCTTCACGGCGTTGTCGATGTCCGCCGCGGAGGCATTCGGGCCCGAGTAGTCGCGGATGATCACGTCGCTGCCCGGGCCGCGGCCCACGGTCAGTTCGTCCAGTTGCAGGGACAGCAGCCGGCCGTCCTCGCCCAGTTCCAGCACGTACTGCGAGATCTCCTCGGAGATGCGCCGCACCATTTCCTGGCGCTGCAGCGTCACCGCGACGTCGCGGACCGTGACCATGGCCTCGATTTCCAGGGCCGAAAGCGAACTGGTCACCTGGTCCAGCCGGGAGCGGTACCGCTCCAGCGTGGCAAGGGCCTGGTTGGCCCGGGCCAGGACCTTCTCCGAGCCCTCCAGGACGTGGCGCAGGCCGTTGACGTAGAGCGCGATGATCTGCATCGACTGGCTCACGGAAATGACCGGCACCCCGGTTTGGATTGCCACGCGCTCGGCGGTCCGGTGCCGGGTGCCCGTTTCCTGGGTTTCGATGCTGGAATCGGGCACCAGCTGGACGCCGGCGCGCAGGATGTTGCTGGCATCCTTGTCGCAGACAATAGCGCCGTCCATTTTCGCCAGTTCGCGCAGGCGCGTGGGAGAGAAATCAATCCCGATTTCGAAGCCGCCCGAGCAGATGGATTCGATGGTCCGGTCCATGCCCAGCACGATCAGCGCGCCGGTGCGCCCGCGCAGGATGCGTTCCAGTCCGTCCCGCAGTGCCGTCCCCGGGGCCACCCGGGCCAGGGTCGCCTTGAGTGCATCCTCGGGACTCCGAGCCATAGGTTTTCCCTTCAAAGGTGCGGAACGCCGTCCGCGGGTACGCCGGCTTTTGTCGATTTTCCATCGTCGGCCGGCAAGATCAAAAGTGCCCGGTTTCCCGTATCCACCATCATAGGGGTAAGCCCGGCCACATTCCGCACGGACAAGCCTCAAAGTGCCCCGTTTCCGCCCCGCAGGAAGTGCCCGCCGGATGCCGGTGCCCCCGGTTCGGCCGGGCCGCATTTCCCCGCCCCAGCAGGGCCCGGCCGCGGCCTGCGATAAACTTGGAAGCCTGGGTGTGCCGCGGGCTCTCCGCGCCCTGACCCGTCCACAGCCGCAGCGAAAGTAGCACCGTGTCCCAAGAAGTCCACAGCCCCGCCCGAGTCCAGGAGATTCACAAGCAGGCAGCCCGGCGCCGGACCTTCGCAGTGATCTCCCACCCGGACGCCGGCAAGTCCACTCTGACCGAGGCGCTGGCCCTGCACGCGAAGGTGATCGGCACCGCCGGTGCGTCCAGTGGCAAGGCCAACCGCAAGGAAACCGTCTCCGACTGGATGCAGATGGAGAAGGACCGCGGCATCTCGATCAGCTCCGCGGCGCTGCAGTTCGCCTATCGGGACACTGTCATCAACCTGCTGGACACGCCGGGCCACGCGGACTTCTCCGAGGACACCTACCGGGTGCTGGCAGCCGTGGACTGCGCCGTCATGCTCGTCGACGCGGCCAAGGGCCTGGAAACCCAGACCATGAAGCTGTTCGAGGTCTGCAAGCAGCGGAACCTGCCCATCATCACCGTGATCAACAAGTGGGACCGGCCCGGCCTGGACGCGCTGGCGCTGATGGACGAGATCACCGAGCGCACCGGCCTGCAGCCCATGCCGCTGACCTGGGCGGTGGGGATTTCCGGCGATTTCCGCGGCGTCTGGGACCTGCGCAACGACCGGTTCGCCCGCTTCCAGCGCAACAACGCCGGAGCCAACATCGCCCTCACGGAGTACTTCACCCCCGAGGAGGCCGCCGCCAGCCAGGGCGGGGACTGGTCCAATGCTGTGGACGAGGCCGGGCTGGTGATCGAATCCAACCTTGCCTTCGACGTCGATGCCTTCCACGCCGGCAAGGCGACGCCGATCCTGTTCAGCTCCGCCGCACTGAATTTCGGCGTGAAGGAGATCCTCGACGCTCTGGTGGACTTCGCCCCGCCGGCAGCGCCGCGGCCCGACGTCGACGGCGCGCCGCGTCCGGTGGACGCCCCGTTCGCGGGCTTCGTCTTCAAGGTCCAGGCCGGCATGAACAAGGCCCACCGCGACCACGTCGCCTTCATCCGGGTCTGCTCCGGCGTCTTCGAACGCGGCATGGTGGTCACCCAGGGCCGGACCGGGAAGTCCTTCGCCACCAAGTACGCCCAGCAGGTCTTCGGCCGCGAACGCGAGGTGATCGACGAGGCGTTCCCCGGCGACGTCGTGGGCCTGGTGAACGCGTCCTCGCTGCGGGTGGGCGACAGCCTGTTCCTGGAGAAGCCGGTGGAGTTCCCGGCTATTCCGCTGTTCGCCCCCGAACACTTCCAGGTGGCGCGGTCCAAGGATCCCAGCCGCTTCAAGCAGTTCCGCCGCGGCATCGAACAGCTTGAGCACGAGGGCGTGATCCAGGTGTTGCGCTCCGACATCCGCGGCGACCAGGCGCCCGTCCTGGCCGCCGTCGGCCCCATGCAGTTCGAGGTGGTCGAGGACCGGATGGCGCACGACTTCAGCGCCCCGATGCGGCTGGAGCGGCTGCCCTACTCGCTGGCGCGGATCACGACGGCGGACGCCATGCCGGCGCTCGCCAACGTGCCCGGCGCCGAGGTGCTGCTGCGCTCGGACGGCGAGTACCTCGCGCTGTTCAACGACATCTGGGCGCTGCGCCGGATCGAAAAGAACCTCCCGGACCTCACGCTGGTGCCGATCGGGACGCACAACCCGGCCAAATAGCTGCTGCGCCCGGCTCCGCCGGGAGCCGGCCGGGGCCCGAAAAATTTCCGCCCGCAGGACTTCCTGAATCCGCGTTCCGCGCTACCATAAGTAACCTTGCTAATTTTGCGGGCGCCTGCCGATCTGGCCGGCTGCTAGGACTGCTCTGTCCGATTCCACGTGCGGACCCGTATCGAGGGAACAACAAAACTCTTTGACAACAACGATGGAACCCGGCCTCCTGCTCAGCGGGCGGTACCGGATTGAAGCCCTCATTGGCAGGGGAAGCCAGTCATCTGTCTACCGCGCGCACGACGAGTTGCTGCAGCGCGAGGTGGCGGTCAAACTCTTCCGCAACGACGCGGACGACCCGGAGAACACCAAACGGCAGGGCCAGGAGGTGCGGATCCTGGCGGGAATGAGCCACCACGCCCTGGTGACGCTGTTTGACGCCGGGGCTGATCTCAGCAATCCGGACTCCCGGCTTACCTACCTCGTGATGGAACTCGTCCGCGGACAGGACCTGCGCCACCGGTCGCTGCAGGGCCCGCTCTCTGCAGCGCACATGGCGCACATCGGCTATGACCTGGCGGATGGGCTCTCTTACATCCACCACCACGGGATCGTGCACCGCGACATCAAACCGGCGAACATCCTCCTGGTGGACTACAGCAACGACGACCGCCGGCCGCGGGCCAAGCTGACCGATTTCGGCGTCGCCGCCATCCTGGGGCACAACCGCGCGGATGACGACGGCGGCACCTCGGGGACGCCGGCGTACCTGAGCCCCGAGCAGGCCAGCGGTGAACCGGCAGGTCCGGCGAGCGACATCTACTCGCTTGGACTCGTGCTGCTCGAGGGGCTGACCGGCAGGATGGCGTACCCCGGGGCGCCGATCCAGTCCGCTGTCGCCCGGCTGCTCCACGATCCGCAAATCCCGGAGGAGCTGGCCCCGAAGTGGGTGGCGCTCCTATCCTCCATGCTGTCCCGGGACCCGGAGGCCCGGCCGCACGCCCGCGAGGTCTCCCTTGCCCTCCGCCAGGAGGTCATCAACGGTGCCGCCCGGCACCGGCAACACCACTCGGCGGTGAACGACGAAGACGGCCGGATGCGCGCCGTCCAGCGGTACCGGATCCTGGACACCCCGGAGGATGGCGCCTTCGACCGGATCGCGGCGCTCGCGGCACGGGTGTTTTCTGTGCCGGTAGCGATCGTCAGCGTCGTGGACCACGACCGGATCTGGTTCAAGGCCCACCACGGCACCGAGGTCACCCAAATCGGCAGGGATCCGGGGCTTTGCGCCTCGGCGATCCTGCAGGACGGGCCCTGGATTGTCGAGGACGCCGTGAGGGACGCCCGCACGCTTTCCAATCCTCTGGTTGCGGGCGAGTTCGGGCTGCAGTTCTATGCCGGGGTTCCGCTGCGCACCCCGGACGGCTTCAACCTCGGCACCTTCTGCATCCTGGACCGGGAGCCGCGACAGTTCACCGCGGAGGACACCCGCACGCTCGAGGACCTGGCCGCGATTGTCATGAACGACCTTGAGATGCGGTTGCAGGGCCGCGAAGCGATCGCCGGCTAGCGCCTGCCGGCGTGCAACGCGAGCTGCAGCTCAAACCGGGCCACCGGGTCCTCCAGTTCGTCCCCAAACAGCTCACGCAACTGGGCCGCCCGGTAGCCCACGGTTTGCGGGTGGATGCCCAGCTCCGCGGCCACCGGGGCGCGCTGGCCCCAGTGGCGTAGCCAGGACAGCAAGGTTTCGGCGAGCCGTTCGCGCTGTGCCGGCCGGAGCCCCTCAAGCGGTGCCAGCCGGCGGTGGGCCAGCTCGGCGATGGCGGAGGGCTCCGCGCCGAGGACCACGGCCGCGAGATGCTCGTCGGCCCAGATCGGCGGGTCGTCCGGGCCATCACGGTGCGGCAGGACCGATGCCGCCAGCACTGCCAGGCGCAATGACTCGGGGACCTTCTCCCAGCCGCCGGCCGGGCCCACGGACGCGCCGCGGCCCCGCAGCGCGAGGTCCAGCTCCTTGCGCGCGGACTTGGACTTGCGGGCCGGGACCAGCGCCACGGCGTCGGTCTCGCGTTCGATCACCAGGGTTCCCGGGCCCAACCGCAGCCGCAGCCCGGCGGCCCGGTCCAAAGGCAACGTCACGACGGACATGCGTTGGGGCAGTGCCCAGTCAGCCATCGCCGCCGTCTGCCGCAGTGCAGCCTCGTCGGCCTGCCCCAGCAGCAGCAGGTCCAGCAGTTCGGTGCGGCGCCGGTCCACCGCTCCTGCGCGTTCGGACTGCTCAAAGGCATAGGCCTCCGCGCTGACCGCGGAGAGCTCGTCGATGTAGGCCAGGATTGATTCGCCGAGGTCAACCACCACGTTCTGGCCCAGGTGGTGTTCCACCGAGACCTTCGACATCTCGCGGAACGTCACCCGGGCGCCCATTCGGTACGCGCTGAGCAGGGCATCCATGCTCCTGCCTTGCCGGAACTCGCCGCTGCCCAGGCCCGCCACCAGTTGCCGGCTCTCCTCGGAAAGCGCGGGCAGCGCGGTGCCCGGAAGCTGCAGGAAACGGTCCAGGGCCGTCGCCACGCCCCGTCGCAGCCCCCGGCCGAAGCGGCCCTCGATCGGCCGGGCATAGGCGGGAACCAGCTGGGGCACGGCGTCGATGATGGCTTCAACAATGCCCGGAACCTGCGGCCGGAGCATGTCGCTGACTTCCTTTGGCAACGCCAGCCACGGCGGGTCGTAGGCAGGGTAGCCGGGGTGGCCGGCGGGGGAAGCATCCATGACGGGTATCCAAAGTTTGTTTCGTGGAGACAGTTTCTTTACGTCGATCGTATGTCCTGGGTGAAGAATTATGACGCAATCTGACATACGCTGGATAGATGATCCGGCTCCGTAAGCTGGCGCGCGCCGCATCTCTACTGACCACCCCACTAGCTCCAGAAGACATTCTGTCGCTGTTCAACCCCGTGTTCTCTGCCCGCCAGTTGCGCGGCGTGGTTACCCGGGTGGTTCCAGAAACGGCCGATTCCGCCACCATTTTCTTCCGTCCCGGCCGAGGCTGGCAAGCACACCGTGCAGGCCAGTGGGCCCGCATTGGCGTCGAACTCAACGGCGTGCGCCACTGGCGGTCCTATTCGCTCAGCGCTCCCGCCGGCGAGGACCCCGCCATCACCGTCACGGACATGGGTGCCGTCTCCGCAACCCTGGTCCGCACCACCAAGCCGGGCGACGTACTTTTCCTCGCCCCGCCGCAGGGCGACTTCGTCCTGCCGGAGCACCCCCGCCCGCTGCTCATGCTCACCGCGGGCAGCGGCATCACTCCGGTGATGTCGATGATCCGCACGCTCGTGCCGCGGCGTCCGGACGCCGACGTCGTCCTGATCCACACCGCACGCACCCCCGCGGACGCCATCTTCCGCGAGGAACTGGCCGAACTCGCGGACCAGTTCCCCAATTTCAAGGTCACCCACTGGTTTAGCGGGGAACGCGGCAGGCTGGACTTCGGCAGCGCAGCCGAACTTGACCTGCTCTGCCCGGACTGGCGTGACCGCGCCGCCTACGCCTGCGGTCCCGCGGGTTTCCTCGACGACGCAGAGGCGCTTTGGGAATCCGAGGCCGCCGCCGATCCCTCCCGGACGGCGCTGGAAAGCACGGTCCCCGCCGCAACGTTGACAATCGAACGCTTCAGCACCAGCCTCGCCGGCGGCGAGGGGCACGACGGCGGCCTGGTCACCTTCGAAGCCTCCGACCGCGAAGTCGAGGCCGACGGCGCCACGACCCTGCTTGACGTCGGCGAGGACGCCGGCGTGCTGATGCCCAGCGGTTGCCGCATGGGCATCTGCCACAGCTGTCTCACCCCGCTCCGGGCCGGGCAGGTCCGGGACCTGCGCACTGGCGAAGTCCACGGCGAGCCCGGCCAACTGATCCAAACGTGTGTCTCGGCAGCCGCCGGACCCGTTAACCTCGACCTCTGAGGAGAACCGCCCTATGACCACCCTTGCCGACAAGCCGCAAACCGCCGTAAAGAAGCGGCCGGGAGCCCTCGCCGAGACGGGCAGCCCGCTGCTGCGCCCGCCCGCCGCGGCGCACCTGTCCGACGAACAGGTCGCCGAGCTCGGCCGCGAGCTCGATGCCATCAAGGACGAAATCCTCGCCAAGCGCGGCGCCGACGATGCCGCCTACATCCGCCGGATGATCAAGATCCAGCGCGGCCTGGAAATTTCCGGCCGCGCCGCGCTGCTGGTCAGCAAGAACAAGGCCGCATGGGTCACGGGCACCTCCCTGCTGAGCCTTGCCAAGATCCTGGAAAACATGGAGCTCGGGCACAACATCCTGCACGGCCAGTGGGACTGGATGCGCGACCCGGACATCCACTCCACCACCTGGGAGTGGGACTTCGTCACCCCGGCACGGTCCTGGCAGCACACCCACAACGACCTGCACCACCGCTGGACCAATGTCGTGGGCAAGGACAACGACATCGGGTACAACCTCCTGCGCATGGACCCGCAGCAGGAGTGGAAGCCCTTCAACCTCGGCAACCCGCTCTACAACGCGCTGCTGGCGCCGGTGTTTGAGTGGGGCATCGCGGTCTACGACCTCGAGCTCGTGGAATACCGGGAGGGCAAGAAGAGCAAGGAAGCCCTGGTCAAGGACCTCAAGGCGCTCGGCCGCAAGGCCCTGAAGCAGTTCACCAAGGACTACGCCGCGACCCCCGCCGTCGCCATGCTCACCGGCTCCGGCAAGCAGGCGCTCTACGGAACGCTGACCGCCAACGCGATCCGCAACGTCTGGGCGCACGCGGTGATCTTCTGCGGGCACTTCCCGGACGGCACGGACACCTTCACCGAGGAAATGGTCGACGGCGAAACCCGCGGCGACTGGTACGTGCGCCAGATGATCGGCTCGGCCAACATCTCCGGTTCCAAGTTCATGCACCTGATGACCGGCAACCTCTCACACCAGATCGAGCACCACCTCTTCCCGGACCTGCCTTCCAACCGCTACGCGGAGGTGGCTCCCAAGGTGCAGGACATCTGCCGGCGCTACGGGCTGCCCTACACCACGGGACCGTTGCTGAAGCAGGTCGGCTCCACCTGGGGCAAGATCTTCAAGCTGGCCCTCCCGCCCAAAAAGGCCTAGGCCGCCGGCCCCTTCGGGCGGCTTTCGCGCGCCGGGGTGCCCTACAGTGGAGCTATTCACCGAGAGGACCCCTGCATTGGCATGTGACGGCTGCACGACTTCCCCCAGGCTCGACTTCGATTTCAGCATGGCTTTCCAGCCGATCTACGACGCCGTGGCCGGCCGGGTCTGGGGCTACGAAGCCCTGGTCAGGGGCCTGTCCGGCGAGGGGGCCTACCAGGTCCTGTCGCAGGTCTCGCCGGAGCAGAAGTACCGCTTCGACCAGGCCTGCCGGGTCAAGGCCATCGAGCTCGCCGCGCGCCTGTTCCCGGCCGGCGAGGAGCTGATGCTCTCGATCAACTTCATGCCGAACGCGGTGTACGAACCCGCCGCCTGCCTGCGGGCGACCCTCCAGGCCGCCGCGCGGTGCAACTTCCCGACGTCCTCGATAATGTTCGAGTTCACGGAGAACGAAGAGGTGCTGGACACCGCCCACCTGACGAACATCATCACCGAATACCGCAAGCACGGATTCACCACTGCGATCGACGACTTCGGCGCCGGCCACGCGGGACTGGGGCTGCTGGTCGATTTCCAGCCGGACCTGATGAAGATCGACATGCTGCTGATCCGGGACATCGACACCAGCCCGGCCCGGCAGGCCGTGGTTGCCGGCGTTGTTGGCATCGCCGCGGAGCTCGGCATCACCCTGCTCGCCGAAGGCATCGAGACCGAGGCGGAGTTCCTGGCCCTGAGGGCATCCGGAATCCGCCTGTTCCAGGGGTACTGGTTCGGCAAGCCGGCCTTCGAGGAGCTGCCTCAGGTCCGCGCCGTGTCGGTCCTCGACGCCGCCGCGCTCTAGCCTGCCGCCCCCGGGACGGCAGGGCATCCTTCCGGGCGTCCTCAGGCCTTGACCGCCACCCCGAGCACATGGGCGATGCGGGGGTTGCCCGGCAGGGCGGAAAAACCGAACCGCTCCAGCGTCCGGACGGCCAGGCCCGCCCGTTCGATGGCGGCGGCGGTGTCCCGGTTCGGGTGGCAGCCGCCGGCGATCCGGCTCCACAGCGGCGTCAGCAGGTCCTCCGCCGCGGCCAGCACGCGGTGTTCCGAGCGGACGTGTTCGTAAAACAGCAGCAGCCCGCCCGGTTTGAGCACGCGGACCGTCTCGGCCAGGACGGCGCGGGGGTCGGCGACGCTGCACAGCACCAGGCTGGAGACGACCGCGTCGATCGTGGCGTCCGGTGCCGGCAGTGATTCGGCGGTTCCCGCCCGGACCGTGACGGGCACCGCGGCCGCTCCCGCAGCGCTGAGCGCCAGGGCACGCAGCGTCGGGTCGGGTTCGAGGGCCAGTACCCCGGACACCGCCGGCGGATAGAACGCGAAGGTTGCCCCGTAGCCGGCCCCGATTTCCAGCACGGACCCGTGCGCGGACTGCACCAGTCGCTGCCGGTGTGCGGCGGCCCCGCGGGCGTCCATCCGCGGACCCATCCGGGCGTAGGAACGTCCGAAGGATGGGGCGGGACCGCCGGTTTCCATGGGTTTCCCTTCCATGCCGGCCGCTGTCAGCGGGCCTGGGCGGGGTTGAGCTGCAGGCGCCGCAGCAACTGGGCGTTCAGTGCCACCACGATCGTTGACGCGGACATCAGCACGGCCCCGGCAGCGGGGGAGAGGACCACCCCGGCGAAGGCCAGGGCGCCCGCGGCGAGCGGAACGGCGATGATGTTGTAGCCGGTGGCCCAGATGAGGTTCTGCCACATCTTGCGGTAGCTCGCCCGGGAAAGGTCGACCATGGACAGGACCGCGCGCGGGTCGTTCCCGGCCAGGACCACCCCGGCGGACTCGACGGCGACGTCGGTGCCCCCGCCGATGGCGATGCCCACTTCGGCCCGGGCCAGGGCGGGTGAGTCGTTGACGCCGTCGCCGACCATTGCCACCTTCAGGCCACGAGCCTGCAGCTCGGCCACCTTCTTGTCCTTGTCCGCGGGGAGGACTTCGGCGAAGACCTCATCGATATTCAGGTCCGCCGCGACCGATTCTGCTACCTGCCGGGCGTCCCCGGTGATCATGGCAACCCGGATGCCGCGCTGCTGCAGGGCCGCGACGGCCTGGCGGGATTCCGGCCGCACCGCGTCTTCCAGGCTGAGGGCGCCCAGGACGCGGCTGCCCTCGATCAGGTGCAGCACGGCCGCGCCGCGTCCCGCCCAGGCAGAGGTGGTTTCGGCCAGCTCCGGCGGTTCCACGGCGCCGAGCTCCTTCAGCAGCGCCGGACCGCCGACGTGCAGCTGCCTCCCGGCGACGCCGGCGCGGACGCCGCGCCCGGTCAGGGACGTGAACCCCCCCGCGGTGGGTACCTGCAGGCCGCGCTCGCGGGCGGCGCGCACGATCGCCCGGGCCACAGGATGTTCGCTGTCCGACTCGACCGCGGCGGCCAGGGCCAGGACCTCGTCTTGGCCGGCGCCGTCAGCGGCAGCAACGGCGCGCACCTCGGGAGCGCCCTGGGTGAGGGTTCCGGTCTTGTCGAACAGGACGACGTCGACCGTCCGCATGCGCTCGAGCGCCATCCTGTTCTTGATCAGCACCCCGGCGCGCGCGGCCCGCTCGGTGGAAAGCGCGATCACCAGCGGGATGGCCAGCCCCAGGGCATGCGGGCAGGCGATGACGAGCACCGTGACGGTGCGTTCGACGGCGTCCGCGACGCTGCCGAGCAGGGTCCACGCCACGAAGGTCACGACGCCGGCGCCGGCGGCAAAGTAAAACAGGAACGCCGCGGCCCTGTCCGCCAGGGCCTGGGCGCGGGAGGACGAGGCCTGGGCCTCGGCGACGAGCCGCTGGATGCCGGCGAGGGCGGTGTCGTCACCGATGGCCGAGACCTTGACCCGGACGCTGTTGTCCGTCGCGACGGTGCCGGCGACCACGGCGTCCCCGGGCGAGCGGAGGACCGTCTTGGATTCGCCGGTGATCATGGATTCGTCGAACTCCGCCTGGCCCTCGGTGACCGTGCCGTCCGCCGGCATCCGGCCCCCGGGGCGGACCAGGATCGCGTCGCCGGGGACGAGGTCGGCCACCCTGACCGTCTCCGTCCCGGCCCCGGTGATCCGCTCGGCCTCGTCGGGCAGCAGCGCGGCCAGCGCATCCAGTGCCCCCTGCGCGGAACCCAGCGCCCGCATTTCGATCCAGTGCCCCAGCAGCATGATCGCCACCAGGAGCGCCAACTCCCACCAGAAGTCCAGGTCGAAGCCGCCCAGGCCCAGGCTGGTGGCCCAGGACGCCGCGAAGGCGACCGTGATGGCCATCGCGATCAGCAGCATCATGCCTGGTTTGCGGGCTTTGAGCTCGCCCAGGCCGCCCTTGAGGAAGGGCTGGCCGCCGTACAGGAAGATGACGGTGCCCAGCACGGGCGGAATCCACCCCGAACCGGGGAAGGACGGAGGTTCATAGCCCAGCAGGTGGCCGAACATGGGGCTGAACAGGACGACGGGAACGGCCAGCGCCAGCGTCAGCCAGAACCTGTTCTTGAACATCGCGACGCTGTGGCCGGCGTGCTGCCCGTGGCCGTGGACCACATGGTCCTCGTCCGGCCCGTGCGCGCTGCCGTGGTTATGGTGCTCTGGCATTCCGCCCTGAAGGGTCTGGCTGCCGTGCCGGTGTTCCATGATGCACTCCCGGAAGATTCATCGGTTATCGAACGCCATCCAACATACCCCTAGGGGGTATATGTGGCAAGGGGTGCCGGGGGACGCTCAGCGCACCTCGATCACGCCCATCATGCCCAGGTCCTCGTGGTCCAGGATGTGGCAGTGGTAGACCGAGCGGCCGGAGAAATCACGGAAAGCGATGCGCACCGTACATTGCCCGTTGGCCGGGACGTTGACCACGTCGCGCAGGATGGTTCCCTCCACCGGCCGGTCGTTCTCTGCGATCAGCTGCATCGGCCAGATGTGCAGATGGAACGGATGGTCCATGAAGCTGCGGTTGACCAGGACCCACTCCTCCACCGTTCCGGCGGCTACGACCGTGTCCGTCCGCAGCTCGTCAAACCGCAGGCCGTTGATGGTGAAGCCGGCCATGCCCATCCCCGGGCCGGGACCGCCGCCCATCCCGCTCCCCATCGGCGTGCCGAGCACCAGCTGGCGGCGTGCAGCGACGACGGCGGAACGCAGGTCGGGCGGCGCCGCGCCGGCCGCGGCCACAACGGGCGCGGGCGAGGCACGGCCGCCCTCCACGTCCAGGGTGGCCAGGGCGGTGCCGGAGGGGTCGCCGGCATCCTGCGCAGCGGAGCCGCGTCCGGCCATCATCGTCATGGTGCCGCGGTCGTAGGGCAGGGCCCGCAGCACGGACCGCCCGAGGGCCGCCGTGACCAACAGCTCGGCCCTGTTGCCCGGGGCGAGCAGCACTTCCTGGACATCCGGGGGCCGGCCGTACCGCCCGGAGTCCATGCCGAGGAGCTGCAGTTTCTGGCCGTCCAGCCTCAGCCGCAGATACCGCGCCACGCAGCAGTTGACGATTCGCCAGCGTTCCCGTTCCCCGGGGCGGGCCGTCAGCCGCGGATTGGCCTGGCCGTTGACCAGCAGCAGGTTTCCTTCGCGCCCTGCCATCCGGTCCGCCGTGGAGGTTCCCGCCACGTTCCCGGCGCCGTCCAGCGTGGTATCGGAAACCAGCAGGACCCGGTCGGTGCCTGCCGGCGCGGGACCGCGGTCCCGGACGATGATCGCGCCGAACAGGCCGGCAAAGACCTGGTCGGCGACCCCGCCGTGGTGGTGCGGGTGGTACCAGTACAGGCCTGGCGGGTGGTCCGGCGGGAGCCGGTATTCGTAATCCAGGCTCCGGCCCGGATTCACGGTCAGGAACACGTTGTCGCCGTTGCCCAAGGGGGAGACGTGGAGCCCGTGCAGGTGCAAGTTGCTGGGGTCTGCGAGCTTGTTGCCCAGCCGCAGCTTCAGCACATCCCCGGGGCTGAGCACGAGCGTTGGCCCCGGGGTGCCGCCGTTATAGCCCAGCGCTCCGGCCAGGCGCCCGCCCAGGGCAAACCGGCCCGGCGCAGCCTCCAGGCTGGCCTCGAGCCTGCCGCCCGAGCTGCCCAGGGTTTCCGGCTGCCGCAGGGGCTCCCCGGTGACCGGCGACTGGTCCGTGCGGAGCGACCACCACAGTCCGGCCCCGCCGGCGGCCGTTCCGGCCAGGCCGAGACCGCCCAGCAGCAGGGCGTTGCGGCGGCTGAGCGGCGGCATTAGGTGCCCTCGCCGAGTTCCTTTACGTACTCGCGGTACTGCTCGGCGGTCAGCTCGCCCTTGGCGAACCGTTCGTCGAGGATGCGCCGGGCCTGGCTCCGGCCGCCGGGCGCTCCGGCGCCCTGCCCGGTTGTTCCCGGCCCGGGTGCGCCCGGCCCGGGGTAATGCCCGGCGTACGGTCCGGGATGCCCCGGCTGCGGGCCGCGGCCGCCGAACACCCGCACGGCGAGCAGGACCAGCACCGCGATTCCGATCAGCAGCAGCATGCCCCACAGCCACACCCACCACATGTTTTGCCCGTAACCCCACATCATGGCCGGTCCCTCCGCCTTTGGACGCTTCCGCTTCCATAGTGTGCCCGCGGAGGGCCGTCACGCTAGGGTCCTACGTCGTTCCCGGCCGGTCAGCCCACCAGCAGGGACAGGGCCTCGGTCAAATGGCCGACCTCCCGGACCGAAAAGCCGGCCGGTACCGGCCCCGGGCCGTTCGGGCTCGCGGGCACCACGGCGTGCGTGAACCCCAGCCGGTGCGCCTCCTGGATGCGCTGGTTGATGCCCGGGACCGGCCGGACCTCGCCGGCCAGGCCCACCTCGCCGAAGGCGATCAACCGCTGGGGGAGCGGCTTCCGGGCTTTGGCCGAGGCGACGGCCAGGGCCACGGCAAGATCCGTGGCCGGTTCGCTGAGCTTGACCCCGCCCACGGTCGCCACGTAGGAGTCGTCCTTGTGCAGCAGGCAGCCGGCGCGCTGTTGCAGCACTGCCAGCAGCATCGCCACCCGGGAGCTGTCCAGGCCGCTGGTGGCCCGGCGGGGCTGCGTATTGGCGCTTTCAGCGAGCAGGGACTGCACCTCGGCCAGCAGCGGCCGGCGGCCCTCCAGCGTGACCGTGATGCAGGTGCCGGACACAGGGTCCTTGGTCCGCGAGACGAAGAGGCCGCTGGGATCGGCCAGGCCCGCGATGCCGTCCTCGTTCAGGTCGAAGCAGCCGACATCGTCGGTGGGCCCGTAGCGGTTTTTCACGGCGCGCAGCAGCCGCAGCCGGGAGTGCCGCTCGCCCTCAAACTGGCACACCACATCCACCAGGTGTTCGAGCAGCCGGGGACCCGCGATCGAGCCGTCCTTCGTCACGTGCCCCACCAGCAGGGTGGTCATGTTGCGGCGCTTGGCCGCGGCGATCAGGGAGGCCGTGACCTCGCGGACCTGGGACACCCCGCCGGCGCTGCCCTCGACGTCGGCGCTGCTGAGCGTCTGGACCGAATCCACCACCAGCAGCCTCGGTTCAAGTTTCTCCACCTGGCCCAAAGCCTGGCCGAGGTCCGTCTCCGCGGACAGGTACAGCGATTCGGCGACGGCGTCGATCCGGTCCGCGCGCAGCTTCACCTGCGCTGCCGACTCCTCCCCGGTGACGTACAGGACGTCCTGGGCGGTGCGGGCGAACTTTGCCGCGACGTCCAGCAACAGCGTGGACTTACCGACACCGGGCTCGCCGGCGAGCAGGATCACCGCACCGGGCACCAGGCCGCCGCCGAGCACACGGTCCAGTTCGTCCACGCCCGTGGGCAGGAACGCCGCCGTTGTCGCGTCGACGTCGGCGATCCGCCGCGCCGGTTCCAGGACGGCGGTAGCCGCCGTGGTCCGGGCCACGGCGGCGCCGGTTTCCTCCACGGTGCCCCAGGCCTGGCATTCGCCGCACCGGCCAACCCATTTGGCCGTCGTCCAGCCGCACTCCGCGCACTTATAGCCCGGTGCCTTGGCGGCCCGGGACGTCTTTGTAGCCATTGCTCCACCCTAGCCGGGGGCAGCGACATTGCCGGGCGGGGCCTGGGCGCAGGTTACAGCGCGGGCAGGACGTCCCGGGCTTCGTCCGGATCCATGCCGGCGGCCTCCAGCAGGTCGACCATGAGCGGCCGGAAGAGCATCACCACGGTCTCGCCTTCGAGCCGCTGGACGTCCAGCAGGCGCGGGTGCAGCCTTCCGGCGGTTTCACCCAGCGCTGCCCTGGCCGTGCGCAGGTGCGCGCGCCGGACGCCGTCGTGCACTTCGGCCAGTCCCAGCCCCAGCTCATCCACCGCGGCGGCGGTCTCCTCCAGCACCTCGGCGATGTTCTCCGTGGCCTCGTCGGAAAGCGCGGCGTGGTTGATGGCGCTGGTGAGCCGGCGGGCGAAGACGCGGCTGTTGCGCAGGGCCAGGTCGATGAAGTCCACCGACTGCGCCAACCTGTCCAGTTCGTCCCGGTACCGCCGGTATGCCGGCGCCAGGGCGGCGACCTCGCCGGAGGACCGCAGGGTCTGGCGCATCGCGTCGACCAGCGGCTGACAGTTCCGGGCGCGGACCAGCGCGTGCCAGGCCTGGGTGGAATCGCTCTTGGCCAGCGCCGAGGCGCAGCCGCGCAGCACCTCGGCCAGTTCGTGCAGGAGTTTCTTGACGTCGTTGCGGGGCTCGCGCCGCGGGTCCTTGGGAATCAGGAAGGTCACGGCGAGGGCGAATACCCCGCCCACGACGGCGTCGATGCTGCGGGTGAACGGTCCGCCGGCGGGCGCCGGCAGCAGCACCACCAGGAGCGACTGCAGGCCCAGCTGGGTGGTGAAAATGGTCCCGCTGTCCAGGAACCGGGCCAGTAGAATCGAGAAGAGAAGCACGACGGCGGCCTGCCAGATTCCCGCGCCCAGCCAGTGCAGGAGCAGGTCGCCCACCACAATGCCGATGGTGCAGCCCAGGCCCACCTCCACGACCCGGCGCAGCCGCGGTTCCCGGGAGAAGCCCAGGGCGATCAGGGAGGAGGTGGCGGCGAACAAGGGACCGGTGTGGCCGAGCACGTACTCGGCGAAAGCGTAGGCGCCGACGGCGCAGGCGGTCATCTGCAGGGCCGGCAGCAGGGATTTGCGGCTCCGGACCAGCCCGGTGCGCGCCCGGCCGCGCAGGAATCGTGCGCTTGCGGTGAATCCAGGAGCGGGGGCCATGCCCTCCAGTCTATTTGCTGGCATCGGCCCCCGGGGCCGGCGCCGCGGCCCTAGGCTCCGCCGGGGGAGAACGCAATGGCGACCCGTCAGATGTTAGCCAATCGCCCGGCGTCGTTAACCTGCCGTTCACCTTGGGCCCCAATTCTCTTCACCTGCGGGCCCTAACTTCGATGAAGGTACAAACCGTATCCACCGTCTTTCCTGCCTGGACGTCTCCGGTCCGGCACGCATCTGAATAACCCTGGAAGGGGTACATCTAGTGAAGGCATCACGCTTCGGCCGTAACGCGGCCATCGCTGTTCTCGCAGCCGGCGCTTTGGCGCTTACCGCTTGCGGTTCGGATAACGCAACCAACACCTCCGCAGGCACCCAGGCCGCCGGCGGCCCGAAGGTCACCGGCACGCTGACCGGCATCGGGTCCTCCGCGCAGGGTGCGGCCATGGATGTGTGGAAGACCAACTTCGCCTCCGCCAACCAGGGCGCCAACATCCAGTACTCCCCGGACGGCTCCGGCGCCGGTCGCAAGGCCATCCTGGACGGTTCGGCCCAGTTCGCCGGCTCGGATGCGTACCTCAAGGACGAAGAGGCCGCCAAGGCCAAGGACCAGTGCGGTCCCGAGGGCGCCATCGAGGTTCCGGTCTACATCTCGCCGATCGCCATCGCCTTCAACGTCCCCGGCGTGACCGACCTGAAGCTGGACGCCTCCACCGCGGCCAAGATCTTCCGCGGCGAGATCGCCAAGTGGAACGACCCGGCCATCACGGCGCTGAACCCGGACGCCAAGCTGCCTGACCTCAAGGTCACCCCGGTCAACCGCTCCGACGATTCCGGTACCACCAAGAACTTCACCGAGTACCTCGCCGCCGCGGCCCCGGCCGTCTGGAAGGACAAGGCTGACGGCATCTGGCCGTCTTCGCTCAAGGGCGAGAACGCCAAGGGCACCTCCGGCGTCGTCAAGACGGTCACCGACACTGCCGGTGCGGTCACCTACGCCGACGACTCCGCGGTCAGCGGCAAGCTGGGCACCGTCCAGATCAAGGTCGGCTCCGACTTCGTCAAGATCTCCCCGGAAGCGGCCGCCAAGGCCGTGGACCTGGGCAAGCCGGTCGAAGGCCGCGGTGCCAACGACCTGGCCATGAAGCTGGACCGGACCACCACGGAAGCCGGCGCCTACCCGCTGGTCCTCGTCTCGTACCACATCCTCTGCAGCACCTACGACAAGCAGGAGACCGTTGACCTGGTCAAGAGCTTCGAGAAGTACGTGCTCTCCGAGGAGGGCCAGAAGGCTGCTGCCGAGTCCGCCAAGTCGGCTCCGCTCTCCTCGACCCTGTCGGAGAAAGCCGCCAAGGCCATCGAGTCCATCAAGGTCAAGTCCTAGGCTTTGACCTTTCCGCTAAGTTCCCCGCCCCGCCGCCTGGGGGGACGGGGAACTTAGCGGTGTTTTCCGAAGTTTCCATAGTTTCCGACAAGTGCGGGCCGGTAACGTTCACTACGTCCGCACCATCACCACCGAAGGGCCAGGAATGACCTCCACCTCCCTGACCAAATCCCAGGGCGCGGGCCGCGCCGGGGACAAAGTCTTCTCAGGTGCCACCCTGGCAGCAGGTTGCCTGATCCTGGCCGTGCTGTTTGGCGTCGCGCTCTTCCTCGTCATCCAGTCGCTGCCGGCGTTCACCGCACCGGCTGAGGACATCCAGGGCGGCGAGGGCTTCCTCGCCTACATCTGGCCAATCGTGGTGGGCACCCTGATCGCCGCAGTGATCGCGCTGGTCATAGCCACCCCCGTCGCGATCGGCGTCGCGCTCTTCATCTCCCACTACGCCCCGCGCGGGCTCGCGTCCGGCCTCGGCTACGTGGTGGACCTGCTGGCCGCCATCCCCTCGGTGGTCTACGGCGCCTGGGGCGCGGCGTTCCTGGCTAAGGAAATCGCCCCCGCCTACGACTGGCTGGCGAAGAACATGGGCTGGCTGCCCATCTTCCAGGGACCGGCCTCGGCCACCGGCAAGACCATCCTGACGGCTGGCATTGTCCTGGCGGTCATGGTGCTGCCGATCATCACCTCGCTCTCGCGCGAAATCTTCCTGCAGACCCCCAAGCTGCACGAGGAAGCCGCCCTCGCCCTCGGCGCCACGCGCTGGGAAATGATCCGCATGGCGGTGCTGCCGTTCGGCCGCCCCGGCATCGTCAGCGCCGTGATGCTGGGCCTCGGCCGCGCCCTCGGCGAGACCATGGCCGTGGCCCTGGTGCTCTCCTCCGGCGCCCTCACCGCCAGCCTGATCCAGTCCGGCAACCAGACCATCGCCGCCGAAATCGCGCTGAACTTCCCGGAGGCCAGCGGGCTTAAGGTCAGCACGCTGATCGCCGCAGGCCTGGTGCTCTTCGTTATCACCCTCGGTGTGAACATGATTGCCCGGTGGATCATCACCCGGCACAAAGAATTCTCGGGAGCCAACTAAATGACCTCCACCCTGACACCGGTCCGGAAGCGCTCGGCGCTGACCAAGGGCCAGCTGCCCAAGGCCGCCCCCTACATCGTGCTCGCCCTCGCGCTGGTCGTCGGCGCTGCCATCCTGGCGCTGGTCGGCTTCAACGCCTTCGGCTGGGGCCTCGTCTCCGCCGTGCTGTTCGCCGCCGGCCTGGTCGGCTGGAGCGCCGCCGTCGAGGGCGCCCGCAAGGCCAAGGACAAGCTGGCCACCTGCCTGGTCGTCGGCGCGTTCCTGGTGGCCCTGCTGCCGCTGATCTCGGTGATCTGGACCGTGCTGGTCAAGGGCCTGCCCGGCCTGCTGGACCCGGGCTTCCTGAACACCTCGATGAACGGCGTCACCGGGGCGTTCGACAACAAGAGCGCCGAGGAGGGCGCCCCCGTCGTCGGCGGCATCTACCACGCCCTGCTCGGCACCGTGCAGATCACCCTGCTCGCCACCGTCATCTCGGTCCCGGTGGGACTGCTGACCTCGATCTACCTCGTCGAATACGGCGAAGGCAAGGCGCTGGCCCGGGCCATCACCTTCTTCGTCGACGTGATGACCGGCATTCCCTCGATCGTGGCCGGCCTGTTCGCTGCGGCGTTCTTCTTCGCCGTCGTCGGCCCGGGCACTAAAACCGGGGCCGTGGCCGCCGTCGCGCTGTCCGTGCTGATGATCCCGGTCGTGGTCCGGTCCAGCGAGGAAATGCTCAAGATCGTCCCGAACGAACTCCGCGAAGCCGCCTACGCCCTGGGCGTCCGCAAATGGCGGACCATCCTGCGCGTGGTCATTCCGACGGCGATCTCCGGCATCGCCTCGGGTGTCACCCTCGCCATCGCCCGGGTGATCGGCGAGACCGCCCCCATCCTGGTCACCGCCGGATTCGCGACATCCATCAACAACAACGTCTTCGGCGGCTGGATGGCGTCGCTGCCGACGTTCATCTACACCCAGATCCTGAATCCGACCTCGCCGTCCAACCCGGGCCCCTCCGACCAGCGTGCCTGGGGCGCGGCCCTGGTGCTGATCATCCTCGTGATGCTTCTCAACCTGGCTGCCCGCCTGGTCGCCCGCATCTTCGCACCGAAGGCCGGCCGCTAGGCCGCCGGCATTCGGTCCCTATCTCCCCAAGTGAAGGAACAGCATGTCTAAGCGCATCGACGTCAAAGACCTGAACGTCTACTACGGCAAATTCCTGGCCGTCGAGGACGTTAACATCAACATCGACGCCAAGTCCGTGACCGCCTTCATCGGTCCCTCCGGCTGCGGCAAGTCCACCTTCCTGCGCACCCTGAACCGGATGCACGAAGTGATCCCGGGCGCCCGGGTGGAGGGCGAGGTGCTGCTGGACGGCGATAACCTCTACGGCCCCGGAGTGGATCCGGTGACGGTGCGCTCGCAGATCGGCATGGTCTTCCAGCGGCCCAACCCGTTCCCCACCATGTCCATCCGCGACAACGTGCTGGCCGGCGTGAAGCTGAACAACAAGAAAATCTCCAAGGGCGAGGCGGATTCCCTGGTGGAGCGTTCGCTGCGCGGCGCCAATCTCTGGAACGAGGTCAAGGACCGCCTGGCCAAGCCCGGCTCGGGCCTCTCCGGCGGACAGCAGCAGCGCCTCTGCATCGCCCGCGCCATCGCCGTGGAACCGCAGGTGATCCTGATGGACGAGCCCTGCTCCGCGCTGGACCCGATCTCCACGCTCGCCATTGAGGACCTCATCAACGAGCTCAAGGACGAATACACCGTGGTGATCGTCACCCACAACATGCAGCAGGCCGCCCGCGTCTCCGACAAGACGGCGTTCTTCAACATTGCCGGCACGGGCAAGCCGGGCAAGCTGATCGAGTACGGTGACACGCACACCATCTTCAGCAACCCGACCGTGAAGGCCACCGAGGACTACGTCTCCGGCCGCTTCGGATAGGCCGCCGGCCGGGGGGTCCTAGAGCCCGGCCAGCGGTGAGAGCGCGAGTTCGAGCACGAACGCGGCCGCGGCGGTGGCCAGGGGGGCCAGGACCCAGAAGACCAGGATCCGCAGCACCAGCCGCCGGTCCGTCCCGGCATAACGCTGGTTGGAGCCCGCGCCCAGCACGGCCGAGGTCACCGTGTGGGTGGTGGAGACCGGCCAGTGCAGCCCGATCGCGCCCACCAGCAGGATGGCGCTGCTGAAGAGCTGCGCGACGGATCCGCGCAGCGGATCGGTCCGGATCATCCGGTAACCGATCGTGTAGGAGATCCGCCAGCCGCCCGCCAGGGTGCCCGCGGTGAGCATGCCGGCCGTCAGCAGCGCCACCCAGGCCGGGATCGATCCGCCGGCGGGGATGCCTGCGGCCAGCATCGCCAGCACCAGCACCGCGCCGGTGCGCTGGCCGTCCTGCAGGCCGTGACCGAACGCGACCGCGCCCGCGGCGATGGCCTGGGCGCGGCGGGACCTGCTGTTCACCACGCTGGGCGGCGTGTAGCGGGCGGCCCAGGTGGCGGGCCAGACCAGCAGGTAGGCTCCGGCGAAGGCGATCACCGGCGACAGCAGCAGGGGAAGGACGACCTGGGACAGCAGGGACTGGTCAACGCCCAGGACCGAATGCCCGCCGACGGCGACGCTGGCGACGCCGGCTCCGGCCAGGCCGCCGACCAGCGCGTGCGTCGAGGACGAGGGGATGCCCCGCCACCAGGTGTAGATGCCCCACAGCACCGCGCTCAGCAGCCCGGCGGTCAGGATGCTCAGGCCGTTGCCTCCGGCCGGCAGCACCACCCAGGCCCTGCTGACCTCCAGGGCCATCGCCGCGCTCAGGGCGGCGCCGACAAAGTTGAACAGCCCGGCCAGCAGCACCGCCACGGTGGGGGTGAGCGCCCGCGTCCGGACGGCGAGGGCTACCGAGGACGACGCGTCGCGGAAGCCGTTGAGGAAGGCGAATGCCCCGGCGGAAACCACCACCAGGGCAAAGAAAACGACCGACACCTCAGGATTCCTTGACGATGATGCTGCCCACCTGGGTTGCGATCCGGCGCATGTCCTTGGTGACCTCCACCAGCTGGTCCGCGATGTCCCGGTTGCGGGCGTACTGGGCCGACTTCATGTCCTTGAGCATGTCCGCCACCCATACGCGGTGGGTGCGCTCGGCGCGCTTGGTGAGGCGGAGCACCTCGATCCAGTAGTCCTCGAGGTCATCGAGGTTGTCCAGCTGCCGCATGGCGTCGACGGTGAGCTCCGCCTGCCGGCTGATGATTTCGAGCTGGTCCGCCGCGCGCCGGGGCAGCCGCTCCAGCTTGTACAGGAAGACGAGGTCGGCGGCCGCGTCGAGCTTTTCCATCGCCTCGTTCAGGTAGCGCGAGAGCGCATACATGTCTTCGCGGGGCAGCGGGTTCAGGAAGCTGGTGCGCATGTGGGTCAGGAGCGCGAAGTGCAGTTCCGCCGCCTTGGCCTCGTGGTCGTGCATGTCCTCGACGAGGCGCTGGTGCTCGCTGGCCGGGGCGCCGAGGATCTCCGAGAGCGTCCCGGTGGCCATGGCGATCTGGCGGGCCATCTGGGACAGCAGGTTCAGCCCGGCGGGCTCCTGGGGGAAAAGGCGCAGCTTCACGTGGGGTTACCGGTTTCCGGACGAGGCTTACACGGATGGTCTCTGCCGGCCCTGGTACGTGACGATGACCCGCGCATGGGCATTACTTTACCGTCCGGGCCGGCGGCGCCGGGACCGGGGCCTGCCGGGCCCGGACCGGGGCACGGCTGCCGCGTGCGGGCATGAAAATGGTGCCGAACCGGATACGCCTCTCGGCGGTAGGCCGCTCTAGGCGGCTAATTGTTGAAGCCCGGGGGTTTCGCGGTTCGGCACCGCCTTTAGTTTTCTACGTCGGCAGGACCAAGTCAACATTGACAGAACGGGCCTCAGTCGAGTTCGCCCAGCCGCCAGGCGTTGGCGGCGTGTTCAAGGTCCTCCGCGGTTTTGACCAGAAGGTGTGAATTCCGGGTGAGCTTGCTGGCGTGGTTCGCGTTGCTGTGCTCCGCCCCGTCCGCGAGCGTCGCCTGGCCCAGTGCCACCACCCTGCAGAACGCCGCCGAGCGCTCCAGCGCGACGTCGAATTCGCCGTCGAACGCGCCGGAAAGGATGGCATCCGCCATGGATTTCATTTCATCGGCGCCCGGCGGCTCGGCCGCACCGGCGACGACGTGGGAGACCTGCGCGGTGTCCTTGCCGGCCCTGAAGTAGACCGAGATCCGCTCCGGGTCCCGGATCGTGGCGGCGCGGAGGGCATACAGGCGCCAGAGGGCGCCGGGCAGCGACCGGGCAGGGCTCTCGGCCCACATCTCGGCGATCGCGTCCAGCCCTTGTTCGTCGGCGAGCTTGACCAGCCGTCGGGTCACCTTCGGATCGTCACTGTCCCGTCCGCGGCGGACCAGGGCCTGTGCCGCAAGATGCGCGGCCTCGGAGACGCGTGCGGGGTCCGCTCCGCCGGCAAACGGCTCGAAATCGATCGGCGCGAACGGCTTCGGCTTGTGGTGACGGTGCGGTCCGGGGCTGCCGGCTCCTGATTGCTCGCTCATGGCACCACGCTACTCCTGTGCATTCCGGGAATCGAGCGAGGCCCCTGGCCCCGTGCGGCCCGGGAACCGGGCCCGACGGCGCCGCGCGGGACGGGTGAAAAGCGCGCCCGGGTCTGGGGTACAGTGTTAACGTCCAGAAATGGACTGGGCCGACGTGCCGTTGAACGGCGGAGTTTTCCGCCGCCGCGGCTGTCGGCTGGGGCCTTTAGCTCAGTTGGTAGAGCATCGGACTTTTAATCCGTGGGTCGTGGGTTCGATCCCCACAGGGCCCACTCTTTTAGCGAAGAGTGGAAAAACCCCGGCATCCTGGCGACAGGAAGCCGGGGATTTTTTGCATCCGGCCCCGGTGCTTGCCCTCTGCTAACACGGCAAGCCTGCCTAGTAGTCAGCTCGGCTAGGATTACGGCATGGACACGGAAACCCCGGCCGGCTCCGGGTACTGGTACGCACCCGACGAGCGCGTCGATCCCCCCACAGCGGTGCTGCAGGCCCTGCGCGGCTACCGCGCGGCCGAGGTGGAGTCCCGGCGGTCCACCCGGGACTCCATGGGCATGGGGGAGACGGACCTCCTCGCACTGCGGTACCTGCTCCGGGCGGAAGCGGCCGGGGGACGCATGGGCCCCAAGGATCTCAGCCGCCTGCTCGGCATCACGACCGCGTCCACCACTTCCCTGATCGACCGCCTCGTCGCGAGCGGGCATGTCCGGCGCGAACCCCATCCGACCGACCGGCGGGCCCTGGTGATCGTCCCGACCGCCGAGACGGACGCCGAAGTGCGCGCCACGCTCGGCCAGATGCACCGCAAGATGCTGGCGGTCGCCGAAACCCTCAGCCCGGAGGAGAGCCGCGTCATCGTGTCGTTCCTCCGCGGCATGACCCAGGCGCTCCGGGAGTACAGCGAGGGCCACTAAAGCCGCGGCCGCTCCTCGGCAAACTTTCTGACCAGGTAACTAGCTAGTTCGACTAGTGATATGTATGCTTACTACCTGTGTCAGTTATTCGTTTGCTTTGGAGGAGTCGTGACTGAGTTGTTGACGATCACCGGGACCCCGGGGGCCGGAGCCGCCCCGCTGGGTGTGCCCTACTCCCCGGCAGCAGGGGCCGGAGTCCCGCCGCTCAATCCGGCCAGCAAGGCCCCCAGCCATTGCGGCACCCCGATGACGTGGGCTGCCCCGGCGCTCGACCCCATGTCCGCCCATACGTTCGGTGCCGGTGACGGGGCGCTCGAGCTGCCGCCCGTATGGCGCTGCTCCTGCGGCTTCCAGCTCGACGGCGTCGTCCATACCTCCAACGCGCTGGCTTCGCTTTCATGAGCGCCGCCCCGGTGTTGGAAGCCCCCGCCGCAGCCCCCGGCCCGGCCGCCGGGCTCGACGCCCGGATCCTGCCCCTGCCGGAGGCTCGCGAGGGGCGCTTCCTGGTCCATGAACTCCTGGGCCGCGGCGCGACCGCCACTGTCTTCCGCGGCACGGACCTCGCCACGGACCGGACCGTGGCCATCAAGGTCGCCGAAGGCCCCGGCGAGAAGCACGCCCGGCGGATCCACGCCGAAGCGGAGGTTCTGGCGGGTCTCGACCACCCGGCAATCGTCAGCTTCGTCGCCGCCGGCACAGTCCCGGACGGCGATCAGTGGGCGGGCCGGCCGTTCCTGGTGGAGGAGTTCGCCTTCGGCGGCAGCCTGGCCGAGCGGATCCGGGGCGGGGCGTCCGCCGCGGAGGAGGTGGCCGGCTGGGCCGCCGCCGCGCTGTCCGGCCTGGACCACGTGCACGCCCGCGGGCTCGTTCACCGGGACATCAAGCCTGCCAACATCCTGCTCAGCGCGCTCCGGAGGTGTTCGGTACGTATCGCCGACTTCGGGATCGCCACGCCGGCAGGCACCGCACCGGAGCCGGGGGAATCCTCCGGGACCGTGCATTACATGAGCCCCGAGCAGGCCGCCGACCGGCCGCTCCACGCCGCCACCGATATTTACGCGCTGGGCCTCGTGCTGCTGGAGTGCCTCACCGGGGTCAAGGCGTATCCGGGGACGCCGGTCGAATCGCTCGTGGCCCGCACCCTGCGGAGCCCGGAGATTCCCCCGGGTCTGGGCGCCGGCTGGGTCTCCCTGCTCAGCGCGATGACGGCCATGGATCCCGCCGCCCGGCCCACGGCGGCCGCGGCCCGCAAGCTCGCAGCCAGGCTGGCCCGCCCGCTGCCGCCGCTCCGGCTGGTCGGCTGAGGCGCCGCCCGGGCCGAGCTATGCGGAAGGCCGGCATGCACCCTGCGTTGTTTCCAGGAGTGCATACCGGCCTTTCTCGTCCGTAGGGACGGCCCCCGGGTTAGCCGGCGCTGATCAGGTGGGTGACATGGTCATACCGGAAGGTGACCGGTCCGCCGTCGTGCACGTAGGCCACGTTCGCTCCGCCCGGAGCGCCGCCTGCGCCGTAGTTCTCCGCCCATGAACGGTTGAGCGCGGCCTTGAAGGAGTAACTTCCGGCAGGCAGGTCCGGGACCCTCAGCTTCCACACGAGGTCCGACGGGTCCAGGGCGAGCTGGGCCTGCGGGCAGTCCGGCATCCAGTCACCGGCGCAGCCGAGCTCCGAGTCGAGGTCGCCGGCCACGGCCACGGCCGTCGGTTGCTGGGAGGCGTAGACGGCGCTCATGACGTGCGTGCTGTGGTCGTAGCGGAAGGTCACGGCACCGCCGGGGTGGTTCAGGACGATGTTGCTGCCGTTGGCGCCACCCCCCGCGCCGTAGTTCTCGTCCCAGGAGCCGTTGATGGCGGCCTTGAACTCGTAGCTCCCGGCCGGCAGGTTCGGAACGGTCAGGCGCCAGATCTTGTCCGCCGGGTCGAGCTTCAGGAAGGCTGCCGCGCAGTCCGGCTGCCAGTCGCCGGGGCAGCCCATCTCCGAGTTCAGGCTGCCCGCAATGGTGACCGAATCCGGCTGGGGGAGGTCCCCGGCCACCACGGTGCGGATACCGCTGACGACGTCGGCGGCGCCCGGTGCGCTCAGGACCGCGCGGTACCGCAGCTCGGTGCCATCCGGCACCGTCAGCTCCGCCAGGTCATCCACCGCGGTGTAGGCGGGGGAGGAGCTGTCCTCGCCGAACTTCATCCACGTTCCGCCGTCGATGCTGCGTTCGAACCTGACCACGTAGTCGGCCTTGTCCGGGCTGGCAACGGCGCTGACCTCGACCTTGCCGCGGACGCTGCTGCCCTCCTTCGGGTCCACGATGCTGAGGACCGGGGACGGGACGGTGCCGCTGCGGGGCTGGCTCACGGCGGTGTGCGCCCCGTTGTCCAGGACGACGGCGCGGTACTCCACCGCGGTGCCGGCCGCCAGGGCTGAGACGTCGTGGAAGACCTGGTACGGCGCCGTGTCATCGGTGCCGATCGAGGCCCAGGCGCCGCCCGGCGTGCGGGCCTGGAACGTGACCTCGTAGAACGAGGTGCCGTCGACGTCGGCTCCCACCCGGATCCGGCTGTTGTCCGCGGCGGACGTTACCGGGGCCTGCAGGCTCACCGCGGGCGCCGCCTTGGAGTGCGGGATGCGGCCGGCGGACTCGTAGACGACGGCGGAAAGTGGCGGAACGGTGACCGTCAGCTTCCCGTCGGCTGCGGTCTTGACCTCGGCGGCCGCCTCACCGTAGATCCGGGTGAAGGCGCGCTTGGCCACGTAGGTGGGGACCGCTGCCGTCTGCGCCTGCTTGCTGTTGTTGATCGAGACCACGTACTCGCGCTGGTCCTTGGCGTCGGTCCGGGAGAAGGCGTAAATGCCCGGGCCGTCGGAGGCATAGCGGTTCTGGTGGGCGCCGTTGCGCAGCGCCGGGTGCTCGGTGGTCAGGGCTGCGAGTCCGCTGATGTCGCGGTACAGCGGGTGCGCGGTGTTGAAGTTGTCGGCCGCGTGCGTGGCGTCGGTGCCCAGTAGGTCATCGTCCAGGTAGTCCGGGACCTTGCTGGCAAACATCGTCTGGCGGGCATCCTGGTCCCCGCCGGGGCCGGTGAAGCCCTGCTCGTCGCCGTAGTAGACCACCGGGTTGCCGCGGGAGAAGTACATCAGCTCGTGGGCCAGTCGGTCCCGGGCGACGCGCTCGGT
The DNA here is from genome assembly GCF_001428365.1 of Arthrobacter sp. Soil763. Classification (GTDB taxonomy): domain Bacteria; phylum Actinomycetota; class Actinomycetes; order Actinomycetales; family Micrococcaceae; genus Arthrobacter. Next base: position 388,205 of record NZ_LMSH01000001.1, on the reverse strand, counting down.
ATCATCCGCTCCCGGGTTGTCCGCGGTGATGAAGCTGCCGATCCTGCCCATGTCGTGGTTGCCCAGGAAGGTGGGGAGCTCGTAGACGTTGGAATCGGCGTCGGTGTACCAGTCGTCGCCGGCGAAGAATGTCTCCAGGTCCTTGGCGCCCTGGCCGCGCGAGGCGAAGTTCCGCGCCGCCTCCTGGAACGGGAAGTCCAGCACGGCCTGCATCTTGTTGCGGGTGGTGAACTGGGAGGTGAAGCTCTTGGAGGTGTCGAAGACCTCGCCGAACATGAAGAACTCGTCCTTGCCGTGCGCCTTGGCGTAGGCGAGGACCCGGGGGCCGAACTGCTGCCAGAACTCGTCGTTGACGTGCTTCATGGTGTCGATCCGGAAGCCGTCGACGCCGAAGTCGCCGATCCACTTCTCGTAGATGTCGATCATGCCGTTGACCACCCTGGGGTGCTCGGTGAACAGGTCGTCGAGGCCGAAGAAGTCGCCGTAGGAGGAGTTCTCGCCCTCGAAGGTGGTGTCGCCACGGTTGTGGTAGAGCGTCGGGTCGTTGAGCCAGGCCGGCACCTTGAGGTTCTCCTCCCCGGGTGCCAGCTTCGGCTTGTACGGGAACGACGTGGCCGCATCCAGCTTCGGGAAGGTTGCCGTGCCGGCGTAGTCCCGGTCATCGAAGGGCTCCCCGGCAGCGGTCAGGTACGGGGCGGCGTCCTTGGATTTGTACGCCGTGCGGTCGCCCTCTTCGTAGCCGATCACGTCCGCGGTGTGGTTGGTGATGATGTCGAAGTAGACCTTCATGCCGCGGGAGTGCGCCTCATCGATGAGGGTCTTCAGCTCCGCGTTGGTGCCCAGGTGCGGATCGATCTGGGTGAAGTCGGTAACCCAGTAGCCGTGGTACCCGGCGGACTGGTCCTCCGGCTGGACGGCCTTGTTCTTGAAGCTCGGCGTCAGCCAGATCGAGGTGGTGCCGAGACCCTGGATGTAGTCGATCTTCTCCCGCAGGCCCTTGAGGTCCCCGCCGTTATAGAAACCCTTCCGCGTCGGGTCGAAGCCGGAGACCATCGGGTCGGAACCCAGCCCGCCGTCGTCGTTGGCGGCGCTGCCGTTGTTGAAGCGGTCCGCCATCACAAAGTAGAACCGCTCGTCGGTCACCGGCCCGCGCAGCGAATGCGACGCCGGCGGGGCGCCGGGCCCGCGGGGGTCCGGGGCGGCCTGGGCGGGAAGGACGCCGGCGGCGGTGGCGGCCAGCGCTGCCACCAGGGCGATGCCGGCGCGGATGGTGCTGGGGCGTCCTGCGCCGCCCCTCCGACGGGGCGGTCCGGGCAGGACGGAGCTGCGGGTGAACACGATGGAGACCTTCCGGGTGAGCGACGTTGCCTCGACGAAGGGTGGATGCGGTCGGGAGGCTACTGAGAGCCAAGTCACAATTGTAAGCGCTTGCACACGGTTTTTCCAGCAAAATCATGGTTAGGGGTGGCAGGGGCGCAGGCGGTCGTGGATAGCATGGCCTCGGACCGGGGCCCGGCGTCCGCAGGGGCGGACCGGTCCGCGCTGAAGGGGGTGCGTGAGCCGATGCAGGACCGGCAGCCGGATGTGATTGGGCGGCTTCGAGCCGCGGGCTGTGTCTTCGCCGAAGAGGAGGCTGCCCTGCTTGCGGCCGAGGCGGCCACGACAGCGGGCCTGGAGGAACTGGTCCGGCAGCGTCTCTCCGGGCTGCCGCTGGAGCAGGTCCTGGGCTGGGCCGAGTTTTGCGGTCTCCGCATCCTCATTGACCGCCGCGTCTTCGTGCCCCGCCGCCGCACGGAGTACCTCGTCCGGCGGGCCGCGCGGCTGTTGCGCTCCCGCGCGCACGAACGCCCGGTTGTCGTCGACCTTTGTTGCGGAACGGGGGCGGTGGGCGCGGCGCTTGCGGCGCTCGCCGGTCCGTTGGAGCTGCATGCGGCCGACGTCGACCCCGCCGCCGCAGCCTGCGCGCGCCGCAACTTAGCGCCGCTGGGAGGTGCGGTCCATGAGGGCGACCTCTACGCGCCGCTGCCGGGCCGGTTGCGGGGCAGGGTGGATCTGGTGGTGGTGAACGCCCCCTATGTGCCGACGGGGCAGATCGGCATGATGCCGCCGGAGGCGCGCCTGCATGAGCCGCTGGTCTCACTCGACGGCGGACCCGACGGGCTGGCGCTCCAGCGGCGGGTGGCCGCCGGAGTGCGGGACTGGCTGGCGCCGGGCGGGGCCCTGTTGCTGGAGACGAGCCGTCGGCAGGCGCCGCAGACGGCGGCGATTCTGGCCGCGCAGGGGCTCGGCACGCGGGTCTTCACGTCGCGGAAGCGTGATGCCGCCGCCGTGCTTGGTGACAGCGCCGCCGGGCCCGACGGGGCTGGCGCCGGGGCGGCCGGGGCCGGCGGCTGAGCGCCGGCCCCGTCAGGTCAGCGCTTGTCCGGGTCGACGTTGGTGGCCGGGCCGGACGGCGTGGCGCCGCCCTCATCCGACCAGTCCCGCCCGGTCGCGTCGTTCAGCGCAGGGTCCGAATCGACGTCGACGGTGGCGGCGTGGGCGCCGCCGGTGGTCCCGAGGTTGGCGGTGCCAGGGTGGGTGCTGTGGGCCGGAATGGCCGAACCGCTCTCGTCGGACGGAGTATCCGCGGAGGAGTGGCTGCCGCCGCGCTGTACGGCGGAACTGATGACGGTGCCCGCGCGGCGGGCGGCCTCGGTGAGCTGGCTGGAGACCTCAGGCGCTTTTTCCTTCACGGCCTCGGATGCCGCCGCTACCTTGTCCTGGACCGGCTTGCTCTGCCAGAAACTGGCAGCCTGTGACTTAAGTTTTTCGTAGGCGGCACGCCCCGAACGGGATCCGAGGACGTAGCCTGCCGCGAGGCCGGTGCCGAAAAGAAGTTTGGACTTCATGGAGTGCTCCTGATCTCTTGGAAAATCGTTGTCGAACGGTGCCCGGTACCAAAAAACCGGCCCCAGGAATGAATCCCGGGACCGGTCTTCCGGTCACACCGTATTAGCGGTGCGAGCGCTTGGTGATCATGCCGTAAATCAGCAGAACGATGATCGAACCGCCGATGGCGAGCAGCCACGTCGTAAGCGAGAAGAATTCCTGCAGTCCGGTGCCGAAAATTGCGCCACCGATGAGGCCACCGAGGATGGCACCCACAACGCCGAGTACCAGCGTGATGATCCAGCCACCACCCTGACGGCCCGGCAGGATAGCCTTAGCAATTGCTCCGGCAATGAGACCCAGAATCAGAAATGCGAAAAAACCCATTTTATTGGCCCTTCTCTTTCATTGAGGAGACACCCGGGTTGCCGGGTGCGCTTCATCCTTCTGCCTAAATACTAATCATGCTTACTATCAAAATGCCACTCGGGGCGGGCAGAACTTTGAAAAATCCCCATATTTGCCGGGATGCGGCGGCGTCTTGGACCCCGAGGGTGCCTTAACGTTCCAGACGGAAACCGAGCTTGATGGTCACCTGCCAGTCGGCTACCTGGCCGTTTTCCAGGTGTCCGCGGATTTCCTTGACCTCGAACCAGTCCAGGTTCCGCAGCGTCTTGGCGGCTTCGGCAATGCCGTTGCGGACGGCTGCGTCAACGCCTTCGTTCGAAGTTCCGACAATTTCCGAAATGCTGTAGGTGTGATTAGACAACTTCGCTCCTCATGATCGTCAGTCTCCGGCCGGCGGCCGGGGCGGTCCCTGCAGAGTAGCCGAACCGGTCCGGGGTAACTAGGGGTGCGCCGGCTGGCCGGGCACGCCGAAGACCGGTCCCGGTACGGGCCGCTTGGGACCCGGCGGCACGGTCTCGTCCCGCGGCCGGATCCGCCGGACCACCCACGGGAGCAGGTAATGCGCGGCCCACGCGAGGTCGCTGGCCCGGGTCTCGCGCCAGTTCACCGCGGGCAGCGGCTTGGGATGCAAGGGGACCAGGCCGTGCGGCACCTGCAGGGCGTCGAGCACCATGGCGGCGATCGTGTGGTGGCCGAGCGGGGAGAAGTGCAGTCGGTCCGGGTCCCACATCCGCGAGTCGCTCAGTTGCCGCAGCGTCCACAAGTCTGCGATGACCCCGTGGTGCCGGGCGGCGATGGTGCGGATGTTTTCGTTGAAGACGGCCACCTTGCCGCGGATATGGCCGAAGACGGGGGTGTCGCCCCAGTCCGGACCGGTGAACAGCACAACGGTGGCGCCGGTGGCGGAGAGCGCGGCGACGGCGTCGTCCAGGGCCGCGGCCAGCCGGTCCGGGTCGCGCCGGTGGAAGACGAGGTCGTTGCCTCCTGCGGACAGGGTGACGAGGTCAGGCTTGAAGGCGATGGCCGGTCCGAGCTGCCGGTCCACGATCTGTTGCAGGACCAAGCCGTTGACGGCGAGGTTGGCGTAGGAGAAGTCGGCGCGGGCGGTGCCGAACTCCTCGGCGATCCGGTCTGCCCATCCCCGCATCCCGCCGGGGCTGAGGGGTTCGGGGTCGCCGAGGCCGGCGGTGAATGAATCCCCCAGGGCGACGTAGCGCTGCCAAGGGCCCGTGCCGGCGCTTGTGGCGCCTTTGCGGGCCATCGCCGGGTTGACGAAGCTGGCCGCATTCACACCCCAGAAATACGCCGCAGCCCGCCGGCGGCGCTAGGTCCTTTATGCCCTACCCGGCCGGTTTCGCTGAACCGCGCGACGCCGTCGTGCGCCGATACCAAGGGGGGTATATCATAGAGGGGAATCCATCTACTTCCGGGAGGACACCCATGGAACTCGATCCCTCGGACATGAAGTCCGTCATCAACCGCCTTCGCCGCGCCCAGGGCCAGCTTGCCGCCGTGACCCGCATGATCGAAGAGGGCCGGGACTGCAAGAGCGTCGTGACGCAGCTTGCCGCCGTCTCCAGCGCCCTGGATAAGGCCGGATTCTCCATCATCGCCACCGGCCTGCAGCAGTGCATGCAGCAGGAGGACCCGAGCCTGGACCGGGCCGAACTGGAAAAGCTCTTCCTCTCCCTCGCATAGCCGCCCGCCGTACCGGACCCGTCCGGATACCGGCAAGCGCGGCTGCAAGAGGCCGGGACCCTCGGGTCCCGGCCTCTTGCGTTCCCCGCGCCGCGGCCGACAATGGAGGGACGGCGGCCCGCTGGCCCTGCCGCCGCGGTAAGGAGTGCCATGCAGCAGTCCGGGGAAGGCGCGCCGGCGGCCGAGCCGGCGCGGGACCGCGCCATCGACCTGGCGAGGTTGTTCTGCCTCGCGCTCGTCGTCGTCGGGCACACCATGATGGTGAGCCCGGTGCTCCACTCGGACGGAACCGTCACCTCGGAGAACACGCTCGGCAACCAGCGCTGGTTCGAACCGGTGGTCTGGGTGCTGCAGGTCATGCCGCTGTTCTTCGTCGCCGGCGGAGTGACCGGCCTGCACTCCTGGCGGCGACTGCGGTCCCGGGGCGGCAGCGCCCTTGAATTCGCGCAGGGCAGGCTGCTCCGCCTGGTCCGCCCGTCGGCGGTACTGCTGGCCATCATGTTTACCGGGCTCTGGGCGGCACGGCTAGCCGGCGTGGACCCCCAGGTGGTCCAGTTGCTGGCCAGCGGCGCCGGGATGCCGCTCTGGTTCCTGGCCGCCTACCTGGCGGCGCAGTTGAACCTGCCATGGCTCGCCGCGCTGCACGACCGGGCCCCCTGGCTGACGCTGGCGGGCCTGGTGTGCCTGGTGGTGGCCGTCGATTGCCTCCGCGGTGCCCTCCCCGCACTGGCGTACGCCAACATGGTGTTCCTGTGGTGCGCCGTCCAACAGCTCGGCTTCGTGCTGGCCGACGGCGTGCCCCGGACCCCGGGCCCCGCAGGGTTGCTCGCCGTCGTGGCGGCCAGCAACCTCGTGCTCGGCGCCCTGGTGGTGCTGCGGCTCTACTCCGGCAACATGCTGGTCAACCTCAACCCGCCCAACCTCACCCTCTTCCTGTTGGCCGTCTCACAGGCGGCGGCGCTGCAACTGTCCAGGCCCCTGCTGATCCGGGTCGCCGCGCTGGGTCCGATCCGCAGGCTGCTGTTCTTCGCGGGTCGGCGTTCCATGACGGTGTACCTGTGGCACCTGCCGCTGCTGGCCGCCATGTCCGGGCTCCTGCTGCTGACCGACCTGCCCCAGCCCGCCGGCGGAACCGCGGCATGGTGGTGGGGCCGGCCGCTCGTGCTGCTCGGCGTGCTGGCCCTGCTGGCGCCGGTGCTGGCGCTGTTCGGAAGGCTCGAGGAGCGTCCGACCGTTTCGGGAAACCCGCGGCCGCGGCCCGCCGCCGCGGTGGTGACAGCCGCCGTCGTCGTCTTCCTCCCGGTCGGCGACGCGGCGCTTAACGGGCTTACGCCGGGCCTGCTCGGCGGCGGTGCGGCGTGCTTCGCGCTTGCGGTGCTGCTGCTGGGCCGGGTGCCGGCACGGGAGCCCGGCCGGGGAAGCGCTGCGGGATCCGGACCGCCGTTGCCACGTCCGCCGATACGTGCCAATCTCGAACCATGACGGAGGAAGCGGCAGCCACGGAAGACACGTTCAGCCCGGACGTCACCACCGTCCGCAACGACGCCCTGCACCGCTACGAGCTGCGGGTCGGCGGGGCCCTCGCGGTCCAGGTCCGCTACATCGACAGGCCGGGCCACGTGGACTTCATCCACACCGAAACCGCCGAGCAGTTCGCCGGGCGGGGGCTGGCCGGGGTCCTCGCCCACTTCGCCCTCGATGACGTGGTGGCCGCCGGCAAGCGGATCATCCCGCACTGCCCCTACATCTACCGCTACCTGCGGAAGCACGACGCCTACAACCAGTGCGTCGACTGGCCGGAACAGGCGCCGGCCGGCGCCTAGCCGCTTGTGGGCGGGGCTACAACCTCGTATGGTTTAGCTTGAGTTATGCAGTTGGCTCAAGGACGTGTCATTTGGAGAACCCCGTGAACCACAAACTGCGTGTGCTTGTCCGTGTTGACATCGATCCCGGACACGTAATCCTCGAAGTTTCAGGATGCCTGACTCAGGCAAACTACCCCGCCCTGCTGCACATCATGCGCCGTGCCAGCCGCCTTTCCGCCGGCTCCGACGTCTGCATCGACCTGCACGGCGCCTCCCACCTCGACCCCGAGATCCTGCTCTGCCTGCGGCAACTCGCGGGCGGCCAGGAAGCGGACGCGGTCCCCTGCCCGACCGGCGACGCGTCCTTCCGCGCCGAGGGATACCAGCTGATCCTCCGGGAACCGGCGGACCTGCCCCTCTGCCTGCTCCATGTCGGATCCGACGGCGAGGTCCTGGCCGACCTGGACGGCATGGTCCCCGGCGCTAAGGGCCGGCTGCTGCCCGACGACGGCGAACCGCTGAACGATGCCCCGGAGGGCCAGGCGCCGGCTGCCGGCCCGGACCTGATTGATGGGCTGGAACTGTCCGCCTACTTCGAAGGGTCCCTCGACCCGGTAGCCACCGTCCGGGCACTGTCCGACTCGGCGCTCGGAGAGCTGGCGGACGCGCTGTACCGCCACCTCGACAACCCCCAGCCGTCCTTCGGCGCGCACACCTGGTACGAGCTCGCCGCCGAGGAACTGCAGCAGCGCTACCGCGCCGCGGACTCCGGTGCTCCCGATGCAGCCGGGGACCTCCCTGGCGCCGCGCCGGCAGCCGTGGACCTTGCCGCCGCCCACGAGGGGCCCTCGGATGGCGAACTGGCTTCCGGGCCCGCCCTCGCCTGACCTCTGGGACCGGCGCCGCTAGGCTGTGGCTATGAACACAGCGGACGCACAGCACCCCTCTCCGGCCGGAACCGCCCTGATCACCGGCGCCACCGCCGGCCTCGGTGCGGAGTTCGCCCGGCAGCTCGCCCGGGAGGGCCACGACCTCATCCTGGTGGCCCGCGACGGGGCCCGCCTGCGCGCCTGCGCGGCGGAGCTGGAAAACCGCTACGGCATCCACGCGGAGACCCTTGCCGCCGACCTGGCTGACGACGCCGGCGTGGCCGCCGTCGTCGATCGGTTGCAGGACCCGGCGCGTCCGGTCGACCTTCTGGTCAACAACGCGGGCATCGGGCTGCTGCACGAGTTCGCGGACAACACCGTGGCCGACGAGAAACGGCACCTGAAGCTGCACGTGGAGACGGCGCTGGAGCTGACCCACGCGGCGCTGCAGGGCATGCTCGCCCGGCAGTCGGGCCGGATCATCAATGTGGCGTCCGTGGCGGCCTTCCTGCCCCGCGGCACGTATTCCGCCGCCAAGGCCTGGCTGCTGAGCTTCAGCCGCTGGGCCAACCTCGCCTATGCCGCCCGCGGGGTGAAGGTCACGGCCGTCTGTCCCGGCTTCACCCACACCGAATTCCACGACCGCATGGGCATGGACAAGTCAGTCGCGCCCCGCTGGATGTGGCTGCAGGCCGGGCAGGTCGTCCGCGAGGGACTGGCCGACAACGCCAAAGGCAAAGCCGTGTCCATCCCGAGCCGGCGCTACAAGCTGCTCACGGCGGCGACGCGGGTGCTGCCCGCCAGGCTCGTCGCCGGCCCGCCCCGGCGGGCGAAGCAGGCCCCCGCGGGCTAAGCCGCTTGTCCGCGTTGCCGGACCAAGACGACGACGGCGATGCCGACACAGGCGCCGACCAGGGTTTCGATGGCGCGTTCGGCCACCAGCAGGTGCGGGTCGGCCGGGAAAGCCAACTGGGTCATCAGCAGGATGACCGGTGTGAAGGACACCATGGCGAGCCCGTAGTGCCGGGCCATGAACAGCTCGGTGGTGAACTGCAGGACAATCACCAGCACGGCCAGGACCGCGGTCCCGTGCCCGGGGAAGATCCGAAGCGGTGACCAGGCCCAGGGGAGCAGCACCGCCGCCACGACACCGAGGCCCAGCAGGGTGCCGACAATCCGGTGCAGCCCGCGGTAGACGCTGCTGGGCAGGTCGGCGCCGGCCAGCGGCACCGCTGCCGCGGCCATCGCCCAGTGCGGGTGTCCGGAACCGCTGACGACGCCGATGCTGCCGGCCGCCGCCACTGCCGCCAGGTAACGCGCCGCGTGCAGCCCGGCCGCACGGCGGCGCAGTCCCCGCAGCGGCGGCATCCCGCGGTTCGCGCCCGGTTCCCAGGCCCGGCCCCGGATCCAGCCGCCGAAGCCGACAGCGATCGAGAAGGCGGCGGACGCGGCACCAACCAGCAGCGGCACGGGCCAGGGCGCGGGGGTCGGGATCGAGGCGCAGGCGCCGAGGGCCAGGATGCCGAAGAAGGGACCGTTGGGTTTGAGCCCGACCCGGTCCGCGTACAAGGACCCCGCGGCGGCCAGGACCGATTCCACGGCCACCAGCCACCAGGAGTGCAGGCCGGTCACGGACAGCAGGACGCCGACGCCCAGTCCGCCGACCAGGACCAGCGCTGCCTGGAGCTGGTGCCGAAGCCGGAGCTGGTGCGGTTCGGAGCGGCCGTACATGCCGGTAAGGGCGCCGAACACGGCGTAGATGATGAGTTCTGGGTGCCCGGCTGCGAGCAGGCACAGGGAGGGAACCGCGACGCTCACGGCGACGCGCAGCGCGGAGACCCGGTCCCGGTCCGCCGGGCCGAGGCGGTGCAGCACGCGCAGATGCGGGAGCAGCGACTGCATGCGGGTCCTCCTGGGATGGCGGGGAAAGGGGAGGGACGGCCCGCGGCGCGCCAGAGGCCTGCCCCGAGTGCTTCCCCCAATGGAAAGCGCGCGGGACAGGCCTCTACGGGCGGGGCGCTGGCTGCGGCGCCCGGCAGGCGGCGCCGTCCGGTGGACGGCCCCGGACTGCCGGGACGGGCTGGTTAGGCCGGGGTCGGGACCCTGCCGGCCTCGCCGTCGTTCGAACCGGCGGCGGTGAGCGGCATGTCCATGTGCTCGAGGTCGATCAGCGGGTTCTCATCCTGCGTCGCGACCAGCTCGCGGGCCTCGTCCTCGGTGTCCACGCTCGGCATGGAGCCGGGCAGCGGCATCTGGGCGGATTCCTTGAGGAAGTAGATGGCGACCGCGCCGATAGCCGAGGTGGCCATCAGGTAGTAGGCCGGCATCATGTCGTTGCCGGTGGCCGAGATCAGTGCCGCGACGATGAACGGGGTGGTGCCGCCGAAGATGGCAACGGAGAAGTTGTACGCGATACCCATGGCGCCGTAGCGGCTGGCCGTCGGGAACTGGGCCGGCAGCGCCGACGCCAGGTTGGCCACGTAGAACGTCACCGGGAAGGCGATCATGCCGAGGCCCAGCAGCGTGGACCAGATCTCGCCGACGCCGATCAGCAGGAACGCCGGGGTGGCCAGGACCACGGTGCTCACGGCACCGATCCAGAGCACCGGGCGGCGCCCGATCCGGTCGGACAGCTTACCGGTCAGCGGGATGCACAGGCTCATGATGACCAGCACGGGGATGGTCAGCAGGGTACCGTGCAGCTCGTCGTAGCCCTTGGACTCGGTCAGGTAGGTCGGCATGTAGGACGTCAGGGCGTAGCCTGCGGTGTTGGCCGCGGCCACCAGGATCATGGCGACGATGATCGAGCGCCAGTAGGCCTTCACAATGCCCACCGGCCCCTTGGAGGCGGCCGGGTCGGCGGCGCTGGCATCCTTGGCAAGGTTTTCCTGGGCGTCCAGGGTGGCCTGGAACTGGGGGGATTCCTCGATCTTGCTCCGGAAGTACACGGCGATCAGGCCCAGCGGACCGGCCACCAGGAACGGGATGCGCCAGCCCCAGTCCTCCATGGTGTCCTGGCCGAGCGTCAGCTGCAGCCCGGAGACGAGGGCTGCGCCGGCCGCGAAGCCGAGGTAGCTGCCCATGTCCAGGAAGCTCGCGAAGAAACCGCGCCGCTTGTCCGGCGCATATTCGCTGACGAAGGTCGTGGCGCCGGCGTACTCGCCACCGGTGGAGAAGCCCTGGATGACCTTGAACAGAACCAGCAGGACGGCTGCCCAGATGCCGATCTGGGCGTAGCCGGGCAGCAGGCCGACGGCGAAGGTGCTGGCGGCCATGATCATCAGGGTCGCGGCCAGGACCTTCTGCCGGCCGATCTTGTCGCCGAGCCAGCCGAACACCACGCCGCCGAGGGGGCGGGCGATGAAGGTGGCGGCAAAGGTGCCGAGCAGGAAGAGGGTCTGGACCGTCTTGTCCGCCTCGGGCAGGAAGACCGGGCCCATGGTGGTGATCAGGTAGCCGAACACGCCGACGTCGTACCACTCCATGGTGTTACCCACGATGGTGCCGTTCAGCGCCTTCTTGAGCATCGGCTGGTCGACGACGTTGACGTCGGACTCGCGGAGTCGACGGCGGCGAAGCTTTGGTTTCTTGGCGCCCTTGGGGGCGCCCTGGTTGGTTCCGCTGGCGTTCAGAACGCCTGCTGAAGAGTCGGTCGTGCTTCGGTCATTGGGCATTTGGTGCACTCCTGGGGAGGTCATTTGCTTGCGACTTGTAGCTGCCCCGCTCCGGGCAGGCCTTCAATTTTACGCGACTTCCATGGCTTTTCCGATTCCGGTGCCGTATGATCAGCCGATTTCGGCGTCCGAAGGGCCTGGATCGGGCCGCGGGCACCCGCGATATATCCGCGTGGTTCTTGGAAAGTAGGCAGTTCGCTTATCTTTTTGGAAACTTTTTTCGCCGTCGGCCCGTTTGGAGCCTTTGTGCCCCCGTTTCAGGCCCGGTTTAGCCCTGCCGGAGGCCCTCCCGGAGGCCCTCGGCGGCAGTCCGGACCAGGCGGATTTCGGGCAGTTCCTCCCACTCGGCCGGCAGCAGTTTCCGGACCCCGTCGGGTACGAACCCGTGTCTGGCGTAGAACGCCCTGGCCCGCGGGTTGTCTTCGAGCACCCACAGGTAGGCGGGCGAGTCGCCGAGGGCCGCCTCGAGCAGCGCGGCGCCGAGCCCGCTGCCGTACGTGCGGCGCAGGGTGTACAGCGAGAACAACTCCCGCTCCTGCGGCCGGTCCGCATCCCGCCCGGGGCCGGCGTCGGCGAATCCCACGATCTCCCCGCCCTCGTCCACGGCGATGATCCGGGGGTCGGTGGCCTCCCGGAGGTAGGGGCGGCGCCGCTCGGTCCGCTCGGCGAGGCTGGCGCGCCGGGCGGCAAAGAACGACGGCGAGAGGAGCCCGGCGTAGCACTCCTCATGGACCGCGGTGTGCATGCGGACCAGGGCGGCGGCGTCGTCGGCGGTCGCCCGGCGGAGGGTGTAGTCCATGCCCCCCAGCCTAGAGACATCTCACCGGGTCGGACCTACCATGGGGGGACGCTTCATTTCATCGCAGATTTGGTTCATCGCAGAAAGGAAGAGTCATGGCCGATCATCATTCCAAGGACGACATCGCCCCGGAGGTCGCCAGCCACCTCGCGGCGTCCATGGACGAGGTCCCCGGCCCCGAGGGCAAGCGCCCTCCGCCCCCGTCGCCCGCCGACGGCCATGAGTGGCCGGACGGCAGCGGGAAACACCGCCATCCGAAGGACCGCGATGTGGTCCGCGGGCAGCAGGCGCAGCAGGTGGCGGACGCGGCGACGCACCGGCAAAGCCGCCCCCAGATCCCGCACCACGACTAGGATCTCCGGCGCGGTGCCCCGTGCACCGGGAGCCCGGGTTATTCGACGACGACGTCGGCTGGCGCCTTGTCCAGGCGCCAGCCGCGCCAGACCGGGTGGCGGAGCTTGCCGCTGCCGGTCCATTCCCCGAACGTCACCTCGCCCACCAGCCGGGCCGAGACCCACCGTGCGTCGGCGGCGTCCTCGGCCGGGACGTCGGTGAACGGGGACGTCTTGCGCGGCAGTGCGTCCAGCCGCTGCCTCAGTTCCTGGAGTTCCCGGCTGCTGAAACCGCTGCCCACCCGGCCCACGTAGCGCAGCTTGGCCCCGTCCGGTATGCCCAGCAACAGCGAACCGACCGAATCCCGCCGTCCGCCGTTGCCGGGCCGCCAGCCGCCGACCACGACTTCCTGGGTCTTCTCGAACTTCAGCTTCAGCCACGACCTGCTCCGTTGCCCGACGTAGCGCCCGTCGCTGCGCTTGGCCATGATCCCCTCCAGGCCCAGTTCCTCCGCGCTTTCCAGCAGGTGGCCGACGTCGGCGTCGATCACCTCGGAGAGTCCCAGCGGGCACGGGCCGGCGGGCAGCCCGGCGAGGAAACCCTCCAGGCGCGTCCGCCGTTCACTGAGCGGGCGGCGGCGGAGGTCCTCGCCGCCCTCGGTGAGCAGGTCGAAGAGCATCAGGCGCACCGGGGTGGCTGCCTGCGCCTTGGCGACGTCGGCGGCCTTGCTGAGTTTCATGCGTCCCTGCAGCAGGCCGAAATCGGGGCGCCCGGAGGGGCCGGTGGCGATGATCTCGCCGTCGGCGGCGAAGTCCTGCGGCGGCCAGCAGGCCCGGTCCGTGAGCTCGGGGTAGCTGGCGGACATATCGTTGCTGTTGCGGCTGATCAGCCGGATCCGCTTTTCGTCACCGAGGACCAGGGCGCGGACTCCGTCCCATTTGAGTTCGAACTGCCAGTCCTTGTCCGCCAGGTCCGCCCGGGTGCCGGCACTGGCCAGCATCGGCGACAGGTCCGCCGGGTCGGGGGCCGGCGCGGGGGAGGATGCCGCGCCGGACCGGGAAGCCTTCCCGCGCGGCGACGGACCGGTGCGCGCCGCGGAGGACGCCGCGGGCTCCGCCGCCGCCTGACCGGCGGGCGGGTCCATGAGGTGGATCAGCCACTGGTCATCGGCGCGCCCGGTGTGGATCAGGGCAAACCGGCGGGTGCCGCCCAGCCCGCCGTCCTTGCCGCCGGTGAGGGTAGCAATGACCTCCTTGCCGGCGATCCACTTTTCGCACTCGTAGTGCCCGCGGTCCCAGATGCTGACGGTGCCCGCGCCATACTGCCCCTTGGGGATCGTGCCCTCGAAGTCGGCATAGTCCATCGGGTGGTCTTCAGTCTGGACGGCGAGGTGGTTCTTGGCTTTGCTGGTGGGAACCCCCTTGGGCAGGGCCCAGGACACGAGCACGCCGTCGCGTTCGAGCCGGAAGTCGTAATGCAACCGGCTGGCGTGGTGTTCCTGGATCACGAAGCTTTCCTGCAGCGTGCCGGCGTCGTTCCGGCTTTGGTGCTGCTCCGCCGTGAAGGGTTCCGGTGTGGCGCCCTGGTCCCGCATGGTGCGGTACTTCTCCAGCCGCGGGTCGCCGTGGCCGCCGTCGCCGGAGCCCCCGGCCGACCCACCGGAACCGGAACCCCGGCCGGCCGGCGCCGCGCCGTCAGCGCCGCCGGAAATGGCCGCAAACGGATCCTTGCCGGCTTTCACCCGCTTCATCACCTCCCGGTAATCGAGCTGGTGCAGGGAGGCGGAGCCGAGTTCACGCCAGGTGCGCGGCGCCGCGACGGTGGGCCGGAGCCTGCCGCGCAGCGAATAGGGCACGATGGTGGTCTTTGCCGCGTTGTTCTGGCTCCAGTCCACCAGCACCTTGCCCGTGCGCAGGGTCTTCTTCATGTCGCTGACCGCTAGCTCCGGGTGGTCGGCCTCCAGGGCCCGGGCCAGTTCGTGCGCGAACTCCGAGACCTGGTCCGAGCTCTGCGTCCCATCCAGCGCGGCGTAGAGGTGGATGCCTTTGCTGCCGCTGGTGACCGGCACGGGCTCCAGGCCGACGTCCTGCAGGATGCCGCGGGCCAGCTTGGCGACTTCCACGCATTCGGCCAGGCCGGCGCCCTCGCCGGGGTCGAGGTCGAGCACCAGGCGGTCCGGCGGCAGCGCGTTGCCGTGCGGGTCCACGCGCCACTGCGGCACATGGATCTCCAGCGCGGCGATCTGGGCCAGCCAGGTGAGGGTGGCGGCGTCGTTGACCAGCGGGTACTGGATGGTGCGCTGTTTGTGCGTGATGGCGGCACGGGGCACCCAGCCCGGCGTCGAGTGGTCCAGGTTCTTCTGGAAGAACATCTCACCTGGCGCCCCGGCCGTCCCGACGCCGTGGACCCAGCGTTTGCGGGTGGCCGGCCGGTTGGCTGCCGCCGCGATCAGCACGGGCGCCACGGCGGCGTAGTAGGCCAGGACGTCGGCCTTGGTGGTCCCGGTCTCCGGGTACATGACCTTGTCCAGGTTGGTCAGCACCAGTTCCCGGCCGTCGACGCGGACGCGTTCCTTGCTGTCAGCCAAAAGACTTCACCTCCGTTCGGCTCTGGTGTTCACTTGAGCCATGAGAGCCATCTGGAAAGGCGCGATCGCGTTCGGCCTGGTCAACGTTCCGGTCAAGGTCTACAGCGCGACCGAGGACCACGACATCAGCCTGCATCAGGTCCATAACGCCGACGGCGGCAGGATCCGCTACCAGCGCCGGTGCGAGGTCTGCAGCAAGATCATCGACTATGAGGACATCGACAAGGCCTTCGAGGAGGACGGCCGCACGGTGGTGCTCAGCCGGGAGGAACTGAAGTCGATTCCCGCGGAGAACAGCCACGAGATCGAAGTCGTGCAGTTTGTTCCCGCCGAACAGCTGGACCCGATGATGTTCGAGAAGAGCTACTACCTCGAACCCGACGCCAAGTCCCCGAAGGCCTACGTGCTGCTGCGCCGGGCGCTGGAGGACACCGACCGGGTCGCCGTCGTGCAATTCGCGCTGCGGGAAAAGAGCCGGCTGGGGGCGCTGCGGGTCCGCGGCGACGTCCTGGTGCTGCAGGGCCTGCTGTGGGCCGACGAGGTGCGCGAGGCGGCCTTCCCGGCGCTCGAGACCAGCGTGCGGATCTCGGCCCAGGAACGGGAGATGTCCGCGGCCCTGGTGGATTCGATGGCGGCCGACTTCGAACCGGACCAGTTCACCGATGACTACCAGGTCCAGCTGCGGCAGCTGATCGACGCCAAGATCGAACAGGGCGAGGCGCTGGACACCGAAGAGACGTTCGGTGCACCGGCGGCCGAGGCCGGAAGCGGCGAGGTGATCGACCTGATGGATGCCCTCAAGCGCAGCATCGAGCGCAAGCGGGGGGCGGCCGGCGGCGCGGACGGTAACGGGGAGACCGGCGAAACCGGCAAGGCGGCTCCGGCGAAGTCCACCACCAGCCGGGCCAAGGCGGCTCCGAAGGCCGAGGCCGGGTCCGCAGCCAAGGCGTCCTCCGCCGGCTCCGGGAAGTCCGCCGCCAAGACCAGCGGCGCCAGGAAGAGCACGACGGCCAAGAGTGCCGCGTCCAAGGAGGCCTCCAAGCCCGCGGCCAAGACGACCGCCGCCAAAACTGCAGGGGCCAAGACCACCGCCGCCAAGACTGCTGCGGCCAAGAGCGCCGGCGCCAAGACTGCTGCGGCCGGGGGCGGCAGGGCGGCGGCGCGCAAGGGCGCCTGAGGCCGCGGCGCAAGCCCGCGCCACCGTCGGCATCGGCTACGAGTTCCGGAGCGCGGAGATCAGTTCGCTTTTCTTCTGCTTCGAGTAGCCGGTAAGGCCGATCTCCTTGGCGCGCTCCCTGAGCTGGGGCACCGTCCAGTCCTCGTAGTCGCCGGACTTTCCGCCCTTTCGACCCACCGCCGAACGGCCCCTACTGGCCGCGGCGTTGGAGATCCGGGCAGCCTTCTGCTTGGAGGCGCCGTCTTCGAGCAGCGACTCGTACAGTTCCGGGTCCTTGATGCTGGGGTTCTCGGAACCCTGTGGCGCACCTTTTTTCGTGGGCATGGTTCCCGGTTCCCTTCGTCGGTGGGCGCGGCCAGCCGGTTCGGCAGCCACGGTTCCCAAACTATCCATGCCCCGAGGCCAAGACAAGCACCCTCCCGGCTAGTCTGGGGGCATGGAGATGCGGCTCGAAGTTGTCCAAGTCCCGGTATCCGACGTGGACCAATCCAAGGTTTTCTACACCCGGACGCTGGGCTTCGTCCTGGACCACGACGTCGAACACATCCCCGGGATGCGCGTCGTTCAGTTGACGCCGCCGGGATCCGCCGCCTCGATTGTGATCGGCACCGGCATGACCGGGATGCGGCCGGGCAGCCTGGAGGGGCTGCAACTGGTCGTTCCGGACCTGGCGGCGCTCCGCCGCGACCTGCTGGGGCGCGGGGCAGACATCAGCGAGATCCAGGACCTCGGCGGCGTGCAGTTCGCCCACTTCAGCGACCCGGACGGGAACCGCTGGGTGCTGCAGGGCCAGACGCCACCCGCCGTCCGGGACGCCCACACGGTCTCCGCCTGAGCCGGGCAGCCCCTCGGCGCTGCCCGCCAAGTAAAGCGGCCCGGCACCCGCAGAACGACGAGGGCCCGGCACCCCCGTGGGGGCGCCGGGCCGTCGTGCGTAAAGCCGTTATTCGGCGTCGTGGTCCGTCTCGAGAATCTGGACCAGGCGCTCGAGCGCAGCGTCGGCGCCGTCGCCCTCGGCGCGCAGCACCACAACCTCGCCGTGCGAAGCCCCCAGGCTCATCAGCGAAAGGATGCTGGCAGCGTCCATGGCCTCGTCTTCCGGTTCGCCGAGCCGGGCGATGGTGATCTCCAGATCGAACTCGCCAGCTGCCTCGGCGAAGATGGCTGCCGGGCGGGCATGCAGCCCTACACGGCTGGCAATGGTGGCGTTGCGTTCGGTCATTTTTACTCCTTGGGTTCTGCGTGGGTGTTCAGCTTGGGTGGTCTGTTGCGGACCGGCTCAGACGGTGGCGGGAACCGGTTCCACCGTATCAACGCTCTTCTTGACTGCCCAGCGCTTGAGGGCGATCACGGAAAGGGCGGTGACGACGGTGCCGACGGCGATGGAGACGACGAACATCAGGAAGTTGTCGATCGCGAAGAAGACGAAGATCCCGCCGTGCGGGGCCTTGGAACCGACGCCCGCGGCCATCGAGATGGCGCCGGTGACAGCGCCGCCCACCATGCTGGCGGGGATGACGCGCAGCGGGTCGGCAGCGGCGAACGGAATGGCGCCTTCTGAGATGAAGGAAGCCCCGAGCAGCCAGGCCGCCTTGCCGTTTTCCTGCTCGGCGAGGCTGAAGAGCTTCTTGTTCAGCACGGTGGAGGCGAGGGCCATTGCCAGCGGAGGCACCATGCCGGACGCCATTACCGCGGCCATGATCTGCCACGGCGCCTGGTTGTCGAGCGAGGCGGCGCCGAGGCCGGCGACGGCGAACGAGTAGGCGACCTTGTTCACGGGTCCGCCGAGGTCGAAGCACATCATGAGGCCCAGGATGACGCCGAGGGCGATGGCGCCCGCGCCGGTCAGGCCGGACAGCCAGGTGTTCAGGCCGTTGGTGATGGCCACGATCGGACCGCCCAGGATCAGGAACATCAGGCCGGAGGCGACGATGGAGGCCAGCAGCGGAATGATCACGACGGGCATCAGGCCGCGCAGCCAGCGGGCCACCTGCAGGCGACCGATCACGAGGGCGATGTACCCGGCGAGCAGGCCGCCGACGATGCCGCCGAGGAACCCGGCGCCCATGAACCCTGCCACCGCACCGGCGACGAAGCCCGGGGCGATGCCGGGCCGGTCGGCGATGGCGTAGGCGATGTAGCCGGCCAGGGCCGGGACCAGGAAGCCCAGCGAGAGCGCGCCGATCTTGAACAGCACTGCCCCGAGGTAGGCGCCCAGCGGTCCCCATGCGTTGTCCGGGTACTCGGTGGGGAGGTTGAAGAGGCTGTTCTTGACCACGATGTCGTCGGCGAAATTCGTGATCAGGTAGCCGCCCATGAGGAAGCCCAGGGCGATCAGCAGGCCGCCGCCCGCGACGAACGGGATCATGTAGCTGACGCCGGTCAGCAGGGCCTTCTTCAGCTTCTGGCCGATGTGCTCGCCCTTTTCCTCGGCCTCCTGCTGGGCCTGCTCCTCGGCGCCGAAGTGCGGCACTCGCCGGGCGTTGGGATTGTCCGCCGCGGCCAGGGCTTCCTGGACCATCTTGTCCGGCTCGTCGATGCCGCGCTTGACCGGGGCGTTGATGACGGGCTTGCCGGCGAAGCGCTCCTTGCCGCGGACGTCGACGTCGACGGCGAAGATCACGGCGTCGGCGGCGGCGATCACGGCCGGATCCAGGGCCTTGGCTCCGGAGGAGCCCTGGGTTTCGACCTGGAGGTCCACGCCCACGTCCTTGGCGGCCGCGACGAGCGAGTCCGCGGCCATGTAGGTGTGGGCGATGCCGGTGGGGCAGGCCGTGACGGCGACAAGCCGCTTCGCACGCGGTGCCTCGGCGGCCGGAGCGGCGCCGGCGGAGGCGGTTCCCGCCGCCGTGGCATCCGCCGTCGGTGCTCCCGCCGTCGCGGCGGGGGCGGCGGCGTGGCTGGCCGGCTTGTCCGCGAGGGCGCCCTCGACCAGTTCCACAACCTCTGCCTGCGTGCCGGCGGAACGCAGCGCGCCGGTGAAGTCCTTCTTGATCAGGGACCGGGCCAGCTTGGACAGCAGCTTGAGGTGATCCTGGTCCGCGCCTTCCGGGGCGGCGATGAAGAAGATCAGGTCTGCCGGGCCGTCCTTGGCGCCGAAGTCCACGGGCTGGGACAGCCGCGCCATCGCCAGCGTTGCTTCGGTCACCGCGGTCGAACGGCAGTGCGGGATCGCGATGCCGCCGGGGACGCCGGTGGCGGTTTTGGATTCCCGGGCGAAGGCGTCGGTGAAGAGCCCTTCGACTTCGGTGGCGCGTCCGTTGGCGGCAACCCGGCCCGCGAGGTGCCGGATCACGTCCTCGGGCGTATTGCCCAGATTCTGGTCGAGCTCGACCAGTTCGGTGGTAATGAGCTGGGTCACTGTCAATCCTTCTTCAGGGCCGTGATGGTTACGGCTGCGGGGGTTGTTTGGTGCACTGCCGGGACGGTGGAGCCGGGCAGGGAGGCAGCGGCGGCCCCGTGGGCCACCGCCTGGCGCAGACAATCGACCGGGGCGGCGCCCTGGCTTGAAGCGAGCAGGTAGCCGGCGAGCGAGGAATCCCCGGCGCCGACCGTGCTGACGGCTTTGACCGGCGGGTGCGTGGCCAGCCACGCGCCGTCGGCCGTGACGAGGACCGCGCCCTTGGAGCCGAGGGTGGCGAGGACGGCGCCCACCCCGGACCGGACGACGGCGGCCGCTGCCGCCGCGGCGGCGGCCGGGTCGGCCTCCAGTTCCTCGGCGGAGCGGTCGGTGGGGAATCCCGCCGCGGCCGCCAGTTCCGCCAGTTCCTCGGCGTTGGGCTTGATCAGGTCCGGTTTCCCCAGTGCATCGCCGGAGATCGCAGCGGCGAGCGGTTCGCCGGAAGAGTCGACGGCAATGAGGGGTGCCTCGGCGCCGTCGTGCGCCGAACGCAGCCGCCGGGTGACGGTGGCATAGAAGTCGGCCGGGACCCCGGGCGGCAGGGAGCCGGCCAGCACGACCCAGCCGGCGCCGCGGGCGGAGTCCAGCAGCAGGCCGATCAGGGCCTCCTGCTGCTCGCCGCTCAGCGCCGGGCCGGGTTCGTTGATCTTGGTGGTGATGCCGCCCGGTTCGGTGAGCGCCACGTTGCTGCGCAGCGGTTCGCCGATGGGCAGCGCCGCGAACGGCACCTCGTTCTCCCGGAGCCCGGCGAGCACCGGGTCCGCTTCGGCGCCGGGGAGCACCGCGACGGTTTTGAGGCCGGAGGCCACGAGGGCGCGGGAGACGTTGACGCCCTTGCCGCCGGACTCCTGCCGGACGGACACGGCGCGCTGGACCTCGCCGCGGAGCAGCGGGCCGGGCAGTGCCACGGTGCGGTCCAGGCTGGGGTTGGCGGTGAGGGTGACGATCATGCCACCACCACCTCCACGCCGGCGTCCGCGAGGGCCTCGGC
The DNA here is from genome assembly GCF_001428365.1 of Arthrobacter sp. Soil763. Taxonomy (GTDB): domain Bacteria; phylum Actinomycetota; class Actinomycetes; order Actinomycetales; family Micrococcaceae; genus Arthrobacter. Next base: position 367,596 of record NZ_LMSH01000001.1, on the reverse strand, counting down.
GAGGGCCGGGCCGGGTTGCTTGTCAGTGATCACGGTGTCCAGATCTTTCAGGGAGGCGAACTGGACCAGCGTTTCCGCGTCCAGCTTGGCGGAGTCGGCCAGCACCACGATGCGGCGGGCCGACTGGACGAAGGCTGCCTTGACGGCGGCCTCCTCGGGGTCGGGGGTGCTGAGGCCGAACGTGGCGGAGATGCCGTTCGTGCCGATGAAGGCGATGTCCGGCCGGATCCGCCGGGCGGCTTCCACGGTGGACTGGCCGACGGCGGCCTGGGTGAGGCCGCGGACCCTGCCGCCGAGCAGGTGCAGGGCGATGGCGGGTTCGCCGGAGAGCCTGGCCGCGATGGGCAGCGCGTGCGTGATGACGACGAGTTCCGCGTCGGCGGCTGCCGCCGGGCCGGCCGGCCGGGCGGCGAGCAGTTCCGCGAGGGCCTCGGTGGTGGATCCGGCGTCGATCAGGATGCTGCCGGAGCGGTCCTGCGGGATGAGGGTGAGTGCGGCCTCGGCGATCCTGACCTTTTCGGACTTCCGCTGCACGGTGCGCTCAAGGATGCTCTCCTCGGTGGTGCTGACCCGCTCGGGCGAGACGGCGCCGCCGTGGACCCGGCGGACGGTGCCGGCGAGTTCGAGGGCGGCGAGGTCGCGGCGGACCGTTTCCGTCGTGATACTGAACCGCTCGGCAAGGTCGGTGACGCTGGCCCGCCCGCTGGCAGCGACCAGTTCGACGATCAGTTGTTGACGTTCCTCGGCGAACACGTGCCCTCCATCGCGACGGTTGATTCGGTGTTGCTGCGTTTGGTGTTGCGGCTTCCAGCGGCTCCGGTGACCCCCATCACATGAAGTGGAATTAGTTGACTTTATCTGCGTTCATGTGGCTTTGTCAATGAAAAACCACACGAACGCAGAACTGGGTCTGTGGTTGTGCCCGGCCCGGGGCGGCCGGGAATAGTGTGGCGAAGCGCCGGGATGAGGTCCGGGTGTGGGGGAGGGCGTCCCGCGGTGACGGACATGCCCATCCATAGCGCCCGGGACTGGGCAGGCTAGGTTATGTCCACTGGCCGGCTCCGGCAACGGGCATGCCCGTTGTGCAGGTTCTCCCGTGGCGGACGGACATGCCCAATTTTCGGGCCAAGGGCTGAGCAGGATGGGTTATGCCCAGCGTCCGAGTCTTCGGATGGGCATGCTCGGTCCCGGGTTCGTCGCGCGGACGGGCGTGTCCAGTCGTGGCGGCGTCGGCGGCGTCGGCGGACGGCTGTTAAAGAGCGGACGCCGGGCCTGACCTTGCTGGTCGGGCCCGGCGTCGCGGGTGCTACTGAGGCGGTGATCCGCCCGGGGCTCAGATGCCGGCGTCGCGGCTCTCGTTGCGGGTGATGGTTTCGCCGGTGTTGGGGTCGACGACGGAGCGCGTCTCGCTCACCCGGCGCGTGCGGCCGCGACCGGGGGAGGCCAGGATCAGGGAAGCGATGAGCCCGATGACGCCGACCACCATGAGGATGTAGCCGATCATGGTCTGGTCCACGTTGGGGATCAGGCCCGGTGCGATGGCCCAGGCCAGGATGGCGCCGATGGCGATAAGGAAGATGGAGGAACCGATTCTCATGACTTGCTCCTTGTTGTCCGGTGGGACCGATAGGTAGTGCTAAGCATGCTGTCCAGCGTCACGCTACAGCCCGGTAGGTGTCCTTTCAACGATCAGGCTGCCCGCCCCGCCGGGAATTATTGCCGCAGATGGCCTCGCGGGGGAGGGACGGAGGCCTTTTTCGCGGCGGTTCCGGACGGGGGCGGGCTTCCCGGTCCAGGGCGCCGCGGGCCCGGGGCGCGGCCGTCCGGTTGGACAGCGCCAGTCCATCCGGGGCGCGGCTGTCCGGTACCGCAGCGGAAATCGAGAACCGAGGTGCCGCCCGGCGTCGTGCCCACCGAGGTGCCGCCCAGCCGTGGGTCGCGCGCCCCGGCCTAGCGCCCACCGCCCGCCCGCCGAGCGTCGATGCCTTTCGCTGCGCCCGACGCCCAGCCGGCCGGTCCGGCCCGCTCCGCCCGCCAGGCCCACCCCCGGACCGCCCCGCCGCCGGTGGCTGGCTAGGCTGTGCCCATGAACACTGTCGTATGGTCCAGGCCGGAGCATGAGCGCGCCGGCACGCCGCTGCTGGTGATGCTGCACGGCTACGGCACCGATGAGACCCGGATGGCGGACCTCTTCGCGCGCCTCCCGCCCGAGTTCACCTGCGCCGCCCCGCGCGGTCCGAAGGTGATCGGCGACGACTACGGCTGGTTCCTGCTGGACTACTTCCTCACCCACGATTTCGCCGACGTGGTCACCGCCGCCAACTCGGTCTTCGGCTGGATCGACGCCGTCAGGGACAACCACAGCAGCGTCAGCCTGCTCGGCTACTCGCAGGGCATGGCCATGGCGAGCACCCTGCTGCGGCTGCGGCCCGAAGCGTTCCGCGCCGTCGTCGGGCTGTCCGGATTTGTTCTGGACAACGAACTGCTGGCCATGAGCGAGTCGTTCAGCGAGCGGCCGCCGTTCTTTTGGGGCCGGGACAAGGAGGATCCCGTGATCAACGAGGCCGCCACCGCGCACACCGAGGAATGGCTGCACCGGCACACCCAGCTCACCGCCCGCAGCTACCCCGGCATGGGCCATGCGATCTCCCCGGCCGAGCTCGTGGACGTCGGCGCCTTCCTGCGCCACTACGTGCTGCGCTGAACCGTTCCGGCCCGCAGGGACGAAAGTCCATTCGCTGGAACGCCGGGGCCACTTGCGTGCCGAATTTATAAGCGTTTACACTCGACGTTGGCCAACTTGATCGGCCCACTACTGCAGGGGGAAGAAAGGTCCAGGCCCGTGTCGCATGGCTAAGGCTCCACGCGTGACCATCCAGGACGTCGCAGCCCTTTCCGGGCTCTCCATTTGCACCGTTTCCCGGGCGTTACGGCACCTCCCCAACGTTTCCGCGAAGGCCCAGGCCAAAGTCAGCGACGCCGCCGCCAAGCTCGGCTACAAAGCCTCCTCCGCCGCCGCCCGGCTGGCCGGCGGAACCACCGGCGCCGTGGCCATCATCGTCCCCACCGCGACCGCGTGGTTCTTCGCCCAGGCCGTCGAGGCCGCCGAGGAAATCTTCGCGGACAGCGGCTTCGACACCGTCCTGATCAGCCTGCGGAACCGGCCCGGGGTGCAGCGCAAACTCTTCGCCGACCTCGCCGGCCTGGCCCAGCGCGTGGACGGGGTGCTGCTGTTGAACGTCGCGCTCGACGGCGCGGAAACGGCCGCCCTCGAAGCGTCCGGCCTAGCCGTCGCGAGCGTCGGAATGCACGGCGTCCCCTGGGACAACGTCGGCATCGACGACGAGGAGGCGGCCCGGCAGGCCACCGGACACCTGCTCGGGCTGGGCCACTGGGACCTGGCCATGCTGGCCGGAACGGAGCCGCCCGGACGCACCGTGGTCACAGCGGACGCCCGGCGCCGCGGCTTCGAACAGGCCCTGGCCGACCACGACCTGACCGTCGACCCGGATTTGGTGGTCAAGGCAGGTTCCAGCATCGAGGGTGGCCGCCGGGCCATGACGGAACTGGTCGAGAACCGCCGGATGCCGTCGGCGGTTTTCGCCGGATGCGACGAGACGGCCTTCGGAGCGTTGATGGCACTGCGGGACCTCGGTTTGTCAGCGCCCGGGAACGTCTCCATCATTGGAATAGACGACCACCAAATGAGCTGGTTCCTCGGGCTGACCACGATTGCCCAGCCCGTCGCAGACCAGGGCGCCTTCGCCGCCACCCTGCTGGCCGAACGGCTGCACCGCCCGGGATCTGCCCATCCACCCGCCGCCCACCTGCTGGAAACCAAGCTGGTGGAGCGCAGGAGTACCGGCCGCCGGCGCTGATGCCGGTTCCATCCCGCACCGCCCGGCTGCCGCCGCGCCGCCCGCGGGATCCCCACCTGAACGACGTCCCCCGTCCCCGTTTGAAAGGACTTTCCCCATGACCGAGACCTCCACCGGCACCCCGGTCCCGGCCGACGTGCTCGCCGGCGCCTCCGCCATCCTCTTCGACCTCGACGGCGTGCTGACGCCCACCGCGGTGGTGCACGAGCGTGCCTGGCAGGAGCTCTTCGACGGTTTCCTCCAAAGCGTCCCGGAGGCCGCGGCGTACCGCGAAAGCGACTACTTCGACCACATTGACGGCAAGCCCCGGTTCGACGGCGTCCGCGACTTCCTCGCCTCGCGGAACATCGTGCTGCCCGAGGGGCCGGCGGACGACGACCCGTCGCACGACACCGTGCACGGCCTGGGCAACCGCAAGAACAAGGTCTTCAACGACATCGTCGCCGCCGGCGGGGTCGAGCCGTTCGAGGGGTCGGTCCGCTTCATCGAAGCCGCACTGCAGCGCGGACTCAAACTCGCCGTCGTCTCTTCCTCCCGCAACGCCGTTCCGGTGCTCAAGGCCGCGGGACTGTCGGACTACTTCCCGGTGGTGGTGGACGGCGTCGTGGCCCTCTCCGAGGGACTGCCGGGCAAGCCCAGCCCGGCCACCTACGAGTACGCCGCGCGGCTGCTGGGGTGGCCCAGCGTGCAGTGCGTCGTCGTCGAGGACGCCGTCTCCGGTGTCCAGGCAGGAAGTGCGGGGAACTTCCACTCGGTCATCGGCGTCGACCGCGGCGCGGGCCGGAAAACCCTGCTCGACGCCGGGGCCACGATCGTGGTCAACGACCTCGCCGAGCTGCTCTAGCCACCGCCACCGCCCTCCCACCCCACACCGCCTGAAGGAACGCACCCATGGCCCTCATCACCTCGGACCGCGCCAGGTTTCCCAACGACCCCTGGAAGCTCGTGGAAACCGTCCACCTGCCCGGCAACGCCGGAACGCTGGAGACGCTCTTCAGCGTCGGCAACGGCCACCTCGGCATCCGGGGCGCCCACTGGGCCGCCGCCGACGCCGAGCTTCCGGGCAGTTTCATCAACGGCTTCCACGAGACGTGGGACATCAAGCACGCGGAGAACGCCTACGGCTTCGCCCGCACCGGCCAGCGCATCCTCTACATCCCGGATGCCAACAACTTCGTCGTGATCATTGACGGCGAGATGCTGACGCTGGAGGAGTCCACCGTCCTGGATTACCGGCGGAGCGTTGATTTCGCCACCGGCATCTACGAATGCCGGATCGTCTGGCAGTGCCGTTCCGGTGCCACCGTGACCACCACTGAGCGCCGCGCCGTGGGCTACCAGGCCCGTGGAACACTCGGCATTTCGCTGGAGGTCTCCGCGGACCGGGACATCTCGGCGGACGTGACCTCGGCCGTGGTGAACCGGCAGGACCAGCCGGTGGAGGACCACTCGTCCCATGACCCGCGCCGCGCCGGCCGCCACGCCGGCCGCGTGCTGCTGCCGGTCCGGCTCGACGGCGGTGACGGCTCGCTCCGCCTGTCCTGGGCGGCCGCCGAATCCCGGCAGCTGCTGGGCATGGCCGTGGACCACTGGACCTCCGCCGGGGTGCAGCCATTCGACACCCAGGTGGACCAGGACGACAGCAGCGTCCGCTATGTCCTTGCCGTGGGCGCTGACACGCCGTTCGTGCTGGAGAAGAGCGTCAGCTACGCCGTGGCCCGCAGCGCGGACGAGGACCCGGTCGACACCGCCGAGCGCGGGCTGCTGCCGGTGGGCGAGATCTTCGCCCAGAGCGAGGCGCACTACCGCGACTACTGGACCACCAGCGACATCGTGGTGGGCGGCCAGCCCGAACTGCAGCAGGCCATCCGCTGGAACCTCTTCCAGTTGGCCCAGGCCACCGCCTGCGCCGACGTGGCCGGCATCCCGGCCAAGGGCGTCTCCGGTTCCGGCTACGACGGGCACTACTTCTGGGACCAGGAGGTGTACCTGCTGCCGTACCTGACGTACACCAGCCCGGGCAACGCCCGGCAGGTGCTTGAGTTCCGCCATGACCTGCTGCCCGAGGCCAGGGTGCGCGCCAAGGAGCTCAGCGTCGAGGGGGCGCTGTTCCCGTGGCGGACCATCAACGGCCTCGAAGCCAGCGCCTACTACGCCGCCGGCACCGCGCAGTTCCACATCGCGGCCGCCGTCGCCTTCGCCACGAACCGCTACGCCTGGGCCAGCGGCGACACGGAGTTCAAGCAGACCCTGGGCGCCGACCTGCTGATCGAGACGGCGCGGATGTGGGCCTCGCTGGGCTTCTTCGGCAAGGACGGGCTATTCCACATCCACGGCGTCACCGGGCCCGACGAGTACACCGCCGTCGTCAATGACAACCTCTACACCAACGTCATGGCCCGCTTTAACCTCAGGGCGGCCGCGGCCCTGGACCACCCGGGCATCGACGACGCCGAGCGGGAGCTCTGGGAGCAGGCCGCCAACCGGATGCAGCTGCCCTTCGACGAGGACCTCCAGGTCTACTCGCAGGACAACGACTTCATGACCCTGGAGCCCTGGGACTGGAGCACGCCGCGGTCCAAATATCCGCTGCTGCTCAATTTCCACCCCCTGGTGATCTACCGGCACCAGGTGCTCAAGCAGGCCGACACGGTCCTGGCGATGTTCCTGCAGTGGCAGGACTTCACGCCGGAGGAGAAGCGCCGGGCGTTCGACTTCTACGACCCGATCACCACCGGCGACTCCACCCTGTCCGCCTGCGTGCAGGGGATCATGGCGGCCGAGGTCGGCTACGGCAAAGCCGCGCTGGACCACTTCATCCACGCGCTCTACATCGACCTCGACGACACGCACGGCAACACGATCGACGGCGTCCACATCGCCTCCACCGGCGGGGTGTGGAGCTCGCTGGTCAGCGGCTTCGCCGGCCTGCGCGACCAGGGCGAGGTACCGTACTTCGACCCGCGGCTGCCCACCGAGTGGGACTCGCTGTCCTTCCACCTGAAGCTCCGCGGCGGGCTGCTGCACGTGGAGCTGGACCACACTACGCTGCGGCTGACGGTCCGGGAAGGGGCCCCGCTCGAGGTCGACGTCCGCGGCCACCGCGCCACGGTCGGCGCCGAAACGCTGGCCCTGCCGCTGCACGCCGTGATGAGCCCGGAGCCGACGGTGTTCCCCGACGGACCGCCGACGGCGTCGATCCCGGTGGTGCGCGCCGTGAACTAGCGCTCCGCGGCGCTTCCGGTCCGGACCCGGCGGACGCTAGAGTCGGGTCCACCGACCGAAGGAGAGACCGTGCCTCTTGCCTTGTACGCCGAATTCACCGCGAAGCCCGGGACGGAGGACCGGGTAGCCGACATGATGGCGGAACTGACCGAGCGGGTCCGCGCGGAGCCCGGGAACGTGGTGTTTGACCCACATACCCGCAGGGACAACCCCAGGGCGTACTTCGTGTACGAGATTTACCGGGATGAGGCGGCGTTCCAGGCCCACATCACGGCTGAGCACAGCAAGGCGTTCAACGCCGAGCTGGGCGGGCTCATCGAGGAAGACGGCTCACAGCTCAGCTGGCTGGCCCCCGCGGCCGGGACTGCGCCGCAGCACTCCCCGGCCTAGTGCACCTAGGGCGCGGTGTCCCGGGCGCCTTCCCGCCAGCCGCCGTCGCCGTCCGGGCCGCGGCCGCGGCGGCCTGAAGATCCCGGACGCTGCGCCCGGCCAGGGTGGGCCAGATTGTCAGGCCGTCTGCAGCGGCCAGCGGCTCCAGATGGGGAACTCCCAGGGTCGGCAGCCCGGCAGACCGGGCCGCCGTCGTTCCCGGCAGCGAATCCTCAATGGCCAGTACGTTCCGGCGGGACAGCCCGGGGCGGGTCCCGGCGAGCAGCGCGAACGCCATCTCGTACGCCTCCGGATGCGGCTTGCCGTTGCTGACCATGTCCCCGGTGACGGTCTGCTCGAAGCTGCCGGCCGGAAAATGCCTCAGGATGTCATCGACGATGTGCCGGTGCGACATGGTGACAAGGACGCAGGGGATGCCGTGCGCCCGGAGGTCCGCCAGCAGCTCCGCGGCTCCAGGCCGCCACAGCACCCCGCCGCGGAGCCGGTCCCGTACGCCGGCCGTGACACGCTGCGCTATCTCCTCGACCGGGAGCCGGACCCCGGCGCGCTGCAGGACCCGGACGGAGTCCGCCTGGGACCGGCCCATGATCGACTGGGCCTGGCTTTCGGTCCAGCTGCCCCCGAAGCTCCCGACCAGGCCGGCCTGCACGGCCCGCCAATGGTGTTCGGTGTCCACCAAAGTGCCGTCCAGGTCCCACAGGACTGCCTCGAGCCGGGTCTGCCGGCGGTGGATGGTGGTCACGCCGCTCCTCCCTGCCGCGGTGCGCCCGCGGCCGCCGGGCCGTCCCGGCGGTGAACTATGCTGGGCCAATGGCCCTAACGGATGATGCGATTGCCAGGATCAAGGACATGATCCTTACCGGCGAATTGTCGCCTGGAGACAAACTCCCCCCGGAAAACGAACTGAGCGAGAAGCTCGGGCTCTCCCGCAGTTCGCTGCGGGAGGCTGTGAAGGCCCTTGAGACCATCAGGGTGCTCGACGTCAGGCGGGGCGACGGCACATACGTCACGAGCCTGGAGCCGGCGCTGCTGAAGGAATCCGTGGCCTTCATGGTGGACCTGAGCCGTGACTCATCGGTCCTCGAACTGCTGGCGGTGCGGCGGATCCTGGAGGCCTCGGCGGCCTCGCTCGCGGCCCAGGCGATCTCCCCGGAGCAGTTGGCGCTGCTGCACAAGGAAATCGACGATGTCGACGTCGACTCCGCGGAAAACCTGGTGGAACACGACCTGAACTTCCATGCACTGATCGCCGAGGCCTCGGGCAACTCGTATCTGGCCAGTCTGCTGTCCGGCCTGAACAGCCGCACGGTGCGGGCCCGGGTCTGGCGGGCCCTGACCCAGGAAGACGCCGTGGCCCGCACGCTCGCGGAGCACCGGGCGATCGCGGACGCGCTGGCGAACGGCGACGCGGAATTGGCCCGGGCCCTGACCATCGTCCATGTCAGCGGCGTCGAACACTGGCTCAAGCGGTCCCTGCCGGGTAAGGAGAACCGCGCCGCCCGCTAGGCGGCGCCCTCCATCCGCGCGGATTCGGCTTCGAAGACCTCGACGGCGGCAGCGGTGAGCGGATCGGCGAAGAACTTCTGCCACGTCCCCGGAGCCAGGGTGAAATGAGAGACGCCCAGCCCGGCCAGGGAGGCTATCTGGGCTGTCTCCCGGAGGCTGGCGACAAGGAGCTTAAGCGGCGAGCCGCCGGCAGTGATGAACTGCTGGATGGCCGCGATTTCGGCGGTTCCGTCGCGGCCGGCGTCGTGCATCCGACCCAGGTACGGGGCCAGGAACTCGGCACCCGCGGCCATCGCCGGCAGCGCCTGTTCCCGTGCATAGACCGCCGTGACCAGGACCCGGGCGCCCCCCGAGGTGAGGGTCCGGCTGGCGGCGATGCCCGCCGCCGTGGCGGGGACCTTCACCACGACATTGCTGCCCAGGGACTGGATCCACGCCCCCCGGTCCTCCAGTTCGGCCTTGCTTGAGCCCCACGACTGGACGAAGACCGTGCCCGCGCCGGCCGCGGACGCCCAGTCGACCAGCTCCGGGATGCTGCGGTTCAGCACCCCGGCGCCAGCGAGGATGCTCGGGTTGGTGGTCAGGCCCGCGAAAAGCCCGCTGCGCAGCAGCGGCTCGGCTTGAGCCCGGTCCGCCGTGTCCAGATAAAAATGCACGAAAGCTCCTAGGTCTCGTCCGGGCCGTAGGCGACGCCGGCATGAAGGATGATGTTGGCGTAGGGAGTGAACTCGCCGGACCGAACGGCGGCGCGGGCCGAGGCCGTGCGGGCCTTGAACTCGGTGTGCGGGACGAAGTCCGGAACCACCCCGGCCGCATTGAGCCGCTCGAGGATGCGGCTGAGCATCGCGGGGCTGGCCTCGCGGATCTCCTCAGCCAGGGTGGCGCCTTCGATCACCACTTCGGCGAGGACCGCGTCCAGGACCGCCAGGAACGGCGGTTCGGACGGGAAGTAGGCAAGGTCGACGCGTTCGACCGCCGGCGGGATCGGCAGGCCGGCGTCGGTCACCACGAGCGTGTCCGTGTGGCCGGTTTCGGACACCACCCGCGAGAGCTGGGGGTTGAGGATTCCGTGGGTTTTTCTCATGCTGCGCTCCTAGCGGCTTGGGACATGGGCGGAAAGGAAAAGATCGACATCGTCGGCGGCGGGCAGGCTGGGGGAAGCGCCCTTCTTGGTGACGGCCAGAGCTCCCGCGGCCATCGCGCGCCGGATGGCCTCGTCAATGGACAAGCCTGCGGCGAGCGAGGCGCCCAGGTAACCGGAAAAGGCGTCGCCGGCGGCGGTGGTGTCGACGGCGGTCACGGGGTAGGAATCGAAGACCGTCTGCCGGTCGGCCGTGACCAGGACCGCCCCGGCTGAGGCGAGGGTGATGATGGCGCCCCCGGTACCCTGCGCCAGGAACCATTCCCCGGCGCGGACCGCGCTCGCCGCGTCCGTGACCGGAATGCCGGTAATCAGGCTCGCTTCGGTCTCGTTGGGCGTGACAAAATCCACGCTGGCCCAGGTCTCCCGGTCGAGGGCGGCAGCCGGCGCGGGGTCGAGGATAACCGTCAACCCGGCGGTCCGGGCGGCCCGGACCGCGTGGGCGGCGGCCTCGCGGGGGATTTCCAGCTGGGTGAGCAGGACCGACGCCCGCGGCGCGAGGCGGGAGACCGCGTCGGAAATCTGGCCGGGAGTCAGGTGGTCGTTGGCGAGCGGCACCATCACAATGTCGTTTTCCCCGGAATCGTCCACCCGGATGTGGGCGATCCCGGTGGGGGCCTCGACCACCCGCAGTTCGCTGGTGTCCACTCCGTGCGCCTCCAGCCCGTCGGTGACCAGAGGCCTGAACAGGTCATTGCCGACGCACCCCACCATGAAGGACGGAGCGCCCGCCAGCCCGCTGGCGACGGCCTGGTTCGCTCCCTTGCCTCCGAGCAGCAGGGTGAACTCCTCCCCGAGGATCGTTTCGCCTCTCTGGGGCAGTCGTTTTGAAAAAGTTGTGACGTCGGCAGTGATACTTCCTACGATAACGACGCCCTCGCGCCCGTTTTCGCTGGTGGTAGTCATATGTTAGCCCCTATAGATCGGATGTTTAGTGCTTGGCGATGGAGGAAACCGCCGCCAGCTGGCCGCGGATGAAAGCGTTGGCATGGGCGCCCAGGTCCGCCGAGTCCTCCCAGAGGTTGCGCCATACGCCCAGGGTGTTGCTCAGGTTGTCATCCACAACGGCGGAGGAGAACGACTCAAAGACCACCGGCCCGTCGTAGCCGACCAGCGCCAGGCCGCGGAAAAAGGCGCCGAAATCCACGCTTCCGGAGCCGAGATAGCCGCGGTGGCTTTCGCCGATGTGGACGTAACCCAGCCTGGCTCCCGCCGCGAGCACCGGGCTCAACAGGTCCGGTTCCTCGATGTTCATGTGGTAGGTGTCGAGATGCAGGAAGACGTTGTCATGGTCGATTTCGTCCATGAAGGCAAGGGCCTGCCTGCCGGTGTTCAGCAGGTTGCTCTCGTAGCGGTTCACCACCTCCAGGCCCAGCTTGATACCAAGCGTCGCGGCGCGGTCCGCGAGTCGGTGCAGGGCGGCGGCGCTGTTGCGGCGGCCGGCCGCGGTGGGTGGCCGGTCGTACTTCTGCATGGCGCTGTAGAGCACGCCGCACAGGTAGTCGGCCTCCAGGTCGTGGACGAGTTCGAGGCACTTGTTGAGGGTCTCCTCGCCCCTGGCCACCACGGAGGCGTCCTCGCTGCTGAGGTCAGTCCCGGCGGTCAGGCCGAGGGATGCGGTCGCGGCCAGGCCGTGCTCCCGCAGGGCCCGGGACGCCTGTCCAGGATCGAAGGACCAGGGATCCATGAGCGGGATTTCGAGCAAATCGAACCCGGCCTCGGACGTCGCGCGGGCCGAGGCGGCGAAGGAAACCGGGTCCAGCGAGCCGTTCCAGACCAGGCTGTGGCAGCCAATCATCATATGTTTCTCCCGTAACGATTTCTAAACATCCGACCAAAGGGTGTGTTTTAGGTCATATTTGACCTTACTCTAGTTATGGGCCAAGGATAGATACATCAAGATACAAGTTGGCTCCGGGCAGTGCCGCCGCCCAACGAGTACCGGCCGCGAGGCATCAGCGTTATCTCCGAAGAAGTAGGTGAGACAGTGGGTGAACCACTACTGAAGGTCGAAGGGATCAGCAAGAGCTTTCCCGGCGTCCAGGCCCTGAGCGACGTCCACTTTGACGTCCACAAGGGCGAGGTTATCGCGCTGGTGGGCGAAAACGGGGCGGGCAAGTCCAGCCTGATGAAGATCCTGTCCGGCATCTACGAGAAGGATGCGGGCACGATCTACCTTGAGGGTGTGCCCGTGCAGATCGACGGTCCGCGGCATGCACAGGAGCTGGGCATCATCATCGTCCATCAGGAGATGAACCTGATGCCGCACCTTACGGTCGCCCAGAACATCTACATCGGCCGGGAGCCGCGGCGCCTGGGTGGACTCCTGCTGGACGAAAAAAAGCTGAACCGGCAAACCGCCGAACTGCTCGACCGGCTTGGAATCAAGGAGTTCGCGCCGACGGACCTGATCGAGAACCTGACGGTCGCGAAGCAGCAGATGGTGGAGATCGCCAAGGCGCTGTCCTTTGACGCCAAGGTCGTCATCATGGATGAGCCGACGTCGGCGCTGACGACTTCGGAAACGGAGACCCTGTTCCGCCTGATCAACGACCTGCGCGACCGCGGCGTCGGGGTGATCTACATTTCGCACCGCATGGAGGAGTTGCGGCGGATCACCGACCGCATCACCATCCTCCGCGACGGGAAGTACATCGCCACGATGGACACCGACACGGCGAGCCAGCACGAGGTGATCAAGCTGATGGTCGGTCGGGAAATCGACGAAAATGCCCGGCCGGAGAATGTGCGCCGGGACAACGTCGACGATGTGGTCCTGCGGGTGCAGAACCTGAGCACGCGCAAACTGCTCAAGGACGTCAGTTTCGAATTGCGGCGCGGGGAGATTCTCGGGTTCTCCGGCCTGATGGGCGCGGGGCGGACGGAGCTTGCGCGGGCCATCATCGGCGCGGACCGGATGTCCGCGGGCCAGATCTTCGTCAACGGCAAGGAGGTCCGGATCGGGCAGCCGGCGGACGCCGTCAAGCACGGGATCGGTTACCTCTCCGAGGACCGCAAGGCCCTGGGGCTGCTGCTGGACCGGGACGTGAACACGAACATCCTGCTGTCCTCACTGGCCAACTACACCAACCCGGTCGGCTTCATGAAGTCAGCGCCGGGCAAGGGAACGTCGCAGAAATACATTGACTCGCTGCGTATCAAGACCCCGTCGATGTACGCGACGACGAAAAACCTGTCGGGCGGCAACCAGCAAAAAGTCGTCATTGCCAAATGGCTGGCCCGCGACTGCGACATTCTCATCTTCGACGAGCCGACCCGCGGCATCGACATCGGAGCCAAGGAAGAAATTTACCGCTTGCTCAACGACCTGGTGGCGCGGGGCAAGTCGATCATCATGATCTCCTCGGAACTGCCGGAGGTCCTCCGGTTGTCCCACCGGATCATGGTGATGGCCGGAGGCCGTATCACCGGGGAAATCGACAGCGACGGTGCTGATCAAGCAACAATCATGGACTACGCCACACGGGTGGAGCAGCAGGGAGCGGAAAAATGAGCGAAGTAAAGTCTGAACCGCGCACGCAGGCGCCGGCGGGTGCCGCGACGCGCGAGGCGCCCAGGGGATCATTCTTGCGCCAGCGGCTGCAGCAGTCGTTGGCCTTCGGAACCTTGATCGTCCTGCTGGTGTTCTTCTCCCTCGCCAGCACTAACTTCTTTACCTGGACGAACATCTCCGGGATCCTGCTCTCCACCGCCGTGATCGGCATCCTGGCATTCGGCACCACGCTGGTCATCATCACCTCCGGAATCGACCTGTCCATTGGCACCGGCATGACCCTGTGTGCGGTGGTGACGGGCCTGCTGCTGGTGAACTTCCAGTTGCCGTTGTACATCGGTGTGCTGGGCGGCATCGCCACCGGGGCGCTGATGGGGCTGATCAACGGACTGAACGTCTCCGTCCTGAAGCTCCCGCCGTTCATCGCCACCCTCGCCATGATGCTGATCGCGCAGGGGCTGGCCCTTGTCCTCTCCGGCGTGCGTCCCATCTACTTCAGCAAGGTCAAGGGCTTCAAGGACATTGCCCTGGGCCAGCTCATCCCCGGGCTGCCCAACGCCGTGCTGATTCTGCTCCTGACCGGCGTCGCGGCGTACCTGGTGCTCGGCAAGACCCTGCTGGGCCGCTACATCTTTGCGATCGGCAGCAACGAGGAAGCCACCAAGATCTCCGGCGTCAACACCGGCAAGTGGAAGATTCTTGTCTACACGGTCGCAGGCATCTTCACCGGCGTCGCGGGCGTCGTCATTGCCGCCCGGCTCGACTCCGCGCAGCCACAGCTGGGATCCGGCTACGAGCTGCAGGCGATTGCCGCCGTCATCATCGGCGGCACGTCCCTGCTGGGAGGCCGGGGATCGGTCCTCGGCACCCTGATCGGCGCCCTCATTATGAGCGTGCTGATCAACGGCCTGCGCATCATGTCGGTGCAGACCGAATGGCAGACCGTCGTGGTCGGCATCGTGATCCTGGTCGCCGTCTTCACCGACTCGCTGCGCCGCCGCCGGGAGGCGTAGGCAGCCCCGCCCGCCCGGCGCCCCGCGGCGCCGGGCGGGCGGAAAAAGATTGCTCAAAAAATAACTTGTATCTACCTGTACTTAACGCAGTAAAGCAACAACAATGATCTAGGGCCCGCAATGTTGCCGGCCCGCTCACTGGATGGAGATTTACATGAAACTCGGTAAAAAGGCCCTCGCGGCGGGTGCTCTCGCTGCAGCTCTTTCCTTGACCGCCTGCGGCGGCTCCGGCTCGGCAGCTCCCAGCGGCGGCAGCGACGGCGGCACGCCGTACGTGGCCATGATTTCCAAGGGCTTCCAGCACCAGTTCTGGCAGGCCGTGAAGAAGGGCGCCGAGGACAAGGCCAAGGAGCTCGGGGTCAAGATCACCTTCGAGGGCCCGGCCGCAGAAACCGAGATCGACTCGCAGCTGCAGATGCTCCAGGCGGCCATCGACAAGAAGCCGACGGCCATCGCCTACGCCGCCCTGGACCCGGAGGCCTGTGTTCCGGCCCTTGAGCAGGCCAAGGCCGCCAACATCCCCGTGGTCCAGTTCGACGCCGGCTGCAAGAGCGACTACCCGGTCAACCTGTCCAAGACGAACAGCATGGATGCCGGCGCCATGGCGGCCGACCACATGGCCGAGCTGATCGGCAAGAGCGGGGAAATCGCCGTCGTCGGCCACAGCCAGATCAACAGCACCGGCGTGGAGCGCCGCGATGGATTCCTCAACGAGATCAAGGCCAAGTACCCGGACATCAAGGTCGTTGACGTCCAGTACGGCGACGGCGACCACCTGAAGTCCGCCGACATCGCCAAGGCCATGATCCAGGGGCACCCGAACCTCAAGGGCCTCTATGGCACCAACGAAGGCTCGGCCGTCGGCATCGTCAATGCCGTCACCGAGCTTGGCCTTAAGCCCGGCAAGCTCACCGTCATCGGCTTCGACTCCGGCAAGGCCCAGCTCGATGCGATCCGCAGCGGCCTGATGGCCGGCGCCATCACGCAGGACCCGATCGGCATGGGCGCGGCCACCGTCCAGGCGGCGATCGACGCTTCCAAGGGCAAGCCCCTGGAGAAGGTCACCGACACCCCGTTCTACTGGTACGACAAGAACAACATGGACGACGCCAAGATCGCCGCGGTGCTCTACCAGTAAAGGGCGCCACTGCCAGCACGCAAAGAGGCCCCGGACCGCAATTCAGCGGTCCGGGGCCTCTCCGCGTCCGGGGCATTTCCGCGTCCGGTGGCGGATGCGCCGGCCCAGGGAGCACGGCAGGCGGGCTCTTACCGGGGTTGCTCGCTCCCGGTCCACTGCAGCACCGCCGCGGCGTTCCCGCGCAGGATGCGGTCGACGGCGTCGGCGCCGACGCGGGCCTCGAGGCGCGGCAGGAAGCGTTCGGCCAGGTACGCCAGGCCGGGCATGCCGCCGTAGGAGATGTACCGGGTGCGGCGCGCGACGTCGCCGCCGAGGAGCAGCCTGTGGCCGCCGCCCCCGGCAAGGACCTGCTCGGTGAGATCGATGAGTTCGGCGTCGGAGCGGCCCTTGGGGCGGGCCATGCCGTCGTAGCCGAGGTAGGCGCCCCGGGAGGCCAGCTCCAGGTGCAGTCCGGCGTCGGGATTGCGGTCGGCGTGGGCCAGGATCACCCGGGACTCCCGGACACCCCCTGCGGACAGCAGGTCCAGGACTTCGTGGGCCGCCGTGCAGAATTCCAGGTGCACCATCACCGGAGCCCCCGTCACCGAGTGGGCGACCGCCGCGGCGGCGAGCACCCGGCGTTCAAAGGCGGTGATGGACCAGTAGCCCACACCGGCCTTCAGCAGCCCGGCGCGAACCGGCGCCTCCCCGGCGGCCGCGGGCGATTCTTCGGGCACGCCGCAGCCAGCCGTGAGTTCGGCGGTAAAGCGCCGGGCGAGGCGCTCCTCCGGTTCGCTGCGGAGCCAGTGCCCCTCCGGGTAGTGCGCTTCGCGGTGGGCGCCGGTGGTGGCAACGATGTGCAGCCCGGCGGCGGCGGCTATGCGTGCCGTCGCCGCCGGGTTCCGGCCGAGGCCGAGCGGGGTCGCCTCCACCATCGCGGTGGTGCCGGCGCCCCGCAGCAAGGCCGCCTCACGGCCGGAAAGCAGCTCGTTGTCCAGCTCGTCCCCGGGCAGCAGGGGTGAGGCCTGGAACAGGTGCTCGTGGTAGTTGGTCGGCCCCAGCCGGTCCGGCGCGATGTCGCCAAGGACCGTGCGGACGAAGCTCATCTGGCCCCTGCCGCGGCGTCGGCGAGCCGGTCCAGCACCTCGCCGGTGAGTTCGACGTCGAACACCTCGGCGATGACCTGGCTCCAGCCGTGGATGAAGTAGCGCCAGCCGTCCACGACGGTGAGCTGGCGCTGTGCCTCCTGCGCGCGGGCCTGGGCGAGGAACTCCAGGGAACCGCGGTAGTTGAACTCCCAGACGATTGCTTCCCGCGGAAAATCGACGCCGTCGGG
Source organism: Arthrobacter sp. Soil763 (assembly GCF_001428365.1). Taxonomy (GTDB): domain Bacteria; phylum Actinomycetota; class Actinomycetes; order Actinomycetales; family Micrococcaceae; genus Arthrobacter. The sequence goes on along the minus strand of NZ_LMSH01000001.1, from coordinate 350,476 downwards.
GACGGGGGAACCGGGCCGGTCCTTGCCGAGGCCGCTGGCGTTGACCACCAGGCTCCCGGCGGGAGTCTCGGCCAGTACCCGGGCCGTATCCTCCGGGCGTTCGATCAGGCGGTACTCAAAGAGCGCGGCGGGCAGCTGGCCCCGGGCATGGACATCGGCGAGGTGCTGGAGCCGGACAGGGCTGGTGTCCGTGCAGATGATTTTCTCCGGCGCGTCGGCATGGCCGGCCAGGTACCAGGTCAGTGCGGTGCCGGCACCGCCGGCACCCAGGCAGACGACGTGCGCGCCGGTCTCCTTGAAGTGTCCCGGCGGCAGGAATTCCTCGAGGGCAAGGCCCGCCGTGATGGGGTCCTTCGCGTGGCCGATCAACCGGCCGTCCCGCTTGGAGATGCTGGAAATTTCCCCGCAGAGCGTGCCGAATTCGTCAATCTCGTCGAAGAGGTCGTGCGCGGCCTGGTACAGGTCCATCTTGTGCGTGGTGACCAGGGCGCCGCGGTGGCTCGCGTCGTCGCGGATCCGGGTGACCAGTTCCCGGTATTGGTCCCGCCCGGCCCCGAGGGGCAGGTCGTGGCCGGTGAGGCGGTCGGTGGGCAGGTGGAGGATGCGGGCCCACTCGGGGAAGATCTTCATGATCGACGAACCCGAGGTGGTCACGCCGACAAATCCCATGTAGCTGCTCATGCAAAGGTCCTTTCGAGTGCGGCGCTGAAGGTGCGGGCGTTCTCACGCACGACGTCGTAGCGCCCGGCCGCCAGATCGGCGGTGGAGCAGAGGTCGCCGCCGGCGCCGACGGCGACTGCGCCCGCCGCGAACCAGTCCGCGATGTTGCCGGGGGTGACCCCGCCGGTCGGCATGAGGGGCACGTCGGGCAGCGGGCCGCGAAGGGCCCGGAAGTACGACGGGCCGCCGAGGGAGGCCGGGAAGATCTTCACCACATCGGCACCGAGGCCTACGGCCGTGAGGACCTCCGTCGGCGTCAAAGCTCCGGCCATGACGAGCGAGCCGGTCGCCTTCATGGCGGCGACGGTCTCCGCGACCGTACCCGGGCTGACCAGGAACTCCGCACCGGCATCGACCGCGTCCTCCGCCTGGCGCTGGGTGAGGACCGTGCCGGCCCCAAGGTAGACGGCGTCGCCGTACTCGGCGCGCAGCGCACGGATCACAGCGGGGGCGTCCGGGGTGGAGTAGGTGATCTCCAGCCCGTTCACGCCGCCCTCGAGCAGTGCCGCGGCACCGCGCAGGGCGCTTTCAGTGTCGGGGGCACGCACGACGGCGAGGACCCGGGTTTGCCTGAGTTTGGAAAGATCGGCCATTAGTTCACTTTCAGGGGAGTCGGGCTGACGGGGTTGGGCGGTGTCCGCCCTTCCAGGACGGCGAGCAGGTTGTCGACGGCGATGGAGCCCATGCCGTCGACGGCCTGGACGGTCTGCGCGCCGAAGTGCGGGGTGATGACCACCCGGGACGCGAGCTGCGGGTCCAGGACGGGGGAGTCCTGCCCGCTGGTGTCCCCGCGCAGGGTGTCCGCCGCGAAGGCCGCGAGGTCTCCCGTGTGCAGGGCAGCGGCGACGGCGGCCTCATCGACCAGTTCCGGACGCGCGGTGTTGACCAGGACGACGGGTTTCGCCGTAGCGGCGAGCCAGGCGGCGTCGATAAGTTGCTGGCCGCCCGGGGCGTGCAGCGAGATCACGTCGCACGTGGCCGCCATCCCGGCCAGGTCCAGCGGTTCGGCGCCGAGGGCGCGGACTTGTTCCGGGCTCAGGAACGGGTCGGAGGCGTACACGGCGGAACCGAATCCGCCCAGCAGGCGGGCGACGATCTGCCCGATCCGGCCGAAGCCGACCAGTCCCACTGCGAGCGAACCCAGCTCCCTTCCCCGGATGACGGACCAGTCGCGGGCCCGTACGCGGCGGTCGCCTTCCGTGACCGTCCGCAGGGCGGCCAGCATGAGGGCCAGCGAATGTTCGGCGACGGCGTGTGAATTGGCGCCGGGGGTGTTGGTGACCACGACGCCGCGCTCCGCTGCCGCGCGGACGTCCACGGCCTCGAAGCCGACGCCGTAGCGGGCGAGGACCTTCAGCCGCGGGGCGGCGTCCAGGTGGCGGGCGGTGACTTCGCCGGTTCCGGCGATCCAGCCTTCCGCCACGGCAAGGTCGGCGCCGATGGCGGCCAGGGAGTGGTCGGCGGGGCCCCGGCGGATCGTATAGCCGCCGCGCTCCAGCCGGGACACCAGGTCCTGCTCGCCGGAGGAAAAGGACCGCGAGGTGACGAGGACGACCGGCATCAGTGGTTCCCCCGTCGGCCGGGGAACCACGGTTCCAGCCGCCCGTAGGCATCGAGGAAGGTCTGGTGCGCCGAACGGTAACGCTCATGGGCTTCACGGTCCGGCTGGAACTCTGCAGTCACCCGGGACAGGTCCCGTGCGGTGCCGAAATCGGGCACGAGGCCGAGCCCCACGCTTGCGGTGACCGCGGCGCCGAGGCTGTTGGCCTCTTCGACGATGCTCCTGCGCCGGACCGGCAGGCCCCAGACGTCGGCCATGATCTGCAGCCAGGTGTCGCTGGCCGCGCCGCCGCCGATCGCGTCGATCCGGCTGATCGCCGCCCCGGACTCGTTGAAGGCGTTGATGCAGGTCCCCAGGTTGAAAGCCACCCCTTCGAGGACCGAGCGGATCATGCTCGCGCGTCCGTGGTGCATCTCCAGGCCGACGAAGGCGCCGGCGGCCTGCGGATTCCAGTAGGGTGAGCGCTCGCCGAGCAGGTGCGGGAGGAAGAACAGGCCGGACTCGCTGGCGGTGGCTGTTGATGCTTCGGCGATGAGCCGGTCGAAGCGGCCCTTCTCGCCGGGGTCGGAGAACAGCCCGGCGGCCCATTGCAGCGAGGCCCCGCCGGCCTGCATGGTCGCGGTGGGGACATATTTCCCGTCGATGACGTGGTCGAACGTCATGGTCCGCCGGAGCGGGTCGATCAGCGGGGCCGGGGTGACGATCTGCACCCAGGAGGAGGAGCCGAGGTACACGTAGGCCTGGTCGTCCTCGGAGACGACGCCGGCGCCCACGGCTGCAACGGGGCCGTCACCGCCGCCCATCACCACCGAGGTCCCCGTGCCCAGCCCCGTGGCAGCCGCCGCGGCGGGGGTGAGGGGGCCGACGACGTCGGTCGACTTGAGGATTTCCGGAAACAGCCCCGGGTCGATCCGGGCCGCGGCCAGCATCCGCTCCGACCACGTGCCGGTGCCCTGGTCGTAGGCGTTCGTCGCCGAGGCATCCGAATGGTCGGTCGCCAGCCGGCCGGTCAGCCGGTGCACGACGTAGTCCTTGGCCAGGCAGATGTGGCGGACGCGGCCGAAAACCTCGGGTTCGTTGTCCCGCACCCACATGACCTTGCTCAGCGAATACGTGGGATTGATGCGGTGGCCCAGCATGGCGTAGGCCTCCTGCTCGTCAAAGGCCGCCGCGAGTTCGTCGGACTGGGCGACGCTGCGGTGGTCGGCCCAGATCAGGGCAGGCCGGACCGGAGCGTAGTCGCCGTCGAGGAGGACGGCGCCCATCATCTGCCCGCCCACGACCAGGCCCTGCACCGCTGCCGGGTCCGCGCCGGATTCGGCCAGGAGTTTTCGGGTCGCCTGGACCACCGCATTCCACCAGACGTCGGGATCCTGCTCGGCGCGGCCGCCGGCGGCAAAATGCGGTTCGTAACCGATAGTGACAGCCTTCAGCAAGGTGCCGTCGGCCTCGTGCAGGGAGGCCTTGTTTCCCGTCGTGCCGAGATCGTGGGCGATGATCATGGGACCGGTCCTTCCGTCCTAGGCCTGCGCCGCGAAGAAGGGCGCGAATTCGTGGCCCGCGTCCGAGGAGTAGACGCGCTGGCCCATGCCGTTCTCCAGGACCCAGCCGTAGTCGTGGCCCGCACCTCCGGGGTAGACGGCAAGGAACTTGTAGGGTTCGGAGCCCACGTTGACGCTGCGGTGCGCCCAGCCCGGCGGGATGTAGCCGATGACCCCGGGGGCCATGTCCACCCAGGAGGTGTTCTCGCCGTCGAACATCAGCAGGCCGCCCTGCCCCGAGATGCCCAGGTAGATCTCACCCTGGTGGTTCGGGTGCTGGTGGCCCTTGGTCATCCAGAATTCACCGGCGGTGGTGCCGGGCTCGATCGTGGTGATCGACTGCGGCAGCTCCCGGTCCACCTCGGGGACGGGGGTGGAGACCACGGAGTACACGACCGGATTGCCGTTGGCGACGGCTTCGTCCCAGGCTCCCTTGTCCGCGAACAGCCCCTCAAGATCGGACATCCGCCGCTCAAGTACGGGCCCCTCGGGCGTCAGGGTTCCCGCCTGGGCATCGAAATGGATGGTCATGGGCGGAACCGGCGGGGTGATGAAGTCGCTCACGGCAGATGTCTCCTGGTAATCAACTGGGAATGTTGCCCTCCCGGGCAACCTGTAATTACAGGTTACATGCCGGGAGGGTCCAAGGGAATCGTTTGCGAAACGGGGACCGGTCCGGTCCGGGGCGCTACCCCGTGGTGACGCGGTGGAATCCGGCGGTGCCCGAGGCCTCCGACGTGGCGTCAATGACGACCTCGAAGCGGCTCTGGTCGCCGCGGTGGTGCGCCACGAAGAACTCCAGCGGGTGGTCCGCTGCGTCGTAGACGATACTCCTGAGCTGCATGAGCGGGGCACCCTTGACGATCCGGAGCGCCTCGGCCTGGCTCTTGGTTGCCACCGTCGCCTCGACGGAGCGGATGCCGTGGTGGGCCCGGATGCCGTTGCTGGCCAGCAGGGCGTAGAGGGACTGGTTGCGGAAGTCGGCGCCGAGCACGATGTCAGCCATGTCCCCGGGGAGGTAGGTGGTGGTCAGGGACCAGGGGGAGTCCTCCACATAGCGGAGCCGCTCCAGCACCACGACCTGTTCGCCCGGCGGGACCCGCAACGCCTCGGCCACCGCCTCATCGGCCGGGACCAGCTCCTGGCGGCGCACGTCGCTGTAGACGCTTCCGCCGCGGGCCTCAACGTCCGCGTAGAGGCCGCGGAGGGTATGGACCAGGCTCTCCGAGACCTTGCGTGGCGCGACGAACGTTCCCTTGCCCTTGACCCGTTCGATGACGCCGTCGTGCTCCAACTGGCCGAGCGCCTGCCGGACGACCGTCCGGGACACGCCGTACAGCTCGCACATGCCGTGCTCGCCGGGGAGGCGGTGGCCGGGAGGCAGTTTGCGGGTCGCGATCTCCCGGATCAGCTGGTCGCAAAGCTGTTTGTACATGGGCAGCGACGCGTCCTTGACCATTTTGGCAGGAGAGGCCTCGCTCGCCGCCACGGCGGCTGCGGCTGGGGGGTTTGTCATCAAAGTGCGCCATTCTGTGCGTCGGGCATCCACACGCCTGACGGTCATTTTAGACCGGGGCGGCCGGGGTCCGGGCGGGAACGTTCAGGCTACCCTGCGTCCGGGGTATATACCCGGCGAGCCGTGGCGCCTAGTACCGCGTCCTGCTCGGCCGGACTGAGCGTCCCGATCAGTTCCTGCAGCGTAAGCCAGGTCGGCTGGTAGCCCCCGCCCGGAACGGAAACCGGCCAATCGCCGCCGAACATGAGGCGCCCGGGACCGAACAGCTCCAGGGCGTCGTTGAACACCGGTTCCAGGGCAGCGGCTGTATATTCCGATCCCGGAATACGAAGGCCTGAAAGCTTGGCAACGGTGTTGGGGCGGGCAGCGCAGGCCCTCAGCTCGCGCCGCCAGCGGCCCATGGCCTCCGGCTGCCCGAGCGGCGGCTTGCCCAGATGGTCAATGACCACGGTGAGCCCGGGGAGCGCCCCGGCAAGGTCCGCCGCCGCGCCCAAATGGCGGGGGAAGGCGTCCGGGACGTCGAAGGGCAGCCTGGCGTCGGCAAGCAGGCGCAGCGATTCGCGCACCGGCCCCAGGGCGAGGAAATCATCCCGCGGATCGTCGTGGACGAGGTGCCGGACACCGCAGAATTTCTCCGCCTGTTGCCACCGCTCCAGCTGAGCGCCCGCGCGGGCAGGCTGGTCGAGCTGGATCCAGCCGACGACGCCGAGTACCCAGGGTTCCGCGGCTGCGGTTTCCAGCAGGAACTCCGTGTCCTCGACTGTGTCATCGGCCTGGACCAGGACGGCCTCCGCGACGCCGGCCGCGTCCAGTTCCGCCCGGGCGGCGGCGGCGGTGAAATCCCGCTTGAGGGCCGGGACCGAATCGAGCCAGCCGTAGCGGCTGCGTCCCAGGCTCCACAGGTGCAGGTGCGAGTCCACGATGCCGAAACCCGTCATCGTGCAATCAGCCCCTCCGCTTCGAACTTTTCCCAGAGTTCCGGGGGCAGGGGCCGGTTCATGGCAGCGATGTTCGCATCGATCTGCCGGGCCCCCCGGGCCCCGATGACGACGTTGCGGACGGCAGGATGACGCAGCGGAAACTGGATTGCCGCGTCCGGCAGCTCCACGCCGAAATCCTCGCACACGGCGGCGAGCTGCCGGGCCCGCGACAGCAGTTCCGGAGGCGCCGGAAGGTAGTTGTAGTGGGCCGTCGCCGGGACGCGGGGCCGGGCCAGGATGCCGGAGTTGAAGACGCCGGCGGCCACCACCCCCACCCCGCGCTCCAGGCACCGGGGCAGCAGTCCTGCCGCCGCGTGCTGCTCCAGCAGGGTGTAGCGCCCGGCGAGCATCACCAGATCAAGGTCGGCGCGCTCGACGAGCGTGTCCAGGGCGCCGGCAGAGTTGGAGCCCACGCCGATGGCCCGGACCAGGCCCTCGGATTTCAGCCGCTCCAGTGCGGGCAGGGCATGCCGCAGGGCGGCGTCCATGTCGTAGGCGTCAGGGTCGTGCAGGAAGAGGATGTCGACGCTGGGGATGCCGAGCCGTTCCAGGGAGTCCTCGAGGCTCTGCCGGATGCCGCGTTCGGTGAAGTCCCAGCGCCGGATGCTCCGGGCGGGCACATCGAAGCCTTCGGTGTCCCGGTCTCCGGGCCGGTACCCCGGGTTGGGTTCCAGCATGCGGCCGACCTTGGTGGAGATGACGTAGTCCTCCCGGGGCCGGGTCCGGAGGAAGGCGCCGAGGCGGCGCTCAGAGAGGCCAAGCCCGTAGTGCGGGGCGGTGTCGAAGTAGCGGACCCCGCCCTGCCACGCGGCTTCCAGGGTCCGCAGCGCCGCCTCGTCGCCCAGGTGCGAATAGAGATTCCCGAGCGCGGCGGCTCCGTACCCCAGCCGGCCGAGCGACAGCTCAGTCATTGCTGGGCGAGCTCCCACACCAGGGGGATGCCGCGGTCCTCGCCCGAGTAGTCGTCCTCGACCTCCAGGAGCTCGGCCATCTCGGCCTGCCACGGAATGTTGGCCGGATGGTCGGCGAGGAATTTGCGCATTTTCGCGTAGTCGTCGACTTCCACCACGTGGAACAGCTCGCGTCCGCTGCGCCAGATGCGCCAGCTGTGGACCCCGATGCCGCGCATGGCGGCCGCGAGGTCCGCGGGAATTCGTGTGTGGATCCGGTCATAGTCGGCCTCGCGGCCGGCCTTGAGCCGGGTGTGCAGCGCGATGCGTTCCGGTGCTGTGCCCATCGGTTCAGCCTGCCACAGCCTGGGCCGGTCGTGCCCACGCCGGGCCGGAGGGGAAGGCGAACTCCGCGAGTGAGGCCGCGATCATCTCGCTGCCGCCGCCCGGGGCCGCGGGCGGCCAGTAGCGGCCGCCGCGGACCTCCACGGGGACGACGAAGTGCTCGTGCAGGTGGTCGACGAATTCGATCATCCTGCCCTCCAGCTGGCCGGAAACGGCCACGTAGTCGAACATCGAGAGGTGCTGGACTGCCTCGCACAACCCCACGCCGCCGGCGTGCGGACAGACCCGGACGCCGAACTTCGCGGCCAGGAGCAGGATGGCGATGTTTTCGTTCACGCCGGCCACCCGGGCGGCATCGAGCTGCAGCACCTCCAGGGAACCAGCCTGCAGCATCTGCTTGAAGACAACCCGGTTTTGGACGTGCTCACCGGTCGCGACCGGAATCGGCGCGATGGCGCGGGCGATAGCGGCGTGGGCCAGGATGTCATCGGGGCTCGTCGGCTCCTCGACCCAGGCAAGCCCGGCGTCGCCCAGGCCCCGGATCCAGTCGATCGCCTCGGCGGTGTCCCAGCGCTGGTTGGCATCGACCGCGATCTTCACTCCAGGGCCGCAGGCCTCCCGGGCCACGCGCAGGCGCCGGACGTCATCGCCGAGGTCGGCGCCCACCTTCAGCTTCACCAGGGGGAAGCCGTCCGCAACGGCCTCGCGGCACAGCCGGGCCAGCTTGGCGTCGTCATAGCCCAGCCACCCGGGCGTGGTGGTGTAGGCCGGGTAGCCTTCCCGGAGCAGCCGCGCTTCCCGTTCCTGGCGGCCGGGCTCGGCGCGCCGGAGGATGTCCAGCGCCTCATCGGGGGTGAGCGCGTCACTGAGGTAGCGGAAATCCACCAGGCCTACGAGCTCCTCCGGCGAAAGCCGGCCGAGCAGTTGCCACAGCGGCAGTCCGGCCCGCTTCGCTTTCAGGTCCCACAGGGCGTTGATCGCGGCGCCGATGGCCATATGCATGACCCCCTTCTCGGGGCCGAGCCAGCGCAGCTGGGAGTCGTGCACCATGGAGCGCCAGGTGGCTCCCATGTCGCCAAGGAGCTCTTCGGTGTTCCGTCCCTGCAGGTAGGGGACGAGGGCCGAGAGCGCGCTGGCCACCACTTCGGTGCCGCGCCCGATCGTGAACACGAAGCCGTGGCCGGTGTGGCCGTCCGGGGCATCCGTCTCCACCACGAGGTACGCCGCCGAGTAATCCGGGTCCGGGTTCATCGCGTCGGAACCGTCCAGGGAAGTGGACGTCGGGAAGCGGACGTCACTGACCGTCACGGCGGTAATGGTGCTCAAGGGTAACTCCTCCTGCTGCGGGGCGCCGGGATGTCTTAGCGCCCGGCGGGCGGTGCATTCGACAGTAAACATCCGATGTATGGCTTGTCAACGAAGGCTGCGCCGGTATTGTGGTGTGGGACACCTTTCCGCGTGGTGGCTTTGCCCGCGGGATAGCAGTGGGCAAAGTGGCCCGATTTGGAGGAAATGTGAAGTTGGTTCGACTGGGTGCCGCAGGTGCGGAACGCCCCGCCGTCGTCGATGCCGGCACGGACGGCGTCGAAAAGACATATGATCTCTCAACTCTGACGCCGGACATCTCCGGAGAGTTCCTGGCCGGTGGCGGGATCGACGCCGTGCGCGAGGCGCTCCGGCGCGGGCAGCTGCAACAGGTCGAGACCGACGGGCTCCGGGTCGGCGCCCCGATCGCGAGGCCGTCGGCTGTCATTTGCGTCGGGATGAACTACGCCGCCCACGCCGCCGAGTCGGGCTCGCTGCCGCCCGAGGTACCCATCATCTTCCTCAAGACACCGAACACCGTGGCGGGGCCGGACGACACCGCCTACATCCCCCGCCATTCCACCAAGACCGACTGGGAAGTCGAACTGGGCGTGGTCATCGGGCGGCGCGCCAGCTACCTGGACTCGCCGGCGGACTCCGCCGCGCACATCGCGGGTTACCTGGTCGCCAACGACCTCTCCGAACGCTCCTTCCAGATCGAGGAATCCGGCGGCCAGTGGTCCAAGGGCAAATGCTCCCCCGGATTCTCCCCGCTTGGGCCCTGGCTTGTGCCGGCCGACGAAGTGGACCCGGGCCGGCTGCGGCTCCGCAGCTGGGTCAACGGGGAGTCCCGCCAGGACTCCAGCACCGCGGACATGGTGTTCCCGGTCGACTTCCTGGTCCACCACCTCAGCCAGTACCTGACTCTGGAACCCGGGGACGTCGTTCTCACCGGCACTCCGCAGGGCGTGGCCCTGTCAGGGAAGTTCCCGTACCTCAAGGCCGGCGACGTCGTCGAGGTCGAAATCGAGGGCCTCGGCCGGCAGCGGCAGGTCTTCGCGCAGTCCTGACCCCGCTCCCCGCCCGACTTTGAAAGGAACACAGATGACAACCCAGATGGATGGGCTGGTGGCCATCGTCACCGGCGGCGCCTCCGGAATTGGCGCCGCCACGGCCGCGCAACTCGCCGCGGCCGGTGCGTCGGTCGCAGTGCTGGACCTCAACCCCGAGTCCGGCCCCGGGGGGCACTTCGCGGTGCGCTGCGACGTGGCCGACACGGCGTCGGTGGACGAGGCGGTCCGGGCCGTCGCCGAGCGCTTCGGCCGGATCGACGTCGTCGTCAACAACGCCGGCATCGGAGCCCAGGGCACGGTCGCGGACAACGACGACGACGAATGGCACCGGGTCTTCGATATCAACGTTGTCGGCATGGTCCGGGTCAGCCGGGCCGCACTGCCGCACCTGCGCCGCTCACCGGCCGCGGCGATCGTCAATACCTGTTCGATCGCGGCCACCGCCGGGCTGCCGCAGCGGGCGCTTTACGGCGCCAGCAAGGGGGCGGTGTTGTCACTGACCCTGGCCATGGCCGCCGACCACATCCGGGAGGGGATCAGGGTCAACTGTGTAAACCCGGGCACCGCGGACACGCCGTGGATCGGCCGGCTGATGGACCAGAGCGAGGACCCCCAGGCGGAACGGGCCGCCCTCAACGCCCGGCAGCCGCACGGGCGCCTGGTCAGCGCGGACGAAGTGGCTGCTGCCATCACCTACCTCGCCTCGCCGGCCGCCGGGTCCACGACCGGAACCTCGCTGGCGGTCGACGGCGGCATGCAGGGCCTGCGGCTGAGGCCCGCGCAGTGACGGGCCGGCAGGGCGGAACGCCGGCGGTGCTCGGCGTCGACATCGGCACGAGCAGCAGCAAGGGCGTCATCGTGGATCTGGCCGGACGGGTACTGCGTTCGGCATCCCGCAGCCACGACGTCAGCAGGCCACAGCCCGGCTGGGCCGAGATGGACGGCGGCCTCTGGTGGGAGGAATTCATCGCCATCAGCAGGGAACTGCTGCACGGCGCGGATGAGCACATCGTCGCCGTCGGCGTGAGCGGAATGGGCCCGTGCGTGCTGGTCACCGACGCCGACGGCACGCCGCTGCGGCCAGCCATCCTGTACGGCATCGATTCCCGGGCCACCGAGCAGATCGAGGCGCTGACCGCGGACCTGGGCGGCGCCGAAGCCATCATGGCCCGCTGCGGCTCCACCCTCTCCACGCAGGCGGTCGGACCAAAACTGGCCTGGCTGGACCGGCACGAACCGGAGACGTTCGCCCGGAGCCGCAGGCTCTTCATGCCGGCGTCCTGGCTGGCGTACCGGCTGACCGGTGAATACGTCCTGGACCACCACTCCGCCAGCCAGTGCACGCCGCTCTACGACACCGAGGCGCTGGCCTGGTACCCGCCGTTCGCCGACCGGATCGCGCCGGAGCTGGACCTTCCGCCGCTGCTCTGGCCGGGCGACGCCGCCGGGCGGGTCACCCCGGAGGCCGCCGCCGCGACCGGCCTGCCTGCCGGGATACCGGTGATCGCCGGGACCATCGACGCGTGGAGCGAAGCGGTGAGCGTCGACGGCCAGAACAACGGGGACCTGATGCTGATGTACGGCACGACGATGTTCCTGGTGAACACCGTGCCGGACCGCGTCAGCTCCCCCCTGCTGTGGGGAACCGTCGGGGCCTTCGAAGGAACCCGCAACCTCGCGGGCGGAATGGCCACCTCCGGCGCCGTCACGTCCTGGCTCAAGGAACTCTTCGGCTCCCTGGACTTCCCGGAACTGCTCGAGCTCGCCGCAGCCTCCGGACCGGGCGCCCGGGGGCTGCTCATGCTTCCCTACTTCGCCGGTGAACGGACCCCGGTGGCGGATCCGCAGGCGCGCGGCATCATCGCCGGGCTGACCCTCTCCCACACCCGGGGCGACCTGTACCGGGCCGCGCTGGAGGCCACCGCGCTGGGCGTGCGGCACAACATCGAATCAATGGAGCGGGCCGGCGGCGACATCCGCCGGATCGTGGCCGTGGGGGGCGGCACGCAGGGCGAGCTGTGGACGCAGATCGTCTCCGACGTCACCGGCCGGCCGCAGCTGATCCCCAGCCAGACGATCGGCGCCAGCTACGGGGCGGCCTACCTCGCCGCCGGCACCGTGGCCGAGGTGCGGATCGGCGACTGGAATCCGCCGGCCCGCACCGTCGAGCCCAACCCGGCCGTCGCCGCCGACTACGAGGAGCTCTACGGGCTCTACCTGCGGCTCTACCCGGCCACCCAGGACATCGCCCATGCCCTCGCCGGGCGCGAAGAACGGCTGAGCGCCCAAAACCCCGACAAGGAACCTGCACTATGAACAGCTACACCTTCCCGGCCGTCACCGAGGCACCCGCCGCCGCGGAAAACACGGTTTACACCCTCAGCAGCGGCGATCTGCGGCTCGATGCCAACGTCAAGTGCTGGCCGACGCAGCAGCAGCTCGAAGAGCACTTCGCCACGGCCGTGGAGTCGCTCGGCTACCAGGTCGTCCGCGCCCACAGCGTCAACCCGGAGACGGGCCACGGCTTCATCGACAGCCAGCGCATGGGCATGGAGGTGTTCAAGAACATCCCGCCCACGGCTCCGGTGGTGGTCGTCGAGGCGGTCTGGCAGTACAGCCACCACGTCCTCGCCGGGCTGCGCACGCACCGCGGCCCCATCCTCGTGGTCGCCAACTGGGCGGGGGACTTCCCCGGCCTGGTCGGCCTGCTCAACCTCACCGGCAGCCTGACCAAGGCCAAGGTCGAGTACTCGGCGCTCTGGAGCGAGGACTTCACCGACGAGTGGGCGGTCGGCAAGCTGAAGTCATGGCTGACCACCGGCACCATCAGCCACGACACAAGCCACGTCCGCGACCTGCCGGCGCTCGCGGAGTCCGAGGAAGTGCGGCTGGGGCGTGCCCTGGCCCAGCAGTTGAAGACCGAGAAAGCGATCATCGGCGTCTTCGACGAAGGCTGCATGGGCATGTACAACGCCATCATCGATGACGAGATGCTCAACCCGCTGGGCATCTATAAGGAACGGCTGTCGCAGAGCGCCCTCGTGGCGGAAATGCAGAAGGTCACCGACGCCGAGGCGGACGCCGTCAAGGCGTGGCTCGACGACGCCGGTCTGGTCTTCCACTTCGGCACCGACCCGGCCACGGAGCTGACCCCGGAGCAGGTCCACAGCCAGCTCAAGATGTACATCGCGGCGCTGCGCATTTCCGACGACTACGGCGTCGACGCCGTCGGCATCCAGTACCAGCAGGGACTCAAGGACACCGTCCCGGCATCGGACCTGGCCGAAGGCCTGCTGAACAACGTGCAGCGCCCGCCGGTCTACTCCCGTGACGGCGGCCGCGAACTGTTCGCCGGCAAGGCGCTCCCGCACTTCAACGAGGTGGACGAGGGCGTGGCGGTCGATGCCCTCATCACCAACCGGATCTGGACCGCCATGGGACTGGACCCGGCCACCACGCTGCACGACGTGCGCTGGGGCGCCGATTACGACGGCGAATTCGTCTGGGTCTTCGAAATCTCCGGCTCCGTGCCGGCGTCCCACAACGGCGGCTACGACAAGTCCTACAGCATGCGCCAGCCGCCGATGTTCTTCCCGCTCGGCGGCGGGACCCTCAGCGGTGTCTCCAAACCGGGGGAGATCGTCTGGTCCCGGGTCTTCATCATGGACGACCGGCTGCACGTGGACCTCGGCCGCGGCCACGTCGTCGAGCTGCCGGAGGAAGAGACCCGGCGGCGGCTGGAGGCCACCGACCCGCAGTGGCCAATCATGCACGCCGTGCTCGACGGCGTCAGCCGGGACCAGCTCATGGCGCGCCACAAGGCCAACCACGCCCAGGTGGTCTACGCCCCCGACGCCGACACGGCGGACAAGGCGCTGGAGGCCAAGGCCGCTTTCTTCGCCGAGCTGGGAGTCCAGGTCCACCTCTGCGGCGACGTGAGGCTGTAGGGGTCCCGGCCGCCAGCCGCCCGCGGCGCGGCCGCCCGGACGCGGCGGCGGTCCGGATGGAATAGTCCGGGGGACGGGCCGGTTGGCGCCTACGGGACCGGTGCTGCCGGAAGGGCAGTCCGGACCCGCGCAAGGGGCGGGAACCGCCGTCGGCGCCAAACCGGCGCCGCGGCGGTCCGCGCCCGGACCGGCGACGCAGCCAGAAACGGAGATGGTGGATACATGACTGCCTACAAGACAGTGAACCCCGCAACCGGAGAAACGTTGAAGGAATTCCCGCTCGCAACCGCGGGCGAGGTGGAAGAAGCGCTCGCGGCCTCGGAGCAGGCGTTCCGGGACTGGCGTACTGCCCCGGTCGAAGCCCGGGCAAAGGTGATGGCCCGGGTCGCCGAACTGTACCGGGAACGCCAGGACGACCTGGCCCGGCTGATCGCCACCGAGATGGGCAAGCCGCTGGCGCAGGCCCGCGGCGAAGTCCAGCTGGTCGCTGACATCTACGACTACTACGCCGCCGAGGGCCCGGGCTTCCTCAAGGACGAACCGCTGGAGGTCAAGGGCGGCGGCTCCGCCGTGGTCCGGTCGGCCCCGGTCGGCCCGCTGCTCGGCATCATGCCGTGGAACTACCCCTATTACCAGGTGGCACGGTTCGCTGCGCCCAACCTGGTCCTGGGCAACACGATCCTGCTCAAACACGCCGGCAGCTGCCCGCAGTCGGCCCTCGCAATCGAGGCGATCTTCAAGGACGCCGGCCTGCCCGAAGGTGCGTACACCAACCTCTTCCTCAGCAACGAGCAGGTCGCCGAGGTCATCGCCGACAGCCGGGTACAGGGCGTTTCCCTGACCGGCAGCGAGCGGGCCGGTGCTGCCGTGGCCGAGGTGGCGGGCCGGAATCTGAAGAAGTACGTGCTGGAGCTCGGCGGCAGCGACCCGTTCATTGTGCTGGACGCCGAGGACCTCGACGCGACCGTCAAGGCCGCCGTGGGCGGCCGGATGGGCAACGCCGGGCAGGCCTGCACCGCCTCCAAGCGGTTCATCGTGCTGGAAGACCTCTACGAGCCCTTCGTCGAGAAGTTCACCGCCCGGATGGCCCGGATCACGCCGGGCGACCCGCTGCAGGAGGACACCAAGTTCGGCCCGCTCTCCTCGCAGAGCGCCGCCGACGGGCTGATCGAGCAGATCCAGGACGCCGTGGACAAGGGCGCCACCCTGCGGACCGGCGGCCACAAGGTCGACGGCCCCGGAGCCTTCGTGGAGCCCACCGTGCTGACCGACGTCACCCCGCAGATGCGCGCCTACTCCGAGGAACTGTTCGGCCCCGCCGCGGTGGTCTACAAGGTGGCCAGCGTCGAGGAAGCGATCGAACTGGCCAACGGCTCACCCTACGGACTCGGCGGCTCCGTTTTCAGCGCCGACCCGGACAAGGCCCGGGACGTCGCGGACCGGCTGGACACCGGCATGGTGTTCATCAACTCCGTGGCCCAGACCCAGGCGGACCTGCCGTTCGGCGGGGTCAAGCGTTCGGGCGTCGGCCGCGAGCTTGGCCGGTTCGGCATGGAGGAGTTCGTGAACAAGAAACTGATCCGCACCCCGCGCTAAGCCGCGCGCCACGGGAGAGCCGGGCGGTGGCCGGAGGCAGACGCCTCGGGCCGCCGCCCGGCCGCACGTGGCCTACTGTTAAGCCTGGATGACATTCAGCACCCTTATGGTTCAGGAGAGGCGATGATGGCCCAGCGCAGCAACCCGGCAATGAAGATTGCCCAAAAGACCGCCCACAACGCAATGTTCGACGCCGACGGCAAGCCCAAGCCGGGCGTCCACAACGTCCTCCTGCGCGCCGTGGAAATCCAGCGGCCGCTGGTCCTGGCCAACCTCCGCCGGCTGCAGCGCAAACACCCCCGGGCCACCGCCGCCCAGCTCGCCGCCATCCTGGAACGCGACTACCTGGTCGCCGTGACCGGGGGAGGGGCGCTCGTCGGCGGCTCCGCCGTCATTCCGGGCGTCGGCACCGTGGCCGCCCTGGGCCTCTCCGCCGCCGCGACCGTGGGCTTCCTGGAGGCCACCGCCCTGTATGCCACCTCGCTGGCGGAACTCCACGGCGTGCGCATGGTCGACCCCGAGAAGGCCAGCACGCTGGTGATGGCCATCATGCTCGGCGAAGAAGGCACCGCTCTGCTGAGCTCCCTCAGCGGCCAGGCGGCGGGCCAGAGCAAGGGCCCCACCCAGGCCTGGGGCACGCTCTTCGCGCGCAGGGCCCCGCTGATCGGGTTCGGCTCGGTCCGCGAACGGATCCAGCGGGCCTTCCTGCGCAACCTGCTCAAGCGCCAGGGCACCGCACTGCTGGGCCGCGCCCTTCCCTTCGGCGTCGGCGCGGTGGTGGGCGGGGTCGGCAACCGGATGATGGGCCGCGCCGTCGTCGCCAACGCCAAGGAAGCCTTCGGCGCCCTGCCGGAGACCATCCCCGGCGAGCTGCAGCCCGGCGCCGCGGCCCCGGAGATCGACGCCGCCGGCGACGCCCGGAACCAGGGCTGAAGGGGTACCGGTGGACCTCAACGCTGACCTCGGCGAGTCCTTCGGCTCGTGGACCATGGGCGACGACGCCGCAATGTTTCCGCTGGTCACCAGCGCCAGCGTGGCCTGCGGCCTGCACGCCGGTGACCCCGTCACCATGCTGGACACCTGCCGCGCGGCCTACGAACTCGATGTCCGGGTCGGCGCGCACCTGGGCTACCCGGACCTCGCCGGCTTCGGTCTCCGGGCGATGGATATGACCTTCGACGACCTGTTCGGGGCCGTGCTCTACCAGCTGGGGGCGCTCGACGGCGTGGCCCACGCGGTGGGCGCCTCGGTGGACTACGTCAAGGTCCACGGCGGCCTCTACGACCGCACGATCCACGACGCCGAACAGGCCTCCGCCGTCGTCGCCGCCGTCCAGGCCTACGATCCCGGACTGCCCCTGCTGGGGCTGGAAGGATCCGCGCTCGTGGAGCTCGCCCGGGAAGCCGGCAACCCGGTCTTCCACGAGGCCTTCGCCGACCGCGCCTACCTGCCGGACGGCACCCTCGTGCCGCACCTGGACGAGGAATCCGTGATCGAGGATCCCGACGAGATCGTCGAACGGGCCCTGCGCCTGGCCCTCAAGGGCGAGGTCACGGCGACCGACGGCAGCGTTGTCCGGCTGACCCCGCACTCGCTGTGCCTGCACGGCGACGCCCCCGGATCCGTGGCGGTGGCGGCCGCCGTCCGCTCCGCGCTGGAGCGGGCCGGCGTCGAACTCGCCCCCTTCGCCTAGAGCGCGAACGGACACTTAACGCCCTCCCCGAAGCGCGAACGGACACTTAACGCCCTCCCCGAAGCGCGAACGGACACTTGAGGCCCTCCGGAAGCGCGAACGGACACTTCGCGCCCTCGCTGGAAGGGCGCGAAGTGTCCGTTCGCGCGGGGGTGCGCTCCGCGGTGAGACTGGAGTGACGGCTGTGACACCAGTGCCGTAGGGCCCTATTGGGGGGCCCAAGGCGGGACCTAGCTTTGGGGCATGACTGCCGAAGGCGCCGCGGGGTTGGACGGACCCGCCTCGGATGCAATGTTGAAGCTGGGCCGATTCTTCACGAAATGGGACCAGACCGACGACGGCAGGGCGGTGTTCCGGGAGGGCGGCCGCAAGGGCGACATCTTTTACCGGGACCGCTGGAGCCACGACAAGGTGGTCCGCTCCACGCACGGGGTGAACTGCACGGGCTCCTGCTCCTGGAAGGTGTACGTCAAGGACGGCATCATCACCTGGGAATCCCAGCAGACGGACTACCCCTCGGTGGGCCCCGACAGCCCCGAGTACGAACCCCGCGGCTGCCCGCGCGGTGCGGCGTTCTCCTGGTACACCTATTCGCCCACCCGGGTCCGGTTCCCGTACGCCCGCGGCGTGCTGGTGGAGATGTACCGCGAGGCCAAGGCCCGGCTGGGCGACCCGGTGCTGGCCTTCGCCGAGATCGCGGCGGACCCGGAACGGCGCCGCCGCTACCAGCAGGCCCGCGGCAAGGGCGGCCTGGTCCGGGTCTCCTGGCAGGAGGCTGTCGAAATCGCGGCCGCCGCGCACGTCAACACGATCAAGACCTACGGGCCCGACCGGTGCGCCGGGTTCTCGCCGATCCCGGCGATGTCCATGGTCTCGCACGCCGTGGGCACCCGCTTCATCCAGCTGATCGGCGGGGTGATGACCTCGTTCTACGACTGGTACGCGGACCTGCCGGTGGCCAGCCCCCAGGTCTTCGGCGACCAGACCGACGTCCCGGAATCCGGCGACTGGTGGGACGCCCGCTACCTGATGATGTGGGGCTCCAACGTGCCGGTCACCCGCACCCCGGACGCCCATTGGATGGCCGAGGTGCGCTACCGCGGCACCAAGGTGGTCACGGTCAGCCCGGACTACGCGGACAACACGAAGTTCGCCGACGAATGGCTTCCCGCCCAGGCCGGCACCGACGCCGCCCTGGCAATGGGCATGGGCCACGTCATGCTCAAGGAGTTCTTCGTCGAGCGCGAGGTGCCGTTTTTCGCCGACTACGTCCGGCAGTACACCGACCTGCCCTTCCTGGTCACCCTGGAACGGCGCGACGACGGCACCCTCACCCCGGCGAAGTTCCTCACCGCCGCTGACCTCCCCGCCGAAGCCGGAGCCGACGACGCCGCGTTCCGGACCGTCGTCTTCGACAAGGCCGCCGGCCGGCCGGCCGTGCCCAACGGTTCCCTCGGGTTCCGCTACTCCGGCAGCGGCGAGGGAAAGTGGAACCTGGACCTGGAGGGGATCGACCCGGCGCTGTCGCTGCGCGAGGTCTCCGGCGACAGTGCCGAGATCCTGCTGCCGTGCTTTGAGGACGCCGACGGCGCCGGCAGCGTGCTCCGCCGCGGCGTGCCCGTCGTCGAGCTGGAGGGCCGGCTGGTCACCACCGTGTTCGACCTGATGCTCGCCCAGTACGGCGTCGGCCGCGAGGGCCTGCCGGGGGACTGGGCCGCCGGCTACGACGACGCCGCCACCCCGTACACCCCCGCCTGGCAGGAGAGCATCACCTCCGTCCCGGCGCAGGCCTGCATCCGGGTGGCCCGCGAATTCGCCCGCAACGCCGAAGAGTCCAAGGGCCGGTCCATGATCATCATGGGCGCCGGCATCTGCCAGTGGTTCCACGGCGACGCCACCTACCGGGCGGTGCTGGCCCTGGTGATGCTGACCGGCTGCATGGGCCGCAACGGCGGCGGCTGGGCGCACTACGTCGGCCAGGAAAAGACCCGGCCCATGACCGGCTGGGTCTCCCTGGCCAACGCCCTGGACTGGGGCCGGCCGCCGCGGACCATGATCGGCACCGGGTATTGGTACATGCACACCGACCAGTGGCGGCAGGACGGCTACTCCGCGGATGCGCTGAAATCGCCGCTGTCCACCGGTTCCCTCGACGGCATGCACACCGCGGACGCGATGGCCCAGTCCGCCCGGCTGGGCTGGATGCCGTTCTACCCGCAGTTCGACCGGAACCCGCTGGACCTCGCGGACGAGGCGGAGGCCGCCGTCGCCGCCGGCACCGCGAAGGACACCCCCGGCTACATCGCCGACGCGCTGAAGAACCGCACGCTCAACCCGGCCATCGAGGACGTCGACGCCCCGGAGAACTGGCCGCGGACCCTCGTGCTGTGGCGTTCCAACCTGTTCGGTTCCTCGGCCAAGGGCAACGAGTACTTCCTCCGCAACCTGCTGGGCACCCACAACAACGTCCTGGGCAAAGACCACGCCGAGGGCCTCAAACCCCGGGACGTGAAGTGGCATGAGCAGGCGCCGGAGGGAAAGCTGGACCTGCTGGTCTCCGCGGACTTCCGGATGACCTCCACCACGTTGCTCTCCGACGTCGTCTTCCCCGCCGCCACCTGGTACGAGAAGCACGACCTGTCCTCCACCGACATGCACCCGTTCGTGCACGCGTTCACCCCGGCGATCGACCCGCCGTGGGAGACCAAGACGGACTTCGACACCTTCCACCTGCTGGCCCGGGAGTTCTCCCGGCTCGCGAAGACCCACCTGGGCGTCCGCCGGGACCTGGTCAGCGTCCCGCTGCAGCACGACACCCCCGGCCAGCTGGCGCAGCCCGGCGGGGTGGTCCGTGACTGGCGGGAGTCCGGCATTCCCGCCGTACCGGGGCAGAACATGCCGGTCTTTTCGGTGGTGGAGCGTGACTACACGGCGATCGCCGACAAGCTCGCCGCCCTCGGGCCGCTGGCGGACAAAGTCGGGTTCACGGTCAAGAACGTCACTTACAACCTGGCCGGCCCACTCAAGCGGCTCAGCCAGACCAACGGCGTCATGCTCGGCGGCGCCGCCGACGGGCGCCCCGCGATCGACACCGACGCAAAGCTGGCCGAGGCGATCCTCGCCTTCTCCGGCACCACGAACGGCGCGCTCTCCGTCCAGGGCTTCAAAGACCTGGAGGTCCGCACCGGCCGCAAGCTGGCGGACCTGTCCGAGGGGTCGGAGGAAAAGTTCATCACCTTCGCCCAGACCCAGGCCGGTCCGGTCCCGGTGATCACCTCGCCGGAGTGGTCCGGCTCGGAGACCGGCGGCCGGCGGTATGCGCCGTTCACGATCAACATCGAGCGGCTCAAACCCTTCCACACCCTCACCGGCCGGATGCACTTCTTCCTCGACCACGACTGGATCCGGGACATCGGCGAGGCACTGCCCATCTACCGGCCGCCGCTGGACATGCACCGGCTCTACGGCGAACCCAAACTCGGCCGGGACGGCGCCCTGGAGGTAGTGGTCCGCTACCTGACCCCGCACTCCAAGTGGTCCATCCACTCCGAATACCAGGACAACCTGCTGATGCTCTCGCTCTCCCGCGGCGGCCCGACGGTCTGGATGAGTCCCGCCGACGCGGAGTCCATCAAGGTCCGGGACAACGACTGGGTGGAGTGTACGAACATCAACGGCGTCCTGGTGGCCCGGGCGATCGTCAGCCACCGGATGCCGGCCGGCGTCGTCTACGTCCACCACGCCCAGGAACGCACCATCGACGTCCCCAAGTCCGAGGCCACCGGCCGGCGCGGCGGCATCCACAACTCCGTCACCCGGCTGCTGGTCAAGCCCTCGCACCTGATCGGCGGGTACGCGCAGCTGGCCTACGCGTTCAACTACCTCGGCCCCACCGGAAACCAACGCGACATGGTGGCCACCGTCCGCCGTCGTTCCCAGGAGGTGCAGTACTGATGCGCGTGATGGCACAAATGGGCATGGTGATGAACCTGGACAAGTGCATCGGCTGCCACACCTGTTCGGTGACCTGCAAGCAGGCCTGGACCAACCGGGCGGGCACCGAATACGTCTGGTTCAACAACGTCGAAACCCGACCCGGGCAGGGCTACCCCCGCCGCTACGAGGACCAGGAACGCTGGCACGGCGGCTGGGTGCTGAACAAGCGCGGCAAACTGGTCCTCAAGGCCGGCGGCCGGGTCAAGAAGCTGCTGGGCATCTTCGCCAGCCCGGTCCAGCCCGAGCTCAAGGACTACTACGAGCCATGGACCTACGACTACAAGACCCTGGTGGACGCGCCGCTGGGCGACGACTTCCCGGTGGCCCGGCCGAAGTCCCTGATCACCGGCGAGGACACCAAGATCACCTGGTCCGCGAACTGGGACGACGACCTCGGAGGCTCCGCCGAGCACGGGCACCTGGACCCGATCGTGGAAAAGGTCCGGCGCGAGTCCGAGGACAAGATCAAGTTCGCCTACGAGCAGACCTTCATGTTCTACCTGCCGCGGATCTGCGAGCACTGCCTGAACCCCTCCTGCATGGCCTCCTGCCCGTCCGGGGCGATCTACAAGCGGGTCGAGGACGGGATCGTGCTGGTGGACCAGGACCGGTGCCGCGGCTGGCGGCAGTGCGTCACCGGCTGCCCGTACAAGAAGATCTACTTCAACCACAAGACCGGCAAAGCCGAGAAGTGCACCTTCTGCTACCCCCGCGTGGAGGTGGGGCTGCCGACCGTCTGCTCGGAGACCTGCGTGGGCCGGCTGCGGTACCTGGGGTTGTTCCTGTACGACGCCGACGCGGTCACCGCCGCGGCCGCCGTCACCGACCCGCAGGAGCTCTACGACGCCCAGATGGATGTGCTGCTGGACCCGAACGACCCCGCCGTGCAGGCCGAGGCGCGGGCCCAGGGCATCCCGGAGGACTGGATCGACGCGGCCAGGCGCTCGCCGGTCTACGCCCTGGCCAAGGTCTACAAGGTGGCGCTGCCGCTGCACCCTGAATACCGGACCATGCCGATGGTCTGGTACGTCCCGCCGCTCTCCCCGGTGGTGGACCTGCTACGCGACCAGGGGCACGACGGCGAGGACGCCGGCAACCTCTTCGGCGCCATCGACGCGCTGCGCATCCCGGTGGAATACCTCGCCGAACTCTTCACCGCCGGGGACACGGACCGGGTCACCGCGGTGCTGCGGAAACTCGCGGCCATGCGCTCCTTCATGCGCGGCATCAGCCTGGGCAACGACCCCGACGACTCCATCCCCGAGTCCGTGGGGATGGACAGCCAGACGATGTACGAGATGTACCGGCTGATGGCGATCGCGAAATACGAGGAGCGCTACGTCATCCCCAAGGCCCACGTGGAACAGGCCCACGACCTGGAGGAAATGGGCTGCTCCCTGGACTTCGACGGCGGTCCCGGCATGCAGGACACCTCACCGTTCGGCGAGGCTAGCGGCAGGCCGGTGCCGGTGGCGGTGGAAACCTTCAACGCCCTCCGGGACCGGCAGACCTCCGGCGGCCTCGAAGAGGGGTCCGGGCTGCGCGGCCGGGTGAACCTGCTGAACTGGGACGGCCGCGGCGCCCCGCCCGGGCTCTTCCCGGACAAGGGGCCGGAACCGGGCACCCTGGCAGCGGCGGAGGACCAGCCATGAGCCGCCGCGACCGGGTGCTCTACCTCGCGGCGGCGTGGTGCCTGTCCTACCCGGACGAGGACCTGCTGGCCAAGGTGCCCCTGATGCGGGCCGCGCTCGCCGAGTTCCCCGGTGCGGGGGCGGACTTCGACGACGTACTGGACGCCCTGGAGACCACGCCGCTGATGGAAAGCCAGGCCGGCTACGTCCGGGAGTTCGACCTGGGCAAACGCCACGCCCTGCACCTGTCCTACTGGACGGACGGGGACACCCGCCGCCGGGGCGAGGTGCTCGGCAGCTTCAAGGCGGCCTACCGGCAAAGCGACGTGCTGGTCGACACCCAGGGGGAGCTGCCGGACTATTTGCCGATGGTGCTGGAATACGCCGCCCGGGTGGACCTTGCGGCCGGCCGCGGCCTGCTGGGCCGATACCGGGCCAGCCTGGAGATGCTGCGCTTCGGGCTGCTCCGGGACGGGCTGCCGCACGCCCGGATCCTGCAGGCCGTCTGCGCGACGCTGCCGGGGAAGTCCCCCGCGGATGAGCAGGCCGTCATGCGGATGGCAGGGTACGGGCCGCCCACGGAGGCCGTCGGGCTGGACCCGTACGACCCGCGCCTGCTGCCCGTGAAGGGGGTCTGACCATGGAGTTGTCGGTGCTCGATATCGTGCTCTGGGGGGTCCTGCCCTACGTCATGGTGGTGGTCCTGGTCGGCGGCCTCGTCTGGCGCTACAAGTACGACCAGTTCGGCTGGACCACCCGGTCCTCCCAGCTCTACGAATCCCGGCTGCTGCGGATCGCCTCGCCGCTGTTCCACTTCGGCCTGCTCGCCGTGATCGCCGGGCACTTCTTCGGCCTGGTCATTCCGATGGCGTGGACCGAGGCCGTGGGGATGAGCCAGGAGTTCTACCACTTCAATGCCTTGCTGGTCGGCGGCATTGCCGGGGTCGGGACGCTCGGCGGGATCGCCCTGCTGATCTACCGGCGTCGCACCACCGGGCCGGTCTTCATGGCCACCACCAGGAACGACAAAACCATGTACGTCGTCCTCACCGCGGCGATCGTCTTTGGGCTGTGGACCACCCTGGTGAGCGTGTTCGAGGGCGAGCACGGACACAACTACCGCGAGACCGTGTCCCCATGGTTCCGCTCGCTGTTCATCCTCCAGCCCGACATCGCGGCGATGGCGGAAGCCCCGTTCTCCTTCCACCTGCACACCCTGGTGGGCATGGCGCTGTTCGTGATCTGGCCGTTCACCCGGCTGGTCCACGCCTTCACGGCGCCGTTCCACTACCTCTTCCGGCCGTACATCGTGTACCGCTCCCGCGACCGGGACCGGAACGGCAAACGGCGCGGGGTCCAGACGGGGGCGGCCACCCGCACGCCCTCCACCGCGGCGCGGCCCGGCTGGTCCGCCGTCGGCACCCGCGACCGTGACACCCGCAACCGCTGACCCGCCCGCGGCGCCGGGACCGCGCCGCCGCACCGAGAGGAGGCCGCCATGGCCGAAGTGACCCCGCCCGCGACGGCGGCGACGGCGGCAACCGCGCCGGCGGGCCAGACGCTCAACCTGGTGCTCGCCACCGCAGCCTCGGTGGCTGGATTCTGGGCCTGGAATTCAGTGGCCACCCTCGGGGCGTTCTACACGCAAAACCTCCAGCTCACCCCGGCCACCACGGGGATCCTCGTCGCCATGCCGGTCTTCGTCGGCTCGCTGGGCCGGATCGTCGTCGGCGCCCTGACGGACAAGTACGGCGGCCGGGCCCTCTTCACTTTCGTGCTGCTCGCCGCCGTCGTGCCGATCCTGCTGGTCGCGGTCGGCGGCAGCATCCGGTCCTTCCCGCTGGTGCTCGGCGCCGGGCTCCTGCTGGGGGTGGCCGGCACCGTGTTCGCCGTCGGTATCCCCTTCGTCAGCGCCTGGTACGACCCGTCGCGGCGCGGCTTCGCCACGGGGGTGTTCGGCGCCGGAATGGGCGGCACCGCCCTCGCCGCGTTCCTGAACCCGCGGCTGGTGGCCTGGATCGGCTACTTTCCGACGCACCTGCTGATCGCCGCGGTCCTGGTGGTCATGGCCGCGCTGGTCTGGTTCCTGATGAAGGAATCCCCGGCCTGGCACCGCCAGAGCGCGCCGGTGCTGCCCAAGCTGATCGACGCCGCCAAGACCCCGGTGACGTGGAAGATGTGCTTCCTCTACGCCGTCGTCTTTGGCGGCTTCGTGTCCTTCGCGACCTACCTGCCGACGTACCTGCGGGACATCTACAGCTTCGACCCGAGCGCCGCCGGTGCGCGCACTGCCGGCTTCGCCTTGGCCGCCGTGCTGGCCCGGCCGGTCGGGGGCGTGCTCGCGGACCGCTTCGGCCCCAAACCCGTCGTGGTGGTCTCGCTCGCCGGCGTCGCGGTGCTCGCCTGGGTGGTGAACCTGCAGCCCGACGGCGATGTGCCCGCCGGCCTGACGTTTGTCGCGATGGCTGCCGCGCTTGGCCTGGGCACCGGCGGCGTGTTCGCGTGGGTCGGGGTGCTTGCCCCGGCAGGGAAGGTGGGCAGCGTGTCCGGGGTGGTCAGCGCCGCCGGCGGTCTGGGCGGTTACTTCCCGCCGCTGATCATGGGCGCCACCTACGACGCCGCGTCCCGCAGCTATTCGATCGGGCTCCTGCTGCTGGTGGTCACCGCGCTGGTGGCGCTGGCGTTCACGGTCTTCGCCATGCGCGCCCGGCCCAAGGCGACGGTCGCCCCCGCCTGACCTAAGCGCGAACGGACACTTGGCGCCCACCCCTGAGCGCGAACGGACACTTAAGGCCCGGCCTTGGAAGCGCGAACGGACACTTGGCGCCCACCCCTAAGCGCGAACGGACACAGCCCCCTGCTAGCTTGGTGGCATGAGACGGGTTGCAAGACACGCGGGGGGCCTGCATGGGAAAACTGATCAGCTACGCGCGGGTCTCGACGAGGGCCCGGGACCTGGCATGACATCGAATGTCTCCGTCAGGGATGCAAAGGCCCAGTTGCGCGCCGAGATTCGTCTCCGTCGCCGCAGCCGCCCGGTGGGAGAGCAGGAGGCGGCAACGGCCGGTCTGACAGAGCATCTGATAGCTCTGGTCCGTCACAGGGCCCCTGCCTTGGTGGCCTGCTACCTCTCCGGCGGAGACGAACCGAACACCCGGCCGTTCCTGGCCTGGGCCGCCGCGAATGACGTGGAGGTTCTCGTTCCGGTGAGCAGGCAGGACGGCTTGCTGGACTGGGTACCTGCATCCGGCGGCCGCGAGCAGGTGGGCTTGTTCGGCATCTCCGAGATGATCGGCGAGGTGGTGCCGGCCGGAGTGTTCGAGACCGTCGATCTGTTGCTTATTCCAGCAGCTGCGGTCGACGGTTCGGGAATGCGGATGGGATGGGGCCGCGGGTACTTCGACCGCGCTCTTGCGTCTTTGGAGGAACCTCCAGCGGTATTCGCGGTCACTTACGACGACGAATTCCTTGAAGCCGTGCCGCGCGAGAGCCACGACCGGCCCGTTGACGGAGTGGTCATGCCCAGCGGGATCCGAGTGTTCTGACCGGCAAAACCCTCTTTGGCTGCGCCCGTGCGGCCGTGATGCGCCCGGTCAGAGGGCGTCGGTGGGGGCGGCCCGGTGATCTATTTCGGCCGTGAGTTTGTCGATCCGGTCCAGGGCGGCATTGAGCCGCTCCACGGTCGTCCACAACTCCGGGTGCTCCTGGCGGATCTGCTCGAGTGTGGCGCCGGCAGAGGTCAGGGTGGAGAGATCGTAGCTGACGTTTGTGCGTGCTCCAGTCAGCGCTGCCCGCAGGGCGCCGAAAGCGACGACGACATCGGCGATAAGCGCTGGATTGCCCTTGGCTGCCAGCCATTCCAGGTCTGTGATGGCACCGATGGCGTGCTTGCCGAGCAGCGCGGAGGACTTTGCGGCTTCGACGGAGGCTTTCTGAATGGCGTCCTCGCGTTCGGGGCCGCGTTCGAGCCGGAACGCGGCCCCGAACGCCTTTGACGCGGACGAGTCGTCGTCGGCCAGTTGGAGGGCAGCTTCCCGCAGGGACCGCGCCCGGGCATGGACGTCGTCGAGTTCAGCGCGTTGGTGCTCGTCGGCGTCGGTGTATCCGGCGACCATGGACGTCAGTGACGCGGCGATGGCCAGCATCAGCCCAGCCCCGGCACCACCTCCTGGCGAACCCGCGGATTCCGCCAATGCCAGCGTCCAGTCCTCAACCGTCGAACCCTGCGTCGTTACTGCCTCAGAGTCAGCCATGAAACTAAGTCTGCCCGGAACATATGCGTGCCGCCACCCGGCAGCGTAGGGCGCGAAGTGTCCGTTCGCGCTCTTGGCGGGGGAGGGGTCAGCCGAAGACCAGATTCGCCGCGGTGAAGATGGCGAGCCCGGCCAGGGCGCCGACCACGGTGCCGTTGATCCGGATGAACTGCAGGTCCTTGCCGACCTGGAGTTCGATCTTCTGCGAGGTCTCCTCGGCGTCCCAGCGGGCCACGGTGTCGGTGATGACACCGGCGATGTCGGAGCGGTAGTTGTTCACCAGGTACCCGGCCGCGTCGCCGATCCAGGCGTTCACCTTCCCTGCCAGTTCGGGGTCGACCACCAGCCGGGTGCCGAAGTCGTGGACCGCGGCCTTGAACTTCACCGTCAATTCGCTGTGCGGATCGTCGACGGCGGTCAGCAGCGCGGCCTTGATCGTGCCCCAGGTGCGCGAGGCCAGCTCACGGACCTCCGGGTCGCCGAGCACCTGGGCCTTGACGCCCTCGGCCCGGGCGATCATGACCGGGTCGTGCTGCAGGTCATGCGCCAGCGACTTCAGATAGGTGTCGATGGAGAGCCGGACCTGGTGCTGCCGATCGGACTGCACGGCGCGGGTGAATTTCAGGATTTCGACGTACACCTTGTCGCCCACCAGCCCGTCGACGAAGGTCGGTACCCACGCGGGGGAGCGGTCCGTCACCAGCCGGTTGACCGTTTCGTGGTTGTCCCGCACCCAGTCCACGGTGCGGTCCACAAGCAGGTCCACCAGCGCGTGGTGGTGGCCGTCGTCGAACACCCGCTCCGCGAGCCGGCCCACGGGTGGGCCCCACGGCGGGGTGAGCAGGTGCTTCCGGACCATGGCCTCGATGACGGACTGGACGTCGTCGTCGTTGAGAACCTTGAACGCGCCGCGGATCACGGCCGCGCCTTCCTTGGCGACGCGCTCGGGGCCGCCGGGGCCGGACAGCCAGCCGCCGACCTTCCGGGCGACGTCCACGC
The DNA here is from genome assembly GCF_001428365.1 of Arthrobacter sp. Soil763. Lineage (GTDB taxonomy): Bacteria > Actinomycetota > Actinomycetes > Actinomycetales > Micrococcaceae > Arthrobacter. The sequence continues at coordinate 322,430 of NZ_LMSH01000001.1, read as the reverse complement.
TGGCCAGTTTCTCCTTCACCACCTGCTCGGAGAGGAAGTTGGTCTCCACGAACTCGCCCAGCGACGCCCCGATCTGGTCCTTGCGTCGGGGGATGATGGCGGTGTGCGGGATCTTCAGGCCCAGCGGGTACTTGAACAGCGCGGTGACGGCGAACCAGTCCGCCAGCGCGCCCACCATCCCGCCCTCGGCCGCGGCCCGGACGTACTCCAGCCAGGGGTATTGCTTTTGCAGGGCGAAGGCGACCACGAAGATGACGGCCATGCCGATCAGCAGCGACACGGCCAGCAGCTTCATCTTCCGCAGCGCGGCGGCCTTCTCGGCGTCCGCGGGTGACAGCCGGTGTTCGACGCCGGCCGGGGGGACGGCGGTACGGGCTGGTCGTTCAGTGTTCACCTGCATGTGCCCAGCCTAGCCGCGCATCCGTTACCGCCGTCGGCTAACGTGTCAGCATGACTACCGAGGAGTCCGCCGTCGCCCGCCCGCTGGTCTACGCCCACCGGGGCGCCAGCGGCGCCTTCGCCGAGCACACCCGCGCCGCGTACCTGCAGGCGATCGCCGACGGCGCCGACGGGGTCGAGTGCGACGTCCACCTCACCCGGGACCAGCACGCCGTGCTGCTCCACGACGCCACCCTGGACCGTACGTCCAACGGCACCGGTCCGGTCGCGGACCGCACGCTGGAAGAGCTGAGGCTGCTGGACTTCTGCTCCTGGAAGGGCGCCCGCATTCCCGAGGAGTACGGCGCCCCCTCCGAGCAGTTCCTGACCCTGCCCGAGCTGCTGGACCTGCTGCGCCTGGCCGGCCGCGAGATCGGGCTGGCGATCGAGCTCAAGCACCCCAGCCCCTTCCAGCTCAAACTGGAGGACCGGGTCCTGGAGGTCCTTGAGGCCGAGGGCTGGGACCGGGAGACGTCGATGCTGGATAACATCCGGGTGTCCTTCATGAGCTTCAGCCCGGACTCGGTCAAGCACCTGCTCCGGTCCGTGCCCGCCGCGGCCATCTGCCAGCTGGTGGATGATGTGAACGTGGTGGAAATCCGGGAGGAACTCGGTCTCGGCGCCGTCACCGGCGGCGCGCTGGCCAACGTCCTCAAGGCGGCTCAGACCGAGGGGGAGCGCATCCTGGACGACTGCGAGGTTGGCCTGGCCGGGCCGGGCATCGGCTACGTCCGCGGGCATTCCCGCACCGTTCGTCGCTGGCTCGACTCGGGCCGCCGGTTCCGGGTCTGGACGGTGGACTCGGCGGCTGACGTCGACCTCTGTCGGGAACTGGGCATCCAGGAGCTCACTACCAACCGCCCCGCAGAGGTCCGCGCCCAGCTCCTCGCCCGGGCAAGCGCGAACTAGGCGGAAGCGTCCGCGACGCCGGGCGGCCAGACCAGGTCGAAGCGCTCAAAGACGATCTCATCCAGCTCCGACCACTCGCGGCCGGCCGCGGCGCTGGTGCGCGTCCAATAGGCGCGGTGTTCGCGCTGCCAGCTCTCAAGGCTCAGGTCGTCCTCACCCTCATCGCGGGCGAACGCCGCGTCGGCGCTGCTGAACGGACCGATTCGGAGTTCGGTGCTGCGAATGATCACCCGGGGCACCCCGTCGCCGTCGCACGCGATCCAGTGGGACCCGATCCGCGGCACTTGGTCGCCCCGGGCGGTGAAATCCAGCAGGAGTTCAGCCGTTGCCCGCTTTCGACCGCTCAGGACCAAGGCGAGGAGTTCGTCCGCAAGCCGTTTCGAATCCCCGAAGTGTTCGACGGTGTATTCGGGCATCGCCCGGACCCGCGCAGGGTGCGCCGCCGCGTAGGCGGCCCACAACTGCGAAGCGGCTTCAACGTCGACGGGGGCCACAGGAGGGTTCTGCATCCGGCCATCCTCTCAGGAAAACAGCGCCGGACAAGGGTCAAGAGGTCAGGCGGCGAGGTCCCGCCGCCGCCAGCCGAGGTAGCCCAGTGCCCCCACGGCCGCGGCGACGGCGGTCAGTGCCGCCAGGCCGGGCAGCGCGTCCGGGCCGACCGGCAGCAACGGGGAGTGCCGGAAGGGGGAGAGGTCCATCAGCCATTCCGGGGCGTTCCAGAGGACGCCGAATTCACCGAGGGCGACAAACCCCAGCAGCACCACCCAGACTGCCCCCGCCAGCCGGGGCGCCCAGCCGAACACCGCCAGCGCCAGGCCGGTCAGCACCCAGGCGGCGGGAATCTGGGCCAGGGAGGCTGCAGTGGCGCTGCCGACCAGCGCGGGATCCTGTACGGCGAAGGCGGCGCCGAGGCCGATCGACGCCCCCGCGAGCGCCATCAGCACCGCGACCCCGGCCAGCGCGAAAATGTAATGGCTGCTCGCCCAGCGGCCCCGGGTGGTGGCGGTCGCCAGCAGGGCCTCGGTGTGGCCCGCCGCTTCCTCGCTGCGCAGGTGGTTTGCCGCCGCCACGCCGTAGGCCGCGGCCAGCAGCCCCATGATGCTGATTTCGGCGGCCAGGAACGCCTCGCGCAGCGCTGCCGCGCCGCCCAGCAGCTTGACCAGATCCTGGGCGCTGGGGGAACTGAGCAGCTCCGCGACGTTGCTGACCAGTGACCCGATGACGACGCCGAAAACCGCGAAGGCCACGGCCCAGGCCAGCCACACCCGGTGCTGCAGGCGCACGGCCAGCGCCCAGGTCCCGGTGAGCGAGCCGACGGCCGGTCCGGGCCGCTCGTCGCGCAGTCCGGCGCCAAGATCCCGCCGCGCCCGGAGGGTAAATGCGGCCGGGACGAGGAGCACGGTGAGCGCGGCCGGTAAGGCCAGCACCCACCACCGGTCCCCGGCGAACGCCCGGATCTGCTGGTTCCACCCGATCGGCGAGAGCCAGGACAGGACCGAGGGACCCGGTTCGGCAAGGTCGCCGACGGCCCGGAGCCCGTAGGTGACCGCAATAACGCCGATGCTGATGCCGGTCGCCGCCCGGGCGCCGGCGGTCAGCTGCGCCGCGACCCCGGCAACCGCGCAAAAAGCCATTCCGGTGGCGGCCCAGCCCAGGCCGAACGCCAGCGAGCCCGCCGCGGGTAAGCCCCCGGCCGCCAGCGCGGCGGCGGACAGCAGACCCACGGCCAGGCTGGCACCGAAACCGACGCCGAGCGCGGCGGCCAGCGGGGCGTCCCGTCCCAGCCGTCCGCCTGCCAGCAGCTCAAGCCGCCCGGCCTCTTCGTCAGCCCGGGTATGCCGGATGACCAGGATGACCATGAGGACGGCCAGGATGGCGGTCATGAACGCCGTGTACTTGATCAGCGACAGCGCTCCCAGCGAGGCGGGGTCATAGATTCGCCCGAACAACGCGACCATCGATGCCGTGGCATTGAGCGCGGTGGCGGCTTCGACCCGGCTGCCGACGTCCGGGTAGAGATCGGCGCCGGCCAGCGCCGTTGAATAGGCGACGGCTGCGAAGCCGGCCACCCAGAGCGCCAGCAGCCAGCGGTCCCGCCGCACACCGAGCCGGACCAGGATCCCGGTGCCGGCCAGCGTCTCAGGCATCGCCCGGCCCCCGGGCGCCGGCCGCCGGGCCGCCGCCGTGAGTCGCAGCGACGGCTCCGGACCCTTCGGGCCCGTGAACGCCGGTGCCGTTCCCGGAACTGTTCCCGGTGCCGTTCCCGGAACTGGTCCCGGCGCCGTAGTGCCGCAGGAACAGGTCCTCCAGCGTCGGCGGCTGGCTGGTGAGTGCCCGCAGCCCGGCCCGCGTCAGGACCTGCAGGAAGGGTCCCAGCCCGGCGGGGTCGAGCTGGGCGCTGATCCGGTGGCCGGCCACCGCCAAGTCATGGACGCCGGCCAGGAGGCCCAGGTCCGGCGGCACCGCGTCGACGTCGGCGGTCACGGAGGTCCGGGTGAGGTGCCGGAGCTGTTCCAGCGGCCCGCTCTCCACCACCCGGCCGGCCCGGATGATGCTGACCCGGTCGGAGAGGGCCTCGGCCTCGCTCAGAATGTGGCTGCTCAGCAACACCGTCCGGCCCTGGGCCCTCAGGTCCCTGACGCAGCCCCGGAACGCGTCCTCCATCAGCGGGTCCAGCCCGCTGGTGGGCTCATCCAGCAGGAAGAGTTCGGCGTCGGTGGCCAGCGCGGCGACCAGCGCCACTTTTTGCCGGTTGCCCTTGGAATAGGTGCGGGTCCTCTTCGTCGGGTCCAGTTCGAAGAGCGCCAGCAGCTCGTCGCGGCGCGCAGGGTCCTGGCCGCCCTGCAGCCGGCCGAGCAGTTCGATCACCTCGCCGCCGGTCAGGTTGGGCCATAACGCCACGTCGCCCGGGACGTAGGCCAGCCGGCGGTGCAGCCGCGCCACATCGCGCCACGGATCGAGTCCCAACACCCGGGCGGAGCCGGCGTTGGCGCGGAGCATGCCCAGCAGCAGCCGCAGCGTCGTCGACTTGCCGGCCCCGTTGGGGCCGAGGAAGCCGTGGACCTCCCCGGCGGACACCTCGAAATCCAGCCCGTTGAGTGCGGTCACGGGCCCGAACCGCTTCACGACGCCGGCCATCTCGACGACACTGCCCATGGCCACCACGCTACGCCCGGACGCCGGCCCCGGACCCCTGCGGAAGGTCCCGAATTCCCTGCTCCGGGGCAGGTTACGCCCCGGGTTCGCGGGCGCCAGCGCGGCTGTGGTTGCATGGTCCCATGCCTTTCCGCTGGTCCCCCCGGGCAACCACCACGCTCTCCGCGGCCGCCCTGAGCGGACTGCTGCTGGCCAGCGCGGCAAAACACTTCCGCGATCCGGACTTTTTCACCCCGGTCGTTCCGGACATCCTGTGCCGCGACGACTCCGGCAACCGGCCCAACGGGCCCCTGGCGGTGCTCTCACGGGAGGAATGGGTGGCGTTGAGCGGGCTGCTGGAGGCCGGAGCCGCCGTCGGGCTCCTCGTGCCGCCCGCGCGCCGCGCGGTGGCCGGCTGCGTCGCGGCCATGTTCACCGCCTTCCTGGCCGGACACCTCGACGCGCTCCGCAACGCGTACGGGCCCGGCGGGACGCCGGCCCAGCGCCGCCTCCACACCCTCCGCCTGCCGCTGCAGGCGCCACTGATCGGCTGGGCGTGGAGCCTGGCGCAGCCGAAGCGGCGGCCCCGGTGAAACTCTCCCAGTCCCCGGCGTTCCGGGTGGGGCTCTCGATCAGCATCGCCACGGGCCTCTATGGCGTGTCCTTCGGCGCCCTGTCGGTGGCCTCCGGCCTCGACTTCTGGCAGACCATGGCGCTGAGCCTGCTGCTGTTCAGCGGCGGCTCGCAGTTCGCCTTCATCGGCGTCATCGCCGGGGGCGGGTCCGGCCTCGCCGCGATGGGCGCGGCCACCCTGCTGGGCATGCGCAACGGCATCTACGGCATGCAGCTCAACGCGCTGCTCCAGCCCCGCGGCTGGCGGCGGTTCGCGGCGGCCCATGTGACCATCGACGAATCCACGGCCACCAGTACCGGCCAGACCGACCCGGCGGAGCAACAGCGCGGATTCTGGACGGCCGGGATCGGCGTGTTCGTCCTCTGGAACGCGTTCACCGCGGTGGGCGCACTGGCCGGGGCGGCCCTCGGCGACCCGAAACAATGGGGGCTCGACGGCGCAGCGGTGGCGGCCTTCCTAGGCCTGCTGTGGCCGCGGCTCAAGGGCCGCGAACCGGTCGCGATCGCCGTCGTCTGCGCGCTGGCCACCGTTCTGGCCGTGCCGCTGGTGCCGTCCGGCGTGCCGATCCTGGTCGCCGCGCTGGTCGCCGCGGTGATTGGCTGGTTCAGCCACGGACGCAGGGACGAGGGACTGGAACCCGACGTCGACCCGTACGCGGCAGAGCACGACGCCGGCCGGCGCGCCGCCCGCACCGCGGAGGAGGCGGGATGACGCTCTGGTGGTGGCTTCTGTTGTCCTGCGTGCTGGCCTACGCCTGGAAGCTCGTCGGGTACCTGGTCCCGGCCAGCCTGCTGCGCAACCCGCGGACCTCACGCGTCGCGGGGACCATGACGATCGGACTGCTGGCGTCCCTGACGGTGGTGAACGCGGTGGCGTCGGGACAGTCGCTGGCGCTGGACGCGCGGCTGGGAGCGCTCGCCGCTGCCGCCGTCGCACTCCTGTTCCGGGCCCCGTTCCTGGTGGTGGTGCTGGCCGGCGCCGGCGCCGCGGCCGGGCTGCGGCTGCTGGGCTGGGGGTAGGCGCCCGGGCTTTAGCCCCTTGTTGTGCCCGGGTGCCGGTGGGACGATTCGAGCATGACCGACAATGACGCTCAGCCTGCCGCTGCCCCCGGCCCGGACGTCCCCGAAGGCAAGCCGGCCAAGACGCACGAGCACTTCGTCTCGCCCGGGGCCGAGTCCACCCGGGAACTGCGCGAAATGGCCCGACGCCGGCGCGAGGCTGAGGAGAAACTGCAGCATCACCTGCAGGAAGCCCACCACTTGCACGATGCCAGGGAAAAGCCGTCGCCGGGGAAATCCGCCCAGGATAACCAGTCGGACAAACCGGCCCGGGAGGAGCCTCCCGCGGACTGACGCGCCGCCGCAGGGGCCCGGTGCGGGCCGCCGCCGGCCAGGACGGGCAGCTCAGACGGAGGCGAGGAACGCCTGTACCCGGTCCTTCAGCAGCGCGGACGCCTCCGGGTCGAAGGCGTCGAGCGAGGAGTCCGCGAAGAGGTGCTGGTGGCCGGGATACACGAACAGCTCCGCGGCCGCTGCGGACGCGGCGAGTTCGCGTGCTGCCGGCAGGTCCTCGTCGAAGAACTCATCATCCTGCTTGCCGTGGATCTGCACCGGCACGTCCGGCGGCCACGCATCGCCAAACTCGGTGACCGGCAGGCAGGAATACAGCAGCAGGGCACCGCGGGCGCCGGGCCGGGTCTGGGCCAGACGTTGGGCGATCGTCACGCCAAAGGAGAACCCGGCATAGACGAGCCCCGGGCCGAGGTCGTCGGCCGCTGCGGCGCCGCGGGTCCGGATGGCGTCGAAGCCGGCCCGCTCCGCGTAGCCGAAGCCCTCCTCGATGCTTGCGAAGGTGTGGCCGTCGAACAGGTCGGGGGCGTGCACGGTATGCCCGGCCTGCCGCAGCTCGTCGGCGAACTCCCGCACCCCCTCGGTCAGGCCCTGGATGTGGTGGTACAGCAGCACTTCGGCCATGTCAGCGGCTCTCCTCGGCGGTGGTCAACTCCCGGTTGGAACACCCGCGATGCTAATGCGTCCCGCCCGGGGCGGACAACCCCCGCCCGCGCCGGAACAGCGCGGGCGGCCCCGAGGTTGTCTGGCCTAGTCGCCGTGGACCGTGACGACGATCTTGCCGCGCGTGTGCCCCTCCATGTTGAGCCGGAATGCGTCCGCCGCCCGGGCCAGCGGGAAGGCCTGCGCCACCTCGACCCGGAGCCTGCCCGCCTCAACCAGTGCGGCAAGTTCCTGAAGGTCGGCTGCGACCGGGTTGACCCACATCCAGGTGCCGCCGTGCTCCTCCACGTCGCTGTCCGCGATCGAGGCGTGCCGGCCGCCCTCGGCCAGCACGGCCAGGGTGGCCTCCAGGTTTCCGCCGACGAAGTCCGCGACCACGTCAACGCCGTCGGGGCTCAGCTCCCGGACCCGCTCCGCGAGCCCGTCGCCGTAGGTGACCGGCTCCGCTCCGAGGGTGCGCAGGAACTCATGGTTCTTCTCCGAGGCGGTCGCGATGACCCTCGCGCCAAGGGCGGCCGCGATCTGGATGCCGAGTGACCCCACGCCGCCGGCGCCGCCGTGGATCAGGACGGTCTCCCCGGCCTTGAGTCCCAGCCGGGTGAGGACCTGGTAGGCGGTCAGTCCCGCCAGCGGCAGGCCGGCGGCTTCCTGCCACCCGAGCGACGCCGGCTTCCGGGCCACAAGCCGCTCGGGCAGGGCGATGTACTCGGCGAAGCTGCCGCCATGGACATAGTCCTTGCGGCCGTAGGCGATGACCTCGTCGCCGGGCTGGAAGTGCGGGGCGTCGATGCCGACGGACTCCACCACGCCGGCCACATCCCAGCCCGGAATCGCCGGAAACTGCAGGTCCATGACTTCATCGAGGTAGCCGGCCATGATCTTCCAGTCGACGGGGTTCACCGCCGCGGCCTTGACCTTGACCAGCACCATGCCCGGCCCGACCTTGGGCAGGGGTTGCTCGGTCAGTTCCAGGACGTCGGGGTTGCCGTATTCGCTGTAAGTGATTGCCTTCATGCTGGCCACAACAGCCGGCCCGGACCCGCTATTCCGGCGCCGGCTACCGTGCGGCGCCGAGGCCGGCGAGCTTCAGGATCAGCTGCAGCCCCTCCGGGGTGCCGGGCCAGTGCCGTTTCACCGCGTCCCCGCCCGCCCGGGCAACCACGGAACGCAGCACGAGGGCGACGATGACGACGTCGTCCGCGTAACCGATCACCGGGATGAAATCCGGGACCAAATCGATGGGGGAGAGCAGGTAGGCCAGCAAAAGGGCCAACCGGACCCGGACGCCCACCGCCACGGTGCGGTCCGCCACCAGGCGCCGGATCAGCCGGAGCAGGTCGGGCAGCAGCCGCAGGGCGTCCTTCATGGTCACGGTCTCCGGGTGCCGCCGGGCGTAGCCCCACAACAGCGCCAGCAGGACCGCGTAGACCAGCAGCAGTCCGCCGACGACTCCGGCAAGGGTTTCCCAGCTCATGGGGTCAACGGTACGTGCTCCGGGGGGTTGAGCCGAAGCCGACGCCGAACGCGGTTCCGTACGTGGTTCCCGGCATCAGCGACTGGGGCGGCAGCGGGCGGTCCGGCCGCTCGGCCCGGATGGCGTCCTCCACCAGCGCCACCGGGCGGCGCCACGCGTCCGACCCGGCCTCCATGGTGTCAACGACACCGATCAGCATGGCCAGCAGCCGGATGATGTCCGTCATCGAGATGTCGCTGCGCAGCGTGCCCTGGCCCTGGCCCCGGCCCAGCAGGACCGCCACGGTCTCGATCAGGTCCCCGGTGATCCCGGTCAGCACACCGCGGCGGCCGGCCACTGCCCCAAGCAGGTTGGCCTCGTCACTGGCGACGGCCATCAGCGCCTCGACCACCCGGAACAGGCCTTCGGCGGCGTCCTTGCCCGCCAGCGCCTCGTCGATAACCGGGTTGACGCGCAGCTTCAGTTGCTGGTGCAGGGCGGCGAGGACCAGTTCTTCCTTGTCGGCGAAATTGCGGAACAGCGTGGCCGGGCCCACCCCGGCGGTGACGGCGATGGTCTGCAGCGGGACCTCGGGGCCGTGTTCCCGGAAGCATTGACGGGCAGCGGCAATGATTTTGTTGACGTTGCGGGCGGCGTCCGCACGGAGCGGCCGGCGCTCTACTCCCCGGTTCATTTGCTCAGGGTAGCAACGCGGGGAGGGAGTGAACCTGTTACCGGCGGGTACACATTTTTGTGACAAGCCGGCGCGGTGCAGCGGCCGCCGGGACCGTCCCGGATGCGTGGCAGACTTGAGCCATGTTGCTTGCATTTTCAGTCGCACCTTCAGGCCGGCCGGAGGGCGCTGACGCCGGCAGCGCCGCCGATGACGCGTCGGTCCACGACGCCGTCGCGGCCGCCGTGCGGATCGTCCGGGACTCCGGCCTGCCGAACCATACAGACTCCATGTTCACCACCATCGAGGGCGAGTGGGACGAGGTGTTCGACGTCGTCAAGCGCGCCACCGAGGCGGTGGGCCGCTTCGGCAGCCGGGTCTCGCTGGTCATCAAAGCCGACATCCGGCCCGGCTACAGCGGCGAACTGACCGGCAAACTGGACCGGCTGGAACAGGCCCTCGGCCCTACCGCGGAGTAGCACCAGACTGCAAGACTGGGCCGCATGATCGAGCACCAGCCCGAACCGCGCTGGACCGCCGTCGAGGAGTACCTCTCCGGGCTTGTCGGGCACGCGGTGGAGGCGGCCCTGGAAGCGGGGATGCCGCCCATCGAGGTGGCTCCGAACGCCGGGAAGCTCCTGAAGCTGCTGGTCCAGCTCTCCGGTGCCCGGCGGGTGCTGGAGATCGGGACCCTGGCCGGGTTCAGCACCCTGTGGATGGCCCAGGGGCTGCCCGACGGCGGCCGGATCACCACCTGCGAATACGTGCCCCGGCACGCCGAGGTGGCGCGCTCCAACCTGGACCGGGCCGGGCTGGGCCACCTGGTGGAGATCCGGGTGGGGCCGGCGCTGGACACGCTCCCTGCGCTGGAGGGCGAGGACGGGGGGCCCTTCGACTTCGTGTTCATCGACGCGGACAAGGAAAACAACGCCCGGTACCTGGACTGGGCCATCCGGCTGGGCCGCCCCGGCACCACCGTGGTGATGGACAACGTGGTCTGGGAAGGTGCGGTGCTTGATCCCGGCCGGGACGCCGTCAACGCCCCCGGGATCGTCGCGGCGTTGCAGATGATGGGAACGGATCCCCGGCTGGACGCGACCGTCATCCAGACGGTCGGATCGAAAGGCTGGGACGGTTTTGCCCTGGCCTTGGTGCGCTGACCCCGCCCCGCCGGGCCCCGTCCGCCCCGGCCCTAAGTGCTAAGTATGCTTAGATTTAGGCAGGGGCGGCTGAGGCCGCCGGCAGGACAGCACCAGGCGCACTTCGCAAAGGACACGGACGACCCGATGAACGCGACCCAGGACCCCGGGCGTCCCCGCGCCGTGCGGATCAGCTCAGCCCCGGAGGACCTTGCCCGCCTGCAACCGCTGCTGGAGGCCGCCGAAGCCGGCGTCGGGGATGTCCCCGCCCTGCTGGCCCTGGCCACGGAAGCGGGCACGACGACGCCGAAGCCCGGTTCGGGCGGAACGGCCTTCCTCTGGGAAACCCTGGCCTCGGTCACCGCCGTCGACACCGCCGCCGGACGGATCCTGGAACCGCACCTGGACGCCGCCGCGATCCTCGCCCAGGCCGGCACCGAAACCGACGGGCCGGAGGTTCCCTGCGAGGGAACCTGGGGCGTCTTCGCCGCCGAGGCGCCGGGCCTGACACTGGAAGCCACCGACACCGCCTCCGGCGCGGGGACCGTCCTCAGCGGCGCCAAGCCCTGGTGTTCCATCGCCGCGCAGCTTGACCACGCCGTCATCACCGCGCACCTTCCCGACGGCGGCCGCGGGGCCTTCGCCGTCGACCTCCACGCCGCCGGGGTCAGTTTCGCGGACCCGGAATGGTCCAGCCTGGGCCTGCGCGAGATCCCCAGCGGGACCGTGCACTTCGACGCCGTCCCGGCCGTACCGCTCGGCGGAGCAGGCTGGTACTACCGGCGCCCCGGTTTCGCCTGGGGCGGCATGGGCGTCGCCGCGTGCTGGCTGGGCGGCGCCGTCGCGGTGGCCCGCAGCTTCAAGGAAGGGCTGCAGAAGGCCGCCGCAAGGGGCCGCGAACCGGACCAGCTGGCCCTCGCGCACCTTGGCGAGATCGACCGGACGCTCACCGGCCTCATCCACACCCTTGCCCGGACCGCCGCCCGGATCGACGCCGGGGAGCTCTCCGGCCCCGGCGCCTGGAGCGAGGCGCTGCGCGTGCGCGGCAGTGTCGCCACCGCCGTCGAACGCATCCAGTCACTGGTGAGCCAGAACCTGGGACCCGGCCCGCTGGCCTTCGACGCCCGCTACGGCAAACGGATGGCGGACCTCGCCCTGTACATCCGCCAGCACCATGCCATGCGCGACGACGCCCAGCTCGGTGCCCTGACGTTGAAGGGGGACCACCCGTGGTGAGCTTTACGCACCACGACGCCGGCACCAGCGAACGCGCCTGGGCGGCCAGCGGCGTCCCCGCCCTCCCGGAGCTGCCGCTCGACGCCGGAGAACTGGCCAGCGCCGCTTTCATCGTCCTGGCCGCCCACCCCGACGACGAATCCCTGGGAGCCGGCGGCCTGATGGCCCGGCTGCACAGCCTCGGCGCCCAGGTGCGGGTGCTGCTGTGCACCGCCGGGGAGGCCTCGCACCCGGACTCACCCAGCACCACCCCGGAGCAGCTCGCCGAGGTGCGGCTCCGGGAGTTCGACGGCGCCCTGGGAGGCCTTGTGCCCGGCGCCGACTGGCAGTACCTGGGCCTGCCCGACGGTAAGATTGCCGGCCACCGGGAACGGATTGTGGCCGCCATCCACGAGGCCGCGGCCGCCACCGGGCAGCCCCCGCAGCGCGTCGTGGTGGTGGCGCCCTACCGCAACGACGGGCACATCGACCACGACACTGCCGGCACTGCCGCCGCCGAGGCCGCCGGCTCCGCCGGCTACGGGCTGCTGGAGTATCCCGTCTGGTACTGGCTCTGGGCCAGCCCGGAGGACCAGGCCTGGCACACCTGGCTGCGGCTGCCGCTGCAGCCCGCGGAGGAACAGGCCAAGGCCCGGGCCATGGCTGCCCACTCCTCGCAGGTCAGCGCGCTCTCCGACCAGCCCGGGGACGAGGTCCTGCTCCCGCCCGGCTTCCTGAAACACTTCGCCCGGCCCTGGGAGACCTTCGCCTGGCAGCGCCCGACCGTGGCCCGCTCCGGAGGCTACGCAGCCGCCGACGCGGAGGGCCTGTTCGACACGGTCCACAGCGGAAGCGACGACCCCTGGCAATACACCACCAGCTGGTACGAGCAGCGCAAGCGGGCGCTGACGCTCGCCGCGCTGCCGGGCCGGGACTACACCGCCGGCTTGGAAATCGGCTGCTCGATCGGCACGCTGAGCGTGGAACTGGCCAAACGCTGCGGCAACTTCCTGGCCGTCGACGCGAGCAGCGCCGCCCTCGCGCACGCCGCCCGGCGCCTGGCGCACCTGCCCGGCGTGCAGACCCGGCAGCTGACCGTGCCGCAGGATTGGCCGGAGGGCGAGTTCGACCTGATTGTCGTGTCCGAGGTGGGCTACTACCTGGCGCCCGGGGAACTGGAGGTGCTCTTCGACCGGGTCGAGGCGGCGCTGCTCCCCGGCGGCACGCTGGCGCTGTGCCACTGGCGGCACCCGATCGAGGGCTGGGAGCTCGACGGCGACGCCGTGCACGCCGCGGCGCGGCGGCAGCTGCGGTGGGCGGACGCCGGCCTGTACCGCGAACGCGACTTCGTCCTGGAAATCCTCCGCGCGCCCGGGGCGCCGCAATGAGCGGCGCGGCGCTGGCGTCGCAGCAGCCGCACCGCCGCCCCGGCATCGACGCGTTCGCCGTGGTCATGCCGGCGCACAACGAGGACCAGCACATTGACCGGGCGCTCCGGGCCGTGCAGCGCGCCGCCGATGAGCTGCAGGCCGTGCGGCCGGACGTCTCGGTGCGGGTGATCGTGGTGCTGGACAGCTGCACCGACGGCTCGGCCGGGATCACCGCCCGCTACGTCAGCGCCGACCCGCGCTTCACCAGGCTGGAGGTCCAGCTGCGCAGCGCCGGGGCCAGCCGGGCGGCCGGCGTCAGGGCCGCTGTTCTGGGTCCGCGCCGGCGCACCCCCGGCCAGCGGTCCCGGCCGCTTCCGTGGCCGGGCCGGACCTGGCTGGCCAACACCGACGCCGATTCGCAGGTCCCGCCGAACTGGTTGGTGCGCCAGCTCGAATTCGCCGAGGCCGGCGCCGACGCGGTCCTGGGGTCGGTCGAACCCGACCCCGTCGGCATGGACCCGGAACTGCTGCGCCGCTGGCTGGACCGCCACCCCTTCGAGGAGAACCACCCGCACATCTACGGGGCCAACTTCGGCGTCCGGGCCTCGGCCTACCTGGCCGCGGGCGGCTTCTCCCAGCTGGAATCACACGAAGACCGCACCCTGGTCCAGAGCCTGCGCGGCCTGGCCTTCACCGTCCTCGCCACCGACAGCATGCGGGTGCTCACCTCCGGGCGGACCCACGCCCGGGCGCCGCACGGCTTCGGGACCTACCTGCGCACGCTGGGACGGCAACGTCCCCCGGCAGCGACCGGCAACTGACGACCGGTACCTGACAGCCCGCACGGCCCCGGGTGGACCGCGGCCGTGCGGTGACTTTAGGCCCTAACACCGCCTCCCGCACCGGCGCATCCTCGAAGGCATGAGGTGCCGGGGTCGGGGCCCGGTGCTGCGCGTGACGGGCGGCGGGCGGTGAATCCGGGCGCCGGCGCCACGACCGGTGCCGGTGCCGCGGCGGGGGGCGCCCTCGCCGGCCTGAGCTCCGAAGAGGCGGCGCGCCGGTTGCGGCAGGCGGGGCCGAACCGGCTGCCCCGGACCCGCGCGGTGCCCGGCTGGCGGCGGCTGCTCGCCGAGATGACACACTTTTTCGCCGTGATGCTCTGGGCCGCGGCCGCGCTGGCGTTCGTCGCCGGCATGCCGCAGCTGGGCATCGCGATCATGGTCGTGATCGTGGTGAACGGGGTCTTCGCCTACATCCAGCAGGAGCGCGCCCAGCACGCCGCGGCGAAATTGCGCGAACTGCTGCCTGCCATGGTGTCCGTCCGGCGTGATGGCCGCCTCGCCAAGGTCCACACCACCGAACTGGTGCCGGGCGACGCCGTCGTGCTGGTTGCCGGGGACCGGATCCCGGCGGATCTGGTCCTGGGACTCGCTGCGGGCTGCTCCGTGGATGAATCAATGCTCACGGGCGAGAGCGAGGCGGTCCGCAAAGCAGCGGGCGAGGAGGTGTTCGGCGGGACGTTCCTGGTCATCGGTTCGGCCGAAGGGGTCGTCGCCAGCACCGGCGGGAGGACCCGGCTCGCCGAAATCGCCTCGCTCACCGGCCGGGTCGAGCCGCCGCCGAGCCCGCTGGCCCTGGAACTGCAGCGGATCGTCCGCCTGGTCGCCGGCGTCGCCCTGGGCATCGGGGCCCTGTTCTTCGTCCTCTCGTTGCTGGTGGGGATCTCCTGGCGTGACGCGTTCCTCTTCGCGATCGGCGTGGCGGTGGCGCTGGTTCCCGAGGGCCTGCTGCCCACCGTGACCCTCTCGCTCGCCGTCGGCGCCCAGCGGATGGCCGCGCGGAACGCACTGGTCCGCAATTTGCAGGCGGTGGAAACGCTCGGCTCCACGACCTTCATCTGCACGGACAAGACCGGCACCCTGACGCAGAACCGGATGAACGCCGTCGAGGTCTGGACCCCGGCCGGCCTGCTCGAGGTCAGCGGGCAGGGCTACGGGCCGGACGCGCGGATCAGTACCGGGGGAGGCGCCGGGGGCGCGGAGGCGCTCGTGGCGGCGCGGCGGCTCAGTACCGCCGCGCGTGCCGCGTCGGTGGGCCGGGCGGTGCCCCACGAGGGCCAGTGGATCGCCGAGGGCGACCCGATGGAAGCCGCCATCGACGCACTCGCCACCCGGCTGGCCGGTCCGGGCGCTGCGGGCAACAGCGCCGAAGCGGCATCGGCGCCGCAGCCGACCCGGCGCTTCGCCTTCGACCCCCGCCGGCTGCGGGAGTCGGCGCTCGCCGGGGCCACCCTGTACGTAAAGGGCGCGCCCGAGTCCGTGCTCCCGGTGTGCCTTGGCGACGCCGGCGCCGCCCGGGAGCTCGTGGACCAGATGGCGTCCCGCGGCCTGCGGGTGCTGGCCGTTGCCGAGCGGCAGCTGCCCGGCCCGGTCCCCGACGGCGCGACCGCCGACGCACTGGAGACCGGGCTGACGCTGCTGGGCCTGATCGGCCTGCACGACCCGCCGCGCGCGGAGGTCCGGTTTTCACTCCAGGCGGCCCGCGAGGCCGGGATCCGGGTGGGGATGGTCACCGGCGACCACGCCTTCACCGCCGCCGCCATCGCCCGGGAGACCGGCCTGATCGGCACCCCGGAGCTGGTGCTGGAAGGCCACGCCCTGCCCGAGGACGACCAGGTGCTGGCGGCGCTGCTGGACCGCGACGGCGTCGTGGTCGCCCGGGTCTCGCCCGAACAGAAACTGCGGGTTGCCCGGCTGCTGCAGCACCGCGGCCACGTGGTGGCCATGACCGGCGACGGCGTCAACGACGGGCCGGCGCTGCAGCAGGCGGACATCGGCGTGGCCATGGGCCGCAGCGGCACGGACGTGGCCCGCGAAGCGGCCGACCTGGTGCTGCTCGACGACGACTTCGCGACGATCATCGCCGCGGTGGAGCAGGGCCGGGCCACCTATGCCAACATCCGGCGCTTCCTGACCTACCACCTCACCGACAACGTCGCCGAACTGACCCCGTTCGTCTTCTGGGCCCTCTCCGGCGGCCGGTTCCCGCTGGCCCTGAGCGTGCTGCAGATCCTGGCCCTGGACATCGGCACCGACCTGCTGCCCGCCCTGGCCCTGGGCAGCGAGGCTCCCAGCAAGGGCGCCCTGAAACGGCCGCCGGAACGCCGCCACCTGATGGACCGGGCCCTGATGATCAGGGTGTTCGGGCTGCTGGGACCGGTGGAGGCGCTCATGGAGATGGTGGCCTACACCGCCGTGCTCCTGGGCGCCGGCTGGCGGCCCGGGGCCGAGCTGCCGGCGTCGGACGCGCTCATGGCCGCCTCCGGCGCCGCGTTCACCACCGTCGTCCTGGCACAGCTCGCTAACGCGTTCGCGTGCCGCAGCGCCACCGAGCCGCCGTGGCGGCTGGGCTGGTTCACCAACCGGCTGCTGCTCTGGGCCGTGCTGGCCGAACTGGGCCTGCTCAGCGTGTTCCTGTTCCTCGGCCCGGTCGCGGCCCTGCTGGGCCACGCGCCGCCGGCCGCCGGAGGCTTGGCCGTCGCACTCGCCGCCGTCCCCGCGGTCCTGGCCGCGGACTGGCTCTACAAGGCCGCCAGGCACCGCCGCCCGGCCGCCGCGTCCGCCGCGTCCGCCGCCCCGGGAGCCGGGGGACCGGCCGGGGCGCCTAACGGGTCCTAAGGCCCTGACCCTGCGGCCGGCCGGGCAGCAGGATCGGAGCATTGGCGGACTAACACCCCAAGGAGCGCCGGCATGCCCGAGCACGTGATGTGGTTTGACGAGATCGCCCTGGGCGACATCCCGCAGGTCGGCGGCAAGAACGCCTCCCTGGGCGAACTCACCCGGTCCCTGAAGGCCGGCGGCGTGCGGGTACCCGACGGCTTCGCCACCACCGCCGCGGCGTACCGAAGCTTTGTCGAGGCGAACGGGATTCAACCGGCCATGCGCTCGCGGATCCTGGCCTACCGCTCCGGCGACGCCACGCTGCGCGAGACCGGGGAAGCCATCCGCGAGCTGTTCCTGGCCAGCGACTTCCCCGCCCCGATCGCCGCGTCGATTCTCGAGCACTACCGGGAGCTGGGCCGGCGCGCGGGCCTGGAACGGCTTTCCGTCGCCGTCCGCAGCAGCGCCACGGCCGAGGACCTGCCCGACGCCAGCTTCGCCGGCCAGCAGGAAACCTTTTTGAACGTCGCGGGCGAGCGCGAGCTGATGGACGCCTGCCGGCGCTGCTACGCCTCGCTGTTCACCGACCGCGCGATCAGCTACCGGGAAGTCAAAGGCTTCGACCACCTCGACGTCGCGCTCTCGATCGGGGTGCAGCGGATGGTGCGCTCCGACGTCGGCGCCTCCGGGGTGATGTTCTCGATCGACACGGATTCCGGGTTTCCGCGGGCGGCCGTGATCAGCGCGGCCTGGGGCCTGGGTGAAACCGTGGTCCAGGGCAGCATCAACCCGGACAAGTACCTCGTGTTCAAGCCTTTGCTGGCCGGGGCCGGGGGCGAAGGGCCCAGCCCGATCATCGAGAAGACCCTCGGCTCGAAGGCCCAGAAGATGGTCTACAGCCGCGGCGGCCACGCCCGGACCCGCACCGTGGACACCTCGGAGGCCGAAAGGCGTTCCTTTGTCCTGGCCGACGCCGAGATCCTCACCCTGGCCCGCTGGGCGGTCCGGGTCGAGGAGCACTACGGCCGGCCGATGGACATGGAATGGGCCCGGGACGGCGAGACCGGCGAGCTGTTCATGGTCCAGGCCCGGCCCGAGACCGTGCAGTCGCTCAAGACCGGCAGCCGGTTCACCCTGCACCAGCTCCGCGGCTCCGGGCCCGTGCTGGTGACCGGCGCCGCGATCGGCGACTCCATCGCCCACGGGACGGCCTGCGTGATCCGCAGCACCGCGGACATTGCCAGGTTCCGCGACGGCGCGATCCTGGTGACTGAAATGACCGACCCGGACTGGGTCCCGATCATGAAGCGCGCCGCCGGGATCGTCACCGACCGCGGCGGCCCGACCAGCCACGCGGCGATCGTCAGCCGGGAACTCGGGGTACCCGCCGTCGTCGGGACCGGCAACGCCACCGGCGCCCTGGCGGAGGGGCGGGAGCTGACCCTCTCCTGCGCCGAAGGTGATACAGGCCGCGTCTACGACGGCACCCTCGCGTTCGACACCGAGGACGTGGACCTGGGCGCCCTGCCGCCCACGCGCACCAAAGTCATGGTGAACATCGCCAGCCCCGCGGCCGCCTTCCAGTGGTGGCGCCTGCCGGCGGACGGCGTCGGCCTGGCCCGGATGGAGTTCATCATCAGCGCGCTGATCCGGGTCCACCCCATGGCCCTGGTGCACCCCGAACGCGTGAGCGACCCGGAGGAGGCGGCGCAGATCCGGGAACTGACCCGCGGCTATGCGGACCCGCGGGAGTACTTTGTGGACGCCCTGGCCCTGGGCATCGCCAAAATCGCCGCGCCGTACCACCCGAACCCGGTGATCGTGCGGCTCAGCGACTTCAAGACCAACGAGTACGCGCACCTTTTGGGCGGCGCCGCTTTCGAGGAGGCCGAGGAGAACCCCATGCTCGGCTTCCGCGGCGCCTCGCGGTACTACGACGACCGGTACCGGGAAGGCTTCGCGCTGGAGTGCCGCGCCCTCAAACGGGTCCGGGAGCAGATCGGCTTCGGCAACGTCATCGTGATGGTTCCCTTCTGCCGGACGCCGCAGGAAGCGGACAAGGTGCTCGCCGTGATGGCGGAGAACGGCCTGGTCCGCGGCGAGGACGGTTTGCAGATCTACATGATGTGCGAGATCCCCTCCAACGTGGTGCTGGCCGGCCGGTTCGCCGAGCGCTTCGACGGGTTCTCGATCGGCTCGAACGACCTCACGCAGCTGGTCCTGGGCGTGGACCGGGACTCGGCGCAGCTGGCGGCGTTGTTCGACGAGCGGGACGAGGCCGTCATGGCGATGATCAGCGAGGCGATCCGGAAGGCGCACGGGGCCGGGATCAAGATCGGCATCTGCGGCCAAGGGCCCAGCAGCCACCCGGAGTTCGCGGCCTTCCTGGTGGGTGAGGGCATCGATTCGATTTCGCTGAACCCGGACAGCTACCTCAGGACTGTTCCGCGGATCGCCGCAGCCGAGCAGGGCCGCCTCCGCGGCTAGCCGGCTGGTCCGCCCCGTCCGCCCGGTCCGTCCCGCCAGGTGCCGGCGCCCGGCGGCCGGGCCCCAGCGCGCGCAGCGCGTTCAGGATGGTGGCCAGGTCCACGACCTCCTGGGACAGGGCGCCGGCGATGGCGGGCACGTAGCCGGCGGCCGCCGCGATCATCAGCGCCACGCTCAGGGCGATCCCGATCCAGATGCTCTGCAGCGCCACCTTGACCGTCCGCTGGCCGATCCGCACCGCGGAGGCGACCTTGGACAGGTCGTCCAGGATGATCACGACGTCGGCGGACTCGCCGGCCGCCGTCGAGCCGCGCGCCCCCATGGCGATGCCGACGTCGGCGACGGCCAGGACCGGGGCGTCGTTGACGCCGTCGCCGACCATCATGACCGGGCGGCCGGGCAGGGCGCGCACCGCCTCGACCTTGTCCGGCGGCAGGCACTCGGCGCGGACGTCCGTCAGCCCGGCGGCTTCGGCGATGTGCTCGGCGGTGGCGAGGGCGTCGCCGGTCAGCATCACCGTTTCAGTCACGCCCAGGCGCTGGAGCTCACCCAAGGTGCGGCGGGCCTCGGCGCGGATGGGATCGCTCATGACGAGGGTGCCGGCGAATTCGCCGTCCACCCCCACGTAGATGGCCAGTTGCCCGCTGGCAAGCTCTATTTCCTCCACCCCGTTGACCGATTCCGCCACGAAGTTCGGTTTGCCCACCACCACGTCCTGGCCGGCCAGCCGGGCGCGGACCCCGTGGGTGGCGTACTCGGTGGCTTCCGAGGCTCCCTCGAAGGCCAGCACCCGGGAGCGGGCCGCGTCCATCACGGAGGCGGCCAGTACGTGCGAGGAGTACTGCTCGGCGGAGGCGGCCAGCCGCAGCACCTCGTCCTCGGGCAGCGACCCGGCGGCCCGGATTTCGACCAGGGCGGGCCGGCCGTAGGTCAGGGTGCCGGTCTTGTCGAACGCGGCGGTCCGGATCCGGCCCAGCAGTTCCAGCACCCCGGCGTATTTGACGATGATCCCGCCGCGGGCCGCCCGGCTCATGCCGCCCAGGAACGCCACGGGCGCGGCGATCAGCAGCGGGCAGGGCGTGGCGACCACCAGGACCTCGGCGAAGCGGGCCGGGCTGCCGCTGATGATCCAGCCGGCCGCACCGAGGGCGTAGGCCAGGGCGGTGAACGGCACGGCGTAGCGGTCGGCGAGACGGACCATGGGGGCCTTGCTTTCGGCCGCCTCCTTCACCAGGGCCACGATCCGGCTGTACTGCGAGTCCTCCATCCGCGCGGTGACCCGCATGCGGATGGCGGCCTCGCCGTTGAGCGAGCCGCTCATCAGGCCATCGCCCGCGGCGCGTTCCACCGGCAGGCTTTCGCCGGTGAGGGAGGATTCGTCGAAGGTTCCGGCTTCGGAGAGCAGGACGCCGTCCAGCGGCACCACTTCACCGGGCCGCACCAGGAGGATGTCGCCGACGGCGACGTCGGTGGCGGCCACGTCCTCGTGGTGGCCGTCGGTGCTTGTTGCATTGCCGCCGTTGGCGCCGGCGCGTTCCCGGTGGGCGGTCTGCGGGACCCGCTCCAGCAGGGACGTCAGTTCCTTCTTGGCCCGCCCGGCGGCGTAATCCTCCAGGGCTGTGCCGCCGGCCATCATGAGCACGATGATCATCGAGGCGATATATTCGCCCACCAGGACGGTGCTGACGATGGCGGTGACGGCCAGGATGTCGATGCCCCACTGCCCGGCGAGCAGCCGGCGGACCATGCCGACGGCGAGGTAGGCGGCCACGGCCAGGGCGTAGACGCTGGCGGCGGCCCGGGCGATGCCTTCCTGGCCGGAGACCAGCAGCAGAATGACCGCCACGAGGGCAGCGACCGTGCCCGTCACCAGAGGATACCGGAGCGCAAGTTTCACGGTGGTCCCGTTCCGTCCGTTGCGCAAGACCGGCGCCCGCGCCTCCTTGCATCCTACTGCCGCCCCGGCAGCCCCGCTTAGGTTGCGCGAACGGACACTTGGCGCCCTCGGGGGTTGCGCGAACAGACACTTGGCGCCCTCTGGGGTTGCGCGAACGGACACTAGGCGCCCAGGAGACGCGCCGCGGCAGGGCCCGAAGTGTACGTTCGCGCGTGGGGTGGGGCCTGAAGTGTACGTTCGCGCGGCGGCGCGGGCCTTTCAGCCCTTGCACGTGCGTGGCCCCTGGTGCCACGGTGGACCATGTGGTCGACCCTCGCCGCGGACCGGCGTCGCCTGATTGCCCTCGCGGCAGCGGCACTGCTCATCGTCGGCATCGTCGTGGCCGCGGTGGTCCTCGGCGCCGGGCCGCCCGCCTCCGCACCCCAAACCCCCGCCGCGTCAAGCGCCACCGCAACCCCGGCCGCGACCCCGACGGCCAGTCCGAGTACCGCCCGGGCCACGCCGTCTCCAACACCGACTACGCCGTCTCCAACACCGACACCGACTCCGCCCGCGCCTCCGACGTCGAAGCCTCCCGCCACGGTCGCGCCGCCACCGCCCGCCCCGCCACCTCCCGCGGAGCCGTTCCCCGCGGCCCTCCGGGGCGTCGACGTCGAGGTCATCCCCGGTGCCGGCCGCGCGGTGGCCCTGACCTTCGACGCCGGGGCGAACTCCGCGGGCCTGCCGTCCATCCTGCGGACCCTGGCTGCCGCCGGCGTGCGGGCCACATTCTTCCTGACCGGCACCTGGGCCAGCGCCAACCCCGCGGGCGTGGCGTCGATTACCGCGGCCGGGCACCGGGTGGGCAACCACTCCATGACCCACCCCGGGTTCACCTCGCTGAGCGACGCGCAGATCGCCGCGCAGCTGGCCGACGCCCGGGCGGCGATTTCCGCCGGCGGCGCGGAGCCGCGGCCGCTGTTCCGCTTTCCGTTCGGCGAGCGCGACGCCCGGACCATCGCCGCCGTCAACGCCCTGGGCTACGTGCCGGTCCGCTGGACCGTGGACACGCTGGGCTGGAAGGGGACCAGCGGCGGCATCACGGCCCGGATCGTTGAGGACCGGGTGCTGGCCGCCCTGCAGCCGGGGGAGATCGTCCTGATGCACATCGGGTCCAATCCCGACGACGGCAGCACGCTGGACGCGGACGCCCTGCCGCGCATCATCGACCGGATCCGCCAGGCCGGCTACGGCTTCACCACCCTCGACGCGCTCCTCGGCTGAGGCCGCGCGCCCGGATGCCGGCACTGTTGCCGGGCCCGGATGACTGGTACGAATGACGCATGACGGAGTCGCCGACGGTTGCAGCTGCACTGGCGCCCGTCGACGCGGTGGTCTTCGGGCTCGACGGCGTGGTGCTGGACGTCGCAGAGGCCCCGGCCGGGCCACCGGCCTTTCCGGGTACCGTCTCCCTGCTGGAGCGGCTCAAAGCGGGCCGGGTTCCGGTTCTCCTGGCCACCTCGGTTCCGGGCGCCGCGGCGCTCCTGGACGGCGCCGGCCTGGCCGGGTTCTTCGACGAGGTCGTCGACGGGGACTGGGCCGCAGCGCAGCCCGGGGTGCCCGCGGCCGGCGGGAGACCCGACCCTACGCTGGAGGCGGTGCGGCGGCTGGATATCCGCCCCGCCCGGGCCATGGCCATTGTCGCCGAGGCCGACGGGGCCGCGGCCGGCCGCCGGGCCGGCTTCGGACTCGTCGTCGGCATCGACCGCGCCGGCCGCCGGGCCGAGCTGGAGGCCGCGGGCGCCGACGTCGTGGTCGAGGACGTCAGCGAACTGGACATCGGCCTGGTCATCAGCGACCCCTGGCTGCTCGTCTACGAGGGGTTCGACCCGGCGCACGAGGGCCACCGCGAGGCCCTGACCACCCTGGGGAACGGCTACATGGCCGCCCGCGGCGCCGCCCCGGAACACCGCGGCGGCGGCATCCACTACCCGGGCAGCTACCTGGCGGGCGTCTACAACCGGCTCGCCAGCGTGGTGCAGGGCGAGCTCACCGTCGATGAGCACATGGTGAACATCCCCAACTGGCTGCACCTGGACCTCCGGGTCGGCGACGGCCCCTGGTGGTCCGAGGGAGGGCTCACGCTGCGCAGCGAGCACCGCACCCTGGACCTGAAGCGCGCCCTCCTGACCCGGGAGGCGGTGCTGGAGGACGACGCCGGGCGGCGGCTGAGGGTGGTGCAGCGCCGGCTGGTCTCGATGGCGGAGCCCCACCTCGCCGCCCTCGAGACCGTGCTCACCGCGGACGGCTGGAGCGGCCGGATCAGCGTCCGCAGCGGCTGCGACACGGAGGTCACCAATACCAATGTGCCCGAGGACGCCCAGCTGTCCACCCGGCATCTGGCGGCGGTGGAGGTGAGCGAGGAAAGCGCCGGCCGCGGCGCCGTCGGGCTGCGGGTGCAGGCGCAGACCAGCCAGAGCCGGGTCGGCATCGCCCTGGCGCTGCGCACCGAGGTGTCCGGGCCGGCGAATCCGGCGTTCGAACGGCTGGGCGGCCTCTACGCCCACCGCTTCGAGGTGCCGGCCGCGGACGGGGTGCCGGTGACGGTGACCAAGTCGGTCGGGGTGGCCAGTTCCCGGGACCACGCCGTCTCCTCGCCGCTGACCGGGGCCGAAGCCGTGCTGGCGCGCTCGGGCAGTTTTGCGGTGCTGCTGGCCGACCACGAGCGGGCGTGGTCGCTGCTGCTGGCGCCATTCATCATCGAATCCGACGCGCCCTCGCAGGCGCAGCTGATCCTGAACCTGCACGTCTTTCACCTGCTGCAGACCCTGACCACGCACACGGCGGAACTCGACGCCGGGGTCCCCGCCCGCGGCCTGCACGGCGAAGGCTACCGGGGCCACGTCTTTTGGGACGAGCTGTTCGTGCTGCCGGTGCTGAACTCCCGGCTGCCGTCGCTGGCCCGGGAACTGATCGACTACCGCTGGCGCCGGCTCGGCACCGCCCGCGACGCCGCCCGGCGGGCCGGGCTCCGGGGTGCGCTCTTCCCGTGGCAGAGCGGCAGCGACGGCACCGAGCAGACCCCGACGCTGCTGTACAACAAACTATCCGGCCACTGGATGCCGGACTACTCGCACCGGCAGCGCCACGTCGGACTGGCCGTCGCCTACAACGCCTGGCAGTATTTCGAGGCCACGCAGGACCGCGGCTGGCTGACCCAGCACGGCGCGGAACTGATCGTCGACGTCGCGCGCCTCTTCGCCTCCCTGGCCGACTACGACCCGCTGGATGACCGGTTCCACCTGCGCGGGGTCATGGGCCCGGACGAGTACCACACCGGCCCGCCGGACAACCCCGGCGGAGGGCTGGACGACAACGCCTACACGAACATCATGGCCGCCTGGGTGTTCGACCAGGCCGAGTGGATCATGCGCTCGGTCCGGGGCTTCGACATGGAGGACCTCCGGGCCCGGCTGGGCATCAGCGCCGGGGAGATCGCGGCCTGGGCACGGCTGAGCCGGCGCATGTTCGTGCCCTTCCACGGGGACGGGATCATCAGCCAGTTCGCCGGCTACGAGGCAATGCGCGAACTGGACTGGGACCACTACCGCCGCAGCTACCGCAACATCGAGCGGTTGGACCTCATCCTGGAAGCCGAAGGGGACAGCACCAACCACTACCGGCTGGCCAAGCAGGCCGATGTCCTGATGCTGTTCTACGTCCTGGGCGAGGACCAGCTGGCGGGCTTCCTGGCCCGGCTGGGCTACCCCGTCAGCGCCGGGCAGCTGGCCGCGACCGTTGACTATTACCTGGCCCGGACCGCGCACGGGTCCACGCTCAGTCGGGTGGCACACGCCTCGGTCCTGGTCCAGTACGATCCCGAACGCGCCTGGGCCACCTTCCGCGAGGCCCTGGACGCGGACCTGGACGACACCCAGGGCGGCACCACCAGCTCCGGCATCCACCTGGGCGCCATGGCCGGGACGATCGACGTCGTCCAGCGCAGCTTCGCGGGGCTGCGGATCACCCGCGATGCGCTCGACTTCACCCCGCGGCTGCCGGCCGAGCTGCGCCGGGTCGCCTTCCAGGTCCGCTACCGCGACCAGCTGCTGGCCGTGGACCTGGAAACGGACCGGCTGGTGGTGTCCGCCGCCCCCGGCGACGCCGCCCCGGTCCTGGTCCGGGTGGGCGGCCAGCACGTGCTGCTGCGGGCGGGGGCGCGGCACGAATTTTCCACATCCCCCGCCGCGCACCGCCGGGGCAGGAGCAGCTGGGGGAGCGGCCGGACCGCGGGCTAGGAGCTGACGCGGACGACGGCGGCGCCGGTCACCCGGTCCGCGGCCAGGTCCCGCAGGGCCTGGTCGGCAGCCTCGAAGGGGTAGGCCACGGTGGTGGGGCGGAGCGGGATTTCGGCGGCGATCCGGAAGAACTCCTCGCCGTCGGCCCGGGTATTGGCGGTGACGCTGCGCAGCTGGCGCTCCTGGAACAGCTCGGACGCGTAGTGCAGGGGCGGGATGTCGCTGAGGTGGATGCCGGCGACCGCGAGTGTCCCGCCGCGGTCCAGGGCCCGCAGCGCGGGCGGCACCAGCCCGCCGGCGGGGGCGAAGAGGATGGCGGCGTCCAGGGGCTCCGGCGGTTCCTCTTCGGCGCCGCCGGCGAAGGTGGCCCCGAGGTCCAGGGCCAGCTGCCGGGCCTGGCCCGACCGGGTCATGACGTAGACGCGGGCGCCCTGGTAGAGCGCGATCTGGGCGGCGAGGTGGGCCGAGGCGCCGAACCCGTAGATGCCCAGCCGGCCCCCGGCCGGCAGGTCGGCCCGGAGCAGGGCACGGTAGCCGATGATGCCGGCGCACAACAGCGGCGCGGCTTCCTCGTCGCGGAAGGAATCGGGGATCCGATAGGCGAAATCCTCGGCGACGGTAAGCAGCTCGGCGTAGCCGCCGTCGCGGTCCCAGCCGGTAAAGGTCGGCGCCAGGCACAGGTTTTCCTGCCCGCGCAGGCAGAACCGGCAGGACCGGCAGGTGCCGCCCAGCCAGGCCACGCCCACCCGTTCGCCCGGCCGGAACCGGGTGGCGTCGCGGCCGTTGCGGACCACGTCGCCGACCACCTCATGGCCGGGGATGACGCCGGGGCGCCGGGGCGCCAGGTCCCCCTCGGCAAGGTGCAGGTCCGTCCGGCACACCCCGCAGGTCCGTACCCGAACCAGCACCTCGCCGCGGCCCGGCACGGGGTCCGGGCGCTCGCCGGACGCCAGCGGCCCGGAGTCGATCGGCCCCGGCTGCGCAACCCACCACGCTCGCACGCGGCCTCCCTTCCCGGCGTCTGCTCCGGCCCGCCTCCCTGGGCGGGCCGGTTCCGCTATCCGGGGCTGCGGCCGCAGGGCCGGAGCCCCGGCTCAGCGGGTGATCAGAACATTGCAAGCGGCCTTGTGCAGGACCGCCGAAACGGTGTTGCCGATACCGCCCTCGCGGCGGTGGGTGCCGAGGACCAGCACGTCCGCGTCCTCGGCGGCTTCGACGAGTTCCCTGCCTGCCGCGCGCCCCTCCGCCAGGGCGCCGGTAACGGCCAGGTCCGGGTTGAGGCGCCGGGCTTCCTCCACGGCATAATCCAGCAGTTCCGCACCGCGCAGCGGGGTGTGGCGGCCGTGCGCGGGAGCCCGGTTGCCGTCCTGATCGACGTGGATCAGATGCAGCGCGCCCCCGACGGCGGCGGCCAGGGCGGCGGCCTGCGCCACCACCGCGGAACTCTCCGGGGCGGCGTCGACGCCGACAGCGATGGGTTTGCCCGGCAGCTGCGGCCGGCGGATCACCATCAGCGGGCAGGGCGCGGAGCCGGCGAGGTCCAGGCACACCGAGCCGGCCAGGTGTCCAAGGACCCCGCCCATGCCGCGGCTTCCAACAACGAGCAGGGCGGCATCTTTCGCCGCCAGGCGCAGGACCTGCGCAGGCAACCCGGCCTCCATGACGCCGTCCACGTCGAGCCCGGGGTCCACGCCCCGGGCCAGGCCGATGCCCTCGGCCAAGATGGTTTCGGCCGAGTGCCGGAGGCCGCTGCCTGCGACGCCCTGGACCGGACCGAGGTCCTTAGTGAACATGGGCCAGACCCAGGCATGCACCACCCGCAGGGACATGCCCCGGACGGCGGCGTGCTCGGCGGCCCAGCGGACGGCCAGCTGGGAGGATTCGGAACCGTCGTACCCTACGGCGACGGCCGGGGTCCGGGAACCTGCTGCGGGTGCGGACATGGATCCTCCCGGATAGGCGGACATCGCACCCCCAGCGGTGCGTGTGCCCATTACAGCCGGAGCAGTGTTCCGCGGCTAGGGGCTTTGGGCCCTGCGCCCGTCCGGACGCCCGGCCGCAGGCCCGGACCGGCGCCCGCCACTAGCCCGGCACTAGCCCGGGACCGGCGCCGGGCCGGGCGCCTAGTCCCGGGACCGGTCCCGCGCCTGACCGCGCGCAGGATCATGCGTGCCGTCCTGCGCTGCCGCGTCGGCGCTGTGCTCTTCGCGGAGTTCCCGGCCGCGCCGGATGTCTTCCTCTTCCTTGGCCTGCAGCTTGTCGCTCTTTTTGGTGTCCCTGGGCGGCAGCTGAATGGTTTCCTCGGCCTCGATGCCGGCCTGGAGCTGGCGCCCGCGCTCGGTTTCGGCGTCGAACTCCGCACCGAAGAGCAGCGACATGTTCAGGATCCAGAGCCACAGCAGCGCGATGATCACACCGCCGATGGCCCCGTAGGTCTTGTTGTAGCTGCTGAAGTTGGCGACGTAGAAGCCGAAGGCCAGGGAGGCCAGCAGGAACACGACCAGCGCGATGGCCGAGCCCATGCTCATCCAGCGGAACTTCGGCTGCTTGACGTTGGGGGTGGCGTAGTACAGCAGGGCGATCGCGAGGATGACGAGGACCAGCATCACCGGCCACTTGGCGATGTTCCACACGGCCAGGAAGGCGTCGCCCAGGCCGAGGAGGTTGCCGACGGATTCGGCGACGGGACCGCTGAGCACCAGCATCGCGGCCAGCACGACCACGATCAGCAGGTTGACCAGGGTCACGCCGAGGATGGTCCCGCGCAGCTTGATGAACGTCCGGCCCTCATCGATTTCGTAGACCCGGTTCATGGCCCGGGAGAACGCGCCGACGTAGCCGGACGCGGACCACAGGGCGGTAAGCAGGCCGATGACCAGCGTCAGGCCGGCCGCGGAGGAGCTGGCCAGTTCCTCGACCACCGAGCGGAGCGTGTCCACGGTCTGGCCGGGGGCGATGCCCTGGACGACGTCGAGCAGCGCCGAAGTGGTCTTTTTGGGATCCCCGAACAGCCCCAGCAGGGACACCAGCGCCAGCAGGGCCGGGAAGAGGGAGAGCACCGCGTAATAGGTCAGGGAGGCGGCGAGGTCCGGGCACTGGTCCTTGGTGAACTCCCGCAGGGTCTTCTTCGCAATGTATTTCCAGGACGGCTTCGTCACGTCCGACGGGCTGTCGGGCTTGCGCGTGTCCTCAGGGGCGGGTGCCGTGCGTGCTTTGGCGGTGCTGCTCTCGGTGGTTTCGGCGTCCTCCATGGAGCCAGTTTCCGCGCTGCTGGTGTTCTTGGCCATCGGAATCTTCTTTCGTGGTTAAGCGCAGCGGCCGGTCGCCCTTCGCGTCAGCGGGGGCAACCGGCCGTCTACCGGGTCGGGTCAGGCCTGCTGGACGTTGTCCTTGGCGTCCACGGCGCGGTCCTTCACGTCGGAGACGGCGCTCTGGCCTTCCCCCTTGACGTTTTGGGCGGCGTCGGTGGCCGTGGCCTTGACGTTCTCCATGGCTTCTTGGGCCGGTTCCCGAAGCCCCTCGGCGACGTTCTTGGCCGCGTCGGTCAGCTCCGTGGTGAGCGGTTCCGCCGCGGACTTGAGCGCGTCGGCGGCTTCCCGTTCCTTGGTGCTCGCCGGGATCAGCGAGGACACCAGCAGGCCGGCGCCGAAGGCGATCAGCCCTGCTGCGAGCGGGTTGCCCTGGGTCTTGACCTTGGCCTGGTGCGGCGCATCGGCGACTGCGGAACCGGCGTCGTTCAGGTGGGACGCGGCGCTTCCGCCCGCGGAATGGACGTTCCCGGCGGTGTGGTCGGCTGCTCCCATGACTTTCTCCTTCACTCCGAAGACGGCGTCTTTAACCTTGTCCGTCTGGCGGTGGACGATGTTCGACGGGGTGACCTTGTCAGCCACAGCGTCAACGTTGGTTCCGAGCCGGGCGCGGGTTGCTTCAATGTCGGCGCGGATTGCATCTGGGTTTTCACTCATTGTGTCTTCCTCGCTTTAGTGGCTGGGCTTGAGGGTCGGGGGGATTTCCTGGATCGTCTCGGCGGTCTGGGGCATGCCCTTGATCGCCTTGAGTTCCTTGCGGCCGATCGAGGCCAGGACGGCGGCGATGATGCCCCAGATGACCGCGACGACGACGCCGGACCACCCGAGCCCCATCAGTGTTCCCAGCCCCCACCAGAGAGCGAGGGAAAGGAACAGCAGGACGAAGTGGCCCGCGACGCCGGCGCCGGCGAGCATGCCGCCGCCCTTGCCGGCCCGGCTGGTGGACTGCTTCAGCTCGGCCTTGGCCAGTTCCACCTCCTGACGCATCAGGGTGGACATGTCGCGGGTGACCTCACCGAGCAGGTCGCCCAGGGAGGTGGTCTCCGCCTTGACGTGGGCCTCTGTGGGAGGCATCGGGGTGCCCGTGGGCATGTCGGCGCTCATCGACGGCCTCCGTCGAACGGATCCTTACGGTCGGGGTCGATGGCCGGATCGACGCGGTAGGGGTCGGCAGCGAGCGGATCGCTCGCCCACGGATCGGCGGCGGTTCCGGACCCTTCCAGCGGGCTGGGCGGGTAGGTTTCGGCGCCCGTGGTGGCCGGGTAGGCGCCGGCGGTGCCCGCCGTCGTCGTCTCCGGGTACGTCACCGGCGGCGGCGGGACGGCGACGCCGGCATCCGGAACCCGGGTGACCGGGGCGGCGTGCTGCGGGCCGGCCTGGGCGGTGCCTGCGGACGTCGTCTCCGGCGCTCCGGCGCTCAGGCTCCGGCTCAGCCGGCCGGCCAGGATGCCGGCGCCGGCGGCGGCCAGCAGGAAGGTGCCGGGACGCTGGCGGGCGAAGGACTTCACTTCGTTCAGGAGCGATCCCGGGTCGCGGTTATCGAGCCAGCTCGCTACCGAGGAGGATCGCTCGGCGGCCTGACGGATCAGGTCGGTGGCGACACCGGGCTGCTCCGAGGAATCGGCCATGCTGTGCAGTTCGCTGGAGATCGACCGAAGGCCCTGGGCAGCCTTCTGCTGCTGGGTCCCGGCCTGAGCGGTGAGATCGGTCCGCGCCTGGTGCAGGAGATCCTTGGCGTTGCTCTTGACCTCCCCGGCGACGTTGGCCGCTTCGGCCTTGGCGGTTTCGGTGACGTTGTGGGCCGCGTCCGCGGCCTGCCGGGTCACTTCGCCGGCCTCGCCCTTGGCGGCGTCGGTCTTCGAGGACGTCCCGGTGGAAGCGGTCGGGAACGTCGAGGTCTGCCGCAGATCCGGCTCCGTCCCCTGCACTGTAGCGGGAGTGCCGTAGCTGCCGTCCTGGGGCCACTGGTTCTCTGTCATCGTCGCTCTCTTTCCTTGTAGATCTGCCGCCGGCGGTCAAACCAGCAGCGGCGAACTCGAATAGTAAGCATGATTACTATCGAATGGTAAGCACGCTTCTCATCTGATTTCAAGGAGAAACCGAAAATCGTCCGAACAAGGGCGGCTAGGGTAAGAGCATGAGTACGACGGCGGACGGCTGATGGCCAAGCGGGGGAGGGCGGCCGGCCGCAGCGCGGCAAGTCCCGCGCCCGGAGTGGTGGAGCTGCCGCGGGGTTCGCGGCCGGACGGACCCGTCGCGGGCGTGTACTACATCGACACCGGAGACTGCGAGCTGGTCCCGGACCAGGACAATTCGACCGGCTGGCTGCTGCGGATCAACGGCGTGATGAGTTCGCACATCGACCTCGCGGACCCCCTGTTCCTGGACTTCGAGTACATGCGCTGGATCGCCGCGCTGGTGGAATCTCGCTGGCCGCCGGCGAACCGGCCGCGGCTGCGCGCCCTGCACCTGGGCGGCGGAGCCTGCTCGCTGGCCCGCTACTTCCATGCCGCCTACCCCGAAGCCCGCCAGGTGGTGGTGGAACTGGACGGCAAGCTCGCCGAGTACGTCCGCGGCTGGTTTGACCTGCCCAAGGCGCCCCTGCTGCGCCTGCGGGTCGGGGAGGCCCGCGAGGTCACCGAGTCCCTGACGGCGCAGACACGCGACTTGATCATCCGGGACGTCTTCGCCGGTTCCCTGACACCGCGGCCGCTCACGACGAGCGAATTCACCGCGCACGCCAAACGCGTCCTTGCTCCGGACGGTATCTACGTGGTGAATTCCGGCGACGCCCCGGCCCTGGCCAACGCCCGCGAGGACGCCGCAACCATCGCGGCAGCGTTCGCCCACACGGTGATCATCGCCGACCCGGCCATGCTCAAGGGCCGGCGCTACGGCAACATGATCATCGCCGGCAGCGACGCGCCCCTCGGGGCCGATCCCGGCCTCGCCCGGCGCCTGCTCGGCGGCGCGGTCCCCGCCCACATCTGGGACGACGCCAAGGTCCGCGCCTTCGCCGCCGGCGCCATGGTCCGCCACGACCCGCCGGCTCCGGCCGCGCAGCCCTACGAGCGGGCCGCCGCGCCGCCGGACGCTCCGCCGTCGTCGACCGCCCCGTAGCGGCCCTTATGCGGCCCCGGCACGGCGTCTACGGAGCAATCGATCCGGCCCCGGCGCGGCCCAGCAGCGCCTCGCGGTGCGCCTCGGTCTGCTCGCGCAGGGCCTGGACGACGGCGGCGACGGCCGGCCGGCGCATCGAGTCGGGGCGCAGGACCATCCAGTAGGGGAGCAGTTCGGCGAACTCCTCCGGCAGCAGCCGCACCAGGTCCGGGTGCAGGTCCGCGGCAAAACAGGGCAGGAAGCCGATGCCCGCGCCCGCGCGGGTGGCCTCCACGTGCACGAAGACGTTGGTGGAGCTCAGTCCGTCGCGCATGGTCGGCACCAGCCGCCGCGGGGCGTCGAGGTCATCCACCTGCAGCATCGAGTCGACAAAGTAGACCAGCGGATGCGCCTTCAGTTCGTCCACCGACGTCGGGGTCCCGTACTCGGCCAGGTAGCTTTCGGAGGCATACATACCCAGCATGTACTCTCCCAGCCGGGCCGCCTCCGCCCGGTGCACCTGCGGCTCGCCGACCACCACCTCGATGTCCAGGCCGGAGCGCTGCTGCAGCGCCCGCCGGGTGACCGTGATGATCTCCACGCTGAGCCCGGGGTGGTGCCGGCGCAGCCGGGCCACCGCGGGCGCCGCAATGTAGGCGCTGAACCCGTCTGTGGCCGTCATGCGCACGACGCCGGTGACCGGGTCCGGCGTCGTCCCCGGCTTCTCCAGCGAACGCACCGCGCCCTCGACCTGCTCGGCCACGGCAACCGCGGCGGCGCCGAGTTCGGTCAACTCCCAGCCGCCGGAGGCCCGGGAGAGCACCCGCCCGCCGAGGGCCTTTTCCAGCGCCGCGATCCGCCGCGAGACGGTGGTGTGGTTCAGGCCCAGCACTTGCGCCGCCGTCGTGAACTTCGCCGAACGGGACACCGCCAGCAGCACCAGGAGATCGTCGGGATTCGCATTCATATCTGCAATTCTGCACATAGCCGGTGCCCGTTTGGCCATTGAATCGCAGAAAATGTGCGGCAATACTCGATGAGGCCCATTTTCAGTGCCGTGCATCACAGCGCGTGTCATCGTGGACACTAAGGAGAACTACATGAGCGTAGACCAACGCTCCGCAACACCCCCCGCCGCAGCCGCCAAGGGCGCCGGCCTCAAGAAAATCGTCGCCGCCTCGATGGTCGGAACCGTCGTGGAATGGTACGAATTCTTCCTCTACGCCACCGCCGCCACCCTGGTCTTCGGCAAATACTTCTTCCCCGCCACGGGCAACGAGCTCGACGGCATCATCCAGGCGTTCCTGACCTACGCCGTCGGCTTCGTGGCCCGCCCGCTGGGCGGCATCGTCTTCGGCCAGATCGGCGACAAGCTCGGCCGCAAGCCCACCCTGCAGCTGACCATCGTCATCATCGGCGTCTCCACCTTCCTGATGGGCTGCCTCCCGGGCTTCGCGGAACTGGGCTACCTCGCCCCGGCCCTGCTGGTCTTCTTGCGCTTCATCCAGGGCTTCGCGCTGGGCGGCGAATGGGGCGGCGCCGTGCTGCTCGTGGCCGAACACAGCCCGAACGCCTCCCGCGGGTTCTGGTCCAGCTGGCCGCAGGCCGCCGTGCCGGTCGGAAACCTGCTGGCCACGCTGGTCCTGTTCATCATGTCCAACGTCCTCAGCGCCCCCGACTTCCTCGGCTGGGGCTGGCGCGTGGCGTTCTGGCTGTCCGCCGTGATCGTGTTCGTCGGCTACTACATCCGCACCCACGTCTCCGAGGCTCCGATCTTCCTGGAGGCCAAGGCCCAGCTCGAGCAGGAACAGGCCGTCAGCTACGGCGTCCGTGAAGTCATCCGCAAATACCCCAAGGGCATCCTCCAGGCCATGGGCCTGCGGTTCGCGGAAAACATCATGTACTACCTCGTGGTCAGCTTCGCCATCGTCTACCTCAAGAGCGTGCACAAGTACGACACCTCCTCGCTGCTGCTGGCGCTGCTGATCGCCCACGTCATCCACTTCCTGGTCATCCCGCAGGTCGGCCGGCTCGTGGACAGCTGGGGCCGCAAACCGGTCTACCTGGTCGGCGCCATCAGCGGGGCCGCCTGGCCGTTCTTCGCCTTCCCGATGTTCGACACCCGCAACCCGGCCATCATCGTGCTCGCCGTGACGATCGGCCTGTGCCTGCACGCGTTCATGTACGCCGGCCAGCCAGCCCTGATGTCCGAGCTGTTCCCGACGCGGATGCGCTACGCCGGCGTCTCGCTGGGCTCCCAGGTCACCTCGATCTTCGCCGGCTCGCTGGCGCCCCTGCTGGCCACCGCATGGCTCAAGGACACCGGCTCCTGGCTGCCGACGGCCATCTACCTCGTGGTGGCCTGTGCCATCACCACGGCGGCCGTCCTCAGCCTGAAGGAAACCAAGGGCATCGCCCTGGAGGACGTGGACCGGGCCGACGCCGAACGCGAGGGACTGGTCCCGGCCGGACGCTGAACTGCTTGACTCGTCACCGGAGGTCGGTGGACCGTTTGACTCGAACCGTGTGTCTCTACGAATGGAAGGCTGGGTAATGGAAAATTCACTCAATGGCCGCAAGGCCCTGGTTACCGGCGGCGCGGGCGGGATCGGCGCGGCCAGCGTCCGCGCCCTGGCAGCGCGGGGAGCAAAGGTGGTGGTTGCCGACGTCGACGAAGCCGCGGCGTCCGCCCTCGCCGACGAGGTCGGCGGCACCGCCTGGGCGGTGAACCTGCTCGACGTCGACGCCCTGCAGACGCTCAGCCTGGACTGCGACATCCTGGTCAACAACGCCGGGATCCAGCGGATCAGCCCGATCGAGGACTTTGATCCGGCGGACTTCCGCCGCCTGATCACCCTCATGCTGGAAGCCCCGTTCCTGCTGATCCGGGCCGCGCTGCCGCACATGTACGCCAACAACTTCGGCCGGATCATCAACCTGTCCTCGGTCCACGGGCTGCGGGCGTCACCGTTCAAGAGCGCCTACGTCTCCGCCAAGCACGGCCTGGAAGGGCTGAGCAAGGTGACGGCGCTGGAAGGCGGCGCGCACGGCGTAACGTCCAACTGCATCAACCCCGGCTACGTCCGGACGCCGCTGGTCGAGTCGCAGATCGCGGACCAGGCCAAGGTCCACGGCATCCCCGAGTCGGAGGTGCTGGCCAAGATCATGCTCACCGAGGCTGCGGTCAAGCGGCTGGTCGAGCCGGAGGAAGTCGCGTCGCTGGTCGCCTGGCTGGCTTCGAACGACGCCGGCATGGTGACCGGCGCCAGCTACACCATGGACGGCGGCTGGTCCGCCCGGTAAATCCCGGCGCCCTCGCCCCCACTGGAACCCGTCCGGACGTCAGCGTCCGGGCGGGTTCCGGCGTTGCGGGGCCTTACGCACTCTGTTGAGCGGCGGCCTCGAGACCCTGGCCGCAGCAGGAATCAGCGGAGGGCTTCGACGTCGCGGTGGTCGAAATACACCAGGGTGCCGGCCGGAGTCCCCGGGATGCGCAGCCCGACAAACGGCGCCCGGATGACCGTGACGGTTCCGGTGCGGCGGCCGTTGAACGGGTCGTCCCCGGTAACCACGTCCCCGATCCGGAAGGGCGGATGCGTCCCACGGAGGCGGCCGGCTGCCCGCCCCAGGAGGCGTGCGACGCGCGCCGCCTGCCGGGGAGGTGCGGGATGTGCTGAGGAAATGCCCATCGGACGGCTCCTTGCCTGCGAACGACGTTCATTCGCGGGGGACCGGAACGGGTGGGCGGGCTCCCCAGCCTTGCCGCCTGTGTTCCGGTGCCCCCGTCCGCCCACTCTACGAATTCGTCTCGCCAGTAACACGAGTAACATTTACTCCTTCTCCACCCGGCATTACGTGGACGGCGGCGCGGGATACTCGGGTGGGGTTGCGGTTGCGAAACCCACGGGGGTTCATTGGTGCCCAGACGGTTGCGCATCGTTAGAGTGGCCGCCATGAGCGAGACAATCTATCCGCCGTTTGCCGTGACGGCGGCTGCCGTCCGGCAGTTGGCAGATCTCGGCGGCAGCGCCCGCGTCGACGTGCAGGCGGGTGGATGCTGTGGGCGCACGTATGTCTTCACCCAGGACCCTCTTGAGGACGGGGATTCCCGCTACGGCTGCCCCGGCGCGGAACTCTATGTCAGCGCCACGGCAGGGGCGGTCCTCGCGGGCGCGACACTGGACTACAGCGATCGGATCAAACCGCCCCGGTTCCGCGTAATTCGGAACCCCAACACCCCGGAACGGTGCCCCTGCAACCGCTCCTTCGGTCGCCCTTGGCCGGGAAAAGGACAGCCGGAGTGCCGCTCCCGGTGCTCCATGCCGTGGGACGCCGATCCGCCCGAGCGATGAGCCCTGAGGCGGCCCGCCGCCCCGGCGGACTTCATCCCTCCCGGCTGAGGAACGCTCGGGCGCGGGTGCGGGTGCCTGCCGACCCGGACCGGAACTGGCGTCGCAGATTCCGCCAGTGGATGGCCACCGCCAGCACGATAAGCGGGACGTGGATCGCCGGGAGGTTGTGGGCAAACCACTTCGGCAAATAGATGTCCGTGACGGACCCGTGGCTGTCGCCGAGCCGTTGCGCCACAGCCGTGAGCGGGCAGTGGAAGCCGTTGCCCGCAAAGACTGCGGTTTCGGCGAAGACCACGGTCCCGGCGACGGCCGCCCTCCGGTCCGAACGCCCCCGGATTCCGGCGTAGAGGACGTAGACAATCGCCGCTTCGATCGTGAACCAGGCCAGGGTGTGGACAGCCTTGACGGCTTTCAGCTCCGCCTCCTGCAGCCCCGGGCGCGAAATATCCACGGCCGTCACCCGGTCTGCTGCAGGGCAAGGACGATGATGGCGGCGTTGATGCCCAGCCCGATCAGCCACCACCGATTGAAGGTGAGCACCAGCAGGGCGGCAGAAATTCCGGCACCGGCCACGGTGACCGGGATGCACCACGGTGCGGCCACCAGTAGGCCCAGGCCGCCCAGCCCTAGCACCGCCCCGGCGGCGAGGGCCAGTGCAACAGCCAACCGGCGGACTTCCCCGGCGAACGGGGACCGGCAAACGTGTAACGGGGCCTTTGCCTCCGGCCGCGGCAGCCAGATCGCGAGGTGTACCAGGCCGTGGGCGATCAGAAACAATCCTGCGATCCAGCGCACGGCGGTCCTCCTGATGTCCGGGTGGATTCGTTCAGCGAAGCACCGCGGGCGGGGTCGGACAAGGGCCGGAAGTCCGCGCACCGGAGCTGCCGTTGTCTGATATTGCAGACACTCCGAGCCGTGGCGCGAGTTCTAATGGCGAAAGAGGGCCGCATGCTTAAGTACGGGATACCGGACACCATTCGACGCCGAAGAGGATCACATGACTGCAGCCACCCCGCCCCGTGAAACGGCCGGCACCGCGCCCGCGCCGGCCGCTGCGCCCAAGGCCGCCGCTCGAACGGCCGTCAGGCCGGCGTCCAAGGTGCCGGCGGCAGAGAACACCCTGCGCATCCTGAAACTGCTGGCTTCCAAGCGCGGGCCGATGGCGGCGTCGAACATCGCCACCTCCCTGGGGCTGCCGCGCTCCAGCGTCTACCACCTGCTCGGCGTGATGGAGGCGAACGGCTTTGTGCTGCACCTGCACGAAGAGCAACGCTACGGCCTCGGCATCAGCGCCTTCGAACTCAGCTCCGCCTACTCCCGCCAGGAGCCGCTCTCCAGGCTCGGCCGGCCCATGCTCGCCTCGCTCGTAGACATGATCGGCGAGAGCGCCCACCTGGCCGTCCTGCACGGCCGGGACGTGCTCTATATCGTCGAGGAACGGGCGAAAAACCGCCCCTCGCTAGTGACCGACGTCGGCGTCCGGCTGCCCAGCCACCTGACCGCGAGCGGCCGGGCGATCCTTGCGGTGCTGCCGAAGTCGCAGGTCCGGGCGCTGTACCCGAACGCCGCGGCGTTCAGCACCCGGCACGAGACGGAATCACCCATCACTAAGTACTCCGCGCTGTCCTCCCACCTGGACCGGGTCCGGCAGCGCGGCTACGCCACCGAACACGGCGAGATCACCCCGGGGTTCGGCTCGATCGCGGCCGCCGTCACGGACCACACCGGCTGGCCGACGGCCGCCGTCGCCGTGACGTTTCTGGAGGACAAGCTGCCCGCGGACCAGTGGCCGGTGCTGGCCGCGCGGATCAAGAAGGTCGCGGACGAGCTCTCGCTCAGGATCCACGGGCGCCCCAGTCCGGCTGGCCCGCAGTAGCTCCGGCGCGCGGCCGCCGAAGCGCATCCAGCCGCACCCGGCGGGTCTGGTATCCCGGACAGGGCCGTCCGAAACCCTCTGTTTGCGGGGTTCCGGACAGGCTTTAGTTGATACAGAACCTCTCCCCGGAACCACACGAGACACGAAGGAGCCCCCATGGCACCCGCCGATTTCACCACCGGTGCCCGCCCGGTCAAAGCCGCCCGCGGCACCGAGCTCACCGCCAAGAGCTGGCAGACTGAAGCCCCGCTGCGGATGCTGATGAACAACCTGGACCCCGAGGTCGCCGAACGCCCGGACGACCTGGTGGTTTACGGCGGCACCGGCCGTGCCGTCCGGTCCTGGGCCGCGTTCGACGCAATCACCCGCACCCTGGAGACGATGGGGAAGGACGAGACCCTGCTGGTCCAGTCCGGCAAGCCGGTCGGCGTTTTCCGCACCAACGAATGGGCCCCGCGGGTGCTGCTGGCCAACTCCAACCTCGTCGGCGACTGGGCCACTTGGCCCGAATTCCGCCGGCTCGAGGCCGAGGGCCTGATGATGTACGGCCAGATGACCGCCGGGTCCTGGATCTACATCGGCACCCAGGGCATCCTGCAGGGCACCTTCGAGACCTTCGCCGCGATCGCCCGCAAGCTCACCGGCGACGAGAACGGCACCCTCGCCGGCACGCTGACCCTCACCGGCGGGTGCGGCGGCATGGGCGGCGCCCAGCCGCTCGCCGTGACCCTCAACGAAGGCGCCTGCCTGATCGTCGACGTCGACGAGACCCGGCTGCGCCGCCGCGCCGGCAAGCGCTATCTCGACGAGGTCGAAACCGACCTCGACGCCGCCATCGCCAAGGTCCTGAAGGCCAAGGAGGAGCGCCGCGGCTGGTCCGTAGGCTATGTCGGCAACGCCGCCGAGGTCTTCCCGGAGCTCCTGCGCCGGCACAACGCCGGCGAGCTCACCGTGGACATCGTCACGGACCAGACCTCGGCCCATGACCCGCTGAGCTACCTGCCCGAGGGCATCACGGTGGAGGAGTGGCACCGCGAAGCCGCCGCCGACCCGGATGGCTTCACCAAGAAGGCCCAGGCGTCGATGGCCAGGCACGTCCAGGCCATGGTCGAGTTCCAGGACGCCGGCGCCGAGGTCTTCGACTACGGCAACTCCATCCGCGACGAGGCCCGCAAGGGTG
The DNA here is from genome assembly GCF_001428365.1 of Arthrobacter sp. Soil763. Lineage (GTDB taxonomy): Bacteria > Actinomycetota > Actinomycetes > Actinomycetales > Micrococcaceae > Arthrobacter. The sequence continues at coordinate 283,317 of NZ_LMSH01000001.1, read as the reverse complement.
GCTACACCCGCGCCTTCGAGTTCCCCGGATTCGTCCCGGCCTACATCCGTCCGCTGTTCTGCGAAGGCCTGGGCCCGTTCCGCTGGGTCGCCCTTTCCGGGGACCCCGAGGACATCGCGGTCACGGACGCGGCGATCAAGGAGCTCTTCCCGGAGAACAAGCACCTGCACCGCTGGATCGACGCCGCGGCCGAGCGCGTCGAATTCGAGGGCCTGCCGGCGCGGATCTGCTGGCTCGGCTACGGCGAACGCGCCAAGGCCGGCCTGCTGTTCAACCAGCTCGTCAAGGACGGCAAGGTCAAGGCGCCCATCGTGATCGGCCGCGACCACCTCGACTCCGGCTCCGTCGCCTCCCCGTACCGCGAAACCGAAGCGATGGCCGACGGCTCCGACGCGATCGCCGACTGGCCGCTGCTCAACGCCCTGCTCAACACCGCCTCCGGCGCCACCTGGGTCTCCCTGCACCACGGCGGCGGCGTCGGGATCGGCCGCTCGATCCACGCCGGCCAGGTCTCCGTCGCGGACGGCACCGACCTCGCCGCGCAGAAGCTCGAACGCCTCCTCACCAACGACCCCGGCATGGGCGTCATCCGCCACGCCGACGCCGGTTACGACCGCGCCGTCGAAGTCGCCAAAGAACGCGGCGTCCGCATCCCGATGACCGAGTCCAAGGACTCTGCAGACTCCGCAGAAGCAAAGAAGTAGGAAACCCAATGACCATCACCACCCACGAACCGCTCACCGTCACCCTTGGCTCCAGCGGCGTCACCCCCGAGGACGTCGTCGCTGTCGCCCGCCACGGCGCGCACGTGACCATTGCCCAGGACGCCCTCGACGCCGTCGCGAAGGTCCGCGCGCACATTGACGACCTCGCCCACAGCGAGGTCCCGGCCTACGGGATCTCCACCGGCTTCGGCGCCCTGGCCAACCGGCACATCCCGACCGAGCTGCGCACCCAGCTGCAGAAGTCGCTGATCCGCAGCCACGCCGCAGGCATGGGCCCCGCGGTGGAACGCGAGGTGGCCCGCGGCATCATGTTCCTGCGCGCCAAGACCCTCGCCTCCGGCCGCACCGGCGTCCGGCCCGTGGTGCTGCAGACCATGGTCGATGTCCTGAACGCCGGCATCACCCCGGTGGTCCGCGAGTTCGGGTCGCTCGGCTGCTCGGGCGATCTCGCCCCGCTCTCCCATGTGGCCCTCGTGCTGATGGGCGAAGGCGAAGCCACCGGCCCCGACGGCGAACTGTACGGCGCCGCCGGCACCCGCCCGGTCTCGGAACTCCTCGCGGCGCACGGGATTGAACCCGTCACCCTGGCCGAGAAGGAAGGCCTGGCGCTGGTCAACGGCACCGAAGGAATGCTGGGCATGCTGCTGATGGCCATCGCGGACCTCCGCCAGCTGCTCACGACGGCGGACATCACCGCCGCGCTCAGCGTCGAGGCGCTGCTCGGCACCGACCAGGTGTTCCTGCCCGAGCTGCACGCCGCGCTCCGCCCGCACCCGGGGCAGGCCGCGTCCGCGGACAACATGCTGCGGGTGCTCGCCAACTCCCCGATCGTGGCCTCGCACCGGGTCAACGACACCCGGGTCCAGGACGCCTACTCGCTGCGCTGCGCCCCCCAGGTGGCCGGAGCGGTCCGCGACACCGTCGACCACGCCGCCCTGGTGGCCTCCCGCGAACTGGCCGCCGCGATCGACAACCCGGTCGTGCTGCCGGACGGTCGGGTCAGCTCCAACGGCAACTTCCACGGCGCCCCGGTGGCCTACGTGCTGGACTTCCTTGCCGTCGCCGTCGCCGACCTGGGCTCCATCGCCGAGCGCCGCACCGACCGGATGCTGGACCCTGCCCGCTCGCACGGCCTGCCGGCCTTCCTGGCCGCCGACCCCGGCGTCGACTCGGGCCTGATGATCGCCCAGTACACCCAGGCCGGGCTGGTCTCGGACAATAAGCGGCTGGCCGTCCCGGCGTCGGTGGACTCGATCCCGAGCTCGGCGATGCAGGAGGACCACGTCTCGATGGGCTGGCACGCTGCCCGCAAACTCCGCCGCGCGGTGGAGAACCTGCGGCGGATCCTGGCGATCGAGCTGGTGACCTCCGCCCGGGCCCTGGATATCCGCACCCAGCTCTCCGACGGCGAACTCACGCCGGGCCCGGCCGGGTCCGCCGTCATCGCGGCACTCCGCGACGTCGTCGAGGGCCCGGGCACCGACCGGTTCCTCTCGCCCGAGCTGGAAGCCGCGGACCGGCTCGTCGGTTCCGGCGCGGTCCGCGCAGCCGCCGAATCCGCCGTCGGAAATCTGGCCTGACAACAAAGAAAATACGCGGCGGAACGGCATTTCCGGTCCGGGCGGAAATGTTCGGCAACACGGCGGGCAGCGCAGGAAGAAATGTAGTAGGAATATGACCAAGACCACACCAATGACGTTGTGGCACAAAACCACAAACAGGAACCTACAAAGGGGTAGAAGTTCATGAAAGCACGCGGGACGGTTCTGTACAGGCGCACGGCGTTCGCCGCCACGGTAACCGACTGGAAGAGCCTGCGGGCCGGGGACCGGGTGGAGATCGTCAAACACGCGCAGGTTCTGGCGGCCGGGGACGTGGAGGAAGTGTCCTCCAGCGGCAACGTGCTCTGGCTGGTGCCCGAGGCGCCGTCGGAGGCCCAGTTGTTCCTCAAGTCCGACGGCGTCCAGGTGCGGCGGAGCTAGCCGGCAACAACAAGAGGCAGGGGCCGGCGGGGAACGATCCCCGCCGGCCCCTGCCTCGTCTGTCCCAGTTGGGACCGGTGGAACTACGCGGCGGCAGCCTCGCGGGTTTCGCCGAAGGGAACCGTCTCGTCGAGCGCCACGGTGTACGCACCCGGCTCGTGCCTGGTGACCGTGATCCCGCAGCGGCGGTCCCGGGCGGCCGAGGCGATCAGCGTGTTGACGGCGTTTTCGAGGCCATGGTGGACCTCGTGGGCGCTGGCGAACGAGAGCTTGATGGACGTGGCCTCGGAGGCCTCGGTCCGCATGGTGTGTGTGTTCATTAACTGGTCTTTCCTAGAATCAGGCCGGTTGGCCACCCTCTATTCTAATGGCTGCGGCGTGGCGTCCCAGCCTTGGGCGGATAGTGTGCAGTCAGCGGTATATCTTGGGGAGTGAGGGGCGCCGTTCTGTCTGGAACGGCGCCCCGACCCATTCCGGGGACGCTCCCGGTCGCGGCAGGAGGGCGTTCCCATGTTTGAAGGACCCAGCGTCGCGTTCGTGGCGGCGGGAATCGCCGTTTTCGTCGCAGCCGTGCTGCCCAAGCTGCTGCGCAACATGCCGCTCTCGATGCCCATGGTGTTCCTGGGCGCGGGCATGCTGGCATTCACCCTGATGCCCGGCCTGCCCAACCCGGACCCCCTGCAGCACGGGGAGTTCGTCACGCACCTGACCGAGGTCTGCGTCATCATCTCGCTCATGGGCGCCGGGCTGGCGCTGGACCGGCCCGTGGGCCTCCGCCGCTGGTCGACGACCTGGCGGATGCTGGGCCTGGCCATGCCGCTGTGCATCATCGGGCTGACCTTGCTGGGCCTCTGGTTCCTGGGCCTCGGCCTCGGCGCCGCGCTCCTCGTCGCGGCCGCGCTGGCCCCGACCGACCCCGTGCTGGCCTCCGAGGTCCAGGTGGGGGAACCGGCCGACGAGGATGAGGCAACCGAGCGCGAGGATGAGATCCGCTTCGGACTGACCTCCGAAGCCGGGCTGAACGACGGGCTCGCCTTCCCGTTCGTCTACCTGGCCATCGCCATCAGCTTTGTCGGCGCCGCGCCGTCGGGCTGGTTGGGGAACTGGCTGGCCGTGGACGTGCTCTGGCGGATGGTGATCGGCGTCCTGCTGGGCATTGGCACCGGCAAGCTCCTGGGCCGGCTGTTCTTCTCCGCCCGGCACGAGAGCATCCGGCTGTCCAACCACTCCGAGGGGTTCGTGGCGCTGGCGGCGACGTTCCTGGCCTACGGTGTGACGGAGCTCGCCGAGGGGTACGGCTTTGTCGCCGTCTTCGTCTGCGCCGTCACCATCCGTGCCGCCGAACGCACCCACGGGTTCCACCGGGTCATGCACTCCTACGTGGAGCAGCTCGAGCGGCTCATGACCGTGGTGATCCTGGTCCTGCTGGGCGGGGCGATCGCCCGCGGCCTGCTGGCCGGAATCGGGTGGACCGAGGTGCTGGTGGCGCTGGCCTTCCTGTTGCTGGTGCGCCCGCTGGCCGGCTGGATCGGACTGGCCCGGGGCAAGACCGGGCCGCGGGAACGGATCGCCATCGCCTTCTTCGGGATCCGCGGCATCGGCTCCCTCTACTACCTTGCCTTCGCCCTGGGCCACGGGAACTTCGGCGCCGAGGCCCAGGAGCTCTGGGCCTTCGTGGCCCTCGTGGTGGCGATGTCCATCGTGCTGCACGGGGCCACCACCGCGCCGGTGATGAACCGGCTCGACCGGCTGCGTGAGCGCCGCGCGGTGGAAAAGCACGGCGACGAGGGCCAGGCCCCGCATACGGCCATCTGAGCGGCCCTTCCGGCGGCGCGGGGCGGCGGCCCGCCGGCTACCGCAGCAGCGTGTTGATCAGCCGCGCGGCCACCTTCGCGGTGCGGCCGTCGACGTCGAATTCCGGGTTCAGTTCCGCGACGTCCAGGTGCAGCAGCTTCCCGCTCGCGGCGACCTGGCGGCAGACGGCGCTGATCACCGGCAGCGGGACGCCGTAGGCCGCCGGCGCGCTGACCCCCGGCGCCACGGACGCCGGCAGCACGTCCAGGTCGATCGTCAGGTACACGGCATCCACCCCGGCCAGGAAGGCGGAGACGAACTCCGCCGCGGCCTCAGCGGAGCAGTCCTCGTCCAGCAGGTAGTCCACGCCCAGTTCCCCGGTGGTCCGGAACAGCGCGGCCGTGTTGTTCGGCTCGGAGATCCCGACGACGGCGTACCTCAGCTCCCGGCCCGCGGCGGCCTCGGCGCGGGCCATCTGCAGGAACGGGGTGCCGGAACTCGGCGCCGGCTCGTCCCGGAGGTCGAAGTGGGCATCGAGGTTCAGCACGCCCACCCGCAGGCCATCGCGGACCGCAGCGGAGCCGGCCACGCCCAGATAGCTCGCGAAGGCGGTCTCATGGCCGCCGCCGAGAACCACGGGGAGGGCGCCGGCGTCGAGCAGCGCCGTGATGGCGAGCCCGGCCCGCGCCTGGCCGGCCTCCAGCGCGTCGCCGGCCACGGTGACGTCGCCGGCGTCGTGGACTTCGCGGTCGAGGTGGAAGGCGAGCGGGGACAGTGCCGCCCGGAGTGCCGCCGGGGCCGCCGCCGCCCCTACCCGGCCCTTGTTGCGCCGCACGCCGGCGTCGCTGCCGAAACCGAGGATGACGGCGGGCCGCGCGCCGACGGGCGCGGCGGGCAGCGGGTGTGCCGCGTAGGGCGCCACGGCCTGCCACCAGCGGCGGTGGTCGGCGCCGTCGCCGTCGAACCGTCCGGTCCAGGGCTGCGGCGGAACATCAACGGTGAGGGCGGGAGAAAGCATGCTCCAAGCTCACCGCAGCCCGGCCCGGAAAACCAGCAGCGCCGCCGTCGGAGTGTCCGGAATCCCGGAAACCCCGGTGGAAACGCCGCTTAAACGCCGCCGAGGTGGCAGTTCACGGCAATGTTTTCGAGAAACACTGCCGCGAACTGCCACCTCGGCGGAGGGGACGGTGCGGAAACCCTAGTGGATGCCGAGCGCCGCCTCGATCGGGCCGATGCCGAAGAACAGCAGGAACGCCGCGGCCACGGCCCACATCAGCGGGTGGACTTCGCGGGCGCGGCCCTGGAAGAGGCGGATCAGCACGAAGGAGATGAAGCCTGCGCCGAGGCCGTTGGCGATCGAGTAGGTGAACGGCATGAGGGTGAAGGTCAGGAAGGCGGGGATCGCGATGCCCCAGTCCTGCCAGTCGATCTTGCCGACCTGCGAGACCATCATGAAGCCGACGACGACGAGCGCCGGTGCCACCGCCTCGAACGGGACGAGGTTGATCAGCGGGGTGAAGAACATGGCGACCAGGAACAGCAGGCCGGTGACGATCGAGGCGAGGCCGGTGCGGGCACCTTCGCCGATGCCGGCGCCGGATTCAACGTAGATCTGGTTGGAGGAGACGGACGCGCCGCCGCCGACGATCGCGCCGAGGGCATCGATCTGCAGCACACGGTCCACGTTCGGGATGTTGCCGTCCTTGTCGATGGTGCCGGCCTCGGTGGCTAGGCCCACCATGGTGCCCATGGCGTCGAAGAAGATGCTCAGCAGGATCACGAAGGCCAGCAGGGTCGCGGCGACGAAACCGAGGTGTTCGAAGGCGCCGAACGGGTTGGCCTTGCCGATCAGGGACAGGTCCGGTGCAGCCCACTCGGTGAACTTCGGGGCCACCAGGGACCAGCCCTGCGGGTTGTAGTTCTTGCCGTCGAAGCTGGGCCCGATGTGCAGGGTGAATTCCAGGATCACGGAGAGGATGGTGGAGGTGACGATGCCGATCAGGATGGCGCCCTTGACCTTGCGCACCACGAGGGCGATGGTGAGGACCAGCCCGACGACGAACACCAGCGTGGGCCAGCCCAGGAGCTTGCCGTCGAAGCCGAGGCCGACCGGGACGGTGGTGCCGGCGACGTCGGGGATGCGGCGGACGAAGCCGGCGTTGACCAGGCCGATCAGGGCGATGAACAGGCCGATGCCGACCACGATCGCCGTCTTCAGCCCCTCCGGAACGGCCTTGAAGACCGCGGTTCGGAAGCCCGTGAGCACCAGGATCAGCATGGTGACGCCGGAGAGGACCACCAGGCCCATCATGTCCGGCCAGGTCAGGCCCGGGTTGGTCGCGACCGTGACCGCGACGAAGGCGTTGACGCCCAGCCCGGTGGCCAGGGCGAAGGGATGCTTGGCCCAGGCGCCCATCAGGATAGTCAGGATGCCGGCCGCGAAGGCGGTGACGGCTGCCACCGCCGGGAAGCCGAGCGTGCCGCCGGAGGAGTCGGCGCCGGAGAGGATCAGCGGATTGAGCACCACGATGTAGCTCATGGCGAAGAAGGTGGCGAACCCGCCGCGGATTTCGCGGGAGAAGTTCGACCCCCGCTCGGAAATCTTGAAATACCGGTCGAGTGCAGAGCCCTGCTTAAGCATTGGTCCTCCGGGAGGGAAAAAGGGTGTCGCCTAAATCCTATTAGGCCCGGGCGCACCCTCCCGCCAATCTCGCCTAGTCTGTAAGGAAGCCAACACCAAGGAGTGCCTTCGCCATGCCCAGCATCCGCCAGTTTCCCCACGCCGTGCTCAAGGCCATCCTCGCAGCCGCCGTCCTCCTGTCCGCGGTGCTGCTCGGGGCGGCGCCGGCGTCGGCGCATGACGCCGTCGCCTCGACCAGCCCGGCCGACGGTGCGTCCGTGCCGGTCCCGCCGCAGCAGGTGCAGCTGACCATGAGTGAACAGCCCCTGGCCCTCGGCACCCAGGTCAAGGTCAACGACGGCGCCGGCACCAACTGGGCCGAGGGTGCGGTCGAGATCAAGGGCAACGTGGTGTCCCAGAAGCTGAAGGAGGGCGCGTCGGCCGGGGCGTTCACCGTGCAGTGGCGGGTTTCCAGCTCCGACGGGCACCCGGTCGAGGGCACCTTCACGTTCACCGCGGCCGCGCCGGCAAGTGGAAGCACGACGTCGGCCACGTCGCCGGCGGCCGGGACGGCCCCCGCGGCCGGCAGTGTCCCCACGCTGGGAACCGCCCAGCCGGGGACCACCGTGGCGCCCACGCCGGCGCCGGACGCCTCGCAGCCCTTCCCGTGGAGCATTGTGATCTTCGTCGCGGTGGCCGTGGGCTTCCTCGTGGCACTGGCCCTGATGGCCAAACGGCGCCTCGATGATCGGGACGGCGACGACGGCGCGCGCGCCGGCAGCGCCCCGGGCGAGGGGCAGCGGGACTAACCGGGAGACTGCAGCCCGCGGGCTGCACCCGGCCGGGCTTCCGGGCCTAAGCGGGCAGTGCCAGCCCGCCCGGAAGCAGGGCGGGAACGCCGTCGGAGTTGACCTTCGCGGAAATTGCCTGCCCGACGAGCTTCGCCTGGCGCAGCACTTCCTTCGGCGTCGGGGTGATCAGCTCGCCCACGCCGACCAGGTACATCCCGATGGCGTGCATGGCGGCCATGAGGTTCTGGCCGGCTGCCACGCCAAGCTCGGCCAGCATCCGCCGCAGCTGGCTGTGCGCGCACCGGGTCAGCACCAGGTGGTCCGCGTAGAGGATGCCGCCCGGGGTGCTGACTGCCCAGTGCTGGGCGGTATTCCCCGGGACGGGCAGCTCGTGTCCGCCGGCCAGCGGGCCGTCGGCGTCGAGGTGGTCCAGCTGCAGGGCGCGGACGTTGTTCCGGACATCAAGGTTGTGGCTGGCAGCGTAGTTCCGCAGGTGGCGGAGGATTTCGTTGCGCTCCCGGAGGGTGGCGGCGTCCGCCGCGTCGCACCGCTGCAGTGACGAGGTGTTGGCCGGATTACCGGCGCCCAGCAGGTCGAGTCCGTCCACCACGATGGCTTCCACCCCGCGGCGCTGCAGCTCGCTGGCTACCGCCAGCCCGGACAGGCCGGTGCCGATCACCACGGCGCTGGTCCGCTCGATTCCGCCGCAAACAGGCATGCTCGACACTGCGGAGTCCTTCCTCGAATAACGCCGGTTCCGGGCCATTCCCGGAACGTCCTTCCCCGGCCGCCCGGCCGCGCTTCACCCGGAAGCGGCGATCTGAAAGACGAGTCTCGGTTTAGTAACGCCTCAGAGGATACCCAAGATTCTGCGCCCTGAACAGGGTTGCTCCGGGACCGGTTACTTCCCCGTTTTCCGGCTCCCGGCGCCCTGCGCGCCGCGCCGCGGCACTTCTGGCAGAATAGCCGCAACACAGCCACGAGACGCGAGGAGGCGGACCCCATGGCCCGAGAACAGGTGCACCCGGATTCGGCCGGAGACTCCGCTGGCGCGCGTCCGGCGCCCGGGGGCATCGTCGTCGGCGTGGATGGTTCCGACCACAGCCATTGCGCCCTCGTCTGGGCCGCCCGCGAGGCGCAGCGGCGGGGTCGTCCGCTCCACATCGTCACTGCCTACTCGGTGCCGGTCTTCGCCGCATCCGGCCTGGACGGCGGCTACGCCACGGTCGATGACTCCGTGATCCGCGAAGGGGCCGAGGCCATCCTGAAGCAGGCGCTGGACAAGGTGGCGCGGTACAGCATCGACGTCGACGCTTCGGTGGAGAACGGCGACGCCTCCGGGGTGTTGCTGGAGCTGTCAGAGAGCGCGGAACTGCTGGTGTTCGGCACCCGCGGCCGCGGCGGCTTCGTGGGCCGCCTCCTCGGTTCGGTCAGCAGCGCGCTTCCCGCGCACGCCAAGTGCCCCACCGTCACGGTGCCGCTGGTCTGCGGCGACCGGCTGGGCGAAACCACCGACGACAAGCACGTCCGGGCCGAGCGGGAGAAGGCAGGCAACCAGCCGGTGGAAAACGTCGTCGTCGTCGGCGTGGACGGCTCGGACCAGGCCCGGGTGGCGGTGCTCGAAGCCGCAGCCCAGGCCGAGCGCCTCTCCGCGCCCCTGCGCCTGGTCTGCGCCGTACCGCAGTACAGCGGATCGCTCGCCTGGGTGCCGGCCCCGATGGACCGCGAGGCCCTGTTCGCCGATATCCGGGTCCAGCTCGACGCCGGGGTCGCATGGCTCAAGAGCCACTTCCCCCGGCTGGAGGTCCAGACCGAGCTGGTGGACGGCTCCCCGGTGGACATCCTCGTGGACGCCAGCCGGCACGTTGAACTCGTGGTGGTGGGCACCCGGGGCCGGGGCGGCTTCGCCGGGATGCTGCTTGGATCCACCTCCGACGGCATCCTGCACCATGCCAAGGGGCCCGTCATGGTCGTCCCGGACCGGGAGGACCCGCGGCTGGCCGACCGGCCCAGCTTCGGCCCGATGCTCGGCTCCTGACCGGCCAGACACAGCCGCGGGACCGGCACTGCCAATGACGGCGTCCCGTGATCCCGGCCCGGGACAGGCGTAACCTTGAGGTATGAGCTGCCATGACGGAGCGCGGTCGTAATGACCCGCAAGTGGTTGCGCTGGCTGCCAGCCGCAACCGTTCCCGCTGTAATTGCCGCCGGGGTGCTGGCGGGTTCACTGCCGGCCAACGCCGGGGACCCGCTGCCCGACAAGTCACCTGCGCAGGTGCTGGCCCTGGTCGCCGGGCACCGGGACGCGGCCTTCTCCGGAACCGTGGAGCAAACTTCCAGCCTGGGCCTGCCGGAACTGCCGCCGGCAAGCGCCGGGGGCGATACCGCCTGGCTGGAGCTCCTGACCGGGCCGCACACCGCCCGGGTCTACCGGGGCGGGCCGGAGCAGGCCCGGATCCAGGTTCTGGACCGGTTTGCCGAGCGGAACGTGGTCCGGAACGGGCAGGATCTCTGGTTCTACAACTCCAAGGACAACACCGCGGCGCATGCGAAGCTGCCGGCCGGTACCCGCCCGGAACCGCGCCAGGATGCCGTTCCCCAGCCGGACCGGCTGGCCGAGGCGCTGCTGGCCCGGCTCGGGCGCAGCGGTGATGTCACCGTCGGGCCCGAAGCCGAGGTTGCCGGCCGCGCGGCGTACCGGCTGGTGCTGACACCGCGGTCCTCCACCAGCCTGCTGGCTGCCGTGGAGATTTCGGTCGATGGCCGCAACGGCATGCCGCTGGGCGTGCAGGTGAAAGCCCGGGGACAATCGGAGCCGGCGTTCAGCGTCGCGTTCAGCAAACTCTCCCTCGAGGCCCCCGATGCCTCTGTCTTCCGGTTCAGCCCGCCACCGGGCGCCGCCGTCAAGGAGTTGCCGGTGCCGGACCACAGGGCCGGAGACACGAAGCGGCCCGGCCCTAACGCGCACGGCAAGGTACATCCGAAGGGCGAGGCGAAGGTCAGCGGCACAGGTTGGGAGTCGGTCGTCGAGCTGCCTGCCGGGGCGTTTGCCGCCGACGCAGCCCGCCAGCAGGGCGGCAACGGCGACGCCGCCGCGCTGCTGGCGAAGACCGCAGTCCCCGTTCCCGGCGGCAAGCTGCTTTCCACCGCCTTGCTGAACGTGTTGATCCTCGACGACGGGCGCGTCCTGGCTGGCTCCGTCCCGCTGGAGCGGCTCCAGGCCGTGGCCGCCGGCCGGTGACCGGCGTCGGCCCCGCCGCGCCGACGGCCACCGCCGCGGGGGCCGCGGTTCCTGACGCGCCCCCCGCCGAACTGAGCATCGAGACACGGGGCCTGAGCAAGCGCTTCGGCCGGCAACTGGCGGTCGACGGGATCGACCTGGCCGTGCCCCGGGGCTCGGTGTTCGGGTTTCTGGGCCCCAACGGCTCCGGCAAGACCACCACCATCCGGATCCTCCTGGGGCTGGCCGCAGCCTCCGGCGGGTCGGTCCGGGTCCTCGGCCGGGAGATGCCTCGGCAGCTGCGCACCGTGCTGCCCCGGGTCGGTGCCCTGGTCGAGGGGCCGGCGTTTTACCCGTTCCTCTCCGGGGCCGCGAACCTGCAGCGCTTCGATGCCGCGGATCCGGACGCTCCGGCCCGGACGCGGCAGGCGCGGGTGCGCACCGCCCTGGAACGGGTCGGCCTGGCGCACGCCGCGGACAAGAAGGTGCGGGCCTATTCGCTCGGGATGAAGCAGCGGCTGGGGATCGCCAACGCCCTGCTGGCACCCCGCGAGCTGCTGGTCCTGGACGAACCGACGAACGGGCTGGACCCGCAGGGCACCCGGGAGGTGCGGCACCTGGTCCGGTCACTGGCAGCGGACGGGGCCACCGTGTTTGTCTCCAGCCACCTGCTCGCGGAGGTGGAGCAGATCTGCACCCACGCGGCGATCATGAGCGCCGGGCGGCTCGTGGCGCAGGGTGCCCTGGCGGAGCTGCGGCAGGCCGGCCAGCCGGGGGTGCGGCTGGTGACCCCGGATCCCGGTGCTGCCGCGGCGGTGCTGGCCCGCTTCGGGTTGACGCACGACGGCGGCGCCCCCGGGAGCGGCACGCCCGGCGGTGCGCCCGGCAATGCGTCGGACGGGGCGGTGCTGCGCGCCCGATTGCCGGCCGGGCCGGACACCCCGGCGCCGGAAACCCTCGTCGCGGCGCTGGTGGCGGAGGGAGTCCGGGTCCGGGGCTTCACCGTGGAGCAGGGCAGCCTCGAGGACCGCTTCGTTGAACTGACGGGGGAGGGGTTCGACGTTGCCCAGTGACCGGAGGCCGGCTGGTTCCGGACCGACATCCCTGCCCGGGCTGCGGCTGCTCGGCTCCGAGCTCGGCGTGCTGTTCCGGCGCCGCCGGACCTGGGCCATGCTTCTCGCGCTCGCCGCCGTCCCGGTGCTGATCGCCGTCGCGGTGCGGCTCTCCTCGGCGGTCCCGCCCGGACGGGGCCCTGCCTTCCTGGACCAGATCAGCCAGAACGGGCTCTTCGTCGGCATCACCGCCATGCTCGTCGCTGTCCCGCTCTTCCTGCCGCTCACGATCGGCGTGGTGGCCGGAGACACGGTGGCGGGCGAGGCCAGTCTGGGCACCCTCCGCTACCTTCTCGCAGGCCCCGCCGGCCGGGGCCGGCTGCTGCTGGTCAAGTACGCCGGCGCCGTGCTCTTCGCCGTCGCGGCACCGTTCACGATCGCCCTCGTCGGGGCCGGCATCGGAGCCGTGCTCTTCCCGGTGGGACCGGTGACCCTGCTGTCCGGGGACTCGATCGGACCCGCCGAGGCGGTGGGACGACTGCTGCTGATCGCCGCGTACCTGGCCGTATCGCTCGTGGGCCTGGCCGCCGTCGGACTGTTCATGTCCACCCTCACCGACGTGCCCGTCGGCGCAATGGCGGCCACGGTGGTCCTGGCGGTCGTCACCCAGGTCGCGGACGCGCTGCCGCAGCTGGACTGGCTGCATCCGTGGCTCTTCAGCCACCGCTGGCTGGACTTCGCCGATCTGCTGCGCCAGCCCGTGGTCTGGGATTCGTTTGCTGCCAATGCCCTGCTGCAGGCCGGCTACGTGGCGGTGTTCGGCGCGCTGGCCTACGCCCGGCTCGCGACCAAAGACATCCTGTCCTAAAGCGGTCCGGCCTTAGGCGTGCTGGTGGGCCTCGTGCTCCGCATGCGTGGCCGGTTCGAGCTGGAAGGTGCAGTGCTCGGTATCGAAATGCGAGCCCAGGCAGGTCACCAGCTTGTCCAGCACGCGGTCCGCCCCGCGCGCGCCCAGCGCCTCGTCCTCCACGACGACGTGGGCAGAGAAAACCGGGACGCCGGAGGTGATGGTCCAGATGTGGATGTCGTGGACGGATACGACGCCGTCCACGGACATGATGTGCTCGCGGATCATCTGGACGTCCACACCCTTGGGAGTGGCCTCGAGGAGCACGTCCACGACGTCGCGCAGCAGGTGCCAGGCGCGGGGCAGGATCATCAGCGCGATTAGGATCGAGGCGATGGTGTCCGCGGCCTGGTAACCGGTCACCATGATGACGACGGCAGCGGCGATCACGGCGAAGGAACCCAGCAGGTCACCGAGCACCTCAAGGTAGGCGCCGCGGACATTGAGGCTTTCCTTCTGGGCGCCGCGGAGGATCAGCAGCGAGACCAGGTTGGCCACCGCGCCCAGCACGGCGGCGAACAGCATGACGTCGGTGTGCACCTCGGGGGCCGAGCCAAGCCGCCGCAGGGCTTCCGTGAAGATGACGACGGAGATGACGATCAGCACCAGCGCGTTGGCCAGGGCAGCCAGGACCTCGGCCCGCTGGTAGCCGTAGGTCCGCTGGTCGCTCGCGGGCCGGGCGGCGATCCAGGCGGCCAGCAGCGCGATGAAAACCCCGGCGGCGTCGGAGAGCATGTGCCCTGCGTCGGCCAGCAGCGCCAGGGACCCGGAAAACACGGCCCCCGCGACCTGGATCAGGACCACGGACAGCGTGATGCCCAGGACGGCGACCAGGCGCTTCCGGTGCTTCCCGGTGGCCGTGATGCCGTGCGAATGGCTGTGGTCGTGTCCCATGGGTTAAAGGCTAGCCGCCCGCGCAGGCCGGGGCGCATCCGGGCCCTGGCGGCCGGGCAGGACGGTTGCCACGCAGCTGCCGGGAGGCCGGTCCGGCCCGGCTACCCCCAGCCCAGTTCGTGCAGCCGCTCGTCGCTGATGCCGAAGTGGTGCGCGACCTCATGGACCACGGTGACGGTCACTTCCTCGACCACGTCCTCGCGGGACGCACACAGCTCCAGGATCGGCTGGCGGTAGATGATGATCCGGTCCGGCAGCGAGCCCGCGTCCCACCAGGAATCCCGCTCGGTCAGCGGTACCCCTTCGTAGAGGCCCAGGAGCACCGTGTCCGGGTCTTCGCCTGGCTGCGGGACGTAATCGTCTTCGATGAAGACGGCGACGTTGTCCATGGTCCTGGCCAGCTCCGCCGGGATCCGGGCCAGGGCATCGCTGACCGCCGCCTCGAAGTCGTCCTCCGACATGGGGAACGGCGCGCCGGCGGGCAGCTGCGGGCCGGGTCCGCCGTCGTCGCCTCCGGACGGCAGGATCGGCAGCCCGGGCGGCAGGGAAACTGGCATGCCGGAATCCTACGCCCCGGCCGGGGTGCGGCGGCGCGGGCGGCGACGGGTCAGGGCGACGCCGACCAGGCAGATCGCCCCGCCCACCAGGCCCCAGACGGTGGGAATCTCGCCAAGGACCAGCCAGGAGATCAGGATGGTGGTGCCGGGCACGAGGTAGGTCGTGGCGGCGAGCCGCCCGGCGTCGATCAGGGACAGGGCGTAGGCCCACGTGGTGAACGCGATCGCCGTGGGGAAAACGCCAAGGTAGACCAGGCCCAGCGTGGCCGGCAGAGGAGCGGCTTGCACCTCGGCGACGAGCTGGCCGCTGAAGGGCAGGCAGCACAACGCGCCGATCAGGATGCCGTACCAGGTGGCCTGGGCCGCGGGAAGCTTCCGCAGGACCGGCTTTTGCACGATCACGCTGACCGCCGCCAGGGCCGCGGCGAGCAGGCAGAGGAGCACTCCGGCCACATCCGCCGTCGACCGCTGGCCGGAGCCGAGGGCGATCACCGCCACGCCGCCGAAAGCCACCAGGCTGCCGATGATCAGCCAGCGCGGGAAGCCCTCCTTCAGGATGATGCCGGCCATGACGGCGACCAGAATGGGGTTGACATTGATCAGCAGCGCCGCGGTGCCGGCGTCGAGCAGGTGTTCGGCGGCATTGAGCGCGACGTTGTAGCCGCCAAACCACATCACGCCGTACGCCAGGATCGGCCACCATTCCCGCCCGCGGGGCAGCGTGGCCGCCTTCCGGAAGGTCGGGAGCACCACCAGGCCCAGCACGACGGCGGCCACGGCGAGACGTCCCAGGGTGAGCGCACCGGGCGAGAAGCGCGGCCCGACGGCGCGGATGCCCACGAACGCCGAGGCCCAGAGCACCACGGTCACGACGACGGCGGCGATCCCGAGCCTGCTGATCTGCCCGGACGGCAGGTCCGCCTGGCGGGAAGGGTGGGCGGCGGGGGCCGCGGCGCCGGGCTCGGGCGCCGGGGCGGCGGGGGTGATGCTGTCGGGCCGGGGAGTGCCGGTGGATGTTGCCATGCAGTCAATCTAGCCGGTACCGGGGCGCTGCGGCTGGCGGAAATCGGTCACGTCTCGTCGGTTTCCCGCCAAAATTCCGCGGGCGTCAGCGGCGCGCCCAGTCGAGCAGCCGGTCCACCGGCCAGGTGGTGATGATCCGCTCCGCTGGGACGCCGTTCCGCGCAGCACGTTCCGCGCCGTATTGCAGGAAGTCCAGCTGCCCCGGGGCATGGGCGTCGCTGTCGATGCTGAACAGGCAGCCGGCGTCCAGGGCCTGCTGGATCAGTTCGTCCGGCGGGTCCTGCCGCTCCGGCCTGGCGTTGATCTCGACCGCCACGTCATGTTCCGCGCACGCCGCGAAGACGCGCTTGGCGTCAAAGTCCGACGGCGGGCGGGTGCCGCGCGAGCCGTTCAGCAGCCGGCCGGTGCAATGGCCCAGCACCCGCGTGTGCGGATCGGCGATCCCGGCCAGCATGCGACGGGTCATGGTGCGGCTGTCCGAGCGGAGCTTCGAGTGCACGCTTGCCACCACCAAGTCCAGGCGGTCCAGCAGCTCCGGGGCCTGGTCCAGGGTGCCGTCCTCCAGGATGTCCACCTCGATGCCGGCGAGCAGCCGGACCCCCGCCGCCCCGGCTTCACCGTTGCCCGCGCCCTTGCCGCCGTCGGTGCCGAGCCCGGCAATGACGTCCAGCTGTTTGGTGAGCCGTTCGGCGCTGAGCCCGTTTGCGATCCGCAGGGTGGGGGAGTGGTCGGTCAGGGCGAGGTATTCGCGGCCCAGCAGCGCGGCCGCTTCGAGCATGGCCTCGATCGGCGAGCCGCCGTCGGACCAATCGCTGTGGGTGTGCAGATCGCCGCGCAGCTGCGCCAGCAGTTCCCCGCCGCCCTCGGCCAGCGGGGCAGCGCCGCGTTCCCGCAGCGCGGCCAGATAGTCGGGCACGCCGCCGTCGACCGCCTGCGATATCACCTCGAAGGTCCGGTCCCCGATGCCCTTGGTCCGCTTGAGCCGGCCGTCCGCCACACGCGCGGCCAGTTCCTCGGCCGGCAGGTCCGCAATAACGGCGGCCGCCTTGCGGAACGCCTGGACCTTGAAGGTGGTGGCGCGATCTCGTTCAAGCCAGAAGGCGATCTCATTCAGCGCAGCTGTGGCATCCATCCGACCATCATTGGCCTATCCGGGCGGGTGCTGTCCAGAGCTTATTCCCGGGTCGGGGCACCAATTTTGGAGATTCCGGAACTTGGCCCTATAGTTTTATAGGTCCAGTTCGGAGGAACCCGAAGGGCGCTGAAACGGAAGGCTTAGGCCCGAAATTTTTGCCCTTGCTGCAGTGGTTTTACCGGACGGAGTCCTGGCCCCCATCGTCTAGCGGCCTAGGACACCGCCCTTTCACGGCGGCGGCACGGGTTCGAATCCCGTTGGGGGTACGCAAGGAAACTGGTCAAACCGGCTAAAAAAGTCTGGTAGGCTAAAGACCTTGAAAAAACGCGGTAGCGATACTGCGGAAGCAAGAAAGCAGTACAAGCAAGGCCCTGTAGCGCAGTTGGTTAGCGCGCCGCCCTGTCACGGCGGAGGTCGCGGGTTCAAGTCCCGTCAGGGTCGCTCTGATTGCCAGAAGAAATTCCGGCCGTCATGGTGACATGTCACCTAGGCTCTGTAGCTCAGTTGGTAGAGCGTTCGACTGAAAATCGAAAGGTCACCGGATCGACGCCGGTCGGAGCCACCAGCTAGAAAACCCCGCAGTTCCCAGTTTTTACACGGGAACGGCGGGGTTTTTCGTTTTAAACCCGTCCCTGCTCAGCGAAGCCCTCTCAGCTGCACCGGCACCTCGTCGAACGGCGGGCCGGCGCCGGCAGGTGGACATACCTTTCAGTTGCTGGCGATGAACGGGCCGCAGTGTCCTAGACAGGCGACGGCGCACGGGGTAGACATTGAGCGGACCCGTTGCGTAGAGGGGGAGGACGCTCTGTGGAGATCGCCGACATCGTTGATCTGCTCGAGATGAACACCCCTGTGCGCGGGGGCGTCCCGGGGCGGGGCGCCGGATGTTTGTGACTTTTTGGCGGTTCCGCCGAGCCCTGAAACCGCGCGCCGTCGCGCTGGCTGCCGGGGCTGCCCTGGTGGTCCTCGCGGCTGCCTTGCAGGTGGCCCTGCCGTGGCCGCTGAAGATCATTGTCGATGATGTGCTCAAGAACCCGGGCGGTGCGGGCCAGAACGAGTTCCTGCGGGCCATCGGTGCGGCCGGGCTGGAGCGGCAGCAGTTGCTGTGGGTGGCCATAGCGTGCCTGTTGGCGCTGACAGTGGCCAACGCGGCAGCCCACTACTTCGGGGCCCGGCTCCTCAACGGCGTCGGCGAGCGGGTCATGGCCTCCATCCGCTCCGAGGTGTTCACCCACCTCCAGCGCCTGTCGCTGTCCTTCCACGACAAGCAGAGGCTCGGTGACCTGGTAACGCGGGCGACGACGGACATCGACTACGTCCGGGCCATGATCATCTCTATGCTGGCGGTCCTGGTGCCGAACATCCTCATCCTGGCGTTCATCACGACGATCTGCATCGTCGTCGACCCGGGCTTCGCCCTGATTGCCCTGGCCGTCTCACCGGTGCTGTTCGCCACCGTGCTGCTGTACCGCCCCCGCATCAAGGCCGCGTCCCGGGCCGCGCGCAAAAAGGACAGCGATATTGCCTCCACGATGACCGAGACCTTCTCCTCGGTGCGGGTCATGCAGTCCTCCTCCAGCGAGGCGCGCCACGAAGCCGACTTCCAGGACCGCAACGCTGCGCGGATGACGGCGGGCCTGCGGCTGGTCCGGCTCCAGGCCGCCCTGTCCCCGCTCGTGGATGTCATCGTCACACTCGGTACCGTCGTGGTGCTGTGGGCCGGGGTCCAGCGGGTGCTGGACGGGTCGATGACCTTGGGCCTGCTGCTGGTTTTCCTGGCCTACCTCAAGGCCCTTTACGATCCGATGAAGGAACTCTCCAAGCTGACGACGGTCATGAGCCGGGGCCAGGTCAGCGCCGAGCGGCTCCAGGACGTCCTCAACACCGCACCGGCGATAACGGATCCCCCCGGTGCGCCGCCGGCTCCCCAGCTGGCGGGCGCGGTTGAGCTGCGGGACGTCGACTTCCACTACGACGACGCCGAGGTGCTGCACAAGATCAACCTGCGGGTGGAGCCGGGCCGGATGATCGCACTGACCGGGCCCACAGGGGCGGGCAAGTCGACGGTGGTCAGCCTCATCCCGCGGCTCTACGACGTGACGGGCGGCGCCGTCCTCCTGGACGGCATGGACGTCCGCGACCTCCAGCTGGCCACCGTGCGCCGGCAAATCTCGATGGTGCTGCAGGAATCCATCCTGTTCCACGGCACCATCTACGACAACATCGCCTACGGATCGGATGCCGCCACCCCGGAACAGGTTTACGCCGCAGCCCACGCCGCGCACGTCGATGAGTTCGTTGACCGGCTGCCTCTGGGCTACGACACGCCGGTCGCCGAGCGGGGAGTCAGTCTTTCCGGCGGACAACGCCAGCGCATCGCGATCGCCCGGGCCCTGGTCCGCGACACACCAATCGTCATTCTGGATGAACCCACCTCCGGCCTGGACGCCATCTCCGAACAGTACGTGATGGAAGGCATGGACCGGCTCATGGCCGGGCGGACGGTCATCGTCATCGCCCACCGTCTCTCGACGCTCCGGCGCGCGGACCGGATCTACGTGCTGGACAAGGGACGGATCGTCGAAAGCGGCCACCATTCCCAGCTCCTCGCCGCCGGCGGTCTCTACAGCAGACTCGACGGACTGCAGGGCACCCCGGGGCGGCCGGTCCTGCCGCCGGCTGTCCCCGGCGTGATCCGTGAGACGGCGCCGGCCACGCCCCGGACCTCCGGAGCCCTTCCCTGGCGGGTGGGAAGGGACGGGGCCCTGGAGGTCCTGCTGGTGCACCGGCGCAACCACCAGGACTGGTCCATTCCCAAGGGAAAGGCCGAACCGGGCGAGACGGACCTGGAGTGTGCGCTGCGGGAAGTGGGCGAGGAGACGGGCCTCGTCTGCCGGGCCGGGTCCGAGCTGCCGCAGGTGACCTATCTGGACCGCCGCCGGCGCCTCAAGACAGTCCGCTACTGGGCCGCCGAGGCCCAGGGCGGAACCTTCTCGGCCAACGCGGAAGTGGACGATGCCCGCTGGTTCAGTCTCCCGGCGGCCCTGCGGACCCTGAGCGAACCACGCGAACGACCCGTGATCCTCGCCCTGGGCGTGGTGCTCGAGCGGGAACTCGGGATCCGCGCGGTGCCGGCCCGGGACAGGATGCTGTTGCTCGTCCGCGGGGCCACTGCCACGCCGCGGCACCTGTGGGACCACTCCGAAATTACCCGGCCGCTGGCCCATGAAGGACAGACGACGGCCCGCTCCCTTGAAGGCCTGGGGTCGTTCTTTGAAATAGACCGGGTGCTCTCCGCGCCCGCGGCCCGGTGCATCGACACCGTAGGACCGCTGGCACGCCGTGCGTCCCTCTCGGTGGAAGTGGCCGGCGATCTGTCCGACGGCCGGTTCGAACGGGCGATGGGGCTCGTTGACGATGCCCGTGGCACCGGGACCGTGCTCTGCACGCATGAGGATGTCATCTCCTCGGTCCTCGACCGCCTGGCCGCCCGCGACGGGACCGCCCTCGACAGCCGCGCCGGCCGCCGCCGTGGTTCGGTCTGGGCCCTGACCGGGGACGCGTCACGCTACACCTGTGCGTATTACCTCCCCATGCCCCAGGCCGTCCCGCTGCCCGGACAGTGCGCTGCCATCAACTGACTCCCGCTCCCCCCACCCCCAATCCCTCCGGGGCCGGGTTGGGGACACGCCGACAGGCACGGCTAGACTCGCACGCTGGGGAAAAAGCCATTGCCGCGGACCGCCCTGAGCCGGTCCGGGGCGCACTGCCCGACCAGAAGAGTAATTGTGAAGACCGCAGCACCGACCGTAACCGCACTCCTTGCCGCCCTGGCCCTTGCCGGGTGCTCTGCGCCCGGGACCACGGCCCCGCCCGCCCTGCCGTCGTCGTCGGCCCCGGCGGCAGCCGCCACCCCGGAAGCCGCCCCCACCGCTTCCACCGGCCCCTACGGCGGCTTCCCCTCGGCGGCCGAGGCCTGCAAGACCATTGCGGAGCAGGCCACCGGCGCCTCCCTGCTGCCGCTGTCGGCGGCGCAGGGCAAGACCGCCGAACTGGAGCAGCTCAAGGCCGAACTCAGCCGCACGGCAGAGCGGGCACCGGAGAGCATCAAGGCCGACTTCGCCGAGCTGAACCGGGTTGCCGTCGCGGGCCTGAGCGACCAGACCGTCTACTCCAGCGGCAAGTTCCAGGAGGCTATGGCCCCCGTGACCGGCTGGATTGCAGCGAACTGCAAGTAAGCCGCTCCCGCCTCGGGCCGCGCCGAATTCCCGGCGGGGCTGGCGCCCCCGTCGGTCCCTGGGACTAGGGTGGAGTCAAAGAGAAGGGGGAGTGCCAGATGGAGTACCAGGATTCTCAGCCCGCAGCGGTACCGGAGGCGGTGCCGCCGCCCGTGGCCCGCGCCGCCACCGGCCGCACCGCCACGGGCCGCACCGTCATCTCCGAAGCCGCGGTGGCCAAAGTCGCCGGCATCGCCGCCCGCGCGGTCCCGGGTGTCTATTCCCTGGGGACCGGACCGTCCCGGGCCCTGGGAGCAATCCGGGACGCCGTCGGCAGCGCCGACCACGCGGCCGGCGTGCGCGCCGAGGTCGGCGAGACGCAGGTGGCAGTGGACATCGACCTCGTCGCCCTCTACGGCACGCCGCTGCACCCGCTGGCCGACCAGATCCGGGCCGCCGTCTACGCCGCCGTCGAGGAACTGGTTGGCCTGCAGGTGATTGAAGTCAACATCGAAATCCACGACGTCTTCGTGCCCGGGCCGCCGAAACCGGCGGCTGCCGTCGAGGCGCGGCCTGCAAGGGAGGCACTGCAGTGAACCTGACCGTTGTCGGCCTGGCCGCCGGCGCTTTCCTGGCCTTTATGTCCTTCGCCTTCGGGGTCTGGGGCTTCCTGGGCTCCCTGCTCTTCATGGCCCTCGGCGCTCTGCTCGGCCGCGCGGCGGAAGGGAAACTGGACCTGCGCAGCGTCGTGGACGCCATCACGGGCCGGCGTTCCTCCTCATGAGCCTGCCCGCGGTCCGGCCCTTGGCCGGACACAACCGGATCAGCACCCAGGCTCTCACCAGCGTGGCCCGCGCGGCCGCGGCCGAGGCCCTCGGTGTGGCCGCGCAGGACGTGCGCGCCGACTGGAACGATGACGGCGGCCTGCTGGCGTTGTCGCTGGTCACCCCCATCGCCGTACCCTCGCTGACCTCGGTGCTGCGGGATCCGCACCGGGTGGCCGCCCTCGGCGGCCCCATCTGGGACCGTGCCGTGGCCGCGAAGGCTCAGATCCTGCGCCGGGTGACGGAACTGAGCGGCGCGCAGCTGAGCCGGGTGGACATCCGGATCAGCGGGGCCAGCGTCACTGACGGCGGGAGGGTCCGATGAGCCGGACTGCTGAGCGCAGCGGCACGGCAACGCCGGCCGGCGGCGCCGGGTCGCCCCCACCGGGCCGGCCCGGCGGGGCAGGCCTGGACCGGATCCTGGCCAGGGAAACCACCTCCTCCCGCGCGGCCGCCTCCGTGATCGCAGCGGTCCTGGTCATTGGGCTGTGCGGCTATGCGCTGCTGGAAACCGCGGTCCGGGCCGTCGGCCAGCCGCCGTGGCTGATCGATCCGCAGACCGCCGCGGAGCGGATCACCGCGCTGCCCGCCGGTGTGCCGCCGCTCCTGCTCGGCGCCGCCGGCGCCGTGGTCTTCGTCGCCGGGCTCTTCTTCTTCCTCAACGCCGTCCTGCCCGGCCGGCGGGCCCGGCATGTGCTCGCGAACCCGCGCGCCGCCGTCGTCGTCGACGACGAGGTGATCGCCTCGGCGCTGGCCCGCCGGGCCCGGCTTGCGGCCAACGTCACCCAGGAGCAGGTCATGGTCGTGGTGTCCCGGCGTGAGGTGCAGGTGAACGTCCGCCCCACCTCGGGGGTGCCGCTTCAGGCGGCGGACATCCAGGCGGCCGTCGAGGACGAACTGCGGGACATGGCCCCCTCGCCCCTGCCCGTGGTCCGGGTCAACCTGGCGTCCGCGGGGGTGATCGGGGCGTGAACGGCACCCCGCGGATCCTCAACCGCATCCTGCTTGGCATCCTCGGCGCCAAGCTCCTGCTGATCGGGGCGCTGCTGGTCCTGCTGGCCACCGTCCCCGCCGTCGGACGGTGGTGGCAGGGCTGGTCCGCGGACTTGTGGGGCGGCCTGCGCGGCCTGTTCGACCGGACCCGGATTCCCGGCCAGCCGGTGAGCTGGCTCTGGATGGTGATGGTGGTCCTGCTGCTGCTCGTCATCGGCCTGATGGTGGCCTGGCTGGCGCAGCAGGGGAAGGGCCGGGCCAACCTCCTGGTCGCCGAGGACGACGCCGGTCCCGTGACCGGAAATGTCCGGATCGGCGGCGGGGTGGCCGAGCAGGCCCTCCGCGCGGCACTGGCCGACCGGCCGGACCTCGCCGGGGCGACGGTGGCCACCTACGAATTCGAGGGCGAACCGGCCCTGCGGATCCGGATCCAGCCGCGCCAGGGCGTCGCTCCGCACACCCTCGCCGCGGAACTGACGGCCCTTGTGGAGGCCCTGGACGCCGTCGTGGGCAAGCGCACGCCGGTGTTGCTGCACCTCGGATCCGGGGCGCGGTCAAGGTTCCGCCGCGCCGAACGCGTCCGCTGACCCGGCGCCGGCCCGGTGACATTTTCCGAAACACCCGCCCCCTGCGTATCCCCTGTCCCGCCCCGTCTGCAGCCGCCCCTCAGGCGGACCGCCGGGGGCGCCGCGGCGGCGCTGACGGGTCTCCGTTGGGTAAAGCTGTGATGTAAACGCTTGCATTCGCTGTGGTGGTGTCGCTACTGTGATTGGCACCACAGAAACTGCACCACCGGTCCACGCCGGTACTCAGCGAGGAGCACCTGTATGAAAAACCGTAAGTACCTACTTCCTGCGGCCGCGGCCGGTGTCCTGGCCCTCTCCCTCACAGCGTGCGGAGGCGGCGGGAGCAGCTCGGGCGGCGGCGGGGCGGCCGGCGGCGGCGACGCGGCAGCCAACCTCGACGGCCGGGGTCCCATCACCTACGTGCAGGGCAAGGACAACAGCAACGTGGTCCGGCCGCTGATCGAAAAGTGGAACAAGGCGCACCCCGACGAAAAGGTCACGTTCAAGGAGCAGACCGACCAGGCCGACCAGCAGCACGATGACCTGGTCCAGAACTTCCAGGCCAAGAACGCCAACTACGACGTCGTCAGCGTCGACGTCGTCTGGACCGCGGAATTCGCCGCCAAGGGCTGGCTGCAGCCGCTCAAGGACAAGATGGCGTTGGACACCTCCGGCATGCTGGAGCCGACGATCGAAGCCGCATCCTACAAGGGCACCCTCTACGCAGCGCCGGAATCCTCCGACGGCGGCATCCTGTACTACCGCAAGGACCTGGTCCCCACGGCCCCCAAGACCTGGGACGAAATGATGGGCATGTGCTCCATCGCCAAGGCCAAGAACATCGGCTGCTACGCCGGCCAGTTCTCGAAGTATGAGGGCCTCACGGTCAACGCCTCCGAGGCGATCAACTCCTTTGGCGGTTCGGTGCTGGACAAGGACGGCAAGCCGAGCCTGAACACCGAAGAAGCCAAGGCCGGCCTGAACAACCTGGTCAAGGCCTACGCTGACGGCAACATCCCCAAGGAAGCCATCACCTACAAGGAAGAGGAATCCCGGCAGGCGTTCCAGGACGGCAAACTCCTGTTCCTGCGCAACTGGCCGTACGTCTACAACCTGGCCACCACTGAAGGCTCGTCCAAGGTCAAGGACGTCCTCGGCATGGCCCCGCTTCCCGGCAAGGACGGCCCCGGTGCCTCCTCGCTCGGCGGCCACAGCGCCGGCATGAGCGTCTACTCCAAGAACAAGGCCACCGCGCTGGACTTCCTGAAGTTCCTCACCACCGAAGAGACCCAGAAGTTCTTCGCCACCCAGGGCTCGCTTGCTCCGGTGCTGACCAAGCTCTACGACGATAAGGAACTGGTCGCCAAGCTGCCGTACCTGCCTGTGCTGAAGACCTCGATCGAGAACGCCGTGCCGCGCCCGGTGACCCCGTTCTACCCGGCCGTCACCAAGGCCATCCAGGACAACGCGTACCCGGCGATCAAGGGCGAGAAGCCTGTGGACGCCGCGCTGTCCGACATGCAGAAGTCCATCGAGACCCAGTCCAAGTAGTCCCACGATGGCAACCGAATTGGGCCCGACGCCGGTGAAGAAGCCGGCGTCGGGCGGGAACGGGCTCCACCACGCACCCAAGGGGGTGGGGGAGGACAACGTGATCGCCAGGCAGGGCAAGTGGGCGTCGTGGCTGCTGGCCCCCACCATCATTGCGTTGGCCGTGGTGATCGTTTACCCGATCATCAGCGCGATCGTCATGTCCTTCCAGGCCGACGCCGGAGTCGATCCGGAAACCGGGTTCTTCACCGAAGGCGGCCCGGCCGGCTTTACGAACTACATCAACTGGATCGCCCAGCAATGCGCCTCACCCGCGGGCGGCACCGTGGCCTGCCCGCCGGGAACCCTCGGCTCCCAGTTCTGGTCCGCGACGGCAACGACGTTCTTCTTCACCGTTGTCACCGTCGCGCTGGAAACGGTGCTCGGCTTCTGGATGGCCATGATCATGGCGCGCACCTTCAAGGGACGCAGCCTGGTCCGCGCCGCCGTGCTGGTGCCGTGGGCCATCCCCACCGCCGTCACCGCCAAGCTGTGGCTGTTCATCTTCGCCTTCGAAGGCATCGCCAACAAGCTCTTCAACACCACCATTCTGTGGACCGGCAGCGAATGGCCGGCCAAGTGGGCGGTCATCATCGCCGACGTCTGGAAAACGACGCCGTTCATGGCGCTGCTGATCCTGGCCGGCCTGCAGATGATCCCCGCCGAGGTGTACGAGGCCGCTAAGGTCGACGGCGCCACGGCGTGGCAGCGGTTCCGGATGATCACCCTGCCGCTGGTGAAACCGGCCCTTATGGTGGCCATCCTGTTCCGCACCCTGGACGCGCTGCGCATGTTCGACCTGCCGTACATCCTGACCGGCGGTGCGAACAACACCACGACGCTCTCGATCCTGGTGATCAACCAGATCAGACAGGGCTTCAACGTGGCGGCGGCGCTATCGACCATCACGTTCATCATCATTTTCCTTGTCGCCTTCATCTTCGTGCGCTTCCTTGGCGCGAATGTGGTGGAGCAGCAGACCGGCGCTAGTAAGGGGAAGAAATGACCGCCGCGACCGAGCTGCGCGCGCAGCAGGACCGGGGGCGGAAGGTCGCCCAGAACCGGGAAAAGTGGGCCCAGGGCCGGACCTACATCAGTGCCCTGGTGATCCTCATCTGGTGCCTCGCCCCCGCCTACTGGATGGTGGTGACCGCCTTCCGCGACGTCGGGTTCACCTACGACACCTCCATCCTGCCGAGTCATGTCACGCTGGATAACTTCAAGACCGCGTTCGACACATCGTTTGGAAACCGCTTCGGGCAGGCGCTGCTGAACAGTGTCTTCATCGGCGTCGTGGTGACCGTGGTGTCGCTGCTGATCGGCGTGTTCGCCGCCTACGCGCTCGCCCGGCTGAATTTCCGGTTCAAGTTCCTGGTGCTGGGATTCATCCTGGGCGCCTCGATGTTCCCGGGCGTCGCCCTGATCACCCCGCTGTTCCAGCTGTTCACCAACATCGGCTGGATGGGCACCTACCAGGCCCTGATCATCCCGAACATCTCGTTCGTGTTGCCGCTGACCGTCTACACGATGACCTCCTTCTTCCGCGAAATGCCGTGGGAGCTCGAGGAATCGGCGCGGGTGGACGGCTGCACGCAGGGCCAAGCCTTCCGTAAGGTGATCATGCCGCTCGCGGCTCCGGCCATCTTCACGACGGCGATCCTGGCCTTCATCTCCTCCTGGAATGAGTTCCTGATCGCCAGCCAGCTCTCGTCCGACGCGACCCAGCCGGTCACCGTCGCGATCGCGAGCTTCGCCGGCGCCCAGCCCAACCAGATCCCCTACACGGCGATCATGGCGGCCGGCACCATCGTGACCATCCCGCTGGTGATCCTGGTGCTGGTCTTCCAGCGCAAGATCGTCGCCGGCCTCACGGCGGGCGCCGTCAAGTGACGGCCCGCCGATGAGGTGTCGGACGATGGCAGGGACGTGATGGCGGAGAACCAGGGCGAGGTCGGCAGCACGCAGCGCCGGGTGCGCTCGGGCGAGGACTTCGACATCATCATCGGTTTCCTTGGCTTCTGGGCCGTGGTCCTGCTGGCGGTCACCGTCTGGATGGAGGTGACCGCTCAGCCGGCCCTCGGCTGGGCCCTCGGACTGCTGGTGACGCTGCTGGCACTGTACGGCATGATCCGGCTTCGACGGCGGCTGCCCGGACGGACCGGGACCCGCCGCCGCTGAGGACGGCCGAAGGATAGGACAGAGACGGCGCCGTGGGGGCGGCACGCCGGTCGCGCGGGAGCGGCCGGCCGACAAGGGGACACGGTGGCACGGACAACTGACAGGGCGCAGCGCGGCGGCCACACCGGCGTCAGCATCGAGGACGTCGCGGCCGCCGCGGGCGTGTCCACCGCCACGGTCTCCCGGGCCGTCCGCGGGCTGCCGAGGGTATCTCCCGCCACCCGGGAGAAGATCCTCGACATCGCGGCAGCCCTGGGCTACGTGGCGTCATCCTCGGCGTCGGGCCTGGCCACCGGCCGCACCCGCACCATCGGGGTGCTGGCCCCATTCGTGAGCCGCTGGTTCTTCTCCAAGGCCATCGAAGGGGCGGACCGCGAGCTGCACGGCCGCCAGTACAACCTCTCGCTGTTCAACCTTGGCGGCCACGGCAGCCACCGCGAGCGGCTCTTCAGCAAGACCATGGTCTACAAACAGATCGACGCGCTCCTGGTCCTCTGCATGGCCCTGACCCGGGAGGAACTGGAACACCTGCAGAAGATCGACATCCCGCTCGTGGTGGTTGGCGGGCACGTCGAAGGCTGCGCCTACATCGGGATCGACGACTACAAGGCGGCCTCCACCGCGGTGCGCCACCTGATCGGGCTCGGCCACACGGACATCGCGCTGCTGCACGGCGACGACGAAACGGACTTGAACTTCGACGTTCCGCGGGTGCGAATCAAGGCCTTCCAGGACGTCATGGCCCAGTCCGCGCTGGCGGTCCGGCCGGAGTGGGACGAGTGGGGGGACTTCACCGTCCGCAGCGGCCAGGAAGCGTTCCGGCGGCTGTGGGACCGGCCCGGGTCCAAGCCCACGGCGATCTTCTGCGCCTCCGACGAGATGGCCATGGGCGTCATCTTCGAGGCCCGGCGGGCGGGGCTGCGGATCCCGGAGGACCTCTCCGTCGTCGGCATCGACGACCACGAATTTTCCGCCGCCGTCGGGCTCACCACCGTCGGCCAGCGGCCCGACGAGCAGGCCGAACTCGGCACCAAGATGCTGCTGGATGAACTCGACGGGCTGGCCGGGTCCGTGCGATCCACGGTGGCCCCGCACCAGCTGATCGTCCGGGACTCGACGGCGGCCCCGCGGCCGGTCGGCTAACGGCTCAGGAGGCGCGGGCCAGCTGGCGGATCGGAATCCAGCGGGACGCGAGCCGGCGGTACGCGGCTGCGGCGCCCGTCATATCGCCCTCGGCGAGGCATTCGATCCCGAGCCGAACGTCCAGCGGCGAATCGTCCGGGTAGACCTTGTCCGCCACCGCGCCGTAGTCGAGTTCCACCACTGAGTCCGGGTGGAAAAGCTCCAGCCATTCGGTGAGCTGGGTCAGGTCCTCGAGCATGTCCAGCTCCGGAGCCGCGAGGGCCAGATGCGCGACGGCGTGCCGGACGCGCTCCAGCGCGGCAGCGAGGGTCGTCCGAATCCGGACCGTGACGATCCGGCCACCCGCCTCCACCACGTCCGTCGGGTCCGATTCCTGGAACAGGCAGAACCAGCTGAACGGAATGCCCCAGGTCGAGGCGCGGGTGTGCACCCGGGCGGCGCCCTCCCGGGCTTTTACCTGGTCGATCCGTTCCTGGTGCCGGTCCCGTTGCTCCTCGGGGATGAGAAGTTGGGCGAGCGGGCCGTGGATCCCCTCCAACAGGGCGTTGGCGGCCAGGCCGGCGCGCAGCACCAGCTGGCTCGGGCAGTACAGCAGCCGCGCGGGGCGGCTGCCGCCGTCGCCGCGGCTCCCGCCGCCGTCGCCGCTGCCGTCGCTGCCGGAGGTGCTGACCGCCAGCACCCGGACCAGGTCTGTGTGCCCGGTGGGGAAAGGGTCGCCGCCCGGCCGGGTGATGCGGCCCAGCGAGGCGAGCAACTCGGCGTTTTCGACGGCGGCGCGGGACTCGGACCGGGCCCCGGCCTCGCGCAGGGTCTCCTGCTGCCCGGCCGGAAAAGCCTCTAGCGGCTCATAGGCCCGCAGGGTCGAGGAAAACGGCAGGCCGGCCTGGCCGCGGTAGAGGCTGCCAGTCATTGCGGTCCTGCGCTTCCCCGGTGGGCGGTCATCAGCCCGCAAGCTCCACGATCACCGGAGCGTGGTCGGAGGCGCCCTTGCCCTTGCGCTCTTCGCGGTCGATCGAGGCGCCCGTGACGCGCGCGGCCAGGGCCGGGGATGCGAGGACGAAGTCGATGCGCATGCCTTCCTTCTTCGGGAAGCGCAGCTGGGTGTAGTCCCAGTAGGTGTATACGCCGGGGCCGGGGGTGTGCGGGCGGACGACGTCGGTGAAGCCGGCCTCCTCGAAGGCGTGGAAGGCGGCGCGTTCGGGGTCGCTGACGTGCGTCAGGGCGTTGGCCCGGAAGTAGTCGATGTCCCAGACGTCCTCGTCGCGCGGGGCGATGTTCCAGTCACCCATCAGGGCGATCTGCGCCTCGGGGTCGGCCTGGATCCAGCCTTCGGCGTGGCTGCGGAGCGTGTCCAGCCAGCTGAGCTTGTAGGGCATGTGCTCATCGTCGAGCGCCCGGCCGTTGGGCACGTAGAGGCTCCAGACCCGGATCCCGCCGCAGGTGGCGCCGATCGCGCGGGCCTCCTGCACCTCGTCGAGGCCGCCCTTGCCGAAGACGGGCTGGTTCAGGAAGGTGCGTTCGACGTCGTCGAGCCCCACGCGGGAGGCGATCGCCACCCCGTTCCACTGGTTCAGGCCGAAGTGGGCCACCTCGTAGCCCATCTTCTCGAACAGGTCCCAGGGGAAGTTCTCGTCCTTGCACTTGGTTTCCTGGATGGCCAGGACATCGCAGTCGGTGCGCTGGAGCCAGGCCTCAACGCGGTCGGCACGGGCACGGAGCGAGTTCACATTCCAAGTAGCAATCTTCACGGTTCCTAACTTACCGAACTTGGACTCCGCCCGGGGGAGGCCGGCGCGGGACCGTCGGACCGGGGGGCGGGGCCTGGCTGCGGGCCGCGGCTCTGGAGATTAGTAGGAAGTCCGAGTATATTCAGTGCAGAGATGATCTAGGTCACATGCAAAGGAGCATTCCATCATGGTTCGTGAGCTTTCCCATTACGTCGGCGGACAGCACGTGGAGGGCACCTCCGGGCGCTTCAGCGACGTCTACGATCCCTGCACCGGCGAGGTCCAGGCCCGGCTCCCGCTGGCCAGCGCCGAGGAGGTCCGCAATGTCATCGCCAACGCGGAAAAGGGCCAGGCCGAATGGGCCGCCATGAACCCGCAGCGCCGCGGCCGGATCCTCCTGAAGTTCGTGGACCTGGTCAACCAGAACATGGACGAACTCGCCACCCTGCTCTCCTCCGAGCACGGCAAGACCTTCCTGGACGCCAAGGGCGACATCCAGCGCGGCATCGAGGTCGTCGAATTCGCCGCCGGCGCCCCGCATTTGCTCAAGGGCGAATTCTCCGACAGCGCCGGCACCGGCATCGACGTCCACTCAATGCGGCAGCCGCTCGGCGTCGTCGCCGGCATCACGCCGTTCAACTTCCCGGCCATGATCCCGCTGTGGAAGTCCGGCCCGGCGCTCGCCGCGGGCAACTCCTTCATCCTCAAGCCCTCCGAACGGGACCCCTCGGTGCCGCTGCGGCTGGCCGAACTGTTCACCGAGGCGGGCCTTCCCGACGGGGTGTTCAACGTCGTCAACGGTGACAAGGAAGCGGTCGACGCTCTGCTGGAAGACCCCCGGGTCCAGGCCATCGGATTCGTCGGCTCCACCCCGATCGCGCAGTATATCTACGCCACCGCCGCCGCGCACGGCAAACGCGCACAGTGCTTCGGCGGCGCCAAGAACCACATGGTGATCATGCCCGACGCGGACCTAGACATGGCCGCGGACGCCCTCATCGGCGCCGGCTTCGGTTCGGCCGGGGAACGCTGCATGGCGATCTCCGTGGCCGTCCCGGTCGGCAAGGCCACCGGCGACGCGCTAGTGGCCAAGTTGCAGGAACGGATCGCCGACCTCAAGGTGGGGCACAGCCTCGCCAAGGACTCGGACTTCGGCCCGGTCGTTGCCGCCTCCGCCAAGGAACGGATCGAAGGCTACATCGCCGCCGGCGTCGAGGAGGGCGCCAGCCTGCTCGCCGACGGCCGCGGCCTCACGGTCGAGGGCTACGACGGCGGCTTCTGGGTGGGCCCGACCCTCTTCGACAACGTCACCAAGGACATGACGATCTACAAGGAAGAGATCTTCGGCCCGGTGCTCAGCGTGCTCCGCGCCGAGGACTACGACGAGGCGCTGCGCCTGTGCAGCGAGCACGAGTTCGGCAACGGCGTGGCCATCTTCACCCGCGACGGCGACGCAGCCCGCGACTTCGCCAGCCGCGTCCAGGTCGGCATGGTGGGCATCAACGTCCCGATCCCGGTACCGATCGCGTACTACACCTTCGGCGGCTGGAAGGCCTCCGGCTTCGGCGACCTCAACCAGCACGGCGCCGACGCGTTCCGCTTCTACACCAAGACCAAGACGGTCACCACCCGCTGGCCCTCCGGCATCCGCACCGGCGCCAGCTTCGTGATGCCGGAAGGCAGCTGATGGCGGAGCAGCGGCCCGCAGAGCAGGCCGCCGAGGTGCTGTTCGAGCGCCGCGGCCGGCTCGGCGTCGTCACCCTGAACCGGCCCCGGGCCGTCAACGCGCTGACCGCCGGCATGGCCGCCGCGATGCTGGAGCAGCTGACGCTCTGGGCGGAGGACGACGACGTCGCCGCGGTGCTGGTCCGCGGCGCCGGCGACCGCGGGCTGTGCGCCGGCGGCGACATCGTCGCCATCTACCGGGA
This sequence comes from Arthrobacter sp. Soil763, assembly GCF_001428365.1. Lineage (GTDB taxonomy): Bacteria > Actinomycetota > Actinomycetes > Actinomycetales > Micrococcaceae > Arthrobacter. The sequence continues at coordinate 251,451 of NZ_LMSH01000001.1, read as the reverse complement.
CATGCTCGACGGCGGCGACGCCACCGCGGACTTCTGGGCGGTCGAGTACCGGCTGAACCTTCTGATCTCCGAATACCCCAAGCCCTACGTCGCGTTCATGGACGGCCTCGTGCTGGGCGGCGGCGTCGGAATCTCCGCGCACGGCTCGGTCCGGATCGTCACCGAGCGCACCAGGATGGGCATGCCCGAAACCACCATCGGTTTCGTGCCCGACGTCGGCGGGACGCTCCTGCTCTCCCGCTCGCCCGGCGAAACCGGCACCCACGCGGCCCTGACCGGGGCGCACCTGAGCGGCGCCGACGCGCTGTTCCTTGGCCTCGCGGACACCTTCGTTCCCTCCGGGCAGCTCGCAGCGCTGGCGGAGGCGCTGGAAACCGAACCGGTGGACGCCGCCGTCGCGCGCTTCACCGAACCTGCCCCGCAGTCCGTCCTCGCCGCGCAGCAGGAGTGGATTGACGCCTGCTACTCGACCGACGACGCCGAGGAGATCGTGGACCGCCTGCGGACCGTGGGCGGCGAGGCCGTGGACGTCGCCGAGACGATCGCGGCCAAGTCCCCGACCGCCGTGAAGGTGGCCCTCGCCTCGTTGCGCCGCGCGCAGGGGCTGGGCCTGGCCGAGGCCCTGGAACAGGAGTACCGGGTGGGCCTGCGCTTCCTGGACGGCCCGGATTTCCGCGAGGGCATCCGCGCCCAGGTCGTGGACAAGGACCGCACCCCGCACTGGCAGCCCGCCAGCCTGGCGGAGGTCAGCCGCGACGACGTCGACGCCTACTTCGCGCCGCTGGGGGAGCGGGAACTGAAACTTACGAAGGAGCGCGACAATGTCTGAAGCATCGACGTCTGAAGCATCGACCGTGCCGTCCGGGTCCGGCGCGCCCATCGGCCCCATCGCCTTCCTCGGCCTGGGCCACATGGGCGGCCCGATGGCCGTCAACCTGGTCAAGGCCGGCTACGCCGTCACCGGCTACGACGTCGTTCCCGCGGCGCTGGAGGCCGCCCGCGCCCACGGGATCACCACCGCGGAGACCGCGGCGGCAGCTGTCGAGGGAGCCGCCGTCGTGCTGACCATGCTGCCCAGCGGCCGGCACCTGCTGGACGCCTACCGCGGCACTCCGGAGGGGCAAGGACAACCGGGGCAGGACGGGCTGCTGGCCGTCGCGGCGCCGGGAACCATGTTCCTGGACTGCTCGACCATCAACGTGGACGAAGCCCGGGAGGCCTCGGCGCTGGCCGTCGCGGCCGGACACCGGGCCGTCGACGCTCCGGTCTCCGGCGGCGTCGTCGGGGCCGAAGCAGGGACCCTGACCTTCATGGTCGGCGCAACCGACGAGGACTTCGAGACCGTCAAACCGATGCTCGAGGTGATGGGCAAGCGCGTGGTCCACTGCGGCGGCCACGGTGCGGGCCAGGCCGCCAAGATCTGCAACAACATGATCCTGGGCGTTTCGATGATCGCGGTCAGCGAGGCTTTCGTGCTCGGTGAGAAGCTCGGGCTGACCCACCAGGCGCTGTACGACGTCGCCTCCGCCGCGTCCGGTCAGTGCTGGGCGCTGACCACCAACTGCCCGGTGCCCGGTCCGGTGCCAACGAGCCCGGCCAACCGCGACTACCAGCCGGGCTTCGCCGGAGCGCTGATGGCCAAGGACCTGAAGCTGGCCCTGAACGCGCTCGAGAGCACCGGCGTCGCCGCCCGGCTGGGGCCGCTGGCCTCCGAAATTTACGATACCTTTGCCGCGGAGGGCGGAGCCGGCCGGGACTTCTCCGGCATCATCACCGACATCCGGGACAAATCCGACCAGCCGAAGGGACAGGCATGACCGAGTACGCAAACATTCTGGTGGAGCGCCGCGGCCGTGTGGGCCTGGTGACGCTGAACCGGCCCGAGGCGCTGAACGCCCTGAACAAGGCGACCATGGACGACGTCGTTGCCGCCGTGACCGCGATGGACACCGACCCGGAGGTCGGCGCCGTGGTGCTGACGGGTTCGGCCAAGGCGTTCGCCGCCGGCGCCGATATCAAGGAAATGCAGTCCAAGGGCTACATGGACATGTACTCCTCCGACTGGTTCCGCGGCTGGGAGGACTTCACCCGGCTGCGCATCCCGGTCATCGCCGCGGTCTCCGGCTTTGCCCTGGGCGGCGGCTGCGAACTGGCGATGATGTGCGACTTCATCATCGCCGGCGACAACGCCAAGTTCGGCCAGCCGGAAATCAACCTCGGCGTCCTCCCCGGCATGGGCGGCTCCCAGCGCCTGACCCGTGCGGTGGGCAAGGCCAAGGCCATGGACATGATCCTCACCGGCCGCTTCATGGACGCCGATGAAGCCGAGCGTTCCGGGCTGGTCTCCCGCGTGGTCCCGGCCGCCGACGTCGTCGAGGAAGCCGTCAAGGCCGCCGAGGTGATTGCCTCCAAGTCCAAGCCGGTGGCCATGGTGGCCAAGGAGGCGGTCAACGCCGCGTTCGAGACCGGGCTGGCGCAGGGCGTGCTGTTTGAACGCCGGGTGTTCCACTCGCTGTTCGCCACCGAGGACCAGAAAGAGGGCATGGCCGCCTTCAGCGAAAAGCGGCAGCCGGACTTCACCCACCGCTAGACGGCGTTTCCGCGCAGGTTTCGGTTTTGGGCGGCGGTTCCGGACAGACGCTGCCCGGGCCCGGGGTGCGGCCGTCCGGAACAGGCGCGGAGATCCGGAGGCCTAGCGGGAACGACCGGCGGCGGAGCGCACCAGTGCAGCCGGGATTGTGCGAAAGGGTGCGCGCCGGCCGGTGATGCAGCCCGCGTCAGGCCCTGCGGTGGGCGCGGAGCACGGAATCGTGGACGGTCGCTGGGGCGCCGTCGGAATCGGTGGTCTCCCGTGGCCGGGACGCGCAGGTGATGATCTCCCACTCGTCCGGGTCCAGCTCCGCGGCGATCTGTTCGGCCGTGAACAACAGCCCGGGTACCGAGGGGCGCCGCACGGTGGTCTCCAGGTCCGAGGGATGGTGGCCCACGATCAGCAGCGTCCCGCCGGGCGCCACCGACGCGGCGAGCCGGCTGTAGACTCCGCCACGCTGCGGCGCGGGCAGGTGCAGGTACTGGGCGGTGACCAGGTCGAACGTTCCGGCCGGCGGCGGCGAGGCCGTCAGGTCCTGGTGCTGCCAGACGATCCGCGCGGCGGTGTCCGGATCATCGGCGACGGCGGCCGCCGCGCGTGCGAGGGCCACCGAGGAGATGTCCACCGCCGTGACCCGCCAGCCGCGCCGGGCCAGCCAAGCGGCGTCGGCGCCTTCGCCGGCGCCGACGTCGAGCGCGGAACCCGGCGCGAGTCCGGTGGCTTCGGCGACCAGCTGGGCGTTCGGCTGCCCGCTCCACACAGCACCGTGCTCGCCGTGCTGGCGGTACCGCTCATCCCAGAACGATTCGTCGAAATCCATGCGGCTCTCCTCGCGGGCGGGTCGTCACGGCAGGGGTCCTGGCCGCCAATCCAGTTTAAGCACGCGCCGGCGCGTACGCCGTCCGGCGGCCGCTGGGCCCCGGCGCCGGAGGCCCGCCCACGACGCTGACGGCTCAGCCGTCGAAGTCCCCGGCATTGCGCCGGAAGTCGCCCAGGATCCGGACCAGCTGCTCCACATCGGAGGCTTCGAAACCGGACTGGGCGAACACCTCGGCGTTGAGCGCCGCCGTCGCCCGTTTGGCCAGCGTCCGCCCTGCGGAGGTCAGTTCGATCAGCGTGGTCCGCCCGTCGGTCGGGTGCGGGGACCGCAGTACCAGCCCGGCCTCCTGCAACCGGTCCACGGCGTTGGTCACCGAGGTGGGGTGGACCTGCAGCAGCGCGCTCGCCTTGTTCATGGGTAACGCCCCGCTGCGGGCGAAGCTGAGCAGCGCCAGCAGTTCGTAGCGGGCGAAGGTCAGCCCGAACGGTTTCAACACGGTTTCGATCCGGGCCAGCAGGATCTGCTGGGTGCGCATGATCGCCGTGATGGCAGCCATCGGGGCGGCGACGTCGGCCCAGCCGTGCCGCTCCCAGTTCCGCTGGGCGTCGGCGATCGGATCCCGCGGCAGCGGAGCGCCCACGCTAGCCCTGGCCCTTCAGCCCGGGAAAGTCCGCCTCGGAGTACTCGGTGCCCAGGCCCTCGGGGACCCGGCCGGTGCCGTGCCGCAGCTCTTCGCTGTGCCGCAGTTCCACCCGCCGGATCTTGCCGGAAATGGTCTTGGGCAGTTCGGCGAACTCCAGCCGGCGGATCCGCTTGAAGGGTGCGAGGTGGTCCCGGCAGTAGCGCAGGATGTCCTCGGCCAGCTTCGGGCCGGGCTCGTGGCCGGCGGCCAGGACCACGAAGGCCTTGGGCACGGACAGCTTGAGCGGGTCGGGGGAGGGGACGACGGCGGCCTCGGCCACCGCCGGGTGCTCGATCAGGACACTCTCCAGCTCGAACGGTGAGAGCCGGTAATCGGAGGATTTGAAGACGTCATCGCCGCGGCCGACATAGGTGATGATGCCGCGTTCGTCCCGGCTGGCCATATCCCCGGTGTGGTAGTAGCCGTCGCGGAAGGCCTCGGCCGTCTTCTCCGGGTCGCCGTAGTAGGCCTTCATCAGGCCGACCGGCCGCGGGTCCAGGCGCAGGCAGAGCTCGCCGTCGTCCCCCTCCTCGCCGGTCGCCGGATCAACCAGCACGACGTCGTAGCCCGGCAGCGGCTTGCCCATGGCGCCGATCTTGATCGGCTGGCCGGGGGTGTTGGCGATCTGCACGGTCGACTCGGTCTGGCCGAAGCCGTCCCGGATGGTCTGGCCCCAGGCCCGGTTCACCTGGTCGATCACCTCGGCGTTCAGCGGCTCCCCGGCGGAGACGACCTTGCGCGGCGGGTTCTTCAACAGCGTCAGGTCGGCCTGGATCAGCATCCGCCAGACCGTGGGCGGGGCGCAGAAGCTCGTGACCCGCTCGCGGTCCATCTGCTCCATCAGCGCCTTCGCGTCGAAGCGCTCGTAGTTGTAGATGAAGACGCAGGCCTCGGCGATCCAGGGCGTGAACACGTTGGACCAGGCGTGCTTCGCCCAGCCCGGTGAGGCCACGTTCAGGTGCACGTCGCCCGGCTCCATCCCGATCCAGAACATGGTGGACAGGTGGCCCACCGGGTACGAGGTGTGGGTGTGCTCCACGAGCTTGGCCTTCGAGGTGGTCCCGGAGGTGAAATACAGCAGCAGGGTTTCGTCGGCCTTGGTGGGTGCGTCCGGGGTGAAGTCCGCGGAGGCACCTTCCGCGTCGGCGTAGCGCAGGGCTGAGGCCTCGCCGTCGGCGTCCGCGCCGACCTCAATCAGCGTGTAGTCGCCCGGCACGCCGGCGAACTTGGCGATGTTGGCGCTCCCGACGGCGGCCCAGTTAGCGCCGCCGCGTTCCACCCGGTCCTGCAGGTCCGCGGGGCCCATCAGGGTGGTGGTGGGAATCATCACGATGCCGAGCTTGATTCCGGCGAGCATCAGCTCCCACAGCTCCACCTGGTTCCCGAGCATGATGATCATCCGGTCCCCGCGCCGGACGCCCTGGCTCCGGAGCCAGTTGGCGGCGCGCGACGAGGCGGCCGAGAGATCCGCGAAGCTGCGCCGCGTGGCGGAACCGTCCTGCTCCACGATCACGAGGGCCGGCTTGTCCGCCTTGGCCGGATCGGCGGCGAGCTGGTCGAACCAGTCCAGGGCGAAGTTGAACTCCTCGAAGCGGGGCCAGGCGAACTCCTGCCGCGCGGCGTCGTAGTCTTCGCGGAGCGCCAGCAGCCTGTCCCTCGCAGCACGGAATTCCTCAGTGACGGTCATGGTGCACCTTTCGCAGCCGGTCGCAGCCGGGCGGCCGGGTGCCGGCCGCCGCTGGCCTCGTGATCCACATCCCTAGTGATCAACATCACTGTGCAATATACTAGGACATCCAAGGGTTTGGAAGAGCCGATGTTGCCGCCCCGGGCGGCACATTACGAAGGGATAATCACCCGTGCAGACACAACGAAGTGCCGCCGGAGACGCCACCGGACAGAACGCCGGCAACAGCGCCGCGGAGGTCGGCAACAGGTCCGCGGCCGAGGCGGCGCCGCCCTTTGCGGACGCCGACCTGATGTACATCGCGGACCTGCTGCCGGCGGATGAGCGGGCCCGGTACGAGGAGGTCCGGGGGTTCCTGCAGAGCCGCATCCGGGCCGCCTCGATCGACTACTGGAACCGCGAGGAGTTCCCTTTCGGCCTGGTTGCGGAGCTGGGCAAGTACGGCCTGGGCGGCCTGCAGACCGACGGGACCTCCAAGCTCTTCAAGGGTCTGATGTACGTGGAGGTGGCGCGCGCCGACGTCTCGCTTTCGGCCCTGGTGGGCATCCATAACGAGCTGATCGTGGGCATGATCGACGAGCTCGGCTCCGAGGAGCAGAAGGCCCGCTGGCTGCCTGGCCTGACCGCGTTCACCCAGCTGGGCGCCTTCGCTCTGACCGAGCCGGACCATGGGTCGGATATCGCCGGGGGACTGGCCACGACGGCGCGGCGGGAGGGCGGCGAGTGGGTGATCAACGGCGCGAAGCGCTGGATCGGCGCCGGCACGATCGCCGATTTCGCCCTGGTCTGGGCCCGCGACGTCGCGGACCAGCAGATCAAGGGCTTCATCGTCGAGACCGACCGGCCCGGCTACAAGGCCACCAAGATCGCGAACAAGATCGGGCTGCGGATCATGCAGAACGCGGACATCGTCCTGGACGAGGTCCGGATCCCCGAAACCAACCTGCTGCCCGGGGCCACCGATTTTTCCCGCGCCAACGAACTGCTGCGCGACTCGCGAGCCTGGGTGGGCTGGCAGGGCGCCGGCATCCAGCTGGCCGCCTTCGACGTCGCCCGGGCCTACGCCCTCGAGCGCAAGCAGTTCGGCAAGGAGCTGGCCCGCTTCCAGCTGGTCCAGCAGCAGCTGGCCGAAATCCTCGGCAACGCCACCGTGTCCCTGGCCCTGATGGCCCAGCTGGCCCGTATCCAGCAGGACGGGAAGCTGGACATGGTGCAGGCGGCCATGGCCAAATCCACCACCACCCGGCTGGCCCGGGCGTCCGTCGCGATGGGCCGCTCCCTGCTGGGTGGCAACGGGATCAGCAGCGACTTTGAGATGGGCAAGCTCTTCGGCGACGCCGAAATCCTCTACACCTATGAGGGCAGCTATGAGATCAACTCGCTGATCGTGGCCAGGGCCGTCACCGGCAAGTCGGCATTTGTCTAGGCCGGTGGCGTCCCTTTAGCTGCCGGCGCCGTAGCGTTCGCTGCGGTTCCGGCCGGCGTGCTTAGCCGCGTAGAGCGCCCGGTCCGCGCATGCCAGCAGGCTGTGGCTGCCGGCGTCGCGGAGTTCGCAGACGCCGGCGGAGACCGTGATCCGGCCGACGTCGCCGAACGGCTCCGCCTCGATGGCCGCGCGGGCCCGTTCCGCCGCGCGCAGGGCCTCCGCGCCGTCGGTGCCCGGCAGCAGCCAGACGAACTCCTCCCCGCCGAAGCGGGCCACGATTTCGTCCTGGCGTGCGACTCCGCGGAGCCGGGCAGCGACGTCGGCGAGCACCTCGTCGCCCATGAGGTGGCCGAAGGTGTCGTTGACCCGCTTGAAGTGGTCGATGTCCAGGACGACGGCGCTGAGGCTGGTGCCGCGGGATGCGGCCAGTTCGATCTCGTGGGCCAGGTGCTGCTCCAGGGCCCGGCGGTTGGGCAGCCCGCTGAGCTGGTCGGTGGTGGCCTGCAGTTCCAGGCTGGTGCGGGCCTCGGCGTTGCCGATGGCGATCTCCACCAGTTCCGAGAACTGCGCCAGGCGGTCCAGCATCGCCCCGGTCACCCCGGTGGCGGACTTGGAGGTCAGGGACACCACGCCCCACAGGCTTCCGTGGACCCGGATCGGGGCGGCCGCTGCGGACCGGAAGCCCCCTGCCTGCATCTGCTCGGCGGCCGGTCCGCCCTCCGGGGAGTAGACGACGATGGCCGGTTTGCCGGTGGCGGCGACGCGGACGGTGGCAGAGGTGTCCGACAGCGAGAAGACCTGGGTGCGGTCCAGGGTGGGCGGCAGGGCCGGCGCCATGGCCACGATTTCCGCTGACAGGGCGCCGGTGAAGCGGACGACGGCGGCTGAATCCACGGCGAAGAGGTCCCGCAGGATGAAGGCGACCCGCTCCGAGATGTCCGCCGGAGCGGCGTTGCGGGCGACGGCCGTGGCGATCTCATGGAGGGCGGCCCAGGTCTCTTCCTGCTGGAGCCGGTCGGTGACGTCCACAGCTACCACCATGCCGGTGGTGGCGCCGTCGTCGGACTGCGCGGGGCCAGCATTGAGCCGGTACGTCCGCGGCCCGATCCTACGGCTCCAGGACACTTCCTGTCCGGACAGTGCCGCCCGGTAGCGGGGTTCGAGTTCGTCGGCCAGGTTGCCGTCGAGGACCTCGTGGATGCGCCGGCCCTCCAGCTCGGCGGAGCGGTAGCCGAAGGACTCCAGTTCCTGGCCTTCGGCGATCAGGTAGCGCAGGTCCGAATCGAACAGCAGGACGAAGACGCCGGGAACGCTGCGCGCCAGGGCCCGGTACCGGTCCGTGTCGCGCTGTTGCCGGCGCTCGGCGAGGATCCGCTCGGTGATGTCCGTGACCATCACGAAGAAGCCCTGGACCGCGGCGCCGCCGTCGTCGTCGTCACTGCTGCCGCCGTCGCGCACGTCCGGCATGTAGGAGACCTCGGCGAACCGGGTGGCGCCGGCTGCGTCGGTGAGGGTGCGCTTGAAAAGTTGCGGCTCGCCCTCGAGCACCTTGGCCATGTACGGGTAGTTGGCCTGGAACACTTCTTCGCTCAGCAGGTCCTGGATGTGCATGCCGTGCAGCTGCTCCGGCGTGACGCCGAACCACTCCCGGTAGGCGTCGTTGGCCAGCCGGTTGCGCAGCCCGGTGTCCCAGTAGCCGACCATGGCGGGGATGCCGTTGAGGACGGCCCGCAGCTGGGCCGGAACCTCGGGCAGCGGCGGCTGCGGTGCGTTCCCCCGGGCGGGAGCGCTGGAAAAGTTCATTGCCCCAGTATCCATCGCTGTGCGCCTGCGCGAAAAACCGGGCAGCGGCGGTCAGGGCAGGAAGCGGTAGCCGATGCCTGCCTCGGTGATCAGGTGGCGCGGTGCGGCCGCGTCGGGCTCCAGCTTCCGGCGCAGCTGGGCCATGTACACGCGCAGGTAGTTGGTTTCCTTGGCGTAGGCCGGGCCCCACACTTCCGAGAGCAGGTGCTGCTGGGTGACGAGCTTTTCCGGGTTCCGGACCAGCACCGCCAGCATCTTCCATTCGGTCGGGGTCAGCCGGATGTCCTCGCCGCCGCGGGTGACCCGGCGCTTGCCCAGGTCCACGGTGAAAGCCTCCGTGGTGATCACCTGCGGCGCGGCGTTGTCGCTGCTGCGGCGCAGGAGGGCCCGGAGCCGGGCCAGCAGTTCGTCCAGGCCGAACGGCTTGGTGAGGTAGTCATCGGCGCCGGCGTCGAGCGCCTGGACCTTGTCCTCGGAACCATGCCGGGCCGAGAGCACCAGGACCGGGGCCTGGCTGAAGTCCCGGAGCTTGGCCAGGACCGCTGTCCCGTCCATGTCGGGGAGCCCCAGGTCGAGGATGACCAGCTCGGGCGGTGTGCCGGCGGCCGCCTGCAGCGCCGAGCGCCCGTCCTCGGCCTCCGCGACTTCGTAGCCGTGGGCGCGCAGCGTGATGCGCAGGGCCCGCAGCAGGTAACGGTCGTCGTCGACCACCAGCACCGCGGTCATGGCTGGTCCGTGGGCGAGGACAGGAGCGGCGGGGCGTGGTGCCGGCTGGCCATCGCGGACGGGGCTTCCAGCGGCGCCTGGCCGAGGCGCCCCTGGAATGGAATGCCTACGGCGAGCGGCAGGCTGATCACCATGGTCAGGCCGCCTCCGGGCGTGGCTTCCGCGCTCAGCCGCCCGCCCATCGCCTCGGTGAACCCCTTGGCCACGGCCAGGCCGAGTCCGACGCCGCCGCCTGCGCCGGCGTCGCCCAGCCGCTGGAACGGGCGGAACATCTCGAGGACCTGCGACGCCGGGACCCCCGTTCCATGGTCGATGATCCGCAGTTCCCCGGCCGGCCGGCCGTCCACGGCGGAGAGGGCAAAGCCGCCCGCGGCCCCGGTGAGCACGACGTCGGAATCCGGGGCGTATTTCAGCGCGTTCTCGACGACGTTCGCAATGACGCGTTCCAGCATGACCGGATCCGCCTGCACCTCGGGCATGTTGGCCGGCAACTCCACCCGGACCCGGCCCGTTGCGATCCCGCGCAGGCCGCCGCTGACCGCCTCGTACCAGCGCACGGGCCGAAGCAGCGGCGTGGCAGTGTCGGAACTGATCCGGGACATATCCAACAGGTTGCCCACGAGGGTGTCGAGCCGGTCGGAGCACTCCTCGATGGTCTGCAGTAGCTCGTGCTCTTCCTCCTTGGTGTAGCGGACGCCCGGCTGGCGCAATCCACCCACCGCCAGCTTGATCCCGGCGAGCGGCGTGCGGAGGTCGTGCGAAACGGCGCGCAGCAACGAGGCCCGCACGGTGTTGTTTTCAGCCAGCCGCCGCAGCTGCTGCTGGCGGTCCAGCAGTTGCCGGTTCTCCAGCTGGGCCGAGAGGTGGGCGCCGAAAGCCGCCAGGAGGCGGCGGTCGCTGGCGGGCAGCACGCGGCCGGTGAGCACCAGCCGCGTGGTGGGATTGATCTGTTCGACGTTCCCTCCCCGTGACTCCGCGGCAGAGCTCACCGCTCCGCCGTCGGCGTCGGCGGTCGCTGCTGCCCCGACACCGGCGAGAAGGCGCCACGGGCCCGCGCCGCCGGGTGCCGGCGAGCTGTCGGGCGCCGCTGTGTACACCGCGGCGCCGCTGGCCTGGAAGATGTCCAGGGCCTGCTCCAGCAGGCCTGTCACCGGGTCTTCGGCGCCGGCGGTGCCGCGTGAGAGTTCGGCGAGGGTTGCGGCCTCGGTCCTGGCCCGCGCGGCTTCCTTGGAGCGCCGGGCGGAGACATCCACGACGACGGCCACCGCGGCGGAGACGCCCACGAACACCAGCAGGGCAAGGACGTTTTGCGCGTCGCTGATGGCCAGGTTTCCCACCGGCGGGGTGGAGAAGTAGTTAACCAGCAGGCTGCTCCACAACGCCGCGAGGACCGCCGGCCACAGGCCACCGACGAGCGCCACCGCGACCGATCCGGTGAGCTGCACCAGCATGAAGGCCGCCAGGCTCTTCTCCGGGCTGAGTTCCAGCACGAGCTGGAGCAGGGCGGGCACCACGGCGGCCAGGACAAAACCGACGGCGACCCGGCGCCGGCCCAAGTCCCCGCGGCGGGTCCGGCGTCCCTCGGGCGCCGGCCCCTCCTGCGGCACCAGATGGACGTCGATGCCGCCGGAATCGCGGAGCATCCGCGCCGTGGTGCCGCCGCGCAGCGCTGCCTTCAACCGGGCAGCGGGCCCCCGGCGGGAGGCCCCGAGCACCACCTGGGTGGCGTTGACGCTGCGGGCGAAATCCAGCAGGGCCGCTGCGGGGTCTCCGCCGGTGACAACGTGGTAGCTGCCGCCGAGGTCCTGCACCAGCTGCCGCTGCGCTTCGAGGGCCTGCGGCGACTCGTCGGCGGAACCGTCCGGGTCCCGCACGTGGACGGCCTGCAGGTCGCTTCCACTGACCCGGTTCAGCAGCCGGGCGCCGCGGCGGATCAACGCCGCCCCGTCGCTGCCACCGCCCAGTCCGACCACGATCCGCTCCCTGGCGGGCCCGGTGGCGTCCGTCAGGGGGCGCTGGGGGCCGGCGGCCAGGCCCTCGTCCACCCGGTCCGCCAGCCACAGCAGCGCCAGTTCGCGCAGCGCCGCCAGATTTCCCGGGCGGAAATAGCCCGACATGGCAGCGTCAATCCGGTCCGGCGGCACGATCTTGCCGGCCGCCAGCCGCTGCCGCAGCAGCTCGGGGGAAAGGTCGACGAGCTGCAGCTGATCGGCCCGCCGCACAATTCCGTCCGGAACGGTCTCGGCGGGACGTCCGCGCGTGACGGCGCTGACGACGTCGGACAGCGAGGCCAGCTGGTGGATGTCGAGGGTTGACAGGACGTTGGTCCCGGCCGCCAGCAGTTCTTCAATGTCCTGCCAGCGGTGCCCGTTCCGGCTGCCGGGAACATTCGTGTGCGCGTACTCGTCAACGAGCGCGGTGGCCGGCGCCCGGCGCAGGACGGAGTCCAGGTCCAGTTCTTCGACGTCCACCCCGCGCACCGGCACGCGCCGCGGCGCGACGGCGTCCAGGCCAGCGAGCAGTTCCCGGGTGTCGCGGCGGCCGCGGTCGCGGGCGAAGGCGACGACGACGTCCTCGCCGGCGTCATGGAGCCGGTGCCCTTCCCGCAGCATCGCGTAGGTCTTGCCCACCCCGGGGGCTGCGCCCAGGAAGATCCGCAGCGTTCCACGTGCCATGGTGCCATTGTTCCATTCCGGGCCGCCCCGGCCGGAGGGCGCGGCATCAAGGAATCGTCAAGATCCGTTCCCGGGCTGCGCCGGTCGCGATGCGCGCTGCTAGCTTCGCAATTGAGGGCGATGCCCGGCGTCCGCCCGCCCGGGAGGCGCCGCGAGGAAAGGAAACACATGACCACCCTGAGCAGGCCGCCGGCCGATCCGTCAGCGCTGAAGACCCGACGGCGGGCCACGCTGCGGGACTGGCTGCTGGTTGGGCTCCAGGACAGCAAGGGCGCCCACCAAGGCCCGGGCGGCGTGCCCACGGCCCACGAAAAGAAGCACAGCTGGTGGCAGGTTATGTGCTTGACCGGCGTCGACTACTTCTCCACCCTGGGCTACCAGCCGGCCATTGCCGCGCTCGCCGCCGGGGTGATCTCGCCACTGGCGACCCTGGTGCTGGTGGCCATCACCCTGCTCGGCGCCCTGCCGGTGTACCGCCGCGTCGCCGGTGAAAGCCACCGCGGTGAGGGCTCCATCGCCATGCTGGAACGCCTGATGCCGCGCTGGGGCGGGAAGCTGCTGGTCCTGGTGCTGCTCGGCTTCGCCGCGACCGACTTCATGATCACCATGACGCTCTCCGCCGCCGACGCCACGGCGCACCTGGTGCAGAACCCGGTAGCGCCGTCGTGGCTGCAGGGCCAGACCGTCCCCCTCACCCTGCTGCTCCTGGCCCTGCTCGGGGCCGTGTTCCTGCGCGGGTTCAAGGAGGCGATCGGCGTCGCCGTCGTGATCGTGGGGCTCTACCTGGGCCTGAACGTCGTGGTGGTGGCCGCGTCGCTGTGGGAGGTGCTGAACCAGCCGCTGGCCGTGGGCAACTGGTGGCAGGCCATTTCCACTTCACACGGAAACCCGCTGCTGGCGGTCGGCTTCGCCCTGCTGGTCTTCCCCAAGCTCGCCCTGGGCCTCTCCGGCTTCGAGACCGGCGTCGCCGTCATGCCCCAAATCCGCGGACAGGCGGGCGACACCGAGGACTATCCCGCCGGCCGCATCCAGGGCGCGCGCAAGCTGTTGACCACCGCCGCCCTGATCATGAGCAGTTTCCTGCTCCTGAGCAGCTTCAGCACCGTCGTGCTCATCCCGGAGGCGGAGTTCCAGCCGGGCGGCCAGGCCAACGGCCGCGCCCTGGCCTTCCTGGCCCATGAATACCTCGGGGTCGGGTTCGGCACGGTCTACGACATCTCCACCATCGCGATCCTGTGGTTTGCCGGCGCTTCCGCGATGGCCGGGCTGCTCAACCTTGTGCCGCGCTACCTGCCCCGCTACGGCATGGCCCCCGGCTGGGCCCGGGCCGTGCGGCCGCTCGTGCTGGTCTTCACCCTGATCGGGTTCCTGATCACCTGGCTCTTCGAGGCCGACGTCGACGCCCAGGGCGGCGCGTACGCCACCGGCGTGCTGGTGCTGATGACCTCCGCCGCCGTGGCGGTGACCTTGTCGGCCCGCCGCAAACGGCAGGGCAAGCGCACCATCGGCTTCGGCGTCATCGCGGTCGTGTTCATTTACACCACCATCGCCAACATCATCGAACGCCCCGAGGGCATCCGGATTGCGTCGATCTTCATCCTCGGGATCATCGTGATCTCCCTGCTCTCCCGCGCCCGGCGCTCCTTCGAACTGCATGCCACCCATGTCCACCTGGACCGACAGGCGCTCGAGTTCATGTCCGATGAACTGGACGGGCCGCTGCGGCTTGTCGCGCACGAGCCGCTGCGCCTGAGCCCGGAGGCCTACCGGCAGAAGCTCGAGTCGGCGATCGCGGTCAGCCATCTGCCGCTGGACTACCGGGCGCTGTTTCTTGAGGTCGTCGTGGACGACTCCTCGGACTTCGAAACCGAACTCGAAGTTCGGGGCATCACACGGCACGGCTACCGGATCCTGGAAGTGCACGGGCCCGTGGTGCCCAACACGATCGCCTCGGTCCTGCTGCACATCCGGGATGTGACCGGGCTGATGCCGCACATCTACTTCCGCTGGACCGAGGGAAATCCGCTGACCAACCTGCTGCGCTTCCTCGCGTTCGGCGAAGGCGAGATCGCGCCGGTCACGCGGGAGGTGTTGCGCGAAGCCGAGCCGGACGTGACCCGCCGGCCGTGGGTCCACGTGGGCTGAACACGCGCAACCCCTCCGGAAGGATTCTTCCGGAGGGGTTGCGTGGTCTTCTAGGAGAAGTGTTCCGGCAGGCCGGGCTTTCCTGGGAGCTTAGAGCGGGCGGATGTTCTCAGCCTGCGGGCCCTTCGGGCCCTGGGTGACGTCGAACTCGACCTTCTGGTTCTCGTCCAGCGAGCGGTAGCCGCTGGTGGCGATTGCCGAGTAGTGGGCGAAAACGTCGGCCGACCCGTCATCCGGGGCAATGAAGCCAAAACCCTTTTCGGCGTTGAACCATTTAACTGTGCCTGTAGCCATGCCTTTATCCTTCTGAAACGCTGCTCTCCGGCGGCCACGCGAGGCCAACGGCTGCGGAGACATTCGTCCGCTGTCCCCAACGTACGGGTCGCCGGGCCCGCGTGCAAGAGCCAAAGCACGGGAGTTACGCCCGGTCAGGGGCTATAGTCGGCTCACCATGTCGACAATTTCGGTGGTAATTCCGACCCGGAATGATGCCGGGCTGCTGGCGGGATGCCTCGAGGCCCTGGCCCGGCAGAGCCGCCGTGCCGATGAAGTGATCGTGGTGGACAACGGCAGCACGGACTCCACCGCCGCGGTTTGCGCCGCCGCCGGGGTGCGGCGGATTCCCGTCGACCTGCCCGGCATTGCCGCCGCCACCGCCTGCGGTTTCGACGCTGCGGCTTCGGAGGTCATCGCCCGCCTCGACACCGACTCCGTCCCGCCTCCGGACTGGCTGGAACGGGTCGAGTCGATCCTCGCCGGGGCCGGTCCGCTGGCGGCAGTGACCGGGCCCGGGGACTTCTACGGCGGGACCCGGGCGGCCCGGTGGGTGGGCCGCCGCGTGTACATCGCCGGCTACTTCTGGGCGATCGGGCTGCTGCTGGGGCACAAACCGTTGTTCGGTTCGAATTTCGCCCTGCGGGCCGGAGTCTGGGAACGGATCAGGGGCCGGGTGCACCGCGGCCTGCCCCCGGTGCACGACGACCTGGACATCTCCTACCAGCTCCCGCCGGAGGTGACTGTGGTCTACGACCCCACGCTGCGGGTCGGCGTCTCGGCGCGGCCCTTCGCGACCCGGCACGACGTCGGCCGCCGGCTCTCCATGGCGTGGACGACGTTCGGCGTCGAGTTCGCCGCGGACCCGCCGCTGCGGCGCCGCCGCCGGCGCCGGCAGTGGGAGCGCCGCCAGCGGCGCGGGCCGGGCGCCTAACCGGCGTACAGCGCGATCAGGTCCCGGCTCATCTGGTGCGGCGACGTTTCGCTCGGGCTGTGGCCGCCCCGGTAGACCGCGATCCTGGCGCCGATCGCCTGTGCGAAACGCCGGTGCAGGGCCAGCGGCCACAGGTCGTGTTCGCCGACGGCGACGAACTTCGGCAGGGATGCCGCGGCGAGGACCGGCCTGAGGTCCGGGGCGTGCTGCATGAGCCCGAAGATATCGCTCACCGAGGACCGGCGGGTGAAGCCGAAGCGGTGGCGGACGAAGCGCATCCGGTTGGGCGCGACCCGGACCACGTTGCTGCGGATGCCAAGGATCATCAGCGCGGCGCCGACCCGGGGGCTGGCCCAGCCGCTGAACCGTCCGATCCGCTGGACACCGCGGAAACTGTTCCCGGGCTCGGGCGGGCAGCTGAGCAGCGTCAGGCTGCGGAACAGTTCCGGCCGCTGCGCGAACCCGAGCTGGGCCACGATGGCCGCGAAGGAATAGCCGACGACGTGCGCCGCGCCGCCCCCGGCCTCCAGCAGGGCGATGAGGTCGGCCGTGAAGAGCGGGTAGTCGTAGTGTTTCCGCGGCGGGTGGAGGTGTTCGGGCCCGGCCCCGGAGGATTCGTACTGGCCGGCGATGTCGCAGCTGAGCACGAAGTAACCGGCCGCGGCGAGCTGCGGCAGCATCAGCGAGAAATCCTCCTTGGAACCGGTGGCGCCCGGAATGAGCAGTACCCGGGGATGGGCCGGGTCGCCCATGGACAGCGTCGCGAGGGTGCCGCTGGGGGCCTGGAATTCGCCGCGGACCGCGCCGGGCGGCGGGGCGAACCAGTCGACGTCGTCGAGGGCGGCGTCCAGCCGGGCAGCCTCGTCGATGAGCCCCGACCCGAAGACCTCGGGGTCGGGCTCCGGTGCGCCTGGAAGACGGCGGCCTGTTGACGCCATGGACTAAAGATAGCCGCCGGCGCGGCGGTGCGGGCCCTAGGCTCCGGCGACGCGGCGGACGAAGGCCTGCAGCCGGCGGTAGACCTCCTGGGATTCCGGGTGGCGGGAGTCCTGCTGCCAGGTGTGTTCCGTGTTGGGTGCGTCCCAGCCGTAGATCAGGGTGTCGACGTGCACCCTGTGCCGCCGCAGGCGTTCGATGAAGTTCAGGTTCGCGGTGTAGAAAAAGTCGCGTTCCGAGGTGGACACGAAGACCGGCGGGAAGCGGGAATCGAGCCACTCAATCGGGGACAGGTACGCCGCGGCCGCGCGCAGCTGCGCGGCCCGGGACCGGCCGGCCGTGGGCAGCAGCATCCGGACGAAGTTCAGGCTCAGGACGAAACCTTTCTCGAAAAACACCGAGAAATCCGTGACGCTGCAGTGCTGCACCAGCCCGCGCAGGCTGGCGGCCGGGGTTGCCGGGACCAGCCCGTGGTGGCCGGAGAGCTCGGGATGGAAGCTGGCGGCGGCCAGCAGCGCCGCGATCTGCCCGCCGGCCGAGTCGCCGCCCAGGACGATGCGGCCGGGGTCCCCGCCGTAGCCGGCGATGTTGTCCCGGACCCAAGCCAGGGCCGCGTCGGCGTCCTGCAGCACATGGCCCATGTGGAAACGCGGTGCCCTGCGGTAGTTCACATTGACCGCCACCATTCCGCCAAGGGCCTGGCTGGCGCAGTACTTGGTCAGCGGTGCCTTGTCCCCGGAGGTCCAGCCGCCGCCGTGGAAGTAGACGTAAACCGGCAGGGCCCCGCCGCTCTCCGCCGCACCGGCCGGCGCGATCACGTCCAGGCGGTGCGCCCGGATCCCGTCGCCGACAAAGTCGATGTCGTGGAAGTAGTCGACGCCGGTGACGGGGTCGGCGTTGAAGCGGGCCTCCTCGCCGGGACCCAACGCACGCATCAGGGCCCGCCAGGCCCAGACCGGAACCCGGCGCAGGACCCCGCGCGCCCGGCGCGCCAGGCCGAACGCGAAGGAGGGTCGGGAGGAGGGCTGGAGCGCCTGGGTCATACCGCCATTCTATCTGGCACGGCCGTGCTATTTCGGTGAGGGCAGCCTGCCCTGCCCTGCTGGCGCCTCGTCGGGCAACACCCTGACGGTCCCGGCGGCCCCGTCCACGGTGACCCGTTGCCCGGTGCGGAGCCGCAACGTGGCTTCCGGCAGACCCACCACCGCCGGGATGCCGTACTCGCGGGCGACAACGGCGCCGTGGGAGATGACGCCGCCCATCTCCATGACCAGCGCTCCGGCGGTCATGAACAACGGGGTCCAGCCAGGGTCCGTCGACGGGGCCACGAGGATCTCGCCGGGCTCCAGCCGGGCCCCTACCGGGTCAAGGACCACCCGGACGGTCCCGGTCGCGGTCCCGGCCGAGGCAGGGGTGCCGGCCAAGGCGTCCGACGGCGGCGCCTTCGCCATCGCGGCGGCTTCGACGTCGGTTCCGTCGGAGAGCAGCAGGCGCGGGATCCGCCGCCGCCGCAGTTCGACGTCGTAGAGTCCGCGGCGTTCGGCGACGAGCGGCCGCAGCGACGCTCCGCGCAGGCCGATCCGGAGTTCCGCGAAGTCCAGGAAGAACACGTCGCCGGCGGCGGCGATGACGCCGGTGCGCTCCAGGTCGGCGCCGATCAGCAGGAGCTGGCGGTGCATTTCGCCCAGGATCTTCACGATGTAAAACTTGGGCAGCTCCCGCATCCCGGACAGCTCCCGGACCTGCCGGAGGGAGCGTTCCAGGAGCCGCGCGCGCCATTTCCCGCGGGCGGCCGCACGCTGCACCAGGCTGCGAATCCGTTCCTCCGCGTGCTCGGCGGCGCGGCGGAACTGCCGGTCCGGGGCCTGCTCGGGGTCTTCCACCCGCAGGTAGTTGGAGATCATTCCGAGGATGTGGTCCGGCTCCTCGGACCAGCGGGGCATGCCGAGGTCGATCTCGGCCACGGCGCGGTGGCCGTACCGGGCGAGGAACCGCCGGACTCCGGCCTGCGCCGGTTCCGGCAGCGTCCCGTCACGGTAGGCGGCGGCGAGGGCCGCGGGCTCCCGGGACAGGAACGCCTCCCGTGCGGCGGGCTCCGAGCCGATCTCGACTGCCAGCCGCCAGAGCTCCAGGTCCATCTCGGTGGTCACGTTGTGCGGCAGCCCGCGGAGCACCGCCTCCAGTTCCCGGGGCGCGGCGATGCCCCGCAACAGCCTCCGGGCGACGGCCAGCATGATGTAGCCGACGGACGGCCCGGCCAGGGTGGCCCGGATCAGGGCGTCGATGTTCCGGTCCACGACCCGCTCGACGAACTCCAGGCGTTGCTGCGCGGTGGCGGGCTCGGGCAGGCGCAGCTGCGCGTCGAGGCGTTTTCCGTAGCTCTCCGCCCGGCGGAGCTCGGCCGCGGGGCGCAGTGCCGCGGCTACCAGTCCGGGCAGCAGGCCCAGCATCATGGCCACGCTGGCGCCGGTTTCGCTGCCGCGGGCGC
Source organism: Arthrobacter sp. Soil763 (assembly GCF_001428365.1). GTDB lineage: Bacteria > Actinomycetota > Actinomycetes > Actinomycetales > Micrococcaceae > Arthrobacter. The sequence goes on along the minus strand of NZ_LMSH01000001.1, from coordinate 232,266 downwards.
TGCGCGCCTGCCGGGACGCAGGGGATGGTTTGCGGGCCGGCTTCCGCCCCGGCCCCCGGGCGCCCCGGGCGCCCCGGGGAGCGGCAAAGCGCGGATCGGCCAGCAGTTCCGGGAACACGGCGGCGGACCGGCCGTCCGCCAGCGGGAGCACGCGGATCAGGTACCGGCGTCCCCACGTGCTGCGCAGGATGGCGGTCACGTCCACATACATCCGCAAGCCGGGATTGACGTAGCTCCAGGGCCCCCTGCGGTTCCGCATCACACCCATCGCGGCCAGCCCGATCGGCGTGATTGGCCGGGTGAGGCCCTGGAACAGCGTCCCGCACATGTACACCCGGGGACCGGCGTCGGGGTCCGGGTTGAGCGCGGACGGGTCGGCCGAGAGCGGGTCCTCCAGCGGATACAGCGTGGTGATGGGCCGGGACTGCGTCAGCCACGCCTTGCCCGCGGCGTCAATGGCCCACTCGATGTCCTGCGGGGTCCCGAAAAGCTGCTGCACGGCGCTGCCCAGCACGGTCAGGTCCGCCAGCTCACGGACGGAAATGCTCCAGTCCGCCCCGGGGCCGGCAGATCCCCGCTCCCGGTGCAGGATCCGGGCCGTGGCGGTGTCAAGCGTGAACTGGTCGGGGTTCACCGCACCGGAGACGACTGCCTGCCCGGCCCCGCGGCTGGCGTTGATCACCGTCTGGGTCCGGGTGCCGGTCAGCGGGTTGGCGGTGAAGAGTACGCCGGCGCTGGCGGCGTCGACCATACGCTGGATGACGACGGCGAGGGTGACGCTGCGGTGGCTGATGCCGTTGGCGGAGCGGTAGGCCACCGCGCGGTCGCTCCACAGCGACGCCCAGCAGCGGCGGACGGCGTCGAGGACCGCGTCGGCGCCGGCGACGTCCAGGAACGAGTCCTGCTGTCCGGCGAAGCTGGCGAAGGGCAGGTCCTCCGCGGTGGCCGAGGAGCGCACCGCGACGGCGGCCTCCCGGCCCAGGGCGGTGCAGGCAACGCGCACCGCATCCTCGACGGCGGCGGGAACCGGCGCGGCCAGGATCAGCTGGCGGGCGCGCTCGGCCAGCTGCTCCGGTCGCTCAGGGCTTTCCGCCCCGTCGAGCCGGGCGGCCAGCTCGGCCAGGCCCGGCGGGACCGCCAGCAAGTAGGCGGCGGTGGTGAGGCAGAAGCCGCGGGGGACCGGGAAGCCGGCCGCGGTGAGCCGGCCCAGGTTCAGGGCCTTGCCGCCCACCAGCCCCAGCGGCGTCGTGCGGCGCCCGTCCAGTTCCAGCAGGAGGGGTGCGGTGGCAGCGGGGTCCGGCGGCGGGCCGTCCGGCTCGGTGCGCACGGTCCGGAGCCTAGGCGGCCGGACCGTCGCCGGCGTCCTCCCAGAGGACGTCGAGGTTGCGGAACACCGGCGGAGCATCGCAGAGCGCTGCCATGCGGGCCGCGAACTCGGAGGTTTCCGGCCGGCCGGAGTTCTCCATGGCGGACTCGTAGGAGTCGAACTCCACGATGGTGTAATAGCTGCCGGGCCGGTCACGGTCGGCCGTGGCGAGGATCCGGCGGAAGGTCGGGGCGGTGTCCCCGTCGGTCCGCGACGGCCTGCCGAGCGCCTCGATCTCCTCGATGCGGGAGGACTGGAATTCGATGATCTGCACAAACCTGGCCATGACGGCTCCTTGACGGCTGCGGGTGCTGATGCGGCTCACGCTAGACCCGCCCGGTCCGGCAGTGCAAGGGCACACCGGCCCTGCCGGTCAGGGCGTCAGCAGCACCTTGATGGCGCGCCGTTCGTCCATGGCCCGGTAGGCTTCGGCGGCATCCTCCAGCGGCATGACGACGTCGAAGACCCGGCCGGGATTGATGCTGCCGTCGAGCACGTCGGCGAGCAGTTCGGGGATGTACGTGCGGGCCGGGGCCATCCCGCCGCCCACCGAGATGTTGGTGTCAAAGAGGTAGCGCAGCGGGACGCCGCCGCCGCCGGTGGGGACGCCGACGAACCCGAGCGCGCCGCCGGGCCGGACGCTGTGCAGCGCCTGCTCCATCGACTCGGCAGTGCCGACGCATTCAAGCACGGAGTCTGCCAGCACCCCGCCGAGGAGCTCGCGGACCTTGGCGACGCCGTCCTCGCCGCGCTCCTCGACGATGTCCGTGGCACCGAATTCCCGGGCGATCGACTGGCGGTCCGCGTGCCGGGACATGGCGATGATCCGTTCCGCGCCGAGCCGACGAGCCGCCAGGACCCCGCACAGGCCCACGGCGCCGTCGCCCACCACGACGACGCTCCGGCCTGGACCGACCTTCGCGGCCAGCGCGGCGTGGTGGCCGGTGGCCATGACATCGGAAAGGGTCAGCAGGCTGGCGCGCAGCGCGTCGTCGGGCTCGGTGACGCCCGGAACCTTGACCAGGGTCGCGTCGGCGAGCGGCACCCGCACCGCCTGCCCCTGGGCCCCGTCGATCGGCAGCCCGGCGTCGTCCTTGCCGCCCCAGCCGGCCAGGCGGTCGCAGGCGACGGTGACGCCGTTGCGGCACTGCGGGCACTCGCCGCAGCTGACCACGAACGGTGCGATCACCAGGTCGCCCACGGCCAGTCCGGTGACGGCCTCGCCGATGCTCTCGACAATGCCGATGAACTCGTGGCCGATGGCGCGCGGCTCGTGCGTGGGCCGCACGCCGCGGTAGGGCCACAGGTCCGAGCCGCAGACGCAGGCGGCCGTGACCTTTACGACGGCGTCGGTGGGCTGCTGCACGGTGGGATAGTCGCGGTCTTCGACCCGGATATCGCCGGGGCCGTGGATGATGGTGGCGCGCATGGGGACTCCTCGCCTGATGCTGAATGGAATGGAATCGAGTCTAGTCCCGGGCGCTGACCCCGCGTTGGTTTAGAAGCCCAGCGAAATGCCGCCGTCGACCCGCAGCTCGATACCGGTGATGTAGGCGGATTCCTCGCTGGCGAGGAAGACCGCCGCGTTCGCTACGTCCCAGGCCGTGCCCATGTGCCCCATGGGCACCTGCGCGTGCCGCTTCTTCAGCATTTCCTCACGTTGTCCGGCCGCGTAGGCGCCGGCCAGCTCGGCGGATTCGGTGACAAACGGTGTTTCCATCAGGCCCGGGAGGATGGCGTTGATCCGGACGTGCTTCGCCGCGTACTCCGCCGCCGTCGTGCGGGTGAGGTGGTTCAGCGCCGCCTTGGAGGAGTAGTAGGTGGAGTAGGGCACTCCGGTCCAGCGGATGCCCGCCAGCGACGAGATGTTGATGATGGAACCGCCGCCCTGGGCGACCATGTGCGGGATGACGTGCTTCATGGTGAGGAAGGGACCTTTGAGGTTGATGGCGTGGACCCTGTCCCACTCGGCCTCGTCCAGTTCCACCACGCCGCCCACCTTGGCGATGCCGACGTTGTTGTCGAGGATATCGATCCGGCCGAATTCCTCGATGACGGACGCCACGGCGCGGCCGACGGCGGCGGAGTCCGTGACGTCGAAGGCCAGATGCCGGGCCTGGCCGCCCTCGGCCGTGATCAGGTTTTCGGTCTCCTTGGCTGCGGCCTCGTTGACGTCGGTGCACACGACGGTGGCTCCTTCGCGGGCGAAGGCGATGGCCGTTGCCTTGCCGTTGCCCATGCCCGGGGCGCTGGAGCCGGCCCCCACCACGAGGGCGATCTTTCCCTGCAGTCGATTCGTCATTGCTGTTCTCCTAGATTCTTGATGTTTCGTTGCGCCAAAAGGTTTCGCGGATGTTCTTTTTCAGGACCTTCCCGTTGACGCTGCGCGGCAGGGCCGGCACCAGCTGCACGGTCTTTGGCGCCCTGACGCTGCCAAGTTCCTGCTTGCACAGGGCAATGATTTCCGCCTCCGTGACGGCGCAGCCCTCATTGAGTTCGACGACGGCGGTGACCGCTTCGCCCCAGTCGGGGTGCGGGGAGCCGACCACGGCGCAGTCGCGCACCGCCGGGTGGCCCCAGATGACCTGCTCGACTTCGCTGGGGTAGACGTTGAAGCCGCCGGAGATGATCAGGTCCCGCCGCCGGTCGGTGAGGTGCAGGTAGCCCTCCTGGTCGAAAAAACCGATGTCGCCGGTGTGCAGCCAGCCGTCCTGCAGGGCCTGGGCAGTCTGTGCCGGATTCTTGTAGTACCCCTTCATGACCAGGTCGCCGCGGACGCAGATCTCGCCGGGCGTTCCGGCGGGAAGGGCGCGGCCGTCGTCGTCGCGGATCTCCACCTGGACCAGCGGGTACGGCCGCCCGCAGGAGGAGAGCCGGGAATCGGGGGCGATTTCACCCGCGACGAAGTGCTCGTCCGGGCGCAGGAACGTCACCGAGGCGGGCGCCTCCATCTGTCCGTAGAGTTCCATCATCACCGGTCCGATCGCGGTCAGCGCCTGGCGCAGCTTCTCGACCGACATGGGTGCCGCGCCGTAAATCAGGTAGTGCAGCGAGGAGAGGTCCCTCGGTTGCTCCTTCAGTACTTCCAGGAGCCGGTAGATCACCGTGGGGGGCAGGAACAGGTCGGTCACCGCATACTTCTCGATGGCGTCGAGGACGGCGTGCGGGTGGGCCCTGGGAAGCACTACCACCGTCCCGCCGCGCGCCGTCGCGGCGAGGCTCAGCAGACCCGCTGTGTGGGTCATGGGTGCCGCGGCAAGATTCACCACCGCGTCTTCGGAGCCGTAATGGGCCGCCATCATCAGGTGCGTCACGAAGGCTGACAGGCTGCGGTTCGTGTTCATTACGCCTTTGGGCAAGCCCGTGGTGCCGCCGGTCGGGGCCAGCGAGACCACGTCGTCCGGGAAATTCTCGACGGCGGGTTTTGTCGCCGGCTGGGCGGCAACCCACTCGCTGAAGGGAACCGCTCCGGACACCGGAGCGGCACCTGCGTCGGCTCCGGGGCCCTCGCCGAAGCGGACCCACTGCCGGACAGCCGGCAGCCGGTCCTGCAGCTTCAGCACGGCGTCGTCGAGGCCGGCGTGGAAGATCACCAGTTCGGCGTCGAAGCCGGCCAGCAGCTGCGCCGTTTCGCCTGCTGGGCTCGCCGGGTTGGCCGGGATCCAGGTAAGCCCGGAGCGCCAGATTCCGAGCACGCAGATCCAGGCAAGGGGGTCGTTCGGTGAGAGCACAGCGACTTTGGCCTCGGGCGAGAGTCCCGCGTCCAGCAGCGCATTGGCGATCCGGCAGGAGAGTTCACCGGCTTCGGTGAAGGTGTAGGTGGTGTTCTCCTGGACATAGGCCACCCCGTCCGGGTGGCAGTTCCAGCCGCGGTCGAAGAATCCAATCGCGCTCACTGGGGCAGCCCCGTCTTGTAGCTTTCCTTGATCCGCAGGAAGACCACCGTGGTGATCGCGGCGAGGATGGTCAGGTACCAGCCGAAGGCGTCGATCATCTTGGCGTCGGCCAGCCAGGTCGCCACGTACGGGCCGGTGCCGCCAACCAGCGCCACGCCCAGGGCGTAGGGCAGCCCGATGCCGGCCGCTCGGATGCGTGCGGGAAAGAGCTCGCACATCACGGCCGAGGTGATGGACGTGTAGCAGGCCAGCAGCGTCAGCGCGGCCATCTGGACCAGCAGCAGCGACAGGAAGCTGTTCTGCAGTGCGTTGAGCAGGGGAATGGTCAGCAGCGTGAAGCCGCCGCCAAACGCCAGCAGCAGCGGCTTGCGGCCGATCCGGTCCGAGAGGATGCCCATCAGCGGCTGCAGGATGGCGAAGTACGTCAGCGAAATCAGGCCGACGAAGAGCGCGTTCTTCATGTCAAAGCCGACGGTGAGGTGCGCGTAGGTGGGCAGGTAGGAGGAGAAGACGTAGAAGAACAGTGTCGGTGCGGCGTTGATGGCAAACACCAGCAGGCATTCCTTCGGGTGCGTGCGGATGAACTCAAACGCCGAAGGCCGCGCGGCCTTGGCGCTCGCCGGCGTCGACGGGTCGCCGTCGTCCGGGACCGTGAGAGTCTCTTCGGCGAAGCGCCGGATGAACAGCCCGGCCACCGCTCCGAGCGTCCCGATGGCGAACGGGATCCGCCAGCCCCACTCGTGCATCGCCGCGTCCGGCAGCACCGCGACGAGCAACGCCACGGAAGCGATCGCCACCACGTTCCCGAGCGTTGCGCCGATGTAAAGGAAGCTCGAGAAGAAGCCGCGGCGACCTTCCGGGGCCGACTCCACCAGGAAGGTGGAGGAGGCGGCAAATTCGCCGCCGGTGGACAGGCCCTGCAGGAGCCGGGCCAGCACCAGCAGGACCGGGGACAGCACTCCGACCTGATCGTATGTCGGGGCGACGGCGACCAGCAGGCTGCCCACGCCCATCAGCATGACGGTCGCGGTCAGCGCCTTCTTTCGGCCGAGGCGGTCTGCCACCATGCCGCCGAGCAGGCCGCCGAGCGGCCGCATGAAGAAGCCGACGGCGAAGATTGCCATGGCGCTGAGCAGCGGGACGACGGGATCGCCGGTCTTGGGGAAGAACTGGCTGGAGAAGTACAGCGCCAGCATGGAATAGACGTACCAGTCGAACCATTCGACGATGTTGCCGACCGTGGCGGCCGCGAGTTGGCGGGTCCTGCTGACGGGCGGTGCTGCGGTGATAACGCTCATCCGGTGACTCCCAGATCCGATGGGTCCGGACGAGGGGTGCCGCATCGTCCGGGCCCGACGGGGCGCAGGAATCAGCAGTTCGTCCGGCTGTGATGCAGACCACGTTACGGAGGCGCCCCGGCCCCGAACATGGAGCCAGCTCAAAGGGATTCGATGGGCCGTTGTGGATTTCTACAACAGGGTGCCGCCTGCGGCGGCGGCCCGGTCCTGACAGCCTTCGAAGGCCCAGCACAGCTCCACGAGGGTCTCTGTGGCGTCGAGCCGCGCGCCGGTGAGCTGCTCAAACTTCTGCAGCCGGTAACGCAGCGTGTTCTCGTGGACGGACAGGGCCTTGGCGGCGGCTGAGATCCGGCGGTCGTTGGCGAGGTAGTGGCGGACGGAGTCCAGCACGATCAGGCCGAACTCGGCGTCGTCGGCGAATGGCGCAAGATAGCGCCGGTGCAGGACCTCGGTGACGTCCGGGTCGCCGGCCGCCGTCCGCCAGGTCAGATCTTCAAGGCTGAACGAGCCGCCGTGCGGACGCCGCCAGGCAGCAGCGAAGATCCGGTCCGCGACGGCGTCGGACCGAGCCAGCTCCGCCAACGTGCGCTCCGGCCCCACGGCGACCGTCGCGGCCAGGCCGTCGCCGCGGGGTTTGGCCGTCACGAAGCCGACGACGTCGCCGGCGATGACGGTGAGCACGCCGTCGCCGCCGGGCAGCGGCGCCACCAGCGCGCTGAGCAGCTCATCCGGGGAGGTCCCGCCGTGCGGGCGGGCCCGCAGGGCTCGGAACTCCCGGCACGGATCGATCCCGAAGTCGGCGGAACGGGACACCAGTTCCGCACCGGTCAGTGTTCCGGCCAGCACCGCGCGCAGATATCCCTGGCGCAGCTCATGGTCCCGCACCGCTCGCTGGACACTGATTTCCCGGTAGGAGTCGACCAGTGCGGCGGTGTAGGAGTCGCTGACGCCCCAGAGCACACGGTGGGCTGCAAGGACCTCGCGGTCGCCGAGCCGCAGCTCCTGGGCGACGTCGATGAAGCGGTCTTGGATCACCGCCATCGACAGGCGGTAGCCGCGCATCACATCCTCGATCCGCATGCCCTGGTGGAACCGGACCTGCGCCACCCTCGCCTCCAGCGTGAGCTGTGAGGACTCCGGCACGATTCCGGATTTCACGGCCTGGATCGCCATCCGCAGGTTTTGTTCGACGGAGGAGCTGATGTCTGCCTCCGCCACGCTGCGGTATCCGGCCACCTCGGTGACGCAGCGCTCCACGCTGCGGGCTTTCAGGTACTGCAGGTCCCGGAACAGCAGATCAGCCACGTGTTCGATGCTGGACTCAGGCACGGGGCGCGTCACACCAGACCTGGGTTCCGTCGGCCTTGTGCAGCATGACGCGCTCGGACGTGGCCCGGTACCGCACCCAGAGAATCTTCCCGTCCGGTGTGGCGAGTTCCACGGTGGCGCCGACCGGGGCGCGGCCCGGCCGGCGCACCGTGACGGGTGCACCGGCGGGCAGGCCGAGCCAGTTGGTGGCCCAGACCAGTTCGGCGGGCTCGGACTCAGACGGCTTCAAGCACGCTGACATAGTTCGCAATGCCGACGCCGCCCATGTTCTGCACCGCGGCGCGCCGCGGGGCCGCGAGCTGCATGTCCCCGGCGGTGCCGGTGAGCTGCATCGCGGCGATGACGTGCTGCGAAACTCCGGTGGCGCCGACCGGGTGGCCCTTGGCCTTGAGCCCGCCGGAGGCGTTGATCGGCAGCTTGCCGTCCTTGAAGACCCAGCCCTCCTTGACCGCCCGGGCGCCCTGCCCCGGTTCGGTCAGGCCGATCGCCTCATACATCAGCAGTTCTGCGATCGTGAAGCAGTCGTGGACCTCGGCGAAGTCCAGGTCCTCCAGCCCGACGCCGGCCATGCCCAAAGCCCGCTGCCAGGACGCGCGGGTCGCGGCGAAGGCGGTGGGGTCGCGGCGGTGGGTCGGGAAGAAGTCGTTCGCCTGGCCGAACCCGGCCAGGCGGACCGGGGCGGTGGCGCCGTCGGTGGGCGCGACGGACAGCACGACGGCGGCGGCGCCGTCGGAGACCGGGGAGCAGTCGGTGCGCCGCAGCGGGTCGGCGACCATCGGGTTCTTGTCCGAGACCGTCTGGCAGAACTCTTCGCCGAGGTCCTTGCGGAGCTGGGCGTAGGGGTTGTCCACACCGTTCCGGTGGTTCTTCGCCGCGATCGTGCCGAGCACGTCCGAGACAGGGCCGTAGCGCTTCTCGTAGTGCTTGGCCACCTCGGCGAAGAGGCCGGTGAAGCCGGTGCTGGAGGGCTTGCCGGCCATGTCGTAGTCGGCGCCGAGCAGGGCCGCGCCCACGACGTCGGCCCCGGCCTGGGTCATCTTTTCGGCGCCGATCACCAGGACGGTCTTGGCCGTACCGGCCAGCAGCGACTTGGTGCCCTGCTGGAAGGCGGCGGAGCCGGAGGCGCACGCGTTCTCGACCCGGGTCGAGGGCACGTTGGCGAGCTGCTCGGAGACCTGCAGCGCCAGCGAGGACGGGAACGCCAGCGGCATCATGCCGGAGTTGAACTGGCCGACGTAGATTTCGTCGATTTGGCCGGGTTCGATCCCGGCGTTGCCGATCGCCTCGGTGGCGACCTGCACGATCAGGGACTCCAGGGTCTCGTCCGTGAGCTTGCCGAACCGGCTGTGGCCCCAGCCGGTGAGCAGGACGTCCTTGCCGAACTGGTCCTTGAGGCTCATGCCGTGGCTCCTTCCAGGCTGTCGGACTGCGAGTCTGCGGTGCCGGTTGCTTCGAGGGAGGGGTCGACGTCGAACTCCGCCTCCGTCTTTTCGCGGATTTCCGCCACGGTGACGCCGGGGGCGAGCCGGGTGAGCGTGAGCCGCCGGTGGCCCGTTCCGTCCTCGGGTTTCACGAGGTCGAACACCGCCAGGTCGCTGATGATGCGGTCCACGCAGCTCAGACCGGTCAGCGGCAGGCTGCATTCCTTGACGATCTTCGCGGTGCCGTCCTTGGCGTTGTGTTCGGTGAGGACCACGACGCGCGGGGTGCCGGCCACGAGGTCCATGGCGCCGCCCATGCCCTTGACCATCTTGCCCGGGATGGTCCAGTTGGCCAGGTCGCCGGCGCCGGAGACCTGCATGGCGCCGAGGATCGCGACCTTGACGTGGCCGCCGCGGATCATGCCGAAGGAGGTGGCGGAGTCGAAGATGCTGCCGCCGGGCAGGACCGTGACGGTCTGCTTGCCGGCGTTGATCAGGTCCGCGTCCTCCTCGCCCTCATAGGGGAAGGGGCCCATGCCGAGCAGGCCGTTCTCGCTCTGCAGCACCACGCGCACGCCCTCGCGCAGGTTGTTGGCGACGAGCGTCGGGATGCCGATGCCGAGGTTGACGTAGTCGCCGTCGTTGAGTTCTTCGGCCGCGATGGCGGCCATTTCATTGCGGGTCCAAGCCATGATGATTCTCCTGAAAAGTAAGGGTGGTGGCGCTCAGGCCTGGTCAGACGGCGACGGCGGCGGCTGTTTCGGACGCCTCGGATGCTTCGGCGCGGGGCCGGACGGTGCGCTGTTCGATGTCCTTGACCCGGTCGCTGGCCTGGACCAGCCGCTGGACGAAGACGCCGGGGGTGACGATGTGGTTCGGGTCCAGGTCCCCGGGTTCGACGATCACTTCGGCTTCGGCAACCGTGACGGCCCCGGCCGTGGCTACCACCGGGTTGAAGTTCTGTGCGGTGTAGCGGTAGATGAGGTTGCCGTCGGTGTCGGCGGTGTGCGCGTGGACCAGCGCGACGTCGGCCTTGATGGCGCGCTCCTGGACGTACGTTTCGCCGTCGAACTCCGCCAGCGGCTTGCCTTCGGCGACGAGGGTGCCGACGCCGGTCTTGGTGTAGAACGCCGGGATACCGGCGCCGCCGGCGCGCAGCCGCTCGGCGAGGGTGCCCTGCGGGGTGAACTCGACCTCGAGCTTGCCGGCGAGGTACTGCTCGGCGAAGAGCTTGTTTTCGCCCACATAGGATGCAATGACCTTGCGGACCTGGCCCGCCTCGATCAGTACGCCAAGGCCCTTGCCGTCCACGCCCATGTTGTTGGAAACGACGGTCAGGTCCTTGACGCCGGAGTCCCGCACGGCCTCGATCAGGTCCGCGGGGATGCCGCTGAGGCCGAACCCGCCCACCGCGAGCGTCATACCGTCCCGCAACACGTCCTGCAGCGCAGCTGTCGCGCCGGATTTCACCTTTGACATATGGATCTCCTCATTGAGCCGTGAAGTCTCCGGCAGGTGCGGCCTGGCCGCGGTGCCGGCATCCACTTTGTGGACTGTCTGCCTGAAGAAGGAGCCTATGGTGTGGCGTGGAGCACTGTCAACGCGGAAATCAATGGATATCCGGGCTGTTTTTACAGTGTGGACGTGACACGTCATACCGTCCATAATGTGGATACAACGATTGATTTAGCCGTCCGATAGGAGCCCAGATGACGTCTGCCCCGGTTCAGGGAGCCCAGGTGGTGAGCCGGGCGGCGGCCCTGCTGAGGATCGTCGGGCGCAAGCCGGAAGGCTCCCCGCTGGTGGAGCTGGTCCGCGAATCCGGCCTCACCCGGCCCACCGCGCACCGGCTGTTGACCTCCCTGGCTGCCGAAGGACTGCTCGACCAGGATCCCGGAAGCGGCAACTGGGTCCTGGGCCCGGAAATCCTGCTGATGGGATCGGTAGCCTCGGCGCGCTTCCCGCTTGAGGACATCGCCCGGCCCAGCCTGCGCCGCCTTGCGGAGGAGACCGGCGAGAGCGCCTTCTTCTCCATCCGCCGCGGCGCCGAGACGGTGTGCCTGCTCCGCGAGGAGGGCAGTTTCCCGGTGCGGTCCTTCGTGCTGCATGAGGGGGTCCGCTTTCCCCTCGGCGTGGCCTCAGCCGGTACCGCCATCATGGCTTTCCTGCCCGACGCCGAACAGGAGGAACTGCTCGCGGGCTGGGCCGCCCACGCCGGCACTTTCGCCGCCGCGCACACCGCGGACGTGGTCCGCGCCAACCTCGAAGCGACCCGGCAGGCAGGCTACTCGGTCAACCCCGGGCTGGTGCTCGAAGGCAGTTGGGGGATGGGTGCCGCCGTGTTCGACCAGCGCGGCCGGCCCGCCTGGGCACTGTCCCTGACCGGCATTGAACCCCGTTTCCGCGCAGACCGCCGGGATACCCTGGGCCGGCTGCTGATGGAAGAAGCGCACCGGATCTCCCTGCAGCTGCAGGGCGCCTGAGCCGTCAGGGCGGCCGGGCAGCCGACCCGGCCGTCCGCCGGCATCTCGTTTGCAGCCGCCGGGCCGTCCGACCACTAGGGGCGGGTTACTGCTTCCACCAGGTGTCGAAAATGGTGACCGGGACCGTGCGCTTGTGCCGGGTCCGCAGGTACTTCTGCTCGATCGACTCGGCCGCGGCCTCGGGGATTTCGCGGCCCTCAAGGTAGTCGTCGATCGTGTCGTAGCTCAGGCCGAGTTCGTCCTCGTCGGTGCGGCCGGGCTGGCCGTCGAGCAGGTCCGCCGTCGGCACCTTCTCCCAAACCCGGGCCGGCGCGCCGAGCTCGGCAAGCAGGGCCCGGTTCTGGCGCTTGTTCAGGCCAAACAGCGGCAGGATGTCCGCGCCGCCGTCGCCGTACTTGGTGAAGAACCCGGTGACGGACTCGGCTCCGTGATCGGTGCCGATGACCAGGTAGTTGTGCTCGCCGGCCAGGGCGTACTGGGCGATCATGCGGGTCCGGGCCTTGGTGTTGCCCTTGTGGAAATCGGAGATTCCGTTGCCGACCGTCTTCTCGAATTCGTCCTCGAAACCGTCCACGGCGGCGGAGATGTTGAAGGTCCATTCGGTCTTGGCGCGGATGAAGTCCAGCGCGGCCTGGGCGTCGGCCTCGTCGTGCTGCACGCCGTACGGCAGCCGCACCGCCACGAAATTCGCCTCAATGCCCTCGGCGTCGAGCTCCTCGACAGCCAGCTGGGCCAGCCGCCCGGCCAGCGAGGAATCGAGGCCGCCGGAGATCCCCAGGACGAAACCCTTGGTGTGGCTGGCCTTCAGGTAGTCCTTCAGGAACGTGACGCGTTTGCGCACCTCCTCGGCAGGATCGATCCGGGGCTGGACGCCCATTTCGTCAATGATCTTCGCCTGGAGTTCACGCATGCCTCAAAGCCTAGCCAGCGGTGTCAATCAGGCTCAACTGTTGCCCCCCCTTGCCCGGTGGGCTCGGCCGGTGATCGGCTTCGGCTTCGGCTTCGGCTTCAGCGCGGCTCCGGAGTCGGATTGCGCGGCGCTAACGGATCTACGCTGCCGTTCCGGACAGGCGCGGCCCGGGCCCGGGGTGCGCCAGTCCGCACCGGCAGCCTTTGTCCGGAACGGGTGCGCCTGTCCGGAGCGGCGCCTGTCCTAACCGGCAGCCCACGTCCGGAACGGCCGCGCAAACCCCTCCCGCGGCATGGCCGGCAGGCGTAGCGTTAGGCCATGGAGAAGACCGGATGCGTGGTGGTGGGCGGCGGCCCGGCCGGGCTGATGCTGGGCCTCTTGCTGGCCCGGGCCGGGGTTCAGGTGACCGTGCTGGAGAAGCACGCAGACTTCCTGCGCGACTTCCGCGGCGACACGGTCCACCCGTCGACCATCCGGCTCATTGACGAACTCGGCCTCGGGCAGGAGTTCCGGCGGCTGCCGCAGAGCCGGCTGCAAAGCGTCGTCTTTCCGGTTCCCGGCGGCCGTCCGGTCACCATGGGCGACTTCGACGCGCTGCGTCCGCCCTACAACTACATCGCCATGATGCCGCAGTGGGATTTCCTGAACTTCCTGGCCGCCGCTGCCGCAGAGGAACCGGGATTCACCCTCTTGATGAGCCACACGGTCACCGGGCTGGTCCGCGACGGCGGCCGGGTCCGGGGGATCCGCTTCCGAACCCCTGACGGCAGCGAGGACGCACTGGAGGCTGACCTGGTGGTGGCCACGGACGGCCGCCATTCCTTACTTCGTGACGCGGCCGGGCTGGCGCCCAAGGAGTACCCGGTGCCGTTCGACACCTGGTGGTTCCGGCTGCCCCGGCACCAGGCCGAAACCGGTCCGGTGGCCGGGCTGATTCCGGCGTTCGGTCCCGGGGAAGCGCTGGTCGCCCTGAGCCGCACAGACTACTACCAGATGGGCTATCTCGCCCCGAAGAACGCCGGCGCGAGGATCAGGGCTGAGGGCGTCGAGGGATTCCGGCGCCGGATCGCGGCGCTCCGCCCCGATCTCGCCGACCGGATGGACGCCATCGGTTCCCTCGAGGACCTGCACTGGCTCGACGTCCGGCTGGATCGGCTTCTGTCGTGGCACATTAACGGCCTGCTGTGCATCGGCGACGCCGCTCACGCGATGTCCCCGGCGGGCGGCGTCGGCATCAACCTCGCCATCCAGGACGCGGCGGCGACGGCGGCCATCCTGGCCCCCGCCCTGCTCCGGGGCCGGGTCGCCCCGGCGGACCTGCGCCGCGTCGAACGACGCCGGCGGTTTCCCACCGTCGTCGTGCAGACGGGCCAGCGGCTGATGCACCGGGCCGTCTTCGGCCCGATCATGGCCGGCAAACGCTCCAGGTTTCCCGCCGCAGCGCTCTTCCTGGCCCGGAACGTGCCGGCGGTCCGCAGCATCATCCCGCGGTTCATCGCCTTCGGCCCGCGGCCCGAGCACGCCCCGGCCTTCGCCCGCCGCGCCGAGCCCAGGCCGCAGCCGCAACCCTGAGCGCGGCACTGACCCGGCGGTTGCCCGAGACGGTCCTGCTGGACCCCGATAACGGCAGTTATGGAGCAGGAATGCGGCTCAGCCGTGGGCGGCGAGGTAGTTGACCAGTCCGTCCACGGTGGCCACGGCCGGGTAGTCCCGCTCCGGTATGTCTACCCCGGTGGCGGTGTCGATGGTCTGCACCAGTCGCAGGAAGTCCAGCGAGTCGAGTTCCAGATCCTGGCGGAGCCGGGCCCCGCCGTCGACATCGTCCAGGTCCACATCCGGGGCGACCTTGCCGAGCGCGGCCCGGACCGCCGCGCGGGCGTCCTGTTCGTTCATGGTGTCTCCGTCCTTCGGGTCGGCCGGTTCCGCAGCCCGGCTGGTCGTCACAGGTCTTCGGGTTTTTGCAGCAGCTCGTCAATCCGTGCCAGGAAGCGGGCGCCGCGCAGGCCGTCGCTGACCCGGTGGTCGGCGGAGAGCGTGGCGACGACGGCGGGCCGGACGCCCAGCATGCCGTTCTCCGCCCAGGGCTGGTCCAGCACGCGGCCGAAGCCGACCATCGCCACCTGCGGCGGGTAGATCACCCCGAAGACACTGTCCACGCCCAGGTCGCCGAGGTTCGTCACGGTCAGGGTGGGGTCCGCCATCTCCGCGCGCTGCAGCCGTCCCGCCCGCGCCCGGCCGACCAGGTCGCGCAGCTGCTCCATCAGCTCATCAACGGGCAGTGTCTGGGCGTTGTGGAGCGCTGGGGCGACCAGCCCGCCCCGACGCAGAGCCACGGCGACGCCGAGGTGGACCGTTGCGCTGGGCCGGTGCGCGCCGTCCTCGTAGAAACCGTTGATTTCGGGGACGTCCATGGCCGCGAGGGCCGTGGCCTTGAGCAGGAGCGCCGACGGGACCAGCCGGGCCGCCACCGGCCGCTGGGCGTTGACCGACTGCATCCAGCCGACGGCCGCGCGCAGATCCAGGGTAGTGCTGAGGTAATAGTGCGGGATGGTCTTTTTCGAACGGGACATCAGTGACCCGATGGCGCGGCGCAAGCTGGCGACGCGGCCGGCGGCTTCCGGCGGCGTCCCCGCCGTCTCCGCGGGCGAGGGGGAGGGTGCAGCC
The DNA here is from genome assembly GCF_001428365.1 of Arthrobacter sp. Soil763. Classification (GTDB taxonomy): domain Bacteria; phylum Actinomycetota; class Actinomycetes; order Actinomycetales; family Micrococcaceae; genus Arthrobacter. Next base: position 216,899 of record NZ_LMSH01000001.1, on the reverse strand, counting down.
GCCTCGGCAGGAAACGGGACCGCAGCAGGGCCGGCCGCTTCCGCCGGGGGTGGGACTTCCCGCCGGGCGCTTGCCGGGGGAGTGGCCTCCGCCTGCCGGGCTGCGGCCTGCTGCACATCCGTCACGGTCACCGCGCCCTCCGGCCCCGTGCCGGAGAGCGCGGAAAGTTCGATGCCAAGGTCCGCGGCGAGCCGCCTGGCCCGGGGGGATGAGCGCACCCGCGCCACCGGCCGGGCAGCAGCGGCATGCTCCACGTCGGCGCGGGTCACCGCGCCGCCCCGGCCGGTGCCGTGGATCCGCCCGGTGTCGACGCCGAGGCGGTGCGCAAGGTGCCGGACCGGCGGCGCGACGGGGGGAGCTGCCGCAGACGCGCTGGGTGGAGGGGCTTCCGGCGCCGCCTCTCGGGCCTCCGAAGCAGGCGCCCCGGCTACCGTGGCCGGGCCCGCAGCCGGCTTCTCCGCGGCCGGAGCGGGTGCCTCACCCAACGCTGCCGGAGTGGCTGGCCGCGGCAGGGGCGCTTCTCCCGGGGCCCCCACCTCGGCCGGGGTCGCGGTGATCCGGGCCAGCGGCGTCCCCACCGGTACCGTCTCGCCGATGTCCACCAGCAGGTCCGCCACCACGCCTTCCTGGAAGGACTCGACGTCCATCACGGTCTTGTCTGTGTCCACGACGGCCACGAGGTCTCCGCGGCGGACGTAGTCGCCAGGTTTGACCAGCCACTCGACGATCTTCCCGTGTTCCATGTCCGCGCCCAGGGAGGGCATCAGGAAATCACCCACCCGCTCCGACCGCCTCCCGGGCCGCCTCGACCACCCGGGCGGCGGAGGGGAGCGCGGCCAGTTCGAGGTGCTTGGAGTACGGGATCGGCACCTCGGCGCTGCAGACCCGGCCCACCGGTGCGTCCAGCTCGAAGAACAGCCGTTCGCTGATCCGGGCGCTGATTTCGGCGGAAATGCTGCCGCTGCGCCAGCCCTCGTCGACCACCACGGCACGGTGCGTTTTGGCCACCGACGCGAGGATGGTTGCGTCGTCGAGCGGCCGCAGGCTGCGCAGGTCCAGCACCTCGGCGTCGATGCCCTCGCCGGCGAGCTGTTCGGCGGCCTCGAGGGTGAGTGGGAGCGTCCCGCCGTAGGTGATCAGCGTGACGGCCGTGCCGGGCCGGCGGATGGCGGCGCTGGTGATGTCCACCGCGCCGGCGTCCTCGGCCAGCTCTCCCGGGACGTTGTAGAGCGAGCCGTGTTCGAAGATCAGGACCGGGTCCGGGTCCTCCAGGGCCGTCCACAGCATCCCTCGTGCATCCTCGAGGGTGGCGGGGGCCAGGATCCGCAGCCCCGGGATGTGCGCGTACCAGCCCTCCAGGCTGTGCGAATGTTGGGCGCCGAGCTGGCGGCCGGCTCCGGTGGTCGTCCGGACCACGAGCGGCACGTGGAACTGGCCGCCGGACATGTGCAGCAGCGACGCGGCGTTGTTCACGAGCTGGTCGAGGGCCAGCAGGCTGAAGTTCACGGTCATGATTTCCACGATCGGGCGCATCCCGCCGAGCGCGGCACCGATTCCGGCGCCCACGAACCCGGACTCGGACAGCGGCGTGTCCCTGATACGTTCCGGGCCGAACTCCTCAAGCAGGCCCAGGCTGACCGCAAAGGAACCGCCGTAGGCGCCGACGTCCTCGCCCATCAGGAAGACCCGGTCGTCGCGCTGCAGCGCGTCGCGGATCCCTGCCCGCAGCGCTTCCCGGTAGCTGGATTTCATGGCCGGGACCCGCCGTCGTGCGAGCCCGGCTCGCTGTAGACGAACCGCGTCAGGTCCGCGAGCGGTTCGGGCGTGCCGGCCTCCGCGAAATCGACGCCGGCCGCGACCTCGGCATCGGCGTCGGACTGCAGCCGGCGCCATTCCGGCTCCGGCAGGTGGCCCGCGGACTCAAGGGCGGTCCGCAGCAGGGTGATGGGATCGCGCTCCAGCCAGCGCGCCACCTCTTCCTTTTCCCGGTACCGCTCCGGGTCGAACATCGAGTGCGCGCGGAACCGGTAGGTGCGCAGTTCCAGGAAGTGCGGTCCGCCGCCGGACCGGACCGCGTCCACCGCCCGGCGGGCAGCCTCCTCGACGGCCAGCACGTCCATCCCGTCCACGGCCCAGGCCGAGATCTCGTAGCCGGCGGCCTTCAACGCGATGTCCGTCTGCGATTCGGACCGGCCCAGCGCGGTGCCCATCGCGTAGAGGTTGTTCTCGCAGCAGAACAGCACCGGCAGCTGCCACAGGGCGGCGAGGTTGAGGCTCTCGTGGAACTCGCCTTCGGCGACTGCCCCCTCGCCGAAGAAACAGGCGGTGACGCGGTTGCGGCCGGCCATCTTGTCCGCCAGCGCCATGCCGACGGCGAGCGGCAGGCCTCCGGCGACGATGGCGTTCCCGCCGAAGAAACGGGTGGCGGCGTCGAAGAGGTGCATGGATCCGCCCCTGCCGCGGCAGCAGCCTTCCACGAGGCCGTACATTTCGGCCAGGATCGCCCCGGCGGACACGCCGCGGAGCAGCGCGTGGCCGTGCTCCCGGTAGGTGGCGACGACGGCGTCGTCCGGGCCGAGCGTCCCCAGTACCCCGGCGGCCACGGCCTCCTCACCGATGTAGACGTGCAGGAAGCCGCGGATCTTGGCGGCGCTGTAGAGCTCGACGCATTTTTCCTCGAGCCGGCGCACGCGCAGCATCTGCAGCAGCAGGTGCCGTCCGTGCGCAGGGTCCAGCGGTTGCGGCGGTGGGGCCAGCGGGCCGCTCATTCCGGCGTCCCAGGCTGGGGCGCCGTGCCCGGCGGGGACTCGATGGTGGAGGTGTCGCCTTCCGGAAGGCCCAGTTCCCGGGCCTTCAGCAGCCGCCGCAGGATTTTCCCGCTCCGGGTCTTGGGCAGTGCCGTGGTGAAGTCCAGCAGCCGCGGCGCCACCGCGGGCCCCAGCCGTTTGCGGGCGAACCCGATGATGTCCAGCTGCAGTTCCTCGGACGGCTCCCAGCCCGGCCGCAGCTCCACGAACGCCTTGACCACCTCGCCGGCTACCGGGTCCGGGACACCGATCACCCCGGCCTCCGCCACTGCCTCGTGCTCCATCAGCGAGCTCTCCACCTCGAACGGGCCGATCAGGTGCCCCGAGGATTTGATGACGTCGTCGCCCCGGCCGACGAACCAGTAATAGCCGTCGGCGTCGCGCTTGGCGAGGTCGCCGGTGAGGTACCAGCCGCCGGCGAAGCACTTGCGGTAGCGCTCCTCCTCGTGCAGGTAGCCGCGGAACATCGAGGGCCAGCCCGGCCGCAGCGCGAGCTCGCCCATGGTGTCCGGCGCGGTGACCAGCACTGCCTGCCCGTCCCGGACCACGGGTTTGTCCTGCTCGTCGCGGGCCACCAGGGCGGCGTCGATGCCGGGCAGCGGCCGGCCCATGGAACCGGGCCGGATCTCGGTGGCGGCGAAGTTGGAGACCATGATGCCGCCGGTTTCGGTCTGCCACCAGTTGTCATGCACCGGCTGGCCAAAGGCCTCCTGGCCCCACACCACCACCTCCGGGTTGAGCGGTTCGCCCACGCTGGCGACGAAGCGCAGGGCGGACAGGTCGTGGCCCGCGGCCCGCTCCGCCCCGGCCTTCATCAGCATCCGCAGGGCGGTGGGCGCGGTGTACCAGACGCTGACGCGCTGCCCGGCGAGGATCCGGTACCAGCGGTCCGCGTCCATCTCCTCCTCATCCACGATGCTGGTCACGCCGTGGCTGAGCGGGGCGAGCACGCCGTACGAGGTTCCGGTCACCCAGCCCGGGTCGGCGGTGCACCAGTAGATGTCCTCCGGATGCAGGTCCAGCGCGAACGTTCCGGTCGCGTGGTGGGCGGTGATGGCGTCGTGCACGTGGATGGCGCCCTTGGGTGTCCCGGTGGTCCCGGACGTGAAGTGCAGCAGGGCCATGTCCGAGGGCTGCGTCGCGGCGATCTCCGAATCCGGCGGCGCCGCGCGCAGGAGGGCGGCGAGGTCCAGGGTTCCCGGCTCCGGGTCGCCGTCGGCGTCGGTCAGCAGCACGTGCCGGAGCTCGGGGAGCGAGCCACGGAGCGGGGCGACTTTCCGCCGGTAGAGCGCCCGGGTGGTGACCAGCGCTCGGCCCGTTCCGAGCTGCAGGCGCTGCCGGACCGGCTCCGGCCCGAATGCTGAGAACAGGGGGCAGAAGACGCTCGCGTTCTTGAATGTTCCGAGCATCGCGAGGTACAGGGCCGGGCTGCGGCCCGCGAGGGAAAACACGCGGTCACCGCGGCCGACACCTAGGCTGCGCAGCACGGCGGCGAACCGGCTGCTCTGCTCCGCCAGCTGGGCGTAGCTCAGCGCATGCGTGGTCCCGTCGGCCCGGACGAAGCGCAGCGCTTCGCGGCCGCCGTGCCCCGCGGCGACGTGCCGATCGGCAGCCTCATAGCCGATGTTCAGACCCCGGCCGGACGGAAGGCCGGTGAGTTCGCGGCGGGCGTCCTCCCACGAAAAGGCGGCGCGTGCCGCCTCGTAGTCCACCAGGTTGGGCCGGACCCGGAAGCTGCCCGGATCCTTGCGGATGACCGGCCAGCGTGTGGAAGGTTCGGTTCCTGCCGTCATGGTTCCATCGGACGCCCGGCCGCGCCGGCTGCCCAGTGCCGGAAGTCCCGTGCGGGAGGGCGCAGGGCCGCGGTTGTCATCCTGAGCGCGCTCGCGGATCGTGGCCCGCCCAACCACTAAACTGGGTCGCATGACTGCCACCCCCGCCTCAGCCGCTGCCGCCCGCGCCCGCCTCCTGGACCTGATCAAGGAACTGGCCGTCGTGCGCGGCAAGGTCATCCTCTCCAGCGGCGCCGAAGCCGACTACTACATCGACCTGCGCCGAATCACCCTGCACCACGAGGCCTCCAAGCTGGTGGGTCAGGTCATGCTCTCGCTGATGGACGACGCCGGGATCGACTTCGAGTGCGCCGGCGGGCTGACAATGGGCGCGGACCCGGTAGGTACCGCCGTCATGCACGCCGCCGTCGACGCCGGCCGCCCGGTGGATGCGTTCGTCGTCCGCAAGGCGCAGAAGTCCTACGGCATGGGCCGGCAGGTGGAGGGCCCTTCGGTCGAAGGCCGCCGGGTCCTCGTCCTCGAAGACACCTCCACGACCGGCGGGTCCGCGCTCGCCGCCGTCGAGGGCGTCCGCAAGGCCGGCGGCAACGTGGTGGCCGTCGCCGTGATCGTGGACCGGGACACCGGGGCCAAGGAAAAGATCGAAGCCGAAGCCGGCGTCCCGTACCTCTTCGCCTTCGGCAAGGATGAACTCGGCCTGAGCTAGGCAGTTCACCGGGGGCGGAACCGTGTGGACGGTGCTTTTGGGGTGACTTATTATTTTTTTGACACCCCCAGCCGGTGTCCCCGCACCGGAGGAGAAAAGCGACATGCTCCCGCCCCAGGACTACCCGGATTCCGCCAGTTCCGTGGACCAGATCCAGAACCTCATCCTCGACAGCGCTGACTTCGAGGAGTTCCTCAACGAGCTGGCCCGTTTTTCGGCGCAGCAGCTGGCCGGCGACGGCGACGAAGTGCTGTGCGGGATCACCCTGCTGCGGGACCGCAAAGCGGCGACCATCGGCTGGAGCAGCGAGTCCGCCCGGAAAGTCGATGAGATCCAGTACCGCCTGGCCCAGGGACCGTGCCTGACGGCGGCCCTCGAGGAACGTGAAGTCTACGTTCCCGACCTGTTCGACGAGGACCGCTGGGGCCCCGACTACGCCGAGGCCGTGGCCGCCCACGGACTGCGCTCGGTGCTCTCGTTGCCGTTCCACCTGCAGGGCGAAGCCCAGGCGGCGCTGAACCTCTACTCGACCGCACCGCGCAAGTTCGACGGCGAGGTTGCGGCGCGGGCCCGGGACTTCACCCGGGAGATTTCCCAGGCGCTGCGCATGGCCGTGCGCTTTTCGCTGCATACGGACAGCGCCACGAACCTGCGCGCCACGTTGGAATCCCGCACGGTGATCGACATGGCAATCGGCATCGTCATGGCGCAGAACCGCTGCAGCCAGGAAACAGCGGTGCGGATCCTGACGGATGCCTCGAGCCACGGCAACGTCAAGCTGCGCGACATCGCCACCTCGCTGGTGGAATCCGTGGGCGGTTCGGCCACCCGCACCCATTTCCAGGAACCGGGACGGCAGGCCACCGGTTAGGGTGCCCGCAAGCGGGTGGCTTGTGCCCACCCCGATGGGCAGTTAGGCTGAGTGCGGTTGAGCCGTCGGCCATGGATCCTTTCTAAGGAGTATCTGTGGAGCAATCTCTTAATGCCCAGGCCAAGCTCGATGTCAGTTCCGATGTAATCCGGATCGACGTCCGGGGCAGCCTCAGCCAACAAACCCGTCCCGCCCTCGTGCAGCTCATTCAGCGTGCCCGCCGCATGGGCATGACGTCCCACATCCGGGTGGACCTTGCCAACGCCGAATACATCGAGTCGTCCGCCCTGGCGGGACTGCGCCACGACCTGAATTCGGTCGACCTTTCCGCCCTGGACGTGCAGTTCCACGCGGTCAGCCGCGCAACGCAGCCGGTCGCGGCCGGGGTCTCGCTCGAATTGATGGCGTACGGCGACGACTTCGGGCGGGTTTTCGAACCGGTGGACCTCGCCGGGGATTTCGTGGCCTCTATCGATTCGTCCGGAACCGGTCCGTTGACCCGCTATTCCGACGACGAATTGCTGGCTGCGAGCGACTGCGTCTTCGGCAAGCTGGACGACCCGCGGGGCGGCGCCAAGTCCGAACTGCTGGCCCGCTATGACGACATCAGCCTGGAGCTGAACCGGCGCGAACACGGCCGCGAGCCCGAGCCGGTCTAGGCCCCCGCCTGCCCGATTCTGTTGCGCGCCTGCCGGTGACTACGGTAGAGATGTGCCGCGGAACACCGAAGCGAACGACGGGCGCGGGCCGCGCGACGCCGAGGCCCGCGTGCTCCGGCACGCCGCCGAGCTGGAGCGGTTCTCGCGGCGGAACTTCCTCACCGGAACCATTGCCGCGTCCGCCCTGGCAGCGGACATGCTGTTCACCCGCCGCGTCCAGTCCGAACGGCGCGTGAACAAAATCCTGCCGGTGCCCGACGACGTCGCCGAACTCTACTTCCCGCGGGCCAGCTGGTTCCTCTTCCCGGGCTACAAGACCAGCTGGGAAGAGGCGCAGTGGATCCTGAACTCGCTGCGCGGGGCGCTGACCAAACGCGGCCAGCTGGCCGCCGTCGGCTATTCGAACGTCGGCCTCGAGATCGACAAGATCGTGATCGCGGTGATCGAGCACATCCGCGCGCACCAGCTGGACACGGTGTACTTCTATGGCCACAGCTTCGGCGGGATGGTGGCCGTGCAGGTCGCGGCGCGGCTGCTGGAACTGCACGGCGTCCAGGTGTCATTCATCCTGCTCGACTCCAGCCCCTCCAGCCGCTACGACGTGCTGGACCAGAGCTGGTTCGAAGGCGTCGTGTTCCTTTACGAAAGCGGCTTTCGGTTCCCCACCGTCCTGCGCGGCGGCTACGAACTCGGCGAACGGGTGCTCAACAAACATGAGCGCAGCTGGGGCCAGATCCTGGACCAGACTCTGGAGCAGCTCTCGCCGATCGCCCCGTCCAGTGTCCTGATCCAGACCGAATCGGCCTACATTTACCACTTCGACCTGAACCGCTTCGTCGGCAAGCTGGGCAGCGCCAAGATGGCGTTCATCGGCAATCCCAGGGACGGGACCGTGAGCTACGAAACCGCCCGGGACACCTGGATGCTTCGGTTCGGGGCCAACATGGTGTCGGACTCGCTACGGACCGACGGAGCCAGGCCGGCGCACGCCAGCCCGCAGTGGAACCCTTCGGTTTACCGGCCGCTGATCGAACAGCTCCAGGACGAGTTCCTGGCGCTGCCCGGCGGCGGAGGGCGGAAAACCGCGTTCTGATCAGATCTGGTTCTTCAGGTCCGCGACGGAGTTCAGCACCTGGTTGGGCCGGAACGGGTACGCCGCGATGTCGTCCTTGTGGGTGATGCCGCTGAGCACCAGCACGGTGTGCAGCCCGGCCTCCATACCGGCAATGATGTCGGTGTCCATCCGGTCCCCGATCATGGCGGTGGTCTCCGAATGCGCGTCGATCTGGTTCATGGCCGAGCGGAACATCATCGGGTTCGGCTTGCCCACGATGTAGGGTTCCCGGCCGGTCGCCTTGGTGATCAGGGCGGCGATCGCGCCCGTGGCGGGCATCGGCCCCTCCTTGGACGGGCCGGTCGCGTCCGGGTTGGTGGCGATGAAGCGGGCGCCGCCGAGGATCAGCCGGATGGCCATGGTGATGGCCTCGAACGAGTAGGTGCGGGTTTCGCCGAGGACCACGAAGTCAGGATCCTGGTCGGTGAGGATGAAACCGGCCTCGTGCAGCGCCGTCGTCAGCCCTGCCTCACCGATCGTGTAGGCGCGGTTGCCCGAGGCGGAGCCGCGCACCTGGTCCTTGAGGAACTGCGCCGTGGCGAGCGCCGAGGTCCAGATGTTCTCCTCCGGGATCTCCAGCCCGGAGCTCTTCAGCCGGGCGGCCAGGTCCCGGGGCGTGAAGATGGAGTTGTTCGTCAGGACCAGGAACCGCTTGGAGGTGTCCACCCAGCGCTGGATCAGCTCGGAGGCGCCCGGGATGGGCTGGTTTTCATGGACCAGGACGCCGTCCATGTCCGTCAGCCAGCACTCGATCTCCTGCCCGCTGCGGTACACCGAAGCGGATGAACGCACATCGTCCGCGTCCGGACGCTCCGCTGTCCCGTGCTCTTCGTGCTGGTCCGCCATGGTGCCCTCCGCCGATAGTGTTCCGCTTCCGGTCCCAGTCTAATGTTGATGCGTGACTGAACCCGAGACTCTCCGCGAACCCGCATCCGACCAGTCGGCCGCCTCCGACGGCGGGGCGGAGCCGAAGGCGGAGGTCGGCGTCGGCCCCTGGCCGGGCGACTGGCCGGAGGGCGAACACTGGGACCCGGACCTGCTCGCCGACGGTGACCGCCGGAACGTGCTGGATAAGTACCGGTACTGGAAGCACGAGGCGATCGTGGCCGAGCTGGACTCCCGGCGCCACAACTTCCACATCGCCATTGAGAATTGGCAGCACGACATGAACATCGGCACGGTGGTGCGCAGCGCCAACGCCTTCCTGGCCAAAGAAGTGCACATTATCGGACGACGCCGCTGGAACCGGCGCGGAGCGATGGTCACCGACCGCTACCAGCACGTCCGGCACCACGCCACGGTGGAGGAGTTCGCGGCCTGGGCGCAGGCCGAGGGCCTGGCCGTCATCGGAATCGACATCTTCCCCGACTCCGTTCCGCTGGAGACCTACGACCTGCCGCGGGACTGCGTGCTGGTCTTCGGCCAGGAGGGTCCGGGCCTGAGCCCGGAGGTCCACGCCGCCGCCGTTGCGACCCTCTCGATCGAACAGTTCGGCTCCACCCGCTCAATCAACGCCGCGTCCGCCGCCGCGATCGCGATGCACGCCTGGATCCGCCGGCACGTCTTCAACCAGCTGCCGGGGTAACGCCGCCCGCCGCGTGCCCGCACCGGGCCAGGGCGTGAACTGCCGCCTCGGCGGAGGGAGCGGCGGGGCGACTGTTACAGGGGCTGCGTGACCGGAAACACTGCCGCAGCAGAGGAATGGCTAGGATGGTGCGTAGCCGACGAGGTTCACTCCAGGGTCAACCCAGCCCGCAGACGAAATTCACATGAGGAGTCAGCATGCCCATTGCAACCCCAGAGATCTACTCCGAGATGATCGACCGCGCAAAGACGGGCGGCTTCGCGTTCCCCGCCGTCAACGTCACCTCCTCCCAGACCTTGAACGCCGCCCTGCGCGGCTTCGCCGAGGCCGAGTCCGACGGCATCGTCCAGGTCTCCACCGGCGGTGCCGCCTACTGGTCCGGCGCCTCCACCAAGGACATGGTGGCCGGCTCGCTGGGCTTCGCCGCGTTCGCCCGCGAGGTCGCCAAGAACTACGGCGTCAACATCGCCCTGCACACCGACCACTGCCCCAAGGACAAGCTGGACGGCTTCGTCCTGCCGCTGCTGGCCGCCTCCGAGGCCGAGGTCAAGGCCGGCCGCAACCCGCTGTTCAACTCCCACATGTGGGACGGGTCGGCCGAGACGCTGCAGGAGAACCTGCGCATCGCCCGTGACCTGCTCCAGCGCACTGCGGCCGCCAAGATGATCCTTGAGGTCGAGATCGGCACCGTCGGCGGCGAGGAAGACGGCGTCGAGAACGCCATCAACGACAAGCTGTACACCACGGTTGAGGATGCCCTGGCCACCATCGACGCCCTCGGCTCCGGCGAGAACGGCCGCTACATCACGGCCCTGACCTTCGGCAACGTGCACGGCGTCTACAAGCCCGGCGGGGTCAAGCTGCGCCCGGAAATCCTCAAGGACATCCAGGAGCAGGTGGGCGGCAAGATCGGCAAGACCAGCCCGTTCGACCTGGTCTTCCACGGCGGCTCCGGCTCCTCCGAGCAGGAAATCGCGGACGCGGTCTCCTACGGCGTGATCAAGATGAACATCGACACCGACACCCAGTACGCCTACACCCGCCCGGTCGCGGACCACATGTTCCGCAACTACGACGGCGTCCTGAAGGTCGACGGCGAGGTCGGCAACAAGAAGATGTACGATCCGCGCGTCTGGGGCGCCTCGGCCGAAGCCGGCCTGGCCGCCCGCGTCGTGGAGGCTGCCCAGCAGCTCGGCTCCACCGGCAAGACGTTCTAGCATGTCGGACGAGTTCCGCAAGAACCTGCTGGGCCCCGAACCCACGCTCCTGCCCGCCGAGACCGAGGTCACCGCGGGCCTGGAAGCAGGCCACGAGGCGCTGGACCTGGTGGAGAAGCACCCGACGTCCTCGCTGCTCTGGGCCGTGCTGGCCGAGGAAGCGTGGAAGGAAGGCCGGACCATCGATTCCTACGCCTACGCCCGGGTGGGATACCACCGCGGACTGGACGCGCTGCGCCGCAACGGCTGGCGCGGGGCCGGGCCGATCCCATGGGAGCACGAGCCCAACCGCGGCTTCCTGCGCGCCCTCTACTCGCTCGGCCGCGCGTCGGCGGCGATCGGCGAGGCGGAGGAACCGGAGCGGATCGCGAAGTTCCTGAACGAATCAGACCCCACCGCCAAGGCAGCCATCGAAGCCTAGGACCGGCAGGGGAACATGCGACGGCGGGCGCCCACCGAAAGGTGGACGCCCGCCGTCGTCGTTTAAGGCCTTGGGCCCTCGGCGTGAGGCCGGTTAGCTGGCTTTGGCCAGCCCGGTGCGCGCCATCGCGTCGGCGTAGGCCACGCGCATCTCTTCGAGGTACTGCTCCTGGCGGGCCGGGGTGCCGGCGAAGGCACGGCCGCTGAGCGAACGCACCTTGTACGTCTTCAGCCCGCGGCGCCAGATCATCGGCACCTCGGTCTTGAGCAGCAGGTTGGCCAGCCGGTTGGCCTCGGTGCCGTGCGCCACGATCACGGACGCCCGCGGCACCAGGGCGAGGAACTTCAGCAGCGGCTTCAGGCCCGCCGAGATTTGGTCCGGGGTGAACTTGCCGTTGGGCTCGCCGGCCACGTGCCAGGGGTGGACGTTCCAGGGCATGACGTATTCGGGGCGCAACCCGAGCTTCCACTGGATGCCGAGCATGCGGGTGGCGGCTTCCTCGTCGCCGGCGGTGATGAACCCGGACGGGTCCGCGGTTCCGATGTTGGAGTACAGGCTGATGATGCGGCACTCGTCGATGTCGTGTGCGGGATCCACGTAGGGGACGGTGGTGCCAGCTTTGGCGGCCTGCAGGGTGTCGCAGAGTTCGTTGACCGGGGCGACGTTGGCGTCATAACGCCGGCTCAGGAGCTGTTCGCGGAAATTTTCTGTGGCCAGGGCTGTCATGTCTTGCGGGGTCTCCTGCGGATTGGCAAAGCGCCATACCGGCCGCGGGCACGACGAAAGACGGGCCCGCGACGGCCGGTATGGTTTGGAAATGTGGGTGGACCGGTTCCTGCCCGGTCATAACCAGTCTACCAAGCCCCGCCGCGTGCCCGGCGTGTCGCGGCGGCGGCTACCAGAGCCGGGCGCTGGCCCGCCGTGCGCCCTCGCCGAGCGCTTCGAGCTTGGCGAAGGCGATCTGCGGGTGGACGCGGCCGCCGAGACCGCAGTCCGTGGAGGCGATCACGTTCTCGCGGCCCACCAGTTCGGCGAAGCGCACAATCCGGTCCGCCACCAGGTCGGGGTGCTCGACGACGTTCGTTGCGTGCGAGACGACTCCGGGAATGATCGACTTGCCCTCGGGGAGCTTGGTGTCTTCCCAGACGCGCCACTCGTGTTCGTGCCGGACGTTGGCCGCTTCGAAGGAGTACGCGCCGGCGTTGACCTGCAGCACCGAGTCGATGATGTCCGCGAAGGGAATGTCCGTGGTGTGCGGGCCGTGCCAGGAACCCCAGCAGACGTGCAGCCGGATCTGCTCCTGCGGAAGGTCGCGCAGGGCCCAGTTGGTGGCCTCGACCCGGAGCTGGATGAACTTCAGGTAGTCCTCGAGGCTCGGTTCCGGGTTGATCTGGTCCCAGCTCTCGGCCAGCGACGGGTCGTCCAGCTGGACGGTCAGGCCGGCGTCGATGATGGCTTTGTACTCCTCGCGCATGGCATCGGCGCAGGCGTAGAGGAGCTCCTCATCGCTCTTGTAGTACTCGTTGGCCACCCGGGCGCAGGAGCCGGGGGAGAGGGACGCGACGAAGCCTTCCGCCAGGCCTGCCGCGGCGAGGCCGGTCTTGAGGTTGGCCACGTCCGAGCCCACGAGCGCCTGCCCGGTGTAGGTCAGCGGCCCGGCAATCTTCGGCTGGGTGACGGCCTTGCGGTGGGCCAGGATCCCGGAGGAGGGGTCGTTGTAGGCGTCGTTGAACTTCTGCCGGTCGCGGCGGTCCGGGAACGAGGTCAGGACGATGTGGCCGGGGGAGGACCGGTGCACCTGCGCGTCGGCCCAGCGGTCGACGTCGGTCGGTTCCAGGCCGCCGAGCCGCGAGAAGGAGTAGTTCCACCAAGCGCCGTAGTCGACCGAACTGGACATCGTGTGCCCGTATTCGCCGTCGTTGGGGATGTCGATGCCCAGGTCCTTCTGGCGCTGGACGACGTCGATCACGGAGGTCTCCAGCAGGTCCAGGAACTCGGGGGTGATGCCGTCGGCTTCCTTCGCCTCGTTCGCCGCGATCAGCTCCGGGGTGCGGGGCAACGAGCCGGCGTGGGTGACGCGGATATGGTCTGTGTTTTGGGACATGGCGGGGTTCCTTTCCATCGGTCCTGGCGGTAGCACCGGTGCCGGCCACGGGGTCCGCGGAAAGCGGGCCGGAACGGCGGGGTTGCTGCGGCGTCAACGGTCCAGGTCCCTCGGCCGCTCGGGATGGTCACTCCCAGCTAATTCCACGCGGCCCCGGCCCGCAAGTCGTGCCCGCTATGTGTCGGAGGCCCGCGGACCGGCGCCAAAAACGGTGCGGTCCGGCGTTTTCGGCTAAACTTGGGTGGTAAGAGCCCCGGACCCTGGCGTTGATGGCAAGAGCAGCAGCGGTAGATTCGGGGCATTCTCATGAACGGCGCTGTGCTGCGTTGACCACCCGGCGGACCACGTCCGGTGACTCAGTCGGAGTGCGGCCCGAACGAATGGGGGAGGATCCCATGCCAGCAATCGTGATCGTCGGAGCCCAGTGGGGCGACGAAGGCAAAGGTAAGGCCACCGACCTGCTCGGCGGCCGCGTCGACTACGTCGTCAAGCCGAACGGCGGCAACAACGCCGGCCACACCGTCGTCGTGGGCGGTGAGAAGTATGAGCTGAAGCTCCTTCCGGCCGGCATCCTGAGCCCGAACGCGGTCCCGGTGATCGGCAACGGCTGCGTGGTGAACCTTGAGGCCCTGTTCCAGGAGATCGACGGCCTCGAAGCCCGCGGTGCGGACACCTCCCGGCTGCGCGTCTCCGCCAACGCCCACCTCGTGGCCCCCTACCACCAGGTGCTGGACAAGGTCACCGAACGGTTCCTCGGCAGCCGCGCCATCGGCACCACCGGCCGCGGCATCGGTCCGGCCTACATGGACAAGGTGGCCCGCCTCGGCATCCGCGTGCAGGACGTCTTCGACGCTTCCATCCTTCGCCAGAAGGTCGAGGGCTCGCTGCGGCAGAAGAACGAGCTGCTGGTCAAGGTATACAACCGCCGCGACATCGAGGTGGACGAGATCGTCGACTACTTCCTGTCCTTCGCAGAACGCCTCCGCCCGCTGGTCATCGACAGCACCTTCGTGCTGAACAAGGCGCTGGACGATGGCAAGGTGGTGCTCATGGAGGGCGGCCAGGCCACGTTCCTCGACGTCGACCACGGCACCTACCCGTTCGTCACCTCGTCCAACCCGACGGCCGGCGGCGCCTCCGTCGGCTCGGGCATCGGCCCCACCCGGATTTCCCGGTCGATCGGCATTATCAAGGCCTACACCACCCGCGTCGGTGCCGGGCCGTTCCCGACGGAACTGTTCGATGACATGGGCGTCTACCTGCAGAAGACCGGCGGGGAGTTCGGCGTCAACACCGGCCGGCCGCGCCGTTGCGGCTGGTACGACGCGGTGCTGGCGCGCCACGCCTCCCGCGTGAACGGCTTCACCGACTACTTCGTCACCAAGCTGGACGTGCTCACCGGCATCGAACAGATCCCGGTCTGCGTGGCCTACGACGTCGACGGCGTCCGGCACGACGAAATGCCGATGACCCAGACCGAGTTCCACCACGCGAAGCCGATCTTCGAGTACTTCGAGGGCTGGACCGAGGACATCACCGGCGCCCGCACCCTGGACGACCTCCCGGAGAATGCCCGGAACTACGTGCTGGCCCTGGAGAAGCTTTCCGGCACCCGCTTCTCCGCGATCGGCGTCGGCCCGGACCGGGACCAGACGATTGTGGTCAACGACCTGATCAACGACTAGCGGTATCGCGCTAGCGCGCGGTCCCGGACTCACGACAGCGGCGGCCCCCGGAAAGGGGCCGCCGCTGTCGCATTTAACGCCGCCGAAAAAAGAAAAAAGAATTTTCAGCGGACGCGTAACCTTTCGGGACGTCCCGGCGATTACTCCTTTGTAAGCGCCGCCCGGAGCCTGGTCCCCCCACCACGGACGGACGGCCTTACAGGGAAAGATCCGTCGGGTGCCTGCCCCATCAGGCCCCGCGCTTCGAAAGAAGGATCCGACGGGCACCTGCCCCCATCAGGTGCCGACTGGAACCCGAATGTAAGTGCAGGCTGGCGCCTGCCCCCATCAGGCGCCGGCCAGCCTTCAACCAACCAAAGGATGTACGTTTTTCATGAAGAGTGTTAGCAAGACCACCAAGATTGCTGTCGGCGCCGCTATTCTGGCGGTCGGAGGCTTCTCCGGCATCGGCCTGGCCAACGCGGCCCAGGTTTCCAGCACCCAGCAGGCTGAAGTGAACCAGGCTACGCCCGCCACCCCGGCCGTTCCCGCCGTTCCGGCCACGGAGCTGCCCGCTGTTCCCGCCACCCCGGCCGTTCCGGCCGCCCCGAGCGTTGACGGCGCTGCCAAGGGCGACGCCGACGCCGACGTCGAAGCCACCGAGGACGCCGAAGGCACCGCCGAGGGCTCCGTCTCCGCCGACAAGGACGGTGCCGCTGTTGACGCCTCCGTCGAAGGTGCCGCCAACGCCAAGGGCGCTGCCGAAGCCAAGGCCCACGCCGGCGTAACCGTCGCGACCCCGGCCGTCCCGGCCGCCAAGGGCGTTCCGGCCACCCCGGCGGTCCCCGCCGTTCCGGCCGACCCGTCGGTTGAGCTGCCGAAGCTCGACAAGTAAGCACTAAACGCCTCCCTTCGGAGGTGACGGGGTGCGGCCGCTAGACTATCGGGGGCCGCACCCCTAGCAGTAACGGAAGGAACGCCTCTTGGCAGACCAGCTGAGCGATGACGAGTTGTCAGCCGCCCTGGCTGGCGACCCCTCCGGTTTCAGCGCTGTCTACACGGTGATTTCCCCTGCGGTACTTGGCTACTTCCGGGCCAAGGGCGTTGACGACGCCGAGGCGCTGACGCAGGACGTCTTCGTCGATGTACTGCCGAAACTGGCAGGCGTCACCGGTGGCCACAAGGGGTTACGGACCTTCATTTTTTCAGTCGCCCACGCCAGGCTGGTCGACCACCACCGGCGCTCCGAACGGACGCCGCACCTGGCTGAGTACGACCCGCTGAACGACGCCCGGCATTCGGCCTCGGCCGAGGATGAGGCGCTCGGCTCGCTCGGCGGCCTCTCCCACACACTGTCCCTGCTCAACGAGGAGCAACGGGAAGTCCTGGTTCTGCGGATCGTCGCGGACCTCTCCATCGAACAGGTGGCCGGCATCATGGGTAAGACCCCGGGTGCCATCAAACAGCTTCAGCGGCGCGGGCTCACTGCCCTGCGCGAACTGGTAACCGAAAAGGACCACGCAGCATCATGACCGGCACGCGCAACACCCAGCAGGATGGCAGCATCCAGGCGATGCTCCGTGACTCCGGCCTCGAAGCAGCCACCGAGCTGCGCAGCACCCTGGAAGGCCTCCAGGCGCTCGTCCCGGACGAGGCGCCCGCGCCCCGGGCCGACCTCGCCGCGCTGCTGGCCTCCGGCGCACCGGCCGCCTCCGGAACGCCGGCCGCTGCCGCCAATGTCACCAGCCTTGCCGACCGCCGCCGCGGCCACAAACGCCGGATGGCCCTGATCGGCGGCGCCGTCGTCGGTGCCATGAGCCTGGGTGCCGGCGCCGTGGCCGCCTCCAGCCCGGACTTCCGCGAGAACGTGGGCCACACCTTCACCGTGCTCTTCACGCCGGCAAAGCCTGCCCCGGCGCCCGCGGCACCCGCCGGGACCGCGCCCGCCGACATTCCCGCCGCCCCGGTGCCCGTGCCGGCCGGAACCTCGACGACTGCCCCCGCCGCGGCCGTCCCGGCGTCGCCGTCGCCCCTGGCCACCGTCCCGGCGCCGCGGCAGCACGCCCCGGCCGTCACGCCTCCGGCCGGCGGGCGCGGAGGGGTGCTCCCGACGCCGGACAAGCGCCCCGTGGTCCCCGGCCTGCCGGGCCAGAACGGCCGCGCCATCCCGACCAGCCCGCTCCCTACGGTTCCCGCGATCCCGGAACTTCCGAAGACGTCGTCAGGCTCCTAAGGCCGGTTTAACCCAGCCAGCCCGCAGTTCATTGCCGTTGTGAAACTTCGAACGGCAACGAAGTGCGGGCTGGCTGGCTTCCGCCAAGGCGCCTAGGCGAGGACCTGCCGTTTCGAGGAGATGACTCCGGTGTCGAAGCCGGCCAGGTGCAGTCCGCCGTGGAAACGGGCATGCTCAATCTTGACGCAGCGGTCCATCACGACGTCGAGCCCGGCCGCCTCGGCTTCCTTCGCGACGTCCTCGTGCCACGAACCCAGCTGCAGCCAGAGGGTCTTGGCGCCGGCGGCGATGGCCTCGTCGAGTACCCCGGGCAGGTCGTCATGTTTGCGGAAGACATCGACGATGTCCGGGCTCTCCGGCAGGTCGGCAAGCGAGGCGTACGTGGGTTCGCCCAGGATTTCCTTCACCACCGGGTTCACGAAGTACACCTTGTAGCGGGTGGAGGACTGCAGGTAGGTGGCCACGAAGTAGCTGGCCCGGGACGGCTTGTCCGAGGCACCCACGATGGCGATCGACCTGGCCTGGCGCAACAGGTTCAGGCGTTCCGGCGCGGACGGTCCGGTCCAGGTGCGGGTATCTACAGTCATCAGTTCGCTCCAATCGTGCACGCTGCGGCCGACAATGCATCCGCACGCGGCTTAGCGTTCCCGGCTTCCCCCGGACTCGCAAGCTCCTCCGGGGACCCCGAGCCGGTCACTGCACCGCCTCGTTCCTCGGCGGCGCGATGCGCCGCTTCCGCGGATACACCGTCGGCCGTCATGTCCGATGCCGCGTCCAGGGCCTGGTCCAGGTCCCAGAGGATGTCCTCGATGTCCTCGAGGCCCACCGAGATCCGGACCAGGTCTTCGGGCACTCCCGCGGATTCGAGCTGTTCGGGGCTCAGCTGCTGGTGCGTGGTTGAGCCGGGGTGGATCACCAGGGTCCGGGAGTCGCCG
Organism: Arthrobacter sp. Soil763; assembly: GCF_001428365.1. Taxonomy (GTDB): domain Bacteria; phylum Actinomycetota; class Actinomycetes; order Actinomycetales; family Micrococcaceae; genus Arthrobacter. The sequence goes on along the minus strand of NZ_LMSH01000001.1, from coordinate 198,790 downwards.
ACGTTGGCCAGGTGTGAGGCCAGCTGCAGGGACTCAATGAACTTCTGGCCCGCGGCCCGGCCGCCCTTCACGCCGAAGGAGAACACCGAGCCCGGTCCCAGCGGCAGGTACCTGCGGGCCCGCTCGAAATGCGGGTGCGAGGGCAGGCCCGAGTAGTTCACGTACGCCACCCGCTCGTCGGCTTCGAGCCACTCGGCCACGGCCTGGGCGTTCTTTAGGTGCTCGTCGAGCCGCTGCGGGAGCGTCTCGACGCCCTGCAGCAGCTGGAACGCGGACTGCGGCGAGAGCGCCGGCCCGATGTCGCGCAGCTGCTCGCAGCGCAGCTTGGTGAGGAAACCGTACTCGCCGAAGTTCCCCCACCAGGAGACGTTGCCGTAGGAGGCCACCGGTTCGGTCATGGTGGGGAACTTGCCGTTGCCCCAGTTGAAGCGCCCGCTTTCGACGACGACGCCGCCGAGGGTGGTGCCGTGCCCGCCCAGGAACTTGGTGGCGGAGTGGATCACGATGTCCGCGCCGTGCTCGATCGGCCGCACCAGGTACGGGGTGCTCAGGGTGGCGTCGACGACGAGCGGGATGCCGGCTTCGTGCGCCACCTTCGCCAGCCCGGCGAGGTCCTGGACCTCGGAGGAGGGGTTGGCCACCACCTCGACGAAGATCGCCTTGGTGTTCTCGCGGATGGCGGCGGCGTAGTCCGCCGGGTCGGTGCCGGGCACGAAGGTTGTGTCCACCCCGAAGCGGCGCAGCGTGACGTCCAGCTGGGTCACGGTGCCGCCGTACAGCTGGGAGGAGGCCACGAGGTGGTCGCCGGCCTGGGTGAGCGCGGCGAAGGTGACGAACTCCGCGGCCATGCCGGAGGAGGCGGCGACCGCGCCGATGCCGCCGTCGAGGGACGCGACGCGCTCCTCGAACGCGGCGACCGTGGGGTTGCCGATCCGGGAGTAGATGTTGCCGTACTTCTGCAGGGCGAAGAGATTGGCCGCGTCCTGGGTGTCCTTGAACACGAACGAGGTGGTTTGGTAGATCGGCACCGCACGGGCGCCGTGCTCGGCGTCGGGGGTGCCCCCGGCATGCAGGGCGCGGGTGCGGAACCCGAAGGTACGGTCGGCCATTATGCGTTTACCTCAATCTTGGTGGCAGGGGTGGCGGACAGGTCCAGTTCGGTGCCGTGCTTGCGGGCGAGGTCGGCCTCGAGTTCGCGCACGATCGGCAGGACGTCCTTGCCGAACGCTGCCACCTCCTCCTGGAAGTGCAGGTAGCAGGTCAGGAGCAGGTTCACGCCGATCTTCTTGTATTCGACGATCCGTTCCGCGATCTGCTCCGGGGTGCCGATGAGCTGGGTCTTGAAGCCGTCGTTGTACTGGATCAGGTCCTCGAAACTGGAGTCGGCCCACATGCCCTTGCCGTCCTTGGTGGACGCGCCGGCCTCCTGGACGGCGTCGCGGAAGCCTTCGACGGCGGGTTTGTGGGCCTTCGCGACGATCTCGCGGAGGGTCTCGCGGGCCTCCTTCTCGGAGTCCCGGGCGATGACGAAGCCGTTCAGGCCGAATCGGGGCGACGCCAGCGCGCCACCGGTGCCGCGTCCGGCCTCGGATGCGGAGGCCACGACGCCGGCGATGTTCTCCTTGAAGCCGTCAAGGTCCTTGCCGTTGGAGAAGTACCAGTCCGCGACCCGGCCGGCCGTGGCCTGCGCGGCGGTGGAGTTCCCGCCAAAGAAGATCTCCGGGTGCGCCCGGCCCGGAACGTCCACGGGGGCCGGCTGCAGGGTGAAGTCGTTGATGTTGTAGTACTTGCCGGACTGGCTGAAGTTCTTCTCGGTCAGCAGGCCGCGGAGCACCCGGATGAACTCCTCGGTGCGGACGTACCGCTCGTCGTGTTCGAGCCATTCGAGGCCGAAGTTTTCGAACTCTGCCTTGAGCCAGCCGGAGACGATGTTTACGGCGGCGCGGCCGTTGGAGATGTGGTCCGCGGTGATCAGGTACTTCGCCAGCACGCCGGGGTGCCACATGCCGGGGTGGACGGCGGCGATGACCTTCAGCCGCTCGGTCGCGGCCAGCAGGCCGAGGCTGAACGAGGTGGCCTCGTGCTGCTTGTCCGCGCCGTAGGAGGCCGCGTAGCGGGTCTGGGTCAGGGCGTACTCGAAGCCGGAGTCCTCCGCGATCCGGGCCAGCTTCTTGTTGTAGTCGAAGTCCCAGCCGGTGCGCTGTTCGATGGTGGAGACCACGAGGCCGCCGGAGACGTTGGGGACCCAGTAGGCGAACTTGAGCGGTTCGGAAAGACGGGCGACGCTGCTGATGTCAGTCATGGGGGTTCCTTACTTCTGGGGTGTTTCGGTGGTGTTGCGTTCACGCAGGACGGTTTGGATGCCGGCGATGGAGGGCTCGTTCTGCAGGGAGGTGGTGTCGCCGAGGTCGCTGCCCTCGAACAGCTGCGTCAGCAGCCGTCGCATGATCTTGCCGCTGCGGGTCTTCGGCACATCAGGAACGACGACGACGTCGCGCGGCTTCGCGATCGGCCCTATCGCCTTCGCGACGTGGTTCCGCAGTTCCTCAGCAAATGAGTTTGGGCCCACGCCCGCAGGGTTCCCTGCCCGAGCTTGCGAGGGTAGGGGGCGGGTGGGAACCACGAACGCGACGATCGCGTGGCCGGTCTTCGGGTCGGCGACCGGGCAGACGCCGGCCTCCACCACGTCCGGGTGCGAGACGAGGGCGGATTCGATCTCGATCGTCGAGAGCAGGTGCCCGGAGACGTTGAGGGTGTCGTCGACCCGCCCCAGGATCCAGATGTCGCCGTCGTCGTCGTACTTGGCGCCGTCGCCGGCAAGGAACCAGCCCTGCTCCGCGTACTGGCGCCAGTACGAGTCGTAGTAGCGCTGCGGGTTGCCCCAAACCGTCCGGGCGATCGCCGGGCCCGGAGCGTCCACCACGATGAAACCCTGCACGCCGGGCGGAACCGGGGCGCCGGCCTCGTCCACGATCCGGGCGCCGACGCCGGGCAGCGGCCGGGCGGCGCAGCCGGGCTTGAACGCGGTGTCGGTCGGGGCGGGGGAGAGGATCGTGGCGCCGGTCTCGGACTGCCACCAGGTGTCCACCACCGGGGCGGTGCCGCCGCCCACGTTGTCCCGGAGCCAGCGCCAGGCCTCGGGATTGACGGCCTCGCCGACGGTGCCGAGCAGGCGGATGGACGACAGGTCGTAGTCGGCGGGGACGCCGTCCGGGAACCAGCCCATCAGCGACCGGACCAAGGTGGGCGCGGTGTAGTACTGCGTGACCCGGTAGCGTTCGATGATTTCGAAGTGCCGGCCCGGATGCGGGGTGTTCGGCGTGCCCTCGAAGATCACCTGGGTGGCGCCGTTGGAGAGCGGTCCGTAGAGCTCGTAGGTGTGGGCGGTGACCCAGGCCAGGTCCGCGGTGCACCAGTGGACGTCGTGCTCGCGCAGGTCCGGGTCCGGGTGGCTGAAGAGATGCTCGAAGCTCCAGGACGCCTGCGTCAGGTAGCCGCCGGAGGTGTGGACCAGGCCCTTGGGCTTCCCGGTGGTTCCGGAGGTGTACATGATGAACAGCGGCGTCTCGGCGTCGAACGCCTCGGCGTCGTGGACGTCGGAGGCCCGCCCGACGGCGTCGTGCCACCACACGTCGCGGCCCGGCGCCATCGGGACGCTGTCCAGGTCTTCGGGCGCGGTGGTGCGGTTGACCACAAGCACGTGCTCGACCGCGTTGTCCCCGGCGACGGCGGCGTCGGCGTTGGCCTTCACCGGGACCGCGGTGCCGCGGCGGAACTGCCCGTCGGTGGTCACCAGCAGCTTGGCGCCGGTGTCCTCGACCCGGAACTTCAGCGCCTCGGCGGAGAACCCGCCGAACACAAGCGAGTGGACCGCGCCGATCCGCGCCACGGCGAGGGTGATGACCACGGTTTCGGGGATCACGGGCAGGTAGATGACCACCCGGTCGCCCTTGCCGATGCCGAGGTCCAGCAGGGCATTGGCGGCCTTTGCGACCTCTCGCTGCAGCTGCGCGTAGGTGATGGTGCGGCGGTCGCCCGGTTCGCCCTCGAAGTGCAGCGCCACCTTGTCCCCGCGTCCCGCCGCTACATGGCGGTCGACGCAGTTGTAGGCGACGTTGAGCTTTCCGCCGTCGAACCAGCTGATCTCCGGTCCCGTGCCGGCCTGCGGATCCGCCGGAACGAGGCGGTGTGCGGTGCGCCAGGGTTTGCGGGCGCCGGACGATCCGCCCGGCGGGTCCTGCCAGTCCAGCCGCAGGGCGGCCTCTTCCCAGAACGCGATGCGTTCGGCGTCTGTATCCGGGGCATTCTTCAGCGGGGCCGGCGTCACGGTCTCAGGCAGTGTCACGCCCATCGTTTCACCGCCCACTTTTCCGCCAGGCCCAGCAGGGCATCGGTGATTTTGCCGATCACGGCGAGCAGCACGATGGCGAGCAGGAGCCGGTCCGTGCGGCCGTTGTTCTGCGAGTCCGTGAGCAGGAAGCCCAGGCCCATCGAGGAGGCGATCAGTTCCGCGGCCACCAGGAACAGCCACGCCTGGGCCAGGGCCAGCCGGAGCCCGGAGAAGACCGCAGGCACGACGGCCGGGAGCTGGACCGTGGTCAGCAGTTTCACGCCCTTGAGGCCGAAGGCGCGGGCGGCCTCGACCAGGTTCCGGTCCACATGGCGCAGGGCCAGGGAGACCGTGGTGAAGACCGGGAAGAACGCACCGATCAGGATCAGGGTGACCTTGGAGTCCTCGCCGATCTTCATCCAGAGGATCAGCAGCGGCACCCAGGCCAGGGACGGGACGGCGCGCAGGGCACCGATCGTCGGCGCCAGCAGCGCGTCGGCCACCCGGGACAGCCCTACCAGTGACCCGAGCACCAGGCCCAGGGCGGCACCGGCCGCGAAGCCGATCAGCACGCGCTGGGTGGAGATGGCGATGTGCTGGCCAAGCTGGCCGCGCTGGATCAGATCGAGTCCGGCGTCCAGCACCATCGCCGGGGGCGGGAGCTGGACCACGCTGAACAGTCCGGCAGCGGTGGACAGCTGCCAGGCTGCCAGCACGGCAGCGGGCAGGATCAGTCCAAGGAGCAGGCGCGCCCAGCCGTGGGACAGGATCCCGGCGGGGGACCATCCGTTCGCCGGGGTTCCGGGCCCGCCCGTAACGGGCGAGTCCGGCCGGGCGGCGCCTGCTGGAGTTGCGGGGACGGCTGCAGCGCGTCCGTCCGCAACACTGGTGCCGGTGGGCAAGGTATTTCCGAGGCGGGGCATCAGGAATCCTTGATGGCGGAGGCGTCCGCCTTCTTCACCAGCGAGTCATCGAGAAGGGAAGCGACGGCGTCGTCGATCTGCTTCTGGCTCGCCACATCCCCGGTCTCCACAAAGCTCGGACCGATCTTGGCGAGGACCTTGCGCTGGGCTTCGCCCGGTGCCGGGTCGACGTCGAGGTTGCTGCGCTGCAGCACCACGGTCTTGGCGACGGCCAGGTCCAGCCCGGCGGCATCGGCCAGGATCCGGGCGGTCTCGTCCGGGTTCGCGGCGGCCCAGGCGCGGGCCTTCTCGTAGGCATTGACGACGGCCTGGGCCTGCGCCGGCTTGTCCTTCAGGAACGACTCGGTCGCGTTGAGGAAGCCGTAGGTGTTGAAGGAGAGGTTGCGGTAGAACAGCTTGGCGCCCTTCTGCTCCGCCCCGGCCATGATCGGGTCCAGACCGGACCACGCGTCCACGGAACCGTTTTCCAGCGCGGTGCGGCCGTCGGCGTGCTGCAGATTCTGGACCGTGACGTCCTTTGCGGAGAGGCCGGCCTCGGACAGGGACTGCAGCAGGAAGAAGTACGGGTCGGTGCCCTTGGTGGCGGCCACGGACTTGCCCTTCAGGTCCGCCACTTTGGTGATGCCGGAGTCCGGCTTGGTGACCAGGGCGGCCCACTCGGGCTGGGAGAAGATATCGATGGTCTTGATCGGCGAGCCGTTGGCCTTGGCCAGCAGCGCGGCGGAACCGGCGGTGGATCCGACGTCGACGGCGCCGGAACGGAGCGCTTCGTTGGCCTTGTTGGACCCGGCGGACTGGACCCAGTTGACGGTGACGCCCTGGTCCTTCAGCGCCGTCTCCAGCCAGCCCTTCTTCTTGATCACGAGGCTCAGCGGGTTGTACGTGGCGAAGTCGATGTTCAGCGTGGCACCGCCCGCGGCGCCGGCGGTGCCGGCTGCGGCGGGCTTGCCCGATCCCTCACCGGCGACGCAGCCCGTGAGGACCAGGGCGGCGGAAACGGCGGCGGCCGTGAGCAGGGAGCGGCGGGTGGTGGTGCGGGTAGCGGTGCGGGCGAAAGGCATGGTGGGTCCTTAGGGAAACGTGCGAACGGTGCGGATGATCAGGAAGAACGGGGTGTCCGGGATGCAGCGGCCGGGCCGGGCGGCGGGTGCCGACCGGGCAGCGGCGTGTGCAGAGCCCGGCGGGTCCGGAGGTGAGCCGGGGAGGGGCTAGTGGCCGTCGACGCCGAGGCTGGCCAGCAGCGAGGCCCGCATTCGGGCCAGCTCGGCCGAGGCCCGGTCGCGGGGACGTTCGCCGGGGACGACGACACTGCGCACAATCGTGGCACCCGCGGCTTCTGCTTCGGTTGCAGCGCCCGGGCCGCCGACCTCCGGGGCGGATTCTTTGCCGAGGACGATGATGCGGTCGGCCAGCTGGAGCGCCTCGTCGACGTCGTGGGTCACGAGCAGCACTGTGGTCGGCTCCGCCCGGTGGACCTCCAGCAGCAGGTCCTGCATCTTGACCCGGGTCAGGGCATCGAGTGCCCCGAACGGCTCGTCGAGCAGCAGCACGCCGGGGTTGCGGGCCAAGGCGCGGGCCAGGGAAGCGCGCTGGGCCATGCCGCCGGAGACCTCGCGCGGCCGGTGCTTGGCGAAGTCCTGCAGGCCGACGAGGTCCAGGAGCCGGGCTACCTTGGCTTTGCCGTCGCGGGCGCTGAGCCCCGGCGGCAGCCCGATGGCGATGTTGGCCTGCAGGGTGTGCCACGGCAGCAGACGCGGTTCCTGAAAGGCGAAGGCGCAGCGCGGGTCCACGCCCCGGACGTCGGTTCCGTCGATCTGGACGTTTCCGGCGCTGGGCGCGTCCAGGCCCGCGGCGGCCCGGAGCAGGGTGGATTTGCCGCAGCCGGAGGCGCCGAGGATGGCCAGGACTTCGCCGGCGCGGACGTCGAAGCTCACGTCGCGCAGCACGGTGTGGGCTTCGGCTCCGGCGCCGAACGTGCGGCGCAGGCCGCGGAAGGACACCGGCAGGGCGGAGGTGTGGGCGGCGGATGAATCCGTCGTGGCCCGGGGGGCTTTGGACAGGACAGCAGTCATAGGGTTACTCCATCGGTCCTGGCAGTAGCACCCTACGGAACGAGCCTCCGGTCCGGGTGGTCAATCCGGCCGTTCCCGTGGCTCGCTACCTTGCTATCGTCGGTCTCCCGGGAGGAGATCCGACGACCAGGGTTGCTGCGGCTTCATCGATCCAGGTCTCTCAGCCGCTCGGGATGGTCATTAACCACTAAAACCGAAAGGCCGGATTCGCCCAAATCTGACGCGTAATATTCGGACACGTCGCCCCGTCGCGCGGTCGGCCATCCGAATGTTCGACGGGGCAGGGTTCCGCCTCCCGCCGGGGTCCGGGCGCGCGACGGCGGCACGTAGGCTGTGCACATGACGCACGTCAACGATCCCGAAGTCATTGAGCGGCTCCTGCGCACCAAGGGACGGTGGGCCGTCGTCGGCCTGACTACCAATGAATGGCGCGCCGCCTACGACACGTCCCTCTACATCCGCGACCGGCTCGGCATGGACATCATCCCGGTCAACCTGCCCGGGGACACCGTCCACGGCGAGGCCGGGTACACGAAACTGGCGGACATTCCGGCGTCCAAGCAACCGCTCGACGTCGTCGACTGCTTCGTGAATTCCCACAAGGTCGGCCCGGTGGTGGACCAGGCCATCGCCGCCGGCGCGAAAGCCGTCTGGCTTCAGCTGGGCGTGATCGACGAGGCCGCCGCCGCGCGGGCCAAGGCTGCCGGACTGGACGTGGTCATGAACGCCTGCCCCGCCCAGGAAGCGCCGCGGCTCGGGCTCTGAACCGCCGCAGTGCGTCGCCGGCCGTCCGGCTAGGCTGGGAGCATGGATCCAGCAGCGCTCCGCGGGCTATGCCTGGCCTTTCCGGGGGCCTACGAGGACTACCCGTTCGGTCCCGAAACCGCGGTCTTCAAAGTGCGTGCCGCGGTGCCCGGCGGCTCCCGGCACGACGCGAAGATGTTCGCGCTGTCGGCCATGGACGCCCAGGACTTTTCGGTCAGCCTGAAATGCGAACCGGCCCTCGCCGAGCAACTGCGTGCGGCCCATCCCGAGATCACGGGCGCCTGGCACCTGAACAAGAAGCACTGGAACGGCGTGCGGCTGGACGGTGAGCTCCCGGACGCGATGATCCGCGACCTCGTGGAGGACTCCTACGACCTCGTTGTCGCCACCCTGACCCGCCGCCAGCAGGTGCAGCTGGGCTGGGCGCGGCTGGCCCGCCCGGAGCCGCGGCCGTGACGTCCCGGATCGCCGGCGGCGAACTGAACTATCCCGGAATTGGCGCCACGGAGCACGGCCTGTGGCCGTCAGGCTTCCAACGGATCCAGGTCCGCGCCCACCTGGGCGACGGCATCGAAACCTACCGCCGCGTCGCCGAGGGTGTCCTCAGCTGGCAGATCCAGCGCAGGTCCGGGCTCCGGGTCCGGACCGAGACCGATTCTGTGCTGCCCGGGACGCGGATCATCAGCGGGTTCGGCGTCGGGCCCTTCCGCATCAATGCGCCCTGCGAAGTCGTGTGGGTCCGCCGGCCGCTGCCCGGGAACGCCCCGCAGTCGGCCGGGTTCGGCTACGGGACGCTGCCGGGGCACCCGGAGCGCGGCGAGGAAGCCTTTGAAGTTTCGATCGACGCCGCCGGTGCCGTGAGCTTTACCATTACCGCCTTCAGCCGCCACGCCAACTGGTTTTACGCGGCCGGCGGAGCCGTGGCCAGGGCGGCCCAAAGGTACATCACTTCCCGATACCTTAGGAGTGCACGGGAACTGACCGCAGGTTAACTGAGCAGGAGCAGGTGAATGCTGAACCAAGAGACCCTTGACCGTTTGTGGAACTTCGATGATCCCGCCCTTTCGGAGTCCCGCTTCCGCGCGGCGCTCGCGGACCCGGGCTACGACGACGACGAACGGGCCGAGCTGGCCACCCAGCTGGGCCGGGCCATCGGGCTCCAGGGCCGCCACGAGGAAGCCGATGCGCTGCTGGACGGTATTGACGCCGACGAGCCCACGGTGGCCGTCCGGGTCCTGCTGGAACGCGGCCGGGTGCTGAATTCCGGCGGCCACGCCGAGATGGCGGTCCCGCTCTTTGAGCAGGCCGCCGAACTCGCCGACCATCTGGGCGAGGAGTTCCTGGCCGTGGACGCCCTGCACATGCTCGCGATCGCCGACACCGCCCACACGGAGCCCTGGACGCGCAGCGCCCTGGAATACGCCTCCACGGTCCACGACGCCCGGACCCGGCGGTGGATGGTCGCCCTGCACAACAACCTGGGCTGGACCCTCCACGAGGCGGGCCGCTGCGCCGAAGCCATGGTGGAGTTCCAGCTCGCCGAGCAGTGGGCCGAGCGGGTGGGCACCCCGCAGCAGCAGGAGCGGGCCCGGGCGGCCATCGCGGCCTGCTGAGCGCCGCCGCCGACTGCAAGAATGGAAGACCTCACCCGAACCGAAAGGCACAGCCGTGATCTTCATCGTCGTTAAATTCAAGGTCAAGCCCGACTGGTCCGAGCGCTGGCTCGGCCTGGTCGAGAACTTCACGCAGGCCACCCGGCAGGAGCCGGGCAACCTGTGGTTCGACTGGTCCCGCAGCGTCGAGGACCCCAATGAGTTCGTGCTGGTCGAGGCCTTCAAGGACGACGCCGCCGGGGACCACGTCAACAGCGCCCACTTCAAGCAGGCCATGGCCGACATGCCGCAGGCGCTGGCGGAAACCCCGCGGATCATCAGCCGCCAGCTCGACGGCGAAGGCTGGGACCGGATGGGCGAGCTCACGATCTAGGCCGCCCGCCGCACCGATCGGTGGGAAGATTCAGTCATGTGGATCGGCTGGATTGAATTCGATGTCCTCCTCGGCGACGTGCACAGCCTGAAGGAGAAGCGCTCCGTGGTCCGCCCGGTGCTGGCCGAGCTCAAACGGCGCTTCGAGGTGTCCGTCACCGAGGCGGAATACCACGACCAGTACCGCCGCACAGTGATCGGCGCCGGGATGGTCGCGGCGGACCGGGCGCACCTGGTGGAGGTGCTGTCCGCCGTCGAACGTTTCGTGGCCGCGCGCCCAGAACTCGAACTGCTCAGCGCCCGCCAGCGCGAACTCCGCAGTGACGACTGACCCGCCTTAAAGCGCGAACGGACACTTGGAGCCCTTCTCAAAGGGCCTCAAGTGTCCGTTCGCGCTTAAACCGCCGGGGTGGGCTAGCCGAAGTACTTCGGCAGCGTCCCCTCGTGGGCTTCGCGGAGTGCGTCCAGGCTCAGGGTCTCGACGCCGTTGATCTCCAGCACCCCGCTCTCGGCGTCGACGACGCCGATCCGGACGTGCGCGAAGCCGCGGGCGGTGCACATGTCCTTGAACCGGATCTCCTCGGAGCGGGGCACGGCCACGATGGCGCGGGCCTGGGACTCGGAGAAGAGCGCGGTGAACAGGTCCACGCCGTCGCGGTCCAGGACGTCCTGCAGCGAGATCCGGGCGCCCACGCCGTAGCGCAGGGCCGACTCCACCAGGGCCGCCGCGAGGCCGCCCTCGGACAGGTCGTGCGCGGAGTCCACCATGCCGTCGCGGGAGGCGTTGATCAGGATTTCGCCGAGCTCGCGTTCGGCGGCGAGGTCAACCGTGGGCGGCAGGCCGCCGAGGTGTCCGCGCAGCTTGGACCACTCGGAGCCGTCCAGTTCCGCCGCCGTCGTGCCCAGCAGGTAGATCGCCTGGCCGTCCTCGCGCCAGCCCGAGGGCGTGCGGCGTGCGACGTCGTCCAGCTTGCCCAGCACCGCCACCACGGGAGAGGGGTGGATCGGCGTGCTGCCGGTCTGGTTGTAAAGCGAGACGTTGCCGCCGGTGACCGGGATGCCGAGTTCCATGCAGGCGTCGGACAGGCCGCGGATGGCCTCGGCGAGCTGCCACATGACGTCCGGGTCCTCCGGCGAGCCGAAGTTCAGGCAGTCGCTGACGGCCATCGGCACGGCGCCGGCGGTGGCGACGTTGCGGTACGCCTCGGCCAGGGCCAGCTGCGCGCCGTGGTACGGGTCCAGGTAGGTGTAGCGGCCGTTGGCGTCGGTAGCCAGGGCCACGCCCAGGCCGGTTTCCTCATCCACGCGGACCACGCCGGCGTCGTCCGGGAACGCCATGGCGGTGTTGCCGCCGACGTACCTGTCGTACTGGTCGGTGATCCAGGACTTGGAGCACATGTTCGGCGAGGCGACGAGCTCGGTGACCGCGGCGGCCAGTTCCGCCGGGGCCGCGGGACGGCCGGCGTCCTGGACGGAGCCGGTGAAGGCGTCAGCCTGGACGGCGTCCTGCCACTCCGGCCGGGCGTACGGGCGGTCGTACACGGGGCCGTCGTGGGCGACGGTGCGCGGGTCGACGTCGACAATCACTTCGCCGTCCCAGGTGATGATGAGGCGGCCCGTGTCGGTGACCTCACCCAGCCAGGAGTACTCCACGGCCCACTTGTCCATGACCGCCTCGAACGCGGCGATGTTCTCCGGGGTGACCACGGCCATCATGCGTTCCTGCGACTCGGACATCAGGATCTCGCCCGGGGTCAGGGTCGGGTCGCGCAGCAGCACGGAGGTCAGCTCCACCTGCATCCCGCCGTCGCCGTTGGAGGCCAGTTCGGAGGTGGCGCAGGAGATGCCCGCGGCGCCGAGGTCCTGGATGCCCTCGACCAGGGAGCCCTTGAAGAGCTCCAGGCAGCACTCGATCAAGACCTTCTCGGCGAAGGGGTCGCCCACCTGGACGGCGGGGCGCTTGGAAGGCTTGGTGCTGTCGAAGGACTCGGAGGCCAGCACGGAGGCGCCGCCGATGCCGTCGCCGCCGGTCCGGGCACCGAACAGCACGACCTTGTTGCCCTTGCCTGACGCGTTGGCGAGGCGGATGTCCTCGTGGCGCATGACGCCGACGGCGAGGGCGTTGACCAGCGGGTTGCCCTGGTAGACGGAGTCGAAGACCATCTCGCCGCCGATGTTCGGCAGGCCCAGCGAGTTGCCGTAGCCGCCGATGCCCGCCACCGCGCCGTGCATGACGCGGGCAGTGTCGGGGTGGTCGATCTCGCCGAAACGGAGCGGATCCATGACCGCTACCGGCCGGGCGCCCATCGAAATGATGTCGCGGACGATCCCGCCGATGCCGGTCGCGGCACCCTGGTAGGGCTCCACGAACGACGGCGAGTTGTGGGACTCGATCTTGAACGTCACGGCCCAGCCGTCGCCCAGGTTGGTGACGCCGGCGTTCTCGCCGATGCCCACGAGCATGTCCTTCTTCATTTCCTCGGTCACCTTTTCGCCGAACTGGCGCAGGTGGTTCTTCGAGGACTTGTAGGAGCAGTGCTCGCTCCACATCACCGAGTACATGGCCAGCTCGGCGCCGGTCGGGCGCCGGCCCAGGACCCTGACGACCTCGTCGAACTCGTTCTGCTTCAGGCCCAGCTCGGCCCAGGGCAGTTCGGTGTCGGGGGTCTTGGCCGCATGCTCCACGGTGTCGATGTTGAACTTCTTGGCGGTCTCCGCGGGCCTCGCCACTGCCGGTGTCTCCGTCATTTGTTGTCTCCCACGATCTTGTTCAGGACAGAGGTGAAGAAGCCGAGGCCCTCGGTGCCGGAGCCTGCCTGGGGGCCGAACCCGGCCTCGACGGCGTGCTCGGGGTGCGGCATGAGGCCGACGACGTTCCCGGCGGCGTTGGAGATGCCGGCGATGTCGCGGCGGGATCCGTTCGGGTTCCAGCCGACGTAGCGGAACACGACCCGGCCCTCCGCCTCCAGGGCGTCCAAGGTCTTCTCGTCCGCGATGTACTGGCCGTCCTGGTTCTTCAGCGGCACGGTGATTTCCTGCCCGACGGCGTAGTCGCCGGTCCAGTCGGTCGTGTTGTTCTCGACCCGCAGGACCTGGTCACGGCAGAGGAACTTCAGGTGGTCGTTCTTGATCATCGAGCCGGGCAGGAGGTGCGACTCGGTGAGGATCTGGAAGCCGTTGCAAATGCCGAGGACCGGCAGTTTGGCCTCCGAGTTGGCGGCATCAATGACCTTGGCCATCAGCGGTGCGAAGCGGGAGATGGCGCCGGCGCGGAGGTAGTCGCCGTAGGAGAACCCGCCGGGGATGATGACGGCGTCAACGTCGCCCAGGGTGGTGTCCGCGTGCCAGAGCGCCACCGGGGTGGCCCCGGCCAGGCGCACGGCGCGGGCGGCGTCGCGGTCATCGAGGGTGCCGGGGAAGGTCACGACACCGATTTTGGCGCCCGCGAGTTGCGGGTGGGCGGCGACGGCGACCGCCTCGCCGATCAGGGGGAGTTCAGTCATCTCAGGCCTCGACGACCTCGACGTTGACGACATCCTCGATCACCGGGTTCGACAGCAGGGTCGCCGCGGCATCACGGGCCTGGGCCAGGATCTCCTCGGTCACCTCGCCGTCGACGGTCAGTTCGAAGCGCTTGCCCTGGCGGACAGAGCTGAAAGCGGTGAAGCCCAGGCGGGGCAGCGCACCCACGATGGCCTTCCCCTGCGGGTCGAGAATCTCGGGCTTGGGCATGACGTCGACAACGATCCGGGGCATCCGGCAACTCCTGTGCGTGAGCATTGGGTAAGGGCGCAGCGGAGTGGTGCCGTCTCACGCCGATCCGCTGTGGTGGACAGCGTGATGCGGGCGCTCCGCGAGCTTGCAAGCCCATTCTACCGGGCGCGGTGGTTCCTGCCGTCTTCGTGACCCCGGGGCCTTCCGCACCGGGCCAAAGCCGGCTATGGCCTCGGCCCGGTGCGCTCAGTAGGATGTGCGCATGGCTGAGAAACCGAAATCAGTACTGCTTCCCGTCATGGCCGCCGCGGTGTTCGCCGGGCTGGGCCGGATGGTGTTCCAGAAGATCCGGGCGGACCGGGCAGCCAGGTCCACGAAGGTGGCCGGACCCCTGGATGAAAAGACGAAAGCCTGGATCAGCGAGGTGGTCCGGACTCCCCGCCAATAGGCGGGACGCCCGGCCGGCCGGCGGGCGACAACACGACCGGTAACGGGCCGCGCCCGCGCGGACCGTACAGACGGCAGCCAAGCCGGGGCGGGACCAGCCGCCCCGGCTTTGCCATGCCCGCAGTGACGGGATTTGTCGCGGAATATGACCACTTTTGATTTGGGCACAGTGGTCTATGTCATATTCGTCTCTCAGTCTGTACTGTATGAATCGGCTGGTATCCGCCGGGCGCGAGAGACGACTCCTGATCCCGTACCTGATCCAGACCGCCGTCCCCGGCAAAGGCGCCGGGACCGTTCCTTCTGAAAGGTTCAAAACACTCGTGAAATCACCAGGAAAGAGCTTCCTTCGAAGCGGGGGACTCCGGAGGGCCGCGGCACTGACCCTGGGCTTGCCGGTTCTCCTTTCAACAGTCGCCATCGCGCCCGCCACCGCGGCGCCGGCCCAGGGCTCCGCCGTCGCGGAAGCCGCACAGAAGAGCCTTGACCCGGCCAGCTACCCGGACGGCCGCTACATCGTCCTCCTCGCCGAGAAGCCCGCGGCGACCTACGAGGGCACGACGGCCGGGCTGCCGGCCACCAAGCCCGCCAAGGGCAAGAAGCTCGACGCCAACAAGGCCGAAGTCAAGAAGTACCGCGCGCACCTGGAGCAGAAGCAGTCAGCGGTGGCGGGCAAGCAGGACGTCAAGATCCAGCGCCAGTTCACGGCAGCTGTCAACGGCTTCAGCGCCGAACTGACCACCGCCCAGGCCATCAAGCTCGCCAAGGACCCCAACGTCCTGACCGTCGCCCCGGACACGGAGAACGCGCCCGACTACTCCAGCACTGACTTCCTGAAGCTCAGCGGCCCCAACGGCACCTGGAACACCAAGTTCGGCGGCCAGGACGGCGCCGGCAAGGGCGTCGTCGTCGGTGTCATCGACACCGGCTACACCCCCGACAGCGCCTTCTTCGCCGGCTCCGAGGTCAAGCCGCTGGTCGGCGCTCCCGTCGTCGGCGTGCCCTACCGCACGGCGGACGGCAAGATCGCCATGCTCAAGGCCGACGGCGAGACGTTCATCGGCGAGTGCCAGAAGGGCACCGGCACCGGCGCGTCCTTCGACGGCTCCGCCTGCAACTCCAAAGTCCTGAGCGCGCACTACTTCGCCGACGACTTCCTGCGCTACGTCCCGGCCGGCGACCGCTCCCCGCTCGAGCAGCTCTCCCCGGTCGACGTGGCCAGCCACGGCACCCACACCGCCAGCACCGCAGCCGGCAACGCCAACGTGGAAACCTTTGTTGACGGCCGCAGCTTCGGCCTGACCAGCGGCATCGCCCCGGCCGCCAAGCTGTCCGTCTACAAGGTCTGCTGGGAAGACACCGACCCCAACACCGGCGGCTGCTACAGCTCCTCCTCGGTCGCGGCCGTGGAGCAGGCCATCGAGGACGGCGTCGACGTCCTGAACTACTCCATCTCCGGTTCCGCGACCTCCGTGATCGACCCGGTCTCGGTGGCGTTCCTGAACGCCGCCGCCACCGGCATCTTCGTCGCGGCCTCCGCCGGCAACTCCGGCCCGACCGCCAGCACCGTCAACCACGGTGCACCGTGGGTCACCACGGTCGCTGCCAGCACCTTCTCCCAGGAGCTCCAGGGCACGGTGGAGTTCGCCGACGGCACCAAGTTCCGCGGCGCCAGCATCATGAACGGCGAAGTCAAGGACGCCGGCGTCGTGCTGTCCGCCAACGCGGCGGCCAAGGCCGGGGACGCCAACGCGGCCCTGTGTGGCCCGGACACCCTCGACCCGGCGAAGGTCGCCGGCAAGGTCGTCGTCTGTGACCGCGGCGTCTTCGACCGCGTCGCCAAGAGCGCCGAGGTCAAGCGCGGCGGCGGCGTCGGCATGATCCTCGTGAACCTGAGCGCCTCCTCGCTGGACGCTGACCAGCACTCGGTCCCGACCGTGCACGTGAACCCGCCGGCCACCGAGGCGATCAAGGCCAAGGTCACCGCCAACCCGGCGATCAAGGTCTCGCTGGTCAACAAGGACACCACCGGGCTTCCGCTCGAGGCCCAGCCGCAGATCGCCGGATTCTCCTCCCGCGGACCGCTGCTGGCCACGGATTCGGACCTGCTCAAGCCCGACGTCGCAGCACCGGGCGTGGCAGTGCTGGCCGGCGTTTCCCCGATCGGTGAAGGCGGAGCCAAGTTCGGCTTCATGTCCGGCACCTCCATGGCCTCCCCACACGTCGCCGGTTTCGGCGCCCTGCTCCTGGGCAAGAACCCCGGCTGGTCGCCTGCCACGGTGAAGTCCGCCATGATGACCACCGCCTCCGAGGTCAAGCTCGCCGACGGGTCCAAGGACACCGACGTCCACGCCACCGGCGCGGGCGAGGTGGACCCGGCCCGCATGGTGGACCCGGGACTGGTCTACGACGCCGACGTCGAGGACTACCTGAAGTTCATCCAGGGCACCGGCGTGGACCTGGGCCTGCCGTCCAGCACCAAGCCGCGGGACATGAACGTCGCGTCCTTCGCCCTGGGCAACCTGACCGGCCGGATCGAGGTCACCCGCACGGTGACCGCACTGACCCCCGGTGTTTACAAGGCCAGCGTCAATGTCCCGGGCATCAAGGTCAGCGTCGCCCCGGCAGCGCTGAACTTCAAGGCCGCAGGCGAGAAGCGCACCTTCAAGGTCACCTTTGAGAACCAGGGTGCCGCGCTCGGCAAGTTCGCCATGGGCCAGCTGAGCTGGACCGGTGCCGGCAAGACTGTTAGTTCGCCGATCTCGGTCCGTCCGCAGTCCGTGGTTGCCTCGAAGGATGTTTTCTTCAGCACCACGTCGGGCACCGGCTCCGGTGACATCGACGTCGTCTCCGGCACCAACAGCCCCGTCGACATGACCCTCGACGGCCTCTCGAAGGCGGACTCCTCCGCCGTCGAACTGGTACCCGGTCCGTTCACGGGCCGCGCCGACGCCTCGACGTTCGTCAAGTCCGTCCAGGTCCCGGCCGGCGTGCCGCTGGCGAAGTTCTCCGTCCTGTCCTCGGATCCGGATTCGGACTTCGACATGTGGGTTGTGACCCCGCGCGGCGTCGAGCAGGTTGCGACCTCCTCCTCGAGCGAGTCGCTCTCGATCCCCAACCCGGCCGCGGGCAAGTACACGATCTACGCGAACCTGTACTCCAGCCCGGACGGCAAGGCCCGCAAGGCCTCGGTTGACGCGGCGATCCTCGGCGCGAACGTGGGCAACGCGACGCTCTCGCCGAACCCGCTCAAGCTGACCAACGGCAAGGCCGGCAAGGTCACGCTGTCGTGGACCGGACTTGAGGCCGGTTCCTACATCGGCCGGGTGACCTTCGCCGGTGCCAGCGAACCGACCTTCGTCAGCGTCTCCGTGACGCCGGCCGGCACCGCCACGGTGGCCCCCGCAGCGGGCGCTCCGGCGGTGAGCCGGGACACGGGCCAGGCGCGCAGCAACGCCAGCTAGGCGGTAGCGCATTCGAAAACGGCAATGGCCGGCGGTTCATCCCGCCGGCCATTGCCGTTTCGTGCGCCTGCTACGTTTTCCGCCTGCTGCGGCGTGCGGCGTGCGTCCGCCGTCCCCGGCAGGGCTCAGCTGGCCCCGGTCCCTCCGGCCGTGCCGCCCAGCAGCGGGGCCATGGCGCGCCAGCGGGCGATTTCGCAGCCGTCGGTGCGGCTGAACTCGCAGTGCACGGAACGGCCCAGATAACGTCCGGTGACCACCGCCACCTGCGGGCCGCCGTACTGCTGCGTGCACAAGCGGGGCGGCCCCGGCTGCGGAAAGAACACCTCCTCGCCGTGCTCCCGGAGCGCCGCCAGCGCGGCGGCGGGATCCGGCAGCGTGGACGCCTCCGCGGGCATCCCGCCGTCGGCGACCAGCCGGAAGCTGTATTCGGGGGCCCCGGGGGCTTCCGTCAGGCGGATGGTGAGGTCAACGTCGTGCGCGGTCCCGGTGGCGTCGGTCATGGGCTTCCTTCCTGGGCGGCGGTCAGCGGGAGGACGCCGGCGGCGGCGTCCAGCAGCGGCGAAAGCTGCTTCAACAGCCGGTGGCGGAGTTCCTGGGCAGCGGCCGCGAAGGTCCGCTGCTGTTCGACATATTCGGCCTTGCCGTCCGGCGTCTCGATCCGGATCGGCGGATAGCCCCACTCGTTCAGCTCGTAGGGGGACGCCTGCATGTCCATGGCACGGATCCGCCAGGAGAGCTCGAAGCAGTCCATCACCAGCTCGCTGGGCAGTGCCGGCGCGAGCTTGTACGCCCATTTGTACAGGTCCATGTTGGCGTGCAGGCACCCGGGCTGTTCCATTGCCCGCTGGTTTTCCCGGCTGGGCTGCAGGGCGTTCAGCGGTGCCGCGTCCGGGGTGTAGAACCGGAAGGCGTCGAAGTGCGAGCAGCGGATCCGGTTGTCCTCGACCACCCGGTCCGTCTGCTCGGCGCCGAGCCGCAGGGTGAGGTATTCGTGCCGCAGCTCGAACTTGTCCTGCCGGTAGACCATGGCCCACTCGTGCAGGCCGAAACAGCCGAACTGCGCCGGCCGGGCGGCGGTTCCGGCCAGGATGATGCCGGCAAACTGCACGGCGTCGCGCCGCTCGGTGACGAAGCGTTCGACGTCGACTGTCACCGCCGCGGTGTCCGGCGCCAGCCCCGCCGCGTCCCGTTCGCCGGCGTCGGCGGTCCGGTAGTACTTCCAGCCGGCCCGCTCCGCGGCCGCCGGCCCCGACAGGACGGTGCCGACGCCGGGATGCCACCGGAGCAGCTGGCCGGGCTTCTGGGTGTAGTAGGTGAAGAGGAAGTCTTCCACCGGGTGCTTCTGGCCGGCCGACCTGCGGGCAAGGTAGGGGTCGGCGTAGGTCCGGACGCGTTGCTGGTGCGCGGCTTCACGGGCCTGCCAGCTGTCCTGGGGAAGATGCTGCAGCTTAGGCTCCACCGCTGGATCCCAGGACATCCTTGGCCGCGTTCCAGAACTCAATCTCGCAGCCGTCGGTCCGGCTGAACTCCGATTTCACGGTCTTGCCGTCCACCGTTCCCGTGACCGTGGCCGTCTGCGGGCCGCCGTACTGCTGCGTGCAGGCCCGGTCCGTGGGGCGGGGTCCGGGAGTCAGGATCGCCGGATCCTGTTTCAGCGCGGCGCACGCCGCGGCGGCCGTTGGGTGCTTGCTCCCGGCCGCGGCCTCGCCGCCGCGGCACCGAAGGGTATAGCTGACCGCCTTCGCCTCCGCTGAGGCCTTGAACAGTACCGCGAGCTCGGCATCACCCTGCCCCGGGACGGCCGTCGGGGAACCCCCGGGAGACGCGGGGCCGCTGGAAGCGGTGGCGGAGGAAGTGGCCGCGGTCGGGGATCCGGGGCCGGAACCACCGCCCGGCGCGCAGGCAGCGAGCCCGGCAGCCAGCATCAGGACGAGCGCGGCGGGGATCAGGTTTTTGCGCATGGACGCCTCCTCGGTATCAGCCCCATTCTAGCGCTGGACGGCCTCCGGGGACCCGGGGCTGCCGGCCTGGTGACCGGCCTCGGGTGCCGCGCCGGGTGCCGCGCCGGGGGACCGGGTGGCGGCGATCAGCCGCATCATGGTTCCGTGAAGTTCCGCGACCTGTTCGCGGTCAAGGCCGAGCAGGGCCATCATGGTGCCCGGGACCGCCGTCGCCTGCTGCCGCAGGGCGGCCCCTTCGGGCGTCAGCCCGACCGCGAGGCTGCGCTCATTGCCAGCGGCCCGCTCCCTGGTGATGTAGCCCGCCGCCTCGAGCCGGCGCAGCAGGGGCGAGATGGTGGCCGGTTCCTGGGCCAGGGCCTCACTGATATCGCGCACGGAACGCGGGCTGGACTCCCACAGGCACAACATGACGAGGTACTGCGGATGGGTAAGGCCCATCGTGTCGAGGACCGGTTTATAGGCGCCGACCACGCTGCGGGAGGCCACCGTCAGCGCGAAGCAGAGCTGCCGTTCGAGCAGGAGGTCCTCGTCCGCGGATACGGGTGGTGCAACAGTCTCGGTCACAGGCTTCCTTCAAATAGTTAGTGCACTAATTATTAGCGTACACTGATGGTGCATCCGATACGAGGAGAGGGTAGCCATGGCCAGGGAAAGCGCCACCGAAAGGTTCATGCGGAGGACCGGTAAGCTTCGAGCCATTTTCGGCCCCGCCAGCCGCACCTCGATCGGCCACGAGATGACGGCGCAGAACCGTGAACTGCTGGCCCAGCGGCAGGCCGAAACCCAGCAGTGGGAAACCCTGCACCGCCCCGACGGCAGCACCTACGTCGTTCCACGGGACCCCTCGGACAAGTCGCTGCGCTAAGCTGCCGGCCGCCCGCGTACGGCGCCTTTTGCCGGCGTCGGGCGTAAAATAAGGGGACTGGCGCCCCGCGCCACTGCTGTTCCGCTTTTCCTGCCAGCAGGAGAGGGGGTGGGAAACATGGCATATGCACTGAGGAAGGCTGCACTGCGCCGGCACCTGCACCCGTCGGCCTGGGTGCGGTTCCTTTTCGGCCCTGCCTCGCGCGGTGACTACTCCGCGCCGGTCGTGCACCGGCATGACGACTTCGAGCAGGCCTCGGAGACCGATCTCGCCGGGTTCGAAGTGGAGACCGATTCGGAAGGGCACCACTACGCCGTCCGCCGGGAGGACCTCCCCAAGGAACAGGTCTGAGGCTCCGGCGAGTCAGGCCCTCTGATACGCGAAAAGGGAGCGGCAAACTGCCGCTTCCTTTTCGCATGCCCGCGGGTCGCCCGCGGGCCCGCCGCTAGCGGCCGGTGCCGCCGTAAACCGTCGCCTCGTCCTCGCTGTCGAGATCGAACGCCTTGTGGATGGCGCGTACGGCGTCGTCCAGCAGGTCGGCGTGGGTCACCACGGAGATGCGGATCTCGGAAGTGGAGATCATGTTGATATTGATCCCGGCCTCGGACAGCGCCGCGAAGAAGCGCGCCGAAACACCCGGGTGGGAGCGCATACCCGCACCAATCAGCGAGAGCTTACCGATCTGCTCGTTGTACTCGATGCTCTCGAAGCCGATCTCGGCCTGGGCGGCGCGGAGGGCGGCCAGCGCGTCGGCGCCCTCGACGATCGGCAGGGTGAAGGAGATGTCCGTCCGGCCGGTGCCGTGGGTGGAGACGTTCTGGACGATCATGTCGATGTTGGAGTGGGCATCGGCGATGACCTGGAAGATCGCCGCGGCCTTGCCGGGAATGTCCGGGACGCCGACGACGGTGACCTTGGCTTCGGAACGGTCGTGTGCAACGCCGGAGATGATTGGCTGCTCCAAGGCAACTCCCTCTTGAATCGTGATCTTGTCGTCGGCGCTGGGCAGGACCCAGGTGCCTTCGTGCTGGCTGAATGAGGACCGGACGTGCAGCGGCACGCCGAAGCGGCGGGCGTACTCCACGCAGCGCAGGTGCAGGATCTTGGCCCCGGAAGCCGCGAGTTCGAGCATCTCCTCGCTGGAGATGCTGTCGATCTTGCGGGCGGACGGCACCACGCGGGGGTCGGCGGTGTAGATGCCGTCGACGTCGGTGAAGATCTCGCAGACGTCGGCGTTGAGGGCCGCGGCCAACGCCACCGCCGTCGTGTCCGAGCCTCCCCGGCCCAAGGTGGTGATTTCGTTGGTGGTCCGGCTCATGCCCTGGAAACCGGCCACAATCGCGATGTGTCCCTTGTCCAGGGCCGTGCGGATCCGGTGGGGGTCGACGTCGATGATCCGGGCCTTGCCGTGGATGCCGTCGGTGATCATCCCGGCCTGCGACCCGGTGAAGGACTGGGCGGAGGCGCCGTACTTGTTGATCGCCATCGCGAGTAGCGCCATGGAGATGCGCTCACCGGCGGAGAGGAGCATGTCCATCTCCCGGGCCGGTGCGGAGTCGGTCACCTGGGCGGCCAGGTCGAGCAGCTCGTCCGTGGTGTCGCCCATGGCGGAGACCGCGACGACGACCTCGTCGCCGGCGTTGTGGGCGTCCACGACCCGCCGGGCGACCCGCTTAATCCCCTCCGCGTCGGCCACAGAGGATCCGCCGAACTTCTTCACAACCAGGTGCTTCGTGACGGCAGGCTCCGCGGGCAGCACCTGCGGCTGCGGTCCGGGGTGGACTTCGGTGGTGGGCAAACTCATGCGGGCACCCTCACTGGATCATCGGGGTTCTGGGCGAAGCATTCAAACGGCGCGGCCAATCGGCGCGACGGCGGCTTCTGGTCCAAGTTTATCGCCGCGGGTGGCCCGGCGTGGAATTGTGACCGAATAGCAGACGGCGGGGAGGAAACAGTCGCACCTCGCCGGCGGCCGGTCAGCTCAGCGCGTTGCGGCGGCCTTCGAAGGCGCGGCCCAGGGTGACTTCGTCGGCGTATTCGAGGTCGCCGCCGACGGGCAGCCCGGACGCCAGCCGGGTGACGGCAATGCCGATCGACTTCAGCATCCGGGCCAGGTAGGTCGCCGTCGCTTCGCCCTCGAGGTTGGGGTCGGTGGCGATGATGATTTCCTGGATGGCGCCGTCGTTGAGCCGGGTGAGCAGCTCCCGGATCCGGAGCTGTTCCGGCCCGATTCCGGCGATCGGATTAATCGCCCCGCCCAGCACGTGGTACCTGCCGCGGAAGGAACGGGTGCGCTCGACGGCGAGGACGTCCTTGGACTCCTCCACGACGCAGATCACGGCAGGGTCCCGGCGCGGGTCCCGGCAGATGTTGCACAGCTCCTGCTCGGTCACGTTCCCGCACACGGTGCAGAACTTCACCCGCTCCTTCACGGTGGTGATGGCCTCGACGAGCCGCTTCATGTCCTGCGGATCGGCCTCAAGAATGTGGAAGGCGAGCCGCTGGGCGGACTTGGGACCGACGCCGGGGAGACGGCCGAGCTCATCGATCAGCTCCTGGACTGCACCTTCGTACACAATTTCCTCGTTCGATTAGGGGTGGGGCCCAAGGGGCCGCCGGGGGCTAGAGGCGCGGCGCCAGGGGACTTCCGTCCAAGGAGCGCTCCTCGAGCAGTTTTCCGCCGAGGATGCGTTCGACGGCGGCGCGGCCGAAGACCCCCGACTCTTCGATTGTCTCGTCGTCGGCGCTGGGAATGTCCTGTTCGTAACTGGTGGCCGCGACCGCCGCCCGCGCCGGGGCCTTGGCGCGTCCGGCCTCCGCTTCGGGGCTGTTCG
Source organism: Arthrobacter sp. Soil763 (assembly GCF_001428365.1). Classification (GTDB taxonomy): domain Bacteria; phylum Actinomycetota; class Actinomycetes; order Actinomycetales; family Micrococcaceae; genus Arthrobacter. Next base: position 175,430 of record NZ_LMSH01000001.1, on the reverse strand, counting down.
ACAGGCGCTGGTACAGGCTTTGTCGTCCGGACGCCGGAGGGGCGCCGACGGGGGCCGTCGTCGTAACGGACGCGGTCGCCGCGGTGATGACGGCGGACCCGGTGGTGGTCGGCACGAGCACCGGCTCCGGGCTCCCGAGCCTGGCCGCGCCGGGAGGGGCCGGCTCCGGGGAGGCTTCGGCCTGCTGGGATGAGGCTCCAGCGCGGAATGCGCCCACCGGCTCCGGGATCTGGGCCGCGGCCGGTTCGTAGTGCGGGGGCTCGGGCTCCTCGCCGCGTCCCGCCGGAGCCGCCGCGGGCTGCCTGGTGCCGCGTCGGCCCACGTTCAGTTCCGTCCCGACGGTCCAGACCCCGGGGGACTGCTCGACGGCACGGGCCCACGGGTCCTCCGCGGTGCCCGCGGCGCCCGCGGCGTCGCGGGTCGTCGCCGAGGAGACCTGTCCCGCGGTTTCCCCGGGCGCAGCCCGCAAAGGATCCGGTGTGGGAGAGGGCGCTGGGGTGGCCTGCCCGGTCGCGCGGGACGCTGCCGGCCGAACCGGGGCGCCGTGGGAGGGGCTCCAGTCCATGGGCGGTTCTTCGTCCAGCGGCGGAGCGTCTTCATCCCGGGGCGGACCCCAGTCGTCGTCCGGGTAGGAGTACGACCCGGCGGTGTCGGGGGTTGCGCTCTCCTGCGGTGCTGCCGGACGCGGGGACACTGAAGTAACTTCCGGGGCGGCCGCTGGTGCAGCGGAGGGAGCAGGGTCGACGTCGCGGGAAGCGGCCGGTGCCGGGTTCCGTTCCCGGTCCGCGGTGGGAGATCCGGGCGCCGCATCTGTCACCCCGGCGCCGTCGGCAGCGCCGGATGCGTTCCGGGAATCTGTGGTCCCGGCGGCGGGCTGCCGGTGCTCGGGCTCCGCCGGGGCCGGGGCCAGCCCCCAGGCGACGTCCGCCGACGTGGCCGTGGCCGGCACTTCCCGGCTAGTAGGCGCTTTTGGGTTTGGCTCAGAGCTCGCTGCGCTGCTGGCGCCGCCGGCGACGGCGGTGATCTGGCAGTCGATGCCGATGGTCCGGGAAATCGCCTGGCGCAGGTTCTCGGCGTGATCGGCGCGGCCGAAGGCACCGGCGAGGCCCTGCGTGGTGAAGGACAGCGTGAGGACCTGGCCCTCGAAGTGGCCCACCTGCGCGTTGGGTTCGACGAGCGCCCAGGTGCTCCGCTTGATCTTGGTCAGGGCCTGCAGGATCTCGGGCCAGGCGCGGCGCAGCACCTCGACGTCGGCGGAAGAGCCGGCAGGGGCGGGGGCGGCGGCCGCCGGGGCGTTGGCCGGCGCAGCGGGTGCGGGCGCGGTTGCTGACGCAGGAGCGGGTGTGGCCGCGGGTGAGGGAGCAGCCGCCGGCGCTGGGGCTGCTGCCTGCGGACGCTCGGCCTCGCCGGCCCGCGGGGCCGCGCTCGGGGCCTGCCCGGCCGGGCGGGAGCCGCCGTTGGAGGCGCCGGCCTCTTCAACGGGCCAGTCGTTCGTGCTGACCCGCGGCGCTGTGATCGGGGTCCGTTCCTGATGGCCCTGCGGCGACCCTTGTTCGGCGGGTGCCGCTGCGGGAGCTGCGCCATGTTCCGCGGGCCGGGCGGCTGCGGCGTTCGGGGCCGGGGCCGCAGCGGCGGCGGGGGCGGCCACGGCGTCCGGGGCCGAAGCTGCAGCGGCGGCGGGAGCGGGAGCGGGAGGGGTGGACGGTGCGGGGCTGGCGGCGGCCGGGGCGCCGACGTCGTTCCCGGCGTAGTTCAGGCGCCGCTCCACCCGGTCGATGCGGGCGGCGATGCCGCGTTCGGTCTGCTCGGAGCTGGGCAGCAGGATCCGGGCGCACAGGAGCTCCAGGTGAAGCCGCGGGGAGGTGGCGCCGGTCATCTCCGTCAGGGCGGTATTGCTGACGTCCGCGGCGCGGGACAGCTCCGCTGCGCCAAGGTTGTGGGCCTGGTTCTGCAGGCGTGCGATCTGGTCCGCCGGCATGCCCCGGAGGATCGACTGGGCGCTCTCCGGCATGGCCTGGACGATGATGAGGTCGCGGAACCGCTCCAGCAGGTCCTCCACGAAACGGCGGGGGTCGTGGCCGGTCTGGATCACGCGGTCCACGGCGCGGAAGACCGTCGCGGCGTCGGAGGCGGCAACGGCCTCGACGACGTCGTCCAGCAGCGAGGCGTGGGTGTAGCCGAGCAGTGCCACCGCGAGCTCGTAGTCCAGCCCGTTCGGGCCTGCCCCGGCCATGAGCTGGTCCAGGACCGACAGCGAATCGCGCACCGAACCGCCGCCGGCGCGGATCACGAGGGAGAGCACGCCCGGAGCGACCGGAACGTTTTCCTGCTGGCACAGCAGCTCAAGGTACGCCATCAGCGGCTCGGGCGGAACCAGCCGGAACGGGTAGTGGTGGGTCCGGGACCGGATGGTGCCGATGACCTTGTCCGGCTCCGTGGTGGCGAAGATGAACTTGATGTGTTCCGGCGGCTCTTCGACGATCTTGAGCAGGGCGTTGAAGCCGGCCGAGGTGACCATGTGGGCTTCGTCGATGATGAAGATTTTGTACCGGTCACGCACCGGCGCGTAAGTGGCGCGTTCGCGCAGGTCACGGGCATCGTCGACACCGCCGTGGCTGGCCGCGTCGATCTCGATCACGTCGAGCGAGCCGGCGCCGCCGCGGGCCAGTTCGATGCAGCTGGGGCAGACGCCGCAGGGGGTGTCGGTGGGGCCTTCGGCGCAGTTCAGGCAGCGCGCCAGAATGCGCGCCGACGTGGTTTTGCCGCAGCCGCGCGGTCCGGAAAAGAGGTAGGCGTGGTTGACGCGGTTCTTCCGCAGGGCCGTCATGAGCGGCTCGGTGACGTGCTCCTGTCCGATAACGTCCGCGAACGAATCGGGGCGGTATCTACGGTAAAGAGCGGTTGTAACAGTCACAGCTAAACCCTACCAATCGGCACAGACATAAAAGACCCCCCATGCACCCGCCAGAGCCCATTTACCCTTGCTACCTTCCGGTCCTGGGGGAGTTCAACAGGATGACGCCACATGAGGGGCCGTCGACTACTTTACCCGACAATCGGGACTGCCCCGAATCCGGCCTCTCGCGGCGCCGGACGGGCTGTGACGGACATGCCCATCCTTCGCGGCAAGGGGTGGGCATGCCGGGTCATGCTCAGTGGTGGAGAGGGCGGCTGGGCATGTCCGTTGGCGGGGAAGGAGATGGCCGGAGGGCGGGCGGTGCCGGAGGTCTTCGGTCGGCGGCGGGGACGGAATTGGGCGAAGCCGGGAAGTTCAGGTAGTCTAGTATCTGCTTTTGATTCAGAAGCAACTGGAGAATTCGCCTAGCGGCCTATGGCGCACGCCTGGAACGCGTGTTGGGTTAACGCCCTCGGGGGTTCAAATCCCCCATTCTCCGCGGTTGGCCCCGGTCCTGAGGACCGGGGCCTTTTTGCATGCCCAGCCCGGGCCGGTCTGCGCGGGCCCCGGCCAGGCCCGATCCCAGGCTCAGGCCCCGGACGGCTCCTCATACCCCAGCCGGCGCAACCTCGACCTGGCGGCCTGTTCGCTCGGGCCCATCCTGCCGAGGGCCAGATGGACGATGCCGAGCGTGGCCTTCGTGGCCAGCCGGACCGGCAGGGGGAACGGCCCCAGCCGAGGCATCCGCAGCCCCAGCATCGCCCGATACTTCGGTTCGAGGCTGGCCACCGCCGCCGCGAACAACACTCGGTATCCCGGCCGGAGGACGGGGTGGAGCGGGGGATTGCGGATAAAGGCCACGGTTTCGGCCACCCGGCTGTCCGCGGTGAGTTCGCCGTCGTCGTACCAGCGGTCCAGCTGCGCGCGCATCTGGGCCTCGCTCAGCGGGGGCGACTCCACGCCCATCAACGTGCCCGCCTGCGCCCATTCGCGGACATAGGCGTCCGGCCCGCCCGGAATGGGCCGGCCCCAGAGCTTGTGTGCCGAAAGGAAGGCGTCGGTGAAAGCGATGTGGACCCAGCGGAGCAGGTCCGGATCGTTGGCCGCATAGGGCTGCACCGCCCCGCGTCCGTCCACATACGTGCCGCGCACCGGCTCATGCAGCCGCAACACCCAGTTCGACGCCGCGCGGGCCGCTTCGGTGGAGCCGTAGGTGACGGTGAAGATCCAGCGGATCGTTCCGGCGAGCCGTCCCAAAGGATCCTCACGGAAGCGCGAGTGGTCGTGCACGCCGGCCAGCGCGCCGGGGTGCAGGGCCTGCATCAGCAGGGCGCGGATGCCGGCCACGATCGTGGGCATGTCTCCGTGGACGGCCCAGACAGCGGAGCCGGGACGGTGGTACCCGGCGTCGTCGCCCTCGGCGAGGCGCCCCACCCACTCCGGGACGGCGTCCCGGGTTCCGGTGAACGTGTACTTGAGCTCGGCCTGCCACTCCCGAAGGACATTGCGCATACCCCTATTCTTACCCGGGCCGCACGGGGCCGGTACCTGCTTTCGAGCCGCGGCTACTGGGACGGCGCGGAAGTGCCCGCAGACAGGGCACCAGGGAGGTTCACAGGGCCGGGGGAGTGTGTTCACATAAGGAGGTGGGTCCGACGGGAATGGGGCCTGACGGACAGAACTGCGGGAGTCGCATCGTGGGAAAACACTGGGGAAACTCATCGAATGGACGGTCCAGGGCTTCGACTATTGTCGTGCGCGCCCTGTCCGCGGCCTCCGGGGTGGCCCTGGCCCTGCTGCTTTTCGGCTCACCCGCGCCCGCGGGCCCCGGCACCCGGGACACGACGACGCCGGCCGCGGCCGGTTCCGTGGGCCCCGGACTTCTCGATGCCCGAGACGACACATCCGCCGTGGCCGGCAACGGGCCCGCGACGGCGGCCGGTCCGCTGACAGTGGACCGCCGCGCCCTGGTCTCCTTCGCCCGGACCACCGTCCAGACCCGGTCCAAAACAGGCAAGGTCGAACTGCGGGCAGCATCGGCCGGTCTGTCCCGGCCGGGCAAGGGCTTCCTGATGGCTCCCCTCGAGACGCTCAACCAGTCCTCGCACTTCGGCCTGCGCACCAGCCCCCTGACCGGAGCGGCCGGGGAATTCCACTGGGGCCAGGATTTCGCTGCGCCGTGCGGCACCCGAGTGTATTCCGCCGACGCCGGCGTGGTCCGGGCAGTGGGCTGGCACCCCTGGGGCGGCGGAAACCGGGTCGAAATCGACCACGGCAACGGCCTGATCACGACCTACAACCACCTGCAGGGCATCGCAGTGCACAAGGGCGAATCAGTGGGGGTAGATGAGGTGATCGCCCTCGTCGGCACCACCGGATCCTCCACCGGCTGCCACCTGCACTTCGAGACGATCCTCAATGGCGCGCACGCGAACCCGCTGGACTGGAAGTTCCTCCCCACCCGGCAGGTCGACAAGCTCGACGCCATCCGGATGACCAGCTACGCCCCCGGCGCCGACAAGGCCGGGGACGGCAGCCCCGACGCCGACTGGGCGATCCCGGTGGCGGCAGACCACACCCACGCGGTCACCGGAGGCATCCAGGAAAAGCCGGTGGCCCACGCCGACGGCGCCCGCACCGCGCCGACGGCGACCAAGACGCCGGGGGCCGCCACGACGCCCACTTCCGACCCCACGCCCACCGCAACGCCCACGCCCACTGCGACGCCTTCGCCGGACGTCCCCACGGCCCCCTCTGCGACGCCCACGCCCACGGCGACGCCGACGCCGGGCGTTCCCACGGCCCCGGCACCGACGCCCACACCGACCGAGACCCAGCCCGCGGTGCAGCCCAGCCCCGACCCGACCCTCGCGCCGGCCCCGGCGCCCGTGGTGACCGATCCGGCGTCGGCAACGGGGCCGTCCGCAACCGTCGCCCCGCCCCCGCCGGCCCCCTCGCCGACCGTGACTGCGGCGCCCGCGGAGAGCACCGCCACCAAGCCGTCGGCCGGCCTGGAACCGTTGGCAACGGCGTCGCCGTAGCCGGGGCCGGCCGCCCCGGGACTCCCTGCCGCGGCAGGCCCATACCGGTGCGGGGCGGCAACGAACCAGTGTCATGACCCTTTCCGGCCCCTACGAGCGAGGAACGCGCCCATGACCGCCCTGCACTCCATTCCACTGACCCTCAACGACGGCACCGAGACGGACTTCGGCGCATTCAAAGGACGCGTGGTGCTGGTGGTGAACGTCGCCTCCCAGTGCGGCTTCACACCCCAGTACACCGGCCTCGAAGCCCTGCACAACAAGTTCCGCGCCGAGGGCTTCAGCGTCCTCGGCGTCCCGTGCAACCAGTTCGCCGGGCAGGAGCCGGAGGACGACGCCGGAATCGCCGCGTTCTGCCAGCGCAATTTCGGTGTGACCTTCCCGCTGACCGCCAAGGCGGACGTCCGCGGCCGGAAACAGCACCCGCTCTACGCCCAGCTCACGAAATTCCGGACCGGCCTCCTGCCCGGGTTCGTGAAGTGGAACTTCGAGAAGTTCCTGGTGAACCGCGACGGCGTGGTCATCGCCCGTTTCGCCCCGACGGTCGAGCCCGACTCGCCCGAGATTATCGAAGCGGTCCGGCAGGCCCTCGCCTGATCCAGGCGGCGGAGAACCGGCGATCGCCCCCTCGAAGGCAAGGGCACAAGGGACCCTATCCCTCCGCGGCATCACGGCCTAGACTGGCCGAACCTTCCGACATCTAGCCACCACCGCCGGGCAGACTGGTCTGCCCTGCCGGCGACGCAGCCGGCCGCGGGGGCCCGCGGGAGGTGCATCAGCACGCTTCGAGAATCACAACTGGGCACTCAACATTGGGGTCCGTGAAACCAGGAGGAAAGTGATGACAGGAAACAAAGCCGTTGCCTACAAGGGGCCAGGAAAAGTCGAACTGATCGACATCGATTACCCCACTTTCGAACTCAAGGACGGCCCGGGGGTCAACCCCGCCAACGTGGGCCGGCAGGTGCGCCATGGCGTGATCCTCAAAACCGTTGCCACGAACATTTGCGGGTCGGACCAGCACATGGTCCGCGGACGCACCACCGCACCAGCCGACCTGGTCCTCGGCCACGAAATCACCGGCGAAGTCGTGGAAGTGGGTCCGGACGTCGAGTTCATCAAGGTGGGGGACATCTGTTCGGTCCCCTTCAACATCGCCTGTGGGCGCTGCCGCAACTGCAAGGAACGCAAGACCGGCATCTGCCTGAACGTCAACCCGGACCGGCCTGGCAGTGCCTACGGCTACGTCGACATGGGCGGCTGGGTAGGCGGCCAGGCCAACTACGTGCTGGTCCCTTACGCGGACTGGAACCTGCTGAAGTTCCCGGACAAGGACCAGGCCCTTGAGAAGATCCTGGACCTGGCCATGCTCTCGGACATCTTCCCGACCGGCTTCCATGGCGCCGTCTCGGCCGGCGTCGGGGTGGGCTCCACGGTCTACGTTGCCGGCGCCGGCCCGGTCGGCCTGGCGGCGGCCACGAGCGCTCAGCTGCTGGGCGCCGCGGTGGTGATCGTGGGCGACATGAACGAGGACCGGCTGAAGCAGGCGCGCTCCTTCGGCTGCGAGACGGTGGACCTGTCCAAGGGCGGCCCGGCCGAGCAGATCGAGCAGATCCTGGGCGTTCCGGAGGTCGACTGCGGCGTCGATGCGGTCGGCTTCGAGGCCAAGGGACACGGCCACGATGCCAAGGAAGCTCCGGCGACGGTACTGAACTCCCTGATGGAGCTCACGGCGGCCGGTGGTGCCCTCGGCATCCCGGGCCTCTACGTCACCGGCGACCCGGGCGGCATCGACGAGGCGGCCAAGAAGGGCGCCCTCTCCCTCAGCCTGGGCACCGGCTGGGCGAAGTCGTTGAGCTTCACCACCGGCCAGTGCCCGGTGATGAAGTACAACCGCGGCCTCATGATGGCGATCCTGCACGATAAGGTGCACATCGCCAAGAACGTCAACGCCAAGTCGATCACCCTTGAGGACGCACCCAAGGGCTACGCCGAGTTCGACGCCGGCGCGGCCACGAAGTACGTGCTCAACCCGAACGGCTACCTGAGCTAGCCGCCCGCAACCCAAGTAAAACCGCTTCCGGCGGGCACCGCCTGTCCATGCCGGGACAGGTATGTGCCCGCCGGAACACTTGGTTATTGCCACTTTTGAAACATGCCTACTGGAGTTTGCACACCGCAGGCCAATTGTCTGGTTGGATAGATAGTACTGAGAGGGACGCAGGGGGCCACCGCCCCCACCCAACCAGGAAGGTCTGCAATGGAGCTCATCGAGGCCGAGCACCCCCGGCCACGCCATTTCCTACTCCACCTGAGCGATCCGCACCTGCTGGGCGGCACGGATCCCCTGCACGGCGTGGTGGCCAGCGATACCCGCTTGAGACAACTCTTTGATCAGGTCCTCGCCTCCGGCGCCCGCCCTGAAGCCGTGATTTTCACCGGCGACCTGGCCGACCGCGGCGAGGCCGCCGCCTATGCAAAGCTCCGGGCCATCGTTGACCCCGCCTGCCGGGCGATGGGCGCCAAAGCCATCTGGGCCATGGGCAACCACGATGACCGGTCCAACTTCCGGACCGGCCTGCTGGACCAGCCGGCGGACGGGGCGCCGGTGGACCGCAGCTACTTCATCAACGGCCTGCGGGTGATCACCCTGGACACGTCCGTCCCCGGTTTCCACCACGGCGAATTGGACCCCGAACAGCTGGAGTGGCTCGCCGCCGAACTCTCCACCCCGGCGCCGGACGGCACTATCCTGGCGCTGCACCATCCTCCCGTGCCCTCCGTGCTGGACCTGGCGGTGCTCGTGGAGCTGCGCGGCCAGGCGGCGCTCGCCGGGGTGCTGCGGAATTCCGACGTGCGCGCCATTCTTGGCGGCCACCTGCACTATTCGACGACGGCGACGTTCGCGGGCATTCCCGTTTCGGTGGCCTCGGCCACCTGCTACACCCAGGATCTGAACGTCCCCGTCGGCGGCAGCCGCGGCCGGGACAGCGGCCAGTCCTTCAACTTGGTCCACGTCTACGAGCACACGATCGTCCACTCGGTGGTGCAGGTCGGGGACACCCTGCCGGCGGTGGGCGAATTCGTCACGGCCGAGGAAGCCCAGCGGCGCATCGCCGCCGCCGGGATCCGCCTCCCGCGCCAGGCCAGGCTTGAGGACCCTGCGGCCGGGCCTGGCCAGCGCAGCATCGCCACCCGCAACTAGCCGAGGTTATTTCTCCCAGGGCGCCTTGATCGGGAAGTACTTCTCCAGGAAATCAGTGACCACTTCGGCGCGCTCATCGGCCGGGACCTCCGGGAAGCTGCCGTCGTTGAGGCAGAAGAAGTCCATGTTCCGCTTGGCCAGCAGCTTCGGCAGGTAGTTCAGGCCCGCCCGTGCGGTCGTATCCACGTACCGCACCTTGGCCGCCGTCTGGGTCACGGCCCGGCCGGTCAGCAGTGCGTAGTAGTGGTAGAACGAGTTGGTCACCGAGATGTTGTCCGCGGCGCGGAACCTGCTGGCCGCCGTCTTGGCGAATTCTGCGGGGAACTCCTCCTCCATCTGGGCCACCAGGCTGCGCCGGAGCGGCGCCGCGGTGTGTTCCAGGTGCCGGGTCGTGATCCGTCCGAAGCGGTCCCACAGCAGCTTGCGGTTGACCCGCGCCGCGTTTTCGAACCCGCTGCGCTCGGCGTCGTTTTCACCGAGGCCGATGCGCGTCTCCGCCTCAATGAACTTGGTGATGCCGCCCGGGGTGAAGAACATGTCCGGCCGGACCGTGCGGCCGAAGAACATGTCGTCGTTGGAGTACAGGAAGTGTTCGGAGAGGCCCTCGATGTGGTGGAGCTGGCACTCCACGGCCTGGGAATTGTGCGTCGGCAGCACCGAGGGGTCGGCGAAGAACTCCTCGCTGCGCACGATCGTCACGCCCGGGTGGTCCGCGAGCCACTCCGGTGCCGGGGAGTCCGTCGCGATGAAGATCCGGCGGATCCACGGCGCGAACATGTAGACCGAGCGGAGCGCGTACTTCAGTTCGTTGATCTGCCGGAAGCGGGCCTCGTGATCGTCGCCCTCGCCGACCACGACGCCGGCCATCTGCGCCCGCCGCGCCGCGATGTACTCCGGGGAGCTGCCGTCCACCCAGGAGAACACCAGATCGATGTCGAAGCTGATGTCGCTGGCGTGGTCCGCGAACATGTTCTCGATCGTGGGCCACGTGTGGCCGTAGCGTTCCACCGTGCCGCGGACGGCGTCCTGCGCCAGCAGGGTCCGCCGGGTCAGCGAGTTTTCAATCGGCAGGATCAACTCGTCGCCCTCGAAGCTCCACAGCTCCAGCTGGACTCCGGCCGAGGCGCCAAACTCCAGCCCGCCGCCGGGCTCCACCCGGGGCCGGTACAGCCGGAAGATGCGGCCCTGGCGGTTGGGTGAGAGTTCGCCGTCGGCGACCAGCACGGAGGACTTCTTCTTGGCGTCGACGGTCATGGAGTAGAACGGTTCGTCCCGGCAGGCTTCGACCAGCGCCGCCCGGAGCTTCCGGCGGTTCTTCCAGTCCACGGCCAGCACCGGCCGGTCGTTGTTGCCCCGGACCAGCAGGTAGTCCAGGTTCGCATCGTCCAGGACCGCCCGAAGGAAAATCAGGTCCTCGACCATGGCCTGGTACGGGGTGCGGTTCTCATTGATCAGGGCGTATCTGCCGTGCCGGCGCACGACGTCGGGGCGCGTGCGGAGCCGTGCGACTGCGGCCGGCGAGGTGACCTCGGCGTGGGCGTGGTTGTCCTCGGTCGCCTGGCTGCCGTAGTAAATCTCGTCCTGGATCAATGCGTCCGTAATGTCAGTTCTCCGAGTCGTTGAAGGCCTACAGGGTTCTCTACTTGCATAATATCCCGCGCCGCAAAACCGGCCCGGGGGGCTACCCGGCCAGGGCCTCGCGCCAGCTGCGCAGGAAAGCTGCGCCGGCGTCGTCGTGGATGACCTCCGCGCCGAGCCCCAGGTCCGAGGCGGTCAGCACGTCGTACGGCTTGACCGGAACGCCGTCGGCCGGCCGGACATCCACGTGCTTGACCGGGTGGTCGTTGTGATGCAGCCAGTCCGCCATGGCGTAGTCGGTCCGCGAATCGCCGACGGTGCGCCAGGCCTGCGGGGTGATGCCCTGGCCGGCCAGCAGTTCCACCGCGCGGCTGGCGCCCAGGTCCTTGCCCAGCCGGACGGATTCGATGTCGGTGGAGATGATGGTGGGGTCCACCCGGTAGTCGATGCGGTCATCGCTGTCCGGGGCATGGTGGTCCAGCCGGGCCACACCCAGGCCGTGCCGGGCCATCAGGTCCATGGCATCGGCGTCGAACAGCGCCTGTTCCTGGCGGTACTCGGCATTGGCGACGTCGATGTGCTGCTCCACCGAGACCATGGCGCGCTTTGTCTCGTCGAAGAACATGTGGCTGGCGTAGTCCTCGGCGACGAGCCGGCGCACGTCGTCGCCGAAGGCCTGCGGGACTGCCAGTTCGCGGTCCACGTGCACCGGGCCCGGCCCCGCGGCGGTGTAGCTGAACCACACCGCGCCCTTCTCGCAGATGGCGTGGACCAGGAGCCCCTCCGGCATCCCGGCGGCGATCATCGGGGCCATCACCTGCTCACGGATGAACGCATCCGAACGCCCGGTGTTGAACACCACCGGGATCCCGGCCGCCGCCAGGGCCAGCAGATCCGCAATGATGGCGGGCCGGACGTCGCGGGTCAACGGACTGGCCACCGGGCCGTCGACGTCGAGCAGCAGGGCCAGAGGCGGAGTCAGGGGCGCGGCGGGGCGTGCGGTTTCAGTCATGGCTCCATTCTCTCAGCCGGGGCCCGGGAGCCGCCCGCCGGTCGCCGTTCATGACGCGCGGCCGGCCGTGTGACAAATGATCACTGTTTGGCCACAACCTCCGGCGCCAACCCCGCTGTGATTCCCCTGGCCGTTGATCTTCCTTAGGCTTGCATGGTGATCTTTAAAGCTGTGGGCGAGGGACGCCCGTACCCCGACCATGGTTTCAACACGCCCAAGGACTGGGCCGCCCTGCCGCCGCGGCCCGTCCGGCTGGACGAGCTTGTCACGACCAAGCGGACCCTGGACCTGGACGCCCTGCTCGCCGAGGATTCGACCTTCTTCGGAGACCTGTTCCCGCACGTCGTCGAATACCGTGGTGTGCTCTACCTTGAGGACGGGCTGCACCGCGCCGTCCGCACCGCCCTGCACCAGCGCACCGCGATCCACGCCCGTGTCCTGGTGCTCAATGGCTAGGAAGCCCAAGGACCCGACCGTCCTGCACGGCCATCACGTCGTTACCGGCTCCGAACTGCGGGCCGCGTTCGCGGAGGATGATGAGCTCGAGAACCCGGCGCGGATGCGGCGCCGGATCCTGCACGGCGTGGTCCTGGTCCTCCTGCTCGCGCTGGTGACCGCCGCCGTCGTCGTCGCCCTCCAGATCCGCGACGGCCAGATCAAACTTCCGACGGCGGAGCGCAGCCAGGCGGCGGCGACGGTGTGCCCGCAGGCAACGTACGATTACACGCCGCACGCCAAGATCAAAGTGAATGTCTACAATTCCACCAGCCGGCCCGGCCTGGCGCTCACCGTGGCCAACGAGCTCCGGGCGCGCAAGTTCACCGTGGGCGCGGTGGGCAACACGTCCTCCGGCTTCCGCGGCGTGGCCCTGGTGGTCTCCGGCGCCGCGGGCCAGTCCGGGGCATTCAGCGTCCAGCGCAACCTGCCCGGATCGGACTACGTACAGGACGCCCGCAACGACTCGAGCGTGGATGTCATCCTGACCGGCGACTTCAAGGCGCTGGCCAAGCCCGCGCTCGTGGACCAGACGCCGGGCAAGCTCAGCTGCCCGCGGGAATCCCGGCGGGTGGTCGAGGATCCGGCGGCGCCGGTGGTGCCGACCGTGGTGCCGGCCAGCCCCAAGCCCTGACCTTCAGCCGCCTAGCCTTCCAGGCGGAGCGGGCGGCCGGCGTCGTCGAACCGGGCCCCGGCGCCCAGCTGGATGAAGCGGACCGTGCGGGCGATCCGCGCCTCTGCCTCCGCGTCCGCGCCGGCCCCGTCGCCGCGGGCCGCGCTGGAGGAGAGGGTGCCGTGGATGAGCTGGGCGAGCTGGCCGATGTCCGCGGCCGGGAGGTAGCCCTGGGCCATGCCGTCGCGGAGGATGCCCTGCAACAGGACGCTGAGCTCGCCCACATGGTCCGCCAGTTTCGCGAACGACGCCGGGGAGAGCACCGCGCCCATGGCCGGGCCGGGCGGCAGGTGGCGCCGGCTCAGGTCCGCCACCTGCGCGCGGACGTACAGGGCCAGGCGCTCGACGGGATTCTCGAGCGAGGCCAGGGAATCGCGCAGTTCCACGAGGAACCGCTCCGTCTCGTCCAGGGCGTAGGCGATGAGGAGTTCTTCGATGTCCGCGTAGTAGTTGTACACCGCGGTGCGGCCGATCCGCGCGTGGCGGGCGACATCGGTCATGGTCAGCCCGGGCAGGCCGTGGGTGAACAGCAGTTCGCCGAAGGCGGTCAGGATGCGGCGCTGGGTCTCGGCGCGTTGGGCGGCGTTGCTCGCGGCCGAAATCCTGGGCATACGGACACTTTAGCGCGATCTGTCACTAAAAGCGGCACCTGCCGTCCCGCCGGGGCCGCGGTCCCGCCGGGCCGGCGCCGCCTCAGACGGCGCAGCCGTCCGGCCCGCACACGGCGCCGTCTTCGCCGGTTGCCGGCGAGCCGGCGTCGACCATGACCAGCGGGTGGCTTTCCTGCCAGGCCTGTTCCAGGGCAGCGGTGAAGGTTTCCGCCGGCTGCGCGCCCGAGAGCCCGTACTTGCGGTCGATTACGAAGAACGGCACGCCGCTGATGCCGAGGGCGCGGCCTTCGGCGAAGTCCTGCCGGACCTCGTCCGCGAACCTGTCGGTGCTGAACAGCTCCTCCACCGCGGCGGCGTCGATCCCGAGGTCCCGGCCCAGCGAGGTCAGGTAGTCACGGCTGCCGATGTCGCGGCCGTGCTCAAAGTGGTCGCTGAGCAGCCGTTCCTTGGCGGCGTCCTGCTTGCCGTGGGCGGCGGCCAGATGGATCAGCCGGTGGGCCGTGAAGCTGTTGGCCACCACGACGTCGTCGAACCGGTAGGTCAGGCCCTCCGCGGCGGCCACGGCGGCCACCTGCTCGAACATGCCGCTGACCTGCGCCGGCGCCATGCCCTTGCGGGTGCTCAGGTAGTCCAGTTCGGTGCCGTCATAATGCTCCGGCAGGGAGGGGTCCAGCTGGAAGCTGCGCCACTGCACCTCGACGGAGTCGCGGTGCAGGAAGGCCGCGAGGGCGGTTTCAAAGCGGCGCTTGCCGATGTAGCACCAGGGGCAGGCCACGTCGGACCAGATCTCAATCTTCATGCTGGCGACAACCGCGGCCGCCCCGGGACCATTCCCGCCGGGTTGCGGGCCGGGACGTCGGGGACCGGGCGTTCCATCACGAAGTCGTGCTCGACGGCGGCGCCGAGGGTGAAGGATTTCGTCCCGACCTTCCGGAAGCCGGACTTCTCATAGAAGCGGATCGCGCGGGCGTTCTGGTCGTTGACGCCCAGCCACAGGCCGCCGGCGCCGGCGGCAGCCGCGGTGGCGATGCTGGCCCGCATCAGCTCCGTGGCTGCGCCGAGGCCGTGGTGGTCCGGATGAACGTAGCACTTGCTCAGTTCCGTGGCAGGGCTGGTGCGCAGCGCCGCGGCCACCTCCGGGTCCTGCGCCGGCCGGGCCAACAGCAGGCTGTAGCCGCGGAGGGCGCCGTCGACGTCGAGGACCAGCACCGTGACATCCGGATCGGCCAGGTAGCCGCGGAAGTTGGCCGCGCTGAGCGTGTTTGCCAGGTGCGCGGCGATGTCTTCCGGCCGGGACTCCGGCGGGCAGGCGAGCGGAAACGTGACAGCGGCAAGTTCGGCCAGCGGCGCGGCGTCGTCGGCGGTGGCTTTCCGGATGAGGTGGGTCATGCCAAAAACCCTAGCCCGCGGACGGTGCCCGGGGATCTTCGTGAATCTGGGCCGTCATGTTCGGGCGGGTGCGGCGCCGGCGCTCACGGTGCGTGATAGCAATGGGACTGATGAAAACATATTTCTGCCGCGCCGGGTCCCGGGCCGCCGGGTGAGCGCCCTGGGCAGGGTCCCGCGCGGGGTGCTCCTGATGATCGCGATCGGCCTCATCGCCTTGAACATGCGCGGCCCGTTCGTGGCGGTGGCGCCGGTGGTGGGCGACATGCAGCGCGATCTGGGCTTCTCCCCGGTGGAGATCGGCTTCCTGACCGGCATTCCGGTGCTTTGCTTCGCCCTCGCGGCCCCGTTGGCGTCGCTGACCGGGCGGAAGCTCGGCCCGGAGTTCGCGATCACGCTGACCCTGCTGGGGGTGCTGGCCGGCGTCGTGGTCCGTTCCGCCGGCGGGGGAGCCGTGGTGATGCTGGGCACAGTTATCCTCGGCATTGCGATCACCATCGGCAACATCGTCGTGCCGCTGATCATCCGGCGCGACTTCAGTCCGGCCCAGCAGGGCGCCGCAATGGGCACCTACACGGCGACGCTGAACATCGGTTCGTTCGTCACCTCGATGGTCACGGCCCCGCTGGCGGAACTGCTCGGCTGGCGTCCGGCCATCGCGGCGTGCGCCCTTTTTGCCCTCGCGGCCGGCGCGGTGTGGGTGGTGGCTGCCGGCAGAAGTTCGCTGCGGGCCGAGCCTATCCCGGGCGTGGACCCGGACCGGACGGCGGGCCGGCCCGCGTCGCGCTGGATTACCGTGGCGCTGACGGCGGGGTTCGCCGGGCAGGCCTTCTCCTACTACGGCGTGACCGCCTGGCTGCCCAGCCTCCTCGGGGATGAGCTGGGCCTGGCCCCGGCGGCGGCGGGTGCCGGGTCCTCGCTGTTCCAGATCCTGGCGATCGCAGGCGGGCTCGGCGTTCCGCTGGCGGCGCGTTTTGCCAGCACGACGGCGGTCGGCCTCACCCTGGGCGCGCTGTGGCTGACGGTTCCGCTGGGGCTGCTGTTCGCCCCGGAACTGTGGTGGCTGTGGTCCTCGATCGGCGGGGTGGCGCAGGGCGGCGGCATTACCCTGATCTTCCTCGCCATCATCCGGCTGGCCCGGGACCAGGCCTCCGCCGGGAGGATGTCCGCCGTGGTCCAGGGCGCCGGCTATTGCTTTGGCGCGGCGGCGCCCACCTTGCTGGGCTACGTGCACGGTGTTTCGGGTTCGTGGACCGGGCCGCTGCTGATGATCCTGGGCTCGGTGGGACTGTTCATTGTCGGGTGCGCGCTGTCCCTGCGGCACATCCCGAAGACGCACTAACTCCAGCGCGAACGGACACTTGGGGCCCTTACCCCGGCGCCCGCCAGCGCGAACGGACACTTGGGGCCCATGCTCTGAAGAGAACATGGGCCCCAAGTGTCCGTTCGACGCCGTTGTCGGGTGGTCTGCGGAGGGTTTTCCGTTGCCGGGCTGCCGCCCCGGATCTCGGGGAGCCTGTTGCGAAGGGCGTGGCAGCCCGGCGGACGGAAGTCTAGGCGGCGACCAGATCCGCGCCGCGAACCTCCGCGGCGCCGTCACGGGCTTCGTGCAGGAAGCGGTCGTACGCCGGCAGGGTCAGGAAGGCCGGGAACTCGTTGCTGAGCGTGACCTCCTCGAAGATGTCGCGGGCGTCGGCAAAGCGGTCGCCCTCGAACCGCTCGAGCTTGGCGAACTCCTCGTCCAGCATGTCCTCGACCCATTCGTGGGTGATGACGTCGCCGTCGTCGGTGATGGCCCGGGAGAAGATCCACTGCCACAGCTGCGAGCGCGAGATTTCCGCCGTTGCCGCGTCCTCCATGAGGTTGTGGATGGCCACCGCGCCGTTGCCGCGCAGCCAGGACTCGATGTACCGGATGCCGACCTCGATGTTGTTCCGCACTCCCTGTTCGGTGATCGTCCCGGTGGTGGAGGCGATGTCGATCAGCGCGCGGTCGTCCGGCGTGACATCCTCGCGGAGCCGGTCCAGCTGGTTCGGGCGGTCGCCGAGGACGCCGTCGAACACCTCCCGGCACACCGGCACCAGGTCCGGGTGCGCCACCCAGGAGCCGTCGAAACCGTCGCCGGCCTCACGGGTCTTGTCGGCGCGGACCTTCTCGAAGGCGATGGCGTTGGCTTCCTCGTCCTTGCGGTTGGGGACGGCCGCGGCCATGCCGCCGATCGCCATGGCGCCGCGCTTGTGGCAGGCGCGCACCAGCTGTTCGGTGTAGGCGCGCATGAACGGCTGGGTCATGGTGACCTGGCCGCGGTCCGGGAGCACGAAGCGCGGGCCGCGGGTGCGGAAGTTCTTGATCAGCGAGAAAATGTAGTCCCAGCGGCCGGCGTTCAGGCCCGCGGCGTGGTCGCGCAGTTCGTAGAGGATCTCCTCCATCTCGAACGCTGCGGTGATGGTCTCGATCAGCACCGTGGCCCGGATGGTGCCCTGCGGGATGCCCAGCAGGTCCTGGGCCAGAACGAAGATGTCGTTCCACAGCCGCGCCTCGAGGTGGTTCTCAATCTTCGGCAGGTAGAAGTAGGGCCCCTTGCCCTGGGCGATCAGCCGGCGGGCGTTGTGGAAGAAGTGCAGGCCGAAGTCGACGATGCCGCCGGCCACCGGAACGCCGTCGATCAGCATGTGCTTTTCCGGCAGGTGCCAGCCGCGGGGGCGGACCACGATGGTCGGCAGGTCCTCGGCGGCGCGGAGCTTGTACTCCTTGCCCTCCGGGGAGGTGAAGTCGATCCGGCGTTCCAGCGCGTCGGTGAGGTTCAGCTGGCCCTGGATGACGTTGCGCCACGACGGCGTGGAGGAGTCCTCCATGTCGGCGAGCCAGACCTTGGCGCCGGAGTTCAGCGCGTTGATGGTCATCTTCTTGTCCACCGGGCCGGTGATTTCGACGCGGCGGTCCTCCAGGCCCGGCGCCGGGGGAGCGACGCGCCACTCCGGGTCATTGCGGATGGACTCGGTTTCGGGGAGGAATCGCGGGTCCTGGCCCTTGGTAATCTGCTGGCGCCGTTCCTGCCGGGCCCGAAGCAGCTCCTGCCGGCGCTCCGCCGTCGCCCGGTGCAGGTTGCCGATGAAGGCCAGCGCATCCGGCGTCAGGACCTCGCCCTGCCGGCAAATCGGCTGTGCGGTCAACGTAATCCCGTTGATGGTGAAGTTGTCAGTGAAGCTGTTCATGGGAGTTGCTCCTTGGAAAGTCCGCCGTTGCCCTATCACTTTCGGTCCCTAAGCGGGGTCCGTGACGGCGCTAAGTGATAGGGCAACGGGCGGGTAAAGTGTGGGCCCACGGCCGCCGGGTTCCCTCGCGAGCTTGCGAGCGGAGGGGCGGCTGGGGATTAGTGGAACTGGCCTTCTTCGGTGGATCCCACCAGGGCCAGGGTGGATGCGTTCGGGTTGAGCGCGGTGGCGATGTCGTCGAAGTAGCCGGTGCCGACTTCGCGCTGGTGCTTGGTGGCGGTGTAGCCGCGTGCTTCGGAGGCGAATTCCTTCTCCTGCAGCTCGACGTAGGCGCTCATGCCTTCCCGGGCGTAGCCGTGGGCGAGGTCGAACATCGAGTAGTTCAGGGCGTGGAAGCCGGCCAGGGTAATGAACTGGAAGGTGAAGCCCATGGCGCCGAGTTCGCGCTGGAACTTCGCGATCGTGGCGTCGTCGAGGTGCTTGCGCCAGTTGAACGACGGCGAGCAGTTGTAGGAAAGCATCTGGTCCGGGAATTCGGCCTTGACCGACTCGGCGAACTTGCGGGCCAGCTCCAGGTCCGGGGTGCCGGTCTCCATCCAGATGAGGTCGGAGTACGGCGCGTAGGCCTTGGCCCGGGCGATGCAGGGTTCGATCCCGTTGCGGACCTTGTAGAAGCCCTCGGGGGTGCGCTCGCCGGTGATGAATTCCTGGTCGCGCTCGTCGACGTCGGAGGTGATCAGGGTTGCGGCCTCGGCGTCGGTGCGGGCGATGATGACCGACGGCGTTCCGGCGACGTCGGCCGCCAGCCGGGCCGCGTTCAGCGTGCGGATGTGCTGCTGGGTGGGGATCAGGACCTTGCCGCCGAGGTGGCCGCACTTCTTCTCCGAGGCGAGCTGGTCTTCCCAGTGCACGCCGGAGGCGCCGGCCTGGATCATGGATTTCATCAGTTCGTAGGCGTTCAGCGGGCCGCCGAAGCCGGCCTCGGCGTCGGCGACGATCGGCACCATCCAGTCCTCGACGGTCTGGATGCCCTCGGAGAACTCGATCTGGTCCGCGCGGAGCAGCGCGTTGTTGATGCGGCGGACCACCGTGGGGACGGAGTTGGCCGGGTAGAGCGACTGGTCCGGGTAGGTGTGGCCGGAGTTGTTGGCGTCGGCGGCGACCTGCCAGCCGGAGAGGTAGATGGCGCGGAGGCCGGCCTTGACCTGCTGCACGGCCTGGTTGCCGGTCAGGGCGCCCAGGGCGTTGGTGTACTTGCCGGTCTTGTGCTCTTCGGTCAGCTGCTTCCAGAGCTTCTCCGAGCCGCGGCGGGCCAGCGTGTGTTCCTCGGAGACCCTGCCGCGGAGACGGACGACGTCGGAGGCCGAGTAGTCCCGAGTGACGCCTTCCCAGCGCGGGTTGGCAGCCCACTCGAGCTCCAGGGCGGCGGCCTGCTCTTCGGGCGTCTGCTGGGTGGGCTCAAATGCTGCAGTCATTGTTGATCTCCTTTGATGACCCGGCCGGTGCCTGCTGCTTCTTCACAGTGGTACCGGGTGGCCCGGGCGAATAACTTTTCCGTACGACCAACTTTTCTGCAGTTTCAAGGGGGTTTCTAGACCAAAACTGTGGAAAGAAATGCAGTTCTTCCCGTATTCTTCAGAAATGCATCCGAACAGCTGGAACCGCCGCGTCGCGTCCCCCTCCGCCGCCGTCGAACCGGAAGCCGACGTCATCAGCATGGGCCGCAGGGTCCGGCACCTGCGCAAGGCGGCCGGGCTCACGCTCGATGACCTCAGCGCCGCCGTCGGCACCGCGCCGAGCCAGCTGAGCCTGATCGAAAACGGCAAGCGCGAACCCAAGCTCGGCCTGCTGCAGCAGCTCGCCGCCGCGCTGGGCACCACCATCGACGAACTGCTCGGCGCGGAACCGCCGAACCGGCGCGCGGCGCTGGAAATCGAGCTGGAGCGGTACCAGCGGAGCCCGCTGTACGAGTCCCTGAAACTGCCGAAAATCCGCATCAGTTCGCGGCTTCCGATGGATGTGCTGGAGTCCATGGTGGGCCTGCAGCACGAGCTGGAACGCCGGCTCAACGAGCAGGTCGCCACGCCGGAGGAAGCCCGCCGGGCGAACGGCGAACTGCGGGCCATGATGCGGGAACGGAACAACTATTTCCCGGAGTACGAGGCGGAGGCGCAGAAGGTCCTGGCTTCGGTCGGGCACACCTCCGGGCCGCTGTCCCACCACGTCATCGCGGACATTGCCGGGCACCTCGGTTTCAGCCTGCACCACGTGGGCGACCTGCCCCATTCCACCCGCTCGGTGACGGACCTGAAGAACCGCCGAATTTACCTCACGCAGAACGCCCGGAGCGACCATGACCCCCGGTCGGTGCTGCTGCAGGCCCTGGGCCACTACGTGTTGGGCCACCAGACGCCCACGAACTACGGTGACTTCCTGATGCAGCGGGTGGCCACCAACTACTTTGCCGCCGCGCTGCTGCTGCCGGAGCAGGCCACCGTTGAGTTCCTGAAACGCGCCAAGCAGGCCAAGGAAATCGCGGTCGAGGACATCCGGGATGCGTTCGCAGTCTCCTACGAGACCGCGGCGCACCGGTTCACCAACCTCGCCACCGAGCATTTGGACCTACGCACGCACTTCCAGAAGACGCACAAGAGCGGGATTATCTACAAGGCGTACGAGAATGACGGCGTGACGTTCCCGCAGGACCACACCGGTGCCATCGAGGGCCAGCCCTCGTGCAAGAACTGGACCTCCCGTGTGGTGTTCGACGTGCCGGACAAGTTCAGCGCCTACAACCAGTACACCGATACCCCCGCCGGGACGTACTGGTGCACGGCCCGGACGGAACGTTCCGCGAACGGGGAGTTCTCGCTCTCCGTGGGCGTGCCCTACGCGCAGGTCAAATGGTTCCGCGGAAGGGACACCACGGAACGGTCCAAGTCGACCTGCCCGGACGAGAGCTGCTGCCGCCGGCCTCCGGCGTCGCTGACCGCGGAGTGGGCCGGGAATGCCTGGCCGTCCGCCCGCGCCCACTCCCACCTGCTCGCCGCGATGCCGCCCGGCGCCTTCCCCGGCGTGGACGAGACCGAGGTCTACTCCTTCCTTCAGGCCCATTCGGGCTCCTGACCCCCTCCCGACGCTCCCTCAGGTCTGGCGGGTGTTTGGGTGACGCTCCCTCAGGTCTGGCGGGTGTTTCCGGGACGCTCCCGCACCGTTGCGGGAGGCATGATGAATGTTGGCGGCTCGCTTGCCCGGCCAGCCTTCGGGTAAGAATCTCGCGCTGAGCAGCCCGTTATAGAGGATGCAGCGCACGGCCTGGTAGCTTTCCGGGGTACCGGACCACCGGTCCTTGTCCATCAGAAAGTGCACGAATTCAAATAGGGAACCACAGAAAAGGACCGCAAAATCGGCATCGCGCTCAATGAGCAACGCCACGAGTTCGGCCGTGTCTTCCGGCTCTATCGCGCTGACAGTGGCGTCGCCATAGATTTCGGCATGAACCTGGAAGAATGCGGTCAGCAGCTTCAGGACGACTGACACGTCGTTTACTATCGCGTGCTCCGAGTGCCAACGCACGAATGCGGGAACAAGGGAATCCAGTTCCTGGGCGCTCCGATGCGAAGCGAGGGAATTCTTCGCACTGTAGGCCGCGTTCCCTGCCCGGTGCCCGCCGGCGCTCCGGATTGCCGGCCGACACCGGGGTTTTTTGGCCACAATCGATCCTCTCGGTGGGTGGTGGCAGGAGGCGCAATGCCTACCCACAACGCTATGAGTGTGGAACTCCGGGCCTCAACGGCGGCCATTCGTATGTGGAAAACGGGTGTCACCGCGCGGCCAGCTAATTCAGTCCCCCCATAACCACAAAATGCGCGCCAAGGTGCGCGGACTATATTGGCCAGTGTCAGCTCATCGACCAACCCGCGGGAGCGTGCACTATGGCCAAGGAATTAGCCACCCAGCTTGTCGAACAACTCCAGGCTGCCGGCGTGCAGCGCATTTACGGGATCGTCGGCGACAGCCTCAACCCGATCGTCGACGCCGTCCGGAAGACCGGGGGCGCCGCGAAGGGCGGGATCGATTGGATCCACGTCCGGCATGAGGAAGCCGCCGCCTTCGCCGCCGCGGCCGAGGCGCAGCTGACCGGCAAGCTCGCGGTCTGCGCCGGGTCCTGCGGCCCGGGAAACCTGCACCTGATCAACGGCCTGTACGACGCCAACCGTTCCGGCGCTCCGGTGCTGGCCATCGCCTCGCACATCCCGAGCAAGCAGATCGGCAGCAGCTTCTTCCAGGAAACCCACCCGGACCGGCTGTTCAACGAGTGCTCGGTCTACTCCGAACTCATCAGCACCGCCGAACAGGCGCCGCGCGTCATGCACAGCGCCATCCAGCACGCCGTCGCGCTCCGCGGGGTCGCCGTCGTGACCCTGCCCGGCGACATCGCAGGACTGGAAGCGACCGCCGAAACCCCGGCGCCGGCGTCGTTCCGGCCGGCCGCGCTCGTGCCGGACCCCGCCAGCGTGCGGGAGCTCGCGGACGCCATCAACGACGCCGGCAAGGTCGCCATCTTCGCCGGGGCCGGCGTCGACGGCGCGCATGACGAAGTGATCGCGCTCGCCGAACTGGTGAAGGCCCCGATCGGGCACTCACTGCGCGGCAAGGACTTCATGCAGTACGACAACCCCTACGACATCGGCATGACCGGGCTGCTCGGCTACGGCGCCGCGGCCGAGGGGATCGAGGACGCGGACCTGCTGATCCTGCTCGGCACGGACTTCCCCTACGACCAGTTCCTCCCCGGGACCCGGACCGCGCAGGTCGACCGTGCCGCGCAGAACCTGGGCCGGCGCACCGACGTCGACATCGCCGTGCACGGTGACGTGCTGCCCACGCTCGCCGCACTGATGCCGCTGCTCAAGGCGAAAAAGAGCAGCCGTTTCCTGGACGCGATGCTGAAGAAGCACGACCGGCTGATGAACAAGGCCGTCGGCGCGTACACCCGCAAAGTGGAGAAGACCCAGCCGATCCATCCCGAATACGCCGCGTCGCTGCTGGACCAGGTCGCGGCCGAGGACGCGGTCTTCACCGCTGACACGGGCATGTGCAACGTCTGGACCGCGCGGTACATCAACCCGTTGGGCACCCGCCGGCTGATCGGCTCGTACCTGCACGGCTCCATGGCCAACGCTCTGCCGCACGCAATCGGCGCCCAGCTGGCCTACCCCGGCCGCCAGGTGGTGTCGGTCTCCGGCGACGGCGGCCTGTCGATGCTGCTGGGGGAGCTGATCACAGTGGCCGCGCACCGGCTGCCGGTCAACGTGGTGGTGTTCAACAACTCGACGCTCGGCATGGTCAAGCTCGAGATGCTGGTGGACGGGCTGCCCGACTTCGGCGTGGACGTGCCGGACGCCAACTACGCGGAAGTCGCCCGGGCCCTCGGGTTCCATGCCGTCCGCGTCACGGACCCGGCCAAAATCGAGACCGCGTACCGGGAGGCGTTCGCGCACCCCGGCCCGTCCCTGGTGGAGCTCATCACCGATCCGAAGGCCCTCTCGATCCCGCCGAAGATCAAGGGCGCGCAGATCCTTGGCTTCGCCACGGCCATGTCCAAGGTGGTCCTGAACCGTGGGGCCGGCGAGGCCGTGAGCATGGCGCGCAGCAACCTGCGCAACATCCCGCGGCGCTGACAGGCGCGCCGCGGGAAAGCAGGCGGTCCTAGCGGGGGCCGCCCTGCCAGAGGGCGTCGAACGGGGCGCCCGAGGCCACCCGGTTGCGGATGCCGGCGGTGACGAAGTCCTTCGCCGTCCGGGCGGCCTCCAGCGGGGTGGCGCCCTTGGCCAGCTCGGCCGTCACCGCGGCCGCCAGCGAGCAGCCGGCGCCGGAAACGGCCACCTCGCCCACCTTCGGGGCGGAGAGGACCTCCAGCGTCTCGCCGTCGTAGTAGACGTCGACGGCGTCGGGCCCGGCCAAGCGCACGCCGCCCTTGGCCAGTACGGCGGCGCCGCTCAGTTCGTGGATGCGCACGGCCGCGGCCTTGAGGGATTCGACGTCGGTGATCTCCAGTCCGGAGAGCGACTCGGCCTCGAAGTGGTTCGGCGTGACGAAGGTGGCCAGCGGCAGGATCTGCGCCTTGAGCGCCTGGTCGGTGTCCAGGGCGTGGCCCGGTTCCTGGCCCTTGCAGATCAGCACCGGGTCCAGGACCACGTTCGGGAAAGCGGAGTCGGCCAGCGCCGACGCGACCGTGGAGATCGTCGCCGGGCTGCCCAGCATGCCGATCTTGACTGTGTCGAGCACGGACGGTGCGCCGGACGCGGCGCCGTACGCCGCCGTCGTCGCCTCCAGCTGGTCGGCGATGACTTGCTGGTCCACCGCGACGAAGCGGTGGTTCCAGTCGTCCTTGGGGTCGAAGGAGACAATGCAGGTGAGGTTCGCGATGCCGAAGACGCCCAGTTCCTGGAACGTCTTCAGGTCCGCCTGCGCGCCGGCGCCGCCGGTCGCCTCGGAGCCGGCAATGGTCAGGGCGACGGCGGGGTAGGCGCTCGCGCCGGAGGTCACGTTGTCCACAGCATAGGAAGTCATGGACCCATCCTGCCACCCGCCGAAATCCGCCCGCATTGTGCGGATGACCAATATGACCAAAACCCAAGTGTTCTGGATCACCGGAACTAAGGTGGCGGACGGTGTTGCTTACTTCGCGGCGCCGGATCCAGGAAGGTTCATTGATGAGCACCCAGCTGTCCGAAGCGGCACAAACCAGACGAGCCGTAGGCAACATCCTCAAGGGATCTGCCGGCAACCTCGTGGAGTGGTACGACCTCTACGTCTACACAGTATTCGCGGCGTATTTCCAGTCGCACTTCTTCAACTCCAAGGACGAGCTGCAGGCCGGGCTTGAGGCGATGGCGGTCTTCTCGACGTCGTTCCTGATGCGGCCGATCGGTGCCTGGTTCTTCGGCCGCTACGCCGACCGCAAGGGCCGCAAGGCGGCACTGACCCTAAGCGTGACGCTGATGTCCGCTGGATCCTTCGCCATCGCGGTGCTGCCCACGCAGCAGCAAATCGGCCTGTGGGCGATGATTCTGCTGGTACTCATCCGCGTGATCCAGGGCTTCTCCGTCGGCGGCGAATACGGCACCAGCGCCACGTACATGTCCGAGGCCGCGACCAGCCAGCGCCGCGGCTTCTTCTCCAGCTTCCAGTACGTCACGCTGGTCGGCGGCCAGATGCTCGCCCTGCTGGTCCTGGTGATCCTGCAGAACGTCATGCCCAAGTCCGACCTTGGTGAGTGGGGCTGGCGGATCCCGTTCGCCATCGGCGGCGTCGCCGCGCTCGTGGTGCTGTGGCTCCGCCGCTCCATGGAGGAGACCGTCTCCGACGAACAGATCGAGGCGGCCAAGGCCCCCGTCGTCGCCGGCCAGGCCCAGCCGGGCACCATGAAGCTGCTGTTCACCAGCTACTGGAAGCCGCTGCTGATCTGCATCGGCGTCACGCTCGGCGGCACCGTGGCGTTCTACACGTACACCAACTTCATCCTGAAGTTCATGAACGATACGTCCGGCATCGCCAAGACCGAGACCTCCGTGATCAACTTCTGGGCGCTGTTCATCTTCATGCTTCTCCAGCCGGTCTACGGCATCATCTCGGACAAGGTGGGCCGTAAGCCGCTGCTGCTCTGGTTCGGCATCACCGGCGTGCTCTTCACCTGGCCGCTGCTCTCCACCCTGGCCGGCACCAAGGATCCGTTCACCGCATTCCTGCTGATGATGGGCGGCCTGCTGATCGTCGGCGGCTACACCTCGATCAACGCCCTCGTGAAGGCCGAACTGTTCCCCGCCTCCATCCGCGCGCTCGGCGTCGGCCTGGGCTACGCGATCGCCAACTCGCTCTTCGGCGGCACCGTTCCGCTGATCGGCGCGGCGCTGCAGAAGGCCGGCCAGGAAGAGCTGTTCTTCACCTACGTCACGGTCGCCATCGGCCTCTCGCTGCTGGTCTACATCTTCGCGCTGAAGAACAAGAAGTCCACGCACCTGGACCACGAACAGGGCCACGCCTGGGAGTCCGCTGCCGCCCGCGAGGGCGACGGCAAGGACCTCGTGGACGCCTCGCGCCGCTAGGGCTCGCGGGCGCACCACGGACGACGGCGGGTCGCCGGCTCCGGGACTTCGGTTCCGCTAGCCGGCGGCCCGCCGTCGTCGTTAAGGGCTAAGTGGCCGGCGCGCCGGGAGTGCGCCGTGTGATGGGAGAATGGAGGCGGTTCCGGGCGGCGTGCGGCCGGAACCTCCAGTGCTAATACAGCCGGCCGCCCAGGGCAGCGCACGTCACGGGCCGCCGAGCGAACCACTACGAAATGGAACACCCATGACTTCCGCCAAGACCTTCCCGGCCGCGGCCCCGCCAAAATTCGCGTCGATCGGCTCCCCCTACTTCGGCATCATGCTGGCCGTCATGGCCGTGGTGCTGATCCTGTCCAATATCGGGGCCTCCAAGGGCGTGGCGATCGGTCCGATCGTCACCGACGGCGGCTTCTTCCTCTTCCCGCTGGCCTACATCCTGGGTGACGTCATCAGCGAGGTCTACGGCTTCAAGGTCGCCCGCAAGGCAATTATCACCAGCTTCGCGCTGTCCGTCTTCGCCTCCCTCAGCTACTGGATCATCATCGTGCTGCCCGGCTTCGACGACGAGTACGGTGCGGCGAAGCAGTCTGCGCTGGAAGACGCCCTGGGTCCCGTCCCGCAGATCGTGCTGGCCTCACTGCTCGCCTTCCTCGCCGGCCAGACCATCAACTCCTGGATCCTGGTGAAAATGAAGGCCCGGACAGGGGAGAAGTCGCTGTGGGCCCGAATCATGGGTTCCTCCGTGGCCGGGGAACTCGTCGACACGCTGATTTTCTGCAGCATCGCCGCCTCGGTGATCGGCATTCCCGATGTTCCGACGTTTGTGAACTACGTCCTGGTGGGGTTCCTCTACAAGACCCTCGTGGAGTTCGCGTTCGTACCGCTGACCACGCTCGCTATCGGCTGGGTCAAGAAGCGCGAACCGAGCTATGGGGTGGCCTAGCTCAGTACACCTGGCTCCGTAAGGGGTAGGCGCCGGGTCCGGCCGACGGGGAGCCGGCCCCGGCCGGCGGAGCGCCCGTGTCAGGACTTGAGCGTGCCGTCGAGGAGGTCGCGGAGCTCGCGGAAGTGCCGTTCGGTGGCTTCCGGGTGGAACGCGGACGTGTCCGCCATCGAATAGCCGTGCGGTGCCCCCGCGTAAATTTCATTGGCGGACTGCAGGCCGGCGGCGTCCAGTGCCTCGCCCAGCCGGGCCACCGCGGCGGCGTCCATGCTCCGGTCATGGTCGGCGTGGCCGAAGACGAACCGGGCGCGGGCGGTGCCGAGGCCCAGGTGGGGGCTGTCGGGCTCGTCGGTGGCCAGCCCGCCGCCGTGGAACCCGCCGCAGGCCGCCACCTCGTCCGGATGGGCGGTGGCGGTGCGGACGGCCAGCCGCGCGCCCATGCAGTAGCCGGTGACCCCGATGGGGCCCGGTGCGACGCCGTCGAGCCCGCGCAGCGCCTGGACCCAGGCGTCGATGTCCGGCAGGGCTTTGTCCGTGGTGAGGCGTCCGACGCGCGGGAAGGCAGCTGCGCCCGCCGCCTCGCGGCCCTCCGGCGTCGTCATGTCGAGGGCCGGGGCCAGCTCGGCCGCCGTTCCTTCGCGGTAGAAGACGTTCGGGGCCAGGACGATGTAGCCCCAGTCGGCAATGCGCTGCGCCATGTCCTGGAGGGGCGGGCCACGAGGGCCTCGGCCGTGCCGTCTGCGGCAGGGATCTCGATAAACATCCGGCCAGCCTATCCGACGCCGTTTCACCGGCCGCGGCGGGCCGCTCGGAGAACGGCTAGGAGTAGTACCGGGCCAGGGTTTCGGCCTTGAACTCGAAGAAGGTGCCGTTCTCGATGGCGAGGCGGGCGTCGTCGACCATCTTCACCACGAAACGCTCGTTGTGGATCGAGATCAGGGTGGCCGAGACCATTTCCTTGGCCTTGAACAGGTGGTGGATGTAGGCCCGGGAGTAGTTCAAGCAGGCGTAGCAGTCGCAGCCTTCCTGCAGCGGCCCGAAGTCGCGCTTGTACATGGCCCCGGAGAGGTTGTACCGCCCGGTGGGGTGGTAGAAGGCGGAGTTGCGCGCCACCCGGGTGGGGGAGACACAGTCGAAGGTGTCTGCGCCGTTTTCGATCGCAGTGAAGATGTCGTCCGGCTCGGAGATGCCCAGCAGGTGCCGGGGCTTGTCCTCCGGCAGCTCCTCGTTGCACCAGCGCACGATCGTGCCGAGGTTCTCCTTCTCCAGCGCGCCGCCGATGCCGAAGCCGTCGAAGTTCATCGCGCCAAGGTCCCGGCAGGCCTTCCGGCGCAGGTCCTCGTACTGTGCACCCTGGATCACGCCGAAGAGCGCCTGGTACGGCTTGCCGACCCGCTCCTCCGTGAGCCGGAAGTGCTCGGAGATGCAGCGTTCGGCCCAGCGCCGGGTGCGTTCCAGGGACTCCTCCTGGTAACCGCGGGAGTTCTGCAGCGTGGTCAGCTCATCGAAGGCGAACATGATGTCCGCGCCGATCTGGTGCTGGACATTCATCGAGATTTCGGGGCTGAACCGGTGCCGGTCGCCGTTGAGGTGGCTCTTGAACCACACGCCTTCCTCGTCGACGTGGGCCAGGCGTTCCTTGCCGGGCGCGACGGCGTCGTCCGGACCCGAGGAGTCGACCGACTTCATGTCGATGACCTTCTTGAACCCGGAGCCGAGGCTCATGACCTGGAACCCGCCGGAGTCGGTGAACGTCGGGCCGCGCCAGTTCATGAACGCGCCCAGCCCGCCGGCCTCGTCCAGCACGTCCGCGCCCGGCTGCAGGTAGAGGTGGTAGGCGTTGGCGAGCACCGCCTGCGCGCCGAGTTCGGCGACGGACTCGGGCAGCACGGATTTGACCGTGGCCTTGGTGCCGACGGCGATGAAGGCCGGCGTCTTGATCTCGCCGTGCGGGGTCGTGATGGTGCCGGTGCGGCCCAGGAACTCCCCGCCGTTCTGCTGGACCTGCGCGGGTGACGGGGCGCAGGTTTCGCTCAGGCGCTTGCCCACCCGGAACGAGAACTCGGACTGGCGGGCGGCAGTGGCGGGCAACGGCGTGGAGTCGGGGTTAGCTGGCACCGTTCAAGTGTGCCAGCTAACACGGCCCGGGCCTTAGTGCAGCGGGTCGGATGTGGGGTAGTTCTCAGCCCGCCAGCTGTCCCAGTAATCGCGGATGGCCTCCAGCTGGTGGGCGCCGAGGTCGTACGTCGAGACGATTACGAGCGAACCGCCCTCCGGCCGCAGCTCGGGAATGGCGGGCTGGTCGGCCACGATGACCAGGCCGTCACCGTGTTCGGCGTAGCTGTGGACGGTCAGGCCCACCTGGTGGTTGCTGCGGTACCAGACCTTCCCGGCGACCTCCTCGCCGGTCGCCAGGGTGAGCGAGTAAGGCTCGCCCGGGGCGGGCACGTCGGCCAGGCCCAGCTTCTCGATCGCGGAGCCCGCGGTACCGGGGACGGCGAAGAAGAAGGTGCGCCGCGTGCCGTGCGGGTGCCGTTCGAGGGCGAACCGGAGCTGGTGCAAAAAGGTCAGCCAGCCCTGGGTGATGTCCTCGTCCCACGCCGCCCACTCGGAGTTGTGGTCCACCGCGGCGCGCGTCACGCTCACCTCGGTTCCGGCCGCGACGGGCTTGAGCGTGAAGATGTCGCCGCCGTCGACGACGAGCGAGGTGTGGTCCGCGCTCTCGACGACGTTGGGGCTGAAGTAGATCGCGTTGATCTCGGCGGACTGGTCGTCGGCCTCCCAGCCGTGCCACTGGGCCACTTTGGCGGGTTCACGCAGCATGGTCCAGACCTGCTGCGCGTCGGAGTTGATCACGACGCTGAGATTGTTCGTCATGGGGGTGAATGTACCGCTACCCGGCCCGGCCCGGGTAGGGTCCACCGGCGCCCGGCGGTGCCCCGGCGGTGCCCCGGCGGCGTCCCGGCGGTGCCGCGCGGGCCCCCCGGGGTCAGCCGCGGACGGACTCGAGTTCGTTACCGATCCGGCGTTCGAGCTCCGGCGCGTCGATGGTCTGCGAACCGCCGTGGGCGCGCAGGAACAGGAGCGCCTCCAGCCGCAGGAGCCGCCATTCGCGCTCCGCGTCCGCGTTGGAGTTGTCGATCGCCCGGAAGATTTCCTTGTCGTAAAGGTTTGGCTCGTTCAGGGAGCGCTGGCGCACCTTGGCGTTGATCCTGGCCTTGAACGGGTCGGTCTCCATGGAGTCCGGGGCGCGCAGGAACTTCTCGTAGACGGCGGCCCGGTCCGACTCGCCGCGCAGGCGGCAAATGTAGCTGGCCAGCGCGAGGGAGGACTGCACGGAAGCCCAGCGGCCGCGGTTTCCGTCGAAGGGCAGCACGTTGAGCAGGTCCGCGACGGCCAGTGCGTTGTCGGCGTCCTTGAGCACGACGAACAGCTCGTGGGCCAGGTCGCTGAGGTCCTTGAGGCAGCTGCCGGACTTGGTGTTGATGCCCTTGGCGAGCCGGTCGCAAAGCAGCTGCACGCCCGGCGCGTCGGGGTGCGCGCCGGCCGCGGCTTCGACGACCGATTCCGGGGTCCCCCCGGCGGCCGGGATCAGGGCCAGGTCGGCTTCGCTGGGCCCGCTCACCGCGGGCGGCGCCACGGGAGCCGGAGGAACGACGACGGCGGGAGCCGCCGGCGTCGCGGTGTCCGCCGCGGCGGCGGGCCGGACGAGCTGGAGCTCGGCTCCGTTGTCCGGGGCGGCGTCCCCGGCAGGGTCACCGGGGTGAGCGGCGGCTGGGCTGGCCGGGGAGGAACCGGCGGCCTCTGGGGCCTGGCCGGGCACCGTGTCCGGGCCGTCGTCGGAGGGGCCAGCGCCGTCCTCCGAAGGGTCCTGGACCAGGACCACGGAGCCGGCCGCGATCCGCAGCACCCCGCCGCCGGTGAGGGTGGCCCGGATGAGCGCGGGGGAACCGAAATCGTCGTCGTCAACGTCCACGCGCTGGATTTCGGCCGTGCGCGTGGCGTCAGGCAGGAGCAGCAGATCCCCGGTCCGCAGAGATCCCGCCTGCCGTTCGCTGTAGTTCAGGGAGGCTGTGGGGTGGGTCATCTGGAGTCCTTAAATTCTCTTTCGGTCCGCCCACCAGTCTACAAAGGCAGGCGTGCGAAGTCGGGGACGCCGGGGTTCGTCCGGGAGCCCCGGACACCCCGGGCCGGTCCGACGGCGCGGCCCCGGGGCCCTAGTGGCCGACGCCGGCGAAGGCCAGGGCCTGCCGGATCAGGGCGCCCCGGCCGCCGCTGAACTCCAACTGCACGCCGGAGCTCAACACCTCGTCCGGGGTCATCCAGGTCAGTTCCAGCGCATCCTGCCGCGGGGAGCATTCCCCGGTGACCGGGATGATGTACGCGAGGGCGACGGCGTGCTGCCGGTCATCGGTAAAACCGGTGTGGGACGGGGAAGGGAAGTATTCGGCCACGGTGAACGGGACCGGGCTGATCGGCAGTTGCGGGAACGCCAGCGGACCGAGGTCCTTTTCCATATGGCGCAGCAGGGCCGCCCGGATGGTCTCGCGGTAGAGCACCCGGCCGGACACCAGCGACCGGACCATGGTGCCGTCCTCGTCGGCCTGCAACAGGGTGCCGACCTCGTTCACGAACCCCAGCGGGTCCAGCCGGACCGGGACCGCCTCGACGTAGACCATCGGCAGCCGGCCGCGGGCTTCGAAGAGATCGTCATCGGAAAGCCAGCCGGGATTGGGGTCGGGAGTGCGCACGTTCATGCTTAAGTTCTACCCCATCCCGGTTCGGCGGGCATGGTTGCGGCCCGCCGGGCCCGGCGGGACTTCAGGCCCATCGTTCAGGCCCAGGCGACGACGACGCGGGCAGCCTGCGCGGGCACTGCCAGGTCGAGCCCGGTGAGGTCCTGGAAGCGGCCGATCCGGTTGAGGATGGTGTTGCGGTGGCAGAACAGCCGCTCGGCCGTGGCGGTGACGCTCCCGGTCTGGAGGAAGTGCCGGACCGTCTCCTCCAGCCGCTCGCGTTCCCCGCTGCGGCACACCGCCAGGGCCGCGTCCAGGTCGGCCGGCAGATCCAGTCCGGCGTCGGTCAGCTGCTGCTTGGCCAGCCGCGTCCACGCTTCGTGGGCGGAGAGCGGGCCGGCGTCCGTGCCCTGCAGCAGGGAGGCGAGGGTCTCAGCGGTGCGGGCCGCCGCCGGCAGGGCGCGCAGGCCGGCGGCCTCCGGGACGTAGCCGCAGGCCACGCCGGCGAGGGCGGCCGGAACCGTCGGCCGGCTCCCTGGTCGGGGCTGCGGCAGCGGCCAGAAAAGGTACGTATTGCCACCGAATTCGTGGACGAAAAAGCGGCTCCGGTGCTGCGGCCCGGAACCCGGGGCCGCAGCACGGCGCAAGGCGGCCGCCGCGGGACCGCTGGCGGCCACGAGGCCAAAGCGCGCGGCCGGGTCAATCCCCAGCGCCGCGGCGACCTGGTTGACCGTATCCGCGGACGGGCTGGACTGGTTGAAGAGACGGGCGATGAACTCGCGGCGGATGCTGGACTCCTCCTGCGCCATCCGCACCCGCTCGGTCAGGTAACTGGTGTGGGTGCGGGTCGCGAATTCATCCACCACCCGCCAGACCCGGTCCACCCGCGAGGCCAGCAGGGCGGCGTCTCCGGCGTCGGCGATCTGGAGCAGGCACTCCCAGATGATGCTGAAGTCCAGCCGCACCGCGGAGATCAGCGCTTCCGGCGGGATGCCGGCCCGGGCCCTCTTGGCCCCCAGCCCGGCGGCGAAGCCCAGCAGCGACTCCATCTCCGGTTCCGCGCCCGCCTCGTCGCCGGGGCGAAGGTGCTGCTTCCTGCTGCGCAGGCCGTCGACCAGCCGGCTGAAGGTCTCGCGGGCGGTTTCGGCCAAGTCGCCAGGTCCGAGCTGGGTGTCGGCGTATTCCGGGATCTCGCGGACCCTTGCCGCGAAAACCTCGGCCAGGGAGTCGGTCCGGCCGTGGAGCAGCTCAACGAGCTCGGCCCAGCGGCGGGAGTCACCCGGGGAATGAAAACTGTGCATTCACACATTCTAGGCGCGGATTTTCGTGGTGCACTGATAGTTTTTTGGGCGAATTGTGCTGGCAGAATGGAGCACAAGAAACCGCGTGAGCGTAGTCACACCGCCGCCACAGCATCCGCAGGCACTCGGGCGGCCAGGCAGCGGCTGTTCACGCAGCAACTCACGCAGCATCACCGCACCGGCGCACTCCGCAGTCCCGCACTGCCGGATGGCCGGCCGTCCCGGTCCCTTCCGCCTCATTGGAGAAACCATGGCAAGCAACGCCACAACGCAGCTGAACCAGCCGCCCCGCATCGTCGACGAGAGCGTGACCAAGAAGGTCGCGCTCGCCGCCCTGGTGGGCACCGCCCTGGAATGGTACGACTTCTTCCTCTTCACCACCGCGGCCGCCCTGGTGTTCAACACCCAGTACTTCGTCTCGCAGGACCCCTTCGTCGCGGCCATGAGTTCCTTCGCCACCCTTGCCGTCGGCTTCGTCGCCCGGCCGATCGGCGGATTCATCTTCGGCGCCCTCGGCGACAAGATCGGCCGCAAGAAGATCCTCATGGTCACGATCGTCGGGATCGGCGTCGTCACCGGCCTGATCGGCATACTGCCGAACTACATGAGCATCGGCGTCGCCGCCCCCGCCATCCTGGTGGCCCTGCGCATCCTCCAGGGCCTCGCCGTCGGCGGCGAGTGGAGCGGCGCGGTGATCATCGCCGTCGAGAACGCCCCGGTCGCCAAGCGCGCACGGTACGCCGCGCTTCCGCAGATCGGGTCGCCGATCGGCACCATCCTGTCCTCGGGCGGCTTCTTCGGCATGCTCGCCCTGGTCGGCCAGAGCAACTTCGACGCCTGGGGCTGGCGCATTCCCTTCGTAGCGGCCCTGCCGTTGCTGGCCGTTTCGCTCTGGATCCGCAGCAAGCTCAGCGAATCCCCGGAGTTCGAGGCGCTGATGGAGGCCGGCGAAACCGAGCACGCCCCCATCCGCGGGGTGCTGACGAAGAGCTGGCGCCAGATCCTGGTGGGCATGTGCTCGGCGCTGCTCGGCATTGGCGGTTTCTACCTCATCACCAGCTTCGTGGTCTTCTACGGCACCAAGATCCTGAAGATGCCCTCCGAGATCCTGCTGGCCGGTTCGCTGCTCGCGGCCGTGTTCGAAATCTTCGTCCTGATCTGGGCCGGTCGGATGGGCGAGAAGTACGGCGCCAGCAAGGTCATCCTGTGGGGCGGCGTGGCGTCCGCCGTCGTCGCGATCCCCGTCTTCCTGGCCATCAACACCGCCAACCCGGTGCTCGTGATCGCCGCCATGATCCTCGGCGTGGCCACCCTGTCGGTGCCGTACGCGGTCTCCGGCACGGCCCTCACCGCGCTGTTCGCCACCAAAGTCCGCTACACCGGCGTGGCCATCACCTCCAACAGCGCCGGGGTCATCTCCGGCTTCATCCCGCTGTTCGCGACCGCGCTGGTTGCCGCGGCCGGCAACTCGTTCTGGCCCGGGGCCTTCATCCTCCTGGTGGTCTCCGCGCTGACCGCGCTCTCCGGGCTGCTGCTGCCGTCCCTGAGCATTGCGGAAGAAGGAATGAAGCATTGAGCACCACCGCCGGGCACCTGATCGTCGAGCAGCTGGAACGGGCCGGCATCAGGCGGGTCTACGGGGTGCCCGGTGAAAGCTTCCTCGACGTCCTGGACGGGCTGCACGGTTCGCCGATTGAGACGGTCGTCACCCGCCACGAGGGCGGCGCCGGGTTCATGGCCGTGGCCGAGGGGCGGCTGACCGACCTTCCCGGCGTGGCCATGGTCACCCGCGGGCCGGGCGCCGCCAACGCCTTCATCGCCGTCCACACCGCGCACCAGGACGCCACGCCGATGATCCTCTTCGTGGGGCTCATCCCGGTGGCCGACCGGGGGCGGGAGTCGTTCCAGGAGTTCGACATCAACGCCTGGTTCGGCAGCACGGCCAAGAAGGTCGTGACGCTCGACGACGCGGCCTCCGCCGCCCGGGTGGTGGACGACGCCATCTTCACGGCCCTCAGCGGACGGCCGGGTCCCGTGGTCATCGGCCTGCCCGAGGACGTGCTGGTCCGCAGCGTGGACGCCGGCACCGTCGAGCCGCGCCGGGTGGCCCGGACCCGGCCGGCCGACCCCGGGCTCGCTGAGCTGGAAGAGCGGTTGGCCTCCGCCGCCAGGCCCCTGCTCGTCGTCGGCGGCGAGGGCTGGGACCAGGCGGCATCGGACGCCCTGGCTGGCTGGGCCGCGCGCCACGGCGTCCCCGTGTTGGCCGACTTCCGCGCCTACGACGCGATCCCGCACGGCAGCGGCAGCTACGCCGGCTACCTCGGCTACGCGCGGAGCGACGCCAACGCGCACCGCCTTGATGAGGCGGACCTCCTGGTCTTCGTGGGCTGCGTGCGCTCCGACGTCCTCTCCGACGGCTACACCCGCGGGCTGGATGCGGTCACCGTCGTGGTCAACCCCGACGCCGACCTCAAGGGCCACTTCGGCCGGCTGGACCAGCACCTGCCGGTCCACGTTGCCGCCTTCGCGGACGCCATCTCCGGCACGACGTCGGCCGTACGGCCGGCGGCAGGCTGGCTGGAGGACGCCCGGGCCGACTACGAAAAGTTCTCCACCGCGCAGCCGGACGCGGCCGGCGGCCCGGGCTACGTGGACCTCGGCGTGGTGATGGAGATCCTCAAACAGGAACTGGACGACGACGCCGTCATCACCTACGGCGCCGGCAACCACTCGCTGTGGCCGGCCCGGTACCTCCGGCACAACGCCGCCAACTCGCTCGCGGCGCCCCGCAACGGCGCCATGGGCATGGGGATCCCCGCCGCCGTGGCGGCGTCGCTGGCCTACCCCGGGCGCCAAGTGGTCTCCGTCGCCGGCGACGGCTGCTTCCTCATGAACGGGCAGGAGATCGCCACCGCGATGGGCCACGGCGCCCGCTTCATCGCACTCGTGGTCGACAACGGAATCTTCGCGACGATCCGCGAACACCAGGAGCAGCACTACCCGGGACGGCCTTCCGGCACGCACATGACCAACCCGGACTTCGCCGCCCTGGCGCGCTCCTACGGCGGCTACGGCGAGCGGGTGGAGTCAACGGCGGACTTCGCCGCAGCGTTCCGCCGCGCCGCAGCCTCGGGGCTGCCGGCCGTGCTGCACCTGCCCCAGGACCCCGCCGTCCGCGCCCCCAAGACCGCAAGCAACTGACTGGAGCGAGAGTGCTTACGCTGAAGAACGTCATCAACGGCCGCCACGACGACGGCGGGGCCGGCGCCACCCTGCCGTTCCACGATCCGCGTACCGGCGGGCAGCTGGGGGTCGCCCCGGACAGCGACGCCGCCACAGTGGACCGGGCGTTCAACGCGGCGCAGGCAGCGTTCCGCACCTACAAGCGCACGACGCCGGCCGAGCGGCAGGCCATGCTCCTGGCGCTCGCGGACCTGGTCGAAACGAACGCGGACCGGCTGCTGGAGGCCGAGGTCGCGTGCACCGGCAAGCCGGCGGCAATCACCCGCAGCCTGGAGATCCTGCGCGGCGCGGACCAGCTGCGCTTCTTCGCTGGCGCCTGCCGGGTGGTCTCCGGGACGGCCCAGACCGAATACGTGGCCGGATTCTCGTCCACCGTGCGGCGCGAGCCGTTGGGGGTGGTCGCCCAGATCACCCCGTGGAACTATCCCTTCATGATGGCGGTCTGGAAGCTCGGCCCGGCCCTCGCCGCCGGGAACACGGTGGTCCTCAAACCGGCGGACACCACGCCGTGGTCCTCGGTGATCCTGGCCGAACTGGCCCAGCAGGTCTACCCGGCCGGCGTGGTCAACGTCGTCTGCGGCGGGCGGAACACCGGGGCCGCCATGGTGGACCACCCCGTACCCGAACTCGTCTCGATCACCGGGTCCACCCGGGCCGGCGCCCAGGTGATGTCGGCAGCCGCCGCCACCTTGAAGGACGTCCACCTGGAACTGGGCGGCAAGGCCCCCGCGATCGTCTTCGCCGACGTCGACATCCCGCAAACCGCCCGGGAGATCGCGCTCGGTGCCTTCTTCAACGCCGGGCAGGACTGCACCGCCGTGACCCGCGTCCTGGTCCACGAAACCATCCACGCCGAGTTCGCGCAGGCGCTCGCCGACGCGGCGTCGGCCCTGGTCACCGGCGGGGAGGACGCGGACCTCGGCCCGCTCAACAGCGCCGCCCAGCTGGACCGGGTGGAGGGCTTCATGGCCCGGCTGCCCGCGAACGCCCGCATATTGACCGGCGGCAAGCGCACCGGGACGGGGTTCCACTTCGCCCCCACGGTGATCGACGGCGTCGTCCAGTCCGATGAGGTCGTCGCCGAGGAAATCTTCGGCCCGGTCGTCACCGTGCAGCCGTTCGCCAACGAAGCGGAGGCCCTGGAGCTCGCCAACGGCACGAAGTACGCCCTGGCCTCCAGCGTCTGGTCCAACAACCATGGCACCGTAACCCGGGTGGCGAACGAACTCGACTTCGGTTCGGTCTGGATCAACTGCCACCAGGTGATCCCCGCCGAGGCGCCGCACGGCGGCTTCAAGCATTCGGGCACCGGCAAGGACCTCTCCGTTTTCGGGCTCGAGGACTACACCCGGATCAAGTCCGTCACCACCTCCCACCGCTGAGAATGACGCAAGGTATGCCATGAAACTCGATCTGCTGCTGACCAACGCTGACGTCATCACCATGGACCCGCGGCGGCCCTCGGCCACGCGCCTGGGGATCTGGCAGGGACGCGTCGTCGGGCTGGATGAGGAGGTGGCGGGCCTGGCCGCGGCCGAAGTCCTGGACCTCGGCGGCGCCACGGTGACCCCCGGTTTCATCGACGCCCACTGCCACACCACCTGGTTCGGGCTGGGCCTGGGCGAACTGGACGTCTCCGGCGCGCGCGGACTCAACCAGCTGTACGCGCTGCTGGAGGCGGGCATGGCGGCGGACGGCACAGCGGCAGGCGGCACGGCGGCCCCGGCCGCGGTACCGGGCTGGCTGCTCGCCACCGGTTTCAGCCAGCAGCAGCACGGCGGGGCGTTCCCCGACATCGCCGTCCTGGACAGGATCACGGGCGACCGCCCGTTGTTCATGCGCCACAACTCCGGCCACATGGCCGTGGTCAACACCGCCGCGCTGCGGCTGGCCGGCGCGGACCAAGCGTCGTTCGCGGATCCCGACGGCGGCGTCATCGTCCGCGACGACGCCGGCCGCCCCACGGGACTGGTGCAGGAGACGGCGCAGCAGCTCATCCAGCAGCTGATCCTGCCCTACTCCACCGAGGCGATCGAAGCGGCGCTGGACCGCGCCACCCGGTACTACGCGGCGGAGGGCATCACCAGCTTCACCGAGGCGGGGATCGGCGGCGGCTGGATCGGCCACAGCCCGGTGGAACTGGCTGCCTACCAGCGGGCGGCGTCCGCCGGCCGGCTGCACGCGCGCGCCCAACTGATGCCCGTCCTGGACGTCCTGCACCCGCTCGAAGGGAAGCATCCGGGCGGTGCCGCCCAGGCGGGCCTGGACCTGGGCATGGCCAGCGGCTTCGGCGACGACCTCCTGTCCCTGGGCCCGGCGAAAGTGTTTCTGGACGGCTCGCTGCTGGGGGAAACCGCCGCGGTCAGCCACGAGTACTGCAGCCACGGCGGAACGGACAACACCGGGAACACCGGCTACTTCCAGGCCGACCCGGCGGTCCTCCGGGACAACATCGAGGCCGCCTACGCCGCGGGCTGGTCCATCGCAGCGCACGCCATCGGAGACCGGGCCGTGGACCTGGCCCTGGACATCATCACCGGCTGTGCCCGTCGGTTCGGGCCGCGCGCCGTGCCGAACCGGATTGAACACGCCTCCATGACCCGGCCGGACCAGCTCGACCGGCTGGCCGCCGCGGGAATCGCCGTCACCCCGCAGTCCAGTTTCTTCCACGAAGGCGGCGACGGCATGACCGCCTCCCTCGGACCGGAACGCACCGGGTGGGCCTACCGGGCCTCCTCCTTCCTCAGCGCCGGGGTAATCCTGGCCGGAAGTTCGGACCGGCCGGTGGCGGACGGCAACGTCCTGCGCGGCATGCAGGCCTTCGTGGACCGGCGGACCTCCTCCGGCGCCCTGTTCGGCAACGCCACCGAACGCCTGACCCCGCGGCAGGCGCTCGCGGCGTACACCACCGGTGCGGCCGCGGCCACCGGCGCCGCGCAGGCCAAGGGCTCACTGGAACCGGGGAAACTCGCCGATTTCACCGTCCTGTCCGGCTCGCCGCTGACCGCCGAACGGATCGACGCGCTGGAAGTCCTGGCCACCGCCGTCGGCGGCCGCTTCACCCACCAGGCGCTGCCGGACCGCCCTGCAGGCACCGCCGCAGCCCTGCACCACTAGTCCCGCCGCCACGCCCGGCCCTTTTCCATTTCATCCCGTCCACCAGCACCAGGGGAACCCATGACCGCCAGCACTTTCAGCCCCGAAGACGCCGCCTTCCTCCGCGACTTCGCCACCATGAGCCGGTTCGGCGCCACCCCCAACGGCGGGGTCGACCGGCAGGCCGCCACCGCCGCCGACGGGGAGCAGCGGCGCTGGCTCACCGGATTGCTGGAATCCCGCGGATTCAGCGTCCGGTTCGACCGGGCCGGCAACCAGTGGGGCCTGTACGAGGCCGTCCCCGGGGCGCCGTTTGTGGTGGTTGGGTCGCACATGGACTCGCAGCCGACGGCGGGAAGGTACGACGGCGCCTACGGCGTCCTCGCGGCGGCGCACGCGGCATTCCGGCTGGTCGAGGCATGGTCCGGCGGCCAGCGCGCCCGCGCGGCCGGCGGACCCAGGTTCAATATCGCCGTGGTCAACTGGTTCAACGAGGAAGGCTCGCGGTTCAAACCGTCCATGATGGGCTCATCGGTCTACACCGGCAAGCTGTCCCTGGAGACGGCGCTGGAAACCACGGACGCCGCCGGGATCCGCGTGCGCGACGCCCTCGATGCGATCGGCGGACGCGGCGACTACGGCGGCCCGGAAGCGGCCTGTTGCGCCGAAATCCACATCGAGCAGGGCCGCAGCATGGAACGCGACGGCGTCACGATCGGGCTGGTCAACTCCAACTGGGCGGCCAACAAGTACGAGTTCGTGGTGCTCGGCGAACAGGCCCACACCGGCTCCACGGTGATCGCCGACCGCAGGGATGCCCTGCTCGGTGCCTCGATGATGGTGGTGGCGGCCCGGGAACTCGCCGACCGGTTCCCCGGCGTCCTGCACACCTCGGTGGGACAGCTGACCGTCTACCCCAATTCGCCCGTCGTCGTGCCCTCCCGGGTGAACCTGCTGCTGGACCTGCGCAGCGCGGACGAAGCGGTCCTGGCCGAAGCCGACGCCCTGCTGCACCGGCGGATCAGCGAGATCGAGCAGCTGGCCAACGTCTCAGTCGAGCGCCACCACTCGCACTCCTGGCCGGTGACCCCCTACCAGCCCGAGGGAGTGGAGCTCGCGGCCAAGGTCGCCGCCGACCTCGGCCTGTCCAGCCGCGAGGTGATGACCCTGGCGGGCCACGACTCGACCAACATGAAGGACCTGGTCCCTACCGTCATGCTGTTCGTTCCCAGCGTGGACGGCATCTCCCACAACGAACACGAATTCACCCGGGACGAGGACACCGTGGCCGGGGTGGCGATGCTGACCGAGGTCCTCGGCCGGCTGTGCGAGGGAGCCTTGGCCGAGGGCGCCTAGGACGTCTCCGGCGCCGCCGAGATCCAGAGGGCATGCGGGTGGGCGGCGCCTCCGTCCGCGTCGGGATTGGCGACGTGCAGCAGCGGAACGGCGGCGTCCTCCACGGCGGCCACCTCGTGGCCGGCCTCGGCGAGCCGGGCGCGGAGTGCGACGAGGTCCCCGGCGTATTCGAAGGCCAGCCCGGCGCTGCCGGCCGCCGGTCCGGTCCCGGCACCGACCATCAGCACGCCGCCGTTCTTGGCGGTGAACGTCTCGCTCTCGCCGGGGTCTGCAGCGGGCGCGCCCGGGGCTCCGGGCACCCGGGGGCGGGCGCCGATGTCGCGCAGCGTCCGGGTGGCGGCGGTCGGGTCCGCGGCGAACCAGATTTCGACGACGGTGAGGTCCGGCTCCGCTTCCGGGGATCCGGCCCAGCTGCCGTCCGTGGCGCGGACGGCAGGGTCGGCGAGGAACGCGAATCCGTCGGGGGCCGTCACCCGGCAGGACGAGCCGTGGTCGGCCTCGATGACCTCCGCCGTGGTGCCGCCGTCGCCGGCCGCCTCGGTGGTGCGCCGGGCGAATTCGGCGAGGTCGCCCACTTCCACGCCAAAGGAGGTGGAGCCGTCCTTCGCCGACCCCGCCTCGGCGAAGTGCAGCGCAAGCCGGCCGCCGCCGGCGTCGAACTCCCGCCAGGTGGCCTCGTCGACGGTCTTGACCAGGCCCAGGTCAATCAGCAGGCGCTCCCACTGGTCGAGGCGTGAGGTGAAGTGGATGGGTCGCACGCGCAGCATGGCAATCTCCCTGGCGGGTCGGGGCTGGGAGCACAATGGTGCCATGGCTGCCGAACTAAGGGAACTGTTGGTCCGCGACGCCGCCGAATGGCGGGCCTGGCTTGAGCGGCACCACGCCGAGAGTCCCGGCGTGTGGCTGGTGCTGCACAAGAAGGGCGGCTCCGTCACGGAACTGGACTACGAGGCCGCCCTCGAGGAGGCGCTGTGCTTTGGCTGGATCGACGGCCAGGGCAGGCGCCGGGACGCGGAAACCTCCTACCAGCGGATGACCCCGCGCAGCCGCCGGAGCGTGTGGTCCGCGCGGAACGTGGAGCGGGTCGGCCGGCTCGAAGCCGCGGGCCGGATGGCCCCGGCCGGGCGGGCCGCCGTCGAGAGCGCCCAGGCGGACGGCCGCTGGGAGGCGGCCTACGCCGGACAGGGGACGGCTGACGTGCCGGAGGACCTGGCCGCGGCCATCGCGGCCGAGCCGCGGGCGCAGGCGATGTTCGAGGTGCTGACCTCGGTGAACCGGTACGCGCTGATTTACCGGACCAACTCCGCCAAACAGGCCGCCACCCGGCAGCGCCGAATCGCGGGTTTCGTAGAGATGCTGGCCCGCCACGAGACCCCGCATCCGCAAAAGCGGCGGCCGGAGCCGGACGGACAGTAAGCTCCCAGCACCCGTCCGGGCAACCCGCAGCCGGTCATGGCAAAGTAGATGGATGCCTTCCCTAGAACGCGGACAGCCCCGAAGCGCCGAGCCCACCCCGCGATCCCAGCGCCGGCTGTTCTTCGCCGCCGCGGGACTGCTGGTGGCCGGCGACGCCGTTTTCTGGCTGATGCTCGCCGCCGTCCAGACGGACTCGGGACTGGCGCTGCTGGACGGCGCCGTCCACAACAAGCTGGTGGCGGGCAGGTCGCCGCTGGCCACAGGCGTGCTGGCCGCGGTCAGCACCGTGACCTCCCCGGGCGCGATGGCGGCCATCGGCACAGCCGTGGCGTTGGCCTGGGCGGTCCGGAAGCGGGAACTGTGGCGGCCCGGGCTGCTGCTCGGGGCGATGGCGGCCACCTTCGCGGCCTCCACCTTCATCAAGCACCAGATCGGGCGCGGCCGGCCCTCCGCCGCGGACTTCCTGATGGGGCCGGACGACGCCCTGTCCTTCCCGTCCGGCCATACCTTCGGAACCGGCGTATTCCTGCTGGTGCTCGTCTACCTGCTGCTCGGCCGCACCGGCCCGGGACGGCGCTCGACGGCGGTGCTCGCCTTTACCGGCGCCGCGCTGGGGACGCTGCTGGTGGCGTTCAGCCGGCTCTACCTTGGCTATCACTGGCTCACCGACGTCGTGGCGTCGCTCGGCCTCGCGGTGGCCGTAACCGGCCTCGCCATCCTGGTCGACGGGCTCCGCGCAGCACGCCGGGACCCCGCCGGCGAGGCCGTCCCGGCCGTCACGGCCACCCCGGAGGCCGCGGCTCCCTCCCGCCGGCTGCCCTAGCTGTACTGCCCGTGGCCGCGGCGCCTAGACCGCGGCGCCCAGGGCCTGGGCCAGCACCACCGCGGACGCCGAGGACCACGCCTGCGGGTGGCACGAGGCCGGATACGGCACCGCCTGGCCGGACTCCGCGGTGCTGACTCCGGCGAAGAGTTCAGGCAGCCGGTTTCCGAAGGCCCCGGCCGCCGCCAGCAGGCCGCCGGCGAGGACCTGCGCCTCGGCGGTGAATCCCTCGCCCAGCAGGCCCCTGACGGCGATCGCGGTGTCGTGGCTCCAGACCGACCCGCAGTGGTAGCTAAACGGCCAGAAGCCCGCCGCCCGTCGGGACAGAGTGTGCAATCCGTACCCGGAGAACAGTTCCGGGCTCAGCAGCCGGTCCGCCACCAGCCGCGCCTCGTCGGGATCCAGCAGTCCGGTGCCCAGCAGGTGTCCCATGTTCGACCCGGGGATATCCAGCGCCTCGCCGTGGCCGTCGAGGGCAATCGCGGGGA
The DNA here is from genome assembly GCF_001428365.1 of Arthrobacter sp. Soil763. Classification (GTDB taxonomy): domain Bacteria; phylum Actinomycetota; class Actinomycetes; order Actinomycetales; family Micrococcaceae; genus Arthrobacter. The sequence goes on along the minus strand of NZ_LMSH01000001.1, from coordinate 131,805 downwards.
ACCGTCCGCCGTCGTCCTCCACCCAGAACCGTTCGCGGAATTGCTGCCGCAGCGCCGCGGCGAAGTCGCGCAGCTCCGCGGCCCCGGGTTCGCCGTAGGCGTCGAAGAGGTCCGCTGTCGCCACGGCTGCCTGGTAGGCGTAGCCCTGCACCTCCGCGAGGGCGATCGGCCCGTCGGCCTGCCGCCCGTCCCGGAACTGCATCGCATCGCGGGAGTCCTTCCAGCCCTGGTTGCTCAGGCCGTGCCCGGAGGTATCCAGGTAGCTGAGGAACCCGCGGTTGGCCGTGTTGTCCGTGGCGGCGCCGGCCGCCAGCAGCCACTGCGCCGCGCGGGCGGCGTTGGGCAGCAGCGCCCGGACCGCGGCGTCCTCGGCACCGGTCCGGCCCAGTTCGGCGAGCAGGCACAGCCAGAGCGGGGTGGAGTCCACCGCGCCGAAGTACACCGGGGGAAGCCGCAGGGACTGGCTTTCGAGGACGAGTTCCTTGGCCCGCAGTTCATGCAGGATCTTGCCCGGCTCCTCGGCCGCGGCGGGGTCGGTCCCGGTGCCCTGGTAGGCAGCGAGGGCCCGGAGGGTGCCGGCGGCCAGCCCGGTATCGACCGGCAGCAACAGCCGTGCGGCCCAGAGCGAGTCCCGGCCGAAAAGGGTGAAGTACCAGGGGGCGCCGGCGGCCAGGAACGGCGCGTCGGGCGCGGTGCGGGTCGCCAGCCGGAGCCCGTTGAGCTCGTCCAGGGCGTTGTCCAGGAGCAGGCCCAGGGCGCCCTCGGGGCGGCGCTGCACCCGGGCCGTGGTCGACGGCGGGGCGGCCAGCACGGCGTCGCCGTCGTCGGACAGCACGGCCTGCCACTCTGCCGTCAGGGGTGCCCCGCGGCCGGCGGTGCCGCGCCAGGTGAGTCGTTCGCCCGGGCCGACCCGGCCGGGCGCGGCAATGGTCAGGGTCTTTCCGTCCTCCGCCCAGCGCAGGGAGGAGTCATCCGCTGCCGATGGAGGCAGCGGGTCCCGGAACCGGCCCAGCCGGATCGCGGCCATGTCGGTGAAGTCCGCTGCGAGCCGCACCTCGATCTCCGCGTCCAGCGCCTCCAGCGAGGTGCTCAGCCGCAGGGCCACGCGGACGGCGCCGGGCGTCACGGTCCAGGTCTGCAGGAGTTCGACGGCGGGGTCTTCGGTGGGGCCCTCGATGCCGCGGACCAGGCCGCGGACGCGGAGCACGCCGCCGGGGGAGGCCTCCACGGTGGCCGGTTCCGGTGCGAAGCCGTTGACGGTCACCTCGGCGCGGCACAGCATCCGGGTGTCCCCGTGCAGCAGCCCGGTGAACCACCCGGGCTGCCCTCCGTCGCCCCCGCCGCCCGCGCCGCCCAGGCGGCCGTCGGCGTCCAGCCAGACCTGGGTGGGGGCTGCCACGGAACAGTGCTGTCGGTGAAGCGCAGGCTGAACAGTCATGCGCCCACCCTATGCCGGAGGGCGGGGCCGGACCTAGCCTGCGGGCCGGGCTCAGTCCTCGGTGGTGTCCTCCATCGGGAAGGCCACGGCCTCCCCGACCACTCGGAGGCAGAGCTCCATGCCGGGCCGGGCGATGGAGGCGTTCCAGTGCCGGATGGTGATGATTTCCCCGCCGCCGGGGTAGCGGTGGTCCGCGACGGCGCCCTGGGCCAGCACCGGCGGCACCGAGAGTTTGAGGCGCACCGTGGTTTCCGGGCCGAAGTAGTCGGTGTCCACCACGGTGCCGCGGATCGGGCCGTCCTCGGCGATCCGGATCTGTTCGGGCCGGAGCATGAGCTGGACCCGTCCCTGCGCCGGGGGACGCCGGACCGGGATGCCGCCCAGCGAGCAGGTGGCCAGGGAGCCCTCCATCCAGGCATCCAGGATGACGGCGTCGCCCAGGAACTCGGCGGTGGCCCGGTCCGCCGGCCGGGTGTAGACCACGAACGGGTTGCCGATCTGGGCGAGCTTGCCGCCGCGCATCACCGCGACCTGGTCCGCGAAGGAGAGTGCCTCCGCCTGGTCGTGGGTGACCAGGATGGTGGTGACGCCGGCGTCCTGCAGCACCTTGCCGACGGCGCGGCGGGTGGCGACGCGCAGGCCGGCGTCGAGGGCGGAAAACGGCTCGTCGAGCAGCATCAGCTCGGGCTCCCGGGCCAGCGCGCGGGCCAGGGCGACGCGCTGCTGCTGGCCGCCGGAGAGCTGGTGCGGCCGGCGCCGGGCCATCGCCGGGTCCAGGGCGACCATCTCCAGCAACTCGGCGACCCGGGACTTGACGCCCCGGTGGCCGCCGGGCAGCTTCCCGGCGTCGAGCCCGAAGGAGATGTTCTGGCCCACGTTCAGGTGCGGGAACAGGGCGCCGTCCTGGGCGACGTAACCGACGTGGCGCTTGTGCGCCGGAACCCAGACGCCGTCGCCGGCCACCGGGCTGCCGTTGAGCGAGATGGTTCCGGTGTCGGGGTGTTCGAACCCGGCGATCAGCCGCAGCAGCGTGGTCTTGCCGGACCCGGAAGGTCCCACGATCGCCGTCGTTCCGCCCTTGGCCACGGCAAGGTTGACGCCTTTGAGGACGGCCTGGGGCCCGAAGTTCTTGGTCACGGCCTGCACGTCCAAGTGGCTGTTGGTGCTGGGCGCCACGGACGGTGCGATCCGGGGCTCCGGAAGCCGGGAGGGGTTTTGTTCGGTCACTGTCCCGCTGCTTTCTTGGACTGCTGGAAGAGGAGGTAGGTCATCGGCGCCGAGATCAGGATCATCAGCAGCGCGTAGGGGGCCGCTCCGGCGTAGTCGATTTCGCTGCTCTTGCTCCAGAACTCGGTGGCCAGGGTGCGGGTGCCGTTGGGGGAGAGCAGCAGGGTGGCGGTGAGCTCGTTGACGATGCCGAGGAAGACCAGCGCCGCGCCGCCCGCGGCCGCCGGGGCCGTGAGGCGCAGGGTGACCCGCAGGAACGCCAGCAGCGGCGGCTTGCCGAGGGCCTGCGCCGCCTCGTCAAGCTCCTTGGGCGCCTGGGCGAGACCGGAGCGGAGGTTGACCAGGGCCCGCGGCAGGAACAGCAGCACGTACGCGGCGAGCAGCACGGCCGTGGTCTGGTAGAGGTCCGGGGCCATCCGGATGCTCACCGTGACGAACGCGAGGCCGACGACGATTCCGGGCATGGAGCTGGTGACATAGTTCGACAGTTCCAGGGCCTTGCTGAACCAGCCCGGGTGCCGCACGGCGAGGTAGGCCATGGGGAAGGCGACGACGACGGTGGCCGCGGCACCGCCCAGGCCGTAGCCGAGGGTCTGCAGCAGCGCCGGCGCGAACTCGTCGGCGGCCCAGATCTCCGGTCCGCCGGCGAAGATCCAGCGCAGCACGAAGGTCAGCGGGAGCCCGAAGGCCAGCGCGGTGAGGGCCAGCAGGGCCAGCTGCGCCGGCACCTGGTAGACATGCAGCGGCAGGCGCAGCGCGCGGGCCTGGGCGCCGGAGCCGACGCGGGCGTAGCGCGCGGTGCCGCGGCCGCGGACCTCCACCAGGAGCAGGATCAGGCAGAAGAACACCAGCACGCTGGCGAGCATGTTCCCGGCCGTTCCGTTGAACGTCGACTGGTACTGGACCATGATCGCGGTGGTGAAGGTGTCGAAGCGGATCATCGCGAAGGCGCCGTATTCGGCCAGCAGGTGCAGCGAGACCAGCAGCGCGCCGCCGGTCATGGCGATCCGGAGCTGGGGCAGCACCACGCGGAAGAAGGCCCGCCACGCGCCGAGGCCCAGGGAGGCGGCGGACTGCTCGATCGCCGGGTCCAGCCGGCTGAGCGTCGCGGCGGCGGGAATGTAGACCAGGGGGAAATAGGAGAGCGTGGCGATCAGCACGCCGGACCAGAGCCCGCCGAGCGAGGGCACCGCGGAAACCCAGGCGTAGCTGTTGACGAACGCGGGAATGGCCAGCGGGGCCGCGAGCAGCACGGCCCACACCTTGTGGCCCTTGAGGCTGGTGCGTTCCACCAGCCAGGCGCCGCCGACGCCGAGGACGACGCACAGCGGCACGGTGACAATCATCAGCAGCACGGTGTTCAGCAGCAGCTCGCCCACCCGCGAGCGGAAGATCAGGGCGACGGCGGTGTCCCAGCCGGTGGCGACGGTCATGAAGACCACGTAGCCGAGCGGGATCAGCGAAAAGAGCGCGATCAGGACGGCCACGACGCCCACTGCGGAAACGCCGAAAGGCGGGCGGGGGCGCTTGCCCCTGCCCGCCGTCGTCGTGCCTCCGGTGGTTCCGGAAGCCGTTAGCGTTTTTGCCACTGCTTAGAGCAGGCCTGCCTTGGTCATCAGCTCGGTGACCTTGGCGGAGTTCAGCTTGGCCGGGTCGACCTTGGGCGCCTGCAGTTCCTTGAGCGGAACCAGCTTGTCGTTGGACGGGACGTCCGAGCCGACGGCGTACTCGAAGGAGTTGCCCTTCTGCAGGACTTCCTGGCCCTTCTTGCCGGTGATGAACTTCAGGAACGCCTGGGCGCCTGCCGCGTTCTTCGAGGACTTCAGTACGCCGCCGCCGGAGACGGACACGAACGCGCCGGGGTCCTGGTTTTTGAAGTAGAACGGCGTGACGTTCTTGGAGTTCTCGCCGGTCTTGGCCTGGTCGCCGTAGTAGTAGTAGTGGTAGATCAGGGCGGCGTCCACCTCGCCGGCGTTGACGGCCTTCATGGCCGTGCTGTTGCCCTTGTAGGCCTTGTAGTTTTCCTTCATGCCCTTGAGCCATTCCTCGGTGGCGGCTTCGCCCTTGAGTTCGAGCAGGGCGGAGACGATCGCCTGGAAGTCGGCGCCGGACGGCGATGCCGCCCACTTGCCCTTCCACTCCGGCTTGGCCAGGTCCAGCATCGACTTTGGCAGCTTGTCGGCGGACAGCTTGGTCTTGTCGTACACCAGGACGGTGGAGCGGGCGGCGATGCCGGTCCACTTGTTCGTGGAGGGGCGGAATTCGGCGGGGACCTGGTCGAGGGTGGCCTTGTCCACGTCCGCGAACAGCCCGGCGTTTTCGACCTGGGCCATGGCGGGGGAGTTCTCGGTGAGGAAGACGTCGGCGCGGGAGGCTGCGCCTTCCTGGATGATCTGGTTGGACATCTCGGTGTCGTCGCCCTGGCGGAGGGTGACCTTGATGCCGGTCTCCGCGGTGAAGGCGTCCACCCACTCCTTGGTCAGGGATTCGTGCTGGGCGTTGTAGACCGTGATTTCGCCGGCGGGCTTTCCGTCGGCTCCGGTAGTGCTGCCGGAGGTCGAGGTGCCGGCGCCGCAGGCGGACAGGCCAAGGGCGGCGGAAGCGGCCAGGGCGATGCCTGCCAGCGCGTTGGTGCGGATCTTCATGGGACTGCTTTCTGCAAGGAAATGGGCGTTGGTGCCTAACCTCCGTGAGCGGGGAAGTTAGGGCATGCTCACTACGAAAAACTGTAGTTAGCCGTACCTAAGTAACCAAGCCGAGAAGGCCTTAAGTGAGCAGGATCACACGAATTACGAAACTATTGCGTGACTTAATTGCCAGCGGCGGGTCGCGCGGGGTCCGCGGGGGCGGGGTCCTGCGCGGCGGGATCCGTGGGGGCGGGTTCCTGTGCGGCGGCCGGCACGGATGCCGGGGCGGGCGCGCCCACCGCGGGGAGCTTCCCGGCGATCGAGGCGGCCGCCTCCAGGACCATCCAGGCCTGCAGCTGGGTGGAGAGTTCGACGGCGGATCCGGACGGGTAGGTGCGGCGGGCCGGCAGCTCGGGGCGGGCCGAGAAGACCAGCCGGGCTCCCCGGCGTGCCAGCGGCTCCTGTGCCGCGACCAGGCGCCTGCCTTCCCAGAAGGCCTCCGCCGTGTCTGTTACCAGGAGGGCCGCCTCGGCCCGGGTCTCCGCGGGCAGCCGCTCGTCGACCGCGGCCAGGGCGAGGTATCGGACCAGGATCCCGGTGAAGAGGCCGCCGTCGCCCGTCCCCTCGGAACGCAGCACGGTCGCCTTCCGCCCCATCAGCGGGGCGTCCACCGTCAGGCTGCGTCCGGCGGCCGCCACCAGCGCGGCCGCGCGCTCGAGGTTGGACTCGCCGCCCAGTTCCAGCAGGGCGCCCAGCACCGGGCCCTGGTTGTAGGTGTAGATGGCGTCCTCCAGGACCGGCTCGCCGCCGGGGGTGATCCGCAGGCCGTCGCGGTACATGCCCTGTTCGGGGTCGTAAAGCTTGGCGTCGAGCCAGTCGAGCAGGGCCTGGGCCTTCCCGGCCTGCCCGGTCCGGGCGTAGTACAGGGCCACGGGGCCGGTGGCGGGGGTGTTCTTGAAGTCCCGCTTCTTGCTCCAGAAGGTGCCGCCGCCCAGGTCGTCGGTGGAGGCCGAATCGAACTGGAGGGTCAGGCTCCGGAGTACTTTGGCGTTGCGGCGGCGGCCGGCGGTCTTGCGGCTGTCCGCGGCCAGCGTCTCCAGCCGCAGGGTTGCCAGGGCCAGCCACGCCATGTCGTCGTAGTAGTTGTTGACGATTCTCAGGAAGTTGCGGAGCCGGATGCCGGTGACCAGCCGGGAGGCGAGCCTGCCGGCGCTGGGCAGGTTGTCGCCGTCGAACTTCCCCGGCGTGTGGCCGTCGGTGCCGAGTTCGCGGCGGCCGGTGTCCACCAGGACGTCCACGTAGTGCGCCTGCCACCAGTAATGCCAGGGCCGGGCCAGGTTCTTCAGCCGGCCCGAGGGGCGGGTGATGGCGGCAATGTGGGTGCTGGGCAGGAAGAAGAGGCGCTGCCCGAACAGCCGGGTCACCGAACGCGCGGCCTCGTCGGCGCGGAAGGACCAGTTCGGGGCGGGGGAGTGGGCGGGTGCTGCGGTCATGGACCAAGCCTAGTGGCGGCCGCGGCTTCAGCGCGGAAACCCGGCGCGGGGGTGCGCAACATTCCTATTCCAGTTAACCTAAACTAACTAAGCGTTCCCCGGCCGGCGGGCCCGACAGGTGTCAGTGCCGGGGTTTCGTTCCACATCAAGGAGGATGCATGGACGTCTCGGGTACTGTTGCGCTGATTACGGGCGGCGCGTCCGGGCTGGGGGCCGCGACCGCGCGGCGGCTGTTCGACGCCGGGGCGTCCGTGGTGCTGGTCGACCTGCCAAACTCGGCCGGGGAAGCCTTCGCTGCCGATCTCAACGCGTCGGCCGGCGGCGGCGCGCCCGAAGCGGCCAACCGGGCCGTCTTTGTCCCCGCGGATGTCACCAGCGAGGAGCAGGTGCAGGCCGCCGTCGACGCCGCCGTCGACCTTGGCCCCCTCCGGATCGTGGTGAACTGCGCCGGCATCGCCACCCCGGGGAAGGTGCTGGGCCGTGAAGGCGTACTGCCGCTGGAGACCTTCAGCCGCGTCATCCAGATCAACCTGGTGGGCACGTTCAATGTCATCCGCCTGGCTGCCGCCGCGATGGCCGCCACCGAGCCGGTCGCCACGGAGCTCGGCGGCCCGGAGCGCGGCGTCATCATCAATACCGCCTCGGTCGCCGCGTTCGACGGCCAGATCGGCCAGCCAGCCTACTCCGCCTCCAAGGGCGCGGTGGCTGCGATGACGCTGCCGATTGCCCGGGAACTGGCGCGCTCGCTGATCCGCGTGGTGACGATCGCCCCCGGCATCTTCGAGACCCCCATGATGGCGGGCCTGCCGCAGGAAGCGCAGGACTCCCTCGGGGCGCAGGTGCCCCACCCGTCCCGGCTCGGCCGACCCGCGGAGTACGCCAACCTCGCCGCGCACATCGTGGACAACGCGATGCTCAACGGCGAAACCATCCGGCTCGACGGCGCCATCCGCATGGGACCGAAGTGAGCCTCGGCGTGGACGCCCCCGCCGCCTCCGGCACTCCCGCCGGCGGCGCCGCCGGGCTGCCGACCGCGGATTTCTACGGGTTCGAGGCGCTGCTCAGCGCCGCGGAGCAGGCCAAGCTGGCGGAACTGCGGGACTTCCTGGCGCGCGAGGTGGCGCCGTTCGCCACCCAGTGGTGGAATGACGCCGAATTCCCGGCGCACATCCTGCCCAAGCTCGCCGCGCTGGAACTCAGCGCCCCGGCGCAGCGCGGCTACAGCCACCTCTTCGCCGGGCTCGTCATCGCCGAGATGACCCGGGTGGACACCTCGCTCGCCACCTTCTTCCTCGTCCACCACGACCTGTTCGTGGAGTCGCTCTACGGCTTCGGCTCCGAGGACCAGAAGGCCCGGCTGCTGGCCGACGCGGCTGCCCTGCGCACCACCGGGGCCTTCGCGCTGACCGAGCCGGACCACGGCTCCGACGTCGCCGGCGGCATGGAGACCACGGCGCGGCGCGTGTCCGGCGGGGACTCCGGCGACTACTGGGTGCTCAACGGCGCCAAGCGCTGGATCGGCAACGGCACGTTCTGTGACTACATGCTGGTCTGGGCCCGCGACGAGGCCGACGGCAGCATCCGCGGGTTCATCGTCGACGCGGCGCTGCCCGGCGTGCGCCGGAGCCGGATCGAGAACAAGATCGCGCTGCGCACGGTGCAGAACGCGGACATCGAGTTCACCGACGTCCGGGTGGCCGAGGCCGACCGCTTCGCCGGGATCAACAGCTTCGAGGACACCAACGAACTGCTCCGCGGCTCCCGGATCATGGTCGCCTGGCAGGGTGTGGGCCAGCAGCTGGCCGCGTTCGACGTCGCCCGGCAGTACGCCGTCGAACGCCAGCAGTTCGGCCGGCCGCTGGCGAAGTTCCAACTGGTCCAGCAGCAGCTGGTGGCGATGCTGGGCAACGCGGTGGCAAGCATGGGCATGATGGTCCGGCTGGCGCAGCTGCAGGCCGACGGCGCCGCGGATATGCCGCAGGTGGCGCTGGCGAAGTCGTATGTCAGCGCCCGGATGCGGGAAACCGTCGCGATGGGCCGGTCCCTGCTGGGCGGCAACGGGATCGTCACCGACTACCGGATGGCCAAGATCTTCGCCGACGCCGAAGCGATTTACACCTACGAGGGGTCGTACGAGATCAACACCCTGATCGTGGGCCGGGCCGTGACTGGCGTGTCGGCCATCGTCTAACCCCCAGAGCGCGAACGTACACTTCAGGCCCTGCGTCGGCGGCCTTACGCGCGAACGTACACTTCAGGCCCTGCGTCTGCGTGCTTTGCGCGCGAACGTACACTTCAGGCCCTGCGTCTGCGTGCTTTGCGCGCGAACGTACACTTCAGGCCCTGCGTCGCCGCGCTTTTTTGGGCGCGAAGTGTCCGTTCGCGCTGGGGGATCAGGCGAACGGGGCCTTCTCGCCGGCTTCGATCCGGTAGTCCAGGCTGTTGATCTTCACCGGCATGGGGCAGGTGCCGTAGGGGGTGAAGGCGCTGGGGTAGTTGATCGCCCGGTTGAAATCTAGGATGACGCTGCCGTCGGGCCTTGGCCGGGCCGTCGACACCTTGCGCCACTCGTCTGTCGTGTCGCCGTTGGTTTCGTCGTGGAACGTCACCGTCAGGGCGCCGAGTTTTTCCTCCTCGGCCTGCAGGCGGCACTCATGCGCCTGCCCGGGAAGCCGGAAGACGAGTTCGCCCACCGACCGGTGCACCCCGTCCACCAGCGGGTTGGCGGTCCCGATAGGCACGTCCACCGGCTCCGGGTAGGGCTCGAAGCGGGCTTCGATGACCAGGTCCGGCCGGTAGTCGAAGGTGGGCACGCCGTCGAACCCGGTGAACACCGGCGACGCCGAATCCCGGGTGCGGATCGCGTACCTGCCGGCCCGCATGGCCAGTTCCACCCGGACCCGGCGCCCGTCCGCCCCGCCGAACTGGACCCAGAGCAGGGACTCCTCGTCGGCTAGGACGGCGCGGATGGTTCCGTCCACGGGTTCGCCGGTCTCCACGAGGGTCAGCCCGTCGGCCGCGGCAGCGGTGAGAACCGCCGTCGAGCCGTCGGTGGACCACAGTCCCGGGGCGGTTTCGACGGCGGCGGGCGACGCCGGGAGCCACTGGAAGGACGTTAGGGTGAGCCAGCCGTAATCGGCGGCCAAGGCTTCGTTGCGGTTCTTCCGGAAGCGCTGCCAGCGGACCAGCTGGGCGTCGGCGGCGGGAGCGTCGGTGGTCATGAGATTCTCCGGCAGGTCAGTGGCGGGCAGGCGGGGACGGAAGGGCGGCGGCCACCAGCTGCGCGGCGGTGTTGCGGGCGGCGGTGGCGGCGGCGGGGTCGGCGTCGAGCACGCCGCTGGCCAGCCCGCCGTCGAGGACCAGGGTGAGGCTGCGCGCCAGCTGGTCCGGGTCGGCGGCCCCCGCCTGCTCGGCCAGCCCCCGGATCCAGGCCAGGATCTGCTGTTTGTGGGCGACCGTGCGCTCATGCACGCGCGTGCCCGACGGCGCTTCGGCGGCGGCGTTGATGAACGCGCAGCCCCGGTAACCGTCGCGCCGGCAGGCGCTGGAGAGCGCGTCAAAGAGTCCGACCAGCTGGTCCGCGGGGTCCGGGCCCGCAGCTTCGGCGGCGGCGCGCAACTGCCCGGTCCACACGCCGTCGACCTGCTCCAGATACGCCAGGATCAGGTCGTCCTTGGCCGGGAAGTACTTGTAGAAGGTTGCTTTGGCGACGCCGGACTCGGCGATGATCGTGTCGACGCCGGCGGCACGGAGGCCCTGGGCGTAAAAGAGCCGGAAGGCGGTGGCGAGGATCTTCTCCCGGGCTGCTCCGGCCGGGGTCCGCGCTGCCCGCGGGCCGGCCTCGGCGGCGGCGGTGGGGGCGGCGGCTGCGGACGGGGTCATAACTTCATGGTACACAGACGAGTCTGTCCAAACAGTGATTGCCGTAGACAGTTCTGTCTGATAGCGTCTCGTTTGCGGTAGACGAACTTGTCTACCCGTTGCGAGCCCAATCCCTTCTTCCCGAATGAGGTCCCCATGAAAATCGCAGTATTCGGCACCGGCACGGTCGGCCCCACGGTCGCGGCCGCCCTCGCCGCGCTGGGCCACGACGTCGTCATCGGCACCCGCGACCCGCAGGCAACGCTGGCCCGGACCGAGGCCGGTCCGATGGGCGGCGCGCCGTTTTCGCAGTGGCACGCCGAACACAGCGGGATCCCCCTGACCGGTTTCGCGGAGGCAGCCGCCGGCAGCGAGATCGTGGTCAACGCCACCAACGGCAGCGGCTCGCTGGACGCCCTGACCGCAGCGGGTGCAAGCAACCTTGCTGGCAAGGTCGTCATCGACATCGCCAACCCGCTCGACTTCTCCCAGGGCTTCCCGCCGTCGTTGAATCCGGTGAACACGGACAGCCTCGGCGAGCAGCTCCAGCGCGCTTTTCCCGAGGCCCGGGTGGTGAAGACGCTCAACACGATGAACGCGGCCGTCATGGTCGACCCGGCGAGCGTGGCCGGCGGGGACCACTCGGTGTTTGTCTCCGGCAACGACGCGGATGCCAAGGCGGTGGTGGCGGGGCTGCTCGCCGAGCTGGGGCACCGCGACATCATCGACCTCGGCGACATCACCACGGCCCGCGGCACGGAGATGCTCCTGCCGATCTGGCTCCGGCTGTGGGGCGCCCTCGGCAACGCGGACTTCAACTTCAAGATTGCCCGCTAGGGGTGCTTTCGGGCCTTGATCCGCCCGCAGGCCGGGTGGAACACTGGGTGCCCTGCGCACTTCTCCGGCCCGAAACCCAGGAGTAGACATGAACCCGCTGGATTCCCTCGTAGCTTCGATCGAGCGCTTTGACCGGCTGGACGGGGTCTCGGCCGCCCTCGCCGGGGTGGTCGGCAAGGCGGTGCAACCGCGAGTTGTCCGGAACGTCCTCAGCGGCACCCTCATCGGCCACCCGGTCCATCCGCTGCTCACCGATCTCCCGATCGGCGCCTGGAGCATGGCGGCCCTGCTGGACACCCTGGGCGGCGAGACCATGAAGCCCGCCGCCGACCTCCTGGTGGCCGTCGGGATCGCCGCCGCCGTTCCGACGGCCGCGGCCGGGCTCAACGACTGGTCGGACACCCAGGGAAAACCCCGCCGGGTGGGGCTGGTGCACGCCGCGGCCAACAGCGCGGCGCTCGGCCTCTACGCCGCGTCCGGCGTCGCCCGGTCGAAGGGAAGCCGCGGGCTGGGCAAAACGCTGGGCCTGGCCGGATTCGGCATCCTGATGGTCGGCGGCTTCCTGGGCGGCCACCTCAGCTACGCCAATGGGGTGAACGTGAACCGGACGGCCAACCGGACCGGCCCGGCGAAATGGACCCCGGTGCTCGACGACGCCGAGCTGCCCGACGGCGGCCACCGCAAGGTGGAGGCCGGCAAGGTCTCGGTGCTGCTGTACCGCTCGGGTTCGAGGATCCTGGCCGTGGACAGCGTCTGCAGCCACATGGGCGGCCCGCTTGAACAGGGCGAGATCGACGGCGGCTGCGTCGTCTGCCCCTGGCACGGCAGCACCTTCCGCCTGAAGGACGGCAGCGTCGTCCGAGGCCCCGCGACCCGCCCGCAGCCCCGCTACGAGACGCGCCTGAACGAGGGGCGGATCGAGGTCCGCCGGACGCCCGGATAGCCCTGCGCCGGACCCCACAGGGCGGGACGCTAGGTGAGACGGATTCCCGGCTCTCGCGTGAGCCGGGTAACATCCCATGGGTACAAGTAACCCGGCTCACAGTATCCAGCGCAGTGTACGAGCCACGTCGAACCCTCGAAAGATGTTTCCATGGCTGACACTGCAATGACTTCCGGCACCGATCTCGCCGCCGAACTGCGCGCCGACGTCCGCCGGGTGTCCACCCTCCTCGGCGAATCCCTGGTCCGCCAGCACGGCCCCGAGCTGCTCGACCTTGTGGAGCAGGTGCGCCTGCTGACCAAGGAATCCAAGGAAGCCGCCCGCGGCGGCGCGGACGCCACCGGACCGTGGAGCTCGTACGACGTCGTCGCCCAGGTCCGCGAACTGCTCGGCTCCCTGCCGCTGGACCAGGCGACCGACCTCGTCCGGGCCTTCGCCTTCTACTTCCACTTGGCCAACGCCGCCGAACAGGTCCACCGGGTCCGCGGGCTCCGGACCCGGCAGGAAAAGGACGGCTGGCTGGCCAAGGCCGTCGCGGACATTGCCGGTCAGGCCGGGGCCGGGGTGCTCCAGGACGTCGTGGACGAACTCGACGTCCGGCCCATCTTCACCGCCCACCCCACCGAGGCGTCACGCCGGTCGGTGCTGGACAAGATCCGCCGGATCTCGGACATCCTGGCCGAAACGACCCGGGAGGGCACCTCGGCCCGCCGCCGCCAGGACCGCCAGCTGGCCGAGGTGATCGACCAGATGTGGCAGACGGACGAACTCCGCCAGGTCCGGCCCACCCCGGTGGACGAAGCTCGGAACGCGATCTACTACCTCACGGGAATCCTCGGCGACGCCATGCCGGAGATGCTCGCGGACCTCTCCGACCTGCTCGGCGAGCACGGCGTCACCCTGCCGGTTGCGAAGGCGCCGATCCGCTTCGGTTCCTGGATCGGCGGTGACCGGGACGGCAACCCCAACGTCACCGCCGGTGTCACCCGCGAAATCCTGCAGATCCAGAACCAGCACGCCATCCGGATCAGCATCGGCCTGATCGACGGGCTGATCTCCATCCTCTCCAACTCCACCGCGCTGGCCGGGGCGGACCAGGAACTGCTGGACTCGATCGACGTCGACCTGAAGAACCTTCCCGGCCTGGACCGCCGGGTGCTGGAACTCAACGCGCAGGAACCGTACCGGCTCAAGCTGACCTGCATCAAGGCCAAGCTGCTGAACACCGGCCGCCGGGTCGCGGCCGGGTCCTCGCACGAGCCCGGCCGCGACTACGCCGCCACCGCGGAGCTGCTGGCCGAACTCGGCCTGCTCGAGGCCTCGCTGCGCAACCATCAGGCGGGCCTCGCCGCGGACGGCGCCCTCGCCCGGGTCCGCCGCGCCGTCGCCTCCTTCGGCCTGCAGCTGGCCACCCTCGACATCCGCGAGCACGCAGACCACCACCATGACGCCGTCGGCCAGCTGATGGACCGCCTCGGCGGACCCGGCGTGCGGTACGCGGAGCTCAGCCGGGCGGAACGCCTGGAGGTGCTCGGCTCCGAGCTCGCCTCCCGCCGGCCGCTCTCCGGCCACCCGATCAAGCTCGACGGCGTCGCGGACGGAACGTACGACGTCTTCCGCGAGATCCGCAGGGCGCTGCGCACCTACGGCCCCGACGTGATCGAGACGTACATCATTTCCATGACGCGCGGCGCCGACGACGTGCTGGCCGCGGCGGTGCTGGCCCGCGAAGCCGGGCTGGTCAACCTCTTCGGTGAGGCGCCATACGCGAAGATCGGCTTCGCCCCGCTGCTGGAAACCGTGGAGGAGCTGCGCGCGTCGGCCGAGATCGTGGACGCGCTGCTCTCGGATTCGTCCTACCGGGAACTGGTCCGGCTGCGCGGCGACGTCCAGGAAATCATGCTCGGCTATTCGGACTCGAACAAGGAATCCGGCGTGATGACGAGCCAGTGGGAGATCCACAAGACGCAGCGCAAACTCCGCGACGTCGCCGCCCGGCACGGGGTGCGGGTGCGGCTCTTCCACGGCCGCGGGGGCTCCGTGGGCCGCGGCGGAGGGCCGACCTACGACGCGATCATGGCCCAGCCCAACGGTGTGCTGGAGGGCGAAATCAAGTTCACCGAACAGGGCGAGGTCATCTCGGACAAGTACTCGCTGCCCGAGCTGGCCCGCGAGAACCTGGAACTTTCGCTCGCCGCGGTGCTGCAGGGCTCGGCCCTGCACCGCACCCCGCGCACTTCGGAGGACCAGCGCGAGCGCTACGGCCACGTGATGGACGCCGTCTCCGACGCCGCGTTTGCCCGCTACCGCACCCTGATCGACGATCCGGACCTGCCGGCGTACTTCATGGCCTCCACCCCAGTGGAACAGCTGGGCTCGCTGAACATCGGCTCCCGGCCCTCCAAACGGCCCGACTCCGGCGCCGGCCTCGAAGGGCTCCGCGCCATCCCGTGGGTCTTCGGCTGGACGCAGTCGCGGCAGATCGTCCCGGGCTGGTTCGGCGTCGGGTCCGGGCTCAAGGCCGCCCGCGAGGCAGGGCACTCGGCCCAGCTCGTGGAGATGATGGAGGGCTGGCACTTCTTCCGGTCCGTGCTCTCGAACGTGGAAATGACGCTCGCCAAGACGGACATGGATATCGCCGGCTACTACGTCTCCACCCTGGTCCCGGGCGAGCTGCACCACCTGTTCAAGGCCATCCGGGCGGAGTACGAGCTGACCGTGGCCGAGATCCGGAACCTGACCGGCGAGGACCTGCTGTTGGACGCGCAGCCCACGCTCAAGCGCTCCCTCGAGATCCGCGACCAGTACCTTGACCCGATCAGCTACCTGCAGGTGGAGCTGCTCCGCCGGGTCCGGGCCGGCGCCGCGGAGACGGACATGCCCAACGCCGAGATCGACGAGCGCCTCCAGCGGGCCATGCTGATCACGGTCAACGGCGTGGCGGCAGGCCTGCGCAACACCGGGTAGTCCCTTCCGACGCTCCCTCACGTCCGGCGGGTTTATTTCGGACGCTCCCTCAGGTGTGGCTCAAAGTGTTCCGGGATGCCGCCGGATCTGAGGGAGGGTCGCTGTGGATGCCGCCGGATCTGAGGGAGGGTCGGAGGCCGCTAGGGTGGGTTCATGCCCTCGTTCCAGACCAGACTCAAAATCACCGGGCTGAAGCCGGGAACGCCGCCGGAGGCGGTCATGGAGACCGCCGTCGAGGCGCTCGGGACCCGGCACCATGTGGAGGCCAACCAGCTTGAGCTCGCCGGGGGCGTGCCGCAGTTGAACCTGCGCTTCCTGGTGGACGCCACGGCCTACGCGGCGGAAAACCGCCAGGCGCTGGAGTCGGCCGCCATGATGCGTGACGCCGTCGAACGCGTTGCGGTCACTGGAACCCTCATGGTGCTGCGGCGCAGCCGCGGCCGCTGGGCGCCGGTCTAACAGAGCCGGTGTCACAGCAGCGGCGGGCTGCCGCCTAGAAATCGAGCTCGGCGTCCGGGTCCGTCGCGGACGGTCCGGCTTCCACGACGGGCGAGCGGCTGCCGCGGCGGCGGGTGACGATCAGTCCGACGACGGCGCCGATCACCAGGCCAAGGAGCACGCCGATCAGCGAACTGGCCCAGAACGGCAGCCGCGTGGCCGACCCTGTGACGTAGCCCAGCCCGGCGGACCAGGCGGCCCAGAGCGTGCCCCCGAGCGCGGCACAGAAGCTGAACCCGCGGGTGGAGACGTTGGCGATCCCGGCCGCCGCCGTCGTGGCGAGCCGGCCGCCGGGAATGAAGCGGATCCCGATGATGCCGCCGTAGGTGGAGGACCTGCCCGCCTTGGCGATGGCCTGGTGCACGCCGCGGTGGAAGGTGCGTCCCCACCGCCAGCGGTCCAGCACATGGCTGAGTCGGCGTTTGAACAGCTGGAACACCAGCACGTCACCGATCCAGGAGGCCAGGGCGGCGAGGAGCACCACCAGGAAGACGTTCGCGCGGCCGTCGGCGGAAAGAGCGCCGCCGGTGATAACCAGCATCTCGGACGGGACCGGCGGGAAGATGGCGTCGCCGAGCACGATGGGAACGATCCAGCAATAGATTGCCGCTCCCCAGGTGTCCGCGCTCGCCAGTTCCATGGGCACAAGGTACCGCAAAGCGGACCGGACACGCGCGGGCCGGACACGCGCGGGCCGGACACGCGCGGGCCGCTCCCGCGCCGGCCGGGGAAGCCGGTTACCGGCCGGCGGCTGCGCCCTGCCGGTCGTCGGGATCGCCCGGGCGGGCCTCGGAGAGCTCGAGCCGGCTGCGGTACTCCACCGGCTTGCCGGAAATGGGGTCCACGAACCGGATGCCGCGGGCGAGCAGCTGCAGCGGCCTGGCGTAGTCGTCCGGCGCCTTGTCCAGCAGCTCGGGATAGAACGCGTCGTTCACGATCCCGAGACCCAGCGAGGCCATGTGCACGCGCAACTGGTGCGTCTTCCCGGTGTGCGGCTCCAGCCGGTACAGCGCCCGGCGCGGGCCGCCGTCGTCGGGAGCGGCCGACGACGCGTCGCCGGGACCGCCGAAGGTGCGGATCCGTTCGATCCGGGTCTCGGCGTTCGGCTCGCCGTCGATGACCTCGGCCAGCAGGTAGCTGCGGGACTTGGTCATCCGGTTCCTGACCACCACGGGGAAGTCGACGGCGGGATGCCCCGGCGCGGGGTCCGCGGCGGACACGCACTCGTATTCCTTCTGCACCCGGCGTTTTTCGAACAGCACCTGGTACCTGCCGCGGGTCTCGGGGTTGGTGGAAAGCAGCAGGATGCCGGCCGTCATCCGGTCCAGGCGGTGCATCGGGACCAGGCCCGGCAGCTCCAGCTGGTTCCGCAGCCGCACCAGGGCCGACTCCTGGATATAGGTACCGCCCGGGGTGGTGGGCAGGAAGTGCGGCTTGTCCACGACCAGGAGGTGCTCGTCCTGGTGCAGGATGTTCAGTTCCACCGGGATCCGCGTCTCCGGCGGCAGCGAGCGGTAATACCAGATGAAGGTGTGGCGCTGCAGCGGGGTGGTCCGGTCCAGGGGGACGCCGGCCTCGCCCACGATCTCGCCGGCGTCGAAGCGGTCGGCGATGCCCTGCGGGTCGATGTGCCCCCAGCGGTGCATCATGTAGTCCATCGCGGTCTCCCACGGACCCTCGTCCGGCAGGCGGAGGCGAGTGGCGTTGACGCCGTCGCGCACGGGAAGGGGGGACTGCATCACCGCTCCATTCTACTTTGGCCGTCCCGCCGTCGAAACGGACCGTCAATGTCGGCGCAGCTGCAAGAAGCGGGGCGGGGGAGTGCCGTAACGAAGGCGGCCTCGAGGAACTCCCGCGCGCGGGACGGTGGCAGGATGGTGCCTATGATGACGCGCAGACTCCTTCAGCTCCTCATTGGCCTCGCCTTGTTCGGCGCGTCCCTGGCGATGGTCGTCCGCGCTGGGCTTGGCTTGGCCCCGTGGGACGTGTTCCATCAGGGGCTTGCGGGCAAGGCCGGGCTGAGTCTCGGAGCGGTGCTGGTCATCGTCAGTTTTCTGGTGCTGTTGCTGTGGATCCCACTTCGGCAGCGGCCCGGCGTGGGCACGGTCAGCAACGCCGTGCTGGTTGGCGTGTTTGCCGACGCCGGGCTTGCGCTCATACCGCAGTTCTCCCACCTCGGCGGCCAGATCGCGCTGTTGGTCGGAGCGGTGCTGCTCAATGGTGTGGGCTCCGCCCTGTACATCGGCGCGCGCCTCGGACCCGGGCCGCGGGACGGGCTGATGACCGGGCTGGCGTCGCGCACCGGGTGGAGCGTTGGAACGGTCCGGACCGGCATCGAAGTGGCTGTCCTCGCCGCCGGCTGGCTATTGGGGGGCTCGGTGGGGCTGGGAACCGTGCTGTACGCCCTGGCGATCGGGCCGCTGGTCCAGCTCATGCTGCCGAGGTTTACTGTGCCGCAACCGGCTTCCCGGCGCGAAACGCTGCCCGAGCCGGAGACCCCGGGGATCGGAACATCGGCGCCGGCGTCGTAGGCGTTCGTCAGGCGGCTCCCGGCCCTAGCTCCCCGGTGCCGGTTGGCACTGCGGGCAGAAGTAGATGTCGCGTTCCTCGGTGCCGCTGTCCTTGGCCAGGACGCCGCGGCGGATCGGCGTGCGGCATTTGAGGCAGGGCTGGTGTTCGCGCCGGTAGACCCAGTACCCGGGCCGCCCGGCCGTGCGCCCCACGGGAACGCCGCGCGCGTTCAGCACGGTGACCCGGCGCCCGGGGCCGAGATTGGCGGTCAGCAGGACCTTCGCGTCGGTGATCATCGCCGCGAGGTCGGGCACCGCGGAGACCGGCGCCGCGGGATGCACGCCGGACAGGAAACAGGCCTCGCAGCGGTAGATGTTGCCGATGCCGGCGAGGTTGCGCTGGTCCAGGAGGGCGACGCCGATCGGCACCTCGGGCGCAGCGCGCAGGCGGCGCTCGGCTTCGGCCATATCCCAGTCCGGGCCGAGCAGGTCCGGACCGAGGTGCCCGACCACGCTGTCCTCATCGGCGGTCGGAATGACCTCCAGCAGCCCCAGGGAGAACCCGACGGCGTCGGCGCTCGCGGTGCGGAGCACGCACCGGGCCGTGAACCCGGGCTTGCGCCAGCGGCCCCCGGGCGGGTAGATCTGCCAGGTCCCTTCCATCTTCAGGTGCGAGTGGATCGTCAGCCGGTCCTGCGGCCGCGGCCCCGCCACCCGCATCAGCAGGTGTTTGCCGCGGGGAACGACGTCCTGTATGGTCCAGCCGCCAAGTTTCAGCGTGGCGAAGCGCGGCACGCGGAAGTCGGAGGCGAGCAGTTCCTTGCCGGCCAGCGCGGCGTGCAGCTGGGCCGCGGCGCGGAAAACGGAATCTCCCTCAGGCACGGATTCTCAACCCCTTCGGCGTCGAGTAGGCGCCGGCCTGCGCCAGCGCAGCGGCGACGGGCGTATCCAGGATTCCGTGCCCGTTGACCTTTTCCATGACCAGCTTGTCGACGGCGCCGCGGGTCACCACGCCCACCAGGGCGGCGCCGGCGGCGGCGAGGACCTCGGCGTCGTCGTCGAAGGCCAGCAAGGTCTTGCCGCCGCGTTCGACGTAGAGCACCAGCGCGCCGTCGACCAGGACCACGAGCGCGCCGGCTTTGCGGCCGGGACGGTGGCCGGTGCCGGCTTCCACATCCAGGGCCGGCCAGGGCAGGGCCGCGCCGTAGGGGTTCGCCGGATCCGTGGCGGCGAGGGCCAGCGCGACCGGCTCGGACTTGTTCACCTGGGCGTCCTCGACGTAGGACCGCAGCCGGTCCACCGTGGCAGGCACCGCGAACTGGGCTGCGCCGAGGTGCTCGATGAAGTAGCCGCGGCGGCAGCGGCCGGCCTCCTCAAGCCGGGCCAGGACCTTGTACATCAGGCCGAACCCGCCCAGGATGTTCTCCGCCATGACCGAGCCCCGGGTGACGACGCCGTAGCGGTCCAGCAGGAGTTCCGCGGTGGCGCGGGCATGGATCGTGGCGTCCAGTTCGGGGGCGGGCAGCGCCGACCAGCGCCCCGCGGCCAGCGGCGGCGTGGGGGCCGCCCCGGCGGCGGAGCCGTACCGGCCGCCGGGCATGCCGGCGGATCCGAGCAGCCCGGTGCCGTGCGCGCGGCCCAGCCGGCTGAGCCGCGGTGCCCGGGCCCGCGGTGCGCGGGCGACCTGCCGGTGGGCGGTGTGGCCGCCGGCGATCAGGGCCCGGACCGGGGCGAAGGTGTCCCCGGTGATCCGGCCGGCCCAGGCCAGGTCCCAGAGCGCCGCGACGACGTCCTGGTCGCTGAGGACCGCGTCCATGCCGCCGGCGATATCGGTCAGCTGCCGGAAGAAGTAGCCGCCGCCGTTGTTCTGCAGGTGGTCCAGCAGCCGCTGCTGGGCGTCGCCCGGTGTGAACTCCGGGGCCGGGTTCAGGGTCAGTTCGGCCGAATCCGCCAGGTGCAGGCTCACCCAGCCGTCATTGCCGGGCAGTGACCCGGCGCCGGACCAGAGCACCTCGCCGGCGGCCATAAGTTCATCCAGCATGGCCGGCTGGTAGTTGGAGACGCGGCCGGCCAGCACCAGCGGTTCCCACGCGGAGGCGGGAATCGGCACACCGGAGAGCTGGTCGATGGCGGTGATGATGCCGTCCAGCCCGCGCAGCGCCGACTGGCCGCGGCCGCCGGGCGTCCGCACATGCTGCCACGCCGGCAGGAACCGTCCGTAGGCCGACGCGTCCACCGGCTCCACCTCGGCGCGCAGGGCGGCCAGTGACCGGCGGCGCAGCTTCCGGAGCACCTCGGCGTCGCACCATTCGCTGGCTCCGGCCGGGGGCACTACGACGGCCGGAGGGGCTGCCTCCGAGGTGCCGACTTCGGCCGGGTCGCCGGTATCTTCCGGGGCCGCGGCATGGGGGCGGAACTCGCCCTCGACGACCCTCCCGTCCGCGGCCAGCCGCTTCAGGGCGGTGCCGACGACGGCGACGCCGAGGCCCAGCCGGGCGGCGGCCTCCGCGGCGGTGAACGGCCCGTGGGTGCGGGCGTAGCGTGAGACCAGGTCATCGAGCGGGTCCGCCACGGGTTCGATGAACGCCAGCGGCACGCCCATGGGCAGGGGCACGCCGAGGGCGTCACGGAGCCTGGCGGCGTCTTCGACCGCCGCGTACCGTTCGACGCCGCCGATGTTGACCTTGATGGCGCGGTTGGCGCGCTGCAGCGCAGCAAGGTGCGCCGCGGCCGTGGCCGCGTCCGCGGCGGGAAGCTCGGGAGCTGCCTCCGCAGCCTCCGTCCCGGTCTCCGGGACTTCGGCCGGGGCCGGCAGCGAAGCGGTATCGGATGCGGCGTCGCCCTGGAGCCGGACCGCGACCTCGTCCGGGGTCAGCGGACCCAGGAGTCGCAGCAGGTCGGCCACGCCCTCCAGGCCGCGCATCCGCCGGTCCGGGGCCAGCCGCTGCAGTTCACGCTCGGTGGCCTCGATGACCTTGGCGTCGAGCAGTTCGCGCAGCTCCACCCGGCCCAGGAGTTCGTTGAGCAGGGTCGAATCCAGTGCCAGGGCGGCGGCGCGGCGTTCGGCCAACGGCGAGTCGCCCTCGTAGAGGAACTGCGCGACGTAGCCGAACAGCAGGGACTTGGCGAAAGGGGAGGGCTGCTGCGTCGTGGTCTGCAGGATGCGCAGCTCTCGCCGGTCGATCGAGGCGGCGATGTCCTTCAAGGCAGGGAGGTCGTAGACATCCTGCAGGCACTCGCGCACGGTTTCGAGCACGATCGGGAACGTCGGGTACTTCCGCGCCACGTCCAGCAACTGCGCCGAGCGCTGGCGCTGCTGCCACAGGGGCTGGCGCTTACCGGGGGTCTGCCGAGGCAGGAGCAGGGCACGGGCGGCGCATTCGCGGAACCGGGAGGCGAAGAGCGCGCTGCCGCCGACCTCCGCGGTCACGATCTGTTCGAGCTCTTCGGGTTCGAACAGGAACAGTTCCGCCCCGGGCGGCTCGTCCTCCATCATCGGCACGCGCAGCACGATGCCGTCGTCGGCGGCCATCGCCGAGCCGTCCATCCCGTAGCGCTGGTGCAGCCGCTGGCCGACGGCGAGGGCCCACGGCGCGTGCACGGGCAGCCCGAACGGACTGTGCAGCACCACCCGCCAGTCGCCCAGCTCATCGTGGAACCGCTCCACCACCAGGGTCGTGTCGCTGGGGACCACCTCGGTGGCGAGCTTTTGTTCGGCGAGGTACTGGACCAGGTTGTTGGCCGCGAAGTCGTCCAGGCCGCTGGCCTTGCAACGCTCGGTGGCGGGCCCGACGTCGGACGCGGACAGTTCGCGCACGAACGCGCCCAGCGCACGGCCGAGGTCCACCGGACGGCCGAGCGAGTCGCCCTTCCAGAACGGGAGCTTGCCGGGCTGGCCGAAGGCGGGGGAGACCAGGACGCGGTCGTGCGTGATGTCCTCGATCTTCCAACTGGTCGCGCCGAGGGCGAAGACATCGCCGACGCGGGATTCGTAGACCATCTCCTCGTCGAGCTCGCCGACGCGGCGGCCGCCCTTGGCGGGGGAGGCCTTGCCGGGCGTCTTGCCGTCGCCGGAGCTGCCGGAACCGCCGGAGGAACCGGTTCCCTCGACCTCGGTGCCGATGATGTAGACGCCGAAGAGGCCGCGGTCCGGGATGGTGCCGCCGGAGGTGACGGCCAGCCGCTGCGAGCCGGGCCGGCCCTCGATGGTGCCGGCGTTGCGGTCCCAGACGATGCGCGGGCGCAGTTCGGCGAATTCGTCCGAGGGGTAGCGGCCGGCCAGCAGGTCCAGGGTCGCCTCGAATGCGGAGCGGGGCAGGGAAGCGAACGGGGCGGACCGCCGGACCGTGGCGAACCATTCCTCGACGTCGATCGCACCCAGCGCGGTGGCGGCGACGGTCTGCTGGGCCAGGATGTCCAGCGGGTTGGCCGGCACGCTGAGCCGTTCGATCTTGCCGTCGAGCATGCGTTCGACCGTGATCGCGGTGTGCACCAAGTCCGCCCGGTGCTTGGGGAAGAGCACGCCCTGGGAGATCTCGCCCACCTGGTGGCCGGCGCGGCCCACCCGCTGCAGGCCGCTGGCCACCGAGGGCGGGGACTCGACCTGCACCACCAGGTCCACGGCGCCCATGTCGATGCCGAGTTCCAGCGAGGACGTGGCGACGACGCAGCGCAGCCGGCCGGATTTCAGGTCGTCCTCGATCAGGGCGCGCTGGTCCTTGGAGACGGAGCCGTGGTGCGCCCGGGCCAGCACCGGATCCGCCCCGGCGGTGCTGCCGGCCTGGGCCATCATGTGCGCGGGCGTGGCCGTCGACGCGGGCGCGACGGATCCGCCTGCCGGCCCGCCGTCGTCGTCCCAGCCGCCGCCGGCGGCCATCAGTTGACGTTCGGCATAGATCTCGTTCAGGCGCGCGGTGAGGCGTTCGGCGAGCCGACGGGAGTTCGCGAAGACGATGGTGGACTGGTTGGCCAGCACCAGGTCCACAATCTTCTCCTCGACGTGGGGCCAGATGGAGGCGTGCGGCTGCAGCCCGGACGCCGGGCCCGAGTCGAACGCCCCGGCGGCGCCCTGCAGGTCGGACATGTCCTCGACCGGTACCGACACGGTCAGGTCCCAGGTCTTCTTGGCGGGCGGTGCCACGATTTCCGCCGGCGCCGAACCCGCGAGGAACTGCGCCACGAGTTCCTTCGGCTCGACCGTGGCGGAGAGGCCGATCCGCTGGGCCGGTTTGGGCAGCAGCGCGTCGAGGCGCTCCAGCGAGACCGCCAGGTGGGCGCCGCGCTTGGTGCCGGCGACGGCGTGGACCTCGTCGATGATGATAGTGTCCACCTCCTCCAGGGTCTCCCGTGCCTTGGAGGTGAGCATCAGGAAGAGGGACTCGGGGGTGGTGATGAGGATGTCCGGCGGGTGGCTGAGCAGCGAGCGGCGGTCCGCCGCCGTCGTATCCCCGGAGCGCACGCCCACGGTAATCAGCGGCGCGGGCAGGTCGAGCCGCTTGGCGGTCTGCGTGATGCCGATCAGCGGGGCGCGGAGGTTGCGTTCGACGTCGACGCCGAGGGCCTTCAGCGGGGAGATGTAGAGCACGCGGGTTTTCCGCTTCGGAACCTTCCGGCGCCCGGGCTTGGCGGCGGCCTCGACGCCGGGAAGCGGCTCGGGCTCGGCGGGGGCGGAGACCAGGAGGCGGTCCAGGGCCCAAAGGAACGCGGCGAGGGTTTTACCGGAGCCGGTCGGGGCCACCACCAGGGCATGCGCGCCGGAGGAGATGGCGTTCCAGGCGCCCTCCTGCGCCGGCGTGGGCGCGGAGAAGGCGCCCAGGAACCATTCCCGGGTCGGCCGGCTGAACCGGTCCATGGCAACGGCTGCGAGTGTGCCGCCGGCGAGCTCCTGCCCCTTCATCCCTCCATCATGCCCTACCGCTACGACACTCTTTCGCGGCGCGGATGGCGGTGTCCGGCGGGAGGGGTCACAGGGCCGTGAAGGCTCCGATGGTCAGGAGGTTGACCGCGGATTCCCAGCAAGCATCCTTGGCCGCGGGGACGAACAGGGAGGCCGTGTCCTCCGGCGGGTAGACGCGGAATCCCGCGGCAGGGGTCCGGGTGCAGTCGGGGTAGTTGGCTGCCTGGGTATAACGCAACGTGGCTTTGCCGGCCTTGCCCGGGGCGAGGAGCACGTCCGTAGCCGGCGCCGACTCATCCCGCTTCGCGGCCGCCCCGATGGGTTCGCCGCTGGCCCCGGCGGTGAGGGATACCCCGGGGTAGCCCTGCAGCAGGCAGGGTTCGGTTCCGGTGTTCTTCAGGATCAGCTGTATGTAGACGCTGCCGGCGGCGCCGCCGCCGCGGCTGTCCAGGGATGCGGTGAGGTGTGCTGCCTTGCAGCGGGCGGGGCCGGCGGCTGACGAGGTCGTGGCCGCGGCGGACGACGGCGGCGCCGACGTGGTGCCGTCCGCGGTCGCCGCCGGGGTCTCGGCGGCGGATTCGCTGGCCGAGGCCGACGGCGGCGTGCCGGTGGCGGCGTTCGAGGCCCCCTGCGGCTGGCTGGTGGCGCAGCCGCTGAGCAGCAGCGCAGCGGCCGCCGCCGCTGCCGCTGCCAGGGAAGTCATTGCCAGTCGTGTTGTGCTCTGCTGAGGCCTCATGGCTCCAGCCTTATGTTCCACGGTTGCCTGAGTCAACGACGCCACGACGCAGGACCCGGATTGATGCCCGGATTGTAATTTCCGGGCCCTCAAGCCGCCGGGCCGGCGCCCAGCACCGAGGCGGCAGCGGTTCCCGGCGTCGGGCCTGAATCACCGGGCGGCGCGAGCATGGGGCTGCGCATGCCCGGGCCGTTCTTCTGCCGCTGCACACCGGCCCTGTGTTGTAAGGTGCTGCGATGACCTCTCCGACCGACGCACCTGGCAACGGCTGTGGCCCCTAACCGCCGCGCGGTCCGTGTGCCGGCCGATGACTATCCGGCAGGGCCGGCGGGCCGCGAAGACGGCGCCCACGCTGTTCTTACCGCCGTGGATGTCCCCGGCCATGGCCGGTTCTTCCTCACCGACGCGGCCCTGGAGATGGTCGGGGTGTTCGGCGGGACGCTGCACTGCTACCTCGGTCCGGGCGGGTGCCGGAAACAAGGCCTGTACTTCTCCCGAACCCTGCCCCGCAAACCCCTCCGCTGCGAACTGGTGCAACGGAGCACCGGGGACGCTGACCCGGCGTCGGAACTGCAGCTCAGCGTCAGCCACGAGCTGGCGCCCCTGCTGGACGGGGCAATCCTGGATTTCGGGCAGTACAACAAGATGCAGCGGTTCGTCTGGGCGTCCTTGCCCGCCGTGAAAGGGCCCCAGTGCATGTGCTTCCGCGCCGCCGGGGCGCCGGCAGGAAAACGCTCCCCGTGCCTGGATGACGCAGGAACCGGGCTGACCGACCTTTAGCCGTAACCCCTGCGTACTCTCCCACGGGAGTCCTGTTATTGCTTCACCGTGGGCGCGCCGGTGGTGGCGGCGGGACCGCTGCCCGGAGCGTAGGGGCCGAACGTGAGGCCGCCGTCGGTGGAAACCTCCAACCCGTGGCCGGTTGCGACCCAGACGGTGATCTGGCTGTCCGTGCTTTGAGTAGCGGCGACGGCCTGCACCGGCCCCGTCGGCTTGCCCTTGGCCGTCCACGTCAGGCCGGCATCGTCCGAGCGGTAAACGGTGCCGTCCGGGGCGACGCCGGCAGCGGTCCGCTTGCTGGCGAAGGCTGCGAACTGGATCACGGGGGAGGCCGGGACCTTGGCCCACGTGGCTCCGCCGTCGGTCGAGCGCCGCAGCCCGTCTTGCGCGGTGGCGAGGACGGTATCACTGCCGGCGTGCCCGGCCAGGGCGGCGGGCTGGAAGTCCACCCCGACGGACTTCCAGGATTTTCCGTCCGGGCTGATCCGCAGCGCGCCGTCGAAAGCGACGAGCCCGGATCCCGTCGCGGCAAGGGCGTGGAAGTCTGATTCGCCTTGGCGGGATAAGGGGAGCCAGGTCTTGCCGCCGTCGCTGCTGGTGATGAGGCCCAGGGGGTCCGGATCCGCGGAGCCCGGCCCGGGGTGGCCGGAAGCGTAGAGGATTTCCGGGCTCCCTGCGGCGGTGTAGCCCATGAGGTCATTCGTTGGCCCGACCTTCGCAACGGGGCTTGTGGTCACGTCATAGAGTCCGTCGTGGGTTGCCAGGAGCAGCCGCCCGGTGGCGGGGTTGACGCTGAGGCCGTGGACGTGGGCGTCGGGGAGACCGGTACTTGCGGTGGATGCCGCGGGTACCGCCGGGGCGGCCGCGGGACTACAGGCCGAGAGGCTTATCGCAAGGCCTGCCGCTGCGGCGACGGCAGCCGCCGTCCGGCTCCGGGGCGTGGAGAAAACAGTCACTAGAAAAACTCCTGGAAGGATTGATACGTGAGGACTGGGGGAGGGGCGGGCGGGACCGCGAATGGCCAACGCCGCCAGGGCTGCCGCAGGCCATCATCCCGGCCGGCAGCTAGCGGGCGGTGAGCAGCGAAAGGCCGAGATGGGGCACGTCGACCGGAATCAGCTGTTTGTCATCGGGGATCGATCGAACCCTCTCTCCGACCAGATAGGCGCCGGAGTTGCCCACCACCACGCGGCGGCTTTCATTGAGAAGGGCGGCGTCGCCCGGGATGGCCCTGAGGGCAGGCATGAAGATTTCTTCCAGCTTGCGGATCCTGATGTCGTAGCCGGCTACTCCCACGAATCTGCCGTCGAGCCGTATGGGTGCGGTGTGGGTCAGGATGTACTCGTCCAGGCCGAGGTAGTCCACGTACGGGCCCCACATGGATTGCTCACCGGTACGGCTTGCCGCGGTGAAAAAGGGCATGTTCTGGTAGTCATAAAACCGTTCGCCGCCCGGGATGAGATCGAACTCGAGCTTTTCGATGCCTTTGGCGCGGGTGGTCCACCATTCAAGGATGCCCCCTCTGCTATCGATGGCGTCCACCGAGAAGATGACTCCGGCCCCTACGGCGAAATCGTGCTTCTCCAGGAACTCTTTGGACATGTGTTCAAGCGCTGCGATATCTCTCGGCGTGACGCTGAGAGGGGTGCGGCGGCCGGTCCACAATGCGCCGGTTCTGGCTGCAAATTTGTAGACTTCCTGGCCGAGCGCATTCGTCCAATCGGCGATCTCAGCTGCAGCCTTGGTGGCGGGGTTCTCGTTGGTCATGAGCGCTCCTGCTGAAACGGGGGGTATCCGAGGGACAGTTTCGCGTCCACCAAATGGTGAATGTCATGGCGTATATGCTCCAGCACGAGCCGCTGGGCCTCCTCGGGGGCGTCGTTGGCGATCACCCTGGCAAGGGCCAGGTGCTCGGCGGCCACCTGTTCCGGATCGCGTGCCAGCGACACGGTCGACCACAGGGCCTGGACCGTTTCGGATTGGAGTCTGATCTCGGCGTTGGTCAGCCGCGGAGACTGCGCAAGCACCGCAAGTTCTATGTGGAACCGGCTGTCGGCCCGTGCCTGCAGTTCAGGTTTGTCCGTCATGACGACACCCCGCGCAAGGTCCAGAAGCCGGTTCGTCTCGTGCGGTTCGGCCCGCTCGCAGGCCAGTCGCACAGTGGCGGCTGCGATGGCGGCGTGTTCGTCACCCACATCTCTGATCTCGGCAATGGAAGTCTCCTGGAACCATTTCCGGATGACTTCGGAGGAGGTGAACGGCTGTCTCACGATGAAGGTCCCACCGCTGCGGCCCCTTCGGGTGGCCACGATCCCCTGATCCCGGAGTTCAGAGAGGGCTTCACGGAGCGTGGACGGGGCGACGCCGAACATCTCCGACAAGGCAGTTTCGCGAGGAAGGCGTTCACCGACCTTGAGTAACCCCAGGGAAATCGCCTTGGAGATCCGTTCGACGATCGCTTCAGAGCGCTCCGTCTCCGGCAGTGACCGGTAGATCTGGGCTTCAAAAGCTGTGGTAGATGCCAAGGCCGACTCCATGAAAGTTGAAAACAGCAGTAACTCTAGTCCGATTGGCACCACGGCCCTCACCGGGCAGCAGCGCACGTCTGGTAGGCCGGAGCTGTTCAGGGAGCGCCTCCCGCTCCACTGGATAGGTAGTCCTGCTGGACAGGAGTCTACTGCAGCCGCACTCAAAAAGTTGCCAACCATAGCTTTTGGCGGCGGTTTAGGGCTCAGGAGTCATTTTTGACCGTCAGGATGTCATCTCTTGCGCTCGTAAAGATATGAAACTATGGTTTTTACGACGTGGTCCCGCTCACAGAACGGCGGTATGACCCAATCCAAAGGAGTCCAATGCGTGTAGAAACGCCTGAGCCGGTTGCGGTGGTTGAGCTCGATGAAGACGCTCAGCACCTTGCCAACCTCGGCTACTCGTACGAGAGCCGGTTCAAACGGGAGATGTCGTTCTGGGGAAACGTCGCTCTAGGCTTTACCTATTTGTCGCCCGTAGTGGCGATTTACTCGCTGTTTGCAGCGTCGTTGAGTGTCGCCGGACCGCCCATGTTTTGGTCGCTTGCCATTGTCGGCGTCGGCCAGTTCTTAGTCGCCTCCGTCTTCGGCGAGGTTGTCGCGGCCTATCCGGTGGCCGGCGGCGTGTACCCGTGGTCCCGCCGGCTGTGGGGACGCAAATGGGGCTGGATGAATGGCTGGGTCTACCTCGTCGCCCTGCTGACGAGCATCGCAAGTATCGCGTATGGAGCCGGACCGTTCCTGAGCGCCCTGCTCGGTATGGAGAACACGGTCGATTCCATCATCATCGCCGGACTCGTCGTCATCGCGCTTGCGACCGCCCTGAACCTGGGAGGCACCAAACTCCTGAACGCCGTTGCCATGTTTGGTCTCCTGGCAGAACTTGGCGGAGCATTGGTCGTCGGCGGCTGGCTGCTCGTTACCGCGCGGCACCACGACCTGAGTGTGCTGTTCCAGTCCTTCGGTGCCGGTGACGGCAGCAACTATTTCGTGGCCTTCGCTGCGGCAGGGTTGATTGGCATTTTCCAGTACTACGGCTTCGAAGCATGCGGGGACGTCGCTGAGGAAGTTGTGAACCCGGGCCGGACCATTCCCAAAGCCATGAGAATGACGATCTACATCGGCGGGTTCGCCGCCATGTTCGTGTGCCTGTCCCTGATCCTTGCCGTGCCGGACTTCGGCGCCGTGATTTCCGGAGAGCACACCGACCCCGTCGGTGACGTCCTCCTCGCGGCCTTCGGCCCGATCGGCTTCAAGGTCGTTCTGGGCGTCGTCATGGTCTCGTTCCTCTCCTGCGTACTGAGCCTGCAGGCCGCGACCTCCCGCCTTGCCTACTCAATGGCCCGCGACGGCATGCTTCCCGGAAGCAAGCTGCTGAGTGTCTTCAGTGAAACCCGGCGCGTCCCACCGTACGCCCTGCTCCTTGCAGGCATCGTGCCGGCCCTGATTGTGATTGGCTCGAAGGTTTCCAGCGACGCCCTCACGGTAATCATTTCGTTCGCCGCCATGGGCATGTACATGGGCTTCCAGATGGTCGTTCTCGCTTCCCTACGGGCACGCATCCTCGGCTGGAAGCCGAACGGCGCTTTCCGGCTCGGTGCCTGGGGCTTCCCCATCAACGTCGCGGCCCTGGTCTGGGGAGTCCTTGGCATCATCAACATGGCCTGGCCGCGAACGCCGGAGGACGGCTGGTTCGCCAACTACGTCGTTCTGATTTCCGCCGTCGTGGTCGTCGGAACGGGCTTGATTTACATGGCCTGGAAAAAGCCGCATCTCAGGAGCGAAGCCCCGGCCGCCGACGCCGTTTCGACGGCGTCCTACCGCTCCGGCGCTGTGGACCGTGTCGCGGCGCTGAAGGATGAAAGGTAAGAACTCCCGATGCTCATCACCGGTATCAAGAGCCGTCCTGTCTATGACGAGCTCACACCCATGGCCAGCGGGCTTAACCACATCGCTGCCGCCCAGGGCAGCGGAGGAAAGCCGTTGGTGCGTCTGCTGACAGCCATGACCCCGGAGCAGTTGGCTTCGACGACGGTCCTTTACTCAACAGAATCCTTCACGGGCCACAACTTCCTGTCGGAGCTCCAGCAATTCGCAGTCCGCGAACTGCGCGTCTTCCCCGGCAACGCGGACGCGGTCGGGGGACTCGACACAGTCCTTGCCGCGGCAGAAATGGGAACCAGGCTGTACCTGGCTGGTTCCGAGGGCTTCATCGGCACCTCGATGCAGGTTGCGACGTCCTACGGCATGCACCGGGATGAAGTCCTCCGGGAGCACGCCGGTTCATTCGTGAGGCGTGTGTGGTGCGCCCACTGCGGCCACTATTCCGAAAACGTCGCTCACAGGGTGTTTGTATGCCCGGGCTGTGAGCTCAATTTGATCGTCCGCGATCACTACTCCGGGCGGCTCGCAGCCTTCCAGGGAGTCAAAGCGGACAGCGAAGTACCGGGCGAGTTGCCGGCGAACGAGGAGTTGGACACATGAGCGAAGCCCAGCATGGAGCGCTGCAGCTCCAGGTCAAACGTATTGAAGCGGTCACCCCGGAAATCAACCGGTACACCTTATGCGCAGTCGACGGTTCCTGGCTTCCTGCATTCTCCGGCGGCAGCCAT
The DNA here is from genome assembly GCF_001428365.1 of Arthrobacter sp. Soil763. Classification (GTDB taxonomy): domain Bacteria; phylum Actinomycetota; class Actinomycetes; order Actinomycetales; family Micrococcaceae; genus Arthrobacter. The sequence goes on along the minus strand of NZ_LMSH01000001.1, from coordinate 100,852 downwards.
CTCACCGTCCTGATTCCCGTGGGGGAAGAGACCAAGCGCAATGCGTACTCACTGATGAGTTCGCCATACGACACCAGTGAATACCAGATAGCCGTCCGGAGGGTCGACGACGGGAAACGCGGCTCCGTGGCCATGCATAGCAGCGTCCGCGAGGGCGATGTTCTCCTGGCCGGTATTCCGGCAAATCTCTTTCCGGTGTCCAAGCATGCCCGGCATCACCTGTTCATCGCAGGAGGGGTGGGCATCACGCCCGTCTTTGCCCAGCTGGAGGAACTCAGCCTGAAGGGAAGTTCCTTCGAACTTCATCTGGCCGTGCGCGGCCCGGAGCACGCCGCCCTTGGCTACGAGCTGAAGGACCGCTACGGGGACCGGGTCACGCTGTACGGCCATGACGGCCAGTCCCGGCTGAACACCCTGGACATTCTGGCAGGACGCCCCCTCGGGACCCATGCCTATGTCTGCGGACCGACGCGAATGATCGACGACGTCGTTGCCTCGGCCCACGGTCTGGGCTGGTCCGACTCGAACATCCACTTCGAACGGTTCGACGACCTGGGATCCACCGGCGACCCGTTCTCCGTAACCTTGGCACGCTCCGGAGCGGTGATTGAGGTTTCCCCCGAACAGTCACTGCTCGAAGCCGTCGAAGAAGCTGGTCATACGCTGCCCTACCTCTGCAGGGGCGGTGCGTGCGGAGAGTGCGAAACCGAAGTCCTGGAGCTCGAGGGAACCATCGACCACCGGGACGACTGGCTATCCGAGTCGGACCGATGCACCAACAAGCTCATCCTGCCCTGCGTCTCACGGGCGACCTGTACCAAACTCGTTATCAACGCTTAAGGACCACCAGTGACAGCATCACCGGCATCAACGGCCTTCAAAACAGACGAAACCTACACTCCCGAAGGTAACTACAACTTCAAGAACTCCCCCGAGGGCGTTCGGAGGCTCCCCTTCCCCTTCCCCGACGACGACTACATGTACTCCATGAACCTGGAACCGCACGTTCCGGCCGGAGACGGGGCCCTCAAAGCCGCGTTCGACGTCGACGAACACTACGTCTCTGAATGCGCCCACCGCGCCCAGATGCTCCGCGACATGCCAGGTGTTCACTACCTTGCCTTGCCGCACATGATGGAAGCCCAGTGGGACCTGCTCGAGCTCATCTTCGAGTCCTACGCGAGGGATTTTCCGGAACACTTCACCCTCACCAAGGACGGCAACGAGTGGCGCTGGCAGAACCGCCTGCTGAACATCGATGACTCGTTCACCTTCGGGGACCCGTCGACCCTGCCCATGGATCCGATGAAGTACGCCACCCGGCAGGCGCAGGGCGAATTCGTCGTCCTTGAAGAGAAAGACAACACCCTCGTCATCGGCGCAGGCATGACGACCCAACGGGCCGACTATTCGCTGAAATTCAACGTCGGAATGAGCTTCTTCGAGTTCCACGGACCGGTTCCCAAGCTGCACGACATGGGCATCCTGGACAGGGCGCTGAAGTTCCTGCTGCGCATGAAGCCCGGCCACCCCGTCAGGCGCGTCAACTGGTCGCTCACCGTCAACCCCCGCCTGGAGACATCAGTGGAAACCCTCCACGAATGGGCGCCCGACCGGACGACGGTCACCAGCGAGAACGCGGGCGAGAAGGTGTACCTGCGCATTGAACTGCAGCCACTGCACCGCCTGCCCCGGTCAAACGCCATAGTCTTCCCGGTCCGTACCTACCTCGTCAGCCTCTCCGAGCTCGTCCAGTACGCGCCCAACTGGGCAAAACGCATACACCGCGCCCTCGCGTCCCTGGATCCGGAACTCGTCGACTACAAGGGCTTCCACCGCTACCACGCAGCTGCCGTCGAATGGCTGTCACACCACGACGACGGCGCTCCCTTGGCCACGGGCTATCCCTGGGCTTCCGGAGGAATCCAGCCCACCGGCGAGTAGGGCCACAGGAGTCGGCGCCCGTTTCAGGCGCGGGCACCGACCTTCGCAGTACCCACGAGAGCCGGCGGCAGGCCGCACGAGGGACCACCCCTCGTCGTCATGAACCCTGCCGCCGGCTCTCCGAGTCGAACTCCACCGGCCTAAAGAATTACCCATGACCATCGCCCCGTCAGGAATATCCATGTCCGTCATCGCCCCTGTGCGTCCAAACGTCGAGGCCCCTGCCCTCCCGGGTGAGGCCTCATCGGCTCCGCCGCGAGTCCCGGCGGTAAAACTGCTGCTGACGACCTTCGCCAGCATCGCAGCGCTTGTTCTCCTCGTGGCTTTGGGCGAGGTGTCAGGCCACCTTCTGCTTATCCCACCGATGGCCGCATCCATGGCGCTCGTTGCAGCGGCCCCGCAGTCGCCGCTGTCACAGCCCAGAAGCGTGATCGGAGGACATTTCATCGCCGCTACCCTGGGCGCCGCCACCGGGCTTCTTAGCCACTCCATCTGGGCAGCCGCGATAGCGGGCGGCCTGGCAGTGGGGGCCACACTGTTGTTACGGATGCCGCATTCGCCGGCTGCCGCCACGGCCGTCATCGCGACCATGGCCACGGCGGATCAAATATCCTTCGTCGTCTGCTCCGTTATCGCCGCCTCTGTCCTGGTGGGTTTCGGAGTTCTCCAATCCCGACTGCGCGGAGCCAGGTACCCGACCTACTGGATTTAGAGGGGGCTGGCGTTCGGCCAAGACGCCGCTCGTGGTTGTCCACGTCGATGACTGCGACCGCGGAGCTTGCGGGGGCTCAGTGGTCAGATGGCAGCTGGGTAGCTGGCGAGTATGTAGTCCGTGGCCGCGGGGCCGGTAATGCGTCGTCGGAAGTTCTCCGGGTTGACGCCGTGTTGCTGAAGAATGTCGCGGAACTGGAGGTCGTCCAGGGGGCTGATCTGGTGCAGCATGCACCAGCTTGTGTAGAGGCCATAGAGACAGTCCGGACCGAGCGGCAGTTCCGCGTCGTCGGGGACAGTTGCTTCCTGAAGGAACCGGGCGATGTGTGAGGTGGGCATGGCGTGCCGTTCTATGCATCAAAGGTCCACCGGGCTGCATCAGTGGCGCTCGCACCGGACGGCGCGAGTATCCGGTGAGGGAACCCCGCCGGATAATTCCGAACATACGGCGGTCGGTGCTTCACGTCCAGTCATGGCCGTGTGGTGGCAGCCCGGGGCGTGAACCAGGGGCGGACCTTCGTGTTAACGCTCATGACTCCGCCGCCGGAGGACGTAGTACTCTGTGGCTGGTCTCCCGAATGTCGTAGATTTCGCGAGGACCTGAGACGACGTCGGGACGAACGCCCTGCGTTGTGGCCGCGGGACCGAACTTCGGAGGGCTTATATGTGGTCGAAGCTTGATACGTATCTCTTTCCGCTCGGTCCGGGCGCGAATTGCCCGTCCGGGACCTTCGAATTCCATATCCCCTCGCGCGGCATGGTGTGGTCGGACGGCTTGTTCGGCATCCACGGGCTGCGTCCGGGGGAGGTGGTGCCCACCTTCGAACTCTTCATGGCCCACAAGCATCCGCTGGACCGGGAGCACATCCTTTCGGTCTGGGTGGATCTCTTGAAGGGTGGGGGACAGGGGGCGCTCTTGCACCGGATCCACGATGTCCGTGGCAGGGAGCGGCGTGTCTTTTCAGCGATTCAGGCCCTAGCCGGAGCGTCAGGGCAGGTCGATGATGTTCGGGGCTTCATGGTGGACGTAACCCAGAGCCTGCGCATCCAATCGCAGGACGCGGCCTCCGAGGCGATCGAGCGCGTCTATGCCCATAGGGACCTCATTGAGCAGGCGAAAGGCATTGTTATGGCGCTAAGGGGCGTCGATGGTCCAGGGGCCTTCCGGGTCCTAGCCGCCGCGAGCCAAGGAACCAACGCCAAGCTCCACACAGTTGCTGAAGACCTCGTACACGCCGCGATAGGCGGTAAGGCCGCCGCTCACCTTGCTGGACTCCCAGCTCCTGCTCACCCGTGATCCGCGTACGGCACGCCGTTTCCCTCGCATCGAAGAGCCGCCGGCCGCAAATTTAGGCCGGGGAGCATGGACAAGGGCGTCGAAGATGCCAAATAATGGGAAGTGGGCCGGGCGGCTGATCCCCCAATACAGCCGCCCGGCCCTTCCATGCCCGGGGCGCCCGAGGGCTGAACCAACAGCAGCGCCGTCGGAGCTTAGGTGCGCCGCGGGGATGGCCCACCCCCAATCCGTTTCCGTGTGGGCCATCCCCGCGGTGGTCTAGTGATCCCCTCGCCGGGTCGGCCGTGCCTCGCTGGCTCGGGTCGGTACGGGGCGGGCCTTTGCGGTGTCGGCTGGAGTCAGTGCCGTGGCCTGGTGCAGAGGGTAAAGGGGCGCGGAGGAGCTGAGCGCAGGCGCGCCAGGCCATGCCGGCCCCGAAGTCGGTGGATAGAGACAGCGGAGGGATGCGACTCGGCGGCTGCGGTGCCGGAAAGAATGATGGTCACAGGGGATTTCCTCTACAAAACGCGAAGAAGGGCCCTCTGCAAGACCTCACTACGAGGGTAAGGGCAACGGCGGCGGGCGATCAACCTACGCGTGATAGGCGTGACTGGCGAGATGAGCGTGGGGACTGTTGGGCCGGCCTTCTCCAAGTTTCGGCCGCGGGCGCGCCGCCCCTGCCACGCAGCGTTTGCACCCCACGGGCAAAGCAAAAGCCCCTGCTTCCCTTGTAAACAAAGGAAGCAGGGGCCTCGCTATCTGGCGGTGACGGTGGGATTTGAACCCACGTTGGCTTTTACACCAAACAACATTTCGAGTGTTGCACCTTCGGCCGCTCGGACACGTCACCAACCTGAATAGGGTACCGGAGCAAGTCGCTCAACCCCAAAACGGCCCGTCGGCGCAGCCGTAGTCCGCGCCCCGCGCGGCCCGGCTGCTTTCATCCAGCCCGGCTCCGGCACTAGATTCGTAAGCAAGATGAGTAATGACAACGAGACACGACACGCGACCGCCTACTGGACCGTAGGGCCGGAACAGGGCGAACTTCGGCGCGAAGAGCTGACCGCGCCCGGCCCCGGTGAAGCTCTCGTGCGCACGCTCTACTCCGGTATCAGCAAGGGCACCGAGATGGTGGTACACAACGCCCGCGTGCCGGAGTGCGTCGCCGGGAATATGGCCGCGCCGCACCAGGAGGGCAGCTTCCCGTCGCCGGTGAAGTTCGGGTACCTCTCCGTCGGCGTCGTCGAGCAGGGGCCCGCGGAGTGGCAGGGCCAGACCGTCTTCTGCCTGTATCCCCACCAGGACCGCTACATCGTGCCGGTCGCCTCGCTCACGAAGGTGCCGGAGGGCGTCCCCGCGCGCCGCGCCGTCCTCACCGGCACCGTGGAGACCGCCGTCAACGCCCTCTGGGAGGCCGGGCCCCGCCTGGGCGACCGGGTCGCCGTCATCGGCGCCGGGCTGGTCGGCGGCATGGTCGCCAAGCTCCTGGCCACGTTCCCGCTGGGTCGGCTGCAGCTAATCGACGTCGACCCCGCCAAACGCGCTTTCGCCGACACCCTCGGCGTCGACTTCTGCCACCCCGACGACGCGCTGGACGACTGCGACATCGTGATCCACTGCTCCGCCTCGCAGGCGGGACTGCAGCGTGCCCTGCAGCTCGTGGGCGACGAGGGCGACATCATCGAGATGTCCTGGTACGCGGACCGCGCCGTCACCCTGCCGCTGGGCGAAGACTTCCACGCCCGCCGGCTCTCCATCCGCGCCAGCCAGGTCGGCGTCGTCGCCCGCGCCCGCCGCCACCGCCGCACCAACGCCGACCGGCTGGACCTGGCCGTTTCGCTGCTGGCCGACCCGGTCTTCGACACGTTCCTCACCGGCGCCTCGGCGTACAGCGAGCTGCCCGACGTCGTCCAGCGCCTCTCCGACGGCAGCCTGGACGCGCTCTGCCACGTCATCGAATACCCCGAAGTCCCCGCAACCGAAAGCCCGAGGTAATCCGTGTTCAGCCTGACTGTCCGCCGTAATTTCATGATCGCCCACAGCCTGCCCCGCCCCGCCTTCGGCCCGGCGCAGGGCCTGCACGGGGCCACCTTCGTCACGGAGGTGACCTTCCGCCGCCCCGCCCTGAACGAGGACGCGATCGTGCTGGACATCGGTGAGGCAGGCGAGGTGCTCGACGACGTCCTGGCGGGCCTCAACTACAAGAACCTCGACGAGCACCCGGACTTCGCCGGCAAGCTCAGCACCACCGAAGCGCTCGCTCAGTACATCGCCGACGCCGTCGCCGGCCGGATCCGCGGCGGCAGTGACGGCCGCGCGCTTGCCAGCCTCGACGTCACCCTGCGCGAAACCCCCGACGCCTGGGCCAGCTACTCGCTCGAGTTCGACGCCGGCTAGCAGCACCGTGGAAGCGCCCGGCGTCCGGCTTCTGGTGCCCGGCAACGTCCGCCACACCTCCGGCGGCAACGCCTACAACGCCGCACTGCTCCGCGCCCTCGCGCAGCTCGGCGTCGCCACCGAAACCCTGCCCGTCGACGGCGGCTGGCCGGTCGGCGGCCCGGCGGATCGGGGCGCGCTGCGCCGACTGCTCACCGCGTCCGACGCCGGCCGGGTCACCCTGGTCGACGGGCTGGTGGCCTGCGGGGCGCCGGAGGAGCTGGAGGCGGCGGCCGCGGCTGGGACGCCCGCCTGGATCCTGCTGCACATGCCGCTGGCGGCGCATCCCGACCTGGAACGCCGCGCCCTCCGGGCCGCCGCCGGCGTCATCTGCACCAGCAACACCGCCGCGGCGGCGCTCCGGACGGCCCACGGCCTGCGTGACGCCGATGGCGGGATCCACGTCGCGGTCCCTGGCACCGACCCGGCGGCCCCCGCGGCCGGTTCGGCCCCGCCGCACCTGCTAGTCCTGGCCGCGCTGCTGCCCAACAAGGACCAGCAGCTCCTGCTCTCCGCACTCGCCCAGCTCACCGACCTGGACTGGACGGCGACGCTCGCCGGATCGGACACCGCAGACCCCGGTTACGCCGCCCGGCTCCGCCGCCAGGCCGGACGCCCCGGCCTGGCGGAACGGGTGCGGATCCCGGGGGAACTGCGCGGCGCCGCCCTCGACGCCGAATGGTCCGCGGCGGACCTCAGCCTGCTGGTATCCCGGTCCGAGACGTACGGTCTGGTGGTGACCGAGTCGCTGGCCCGCGGCGTGCCGGTGATCGTCCGGGACGGCACGGGAGCCGTCGAAGCGCTGGCCGCCGGAACCCCCGGCACATCTGTCGACACCAGCACCGCCGCCGCCCCGGCCGTGCCGGGTGCCGCCGTCGACCTGAGGGAGGACCCCGCACCCCTGGCCGCGCTGCTGCGCCGCTGGCTCACCGACCCCGCACTCCGCGCCGCCTGGCGGGCCGCGGCCCACGCCGCCCGCGGACGCCTGCCCGGCTGGGACGCCACGGCGCGGGCCGTCCTGGACATCCTCGGCCGCCCCGCCGGCCCGCGGCAGCGGCCGGGCCTGCCACCCCACACGGCCAACTAATACGGGCGACTTGGACAGGGCGGGTGCAGAATGAGCCCATGAAGACCGAGCCCAGCACCGTGCAGCTGCCTTCCGCCGAGAGCCTGACGCCGGAGCGGCTGCGGGCCTGGTCCTGGCACCGCCAGGGCCTGGACGGCTCGCTCGCCGGGTGCGGCGCGGAAGAGGTTTTCGCTCGGGCCGGCTGGGCGCGCTCCATCGGCGGCGCAAATCCCTACCTCACCTTGTTCGCCCGGGCCGGCATCCGCCGGGCGCAGGTGGACGCCGACGTGCTGGCCCACCGCATCCTGGAACTTCCGACGGCGCGTGGCTGCACCTACGTGCTGGGCGCCGACGACTTCGCCTGGGCGCTGCGGCTGGGACGCGACGCGGCCGAGTCCGGCTTCCGGGTGGTCGGCCGGCTCGGCGTGGAGCGCGGGGAGATCGCGCTGCTCGAAGAACAAGTACTGCACACCCTCACCGAGGCCGGGGTGCCGCTGGAACCGCGCCAGCTCAAGGACGAACTCGGCGACTCCGTGCGCAGCCTGGGCGAGGACGGCCGGAAAAAGGGCGCGGCCACCACCCTGCCCACGGCCCTCGGCATCCTCCAGGCCGACGGGAGGATCCGCCGGGTCCCCGCGAACGGGCGGCTGGACCAGCAGCGCTACGCCTACGAGCCGTGGGGGCTGCCGGCAGCCACGCTCAGCGACGAGGAGGTCCGCGAGGAACTGATCCGCCGCTACCTCGGCTGGACCGGCGGGGCCACCTTCAAACAGTCCCAGTGGTTCAGCGGCTTCACGGTGGCGCAGAGCAAGGACGCGTTCGCCGCCGTCGGCGCCGTCGAGGTTCCCACCGGCGCCGGGGGAGACCCGCTCTGGATGCTGCCCGACGACGTAGGCCTCCTCGCTGACTTCGAGGAACCGGCCGAGGAACAAATCCAGCTGCTGGCCGGCTCCGACTCACTGGTGCTGCTGCGCCGGAACGCGGCCGAACTGCTGGCCGCGGAAGACCAGTACCGGCAAGTGCTGGGCTCGCTCGCGCTGCAGGCGGACCTGCCTGACCACCCGATCCTTGACCGCGGCCGGATCATCGGGCTGTGGCAGTACGACCCGGCCCGGGAACAGGTCGCGGCGTGGATGTTCACCCCGCCCACGCTGGCGGTGACGCAGCGGATCGCGGAGGTGGAGGCTTGGATCAAGGCGGACCTGGGCGACTTCCGCGCCTACAGCCTGGATTCGCCGGCGTCCCGGCAACAGCGGATCGACGCGTTGCGGGCGTCGTCGGTGGCCGGGGCCTAGGCTTCGGTTGCGCGGTGGCCTGCGAAGAACTCCCGCAGCAGTGCCCCGCACTCCTGCTCGCGCACCCCGGCGTAGACCTCCACCCAGTGGTTGAGCCGGCGCTCGCGGAGAATATCGAAGACCGAGCCGGCGGCGCCCGCCTTTTCATCCCACGCCCCGAACACCACCCTCGGAATCCGGGCCAGCACCACCGCGCCGGCGCACATCGCGCACGGTTCCAGCGTCACCACCAGGGTGCAGTCCGCCAGCCGCCACCCGTCGTCGTGCAGCCCCGCCGACGCGCGGCGCTCGCGGAGCCGGGCAGCGGCCTCCCGGATCGCCACCATCTCGGCGTGGGCCGTCGGATCGCCGAGGGCCTCGCGTTCGTTCCGCCCGGAGCCCAACACGGACCCGTCCGGCCCGACTACGACGGCGCCGATCGGCACGTCCTCGGTGGCCAGCGCCCGGTGCGCCTCGGCGAGGGCCAGGCCCATCCATTCCGCATGGCGGGGCTCGGGGGAAGTCATGGCTCAATGATAGTTTCGATCCTAAGCAAGCTGTGCACCCAAGCGGTGCACCGGGAAGTCGGGAGAGGGCATTGAGCACCAGGACTGAAAGCTGGCTGATGCGGCGCTGGGGCAAGTGGGTCGTCCCGTACGCGGCCCTGTGGATCACCATGCTGATCGGCGGCATCGTCGTGGTGGCACTGGCGCTGGCAAGCGCCGAGGTCTACGACGACGTCGTGGATGACGCCGGCATGGCCAGCCTCGACAAGCCGACGCTGTCGTTCATGCAGCAGCTACGCAACCCTGGCCTGGATGCGTTCGTCACCGGCTTCACCAACATCGGCGGCGGCATCGGCATGCCGATCCTGGCCAGCATCCTGACCGCCTGGTTGATCTGGACGTCCCGGACCTGGCGGCCGCTGATCCTGATCGGCGGCGCGGCCGCCGTCTCGATCACCGCCACCTCGCTGGGCAAGAAACTCATCGGCCGCACCCGCCCTGACCACGCCGACGCCGTGCCCCCCTATGAGGATTCCCCCTCGTTCCCCAGCGGCCACACCCTGAACACCACGGTGGTGATCAGCCTGGTGGTCTACCTCGCCTGCCTGCAGGTGCGGCGCACCGTCGCCCGTGTCAGTTTCATCACGGCGGGCGCGGTGTTCATCTTCCTCATGGGCATGAGCCGGGTCTTCCTGGGCCACCACTGGATGACCGACGTGATCTTCGGCTGGGTGCTGGGGCTGGGCTGGGTCGGGATCGTGATCCTGGCCCACAGGCTCTTCCACGTGCTGCGACACCGCGAACGCACGGGCCCCGCACCGACCTTCGATAATGAGGCGCACCTGCGCGACCCGGCTCCGGCGTCCGTCGTGGAAGGAAAGAACGACGGCGGGAGCACCGCCACCGCGGCGGACGACGGCGGGAGCACCGACGCCGGAACCCCCGGTCCCGGGGGACGCTCCTCAGCGTCCGGATGATAGTTTTGACCCATGCGCACTCTCGTTGTTGACCACCCGCTGGTCGCCCACAAGCTCACCGTACTGCGGGACAAAAACACCCCGTCCCCGGTCTTCCGGCAGCTCACCGAAGAACTGGTCACGCTGCTGGCCTACGAGGCGACCCGCGACGTCCGCACCGAGCCGGTCACCATCGAGACGCCGGTCAGCACCACCATCGGCACGGCGTTCACCAAGCCCACCCCGCTGGTTGTCCCCATCCTCCGCGCCGGCCTCGGCATGCTCGAAGGCATGACCAAGCTGGTTCCCACCGCCGAAGTCGGCTTCCTGGGCATGGCCCGGGACGAGGAAACGCTGGACATCATCACCTACGCGGAGCGCCTCCCGGAGGACCTGACGGACCGGCAGATCTTCGTTCTGGACCCGATGCTGGCCACCGGCGGCACGCTGCGTGAAGCGATCAAGTTCCTGTTCAAGCGCGGCGCTTCCGACGTCACCTGCATCTGCCTGCTGGCCGCCCCCGAAGGGCTGGCGAAGCTGGAGGAGGAACTCTCGGAGGCTAACGTCACGATCGTCCTGGCCTCCATCGACGAGAAGCTCAACGAAAAGTCCTACATCGTTCCCGGCCTGGGCGACGCCGGCGACCGGCTCTACGGCATCGCGGTCTAGACACGGCGAAAGGCCCCGGACCAGCGGTCCGGGGCCTTTTTGCTGCCTACCGCCCGTCGGCTAGGTCCATCCCGGCATCCAGCCCGGTATCCAAGGGTTCCGGCGGAACCCGTCCGGGACTAGCCTGTGGCCATGGACTGGAAACTTGAACTCGTGTTCGTGCCCGTGTCAGATGTGGACCGGGCCAAGGACTTCTACGTGAACAAGGTGGGCTTCAACGCCGACTACGACGAACGCCCCTCCGAGGGCATCCGGTTTGTCCAGCTGACACCGCCGGGCTCGGCCTGTTCGATTGCGATCGGCGAGGGGCTTACCGACGCTCCCCCCGGCACCGCGCCCAGCCTCCAGCTGGTGGTTAGCGACATCCAGGCCGCGCACCGGCAACTCAAGGGCGGCGGCGTGGACGTCAGCGAAATCGACGTCCAGGACTGGGGTCAGTTCATTTACTTTGCCGATCCGGACGGCAACAAATGGGCCGTGCAGTACATCCCCGGCCGTCCGAACGGGTAGCCTGCCCGGCGCCGCCCCGCCGTCGGCCAGGCGTGGCACGACGCATAACGAGGCCCGGCTCCAGTGGATCCGGGCCTCGTTATGCGGGCGCCATACGCGCAGGTCCCGCGGGGTTTAGTACCAGTTGTTCGCGTAGTGGAAGTTCAGGGCGTTGCACGGCGAGCCGTAGCGGTCCTCGACGTACTGCAGGCCCCAGTTGATCTGGGTCCGGTAGTTGGTCCGGTAGTCCGCGCCGGCGCTGGCCATCTTCTCCGCCGGCAGGGACTGCACCACGCCGTACGCGCCGCTGCTGGGGTTGGTCGCGGTGGTCTTCCAGTCCGATTCCTTGGTCCACAGCTTCATCAGGCACTGCATCTCGCTCGCCGTCCAGCCGTGGGCCGGCAACTGGGAGGCCGCATAGGCCTGCGCCCCGGCCGGGTCGTCGACGGCGACCGGCTTGGCGGGCTTCGCCGCTGCCGGCTTGGGTACTGCGGGGGCCTTCTTCGGGGCCGGAGCCTTGGCGGCGGGGGCAGCCGGCGCCTTGGCCGCCTTGCTGGCCTTGGCCTCGACGCTCGCTGCGGCGGGGGAGGCGGGGGTGTTGCTGCCGACCCGCTCGAAGTTCAAGGTCTGCAGGGAAGCGGCGGTGTCCTTGGCCGTTTCGTCGGCGCGGGCGCTCTGGCCGGAGGCCTGGCCTGCCGCGCCGGCGCCCAGCAGGACGGCGAAGGCGGTGGCGGCGACGGCTGCGCGCTTTCCGGCCGAGCCTGCACGAAGCCTTGACAGCGCTGAAGCGCGCTTGGCCGGGGCGGCGCGGTGGCGCGCGTGGTCGGTGTCGGACGTGCGTTTAGCGCCCTCCGGGCGCGCGGGTACCTTGAAATCAGTCATTTATGCCTCTCAACGCCTACGGAGTGAGCTGTCGGGTTCGGATGCGTGACCCGGCCGCACGGAATCTCAACGTGTCGGCTTAACCCCAAGGGTGCATGGCTGCAGAATGCCCGGGAACACTGGGTCCCCCGCCTCTGCCTGGTCCATGAGAATCCGGGAGCGGCAGAGCTTGGCGTCAACCCGGATACGCGGCCAGATCGATGACCGCACCATAAAACCGTACCGAACTCCGCCCCCAAAGTCACATTTAGGTAACGGGTGTGATGCGGGGTGGTGTGGCGGCTTGCCTTTTTAGCCGTTAATAGTGGACCTGTTTTGGCGGTTCCCCTCCCGCTAGCCGGTGCGCAGCATCGAGGACGCAGAGAACCGTCGAGACGGCGAGGATCCGGGGCGGCCGGTCAGGAAGCGGCGGTTTCTGCCGGGGCGGCCGGCAGCCTGACGGCGAACTGGGTCCGGCCCGGCCGGGAGGTCACCTCAACCGTTCCGCCGTGTGCCTCGACGATCGAGTGCACGATCGACAGACCCAACCCGCTGGTGCCTTCGGACGCCGGTGCCGCCACCGCCGTCGTCCCCGCCGTCGTCCCGTTCGAGTGTCCGGCAGACCGGCCCGCGGACCCGGCCGCCGGGTTCGTGCGGGCGGCGTCGGCACGGGCGAAGCGCGCGAAGACCCGGCCGACGAACTCCGGGGCGATGCCTCCGCCGTTGTCCGTCACGGTGACCACGGCACTGCCGTCGGTTGCGCGCGTCACGCCCGTGACCACGGTCGTTCCCGGCCCGGTGTGCTTGCGGGCGTTGGACAGCAGGTTGGCGAACACCTGGTGCAGCTGGGTGGCGTCGCCCCGCACCAGCACGGGCTCCTCGGGAAGTTCCAGCTGCCAGATCCGGTCCGGGGCCATGACCTTCTCGTCGCTGACCGTCTCGACCGCCAGCTGGGTGAGATCGACGTCGCCGAACTTGGGCGGCTGTCCCTCGTCCAGCCGCGCGAGCAGCAACAGATCCTCCACCAGCGCGGTCATCCGCTCCGACTGGCTCTGCACACGGGCCAGGGACTTCTCGCCGTCGGGGGTGAAATGCTCCGTCATCCGCAGCAGCTCGGTGTAGCCGCGGATCGCGGTCAAGGGGGTCCGGAGTTCGTGGGAGGCGTCCGCGACGAACTGCCGCACCTTCATCTCGCTCTCCTGCCGGGCCTGCAGGGCGTTGGAGACGTTCTCCAGCATCTGGTTCAGAGCGTAGCCGACGCTGCCCACTTCCGTGCCCCGATGGGCGGCCGACGGCGGGACCCGCACGCCCAGCGCCACCTCGCCGGCGTCCAGCGGCAGCCGTGAGACCTTGGTGGCGACCTCGGAGAGCTGCTCGAGCGGCTGCATGGTCCGGCGGATGAGGGCCGTGCCGACGAGCCCGATCAGGATCAGGCCTCCGGCGGACACGGCTCCGAGCGTGCCCACCAGGGAGGCCAGGGTGCTTTGCTTCTCGTCCAGGGGCAGCCCGGTGACAATGACGTCGCCGTACGGGGCGGTCGCGGCGATGAGCCGGTAGGCGCCTGCCGAGAGGGTCCGGTCCACCGGCTCCGCGTTCGGGGTCAGTGCCAGCAGGACCGCGTTGTCGTCGGCCGAGAGGCTCCTGCGCGTGGCGTCGCCGGCCAGGAAGCCGGCGCTCATCACGGCGCCGTCCTGCAACCGGGCATTCAGCGTGCCGACGCCCTGGCCCCGTGCCTCAAGCGGGTCCGGCCGCCCGCGGGGGTCGTTGGGCTCGGAGCGGCCGAACTCGCTGGAGCGGTGCGCGGCGGCTCCGAGCTGTTCGTCGAGTTGCCGGGTGAGGAATGAATCCATGGAGATGTAGCTGAAGACGCCCACCGCGCCGCAGATGGCCACGAGCAGTCCCATGGCCACCAGGACCAGCCGGGTGCGCAGATGCCACGTGGACGGGCTGCGCCAGTCGGGCCCGTGAGCGGCCGCAGCGCCGGAGAACGAAGGCACCGGTCAGTCCGCCGGTTTCAGGACGTAGCCGGCGCCGCGCACCGTGTGGATCATCGGCGCGTGGTTGGCGTCGATCTTCTTCCGCAGATAGGAGATGTACAGTTCCACGATGTTGGCCTGGCCGCCGAAGTCGTAGTCCCAGACCCGGTCCAGGATCTGGGCCTTGCTGATAACCCGTTTCGGGTTCTCCATCAGGTAACGCAGCAGTTCGAACTGGGTGGCGGTCAGGTGGACGTCCTCGCCGGCCCGCGTCACGTCGCGGGTGTCCACGTTCAGCACGAGGTCCCCGACGACGAGCTCGGCGGTGTCCATGGCGGCCACCCCGGAGCGCTGGACCAGGCGGTGGAGCCGCAGGAGGACTTCTTCCATGCTGAAGGGCTTGGTGACATAGTCATCACCCCCGGCCGCCAGCCCGGTGATCCGGTCCTGGACGGCGTCCTTGGCCGTGAGGAACAGCGCCGGCACCTCGGGTGCGAAGGCACGGATCCGGCTGAGCAGCTCGACGCCGTCGAACCCGGGGAGCATCACGTCCAGGACCAGCACGTCGGGACGGAATTCCTTGGCCAGCTTGACCGCCTCGGGGCCGTCCGCCGCCACGGCCACGGACCAGCCCGCCATGCGCAGCCCCATGCTCATCAGCTCCGAGAGGCTGGGCTCGTCGTCCACCACCAGGGCCCGGATGGGGGAGCCGTCCGGGTGCGTCAGCTGGGGGAGGTGGTTGGTCAGGGAGTGCGATGTGGCCATGGGACGACTCTCCGATCTGCCGTTGAGGTGCGGCTTTGGGGATCCTGTGCGGCACCTGTGAATTCCAGAGTATCGAGCTGGGCGTCCGCCGTGGAGTGGCCGGGCCGCCGCTCGGGCCGCCGGTGCGTCTGATGGTTGGCAACGGCGGCCGCCGGGGTGGGTTCGACGGGCTGCCCAATGCGTGGACGGCCACCCCGCACCCCGGGCCAAAGATGCGATTTCGTAATTTCTCCTTACGGAAAACGTAAAGCCGCATACGGGGCGCCATTTCGAACAATCTTCGGGTAAGCGCGGAAAAGAAGTTGCGTCACGCAGGTTTATCCGGCTTGAGGTCGGCGGTGCAGAATTGTGATCTCTGCTACAAACGGCGATTTCGTCTCACGATGCGGACTTCGACGTCCATTGTTACTTGCTAGTTCTTATTGTTACGTTGCAGACTTCCAGTGTGAACAAGAACTCAACAGCACCTGCAGCCGCAGCTTCCTGGATCAGCGCACCCGCTGGTACTGAGATGCCCTGTTGTCGAATGCACGCCTAACTTCTACACCCCAGAACGTTTCCTAGGCATTCGCCCCCAGCCCAGCGTCGGGCGCCCCTCCCCAGTTCTCATTGCGGGGATACAGCATTCGAGCCGCGATGACGGCCATTCACATTGAGGTAAGCAATCCATGTCAGTTGCATCCGGATACGTCCACATCTCCGTCCGAAACGCTAACAAGGCCGGCCAGGCCGGTGTCCGCCAGGGCTTCGGCGGCCGGCCCAGCTTCGGCCCCGCCGGATTCCCCGCTCCCGGCTACGCCGCCCAGGGGTACAACCCCAGCTCGTACGGCCAGCTTCGCGCCGTCCCGGCCGAGACGGCCCCGACCACGGCGCCCACCCCGGTGATTGCCCCCGGGAATGCCGGCCCCGTCCGTCCGGTCCCCAACGACAACGTTGCCCGGGGCTTCGTGCTCTACATGGGCATTGACGAGGAGACCGCGGCCGCCGCCGGAACCTCCATTGCCAAGCTCGCCCAGGAAATCCGCGCCTACGCCCAGTCCCTCGTGCCCGGCGCGGAGAGCTACGCCGCGGTGGCCGTTGCGCCGGCCTCCGCCTCCGGTTCGGCGCTCGACGTCGTCCGCTCCACGTTCGGCGACCCCACCGCCGGTGCCCGGCAGCGCGCCGAAAACGCCCGGCTGCAGCAGCCGCAGGATCCGCGCCCGTCCGGCGTGCTGATCGACCTGGCCCGCCGCGAGGTGGCGCTCGACGGCGAATCGCTGAACCTGACCTTCAAGGAATTCGAGCTTCTCAATTACCTCGTGGAAAACGGCACCCGTACCGTGGGCCGCGACGAGCTGCTCGAAGGCCTGTGGAAGAACGCCGAGGAGGTCCCCAACGAGCGCACCATCGACGTGCACATCCGCCGCCTGCGCTCCAAGCTGGGCCGCCTGGCCAACACCGTGCGCACGGTCCGCGGCCAGGGCTACCGCTTCTACGAGCACCCGGAAGTCGTCGTCTGGGCCGCCCCGGAGTACTCGATCTAGCTCTAATCCTGCGCAAAACGCCCGTTCCCGGCCCACCGCCGGGGGCGGGCGTTTTGGCGTCCGCCTTACCCTGTTGCGTTGTACGGCTTCGGCGTAGTCTCGGACCGTCGATCCGACTATTGGGAGGAATCATGTCTGTTGCACGTATTACTACCCTGAGCTCGAACTCCAAGACCTCGTTCGAGGACGCCATCAAGGAAGGCGTGGACCGGGCCAACAAGACCCTGCGGAACGTCACGGGCGCCTGGGTCAAGGAACAGAAAGTCGAAATCAGCGGCGGCGCCGTCGTCGCCTGGCACGTGGTGCTGGAAGTGACCTTCGTCCTGGACGACTGAGGCCTCCCCGGCCGGCGCGCTCATGGCCGACGGCCCCCACTAGGATGGGAGCCATGAGCGCGCATCACATAAGACGGCTGGTGCTCATGCGGCACGCCAAAGCCGACTGGCCCGGAGGGGTGGCGGACCACGAGCGGCCGCTGGAAGAACGCGGGCACCGCGATGCGCCGCTGGCCGGACAATGGCTCCTCAAGCACCGCGTGGTCCCGGATTTCATCCTGTGCTCCAGCGCCCTGCGGACCCGGCAGACCTGCACCTGGGTGTGCAGCGCCCTAGGGGACAAGGCGCCGACACCGAAGCTTGAAGACGGTCTTTACGGCGCCTCCGCGTTGCGCATGCTGGCCGTGATCAACCACGTCCCGGACACCGTGACGACGCTGATGGTCATCTCGCATATGCCCGGCGTCCAGGACCTGGCCATGCATCTGGCGTCCCGGGACTCCAACCACGAGGCGTACATGGACGCCGCGACGCGTTACCCCACCAGCGGGCTGACCGTATTCGAGACGGAGAAGCCCTGGGCCGAACTGGACGGCCAGGACGCCCGGCTGACCCACTTCAAGGTGCCCCGCGCGAAGTAGCCGGCCGCACGGTCCTGAGTTGATAGGCAGCCCGGGCATTGTGTTGTTTACTGATGCTGCAACTGCTTTTACTGACGGGTTATATCAGCGACCGAGGAAAAGGTGGGTCACCGTGGATTCAGGACAGCTCATAGGCATCATCGTCGGCATCGTCGTGGTGCTCGCGATCATCGGCGTGGCGATGTACCTCAGCCGCAAGCGCAAGACGGACGCGGACCGGAACCGGGCGGCGGAAATGCGGGAGAAGGCCGAGGCCGACCAGCTCGCTGCCCGCGAGCACGAGGCGAAAGCAGCACGGGCAGAAGCGGACGCCAAGGCTGCCGAGGTGGAGGCCGAACGACTCCGCCGGCAGGCCCGCGGCACGCAGCAGGAAGCTGAAGCCGTCCGCGCCGGCGCCCAGGAGCAGCTCCGCCGGGCCGACGACGTCGACCCCGACGTCGTCACCACCGAACGCGGCGACACAGTCCGCGATGATGCCCGGCGCGAGGACACCGTACGAGGCGAGACCGTCGGCGGCGGCGCAGGCCACAGTGACACCGAACGCGGCGACACCGTGCACAGCGACACCGTTGGCGGCGAGACCGCCCGGGAACAGGCCGGACAGGATGCGGAACTCCGCCGTGACCGGACCCACCGCGAGCCCCCGGCGGCTCCGGCTCCGGCCACCGAGCGCCACGATTCCGACCGCCCGCACGACGAGCGGCCGCGCAATCTCTGAGCTGCGCGGCCGGGCGGCCCCGTGACGCCGCGGCATTCCGCGCTGGCCCTGCTCGTCGCGGTCCTCTGGGGCGTCAACTTCGTCGCCATTGACCTTGGCCTGCATCCCTCCGGCGCCCCGATGCCGCCGCTGTTGTTCGTCGCCATGCGCTTCGCCCTGGTCGTCTTCCCTTGCATCTTCTTCATCCGCAGGCCGGACGTCAGCTGGCGGGCGATCATCGGCGTCGGCCTCTTCATGAGCGCAGGCCAGTTCGGACTGCTCTACCTGGCCATGGCCCTGGGCATGCCGGCCGGGTTGGCCTCGCTGGTGCTGCAGGCCCAGGTCCTGCTCACGGTCCTGCTGGCCGCGGGGATCCTCGGCGAGCGGCCCACCCGCCGGCAGCTCGCCGGCGTCGTGCTGGGTATCGCCGGCCTCGCCGTCGTGGCGGTGGGCCGGAGCCTCGTGGCACCGCTGCTGCCGCTGCTGATCGTGCTGGCCGCCGCGTTGTCCTGGGCGGCGGGCAACATCGTGGCCCGCAAGGCGCGCGCCGCCTCCGGGCTGGGGCTGGTGGTGTGGTCCGGCGCCGTCGTGCCGGTGCCGCTGGCCGGGCTCTCGCTCCTGGTCGACGGGCCCGCTGCCGTCTCCGAGGCCCTGCTGCAGCTGCAACCAGTGTCGGTGCTTAGCGCGCTCTACACGGCGGTGTTCGGTTCGCTCGTGGGGTATGGCATCTGGAACCGCCTGCTGGGGCTGTATCCGTCCTCCGCGGTGGTCCCGTTCACCCTGCTGGTACCGGTGGTGGGGATGACGACGGCGTGGCTGGTGCTCGCCGAGGTTCCGTCCGGAGCGGAAATCGCCGGCGGGCTGCTGCTCCTGTCCGGCGTGGCGATCGCGGTGCTGCGCCCCGTCCCGCGGACCCGGCCGCTCCGGGTCGGTCAGCGGCGGGTGCGGGGTGCGGCCGGACGGGACGGTGCGCCGGGACGGGACGGTGCCTTGGCCGGCGCTTTCGCGGCGGGCTTGGGCGCCGGGGGACGGGGTGCCGACGCCGGTGGCCGCTTCGCAGCCGGTGCCGGGGCCGTGCGCGGGGCGGCCGTACGCGGGGCGGATGCCCGCGGCGCCGCGGCCCGGGGCGCGGCAGTCCTGGCCGCCGACGTTCCGGGTGCCGACGTACGCGCCGCTGGCCGTGACGCCGGCGACCGCGGTGCCGGCCGGGACGCCGACGACCGCGGTGCCGGGCGGGACGCCGGCCGTCCGGAGACGGCACGGCCGGAGGCGTAGGCGGTACGGGGACGCCGGCCGGGAAGGACGGTGCCCGCGAGCAGCAGAAGCAGCGTGGCAGCGCCGGCTGCGGCCGAAAGGTAGAAGTACAGATCAGGATGCTCGGCGTCCACCCGGGTGGACAGCGCTTCCGGGTCGGGGTTGAACGCCAGGCCCCACTGCCGGAGGAAGGCGATCCCGAAGGCGGCGAACAATACGCTGCCGACGCCGCTGGCCAGCAGCGTCTTGTGCCGCCGTCGGACTATCACCTCCGCCACGCACGCCACGTACGCCACGGCGGCGGCGGCCAGGAAGCAGAGGCCCACCGTTTCATGCAGCGTGGCGCCGGTGAGCGCGAGCAGTGCCACGGCGGCCACGGAGGCTCCGATGGCGATCTTGCCGCTGATTCCCATGTGGCGCATGTGACCAATCATCCCCGACCGGGGCTAGTTCACCACGTAGCCACGCATGCTGGCCATGATCGCGGCAACGCTCTGGGCCCGGGTGCGTTCGGGGTTGTAGGTCTGCCGGTCGAGTCCCACCACGAAGCAGGCCCCGAAAATGGCGGTCTCCAGGCTCCCGCGGGACACCCGGGAATCCACCTGGTACTTGGCGGCCACGGCGTCGATCGCGGCGCCGATCACCCCGAGCAGGCGTCCGCGCAGTTCGGTGAAGGTGTCCTGCCATTCGCTGGGCGTGCGCCAGTTCTCACTGACCCACAGCCGGGCGAACGACGGGTACTCGGCCATGAAGTCCATGGCCTGTCCGATCATTTCGTCCATGGCGTCGAGCGGATCCGCGGCCTCGTCCTGCACGCTCAGCAGGCGCGTCATGAGGATGTCCACTCCGTGCCGCAGCAGCTGGGCGATCAGGTCCGACTTGCTGCCGAAGTTGTAATACACCGTCCCCTTGGAGACGCCGGCGGCCGCTGCGATCTCGTCGACGGTCACCCCTGCGGCCCCGCGCTCGCCGATCAGTTCCATGGACGCGTCGAACAGTTTCTGCTTTGTCGCGTTGGTCCGCCCGGGCCGGAGCTTCTTCCCGCCGCCGGCGCCGGACGCCGCAGTCTCGGGGGACGTGGTGCTCATACGGCGATCTCCGGCTTCAGGGTCTTGAGGGTCCAGAACTTGTGTTTCCGGACGGCGACGGCGGACATCGCCAGTCCCAGCACAGTGTAGCCAACCAGGCCCAGCAGGATGGGCACGATGCCGGCAAGGTCGGCGCCGTAGATCAGGTGCCGCATGCCGCCGACGACGTAGCCCATGGGCAGGACCTGGTGCACCACGTGGAGCGGTTCGGGCGTGGTCTGCCAGGGGAAGGTGCCGCCGGAGGAGACCAGCTGGAGGACCAGCAGGATGAGCACCACGAGCTTGCCGGGCGAGCCAAGCAGCGCCACCACGCCCTGGATGATCGCGCTGAAGGCCATCGAGGCGGCGAGCATCAGGACCCACATCAGCACCGGGTGCGCCGGGTTCAGGCCCAGCCCCACATCCACGACCAGGGTCAGCAGGCTGGCCTGGACGGCGGCGACGGCGAGGAACGGCAGCCAGCCTCCCGCGGCGATCTTCCAGGCCGGGGCGTTGGAGGCCAAGGCGCGCTGGGTGACCGGGCGCATCGCCTGGACGAGCATGAAGATCCCGATCCAGAGGGCCAGGGTGAGGAAGAAGGGCGCGAGCCCGGCACCGTAGGACCCTGCCTTCGCCTGCGATACGTTGCTGACGGCCACAGGGTCCGCCATGACCTTGGCGAGGCTGTTCTTTTGCGTGTCGTCGGGGTTGGGGACCTTACCGGCGCCCTTGGCCAGTTCCCCGGCGAGCGTCCCGGCGCCGTCGGAAGCCTTCGTGGCCCCCGTCTCGAGCTGCGCGGCGCCGTCGTCGAGTTGCTGCGCGCCACCGGCGAGTTTCTCCGCGCCGGCTAAGGCGTCCTGCTGGCCCGCGGCGAGCTGGGCGGAGCCGCCGGCAAGCTGGTCGGCGCCCGCCGAAGCCTGGCCGACCGCGCCGCTCAGGGCCGGGGCAGCCGCGGCGATCCGGGCAGCCCCGGAGCTGACGGCAGCGGAACCGTCGGCGAGCTGCTGCACCTGGGTTGCGGCCCCCTTGAGCGCAGCCGCCGCCGGGGACGGCGTCGGTGCGGTGTGCGCGTCGTAGTCGGCCAGAATGGCATCGGCCTGCTGCCGGGTGATGACTGCGGCTGCCACCAGCCGGTCGTTGGACGCGGCGACCCTGGCCCGCTGGGCACCGGCAGCGGCCTGGTCGGCGGACGCCATCTGGCCGGCCATCTCCTGGAGCTTGGAGTTCAGCGCGGCGTTTCCGGCGGCCACCTGGGCCGCGCCGTCGGCCAGCCGCTGCGCATCGGAGGGCAGGCCGGCGGTCTTGTCCTTGAGCTCTCCGAGCCCTGACGCCAGCTGCCCGGCGCCTGCGTTGAGGCTGTTGGCGCCGTCGAGCAGCTTGCGCTGGCCCGCGACCAGCTCGCCGGCCCCGTTCCTCAGCCCGATCGTGCCCTGGTGCAGGCTGGCGGCGCCGTCGTGAAGCGAGGAGATGCCGCCGGCCAGGTCCTTGGCGCCGTCGGAGGCCTTGAGCATCTGGGTGTGGATGGTGCCGAAGCCGGTGAGGAGCTGGTTCGCGGTTTCCTCGCCGACCTCCTTGGCGACCGTGCCGTGCACCGCGGTGGTGAGTTTGTCGACGATCGTGCTGAGCAGGTAGTTGTTGGCGTCGTTGGTGGTCACGTTGAGCATGGCCTGGTTGGCGGCGTCGAAGCTGCCGGGGGAGGCCAGATTGGCCGAGAAGTCGCGGGGAATCTTCAGCGCGAAGGCGTACTTGCCGCTGCTGACCCCCTCGTCCGCCGCTTCCTCGCTGGAGACTGCCTGCCAGTTGAAGACGTGGCCGTCCACCAGGCTGTCGGCGACCTTCCGGCCGGCCTCCAGCCGGGTACCGTCAGCCGAATCGGCGCCGGTGTCCTCCATCACCAGCGCGGCGTCGATCTGGTCCAGGTTGCCGTAAGGATCCCAGTTGGCGTAGAGGTACACCGCGCCGTACAGCAGCGGCACCAGGGCCAGCGCCAGGATGGTGAGCTTCGGCAGCAGGCCGCCGGTCATGCGTTTGAGTTCGGAACGGGCCAGCCGCAGGACGGTCATCGGGCTTCCTCCTCGGGTTCGGGCTGGCGCGGGGCGTCGGCCGGCGCGGTGACGGCATTGCCGATCCGAGCGACTGGACCGGTATAGCCCGGCGGAACGGCGGCAACGGTGGCGACGACGGCGAGCGGCCGCCCGGCGTCGTATGCCAGCTCCTCAAGCCGCGGCAGCCAGAGGGCCGGGTCACCGCTGTGCCGGTCGGGGGAGTCGACCGCCAGCAGGTCGGTATGCGGATTGGCCAGGGCCAGCGCCGTCAGCAGTTCGAGCCGCCGGTCGGCGGGCAGTTCCTCGGCCCAGCGGTCGGCGATGTCCTCGAAGCGGTTGACCTTGAGCCACGGCGTGCTGAGCAGTGCGCCCCGGTAGCGGCGGGGAACCAGTGCGAGGTCCTCGGTGACGAGGTCGCGGACGCTCAGGTGCTGCTCGGGTTCGTTCACGCCGGGCGCGTCCACGACGGCGGCCGCCTGCCGCAGCTGCTTGGTCCGGGCGCTGCCGTCCCATTCGACGCTGCCGCCGGAGGGCTTCATCCGGCCGCTGAGGGCCAGGGCAAGGGCGGTGCGCTGGTCCTGGCGGTGGCCGACGGCGAGCAGCAGCCCGCCGCGGGCGGCCTGGAGGGAGGTCGGCGGGAGCAGGAAGTCCCGGCGGCCGTTCACATGGAGCTGGTTGGCGCTGAGCAAGGAAAGCCTTTCGCAGGTGGTCTGCTTCAAGGCTAACTAAACTGACCGGTCAGTTCAAATAGATGTGGGCGAACGAACACTTGAGGCCCCGGAATCGACGATTCCGGGGCCTCAAGTGTCCGTTCGCGCTGCCCTTAGAGGCCGTACTCCTCGAGCAGGCGCAGCCACACTTCGCTGATGGTCGGGTAGGACGGGACGGCGTGCCACAGCCGGTCCAGCGGAACCTCGCCGACGACGGCGATGGTCGCCGCGTGCAGCAGCTCGGCGACGTCGGGACCGGCGAAGGTCGCGCCCAGCAGGACCCGGCGGTCCTCGTCCACCACCAGCTGCGCCCAGCCCTTGTAATGCTCCGAGTGCAGCGACGAACCGGCGACCTGGATCGGCAGTTCCACGGACCGAGCGCGGTAGCCGTCCTTCCGGGCCTGTTCCAGGCTCCGGCCCACGTTGGCCAGTTCCGGGTCGGTGAACACCACGTTGGGGACGGCGTGGTCGTCGGCCGTGTGGGCGTAGCGGCTCCAAGCGGCCGGCTCGCCCGTGAGCGTTCCCTTGGCGCGGGCGGCGATCGCATCGCCGGCGGCGCGCGCCTCGTACTTGCCCTGGTGGGTCAGCAGCACCTTCCCTGCGGCGTCGCCGACGGCGTACAGCCAGGGACGCTCGGCATTCTCTGCTGCTCCGTCGATGAGGCCGCTGCTGTCGGTGTCCACCCGCAGGGATTTCCCCTCCGCGGCGGAGAGCCCGACGCTTTCGAGCCCGATCCCCTCCAGTGCGGGCTGCCGGCCGGTGGCCACCAGCAGTTTGTCCACCGTGACCTGCCCGCCCCCGTCCAGCACGAGCGTCACGGAGCCGTCGTCCTCCTGCCGGACCTCTGTGGTTGAGGTCTTCAGGTGAAGCTCGACGCCGTCGGCGCGCAGCCCTGCCTGGACGAGCTCGGCCGCGGGGGCCGGGAAGGCTCCCAGCAGCGCGCCGCGGGCCACCACCGTCACCGCCGACCCGAGCCGGGCAAAGGCCTGGGCAAGTTCGGTTCCGGCCACGCCGCCGCCGAGCACCCCGAGCCGCTCGGGAATGTCCCGGGCGGAGGTGGCATCGCGGGTGGTCCAGTAGTCGACGCCGTCGAGGCCGGGCAGCGGCGGGATGGTGGGCCGGGACCCGGTGGCGACGACGACGGCGTGCCGTGCGGTGAGTGCGTAGGCGTTGCCGTCCAGTCCTGCCACGTCGACGCGGCGGATCCCTGCGACCCGCCCGCGGCCGCGGATCAGTTCGATGCCGGTGTCCTCGACCCACTGGACCTGGCTGTCATCCTGCCAGTTGGAGGTGAAGTAGTCGCGGCGTTTGAGGACCGCAGCGGCATCGAGCACCCTGGTGACCGCTTCCTCGGCGCCGGGCACGGTCTGGGCGCCATGGAGCGCGGTGCCGGGGCGCAATAGGGCCTTCGACGGCATGCAGGCCCAGTAGGAGCACTCGCCGCCGACCAGTTCCGCTTCCACCAAGGCCGCGGTCAGGCCGCCCTTGACGGCGCGCTCGGCCACGTTCTCGCCCACAGCGCCTGCGCCGATCACAATGACATCGAATTCACGCTCAACCTGTGCCGTCATGGCAACAGCCTAGCCCCGCGCGGTCCGCGCTATGGTTCCGGACCAGTGCGCTACGGTTCCGGACCGGTGCGCTACGGTTCCGGACCGGTGCGCCGCTGGCCCGGGGTGCGCCGGTCCGGAACCGGTGCGGTTTTTCGGAACATCCGCGCCGGCGCTTCGGCCTATCCCGGGCAGGGGTGCCCGGCGCGGCCGTGAGGGAACAAAAAAAGATCCGCACCGGGTCCGGTGCGGATCTTTTTCTCTGTGCGCCCAAAGGGATTCGAACCCCTGACCTTCTGTTCCGTAGACAGACGCTCTATCCAGCTGAGCTATGGGCGCATCTTCGGCTCTTCGGAAACTCTCGCTCCCCCGAACCTCGAATTACTTTACGCGAGTCCGGTCCTGAGTACCAAATCGAAGGCGCTGTAATCTCCCCGACTAGACCGGTCTACGTGACCTTGATCACTTAATTGAGGCTTGCGAATGATGCTCAACCCTGAATTTGTGCGGTTTTTGGAGAGAACCCCGCCGCCGGGCCCGGAATCCGGCCGGAAATAGGGGAGTGTGCGGGCCCTAGCATTTAGGACACACCACTGAACCCGAAGAAGGGAACCGTAATGGGCGATCTGGCGCGACTGCCGCTGCTTGAGAAAGCACCCACCACTCATGCTGGCCTGCTGGCGTGGGTTGAGGAGGTAGCTGAACTGACCCAGCCGGACCGGATCCACTGGGTTGACGGGTCCGAAGAGGAGAACACCCGGCTGACGGACGAACTCGTCGCCGCCGGAACCCTCACTCGGCTCAACCCCGAACTGTTCCCGAATTCCTTCGCAGCCTTCTCCGACCCGGCCGACGTCGCCCGGGTCGAGGAGCAGACCTTCATCTGCTCAGAGAACGAACGCGATGCAGGGTTCACCAACAACTGGATGGACCCGGCCGAAATGAAGGAGAAGCTGCGCGGCCTGTTCAGCGGATCCATGCGCGGCCGCACCATGTACGTCATTCCGTTCGTCATGGGCCACCTCGACGCCGAGGATCCCAAGTTCGGCGTGGAGATCACGGACAGCGCGTACGTCGTCGCCTCCATGCGCATCATGGCCTCGATCGGGACCAAGGTCCTGGACAAGATCACCGAGACCAACGCCTTCTTCGTGCCGGCCCTGCACTCCCTCGGGGCCCCGCTGGAAGCGGGCCAGGCCGACGTCGCCTGGCCCTGCAACCCGGAAAAGTGGATCGTGCACTTCCCGGAGGAGCGCTCCATCTGGTCCTACGGCTCGGGCTACGGCGGAAACGCCCTGCTGGGCAAGAAGTGCTACGCCCTGCGCATCGCCTCGGTGATGGCCCGGGACGAGGGCTGGCTGGCCGAGCACATGCTCATCCTCAAGCTGACCTCGCCGGAAAAGAAGAACTACTACGTCTCCGCCGCGTTCCCGTCCGCCTGCGGCAAGACCAACCTCGCCCTGCTGGATCCGACCATCGAGGGCTGGGAAGTGGAGACCCTCGGCGACGACATCACCTGGATGCGGATCGGCAAGGAAGGCGAGCTGCGCGCCACCAACCCGGAGGCCGGTCTCTTCGGCGTCGCCCCCGGCACCGGCTGGGGCACCAACCCGAACGCCATGCGGGCCATCGCCAAGGGCCACAGCATCTTCACCAACGTCGCCCTCACCGACGACGGCGGTGTCTGGTGGGAGGGCATGACCGACGAGGTCCCGGCCCACCTGATCGACTGGCAGGGCAATGACTGGACCCCCGAGTCGGACCAGCCCGCCGCGCACCCGAACTCCCGCTTCTGCACCCCGATCTCGCAGGTCGACATGCTGGCGGAGGAGTACTACAGCCCCGAAGGCGTGGAAGTCTCGGCCATTCTCTTCGGCGGCCGCCGCAAGACCACGGTTCCCCTGGTGACCCAGGCGCGCAGCTGGACCAACGGCATCTTCATGGGCTCCACCCTGTCCTCGGAGACGACCGCCGCCGCCGCCGGCCAGGTGGGCCGGCTGCGCCGCGACCCGATGGCCATGCTGCCCTTCATCGGCTACGACGCCGGTGACTACCTCAAGCACTGGATCAGTGTCTCCGGCAAGGCCAACCCGGAGCGGCTGCCCCACATCTTCCTGGTGAACTGGTTCCGCCGCACAGCCGACGGCGGCTTCGCCTGGCCCGGCTTCGGCGACAACGCCCGGGTTCTCAAGTGGGCCATCGAGCGCATCGAGGGCAAGGCCGACGCCGTCGAGACGCCCATCGGTTTCGTGCCGACCGGCGCATCGCTGGACCTCACCGGCCTGGACCTGACCCACGCGCACGTGGAGGACGCCGTTCGCGTGGACCGCGCCGAGTGGGACGCCGAGCTTGCCTCCATCGAGGAGTGGTACGCGCAGTTCGGCGACTCGCTGCCCGAGGCGCTGCGCGCGGAACTGGATTCGCTCAAGGAGCGCATGTCCGCGCACTAACCCGCGCTGAAACGACGGCGGCCCCGCACCTTGCCAAAGGTGCGGGGCCGCCGTGTTTAAGCGCCGGTTCCCGCCCTTCAGCGGACGGGTGCGGCGGAGCGCCGGGACCAAGTCCTCTAGCCCGCGGCAGCGCAGGACTCCTAGGCTCATCGCATCCACCTGCGGGGCGCCGCGTTCAGGGCGGCCGGGCCACCCCGGCTTCGGGCTGCCGCGCGCGGCCCGCAGCAGACCAGACCCAGGAGCCCAGCATGCTTGCACCCGAGGAGATCCAGGCCCTTTCGAGGACCGTCCGGGGCCCCGTGCTGACACCGGACAGCGCGGAGTACGCCGCCGAGACGTTCGCCTTCAACGCCGCGGTCGTGCACCGGCCCGACGTCGTGCTGGGGGCCGAGGATGCCCGGGACGTGGCGGCCGGCGTGCGGTGGGCGGCGCAATGCGGGCTCCCGGTTGCGGTGCAGGCCACCGGGCACGGGGCCGACTCGGAGGTGCAGGGCGGCCTGCTGATCAGCACGCGGCGGCTCCAGGCGCTGCAGATCGACCCGGCCGCGCGGACCGCGCGCGTGGGCGCGGGCGTCAAGTGGCGCAGCCTCCTGGAAGCCAGCGTGCCGCACGGCCTGGTCGGGCTCCACGGGTCCAGCACCGACGTCGGCGTGGTCGGCTATACGGTCGGCGGCGGTCTTCCCGTCCTGGGCCGGGCCCACGGGTTTGCCGCCGACCACGTGCGCAGCATGGAGGTCGTCACGGCCGACGGCGCGCTGCGGCGGATCGACGCCGAGGCCGAAGCGGAACTGTTCGCCCTGATGCTCGGCGGCAAGGGCAATTTCGGGATCGTCACCGAGCTGGAGTTCTCCCTGTTCCCGCTGGGCGAGTTTTATGGCGGCGGGATCATCTACCCCGGCGCCGACGCTGCCGCCATCCTGGCCGCATTCCGGCAGTGGCTGCCCACCCTGCCGGAGGACGCGTCGCCCTCCATCTCCTTGCTGCGGCTGCCGGACATGGAGTTTGTCCCCGCACCGCTGCGCGGCCAGTTCGTGGTGCACCTTCGCTTCGCCGCGGCGGCCGGACGTGAGGAGGGCGACCGGCTGCTGGCGCCGATGCGCGCCGTGTCGACGCCGCTGATGGACACGGCAGGGCCCATGGACTATCTGGATGTCGACCAGATTCACATGGACCCGGCGGATCCCCTCCCGTTCACCGATGCCGGGGCGCTCCTGAAGGACCTAACCGAGGAAACCGTGGCCGACCTGCTCGCCCTCGCCGGGGAGGGCACGGATTGTCCGCTGCTGCTGGTGGAGATCCGGCCGCTCGGCGGGGCGCTGGCCCGGGCCGGGGCCTTGCCGAACGCCGTCTCGGGGCGGGATGCGGCGTTCCTGCTTTTCCTGCTGGGCTTCAAGATGCCGCCCATCGCAGAGGCGGTCCAGGCCTCCATCCGCAGCATCCTGGCTGCCATGGCCCCGCACTCCACCGGGTACACGCTGGTCAATTTCCACGGCGAGCCCGGCGACGAGGCCGACCGGGCCCGAGCCTGGTCACCGGCGGTGTACGAGTGGATGCGGGCGGCGAAGTCCAGCTACGACCCCGGCAACGTCCTGCGGTTCGGGCACGCCATTACCGGCGTCCCGGCCTGACCCGCGGCAGCCGCCGGGGCGCCCGGTAGCCCGGCAGGCGGGCGCCGGGGTACGGCGCGGGTGCGGCGGTCAGGTCCGGATAACGACGCCGGCGGCCCGCATCCTTCGCGCCGAAGGTGCGGGCCGCCGTCGTCTGTTACTGGCGAGGGGCTGCTCAGTTGGCGAGCCAGATGTCCGGGCCGAAGACCTCGTAGTGGATCTTGGTGGCGGGGATGCCGGCGTTGATGGCCTCGTTGCGGATGTTCTTCATGAACGGCAGCGGCCCGCACAGGTACAGCGAGGCATTCGCCGGCAGGTCCACGTCGCGCAGCGACATGAAGCCCTCCCGGGCGCCGGCCTCCGGACGTTCCAGCCAGAGCTGCAGTTCGGCGCCGTCGAGGCGTTCGACGTCGTCGGTCATCTGGGAGCGCAGCGCCCAGCTGTCCAGGGTGCTTTCGGCGTGCAGCACCAGCACCTGGCGATCCGAGCCGGACTCGGCGAGGGAGCGCAGGATCGAGGCGGACGGCGTGCAGCCGATGCCGGCCGAGGCGAGGACCACGGGGCCGTCGTCCTCCTTGAGCGTGATCTCGCCGTAGGGGTTGGAGATCTCGAGGACGTCGCCGACTTCGACATGCTTGTGCAGCACGGGGGAGACCTCGCCGCCGTCGTCGAGCTTGGTGGTGAAGCTGCGGCTGGTGCCGGCGTCACCGGAGAGCGAGTACTGGCGGACCTGCCGCAGGCCCTCCGGCAGGGTTACCTTGACGCTGACATACTGGCCGGACAGTGCGGGGGTGACCGGGGTGTCGTCCGCCGGTTCCAGGGTGAAGGTCATGGAGCCGGTGCCGGCGGCGGTCTTGGCGGCGACCCGCCACGGGGTCCACATCTTGTCGTTCGCCTGGTTGGCGTAGAGGCCCTTTTCCAGTTTGATCAGGGCATCGGCCATCAGCCAGTAGACCTCGGTCCAGGCCTCGGCGATTTCGGGGGTGATGACGTCAGCGAGGTCCTCGGCGATGGCGGCGAAGAGGTGCTCGTAGACCACCTGGTACTGGGGTTCGGTGATGCCGAGGGACGCGTGGCGGTGGGCGATACGCGACAGCACGGTCTCCGGGAGGGTGCCGGGGTTGCTGACCAGGTGGCTGGCGAAGGCGGCGATGCTTCCGGCCAGGGCCTGCTGCTGGTTCCCGGAGCGCTGGTTGGAGCGGCTGAAGAGACCGTCCAGCAGTTCGGGGTGCGCGCCGAAGAGACGGGCGTAAAACTTGCGCGTGATGTCGGCGATCCGGGAACCGACCAGCGGCAGGGTGGCCTCGATGACGGGGAAGGACTTGTCCGAGAGCATTGCTGACTCCTGAGATAGTGGCCCGGGGTCTTCAACCGGACCGATTCCGAAATACTTGTATTTCAAATACGAGTATTCATGCCTCAGTTCTACAGGTCGTAGAAATCGGTTGCAAATCGACGTGACGCCCGGGCGTGGCGTGGCGAGGACTAGAGGTCCGGGCGGAGGCCGATGGTCTGGAAGACGGGGGCCATCTGCCGTTCGGTGGGCAGGGACGCGACCACCAGTCCGTCCAGCTCCCGGTAGAACGCCTCCCGGGCGCGGGCCAGGGCCCCGCGCAGCCGGCATTCGGCGATCAGCGGGCAGGTGCCTGCGGAACCGACACAGTCGGCCGGGTCGGTCCGGGTGTCCAGTTGGCGCAGCAACTGGCCGACGGTGGCGGCGCGGCCGGCGGCGCTGAGCCGGGCCCCGCCCAGCCGGCCGCGCTCGACGTCGATCAGGCCGAGCTCGCGCAGCCTGGCCATCGCCTTGCTGACGTGGTTGTAGGGGGTGCCGACCGCGTCCGCGATGCTCTGGGTGGTGAGCAGCTCGCCGTCGGGCGCGGCTGCGAGCACCATCATGGCGCGCAGGCTCACGTCCGCGAAGGCGTTGATCTTCATCCGGCCGGCTTGTCTAGTCCACCCAGACGGTGGGTTCGTTGGTGTCGGCGGAGAGCTCGCCGAACTCCAGCGCGTTCGTTTGCGAATTCCCGCCGTAGGGCAGGACGGCCGCGAAGACGGAGCCGTCCCGGTGCTCGGCGGCCACGTGGATGGCGTCCGAGTCCTCTTCCAGCAGGGTGATGTCGCAGACGATCGCGGCGGCGCGGAACTCGTCCCGGTGCTGGCGGAGCAGCTCGGTCAGGTCCGCGATCATGCCGTCCGCGTCGAAGTCGGCGTCGGTGTCGCCGGCAGCGTCGGCCGGGGTGACAGCGACGAGGCGGACCTCGCCGTCGTTCTGCACGACCAGGGCGAACGGCAGGAAACCGCCGTTGCGCTCGAGCTGTTCCTGCGCCGCCCCAACGCCGGTGCCGAGCAGGTTCTCCAGGTCGGTCGCACTGGCGTCCGGCACGGAACCGCGCCAAGAGTCCTCGGTGGGGTCCGCCGGCTGCAGGTCAGGGCCGGAGGCTGCGGGATCAGTCACGGCCTTCAGCTCCGGACCAGGGCCAGGACCCGGTCGCGGACGCGCTCCATGGTTTCCTGGTCGACCGCTTCGACGTTGAGCCGCAGGAAGGGCTCGGTGTTGGAGGGGCGCAGGTTGAACCAGTAGCTTCCGTCCGCGGCGATGAACGTGCTGCCGTCAAGGTAGTCGACCTCGACATCCTCGGTGTGGAAATCCACCCGGACCCGTTCCACGGCGGCGGCCTTGTCCTCGATTTCCGAGTTGATCTCGCCGGAGGACCGGTAGGGCTCGTATTCGCGGCCCAGTTCGGACAGCGGGCCGTCCTGCTCGCCGAGCGCGGCCAGGACGTGCATGGCCGCGAGCATGCCGGTGTCGGCGTTCCAGAAGTCGCGGAAGTAGAAGTGCGCGGAGTGCTCACCGCCGAAGATGGCCCCCTCGGCGGCCATGACGGCCTTGATGAAGGAGTGTCCCACCCGGGTGCGGAACGCCCGGCCGCCTTCGCTGGCGACGAGTTCAGGCACCGCCCGGGACGTCAGGAGGTTGTGGATGATCGTGGGGGTGTCCTCGCCGCTGGCCTTGGCGCGGGCGATTTCGCGCCGGGCCACCATGCCCGTCACGGCGGACGGGGAGACCGGCTGGCCCTTTTCGTCGATCACGAAGCAGCGGTCCGCGTCGCCGTCGAAGGCGAGCCCCACGTCGGCGCCGTGCGCGATGACGGCGGCCTGCAGGTCGCGCAGGTTTTCCGGCTCCAGCGGGTTGGCCGGGTGGTTCGGGAACGAGCCGTCGAGCTCGAAGTAGAGCGGGATGATCTCCAGCGGGAGCTTGGGCAGCAGGGTATCGCCGAGCACCGCCGGGGTGGTCATGCCGGCCATGCCGTTGCCGGCGTCCACGACGACCTTCAGCGGACGGGAGCCGCTGAGGTCCACGAGGCTGCGCAGGTACTCGGCATAGTCCTTGAGCACGTCGCGCACGCTGATCAGGCCGCGCGGAACGTCGCCGGGGATGGTGCCGGCGTTGAGGTAAGCCTCGGCGGCGGCCTGGATCTCTTTGAGGCCGGTCTCGGAGGAGATCGGCACCGCGCCGGCCTTGGCCATCTTGATGCCGTTGTATTCGGCCGGGTTGTGGCTGGCGGTGAAGGTGGCGCCGGCCGCGTTCAGGGACCCGCAGGCGTAGTAGAGCTCGTCGGTGGAGATGAGGTCGAGCAGCTGGACGTTAGCGCCGCGGGTGGCCGCGCCGTTGGCGAAGGCCCGGCTGAACTCCGGCGAGGAGGGGCGCATGTCGCCGCCGACCAGAACGGTCTCTCCGGCCAGGTCCAGGACGTCCACGAACGCCGCCCCGACGGCCTCGACGATTTCGGTGGTGATGGATTCGCCCACAATGCCGCGCACGTCGTACGCCTTGAAGGACGCCGAAAGGTCAAAGGTCTTCGTCTGTTCGCTAGTCACGGCACCTATCTTACGTGGAACCGCCCGCGGCCCCGCCGGGCCGCGGGCGTATGTGGACAGGCCTTCTCCACATACCCGCCGGCCCGCTTCGTGGCTGTCGGAGCTGGCTGGGATACTGAATCAATGGCCACTAACCAGAACGCTGCAGTCCTTCCCGCCCCTGGATCCGCCGCCGGTGGCGGAACCCGTGACCAGGCCCGCGCCGTATTGCGGGAACTGGTGGGGCATCCGGAAGCGGAGTTCCACGACGGCCAGTTTGAGGCGATCGAGGCGCTGGTCGACGGCGGCCGGCGCGCCCTCGTGGTCCAGCGCACCGGCTGGGGTAAGTCCGCCGTCTACTTCGTCGCGTCCCTGCTGCTGCGCCGCCGCGGTGCCGGACCGACGTTGATCGTGTCCCCGCTGCTGGCACTGATGCGCGACCAGGTGGCCGCCGCCGCCCGCGCCGGGGTCCGTGCGGTAGCCATCAACTCCGCCAACCAGCTGGACTGGGACACCGTCCGCGCACAGCTCGCCGCCGATGAGGTGGACGTGCTCCTGGTGTCTCCGGAGCGGCTGACGAACCCCTCGTTCCGTGAGAACCAGCTGCCGGAACTGGTCCGCCGCACCGGCCTGCTGGTGATCGATGAAGCCCACTGCATCTCCGATTGGGGCCACGACTTCCGCCCCGACTACCGGCGGATCGCGGACCTCATCACCCAGCTGCCGGACACCGTCCCGGTCCTGGCCACCACCGCCACTGCCAACTCCCGGGTGGTCCACGACATCGAGGAGCAGCTTGGGGAGGGGGTCCTGACGATCCGTGGCGCCCTGGGCCGGGAATCCCTGCGCCTCGGCGTGCTGCGGCTGCCCGACTCCCGGCAGCGGCTGGGCTGGCTGTTGACCCATTTGCGTGACCTCCCGGGCAGCGGCATCATCTACACCCTGACCGTCTCCGCGGCGGAAGACACCGCCCGGCTGCTGGCCGAAGCCGGCCACGAGGTGCTCGCCTACACCGGACGCACCGACCCCGCGGACCGGGAGCGCGCCGAGCAACTGCTCAAGGACAACCAGGTCAAGGCACTCGTGGCCACCTCCGCCCTCGGCATGGGCTTCGACAAGCCGGACCTGGGCTTTGTGGTCCACCTGGGTGCGCCGTCGTCCCCGGTAGCCTACTACCAGCAGGTCGGCCGTGCGGGCCGCGGCGCGGCGAACGCCGACGTGCTGCTCCTGCCCGGCGCCGAGGACCGGGACATCTGGCAGTACTTCGCCACCGCCTCCATGCCCTCCGAGGAAAAGGCGGCCGCGGTCCTGACCGCCCTCGCCGAGGCAGGCACGGCCGTGTCCACCGTGGCGCTCGAGGCCCGGGTCGACCTGCGCCGCACGCCGCTGGAACTGCTGCTCAAGGTGCTCGCCGTGGACGGGGCGGTGGAGCGGGTCGGCGGCGGGTGGCGCTCCACCGGGCGCCCATGGACCTACGACGCCGAGCGGTACCGTCGGATCGCCGAGGCCCGGGTGGACGAGCAGGATTCCATGGTGATCTACCAGGACACGGCCGGCTGCCGGATGGAGTACATCACCTCGGTGCTCGACGACGAGACCGCCAGCCCCTGCGGCCGCTGCGACAACTGCGCCGGCCAGTGGTTCCCGGCCGACATCGCCGCGGACGCCACGGAAGCGGCGGGGGAGACCCTGAACAGGGCCGGCATGGTGCTGGAACCCCGGCTGCAGTGGCCCAGCGGCATGGACCGGCTGGGCGTGCCGGTGAAGGGCAAGATGAAAGCGGAGGAAAGCGTCGCCAATGGCCGCGTCCTGGCCCGCATGACGGACCTGGGCTGGGGCGGAGCCCTGCGGGAGATCTTCGCCGCCGGCGCCCCCGACCGCGCCGTGGACCAGGCCATGCTGCAGGCGTGCGTCCAGGTCCTGCGCGAGTGGGGCAGCGGTGACGCGCGCAACCCGGGCTGGAGCGGCGCGGCGCGCCCGGCGGCGATTGTGAGCGTCCCGTCCCGGAGCAAGCCCGAGCTGGTGCAGACGCTGGCGCAGGGGATATCAGGGATCGGCCGGATCCCGTACCTCGGCCAGTTGGAACTCGCCCATGGCGGCCCGACGGGCGGCCGGGGCGGAAACAGCGCCTACCGGCTCGCGGGAGTCTGGGACCGCCTCGTGGTGGGGCCGGAGCTCGAGGCGGCACTGGCGGGCATCCAGGGCCAGAGCGTGATGCTGGTCGACGACCTGGTGGACAGCCGCTGGACCGTCACGGTGGCCGGACGGGCGCTCCGGCTCGCGGGAGCCGGAGCCGTGCTGCCGCTCGTGCTCGGCCAAGCCGGCTAAGCCCACGTTTAGCGGCCTGAGCCCTCTGCTTCCAGGACGGCCATGGCGGCGTTGTGGCCGCCGATGGCGCTGACTGCGCCGCCCCGGCGGGCACCGGATCCGCAGAGCAGGAGGTGCGGGTCGTCGGTCTCGACGCCCCAGCGCCGGGCGGGGGTGTCCAGCGGCGTGTCGTCCTCCGCGAAGGGCCAGTCCAGCCCGCCGTGGAAGATGTTCCCGCGCGGCATGCCGACGGCCCGTTCGATGTCCAGCGTGGTCTTGGTCTCGATGCAGGGCTGGCCGTCCGGGCCGGTCAGCAGGAGGTCCTCCACCGGTTCGGCGAGGACGCTGTTCAGCGACCGCAGGACGGCAGCCTGCAGCTCGGCGCGGCGCACATCATTGTTGGCGGCGGTGACGAGCCGGTCCGGGACGTGCAGGCCGAACACCGTCAGGGTCTGCGCACCCGAGGCCTGGAGTTCGGGGGAGAGGATGCTGGGATCCGTCAGCGAATGGCAGTAGATCTCGCAGGGTAGCGGGTCCGGGACCTCGCCGGCCGCGGCGCCGAGGTACGCCGCGTCCAGCTGGGCCCAGGTCTCGTTGATATGGAACGTCCCGCCGAACGCCGCCTCCGGACTGACCGTGTCGTCCAGCAGCCGCGGCAGCCGTTTGAGCAGCAGGTTGACCTTGACCTGGGCGCCTTCACGGAGATGGTTCGGGTTCTGCGTCCCGTGCGGGGATCCGGTCCGAGCGGTGCCGGGACCGGCCTCACCGGCGCTGCGCAGGCGGTCCAGGACCACCGGAGCCACGTTGGCCAGCACCCAGGGGGCGGAGACGGTATGGTCGGCGCCGTCGTGCCGGTAACCCACGACGCCGCCGGCCCGGACCGACGTGGCTTCCGCCGAGGTGAGGATGAGCGCCCCGGCCTCCCGTGCGGCGCGTTCCAGTTCCCCGGACACCGCACCCATCCCGCCCACGGGCACGTCCCAGTCGCCGGTGCCGCCGCCGATCAGGTGGTAGAGGAAACAGATGTTCTGCTGCAGGTCGGTGTCGCCGGCCCGGGCAAACGTGCCGATCAGGGCGTCGGTCAGCACGACGCCGCGGACCAGGTCGTGGCCCAGCGCCCGGGAGATCGCCTCTCCAACCGGCCGTTCCACCATCGCTTCCCACGCGTCCTCCGCCCCGGCCAGGGCCGCCAGCCGTTTCGCCGCGGAGCGGGTGGGCAGCGGGTCGGTCATGGTGGGCCAGAGCGCGCGGGTGAGTCTGCCGCAGCCGGCATAAAAGTCGCTGAAGGCGCGGAATTCACCCTCCGGCGCCCCGACCGCGGCGAACGACGCCGCGGTGGCCGCGTCGTCGTCGTTGTCGATCAGCAGGCCGCGGCGCGGGTCCGCCGGGTCCGGGGTGTAGGAGGAGTACCGCCGCCGGGCCAGCGTGATGCGCAGGCCGAGGTCGTCGATAATCTGACGCGGCAGCAGGCTGACCAGGTACGAATAGCGCGAAAGCCAGGCCCCGACGCCGTCGAACGCCTCGGCGGAGACCGCCGCGCCGCCGGGCCGGTCGAGCTTCTCCAGGAGCAGGACCTTCCGCCCGGCCCGGGACAGGTACGCTGCGGCGGCGAGCCCGTTGTGGCCGCCGCCCAGGATGATCGCGTCAAACGCGTGCTTGGTCGACATGCGCCTATCCTGCCATCCGAAAACCCGCCCGGAGGTGAGGGAGCGTCGGGCAGGTTCGGCCCGGAGGTGAGGGAGCGTCGGAGCCGGGTACGCAAAAGGCCCCGGTCGAGGACCGGGGCCAAACGCGGAGACGGGGGGATTTGAACCCCCGGTGGAGTTGTGCCCCACACTTCATTAGCAGTGAAGCCCATTCGGCCGCTCTGGCACGTCTCCAATTGCTATTACTAGCCAACCAAGGATACGCAGAACCGGCCATGCAGTGCAAAACGGTCGACGCGCCGCCCGGCGCCGGGCTCAGGCGGCCCGGCCTGCCAGTGCGCGCCAGAGGAAATGCTGGCTCCGGCTTTGCAGCGCAGCGGCCTGGCGGTTGTCCGAGGCGCCGGCGTGCCCGCCCTCCAGCGCCTCGTGGAACCAGACGTTGGGGATGCCCATGGCCTGCATGCGGGCGGCCATCTTGCGGGCCTGCACCGGACCAACCCGGTCATCCGAAGTGGCGGTCCAGATGAACGTCTCGGGGTACTCCACGCCGTCGCGGAGCAGGTGGTAGGGCGAGAAGGTCCGGATGAACTCCCACTGCTCGGCCACGTCGGGGTCGCCGTACTCGGCGATCCAGGAATACCCGGCGGAGAGCTTGCTGTACCGGCGCATGTCCAGCAGCGGCACCCCGCAGGAGATGGCGCCGAAGAGCTCCGGGTACTGGGTGAGCATGTTCCCCACCAGCAGCCCGCCGTTGGAGCCGCCGACGCACCCCAGCCGCTGCCGGGACGTCACCCCGCGGGAGATCAAGTCCTGCGCGACCGCGGCGAAGTCCTCATAGGCCCGGTGCCGCTTGTCCTGCAGGGCGGCGCGGTGCCAGGACGGCCCGTACTCGCCGCCGCCGCGGATGTTCGCCACCACGTAGACGCCTCCGCGGCTGTGCGGTGCATCGCCTTCGGCCGCCGCGGATTCCTCCGTGCGCCGTTCCAGCCAGGCCCGGCCCACCGCGCCGCTGTACGCGGGGGTGCGGGAGATCTCGAAGCCGCCGTAGCCGGAGAGCTGGGTGGGGTTCTGGCCGTCGAGTACCAGGTCCCGGGCGGCGATCTGGAAGTACGGTACCCGGGTGCCGTCCTTGGACACGGCGAAGTGCTGCTGGACCTCGTAGGCGTCCTCGTCGAAGAACGACGGCGCGGTCCGGACCACCTCGTGCGTGCTGGTAACGCCGTCCACGCCGGCCCGGACCAGGGTGCCGCGAGTCAGCGTGCTGGGGGTCGTGAACCCGGTCGCGACGAGCCAGAAGTCGTTCCCGGCGGTACCGCCGGCATCCTCGCCGCCGCCGGTGTCCTCGTCAACGAGATCGTCCTCGTCGCTGACGGCGTAGGCGGTCACATCGTGCAGCGGCGGGCAGGCGTCCAGGGTGCTGGATGCCCAGGCCGCGTCGGTGCCCGGCCGTTGCGGATCCAGCACACGGATCTCCGAGGAAACGTCCCGCAGCAGGTTCAGCAGTAGGAAGTCCCGGGTCCAGCTCCAGGACTGCAGCGAGGTGTGCTCGTCGGGGGCAAAAAGCACGGACAGCTCCCGGCCGCCGGCCAGGTAATCCTCGAAGTCGGCTGCCAGCAGGGAACCGGCCGGGTAGGTGGTCCCCTCCACGGTCCACTCGCCCTGCGGGCGGAACAGCAGCCACTCGCGGTGGGAGCTGAGGTTGACGTCGGCGGGCACCTCAAGTTCGACCCACGAGCCGTCCCGCAGCACGGAGGTGCGCTTTTCAAAAAAGCTGATCCAGTCCACGGCGAAGGTCCGCTCGAAGCCGGGGGTCGGGTCGTGGAGCAGCAGGGCCATCATGTGCTCCTCGGGGATCTCGAAGAGCCGCTCCGCGGCGTCCAGGGTTTCGCCGCGGCGCAGCCGCACGCCGGTCCGGGCATAGGAAGAACTGGTGCGCGGCAGGTCCGCGGCGGTCGTCGCCACCAGCAGGGTGTCGGCGTCGAGCCACGAGACGTTGCCCTTGGCCGTCGGAAGGTCGAAGCCGCCCGTGGCCGGGTCGACGAAGCTGCGGGTCTCGACGTCGAACTCCCGGTAGCGGTTCGCGTCGCCGCCGTCGGGGGACAGCGCCAGGAGGGCGCGGCGGTGCGGCTCCCCGGGCGCCGGGCGCAGGAAATTCGCGCCGTGGAAGACCCATTCCTCGCCTTCGGCCGCGGCGAGGGCATCGACGTCCAGCAGGACCTCCCACTCGGGGGATCCGGCGCGGTAGCTCTCCCAGTCGGTCCGGCGCCACAGTCCTTTGGGGTTCTCGCGGTCTTTCCAGAAGTTGTAGTACCAGCGGCCGTGCTTGCCCACCATGGCGATCCGGTCGGTGGAGTCCAGCACCTCCAGGATCCGGTTCTCGAGCTCGCCGTAGTCGGCGTCTTCGAGCAGTTCCTCGGTGCGGGCGTTCTGCTCCCGGACCCAGGCCAGTTGCTCCTCGCCGTAGATGTCCTCCAGCCAGATGTTCTCGTCGACGGGTTCGGGTGCGGTAGCGGAAACCTCCCCGGAGGGCTCGCCGGACACAGTGGAATATTCAGCTGCAGAGGTGCTCATTCGCCCATCCAAGCAACAGCGGCGCCGCGCAGGCAAGTCAAGCCGCCGGCCCGGATGCCGATACGCTGGATGCCGTGGGAATATCGCAGAGCATCCGGACGGCACTGATCGGCGCCGGGCCCCGGGGCACCAGCGTGCTGGAACGGCTGCTCGCGAACTGGACGCCGGGTGCTGCTGACGCGTCGCTGCACATCGACGTCGTCGACCCCTTCCCGGCGGGCC
This sequence comes from Arthrobacter sp. Soil763, assembly GCF_001428365.1. GTDB lineage: Bacteria > Actinomycetota > Actinomycetes > Actinomycetales > Micrococcaceae > Arthrobacter. The sequence continues at coordinate 61,500 of NZ_LMSH01000001.1, read as the reverse complement.
CGGGACACGTCTGGCAGCCCGGGCAGTCGCGGCTCTACCTGATGAACACCCAGTCGTTTTACCCCACCGTCGTGCCGCAGGAGCCGGAGCTGGCAGCACCGCTGGCCGGCGGCACCTTCGACCAGTGGCGGCAACGGCAGGAGAGGGAACCGGACCCGGAGCTCTCCGCCGGGGACCGGGAGGAGCTCGCCGGGCTGACCTCTTCCGACTTTCCCAGCCGTGCGCTCTATGGCCGCTACCTGCGGTGCACGCTGGAGGAACTGATCCGCAGGCTTCCTGCCGGCGTCACCGTCGAGTTCCACCGCAGCGCCGCGGTGTCGGTCCGGCCGACGGCGACGGCGGAGGGTCCGGTTCCCGAAACCGGACCGGTGCCCGACGACGGGCACGTGCCCGCCTTGGGCCAGGCCGGCGGGGGCGCCCGGTTCGACGTCGCGCTCGACGACGGGACCGTGCTCAGCGTCGATTCGGTGGTGCTGGCGCTGGGCCACCTGGAGTCCCGGCTCAACCCGGAGCAGCGCGAACTCCAGGCCGCGGCCGAAGAGCTGGGCCTGAAGTACCTGCCGCCCGCGGTCCCCGCCGACGTCGACTGGTCCGTGATCCCGGCCGTGCAGCCGGTCCTGGTGCGCGGCATGGGGCTGAACTTCTTTGACGTCATGGGCCAGCTGACCGAGGGGCGCGGCGGCAAGTTCCTGCCCGCCGCGGACGGCGGCCTGACCTACCAGCCCTCCGGCCGCGAACCGAAGATCATCGCCGCCTCGCGCCGCGGGACCCCGTACCGGGCCAAGGCCGCCCTGGCCGGCTACTACCCGGCGTCGGTTTCGCTGCGGTACTGCACCGAGGAGGCGCTCGCCAAGTTCGCCGCGGCGGGCATCGTCCCCGGCTTCGACCACGACCTCTGGCCCCTGCTGCACCGGGACGTCCTGTGGGCGTATTACTCCACCCTGGCGCGCTCGCAGCCCGGCGCCGTCGGGACCGGCCCGGAGGCCTTCCTGGCCGCGCTGGAGGAAGCATTGCAGCCGCACGCGCACTCCACCGCGAAGTGGGAGGAAGCTGCCGGGGCCGTCATCGCCGCGCACGTTGACCAGGCCCACCGGCTCGACCTGCTGGGGCTCGCCGCGCCGCTGGCCGGCCGCACCTTCGCGTCCCGGGCGGAACTGGACGCCGCCGTCGTCGAGTACCTGCTCGATGACGCCCGGCGCTCCGCCCTCGGTGAGCAGGACCCCGTCAAGATGGCCATCGGCGCCCTGCACCACGGCCGGGCGGCCCTCAAGACGGTTGTCGCCGACGGCGGTATCACCGATGAATCGTGGGTCGCCGGGCTGCGCGGCTGGTTCGAGTCGTTCGTGGAGGGACTGGCCAGCGGGCCGCCCGCCCTGCGGGCCGAGCAGCTTGCGGCGCTCGCGCGGGCCGGCGTGGTCAGTTTCGTCGGACCGGACCCGAAATTCGGCGTCGACCGGAAGGCCGGGGCGTTTACCGCCGCGTCGCCCTGGGTGGGCGGCCCGCACGCCCCAGGCTCCGGCGGACCCGGCGCCGTCGGCGACGTCCCGGACCGGGTGGAGGCGACGGCGATGATTGAGGCCCTCGCCCCGGCGAACCGGGTGGCGGTCAACGCGTCGCCGTTGCTGGAACAGCTCCTGGCCGACGGCCTGGTGCGACCGCGCCTGATGATGAGCGCAGAGGGGATGCCGGTGCAGAGCTCCGGCCTGGACGTGGTGCCGCACCCTTACCGCCCGGTCGGCGCGAACGGAGCGGTCACCGAGGGTATCTATGTGCTGGGCCTGCAGCTGTCCGCGGCGCAGTGGGGCACGGCCATCGCCGCGGAGGCCCGGCAGCAGCAGGGGCCGGCGTACCGCAGCGGCCAGCGCACGCTGCGCGACGCCGACGAGATCGCCCGCGGCATCCTGGGCCGGGACCTGCCCTAGTCCGCGGCGTCCGGGTGGATGCTGCGCGTCTCGGAGCGCTCGTTGCGGGTCCGGATCCACTCCGTCGGGTGCAGCTTGGGGAGAATCTTGGCCAGCGCCAGGGCGGCGTACATGACGGTGTTGATCGCCACGAAGGTGGCCAGGATGGCGAACCACTGCGAGTGCAGCAAGGATTCCGGGAAGAGGAGTCCGGCGGGGAGCAGGGTGGCGGTCACGGGCGCTCCGCCGTCTGGAACTCGCGCGGCCGGGCGGGCGTGAGGTGTTTCCAGCTGGCCGTCCGGCCCAGCGAAATGTCGGCGACGCCCTTGAGGTAGACCACGTTGAGGAACATGTCGAAAAACAGTTCCGGGAAGAGCGTGACGGCCAGGAGCCGTGCGCGCCAGCCGCCCTGCCAGACCGTGGCGACGCGTTCGACCATGAACAGGGCGCCCAGGCCCAGCCAGAACGGGAACCAGATCCAAGTGTCCAGGGCAAAGACCATGAGGAAAATCAGCAGCAGGTACGAGCCGAGTGCGATTACGCCGTAGCCGATGCCGAACTGCTGCGCCCAGTACCGCATGGTCTGCGGGGTGACGCCGTAGGCGCCGATGTTTTCCAGGGCGCCGCGCTGCCAGCGCAGCCGCTGTGCCCAGAGCATGCGCCAGCCGGGCATCAGTTCTGTAACGACCGTGCACTGTGCGGGCGAGATCATCAGCCCGCCCAGGGACTTCAGCGCGATCGTGAGTTCGTTGTCTTCGGTGAGGGCTGCCGTGTCGTAGACATCGCCCGGGGTGCCCGGAATCGAGGCGCCACGGCTCTGCGCCACTGTGCGCAGGGCCCTGGACCGAAACATCGAGGCGGTGCCGGTCAGCACGAAGACGCGCCCGCGCCGCCGGCCGATCTCGCGGCTGTAGCGGAGGTACTCGTTGCGCTGGAACTGCCCGATCAGGCCGTGGCCCTCTTCACCGTAGAAGAGGCCGCCCACGGCCATCAGCGCCCGGTCCTGCGTGAAACGGTCGACGGCCACGGCGAGGAATCCGTCGTCGAGCCTGGTGTCCGCGTCCATGACCATGACGACGTCGTTATCGCCGAGGCCCGGCAGCAGTTGGTCCAGCACCTGGTTGAGCGCTCCGGCTTTTTTCTGGGTGTTCGCCACCGACTCGACCACTTCGACGCCGGCCTCCCGGGCGAGTGCGACGGTGGAGTCCGTGCAATTGTCCGCCACGACAATGACCCGATCCGGGCGCCGGGACTGCTCCAGCAATGACGCGATGGTGCCCGGCAGCGACGCCTCCTCGTTGTGGGCCGGGATCAGGACCGTGACGGTGACCGGACCGGCGAAGACGCCGCGCGTCTCGGACATCACCACCCGCGGTGCCAGCGGGCGGGTGAGCGGATCCAGGGAGCGGCGGGAACGGTTGGCGATCCTGCGGTCCACCGCCGCGACGCCGGCGGCCAGCAGCAGCGCCAGGGCGACAGCGGCGAGGAGGACGCGCGGGGCCGGGGCGTCGGTGTTGTAGAGGATGCTCCAGAATCCGAGCAGGAGGCCCTGGGCGGGGGACTGGCTGAGGGCCGGTCCGCCCGCGGCTACGGCGAACCACAGCAGCGCCGCCGCACCACTTGCCGTCAGGGCGATGACGATGCCGACTGCCCGGTTGAATTTGCCTCTGCGCACCGGCAAATAGTACCCCGCCACAGCAGTCCCGTCTGTAACAGATTTCCCGTGTGACACAGCGCCCCCTCGCCGAAAAACGGGCATGTCCGCTTCCGCACGGGAGCGACGACCGGGCATGTCCGTATCTGCCCGGCACGAAAAATGGGCATGCCCCGCCTCCGGCGCGGCCGGTGGACATAGGGTGCTATGTCCACCGGTCCGGGCAGGGACGGGGCATGCTCACTCGTGGGCGGGCCCGAAAACGGGCATGCTCACTCGCGGGGCGGCTGGCGGGTTAGCCTTTCAGGCACTTGCGGTAGGCGGCCATGACCAGGCCGTAGTTCACCTGGCCCACAAGGTCCGCGGGCCGCTTCGGCTTGACCGGAGCGGTGCACTTGGGCGGAACCGGGACGCTGGCCGCCACCGTCACGTCGGTGGCCACGCGGGTTCCGGATTCGACGGCGGTGAGCACCAGGGTGCCGGTGCCGGCTGCCGCGCCGGCGGGCACCTTGACGTCCACCGTCGCCGCACCGGCAGTGACCGGTACCGACCCGAGGGCGGTGACGGTCCCGGCGGCGTCGGTGAACTCGGCCCGCAGCGAGGTGTTCACCGGGCTGCCCAGCGAGGTCAGGTCCAGTTTGGAGACCGCCAGGGTGATGGAATCCCCGCCCTTGACCTCGGCTGCGGTGGTGTTCACCACGGCCACGGAGCGCCGCGCGAAGTCCGGCGAGACCGGGTTGTGGCCCTGCAGGTACTTGATCCACGCGTCGCGGTCCACGAGCCCGGAGTCCTTGGTGCCGGTGCCGGACTTGAAGATCCGGAAGTTGTCGCCCCCGGTGGCCAGGAAGCTGAACGTGCCGATCCGGTACGACTTCGCCGGGTCGATCAGCGCACCGTTGATCCGGATCGAGGTGATCCGGTCCCCGGCGGCGCGGGCGGCGTCGTAGGTGTAGTTCACGTTCTTGGACAGGCCCAGTTGCTGGTACGCGCGGCTGGGGACCGTGCCGTCCGGGTTGGTCTGCCACTGCTGTTCCAACAGCGTCTTGAACTGCGCGCCCGTCAGAGTGGTGGTCCACAGGTTGTTCACGAACGGCAGGACCGCGTTGGCCTCGGCGTAGGTGATGGTCCCGTCGGGGGCGTAGTACAGCTCGTTGCGCAGGCCGCCGGGGTTGACGACGCCGATCTCGGCGCCGCCGAGTTCCGGTGCCTTCAGGGAGTCCACGAGCGAGTCGGCCACGAGGTTGCCCAGGGTGGACTCACTTGAGCGGTCATCGCGCACGGCGGGGGAGCCGGCGAACGCCGTCGTGATGTCCGCGGTGACCTTGCCCACCGGCTGGCTGCCGATCACGGCGGCGTCGGCAACAGCCTTGTCCACGATCGCCTTCACCGCGGCAACCCGCGGGTAGGCGGCGACGAGGTCGGCCGCCGGCTCCGTGGTCCGCTTGACGTTGCCCGCCTTGTAGCCGGTGACAGCCATGGTCTTGGTGTCGATGGTCAGCTGGATCTGGCCAATGTACTCGCCGTAGTTGCCGGTCTGTACGATCGGACGGGTCTTGCCGGTCGGCTGCCCGGCAGCATCCAGGACCGGGGCGTCCCACGCGTACTGCTTGTGGGTGTGGCCGTTGAAGATCGCGGCCACGTCCGGGGTGACTTCCTGGACCATTTTGGCGAAGGGGCCGCCGGCGGCGACTTCCTGCTCCAGGGTGGCGCCTTCGGGGGCGCCGGATCCGGCGCCGTCGTGGTTCTCGACGATGATCACGTCGGCGAGCTTGCCCGCCTTGATCTTCGCGGCGACGCGGTTGATGGCCTCGACGGGGTCACCGAACTCGAGGTCCGCGACGCCGGCCGGGGTGACGAGCGACGGCACTTCCTGCGTGACGGTGCCGATCACGGCGACCTTGATGCCGTTCATGTCCAGCACGGTGTACTCCGGCAGGACCGGCTCGGTGGTGCCCTTCGTGTAGACGTTGGCGCCCAGGTAGGGGAACTTGGCGTTGGCCCCGCCGGCGATGACCCGGTCACGCAGGTCGGCCCAGCCGCCGTCGAACTCGTGGTTGCCCACGGCCGAGGTGCGCAGCTCCAGGGCGTTCAGCACGTCGATGGTCGGCTGGTCCTTGGCCACGGCCGAGGCGAACAGCGAGGCGCCGATGTTGTCGCCGGCGGAGAGGAACGCGGTGGCTCCCGGCGCCGCGGCGGCCCGGAGCTTCTCGATGGTGCCGGCGAACAGGACGGTGTTCGAGTCGATGCGGCCGTGGAAGTCGTTGATGCCCAGGAAGTTCAGGTCAACGCTGGCCGGGACGGTGGCGCCGGCTTTCAGGTCAAGCCCGACGACGACAGGATCGTGGTCGCTGGCCCGGAACTGGTCCGCCGCGTAGTAGTCGGTGACGTTGTTGTTGTAGCGGCTGTACTCCAGCGCCACGGATTCCACCGAGTTGATGTTCCAGATGTCCGCGCCGGTGACGACGGCGTTGGCCGCCGGCGAGGCGAGGATGTGGTCCAGGGAACCGACCAGGCCGCCGTAGAGGTAGGAGTGCTTGGCGGAGCCGTCGGCGTTTTTGGCCTTCTCGTCCTGGTTGACGTACCCGGCGGCCGTGAGGACGTTGATCGGGTCCTCCTTGGCGTAGGAGTTGAAGTCGCCGATCAGGAAGACGTTGTTGGTGCCCTTGGATTTCTGCAGTTCGTCGGCGAAGCCGAGCAGCGATTGAGCCTGGGCGGTGCGGGCGAGGTTCGAGTTGCCCTGGCCCTTGTCGGTGTCGTCCGGCGTCGCGGCGGAGCCCTTGGACTTGAAGTGGTTGGCGATCGCGATGAACTTCTGGTCATCGGCGGCGCCGACGGGCTTGAAAACCTGCGCCAGCGGTTTGCGGGCACTGGCGAAGGCGACCGTGTCGTTGTGGATGATGGATTCGCCCACAGGTTCGGCGGCGGCCTTTTTGTAAATGAAGGCGGTGCGGATCATGTCCTCGTCGGCCAGCGGGGGTGCGTTGGCGGGCGTCCGCACGTAGTCCCAGATGCCGGGCGTGGCGATGTTCAGGGCGTCGACCAGCTTGGCCAGGGCGTCGTCCCGGTTCTTGCCGAACTGGGCCGAGTTCTCCACCTCCATGAGGGTGACGACGTCGGCGCCGGACTTGCTGATGGCGGCAACGATCTTGTCCTGCTGGCGCTTGAAGTTCTCGGCGTTGGCCGCGCCGCGGACGTCGCAGCCGCCCTTGACCGTGATCGGGTTGCCGGCGCGGTCGGTGTAGAACGTGCACCCGGGAACCTGGTCCCCGGTGGTCGGGAAGTAGTTGAGCACGTTGAACGAGGCGAGCTTGAGGTTTCCGCCGACGGCGGCCGGGGCCTGCGCGCGGGTGGCGCCGAAGCTTGCCGGTTGCACCGAGCCCGCGTTCTCGGCCGTCAGCTGTGACAGCGGCTGGAACTTCCACGAGCTGTTGGCGTAGCTGAGCACCACATTGGTCTTGAAGGTCACCGGCGAGCCGACCCGGACGTGGTCCGTGGTGGTCAGATACGGCAGGGTCTGCGCCTTGGTGGCGGCGTCCTTGAGGAAGTTGGTGCTGGCGCCGTCGTCGAGCTTGATGCTGCGTGCGGCGTTGGCCGCCACGGTGGCGGTGTACTCGGCGGAACCGTAGGGGGCGACGGCGGTGGGCTGCTCCAGCGGGGTGGTGCCGCCGGCCAGGCCGATTTCGCCGTACTGGTTGAGGGAGTAGTTGTCCGCGACCGTGACGGGTCCCTGGGGCGTCAGCAGCATCGCCTCGAGGGATTCGCGGAAGGCTTCGTCGGCCGGAAGGGTGAAACCGGTGGCCTTGACCTCGGGGGCGGCCTCGGTCAGCTGGGTGACGCCGGCGGCGTTGAGCTGGGTCATGCCGTAGTACTCGGCCACATCGCCGGTGACCTGGACATAGTCGCCGATCTGCACGGAGGCGACGGCGGCCGGGGCATAGACGAAGATGGCGTCCGACGCGGTGTGGTTGGCCGGCGTCAGCTCGCCGCCGGTTCCGGGCGTCTGCAGGTAGAACCCGGCGAAGCCGCCGGTCGGGAAGGCGGCAGTGACTTTGCCGCGGGTGGTGACCGCGGAGCCGGCGAGCGGGCTGGCGGCGCCGGTGCCTTGGATCTCGGCGATGCTCTTGGAGACCGGGGGAGTGACCGGGCCCGGGTCCACCGGCGTGGCTTCCCCGTTGGCCGCCTTGGGGGTGATGGCCGCGTTCAGGGTGAAGTCGGCGGCGTTGTTGTTGTTGTCCGCGCCGCCGCTGCGGTTCAGGCTCTTGACGTCCGTGTTGCCCGACGGCGCCGTTGCCGCCTGGGTCTCGAACGTGTTGGAGCTCCCGTAACCGAGCAGGTCCGCGACGTCGGCGGGTTCGACGACGGATCCGGTGCCCAGCGACTGCAGTGCGGTGGCCTGCCGGGCGAGGACGATCGTTCCGCCGCCGCCTGCCGGATTGAATCCGGCGGCGGTCGTGTCGGCGGTGGGAAGGTCGGCGCCGACGGTGCCGTTGCTGCCGCCCTCAAGCAGGTAATACCCGCCGGCGGGGATGGTCCCCGTGAGGGCGGCCGTGTTATTCGGGGCGGCGGTTCCGGTGGCGGACCGGTACTGGATTGACCAGCCGTCCAGGGATACCGGGGCGTCCGAGGTGTTGTGCAGCTCGACGAACTTGTTCTTGTAGGCCGCGCCGGCGCTGCCGCCGCTGAGGTACGCCTCGTTGATGATGACCGGCGATGTCCCGGCGGCCGCTGGTGTGGCCTCCAGGGCGGCGGCGGGCAGGGCCGCCAGCGGGGCAATGAGCCCTGCGGACAGGGCTGTGCCCAGCGCTGTTTTCCAAGGTGTGAATTTCATCCGCTCTAACTCTCATTAGGTGCCCGGGTAAGGGCTGGGTGCGATGTCCGGGTTGAGGGCCGCGGACCGGCCGGTCTGCTCCTGGTCAAGCAGGTTCCGGCACAGCAAAACAGGGGTGAATGAACACAGGGTGGATTGCATGTGCATTCGGCGAGACGGCCCCCAGCGGAACGCCCCACAGCCGGCAGTTGACCCGACGGGTGCCCGGCGGCAGTGGGGGTGCGGGGTCGTGCAGGCGCCCGGCCCGATGTCCCCTGCCCGAGCTGTCACGAGACTACCTGCCGGTAGCGGCGCCGTAAGCGGTTGCCGGCCAATTTTTTCAGCAGTTTTTCCGCAGGATTTTTCCCGCCAGACCAGGTTGCCCCCCGGCAGATGACAAGCACACTCTGGATCGTCCGGGCGGTCCTGAGGCACGTGCGGCGGAGCGAGGACTATCAGCGGCTGCTGATGCTGCAGGGGCTGGCCGGCGGCTTCGCCGTGGCCATGATCGCCTCCGTGACGCTGGCGTTCCTGGAGATAGCCGGACAGCGCATCGACGGCACCGGCTGGCTCATCTACGGGGCCGGGATGCTCGGCTGGATCCACACCGGAGCGATTGCGGGCCGACGGTGAACAACCACCTCAGGACGCTGCGGGAGGGGCGGGGCTGGACCCAGGGTGCGCTCGCGGACCAGCTCGGTGTTTCCCGGCAGACCGTGAACGCCCTGGAAACGGGCCGCTATGATCCCGCGCTTCCCCTGGCATTCCGCATTTCCAGGTTGTTCGGCAAGCCCATCGAAGCCATCTTCATCCCGCCTGAGGACGACGTGGACGCCCCGGGCGGCCGCTGATCAGGCTGCCGGCCGGGGCGTCCGTTCGACGCCCCGCTTTCGGGTCAGGCCTGGTTGAAGCGGATCATGTTGCCGGACGGGTCGCGGAAGGCGCAGTCGCGGGGTCCCCACGGCTGATCGATGGGCTCCTGCAGCACCTCGGCGCCGGCGGCTCGGACGGCCTCGAAGGTGGCGTCGAGGTCGTCCGTGCGGAACACGATCACGGGCAGGACCCCTTTAGTAAGCAGTTGCTGGAGTGCGTCGCCGTCCTCCTGCGAGCGGCCGGCGTGCGGGGGCGATAGGACGATTTCCAGGTCGGGCTGGGCTGCGCTGCCAAGGGTGACCCAGCGGTGGCCGTCGGAACCGACGTCGTTACGCACCTCGAGGCCGAGGACATCGCGATAGAAGGGCAGGGACTCGTCCAGGTCGTTGACGGTGATCTGGGCGTATTGCAGTGAGATGTTCATGAGGTCCACGCTACGAGGGCGGCAGAGCCGGTGCTTCTTCGATCCTGCTCAACTTCCGCGGCGGGTTGCGCGGAGGGCGGGTGTGCTGCCGTGCCACGCACGAGGGCATGGCCTTGACGGCCTTGTGCTCGCGCTCCCGGTACACGCTGGGCGGAATGCCGACGACTTCGGTGAACCGTGAACTGAAGGATCCCAGCGACGTGCAGCCCACCTCCATGCAGGCATAGGTAACACTGGCGCCGGCGCGCAGCAGCGCCATCGCCCGCTCGATCCGCCGCGTCATCAGGTAGTTGTACGGTGTCTCCCCGTAGGCGGCCTTGAACTGGCGGGAGAAGTGCGCCGGGGACATCAGCGCGCCGGCGGCCATGGCAGGCACATCGAGCGGCCGGGCGAAGTCACGGTCGATCAGGTCCCGCGCCCGGCGCAGGTGCGCCAGATTGGAAAGTTCCTGCGGCGTCATGGGGGCAGTTTAGCGCTGACTCGGCCCGGCCGGATTGAGCCGGGCGATCGCGGTGGACAGGACGGTGGCGAAGCCGCACCAGAGGGCGTATGGCGCCAGCGCAATGCCGGCGCCGCGGCGAAGCCGGTAGGTCCTCCGGACCAGATCCGCGCTGCTGACCGTCAACGCCGCGGCTTCCGCGGCGGCCAGCCACGGCCGGCGGGAGCGCCAGAAGAACCAGCTCCACGCGGCGTTCAGCACCAGGTTCGCGGCCAGGGCGCGGCGGTACGCGCGGACCTCGCGCCGCCGGTCCGCCGCGGTGTCCCCGCCGTTCTGGTCCAGGGCGACGGCAAATGCCACCGCCAGGTCCGTATACAGGGCGGTCCACACGACCGGAAACGCGACCGGCGGCGGCTGCCAGTCCGGTTTCCGCAACGCCCGGTACCACCGGCTCCCCGGATCCGTCGCGGCGCCTCCTGCTGCCGCGGCGCCTGCCGTGGCGGCCGCCGTCCAGGCCACTGTCGAGAGTTTCATCGCCGCTCCCCGGTCCCGTTTGCCATGCCCCAGAGGTAGCCGACCCGGCCGGGCCGCGTCAAGGCTCTCCGGGTGTAGCGTTGCTTGGGGCAACAGAAGGGGTGAACAAAAATGCCGATGTGGTTCCAGGCACTGTTGTGGGGCACGGTCGCCGGCGGCGCGCTGGTGCTCGGCTCAGCCCTGTCCTGGAAGTGGCAGATCCCGCCCAAGATTGTCTCTTCGGTCATGTCCTTCGGCGCCGGCGTGCTGATCTCCGCGCTCGCATTCGACCTGGTGGGGGAGGCCGCGGACGGCGGCGGGCTGTGGCCGACGGCGGCCGGCTTCCTGGGCGGGGCACTGATCTATGTTGCGGCCAATGCCTTGCTCGCCCGCCGCGGCGCTAAACACCGGAAGCGGTCGGGCGGAAAGCAACCCACCGAGCAGGCCAAGCCCGGCAGCGGAACGGCCATAGCCGTCGGCGCCCTGCTCGACGGGATCCCCGAATCTGTCGTGCTCGGGCTGGGCCTGGTCACGGGCGGCGCGGTGAGCCCGGCGATGCTGGCCGCGGTGTTCATCTCCAACGTCCCCGAAGGGCTCTCCAGCACGGCTGGCATGAAGAAGTCCGGCCGCAGCGCGGGGTATGTGTTCGGGGTCTGGGGCGGAATCGCCCTGATGTCCGGCCTGGCGTCGCTGATCGGTTACGCGACGCTGCAGAACGCGCCGGCCGAGCTGGTGGCCTTTATCACCGCCACCGCCGCGGGTGCCATCCTGGCCATGCTGGCTGACACCATGATTCCCGAGGCCTTCGAAGAGCACCACAACCTCACCGGCCTGATTGCCGCCGTGGGATTCCTGGCCGCCTACACCATCAGCCAGGCAGGAGCCTAGGCGGCACCGGGCGCAGACGCGAAAAGGGGCTGCCGCGCCGTCCCCTCAGGTCCGGCCCAACAGCCCCTCCGGCCACGGAAAGCGTGACCAGCGCGGAAGGTAAGAGATTCGAACTCTTGGTACGGGGTTACCGCACACTGGTTTTCAAGACCAGCTCCATCGGCCGCTCGGACAACCTTCCCTACCCAGTAGTGTTCCATAGCCCGTCATGAGCGACAAAAAGCAGCGGCGCTGGCGCACTGAGCCGTTCCGGCCACTTATTCTGGACTGGGGTCGGAGCCGGCGCCGCGGTCCGTCCGGTCGCGCCCCGCACTACATGAGCAAGGAAACGGGAGTTCTCCATGAAGGCTGTCTACATCTCAGAGCCCGGCGGTCCGGAGGTCCTGGAGCTCCGCGAGGTCCCCGCTCCCGTGCCCGGCGAGGGTGAGGTGCTGATCGACGTCGTCGCCGCCGGACTCAACCGGGCGGACGTCCAGCAGCGCCGGGGCTTCTACCCGCCGCCGCCCGGCGCATCCGATATTCCGGGCCTTGAGGTCTCGGGGCGGATCGCCGGATTCGGCCCCGGCGTCACCAAGCCCTTTTCCGTGGGTGACAAAGTGGTGGCCCTGCTCGCCGGCGGCGGCTACGCCGAGCAGGTGGCGGTTCCGGCCGGGCAGGTGCTGCGGATCCCCGACGGCGTGGACCTGGTCACCGCGGCCGCGCTGCCGGAAGTCGCCGCCACGGTCTATTCGAACCTGGTCATGACGGCCCAGCTGCAGGCGGGGGAAACCGTGCTCATCCACGGGGCCACCGGCGGCATCGGCACCATGGCCATCCAGCTGGCGAAGGCGCTCGGCGCCCGGGTGGCCGCGACGGCGGGCACCGCCGAGAAGGTCGGCACCGCCACGGCGTTCCTCGGCGCCGACATCGGGATCAACTACACCGAGGAAGCTTTCCCGGAGAGCCTGCGCGCCCAGAACGGCGGCAAGGGTGCGGATGTGATTCTCGACGTCGTCGGGGCGAAATACCTGGGGCAGAACGTGGACGCCCTGGCCGACTACGGGCGCCTGGTGGTGATCGGCCTGCAGGGCGGCACCAAGGGCGAACTGGACCTGGGCCAGCTGCTGACCAAGCGGGCAGCGATCATCGCGACCGCCCTGCGGCCGCGTCCGGTCGAGGAGAAGACGGTCATTATGAACGCCGTCCGTGACGCGGTGTGGCCGATGCTGGCGGACGGACGCATCCGGCCGCTGGTCGCCAAGACGTTCCCGCTGGGCGAGGTCCAGGCCGCCCACCGCTATTTCGATTCCGGCGAACACGTCGGCAAGGTCCTCCTGGTCACCTGACCCGGCGCCAACCGGCCGCTGTCACACTGCCGGGGGGTGTGACGCACCGCATTCCGTGGCAGGCATATGACGGGGTCCCGCGGGCCAAAAGGACGATAGTGTAATTCCATGCGCGGTATACACGCGTCTTGGGGCGCGTGTATACCGTCGTCCTGCTACCCTCGGGATCACCATGTCAATCCGCCACAGCCTCCTCGCGCTGCTGCAGGAACGGCCCCGCTACGGGTACCAGCTCCGGACTGAATTCGAGGACCGGACCGGTTCGTCCTGGCCCTTGAACATCGGGCAGGTGTACACCACCCTCGACCGGCTGGAACGCGACGGGCTGGTCGAACAGAACGGCGCGGACGCCGAGGGCCACATTGTCTACAGCATCACGGACGCGGGCCGGGCGGAGGCCCGGGAATGGTTCGGCGCCGCCGTCAGCCGGACCAGCCCGCCGCGCAACGAACTCGCCATCAAGCTGGCCCTGGCGCTGACCCTGCCCGCGGTCGACGTCGGCGCCCTGATCCAGGCGCAGCGGGCCGTTTCGATCAGGACCCTGCAGGAATACACCCGGACCCGCCGCGAAGCGGTAGCGCACCTCCGGGCGGCGGACACTGCCCGGCTGCTGGTGCTGGACTCGTTGATCTTCCAAACCGAGGCGGAGGTCCGCTGGCTGGATCTGTGCGAAGCCCGCCTGATGCAGCTGGCCGGCCCCGCCTGACGCGCGCCGTGCCCGCCGGCCCCGCCTGAACCCGCCGGCCGGCGCATTTTCACGCGCGCATGTGACGCCGTTCACCGCGGGCATTGCGCCGTTCGGCGAGCCGCCCGGAGCGGCGGCCGTGAAGCCATATCCATCAGGTTGCGCCGTTGATAGGGTGCCATGGGGCAGATCTGACTGCTGATCTGTCAGAGGGGTTTCTCAAGGAGGAGACATGGGCACAATGCCAGATGGCAGGCCAAACACAGCACCACTCGACGACGGCATTACGCCGGTGCCGGGCCTTCCGGCCACCGCGGTCGACGACGCCGTCCGCGAAGCCGAGGAACGTAAGTGGACGCCGGCGAAAATCGCGCTCTGGGCGGCCATTGCGCTGCTGGGCGGCGTCGCCTGGTTCATGCTCGCGATCATCCGCGGCGAAACCGTCAACGCCATCTGGTTCGTGTTCGCCTCGGTCTGCACCTACCTGATCGGCTACCGGTTCTACTCCAAGGTCATTGAGCGGTACATCGCCAAGCCAAACGACCGCCGCGCCACCCCGGCCGAGTACAAGGCCGACGGCAAGGACTACGTCCGCACGGACCGCAACGTCCTTTTCGGCCACCACTTCGCCGCCATCGCCGGCGCCGGCCCGCTCGTCGGCCCGGTTATCGCAGCCCAGATGGGTTACCTACCCGGCACCATCTGGATCATCATCGGCGTCGTCCTTGCCGGCGCCGTCCAGGACTACCTGGTCCTCTTCTTCTCCATGCGCCGCGGAGGCCGTTCGCTCGGCCAGATGGCCCGCGAGGAACTCGGCGTGATCGGCGGCACCGCCGCCCTGATCGCGACCCTCCTCATCATGGTCATCATCGTCGCCATCCTGGCCCTCGTCGTCGTCAACGCCCTCGGCGAAAGCCCCTGGGGTGTCTTCTCGGTCGGCATGACCATCCCGATCGCCCTGTTCATGGGCGTCTACCTCCGCTACCTCCGTCCCGGCAAGGTCATGGAGGTCTCCCTGATCGGCTTCGTGCTGCTCATGGCCGCGATCATCGGCGGCGGCGCCGTCGCCGGCACCGAATGGGGTGCGGCCTTCTTCCACCTGGACAAGGTCACCATCGCCTGGGGCCTGATCATCTACGGTTTCATCGCCGCCATCCTGCCGGTGTGGCTGCTGCTCGCCCCGCGCGACTACCTCTCCACCTTCATGAAGATCGGCGTGATCGTGATGCTCGCCCTCGCCATCATCGTGGTGCGGCCCGAAATCACGGTCCCGGCGTTCAGCGAATTCGCCTCCCGTGACAACGGCCCGGTCTTCTCCGGCGCCGTGTTCCCGTTCCTGTTCGTCACCATCGCCTGCGGCGCCCTCTCCGGGTTCCACGCCCTGATCTCCTCCGGCACCACGCCCAAGCTGATCGAGAAGGAACGCCAGACCCGCCTGATCGGCTACGGCGGCATGCTGATGGAGTCCTTCGTTGCGATCATGGCGCTCGTTGCGGCCATCTCGATCGACCGCGGCATCTACTTCGCCATGAACGCCCCGCTCGCGCTCACCGGCGGCACCGTCGAAACCGCGGCCCAGTGGGTCAACAGCCTGGGCCTGTCCGGCGTTAACATCACCCCCGACGTCCTCGCCCAGACCGCCAAAGACGTCGGCGAGGAAAGCATCGTCTCGCGCTCCGGCGGCGCCCCCACCCTCGCCGTCGGCCTGGCGCACATCATGCAGCAGTTCATCGGCGGCACCGCGATGATGGCGTTCTGGTACCACTTCGCCATCATGTTTGAGGCGCTCTTCATCCTCACCGCGGTCGACGCCGGCACGCGCGTTGCGCGCTTCATGCTGCAGGATTCGATCGGCAACTTTGTCCCGAAGTTCAAGGACCACTCCTGGCGCCCGGGTGCCTGGCTCGCCACGGCGGTCATGGTGGCGGCGTGGGGCGCGGTGCTGCTGATGGGCGTCACCGACCCGCTCGGCGGCATCAACACGCTCTTCCCGCTGTTCGGCATTGCCAACCAGCTGCTCGCCGCCATCGCCCTCTCGGTCGTGCTCGCGATCGTGGCGAAGCGCGGCACCTTCAAGTACCTGTGGATCGTGGCGCTGCCGCTGGCGTTCGCCGCCGTCGTGACCATCACCGCGAGCTTCTACAAGATCTTCTCGCCGGTCCCGGCCGTCGGGTACTTCGCCAACAACGCCGCCTTCTCCAAGGCCCTCGCCGACGGGAAGACTTCGTTCGGCACGGCCAAGACGCAGGCGGCCATGGAAGCCGTGGTCCGCAACACCATGATCCAGGGCTGGCTCTCGGTGATCTTCGTGGTCCTCAGCATCATCGTCATCATCACGGCGCTGATCGCCACCGCCAAGGCGTTCCGCAACGTCAAGGCCGGCATCGCCAACGTCGAGTACGAGGACCCGGCCCAGCCCTCGCGCGTGTTCGCGCCGGCGGGGCTCTTCCCGACCGCCGCGGAGCGCGAGCTTGAGGCGGAGTGGAAGAAGCTGCCGGCGGACCAGCGGCTCGAACACTCGGCCGGGCACTGAGGTACCGGCCATGAACGCACTCGTAGCCGGCTTCCGGGGCTTCGCCGAGTACTTCAGCGGCGTGCTCGGAGCAGACGCCTACAAGAAGTACCTTGAGCACCACCGCGCCTCGGGCCACGCCGGGCCGCCGATGTGCGAGCGGGACTTCTGGCGCGACCACACGGACCGCCAGGACGCCAACCCGCAAGGCCGCTGCTGCTGAGCTGCGGCGCACGCCGAAGGCGCCGTCGGGAACTGACGTTCCCGGCGGCGCCTTCGGCGTCCCGGGGCGGGCGCGCCAGCGCCCGGCGCGGAGGTCCTGCGGCCCTGCCGCGCACCCGCCGTCGTGAGAGTATGAAGCCATGAGCGATCCGAACGACACTCAGCCCGGCACCGGCACCGGCACCACGCCGGAAGACGCCGCTACGCCGGAAGAGGCTGATACCCCGCTGGAGGGCACCGCCACCCCGCCGGACGCCGCCGACTCACGGCCTGCTGAACCGGGGGAGCCCCGCAGCCGGGCAAGCCATCTCCAGGACCTCGTCGACGAGCCGGCCAAAGTCATGCGGATCGGCACCATGATGAAGCAGCTGCTGGATGAGGTGAAGTCGGCGCCGCTGGACGACGCCGCCAGGCTCCGGCTCGCCGGAATCCACGAACGCTCGATCAAGGAACTCGAGGACGGCCTCGCCCCGGAACTGGTCCAGGAACTGGAACGGATCCACCTGCCCTTCACCGACGACGGCACGCCGTCGGACGCGGAACTCCGCATCGCCCAGGCCCAGCTGGTCGGCTGGCTCGAGGGGCTCTTCCACGGCATCCAGACGGCCATCGCCGCCCAGCACGCTGCCCGGGAGCACGCTGCCTCGCAGCTGCAGCTCCGCCAGCTGCCGCCGGGCACCATGATCGCGCCGGGGGTCATCATTGGGGAGAACGGTGAGCCGCAGCGCGCGGCCGAGCGGCGGCCGGGCACGGACCCGTCGCGGCCCGCCGAAGCTGCCGATCCGGACCACGGCCCCGGCCAGTACCTTTAGGACCGCGTTGGGTTTCTTCAGCGCAGCACGGCAGGGACGCAAGGACGACGCCGAACTCGGCAAGGGCCTCTGGCGGCGCGCCCATGACCGCTTCATCCGGGGCCTTGACCGTTACCACCAGGTCCTCGAAGGAGTGGAAGACGAAGCCCTCTACGCCGAACTGGTGGAGATCGCCAACGACCTGTCCGCGCTGGCCGTGCGGGTGCGCTCCATCTGCCGCGAGGCGCAGCGCCGGTCGCCGAGCGAGGGCCTGGACATTCCCGGTGCACTCGCCGGCGTGCACCGCTCGCTGTCGACGGCCGGCAATTCGTTGGCCATGACGGCGGAGGCGGCCGCGATGCTCCGCCTCGCCGTCGGTCCCGTACCCGTGGGGGCAGCCTCGGTGCGCCGCCGCGCGGACACCGTCGCGGAGCACGTCGTCGACGCCGAACGGCGCCTGGCGGAGTCGGCGTCCTGACGCCGCCGCCGGAACCCGGGGCGGTCAGGGCCGGATATTCCGGGTTAAGCGGCTAGCTTAGCGGTGAGAAAACACTGGCATCGGCGGCCCCGACTTGGCAGGATAAAAAGATGACTTCTTCTCCTGAACTGACATTCAATGACGGCAACACCATCCCGCAGCTCGGCTACGGGGTCTGGCAGGTCGAGGACGACGTGGCCGAAAAGGTTGTCGTCCAGGCGTTCGAGGCCGGCTACCGGCACATCGACACCGCCAAGATCTACGGCAACGAGGCCGGCGTGGGCCGTGCGATCGCCCGTTCCGGCCTGAAGCCGGAGGAAATCTTCATCACCACCAAGCTGTGGAACGCGGACCAGGGCTATGAGTCGACCCTCACGGCGTTCAAGGAATCCATGGAGCGCCTGGGCCTGGAGACGCTGGACCTCTACCTGATCCACTGGATGCAGCCCAAGCAGGACAAGTACGTGGACACCTGGAAGGCGCTCATCGAACTGCAGAAGCAGGGCCGCGTGAAGAGCATCGGCGTCTCGAACTTCACCAAGGAAGGCCTGCAGCGCATCATCGACGAGACCGGTGTAGTGCCGGCCATCCACCAGATTGAGCTGCACCCGTTCTTCAACCAGGCGGACCTGCGCGAGTTCAACGCGGCCAACGGCATCCTGACCGAAGCCTGGTCGCCGCTGGGCCAGGGCGGCGAACTGCTGGAAAGCCCGGTCATCGCGGAGATTGCGGCCAAGCACAACGCCACGCCGGCGCAGGTCGTCATCGCCTGGCACCTCGCAATCGGCAACGTTGTGATCCCCAAGTCGGTGACCGAGTCGCGGATCCGCGAAAACTACGCGGCCCTGGACGTCACCCTCGATGAGACCGATGTGCAGGCAATCAACGGACTGGACCGCTCCGCCGAGGGCGCGGGCCGGATCGGCGCCGACCCCGCGGTGTCGGACTTCGCCTAACCGAGCGCAGCCAGAGGGCGGTCCGGGGCTTCGGCCCCGGGCCGCCCTTCGGCTTAAGTGCCGCGGGGTTAGCCGCTCCCGCCGCACGTCCCCGGATAGGGCGGAAGCGAGACTCTCAGGAAGCTCCCATGCGCCTGGTCCGCCAATGTCAGGCGGCGGCCCGGCCGGCCCGCACCTGGAGGGCGTCGACGATCGCCCAGCCGTCCTGGTGGTGGACGTAGCGGCTGGCGAAGCGCTCGGCCTGTGCGGCGTCGTCGAAAGCTTCGGTGCGTACCCGGCCGCAGTCGGCGTCCAGATAGGTCACCTCCCAGTACAGTGCCGGCTGCTGCGTCCCCGCCGTCCGGGCTGATGCGGAATCCTGATGCTTTTCCATGGTTTAAGTCTGCAACCGGCCTCTGACAGTCTTCCGTCACCGGTCCGGCGTGTTGCCCAGCCGGAGCACCCGCTGCCGGGCCAGCTCCTCCCGGCGGCGGTCCTTGGCGGCGGCGCGGCCGGCCTGCTGGGCGGTCGCCGACGTGTGGTCCAGCTGCTTGCGTGCCCGCCGCAACTCGTACTCCGTGCGGGACAGTTCCTGCCTCAGCCGGCTGACTTCCTCGGCCAGGGCAGCGGCTGCCCCCTCGGCGTCCTCCCGCTCGCCGGCCGTGCGCGCTGCCTCCTCGGCACTGGCCTCCGCGGCCGCCTGCGCTTCCTGCAGTGCCGCCTCCGCGCGTTTCCGCACGGTGGGGCTGGGCGCGGGCCGCTCCGGCCGGACAGCCCGGAGCCGCGGCTCGCCGGTCGGCGGCGGCGTAGTGCTCCCGGGTTTGCCGGATACGGGAGCGGCCCCGGCAGTGCGGCTTCGACCTGCCGCGCCGCTCGTTTTCCCGCGCCCGGCCGGCGGCGGTGACCCGGCGGGGGTTGAGGCAGCGGCGGCCGGCGGCGCGGCGGCAGCCGCCGGGGGAGCATCCGGGACCGCGACCGCGCCGTCGAGGTCGACGACGTCGACGCCGTCGCCGGCCAGGGCGCGGAGCAGGCGCCCGCTGCCGACGGCAGCGGCCGCACCCTCGTCCGCAGTGGCCGCGCGCAGCGTTTGTTCCACCTCCGCGGCGACGGTGCCGCTGATCTTCCGTCCGCGCTGGGCGGCCGCCGCCCGGGCTGCGTCGACCGCGGCGGCGAGCAGCGTCCGCCGCTCCCGGGCGAGCGTCCGGAGGGCAGCGGCGTCGAGGTCGTTCTGCGCCTGCCGCATGGTGCGCCCCAGATCAACCAGGCCGTGCAGGGCCGCGGGCTGCTGCCAGGCGAGCATGTTGACGGCCCAGGCGCCTACCGAGGGTTTGGGCAGGGCCCTGACCTCCGCGGCCCGGGCCCGCAGCTCCGGTGTCGGGGCGGTTTCGGCGAGCAGGGCCTTGGCGGCGGCGTTGCGGCCGGCAACAAAGTCGTCGAACGGCAGGGCATAGAGTTCCGCCGCGATGCCCGCCAGCCCACGCTCTGCCATGCAAGAATCATAGAAGCTCCGGCCCCTGCGCCGGGAAAGTGCAGGGCACGTCCACCGTAGGAGATCCTCCGTGATTGAAATTGCCGGTCTCCCGGCCCATATTCTGCTGGTCCACGCCGTCGTCGTTCTTGGTCCGATCGCGGGGCTCGCGGCCATCATCTACGCCGCGGCGCCGCGCTGGCGCCGGTACCTCGCCTGGCCCCTGGGGGTCCTCGCGCTGCTCCTGGTGCCTATCTCGCTGGTCACCGCGCAAGCCGGGGAGCAGCTGGAGGAGTCCCGTCCCGCGACGGAGATGATCCGGGAACATGCAGAGCAGGGCGACGTGTTGAAGATTGTCTCGGTGATCTTCTTTGTGATCGTGGCGGCCATGATCGTGACCAGCTACGACCCGATCGGGCGGCGCTTCGCGTTCCTGGGAAGCCTGCGTGATAACCGGGCGGTCCGGCTGGTCCTGCTGGTCGCCGGGGCACTGGCCGGGGCTTTCTTCCTGTACCAGAGCATCGTCACCGGCCACTCCGGCGCCGCGTCGGTCTGGGGCCGGTAGGACCGGGTCGAGCCGGTGCTGGAGGGCCGGACGCGCGCTGCACCGTCGCCCCAGGGATCCGGACAGGGTTTGGGGCTCGTTCACTGCGGGTTCACAGTCCCCTCAGCTCGCGCTGACTGAATGGAGCGGACATCAGCCGACCCACTCAGGAGACACCATGTCAGGTTCCTTTGCCACGTCCCGCCGACGCTTCCTCGCCCTGTCCGGCGGCGCGGCGGCCACTGCCGCCATCTACGGCCTCTCCACGGCCCCCGCCTGGGCTGAACCGCACTTCCCGCAGAACCCTTTCACCCTGGGTGTGGCGTCCGGTGATCCTACCCCTGACGGCATCGTGCTGTGGACCCGGCTGGCGCCGGAGCCCCAGGCCGCAGACGGGCGGGGCGGCATGCCCCCTTACAAGGTCCAGGTGAACTGGCAGGTCGCCGCGGACCCGGCATTCCGCACCGTCGTCAAAGCGGGCAGCGAGAGCGCCACCCCCGAGCTGGCCCACTCCGTGCACGCCGAGGTGGACGGCCTGCGCCCGTCCGCGGACTACTGGTTCCGTTTCCGCGTCGGCAACGAGGAAAGCCCGGTCGGGCACACCCGCACGGCGCCGGCGGCCGGGTCGGACCCGGCGCGGATCACCTTCGGACTGGCCTCGTGCCAGTCGTGGGCGGGCGGCCGCTACGCCGCCTACCGCACCATGGCACGGGAGGACCTTGACCTCGTGGTGCACGTGGGGGACTACACCTACGAAGCCAGGAACCACGAGACGCTGGCCGACTTCCGCAACAACCACGCCAAGTACAAGAGCTCGCCCGACCTGCAGGCCGCGCACGCGCGGTTCCCGTTCGTCGTGACTTTCGACGACCATGAGGTCGAGAACAACTGGGCCAACGCTGTGTCCCAGCCCGACAACGAGGCGTCGAACGACCCGCAGCGGTTCCTTCAGTTGCGCACCAACGCGTTCCAGGCCTACTACGAGCACCTTCCGCTGCGCCGTCCGCAACGGCCCACCGGCCCGGACATGGTCCTGTACCGGGCCCTGGACTACGGCAACCTGGCGCGGTTCCACGTGCTGGACACGCGCCAGTACCGCTCGGACCAGCTCACCGAGAACTTCCCCGGCGGCCCCCAGCACCCCGGCGTGTACGACCCCTCACGCACCCTCATGGGGGATGAGCAGGAACAGTGGCTCTTCAAGGGGCTCGCCTCCTCGTCCGCCCGCTGGAACGTCATCGCCCAGCAGACGATGATGGCGCAGTACGACTACGACACGACCGAGAAGCTTTCGGTCAACCACGACCAGTGGGACGGCTACGTCGTCTCGCGCAACCGCCTCACCAACTTCATCAACCGGCAGAACCCGGCCAACCCCGTGATCCTCAGCGGTGACTGGCACGCCGCCTTCGTCAACGATGTCCTGCTCGACCACGCGGACCCGGCCTCAAAGATCGTCACCACGGAGTTCGTCGGAACCTCCATCAGCTCCGGATGCGGCTGGGCCCAGTCAATCAAGGACGGCCTGCCGGCCAACCCCCACACCCACTACATCAACCCGGACAAGCGGGGCTGGACCCGCTGCACGGTGACCCCGGACGAGTTTCGCAGCGACTACCTCGTGGTGGCGTCGGCCGCGGACACCACGTCACCGGCCGTCGTCGACGCGTCCTTCGTGGTCCGGAACGGCCAGCCTGGGGCGCAGCGGGCCTGACGTCGGTGTGGGGCGGCGCCCTGGACTCGGTTCGGCTGGGCGGCCCCTCAGAGCACCCATGGAAGCCGCTGGTCCGGCCGCGATCACGCCGAATCAACAAAAGACAGACCCCCGGAGATCACTGATTTCCGGGGGGTCTCCTTGAGCTTCCGATCAAAAATCGAGAATGTCGAGGGTGGTTTGCGGGGCGCCCGGACGGCTGCAGTCTCCGGGGTGCGCTCCAAGCGCAGGAAAGGCCAAGGGTACCCGCAATTTGCGGCCAGCACCGATGCTTCTAGGTTAAAGTTCTTTCGGGGACCCGGGGCTGGTCGAGCGCGAGCGTTTCCCGCTCTCGCCCGAGCGCCGGCGGCCGCCGGCCATGCACCTGAGGAACCGAATGACCGCACCGCGCCCGTCCAGGGCCGTCGTCTCACTGAGTACTGCAGCCGTCCTTTGCGGCACCCTGTTCACGCTTCCCGCCGCAGCGGCGCCCGAGCGTGATTTGCGGCCGGTCTCCCCGCCCGCGACGGCGACTGCGCCCGCACCTGCCGTAGCGGCGGGACGGTTCGTGGTGAAGTTCAAGACCGAAGCCGCCGGCAGGGCCAGTGCCCGGGCCCACGCCTACGGGCAGGCAGCCAGGTCCTCGGGGGTCTCCGTCAAAGAGTTGCGCGCCACGGCCCGTGGAGCAGCCGTCGTCCAGGCTGCCGGGACGCTGACCCCTTCCGAGGGCGCCAAGGTCCTCGCCTCCCTGCGCAGCCAGGCCAACGTCGAATACGCCGAACCGGACACCTTCCTCCGGCAGGCCTCCACCCCGAACGACCCGATGTACCCGCGGCAGTGGGACCTCTTCGAGGACAAGGCCGGGATGCGCGTCCCCGCGGCTTGGGATGTCACCTCCGGCCACGGCGCCGTCGTCGCCGTCATCGACACCGGCATCACACCCCACTCGGACCTGACGCAGGTCCTCCCCGGCTACGACTTCATCTCCGATTCCACCATCTCCAACGATGGCGATGGCCGCGACAGCGACGCCACCGACGCCGGGGACTACTGCAACGGCGATTCCTCGTCCTGGCACGGCACGCACGTCGCCGGCACCATCGGGGCGGCCGCCAACAACGGCATCGGCATCGCCGGCGTCGCGTACTCCTCCTCGATCCTCCCGGTCCGCGCCCTGGGCGCCTGCGGCGGCTACCTCAGTGACGTTGCCGACGCCGTCGTCTGGGCTGCCGGGGGAGCCGTCCCCGGCGTTCCGGACACCATCACCCCCGCCCGGGTCATCAACATGTCCCTGGGCGGTGACGGCCAGTGCGGCACCTACTTCCAGTCCGCCCTCGACTTCGCCGCCGCGCGGGGCGTCACGGTCGTCGCCGCTGCCGGCAACGAGAATTCACCGGCCTCCGGTTCCACCCCGGCGAACTGCAGCAACATCGTCACCGTCGGGGCGACCGGCCGAGAGGGGAACAGGGCCTACTACTCCAACTACGGGCCCGAGGTCGACGTCAGTGCCCCCGGCGGTGATGGCTCCACCGGCGGGCAGAACACCATCCTCTCGACCTGGAATAACGGCACCACGGTGCCCGGAGCCGAAACCTACGGCTACATGCAGGGCACCTCGATGGCCGCACCCCACGTCGCCGGCGCCGCGGCCCTGATCACGGCCGCAAACCCGGCCCTCACGCCGGGCGAGGTCGAAGCGATCCTTAAGCAGACGGCCCGGCCGCTACCGGGCACCTGCGACACCGGAGGCTGCGGAGCCGGCCTGGTTGACGCGGCCGCCGCTGTCCAGGCTGCGGCCGCCGGGGCGGTGACCCCGGAACCGATCGTGCCGGGCACCCCGTCCATCCGGGGCAGCGCCACTGTCGGCTCGGTGCTCTCCGCGGACCCGGGCACCTGGACACCAAACACCACGCTGCGCTACCAGTGGTACCGTGCCGGGGCCGCCATCGCGGCGGCGGCCGGCAGCACGTACACCGTGGCGCCGGCCGACCTGGGGCAAGTACTCAGCGTCGTCGTCACCGGGACCAAATACGGCTGCGATCCGGCGACGGCAACATCGGAGCCCACCCAGCCGGTGGATCCCGGCTCGGTTCCGGACCCGGTCCTGACGGTAACGGGCAGCGCCCGCGTTGGGATGTCGCTCCTGGGAACGTTGACCGATCAAGCGGGCTGGCAGGTCAACGCCACGCAGACCTGGCAGTGGTACAGGTCCGGGGCGCCGGTCCCGGGCGCCACCCACCCGAAATACGACCTCACCGCGGCGGACCTGGGCAAGGCCGTGATGGGCCGCGTGACCCGCACCCAGCCCGGCTACACCACCATCGTCAAAGAAACCCCGGCCTACGTAGTCAGCGCCGGCATCCTTTCCGGCCCGGCCCCGATCATCAACGGCACCAGGAAAGTCGGCTACGCGCTGACCGCGGCCCCCGGCACCTGGACTCCGGGCGCTGCCCTTCGATACCAGTGGTACCGCTCCGGCAGCGCCATCACCGGAGCCACGGCTGCCAAGTACACGCTCGGAGCGGCCGACCAGGGCAAGGCCATGCGGGTCCGCGTCACCGGCACCAAAGCCGGCTACACCACCCTTTACAGGGACTCCGCCACGACGGGCGCCGTCGCGACGGGCACCCTCATCGCGGGGACGCCCTGGATCAGCGGTTACCCGCGCTACGGCTACACGCTTGCCGCCAACCCGAGGACCTGGACCGCAGGAACCACGCTGCGCTACCAGTGGTACCGGTCGGGGGTTGCCATCCGGGGTGCGACCGGGCGGTACTACCGGCTCGTCTGGGCGGACCGGTACGACACCATCAAGGTCCGTGTGATCGGTTCCAAGGCCGGGTACGCCACGGTCACCAAGTGGTCGGGCCCCAGCATCCGGATCCCGTAGGGCGCCGCCGCAGGGCGTCATCGCAGGGCGGCGCCACCCGCGCCCAACGAAAGAACCCCGGGTTCCCGCTGTATGAGCGGGAACCCGGGGTTTTCTTCGAGCTTCCTATCAGAATCGAACTGATGACCTTTTCATTACGAGTGAAACGCTCTACCGACTGAGCTAAGGAAGCAACCGCGTGGGCCGCCGGCGAACCGGGCGGATCATGCAAGAGTCAACTGTAATGGAGTGTCCGCGCCCGGGTCAAAATGAGCCGGCAGTCCCGCGGGGCACCTCAGCAGACGGTGTTGTCCGCCGGCGTCTTGCCGTCCACGAGGTAGCGGTCGACGGCCTTTTCCACGCAGCTGTTGGAGCGGCCGTACGCGGTGTGGCCCTGGCCTTCCCAGGTCAGCAGCGACGCAGTGCCCAGCTGCTTGCGCAGCGCGCTGGCCCACTCGACCGGCGTGGCCGGGTCCCCGGTGGTGCCGACGACGAGGATGTCCGTGGAGCCCTTGTACTGAACCGGGGCCGGGGTGCGGACGCTCTTGTAGGGCCAGTCCTTGCAGCTCGTGCCGCCGTAGGCGAAGTAGTAGCCCAGGGTGGGGGAGAGCTCGCGGAGCTGCTTCTCCTCGGCGCGCATCGCCGCCGTGTCCGAGTTCATCGGGTAGTCGAGGCAGTTGATGGCGGTGAAGGCGAAGGTGGAGTTCGCCGAGTAGGTCCCGTCGGGCTCCCGGTCCGCCCCGAAGTCCGCCAGCCGGAGCATCGGGGAGAGGTCGCCCTTCATGGCGCTGTCCAGGGCCTGGGTCAGTGCCGGCCAGTTGTCGTCGTTGTAGAACGGCAGGATGAATCCGCTGACGAACATCGAGGCGTTGACGACCCGGCCGTCCTTGGCCGGCATCGGGTTGGCTTCCACGGCGGCGATGAGGTCCTGGATCTGGCGGACGGCGTCGTCCGGGCCGCCGCTGAGCGGGCAGCCGCTGTCCTGCAGGCAGTTGTCCACGTAGGCGCGGATGGCCTTCTCGAAGGCCTTCGCCTGGCCGCTGGTGAGATCCTCGTAGCTCAGCGACGGGTCCATGGCGCCGTCCAGCACCATCCTGCCCACGTTGTCCGGGAAGAGCGACGCGTAGGTGGAACCGAGGAACGTGCCGTAGGAGTAGCCCAGATAGTTGAGCTTGCTGTCGTTAAGGACACCGCGGAGGATGTCCAGGTCCTTGGCGGCGCTGACGGTATCCAGGTGGCCCATGACGGGCCCGGTCTTCTCCGCGCACTTGGCGGCGATTGCCTTGTTGTCGGCGAGGGCCTCGGCCAGCCCGGCGTCGGTGTCCAGCTTGTAGACCTTGGCCCGGTTGGCGTCGCGTTCCTTATCGGTCAGGCAGGTGACCGGTGCCGAGCGCTTGACGCCGCGGGGGTCGAAACCGACGACGTCGTAGTTGGAGCGCACCTTTTCGGAAATGTTGGTGGCGCCGGCATCCCGCACGAAGTCGTAGCCGGAGCCGCCCGGCCCGCCGGGGTTGACCAGCAGGCTGCCCTTGGTGTTGCCGCCCTTGGAGGCCAGCTTGATAGCGGCGATCTCGATCGTGCCGCCGTCGGGCTTGGCGTAGTCCACCGGAACCTTGACCTTGGCGCACTGGAACTCCCCTTCACAGCGGG
This sequence comes from Arthrobacter sp. Soil763, assembly GCF_001428365.1. Taxonomy (GTDB): domain Bacteria; phylum Actinomycetota; class Actinomycetes; order Actinomycetales; family Micrococcaceae; genus Arthrobacter. The sequence goes on along the minus strand of NZ_LMSH01000001.1, from coordinate 34,829 downwards.
ACCAGGTCAGCTGCTGCGAGTAAAAGCTGCGTAGCTCGGCCGGTGCTGCGGCGGCGATCGACGGGTCAGCCGAGCCAGGGGCGCTGCCGGAGTTGCCCCCGCCGGAGCCGAAGAGGGTGCAGGAGGAGAGGACCAGGGCCAGCACCAGGCCCAGCGCCGCGGCCCCGGCGGTCCGTCCGCGGCGGCCCGGAGGTCGGCTGCCTGCGGGACGGTGGGGTGCTGACGTCATGCGGTTCTCCTTGGGATGTGGAACTGTCTAAAAATCGTGAGGCGGAGTATTGCCGCCGGCTCAGATCAGGCTCGCGGCCATGGACTCGATGGCCAGCAGCGGGGCCACGTTGGTGGTCGTGATCCGTTTGCGGGCCTTGTTGATGGCATCCATGCGGGCCAGGGTCACCTCGGGCGTCGAGTGTCCCGCGAACTCCTGCAGTTCGGCCCTCAACTCAACGTTGACCAGCTCCACGGAGTTCCCCAATTGGATGATCAGCACATCCCGGTAAAAGGACAGCAGGTCTGTCAGGGTGCGGTCAAGGGAGTCGGTGACCGAGCGCTTGGCGCGCCGCTTCTGGTCGTCCTCCAGCTGTTTGACCTGGCCTCGCATCGCCGGCGGCAGGGGCCCGCTGTCGGGCGCGCCCAGAGTGGCCAGGAGCGCGGTCTTCTCCGCGGCGTCGCGCTCCTCATTGGAGCTGGTGGCCTCCTCGGTGGCGATCTTGACGAGCTTGTCCGCCATCATCACCGCCGCGGTGACGCCGCGCAGGTGCAGCGGGAAGCGCACCGTCTCCAGCCGGCGCTCCCGGGCCTCGGGGTCGCGGGCCAGCCGCCGGGCGATGCCGACGTGGCTCTGCGCGGCGCGGGCCGCGCGTTCGGCGACGTCGGGAGCGACGCCGTCGCGCTTGACCAGGAGGGCGGCGACGTCGGCCGCCGGCGGCAGCCGCAGCGCCACTGGGCGGCAGCGCGAGCGGATCGTCACCAGCACGTCCGCCGGGGACGGAGCACACAGCATCCAGATGGTGCGGGGCGTGGGCTCCTCGATGGCCTTCAGCAGCACATTGGTGGTGCGCTCCGCCATCCGGTCCGCGTCCTCGACGACAATGATCCGCCAACGCGCGGAGGACGGGCGGTTGCCAGCGGTGGCCACCAGCTCGCGCGCCTCATCGATGGTGATGGTGACCTTCTCGGTACGCACGAAGGTCACATCGGAGTGCGTCTCGCCCAGGATCGTCTGGCACGCCGGGCACTCGCCACAGCCCCGCCGCGTGACGTCTTCCTGGTCGCAGTTCAGGGCCGCGGCGAAGGCCTTGGCGGCGTTGGACCGGCCGGACCCCGGCGGGCCGGTGAAGAGCCACGCGTGCGTCAGCCCGTCGCCCTCCGCGGCCTGGCGCAGCTGGTCGACGACGGCGGGCTGGCCGTGCAGGTCGTCCCAGACACTCACGCGGGGCTTCCCTCGCGCAGCGCCAGCAGGGCCTCCACCCGGTCACGGATCCGGGCCGCCAGCTCCGGAACCGGCAGCTGAGCGGCGAGGACCAGGTACTTCTCCGGCTGGGCCGCCGCCAGGTCCAGGAACGCGGCGCGGATCCGGGCATGGAACTCGTCGGCTTCGGACTCCAGCCGGTCCTCCGCGGCGGCGCCGGCGGTACGGCGCCGCCGGCCGTCGGCCGGGTCAACGTCGAGCAGGACGGTCAGGTCCGGCTGCAGCCCCGAGGTGGCCCACTCATTGAGCGTCCGCACCACCTCCGTGCCGAGGTCGCGGCCGGCACCCTGGTAGGCGACCGAGGAGTCGATGTAGCGGTCGGTCAGGACCACCTCGCCCCGCTCCAGGGCCGGGCGGATGACCTGCTCGGCGTGCGCGGCGCGCGACGCGGCGAAGATCAGGGCCTCGGTCCTCGCGTCGATGTGGCCGTGGCCGTGGTCCAGCACCAGGGACCGCAGCTTTTCGCCGATCGGCGTCCCGCCCGGCTCCCGCGTGCGCAGCACGGTCAGCCCGCGCGCTTCCAGCGCGCCGGCCAGTTCCGCCGCCTGGGTCGACTTGCCGGCGCCGTCGCCGCCCTCGAAGGCAATGAACAGTCCGGCGGCCGGTCCGGGAGTCTGGGTAGTCACTGCTCTAGCCTACCGACAATCACCGACACCTTGGCGGGCAGCGCGTAACGCCTTACGGGCACGGCGGCGCCCCGAAGTACCCTGTCACCATGAGTCTCTCCGAAGAACAGGCCGCCTCGCTTTCGGCCGAAACCGTGGTGGTCGCCGCCGGACGTCCGGCGCGCGAGCGGGACGCCGCGGTGAACCCGCCGATCGTGCTCTCCTCCACCTACGTCGGCACCGGCCCGCTGGGTCCCGGCGACCGCGGCTACGGGCGCTACTCCAATCCCACCTGGGACCCGTTCGAGGAGGCCCTGGCGCAGTTGGAGGGCGCGGCGCTGCCGGGCCTGCTCTACGCCTCAGGCCTCGCCGCCGTGAGTTCCGCGCTGTCCCTGCTGCCGCCGCAGGGCGTCCTGGTGATGCCCTCGCACAGCTACGCCGGCTCGCTCGGCATGGCCACGGAACTGGCCGAGCGCGGCACGCTGGAACTCCGCACCGTGGACATCGCGGACACCGACGCCGTGCTGGCACAACTGGCTCCGGCCGGCGGCAGGCCGGCCAACATGCTGTGGCTCGAAAGCCCCACCAACCCGATGCTCGGCATCGCGGACATCCCGGCACTCACTGCCGCCGCGCACGCCGCCGGAGCCCTGGTGGTCACGGACAACACCTTCTCCACCCCGCTGGTGCAGCAGCCGCTCAGCCTGGGCTCCGACGTCGTCCTGCATTCAGTCACCAAGTACCTCTCCGGCCACTCCGACGTCGTCCTCGGGGCCCTGGTGACTTCCGACGAGGACCTGCATGCGCGGCTTTTGCACCACCGCACCATCCACGGCGGCATCGCCGGGCCGTTCGAGGCGTGGCTGGCCCTGCGTGGACTGCGCACCCTTGCGCTCCGGATCGAACGTTCGCAGGCCTCCGCGGCGCTGCTCGCGGAACGGCTCAGCAGCCACCCCCTGGTCCAGAGCATCCGCTACCCGGGCCTGGCCTCGGATCCAGGGCACGAGCGGGCCAGGAAGCAGATGAAGGGCTTCGGCTCGGTGCTGTGCATCGAGATGGCCCCGGCGGCCGGATTGAGCGGCGCCGACGCGGCCGACCGGATGATCCGGGCGTTGCGTCTCTGGCTGCCGGCGACTTCGCTCGGCGGGGTGGAATCCTTGATCGAACGGCGACGCCGGCACACGGCGGAGCCAACCAGCGTTCCGGACAACCTGGTCCGGCTCAGCGTGGGCATCGAAAATGTCGAGGACCTGTGGGCCGATTTGGAACAGGCTCTCGCGGCGCTGGGCGGATAGGCTGGGGGCATGGACGGAAGAACGCTGATTTCAATTGCCGAGACGGGGATCTATTTCCTCCTCGCCCTCGTAGCCCTGGCTCTCGAGGTGTGGGCGTTCTTCGACTGCCTGCGGCACAAGGCCAACGCCTTCGAGGCGGTGTCCAAGCGGACCAAAACTTTCTGGTTGGCCCTGACCGGCGGCGCCCTGGCGATCGGCCTGCTCTCCATCGTCAGCGGCGGCGGCGGTTTCTTCGGCCCGCTGGGCCTCTTCGGCATCGCCGCGGTGACGGCAGCCAGCGTGTACCTCGCCGACGTGCGACCGGCGGTCAAGGACGCCGGCCGCGGCGGCAGCCGCAACATGGGCCCGTACGGCCCCTGGTGACCGTAAGCTCGCAGGCTCTCTAGGGCCCCGGCGCGACGGCGTCCCAGGCCACGGTGAGCTCGCCCAGGCGCCACCGCGACGGGCCGTCCAGCACCGGCCAGCCGGCGTCGCGCACCGCCCGGCACATCGCAGTCCAGCGCTGCCGGTTGCCGAACGAGGCAAGCGGCGCCGCCTCCAGCCACGCCTTGTCCAAGGCCTGCAGGAAAGTATGGATGCGTTCGCCCGGAACGTTCCGGTGGATCAGCGCCTTGGGCAGCCGTTCGGCGATCTCCGAGGGCAGCTCAAAGCCGCCGAAACGTAAGGACAGGCCCAGGCACAGGGGCCGCTCGGCGTCGAGCGCCACCCACGTGACCCGGCGGCCGATCTCGTCGCAGGTGCCGTCGATGAACAGTCCGCCGGGCGCCAGCCGGTCCTGCACCAGCCGCCAGATCGCGGCCACGTCCGCTTCCTCGTACTGCCGCAGCACGTTGAACGCCCGCACCAGGACCGGCCGGCCCGGCACCGGGAGTTCGAAGCCGCCCAGCTGGAAGCTCAGGCCCGGGCGCTCCAGTGCCTTGGCCTGCCGGACCCGCTCCGGCTCAATCTCGATCCCGACCACGCGCACGTCCGGCCGGACGGCCCGGAGCCGGTCGAAAAGTTCGACGGCGGTGGCCGGGGAGGCGCCGTAGCCCAGGTCGACGACCAGCGGGTCCGGCGCATTGCGCAGCCGCCACGCCTGCGGGCCCGTGAGCCAGCGGTCCACCCGCCGCATCCGGTTCGGGTTGGTGGTCCCGCGGGTGATGTTGCCGACCGGGCGCCCGGCCCGGCCGCCGGTCCTGCCGCCGGCCCCGCCCCGGGTCCCCGGGGACGCCACCCGTTCCGCCTTCTGCACCACGCGTCCAGCCTATCCCGGCCGCTGTAACGCAGGGCGCCGCCCGCGGCCCCTCGGTTAGGATGACAACCATGACTTACAAGCTGATCTTGCTGCGCCACGGCCACAGCGAATGGAACGCCAAGAACCTGTTCACCGGCTGGGTGGACGTCGACCTGAACGACCAGGGCCGTGCCGAGGCAGTGCGCGGCGGGGAGCTGCTGGTGGAGAACAATATCCTGCCGGATATCCTCTACACCTCGCGGCTGAAGCGGGCCATCAACACCGCCAACCTGGCGCTGGAGAAGGCGGACCGCGGCTGGATCGACGTCAAGCGGGACTGGCGTCTCAACGAGCGCCACTACGGCGCCCTCCAGGGCAAGGACAAGGCCCAGACCCTGGCCGAATACGGCGAGCAGCAGTTCATGACCTGGCGCCGTTCCTACGACACCCCGCCGCCGCCGCTCGCGGACGACTCCGAGTTCTCCCAGGTGGGGGACCCGCGGTACAAGGACCTCGGCGACGCCGTGCCGCGCACCGAGTGCCTCAAGGACGTCCTGATCCGCCTGCTGCCGTACTGGGAGTCGGATATCAAGGAAGACCTGAAGGCAGGCAAGACCGTGCTGGTCACCGCCCACGGAAACTCCCTGCGCGCCTTGGTCAAGCACCTGGACGGCATCAGCGACGAGGACATCGCGGGCCTGAACATCCCCACCGGCATCCCGCTGGTTTACGAACTGGATGAGAACTTCAAGCCGCTGAACCCGGGCGGAACCTACCTCGACCCCGAGGCCGCCGCCGAGTCGATCAAGGCCGTGGCCAACCAGGGCAAGAAGTAGCGCCGCGGACACCCCGCACAACGACGACGGCGGCCGGCCACCCTTGGGGTGACCGGCCGCCGTCGTACCTGCCGCAGGGCAGCGGAAGCGTCAGCTGTGCTCGATGCTGTTCGGGTGCCAGGCGCCGGTGACGAGGTAGGTGACCTTCTGCGCGACGGACACGCCGTGGTCCGCGAACCGCTCGAAGTAGCGGCTGGCGAGGGCGACGTCGACCGTGGTCGCCGCGGACTCTGCCCAGTCGTCGCGGGCGATCGCCTTGAAGACGCTCAGGTGCAGGTCGTTGACGGCGCTGTTGGCCTTCAGGATGTCCCGGGCCACCTCGAGGTCGCGGGTCTCCAGCAGCACGGTGAGCTTTTCCGCGATCTCCAGGTCGTGCTTGGCGAAGCTCTTGAAGGTCTCCTGCAGCGGCTGCGGGATCACGTTCGCCGGGTAGCGGAGCCGCGCCAGCTGGGCGATGTGCCGGGCAAGGTCGCCCATCCGCTCCAGGGAGGCGCTCATCCGCAGCGAGCCCACGATCATGCGCAGGTCGCTGGCTACCGGACCCTGCAGGGCCAGGATGTCGATGGCGCGCTCGTCGAGGCTGTTCTGCAGGAAGTCAATCCGGGCGTCCGCCGCGATGACATCCTCGGCCAGGTCAATGTCGGCGCCCTCAAAGGCAGTGGTGGCCTTCTCGAATGCCTCGCTGACGAGCTTCGAAATCTCGACGAGCTGCTCGCCGACCTGGGCCAGCTCTTCCTGAAAAACCTTACGCACGGGCGCGTTCCTTTCCTTGGAAACGTCGCCGGGCACCAGGGCGGCCGGCTCGTTTCGTTTCACCGTTGCGGCGTTCAACCTGCCACCTTTCCAGTCTCCGGTGAACTGTTACGCCTCAATAGGTGAACGTTAGCTGAACCAACCCCGGAACCGCACACGTTTTCGATTCCGGCCCGGTCCCAGAGCATAAGCTGGAGCCGTGGATCCAATGCTCATCGGCGTGATCGCCGGCCTGATCGGCCTGTCGCTCGGCATCTTCGGCGTGCTCGCTTTCCGGATCAGCGAACAGCAACGCAAGATCAGCGACGTCGAAACCGGTGACCCCTCGCTCCCGGACGGCGCCGCGGAAGTCCTGGCCGTCGTCGGGCGGGCGTTCGTCGTGGTGGACGCGATCGACGGCGTCGTCCGGGCCAGCCCCGCGGCGTACGCCTACGGCCTGGTCCGCGGCCACACCGTGGTGCACCGGCAGCTGCTGGACATGACCGCGAAGGTCCGGCGCGACGGGGTCATCCTCGAACAGCAGCTCGAACTGCCGCGCGGTCCGCTCGGCCAGGGCACCATCGTGGTGCAGGTCCGCGCCGCCATGCTCGGCGAGGAATATATCCTCCTGCTTGCGGACGACCGCACCGAAATCACCCGGACCGAGGAAATCCGCAACGACTTCGTCGCCAACGTCTCGCACGAGCTCAAAACTCCGGTCGGTGCCATCTCGCTGCTCGCCGAGGCGCTGGAAGCCTCGCCCGACGATGAGGAAGCCGTGCGCCGCTTCGCCAAGCGCATGCACAAGGAATCGAGCCGGCTGGCCGCCTTGGTCCAGGACATCATCGAACTGTCCCGGCTGCAGGGCGCCAACGTCGCCCAGCAGGCCCACCCGGTGGACATCAACAAAGTGGTCGCCGACGCCGTCGACCGCTCCCAATTGCCCGCCGAAAGCAAGAACATCGAGATCGTCGTCGGCGGCCGGACCGACGCGATGGTCTACGGTGACCAGGACCTGCTGGTCACGGCGCTGCGCAACCTGATCGACAACGCCATCAGGTACTCGCCGGAGAACACCCGGGTCGGCGTCGGGGTCCGCTCCCGGGACGGCCTGGTCGCGGTCTCCGTGACCGACCAGGGGGAGGGGCTCAGCCCCGAGGACCAGGAGCGGGTGTTCGAGCGGTTCTACCGGGTCGACTCCGCACGGTCCCGGCACACCGGCGGCACCGGCCTGGGCCTGAGCATCGTCAAGCACGTCATGGCGAACCACGGCGGCGAGGTGACGGTCTGGTCCCAGCCGGGGCAGGGGTCCACCTTCACCATCCGGCTGCCCGAGATGGAGGGCCAGGACGAACCCGCCGCGGAGTCCGGCCGCACCGCGCGGGCCGAGCGGCCCGAAAGCCAAGAACGACCAGGACGACCAGATCGACCCGAACGACGTGACGCCGCCGGCGTCCATGAGCAAGGAGCTAGCGCTTGAGCCGGATTCTTATTGTCGAGGACGAGGAATCGTTCAGCGACCCCCTGTCCTACTTGCTGGGCAAGGAAGGGTTCGAAGTAGAGGTCGTGGACAACGGCCTGGATGCCATCACCGAATTCGACCGCAACGGCGCCGACCTGGTCCTGCTTGACCTGCAGCTGCCGGGACAGTCCGGCACCGAGGTGTGCCGGCAGCTGCGCCAGCGCTCCTCCGTGCCGGTCATCATGCTCACCGCCAAAGACGCCGAGATCGACAAGGTGGTGGGACTGGAGCTTGGCGCCGACGACTACGTCACCAAGCCCTACTCCTCGAGGGAACTGGTGGCACGGGTCCGCGCCGTGCTGCGCCGCCACGGCGAACCCGAAGAGCTGGTCTCCAGCACCGTCCAGGCGGGGCCGGTCCGGATGGACGTCGAGCGGCACGTCGTCAGCGTCCAGGGCGAACAGGTCTCGCTGCCGCTGAAGGAATTTGAACTGCTGGAGATGCTCCTGCGGAACTCGGGCCGGGTGCTGACCCGGGGCCAGCTCATCGACCGGGTCTGGGGCTCCGACTATGTCGGCGACACCAAGACCCTGGACGTGCACGTCAAGCGGCTGCGCAGCAAGATCGAACCCGACCCGTCGGCGCCGCGCTACCTCGTCACCGTCCGCGGCCTGGGCTACAAGTTCGAACCCTAGGCGGCGCGGACAGCCGGGTTAACGCAGAAGGAGGGGCACCCCGTGCGGGTGCCCCTCCTTCTGCGTGCGGACGTAACTTTTCCGGCGCTACGGCGTCGGGGTGGCCGACGGCGTCTCGGTCGGGGTCTCGGACGGGGTCTCGGACGGCGAAGCCGTGCCCGAGGCGGACTCCGACGTGGTGGGCTCGGCCGTGGGCAGGAAGGACTTGTAGTCCACGATCGTCGAATCCAGCACCGGGACCTTGAACTTGGCGTCCTTGTTGGTCCCGTCCTCGCGGATCGTGACCTCCACCAGCGAGCCCGGCTTGCCACCGGCGGTGCTCAGGATGGCCGGGTCGGAGGACTCGTTGAGCAGCACGTAGGAGTTCTTCTTGACCGGGACCTGGGTCTGGGACCCGCCGGCGCCGTTAATGGTGAGCTTCACATCGTTGGCCGAGGAATTGTAGACGGCGCCGATCACGCGGCCTGCCTTGTCCTCACCATCGGCGATGATCATCATGTTGCGCAGCTTGAGCGGGCCGAGCTCCGTCGCCGTCCCGTCCGACGCCGAGTACTGCTCCGTCGTCTGCTGGGCATTGATGTAGCCGCATCCGGTCACGGACAGCAGGCCAATGCCAAGTGCAGCCGTTGCCATTGCCAGCTTGCCGCGCCGGCCCCGAGTCATCGCAGTGAAACGCACGTCACGCACTCCTTGAGAGTCTTGAAACATTATTCAGCCATAGCCTATCCGCAATCGCCCCAAACGCGGATTCCGGGCGCTACATGAAAGCGCCCGGCCGGGGCCGGTGGGAGGGAGCAGCCGGGGGCCGTCCGGCCAGCCGGTGACCCCTCCGCCGTCGGACCCGGAAGCCCTTGGCAGCCGCCGGGCAATGCACTATTATCCGCGTCCGTCAAGGGGTTTGAGAGGCCGATTATGGCGATTTTCCGCGTATTTACGCGGTTTCCGTGGCCGATCCATGGCAGTCGTATGCCTTAATCGTGATAAACTGGTCTGCGGGAAAGGGGAATGTCCACATGGTTTTTGAGGTCGGCGAGACAGTAGTTTACCCTCACCACGGTGCAGCCAAAATTGAAGAAATCAAGATGCGCACTGTCAAGGGCGAAGAGAAGATGTATCTCAAGCTCAAGGTGGCTCAGGGTGATCTGACCATTGAAGTTCCAGCAGAAAACGTTGACCTTGTTGGGGTCCGGGACGTAGTGGGCAAGGAAGGCTTGGAGCACGTTTTCGACGTGCTGCGTGCCGAGTTCACTGAAGAGCCCACCAACTGGTCGCGTCGTTACAAGGCAAACCTGGAAAAGCTTGCTTCCGGTGACGTGATCAAGGTGGCAGAGGTCGTCCGCGACCTGTGGCGCCGGGACCACGACCGGGGTCTCTCCGCAGGAGAGAAGCGCATGCTGGCCAAGGCCCGCCAGATTCTGATTTCAGAACTGGCACTGGCTGAGAAGACCGATGAAGAGAAGGCCGCAAGCGTTCTCGACGAGGTCCTGGCTTCCTAGCTAAGAATCGAACCCCGGTGGCATCACGCCGCCGGGGCTTCTTTTTGCCCAAAACCTGCCGGCCCCGGCGGCGGGACGTAGTCTTGAGCGCATGAACACTGCATCGACAGCTCCCGTCACCGCGGTCATCCTCGTGGCCGCCGGATCCGGCCAGCGGCTGGGCTACGGCATGCCCAAGGCGAAGGTCCCGCTGGGCGGCGACAGCATCCTCACTCACGCGCTGCGCGGAGTCGCCGCGGCCGGCATCGCCCGGCAGATCTGCGTCGCGCTGCCGCCAGGCGACGCCGAGCTGCGGGCCCAGTGCGAGAGCTTCGCTGCGGAGCTGCAGGCCGAACACCGCCGCACCGCAACCTCCAGCGCGGCCGTCCAGCTGCCCGCCGTCTCCATCGTCGACGGCGGCGCGAGCCGCGCGGACTCCGTGCGTGCCGCCGTCGCGGCCCTGGAACCCGACGTTGAGGCCGTCCTGGTCCACGACGCTGCCCGGGCACTCGCCCCCGAAGCCGTCTTCCACCGGGTTGCGGCCGCGCTGGCGGCCGGCGCCAAGGCCGTCATCCCGGTCGTCCCGGTGGTCGATACGGTCAAAACCGTCGAAGCCACCCACGACGGCAGCGCCGGCATCGCCCCGGAAGTGGTCACCGGCACCGCGCCCCGCGAACAGCTCCGGTCCGTCCAGACCCCGCAGGGCTTCGAACTCGCCACCCTCCGCCGGGCACACGAAGCGGCAGCCGGCTTCGACGCGGACCGCGCGGCGGCCGTGACGGACGACGCCATGCTGGTCGAACTGCTGGGCGTCCCCGTCTACGCCGTGCGCGGGGCCAGCCAGTCCCTTAAGATCACCACCCCGCTGGACCTCATCCTCGCCGAGGGACTGCTCGAAGGCCCGCTCGGTGCCCGCTGGGTGGAGGGCTAGGGATGGACGCACAGCCACAGCCCCCGCTCCTGCCCAGGACCGGGATCGGGATCGACGTCCACGCCTACGCCCCGGACGAGGCGCCGCAGCCGCTCTGGCTGGGCGGGCTGTTCTGGGAGGGCGAACGCGGACTCGCCGGCCACTCCGACGGCGACCCGGTGGCGCACGCCGCCGCTGACGCACTGTTCTCCGCCGCCGGCGTGGGCGACCTTGGCACGCACTTCGGCACGGACCGGCCCGAATACGCCGGGGCCTCGGGGGCCACCTTGCTGGCCGAGGCCGCCCGGATCGTCCGGGCCGCGGGTTTTGAGATCGGCAACATCGCCGTCCAGTTCGTGGCGAACCGGCCCAAGTTCGGACCGCGGCGCGAGGAGTCGCAGCGGGTGCTGAGCGAAGCCGCCGGCGCGCCGGTAAGTGTCTCGGCGACCACCAGCGACGGGCTGGGTTTCACCGGCCGCGGCGAAGGCATCGCGGCAACGGCCACCGCCCTGGTTTACCCCGCGGGCTGACCATCACCGGCCCGGAGGCCTACGCTTAAGGGACACCCCTCCGGAATCGTCAGGAGACTTCCCGTGAAAAAGCTGCTTCCCGCCGTCGTCGTTCTTGCGGCAACGCTGCTAACCGCCTGCGGCGGCACCCCTGCCCCGTCGGCCACGCCCCGGATGAGCGTGGAGGAAAGCTGCAAGTTCCTCAATACCGATACCTTCGTCCCCAAGGGGAGCGATAAGGAAAAAGCCGGCCAGATCGGCCAGCATTACCAGGAAGTCGCGGACAAAGTCGCCCCGGAGATCGCCGAACCGATCCAGTCGATGGCCGACGTCATGAAGCAGGTCGCCGCGAGCGCCACCGGCAGGCAGACCTCCGAGCAGCTGACGCAGCTCCGCCAGCAGATGGACAAGATCGGCCAGCACTGCAGGTAACCCGGGCCAAGCACCCCGGCGGGGCGGGAACCGGGATCGGCTAATCTGGAGCGGTGACCCTGCGCTTTTACGACACAGCATCCGCCGAAGTCCGGGACTTCGTTCCCCTTGTACCTGGCCAGGTGAGCCTGTATTACTGCGGCGCCACCGTGCAGGGCATGCCGCACGTCGGGCACATCCGCTCCGCGATCGCGTTCGACCAGCTCACCCGCTGGCTGCAGTACCGCGGCTTCCGGGTCACCGTGGTCCGCAACGTCACCGACATTGACGACAAGATCCTGGCGAAGTCCGCAGAGTCCTTCGCCGCTGACTTCGCGGGCGAGCCGGGCACCGTCCGCGAGGAGGAATGGTGGGCGCTGGCCTACCGGTACGAGCAGGAATTCCTCAAGGCCTACGACACGCTGGGCGTCTCCCGCCCCACCTACGAACCGCGCGCCACCGGCCACATCCCCGAGATGCACGCCCTCATTGCCCGGCTGATCGACCGCGGCCATGCCTATCCCGCCACCGACGGCTCCGGCGACGTCTACTTCGACGTGCGCTCGTGGTCCAAGTACGGCTCGCTGACCCGCCAGAACATTGACGACATGCAGGGCGCCGCCGACTCGGACCCCCGCGGGAAGAAAGACCCCCGCGACTTCGCCCTCTGGAAGGGCCACAAGGAAGGAGAGCCGACGACGGCGAGCTGGGACTCGCCGTGGGGCGCCGGGCGGCCGGGCTGGCACCTGGAGTGCTCCGCGATGGTCACCAAGTACCTCGGCACCGAGTTCGACATCCACGGCGGCGGCCTGGACCTGCGCTTCCCGCACCACGAAAACGAGATGGCCCAGTCCCAGGCGGCAGGCCACGGCTTCGCCAACTTCTGGATGCACAACGGCATGGTCACCTACGCCGGCGAGAAGATGTCCAAGTCCATCGGCAACACCATCAGCCCGGCCGAGATGCTGGAACTCGCCCCGCCGCGCGTCGTCCGGTACTACCTCGGCCAGGCCCAGTACCGCTCGGTGCTCGACTACCAGCCCACGTCGCTGCAGGAGGCCGCGGCCGCCGTCGAACGCATTGACGGGTTCATCAGCCGCGCCGTCCGTGCCCTTTCCGACGGCGGGTCCTACACGTTCGGCACCGTCGGGGCCGTGCCGGAGGCCTTCGAACGCGCCATGGACGATGACCTGAATGTGCCGCAGGCGCTAGCCGTCCTGCACGAAACCGTCCGGGCCGGCAACACCGCCCTGACCGAGGGCCGGCTCGAGGACGCCCGCGCCGCTCTGCACGACGTGCACGACATGCTGCGGGTCCTGGGCCTGAACGACACCGCGGCCGCGGCCGTCGACGAGCAGGCCACCGCCGCGCTCGGCGTCCTGGTCGAAGCCCAGCTCGCCGCCAGGGCCCAGGCCCGCGCGGCCAAGGACTGGGCCGCCTCGGACGCGATCCGGGACACCCTGGCGGCGGCCGGCGTCGTCGTCGAGGACGGCGCGGACGGCGCGAACTGGAGCCTCAAGCGCGGCTGACACGCGGCTGACACGCGGCTGGCACGCGGTGCGGCCGCCCGGCGGCCGGGCCCTGCGCCGAACCGTGCGGTCGAGGATTTTATCCGGGTCAGTAGACTGGAAGTCGGACTTATCCACGAATCGCGTAGTTAAAAGGGTGAAACTCATGGCCAACAACGGTCGCCGCTCGGTCAAACAGAAGAAGGGCCCCACCGTCGGGACCGGCGGTCACGGCCGCAAGGCCCTCGAGGGCAAGGGCCCCACGCCCAAGGCGGAGGACCGGGTCTACCACAAGGCCCACAAGAACAAGCAGCTTGCCGAGCGCTCCGCCGCCAAGCGCGCCCCGGGCGCCCGCAGCGCCGGCGCCCGCTCCGGTCCCAAGGGCCGTGCCACCGAGGAAGTCGTCACCGGCCGTAACTCCGTCGTCGAGGCACTGCGCGCCGGGATCCCGGCCAAGGCCCTGCATGTCGCCATCCGCATCGAGATGGACGACCGGGTCAAGGAGTCGCTGAAGATTGCGGCCGAGCGCGGCATCCCGCTGCTGGAAACCGGCAAGCCGGAACTGGACCGGATGACTGACGACGCCATCCACCAGGGCCTCGTGCTGCAGATCCCGCCGTATGAATACCAGGACGCCTACGAACTGGCCGAGGAAACCGTGGAGGGCTGGAAGAAGGGCCACATCGCCAACGCCCCGCTCTTCGTCGCCCTCGACGGCATCACCGACCCGCGCAACCTCGGCGCGATCATCCGCTCCGTCTCGGCCTTCAGCGGCCACGGCGTCATCGTGCCCGAGCGCCGGTCCGTCGGCGTCACCGCCTCGGCCTGGAAGACCAGTGCCGGCGCCGCCGTCCGCGTCCCCGTGGCCCGCGCCGCGAACCTGAACAACACGCTGAAGGCCTTCAAGAACATGGGCATCTACGTTCTGGGCCTGGACGGCGACGGCGACGTCTCGCTGCCGGACCTGGCGCTGGCCGGGGAACCGGTGTGCATCGTCGTCGGCTCCGAGGGCAAGGGCCTGAGCCGCCTGGTCCGGGAGAACTGCGACCAGATCGTCTCCATCCCGATCGACTCCGCAATGGAATCGCTCAACGCCTCCATGGCCGTCGGCATCTCGCTCTACGAGATCTCCCGCCAGCGCGCCGTCAAATAACCCCCGACGCTCCCTCAGGTTCGGCGGGTTTCCCGGGACGCTCCCTGAGGTTTGACGGGCTTTTCCGGGACGCTCCCTCAGATCCGGTAGCAGCAGTCAAAACGCTCCCTCACATCAAGTGAGGGAGCGTTTTGCTTTTTGGTGCCAAAAGTCAGGGAGCGTCGGGCGGTGGGGTGCCAGACGTGAGGGAGCGTCGGTTAGAACCGGTGGCGGTTGGCGAGGACGGGGAGTTTAGCTCGGGCATCGGCGACCTCGGCGGAGTCCAGATCGGCGAAGAGCAGGCCCGGGGCGCCGTCGAGTTCCTGGAGCACCTCGCCGAAGGGGGAGATGACGGCGGAGTGGCCGACGCCGGTCGGGGCGGAGCCCTTCACCTCGAGGCCCTGGCTGGCCGGGTCGCCCTGCCCGCACGCGAGGACAAACGTAGTGGAATCCGCGGCGCGGGCCCGGGACAGCAGCTTCCACTGCTCAACTTTCCCCGGACCGGCGCCCCAGGACGCGCAGACAATGTTGACCACGGCGCCGCGGTCGGCGTTCTCGGTGAACAGGGCCGGGAACCGCAGGTCGTAGCAGGTCGCCAGCCCCACGGTGACGCCGCCGACGTCGAACGTCACCGGCGCCGTGCCGGCGTCCACGGTGTCCGACTCGGCGAATCCGAACGCGTCAAAGAGGTGGATCTTGTCGTAGCTCGTGTCCACCCCGGGGCCGGTGACCAGCAGCGTGTTGCGGACCTTGGCCCCGCCGGCCCCGGCGGCGCCCGGCGTGAACATCCCGGCCACCACCACGATGCCAAGCTCCGCCGCGAGGGCTCGGACCTGCGACGCCCATGGCCCGTCGAGGGGCTCGGCGATGTCCAGCAGCGAATTGCCGAACGCGCGCATGGTCGCCTCGGGGAAGACCACCAGCTCGGCGCCGCCCGCCTTCGCCTTCCGGGCGTACTCCCGGACCAGGTCCAGGTTCCGCTCCGGCTCGCGGCCGGTAATGATCTGAGCAAGTGCTACGCGCACGGGTTACCTCCAGTCTGGGTCTTCTCCCAGTATGCCGGTGCGCTGCCCGCGGCGCCGTAACCGTCCGCGGCAAGGGAAGCGGGAGCCCTATCCCCGGCTAAGCTATTAGCGATGGTCAAGTCCTTTGCTGAAGCAGCTACCACGGTAGACGCCTCGCGGCCGTTTCCGCTTGGTGTCAGCGTCCCCCGCACGGGTTCCCCGGCGACGGACGATCCTCGGGGTGCCTTCGCGAACGTGGCCGTCTACGCGCCCGGCGTGGCCTCCCTGGATGTCGCCTTCCAGCCCCCTGGCGGCAGCTGGCAGCTGAAAACCCTGCCCAATGTCACCGATGGCGTCCACCACGGCATCGTCGAGGGGCTCCCGGCCGGATCGCGGTACGGCCTGCGCGCCTCGCCCGGGACCGCCGCCCTGCCGCTGTCCGTTCCGACGCTGGATTTCGACGCCGACGGCGAACAGCCGCTGCTGCTGGACCCCTACGGCCGCGGCGTGGACGAACGCGACGGCTTCATTACGAACGTGCGGATGACCGGCGACTTCGACTGGGGTCTGGACCACGTGCCCCGCACCCCGTGGCGCAACACGATCATCTACGAGGCCCACGTCCGCGGCCAGACCATGCTGCACCCGGACATCCCCGAGCACCTCCAGGGCACCTACGCCGGCATGGCGCACCCGGCCATGGTCGAGCACCTCATTTCGCTGGGCATCACGGCCGTCCAGCTGCTGCCGGTCCACTTCCACATCGACGAACAGCACCTGCAGAACCTCGGGCTGCCGAACTACTGGGGCTATAACACCGCCGCGTTCTTCGCCCCGCACCCCGGCTACGCCACCCAGGCCGCCCGCGACGCCGGCCCCCAAGCGGTGCAGGACGAGTTCAAGGGCATGGTGAAGCTGCTGCACGCCGCGGGGCTCGAGGTGATCCTCGATGTCGTCTACAACCACACCGCCGAGGGCGGCTCCGACGGCCCGACGCTGAGCTTCCGCGGCCTGGGCGACCAGCAGTACTACCGCCACGACGGCCACGGGAAGTACGTGGACACCACCGGTTGCGGCAATTCGCTGAACTTCGGCGAACCGCGCGTGGTTCAGCTGGTGCTCGATTCCCTGCGCTACTGGGTCAATGAGTTCCATATCGACGGGTTCCGCTTCGACCTCGCCGTCACGCTGTGCCGCAACGCCAACAACGAGTTCGACCCGCGGCACCCGTTCCTGGTGGCCGTCGCCGCGGACCCGGTCCTTTCGGAGACCAAGCTCATCGCCGAGCCGTGGGACATCGGCTACGGGGGCTGGCAGACCGGCCGCTTTCCCGCGGGCTGGGTGGACTGGAACGACCATTTCCGCGATGCCGTCCGCACCTTCTGGCTTGCGGACAGGGCCGCGATCGACGCGGGCGGCCAGGGCGGGTCGGTGGCGCGGCTCGCGGACGCGCTGTCCGGGTCGGCCAGCCTCTTCGAACCCTCCGGCCGGAGCCGGCTGGCCTCGGTCAATTTCATCACCGCGCACGACGGCTTCACCCTGGCCGACCTGGTGGCCTACGACCGCAAGCACAACGAGGCGAACGGGGAACAGAACCGCGACGGCCACGGCGACAACCGCAGCTACAACCACGGCTTCGAGGGCCGCACCGAGGACGAGGAAATCCTCGCCCGGCGCGCCCAGACCAGCCGCAACCTGATGGCCTCGCTGATGATCTCCCAGGGCGTGCCCATGATTACTGCCGGGGACGAGGTGGGCCGCAGCCAGCAGGGAAACAACAACGCCTACTGCCAGGACAACCCCATCACCTGGATCGACTGGACCAGCACCCCGGAATCCCACGGCATGCTGCGCACCACCAAACGCGTGATCCGGCTCCGTAAGGAATTCCTGGCCGCCCAGCCGCACGATTACCCGGCCCGGGACCGGCAGTCCTACTTCCACTGGTTCGACGCGGACGGCGCCCCCATGTCCGGGGAACGCTGGCAGGACCCGGGCCACCGGGTGGTCCAGCTCCTGCTGGGCTCCGACGACGGGCGCATCGACGGGCTCGTGGTGGTCAACGGCGGCGCCGACGACGTCAAGGTCACCCTTCCGCTCATCCCCGCGGACGACGGCGGCGCGCACCGGCTGTACGAGCTGCGGCTGACCACCTCGGAACTGCATGACCGCCGCCAGGGTGTCCGCATCGCCGCCGGGGAGCGGGACGTGGTCCAGGCCAACAGCATCAACATCTACCGCGTTTAGCGGCCCGGAAGGACCACGCATGAAGACCCGAGGGCTCCTCGCGACGCTCGCCGCGCTGCTGGGGCTGGTGGTCCTGGTGTTCGTCCTGGGCGGTCTGCCCCAGGCCGGGACCGGCCCGTCGCCCGCAAGCCCGGCGACCACCAGCAGCCCCGTTGCCGGCAGCCCGACCGCCCGCACAGCCGCGCCGACAACCGCACCGCGGGCCCCGGGCGTCGCCAACCCGTCCGGATTGCCGGAGATCAAGGCGTCGGCACTGCCGTCCGAGGCCCGGCGGGTCCTGGTCCTCATCGCCCGCGGCGGACCGTACCCGTATGCCCGGGACAACGCCGTGTTCAGCAACTTCGAGCGTATTCTGCCGCGGAAATCCTCCGGCTATTACCGCGAATTCACCGTCCCGACACCGGGGGAGTCGGACCGCGGCGCGCGCCGGATCGTCACGGGCGCCGGCGGCGAAAAGTACTACACCGCCGATCATTACAATTCGTTCAAATTCATCGCCGAAGGCAAGTAGGGACCCATGAAAATATTCGCCGCTGACACCTGGACGCTCGAGGAACTGCGCGACCAGGCGCACGACGCCGGCCGCCGCGTCCTGATAATTCCGGCCGCCGAATCAAAAAAGTCGGTCCTGGCCGCCTTCGGCGATGTTCTGGAGTTCCCGGAACACTACGGCATCAACCTCGACGCCCTGAACGACGCCCTGCACGACTTCGCCGATGCCGCAGCCGACGACGGACGGCCGGCCACCGTCATCTGGCAGGTCCCGCCCACCTTCCGCAGCGACCGCGCCTTCGGCCTCATCTGCGAAATCCTCCAAGACGCCGAAAGCTACGCCGGCACAGACCTGACCGTCATCACAGTCTGCCTCTAACCCCAAGACCTCCGACGGCTCCGCGAACAGGCCATCCGGAAGCGTGCGTCTAAGCTGGGCCCCCGCCGTCAGGGTTCCCTGGCCGAGCTTGCGAGGTTAGGGAGACGGTGGGGAGGAACGAGCGAGCACGCGGAGCATGGCCGCTTCGCGGCGTCACCAAAACGACGGAGCAAACGCCGGTCAGGCTCAGGCGTTGACGATCAGGCCCAGTTCGGCCTTCGACGCCAACCCCTCGTGCTTCGGCAGCACCCGGACGGTGTAGCCGAAGGAGCCGGAGCGGTCGATCACCAGGGTGCCGCTGAAGAGGTACCGGCCCTTGCCCAGGTCCTCGACGTTCTTCAACTCCAGCACGGTCACATCGGTCAGTTCGTCGCTGTCCTCGGCCCGGCCGAACGCCACCTCCACGGCCACGTCCTCGGGCGGCAGCTCGTGCAGCGCCACGTAGGCGTTCACCTGCAGGTCGTCGCCGATCTGCGGGTCCTCCGAGACGCCCACGGAGTCCACGTGCTCCACCTGGATCTGGGGCCACGCCGCGCGGACCCGGGCGCACCAGGCGGCCAAGGCCTTGGCTTCGGCATAGTTGCCGGCGGAGGCGTGCCGTCCGGCCTCGGCGGCGGGCCGGTAGAGAACGTTGACGTAGTCCTTCAACATCCGGTCCGCGGACACGGCCGGGCCAAGGTGCGCCATGGTGTGCTTGATCATCGAGACCCAGTGCGTGGGGACGGTCTGCGGCCCGGACTCCGAGGGCCCCGCGGCGCCGGCGCCGTCGGAGACCGTGAGGCCGTAGAACTTCGGCGCCACCTGGGTTTCCAGCAGCTCGTACAGCGCCGCGGCCTCAATGTCGTCGCGCTCTTCGGAGGAGGCGTCGTTGTTGGCCGTCGGGATCGCCCAGCCGTTCTCGCCGTCGTACATCTCATCCCACCAGCCGTCCAGCACCGAGAGGTTCAGCGACCCGTTCAGGGCCGCCTTCATCCCCGAGGTTCCGCAGGCCTCCAGCGGGCGGAGCGGGTTGTTCAGCCAGACGTCGCAGCCCGGGAAGAGGGTCCGCGCCATGGCGATGTCGTAGTTGGGCAGGAACGCGATCCGGTGCCGGACCGCCGGGTCGTCGGTGAACCGGACCAGGTCCTGGATCATCTTCTTGCCGGCGTCGTCCGCCGGGTGGGACTTGCCGGCGATCACCAGCTGGATCGGGTGGGTCTTGTGCAGCAGCAGGGCCCGGAGCCGTTCCGGGTCGCGCAGCATCAGCGTCAGGCGCTTGTAGGTCGGCACCCGGCGGGCGAAGCCGATGGTCAGGACGTCCGGGTCGAGGACCGAATCCGTCCAGGACAGCTCGGCGTCGGCCGCGCCGCGCTTCTTCCATGCGGCCCGGAGCCGGCGCCGGACGTCCTCAACCAAAGACAGGCGCATCTCGCGGCGGAGCGCCCAGATGGCCTCGTCGCTGACGTTATAGGCCAGGTCCCAGCGGCCCTCGGTCTCGGCGTCGGAACCGAACTGTCCGCGCGCCAGCTGGGAGACCCGGGGATCAACCCAGGTGGGCACGTGCACGCCGTTGGTGACCGAGGTGATGGGCACCTCGGAGTGGTCGAACCCGGGCCAGAGCGCGGAGAACATGCCGCGGGAGACAACGCCGTGCAGCTTGGCGACGCCGTTGGCCCGCTGCGCCAGCCGCAGCCCCATCACCGCCATGTTGAATACGAACGGATTGCCGTCCGCGAAGTCTTCCCGGCCCAGGTCCAGGATCTTCGCGACCGGCACATCCGGGGCCAGCCCGGCGGTGAAGAAATGCTCGATCTGGGAGGTCTCGAAGCGGTCGATGCCGGCCGGGACCGGGGTGTGGGTGGTGAACACGGTGGACGCGCGTCCCGCCGTCAGCGCCTCCTCCCAGCTGAGCGGGTTCTCCCCGGACATCAGTTCCTGGATGCGCTCGACGCCGAGGAAGCCGGCGTGGCCCTCGTTGGTGTGGAACACCTCCGGCGCCGGGACGCCGGCCAGCCGCTGGAAGGCCCGCAGCGCTTTCACCCCGCCCATGCCCAGCAGGAGCTCCTGCTGCAGCCGGTGGTCGCCGCCGCCGCCGTACAGCCGGTCGGTGATGCCGCGCGCGGCGTCGTCGTTGCCCGCGACGTTGGAGTCCAACAGCAGCAGCGGGACGCGCCCGACGTCGGCCCGCCAGACGTGCGCCAGCAGGCGCCGGCCGTGGGGGAGCGGCAGGGAAATCTGCACGGGACGGCCGTTCCCGTCCGGGGACGGCTCGCGGAGCAGGGTCAGCGGGAGGCCGTCGGGGTCCAGGACCGGATAGGTCTCCTGCTGCCAGGCATCGCGGGACAGAGATTGTTTGAAATAGCCGGCCTGGTAGAGCAGCCCGACGCCGATCAGCGGTACGCCGAGGTCGGAGGCCGCCTTCAGGTGATCGCCGGCGAGGATGCCGAGCCCGCCGGAGTACTGCGGCAGCACCTCCGTGATGCCGAACTCGGGGGAGAAATAGGCGATGCACCGGGGCGCGTCCTCGCCCAGGCTCTGGTACCAGCGGGGCTCCTCCAGGTACCGGTCCAGCTCGTCGGCGGCGGCGTGGACGCGGCGCACCACGTCCTGGTCCGCTGCGAGCCGCTGCAGCTCCTCGCGGCTGACCAGGCCGAGGAAGGTCACCGGGTCCTGCGCGCTTTCGGCCCAGACGGCCGGGTTCAGCTGCTCGAACAGTTCCCGCGTCGGCAGGTGCCACGACCAGCGAAGGTTGGTGGCGAGCCGCGCCAGGGGTCGGATCGATTCGGGAAGAACGGTTCGGACGGTAAATCTGCGGATAGCCTTCACGAGCGAAACACTAACGGACAACTCAGGGCCCCGGAACCGCTTTGGCTTTCTTTCCGGTAAATGTCGGAAGGACCTCAGGATTGGCCCAAAAAACTGCGTGACCTTAGCATTCTGTGCGATTTGTAGATAACGTCGAGGCTGTGACGACTAACTCGCGAACCAGTGCCGTATCCAAGCAAAAGCCGAAGGCCCTGATCACGGAGGGCCTCAAATTCGGCAGATTTCCCATCACCGCGGTGCAGCCCGCGGTCGAGGACGGAAAATTCCCCGCCAAGGCAGTCGTCGGCGAGAGCATCGTCGTCGGGGCCACCGCGTTCCGTGAGGGCCACGACATGCTCGGCGTCAGCGCGGTGCTCCTGGACCCGCGCGGCAAGGAACGCCAGCGGATCCGGCTCGCACCCCCGCGCGGTGACCGCGGCATGGGAACCGACCGCTGGGAAGGCCAGCTCACCCCGTCCGGGACCGGCAAGTGGTCCTTCGTCATCGAAGCCTGGCACGACCGTTACGGCACCTGGCACCACAACGCCGAGGTGAAGATCGAAGCGGGCATCGACGTCGACCTGATGCTCGCCGAGGGCGCCGCCCTGCTGACCGAGGCGTCGGAAGACACCACCCGGCCCTCCGCGGACCGGCGGACCCTGCGGATCGCCGTCGTCGGGCTCTCCGACGCCTCCAAGACGCCCGAGGAACGCCTCGCCGCCGGCTTCAGCGCCGAGGTCGCCGCCGTCGTCGCCCGGCAGCCGATCCGTGAACTGGTGACCGCCACGGAACCCTATCCGCTGCTGGTGGAGCGCGAACTGGCCGGCCGGGGTGCCTGGTACGAATTCTTCCCCCGCTCCGAGGGTGCCGTCCGCAACCACGAGACCGGCGAGTGGACCTCCGGAACGTTCCGCACCGCCGCCAAGCGCCTCGACGCCGTCGCCGCGATGGGCTTCGACATCATCTACATGCCCCCGATCCACCCGATCGGCACCCAGCACCGCAAGGGCCCGAACAACACCCTGCTGGCCGGCCCGCACGACCCCGGCTCGCCCTGGGCGATCGGCGCCAAGGAGGGCGGCCACGACGCCATCCACCCGGACCTGGGCACCTTCGAGGACTTCGACGCTTTCGTGGCCCGCGCCGGCGAACTCGGCCTCGAGGTGGCCCTGGACCTGGCCCTGCAGGCCGCCCCGGACCACCCCTGGGTGCAGAGCCACCCCGAATGGTTCACCACCCGGGTGGACGGCAGCATCGCGTACGCCGAAAACCCGCCGAAGAAGTACCAGGACATCTTCCCGCTGAACTTCGACAACGACCCGGCGGGTCTGTCCAACGAGATCCTGCGGATCGTCCTGCTCTGGGTCAGCCACGGCGTCAAGGTCTTCCGCGTCGACAACCCGCACACCAAGCCGGTGTGGTTCTGGGAATGGCTGATCGCGAAGGTGAACAAGAAGCACCCCGACGTCGTGTTCCTCGCCGAGGCGTTCACCCGGCCGGCCATGATGCACGCGCTCGGCCGGGCCGGGTTCCAGCAGTCCTACACCTACTTCACCTGGCGGAACACCAAGAAGGAGCTGGAGGAGTACTTCCAGGAGGTCAGCCACGAATCGCCGGCCTACTTCCGGCCCAACTTCTTCGTCAACACCCCGGACATCCTCACCGAATACCTCCAGTTCGGTGGCCCGGCCGCGTTCAAGATCCGCGCCACGCTCGCGGCGACGGCCAGCCCGATCTGGGGCGTGTACGCCGGCTACGAACTCTACGAGCACGTCGCCCGGCCCGGGGCCGAGGAGTACATCGACAACGAGAAGTTCGAATACAAGGCCCGCGATTGGGATGCCGCGGCCGAATCCGGCCGCACTCTCGCCCCGTACCTGACCCGGCTGAACGAGATCCGGCGCGCCCACCCGGCCCTCGGCGACCTGCAGAACCTCACGCTGCACCAGAGCACCGACGACGCCACCGTGGTGTATTCCAAGCACAAGACCCTGCCGGACGGCTCCAAGGACACCGTGATCATCGTGGTGAACGTGGATCCGCACAGCACCCGGGAGAGCACGGTGTCCCTGGACCTGCCCGCCCTGCATCTGGACCCGGCGGACCTGACGCACAACGGCGGTTTCATCGTCGATGACCTGCTCACCGGCGAAAGCTGGGAGTGGGGCGAGTACAACTACGTCCGCCTCGATGCGCACGTCGAGCCCGCCCACATCCTGAGCATCCGGAGGTAGCAGCCAGTGAGTTTCAGCCCGAGCAACCCCAGCCATCACTTCACCCCGAAGGGCACCTTCGAATTGAATGCCCCCGGGCTCCAGCACGACCCGCACTGGTACCGCAAGGCGGTGTTCTACGAGGTGCTGGTCCGCGGCTTCGCGGACGGAAACGGTGACGGCTCCGGCGACTTCCACGGCCTGATCGAAAAGCTGGACTACCTGCAGTGGCTCGGCGTCGACTGCCTCTGGCTGCCGCCCTTCTTCCAGTCCCCGCTGCGCGACGGCGGCTACGACATCTCCGACTACAACTCGGTGCTGGACGAATTCGGCACGATCAGCGACTTCAAGCGGCTCGTCGCCGAAGCGCACGCCCGGGGCGTCCGCGTCATCATCGACCTGCCGCTGAACCACACCTCGGACCAGCACCCCTGGTTCCAGGAGTCCCGCAAGGACCCGGACGGCCCGTTCGGCGACTTCTATGTCTGGAGCGACACGGACGAGAAGTATCAGGACGCCCGCATCATCTTCGTGGACACCGAGGAATCCAACTGGACCTTCGACCCGATCCGCCGCCAGTTCTTCTGGCACCGCTTCTTCAGCCACCAGCCCGACCTGAACTTCGAGAATCCGAAGGTGATCGACGCCCTGTTCGACGTCGTGCGGTTCTGGCTGGACCAGGGCATCGACGGTTTCCGTGCCGACGCCATCCCGTACCTGTACGAGGAGGAAGGCACCAACTGCGAGAACCTGCCCGCGACGCACGAGTTCCTGCGCCAGCTGCGGAAGATGGTCGACGAGAGCTACCCGGGCCGCGTCATCATCGCCGAAGCCAACCAGCCCCCGGTCGAGGTCGTGGAGTACTTCGGCACCGAGGAAGAGCCGGAATGCCACATGGCCTTCCACTTCCCGATCATGCCGCGGCTTTACTACGCCCTGCGTGACCAGAAGGCCGCGCCCATCATCGAGACGATGAAGGACACCCCTGCCATCCCCGAAGGGGCCCAGTGGGGGACGTTCCTGCGCAACCATGACGAGCTGACCTTGGAGATGGTCACCGCCGACGAGCGCGCCGCGATGCTCGGCTGGTACGCGCCGGACCCGCGCATGCGGGCCAACATCGGCATCCGCCGCCGGCTGGCGCCGCTGCTGGATAACTCGCGGTCGGAGATCGAACTGATCAACGCCCTGCTGCTCTCGCTGCCGGGCAGCCCGTTCCTGTACTACGGCGACGAGATCGGCATGGGCGACAACATCTGGCTCGAGGACCGCGATGCGGTCCGCACGCCGATGCAGTGGAACCCGGACCGCAACGCCGGGTTCTCCAACGCCGACCCGGGCAAGCTCTACCTCCCGGTCATCCAGTCGCTGGTCTACAACTACAGCATGGCCAACGTCGAGGCCGAGGCCGCCCACTCGGGGTCGCTGCTGCGCTGGACCCGGCAAATCCTCAGCGTGCGCAAGAACCACCCGGCGTTCGGGCTCGGTTCCTTCCAGCACGTCGAGGCGGACCACGACGTCGTCCTGGCCTACCTGCGCGAACTGCCGGCAGGCAACGCCGCAGGGGAGGAGCCGGAGACCATCCTGTGCGCGTTCAACCTCTCCCAGCACCCGGTGGCCACCACGCTGCGGGTCCCGCAGTACGCCGGCCGCGGGCTGCGCGACGTCTTCGGCGGGCAGCCGTTCCCCGGCATCGCCGACGACGGCACCCTCACCCTGACCCTGGGCAGCCACGACTTCTTCTGGCTGCGCGTCCGCTCGGCCGGCTCCAACCCGGCCTCCCCGCACACCCAGGCGATGCCTATCCTGTCCATCGAAGGCTGAAATGACCCGACCGAACCTTTCCCCCGCGCTGGATTCCCTGCTGCGCAGCTGGCTGCCGCGGCAACGCTGGTTCCCCGTCAAGAGCGCCCACTTCAGCTTCGAGCCCGTGGGCCTGGTGCAGCTGGGCGGGGCGCCGGACACCGGTGCGCGTCTGGAGGTCCTGCTCCTGGCGGTGACCTACCCGACCGCCGACGGCAGCCGCACCGACGTCGTGCAGATCCCGCTCAGCGCCCGCACCCTGCCGATCGCCGGGGCGGGCGCGGCCCTGCTCGGGGAGATCCCGGCGGACGGCTCGGACGGGGCGCACGGCTGGATCTACGACGGCGTCCACGACCCGGCGTTCATCGCGGCCTGGCTTGAGCTCATGCGCACCGGCGGCTCCACCGCCGACGCCGCGGCGAGCGGGCACTTGGTGCCCTCCGGCTACCGGCTGCCCTTCGCGACCGGCAAGGTCCGGGTGCTCTCCGGTGAGCAGTCCAACAGTTCGGTGATTGTCGACGACGGCGACTCCGCGGCGATCCTGAAGTTCTTCCGGGTGCTCTCCGAGGGGCAGAACCCCGAGGTCGAGATCGGTGCCGCGCTGACCTCCGGCCGCACCGCGGAGGTCCCGGCAACCCTCGGCTGGGTCACCGGCGAGTGGACCGGACCGGACAGCGGGGGAGCCGGGCAGACCGCGCGCGGCGAGCTCGCCGTCGCGCACGAGTTCCTGGCCGGCGGGCTGGACGCCTGGCGCCTCGCCGTCGACGCGGCCAGCACCGGCACCGATTTCACCGCCGAGGCGCGGGCCCTGGGCGCCGCGACCGCCACCGTCCACCGCCGCCTCGCCGAGGCCCTGGGCACCGCCGAGGAGGCCGTCCCGGGCCGGGACATCGCCTCCGGCGTCGCCCAGCGTGTCCGCCAGTCCTGGGCGGAGGCCGGCGCCGCCGTCGGGCCGTTTGACGCCGAACTCGACGCGCTGCTCGCCCGGCTCAAAGGCAGCGGGGCGGGGCCGCTGCAGCGGATCCACGGTGACCTGCACCTGGGCCAGATCCTGCAGGTCCCCGGCGCTCCCGGGGCGCCCGCCCGCTGGGCCATCCTCGACTTCGAGGGGGAGCCGCTGCGGCCGATCTCCGAACGCAACTTCCCCGACGTGCCGCTGCGCGACGTCGTCGGCATGCTCCGGTCCTTCGACTACGCCGCCGGCGCGGCGGTCCGCGAACACAGCGGCACGGCGTCCCCGGCGGCCGCGGCCGCGGTGGTCCCCGCAGGCTGGGTGGACGACTGCGCGGAGGCCTTCCTGGCCGGCTACGCGGAAGTCACCCCCGGCACGATCGACCGCGACTCGCCGCTCTTCGTGGCCCTGTGGCTGGACAAAGCCCTTTACGAAGTTGTTTACGAACTACGGAACCGGCCGGACTGGCTCGCCATCCCGGTGAATGCGTCCCGTCGTCTCCTCGGCAGTACAGACTCCGGCGTTCCTGCCGAAGCCGCACCGGAAGGTAACAAAATGACAGGATCAGCACGTACCGATCGACCCGGAGCCCCGCTTCCCGTCGACGGAGCCACCCTCGGCCGCATCGCCGCAGGGGAACACCACGCGCCGCACTCGGTCCTCGGCGCCCACCTGGACGACTACGGCCATGTCACCATCCGCACCGTCAAGCACCTCGCCGAAGCCGTCTCGGTCGCCACCTCCGCCGGCACCGTCCCGATGACCCACGAAGCCCACGGCGTCTGGGTCGCCGTGCTGGAACCGGTGGAGTCGGGACACGTCCCCGACTACCGGCTCGAGGTCAGCTACGAGGGGCAGGCGCCGCAGCGCGCCGACGACCCCTACCGCTACCTGCCCACGGTCGGTGAAATCGACCTGCACCTGATCGGCGAGGGACGCCACGAGCGCCTCTGGGATGTGCTGGGCGCGCACGTGCGGCACTACAAGTCATCCCTCGGCGACGTCGACGGCGTGTCCTTCGCCGTCTGGGCCCCGAACGCGCAGGCCGTCCGGATCAAGGGCGACTTCAACGGCTGGGACGGCCGGGAATTCTCGATGCGCTCCCTCGGCTCCTCCGGGGTCTGGGAACTGTTCATCCCCGGGGTTGTAGCAGGGGCGTGCTACAAATTTGAGATCCGGACCCGGCAGGGCCACTGGGTGGAAAAGGCCGACCCGCTGGCGTTCGGCACCGAAGTTCCGCCGCTGACCGCCTCCCGGGTGGTGGAACCCTCCTACGCCTTCAAAGACGCCGAATGGATGCAGGCGCGGGAGGCTCGGGATCCGCACAACGCCCCGATGAGCGTCTACGAGGTCCACCTCGGATCCTGGCGGCTTGGCCTTGACTACCGCCAACTGGCCAAGGAACTGGTCGAGTACGTGAAGTGGCTCGGCTTCAGCCATGTCGAATTCATGCCGGTCGCGGAGCATCCGTTCGGCGGCTCCTGGGGCTACCAGGTCACCTCCTACTTCGCGCCGACCTCCCGCTTCGGGCATCCCGACGAATTCCGGTACCTGGTGGACGAGCTGCACCAGGCCGGGATCGGCGTGTTGCTGGACTGGGTGCCGGCACACTTCCCGAAGGACGCCTGGGCCCTGGCCCAGTTCGACGGCGAACCGCTGTACGAGCACTCCGACCCGGCCCTGGGCGAGCACCCCGACTGGGGCACGCTGATCTTCGACTTCGGCCGCCGCGAGGTGCGCAACTTCCTGGTCGCCAACGCCCTGTACTGGCTCGAGGAGTTCCACATCGACGGGCTGCGCGTTGATGCGGTCGCCTCGATGCTGTACCTGGACTACTCCCGCGAGGAGGGCCAGTGGCGGCCCAACCGCTTCGGCGGCCGCGAAAACCTCGAGGCGATCTCCTTCCTGCAGGAGGTCAACGCCACGGTCTACAAGACGCACCCCGGCGCGGTCATGATCGCCGAGGAGTCCACCGCGTTCCCCGGGGTCACCGCGCCCACCAGCCAGGGCGGCCTGGGCTTCGGGATCAAGTGGAACATGGGCTGGATGCACGATTCGCTCAAGTACATGGCCGAGGACCCGTACAACCGCAAATGGCACCACGGCACCATCACCTTCTCGATGGTCTACGCCTACACGGAGAACTTCCTGCTGCCGATCAGCCACGATGAGGTTGTCCATGGCAAGGGATCGATGCTGCGCAAGATGCCCGGGGACCGGTGGCAGCAGCTGGCGAACCTGCGGGCGTTCCTCGGCTACCAGTGGGCGCACCCGGGCAAGCAGCTCATTTTCATGGGCACCGAGTTCGGCCAGGAAGCCGAATGGTCCGAACAATACGGCCTGGACTGGTGGCTGGCGGACATCCCCGCCCACCGCGGCGTGCAGCTGCTGACCAAGGACCTGAACGAGCTGTACCGCTCCACCCCGGCCCTGTACGAGCGGGACAACGATCCCGACGGCTTCCAGTGGATCAACGGCGGCGATGCGGACCGCAACGTCCTCAGCTTCATCCGCCGCGGTGCGGACGGTGATGAACTGGTGTGCGTGTTCAACTTCTCCGGCGCCCCGCACCATGACTTCCGGCTCGGTGTGCCGGCCGCCGGTGCGTGGCAGGAAGTGCTGAACACCGACGACCCCGCGTACGGCGGCTCTGGCGTACTGAACGGCGGCACGCTGACAGCGTCCGACGGCGGTGTGGACGGCCAGCCCGCCATGCTAACCGTGACGCTGCCCCCGCTCGGCGCAGCCTACTTCAGGGCCGCCGACTAACCGCCGGCCGCTCCGGAAGGGCCCGGAATCCGCGCGGTTCCGGGCCTTTTCGCTGCCCGGCCGGGGTCCAGACTTCTCTCCAAGAGGGCCCCGCACCAGGGCGGCTTTGTCACCGCGGCCGAGTGGTGGTACAGTTTATTTCCGCGCTGCTCCCCGGAGATGATCCGCTGAAAAGACAAAAAGCCTCTCGAAGACTGAGTCGAAAACGCTGATTTGACTAGGGCGAAGCGCGCGGGTAAGTTTGAMAAGTTGCTCCGGAGCGAGCCGGGACCCCTTGGTTGGGTTGTGGTGGTGCCGGGTGTGTCTGTTGTTTGAGAACTCAATAGTGTGCCAAGTTTGTTGATACCAATTGTTTTATTGATTGGTTGTTTTGGCTGTGTTGTCCACCCCGTGGATGGCATGGTTTTTACAGCTGGTTTCAAATTTTGTGCAGYGCTTYGTTCCCGTTTTCCCGGGTGCGGGTGCTGTGTCTGTTTGTTTTCAACGGAGAGTTTGATCCTGGCTCAGGATGAACGCTGGCGGCGTGCTTAACACATGCAAGTCTGTTTGTTTTCAACGGAGAGTTTGATCCTGGCTCAGGATGAACGCTGGCGGCGTGCTTAACACATGCAAGTCGAACGATGATCCGGTGCTTGCACCGGGGATTAGTGGCGAACGGGTGAGTAACACGTGAGTAACCTGCCCTTAACTCTGGGATAAGCCTGGGAAACTGGGTCTAATACCGGATATGACTCCTCATCGCATGGTGGGGGGTGGAAAGCTTTTGTGGTTTTGGATGGACTCGCGGCCTATCAGCTTGTTGGTGAGGTAATGGCTCACCAAGGCGACGACGGGTAGCCGGCCTGAGAGGGTGACCGGCCACACTGGGACTGAGACACGGCCCAGACTCCTACGGGAGGCAGCAGTGGGGAATATTGCACAATGGGCGGAAGCCTGATGCAGCGACGCCGCGTGAGGGATGACGGCCTTCGGGTTGTAAACCTCTTTCAGTAGGGAAGAAGCGAAAGTGACGGTACCTGCAGAAGAAGCGCCGGCTAACTACGTGCCAGCAGCCGCGGTAATACGTAGGGCGCAAGCGTTATCCGGAATTATTGGGCGTAAAGAGCTCGTAGGCGGTTTGTCGCGTCTGCCGTGAAAGTCCGGGGCTCAACTCCGGATCTGCGGTGGGTACGGGCAGACTAGAGTGATGTAGGGGAGACTGGAATTCCTGGTGTAGCGGTGAAATGCGCAGATATCAGGAGGAACACCGATGGCGAAGGCAGGTCTCTGGGCATTAACTGACGCTGAGGAGCGAAAGCATGGGGAGCGAACAGGATTAGATACCCTGGTAGTCCATGCCGTAAACGTTGGGCACTAGGTGTGGGGGACATTCCACGTTTTCCGCGCCGTAGCTAACGCATTAAGTGCCCCGCCTGGGGAGTACGGCCGCAAGGCTAAAACTCAAAGGAATTGACGGGGGCCCGCACAAGCGGCGGAGCATGCGGATTAATTCGATGCAACGCGAAGAACCTTACCAAGGCTTGACATGAACCGGTAAGACCTGGAAACAGGTCCCCCACTTGTGGCCGGTTTACAGGTGGTGCATGGTTGTCGTCAGCTCGTGTCGTGAGATGTTGGGTTAAGTCCCGCAACGAGCGCAACCCTCGTTCCATGTTGCCAGCGCGTTATGGCGGGGACTCATGGGAGACTGCCGGGGTCAACTCGGAGGAAGGTGGGGACGACGTCAAATCATCATGCCCCTTATGTCTTGGGCTTCACGCATGCTACAATGGCCGGTACAAAGGGTTGCGATACTGTGAGGTGGAGCTAATCCCAAAAAGCCGGTCTCAGTTCGGATTGGGGTCTGCAACTCGACCCCATGAAGTCGGAGTCGCTAGTAATCGCAGATCAGCAACGCTGCGGTGAATACGTTCCCGGGCCTTGTACACACCGCCCGTCAAGTCACGAAAGTTGGTAACACCCGAAGCCGGTGGCCTAACCCCTTGTGGGAGGGAGCTGTCGAAGGTGGGACTGGCGATTGGGACTAAGTCGTAACAAGGTAGCCGTACCGGAAGGTGCGGCTGGATCACCTCCTTTCTAAGGAGCACCTACAACAACCCYGCCAAGCCYGWGTGTTTGTGTGGTGGTGTTGTCAGGAGTACG
>NZ_LMSH01000001.1:0-3683 GCF_001428365.1 Arthrobacter sp. Soil763 | reverse complement strand
TGGGGTGTGTGGTACGGGGTTGTTGTTTGAGAACTACATAGTGGACGCGAGCATCTTTTATAAGAAGCAATTTCCAAGAAATATGAACCTGGATCTGATCCGTGATTGTGCTGCCGCCYTTGGGTGGTGGTTGGTTGCGGTCCGGTTCCATGGTTTTCTCGAAATTACTCCTTGATCTTTGTGGTCAAGTTTTTAAGAGCACACGGTGGATGCCTTGGCATTAGGAGCCGAAGAAGGACGTAGGAATCTGCGATAAGCCTGGGGGAGTCGATAACCGGACTGTGATCCCAGGGTGTCCGAATGGGGAAACCCCGCCAGACGCGCGAGTGATCTGGTGACCCGCATCTGAACACATAGGGTGCGTGGAGGGAACGCGGGGAAGTGAAACATCTCAGTACCCGCAGGAAGAGAAAACAATAGTGATTCCGTTAGTAGTGGCGAGCGAACGCGGATCAGGCTAAACCGTTCCATGTGTGATAGCCGGCGGGCGTTGCATGGTCGGGGTTGTGGGACTTTCCGTTCCAGTTCTGCCGGACTGGTGAGGTGAGTGCGTGGGTATAGGTGAACGGTCTTGAAAGGCCGGCCAGAGAGGGTGTGAGCCCCGTAACCGTAATGCTGTCACGCCGCCTGGGAAGTATCCCAAGTAGCACGGGGCCCGAGAAATCCCGTGCGAATCTGTCAGGACCACCTGATAAGCCTAAATACTCCCTAATGACCGATAGCGGACCAGTACCGTGAGGGAAAGGTGAAAAGTACCCCGGGAGGGGAGTGAAACAGTACCTGAAACCGTGTGCTTACAATCCGTCGGAGCAGCCTTGTAGTTGTGACGGCGTGCCTTTTGAAGAATGAGCCTGCGAGTTAGTGTTACGTCGCGAGGTTAACCCGTGTGGGGAAGCCGTAGCGAAAGCGAGTCTGAACAGGGCGTTGCAGTGGCGTGATCTAGACCCGAAGCGAAGTGATCTACCCATGGCCAGGTTGAAGCGACGGTAAGACGTCGTGGAGGACCGAACCCACTTCAGTTGAAAATGGAGGGGATGAGCTGTGGGTAGGGGTGAAAGGCCAATCAAACTTCGTGATAGCTGGTTCTCCCCGAAATGCATTTAGGTGCAGCGTTGCGTGTTTCTTACCGGAGGTAGAGCTACTGGATGGCTAATGGGCCCTACAAGGTTACTGACGTCAGCCAAACTCCGAATGCCGGTAAGTGAGAGCGCAGCAGTGAGACTGTGGGGGATAAGCTTCATAGTCGAGAGGGAAACAGCCCAGACCACCAACTAAGGCCCCTAAGCGTGTGCTAAGTGGGAAAGGATGTGGAGTTGCGAAGACAACCAGGAGGTTGGCTTAGAAGCAGCCATCCTTAAAAGAGTGCGTAATAGCTCACTGGTCAAGTGATTCCGCGCCGACAATGTAGCGGGGCTCAAGTACACCGCCGAAGTTGTGGCATTCACATTTTATCCAAGCCTTCGTGGTTCAGGAGTGTGGATGGGTAGGGGAGCGTCGTGTGGGCAGTGAAGTCGCGGTGGAAACCAGCGGTGGAGCCTACACGAGTGAGAATGCAGGCATGAGTAGCGAAAGACGGGTGAGAAACCCGTCCGCCGAATGATCAAGGGTTCCAGGGTCAAGCTAATCTGCCCTGGGTAAGTCGGGACCTAAGGCGAGGCCGACAGGCGTAGTCGATGGACAACGGGTTGATATTCCCGTACCGGCGAAAAACCGCCCATGCTGAACAGGGGATACTAACCGCCCGARACCTGCCCGACACCCCTTGTGGGTGAAGGGTTTTGGTGGAGCGCGGGACCTGATCCTGGGAGGCAAGCGTATTAACAGGTGTGACGCAGGAAGGTAGCCGGGCCGGGCGATGGTTGCCCCGGTCTAAGGATGTAGGGCGAACGGTAGGCAAATCCGCCGTTCATGAAGCCTGAGACCCGATGGGACCCCCGTACGGGGGGATCCGGTGATCCTATGCTGCCGAGAAAAGCATCGACGCGAGGTTTTAGCCGCCCGTACCCCAAACCGACACAGGTGATCAGGTAGAGAATACTAAGGCGATCGAGAGAATTATGGTTAAGGAACTCGGCAAAATGCCCCCGTAACTTCGGGAGAAGGGGGGCCCCTATCGTGATGGACACACGCTGTCCGGAGCGTGCAGGGGCCGCAGAGACCAGGGGGAAGCGACTGTTTACTAAAAACACAGGTCCGTGCGAAGTCGCAAGACGATGTATACGGACTGACTCCTGCCCGGTGCTGGAAGGTTAAGAGGACCGGTTAGCCGCAAGGCGAAGCTGAGAATTTAAGCCCCAGTAAACGGCGGTGGTAACTATAACCATCCTAAGGTAGCGAAATTCCTTGTCGGGTAAGTTCCGACCTGCACGAATGGAGTAACGACTTCCCCGCTGTCTCAACCATAAACTCGGCGAAATTGCAGTACGAGTAAAGATGCTCGTTACGCGCAGCAGGACGGAAAGACCCCGAGACCTTTACTATAGTTTGGTATTGGTGTTCGGAGTGGCTTGTGTAGGATAGGTGGGAGACGTTGAAACCCGGACGCCAGTCCGGGTGGAGTCATCGTTGAAATACCACTCTGGTCACTTTGGACATCTAACTTCGGCCCGTAATCCGGGTCAGGGACAGTGCCTGATGGGTAGTTTAACTGGGGCGGTTGCCTCCTAAAAAGTAACGGAGGCGCCCAAAGGTTCCCTCAGCCTGGTTGGCAATCAGGTGTCGAGTGTAAGTGCACAAGGGAGCTTGACTGTGAGAGAGACATCTCGAGCAGGGACGAAAGTCGGGACTAGTGATCCGGCGGTACATTGTGGAATGGCCGTCGCTCAACGGATAAAAGGTACCTCGGGGATAACAGGCTGATCTTGCCCAAGAGTCCATATCGACGGCATGGTTTGGCACCTCGATGTCGGCTCGTCGCATCCTGGGGCTGGAGTAGGTCCCAAGGGTTGGGCTGTTCGCCCATTAAAGCGGTACGCGAGCTGGGTTTAGAACGTCGTGAGACAGTTCGGTCCCTATCCGCTGCGCGCGCAGGAAATTTGAGAAGGGCTGTCCTTAGTACGAGAGGACCGGGACGGACGAACCTCTGGTGTGTCAGTTGTACTGCCAAGTGCACCGCTGATTAGCTACGTTCGGATGGGATAACCGCTGAAAGCATCTAAGCGGGAAGCTCGCTTCGAGATGAGATTTCCATACACCTTGTGTGTGAGAGGCCCCCAGCCAGACCACTGGGTTGATAGGCCGGATGTGGAAGCGAGGACTAACGACTCGTGAAGCTGACCGGTACTAATAGGCCGATAACTTACACCACACACCACCCCTGGCAAACGCGCCTTCAAAAGCGTTTACCAACCAACGGGTGGYAAAAAGAGAAACAAGACTGCTTGCGTCCACTATGTGGTTCCCAACCAACAAACCCGCCACGGGCACGTTGCAAGGAACCAAAACAACTAMATACAACACCACATGTTGTAACCAAAGWCTTCCCACCACCCCACGGGGTTGGRWCGGGTAACAGGGTTACGGCGGTCATAGCGTGGGGGAAACGCCCGGTCCCATTCCGAACCCGGAAGCTAAGACCCACAGCGCCGATGGTACTGCACCCGGGAGGGTGTGGGAGAGTAGGTCACCGCCGGAACATCATTCAGGTCGAGAGCCTCCAACCACCAGGTTGGAGGCTCTCCCAC